>NZ_CP109787.1:127500-2527500 GCF_025857195.1 Leisingera thetidis | reverse complement strand
CCAGCACATCGCCGCTGCGCAGCCGCAAGACCCGGCTGGGCTCGGCGGCGATGGCGGTGGCGGTGCGCTCGCCCGGATCGAACAGGGTGATCTCGCCGAACACCGCGCCGGGGCGCATCATGTCCAGCGACAGCTTGCGCCCCGAGGCCGACAGCACCGAAAACTCCAGCGCGCCTTCGGCGATGGCATAGAGCGCATCGCCCGCATCGCCCTGCTCGAACAGCACCTCGCCCTGGCGCAGGCGCACCTCCGTGGCCTGGCTTTCCAGCATCCGGCGCAAGGGGCCGGAGGCGCCGGACAGGAAACCGGTATCGGGCAGGCGGGTTTTCAGCATGGCCAAGTCTCTTTCGCGTCTGGAGCCCAGTCCGGCGACCTTAGCAGAGGCCGGGGCACCGGGGAACCGGGCAACTGAACCGGCCGGTTCAGCCCGCCACGGCCACCAGCCCCAGCTTGCGGGCGGAGGCCAGCGACAGGGTGCCGCTGTCCAGGCCCAGCGGCGCCTGGAAGCGCTGCACGGCCTTGCGGGTGGCCATGTCCATCTGGCCGTGAACGGGGCCGCGGTAGAATCCGCGGGCGGCCAGCGCCCGCTGCACCGTGCGGATGAAGTCCGGGGTCATCATTCCGGGGCAGGGGATTTCGAACCAGCGCTCCTGCCGCGGCTGCACGATCTGCTGCCGGGTCTCGGTGCGGAAGATGGCGGGCCGGAGGATCCGGCCGCTGCTGTCTGTCTGCGCCGGTTCCGCCAGCACCTGGCTGGTGACGGTCTCGATCACGGCGGGAGAGGTGTGCTTGCTCCAGCAGGTGTCCGGCGGCGCGCCGGGCGGCGCATAGCGGCCGGCGCGGGAGACATCGCTGCCGGGCTGCGGCTGCACACAGGCCGCCAGCACCGCCAGCAGCAGCGCAGGCCCGTGCCGGCGGCAGGTCTTGAATATGCTCGGCGTCATGCCCGGATGCCTTTGTCAGCGTGCCTCTGGCGGCGCGGGAGGCGCCGTTGCTTTGGCGGCAGCCTAGCCCAGTTCCGGCCCCTGCGCAAAGGCGGGATCGCCGCCGCCGCCCTGTTCCGACAGCAGGAGGTCGAGCATCGGCGAGATGTCCTCCACCGTTTCGGCAATCACATGGGTGACCGAATGCGCCCGCTGCAGCCGCCCGGTGACGCGCAGCAGCCGGCCCGAGATCACCGCGCGGCGGAAGGCCTCGTAGATCTTGCGCCAGACGATCACGTTGACGACGCCGGTCTCGTCCTCCAGCGTGACGAAGATCACCCCCTTGGCGGTGCCGGGGCGCTGGCGCAGGATCACCAGCCCGGCGACGGTGACGCGGGCGCCTTCCGGCGGTTCCTGCAGCCGGGCGGCGGGCAGGCAATGCGGCGGGCGCGGCCAGGAGTTCGGCCAGGGGGGCGGGCCGGCGGGCGCGGCCGGGACGGGGGCTGGCATGAGCAGGTCGGCTCCGCGGTTGAGAAATTTCCAGAGTGAACAAATATAGAACATCGTGCCGGAAAGTCCAGCAGCGGCAGGGCTGCGTCGCAATTGGGGGTGGCACCGGCGCAGGCGCTTGGCTACACAGTCGCGCAAGTACCGGAAAAGGGAAGAGAGCTGACAATGGCAAAGATCACTTACATCGAGCACAACGGCACCAGCCATGTCGTGGACGTCGCCAACGGGCTGACCGTGATGGAAGGCGCGCGCGACAACAATATCCCGGGCATCGAGGCCGATTGCGGCGGCGCCTGCGCCTGCTCGACCTGCCACGTGTACATTGCGCCGGACTGGGTCGAGAAGCTGCCCGCCAAGGACGACATGGAAGAGGACATGCTGGATTTCGCCTATGAGCCGGATCCGGCCCGCTCGCGGCTGACGTGCCAGATCAAGGTGAGCGATGCGCTGGACGGGCTGGTGGTGCATATGCCCGAAAAGCAGATCTGATGCTCAACCGGCCGGCCGCGCGGCGTCTGCCGGCGCGCGCCCGGCCCGGTTCCGCCCGCCGCGCCCTGCGGGCGTTGCGGCTGGGGCAGGCGGCGGCTGGCGTCCGGGCGCAGGCCGGGGCGGATCCGGCCCGCTGATGCGCAGGATTGCAGATCCGGAGGCAGGCGGGCCTGCCGCCAGGGCGGTGCGCCGGGTGGCCGGGTGTCCGGGGCCGCCAGGGCCGCCGCGGCGCCGGGGGCCAGCGGGCCGTCCGTGAAGCGCGCGGGAAGACGATTGCCGCCCCCCCGCATGCCGGCAGGACCCGCAGCAGACCGCCCGGTTTTCCGCGCCGCGTTTCAGATTTGTTCACGACCTTTGGAGTATCCTGCCCCGGACGAGCGGCGCCGGGCGGCCACCTGCCTGGACCGGTTATACAGGAGACAGGCGCGTGAGCTTTTCACCATATGTGTTCGGCACCGGGATCAGCGGATGGACCTTCCTGCAGCGGACCCGGGAGCAGCAGCAGGAGGTTTTCGAGAAATCGCCGGTGATCGACCGGACGGTTCAGGACTTCACGCAGAGAATTACCAGCGTGCAGAGCGCGGATCAGCTGCTGGATGACTACAACCTGCTGACCGTGACCCTTGGCGCCTTCGGCCTGGACGAGGACATCGGCAACCGGGCCTTCATCAAAAAGGTCCTCGAATCCGACATGAGCGATCCGGCATCCTTTGTGAACCGGCTCAACGACAGCCGCTACATGGCGCTGGCGGAGACCTTCGGGTTCGGCAGCGCGGACGGCCCGCAGCTGCCAAGTGCCCGGGCGGCAAACGAATTTGCCGGCATCAACTCGCCGGACGACCTGCTGTCCAACGGCACGCTGCTGCGCAAGGCGCTGGCCAACGCCGGGCTGGAGGGGCTGGAGAACAACCAGTTCTTCCTGCAGAAAGTCCTTGAATCCGATCTGGAGGATCCGGATTCCTTTGCCAACAAGCTGACGGATCCCCGCTATGCCGAGTTCTCGCGGCAGTTCAACTTCGGCCAGGCTCCGGTGTATGAAAACAGCATCGAGGCGCTGGTTGCGGAATTCAACGAGCACACCGAAGGCCTGGCCAGCGCCGACGACCTGCTGGCGGACGAGGACCTGCTGCAGGCGGTGATCGACACCTTCGATCTGGAACGCACCAGTCCGGATTTCCTGCGGCGGGTGCTGAATTCGGACACCACGGACCCCGATTCCTTTGTCAACCAGCTGGAGGACAAGCGCTACCTCGCGGTCTCCGAGGCCTTCGGCTTCGGCTGGCCCGATATCAATGGCATGACCGACCCGGACGAGCTGCTGTCGAATCCGGAGCTTCTGGAGCATGCCCTGGATACGTTCAACGTCAGCGACAGGGGCGAGGATTACCTGCGCCAGGTGCTGGAGTCCGACCTGTCCGACCCGAATTCCTTTGTGAACCAGCCGGAAAACCTGGCCTATTATGACTTTGCCGATGCCTTCCAGAATGTCTGGCCCGAGCACGCCAGCAAGATGCAGGTGTTCGCCGCCGAGATCACCGACAAGCTGGGCACATTCGAAAATCCGCAGGAACTGGTGTTCGACCTGAGCCTGTTCGAGGCGACGCTGGACCTGTTCGGCCAGAGCCATCGGGACACCGACTTCAACACCGTGATCCGCGCCTTCGAATCCGACCTGTCCTCCAGCATCTCCTATGCCAACCTGCATTATGACACCGGGCTGAAGGCGATGGCCGGTGCCTTCTCCTTCAACAAGGGGGACACCGGCCGGGACTACCCGGAAGGGTTTGCCGCCGAGATCGCCGAGCTTTATGCCGACCGCCAGTTCGAGATCCGGATCGGCGAATCCGACTCGAACATGCGGCTGGCGCTGGCGCTCGAGCGTGAGCTGCAAAGCGTTGCCGACGAGGGCGGCAGCGAAAACGCCCATTGGTACAACATCATCGGATCGCCGCCGTTGCGCACGGTCTTCGAGACGGCGCTGGGCCTGCCCTCGGGCATTGGCCAGCTGGATATCGAGCGGCAGCTGGAAGAGATGAAGGACCGTTCCTTTGCGGCCTTCGGGACAACCCACCCGGCGGATTTTCTGGAGCCGGAAATGCTGGATCAGTTCCGCAGGCGGTTCCTGATACTGAGCGACCTGAACAGCTTCTAGCCCGGCGGCGCTGAAAAATCCGGGCCGTGCCGCCGCCGGCCGGAAGCGGTGCCGCGCCTCTGCGATATCCGCGCCGGCCTTTGGCGGACCCCGCCGCACAGGGCCGGGACACAGGACCGGAACACAGCGCCGGCCCCTGCCGGGCGGCGCTGCCGGACATCAGAGAACGACACCCGGCGCGGCGGCGGCGGCCTGCGGCGGCAGCCGGGCGCCTTTGCGCCCGGCCGGGCCCAACTGCGGCGGACAATCTCCGATTGGCCGGGCGCGGGCGGGAGTGCCCCGGCGGACCGGGGCGCGGCGGTTATTTCAGGGCGCGCCAGCCGATGTCGCGGCGGAAGAAGCCTTCTGCCCAGTCCACCCCGCCGGCCATCTCATAGGCGCGGTCGCGGGCCTCCTGCAGGGAGGCGCCGCGGGCGGTCACGTTCAGCACCCGGCCGCCAACCGCCAGCACCTTGCCGTCCTGCGCCTTGGTGCCCGCGTGAAACACCATGCTGCTGCTGTCCTCGGGCAGCGCGTCCAGCCCCTTGATCTCGGAGCCTTTCTCGTAAGCGCCCGGATAGCCTTCGGCGGCCAGAACCACGGTGATCGCGTGGTCGTCGGCCCAGTTCACCTGCGCGTCGGCCAGGCGGCCTTCGGCGGCGGCGTGCATCAGGTCGAGCGCCTGCGCGCCCAGCCGCATCATCAGCACCTGGCATTCCGGGTCGCCGAAGCGGACGTTGTATTCCACCAGCCGCGGCAAACCGTCCTGGATCATCAGACCCGCGTAGAGCACCCCCTGATAGGGCATGCCGCGCTCGGCCATCACCCGCATGGTCGGCTTCACGATCTCTTCCATCGCCTTCGCCTCGATTTCGGCGCTCAGCACCGGCGCGGGGGAATAGGCGCCCATGCCGCCGGTGTTGGGGCCGGTGTCGCCTTCGCCCACCCGCTTGTGGTCCTGGGCGGAGCCGATCGCCAGCACGTCCTCGCCGTCGACCAGCACAAAGAGGGACGCTTCCTCGCCTTCCATGAACTCCTCGATCACCACCTCGGCGCCGGCGCCGCCGAAGGCACCGCCGAACATGTCGCCGATGGCGGCAATGGCTTCATCTTCTGTCATGGCGATGATCACGCCCTTGCCGGCCGCCAGACCGTCGGCCTTGACCACGATCGGCGCGCCATGCTTGCGCACATGCGCCTTGGCGGCCTCGGCATCGGTGAAATGGCCGTAGGCGGCGGTGGGGGCGCCGGCGGCGTCGCAGATCTCCTTGGTGAAACTCTTGGAGGCTTCCAGCCGGGCCGCGGCCTCGGAGGGGCCGAACACCAGCAGGCCCGCCTCCCGCAGCCGGTCGGCAACGCCCGCCGCCAGCGGCGCTTCGGGGCCGATGATCACGAAGTCGATGGCGTTTTCCTCGGCAAAGGCGGCGACCGCGCCGCCGTTTTCGATGTCCAGCGCGGCGCAGTCGGCAATCTGGGCGATGCCTGCGTTGCCCGGCGCCACGATCAGCTTGTCGCATTTGGGGTTCTGCATCACTGCCCAGGCCAGGGCGTGTTCGCGCCCGCCGCTGCCGAGGATGAGGATGTTCATGTGCGTGTTCTCCGATCTGCCTGAGCCGTCTGGCCTCCCGGCGCCATCCGGGGCTTGCCATGCTTGCGGCGCGTTCTATGCTGCGCGCGGCCTCAAAACAAGACCAGCCTCAAGCCACTGGAGAGCAGCGCCCCATGTCCGATCTGTTTGACGACCCGCAGCCGGGGCAGAACGCCCCCGAATTCACCGTTTCGGAAATTTCCGGCGAGGTGAAGCGCACGCTGGAGGGCACCTTTGGCCGCATCCGGGTGCGCGGCGAGGTGGGCCGGGTGTTCAAGGCGCGCTCCGGGCATCTCTACTATGACATCAAGGATGACCGCTCGGTGCTGGCCTGCACCACCTGGAAGGGGCAGATCAGCGGCCTCTCGGTGGTGCCGGAGGAAGGGCTGGAGGTGGTGGTCACCGGCCGGCTGACGGCCTTTGGCGCGCAGTCGAAATACAACATGAACGTGGATGAGGTTGCGGTCGCGGGCCAGGGCGCGCTGATGGCGCTCCTGGAGAAGCGCAAGAAGCAGCTGGAGGCGGAGGGGTTGTTTGCGCCGGAGCGGAAACAACCGCTGCCCTACCTGCCGCATATCATCGGGGTGGTGACCTCGCCGTCGGGGGCGGTGATCCGCGATATCCTGCACCGGCTGCGCGACCGTTTCCCGCGCAAGGTGCTGGTCTGGCCGGTGGCGGTGCAGGGGAAAACCTGCGCGCCCGAGGTCGCCCGCGCCATCGAGGGCTTCAACCGGCTGACGCCGGGCGGCGCGCTGCCGCGGCCCGATCTGATCATTGTCGCCCGCGGCGGCGGCTCGATCGAGGATCTGTGGGGCTTCAACGAGGAAATCGTGGCCCGCGCCGCGGCTGCCAGCCGGATCCCGCTGATCTCGGCGGTGGGGCATGAGACCGACACCACGCTGATCGACTTTGTCTCCGACCGCCGCGCACCGACGCCGACGGCGGCGGCGGAACTGGCGGTGCCGGTGCGGCTGGAGCTGATGGCCTGGGCGGAGAATCAGGGCGCGCGGCTGATGCGCGCCGCGGGCCAGGCGGTGCAGCTGAGGCGCCAGCGGCTGAACGATCTGGCGCGCGCGCTGCCCCGGCCCGACACCTTGCTGGAGACCCCGCGCCAGCGGCTGGACCGGATTTCCGACCGGCTGCCGGGGGCGCTGATGTCCGGCGTGCAGCGCCGCCGCCTGCACCTGAGCGAAACCGCGGCCTCCCTGCGCCCGGCCACCCTGCGCCAGCTGGTCGAGGGGCGGCGGAACCGGCTGCAGAACCTGTCCTCGCGGCTGACGCTGCGGCCGATCCAGCGCGAGGCGGCGGCCCGCAGGGACGCGCTGGCGCGGCTCGGCCAGCGGCTGGAGGCGGCGCAGGGGCTGCGGCTCGACCGGCAGCGCCAGAGCCTGGCCGCGGCAGGCCGCCAGCTGGAGATCCTGAGCTACAAGGCGACGCTGCAGCGGGGCTATGCGGTGGTGCGCTCGGGCGCGGAGATCCTGACGACCCGGACCGCCGCCGCCGCCGCGGCCGGCCCGCTGCAGATCGAGTTTGCCGACGGCACCCTGGATCTGGAGGGCAGGGACCCGGCAGGCGGCAGCGCCTAGGCGCCGGGCGGCAGCCGGGGCGCGCTGTTCCAGGCATCGCAGAGGGGGCCGGCCTGCGGCCTCAGGTGCCGACCTCGGGGCCGTAGCACAGCATCTTCTCGCCGATCTCCTCGGCCTCGTAGAGCTCGGTCGCGGCGGGGTCGTTTTCGAACCGCGCCGTCAGCCCGCGGGAGGTGAGCTCGAAGCTCCAGCATTGCGGGTCCTCGCGGTCCTGATAGAGGAAGCAGATCTGGCCCGCCTCCTCGTACCAGCTGCCTTCCTGGCACTCGCCGTCGAGAAAGGACCAGATCACCCGCCGTCCGGGCAGGTAGCGTTCGACCCCGTACATGGCGCCGCCGAAGCCGTAGAACAGGGTGCGGCCCTGGGTATAGCGGTCGAACTCCTCGGCGTTCAGAGGTTCGGCGGCTCTGAGCGGCCCGGAGAGGGCGGCGAGCAGGGGAATCAGCAGCAGCAGGCGCATGGCGCCAGTGTGCCAGAGTGTCCGCCGTCCGGCCACGCGTGATGTGCATGCCTGCGGAAAACCCGGCGGCGATGCCCGGGGTCCCGTTTGGTCACCTTTGACCTGAGCTCCGGCTTGCGGCCAAGCTGGCGGAAACAGGCAGGGAGGCAGGATGATGGCAGTTGAAGCGGCTGCTGCCGCGGGCGGCGCGGTCTGTGCAATCGGGTATCTGATCATGGCCGCGCGCCCGCCGGGTGCGTGGCGCAGCCTGGCCAAGACGGCCTCGGTGGCGCTGCTGGCGCTGGCGGGCTGGGCGGCCGGCGGGCCGCTGCTGCTGGTGCTGGCGCTGGCCCTGTGCGCGCTGGGCGATCTCATGCTGTCGCGCGGCGGCGAGACGGCGTTCATGGCAGGTACCGGCGCCTTTGCCGCCGGGCATCTGGCCTATGCCGCGCTGTTCCTGACCCGTGCGGACAGCGATCCCGCCCGGCTGCTGCAGCTGCCCGGGGCGGCCTGGGCGGCGGTGCTGCTGCTGCTGGGGGCCCTGATGGCCCGCGCCCTGGCGCCGCGGGCGGGCGCGCTGAAGGGCGCGGTGCTGGGCTATATCCCGGTGATCCTGGGGATGGCGGCGGCGGCGCTGGCCCTGCCGCCCGGCAGCGGCGTTTTTGCGGCCGTCTGCGCCTTTGTGCTGTCGGATATGGTTCTGGCGGCGGAGACCTTTGTGCTGGCGGCGGCGCATCCGCTGCGCCGCGTCGCGCCCTATGCGGTCTGGGCGCTGTACTGGGGCGCGCAGGCGGGGTTCCTGGCGGCATTTTCCTGATCCGCGGCGCGGCTTGCGCTTTGCACTCCGGCTCAAACCGCATTAGGTGGGGTGCAGACCCTTTTCCGGAGACCAAGATGGCGTTTTTCTCAAAGCTCAAGGAACGGCTGTTCAAATCCTCTTCCAAGCTCGAGCAGGGGCTTGATGCGATCGTGGAAGAGGGCGCGGAGAGCGGTGCGGACAAGGCGGTGGAGGCGCTGGCGCAATCGCCGGCGGTCGCGCCGGAGCAGCCTGCGCCCGCGCCGGCGCCGGAGCCGGAACCGGCCCGGGAGACGCCCGGCCTGCTGGGCCGGCTGATCGGGCGCGGCAGCGCCGCGGAGCCGCGCCGGGCGCTGGACGACGGCATGCTGGAGCAGCTGGAAGAGCTGCTGATCGGCGCCGACATGGGGGTGGACACGGCGCTGCGCGTCACCGCCAACCTGGCCGAGGGGCGGATGGGCAAGAAGGTGTCCAGCCGCGAGATCAAGGAGCTGCTGGCGCAGGAAGTCGCCCGCATCATGGAACCGGTGGCGAAACCGCTGCCGATCTACGCCAAACGCCCGCAGGTGGTGCTGGTCGTGGGGGTGAACGGCTCCGGCAAGACCACCACCATCGGCAAGCTGGCCAGCCAGTTCAAGGGCGCAGGCAAGAAGGTGGTGATCGCCGCGGGCGACACCTTCCGGGCCGCCGCGGTGGAACAGCTGCAGATCTGGGGCGACCGTGCCGGGGTGCCGGTGCTGACCGCGCCCGAAGGCTCGGACCCCGCGTCGCTGGCGTTCGACGCGATGACACGGGCGCAGGAAGAGGGCGCCGACCTCTTGATGATCGACACCGCCGGGCGGCTGCAGAACCGCGCCGACCTGATGGAGGAGCTGGCCAAGATCGTCCGGGTGATCCGCAAGAAGGACGAGACCGCGCCGCACAACACCCTCTTGGTGCTGGATGCCACCACCGGGCAGAACGCGCTGAGCCAGGTGGAGACGTTCCGGAAGCTTGCCGATGTGTCCGGCCTGGTGATGACCAAGCTGGACGGCACTGCCAAGGGAGGTGTTCTGGTGGCGCTGGCGGACAAGTTCGGCCTGCCGATCCATGCCATCGGCGTCGGCGAGCAGATCGACGATCTGGCCCCCTTTGATCCCGAGGAATTCGCCAGCGCGCTGACCGGTCTGGATGCCCGGTAAGGGCGGCGGCTACCGGGTGCCCATCCAGCGCTCCAGCGCCCGCAGCAGGATCAGCACCGCGAGCACGAGCACGGTGGCCAGCGCCGCCAAGGCAATTTCGCCGCTGCCGCAGCTGAGCCCGATGGCGCCGGTCAGCCACAGCGAGGCCCCGGTGGTGACATTGCGGACTTCGCCGCCGGAGGAGAAGATCAGCCCGGCAGCGAGGAAGGCCACCCCTGCGGTGACCGCCTCGATCAGGCGCAGCGGGTCCACCCGCAGCGCATCGCCGGAGTTCATGAAGGGCGTTGCCGCCAGCTGCTGGCTGATCAGCATGAACAGGCAGGCGGCGACCGAGACCAGCATGTGGGTGCGCAGCCCGGCGGGTTTGTCGCGCACCTCGCGCTCCAGCCCGATCACCCCGGCCAGCACCAGCGCCGCGATCAGGCGCAAGGCCGCCACCGAGGGCGGCACCCCGCCGAACCCGTTTGCGATATCCTGCCTCAGACTGTCGAGTATGCCGTCCATGACCCCGGACGTTAGTGGATTTCCGGTCCGGCCGCCAACAGGGAAAATGGCATGAGCGCGTGGCTGATTTCGCTGGAGGGCACCCCGGCAGGGCACCAGGCGGCGCTGTATCTGGCGGTGATGGCGGCGTTTCTGCACGCGGTCTTCGGGGCGCTGCAGAAGGGGCGGCACGATCCCTGGCTGTCGCGCGGCGCGATCGATTTCTCCTACTGCGTGATGGCGGCGCCGTTTGCGCTGTTCGTGGTGCCCTGGCCGGAGCCGCACATGTGGCTGATCTTCCTGGGCGTCTGGGTGATCCATGTGCTCTACAAGCTGTTCCAGGCGCTGGCCTATACCAAGGGCGCCTATACGGTGGTCTACCCGGTGGTGCGCGGCACCGGGCCGCTGTTCACGGTGATCGGCGCCTACTGGCTGTTCGGCGAGATCTTCACGGTGACGCAGTGGCTGGGCGTGGGCGTGCTGCTGGCCGGGATCTTCGGCCTGGCCATCTACAATTTCATCTTCCTGGTCTCGGCGCGCGAGACGCTGGGGATTGCGCTGGTGCTGGCGGTGATCACCGGGCTGTTCGTCGCGCTCTACACCACCTATGACGCCTATGGCATCCGCTCCACCGCCGATCCGTTCACCTTTCTGGCGTGGTTCTTCATGATCGACGGGCTGGTGTTCCCCTTCATCGCGCTGGCCCGCTGGCGGCGGATGCCGGAGCCGCCCGCGCCAGGGCCGCTGATGGTCAAGGGGTTCTTCGGCGGGCTGGTGGCCTTTGCCTCCTTCGGGGCGATCATGCTGGCGACCCGGCTCGACAAGGTGGGGGAGGCGGCGGTGCTGCGCGAGACCTCCACCGTGTTTGCAGCCCTCATCGGCTGGCTGGTGCTGAAGGAAACCGTGGGGCCGCGGCGGATCGCGCTGATGGCTTTGATCGCGCTGGGTGCCGTGATAGTGGAAATGGGCGGCTAAAGCCCGCGCAGAATTGACAGGAGGCCCCATGGCCGGAAAGAGAATCAACCCGACCCTGAAGATGGTGCTGGAGCTGGGCCCGATCGTCCTGTTCTTCATCGGCTATCTGAAGCTGAAGGACGAGGTGTTTCTGATCGGCGGCAGCGAATACAAGGGCTTCATCGTCATCACCGCCGCCTTCATCCCGCTGATGGCGGCCTCGACCCTGGCGCTGTGGAAGCTGACCGGGCATCTGTCGCGGATGCAGTTTGCCACGCTGATCCTGGTGGTGCTGTTCGGCGGCATGTCGGTGTGGTTCAACGACGACCGCTTCATCAAGATGAAGCCGACGATGCTGTACCTGCTGTTCGGCGGGCTGCTGGGTCTTGGGCTGCTGCGGGGGCAGAGCTGGCTGAAGGTGGTGATGGAGGAAATGATGCCGCTGCAGCAGGCGGGGTGGATGATCCTGACCCGGCGGCTGTGCGCGTTCTTTTTCGCCCTGGCGGCGGCCAATGAGCTGATCTGGCGGACGCAAAGCACCGAGACCTGGGTCTATTTCAAGACCTTCGGCCTGCCGGTGGCGATGTTCGCCTTTTTCATGCTGCAGGGGCAGCTGTTCCAGAAATACGGCGCCGAGGAGGAAGAGGCAGGCCCGGCGGAGTGACCGGCGGGCGGCAAGGGCGGGCTCCCGCGCCTTGGCACTTCATCACGGATGAAGCTTGAAGCCTTGGGCCGGGCAGCGCACCTGCGGTGCGCTGCGGTTGCGCAAATCAGCCGCCTTGCCCGAAAATCACCTGCTGCGCCCGGGTGTCCGACCTGTCCGCCCGCAGATCCGCGTGCAGCGCCCGGCCTGCAACCACCCCGGGCCGCGACCACATCAGATCGAGCCAGCGGGCGAAGTGGGGCTTGTCCTCCAGCGTCTGCTGCTGGCCCTCCCAGAGCGAGGCCCAGGGCCAGATGGCGATGTCGGCAATGGTCATGTCCGGCCCGGCCGCGTATTCATTCTCCGCCAGCTGCCGGTCCAGCACGCCGTAGAGGCGGGCCACTTCGCTGCGGTAGCGGTCTTTGGCATAGGGCAGGTCCTCGGGCGCGTATTTCAGGAAGTGATGCGCCTGTCCGGCCATCGGGCCAAGGCCGCCCATCTGCCACATCAGCCATTGGTCCGCCGCCAGCCGCGCCCGTTCGTCCCGGCCATGGAACTGCCCGGTCTTGCGGGCGAGATACTGCAGGATGGCGCCGCTTTCGAACAGAGAGACCGGGGCGCCGCCGGGGCCGTCCGGGTCGATGATTGCGGGCATCCGGTTGTTGGGGGAGATCTTCAGGAATTCCGGCGCGAACTGATCGCCCCTGGTGATGTCGATCAGCGTGACCTCGTAAGGAAGCCCCATCTCCTCCAGCGCGATGGAGATTTTCCAGCCGTTCGGCGTGGGCCAGTAGAATAACTGGATCGGGTCCTGCATCTTTCTTCTCCGCCGGTTGCCCGGCCACAGGAGCATACGCCGGGGCCTGGGGGCAAGAGCGGAACCGATGCCGCCCGCCGGCTTGACCGAATCCCGCGGCGGGCGTAAAGGCAGGCATCATATCGTGGCGATTTGTTACCGGATTGCGGGCCACGTTAAACATTCCCGCTAAAGAGGTCAGGACGAGAAGGACCCCCTTTCGCTTGGCCGATCGGGGGTTTTTTTGTGCGCTGCGGGCGCGAGGAGACAGAAGATGAGCGACAACTGGAACAGCCGCACCAAGCTGGTTCACGGCGGCACCCGCCGCAGCCAGTACAACGAGGTGAGCGAAGCGATTTTCCTGACCCAGGGCTTTGTCTATGACACGGCCGAGCAGGCCGAGGCGCGGTTCATCGAGACCGGCCCGGACGAGTTCATCTATGCCCGCTACGGCAACCCGACCGTGGCCATGTTCGAAGAGCGGATCGCGGCGCTGGAAGGGGCCGAGGATGCCTTTGCCACCGCCTCCGGCATGGCGGCGGTCAGCGGCGCGCTGACCTCGGTGCTGAAGGCGGGCGACCATGTGGTGTCGGCCAAGGCGCTGTTCGGCTCCTGCCTTTATATCCTGGAGACCATCCTGACCCGGTTCGGCGTCGAGGTGAGCTTTGTCGACGGCACCGACCTGGAGCAGTGGCGAGCGGCGATGCGGCCGGACACCAAGGCGGTGTTCTTCGAGTCGATGTCGAACCCGACGCTGGAGGTGATCGACATCAAGGCGGTGGCGGAGATCGCCCATTCCTGCGGCGCGCTGGTGATCGTCGACAACGTGTTCTCGACCCCGGTGTTTTCGCGCGCGGTCGAGCAGGGCGCCGATGTGGTGGTCTATTCCGCGACCAAGCACATCGACGGCCAGGGCCGGGCGCTGGGCGGCGTGGTGCTGGGCAGCAAGGATTACATCCGCGGCACGCTGGAACCCTACATGAAGCACACCGGCGGCAGCCTCAGCCCGTTCAATGCCTGGGTCATGCTGAAGGGGCTGGAGACAATCGACCTGCGGGTCAACGCCCAGGCCGGCAGCGCGTTGAAGATTGCCGAAGCGCTGGACGGCCACGCGGCGCTGGAACGGACCATTTATCCTGGCCTCGCGGGCCACGCGCAGAACGCGCTGGTGCAGACCCAGCTGGGCGGCAAGGGCGGCACCGTGCTGTCGCTGGACCTGAAGGGCGGCAAGGAGGCGGCGTTCAGGTTCCTGAACGCGATGACCATCCCGGTGATCTCCAACAACCTCGGCGACGCCAAATCCATCGCCACCCACCCGGCAACCACCACCCATCAGCGCCTCAGCGAAGAGCTGAAGGCGGAACTGGGCATCACGCCCGGGCTGGTGCGCTTCTCGGTGGGGCTGGAGGATGCGGACGACCTGATCGCTGACCTGAAAGCCGCGCTGGACGCAGCGCAGGCCTGAGGCCGCCGCAGCCAGAGGATCCAGTCTTCATCTGGCCGGAAATATCCTCGGGGGTGAATTGAGCCGAAGGCGCAAGAGGGGGCAGACGGCCCCCTCTTTTGTTCCTTCCGGCAGGTGCTTGGTCATGCGGCACGCCCGTAAAAACCGATCTGCTCCTTGGCGCTGAACATCACGCCGGGGCGGTCGAAGAAGGAGAAGACGGCAATCACCCGGTGTTTTTCCCCTTTGACGGTGCCGACCCGATGGGGGGAGTTCCTGCCGCGGAAGATGTTGAGCGTGCCGGGGGACAGCGTCACCGAGCGCATGTTGGGGTCCGTGCCGGTCAGCAGCCGTTCGACACCGTCGTAATTCGGGTCCTCTTCGCTGCGCAGTTCGGGGCTGTAGATGAACGCGCCGCCTTCCTCCGGGGCCTGCAGCAGCATCGTGGTGGTGAATTCGGAACGGTCGAAATGCCAGTTCAGGGCCTGCTCCGGACCATAGGACATCACATTCACCCGGGCCAGCGGATCCTGCATGGTGTAGAGCTGCGCCTTGCCCATGGCGGCGGCGAGGAAGTCCGCAAACGGCGGCCATTCATAGAGCCGCAGAACCGGCGAGCCTGCAAGCTGGTCGGCGCAGAGTGTCAGATTCGAGGTCTTGAACCGCTGCAGGGCAGGGTGGTCCGGGGCCAGCCCCTCGATCCCGTCCTGGAAGTAGATGTTGTGCTCGCGCTCATGGCGGAAGCTTTCGGTTTCGAACTTGGCCGCCAGCGCCTCCGCGGCGCCCCGGGCCGTCTCCGGCGTCATCAGCCCGTGCAGGCTGAACATGCCGTCTTTTGCCAGCTCCTCCCGGCAGCGGTGCACCAGTGCCTGCCAATCGGGGCTGCCGGGGCGGTCGAGCGGGTAACGCTCCAGATCCAGAATATCGCGCATGTCGTTTCTCCCTTGGCCTTTTGCCTGAGCCTGCGCGCCGGGCGGGGGTCTGACCACTGTAAAATATCTTGGCGAGCATAAGAAAATCTTGCACTGTGCCGCCATGAAGCTGCCGCCGCTCAATGCCTTGCGCGCCTTTGAATGCGCCGCCCGGAGCGGGAGTTTTTCGGCTGCCGGGGCAGAGCTGGGGGTGAGCCCGGCGGCGGTGTCGATGCAGGTGAAGAACCTGGAGGACTGGCTGGGCCTGAAGCTGTTCACCCGCCGCGCCAACCAGGTGCGGCTCACCGATGCGGGGCGGGACTATTACCAGAAGGCGGCGGTGGCGCTGGCGGAGATTGCCAGTTTCACCCGGGCGCTGACCGAGGGCGGCAAGCGCCGCCCGCTGGTGGTATCGGCCACGCCCGCGCTGGCGCAGTTGTGGCTGCCGGAGCGGCTCAAGGCATTTGCGGCGGCCCGCCCGGATGTGCCGGTGCAGCTGCGGATCGAGGATGACAGCATCGACCTGGAGGCCGAGGGCATTGATGCGCGGCTGTCTTATGGCGGCGAGCATCCGGACCACCGCATGCAGGAGCTGTTCACCGACCGCTTGGTGCCGGTGGGCGCGGACCCCCAAGCCGGCCTGGACTGCGCGCCGCTGGTGGAGGTGAACTGGGGGGCGGCGATTTCCTCGGTTCCGGGCTGGCGGCAGTATTTTGTGCAGCACGGGACCGCGCGCGGCGACGCGGCGGCGGCCATCGCGCCGTCGGTGCCTTCGGCGGTGGCGCTGGTGCAGGCGGGGCTGGGCATTGCCTTGCTGCCGGAGCAGGTGATTGCCGGGGAAATCCGCGCAGGCCGGCTGCACCGCCTGGACGGTCCGGTGCTGGAAATGCCGCGGCCCTATGTGCTGGTAACGGCGCATTACAAGTCGCGGTCACGCAGGCTCACGGCGCTTGCGGAGGCGCTTTGGGTCCGATAAGGCGCCGGTTCTGCCGCAAATGGCGGATCCGTTTTGAAAATTGCCGCGTAACAGTATATGAGGGTGGCCTGCCGGCTCTTATATGGGCCGTATGACTTGGGGGAAACGCCGATGAACATTCACAACCGCGACGCTGCCGAGGCGCCGGACCGCGAGGCAGCTGCCGCCGCGCTGGATGTGCTGCGGGCCTGGGCCGGCACCGTGACCCAGACCGAGATTGCCGAGCTGGACCCGGCTGTGGCGCGGCTGCTGCCGGGCCGCGAGGTCGGCAACTACCCGGAGCTGTCGCGGCAGTATCCCGAGGATTTCACATCGGACGAGGCCTACCGCGCGACGCTGCCGGATCTGCAGAACGGCCCGACCAGCCTGATCCGCGGCGCGCAGGAGCAGATCCAGCATGTGGGGATCTCCAACTTCCGCCTGCCGATCCGGTTCCACACCCGCGACGACGGCGATCTGACGCTGGAGACCAGCGTGACCGGCACCGTATCCCTGGATGCCGGCAAGAAGGGCATCAACATGTCCCGGATCATGCGCACCTTCTACAAGCACGCCGAGCGCACCTTCAGCTTTGAGGTGATGGCATCGGCGCTGGACGATTACCTGAGCGACCTGGACAGCCCGGATGCGCGCATCCAGATGCGGTTCTCCTTCCCCGCAAGGGTGGAAAGCCTGCGCTCCGGCCTCAGCGGCTACCAGTATTACGACTTTGCGCTGGAGCTGGTGGACCATGACGGGGTGCGTGAGAAGATCATGCATCTGGACTATGTCTATTCCTCGACCTGCCCGTGCTCGCTGGAGCTGTCGGAACACGCCCGCCAGTCCCGCGGCCAGCTGGCGACGCCGCATTCGCAGCGCTCGGTGGCGCGGATTTCGGTGCAGTCGGTGCCGGGCAGCGACTGCCTGTGGTTCGAGGATCTGATCGAGCTGTGCCGCCGCGCGGTGCCGACCGAGACCCAGGTGATGGTCAAGCGCGAGGACGAGCAGGCCTTTGCCGAGCTCAACGCCGCCAACCCGATCTTTGTCGAGGACGCGGCGCGGCTGTTCTGCGAGGCGCTGCAGGCGGACGCGCGGATCGGCGATTTCCGCGTCATCGCCAGCCATCAGGAAAGCCTGCACAGCCATGATGCGGTCAGCGTGCTGACCCAGGGGCCGCTGTTCAAGGCGATGAGCCTGGATCCCAAGCTGTTCGCGACGCTGATCCACCAAGGGTAGGGAAAGCGGGCAGACCTGCCTGATCTGCAGGCAGGTTTCCGCTTGGCCTGCGGCAATTGCTGCGTTGCCGCAGATTTTATGCCGCTGTGCAGAAACGCATGCTAGCCTGCTTTGCGAATCCCCCGGTCATCCTGCCGGGGGCATGGGGAGCTTGTGCGCAGGTGTCTGCAATTTACGGCCCGATTTCCGCTGCACCCGGCCTGGAGCGCTGCCGGCGCCCGCTTCCCGTCATCCTTGCCCGGATACCGCAGCGCAGACCCGGCGCAAGGCCAGTGCAGGACTTGAGGAGTATCAAATGACGAGCTTTCACCAGATTCCCGGCCTTGCGGCCAAAGCGCACGAATGGGCGGGGTTTGCGGCCGGGCTGCAGATGAAACTGTGGCGGCAGGCGGCAGAGGCGGCGATGCAGGCTCCGCTGGAGCAGATGCGGCTGGCGCATTCGATGATGGAAGCGCAGAAGCGGCTTCTGGGCGGGACCGCGGCCGCACCCGGGGCAGCGCGGGATGGCGGCGCAGCGGCCACGGCCGAAACCGCCCCAACGGCCGGGCCCGCGAAAAAGCCGGCCGGCAAGGCGGCGGCCAAGAAACCTGCGGCCAAGAAACCTGCGGCCAAGAAACCTGCATCCAGGAAGCAGGCGGCCCGCAAGGCTGCGGTCCGCAAGCCGGCCGTCCACAAGGCCCCTGCGCAGGCCACTGCCGGACCCGCAGCGGTCAGGCCGGAGCCGGCCGCAGCGGCGCCGGCCCAGCCGCTCTCCGGTTCTGCCAAAGCGGCGCCAGCAAAGCCAACCGGCGGCGCCGGCGGACCCGGACCGGCGGAAGGGCCTGCAGTGTTCCGCATGTCTGCGGCCCGCGCAGAGCCGGCCAATGGCCCTGCGGCGGCAAAACAGCAATCCGCGCAGACCGCTGCCGCCAAACCCCAGGCGCCGGAGCCGGCGGCGCAAACTGCAGCTGCCCCGGTGCAGGCGGCGGCACAGCAGGACACCCCGGACAAGCGTCCGCGCAAGCCGTCCAACCCGCCGCAGATGCCGCAGCGCAACGCTGCCGGGACAAGCAGCAGCGGGGATTAACGCCGCAGGCTTGACACTTGCCGGGCACAGGGCCAACGCTGCGCCGCATGTTGGATCTGCGCCCGGTTGGGTATGTCATCGGCCTGCTGGTCGTCATTCTGGGAGCCATGATGGTGTTCCCGCTGCTGGTCGATCTGATGGACGGCCGCGGCGAATGGCACGTGTTTCTGGAAAGTGCTGTGTTCACCATTCTGGTCGGCGGCCTGCTGGCGCTGAGCTGTGCCAATGGCGTGCGCGAGGGGCTCAGCATCCGCCAGACCTTCCTTCTGACCACCACGGTCTGGCTGGCGCTGCCCTTGTTCGGGGCGATTCCGCTGATGCTGGGGGCCACCGAGCTGCGCTTTGTCGATGCGTTTTTCGAGGCGATGTCGGGGCTGACCACCACCGGATCGACGGTGATCTCAGGGCTTGACGGCCTGCCGCGCGGGCTTTTGCTGTGGCGCGGCATCCTGCAATGGGTCGGCGGCATCGGCATCATCGTGGTGGCGATGGTGTTCCTGCCCGAGCTGCGGGTCGGGGGGATGCAGATCTTCCGCTCGGAAGCCTTTGACACCATGGGCAAGATCCTGCCCCGGGCGCAGGCGATCGCCAAGCAGATCTCGCTGATTTATGTCTCGCTGACGCTGGCCTGCGTGCTGGTCTACATGGTGCTGGGAATGGAGCCATTCGACGCGCTGGTGCATGCGATGACCACCATGTCCACCGGCGGGTTCTCCAACTACGATGCCTCGTTCGGGACGTTTTCAGGGCCCGCGGAATATGCCGCGTCGTTCTTCATGATCGCGGCGGCGCTGCCGTTTGTGCGCTATGTGCAGCTGATCAACGGCCATGCGGTGCCGCTGTTCCGCGACAGCCAGATCCGGGTGTTCATGATGACGATCGGGGTGTTGGTGGCGGTGACGTCGGGGGTGCTGGTCACCGTGTTTCCGCACCATCCCGAGCAGGCTTTCCGCGAAGCGCTGTTCAACATCACCTCGATCATTTCCGGAACCGGCTATGCCAGTGTCGATTACATGCAGTGGGGCAGCTTCCTGATCATGGTGTTCTTCTTCATCGGGCTGATCGGCGGCTGCGCGGGCTCGACGGCCTGTTCGGTCAAGATCTTCCGCTACCAGCTGCTGTTTGCCTCGATCCGGGCGCAGATCCAGCGCATCCGGTCGCCGCACGGGGTGTTTCCCACCCGCTATGACGGCCGCCGTGTCGATGCCGAGGTGCTGAGCTCGGTGATTTCCTTCTTCATGTTCTTCGTGGTGACCCTGGGCATGGTGGCCTGGGCTCTGGCGCTCACCGGCCTGGACTTTGTGACCTCCGTGTCGGGCGCCGCCACAGCCGTGGGCAATATCGGGCCTGGCCTGGGGAATACCATCGGGCCTGCGGGCAATTTCTCCACGCTCAACGATCCGGCCAAATGGATCCTCAGCGCCGCGATGCTGATCGGGCGGCTGGAGCTGATGGCGGTCTATGCCATCCTGACGATCCGCTTCTGGCGCGCCTGAGACACCGGTTGGCGAAAATTGCGCGGCCTGCGCCTTGTGGCGGTTTGCCGCGCTGCAATTACCGCCGGAACCGCAGCTTCCTTGCCCGGCGGGCCTGCGCGCTCTTGCCCTCAAGGGGCCGCTCGCATATGAGGCACGGGACCGAAACCCGCAAGCGCAGGGAGACCTGTTCCATATGCCCGTACTTGTGATGAAATTCGGCGGCACCTCTGTCGCCAACCCGGACCGCATCCGCCGCGCCGCCAAACGTGTGGGCGTCGAGGTGGCCAAGGGCTATGACGTGATCGTCATTGTGTCGGCGATGTCCGGCAAGACCAACGAGCTGGTGGGCTGGGTGGATGAGACCTCGCCGCTGTATGATGCGCGCGAATATGATGCCGTGGTGTCCTCGGGCGAGAATGTGACCGCGGGCCTGATGGCGCTGACGCTGCAGGAAATGGATATCCCGGCGCGCAGCTGGCAGGGCTGGCAGGTGCCGCTCAAGACCAATTCGGCGCACAGCCAGGCCCGGATCGAGGAGATCCCGCCGGAAAACATCCGCGCCAAGTTTGCCGAGGGCATGAAAGTGGCGGTTGTGGCCGGCTTCCAGGGCATCAGCCCCGAGGGCCGCATCACCACCCTGGGCCGGGGCGGCTCCGACACCACGGCGGTGGCCTTTGCCGCGTCCTTCGAGGCCGAGCGCTGCGATATCTACACCGATGTGGACGGTGTCTATACCACCGACCCGCGGATCTGCGGCAAGGCGCGCAAGCTGGACAGGATCGCCTTTGAAGAAATGCTGGAGCTGGCCTCGCTGGGGGCCAAGGTGCTGCAAACCCGCTCGGTTGAACTGGCAATGCGCTATAAGGTGAAGCTGCGCGTGCTGTCGAGTTTTGAGGAACAGTCCGACGAGGCCGGAACCCTGGTCTGCGACGAGGAGGAAATCATGGAATCCAATGTTGTGGCCGGTGTGGCCTATTCCCGTGACGAAGCCAAGCTGACCGTGCAGTCGGTGGCCGACCGCCCCGGCATCGCGGCGACCATTTTCACCACGCTCAGCGATGCGGGCGTGAACGTCGACATGATCGTGCAGGACATCTCCGACGAGGGCCGCACCGACATGACGTTCTCCTGCCCGACCGACCAGGTGGCGCGCGCCGAGCAGGCGCTGCTGGCGATCAAGGAAAAGGGCGAGCTGAACTATTCCGAACTTCTGGCCGACAAGGATGTCGCCAAGGTGTCGGTGGTCGGCATCGGCATGCGCTCGCAGTCGGGTGTGGCGGCCAAGATGTTCAAGGTGCTGTCGGGCGAGGGCATCAACATCAAGGTGATCACCACCTCGGAAATCAAGATCTCGGTGCTGATCGACCGCAAGTACATGGAGCTGGCCGTGCAGGCGCTGCATGATGCGTTCGAGCTGGAGAAGGCCGGCTAAGCGCCGGGCTGAAAAGAATTTTCCGTTTCCTGCAAAGGCGCCGCTCCGGCGCCTTTGCCGTATCTGCCCGGCGGCAGGCGGCGGTTGCCCGAAGCCGCGGCATTCCGCTTTGATTGCAGGCGGAGCCGCAAAAAAACTTGGACTTTTTCCGCTGGGGTGGGACAAGTGGGTGGAGGAGCGCGCGCTGCCGCACTACTTTGGGCGGAGTCCGTCTCAGGGGGCGGCGGCGAACAGGGTATGAGCCCGGGAGAGGGTGGCAATGGCTGACACGACAGAATCCGAGAGCAGGAGGCTTCTGGTTCGCTTGCGCGAGGCGATGGCGGGGGATGATGCCGGCCAGGCGCGGCTCGACAAGATCACCCATCTGATCGCCGACAGCATGGGGACCGAAGTGTGCTCGGTCTATCTGTTCCGGGATGACGAGACGCTGGAATTGTGCGCGACCCAGGGCCTGAACCTCGAATCGGTGCACCAGACCCGGATGCGCATCGGCGAGGGGCTGGTGGGACGGGTGGCAAGGTTCGGCAAGGTGGTGAACACCCCGGATGCGCCCAATGCCAAGGGCTTCCGCTACATGCCGGAAACCGGCGAGGAGCGGTTTTCCTCCTTCCTTGGCGTGCCGGTGCAGCGGCTGGGCGAGATGCTGGGCGTGCTGGTGGTGCAGTCCAAGGAGGCGCGCGAGTTCTCGGCCGACGCCGTCTATGCGCTGGAAGTCGTGGCGATGGTCATCGCCGAGATGACCGAGCTGGGCGCCTTTGTCGGCGAGGGCGCGGCCCTGTCGCCCCTGCACCAGCAGGCGGTGCTGATCCACGGCACCTCGGCCCAGGAGGGCGCCGCCGAAGGCCATGTCTGGCTGCACGAGCCGCGGGTGATCGTCACCAACCCGATCGCCGATGATCCGCAGCGCGAGCTGGAGCGGATGAACAATGCGGTCGAGGAACTGCGGGTGGGCGTCGACAAGATGCTGGAAGTGTCCCGCAACGGCGACAAGGAGCAGCTGCAAGTCCTTGAAGCCTATCGGATGTTCGCCAATTCCAAGGGCTGGATGCGGCGCATGGAAGAAGACATCGCCCGCGGCCTGAGCGCCGAAGCGGCGGTGGAGAAAGAGCAATCCCAGGCCCGCACCCGCATGAGCCAGGTGCAGGATGCCTATCTGCGCGAGCGTCTCAGCGACCTGGACGACCTGTCCAACCGGCTGCTGCGCATCCTGACCGGGCAGGGCGCCAACACCGGGGCGGAGCTGCCGGACAACCCGATCCTGATTGCCCGCAACATCGGTCCCGGCGACTTGCTGGAATACGGCCGCAGCTTGCGGGGAGTCGTGCTGGAGGAGGGCTCGGTCGGCTCGCATGCTGCGATTGTCGCCCGCGCGCTGGCGATCCCGCTGGTGGTCAATGCAAAACGCATCACCACCGAGGCGCTGAACGGCGACCACATCATGGTGGACGGCGATCAGGGGGTGGTGCATTTGCGCCCCGATGAAACTGTTGTCGGCGCCTTCCGCGACAAGATCGCGATGCAGGCCAAGGCGCAGGAGCGCTATGCCTCGATCCGCGACAAGCCCGCCGTGACCACCGACGGGCAGCGCATCAACATGGTGATGAATGCCGGGCTGATGGCGGACCTTCCGTCGCTCGACGGCTCCGGTGCCGAAGGGGTCGGGCTGTTCCGCACGGAATTGCAGTTTCTGGTGCGCAACCAGATGCCGAAACGCTCGGAGCTGGTGGCCCTGTACAAGCGGGTGCTGGATGCGGCGCATGGCAAGCCGGTGGTGTTCCGCACCCTGGACATCGGGTCGGACAAGGTGCTGCCCTACATGAAGCCCACCGACGAGCCGAATCCGGCGCTGGGCTGGCGGGCGATCCGGGTCGGGCTGGACAAGCCGGGCGTGATGCGGATGCAGCTGCAGGCGCTGCTGCGCGCCGCCGAAGGCCGGCCGCTGTCGGTCATGTTTCCCTTTGTCGCCCAATTCGAGGAATACCGCGCTGCCAAGGCCGAGGTGGACAAGACCATCGCGCGGGAGCGCATTCTGGGCCACGTGCTGCCGTCCGAGCTGGAAGTGGGGGCGATGCTGGAGACGCCGTCGCTGGCCTATGCGCCGCAGAAATTCTTTGACGAGGTGGCCTTCATTTCGATCGGCGGCAACGACCTGAAACAGTTTTTCTTTGCCGCCGACCGCGAGAACGAGCGGGTCAGGCGCCGCTATGACACGCTGAATGTAAGCTTCCTGAGCTTCATCGAGCGGATCGTCGAGCGCTGCGCCATCTCCGGCACGCCGCTGAGCTTCTGCGGCGAGGATGCGGGCCGCCCGGTCGAGGCCGTGTGCCTGGCCGCCATGGGTATCCGCACGCTGTCGATGCGCCCGGCCTCCATCGGGCCGGTGAAGTCGCTGCTGCTGCGGGTGGATCTGGGCGAGCTGCGCAAGATCATCGCCGATGCGCGCCACCGCGGCGATCAGGCGGTGCGCCCGGCAGTCATGGAATACCTGCGGGGGCTGTGAACCGCGCTGATCCGCGGTTCGCGCCGTGACCCCCGGGTCCGTGCCATCTTCGGCGGGTGTTTTTGCAGACAGCCAGTGTCAAGGCGGTGCCGCCTGCGGGCCGCGGGGAGACGGCTGGCCATTTACTTCAAGCTTAAAACTTTATGCTTGAAGTTTTTTGGATCCCGCTTATCCTGACTTTCAGAGAGTTGCGCTGAACGGGAAGGGATGATCATGAAAATCGCCTGTCTGGGAGGAGGGCCTGCGGGCCTCTACTTTGCGATCTCGATGAAGCTGCGGCGGCCGGAGGCGCAGGTCACGGTGATCGAGCGCAACAAACCCGATGACACATTCGGCTGGGGCGTGGTGCTGTCGGATGACGCGCTGGAGAACCTGAGCGCCAACGATCCGCAGAGCGCCGAAGCAATCCGCGAAAACTTTGGCTATTGGGACGACATTGCGGTGGTCCATAACGGCACCCGCACGGTGTCGGGCGGCCATGGATTTGCCGGGATCGGGCGCAAGCAGATGCTGCTGCTGCTGCAGGACCGGGCGCGCGAACTGGGGGTGGACCTGCAGTTTGAAACCATTGCCAAATCCGCTGCCGAGTATCAGAACGACTATGACCTTGTGGTCGGTTGCGACGGGCTGAATTCCAGTGTCCGCAATGAGTTCGCGGAGCATTTCAAACCTGAAATCGACGTGCGGCCCTGCAAGTTCATCTGGCTGGGCACCCATCAGAAATTCGACGACGCCTTCACCTTCATCTTCGAGAAGACCAAGCACGGCTGGATGTGGATCCACGCCTATCAGTTCGACGCCGCCACCGCGACGGTGATTGTCGAATGCTCGGCCGAGACCTGGGAGAACTGGGGGTTCGAGGGGATGAGCAAGGAGGAGATCATCCGCACCTGCGAGGAGATCTTTGCCGATCACCTGGGCGGGCATCAGCTGATCTCCAATGCCGCGCACCTGCGCGGCGCGGCGGTGTGGATCAACTTCCCGCGGGTGCTCTGCGAGAAATGGCATCACGAGAACGTGGTGCTCTTGGGCGATGCCTCGGCCACCGCGCATTTCTCCATCGGCTCGGGCTCGCGGCTGGCGTTTGACAGTGCGATTGCGCTGGCGGAGCTGGTCAGCACGGAACCCTCGCTGGAGCGTGCCTTTGAGCGGTACCAGGAGGAGCGGCGGCTGGATGTGCTGCGGCTGCAGTCGGCGGCGCGCAACTCCTTGGAGTGGTTCGAGGAGGTCGAACGCTATCTGGACATGGATCCGGTGCAGTTCAATTACTCGCTGCTGACCCGCTCGCAGCGGATTTCCCATGAAAACCTGCGCCTGCGCGATGCCGAATGGCTGCAGAGCGCCGAGAAATGGTTCCAGGACAGGGCCGGCGCGCCCGCCGATGCGCCGGTGCGGCCGCCGATGTTCGCCCCCTACAAGCTGCGGGAGATGGAGCTGAAGAACCGCATCGTGGTCTCGCCCATGGCGCAGTACAAGGCGGTGGACGGCTGCCCGACGGACTGGCATTTCGTCCATCTGGGCGAGCGCGCCAAGGGCGGCGCCGGTCTGGTCTACACCGAGATGACCTGTGTTTCGGCAGAGGGCCGGATCTCGCTGGGCTGTCCGGGGCTTTATGCGCCGGAGCATGAGGCGGCGTGGAAGCGGCTGACGGATTTTGTCCACGGCGAGACCACGGCGAAGATCTGCTGCCAGATCGGCCATTCGGGGCGCAAGGGATCGACCCAGCTGGGCTGGGAGGAAATGGACGCGCCGCTGCCGGAGGGGAATTGGGAGACGGTCTCGGCCTCCGCAATCCCGTGGTCGGCCAACAACCCGGCGCCGCGGGAGATCACACGGGGCGAAATGGACGCGATCAAGGCGGAATTTGCGGCCTCGGCACAAATGGCAGCGCGTGCCGGGTTTGACATGATCGAACTTCATGCGGCGCATGGCTACCTGATTTCGTCGTTCATATCGCCAAAATCGAACATCCGGGACGATGAGTACGGCGGCTCTCTGGACAACCGCCTGCGCTACCCGCTGGAGGTGTTCCAGGCGATGCGCGCGGTATGGCCGCAGGAAAAACCGATGTCGGTCAGGATCTCCGCCAATGACTGGGTTGGAGACGAAGGCGTCACGCCGGAGGACGCGGTGGAAATCGCCAGGGCCTTCACCGCTGCCGGCGCCGATATCATCGACGTCTCCGCCGGGCAGACCTCGACGGATGCGCAGCCGGTCTATGGCCGCATGTTCCAGACGCCGTTTTCCGACCGCATCCGCAACGAGGCCGGAATCGCCACCATGGCGGTGGGCAACATCTATGAGGCGGACCATGCCAATTCGATCCTGATGGCGGGCCGCGCCGATCTGGTCTGCGTGGGGCGGCCGCATCTGGCCGATCCCTATTGGACCCTGCACGAGGCAGCGCGGATCGGCGACCGGCACGGCGACTGGCCGCTGCCCTATCATGCCGGCCGGGATCAGGCCTGGCGGCTGGCCGACCGCGAAGCGGAGGTGATCCGGGCATGAGCGTGGCAGGCAAACATGCGGTGATCACGGGCGGCGGCTCCGGCGTTGGCGCCGAATTGGCGGCGCGATTTGCCGCGGCGGGTGCCAAAGTCACCATCCTGGGCCGCCGCATGGAGCCGTTGCAGCAGGTGGCTGCTGAAACCGGCGCCTTTGCCGCCGTATGTGACGTGACGGACCGCGAGACGCTGGATGCGGCTCTGGCCGAGGCGGTTGCGGCCAACGGGCCGGTGAGCATCGCGCTGGCCAATGCGGGAGCGGCACCGTCGAAACCTTTTGAGAAGATGGCCACGGCTGATTTCGAGGCCGCGCTTTCGGTCAATCTGACCGGTGTCTTCAACTTGTGGCAGGCCTGTCTGCCGGGGATGAAGGCGCAGGGCTGGGGGCGGCTGATTGCCATTGCCTCCACCGCCGGGCTGAAGGGCTACCCTTATGTCTCCGGCTACTGCGCCGCGAAACACGGGGTTGTCGGCCTGACCCGGGCGCTGGCGGTGGAACTGGCGAAAACCGGGGTCACGGTGAATGCGCTGTGCCCGGGGTTCATTGAAACACCGCTCTTGCAAAGATCGCTGGACAACATCGTGGCAAAAACCGGGATGACCGGGGAGCAGGCGGCAAGATCGCTGCGCCGCGGCAATCCGCAGGACCGCTTTGTCCAGCCGGAGGAAGTGGCGGATGCGGCGCTGTGGCTGGCGGGGGCCGGCGCGGGCGCGGTCAATGGCAGCGCGCTGCCCATATCGGGAGGGGAGATATGAGCACGACATCGAAAGACCGGCTGCGGCTGTGGCTGAAGGTGCTGAAGGCGACCAAGGCGGTGGAAAGCGAAGTGCGGGAGAACCTGCGGCGCGATTTCGCCACCACGCTGCCGCGGTTCGACGTGATGGCGGCGCTGATGCGGCACGGAAAAGGTTTGAAGATGAGTGAGTTGTCGGGCGTTCTGAAAGTCTCCAACGGCAATGTCACCGGCATTGTCGAGCGGCTGGTCGAGGATGGCCATGTGCTGCGCGAAAAGGTCGAGGGCGACCGGCGCGCCAATCTGGTGCGGCTGACGCCAGCAGGCAAGGCGGAGTTTGCCCGCCAGGCGGATGCGCATGAGGGCTGGATCAATGCGGCCTTTGACGGACTGACCGCGGATGAGGCGCAAGGGATTGCGGAAAGCCTGGACGCGGTGGCCCGGCGGCTGGACAACGGAGGCAAGGCGTGATGCTGAAGACGGACCCGAAACATTTCCTGTGCCGGATCGAGGACGGTGTCGCCACCGTCTCGCTGGACCGGCCGGAGCGGAAGAACCCGCTGACCTTCGACAGCTACGCCGAGCTGCGCGACTGGTTCCGCGATCTGCATTATGACGACACGGTGAAGGCGGTGGTCTTTGCCTCCAACGGCGGCAATTTCTGCTCGGGCGGGGATGTGCATGACATCATCGGCCCGTTGACCAGGATGAGCATGAAGGAGCTGCTGGCGTTTACCCGGATGACCGGCGATCTGGTCAAGGCGATCGTCAACTGCGGCAAGCCGGTGATTGCGGCCATTGACGGGATCTGCGTGGGCGCAGGCGCGATCATCGCCATGGCCTCGGACATCCGGATTGCCACGCCGGAGGCAAAGACCGCGTTCCTGTTCACCCGCGTCGGGCTGGCGGGCTGCGACATGGGCGCCTGCGCAATCCTGCCGCGGATCATCGGCCAGGGCCGGGCGGCGGAGCTGCTGTACACCGGCCGCTCGATGAGCGCCGGGGAGGGGCACGCCTGGGGCTTTCACAACAAGCTGGTCGCGGCGGATGCGCTGGAAGCCGAGGCGCAGAGCTGGGCAGAGCGGATCGCGGCAGGGCCGAACTTTGGCCACATGATGACCAAGACCATGCTGGCACAGGAATGGTCGATGTCGATCGAGCAGGCGATCGAGGCCGAGGCCCAGGCGCAGGCGATCTGCATGCAGACGGCGGATTTCGAACGCGCCTATCATGCCTTTGTGAACAAGGAAAAGCCGCTGTTCGAAGGCGATTGAGCCGCGGCGACGCTGGGATCTGCGCCGGGGGTGGGTGCGGGAGCCTCCGGCGGGGATATTTGGGGCCAGATGAAGGAGCGGATCCTTTCCCTGGCCGGGAGGAGTGAAGATGGCAGACAAATCGTTTTTGGAATGGCCGTTTTTTGAGGACCGCCACCGCGCGCTGGCGGCGGAGCTGGATGATTGGGCCGGGGCGCATCTGGGTGGTATTGACCATTCGGATACAGATGCGGCCTGCCGGTCGCTGGTGGCAATGCTGGGCGCGGGCGGCTGGACCCGGCACAGCGGCGCCGAAGCGGGAGAGAGGCTGGATGTGCGCACCCTCTGCCTGATCCGAGAAACGCTGGCGCGCCATGACGGGCTGGCGGATTTCGCCTTTGCCATGCAGGGGCTGGGCACCGGCGCGGTCTCCTTGTTCGGCTCGCCGCAGCAGCAGGGTGAATGGCTGCCGCTGACGCGGGCGGGCAAGGCGATTTCGGCCTTTGCGCTGACCGAACCGCAGTCCGGGTCGGATGTGGCGAATTCCACCATGACGGCGCGGCTGGACGGCGACACTTATGTGCTGGACGGCGAGAAGACCTGGATTTCCAACGGCGGCATCGCTGACGTCTACACGCTGTTTGCCCGCACCGGCGAGGCGCCGGGGGCCAAGGGGCTGTCGGCCTTTGTCGTGCCGGCCGGGCTGCCGGGGTTCGAGGTGGCGGAGCGGCAGCAGGTGATCGCGCCGCATCCGCTGGCGACCCTGCGCTTCTCCGGCTGCCGCATTCCGAAGTCCGCGATGCTGGGGCGGCCGGGGCAGGGCTTCAAGATTGCCATGTCGGTGCTGGACGTGTTCCGCTCCACCGTGGCGGCGGCGGCGCTGGGGTTTGCCCGCCGCGCGCTGGATGAGGCCCTGCAGCGGGTGACGGAACGCCAGGTGCAGGGCGCGCCTCTGTTCGAATTGCAGATGGTGCAGGGCCATATTGCCGATATGGCGCTGGATGTGGATGCCAGCGCGCTGCTGGTCTACCGCGCCGCCTGGGCCAAGGATTCGGGTGCGGCGCGGGTGACCCGCGAGGCGGCGATGGCCAAGCTGTTCTCGACCGATCAGGCGCAGCAGGTCATTGACAAGGCGGTGCAGCTGCATGGCGGCGACGGCGTGCGGCGGGGCCAGAAGGTGGAGGAGCTTTACCGCGATATCCGCGCCTTGCGGATTTACGAGGGGGCGTCCGACGTGCAGCGGGTGGTGATTGCCCGCCAGACCCTTGGCGCCTTTCAGGGAGGGAACTGAGATGCTGGGACCATCAGCCCATGTGGATACCTTTGCCCGGGACAACCTGCCGCCGGCGGCGCAATGGCCGGAGTTCCTGCTGGAGGGGTTCGACTATCCCGAATACCTGAACGCCGCGGTCGAGCTGACCGATGCGATGGTCGAGAAGGGCTTTGGCGACCATACCGCGCTGATCGGCAACGGCCGCTACCGCACCTACAAGGAGCTGGCCGACTGGACCAACCGGCTGGCGCATGTGCTGAGCGAGGATCTGGGGGTGAAACCCGGCAACCGGGTGCTGATCCGGTCCGCCAACAACCCGGCGATGGTGGCCTGCTGGCTGGCGGCGACCAAGGCGGGGGCGGTGGTGGTCAACACCATGCCGATGCTGCGCAAGGGCGAGCTGGCCAAGATTGTCGACAAGGCGGAGATCTCCCACGCGCTGTGCGACACCAGGCTGAAGGACGAGCTGGTGGCCTGCGCCAAGGAGTCCAGGTTCCTGAATACGGTTGTCGGTTTTGACGGCACCTCCAACCACGACGCGGAACTGGACCGGCTGGCGCTGGAAAAACCGGTGGCTTATCAGGCAGTGCGGACGGGCCGCGACGATGTGGCCCTGCTGGGGTTCACCTCCGGCACCACAGGGTCGCCCAAGGCGACGATGCATTTCCACCGCGATCTGCTGATCATCGCCGACGGCTATGCCCGCGAGGTGCTGGATGTGCAGCCCGAGGATGTGTTTGTCGGCTCGCCGCCCTTGGCCTTCACATTCGGCCTGGGCGGGCTGGCGATCTTTCCGTTGCGATTTGGCGCTGCCGCGACGCTCTTGGAGAATGCCTCGCCGCCGAACCTCATCGAGATCATCGAGAAATACAAGGCAACGGTCTGCTTTACCGCGCCGACCGCCTACCGGGTGATGCTGCGGGCGATGGACGAGGGGGCGGATCTGTCCTCGCTGCGGGCGGCGGTTTCGGCGGGCGAGACCTTGCCCGCGCCGGTCTATCAGGAGTGGCAGGACAAGACCGGCAAGCCGATGCTGGACGGCATCGGGGCCACCGAGATGCTGCATATCTTCATCACCAACCGGTTCAGCGATCACCGGCCCGCCTGCACCGGCAAGCCGGTGGGCGGCTACCAGGTGAAGGTGCTGGACGCGGACGGCGGCGAGGCGCCGCGCGGCGCGGTCGGGCGGCTGGCGGTGAAAGGGCCGACCGGCTGCCGTTACCTCGCCGACGACCGCCAGGCCGATTACGTCCAAGACGGCTGGAACATCACCGGCGACAGTTTCATCCGCGACGCGGACGGCTATCTGCATTTTGCGGCCCGCAACGACGACATGATCGTTTCGGCCGGCTACAACATTGCCGGGCCGGAGGTGGAAGCGGCGCTGCTGGCGCATGAGGCGGTGGCGGAATGTGCTGTGGTCGGCGCGCCGGATGAGGCCCGCGGCGAGATCGTGCAGGCGCATGTGGTGCTGGCCGAAGGGCTGGTGCCGTCGGAGGAGCTGGTCAAACGTCTGCAGGACCACGTGAAAGCTGAGATCGCGCCTTACAAGTATCCCCGGTCAGTGGTGTTCACGGCGGCTCTGCCGAAAACGGAGACGGGCAAGATTCAGCGGTTCCGGCTGAAGGCCTGAACGCCGGGAACCAGGGCTGGTGCAAGCCGGCCCGCTGGTTGCCTGGCGGCCTTGCTGCCCCCCGTCATGATGCAGGGTCTGCCCCGCCTTAGGGGGGCAGGCGAATGCGCAGATGCGCCGCAGGCACGGGCGCAGCCCGGCAGTCTTTTGCAAGCAGATTTCCAAGTAAGGCAGCATGAAACGCTCCGGCGATCGCGCAAGGCACGCGGCTGGCCCCAAAGCGGCAGGCGCGGAGTGCTGGCCGGGCAAGGGTCTGCAAAGGGCCAATGTGGAAAGAATGCACTTTGTCCATGCGCGCGTGGCAGCAGCTGGCACCGCCCTGCGATTTCACGCTTCGTTTCCGCTTTGACCGTGGGAGCAGAGCTGGAAAAGCGGCTGGTTCCGCACCGTTCAACGGGAACTTAAAATCCCCTGTGCGGCCCTCGAGAACCGAATGGAACCGAAACAGGAATGTCGAGAAAAGTGTTGAGAGGGCGCCGCGGATTTCGGCTAAGTGCTGGAGGCGAGTACCGGAATCGAACCGGTGTACACGGATTTGCAATCCGCTGCGTCACCACTCCGCCAACTCGCCATCCGTGGTGTAGGGCGTGATTAATCATATGCCCGCGGCCGGTGCAAGAGGCGTTTTGCGTCCCGCAGGGGCAAAATCGCTTTTCTCTCCGGGTGGGCAGACTCCCACCTGACGGGCTTTCGGTCAAGGGGGCCAGTCAAAGGCCGCTTTCACCGGCTGCGGAGCGGATGGCCTCGGCGATCAGCATCGGAACCCCCGGCAGCGCGCCGGTGACAGGCAGCAGGACGCCGCCGAAACCGGCCGACGCCAGGGCGTCGGGAATATCCCGCTTCACGTGATCACCGGCCTGGGCAAAGAACGGCAGGCAGAAGGAGCGGGCGGGCAGCTGCGCGGCGGCGGGGCTGATCCGGGGATCCTGTTCGACATAGCCAAGAGTGACCCGGCAGCCCGGCAGCAGGGGGCGCAGCTTTGCGGCATAGGCTTCGGCGGCCTCAGCCGCCTTGGGGCCGCGGGCAGACCCGTGGGCGGCCAGCAGCAGATGGAGCGCGTCCAGGTTCCACCCCTGCGCCCCTGCCGCCTGCTGGACCGCGCGCGCCGCCAGAAGCGGCAGGCCGGCATCAAGGCCGAAAGGCGCCGCGATGCGGCAGCTGCGGCCCTGCAGGCGGTCCGGCAGCACCTGGGCGGTGAAATAGCCTTGCGACATGAAGAACGGGTAGACCACGGCGCCGGTCTCCGTCACCTGCTCGAGCCGTCCGGGTGCCGAAAGAGTGGCGGACCGGACATCCCAGCCAGGCAGATATGCCGCAGCCTGCGCCGCCAGCTCCGCCAGCTCCGCCTCGGCCGGGGCAGGGGCGGAGGGCTGGCCGTGGGCGGTGATGACGGCGGTTTGCGGGCTTTGGGTCAAGGCGGGCGTCCAGGCTGTTCAGGGGGCTGCCAGGCAGCAGGATTATCCCGTTATTTGGGGGGCTTGGGGGGCACTCCGCAAGGGGGTGCAGAATTTTCCGGCCGCTCCCGGAGAAACCGGATCAAGATGGTTGACCTTCCCTGGCGCTTCACCTAAATCAGCAAATGTCCTGAGCGGGTATGGTGAAATGGTATCATAAGAGCCTTCCAAGCTTAAGGTGCGGGTTCGATTCCCGCTACCCGCTCCAGACCTTCCCCAAGCCGCCCGAGCGCCCCCCGGACTGATACAGTGTGACGCGGGCCGATCTTGCTGTCCTGCGCTGATTGAAACGGCTCTGCGCTTGACGCGGCAGGCCTGCGGGGCCATGAACCTTGGCAAAAGCGCGGGGTTCCGCCCCGCCAGCCCCAAAGTGCAGAAGGATCCGGAATGGCGCGGAGACAAGCGGCCCCGAATGCGGAACAGGAGCGGGAAAGCTCCCGGAAGATTGGCGTGCTCTCGGCGCTGTGGCCATTCATGCGGCCCTACCGGGGGCTGATGCTGGCGGCCACCTGCGCGCTGGTGATGACGGCGGGGCTGTCGCTGACGCTGCCCCTGGCGGTGCGCCGGGTGGTGGACAATTTCCGGATCTCTGATTCCGAGCTGCTGAACCTCTATTTCAGCGCCGCACTGGTGATTGCCGCACTGCTGGCCGTTGGCACCGGCGTGCGTTACGCGCTGGTCACCCGGCTGGGCGAGCGGGTGGTGGCCGATATCCGCAAGGCGGTGTTCGACCGGGTGATCGGCATGAGCCCGGAGTTCTATGAACGGATCATGACCGGCGAGGTGCTGAGCCGGATCACCACGGATACCACGCTGATCCAATCTGTGCTGGGGTCGTCGGTGTCGATTGCGCTGCGCAACCTGCTGATTTTCCTCGGCGGCATGGTGCTGATGCTGCTGACCTCGGCCAAGCTGACGCTGATGGTGCTGCTGATCGTGCCGGCGGTGATCGTGCCGATCCTGGTGCTGGGCCGCCGCCTGCGGGCGATCAGCAAGGAGAACCAAGATTGGATCGCGGCGTCCTCGGGCAACGCGGGCGAGGCGCTGGGGGCGGTGCAGACGGTGCAGGCCTTCACCCATGAGGCCGCCAGCCGCCGGAAATTCGGCGAGATGACCGAGACCGCCTATGACGTCTCCCGCCGCCGGATCCGGACCCGGGCCTATCTGACGGTGATCGTGATTTTCCTGGTGTTCTCCGGCATTGTCGGCGTCTTGTGGATGGGCGCCAATGACGTGCGTGCGGGGGTGATGTCCGAAGGCACCCTGATCCAGTTCGTGATCTATGCGGTTCTGGTGGCGGGGTCTGTCGCCGCCCTGTCGGAGATCTGGAGCGAACTGCAGCGCGCGGCTGGCGCAACCGAGCGGCTGGTGGAACTGCTGAATACCAAGGATACCGTGCTGGACCCGGTGGCGGCAGAGGTGCTGCCGACGCCGGTCCGGGGCGAGATCGAGTTCGATGCCGTCTCCTTCCGCTATCCCTCGCGCCCCGATGTTTCGGCGCTGGAGGAAGTGTCGCTGGCGGTGAAACCGGGCGAGACCGTGGCCTTTGTAGGCCCGTCCGGGGCGGGCAAGACCACCATCATCCAGCTGCTGCAGCGCTTCTATGACCCGAACCAGGGCGCGGTGAAGCTGGACGGCGTGGCGCTGACGCATCTGCAGCGGGACGAGTTCCGCCGCCATATCGCGCTGGTGCCGCAGTATCCGGTGATTTTCGCCGCTTCGGCCCGCGAGAACATCCGCTTTGGCCGGCCGGAGGCCTCGGACGCTGAGGTCGAGGCCGCCGCCAAGGCCGCCGCGGCGCATGATTTCATTTCCAAGCTGCCGGAAGGTTACGACAGCTTTGTCGGCGAGCGCGGGGTGATGCTGTCGGGCGGCCAGAAGCAGCGGATTGCCATTGCCCGCGCCATCCTGCGCGACGCGCCGGTGCTGCTCTTGGACGAGGCGACCTCGGCCTTGGATGCCGAGAGCGAACGTCTGGTGCAGGCCGCGGTGGATGAGCTGAGCCAGGGCCGCACCACGCTGATCGTGGCGCACCGTCTGGCCACCGTGAAAAAGGCCGACCGGATCGTGGTGATGGACCAGGGCCGGATCGTGGCCACCGGCACCCATGACGAACTGGTGGCGCAGGGCGGGCTTTATGCGCGGCTGGCCAAGCTGCAGTTCACCGAAGGGCTGGCGGCGGAATAACCGCCCCGGACAGCAATGCCGTCAGGCGCCCCGGACCGTTGCCGGGGCGTTTTTTTTGTCCAGGGCTGCAATTGGCCGGGAATTGGCGCCACGTCATGCGGGTAATTGCCTTGGCGTGACCCTGAGCCGGCGCTTGCGCAAATGCGCGTTTGCAATACTCTGGGCGGAAACAGAACACCCCATGCATTGGGGGAACGGGGAGGAGATTTATGGGTTTTTCCGGAATTGCGGACCGCAATGCGCTGCAGAATGAAATGCCGTGGGAGGCGCGCGGTCTGCCAGCCACGCTGTACGGGCTGCTGTCGCGCACTGCGGGCAAATTCCCGGACAGCAAGGCGGTCAGCTATCAGATCTTTTCCGGGCCCAAGGACAAGGCGGAAACCCTGACATGGAGCACCCTGAAGGATCAGGTGAGCCAGGCCGCCAACATGTTCCGCGCGCTCGGCATCGGCGAGAAGGACGTGGTCGCCTATGTGCTGCCCAACTGCCACGAGACGCTGGTCACCCTGCTGGGCGGCGCGGTGGCGGGGATCGTGAACCCGATCAACCCGCTGCTGGAGCCGGAGCAGATCGCCTCGATCCTGCGCGAGACCAAGGCCAAGGTGGTGGTGACCCTGCGGCCCTTCCCCAAGACGGATGTGGCGCAGAAGGTGGCTGAGGCGGTGCGCCATGCGCCGGGGGTGAACACGGTGCTGGAGGTGGATCTGAACCGCTACCTGACGCCGCCGAAATCCTGGATCGTGCCGCTGGTGCGGCCCAAGCTGGACAACCAGGCCAAGGCCGCCCATGCCGATTACATGAGTTTTGCCAAGGAAATGGCAAAACACCCCAAGACGCTTGGCTTTGCCGACAGCGCGGGCGACCGGGTGGCCTGCTATTTCCACACCGGCGGCACGACAGGCATGCCCAAGGTGGCGCAGCACAAGTATTCCGGCCTGATCTACAACGGCTGGCTGGGCGATACGCTGCTGTTCACCGAAGAGGACAACATCATCTGCCCGCTGCCGCTGTTCCATGTCTTTGCGGTGCATGTGATCATGATGGCGGCGGTGTCCTCCGGTGCGCATGTGGTGTTTCCGACGCCGCAGGGCTACCGGGGCGAGGGCGTGTTCGACAATTTCTGGAAGCTGATCGAGCGCTGGAACATCACATTCATCATCACCGTGCCCACCGCGGTTTCAGCGCTGATGCAGCGGCCTGTCGATGCCGATATCTCGTCGGTGAAAACCGCCTTTTCCGGCTCGGCGCCGATGCCGATGGAGCTGTTCAAACGATTCGAAGCCACCTCGGGCGTGGCCATTGTCGAAGGGTACGGTCTGACCGAGGCCACCTGCCTGGTCTCCTGCAACCCGCCGGGCGGGGAAAAGAAGGTGGGCTCCGTTGGCATTCCGCTGCCCTACACGGATGTGCGGATCGTCAAGCAGACCACGGACGGGCCGCTGGAATGCGGGGTGGATGAGGTGGGGGAGATCTGTGTCTCGAACCCCGGCGTCTATGCCGGCAATACCTACACCGAGGCTGACAAGAACGCGGATCTCTACTATTTGGACAAGTACCTGCGCACCGGCGATCTGGGCCGCATCGACGGCGATGGCTACCTGTGGATCACCGGCCGCGCCAAGGATCTGATCATCCGCGGCGGCCACAACATCGACCCGGCAGAGATCGAAGAGGCGCTGCTGGGGCATGAGGCGGTGGCCTTTGCCGGGGCCATCGGCCAGCCGGACGCGCATTCGGGCGAACTGCCCTGCGCCTTTGTCGAACTGGTGGAAGGCTCCTCGGTCAGCGCGGAGGAGCTGCTGGAGTACTGCAGGATCCACGTGCATGAGCGCGCGGCGATTCCCAAGCATCTGACCGTGCTGGACGAGCTGCCGAAAACCGCCGTGGGCAAGGTTTTCAAGCCCGACCTGCGCAAACATGCGATCACCCGCGTCTACAATGGCGCGCTGGAACAGGCCGGACTGGCCGCGCGCGTGGTCAGTGTGACCGACGACAAGAAACGCGGGCTGGTGGCGCAGGTGGCGGCCAACGGCAGCCCGGAGGCGGAAATCGCCGGAGTCCTGAGCAGTTTCACCCGGCCTTGGGAGCCTGCGCCTGCGGCATGACCGCGTTGGCGGACGCAAGATAATAGGCGCCCTGCGGGGCGCTTTTTCTTTCAGGCATTCCATTTGCGGGAAACTGTGCCTAGGCTCTGGGAAACAGGGCGCGCAGGGAGGCTCGCAGATGGATTACGAACGGCTGATCGACGAGGAGACCTGGGATTTCATCCAGAAGACCGGCGAGCTCTATCCCGATGACGCTGTCGAGATGTCCATAGATGAACAGCGCCGCATCTACGATGCTATGGCGCGCGAGTTCCGGGTGCCGCGGCCGGATGTGGTGTCGGTCGAGAACATCTCGGCCAATGGTGTGCCGGTGCGGATCTATACCGCGGGTGATCCCACCCGCACCGTGCTGTTCTGCCATGGCGGCGGTTTTGTGGTGGGCGGGCTCGACAGCCACGATGATGTCTGCGCCGAAATCTGTGCCCAGACCGGCTACCGGGTGGTGGCGGTGGACTACCGGCTGGCCCCCGAGCACAAGCACCCTGCCGGTTTCGAGGATGCCTGGGTGGTGCTGGGCTGGGTCGAGGCCGCTTACGGCAAGGGCATCGTCCTGGTGGGCGACAGCGCCGGTGCGAATCTCTGTGCGGCGGTGGCGCACCACGCGCGGGGCCGGTCGGAGGCGATTCTGGGGCAGGTGCTCATCTATGGCGCCTTCGGCGGCGATATGGACCAAGGCTCCTATATCGAGCACTCGCAGGCGCCGATGCTGACCCGCGAGGATGTGCTGTACTACATGGGCATCCGCACCGACGGGGCCGTGCCGGAAGATGACCCGTTGTTCGCACCGCTTGCGGACAGCTCCTTTGCCGACCTGCCGCCGACCGTGCTGGTGACCGCCGACTGCGATCCGGTGCGGGATGATTCCCGCGATTACCGCGACCGTATTGTTGCGGCAGGCGGCCGGGCGCATTGGATCAATGAGCCGGGCCTGATCCACGGCTACCTGCGGGCCCGCCACAGCGTCGGCCGGGCGCGCGACAGTTTCGAGCGGATCTCGCTGGCGGTCGAGGCGCTGGGGCAGGGGATCTGGCCTTACGAGGACTAGGCCCGCTTATCCTGCATAATCCCGGCATTGCTCCTGGAACAGCGAAGTGTCCAGCCAGCCGCCGCTGGTGACCTGCCAGTCCGGCCCGGAGGTGGTGACATAACTCCAGCTGCCCACCGGAATGTGCGAGTGACTCACGTAATCGCCTGGGGTGATGCGGCCGACCAGCGGGGCGTCCGGCCGGTGGCCCGCCCTCAGGCCCATCACCGGTCCCAGCCAGCCCAGGCAGGCGCTTTCGTATTCATCCCTCACCGGCAGGTCCCACAGCTGATACCGCAGGAACTGATCGTCCAGGTTCAAATAGGTCTGCTTGTTGCTCACCCGGCAGCCGAAACGGGTTTCCATCTCCTTGACCAGCGCCACCACCCGTTCGGCCTGCGGCGGCAGGGAGACGGATTTGCCGGTGCAGCCCCTGTTGTCAAAGATCGTCTGGCCCAGCGGCGAGCCGAAGCAATAGCCCGCGCGGTCGATCACCGCGTTCCTGGTGAACCAGAGGTCATGGCAGGCGTCACTGGCCAGCACCGGAAAGGCCAGCAGGGAGAAGGCAAAAACAAGGGATTTCATGGCAAATCTTCCTGACAGGCAAAAACGGCGGCTGCGTGCCATCCTAGCACAAAGCCGCCGTCCGGGAGACCGTGCCCGGGGTTACTTCAGGAACGGCTCTGCCTTCATGGTTTCGGCAACCGGTGCGCCCAGCCGCCTGAGGATGGTGGGCGCCAGCTGGCGCTGGTCGATGACATCGCCCTGGTCGGGGCCGTCCGCCTCGCCAAAGTAATAGAGCGCGGTTTCCTGCTGCAGCGGGCTGCGGCCGCCGTGGTGGCCGCGCTCGTCCTGGCCGTGGTCGGCGGTGACGATCACCTCATAGCCCAGCCCGCGCCAGCGGCTGATGAAGGGGGCCAGCATCTCGTCCATCACGAAGCAGGCGTGGTCCATCTCCTGGCAGTCGTGGAAAAAACGGTGGCCCATGCTGTCCAGCGTGCAGGTGTGCAGCATGCCGTAATCGAGCCCGAAGCGCAGGCAGAGGTTGGTCAGCGTGCCGAACAGGTCGACATCCGACGGCGTCATCTGGTTGTCCTTGCCGTAGCCGGTCATCGAATGGAACCGGCCGTGGTTGATGGTCTTGCTTTCCGGCTCGTCGTATTCGATGTCGCGCACATAGTCGAACGGGTGGCGGTTGAAGAAGGAAGACCAGTAGCTGTGGGCGACAGCTCCGGTCACGCCGCCCGCCTCGCGGACCTGGCTGAACACGTCCTTTTCCTTCAGGCGGAAGACGTTGGCATTGCCGGTGCAGCCATGAATGGCGGGGGCCACGCCGGTATGGATGGAGGCATAGCAGCTGGCTGAAATCGACGGCAGCACCGCGCGCAGTTTCCAGACGCGGGCATCGCCGCTGTCGACCCAGCCTTCGAGGTTGCCGAACAGGCGGCGGAAGTTGCGCCAGGGCACGCCGTCCAGAATGATGAGCAGGAGTTTGTTGTCCATGCGCCGAATCCTTTTGCATCGCAGGGGCTTCGGTGCTGCATCTTCGCGGCAGAATCTTGAATTGCCATTCAAAAAAGCGGCGGAATGGGCGGAAACCGGCATTTTGGGGGATTTCGGCCATGCGGCGGGGCGAGTTTCCGGCTGCCTCGGGTCAGACGGCGGTGGCGATGACGTAGAGGCCGGCAAGAATCAGGAGCCCGCCAGTGGCCGCGGTGAACAGCCGCCCGTTCGGGGCATATTTTTCTGCCAGCACATAAAGCGCCAGGCCGCCAATCCAGTAAAGGTTCATGAGACCGCCGGCAAACAGCAGAAGCATCAGCGCCCAGCAGCAGCCCAGGCAGTAGGTGCCGTGATGGGCGCCTATCAGTAAAGCACCAGCCAGGCCTGTGCGGTTATGCGCGGTCAGAAACTGAACCGGCAAACGGCAGTGGGAGAGGCAGGCGTGCTTGTAGGGGGTGAACTGATAGGCGCCCGCCGCCAGCAGCAATGCACCGCAAAGTGCACGGCTGCTGAGCGACATCATGGGGCCGTTCGACAGGCCCGCTGTTTCCAGCCACCATTGCAAGGCGGTGGCTGCGATCGAAAAACCGGCCCAGGCCAGCAGGTAGCCGCTGAGGAACAGCAGGCCCAGAAGCGGTGCCTGGGCGGACCGGGAGCCGGTTTTCTTGACGGCCGTGTAGAGCAGCAGAACCGGCGCCGCGCTGGGGGTCATCATGGCGATCATCATGATCCACCACATCAGGAAGATCAGCACCGCATAGGCCGGGGTCCAGGCGGCGGCGGCCATCGGCATCGGCTCGCCGACCGGGCGGGCCATGCGGGTCATCTCGACCGCGCTCATCTCCATGCCGACGCCAAACACCGTGTAAAGCGCGCTCAGCAGCACGACGAAGACCACCGCGCCAATCACCACCGCCTGATCATGGCGGGCGAGGCGTTCGGCCGGCCCCTCAATGTGCTGCTGCCGGCCCATCGCGGGTCAAGCCGCGCGCTGCACGCCGTCGCCGGTCAGATGCAGTTCGGCGACATGGGCGTGGGTGTTGCTGTTCTTTTCCAGGCTGATGGCAGACCCTGGAGTCCGGGTTGTGCCCTGGCACACGGAGGCCTCTGAGTATTCAAACCCATTGGGCAGTTTGATCTGAACAGAATGGGGCGCTCCGGAAACGATGTGCGCAATCGGTTCGACCCTGGTTTCGCCAATGCCACCCGCCTGCGCATGGCCGATGCCGGTTTCCTGGTCATAGCTCAGGGAGACCGGCGCGCTGAGGGTTTCGTGCTTGGTTGCGCACATGGCGTTGAAGACAAAGAACATCGTCGCGAACTCGGCAGTGTCCTGCCCGGTCATGATGGCTTCCAGCGCGGTTTTCTGCTCCGCCGTGGCGCGCTCGTCAATGATCAGCTGCATCTCGCCGTTGCCTTCGTGAATCGGGCCCGGCCATTTGTAGATGGCGGCTGCCAGCAGCCCGTCCAGCTTGGTATCCCCGTAGTGCCCGCTGTCGATGCGGTAGGTCAGCATCGCTTCGCAAGTGCCGTCATTGGGCAGCTGCGAAAACTGGCAGGGGCAGCCAGGGACGCAGTTGCAGTTGGCGATTTCAAATCCGTGAATGGCCCAATCAGTCATGACAGTCCCTCCAGTTCCGCCTGTTCAAGCAAAACTGCCCGGTAGATTCGGGATGGGCCCGTATGGAAAAACAACCGCGCTCAGTGATGTTTCTATAGCCTGCAGCTGGTTCCGCCGCATTCTTTCCGGTGGCATTAAATTATCACAAAATGGCGGGGGCTGAAAAAGAAAAAGCCCCTGACCGCATTGGGACAGGGGCTTTACATCCTTGGGAGGAATCAGTTGCCGGCGCTTTCCATCTTACGGTTGGCGATCACCTCTTCCAGCCAGCCCAGCTTCATCTCGGGGACGGAACTCAGCAGCAGGTCGGTGTAATCGTCGAACGGCGGGCTCAGCACCTGGCTCTTGCCGCCGTAGCGCTGCACCTTGCCCTGGTACATCACCGCGATGTTGTCGGAAATGGCGCGCACCGTCGCCAGATCGTGGGTGATGAACAGATAGGCCACATCCTCGATCTTCTGCAGGTCCAGCAAGAGCTTCAGGATGCCGTCCGCCACCAGCGGGTCCAGCGCCGAGGTGACCTCGTCGCAGATGATCATCTTGGGCTTGGCCGCCAGCGACCGGGCAATGCAGACACGCTGCTTCTGGCCGCCCGACAGTTCCGCCGGGTAGCGGTCCATGAACTTCTCGCCCAGCTCGATCTCGTCCAGAAGTTCGATGATCCGCTTCTTCTTCTCGGCGCCGCGCATGCCGAAGTAGAACTCCAGCGGGCGGCCGATGATGGTGCCGACGGTCTGGCGCGGGTTCATCGCCACGTCTGCCATCTGGTAGATCATCTGCAATTCGCGCAGGTCCTCGCGCGAGCGCCCTTTGAGGTCCGGCGACAGGGTGCGGCCGGCAAACTCGATCTCGCCCTCGCGCGGCGGCAGCAGGCCGGTGATGACGCGGGCGAGGGTGGATTTGCCCGAACCGGACTCGCCCACCACGGCGAGGGTCTGGCCAGGGTACAGATCGACGTTCACATTGTGCAGCACGTCGAACCGGGTGCCCTTGTAGCGCGCGGTGATGTTGCGCACGCTCAGCACCGGCTCCTCGGTCGGCGCCTTCTCCTCATGATCGATGGAGCGCACCGAGACCAGCGCCTGGGTGTATTCCTCCTGCGGGTTGTTGATGATCTGGTCGACCGTGCCGTATTCGACGGTGTCGCCCATTTTCAGCACCATGATGTCGTCGCTCACCTGCGCCACAACCGCGAGGTCGTGGGTGATGTAGAGCGCGGCAACGCCGGTGTCGCGGATCGCTTCCTTGATCGCCATCAGCACGTCGATCTGGGTGGTCACGTCGAGCGCGGTGGTCGGCTCGTCGAACACCACCAGGTCCGGCTCCGGGCACAGCGCCAGCGCCGTCATGCAGCGCTGCAGCTGGCCGCCCGACACCTGGTGCGGGTAGCGCTCGCCGATGTTGTCCGGATCCGGCAGGCCCAGCTTGGCAAACAGGGTGCGGGCGCGGGCCTCGGCGTCCTTGCGGGAGAACTTTCCCTGCTCCACCGCCGCCTCGACCACCTGGTCCATGATCTTCTTGGCCGGGTTGAAGGAGGCCGCTGCCGATTGCGACACATAGGTCACCTCGCCGCCGCGCAGCTTGCGCACATCGCGCAGGCCGGTTTTCAGGATGTCGCGGCCGTTGACCCAGACTTCGCCGCCGGTGATCTTCACGCCGCCGCGGCCATAGGCCATGGAGGCAAGACCGATGGTGGATTTGCCGGCCCCGGATTCACCGATCAGCCCCAGCACCTTGCCCGGCGCGAGGTCAAAGCTGACCCCGTGCACGATCTCGATGTCCTTGGGCTTTTCCCCCGGCGGGTAGATGGTCGCGCCGATTTTCAGGTCGCGGACTTTCAACAGGGTCTCGCTCATCCGCGGCCTCCTTTCAGCGAGGTTGTCCGGTTCAGCACCCAGTCAGCCACCAGGTTGACCGAGATCGCCAGGGTGGCGATGGCAAAAGCCGGGATCAGGGCCGCGGGGATGCCATAGACGATGCCGTCCTTGTTTTCCTTCACGATGCCGCCCCAGTCAGCCGCCGGCGGCTGCACGCCCAGGCCCAGGAAGGACAGGGTGGAGACGAACAGCACCGCAAAGATGAACCGCAGGCCCATTTCCGCCACCAGCGGCGACAGCGCGTTGGGCAGGATTTCACGGAAGATGATCCAGGAGGTCCTCTCGCCGCGCAGGCGGGCCGCTTCGACGTAGTCCATCACCTCGATATCGACCGCAACCGCGCGCGCCAGACGGTAGACCCGGGTCGAGTCCAGGAGGCCCATCACCACGATCAGGATCGGGATGGTCACCGGCATCACCGACAGCACCACGAGGGCAAAGATCAGCGTCGGGATCGACATGATCAGGTCGACAAACCGCGACATCGCCTGATCCAGCCAGCCGCCGGCCTCGGCGGCGATGAAGCCCAGAACGGAGCCGGTGGTGAAGGACAGCAAGGTTGCTGCGGTGGCGATGAAGATGGTGGTCTGGCCGCCGTAGATCATCCGGGTCAGCAGGTCGCGGCCGATGTTGTCGGTGCCCAGCAGAAATTCGGCGCTGGCAGGCTCCCAGACGTCGCCGACCACTTCGCCGACGCCGTAGGGGGCCAGCAGCGGCGCAAAAATCGCGCCGAGGAAGTACAGGGCCGTGAAGAACAGCCCGATGAGTGCGGAAACGGGGATAGTCTTCATTTCGGATGCCTCAGGCGCGGGTTCGACAGGATGGCGACGACATCGGCAATCATGTTGAGACCGATATAGACGGCGGCAAAGATCAGGCCGCAGGCCTGCACCACAGGCACGTCCCGCTTGGACACGTGGTCCACCAGATACTGGCCCATGCCGGGATAGACGAACACCACCTCGATCACCACGACGCCGACCACCAGATAGGCGAGGTTCAGCATCACCACGTTGACGATGGGGGCAACCGCGTTCGGGAAGGCATGGCGGTAGATCACCTGAAAGGCGTTGAGGCCCTTCAGCTCGGCGGTCTCGATATAGGCCGACTGCATCACGTTGAGGATCGCCGCCCGGGTCATCCGCATCATGTGCGCCAGCACCACCAGGGTCAGCACGGCGATGGGCAGGGCGATGGCGTTGAGCTTTTCGAACAGGCTCATGTTGTCGTTGATCATCGCCACCGACGGGAACCAGCGCAGCTGCACCGCGACGAGATACATCAGCACGTAGCCGATCAGGAATTCCGGAATGGAGATCGAGGCGAGGGTGACGCCGGAGATCAGCTTGTCGGGCCAGCGGTCCTTGAAGCGGACAGCGAGCAGGCCCAGGAAGATGGCCAGCGGCACCGCAACCACGGCGGCCCAGAAGGCAAGGAACAGGGTATTCCAGAAGCGGCTGGCGAGGGCCTCGGAAATATCCTGGCCGCTGGTCAGCGCGGTGCCCAGGTCGCCCTGGATGGCACCGAACAGCCAAGCGAAATAGCGCTGCACGGGCGGATCGTTGACACCAAGCTCAGCTCTCAGGTTGGCAAGCGCTTCCGGGGTTGCCGACTGGCCCAGGATCGACTGGGCGACATCGCCGGGCAGGATCATAGTGCCGGCGAAGATCACCATTGAGATGAGCAAAAGAAGGAGGAGGCTCAGCGCGATGCGCTGAGCCAAGAGTTTGAAAACAGGCGACATTTAGGCTTTGACCCACAGCTTGCTGGCGGCGTAGCCATTCATCAGGACCTGGCCCGGAATACCTTCGACCCAGCCGTCCACATTGTCGGTGGTTGCCTCGACAAAGTCGTTGAACATCGGGCAGATCAGGCCGCCTTCGTCGCGCAGGATGGTCGACATGTCGGCGTACATCTGGGTGCGCTTGGCCACGTCCAGCTCGCCGCGGGCGGCCACCAGCATCTGGTCGAACTGCTCGTTGTTGAAGCGGGTGTCGTTCCAGTCCGCGGTCGACAGATAGGCGGTGGTGAACATCTGGTCCTGGGTCGGACGGCCGCCCCAGTAGCTGGTGCAGAAGGGCTTGTTGTTCCAGACTTCCGACCAGTAGCCGTCGTTCGGCTCGCGCTTGACGTCCAGCTGGATGCCGGCGCTGCCCAGCGACTGCTGGAACAGGGCAGATGCATCCGGCGCGCCCGGGAAGGAGTTGTCCGAGGTGCGCAGCAGGATCGAGCCGTCGTGGCCTGCCTTCTTCAGGTGGTGCATCGCCTTGTCCGGATCGAACTGGCGCTGCTCCAGCTCGGTGTACATCGGATAGGAGGCGTTGATCGGAGTGTCGTTGCCGACGGTGCCGTAGCCGTTCAGGATCTTGTCGACCATTTCCTGGCGGTTGATGCCGTATTTCAGCGCCATGCGCACATCGTTGTTGTCGAACGGCGCGGTGTTGCAATGCATGATGAACACGTAGTGGCCGGCCGCGGAGGTCGAGTGCACGGTGATGTTCGGCGCGCGGTCCACCAGTTTCGCGGTGCGCGGCGGCACCCGGTCGATCACATCCACCTGGCCGGACTGCAGCGCGGCGACACGGGCGGTGTCGTCGTTGATGACGATGATTTCCACGGTGTCCGCATTGCCCAGATCGCCCCAGTAGTTCGGGTTCTTCTCGGCCACGAAGCGCACGCCCATGTCGGAGGACTTCATGATGTAGGGGCCGGTGCCGATGGCCGCTGCGGGATCGTCGTTGCCGCCGTTCGGCTGGATGATCAGGTGGTAGTCGGCCAGCAGATAGGGCAGGTCGGCATTCGGGCTGTCGAGCTCGAAGACAACGCTGTCGCCATCCGCCCGCACGTCCTTGATGCCGCGCATGATGCCCAGGGCGCCGGACTTGGTGTCCTCGCCGCTGTGGCGTTCCATGGTCTTGACCACGTCCTCGGCAGTGACGTTCTGGCCATTGGAATACGTGACGCCCGGGCGCAGCTTGAAGGTCCAGGTCTTGGCGTCGGCCGAGGCTTCATGGCTTTCGGCCAGCTTGCCTTCGATGCCGCCGTCGTCGGCCAGTTCGACCAGCGTTTCCCCCCACAGGCGGGTGACCATCAGGCCGACGGTGTTGGTGACCAGCGCCGGATCCAGGCTGTCGGTGGTGGAGCCGCCCTGCAGGCCCAGGCGGATGGTGCCGCCTTTTTGCGGGCCGGCCGCCTTGGCGGCGGTGGACAGCAGCAGGTTGGCGGAAACAGCGGTAAAGCCCAGAGCGGCGGCCTTGCCCAGGAAGTCGCGGCGGGACAGCTTGCCTGCCACAGCCTGGCTGGCCAGATACTGCATGTGTCTGTTCATTGAGTTCTCCCGATTGGTTGCGGTGCTGCAAGCACCCGTTTTTTGATTGGTGGTTTAAGATTTGCGCATTTGCCGCAACCTCGCAAGCGTTATTCGCGAAACGCCTGGCAGGGCTGCACACGCGCCTGCGAGGCCTGCTGAAGGGAAGTCGCCTTTTTCAAGCAAGGTGCCGCTTTTAGCCGCCATGCCACGTGTAAAACAAAAAAACATCGGGAATGCGACAGGAAACTTTTGTGCGGAGAAATGACGGATTTTTTATGAATTGACCGGGTTGAACCGCAATGCTGGCGGTAACAGGGAAAGAATCGATGCTTTCTGTCCTAAAAACGTCGCACTCGCCACCGCCCCCATCAGGTGCCCCGCCCCGCGGCGCTTGCGCCGGAGGGAGCGGCGGGGGCCTGATTGCGGCGGCAGGTCGCGACCGCCGGATCAGGCCTGTTCCGTATCCATCCAGATGGTGACCGGGCCGTCGTTCAGCAGCCGCACTTTCATGTCGGCGCCGAACCGTCCTGTTGCGGTTTCCAGACCCAGCCGGGAAAGCTGATCCGCGAAATACCCGTACAGCCGTTCCCCGTCGGCCGGGGCGGCGGCGGTCGAAAACCCGGGCCGGTTGCCGCGGCGGGTATCGGCGGCCAGGGTGAACTGGCTGACCGCCAGCACGCTGCCGCCGGTGTCCAGCACCGAGCGGTTCATCTTGCCGCCCTCATCCTTGAAGATCCTGAGCTTGGAAATCTTGGCGGCCAGCTGGTCCGCCTGGGCCTCGCCGTCGCCCTGCATGGCGCAGACCAGGATCAGCAGGCCGGGGCCGATCTCTCCCAGGGTCTCGCCATCCACCGTGACCGAGGCTTCGCTGACCCGCTGTATCAATGCCCGCATCTGTATGTCCTTGTCCTGTCTCAGCCGCGCCAGTCGGCAAAGTCCGCCAGCGCCGCCCGGCGGGTGCGGAACCTGTTGGCCGGGTGGTCCCCGTCGCCGTAGCCAAAGGAAATGGCGCAGAGGATGATCCGGTCGTCCGGTATCGCCAGCAGTTCATGCAGCAGCGGCGCAAAGGACGCAACCGCCGCCTGCGGGATGCTGGCAACCCCGGCGGCCCGGGCCGCCAGCGTGAAGGCCGCAACAAAGCCGCCGCAATCCATCGCGCCGTAGGACCCAAGCTCTGCCGGAGACGACAGGATCGCGCAATGCGGCGCGCCGAACAGCCGGTAGTTCTCCCTCATCTGCCGCGCCGAGCCCGCGCGGTCGCCTTTCTGCACGCCGACAGCCTCATACAGCGCCCAGCCGCAGTCGCGCCGCCGCTGCTGGTATTCACCGGAATAGCCATCGGGAAAGGGCAGGTCGGGGCTGTGCCCGCCGCCCTCCGCCGCCTTCAGAAGGGCAGCCCGCACGCGTTCCGTCTCGGCACCGCTGCAGATGGTCGCTTTCCAGGGCTGTGCATTGCACCAGGAGGGCACTTTCTGCGCGGTGCGCAGGATGTCTTCGATCACCCCGCGCGGCACCGGGTCCGGGCGGAAGGCGCGGCAGCTATGGCGGGCGGCAAACAGGGTGTCCAGGCTTTGCAGTTCGGGTGTCACATCCAGTCCCTCCAGGCGGCTGCAGGCCAGACTGGCGTCAGAATTTCTTTTGCGCAAGCGCCCCGCTTGCGCCGGATCAAGGCAGTGCCGCAGCGTCAGAGGTACAATGGGCCGAAACCAGAAAGGAGTGTGGACCATGGTGGAAAAAACCGAACACGGCGGTTTCTGGCCGTCGCTTTATGATCCTTTCCGCAGCTTCGGAAGCCGTCTTGCCGATTGGCTCAATCCCGCAACCGAGGCATCCTCGGGCAAGGAGGCCTACGATATTGCGATGGAGCTTCCGGGCGTTGCCCTGGGCGATGTCGAGCTGACCGTGGACAACGGCGTGCTGACGATCCGCGGCGAGAAGAAGACGCAGTCCGAGAAGACTGGCGACACCTGGTACTTCAGCGAACGCCAGTATGGTGCCTTCCGCCGCTCCTTCCGTCTGCCGGAGGATGCCGACGGGCAGGCGGCCTCTGCCAGGATGGAGGACGGCGTGCTGCATATCTCGGTGCCGAAGAAGGCGCTGGAGCAGCCTGAGACCGCCCGCAGGATCGAGATCAGCAAAGGCTGACAGGGGGGCCGGCCAAGGTTCCGGTTCAGAACCGGGGACAGGAACCGGCCGGATCAGGAAGGGGGAGACCGCTCCCCCTTCCGCATTTTCAGGGATTACTGCTGGCTGGCCAGCAGGGCAGCGCCCGCGGCGATGGCGAGCGCCAGGATGACCGCAGCGGCAATCTTCCAGGCCGAATAGGGCCGCTCGCCCTGCACCCGGCCGGATTGACCGTTCACCACAAAGCGGTAGGTCCTGCCGCGGTATTTATAGGCCGCCAGCCAGACCGGCAGCAGGATGTGCTTGAAGGTCACGCCGGACATCTGCGTCTCGATGCTGTTGATGCGCTGCCGGTCGCCGCCGATGTCGAACCGCACATCGCGCTCGATGACACGCTCCATCTTCTGCCCCGCCTCGGCAAAGCCCGCTTCCAGCTCCACCGTGTAGGCTTCGGCCCGGAAACCGGCCAGGTACTGCGGCTGATAAGGTTCCAGCTGCGACAGGTCCCAGGGCTCCAGTGCTTCGGTATAGCGTTTGGGCAGGCTTTTTGACGCCAGCACCAGCACATCGTCAAAGAACCGCTGCACCCGGCCCGAAACCGGTGTCCAGCGCACTTTGGAGACTTGCCGGGTCCTGGTCTCGCCGTCCTGCCGGTAAGTTTCGGTGACGTAGTAAACGGTGCCGCGCTGACCGGAATAGCGGCTGCGGGTCTGGGCGTCATAGGTCCAGTAGGGCACATAGACCCCCTGCATGCGCCGCCCCTTGCGGGCGTATTCCTGCAGGCCATTGGGGGCAAACCACAGGCTGCCCAGCCAATTGTTCATCGCCTTGTGCGCGGTACGCTCAGCCACTGCAAAGGGCAGCACGCCCTTGGGCTTGATGTGCCGGTTCTCGCCGGTGCCGGTGACCACGGGAGTGGCACAGAACGGGCATTCCTTGGCGTGTGTATCGGGATCGAACTCCACCTGCGCCGCGCAATTGGGGCAGGTGGAGACACGGGTGACTTCGATCTCTGCTTCCGGCAGCTGCTCCGCCACCGCAGCACGGAAATCCAGCTCCTGCAGGGCGGTGCCTTGCCAGGGTCCGCTGCGGATGCTGTTGGTATGGCCGCAGTGGCTGCAGACCAGCGTGCCATCGGCCGGGTTGTAAGTGTAATCCGCGCCGCATTGCTCGCAGGGGAACCGGTGGCTGTTTTCCCCGGCAGGGAGCGCGCGTTCAGAGGGCGGCGGCGGAGGCATCGTCACGGGAAGCAGAACCTGTCAAAGGGAATGTAATCAGCGATTGGGCGCGCGGCGGCGGCTTTGAGCAACGGCCGCCGCGGCGGAAATTCAACCCGCCGGCGGGGGCGGGGGCGGCGGCAGGATGGTGAACAGCTGCGCCAGCTCCATCACGTCACCGGCCCGTTTCCAGCCATCCTGGCCGGGGGTCCAGACATGAGTGTCCCGCGTCAGCGTGCCGTCCTGCGCCATCCGCCCCATCCGCGCCTTGGAAAACGGGCCGGAGGTCTGCCCGTCCGCCGCGATATGCCAGACATGCTCGACAGGCGGCGGGGGCGGCGCGATGGGGGCGGCCTGCGGGCTGGCGGCAGGCGCTGCCGGTGCGGCGGCAGCGGGGGCGGGGCGGGCGCCCCAGGGCCCGGAGGGCTGACCCGCTGCCATATTGCCCATCTGCTGGGCCATCGCCATGCCCATTCCCATCCCCATGCCGGCCCCCATGCCGCTGTTCGGGGTCTGCGCCGCGGCCGTCATCGCCTCGGCTGCGGAAAACTGGGTGTAGCGGCCCAGATCGCCCAGCACCCCCATCTGGGTGCGCTTGTCCAGCGCGTCCTCCACCGCTGGCGGCAATGAGATGTTTTCGATGTAAAGCTCGGGGATGGACAAACCGTATTCGGCGATTGTGCCGGAGATCTCAGCGGCCACCAGCCTGCCCAGATCCGCCGTGTTTGCGGCCATGTCGAGAACCGGAATGCCGGAACCGGCAACAACCCGGCTGAATTCCTGCACGATGACGTTGCGGATCTGGTAGGAAATCTCGTCCATGGTGAACTCGCCGTCGGTGCCGACGATCTCGGTCAGGAACCGCGCCGGATCCGCCACCTTGACCGTATAGGTGCCAAAGGCGCGCAGCCGCACTGGGCCGAACTCCGGGTCGCGGCAGATGATCGGGTTCTTGGTGCCCCATTTCAGGTCGCTGAACCGGGTGGTGTCGACAAAGTAGATTTCCGATTTGAACGGCGACTGAAACGCATGGTCCCAATGCTGCAGCGTCGTCATGACCGGCATGTTGTTGGTCTCAAGCATGTAGAGGCCCGGCGTGAACACATCCGCCAGCTGGCCTTCATGCACAAACACCGCCGCCTGGCCTTCGCGCACCGTCAGCTTGGCGCCGTATTTGATCGCATGGCCCTCGCGCTCGAACCGCCAGACCATGGTGTCATGCGTGTCATCCACCCAGTGAATGACATCAATGAATTCGCCTTTGAGAAAATCGAAAATACCCATCGTCAGGTCCTCTTCACTTGGCGCAGCCGCGTGGCTTTTGCATGGCGCCTACAATTCCTGGCCCATCGCCTCGCGGGCGAGAATGCGGATCACCGGGCGGGCGTCTTCGGCGCTCATGCCGGTCTTCAGTCTTGGATCATACAGCATCTGCAGCAGTTTTTCGTCAAAGCTGGTCAGCAGCGCGAATTCGTCGTCGTCGTTGAAGATCGAAGGCCGCGCCCGCGGGCTGTCGTTCCGAAGGCCCAGCCCCTGCGCCACTTCCTCGTGCACGCAGCTCTTGCGCACCAGATCGGGATGCTCCGCCCGGATCAGCGCGACCGCGCGGGTGTAGGACAGCGGGTCGCTTTGCGGCCCGCCTGCCACCACCAGGCAGTAAAAGCTGCGCGGCGGGGCAGCCAGCAGCGACAGATCCCTGGCGCTGATCGCGGGCAGCAATTCACGCACCCGTTCGGCGACAAAGGCGCTGTCATCCAGGCTGGCAAAGATCACGTGGAAATTTGCCCGGGACGCCACGGTGCTCACAGGATGGCTGGTGATCCGGGCCAGCCGGGCGGCATAGGCGGAGACCGTTTCCTTGTCCGCCGCCCTCCGGGCCGCAGGCACCGAGGGACCGAACTCGGCCGCGATCCGCACCGGACCGGCCCAGCGGCCCAGGCCGCCGGAAATACCCGAGCCGCCGTATTCGTCGTAAAAGGCCAGTGCTTCGAAACTCTCGGCCAGATCCTCGGCGTCAAAGGGCGTGTCCGGCCCGCCGCCATCGGTGCGCAGCAGGCCGCGGGTCAGCAGGTCGCGCTGCAGGGCGTTGTAATAATAGGCCAGCTGGGCGCTGTCGGCAGAGGGTTTGTAGACCGCCGGTGCCGGTGCGGCGGGGCGGGCCAGAGGCACCAGCGATTCCGGCTGGGCAAAGGGCAGGCAGGCCGACAGGGCCGCCAGCCCGGCAAGGGCCGCTCCAGTTGTCCATACGGCTTTCTGTGCCCGCACGCCTGCCATTCCGGTCAGTTCGGCACAGCGGTGCCGGCATTGTCGCCAACCCCATCACCGCGCGACTTGGCGGCCGCCAGCGTATCACGCAGCTCGGCCTCCATCTTCTGCAGATCGCTTTCCGCGGCGGCGCGTTTGGCCTTGCCCTCGTCGGCGATGCGCAGGCTGTCCTGAATGGTGCCGATCAGATCGGCATTGGCCTGTTTCACCGCCTCGATGTCAAACACGCCGCGCTCCATCTCCTGGCGGATCATCTCGTTCGACTGGCGCAGGTTGGCGGCGTTCGAGGTCAGCAGGTCGTTGGTCAGGTCATTGGCATCGCGCACTGCCGCCGCCGCCTGGGCCGAGCGCTGGATGGTCAGCGCCTGGGCCAGCTGGGTCTCCCACAGCGGCACGGTGTTCACCAGGGTCGAGTTGATCTTGGTCACCAGCGACTTGTCGTTCTCCTGCACCAGCCGGATCGAGGGCAGCGACTGCATGGTCACCTGGCGGGTGAGCTTGAGATCATGCACGCGCCGCTCCAGGTCGTCCCGGGCGGCCCGCAAATCGCGCAGCTCCTGCGCTTTCATCACTTGGTCGCCTTCCGGCGCGGCCCGAACCTCGGCTTCCTTTGCCGGAATCGCCGTGCCGTCCAACTCTGCCAGCTTGGCCTCGCCCGCGGCAATGTACAACGCCAGTTCGTCATAGAACTGCAGCGTCTTTTCGTACAGCATGTCGAGCGATCTGATGTCCTTCAAAAGGGTATGCTCATGCCCCAGCAGCTCATCGGTGATCTTGTCGATCTGCCCCTGCACGGTTTCATACCGGGCGGTGAATTTGGCAAAGGGGGCTGCCTTGCCCAGGAGCCGCTCCCAGAAGCTGGGCTTGCGGCGGATATCCAGTTCGGAGACCGAAAAGCCGCGGATCGTGGTCACGATGTTGCGCAAGCTGTCGCCTGCCGGCCCCACATCCTTGTTGCGCACATCCGAGAGCATCGCCTGGCTGATCGTCTGCAGCTCGCTCTGGGCGCCCGAGCCGAAATGGATGATCGAATTGGTGTCGCCCATGTCGATCTGCTCCATCCGCACCCGGATCGCCTCGCTGGTGGGGGCGTCGGCCTGCTCCAGCGGCTGAACTTCGGCAGCGGGTTCGGGCAGTTCGATGGCGGTGACCTCGTTGACCAGGGCCTCGGCCTCAGCGGCTTTCTGTTGCACGGCTTCGGACATGAATGGCTTCCTCGCTAATCAGTTCTGGTCCGGATGGACCCCTTCGCGCCGCAGCCTGTCGCGCAGCACATCAATTTCGATTGTCAGGTCCGCGCGGTCCTCCACCAGCATCCTGCGGGTGCGCGCGGCAAAGTTCTGCTCCAGATCGTCCAGCAACGCCAGATAGTCGGTGCGGGCCTGGGTGTCCTGGCTGCGGGTATAGATATCGGCAAATTTCACCGTCGCATCGCGGGCGCCCTGCAGATAGACGGTCAGGTACTTGCGCGCAGCGGTCAGGTCGCGGGGGTCTTCTTCCACCGTGCGGAACAGGTCGCGGGCCACGGCCTGGAACTGCTCCACCCGGGCCTCGATACTGCGGTCACGGGCGCGCAGGGCGGCGTCCCTCATCGCGGCAAGGCTGTCTTCGGCTTCATCCACCGCACGCGCCACGCGGGATTGCTGGAATTCGTCGATGCCTGCGGCCCCCTTGTCCTGCAAGGGGTCGATGCCAAAGGCGGTAATATGCAGCCCGGCTGTTGCAGCGCCGTAGATGGCGGCGGTCAGGATGCCGGGTTCGGCCTTCCACGCTGCCAGCACCGCGCCCGCGCCGGCCAGAAGCGCGGCCAGTATCTTGCGGGGCAGGGCGGGCCTGCGGGCCACCTTGCGGGCGGCAAAGGCGGCCTCGGCCTTCAGGCCCTCGCGCAGCAGGAATGCCCCGCCGGTCCAAAGCCCGGCGCCAACCAGTCCCAGCGCCAGCCCGGTTGCGCCGTGATTCAAGGACAAAAGCGTCAGCACCGCGGGCGGCACAAACATCAGGTTGGCGCGCACGCCAACAGGGTCCACCTGCGCATTGCGATAGGTCTGCCGCTGCCCGGAGGGCTGCGGCCCGGACTTGCCGCCGGGGCTGTATTTGCCGCCGAAACGCGGTGCCATGGTATCAGCCCCCCGCAATCCAGCCGGTGCTGAGACCCAGCATAAGGATCAACAGGGCGGCATAGGCAAGTTTCTGCACGCAAGTCCCCCCAGGAACGGCCAGTGAAGGTTAACTGATTGGAAATCTAGGGGATAGCTGGCGGTGTTGCTAGGGGGAAGTCTGCGGGAAATGGCTCAGCGGCGGGGATTCTTGCCGATCGGGCGCTTGCCGCTGCCGGGCTGGCCGGGGCGGCCGCTGTGCGCTGCGGGGCTTTTGCCTGCCGGTCCGCCGGGTCTGCCTTGCGCCTTTTGCGCAGGTTTGCCGCCGGGTTTGCCACCAGGCTTGCCTGCCGGCTTGCCCATCGGTTTGCTGCCGGGCTTGCCGCCGCGTGAACGGGTCGGGCGGGCTGCCGGGGGCTGGTCTTCCTCCGCCGCAAGCCCCAGCTGATCGCGCACCACGCGCGAGCGCAGTTCCTCGACCTCGCCCGGCTTCAGGCTGCCCAGCTGGAACGGCCCGTAGGAGACCCGCAGCAGCCGGTTCACATTGTAGCCGATATCCTCCATCGCGCGGCGGATCTCGCGGTTCTTGCCTTCGCGCAGGCCGACGGTCAGCCAGGCATTGGCGCCCTGCTGGCGGTCCAGCGACACCGTCATCGGCTGGAATTTCTCGCCCTCGATCACCAGACCCTTGCGCAGGGGGGCAAAATCCTCGTCCTTGGGACGCCCGTTGATCCGCACCCGGTAACGGCGCAGCCAGCCGGTTGCGGGCAGTTCCAGCTTGCGCTTGATGCCGCCGTCATTGGTCAGCAGCAGCAGGCCTTCGGAGTTGAGGTCGAGCCGCCCCACCGTCATCACCCGCGGCATGTCTTCGGGCAGCTCGTCAAAGATCGTCTTGCGGCCCTTCTCGTCGCTGTTCGACGTCACCAGCCCGATCGGTTTGTAATACAGCCACATCCGCGGCGCTTCGGCCTCGGGCAGGGGCTTGCCATCGACGCTGATCCGGTCCGCGGCGGTCACGTTCAGCGCCGGGCTGCCGATTTTCTCGCCGTTCACCGACACCCGCCCCTCGGCGATCATCCGTTCAGCCTCCCGGCGCGAGGCGACGCCGGCGCGCGACAAAACCTTGGCGATGCGGTCGCCGCCGGGAGAGGCAGCGGAGGCGGCGGCCGCGGAGGTGGCGGCAGCAGCTTTGCGGGGCTGGGATTGCGGGCCGGGTTTGCCCTTGGGGGATGCGGGTGTTTTGCTCATGTCCGTGCCATAGAGCATTCCGCCGCCTTGCGAAAGCGCGCAATCACGGGCAGGAAGGTTGCAGGGAGGGCGGAGCCCGCCCAAGGGGCGGACCTGCGCTGCCCGGCCGCTGCCGGGCGGACCCTGCTTCTGGGTCCTGAACACTGAACCATTGGGGATGCGGCGCACGCATGGCTTTCAAATCGCATATGGACAAGGCGCTGGCGCAGGCGCGGCAGGCGGCCGGGCGCGGCGAGGTGCCCGTCGGTGCCGCCCTGATCGCGCCGGACGGCACGGTGGCCGCGCTGGCCGGCAACCGCACGCGCGAACTGAACGATCCCACCGCCCATGCCGAAATCCTGACCATCCGCGAGGCCTGCGCTGCGCTTGGCAGCGAGCGGCTCACCGGCTTTGACCTCTATGTGACGCTGGAGCCCTGCGCCATGTGCGCCGCCGCTATTGCCGCCGCCCGCATCAGCCGGGTCTACTACGGCGCCTCCGACCCCAAATCCGGCGGCGTGGCCCATGGCGCCTGTGTGTTCTCCCACCCCCAGGCCCATCACGCGCCCGAAGTCTATGACGGCATCGCCGAGGCCGAGGCCGCGGCACTTCTCAAGGACTTCTTCGCAACAAAACGCTGACCCTGGGCACCGGCGGCGCATTGCCGCCGGAATTAACGGTTGCAGATTTAGGACACTTGTCCTAATTGTGGGATTGGGTCAATTGTCCTAGGGGTGAAGATGGCGCAGACCGGCACAAAGGACAGGATTTCCGAGGCCGCGGACCAGCTGTTCTATGAGCGCGGGTTCGAGGCTGCATCCTTTGCGGATATTGCCGCCGCCGTCGGCATCTCCCGCGGCAATTTCTACTACCATTTCAAGACCAAGGACGAGATCCTTGAAGCCGTGATCGCGCGCCGCATGGCCAAGACCCGCGCCATGCTGAACGGCTGGGAGGCTGAAGGTGCCGATCCTGCGCAGCGGATCATCTGCTTTATCCGCATCCTGATCGTCAACCAGTCCCAGATCACTCTCTATGGCTGCCCGGTCGGATCCTTGGTCACCGAATTGGGTAAACTGCAGCACGCCGCGCAAGCGCAGGCGGCCGCGCTCTTCACTTTGTTCCAGGATTGGCTCAGTCAGCAGTTTCAGGCGTTGGGCTGCGGTGCGCGCTCTGACGGGCTGGCGATGCATCTGCTGGCCCGCAGTCAAGGCGTGGCAACATTGGCGCAGGCGTTTGGCGACGCGGATTTCATCAACCGGGAAGTGGCGCTGATGCAAAACTGGCTCAGGGATCAGCTGCCGCCGGAGCATCCTCTTTAAAGACGCATCACAGGAGACACTCATGTATTTTATTTTGCTTTCATTTGCGGCGCAGAAGGACCGCCTGGCCGAGTTTCTGGAAGGGCACAAGTCCTGGCTGCAGCAAGGATTCGAGGACGGGGTGTTTCTTGCTGCGGGATCGATGACCGATGGCGAAGGCGGCGCGATCCTTGCGGTAGGCGAAAGCGAAGAGGACATGGCCGCCCGCGTCGCGCGGGACCCCTTTGTGACCGGCGGCGTGGTGGAGCCGGAAATCATCGGCGTGGCGCCCACCATGATGGACCCCCGGCTCGATTTCCTCAGGGGCGGCGAATGAGCGGTACTGTAACTGCCGCCGATGGCCATCCCCGCTGCGCCTGGAGTGCCTCAGCCCCCGATTTCCTGCGCTACCACGATGAGGAATGGGGCTACCCGGTCGGCGACGACATCCGCCTGTTCGAAAAGGTCTGCTTGGAAAGCTTCCAGTCCGGCCTCAGCTGGCGCACCATCCTGGACAAGCGCGAGAACTTCCGCGCCGCCTTTGCCGGGTTCGATTTCAACGAAATGGCCCATTTCGGCGCGGCGGATGTGGAGCGCTTGCTGGAGGACAAGGGCATCATCCGCCACCGCGGCAAGATCGAGGCGGTGATCAATAATGCTGCCCGCGCGCAGGAGCTTGTGGCGGAGGCGGGGTCGCTGGCGGCGTTTTTCTGGAGCTTTGAGCCGCGGCCGGAAGACCTGCCGGAGCCGCAGACCGCTTCCACCAGCCCGGACTCCGTGGCGCTTTCCAAGGCGCTGAAGAAACGCGGCTGGAAATTCGTCGGTCCGACCACGGCCTTTGCCTTCATGCAGGCGATGGGGCTGATCAATGATCACGCCCGCGGCTGCATCTGCCGGGAAAAGGCGGCTGAGGCCCGCGCGGCCTTTACCGTGCCGCAACTGAAACCGGCGGCCTGAAGACGCCCGCGCCGGGCCGCCAGGCCCGGCGCCACGCCCAACGGGAGCGGATCTGCACTGCAGATCCGGCGACGGGCGGGAGAACACGGCCCGCCTGCGCGGCTCAGATCTCGATGGCCTTCATCACTTCCGGTTCGATCACCTCGACCCCCGGCAGCCCCGCGATCAGGTCCTTTGCGTCCTGCTCCAGCACCGGAAAGCTCTTGTAGTGGCAGGGGATCACCGTCTTGAAATTGAAATAGCGCTTCGCCGCATAGGCCGCCTGCTTCATGTCCATGGTGAAATGGCCGCCCGCCGACAGGATGCCGGCGTCGGGTTTGTAGTAATCGCCCATCCACTCCATGTCCGCCATGATCGCGGTGTCGCCGGAGATATAGACGGTCTTGCCCTCGGCCATCAGCATGTAGCCCACTTCCGAGCCGCCGGTGCGCAAGCCATCCTGGGTGTTGAAGGTGGAGCTGTGCGAGGCGGGCACCATCGCGATCTTCACCGGTCCCGCCGCCACGGTGCCGCCCTTGTTGAAGCCGATCGTCTCAACCCCTTCGGTTTCGCCCCACAGCCCCATCAGGTCGTACTGGCCGATCACCGGCACTTCCAGCCGCTTGGCCAGCGGCAGCACGTCCACCACATGATCGAAATGCACATGGGTGAGCAGGATATGGGTGGCGCCTGATACCGCCGCCTCGTGCTGGTCTTCCGGCAGCACCGGGTTGCCGCTCAGCCAGGGGTCCACCAGCAGCACCTGGCCCTCGGTTTCAATGCGGAACGAGCCGTGGCCCAGCCAAATCACTTTCATCGCAAAAATCCTCCGGTTGACGGTGCCCGAAGCCTAGCAGGCTGGCGGCGAAAGGAAATGCGCCGCTGCCGGAAAATGCGGCGCGGCGGGCGGCGGGCGGCGGTTTGCCCCTTGCAGGCTTGCAGCGCGGGCGGTGCGGCGGTAAATGCCTTTCCAACACCAGATGAGGGTTTCCATGTCGATTGACCAAAGCACCGCCGCCAAGGTGGCCAAACTGGCCCGGATCAAGGTTGAGGATGCAGCACTTCCGGCGCTGGCAGACGAGTTCAACAACATCCTGGGCTTCATCGAGCAGCTGAACGAGGTGGATGTCGAGGGCGTCGAGCCGATGACCTCGGTCACGCCGCAGCGCCTCAAGCGCCGCGCCGATGAAGTCACCGACGGCAGCCAGCAGGACAAGGTGCTGGCCAACGCGCCGGATGCCCGCGAAGGCTTCTTTGCCGTGCCCAAAGTCGTGGAGTGAGAGACATGAGCGATCTGAACAAACTGGGCCTGGCCGAGGCCCGCGACGCGCTGCGCAAGGGCGACACCACCTCCGCCGAGCTGACCGAAGCCTGCCTCAAGGCCATTGATGCGGCCGATGCGCTGAACGCCTTCGTGCACAAGACGCCGGAGATTGCGATGGAGCGCGCCAAGGCAGCGGACGCGCGGATCAAGGCGGGCGGTGCGCCCTCGATGTGCGGCCTGCCGGTCGGCATCAAGGACCTGTTCTGCACCAAGGGCGTGCCGTCGCAGGCCGCCTCGAAAATCCTCGAAGGCTTCAAGCCGGAGTATGAATCCACCGTCAGCCAGAAACTGGCCGATGCCGGCTCCGTCATGCTGGGCAAGCTGAACATGGACGAATTCGCCATGGGGAGCAGCAACGAAACCTCCGCTTACGGCAATGCCGTCAGCCCCTGGCGCCGCGGCGGCGATGACGCACCGCTGACCCCCGGCGGCTCCTCCGGCGGCTCCGCGGCGGCGGTTGCAGCCGACCTCTGCCTGGCGGCCACCGGCACCGACACCGGCGGCTCGATCCGCCAGCCCGCGGCCTTCACCGGCACCGTCGGCATCAAGCCGACCTACGGCCGCTGCTCGCGCTGGGGCATCGTCGCCTTTGCCTCCTCGCTGGACCAGGCCGGGCCGATGACCAAATCGGTGCGCGACGCGGCCATCATGCTCGAGGCCATGTGCGGCCACGACGCCAAGGATTCCACCTCTGCCGAACTGGCGGTGCCGGATTTCGAATCCATGCTGACCGGTGACATCCGCGGCAAGAAGATCGGTATCCCCAAGGAATACCGCATGGACGGCATGCCCGGCGAAATCAGCAAGCTGTGGGCCGATGGCGCCGAAATGCTCAAAGCCGCCGGCGCCGAGATCGTCGACATCTCGCTGCCGCACACAAAGTATGCGCTGCCCGCCTATTACGTGATTGCCCCGGCCGAGGCGTCCTCGAACCTCGCGCGCTATGACGGTGTCCGCTACGGCCGCCGCGCCGCGCTGGACGCCGGCGACGGCATCACCGAGATGTACGAGAAAACCCGCGCCGAGGGCTTCGGCCACGAGGTGCAGCGCCGCGTCATGGTCGGCACCTATGTGCTGTCGGCAGGCTTCTATGACGCCTATTACAACCGCGCCCGCCGTGTCCGCACCCTGATCAAGAAGGACTTCGAGGACGTTTTTGCCGCCGGTGTCGACGCGATCCTGACCCCGGCCACCCCGTCTGCGGCCTTTGGCCTGGGCGAGATGACCGAGGCGGACCCGGTGCAGATGTACCTGAACGACGTCTTCACCGTGACGGTGAACCTGGCGGGCCTGCCGGGCATTGCGGTGCCTGCGGGACTGGACGCCCAGGGGCTGCCGCTGGGCCTGCAGCTGATCGGCAAGCCCTGGGAAGAGGGCGATCTGCTGAACACCGCTTACGCGCTGGAGAATGCGGCCGGCTTTGTAGCCAAGCCGCAGCAATGGTGGTAAACCTCTGCCGCAGCAATTGAGCAGAGCAGACAGGTAACCCCATGCGCGCATTCGCATCCTACGCCGCCGCAGGCAGCCTTCTGATTATGGCTGCCTGTTCCCCCCAGGTCCCCGACAGCGCCGCCGGCGTCGGCATCGACGGCGATCCCTTCGCGCCGCCGCCCGCTGCAGGCACCACGATCACCGGCGAACCGCTGGTGCCGCCGGCACGGGTTTCGACCGAGTCCTACCAGACTGCGTCCGCACCGCGCAGTTCAGGCCCCGCGGCCGCGGCAGTCCCGTCCGGCACGGCCGCCGGCAGCGACGGCGACATCGCCCGCGAAACGGCCGCCGCGCTGGCGGCGTCCCGGGCCAATTCCGGGGTTGCCCCCTTGGAGGCCAGCCCCTCCAACCCGGCGCCGCAGGCGGCTGGCAACGCCAGCATTTCGGATGAGAACGACTTCCAGGCGGTTGCGTCACGGCAGTCGATCGAAAGCGATGCCGCCCGGCTGGAGCGCCAGCGGGCGCAGTACCAGATGGTGCAGCCGGTTGCCGTGCCGCAGCGAATCGAAAGCGCCGGGCCCAACATCGTCCGGTACGCGCTCAGCACCAGCAACCCGAAGGGCGTGCGGGTCTACACCCGCGCGGGTCTCAACCTGCAGTCGCGCAACCAGCGCAACTGCGCCGAATTCGCCTCGCCCGACCAGGCCCAGGTTGCCTTCCTCGAGGCAGGCGGCCCCGAACGCGACCGCAAGGCGCTGGACCCGGATGGCGATGGGTTTGCCTGCGGCTGGGATCCGGCCCCTTACCGGCAGGCCGTCCGGAACTGATGGCCGCGGATCAGCGCGGGCCGGACCAGCCGGGCGCCATCTGGCACCCCAGCCCGAATTCCGGGCCGCGCAGGGACAGTCTGGCACCGTCCCTGATCGTCTTGCACTACACCGCCATGAAGGGCGCCCAGGCCGCGCTGGCGCGGCTCTGCGATCCGGCGGCGGAAGTTTCTGCCCACTACCTGATCGGCGCCGACGGCACCCTCTGGCAGCTGGTGGCGGAAGACCGCCGCGCCTGGCACGCGGGAGCCGGCGAATGGCGCGGTCAGGACGACATCAACTCCCGCTCCATCGGCATCGAACTGGACAATCTCGGAACCCACCCGTTCAGCGCGCCGCAAATGGCGGCGCTGGAAGATCTGATGCGCGGCGTGATGCGGCGATGGAACATCGCCCCGGCCGGGGTCATCGGTCATTCCTGCATGGCGCCGGGCCGGAAGACCGACCCGGGCCCGCGCTTTGACTGGGCGCGGCTGGCGCGGCAGGGGCTGGCCGCGGCTGCGGAAGGCGGTGCAGCGCCGCAAGTCCCGTCCATGGAGCTGTTTTGCAAGGCCGCACAGGCGGCAGGCTTCACCGCGGCTGCCGATGGCGGGGCGCTGCTTCAGGCCGTGCGCCTGCGGCACCGCCCCTGGGCCAGAGGGCCGCTGGCCGCGGAAGACTTCCTGCCGCTTGGCAAATGCCCGTCGTGAAGGCGGCCTGGATGCGAGGCTCAGCCTCGCGCTCCGGGATATTTGGGGCCGGATGACTACAGGATCCAGCTTTCATCCGGCTGAAAAAATCCTGGGGTGAATTGGCCGGAGGCCAAGAGGGGCAAAGCCCCGGTCCGCCGAATTATCCGCTTGACGCCGCACGCCGATGTTTCTACGCCTCGCCTCGCGCAGAAGGCTGGACGGCCGCGCGGGGCGCGCAAGCCCCTGCGAGGAAAGTCCGGACTCCATGGAGCAACGGTGCCGGGTAACGCCCGGGCGGGGAAACCCGACGGAAAGCGCCACAGAAAACAGACCGCCCGCCGGACCGGAGGTCCGCCAACGGAGCATCCGCGCGGGTAAGGGTGAAACGGTGGGGTAAGAGCCCACCGCGCTGCTGGCAACAGCGGCGGCACGGCAAGCCCCACCGGGAGCAATGCCAAATAGGGCCCCCGCGCAGGCAGGTCCCGGGGTTCCGGGAAACCGCTGCTAGGTTCGCTTCAGCCGAGAGGGGCCGGGTTGGCAGCTTGAGCGGTGCAGCAATGCGCCGCCTAGATGAATGGCCGTCGATCCCTGCCTTACGGGGCAGGGGGGACAGGATCCGGCTTACAGGCCTTCTGCGCATAAATCCCTTGGCGGTAGGGGCGAATCCTATTGACTTGGGGGCTGGGGCGGGTAAAAGCCGGGCTTCAGACAGGAATTTACCGAGAGGCTTCCAGCCTTTCCGGACGCAGGAGAAGCACCATGGCGAAGCCGACCACCATCAAGATCCGCCTGAACTCGAGCGCGGGCACCGGCCACTTCTATGTCACCAAGAAGAACGCCCGCACCATGACCGAGAAAATGGTTGTGCGGAAGTACGACCCGGTTGTCCGCAAGCACGTCGAGTACAAGGAAGGCAAAATCAAGTAAGCCTTTCCTTCGGGACGAATTGAAGACGGGTCGCGCCAGCCGCGGCCCGTTTTCTTTTTGCCCGGATGCCTGCGGTTTCCGCCGCTCCTGCGAATTGTCTGAAAATGCTGCCGGGATTTCCGCCGCGGGTTCTCCGTCCGGCACGTTTGTGCCGCATTCCCCGCCTAATCTGCTGGCTGTGGGTTAATGAGCAAACGGGTGGATGTGCCATGAGGATTTTCATGTGTGCTGCCGTGCTGGCAGCGGCCGGGGCGCCGGTTTCGAGTTCCTTTGAAGCCGTGGAGGCGGTGTCTCCGCCGCCCGCCGTTGAGACGCACGCGCTGCCATCGGCGACGCGGACACCGATCCCTGCGGCAGAGCCTGCCGGGGGGCGGCGGGCCGTGGTGGACAAGACCGTGCATCTGCGAGGACGCAGGCTGGCATTGTGCCTGGTCCGCTCCGGCAGTGCCGGCATGGCGGTGCTGAGCGTTCCGCAGGACAGTGCAGTGCCCGGCCTGCCGGATATCCCCGCGGCTGAGTTCCTCGCTCTGGTGAGCGATGCCTCCGGATGCCGCCCGGACGGAGAGGTGCGCGAGGTGGCCGGCCGCCGCGGCACAATTGCGCTGTCCGCGGGCCTTGACTGCAGCGGCGCCGGAACCTGACCCCGGGGCGCAGGGACTTCAGGCGCGCCACTCCGCCACGGTCAGCACGGGTTCCATCCCCATCCCCTTCATCAGCGCGGCCGAGGCGGAGTTGAACGGCGCGTAGGTGGCCGCAACCACCGTGGCGCCCGCTGCCAGCGCCCGCGTTCTCATCGCCTCCACCAGTGCCTTGCCGACCCCCATCCGGCGCCAGGCTTCGGTCACCGAAATATGGTGCAGCATGGCGCGTATTTCGGCTGCGCGGACGGGCAGGGCGGGGCGGTCCTGCAGTTCATAGATGAGGTAGCCCAGCAGCGCCCCTTGCGGGCTTTCTGCGGCCAGGGCGCAGACGCTGTCCTCCTTCAGCCAGTCCTGAAGCCACCCGGCCAGTTCGGCACTGCCGGGTGCTGGAATGTGGCGCTCCGGCTGATGCGCCGCATGCAGCGCATGCAGGTCCTGCAGCAGCGGCAGCAGCCGCCCGGCTTCGGATGCAGGAATTTCAATGATTTTCATGGGGCAACCCCTCTAATTCGTGCTCAAAAAAGAAGAGGGGCGGATCCTTGTGATCCGCCCCCCGCTGTCTTTGGAATGTGCTGTGCGCTTATTCGCGGTTTCCAAGCAGGTGGAGCAGCATCATGAACATGTTGATGAAGTCCAGATACAGGCTCAGCGCGCCCATGATCGCGGATTTTGCCAGCCACTCCTGGTCGCCCGCGTGGGCCATCTGCAGGTAGTCGTTCTTGATCCGCTGGGTGTCATAGGCGGTGAGGCCCGCAAAGATCAGCACGCCGATCACCGAGATCGCAAACGCCATCGCCGAGGAGGCGAGGAAGATGTTGACGATCGATGCCACGATCAGGCCGATCAGGCCCATGATCAGGAAGGCGCCCATGCCCGACAGGTCCTTCTTGGTGGTGTAACCCACCAGCGACAGGCCGGCGAAGGCGATGGAGGTGATCAGGAACACCTGAACAATGGATTCACCGGTGAACACCAGGAAGATCGAGCTGATCGACAGGCCCATGACGGTGGCGAAGACATAGAACAGCAGCTGGACGCCGGCTGCCGACATGCGGTTCGCGGCGGCGCCGATGCCAAAGACAAAGGCCAGCGGGGCAAACATGATGACCCACTTCAGCGGCGAGGCATAAAGCGCATAGCCGATGTTGGTCAGGTACTTGTCAGCGCTGAGCTGCGCCACGGCGTTTGCCGGGTCTGCGGTGACGGCCAGCCCGGAAATGGCCCAGGCAGCCAGGAATGTGATGAACGTGCCTGCGGCCATGGTGCCGTAGACCTTGTTCATATGGGCGCGAAGGCCCTCGTCAATCTGCGCGGCGCGGACGCCGGCGGCAGACCGGATGGTGTCGAATTGTGCCATCTTCAATGGTCTCCGTAATCTACTCCCTATCTGCCGGCACTCGGACCCGGCACTCGGACGGGGCCGCAGCCGGCAGCTTTCCTGCTGAATATCGGGGGAAGCGCGTTGCGGTTCAAGTCTGCCGGGCAAAGAATTGCGCGAAAAAAAGAAGAACGGGCCGCCAGGAGGCGGCCCGCGGGGAAAACAGCCGGCTGCGGGGGCTGCAAACGCTCATCTGGTCCAGTGGTCCGGTGCGCTCCAGAACCCGCGGCGCGCTTCCGCCTCCGCATCCGTCCGGGTCAGGCCGATGTCTTTGAGAGCCCGGTCGTCCAGCGTCGCCAGCTGGTTGCGCTGGCGCCGGACGGACAGGTGCCGCCGGAGGCGCTGCAGCAGCGAGAGGGACGGCCTTTGGGGGGCGCAGTTTGCGGGGCAGGATGCTGTTACGTGGGTCATGGCGCATGTCCTTCAGTGGGATTTGTGATGCTTCCCCTTGGGGTGATCAATTGTGTTGATGAATATGGCGCCGTATGGCATATTTTGAAAACGAATGTTTTTGATGCAATGAATCAGGTTCTGTGATGGTAAGAAATCTCGATATCACCACGCTCCGCTCCTTTGTGGCGGTGGCAGATCATGGCGGCGTGACCCGCGCCGCCGGTTTTCTGCATCTCACCCAGTCGGCGGTCTCGATGCAACTGAAACGGCTGGAGGAGCTGCTGGGGCTCAGCCTGCTGGACCGTTCCGGGCGCACCATTGCGCTGACGGCGGAAGGCGAACAGATGCTGGGCTACGCCCGCAGGATGGTGGCGCTGAATGACGAGGTGATCAGCCGGCTGACCGACCAGGCCTATGAGGGCGAGGTGCTGCTGGGGGTGCCGCATGATGTGGTGCACCCGGTCATCCCCAAGGTGCTGAAGCGGTTCAGCCTCAGCTATCCAAGGGTGAATGTGAACCTTTGCACCTCCAACACCCGCGATCTCAAGGCGGAGTTCGGCCGCGGCGCCTTTGACCTGATCCTGACCACGGAGACCGGTGCGGGAGAGGGCGGCGAGACCATCCACAGCATGCCGCTGCGCTGGGTCGGCGCACCGGACGGATCGGTTTGGCGGCAGCGGCCGTTGCGGCTTGGCTTCTGCCGGGCCTGCAGTTTCCGTCCGGTGGCCACCGCGGCTCTGGATGCGGCGGGCATCGAATGGGAGATGGCGCTCGAGAGTGATTCCGACCGTACGGTCGAAGCGACAGTGAGCGCCGATCTGGCCGTCGGCGTGCTGCTGGAGGGCACCCAGCCGGGGTACCAGGAACTGATCGAGCAGGGCTCCGGGCTGCCGGTCCTGCCGATGCAGCACATCAACCTTTACGGCGCCGAGCATGTGCGCGCGCCCTACGTTTCCGAGCTGGCCGAGTTTGTCCGCCAAGGGTTCCAGGGATTGCGGTCCGCGCCCCTGCGCGCGGCCAGCTGACGGTCTGATGCGGCGCCACGACAGAGGCCCGGTGCAAGGCCCCCTGCGCAGCAGTACGGGACGGCAGGCAGCCAGCGGCAGCGCTCCCGCGCCCGCAGACTGCCCTGGCTGCGCCAGCGCTCCCTTGGCGGCCTTGGGCCAGGCTCAGCGCCAAGGGCGCTGAGCCTGGCCCAACGGCAGCGGCGCATTTCAGCAAATGCGCCGGCGGCGGGCGGGAGAAGCTATGGCGGCGGGTTCTGTCTGCCGGTCAGCTGCCGCCCATGGTGATCACAACCTTGCCTGTGGATTTGCGGCTGCGCAGCAGTTCCAGCCCTTCTGCGGCCCGCTCCAGCGGCAGGGAATGGCTGATATGCGGCTTGATGCGGCCCGCGCCATGCCAGGCAAACAGCGTCTCAAACGACCGGCGCACCGCTTCGGGGCGGAATTTCATGTAGCCGCCCAGGTAGAAGCCGATCACGGTCAGGTTCTTCACCAGCAGGTGGTTGGCCGGGATCTGCGGCACCTCGCCGCCGGCAAAACCGACCGGCAGCAGCCGGGCGCCGGGATTGGCGGCGCGGAAAGCCGCCTTCCACACGTCGCCGCCCACTGCGTCATAGACAACATCGGCGCCGCCCAGAGCCTTTACCGAACTGCGCAAGTCTTCGCCGGCGTCGATCAGATGGTCGGCCCCGGCGGCCGCCGCCACGTCCAGCTTGTCCCTGCCGCGGGCCTGGGCAATCACCGTTGCCCCCATCAGCTTGCCGATTTCCACTGCGGTCAGCCCGACACCGCCCGCAGCACCGGTCACCAGCAGCGTCTCGCCGGGTTGCAGCCGGGCGCAGTGGTCCAGCGCCATCTGGCTGGTTCCATAGGCAATCTGCATTGCCGCGGCATGTTCGAAACTCATCGTATCGGGGATCCGGATCAGCCGGTCGGCCTGGAAAACGCCGGCCGTGGCAAGCCCGCCGGAGCCGCCGAACACCGCAACCCGGTCGCCGATGGCAAAGCTTTCCGTACCTGCGCCAAGCGCCGTCACCACGCCCGCAGCCTCCAGCCCCAGGGTGAACGGCGGCTCGGGGGTGTCCTGATAGCTGCCCTTCATCATCAGCAGGTCGGCAAAATTCAGGCCGCAGGCCCGAAGCTCAACCGCCGCTTCGCCGGGGCCCGGCGGCGGGCAGTCCATTTGCGTCAGAACGGCCGGGCTGCCAAAGGCAGAAACTTGGAAGGCCAGCATGTTTTCTCCTCACCTTTTGCGGGAATCAGCGTGATTCGCACAGTCACACTGGCGGGGCGCCGCGCTGCATCACACCTCGCTATTTCTGGGGAGGTACGCGATCGGCAGCTGGTTGGCAATAAAACGTTTAGAAAAATGATACATGAAATCATGCGCTTGGGTGTGCGGGCTCCGCACGGGGCGACGGCAGCCTTGCAATCAATCGCAAGGGTTGTACACTTTTGCTCAGAGGTTGAGCTCAGATCGCTCTGATGGGGAACCGTGTTTCCGGCAAGGATTTGAATTCGCCAGAACAGGTTATAGGAAACAGCGGTCCGGGTTGCGGCCGGATTCACAGTTAGGAGAAACGCATGGCTCATCCCGTTGACGTGCATGTGGGAAAGCGCATCCGCCACCGCCGGTGGCTGATCGGCATGACGCAGCAGCAGCTCGCCGAACAGGTCGGCATCAAGTTCCAGCAGATCCAGAAATATGAAACCGGTGCCAACCGGGTCAGCGCGTCCCGGCTCTGGGACATTTCGGACGCTCTCGAAGTGCCGGTGAGCTTCTTCTTCGAAGGCCTGCAGGAAGAGGGCAAGGCCGCCGCCGACAAATCCGCCGTGCCGGAAGATCTGATGGGCGACAAGGAAGCATTGGATCTGGTGCGCTCCTACTATGCAATCCCGGAAAACCAGCGCCGCCGCCTGTTCGAACTGGCGCGGGTGCTGAGCGACGCCGCCTGAAACCCGGACGGTCTGTGACAAGGCAATTGCAGCGCAAAACCGGCGGTACAGCGGGATTTGCGCTTGCAATGGCAGCGGACGGGTGGCACCCGTTCTGCTATGACCCAGGCTGTATGTTCCGACCTTGAAGTTGCGCACAGGATGGCAGACGCAGCCCGCGCCGCCATCCTGCCGCATTTCCGCGCCTCCTCTCTGACTGCCGAAAACAAGCTGGCGGGCGGGTTTGATCCCGTCACCGTGGCCGACCGCGGCGCCGAGCAGGCAATGCGGGCGGTGCTTGCCGAGCTGCGCCCCGCCGATGGCATCCTGGGCGAGGAATTCGGCTCCGCGCCCGGCACGTCCGGCCGCACCTGGGTGCTGGACCCGATCGACGGCACCCGCGGTTTCATCAGCGGCACGCCGACCTGGGGGGTGCTGATTGCGCTTGCCGATGAAACCGGACCTTTCCTGGGGGTGATCGACCAGCCCTATACGGGCGAACGCTTTTGCGGCGGTCCGGAGACCGCCGCCATGACCGGCCCGCTGGGCGAGCGGCCGCTGCAGACCCGCGCCACCACGGTGCTGGAGGAGGCCATCCTGTTCACCACCTTCCCGGAGGTCGGCACGCCGGAGGAGCGCGCCGCGTTCGAGCGGGTGTCCGCCCGCGCCAAGCTGACCCGCTACGGCATGGATTGCTATGCCTATGCGCTGGTGGCCGCGGGCCAGGTCGATCTGGTGATCGAGGCCGGCCTGAACGCTTACGACATCCAGGCACCGATTGCGCTGATCCAGGCCGCGGGCGGCATCGTCACCGACTGGCAGGGCAACCCGGCCCATGGCGGCGGCCGCGCCCTGGCGGCGGCCAATGCGCAGATTCACGCCGCGGCGCTGGAGCTGCTGCACCAGGCGTGAATGGCTTGAAACCGGCGGCGGCGGCCTGTATCGTCGCCGCCAGGCCGGTTCTTCGCCCGTTTTCCATCGGCTCATCACACATTCCACTGAAGCGGGCTGCCAAAAGGAGTGTGTGACAATGGCAGAAATCCTGATTCAAAATGCGGATGCCATCCTGACGATGGATGATGCGCGCCGTGTGCTGCACGGGGCGGACGTGCTGATCCGCGGCGGTGAAATCGCCGCTGTGGGGCAGGGGCTGGAAACCGGCGGGGATATCATCTCCGGGCGCGGCTGCGTCGTCACCCCCGGGCTGGTCAACACCCATCACCATCTGTACCAGAACCTGACCCGCGCGGTGCCGGGCGCCCAGGACGCGCTGCTGTTCGGCTGGCTGCAGCGGCTGTACCCCATCTGGGCCCGCTTCGGCCCCGACGAGATGTTCGTCTCGGCCCAGCTGGGCCTTGCCGAGCTGGCGCTGTCCGGCTGCACCCTCAGCTCCGACCACCTCTACCTCTACCCCAACGGCTCGCGGCTCGAGGACACTATCCACGCGGCCCGGGACGTCGGCCTGCGCTTCCACCCCACCCGCGGCGCCATGAGCATCGGCGAAAGCGATGGCGGCCTGCCGCCCGACAGCCTGGTCGAGGAGGAGCGCGCCATTCTTGACGACATGATCCGGGTGGTGGATGCCTTCCATGACCCGTCCGAAGGCTCCATGTGCCGGGTCGGCCTGGCGCCCTGTTCGCCCTTTTCGGTCAGCCGCGGGCTGATGCGCGATGCCGCCCTGCTGGCCCGTGACAAGGGGGTGATGCTGCACACCCACCTGGCCGAGAATGACGAGGATATCGCTTATTCCGAGGCGCAGTTCGGCTGCCGCCCGGGCCAGTACGCCGAAGAACTGGGCTGGACCGGCGGCGATGTCTGGCATGCCCATTGCGTCAAGCTCGACGTGCAGGAGATTGATCTCTTTGCAAAAACCCGCACCGGGGTGGCGCATTGCCCCTGTTCCAACTGCCGCCTCGGCAGCGGCATCGCGCCGGTGCGGGCGATGCGTGACGCCGGCGTGCCGGTGGGCCTGGGCGTGGACGGCTCCGCCAGCAACGACATGGCCAGCCTCAGCGCCGAGGCGCGCCAGGCGATGCTGCTGCAGCGGGTGGCAAACGGCGCTGACGCCATGAGCGCCTATGAAACCCTTGAAATCGCCACCCGCGGCGGCGCCGATGTGCTGGGCCGCCCCGATTGCGGACGGCTGGCGCCGGGCAAGCGCGCCGATATCGCCATCTGGGACACCACCGGCATCGCCTCCAGCGGCAGCTGGGATCCGGCGGCGCTGCTGCTGGCGGGCCCGGCACAGGTGAAACACCTGTTCGTCGAGGGCAGACAGATCATCCGCAGCGGCGAGATCACGACCATCGACCTGCCGCAGCTGATCGAGCGTCACGGCCAGCTGGCACGCGCCTTGGCTTCTTCTTTGTAAAAATACTCAAACCGCCGCAGGCGGAGGCGCGTCAGCGCCTCTCCTGCACCGGCTTGCCGCCGATCCAGACCTCGGCAATTGCGCGGTCATCGCCCATCATGATGGTCGGAAACACCGCCTCCCACAGATCTTCGGCGCGGGCCGAGCGCTGCGCGATCGCGGGGGTTGAGGCCAGATCCAGCACCACCAGATCCGCCTCCATGCCTGCCGCGATGTTGCCGATCTTCGCTTCCATCCGCAGCGCCGTGGCCGAGCCTTGGGTTGCCAGCCACAACAGCTGTGCCGGGTGCAGCGGCGTGCCGCGCAGCTGGCCGATCTCATAGGCCGCCGCCATGGTGCGCAGCATCGAAAAGCTCGACCCGCCGCCGGTGTCGGTGGCAAGGCCGATCCGCTGCCCCTCTGCCATCAGCCCGGCCATGTCGAAGAGGCCGGAACCGATGAAGGTGTTCGACGTCGGGCAATGGATCAGCCCGGCGCCGAATTCGCGCAGCCGGTGCCGTTCGCGCTCTTCCAGATGGATGGCATGGCCGTAAAGGCCCCGGGCGCCCAGCAGCCCGAATTCCTCATAGGTATCCAGATAATCCCGCGCCTGCGGAAACAGCGATTTCACCCAGGCGATCTCGTCAGTCTGCTCGCTCAGATGCGTCTGCATCAGGCATTGCGGATGCTTGGCCCATAGCGCGCCCATGGCCTCAAGCTGTTCCGGTGTCGAGGTGGGCGAGAACCGCGGCGTGATGGCGTAGTCCAGCCGGTCCACCCCGTGCCAGCGCGCAATCAGCGCCTCCGAGGCATCATAGGCCGACTGCGGCGTGTCGCGCAGCCCGTCCGGCGCATTGCGGTCCATGCAGGTCTTGCCTGCCGCGACCCGCTGCCCCCGCGCCTGCGCCGCCGCAAAAAACGCCTCCACGCTTTCGCGGTGGATGGTGCAGTAGCTGCAGACCGTGGTGGTGCCATGCGCCGCGGTCAGGTCCAGGTAGCGGCCGGCGATTTCATCGGCATAGGCACGGTCCGCAAACCGCATCTCCTCGGGGAAGGTATAGCTGTTCAGCCAGTCGATCAGCCGCTTGCCCCAGCTGGCGATGATCGCAGTCTGCGGGTAATGCACATGGGCATCGACGAATCCGGCCAGAATCAGTCTGCCGCCGTGATTGCTGACCTGCGCCCCCGGCAGCAGTGCCTGCATCTCCGCCAGCGTGCCGGTCCCGGCAATCAGGCCGTCCTGCACGGCGACCGCCTCGCCCAGGCGGGCAGCGTCTTCCGGGCGCCCGCCGGCAAACGGCGAGCGGGAAAAAGCCAGCACGTGCCCCTTCAGGATGAAACCGGTACCCATTCTTCCAACCCTTTCCTTGCAAAATGGCTCCGGGCAGGATACCCGCCGCAGCAGCTCCGGTAAATTGTGCCATGGCCATTGTTTTCCGGCAGCAGGGTCTTCTATTTTGCAGGCAAAACGCACGAAATACCGGGGGGCATAACATGAGCAGCGGCGACAACATCTCCGGCGATCTGTCTCAGGACGACGCCTATGACCTGGACCGCAAGCTGGTTGCGCAGGTTCTGGATGCGGTTGAGCAGGGGGATCAGCAGACCCTGACGGCGCTGCTGGAAGACCTGCACGCTGCCGACATCGCCGACCTTCTGGAACAGATCGATTCCGTTGACCGCGCCAGCCTGATCCGCCTGTACGACCGGGAATTCGACGGCGAGATCCTGTCGGAACTGGACGAGAGCATCCGCGAAGAGGTCATCGGGATCCTCAACCCGCTGGTTCTGGCCGATGCGGTCCGGGAAATGGAAAGCGACGATGTCGTCGACCTGCTGGAAGACCTCGAGGTGCCGCAGCAGGAAGCCATCCTCGATGCGCTGGAGGACGCCGACCGGGTCGCGGTGGAGCAATCGCTGAGCTTCCCGGAAAATTCAGCCGGCCGCCTGATGCAGCGCGAGGTCGTGATGGCGCCCGAGCACTGGAATGTCGGGCAGGCCATTGATTTCATGCGCAACTCCGAGGATCTTCCGGATCAGTTCTACCACGTTGTCCTGGTCGACCCGCGCCTGCATCCGATCGGGAATGTCACCCTGGGCCGGATCATGGCCACCAAACGCCATGTGCCGCTGACCGATCTGGTCGAGGACACCTTTCAGGTCATCCCGGCGGAGCAGGACGAGGAAGACGTGGCCTATGCCTTCAACCAGTACCACCTGATCTCGGCGCCTGTTGTGGATGACGAGGGGCGGCTGGTCGGGGTCATCACCATCGACGACGCGATGATCGTGCTGGACGAGGAGCATGAGGAGGACATCCTGCGCCTCGCCGGTGTGGGCGAGGAAAGCTCGCTGGCCGACCGGGTGATCGAAACCACCAAGCGCCGCTTTCCCTGGCTGGCGGTGAACCTTGTCACCGCGGTGCTGGCGTCGCTGGTGATCGCCCAGTTCGAGGACACGATTGCGCAGTTCGTGGCGCTTGCCGTTCTGATGCCGATCGTTGCCTCGATGGGCGGCAATGCGGGCACCCAGTCGCTGACGGTTGCGGTGCGTGCCATCGCCACCCGCGACCTTACCGGGTCCAACGTCTGGCGGGTGATCCGCCGCGAAGTGCTGGTGGGGCTGGTCAACGGGGTGATCTTTGCCATCGTGATGGGGCTGGTCGGTCTTGCCTGGTTCGGCTCGCCGATGCTGGGCGCGGTGATTGCCGTCGCTATGGTCATCAATCTGGTCGTGGCCGGGCTGGCAGGCACGGTGATCCCGGTTCTATTGGAGAAGGCGGGCATTGACCCGGCGCTGGCCTCGGGCGCCTTTGTGACCACCGTGACCGATGTGGTCGGCTTCCTGGCCTTCCTTGGCCTGGCCGCCGCCGTTCTGCTGTAGGAGACCGCCATGACGGATCTGACCGAAATCAAGGCCGCCGCCCGCAAGGCCGCCTTCGTGCGCCGCAAGGAAGCGCATGCGCGCAACATCCCCGGCGCGGCAGGCCACCTGTCGGAGGTGCTGGCCGGCTACCGCGGCGTGCCGCTGGCGGGCTACATGCCGATCCGCACTGAAATCGACCCGCTGCCGGCCATGGCCGAGGCGGCTGCGCATGGCCCTGTCGGCGTGCCGGTGATCCTGGGCGAGGGCCAGCCGCTGAAGTTCAGCCGCTGGCAGCCTGACGGTGCGCTGCGCGAAGGCCCGTTCGGCGCCATGGTGCCCGAGGCGGATGACTTCTTCGAACCGGAAATCCTGGTGGTGCCGCTGGTGGCCTTTGACACCAGGGGCGGGCGGCTGGGCTATGGCGGCGGCTTTTACGACCGCACGCTGGAGCTGCTGCGCGGCAAGCGGGCGGCGCTGGCCATCGGCTTTGCCTTTGACGCCCAGGAGGCCGAAGACCTGCCGCTGGAGCCCACCGACCAGCCGCTCGACATGATCGTGACCGAAAGCCGCATTCTGCAGTTCAGCCGCTGACGCCCGCCAAGCAGCCAAGATTTTTGTGAAAAATCTTGGCAAAACTTTTCAGAAAAGTTTTGCGCGCCTGCCGCGGGCCTTGTCCTGCCGGGCGCATCGGCGTACCACGCCGCAATGCGAATTCTGTTTCTAGGCGATGTGATGGGCCGCGCCGGGCGCCGCGCCGTCACCGAGACCCTGCCGCGGCTGCGGCAGGAGTGGCGGCTCGATTTTGTTGTGGTGAACGGCGAAAACGCCTCCAACGGCATGGGGCTGAGCGGCGAGCATGCCAAGCTGCTCTTGGACGCGGGTGTCGACTGCCTGACGCTGGGCGATCACGCCTTCGACCAGAAGGACATGCTGCAGTTCATCGAGCAGGAGCCGCGCATCATCCGGCCCTTGAACTTTGCCAAGGGCGCGCCGGGCCGCGGCCACCGGCTGTTCCAGGCGCCCGGCGGGCGCAAGGTGCTGGTGGTGCAGGTGCTGGGCCAGGTGTTCATGAAACGCGCCTTCGACGACCCTTTCGGCGCGGTGGAGGCGGTGCTGAAATCGCATCCGCGCGGCGGGCTGGCGCAGGCCATCATCGTCGACATGCATTGCGAGGCCACCTCGGAAAAGATGGCGATGGGCCATTTCTGCAATGGCCGTGCCTCGCTGGTTGCCGGCACCCATACCCATGTGCCGACCGCAGACGCGCAGATCCTTTCCGAAGGCACCGGCTACCTCACCGATGCCGGAATGTGCGGCGACTACAACTCGGTGATCGGCATGGACAAGGCCGAACCGATGCGCCGCTTCCTCACCGGCATGCCTAAGGCCCGCTTCACCCCGGCAAACGGCGAGGCCACCCTGTCGGGCGTCTTTGTCGAGACCGACGACCGCACCGGCGCCGCCAAGCAGATTCGCATGGTGCGCAATGGCGGCCTGCTGCAGGAAGCGGTGCCGTAAGCGGCGGCCGCAGGTCCTGCGGGGCGGCCTGAGGCGGGAAGTTTGGCCGCAAAAGCAGCGATTTGCCGCAAAATCTCCTGAATGGTCCCAGCCGCCGGCCTCCGGACACGGAAATTCTTGCTCCGCCATGGGGTTTCGGAAAGACTGCGCGATGGCGGAGCGCTCTCCGGCACGATAAACCGGCCTTAAACAATATGGGCATAGTCACGGCATATGCAGTTCTTCCAATTTGGTGACACCGGCAACGCAATCCTTGCACTTGTAATTGTTCTGGCCATGTTCCTGGCTTTCCTGCGGGAGACCTACCCGACAGAAGTGGTGGCACTGACCGGCGTGGCGGCGATGCTGGCCACCGGCGTTCTGCCCTACGATCAGGCGCTGCCGGTGCTGGCCAACCCGGCGCCATGGACCATCGCCGCGATGTTCATCATCATGGGCGCCCTGGTGCGCACCGGCGCGCTCGACGCCTTTACCCAGGTCGCCAAGAGCCAGGCAGAGGTCAATCCCAAGCTCGCGGTGGCCTTGCTGATGGGGTTTGTTGTCACCGCCTCTGCCGTGGTCTCGAACACTCCGGTGGTCGTTGTGATGATCCCTGTCTTCATTCAGATTGCGCGCACGCTGAATGTCTCGCCGTCGAAAATGCTCATTCCGCTCAGCTATGCAGCAATCCTGGGCGGCACGCTGACGCTCATCGGCACCTCCACCAACCTGCTGGTCGACGGCGTTGCGCGAGCTCAGGGCCTGGCGCCTTTCACCATTTTCGAAGTCACCCCGCTGGGGCTGTTCCTTGTCGCCTATGGCATGGTCTATCTCCGGTTTGTCGCCCCGCGGCTGCTGCCGGAACGCGACAGCATGGCGGCGATGCTCAGTGACAAGTCCAGGATGAAGTTCTTTACCGAGGCGGTGATTCCGCCGGACAGCAACCTGATCGGGCGCGAAGTCACCGGCGTGCAGCTGTTCAAACGCCCGGGCGTGCGGCTGATCGACGTGATCCGCGGCGATGAATCGCTGCGCCGCCACCTCGAAGGGGTGGAGCTGCAGGTCGGCGACCGGGTGGTGCTGCGCACCCGGATGACCGAGCTTCTGAGCCTGCAGAGCAACAAGGAACTGAAGCGGGTCGACCAGGTCTCCGCGGTGGAGACCCAGACCGTCGAGGTGCTGATCACCCCCGGCTGCCGCATGGTGGGCCGGAGCCTGGGCGCGATGCGCCTGCGCCGCCGCTATGGCGTCTATACGCTGGCCGTGCACCGCCGGAACCAGAACATCGGCGTGCAGCTGGACGATCTGGTGGTGCGGATCGGCGACACCCTGCTGCTGGAGGGCGCGCCCGCTGATATCCAGCGCCTGGCTTCGGATATGGACCTGGCCGATGTGTCGCAGCCGACCCAGCGCGCCTACCGCCGCAGCCACGCGCCGATTGCCATTGCTGCGCTCCTGGGCATCGTGGTTCTGGCTGCCTTTGGCGTGGCGCCGATCCTGATGCTGTCGGTGCTGGCTGTGGCGCTTGTTTTTGTCACCCGCTGCATCGACGCGGAAGAGGCGTTCTCCTTTGTCGATGGCCGTCTTTTGGCGCTGATCTTTTCGATGCTGGCGATCGGCGCCGCGCTGGAAAGTTCCGGTGCCGTCAGTCTGATTGTCAGCGCGGTGGCGCCGGGGCTGTCGATGCTGCCGCCGTTCCTGCTGGTCTGGGCGGTCTACCTGCTGACCTCGGTGCTGACCGAACTGGTCTCCAACAACGCGGTGGCCGTGGTGGTGACCCCCATCGCCATCGGCCTGGCCCAGGCCGTCGGTGTCGATCCGCGCCCGCTGGTGGTGGCGGTGATGGTGGCGGCTTCGGCCTCCTTTGCGACCCCCATCGGCTATCAGACCAACACGCTTGTCTATGGTCCGGGCGGGTATAAGTTCACCGATTTTCTGCGCGTCGGCATCCCGCTGAACCTGACTGTCGGCATGCTGGCCTCACTGCTCATTCCCTTCATCTGGCCGCTCTGATCCGCCTGTGCCGCACAGGCGGCACGGCGCCGCCGCCGAAGCGGCCGGCGGGAACTTTCGGGCGTCCTGCGCATTATAACCGGGAGGAATGTTCAGCAGAGGCGCATCATGAATTTCAGGAATCTGTTTCTGGTCACGGTACTGGCCGGGTCCACCGCAATCGCATTGGCTTCGCAGGCGCTGGAGGCGGAAGGCGAGCGGCCCGGCGTGTCCGCCGCGGCGGCAAAATCCTTCTGAAGGATTTTGACCAAACTTTTCTGAAAAGTTTGGTCCCGCAGGCCGGCGGCGGAGCGCCCTACATCGGCCAGAACAGCAGGATGGCCGGGACCGAGACCGCAATCACCAGAATTTCCAGCGGCAGGCCCATCCGCCAGTAATCGCCGAACCGGTAACCGCCAGGGCCCAGCACCAGGGTGTTGTTCTTGTGCCCGATCGGCGTCAGGAACGCGGCCGACGCAGCCACCGCCACCGCCATCAGGAACGGGTCGGGCGAGACTCCCAGCGTCTGCGCCATCTGGATGCCGACCGGGGCGGCGACAATCGCGGTGGCGGTGTTGTTCAGCACGTCCGACAGCGTCATGGTCACCACCATCAGCACCGTCAGCACCGCCCAGGCCGGCAGGCCGGCGGTCAGCCCGGTCAGCGCATTGGCAATCAGCGCCGTCCCGCCCGAGCTGTCCAGCGCCGCCCCCAGCGGGATCATCGACCCCAGCAGAACCACCACGGGCCATTCCACGTGGTCATAGATCTCGGCCACCGGCAGGATCTTCAGCAGCACGTACCCGATGGCCACCAGCCCCAATGCCACCGGCAGGTACAGCAGCCCCACCGAGGCCGCCAGCACCGCCGCGGCAAACAGCCCGATGGCGGCCCAGGTCTTGTCGTTGTCGGTGACCGCCAACCCGCGTTCGGCCAGCGGCAGGCAGCCCAGCCATTCGGCCACATCCGCAACCCGCCCGCGCGGGCACAGCAGCAGCAGGATATCGCCCGCCTCGATATCGGTCTGGCGGATCTGCCGGGTGATCCGGCGGCCCTGGCGGGACACCCCCAGCAGCACCGCGCTCTGCCGCCAGGACAGGCCGATGGCCTGGGCGCTGCGGCCGCGGATGCGGGCGGTTTCCGGCACCACCAGTTCCACCAGCTCCAGCCCCTCGCCGGCCGCGGTCAGCTTTTCCTGCCGGGCGGCATCGGCAAAATCCAGTTTCAGCGCGCTGCGGAACTCGTCCAGCGCCTCCGGTTCCGCCTCCAGCACCAGCGCGTCGCCCTGCCGCAGGATCGCCGCCACCGAGCGCCCGTAGCGCCGCTTGCCGTCGCGGATCAGGCCGAGGATGGCCACATCCGCCTTTTCGGCCTCTTCCTCGAGTTCGCCCAGCCGCTTGCCGATCAGCTCCGAGCCTTCGCCCACCGTCAGCTCGGCGATATAGGGGGCCAGCTGCGCCTCCGACGCACCGGCGGCGTTCCGGCGCTCAGGGATCAGCCGCCAGCCGAACAGCGCCACGAACGCCAGACCCGCCAGCGCCGCCGTGGCGCCCACCGGCGCAAAGTCGAACATCCGGAACGGCTCGCCCAGCGTCTCGCCGCGGATCGCGGCGATGATGATGTTGGGCGGCGTGCCGATCAGCGTCGCCATGCCGCCGAGGATGGTGGCAAAGGACAGCGGCATCAGGCTCAGCCCCGGCGCCCGGCCTGCCTTGCGGGCGGTCTGGATGTCCACCGGCATCAGCAGCGCCAGCGCCGCCACATTGTTCATGAAGGCCGACAGCACCGCGCCGACTCCGCCCATCAGCGCGATATGGCCGCCGAGGCCGCGCGCCGAGTCCACCAGCGTCCGGGTGATCAGGAACACCGCGCCCGAGCGCACCAGCCCGGCCGAGACGATCAGCACCAGCGCCACCACCAGGGTGGCGGGATGCCCGAAGCCGGCAAAGGCGTCCGCCGCAGGCACCACCCCCAGCACGACGCCGGCCATCAGCGCGGCAAAGGCCACCAGATCATAGCGCCAGCGTCCCCACAGCAGCAGGGCGAAGACAGCGGCAAAAAGGGCAAACAAAACAGCCTGGTCATATGTCATGGCGCCACCTTAGCCGCGAAACCCGGCGGAACAAGGGAGAAGCCGGGGCAGGGGCGCTTGAAAGCAGGCGCCGGCACGGGCTATATGAGCGCCAATTCAAGTTTACAGCAGCAAGGATGCACCATGGCAGGCCATTCAAAATGGGCGAACATTCAGCACCGCAAGGGCCGTCAGGACGCGGCGCGGTCGAAACTGTTTTCCAAGCTGGCCAAGGAGATCACCGTGGCCGCCAAGATGGGCGACCCCGATCCCGACAAGAACCCGCGCCTGCGCCTCGCGGTGAAAGAGGCCAAAAGCCAGTCCGTCCCCAAGGACGTGATCGAGCGCGCGATCAAGAAAGCCATCGGCGGCGATGCCGAGAATTATGACGAGATCCGCTACGAGGGCTACGGCCCCAACGGCGTTGCGGTGATCGTCGAGGCGATGACCGACAACAAGAACCGCACCGCCTCCAACGTGCGCTCCACCTTCTCCAAGAACGGCGGCAACCTGGGCGAGACCGGCTCGGTCGGCTTCATGTTCGAGCGCAAGGGCGAAGTCACCTATCCGGCCGCTGCCGGCGATGCGGACACCGTGATGATGGCCGCCATCGAGGCGGGCGCCGAGGATGTCGAAAGCTCGGAGGACGGCCACATCATCTATTGCGCCGACACCGACCTCAACGACGTCTCCAGCGCGCTGGAGGCGGAGCTGGGCGAATCCGAGTCGACCAAGCTGGTCTGGAAACCTTCCACCACCACCGAGCTGGACCTCGAAGGCATGCAGAAGCTGATGAAGCTGGTGGACGCGCTCGAAGACGACGACGACGTGCAGCGCGTCACAACCAACTTTGAAGCCTCCGACGAGGTCATGGCGCAGCTCTAAGAGGCTGCTGCCCCGCAAGGCTGAAGGCCCGCTTCTCCTGCGGGCCTGTCCTTGACCCCGGCGGGCGCAGGCATTGCCGAGGGGGCAGTGCCCCCTCCCGGCCAAGGCACTGGGAAACGCGCCGGGATCAGTCCAGCTTGCGGTAGCGCAGGACAGTGCCGCGCGGCAGATGCATCAGCGTCAGCTCCTGGCGGCCGGCATGGTCGATCACATAACAGTAATCCTCGCCGGTCTCTTCTTCGCGCGCATGCAGATACGGTCCGCCGCCCTCGAATTCAAAACACCGCTCCGAGACGGACAGGTAGTCCCGCCCGGTATCGGCGCCATCATAGCTGTTGTCCCGCTCCGCCCCCAGAACGGTGAACTGCGCATTGGGATCCTCCACCGAATACCAATGGCCCTGCAGCCTGTTCAGCAGCCCGTCATGCTCGGTCCAGGGCCGCACCGCGGCATCCCGCAGGACGACATCGGCTGTCCGGTCGTAAACGGCCTCCAGATCGCCCCGCACGGTGAGCGGCGTTCCCGGGTCCAGTGCTTCCATGACGGAAAAGACCAACCGCGGCGTGCGGCCGTCATCGCGGACAAGGAACTTGGTGCCCCCGGCATGAAAACTGCACGCCCGCTGGCCTTCGATAGAGCAGCCCTGCAGGGTCACATTGTCCGAATAAGGTTCGCCATAGGCGCCCGGCGCACCGGCCTGCGGTGCGGCCGGGGGCGGGGCCGCCGGCGCGTCAGCCGCTGCATTCAGCGTCAGCGTGAAATGCCTGGCGGTTTCGCCGGTGTCCAGCCTGCGGAACCCCTGCGTCTCATATCCGCGCGGGCCGCATTGGGTGTCGCCGTGAATGGTGAAGGGCTCGGGGGAGGTGCAGAAGGTGTAATCGCCGCTGGCAAGAACCGCGCCGCCGGCATCGGCCCGGTAGTAATAGTAGCGTGTCTTCAAATCGCCGCTGACCGCCGTTTTGCAGCCGCCCGCCGGAATGGTCCACCAGCCTTCCGAGACCCAGCCGCCGCCGCTGGAATAGCCGATGGCGAGGCTCAGGCTTTGCCCCGCGTTGTTGCAGATCTCCAGCCCGGCCAAGGCCGGCGATGCCGCCAGTCCCAGACCCGCGGCCAAAAGAATGCGCTTCATTTTCAATGTCCCCCGGCTGATGCTTGAAACGCTAGGCGGGAATGCCGGGGGCGGCAAGGAAAACCCGGATGCCCCGCAGCCCGGCTGCTAGTCGGTCAGGACACCGCCGGCCCGCAAGGCCGCGGTGCCGGGCACCCAAAGGTTCTGGTGGGAGATGGCGAAGATCCGGTCGGCAAACTCTGCGCTCACCCCTTGCTGCAGCAGAAAAGCGCGGTCCTTTTCCTGCTCCTTTCCCAGGTCGATCTGCGGCAGGCCGCTTTCGAACTGCAGCGCATAGCTGTGAAAGCCAAGCCGCCCCCCGCGCCCCAGGCTGCGGCGGCGGCCGGCGGCGAACATCAGGGTGCAGGCCGAAGCACACAGGCCCTCGGCGCGCGTGGCCAGTCCGCGCTCCCGGATCAGCCTGGCCGCGCCGCGGGCTTCCGCGATCAGACCGCCGGGACTGGTCAGGGACACCCGGTGCAGGCCGGGGTGCCGGTCCGCCATCTGCTCCATCCGCCGGGTCAGCCCGAAGGTGATCTCGCCCTCGAGGACCAGCACCCGGCCGTCAGCGGACACCGTCAGGCTGTACAGCGCCTCGCGCGCCTGCCGCCGCTGCTCGGCATAGGCGGGCTGTTCCACCGCCCTGGCGATCAGCAGCGCATCCCACCACAATGTCAGCGCGGCGAAGCCTGCAAACAGCAGCACCAGCCAGCCGCCCCAGACCGGCGCCATCGCCCCGGTGCTGCGCACATGCGCATCGGCGCTCAGCTGAAAGGCCCGGCCCTGCCACAGCAGAAACAGCCCGTCCGCGGCCATCAGCGCATAAGCCAGCGGCACCGGCAGCCGGATCCAGTGATTGAGCGCCAGCCACCCGGCCACAACCCCCGCCCGCGGCAGCACCACCTGCAGAACCAGGCTGCGGCGCGGGGAGGCGGGGGCGCGCATCAGCCTTGCCGCCTGCCGCAGACGGCACAATTCCCGTGCCGGCAAACCGGCTGGAACACCTGGAATTTGCGGTCCCCTGCGGCCGGGGTCACTCTGCAAATGCGGCAATCTCCTGCAGCGGTTTTTTCACCTTGGCAACGGCGGGCACCGTGGCGTCCGCCGCCGGATGGCCGACGGCGATGATCATGGTGGGCTTCTCCGAGGCCGGCCGCCCCAGGGCGCCGTTCAGGAACTTCATCGGGTTCGGGGTATGGGTGAGGGCGCACAGCCCCGCCGTATGCAGCGCTGTCAGCAAAACGCCGGTGGCGATGCTGACGCTTTCCGGCACGTAGTAGTTCTTGTACCGGCTGCCGTCGCTGAATTCCCCCCAGCGCTGTGCAAAGACCACGATCAGCCAGGGCGCGGCGGTCAGATGCGGCTTGTCGGCATCGGTGCCGATCGGCTCCAGCGCCTTGATCCATTCATCGCCGGCGCCGCCCGCATAGAATTTCCTTTCCTCCGCCTCGGCCTCGGCCCGGACCCGCGCCTTCAGCTCCGGGTTGGAGATCGCGGCAAAGAACCAGGGCTGGTGATTGGCCCCCGAGGGCGCGGTGCCGGCCGCGCGGATGCAGGTTTCGATCACCGCCCGCGGCACCGGCCGGTCTGAATAATCCCGCACCGTATGGCGCCGCTGCATATGGGCCAGAAACTCTGCCGCCTTTTCCTGCATCTGCGCGTCCGAATAGGCCGCCCGGTCGGGCAGGGGCAGCGGATCATAGCTGAGAGCGTCTTTCGAGAACATGGGCGGGCTTTCCGGTTTGGCTTTGCGTCAGATACAGTCTAGCCGATTTCTGCACCGCACGGGTCACCTCTGCAAGGGCAGGCGCCATCACCCGCGCCACCTGCCAGGTCAGCGGCACCGGCAGCGCGGTGTCCGCAATCAATGGGACCAGGCGGCCGGAGCGGATGTCGCCTGCGACCATCGCCAAGGGGTTCATGCCCCAGCCCAGACCCGCCGCAGCGGCATCGATGAAAGCCTGGGTGGAAGGCAGGAAATGGGCGGGCGGCGCCAGCCCGGGCGCCACATTCCGCTCCAGCCACAGCCGTTGCAGACTGTCTTTTGCATTGAAGATCAAGCAAGGCGCGCGGGCCGCGGCCTCCGGTGTCACCCCATCGGGGAACCAGCGCGCCATGAACGCCGGGCTGGCGGTTGCGGCATAGTCCAGCGTGCCCAGCGGAAAGGCGTCAAACCCGGTCACCGGCTTGGAACTGGCAGTCACCGCCGCCGAAACCTCGCCCCGCTTCAGCCAGTCCGCGCTGTGGTCCTGGTCATCCACCAGCAGATCGAACAGCACGCCGTCCACGTCTGCCATCGCCCCGATGAACCAGCTCGCCAGGCTGTCGGCATTGACCGCAATCCGCAGCCGCACCGGGCCCTGGCCCGCCTCCAGCGCCAGCTCGCGCGCCAGCTGCGCCTCCAACAGGCCGATGTCCTCGGCATGTTTGGCAATCCGCAAGCCCGCGGCAGTGCCGGTGCAGGGCGCGCCGCGCAGCACCAGCGCGGTGCCAATGCGGTCCTCCAGCGCCTTGATCCGCTGCGAGACGGCCGAGGGCGTCACCGCCAGCGCATGCGCCGCGGCCTCAAACGCGCCAAGACGCAGCACCGCGCTCAGCGCCGCCAGCTGGCTGGGATCCATCTGCATTAGCAACTCTAATCTGGCTTAAGTCTCTTTAACTGGATTAACGGCGCGGCAGCGCCTAGTCAAATCCCAGCACACCAATGGAGACAGCGATGCCCCCCAGCCTGCTTGCCGGATTTGCCCTTGGCCTCAGCCTGATCATGGCGATCGGCGCCCAGAACGCCTTTGTCCTGCGCCAGGGGCTGCGGCGCCAGCACGTGTTCTGGATCTGCCTCACCTGCGCAGGCTCCGACGCTGTGCTGATCACCGCGGGCGTGTTCGGCTTCGGCTCGCTGGCGCTGGCGCTGCCGTGGTTCGAACAGGCGATGCGCTGGGGCGGTGCCGCCTTCCTGATCTGGTACGGCGCCCGTGCCCTGCGCGCCGCCTGGCAGGGCGGGGAAACTCTGGAAGCCGCGCAGGAGGGGGCAGGCGCCGCGCTGCTGCCGGTGCTGGCCACCGTGCTGGCGCTGACCTGGCTGAACCCGCATGTCTACCTCGACACCGTGGTGCTGCTCGGCTCGATCTCCGCCCAGTATCCGCAGCCGCTGGTCTTTGCCGCCGGCGCCGCCATCGCCAGCTTCACCTTCTTCTTTTCGCTCGGCTACGGCGCCAGCCTTTTGGCCCCGGTCTTTGCCCGCCCGCGCGCCTGGCAGGTGCTGGATGCCATTGTCGGCCTCACCATGTGGGCCATTGCCGCCAAGCTCCTGTTGATGTGACGAACAGTGCCTGTGCGCGCGGCCCCCTAACGCCCGCGCAGAAACGCGCTACCTTTTCCCTGCAGCCGCTGACAGGAGGGAAGGATGAGCTGGAACCCGGCACTGGAACCGCAATGCCCCGACGCGGGCGATCTCGACTCCATCGAAACGGTGATCATCCCGCGGGCCCGCGACATCGGCGGCTTCGAGGTGCGCCGCGCGCTGCCCGCGCCGCGCCGCCAGATGGTGGGGCCGTTCATCTTCTTCGATCAGGCCGGACCGGCCGAGTTCCTGACCGGGCAGGGCATCGACGTGCGCCCGCACCCGCATATCGGCCTTGGCACCGTCACCTATCTGTACGAGGGCGAGTTCGAGCACCGCGATTCCCTAGGTACCCATCAGATGATCTACCCGGGCGAGGTGAACTGGATGGTGGCGGGGGAAGGCGTCACCCATTCCGAGCGCACCTCTGCCGCCACCCGCCAGGGCGCCAGCAGCCTGTTCGGCATCCAGACCTGGATCGCGCTGCCCGACAGCCACGAGGACGTGCCAGCCGCCTTTGAGCATCACGGCAAGGCAGCACTGCCGCTGCTGGAGGGAGAGGGCAAGGCGGTGCGCCTGATCCTCGGCTCCGCCTGGGGTGAGAAAGCGCCTGCAACGCTTTATTCTGAAACCTTTTATGCCGATGTTGTGCTGCAGGCCGGGTCCAGGCTGCCCTTGCCCTCCGATTACGAGGACCGGGGTGTCTATGTGACCCAAGGCTCGGTGGAGATCGCAGGCGAAACCTTCGAGGCCGGCCGGATGATGGTGTTCCGCCCGGGCGACGAGATCACCGTGACCGCAGGCCCCGCGGGCGCCCGGCTGATGGCGCTGGGCGGCGAGACCCTGAACGGGCCGCGCTACATCTGGTGGAATTTCGTCGCCTCCTCCCGCGACCGGATCGAGGCGGCCAAGGCGTCCTGGGCCGCAGGCGACTGGCAGCACGGACGCTTCCAGCTGCCGCCCGGCGATGATCAGGAGCACATTCCGCTGCCGTGACACGGGCGGGCGGCGGGCCGCCCGGAAATATTTCACATGTGAAGTCTTGCGCCGGTGCTCCAACGGGTGTTCAAGTCGCAGTCATGAGCCAAACCGCAGACAGTGCCCCAGCCAGCCAGAGCCCCCTGATGGGGGTATTCTGGATGGTGATGACCGGCCTCTGCTTTGTCGCGGTGACGGCGCTGGTCAAATATCTCGGCGCCCGCATCCCGCCGGCCGAAAGCGCCTTTCTGCGCTACCTGCTGGGGCTGGTGTTTCTGATCCCGATGATCGGCGCCCTGCGCAGGGCGCGGCTGACACCGCGGCTCTGGGCGCTGTTTGCAGGCCGCGGCGCGGTGCATACGGCGGGGGTGATCCTGTGGTTCTTTGCGATGACCCAGATCCCGCTGGCCGAGGTCACGGCAATGAATTACCTGTCGCCGGTGTATGTCACCCTGGGCGCGGCGCTGTTTCTGGGCGAGAAACTGGCGCTCCGCCGGATCACCGCCATCGCCGTGGCGCTGGTCGGTGCCGCGATCATCCTGAGGCCGGGCTTCCGCGAGGTCACGCCGGGCCATGTCGCGATGCTGTTCACTGCCGTTTTCTTCGGCGCCTCCTACCTGATTGCCAAGTTCACCGTGGGCAGCAACAGCCCGGCAGTTGTGGTGGCGATGCTCTCGGTTTTTGTCACCATCGGGCTGGCCCCGTTTGCGCTGGCGGTCTGGGTGACGCCGACACTGGCGGAAACCGGCATATTGCTGCTGGTCGCGCTGTTTGCCACCGGAGGCCACTACACCATGACCCTGGCATTTGCCGCGGCACCGGTGTCGGTGACCCAGCCCGTCACCTTCCTGCAGCTGCTCTGGGCCACCTTGCTGGGCGCATTGGTGTTCGGGGAACCGGCCGATATCTGGGTGGTGTCCGGCGGCGGGCTGATCCTGTCTGCGGTCAGCTTCATTTCCTGGCGTGAAGCCAGGATCAAAAAGAAGGCTCTTACACCTTCCGGTAACGCAACCGGCGTTTGATGGACTCAGGGATGCCGCAAGCCCGGGACGGTTTCCCGCTCTTGTTGGCGCACGCGGGGGCTGCAGATGGCAAAATTCCTTTGGCTGGCCGGATTGCTGCTGGCGGCCCTGCTCAAAGCGCCGGCCGGTGAAGCCCGGATCCGTATCTGCAACGATACGGAGGCCTTGCATCATCTGGCTGTTGCTGCCCGCGCCAATGGCAGCTGGGTTGCACAGGGCTGGCAGCCCGTGGTGCCGGGCGGCTGCTTCGAACCGGTGCCGGACGGGTACCAGGGCAGGTTCTTCTATTTCCGTACCGAAAGTCCCGGATACCGGTTCCGCGACGACAGTATCCGGTTCTGCACCGCGCCGGGCCGGTTCCGGGCCGCGGACCACGGCGATTGCGCCGCCCTGGGCTATGCCGAGCAGGGATTTGCCAAAGCGGTGGCAAAGCCCGCAGACCAGCGGATCCTGCTCAGTACCCGCTCCCAGGCGGTCACCGGGAGCGCCGCCGAGGCTGCTCCCGCCGGGCTGCCCTTTGCGGCGGAAGTGGTCTTTCAGGGCTGCAAGCCGCTGGCAACACCGGAAACAGTGGCCTGCCGCTTTGTCGGAGGCGGTTTGGAAATCGGCAGCGAGGGCCGGGTTCAGGTGTCCGACCCCGTGTTTACCTTCCTGCTCGGACTGCTGCCCGGCGCCCCGTTGGCCATCGAAGGAGAAATGACGTCCCTTTTCGGCACATCCGGCGCGCTGGACCTGCAGAGTGTCACGCCGCGGGCTCCGAACCGGTTCGACAGGATGCTGCAGCAGATGCAGGGGGAGTGGCTGTCAGTGAGGAACCCGAAGGACAGGTTTTCCATCTCGGGCGCCGTCCGCCAGGTCAGCTACGCGGGCAGGCGCATGACCCCCGAGTTTGTCTCGATCCAGGAAAGCTGCCGGGGAGCGGACCGCACCGGTGATTTCCTGATGGCCTGGGACAGCCTGCGCGGCACCAGCCTTTGCTACCGGATCCAGTCCCTGACCAGCGGCAGCATGACGCTGGTCTACCTGCCGCGCGGCATCCGGCTCGACTACCGGCGGCTGCCTTGAGGCACCGCAGTCAGGGAATCACCAGATCCACCACCCGGTGCGCCGCGGCGCGCGCGTCCTGCGGGTCCAGCGGCTCCTCGGATTGCGCCGCCTGCAGCCAGACCCCGTCCATGTAGCTCTGCAGCGCCTGGCGCGCGGTTTCCACCCGGCCCGGCGGCAGCAGCGCCTTCAGCTCGGCCAGGAAATGGCTGCGCACCCGGGCCCGGTTGATTCGGTGCAGGCGGCTCAGCCGCGGCGAATAAGGCGCATTTGCCCAGAACTGCATCCAGATGCTGCACTGGGGAACGGTATAAAGACCATCGGCAAAGTTGGCATCCATCACCGCGTAAAGCCGCTCGCGCGGGGTGCGCGCGGTGGCGTAGCCTGCGCACATCGCCCGCCGCAGCTTGCCCAGAAGATGCAGCATGGTGGCTTCCATCAGCCCTTCCTTGGAGCCGAAATAATAGTTGATCGAGGCCGCCGACGCCCCGGCCTCCCTGGCGATTTCCGCCATGGTTACAACCCCGTAGCCCCGCTTGTGCACGGCGACGATGGTGGCTTCGATCAGCTCTTCGTTGCGGATGTCCCGGATGCGTTTCCTGCTCATGACAAAGTTGTGCGGCAATTGGGGCGCCGTTTCAACTGTTGTTAGCGTGAATTGAAAACTTGAATGGCCGTTTAAAAAATCGTTTGGCCAGTCAGCCGGCTGTGTTATGTACCCATTCCATGTCTATGGGCGGCTTCCGCCCGGAAATGGGAGGGACATATGACCTACATAATCTCATTCGGGATTCTGCTGGCCTTTGCGCTGGTGGCGTTCTGCGTGATCAAGTGGTGGAACGTCCGCAACGTCGGCGTGACCCCGGTTCACCTTTTCACCTTCATCGCAATCCTGTTCACCTCCGGTCTGGACGTGGGGCTGATCATGTTCCCGCTGGCCTGGGACTTCCCGCTTTATGCGGACACCGCGGCGGAGCCCGCTTATGGCTTCACCAACCCGCTGGCGCTGGAATTCGGCTTCTGGGGCTTCCTGATCTGGGGCTTCTACTTCCTGACGACCTTCTACTTCTGCGTGATCGAGCCGCGGGTGAAGTTCTTCGAGATCCCGCTGGTGAAATGGATCAACAACATCGTCATCATCGGCACCTGCGCCTTCACCGGCGCGCTGTTCCTGATCTACCTGCCGTATTACGCCACCTTCATGGGCGACGGCGAGACGGTGATCCCGGCCTTCTATGTCATCACCTTCCTGGTGATCCTGTTTGCCGCCTTCTCCTCCACCGACATCAAGTACGTGCGCATTCTGTCGATCGGCTCCACCGTACTGTTTGCGGCGCTGATCCTGGGCATGTGGGCCTATGCCGGCATGGGGCTGGGCGCCTTTGCCGATACCGCCTCCAACATCGGCGGCTATTTTGCCAACATCCACAAATTCGTGCTGCCGCTGACCGACTATCATGAGTTCTACCTGTTTTGGTGGTTCGCATGGTCGATCATGATCGGCCAGTTCACCTCGCGCTTTGTCGGCGGGTTGCGCACCTGGCAGGTTCTGGCGGCGCTGCTGGTGTTCCCGTCGATCCCGCTGGGCGTGTGGTTCTCGGTGCTCTACTACTACCACCTGAACAGCATCGAGACGACGCTGCTGATCAACGTCTCGATGGTTGCCGTGGGCATCATCTTCGTGGTCAACTCCTTTGACTCGCTGATCCGCCTCTACACCGACAACCTGAACCTTTCGGCCAAGCGTTTCGGCACCATTCCGTATGTGCTGGGCAATGCGGTTGTGCTCTTTGCCCTGACCCTGGCGTTCCAGAGCCAGTGGCTGCAGATCCAGTGGATCGGCACCGCGGTGATCGGGATCTATGTGGCCTGCCTGGCCTATATCGCCCTGTACAAGCGCAGCGAAGTGATGAGCATCGACGCCTCGCCCGAGGAGAACACGCTCGACTTCGAGAAGATCAAGGCGGCCCACTAAGGGCGGTCTCCCGGCTGAACCCCTGTTTCCCCGAATAGATGGTTCAGCCTCCAACTGCCTGGCGGCGCCTTCGGGCCTGCCAGGCGCCTTTGCAACGAAACATCGCCAATACTTGGGAGGTCCGCGATGAGTGCCCCGAATATCCTGATCCTGATGGTTGACCAACTGAATGGGACACTTTTCCCGGACGGCCCCGCCGACTGGCTGCATGCACCGAACCTGAAGAAGCTGGCGGAACGCTCCACCCGCTTTGCCAACGCCTATACCGCGTCGCCGCTGTGCGCGCCGGGGCGGGCCTCCTTCATGTCCGGCCAGCTGCCCTCGCGCACCGGCGTCTACGACAACGCGGCTGAGTTCCGCAGCGATATCCCCACCTATGCCCACCACCTGCGCCGCGCGGGATACTACACCTGCCTCTCGGGCAAGATGCATTTCGTCGGCCCCGACCAGCTGCACGGCTTCGAGGACCGGCTGACCACCGACATCTACCCGGCCGATTTCGGCTGGACCCCGGATTACCGCAAGCCGGGCGAGCGCATCGACTGGTGGTATCACAACATGGGCTCGGTCACCGGGGCAGGGGTGGCGGAAACCTCCAACCAGATGGAATACGATGACGAGGTCGCCTACAACGCCACCGCCAAGCTGTATGAGCTGTCGCGCGGGCTGGACGACCGCCCCTGGGCGCTGACCGTCTCCTTCACCCATCCGCATGACCCCTATGTGGCGCGCCGCAAATACTGGGACCTCTATGAGGATTGCGAGCATCTGCTGCCGCAGGTCCCGGCGATGGACTACGAGGACCACGACGCCCACGCCAAGCGGATCTTCGACGCCAACGACTGGCGCAGCTTCGACATCACCGAAGACCACATCAAACGCGCCCGCCGCGCCTATTTCGCCAATATCTCCTATCTGGATGACAAGATCGGCGAGATCCTGAACGTGCTGGAAACCACAAGGCAGGAGGCGATCATCCTGTTTGTCTCCGACCACGGCGACATGCTGGGCGAGCGGGGCCTGTGGTTCAAGATGAGCTTCTTTGAGGGCTCCAGCCGCGTGCCGCTGATGATCTCGGCGCCGGATCTGCCTGCGGGCCGGATCGATACCCCGGTGTCCACGCTGGACGTGACCCCGACCCTGGGGGCGCTGGCCGGTGTGGACATGGGCGAGATCGAACCCTGGACCGACGGCCAGAACCTGGTGCCGCTGGCCACCGGCTCTGAGCGCAGCGAACCGGTTGCTGTGGAATACGCGGCCGAGGCGTCTTATGCGCCGCTGGTGTCGCTTCGCTACGGCAAGTGGAAATACAACCGCTGCGCGCTGGACCCGGATCAGCTGTTCGATCTGGAGGCCGACCCGCATGAGCTCAGCAACCTGGCGGACGACCCGGCCCATGCCGGCACGCTGCAGACATTGCGTGCCAAATCCGAGGCCCGCTGGAACCTGGACACCTTCGACGCAGAGGTGCGCGCCAGCCAGGCCCGCCGCTGGGTCGTCTACGAGGCCCTGCGCCAGGGCGGCTACTACCCCTGGGACTACCAGCCGCTGCAAAAGGCCTCCGAGCGCTACATGCGCAACCACATGAATCTCGACACCCTCGAGGAAAGCAAACGCTTTCCCCGGGGCGAATAACCCGAAATCCGCATCCCGCCAGTTCTTCTGGCCCTAAATATCCCCGCCGGAGGCATAAAAACATGACTCATCCCGCTCAACCCAAAGCCAGCCATTTCATCAACGGCGAATACGTCGAAGACACCGCAGGCACCCCGATCCCGGTGATCTATGCCGCGACCGGTGAGCAGATCGCCACTGTCCACGCCGCCACGCCCGCAATCGTGGAGCAGGCGCTGTCCACCGCCAAAGCCGCGCAAAAGGCCTGGGCGAAGATGACCGGCACCGAGCGCGGCCGCATCCTGCGCCGCGCCGCCGACATCATGCGGACGCGCAACCGCGACCTCAGCGTGCTGGAAACCTACGACACCGGCAAGCCGCTGCAGGAAACCCTCGTCGCTGACGCCACCTCCGGCGCCGACGCGCTGGAATACTTCGGCGGCCTCGCAGGTTCCCTGACCGGCGAGCATATCCCGATGGGCGAGGACTGGGTCTATACCGTGCGCGAAGCACTCGGCCTGTGTGTCGGCATCGGCGCCTGGAACTACCCGACCCAGATCGCCTGCTGGAAGGGCGCCCCGGCACTGGCCTGCGGCAACTCGATGGTGTTCAAACCCTCCGAGACCACTCCGCTGTGTGCTTTGAAAGTGGCCGAGATCCTGCACGAGGCCGGCCTGCCCGCGGGCGTGTTCAACGTGGTGCAGGGCATGGGCGAAGTGGGCGGCGCGCTGGTCACCGATCCGCGCGTCGACAAGGTCTCGCTGACCGGTTCGGTGCCGACCGGCAAGAAGGTTTATGCCGCCGCCGCCGCAGGCATGAAGCACGTCACCATGGAGCTGGGCGGCAAGTCGCCGCTGATCATCTTTGACGACGCCGATGTGGAAAACGCCGTCGGCGGCGCCATCAACGGCAACTTCTACTCCTCCGGCCAGGTCTGCTCCAACGGCACCCGCGTGTTCGTGCAGAAGGGCATCAAGGAGAAATTCCTGGCCCGCCTGGCCGAGCGCACCGGCGCCGCGGTGCTGGGCGATCCGCAGGACGAGGCCACAAATTTCGGCCCGATGGTCACCGAGAACCAGATGAACATCGTGCTGGGCTACGTTGAGAAGGGCAAGGCAGAGGGCGCCCGCCTGATCTGCGGCGGCAACCGCGCCGACCTGCCGGGCTTCTTCATCCAGCCCACCGTCTTTGCCGATGTGACCGACGATATGACCATCGCGCGCGAGGAAATCTTCGGCCCGGTGATGTCGGTGCTGGACTTCGACACCGAGGAAGAAGTCATCGCCCGCGCCAATGACACCGAATTCGGTCTCAGCGCCGGTGTCTTCACCAACGACTTCAGCCGCGCCCACCGGGTGATCGGCCAGCTGGAGGCCGGCAGCTGCTTCATCAACTCCTACAACGACGCGCCGGTCGAGGCGCCGTTCGGCGGGGTGAAGGCGTCTGGCGTCGGCCGCGAGAACTCGAAAGAGGCGATCAAGCACTTCAGCCAGGTGAAGTCTGTCTACGTGCGCATGGGCGACGTCGAAGCGGCGTTCTGATTGCCCTTTCGGGCAACGCCCACCCACCCGCCCCGTTGCCCGAAAGGGCAATGGGGAAGGGTTTGCTGAGAAGCCCGTTGAGGGCGCGCTGCGTCCTCAGCGGACCAGACCAATGATGAGGCGGATTCGGGCGCCTCAAGGACAAGCCGCGCCAGGCGCGGTGCCTCGCGGCATCCTTGACCCGGCCCGGAACCGCAATGGAGAGAAGCGATGAACGCGGATTATGTGATTGTCGGTGCCGGCTCGGCCGGCTGTGCCATGGCCTACCGGCTGTCCGAGGCCGGCAGGTCGGTGCTGGTGATCGAACACGGCGGCAGTGATGCCGGGCCGTTTATTCAGATGCCGGGGGCGCTCAGCTACCCGATGAACATGCCGCTCTATGACTGGGGCTACAAATCCCAGCCCGAACCGCATCTGGGCGGCCGCCAGCTGGTCTGCCCGCGCGGCAAGGTGATCGGCGGCTCCTCCTCGATCAACGGCATGGTCTACGTGCGCGGCCACGCGGGCGACTACAACCACTGGGCAGACTCCGGCGCGGCGGGCTGGTCCTATGCCGACGTGCTGCCGTACTTCAAACGGATGGAAACCTGGAACGGCCGCGGCCATGGCGGCGATCCGGACTGGCGCGGCAAGGACGGCCCGCTGCATGTGACCCGCGGCCCCCGCGACAACCCGCTGCATGACGCCTTCGTCAAGGCCGGTTCGCAGGCCGGCTACCCGGTCACCAAGGATTACAACGGCGAGCAGCAGGAGGGCTTCGGCCCGATGGAGATGACGGTCTACAAGGGCCGCCGCTGGTCCGCCGCCAACGCCTACCTCAAGCCCGCGCTGAAACGTGAAAACTGCGATATGATCCGCGCGCTTGCCCGCAAGGTGGTGATCGAGGACGGCCGCGCCGTGGGCGTCGAGATCGAACGCGGCGGCAAGGTCGAGGTGATCCGCGCCAATGCGGAGGTGATCCTGGCCGCTTCCTCGCTGAACTCGCCCAAGATGCTGATGCTGTCAGGCATCGGCCCGGCCAAGCATCTGGCCGAACACGGCATCGACGTGATCGCCGACCGTCCCGGCGTCGGCCAGAACCTGCAGGACCACCTGGAATTCTACTTCCAGTTCGCCTGCAAGCAGCCGATCACCCTGTTCAAATACTGGAACCTGGTGGGCAAGGCCTATGTCGGCGCCCAGTGGATGTTCACCAAAACAGGGCTCGGCGCCTCCAACCAGTTCGAAAGCGCCGCCTTCATCCGCTCCGACAAGGGCGTGGACTACCCCGACATCCAGTACCACTTCCTGCCGATCGCGGTCCGCTACGACGGCCAGGCGGCGGCAGAGGGCCACGGCTTCCAGGCCCATGTCGGCCCGATGCGCTCGCCTTCGCGCGGCGAGGTCACGCTGGCCTCCGGCGACCCCAAGGACGCGCCGAACATCCTGTTCAACTACATGTCGACCGAGCAGGACTGGATCGACTTCCGCAAATGCGTGCGCCTGACCCGCGAAATCTTTGCCCAGGACGCGATGAAGCCGTTCCTCAAGCATGAGATCCAGCCCGGCACGGACCTGCAAACGGACGACGAGATCGACGGCTTCCTGCGCGAGCATGTCGAAAGCGCCTATCACCCCTGCGGCACCTGCAAGATGGGCGCGGCGGACGATCCGATGTCGGTGGTCGACCCGGACTGCCGGGTGATCGGCGTCGAGTCCTTGCGCGTTGCCGACAGCTCGATCTTCCCGCGCATCACCAACGGCAACCTCAACGGCCCCTCGATCATGACCGGCGAGAAGGCCTCCGACCACATCCTGGGCCGCCGCCTGCCATCGTCGAATGCAGAGCCGTGGTTCAACCCGAACTGGCGCGAAGCGCAACGCTGATCCTGTTGCGTTGCCAGCAAGCCGCCCGCCACCTCCCCTTTGTGCGGGCGGCTTACTTTCTGCCTGAAAATCAGCACCTTTCCCGCATCTCTTGATCCGCGTCAAAGCGGCCGGGCAGGGCAGGCAATACCCTGCAAGCGACCCTAGGAAGAAGGAGCAGGCAGGTGTCCAACACGCCCCATGAACTGGCCGAGGAATTCCCGGAAAAAGCGGCGCTGATGAGCCGGCTGAAACAGACGGATGCGCATTTCGCCAAACTGTCGGATGAATACCACGCGGTGAACCGGGCCGTGCACCGGGCGGAAACCAGCGTGGAGCCGGTCAGCGCCCAGGCCGAGACCGACATGCGCAAGCAGCGCGCCGCGCTGAAGGATGAGATCTGGGGGATCCTGTCCAGGGCGTAAGGGCCTGCAGACAGAGCTTTCGCAGAAGGGGCGCCCGGTGCGCCTCTTTTCTTTGTCCGGCGCAGGCCGGCCGCCTTGTCTTCGGTGCAGTGCGAGTCGCGGCGGCCGGATTGATCCTGGACCGGAAACAATTGCCGCGCAGCCCGGCGGCTGTTGAAAAACCCATCCCGGATACAAGGGAATTTTGGTGAATTTAAGGCAAATTCGTCAAAATCATGACCGGAGGCGCTATGTATAGCCTGCAGCCCGGGTCCGGCCTCAAAGCGGCGGCTGCGGAGTATCGTGCGAAGGAGTAACCGTATGGGACAGGTCTATCAGCCGGGGCGCTGGCAGGAGATCGAGGGGGTGCCGTCCGAGCATTCCGATGCAGAAATCCTTGCAGCGGTCCGAAACGTGGTCAGGGCAGACGCGGCGGTCCCGGCAGAGGCGGAGGAGCCTGCCCCAAACCGCATGCGCCAGTGGCGGACGGCCCCGGCAGACCAGCCCGAACAGCCGCCGCAAGCGGCGGTCAAGGCGGAACGCGCACTGATGGCCCGCCTGCTGGACCGCCTGCGCGGCTGACTGCGCCGCCCCGTAACGCGCGGGCCGGCCTCAGCTCACCTCATAAGGCAGCACGCCGCGCTGGTCGGTGTTGATGGTCAGCCGCCGCTCCAGGGGCGGCACCGAGCGCTGGTGGCAGTCCTTCCTCTCGCAGATGCGGCAGGAGATGCCGATCGGCTCATAGGCGCTGTCCTGGCTCACATCCAGCGTGTCGGCATAGACCAGCGCCTCGGCATGGCGCACCTCGCACCCCAGCGAAATCGCATAGCGCCGCACCGGCGCGCCGAATGAGCCGCCCGGTTTCGACACATCCCGCGCCAGCGAGATATAGCGCACCCCGTCCGGCGTCTCCGCCAGCTGGCGCAGGAACCGGCCCGGGGTCTCGAACGCCCGGTGCACGTTCCATAAGGGGCAGGCGCCGCCGAAACGGGCAAACTGCAGCCGTGTGGCGGAGTGCCGCTTGGTGATCGTGCCGGCCTGATCGACGCGCACGAAGAAGAACGGCACCCCCTTGGCGCCGGGCCGCTGCATCGTCGACAGCCGGTGGGCAATCTGCTCGATCGAGGCGCCAAAGCGGATCGACAGCAGCTCCAGGTCATGGCGGCAGGCCTGCGCCGCCTGCAGGAACCGCGTGTAGGGCATCAAGGCCGCCCCGGCGAAGTAGTTGGCCAGACCGATCTTGGCGATGGCGCGGGCCTCCTCGCTCTGGAACTTTGCAAAATCGAGCGTCGCTTCCAGCAGTGCGTTCTGCCGCAGCAAGGCCACCTGCAGCAGCATCTGGAACAGCTGCGTCTGCGGCGCGGAGCGGTTGGACAGATGCAGCACGCCGGTCTCCGCATCATAGCGGCGCAGCCCCTCCATCTCGGTCTGCTTCACGGTGACCCCGCCGCGCTCCAGCTCGGCCACCGCCGCGGCGCGGATATCATTGGTGGCGGCAAAATGCTCCGCCGCGTGGTCCACTGCGTCGATGTAATTGTCGCAGTAATGGAAGAAGTCCCGCACTTCTTCCCAGGGGCTCGCTTGAATGCGGGCATCCTCGCGCCCCAGCGCCTCGTCCAGCGACGCCAGCCGCTCATGGGTCTGCCGGTAGGCCCGGTGCAGCGACAGAAACGCCCGCGCCAGCGCCGGGGCATTGGAGGCGGTCAGCCGCAGGTCCGCCAGCGGCGGCGCATCATCGGCAAACACCGGATCCGCCATCGCCTCGCGCATGTCGCTGACCAGCCGCTCGCTGTCGCCGGCGCTCAGCTCGGTCACATCCATGCCGAATTCCTGCGCCAGCGCCAGAACCACCGTGGTCGACACCGGCCGGTTGTTGTTCTCCATCTGGTTCAGATAGGGCAGGGACACCCCCAGCTTGGCGGCAAAATCCTTCTGCGTCAGCTCCAGCCGCTGCCGCATTTCGCGCAGCTTGGCGCCGGCGTAAAGTTTCTGGGTGGCCATGGGGCGTGCCTTTGCAAATCCATTTCCTGCGAATGGTATAATTGCAAATTCAGGGCCGCAAGCCCGCCGCAGCCCTCATGCGCCGATCTGCCGCTCCCGCACCACCACCAGCACGATCGCCAGCAGCCCGCACAGGGCGGTGCCGAACATGATCGCCAGCAGCGGCACCGCGGTGGAGCCCGGCACCAGCAGCCAGCCGGCCAGGGCGCTGAGCACAGCCCCCGCACCGATCATGATCGCGCCGCTGAGGCCGGAGGCGGTGCCCGCCAGATGCGGCCGCACCGAAATGGCCCCGGCGGTGGCATTGGGGATCGCCATGCCGTTGCCGAGGCCGACAAAGCACATCAGCCCGAAGAAGGTCAGCACGCTGTCGGCGCCCGCCATTGCGATCAGCAGCGACAGCAGCACCCCGCCGCCATTGAAGACACAGCCCCACAGCACCATGCGGTTGATGCCGATCCGGGTGGAATAGCGCCCGGAGGCGAAGTTGCCGGCAAAATACCCGATCGCCGGCGCCGAGAAATAGACCCCCAGCTCCGCGGTGCTCAGCCCGTAGACCTCGGTGCCGACAAACGGCGCGCCGCCCAGGTAGGCAAAGAACGCGCCCGAGGCGAGGCCGGAGGACAGCGAATAGCCCCAGAACCGCGGCGAGCGCAGCAGCTCCGGGTATTCGCGGAATTGCGCCATCAGCGTCTTGCCGCTCTTGTGGGCGGTCTCGCCGAAATCGGTGAAAGTGATCGCCAGCGTTGCCGCGCCGACCAGGAACAGCATCCAGAAATTGGCTTTCCAGCCCATCCACTGGTCCAGAAAACCGCCGATTGCGGGGCCGATCATCGGCACCACCGCCATGCCCATGGTGACATAGCCGATCATGCTGGCGGCCTCGTTGGTGTCGAACATGTCGCGCACCGCGGCCCGGCTCAGCACCATGGTCGCCGCCACCGCCGTTTGCGCCACCCGGAACAGCAGGAACAGCTCCGCCGTCGGCGCATAGATGCAGCCCAATGTGGCCAGCAGGAACAGCACGATGCTGGTCAGGATCACCGGCCGCCGCCCCATCTGGTCGGAGATCGGCCCGACAAAGATCTGCACCACCGCATTGCCGGCAAGATACAGCGCCACCGACAGCTGCATCACCCGGTAGTCGACCGTGTAATACTCGGCCATCCCCGCCAGCGACGGCAGATGCAGGTTCATGCCAAGCGCCGACAGCCCGGCAAGCAGGATCAGGGTGAAAATGCGCGGAGGCGTCCGCTGGCCGGACACGCGGGAATTATATGTGGACATACCATCCGGTTAGAGCAGTCGGCCGGTCTTGTCCATCAGTCCTCTGCATGGCCGGGCATAAGGTTGCCGCTGCGTCAAAAGACTCTTGCGTGAAATTCGAAGCCTCACCTATGGTTGCCTGACTGCTGCATTTTTTGACGCGTTTCCCGAAGGCCCGTCCTTTTAAGTTCCGTTGAGGTGACCCATGGCCATTACCCCCGATCCGCTTGCCAACAACCCGGCTATCCGGCAATGGGCCGAACGGTTCTACACGATCAAGGCCTGGACCATGCCGGATCTGCCGGACGCCGGGGACGAGGAGCTGGAGCTGCGGCGCGCGGCGGCCCTGGCCGAGCTGAACAAGATCACCGTTCCTGCCGCGCTCAGTTCGGGGGCGCGGCGCAGCCTGGCGGGCGGGCGCAAGGCGCTGAAAAAGGAAATCCTCAGCGCGGACGGGACAGGCGCCTTCGACGCGCTCGACAGCGATATTTCCGATCTGTCCGCCCGCATCGCCGCGCAGCTGGCGGTTGCGGCGGCACGGGATCTGGCGCAGGCCGCCCTGGCCGCGGCGGAGGACAAATTCGCATCGGTGCGCGGCAGTCTGGATCAGGGCGCCTTCACCTATGTGGAAGGGCTGATCAAGGCCGCGCAGAAATCCATGGGGGCGGCCGTCTCGGACACGGATTTCGAGGCGGTGGAGGCGCAGGCCAAGGACATCGCCGCCAAGGCGGATGACGCCAATGCCTACGGCATCTATTTTGACAATTGGGCCAGCGCCACGCTGTCGCTGATCACCCCGATGACCGGCGGCACCAGGGACGCCGCCGAAACCGCGCGCAGCGCGCAGATGAAAACCGCGGCGGGGCATTCCAGCGCCGGGGATTTCGGCGCCGCCAGGACCGCACTGGAGGCCTGGAAATCCAATCTGGGCGATGAGGACGACCTGGCCGCCGCGCTCAGCTTTGCGGCGCTGATGGATGACTACATGTCAAAAACCCACGACCGCAGCGATTTTATCCTCACCAGCGCGGTGCCGGATGCCAGGGACTACCGCAACCACCTGAAAAACGCCAAGAAAAAGGCCTACAAGGAGCAGAAGTTCGCGGAAGCTCAGGCCCTGCTGCAGGAGCTGATCGACTACAGTTCCAAGGACCGCGGCAAGCTGGCCCGCTACATGCGCAGCTTTGACGGCTCGCTGCGGGCGGACCAGGGGTTCCGGGACGCCCTGGCGGCGGCCGGTACCAAGCAGAAGTTCACCGGCACCAACGACCCCCTGGGGGCGATGGCGGATATGAAAGTCTGGGAAAAAGCCAACCGCGCCCTCATGCGCAAGAGCTATTCCAAGCAGATCGTCAAGGCGCTGGAAAAGAAGTACGACGCCCTCAAGAAGGTTCTGGCAGAGCCGGAGCTGAGCGATCTGACCGCGACATGGGACGCGCACAAGCTGCTGGCGGATGCCGACAATTTCGACAAGGACACAGGTGCGCCGCAGTACCACGCCAAGCTGAACCAGCTGTTCCAGCTGGAAAAAGTGGTGGATGACCGGCGCGAGATGGCGCAGATCCTGGCCCGGCACCCCGGCGCTGCGGGCTATGATTTCCACAAACCGGTGGCGGACGCCCTCACGGCGCAGAAATACCCCGAAGCCATCGCCGCCGTGCCGGCCGCGCTGGCGCTTTTGCGGGCAATGCCGGCCTATCTGGCCGCCAAACAGGCCGCCGAAGATCTGCTCGCGGTGCTGCCCGGCGATGCGGATGCCGTGAGGGGCACGCTGGATGACGCGGTCACGGCGGCGGAGGCCGCGGCCCGCGGCGGTGATCCGGCCAAGGCCGCAGGTGATCTGCAGACGGTTCTGGATGGTGCCGATTACCTGGATCTCGTGCTGGCCATGGCAGATTACCGCGCCAAGCTGGCCAAGGTCGAAAAGGAGCACGCCCGGACCAAGAAGTACCTCAAACTGCCCGCCGCAGAGACCAAGCTGGACGAGGCGCTGCAGGCGGCCAAGGACCGGGCCGGGACGGACAGGGAATACGGCGATGCTTTCCTGATGCTGGACACCCATGAAAAGCTGCTGAAGACGGTCAAGCCGATGGCCACCGCCCGCTTCCAGGTGCAGGGGATCATCGCTGCGCTGAAACGGGCCGGGGTGGCCTCGGACGAGCTGGACCCTTTCGAGGTCAAGGCCGCGGCGGCGGAGGATGAGGCCGGGAAGCCGGATTTCGACAAGGCCAGGACCGCCTTTGATCAGGTCCGCAAGGAACTGGAAAAACTCAGCGCCGAGGCGGCGGAAGCCTATGAGATGATGGATGGGGTCGGCAGCAACGCGGGCCACTCGCTGGACCGCCACGGCCCGGATGTCAGCGACGAGGATCTGATCACCCGGCTGAAAACCGGCAAGCCGCCCAATGCGCATTCCGACGACGAGCGCTCTTATACCGGCGCGTCCTCCAAGTTCCACAGCCCGCAGGACTGGCTAGCCGGGCGCGAGTTGGCCGCCCAGGCGGCGCTGGCCAAGGGCGTTGACATCACCGGGACCGAAATGGCCTTCACCGGCGATCCGCTGGCCGATCCCGACGAAAGCGCCGATTTCACCGTCGAGCACGGCCGCCCGATCGACAAGGCCTATATCGGCCATAAGAAACATGTGCGCTCCGATGACAGCGGCGAGCCGATTGCCGACAAGACCTATGAAAGCTTCGAGGAGGTCGAGGGCCTGACCCGCGCCTATGTGAATTTCATCTGGGAGCCGGAAATGCTGCCCGCCGAAACCACGGACCATCCCGACCCCGCAACGGACTACCCGGAAGAAAAGGCGCAGGACAACGCCGACTATGCGGTGAAATACACCACCCGGCACGGGGCCGCTCCGGCCAGGATTCCGGGCCGCTGGGTGATGATGCAGCAATACCCGGTCGCCGACGGCTGGGACAACGAGACCAAGACCTATACCAATGGCAATCCGGGGAACATGATCCCATGAAAATCCGCAAGGAACTGATCGCGGGCTACCTGCGGCTGCTGACTATGGGCCGGGCGGTGAACGCGCCCGATCCGATGGCCGATCTGGCCCAGTTCGACGCCGACATCCGCAGCATGCACAAACGCGCCTACAAGGAGGGCAACCTCGACTGGCTGCGGCTGGCGCTGGATTCGCTGATCGCCGCCCCAAGCGGCCGCATCGGCCAGTTTGCGGGCCAGCAATACCCCTTTGACGAGGCCGAGCTGCAGGCGCTGTTCCGCCGCGCCTACGGGATGATCTGGCCCGACCAGCCGCTGTCCGAACCGGGCGACGAAGCGGATCTGGAGTTTGTGGAAATGAGCGCCGAGGACTGGGACGCCTTCACCGGCAGCGCCAGCTAGGGGCCAGTTAGGAGACTGCCATGCCTGATCAGGCTTTTGATGCGGACGCCGTCCTGAAACTTCTGAAAAAGGCCAAGGCCTCCGGCAAGGCGCTGCCGTTTGCCTTCGGGCTGGCCGGAAAGCCGGAGGACTGCGGGCTGATGATCGACCTGCGCAAGCCCGGCAAGGTGCTGCGCGGCGACATGAAAAAGGCGCCGGGGATCAAGAAATCCTGCTTCGGCACCCTGCGGGTCGAGGAGAACGAGGTTCTCCTGCAGCCGGAAAAGCCGCTGAAGGGCATCGTCAAGCAGCTGAAGAAGAAATTCATGAAGGAGGGCATGGTCAAGTTCAAGCCGGTCCTGATCGGCCCCGACGGCAGCATCATCGACGAGGACAGCCTGCCGGATGACGACGCCGGGACACCTGAAGCCGGCGCGCCGGCACCGGCGGAAGATGGGGCGGCAGCCGCATTGAAGCAGCGCATCGCCGCCGCCGTGGAGGCGGTCAAGGCGCTGGGCAACCCGGAGCTGGCGGGCAAGCTCGCGCCGGAAATCAAAGCCGGGGTGAAACTGCTGGGGCAGGGCGACCACGACGGCTGCGCCGCACGGCTGGACCGGCTGGAGGCCGCACTGGCCAAGCTGCAGTCCCAGCCGAAATCCGCCCCGGCGGATCCGGAACAGGCCGCCAAGCTGTCCAAGCTGCTGGCGGCGCAGGCGGCAAGGATCAAGGCGCTGCCGCCCGAGCAGGCGGCCCCCTTGGCCGCGCAGGCCCGCGCCATCGCGGCCAGCCTCAAGTCCGGAGCGCTGCCGCAGGCCGCCGACGGGCTGAAGGCGCTGATCGGGGCGCTGGATGCCCCGGCTGCGGAGGCGCCGCCGCAAGCGGACCCGATGGAGATCTGGCAGGCCGCCAAGGAGGACGTGGACCGCGGCGTCTCCAGCCTGCAGGACGCGCTGAAATCCCACAACCACCCGGTGCTGGCGCAGATCGCCGATGCCGGTCTGGCCGGCGTCACCGATGGCAATCAGACCGCGCTGATGAAGGCGCTGTTCGAGATGAAATCCGCCACCGGCGCGGCCCGCCAGAAAGCCGCGCAGGCGCTGCTGGCCCAGATCGCGGCCTACTTGAAGTTCCTCAAGGACGATCCGGTGATCGCCATGGTCGAGGACAATCCTTTCGGCGTGAAGGCCCCGGTCAAAACACCGCTGGCAAATGCCCTGCGGCAGATGGCCGAGATCGCCAAAGCCGCCTGAGGCTGCGTATCCGGCCCCGGGCAGGGGCCGGAATCCGGACCGGAACTTTGCTTATTTGCGGGTTTGCGGCCTGCGTATGCAAACGATTTGCAAATTTGCGATAATGTCCTTTGGCTTCGCTGCGGCGCAATATATGGTCCCGGTGAAATCTACAGGGGACATGTGCCATGAAAGACATTCTTTCCGAGCTGGAAGACCGCCGCCAGGATGCGCGGCTGGGCGGCGGCCAGCGCCGCATCGACGCACAGCACGGCCGCGGCAAGCTGACCGCCCGCGAACGGATCGAACTCTTGCTGGATGAGGACAGCTTCGAAGAGTTCGACATGTTCATGAGCCACCGCTGCACCGATTTCGGCATGGAAGACAACAGGCCCGCCGGCGATGGCGTGGTCACCGGCTGGGGCACCATCAACGGCCGCCAGGTCTATGTCTTCAGCCAGGACTTCACCGTGCTGGGCGGCTCGGTCTCGGCCACCCATGCGCAGAAGATCTGCAAGATCATGGACATGGCGGTGCAGAACGGCGCGCCGGTGATCGGCATCAACGATTCCGGCGGTGCCCGCATCCAGGAAGGCGTCGACGCGCTGGCCGGCTATGCCGAGATCTTCCAGCGCAACATCATGGCCTCCGGCGTGATCCCGCAGATCTCCGTCATCATGGGCCCCTGCGCGGGCGGCGCGGTCTATTCCCCGGCGATGACCGACTTCATCTTCATGGTCAAGGACACCTCCTACATGTTCGTGACCGGCCCCGATGTGGTGAAAACCGTGACCAACGAGGTGGTGACCGCCGAGGAACTGGGCGGCGCCTCCACCCACACCCGCAAATCCTCCGTCGCCGACGGCGCCTTTGAAAACGACGTCGAGGCGCTGGCAGAGGTCCGCCGCCTGGTCGACTTCCTGCCGCTCAACAACCAGGAAAAGCCGCCGGTGCGGCCGTTCTTCGACGAGCCGGGCCGGATCGAGACCAGCCTCGACACCCTGATCCCGGAAAACCCCAACAGCCCCTACGACATGAAGGAGCTGATCACCAAGGTGGCGGACGAGGGCGATTTCTACGAGATCCAGGAGGATTTCGCCAAGAACATTATCACCGGCTTCATCCGCCTCGAAGGCCAGACCGTCGGCGTTGTCGCCAACCAGCCGATGGTGCTGGCGGGCTGCCTCGACATCGACTCATCCCGCAAGGCGGCGCGCTTCGTGCGCTTCTGCGACTGTTTCGAGATCCCGATCCTGACCTTCGTCGACGTGCCGGGCTTCCTGCCGGGCACCTCTCAGGAATACGGCGGCGTCATCAAGCACGGCGCCAAGCTCTTGTTCGCCTATGGCGAGGCCACCGTGCCGAAAGTCACCGTGATCACCCGCAAGGCCTATGGCGGCGCCTATGACGTGATGGCCTCCAAGCACCTGCGCGGCGATTTCAACTATGCCTGGCCGACCGCCGAGATTGCGGTGATGGGCGCCAAGGGCGCCACCGAGATCATCCACCGCGCCGATCTCGGCGACGCGGACAAGATCGCCCGGAAAACCGCCGAGTACGAGGACCGCTTCGCCAACCCGTTTGTGGCGGCCGAGCGCGGCTTCATCGACGAGGTGATCATGCCCCAGTCCACCCGCCGCCGCGTCTCCCGCGCGTTTGCCTCCCTGCGGGGCAAGCAGCTGAAGAACCCGTGGAAGAAGCACGACAACATTCCGCTGTAAGGCAGATGTTGCGCGGGGGCTGTCTGCCCCCGCACCCCTGAGGATATTTTTGGGCCAGATGAAGAGGGATCCCCGAGTCGTGTCGCGCAGCCGTTGGCATATCACCCGCACGGACAGCACCCTGACGCTGTCGCGCCGCCTGCCGCCGCGGTTCGACGTGGCGGCGGAAACCGTGCTGCCCGCGGGCGACCCGCTGCGGCTGGCGCATCAGATCCGCCAGGACATGTGGCGGCGCCTGCAGGGCCTGCGGGGCTTCTGTCCGGTGGTCGAGATTGCCCGGACCGGGCAGGGGCTGACGGTCCGCGCGGGCGGCCAGCTGATGGGCCGGGTGCCGGCCAATGCGGCGGCGCTGATCGCCGGCGTGCTGGAAAACCCCGCCAACCGGGCCCGCTGGCTGCGCCATGCGGCGCGGCGCCGGGACAGGATGTGCCCGGAAACGGGTCTGAATGCGAATAAATCGCCCGGAATTGCGGCAAAAATTGACATGGGGAGCGAATCAGTCTCATGATCCGCGTCAGCCAGATTCAGACAGCGCGCGCTTTATGCGCTGCGCCAGCAGCCCTGGCCGGAGGAGCCTGGTTCGCCAGGGGCCGGGGCTGCGGATATTTGGCGGCCCTTCGCTCTGCCTTGCTGCCCTGTGCCCTGCTGCCCTTTGCCCTGCTGCCCTGTGCCGCTGCGGCCGGCGGCGCTGTGGCGGTGCCTTCGGGCCAGGTGGTGACGCTGGACGAGGTGCGGCTTGAGTCGGCGCCGGGGCAGCCCGGCCAGACCTGGGCACGGTTCCGTTTCCTGGCGCCGCAGATCGCGCGGGACAGCGGCTCTGTCACCCATGAAGCGGCCGCATCCGACATGGACCACCTGTGCGGCGCCCTGGCCCTGCCGTATCTGGCAGAGCGCGGCATGGCAGCCGCCCGGGTGGTGATTTCGCTGTCCGACCGGGCCGTGCCCTTCGGCGTGCAGGACCCTGCCGCCACGCAGTTTTTCGAAGCCTACCGCCCGGAAGGGCCTGCCTGCATATGGGAGGCTTTCTGATGCATCCACAATATCTTGCGGGGCATGGCACAGATCGGCGGAATCTTGCGGCATTGCAGCCACAGCGCCGTCAATTGCCGCTATTGGCATGTGACTCGGCCGCAAAGCCCGCTATCCTTGGCGCGGGCAGCCCGCGGGCTGCCTTCACATTGAGGTTGAGGCAGGCGGCGGGCAAAGCCCCCGCAGGTTTCGCATTTCCAATCAGGAGACAGAGATGTCCAAGAGCATCAAGCTTATCGCCCTGGCAGGCCTGCTGGCCGCCGTCACCGCCTGCGCCCAGCAGGAAGAGGAATTCGTCGTGGTCGAGCCCGAGCCGATCTCGCAAGAGCCGGCCTTCACCGGCAAGTACAAGTAATCACTTCAGGGGTCCGGCCCTGCGGCCGGCCCCCGCCGCCCCGTGGGGTGCCGGATCGGAGGCACCCGAATGCTGAAACACCGCGGGTTCCCGGGCCGCATGCCCGGCACCGATTTCCAATTCACCATCCGCCGCCCCAACCCCAAAGGGGTGACGCCGCTGACCCGGCGCGAGCGTTTCCGCGACCGCAAGAATGTCGACAAACGGGTCGACGCCATGTTCATGCAGGCGCTGTGGGAGCAGTTCGGCGATCAGCCGTTTGAGCGCGGCAATCTCGATGCCGGCCGGCTCAGCTGGCTGTTCGGCCGCGAGGTGGTCCCCGCCGAAGACCCGTTTGACCCGGCAAGCTATGAGGCGCTGCTGGTCATCAACGAGGCGGTGGCGCGGGCCTCCTTCCCGGAGGCGTTTGACTGATGGCGCGGCCCCGGACGCATAGCACGCACCAGCCGCCGCGGGCCCTGCCGCGGTGCCTGGCGCTGCGTCCGGGGCGCCGCCTGTCTGACGCTCTGCCAGAAGGCCGGCTGCACCGCCGCGAAGCGCCCGCCCTGCAGGTCATGCTTGGGGCTGCCCGGCTTCCCTGGATTTCACGCAGCCGGACTCCCGCCTGCGCAAATGCGGGGAAACCGGCATCGAAAAGTGCCGCCATGACGATCCGCGCCGGAAAAAGCCGCGGGTTGCCACCGGCTGTGCACGCCGGGCCGCAAAGCGCCGCGCCGGTTCGGCGCCGCCGCTCACAGCGCTGCGGCGCTTGCCTGCCGGACCAGGCCGGCCAGCGTCAGCGCTGTACCGGCGATGTGGCACCGCTGACGCGCGTCTGCGTCACTGCCCGGGCGGCAGACCGCGGTTTCGGCGTGAAATTGCACAGGCCCTGCGGGGGTCAGCAGGAATCTGCCCAAATTAACGGCTATGCATTTCAGGGGCTTACAGGGGCCGCCGGGGCGTGCATCGTGGTCCAAGCAGCGCAGCCACGCTGCTGTGCCGAGCATCTGTTCCGGCCCCTTCGCCTGAACGGGCAGGTCCGCGCCCCCATCCGCGGCCTGCCCGTCTTTTATCCCCTTCAGGCACCGGCGGAAGCTTGCCGTATACCCCCCCCAATGCGGCAAGCCTCCGCCGAACTGAAGGGCCGCCCCAGCAGACCGTTGCGCCCGGCCTTGGCGCCTGCAAATTCCGCCGGGACACTCACGTCCCCGGAAGAAGGAAACTGGACATGCGGGCAAAATCTCTCATCGCGGCGCTGTCGCTGTGCGGCCTTGTGGCGGCCTGCGGCGACACCACCGGCGAGCGGCTCATCTACGGCGCAGGCGCCGGTGCGGCCGGTTCGGCGCTGCTCAATGGCAACCTGGTCACCGGCGCTGCGGTCGGCGCTGCCGCCAACCTCATCTATTGCCAGGAGAATCCCCGCAGGTGCTAAGGCGCCCGCCACTGCCTCTCTGAACACACGGCCCGCTTGGGCCGCTTGTGACATCGCGCATGCGCCGTGCCCGGGATCGCCCCGGGCGCGGCGTTTTGCATTCCGGACTACCAAGAAACAAGGGACTGCCTATGTTTGATAAGATCCTGATTGCCAACCGGGGCGAGATCGCCTGCCGCGTCATCAAGACGGCGCGGAAAATGGGCATCAAGACCGTTGCCATCTACTCCGACGCCGACAAGCAGGCCCTGCATGTGCAGATGGCGGACGAAGCCGTCCACATCGGCCCGCCGCCCGCCAACCAGTCCTATATCGTCATCGACAAGGTGATGGAGGCGATCCGCGCAACCGGCGCCCAGGCGGTGCATCCGGGCTATGGCTTCCTGTCGGAAAACTCGAAATTCGCCGAAGCGCTGGAGGCCGAGGGCGTCGCCTTTGTCGGCCCCCCGAAAGGCGCGATCGAGGCGATGGGCGACAAGATCACCTCCAAGAAGATCGCCCAGGAGGCAGGCGTGTCCACCGTGCCCGGCTACATGGGCCTGATTGCCGATGCCGACGAGGCGGTGAAGATCTCCAACCAGATCGGCTACCCGGTGATGATCAAGGCCAGCGCCGGCGGCGGCGGCAAGGGGATGCGCATCGCCTGGACCGACGAGGAGGCCCGCGAAGGCTTCCAGTCCTCCAAGAACGAGGCCGCGAACTCCTTTGGCGACGACCGCATCTTCATCGAGAAATTCGTCACCCAGCCGCGCCACATCGAAATCCAGGTGCTGTGCGACAAGCATGGCAACGGCATCTACCTGGGCGAGCGCGAATGCTCGATCCAGCGCCGCAACCAGAAAGTGGTGGAAGAGGCGCCGTCGCCGTTCCTCGACGAGGACACCCGCAAGGCGATGGGCGAGCAGGCGGTGGCGCTGGCCAAGGCCGTCGGCTACTCCAGCGCGGGCACCGTGGAATTCATCGTCGATGGCGACAAGAACTTCTACTTCCTGGAAATGAACACCCGCCTGCAGGTGGAGCACCCGGTGACCGAGCTGATCACCGGCGTCGATCTGGTCGAGCAGATGATCCGCGTCGCCGACGGCGCCGAGCTGCCCTTGCGCCAGGAGGATGTCAAACTCACCGGCTGGGCCATTGAAAACCGCCTTTATGCCGAAGATCCCTACCGCGGCTTCCTGCCCTCCATCGGCCGCCTGTCGCGCTACCGCCCGCCGGCGGAGACCGCCGCAGGGCCGATGCTGGAAAACGGCAAGTGGCAGGGCGATGCGCCCGCGGGCGCGGCCGCGGTGCGCAATGACACCGGCGTCTACGAGGGCGGCGAGATCTCGATGTACTACGACCCGATGATCGCCAAGCTCTGCACCTGGGCACCGACCCGGGGTGAGGCGATCGACGCCATGCGCATCGCGCTCGACAGCTTCGAGGTCGAAGGCATCGGCCACAACCTGCCGTTCCTCAGCGCGGTGATGGATCACCCGATCTTCATCGACGGCACCATGACCACCGCCTTCATCGAAGAGCAGTACCCGGAGGGCTTCGCGGGCGTCGAGCTGCCGGAAGCGGACCTGCGCAAGATCGCGGCCTCCTGTGCGGCCATGCACCGGGTTGCCGAAATCCGCCGCACCCGGGTGTCGGGCCGGATGGACAACCACGAGCGCAAGGTGGGCACCGATTGGGTTGTCAGCCTGCAGGACCAGTCCTACAGCGTGGTGGTCGACGCCGACCGCGAAGGGGCGACTGTCCGCTTTGACGATGGCGCGGCCCTGCGGGTGACGTCGGACTGGACCCCGGGCGACCAGCTGGCCACCCTGGACGTGAACGGCGAGACCCTGGTGCTGAAGACCGGCAAGGTGACCCAGGGCTTCCGCATCCGCTCCCGCGGCGCCGATCTCAAGGTGCATGTGCGCACCCCGCGCCAGGCCGAACTGGCAGAGCTGATGCCGGAGAAACAGGCGCCCGATACCTCCAGGATGCTGCTCTGCCCGATGCCCGGCCTGATCGTGAAGGTCGACGTCGAAGTGGGGCAGGAGGTCCAGGAGGGCCAAAGCTTGTGCACCGTCGAGGCGATGAAGATGGAAAACATCCTGCGCGCCGAGCGCAAGGGCGTGGTGTCCAAGATCAACGCCGCCGCGGGCGACAGCCTGGCGGTCGACGACGTGATCATGGAATTCGAATAATGCGGCACGGGGTAGGCATAGGCGCAGCAGGGCAGGCGGGCCGTCCCGCCGGCCGCTGCGGGCCTGCCCCGCGCGCCATGCGGGCGGCAGCCGCTGCCGCATGCACGGAATCTTCAGGAATTTCTGCGACACTGCCCCGGTTTGACGACCTGAAGGTGCCGCATGAACCGTCTCTTTACCTGCCTGCTGACCGCCCTGGCGTTCCTGTCAGCCTGCGCGCTCGACAAGGAGGAGGCGCTGCGCGCCCAGCTCTCCGCCTGGGTGGACCTGGGAGAGACCTTCTTCTTCCAGTCCTCGATGAGCTGCACCGCGGCTGTCTTCCACACCGCCGAGAGCCCGCGCATCACCTCTCTGGTGGAGCGCGCCCGCTCGCTCAACACCGGCATGCAGATGCTGGAGGCGGGCAAGCCGGTGGCCTTTGCCGTGTCCGGCAAATCCCCCAATGCGGTGACCGAGGACATCATGTCGCGCAATTTGCCGCAGGGGCTGGGGGTGCTGAACTCCGGCCTTGCGGGCGTCAGCTGCATGTCCGATCTGGTCAAGTCGGTCTATTACCAGGCGATCCGCAATCCCGCGTCGACGCTGGTCTTCGTGCCGGACAGCGGTGCGATGCTGGTGCTGGACAAACAGGCGATGGCGCTGATCTACGTCCGCGGCAACGGCTGACCGGCCGCACGCCCGTATTCAGGCGCCCCGGTCTGCCCGGTCTGCCCGGCCGCCTCGCTCAGCCGCCGCGCCGCTCTTCCACTTCGCGCAGGCGTTCGGGGGATTTGTCGATGGTGCGGGACAATTCACGCGCCGTCCAGGGATGCGGCTTGCGCAGTTTCACCTCGCCGTCCTTGCCCACCAGCACCAGCATGAAACCGCGCGGCCGCAGCTTCTTGCGCAGGGCCGATTTGGCCGCCGGGTCCGTATCCGTCAGCACCACCACGTCGCGCTCGCGCAGCGTCTCGATGCCATCCATCAGCCGCTCCATCTGCTCATGGTACCGCGGATCTTCCGGGCTGTCGGCAAACACCACCACCGGCCGGTGCGTCCACCGGAAATCCTCCAGCACCGCGTCATACCCGGGCCGGATCAATTCAGGCATGCTGCCATCGGCAGCCGCGCCGGCCACCGGAAGAAAACCTGCCAAAACAACACTTAGGATTGCTCTCATGATCTCTCCTGTCCCGTTGAATATATGTGCAGCGGCGGCAAATGCGACTGAGAAATCCAGCACTTGGTCAAAAAATATCATCGTTAACGGGATAATGAGGGGTTGCCGGCCATGATTGCGGCATTCCCCTTGACCGGGCTGCGGCCTGCGGCCCTCCAGCAGAGGCCCCGAAGCACGATGAAAGTGATCCTTCACGCCGGCGCGCACCGCTGCGCCACCACCTCTTTCCAGGAATACATGCGCCAGAACGCATCGGGACTGGCCAGACAGGGAATCGGCTTCTGGGGCCCGGCCCGCACCCGCAACGGGCTGTTCCACGGCATCCAGCCGGGACCGGCGCCGGTGACCGGCCGCGACCTGGCGCAGCGCGCCCGCGGGCGGCTGCAGATCCAGCTGGACAATTGCGGCAGCGGCGGGATGCATCAGCTGCTGGTCAGCGACGAGAACATGATCGGCGCAACCCGCGCCAACCTGCGCCTCGGCGACCTCTACAGCGGCGTCGGCGAGCGGATGGCGCGATTCGCGCAGGCCTTCGGGCCCGCGGTGACGGATGTGGCGTTCAGCATCCGCAGCCTCGACGGCTACTGGGCCTCGGCGCTGGCTTACGCCGTGGCACGCGGCCACCGGGTGCCCAATTCCGCCGGCCTCGAACGGCTGGTTCAGTCGCCGCGCAGCTGGCGCGACGTGATCACCGATATCGCCTGCGCGATGCCGGATGTGCGCCTGCATGTGCTGCCGTTCGAAACCTTCGGCTCCCGGCCCGAGGCGCAGCTGGCGGCGCTGACCGGGGCTGATGCCCCGCGCACCCATGCACGGGTGCGCCTCAACGCGTCGCTGTGCCTGCAGGACCTGCGCGCCGGCCTGCCGTCCCCGGTTGCGGCCAGGCTGCCCGCGGGCAGCGGCCGCTGGCGCCCCTTCGACGATGCGCAGACCGCACGCCTGCGCGAGGCTTACGCCGACGATATGATGTGGCTGGCGGCCGGGGCCGACGGCCTCGCCACGCTGGCACAAGACCCGGATAAACTGGCGGCGGGCCTGAACCCGCCCCTTGCAAGACTGACAAGAGGAAGACCTGATGACAAACAAAGACGAATGGCGGGCTCTGGCTGAGAAAGAGCTGCGCGGACGGGCGGTTGACGACCTCAATTGGCAGACGCTGGAAGGCATCGAGGTCAAGCCGCTCTATACCGAAGACGACACCCGGGACCTGCCCCACATGGGCACGCTGCCCGGTTTCGGCCCCTTCACCCGCGGGGTGAAGGCCACCATGTACGCCGGCCGCCCCTGGACCATCCGCCAGTACGCGGGCTTCTCCACGGCGGAGGAATCCAACGCCTTCTACCGCCGCAACCTGGCCGCGGGGCAGCAGGGCGTCTCGGTCGCCTTCGACCTCGCCACCCACCGCGGCTATGACAGCGACCACCCCCGCGTGGTCGGCGATGTCGGCAAGGCCGGCGTGGCCATCGACTCGGTCGAGGACATGAAGATCCTGTTCGACGGCATCCCGCTCGATCAGGTTTCGGTGTCGATGACCATGAACGGCGCGGTGATCCCGGTGCTGGCCTCCTTCATCGTCGCGGGCGAGGAGCAGGGCCACGACAAGTCGGTCCTCGCGGGCACCATCCAGAACGACATCCTGAAGGAGTTCATGGTCCGCAACACCTACATCTACCCGCCCAAGCCCTCGATGCGGATCATCTCGGACATCATCGGATACACCTCCGACCACATGCCGAAATTCAACTCGATCTCGATCTCCGGCTACCACATGCAGGAGGCCGGCGCGAACCTGGTGCAGGAGCTGGCCTATACCATCGCGGACGGGCGCGAATACGTGCGCGCGGCGCTGGACGCCGGCATGGACGTGGACAAATTCGCAGGGCGTCTGTCGTTCTTCTTTGCGATCGGCATGAATTTCTTCATGGAAATCGCCAAGCTGCGCGCCGCCCGCACCCTGTGGCACCGGGTGATGACCGAATTCGGCGCCAAGTCCGAACGCTCCAAGATGCTGCGCACCCACTGCCAGACCTCGGGCGTTTCCTTGCAGGAGCAGGATCCCTACAACAACGTGATCCGCACCGCCTATGAGGCGATGTCGGCGGTGCTTGGCGGCACCCAGTCCCTGCACACCAACGCGCTGGACGAAGCCATCGCGCTGCCCACCGACTTCTCCGCCCGCATCGCCCGCAACACCCAACTGGTGCTGCAGGAGGAAACCGGCGTGACCAACGTGGTCGACCCGCTGGCCGGCTCCTACTACATCGAAAGCCTCACCAACGACCTGATCGAGAAAGCCTGGGCGCTGATCGAGGAAGTCGAGGAGATGGGCGGCATGACCAAGGCCGTCGAGAGCGGCATGCCCAAGCTGCGCATCGAAGAGTCGGCGGCCCGCCGCCAGGCGATGATCGACCGCGGCGACGAGGTGGTGGTTGGCGTCAACAAGTACCGCAAGGACAAGGAAGACCCGATCGACATCCTGGATGTCGACAACCACGCGGTGCGCGACGCCCAGATCGCCCGCCTGCAGAAAATGCGCGAGATGCGCGACGAGGCGGCCTGCCAGGCCGCGCTCGATGAACTGACCCGCCGCGCCAAGGACGGCAGCGGCAACCTGCTCGAAGCAGCTGTCGAAGCCGCCCGCGCGCGGGCCTCAGTCGGAGAGATCAGCATGGCGATGGAAAAGGAATTCGGCCGCCACCGTGCGGAAGTGAAAACCCTGGCCGGCGTCTACGGCGCGGCTTACGAGGGCGACGAGGGCTTTGCCGCGATCCAGAAGTCGATCGAGGATTTCGCCGAGGAGGAGGGCCGCCGCCCGCGCCTGCTGGTGGTCAAGATGGGCCAGGACGGCCACGACCGCGGCGCCAAGGTGATCGCGACGGCCTTTGCCGACATCGGCTTTGACGTCGACGTGGGCCCGCTGTTCCAGACCCCGGCAGAGGCGGCGCAGGACGCCATCGACAACGACGTGCACGTGATCGGCATCTCCAGCCAGGCCGCGGGCCACAAGACGCTGGCGCCGCAGCTGGTCGAGGCGCTGCAGGCCGAAGGCGCAGGCGACATCATCGTGATCTGCGGCGGCGTGATTCCGCAGCAGGATTACGAATTCCTGTACTCCAAAGGCGTCAAGGCGATCTTCGGCCCCGGCACCAACATCCCCGAGGCCGCCCAGGACATCCTGCGCCTGATCCGCGAAGCGCGTTCCTGACGCAAACACCGCACCTGCGGGGGCAGGGGAGGCTCTCCCGCACCCGCAGGTGCCTGCCCTTCGGGCCGCCCCCTTGGCGGCTTTGGGCCCGGCAGCCAGCCCTTCAGGCTGGCTGCCGGCATCGCGCGCCGCAAGGCGCGCGATGCCGTGCCCAACCGGCGCGGTTGTGCCTGTGGCACAGCCGGCGGCGGGCGGGAGCGCTGCGGTTCGGATTTCTGTCTCCAGAACCAGCCTGCATCTTTCCGCTTGGCGGTCCAGGCTGACGGCGGCCGGTCTTGGCAAACCGCCGAACCGGTGATTGAGTGGCGCCATGCTGCGCTCCAAACGCCCTCAGATCCTTACCGGCATGGCCCTCGGCGCCCTCTGGGGCGTTGCGGTCACCGGCCTGCCGCAATGGCTGGGCCTGCCGTATATCCCGGCCCCGATCGCCTTGCCCGGCGCCTTCCTCGCGCCTGGCCTGATCCTCGCCCTGATGACCGGCCGCATCGCGCAGCGGCGATTCTTTGACGACGCCATCATCGACGGTGCCCCCTTTGCGCCCGGTTCCCCGGCAGAGATCGACCAGCGGGTGCTGGCCAACACCGTGGAGCAGCTGGTGCTGGCGCTGGCCATCTGGCCCTTTGCCGCCGTCACCCTGGGCGGCGCCGTGGCCATCGCGCTTGGCCTGTCCTTTGCGCTGATGCGCCTGCTGTTCTGGGCCGGCTACCACCTGTCGCCGCCGCTCAGGGGGCTGGGGTTTGCCGGCACGTTCTACCCCACGGTGATCGCCGGTGTCTGGGCCGCAGCCATCTGGGTCTGAGACGCGGGCGCCCGCCCGCCTGAAATCCCGCCTTGCACCCGGCCGCCGCACCGCTAGTCTCGGGTGCCAAAGGGGAGGGCGCGCACATGATACTCGATCACCTGGCGGTGGCCGGCGCAACGCTGGAAGACGCCGCGGCCCATGTGGAGCAGTCCCTGGGCATCCGCCTGGGCCCCGGCGGCAGCCATGCGCGCTATGGCACCCATAACCGGCTGATGGGGCTGGAGGACGGGCTCTATCTGGAGGCCATCGCCATCGACCCCGCAACCCAGCCGCAGGAGCAGCCGCGCTGGTTCGACCTCGACCGGCTCAACGGCCCGGCGCGGCTCAGCAACTGGATCCTGCGAAGCGAAGACCTGGGCGCGGAAAAAACCCTGCTGCCGCCCCATGCGCAGCGCCACGTGCAGATGCAGCGCGGCGACCTGCGCTGGCTGATGACGGTGCCGGAGGACGGGCTCTTGCCCTATGACAACCTCTTTCCCGCCGTCCTGCAGTGGCAGGCAGAGCCGCCCGCCGCCCGCCTGCCGCAGTCGGGCTGCCGCCTGGCCCGGCTGACCCTCAGCCACCCGGAGGCAGCGGCGCTGCAGGCGGCGCTGGACCGCATCCTGGCCGACCCGCGCATCGCAGTGGAGCAGGGGGCGCCCGCAATGATGGCGGAGTTCGCCACCCCGCACGGCAAAAGGCAGCTGAGATGATTATCCGCCCGGCCCGGGCAGAGGATGCCGAAGCGGTCTGCGCCATCGCCAACTGGGTGATCCGCGACACGCTGGCGACCTTCAACAGCCTGGAGAAAACCGTGGCGCAGGTGCGGGATCAGATCGCCGCCGGACGCGGCAGCGGCAGCTACCTGGTGGCGGAGCAGGACGGCGAAATCCTCGGCCACGCGCATTTCTTCCCCTTCCGCCCCGGCCCCGGATACCGGTTCACGGCGGAGCACACCATTCACCTGCTGCCCGCGGCGCAGGGCAAGGGCGCGGGGCGCCGGCTGATGCAGGCGCTGGAGGCGGCGGCGGCAGCGGCCCGGGTTCACGTTCTGATCGCCAGCGTCAGCAGCGCCAATCCCGGCGCCATCGCCTTTCACGCCGCCCTGGGCTATGTGGAAACCGCAAGAATGCCGGAGCTTGGCTGCAAGCACGGCCGCTGGCTGGACACTGTTTTCATGCAGAAAATCCTGACACCCGGTATTCCCGCCCCTGACAGCGCCGGCAAACCCCGCTAGTCTCGCCGCATGTCACTCTGGACCCGCATATCCGACGCGCTGGCCGCGCTTGCCGCAGGCGAAAGCCTGTCGGAAGTGTTCGACCGCCTGCGCGCGCCGCCCGAAAGAACCGTGGCCTTTGCCATTGCCGTGATTGCGCTTGGCGCCAAGATGGCCAAGGCCGACGGCCAGGTCACAAGGGATGAGGTCACCGCCTTCCGCGAGGTGTTCCAGATCGCCCGCGACGACGAGACCGGCGCGGCCCGCGTCTTCAACATGGCGCGCACCGATGTGGCCGGCTACCAGGAATACGCGCGCCGCATCCACAGCATGTTTGCCGACGACCCCGCCACGCTCTGCGACCTGATGGAGGGGCTCTTTCATATCGCCTTGGCGGACGGGTTCTACCACCCCGGCGAGAATGAGTTCCTGGAGGAGGTGAGCCGCATCTTCGGCCAGACGCCGCAGCAGTTCCAGGCGCTGCGGGCGCGCTTCGTGCCGGATGCGCCCAAGGATCCCTTCACGGTGCTGGGCGTCACCCCGGATATGGCCAAGGAGGAGATCCGCAAGCACTGGCGCCAGCTGGTGCGCGACACCCACCCGGATGCGATGATCGCCCGCGGGGTGCCGGAAGAGGCGGTGCGGCTGGCGGAAAAGCGGCTGATCGACATCAACCGCGCCTGGGACGAGATCAACGGATGCGGCGGCAATGCGGCTGGCCACCTATAACATCGAATGGTTCGCCAACCTGTTCGACAGCCAGGACCGCCTGCTGCTGGACGGCGCGCGGTCGGCCCGCCACGGGATTGACCGCTACACCCAGGGGCACGCCATCGCCCATGTGCTGCGCCGCATCGACGCCGATGCGGTGATGGTGATCGAGGCGCCCAACACCGGCCGCCGCCAGCGCACCACCCGGGCCCTGGAACACTTTGCGGCAGAGGCGGGCCTCAGGGCGCGCGAGGCGGTCAGCGGCTTTCCCAACGACACCCAGCAGGAAATCGCGCTGCTCTATGACCCCGACGTGCTGACCGCCCGCCACGATGCCCGCGCCTCGGCGGATGCGCCGCGGTTCGACGGGGTGCTCGCCATCGATCTCGACGTCGATGCGCAGGCCGACCAGGTGCGGTTTTCCAAGCCGCCGCTGGAGCTGGCCGTGCGGACCAGGGGCGGCACCCGACTGCGGATGATCGGCGCGCATCTGAAATCCAAGGCGCCGCACGCGGCGAAAACCCGCGGCGAGATCACCGCCGTTTCCATTGCCAACCGGCGCAAGCAGCTGGCGCAGGCGATCTGGCTGCACCGGCGGGTGGCGGAACACGCGGCAGCGGGCGAGCACGTGGTGCTGCTGGGCGATCTCAACGACGGCCCCGGCCTCGATGAATACGAAGAACTGTTCGGCCGCTCCTCGGTCGAGATCGTGATGGGGGATCTGCTGACCGACCCCCACGCGCACAACCTGCTGCAGCCGCGCGCCACCGTGCTGCCCAGCACCTCGCGGTTCTACAATCCTGAAACCAAACGCTATTTCTGCGCGCTGCTGGACTATGTGATGATTTCCCGCAGCCTGACGGGATTTGATCCGCAGTGGCGGATCTGGCACCCTTTTGACGATGCGGAATGCTACGCCGATGCAGAGACGCGGGAGGCGCTGCTCAAGGCCTCCGACCATTTCCCGGTGACGCTGGACATTGCGCTGGAGTGATCGGGAGGGGACGGCACGGCGGCCAGCTTATTCCGCGATGGTTGTCGAGACGATCACTTCAGCCGCCGCAACGACGCCGATCCTGTCCCATGCTTCTTCAGGAACATCCAATTTTCCGACGTCTTCGACGAAATCGGCATCTTCAGATGCAAAAAGGCGTTCCCTGTATTGCGTCAGGGTTTCTTCAGGCTGGTCGAGCTTTTCCCACAACGACCAAATTCCACTTTTGATGTCTGCCAGGAGGCCAGCCTCTTCGCCCGAAACATAGCTTTCGATCAGCGCTTCCAGCTCAGCCCAGGTTTCGAGGTTGTTTTGGGCCAGCGCATAGTAATCCATAAGAGCGCGGCGGCTTATGAAGGCGGACTGGACAGCAAAGCTTCCTTCCGGACGCAGATGGGCAATGACGGACCGTGTACTGGTGCTGGCTTCCGCATCTCCGGACACTTCCACGGGCAGCCCTCTCGGTGTCAGCTTGGCGCTGGCATCAATCCCGGCTGCAAGATCGCTGTCGATTGCTTGTTGCGTTATCAGCTTGCCGGTGAAGACAGACGAAACCAGCAATCCGGGGCCCATCGGAATACTGGCAGGCGGAAAAAGCGCCTCGCATTCGGCGCTATCTCCGGTAGGAGACATCAATTCACTTGCCCCGCCCAGCGGGTAGGCGAATGAGGTTCTCATCAGGATCGACTGGACGCTTCGGCGGACACTCCTGTTGAACTCTGCCTCGCCGGAAGCGGGAATGCCGTAGAGGCTGGCGCGTCCCCCAAGCCCCAAGGCAACCGCCGATTTCCGGGACAGGGAAACGGCGACGGATTCCGTTCTGTCGTCGAGCTCGATCTCGAGGCCGGGGTAGCATTTGGAACTTTTCAACAGCCGCTGTTCATCCTGAATACGGATGACCTCCCCCACTTCCACGTCGTACCGAAGGTGCAGAGGCATCGCCTTGAAATGAGAAAACGCGGTACGCGCAAAAGACGTCCGAAGCTTTGTCAGTGCCTCGGCTATTTCACTTGCTTGCGCAGCAGCGGCGGAAAAGCTGAGGACCAAAGTCAGCAGGGAAACCCAAAGGGAGCGCATGGAGTGGTCTCCTTGTACAAATCAGCACACCAAGCCAGCATACACCAAATTGTTGTGCCGTAATATCCCAAGGTTGTTTCCCATGCGATGCGCCCTGATTTTTTTCAGGCTCAGCCGGCAGATCTCCTCCGGCGCCGGCGCCGGGGGCACCGTCCGATGCCGGAGCGGCGCCGCTTGCGGAAATCAGAACCTGTCTGCCGCAACCGCCCCCGGAGCAAGCGCCCGCCCGGCGCGGCGCTGTTTGCAATCCCTCTGTTCGCGCGCAACCGGCGCCCCTATATTAGCCCCATGAAACAGTTTCTTCTGCCCGCCGCCCTGACCGCCCTTCTGTCCAGCTCGCTTGCCGCCCAGGACGCGGCGGAGGAGGGCAATGATCCTTCGCTGATGGAACGGGGGGCGGATCTGTTCTGGGAGGGCCTGCGCCAGGAAATGGCACCGGCGCTGGAAGACCTGCAGGACATGATCGGGGAGATCGGCCCCTCAATGGGCGCGTTTCTCAGCGAGATGGGGCCGGCCCTGGCGGAGATCGCCAAGGAGGTCGAGGACTGGAGCGCCTATGAGCTGCCCGAGATCCTGCCCAATGGCGATATCATCATCCGCAGGAAACCCAAGGAGAATGCGCCCGCAGGCAAGGAAGACGAGGCAGAAGAGGGCGTCACCGAGATCTGACGCCTGCCGCCGGCCTCATTCCGGATCCGGCGTCGGCGCAGGCTTGCTGAACTTCAGCTCCACTTCGGCCTCCAGCGCCTTGGCCAGCGATTTCAGCCGGGATTCGGCCACCTCGCCATAAAGCGGCCGCGCCGCATCCGGCAGCTCCGCATGCAGAACCCGCTTGCGCGGCTGCCAGTGCAGCGAGCCGATCTCGCCGTTGCTGGTCACCATTAGCATGGCGCCGAAGCGCATCGCCTTGCCCAGCACCTCGGCCTCGTGCTGGCCCCTTTCGTCCAGCAGACCGTACAGGTGCTCAAAGGAGCTGCCCTGCCGCTTGTTGCTGTAGCGGTGCAACAGCGCCAGCCCCAGGAACACCCGCTCCGAATGCTTGAGCCCGCCCAGGTTGGCGCGGGTGGCATTGTCGAAACAGACCTCGGCGCGGTAGTCGGGATGGGCGCGCCAGCTGACGTCATGCAGCAGGCAGGCCGCCTTGACCAGCCGCCGCTTGCTGTGCCGCGCACCGCTGAACAGCGGGCTGACGAAATCATACAGCGTCTTGCCGAAGCCGGGCACCCGCGCGTCCTTCATCTCAGCAAAGCGCGACGCCTCGATCAGCGGGTCGCGGGCGCGCAGCCGCTGCGGCATCTGCTCGTACAGCAGCCCCTCGCGGATGCCGTAGCTGGACACCGCGATGTCCTTGGGCTTGAAGGTCTTGACCAGCCGGGTCAGCACGTCGATGGCATAGGGCACCAGCGACATCCGGCTGGAGGACACACCGCAGGCGCTGCGCAGCTTGTCCAGGCTGCTGGTCTCGATATAGCGGGCGGTTTCGCGCACGTCCCGGGCGGACATCCGGTATTCATGCAGCACTTTCAAGGGGTAGCCGCGCCGGTGCATGTCGATGCGGGCAATCGCCCGCCAGCTGCCGCCGACCAGGAACAGCCGGTCGCGCTGCGGCCCCATCTCCGTCTTCAGCTGCTCGATCACCGCGCGGATATGCTCCTTGCGGCCCCTGCGGCCGCCCTTGATGTCGCGCAGCTTCAACGGCCCCAGCGGCGAGGTCACCCGGCGGCCGACGGTGTTCTCCTGGATCTCCGCCAGCTCCATCGAGGAGCCGCCGATATCGCAGACCAGACCATAGGCGCCGGGCCAGCCCAACAGCACCCCCTGCGCCGACAGCCGCGCTTCCTCGCGGCCGTCGATGACGTGGACCTTCAGCCCGGTCTCGCGCAGCACCTCGGCGCAGAACTCCGGCCCGTCCTCGGCCTCGCGCACCGCGGCGGTGGCAATCGCCGACAGCGGCGGCAGCCCCATGCCCTGGGCCAGATGCTGGAACCGGCGCAGCGCCGACAGGGCGCGGGCGCGGCCTTCCGGGTTCAGGCGGCCCGATTCCGAGAGACCGGCGCCAAGCGCGCACATGATCTTTTCGTTGTAGAAATAGGCCGGGCTGCGGGCGGCGCCGTCGAACACCACCAGCCGGACCGAGTTGGAGCCGACATCGACCACCCCGACACGGGACAGCGCCCGGGCCCTGGGGTCATCAAAGATCGGGCGGCCGAAGGGGCCCCAATCGGCATTGGCGGCGGCGGGGTCCTGAGTGAGGTTCATGAGGGCTCCGTCTGGCAATCCGCGGTCAGGATGGTCGAAGCGAGGGCGGCGGTCAACCGCTTGCGGATGCGTCATTTTCCAGTGCCTCCTCGCGGATTTCCGACAGCACCCGCACCGCCAGCGGCCGTGACAGGCTGCATTTTTCCGCCAGCGACAGGCGGTCCAGCCGCCCGACGATCTGCGCCGCCGCGGCAAAGGAGCGGTCCATATGGGCCACCAGATAGGGGATCACATCCGGTCTCGGGGTGATCTGGCGGTCGTCGAACAGCTTGGCCAGCACCACCGCCAGCAGCTGGTCGTCCGGCGCCTGCAGCTCGGCATGGGTGGCGGCCTGCACCCGGCTTTGCAGGTCGGGCAGGGTCAGCCCCCACAGATTCGGCGCATCGCGGCCGGTCATCACCAGCGCATGGCCGCCCGCCAGCACCATGTTGTGCAGGTGGAACAGGGCGTCCTGCTGCTCCTTGCGGGCGGCGATTGCCGGCACGTCTTCGACCGCAATGGGGCCCTGCGCCAGATCCGGCACCGCCTCGGCGGCCAGACCGGCGGCGCGGATGATCCGCGCCCCGGTCTGGCTGGCCCAGACGTGCACCAGATGGGTCTTGCCCGCGCCTTTGGGGCCGGTCAGCACCAGCTTGCCGCTGGGCCAGGCAAAGCCGGGATCCAGCAGCGCCACCGCCATCGCGTTGGAAGGGGCGACAAAGAAATCATCCCGCCCCAGCGCCGGTTTCGCCGGGAGGTCAAAGCTCAGCTGCTGTGCCATCGGATTATTCCGCCCCCGCGTCCCGGTGGCTCTGGCCCTGATACAGTCGGCTGTCCAGATACTGTTCGGTCAGGAAGCGGGCGACCACGCCCAGGGCGGCGGCAACGGGCACCGCCACCAGCATGCCGACAAAGCCGAACAGCGCCCCGAACACCGACAGCGCCAGCAGCAGCCAGACCGGATGCAGCCCGACCGAGCCGCCGACCAGCTTGGGGGTGAGGAAATTGCCCTCGGCGACCTGTCCGATGGCAAAGATGATGCCGACCAGCCCGATCGACACCCAGTCGCCCCAGAACTGGAACAGCGCCAGCCCGATCGCCAGCGCGCCGCCGATCAGCGCGCCGAGATAGGGGATGAAGGTGATCAGCCCGGCGATGAAGCCGACCGCCAGGCCGAAATTCAGCCCCACCAGCATCAGCGCCACCGCGTAATAGGTGCCCAGGATCAGGCAGACCGTGCCCATGCCGCGGATGAAGGAGGCCAGCACCGCGTCGATCTCGCGGGCCAGGCGGCGGATCACCGGCTGGTGGTCGCGCGGCAGGAGCGCGTCGATGCGCGCCACCATCCGGTCCCAGTCCAGCAGCAGGTAGACCGCAACCACCGGCACGATGACCAAGAGCACCACCACGTTCAGCAGCGACACCGCGGATCCGGCCGCGGTCTGCAGCAGCTGGCCCGCGCGCGACTGCAGCGTCTGCCCGATCGAGGCGATGGCCTGATGCATGCGGCTGTTTTCCTCGAACACCGAGGGGAAATGCTCGATCGCAAAGGCGCGCGCGTCGCGCGCCAGCTGCGGCAGCACGTTGACCAGGTCGATCATCTGGTAGATCAGCGTCGGCACCACCACCAGCAGCAGCAGCAGGAACACCAGCAGCGCGCCGACGGTGATGGCGGCGGTGGCGGCGGTGCGGCTCAGCCCCCAGGCTTCCAGCCGGTCGGCGATCGGGTCGATCATATAGGCAATCGCGGCGCCCAGGATGAACGGCATCAGCACGCCGCCAAGCGCCCACATGATCACCGCGAACACCACCGCGGCGACGCCCCAGTATTTGAACTGTTTCTTGGCTGGTAGCGCCATGGTCAGACTGCCCGCCCCTGGTCTGTTTGCATCCGGTTGTTGCGGCCAGTCTTCCCCGATGGGCGCAGCCCATGCAAGGGGCAGGGGCAAATCCGCTGTGGGCAAGACGGGGATAAGGCGCAAAAGACCGGGGGCAAGTCAGGGAAATGTCCTGCGCGGCCGCAGGGGCAGGGCGTTCCCTCAGCTGTGCAGCGTCCCCAGCTCCGGGGTGTCCGCATCTGCGTCCTGATCCGGCCAGTTGGTGCGCCAGATCTCGGCCGACCAGTGGCCGCAATGCACGGGCGGGCGGCTGAACCCGTCAACCGGCGGCAGCAGCGGCTTCACCACCACATCGTGGCGCGGCACCGCGAAATACGGGAAGGAATAGCGCTCGCGCCCGGACCTGTTCACCACCCGGTGCGGGGTGGAGACCAGCCGCCCGCCGGACCACAGCTCCAGCATGTCGCCGATGTTGACGACAAAGCCGCCGGGAGGGCAGCCGGGGCTGATCCAGCCGCCGTCACGGGTCTGCACCTCCAAGCCCCCGACCGGGTCCGGCGCGATGATGGTCAGCGCGTCAGTGTCCTTGTGCGGGTGAATGCCAAAACCGTCCTCCTCGGGCGCCTGCGGCGGGTAGTGCAGCAGGCTCATGTTGGTGAGCGGGTTCTCGAACGGCTCCCGGAACGCATCCGGCTCCAGCCCCAGCCCCTCGGCGAGCGCCCCCAGCAGCAGGTGAAACACGCCGTCCAGCTTTGCCCAGTAGTCCAGAATCGCCTTGCGCGCCTGCGGCACCTCGCCGGGCCAGCGGTTGGGGCCGTAAAGAGGGCAGGCGGCGCGGATCGGGTCGTCCGCCGCCACCTCGTGATGCAGCTTGTAGCCCTCGTATTTGTCCGCAGTGCCGGAGCCGTCATTGGGCGTGAAGAAACCCATCGGGATGTAGCCGCGGTAATTCTCCCGCGTAATTGCCTGCTCCCACTTGGATTTCTCCGGCACCGCAAAGATCGCCCGCACCACGGCCCGCACGCTGTCCACCGTCTCCGGCGCCACCCCGGTGCCGGTGATGGACAGGAAGCCGATGTCCTCAGCCGCCGCCAGAATGGCCGCGACAGTCTGCTGCCGCTGCGGATGCCCGGCCTCGCGCAGCGGGGTGATGTCGATGGTGGGAATATTCTGCGTCAATGGATCCGCACCCCCTGGCGTTTCAGCTCACCCTGCACCTGCGCGATGTCCACCGCGTCCAGTTCGCAGCCCGATTTGACCGACAGCGCCGCGGCGATGCCCGCGCCCTGTCCGGCAACTGCGCAGCAGGCCATGTTGCGGGTGGCGGCATGGGCGATCCTGTCGCCGCCGATGGCGCGGCCGGTGACCAGCAGGCCCGAGACCCCCTTGGGCAGCATCGCGCGGTAGGGGATCTGCATGTAACGCCCGGTGGTGGGCAGGATCAGCACGCCGTAGCCGTCGATGAACTCCGGATAGATGCCGATGGTGTCGTCAAAGCGGCCCTGATGCCGTGTCTCGTCCTCGGTGATGTTGTGATGCGCGTCGAGCTTGCGGGTGTCGCGGATGCCGATGGTCATGCCGAAGTTGCGCAGCCGCGCGCCCGCGCAGCCCGGCGTATAGGCGCGCAGCGCGTCGATGGCGTGCATCGCCTGGCGGCGCCCCTCGATCTCGCCGCGGGTCATGCTGTCTGGGTCGGTGCCGTCGATGCCCCCCAGATGCACCAGGTTCATATAGGTCATCTCGCCGGAGTCATGCACCGCGCCCCAGGTGCCGCCGATGGTATTGAGATGCGCCGGGATCACCCCGTCGCGGATCGCCTGGGCAAACGGCTTGGCCAGGAAGGGAGAGAACATATCGTCCTCCTTGCCGCTTGTCTCCACCTGCCATTCGCCGGTCGACCAATTGGCATAGGTCTGGGGATCGGCCTTGACGCCTTCCATGAATTTCTGCTTGTCGACGCCGGCGATATGGAACATCACGCTGGCCGCCTGCATCTGCTCCACCGGGGTTTTCACGCAGGGCGCGCCCATCATATGGGCGATGTCGGCGTCGCCGGTGGCGTCGATCACCCGTTTCGCCAGCACCGCCTCGCGGCCTGCCTTGCTCTCGGCGATGACGCCGGTGATCCGGCTGCCCTCGCGGATGGGGGCCACGAACACCCGGTGCAGCATCGGGTGGATGCCGGCCTCCTCCACCAGCGTGTCGGCCACCAGCTTGAAGCCCTCGCTGTCCAGCTCATAGGACAGCGACTGGCTTTCGGGCACCGCCGCGCCCATCGCCTTGGCGCGCTCCTCGAACTCGCGGCCGACGCCGCCGGCCTCCACGGTTTTCTCGTGCCGGTACCAGGCAAAGCCCTCGACGCCGACGGTGGTGATATTGCCGCCGAAACAGCCGAAGCGGTCCATCAGGGTGACCTCCACCCCCGCCCGCGCCGCCGCCAAGGCTGCCGCCAGCCCGCCGGGGCCGGAGCCGACCACCAGCACGTCTGTTTCATGGATGACCGGAATGTCGCGGGCCGGTTCATGGATGGTTTTGGTCACGTCTCTCTCCCCACGGATTCTTTGAGCCCCGGTGTGTCCGGGGCGTTTCCGCTAACACTTTCGAATCTTGAATGGCTATTCAAGTTCTTTTGCGCCGCGAGGGCACAAAAGCGACATTGCGGGGGCGAAGCGGGTTTCCAGGCCGTGGCGCGCAGCGGCACGGCCCGCGCCTGACCTTCCCCCCGGGAAGGCGCATTCGCGCCCTCCCAAGATCAGGCCCGGGCCTTGTGTTCCGGCGGTTCGGTTTCATCCGGGGGGAAACACAGCAGCTGCGGATTAGAACACTCCTCCACCTCCGCCCTTGCCCGCACCCCTTGCAGCCACTAAACCGGGCGGGAACTCGAACCCACATCACCGATGGAGCCAAGATGCGCCTGTCCCGCTATTTTCTGCCGGTTCTGAAAGAGAACCCCTCGGAAGCCCAGATCGTCAGCCACCGGCTGATGCTGCGCGCCGGGATGATCAAGCAATCCGCCGCCGGGATCTATTCCTGGCTGCCCTTGGGCTTCAAGGTGCTGAAGAAGATCGAAAGCATCGTGCATGACGAGCAGATCCGCGCGGGCCACATCCCGATGCAGATGCCGACCATGCAGTCCGCCGACCTGTGGCGCGAGTCGGGCCGCTATGAGGCCTACGGCCAGGAAATGCTGCGGGTGAAGGACCGGCATGACCGCGACATGCTGTTCACCCCCACCGCCGAAGAGCTGATCACCGACATCTTCCGTGCCCACGTCAGCAGCTACAAGGACCTGCCGCTGACCATGTACCAGATCCAGTGGAAGTTCCGCGACGAGATCCGCCCGCGCTTCGGCGTGATGCGGGGCCGCGAATTCTACATGAAGGACGGCTACAACTTCGACCTGACCAAGGAAGACGCGCTGCACGCCTACAACCGCCACCTGGTCAGCTACCTGCGCACCTATGAGCGGATGGGCCTGCAGGCGATCCCGATGCGCGCCGATTCCGGCCCGATCGGCGGCGACGACACCCATGAATTCCTCGTGCTGGCCGAGACCGGCGAATCCGAGGTGTTCTATGACAGCGCGGTGACCGACCTCACCTTTGGCGACCGCGACATCGACTATGACAATGTCGCGCAGTGCCAGAGCGTGCTGGAGGAGTTCACCTCCAAATACGCCCGTACGGACGAGACCCATGACGAGGCCCTGTTCAACCAGATCCCCGAGGAGCGCCGCCGCGTCGCCCGCGGCATCGAGGTGGGGCAGATCTTCTACTTCGGCACCAAGTATTCCGACGCCATGGGCGCCACCGTGCAGGGGCCGGACGGCAAGAACGTGCCGGTCCACATGGGCTCGCACGGCATCGGTGTTTCGCGCCTGCTGGGCGCCATCATCGAGGCCAGCCACGACGACAAGGGCATCATCTGGCCCGAGGGCGTGACCCCGTTCCACTGCGGCATCGTCAACCTCAAGCAGGGCGATGACGAGGCGGACGCGGCCTGCAGCCAGCTGTACGCTGCACTGACCGCGGCCGGGCTGGACCCGCTGTACGACGACCGCAACGAGCGCGCGGGCGGCAAGTTCGCGACGATGGATCTGATCGGCCTGCCGTGGCGCATCACCGTCGGCCCGCGCGGCCTCAAGAACGGCGTGGTGGAACTCACCTCGCGCCGCACCGGCGAGAGCGAGGAGCTGTCCCCGGAAGAGGCGGTCAAAAAGGTGGCCGCGGTTTACGAGAAGCACCCGACCGGCCGCGGCTTCTGAAGCGCCGGACATCAGGACACGTCAGGAACAGGCCTTCGGGCCTGTTTTTTTACGGGCACAGCGATCCCGTAAAGGGTGCGTTTCCGGAAATTTCTGCAGGCGGGGGTTGACAGGGCTGCCGCCCCGCGGGCCAACATTGGCGTTGCAAACCGGAATATTTTGAATGGTGAGGATTATGCGGGCTCTTTCATTGCTGTTGTTCTTCGGCCTGGCGCAGGCGGCGCAGGCGGAACCGAAGGCCGAATTCAAGCGGACCTTTTTCCCGTTCGGGAAATACCTGGTGCTGAACGATACGGTCTATGTGACCAAGGGCGCGGAAAAGGTCGCGCGCCCGGGCCAGATCGGCCTGCTGACGGGGCGCAGGCGGCTGAGCGGCGCGCTGATCCAGAACGGCTTTGCCAATGTCGGCACCCTGCCGGATGTGGCAGCCGGCAAGGGCTGGATTTTCGAGATCGGCCGCAAGGATCTGGCCCGGGTTTCGGCCAGCGGCACCGTCTCCACCGGCGAGGATATCCAGGGCTTCGGTCTGGAGGGCGACGGCGCGGTTGCCGGCAATTCCCTGACCAGCGAAACTTACAAGGGGGTGCTGCTTTATGCGTCCGACTGGCTGGCCATCGACACCAGGATCCGCAAGATGTGGGAGGAAGGATCGGCCCGGAACTATCTGATAAATGACGATTTCCGGGTGATTGACACCGTGCTGTACGCAACCGGCTACACCGGCGCCGGAGAGCTGCAGCTGGACGGCAGCGCGCAGCTGAACGGGGCGGGCAGCGGCACCGTGGGCGCGGTTGAGGTCACCGCCGCGGGCAATGCCTCCAAGTCCTATACCATCAACCTGTCGGACGAGAGCGTGATCGCCTTTTCCTCGCGGCAGCTGTGCTGGCGGGACGGTAAGTTCGCGGGCACCGCACCCGATGTGATCGGGGAAAGACGGCCCAAGTCCTGCCCCGCCTTCGACGGCTGAGGGCACCGGGAGCGCGCGCTTCCGGCCTGCCGCCGCCGCCAAGCTGCTTGCCTGGCGGCGGCGTTTGGCGTCTGATCGGGGCAAACAGACGGCAGGAGAGAGCAGCCATGCTGGCACGGGTTTTGACATTGGCGGGCGGCACCTGCGGCGGCACCGCCTGTTCGCAGTTTCCGGAATTTTCGCAGCAGTACCTGCAGCGGCTGGGCGGCGCGGTGGACGAGCTGGGCCGCATCGCCGCCGGGTTCGATGCCGACGCCGCCGCGCTGGGGCTGAGCCGGCAGCAGGCGCTGGCCGAATTGGCTGACGGCGGCCGCATGGGCGGACTGCGGGCGCAGACCATGTCGGATGTGCTGTCGCGCTTTGACCGGCTGCAGGGCGATCTGGCCGCGCTGCAGGACCTCGCGCCGCTGCAGCGGGTGCTGAACCTGGCCCGCTTCACCGACCCGGAGGTGGCCGCCGCCGCCTGGGACAGTTTCCGCCCGGCCATTCCGGTCAGCCCTGACGGCCTCGCCTTTGCCGCGGGCGGGGTTCTGGCGGGCCTGCTGGCGGCGGCGCTTCTGCTGACGGTTTTACGCTTGCCGCTCAAGGCGCTGGGCGTGGCGGCTTGACCCTGATCCATGCCCCCCATAGGGTCGCGCCGACCTTCTGGGCAGGATCTTTGCATGGCCACGACACCTCCGCCGTTTTCACGTTTCGAATGGATCATCGCGTGGCGCTACTTGCGCGCCCGCAAGGCCGAGGGCGGGGTCAGCGTGATGACCTGGATCAGCCTCATCGGCATCACCCTTGCGGTGTTTGCGCTGATCGCCACCCTGGCGGTGCGCTCGGGCTTCCGGTCGGAATTTGTCGGCACCATCCTGGGCGCCAACGCCCATGTCACCGTCTATTCCTACGGCGAGGTGAACGAGGCCGGGGTGCTGGACCGGTCGCTGAAGGAGTATCAGGCGCTGGCGGAGACCGTGGCCGCGGTGCCCGGCGTCACCCGCGCGGCGCCGCTGGTCAAGGGCCAGGTGATGGCGAACCTGCGCCAGCGCAACGCCGGCGTCGAGGTGTTCGGCATCTCCGCGCAGGATATCCGGGGCATTCCCGGCGTGGCCCAAAGCGAAGAGGCGCTGGGCGACCTGGGGCGCTTTGAAGAGGGCATCGCCATCGGCTCCGGCGTGGCGCGCGAGCTGGGCGTGTCCGTCGGTGAAAAGATCAAGCTGATCTCCCCGAACGGGGTCAAGACCGCCTTCGGCACCAGCCCGCGGGTCAATGCCTATGAGGTGGTCTATATCTTCACCGCCGGGCGCTGGGACATCGACCGCACCCGCGTCTACCTGCCGTTTGCCGAGGCGCAAGCGTTCTTCAACCGCGAGGGCGCGGCGGACGAGATCGAGGTGATGGTGGAAGATCCTGAAAACGTTGATGCAATGGCCATCACCATCCAGCAGGCGGCGGGCGGCACCGCCGGGGTCTGGACCTGGCGCGATGCCTCCGGCGGCTTTCTGCGCGCACTGGAGGTCGAGGACAACGTGATGTTCATCATCCTGTCGATCCTGGTGCTGATCGCGGCGATGAACATCGTCTCGGGGCTGATCATGCTGGTCAAGAACAAGGGCCGCGACATCGGCATCCTGCGCACCATCGGCCTCAGCGAAGGGTCGGTGATGCGGGTGTTCTTCATCTGCGGCGCCTTCACCGGGGTGCTGGGCACCCTCTGCGGCGTGCTGCTGGGCTGCCTGTTCGCCATCTACATCGATCCGGTCTTTTCCTTTGTGAACTTCATCATGGGCGGCGGTGTCTGGGACCCGTCGATCCGCGGCATCTATGCGCTGCCCGCCGAACTGCGGCTGGGCGACGTGCTGTCGGCGGTGGCGCTGTCGCTGGGGCTGTCGTTTTTCGTGACCATTTTCCCGGCCCGCCGCGCGGCGCGGCTGAACCCGGTGGAGGCGCTGCGCTATGAGTGAGATCACGCTGGAACTGGCAGGCATCGCCAAATCCTACCTCACCGGCACGCCCGGCCAGGTCGACGTGCTGCGCGGCGCGGGCCTGACGCTGCAGGCGGGCGAGGTGGTGGCGCTGGTGGCGCCCTCGGGCGCGGGCAAGTCGACGCTGCTGCACATCGCGGGCCTGCTGGACACGCCGGATGCGGGCACGGTGCGCATCGCGGGCGAGGATGTCACCGGCAAGGGCGACCGCCGCCGCACCCGGGTGCGGCGCCAGGAAGTGGGGTTTGTCTATCAGTTCCACCATCTGCTGCCGGAATTCACCGCGCTGGAAAACATCGTGCTGCCGCAACTGGCCAACGGCGCCTCGCAGAAATCCGCGGCGGCGCGGGCGGCGGAGCTGCTGGGCACCGTCGGGCTGGCGGGCCGCGCCGGTCACCGCCCGGCGGCGCTGTCGGGCGGCGAGCAGCAGCGGGTGGCGTTCTGCCGCGCACTGGCCAACAGCCCGCGGATCCTTCTGGCGGACGAGCCGACGGGCAACCTCGATCCCGGCACCGCGGATCAGGTCTTTGCGGCGCTGATGGAGCTGGTGCGCGGCACCGGGATGTCGGCGCTGATCGCCACCCACAACCTGGAGCTGGCAGCGCGGATGGACCGGCAGGTGAAGCTGCAGGACGGTCTGCTGGCGGCGGTCTGAGCCAACTGCGCCCTGGCGGCGCAGGGCCTCCGGCGGGGTATTCGGGGAAAGACGACAGCGGGCGCCAGCGGCGGTTTGCGCGCGGCGCCGGCGGAACCTTGCCGGGTGCAACAGGGCAGGACTATGGCCGGAGGCGGCGGTTTGCTATCAGGTGTTCAAACCGGGCCGGGCAGGCTAGGCTGGCCGGGAATGCGCAGAAAGGGCTGACACGTGGTGAATTCCGTAATCGAAGAAGATGTGACCGTTGAGGGCAATATCACCTCCAGCAAGGGCAGTGTCGAAGTCCGCGGGCGGGTGGTCGGCGATCTCTCGGCGCAGGCGGTAACGGTGCATGAGGGCGGCACCGTCGACGGCGCCCTGACCGCGCAGTCGGTGACCGTCGAGGGCACCTACAGCGGCAAGATCCAATGCGAGGACCTGCGGCTGGCGGCCAGCTCGCAGGTGCAGGCGGATGTTTCGGCCCAGAGCATGGCGACCGAAAGCGGTGCCCAGCTGCAAGGCAACATCAGGATCAGCGGCAAGGGGACGGGGGCCTGACCCTATCCCTGCCGCCGGCGGTCTGCTGATCTGCGCGGGCGTGCCCGGCCATAGGGCGGGTCCAGGCGATCTTTGGCTGGCCTCCAGCCGGATCAGCGGCTATTGGCGGAGCCATGACTGACACTTTGCCTCCGTGCCCCGAATGCGCCTCTGCCTACACCTACCAGGTGGATGCTTTGCTTATCTGCCCCGAATGCGCGCATGAATGGGGCGTGGCCGCCGGGCCGGAAGCGCAGGTGCGCGACAGCGTCGGCAATGTGCTGAGCGACGGCGATACGGTGACGGTGATCAAGGACCTGAAGCTGAAGGGGACCTCCTCGGTGATCAAGGTCGGCACCAAGGTCCGCGGCATCCGGCTGGTGGAGGGCGACCACGACATCGACTGCAAGGTGCCGGGGGTGGGGCCGATCGGGCTGAAATCGCAGTTTGTCAAGAAGGTGTCCGGCTGAGGCGCCTGCGCTTCAGGCCATCTGGGTGATCCAGACCCCCAGCGCCATCACTGAAATGCCGGCGGCGCGGGTCAGGTTCAGCGGGCTGACCTGGGCGCCGAACAGGCCGAAGTGGTCGATGGCGGCGGCGGAGATCAGCTGGCCGATCAGCACGAAGAACACCGCGTTGCCGACGCCGAAATGCGGCGCGACATAGGTGATCGACAGCACGTAGAAGGCGACCAGAACGCCGGCCAGCAGCAGGTGCTTGGGCGCGGAGGGGATTCTGGCCAGCGCCTGCGGGCCGGCCATCAGCGCATAGAGGACGGTGGCAATCAGCGCGATCAGGAACAGCACCACCGCGGCGGAGGCGGGGGAGCCGATCAGCTTGCCCAGGGCGGCGTTCAGTGCGGCCAGCACCGGGATGCCAAGGCCCGCGGCCAGCATGATGAGGGCGTATTGGGTCATGGTGCGGCTCCTGCAGGTTTCCGCACCGTTTTGACCAAAAGCCGGGGCCCGGCACAAGCGCAACGTTGCGGCGCCGGACGCCGCCGCGGTTTTCTGCCCTGAAAACCCGGTCTTGCCGGGCCGTTCAGCGGCGGAAAGTGTTCACTGCAGCTTGCCGCTCTGCCCGCAGAAGACCGGTGCTGCTGCCGCAAGGGGCAGGGTGTTGGAGATTCTACTTGCGAATGACTCGCAATATCATGTAGGGCAAGCGGGCAACCATTTCCAACCCCTCGCGCAAGTGCTGATCCGCTATGACCCTATCCACGCTTCCCGGCCTGTTTCTTGATGATCCCGCTGAAAGCGCGCGCACCGTTCTGCGGTTCCTGCATTTCATCGGCCTTGCCGCCGGGCTGGGCGGCGCCACGCTGCTGGACCTGCTGCTGCTGCGGTTCTTCGTGCCGGGGCAGGCAAGCGCCGAACGCGTGGCCGGTTTCGAATTCGCGGCCAGGGTGGTCGATGCCGGGTTGAAGCTGCTGTGGCTGACCGGTTTCGGCTTTCTGCTGCTCTATGCGCTGCAGGATCCGCTGCAGCTGCAGAACCCCAAGGTGCATGCCAAGCTGCTGGTGGTGGCGGTGCTGACGCTGAACGGGGCCTTCATTCACATGGTGATCCTGCCGCACCTGCGCCGCCAGGCCGGCAGGCCGCTGTTTCAGGGCATGGGCCGGATGCAGCGGGCGCTGTTCGCGGCCTCCGGCGCGGTCTCGGCGGTGTCCTGGTACACGCCGGTTGCGCTGGGGGTGTTCTCGCAGCTGAACCACGCGGTTCCGGCCACGCTGATCCTGTCGGTCTATCTGCTGCTGATTGCCGCCATGACCGCCGTGATGCTGGCCGTCACCGGGCTGCTGTCGCGGCGGTTCCAGCAGCAGACCGGCGGGGCGGGGCCGGGCTGAACCGCCCCCGTCAGTCGCAGATGCCTTTCAGTTCCGCGTCCTTCCAGGGCAGGTAGACGTCCTGCTCGCGGGAGTGCGGCAGCGGGCGGACCGGCATCGCGGCTTCCAGCATGCGGTGCAGGCGCTTGGTGCGGGCGGCCTGCGGGGCGAGGGCGCGGCAGCAGACGTATTCCTCGATGATGGCGCCCTGCTGCTCATAACCGTAGGCGAGGAACTCCGGCGCGGCGGCCAGGTCGAACAGATAGGGGTCGCGGCGGCTGCCGTGTTCGGCGGCGGCGCGCAAGGGGGTGTAGCCGGTGCGCTTGCGGTTCTGCCATTGCCAGACATGGGTCGCCTCATGCGCCAGCAGCATCGCCTCGACCAGATGCAGCTTGTCCGGATACTCCGGCAGGTAGTTGTCGAGATACCAGTCGCGGACAAAGAAGATCCGGTTGAACAGCGCCACCGCGGCGGGCGAGGAGGTCACCACCTCCTCCTTGACCGGCGGCAGGATGCGTTCGCGGCAGGTCACGCGCGGGCGCACCGTGCGCCGGAAGGTGACCGCCCCGACCGGCGCGCCGCGCACGATCCGCACCCGCCCCGTATCCAGCGAGCTGCCGTGCAGCCCGTCCAGATAGGCGCGTTCGGTCTGCGTCAGCGGGCGGCCGCAGGCGGCCAGGAACAGCAGGGCAAGAAGCAGGAGGCGGATCATCTGCGGGCGGTCCTTCGGATCAGCAGCTCAGCGCCAGCACGCGGCTGATCTGGGTCAGCGGGCGGCCCGATTGCGCCATCCACTTGTTGAAGGCCGCCTGCACCGCCTTGAGCGCGGTTTTGGAGGCGGCGGGCTTGTCGATCACCCCTTCGGCGGTCAGCCGGGCGGTGACGTCCCGGCTGAGGATGAAACTGTCGCGGCCGGCAAAGCGCATCGCGTACTGCCCGGTCATGCCGCCGAGGCGGGCGCCGCGTTTCTTGAGCATGTCCAGAAGCCCGATGAAATCGGTGGAGGGCCAGCCGCCCAGCACCTGACCGGCACCGCCCTCATCGCGCAGCGCCATCAGGAAGGCGGCGTTTGTCCGGACCGTGGCCAGCTTGGCGCCGTTGCGGACCACCCGGGTGTCCTGCAGGATGTCGTCGAACTCTGCCTCCTCCATGAAGGCGCAGCGGCCGGGATCGAAGCGGTGGAAGACTTCCTCGAAGCCGTCCCATTTGGCCTCGATCACCTGCCAGTTGAAGCCCGCCTGGAAGATGCATTTTGTCATCACCGCCAGCCAGCGGTCCTCCGGCAGGTCGGTGGCGTCCGGGCCGGGCGGGCCGAGCTTGGCCTCCAGCGCCGCGGGGCCGCCGTGGCGGTCTGCGGAAATGGCGAAGATCTCGTCAAAGCTGCGCATGGCGGCTCCCCGGTGGCGGTCCGGTCAGGTTAGCGGCGGCGGCGCAGCTCGACAATGGATTTGCCGAGCCGGAAGGGCGCCGCGAAGCTGACCAGGCACAGCGCGATGATCTGCAGCACCAGGATATGGGCATTGTCCTGCAGGTATTCCCATTCCTGCTTGAGCTTGGCGACATGGGCAATGAGGCCGTCATAGGCGCGGGCGATGATCAGGAAGTCGCCGGCAATGGCGGGCACCTTGCGGCGCATGTTGTCCACTGCGGCCTGGGCGGGTGCGTCGAGCGAGGTGAAGACCAGAAACGACGCCGGGTCGAAGGCGCGGGCCTGGGCTTCCATGTCCTTCATCTCGTCCATGTCCGAGCGGGAGGTGCCGAACAGGAAGCTGAGGCCCTGCAGCGGCGCCACCTCATCCGTCACCGCGATGAACAGCGGCAGCTCGGCATTGCCGGCGGTGGAGGCGGAGAGGAATTCGACCTTGTCGCACAAGGTCGCGATATCGGCGTCATAGGCGGGGTCGCAGAACCGCAGGCGGAAGCGGGCGGCGTCGCGGTCGAAGGCGGCGGTGGCGGCATAGGCGATGTCGATCTGGCGCTCCAGCCTGGAGGAGTCGGCGGCGTAGATGCCCGAGACCACCGCCGCCAGCGCGCCGAAACCGCCGAGCACCACCCACACCAGATCCGCCAGTTTCCAGGCCCGGTGGCCTGCGGGCTTGCGGAACAGGAAGAGGGTGCCGGCGGCACCTGCGAGGAAGAACAGCAGCAGCAGCGGCAGCTGGTTGTCAGCGATGAAGCTCATGGCCGGTCTCCTGCGTGGGGGGGGCTGCCTGACCTTAGGAAGGGACAGGGGTTTCAGGCAACCGGCCTCACGCAGGTGTCATGCGGCATGCGCGTTCGGCCCGGCAGGAGGGGCTCCGTCCGGGGTTTGCGCTGTCCGGGGCCGGGGGGCCGCTGTTGCTGCGGCCGTGCCGTGCCGGGTAAGAGAGGGCGGCGCCGCCGGAGGGCGGAGGGCCGGGCAGGGGATCGCAAGCCCCCATGTCCGCTCGAAAGCTCTCGGTTTGCGGAAAACCCCTGCACCCGATGAAGGAGGTGGTCTTGGGGGCTCCCGTATCTCCTGGCGGTGCGGGGTGTCAGTCCGCACCTGTTGTCGCGACGGATTGGAGTATGGCAGGCCCAAGTTAAGGGTGCACAAGCGGGGCGTGCGGTGGTTTGGGGTTCGGCGCAACACTTGCAACCGCTGCGGCAGCAGGGGAGAAAGATGGCACGTATTGGAGAACATCGACGATGACTGATTTGAACAAAGCTTACGCTGATGCGCAACAAGCCATGGCTCTATTGAAATCTGCGGTTCGCACTGTTTTGGAAATGGCACCTGAAGACGGCCTAAAGAACGCGGAAATTGGGCGTGCCCTGGGCATCTATGGTGGGCACGTTGAGCATGTTGGCCACATCTCTAGGACACTATTGGAAATGCTGAAAGAAGAAGGCGTAGCCGTGCAGGATCCGGAAACGAAGATGTGGCAGTTGTGCGGTCAACGCATTAGAGCGTGAAGATTTCGCTATGCCCTCTTGGGGTGTGGCGCGCAGCGGCACGGCCCGCGCCTGATTGGGCTCTGCCCGTTTCGACCTGAAACTGTCCCCCGGACAGTTTCCGGGACGGTCTCAACTCCCCCCGGGAGTTCGAACCGGTCCGCGCAGCGGCAAACGCTCCGGGGGAGCGTTTGAGGTTCGGACGGGCGGAGCCCTTCGCTGATGCCAGTGCCGTGGAATGTGACGGTGGCGGTGTGCCCACTGGGGCGTGGCGCGCAGCGGCACGGCCCGCGCCTGACCTTGGGAAGGCGCATTCGCGCCCTCCCAAGGTCAGGCGCGGGCCTTGTAACTCGGAACTAGAGAGGGGGGCTGAGCGGGAAACAGGAATTGCTCAGAAGAGTTTCGCCGTTTAAGGCAGCATTTCCAGGAAACTGCCAGCCCGATGTGGATCAAGAAAGGCAGTTACTCCAAGCAAGATAGGAAGACTGAAATCCACCAGCAGAATTGTGGCTGCATGTGTGAAGAGAACAAGAAACTCGTACGTTTGCTGCCTGCGCGTACGCACCAATGTGAACGAATGAGCTAATTCGTACTGTTGTCTTTCATGAGCTTCAGTATTGTTTCTCGGCTGTTGATCAAACGGTTCGATAATGTCGACCCACTTACCTTTGAGTTTCGCAGATGCAAGTTTCTCTTGTCGCGATAACAATTCAAGGTGCGTTTTCGACAACGACTCCACGAAAATCGGTCCGGAGCGGATCAAAAACACTGTCAGCAAGAAAAATGAAGCAATTCGCCCAAAGCCAACGAGCTTGATTTGGTCGATCGTCACAGCTGGCCCAAACAGCGAGAAGCTGCCGGAAAATGTGACTACATTGCTGGCGAAAAGAGTCGAGATCGCGACCGCGAGTAGGGCCTTGCGAGTTTTCTTGGCGTCAGAAAAATCAACGAAGTTTGCGAACAAATAGGTTCCCCTTCAAACATCCAGCTCCTCGACGAACTTCGCGTTCTCCTGAATATACTGGAAGCGAAGCTCGGGTTTCTTGCCCATCAGGCGCTCGACCAAATCACCGGTCTCGCCGGGCTCGTCCTCGTCGATGGTGACGCGGATCAATTTCCGGGTGGTGGGGTCCATCGTGGTCTCCTTCAGGTCCTTGGCGTCCATTTCGCCAAGACCCTTGAAGCGGGAGACATCGATCTTGCCCTTGCCGCCGAGGCCCTTTTCCAGCCACTTGTCGCGCTCCGCCTCGTCGAGGCAGTAGACACGGCGCGCGCCTTGCGTCAGGCGGAACAGCGGAGGGCAGGCGAGGTAGAGGTGGCCGCCGTCGATCAAGGGCCGCATCTGGGTGAAGAAGAAGGTCATCAGGAGCGAGGCGATATGGGCGCCGTCGACGTCCGCGTCGGTCATGATGATGATCTTGTCATAGCGCAGATCATCAAGGTTGAACTTGGTGCCGAGGCCGACGCCAAGCGCTTCGCAGAGGTCGTTGATCTCGGCGTTGGAGCCGAGCTTGTTCGACGCCGCCCCCAGCACGTTCAGGATCTTGCCCTTCAGCGGCAAGAGCGCCTGGTTGACCCGGTTGCGCGCGCCCTTGCCGGAACCGCCCGCGGAGTCGCCCTCGACGATGAACAGCTCGGTGCCGGCGCGGTCTTTCGAGGTGCAGTCGGTGAGCTTGCCGGGCAGGCGCAGCTTCTTGGTGGCGGATTTGCGCTGGGTTTCCTTCTCCTGCTTGCGGCGCAGGCGCTCCTCGGCGCGCAGCACCAGGAAGTCGAGGATGGCGCCGGCCGATTTGGTGTCGGCGGCGAGCCAGTTGTCGAAATGGTCGCGGACCGAGTTTTCCACCATCTTGGCGGCGGCCTCGGTCGACAGGCGGTCCTTGGTCTGGCCGACAAAGGCCGGGTCGGCGATGAAGCAGCTGACCAGCGCGCAGCCGCCCGCCATCAGGTCGTCGCGGGTGATATTGCCGGCCTTCTTGTTGCCCACCAGCTCGCCGTAGGCCTTGATGCCCTTGAGGATGGCGGACCAGAAGCCGGCCACATGGGTGCCGCCCTCAGGCGTGGGCACGGTGTTGCAGTAGGACTGGGTGAAGCCGTCGCGCGAGGGCGTCCAGTTGATCGCCCATTCGACATAACCCGGCGCGTTGAATTTCTCGCGGAACTCGACCTTGCCGGCAAACGGCGCGTCGGCGTAGACGGAGGATTTGCCGAGCACCTCCGTCAGGTAGTCCTTGAGGCCGCCGGGGAAGTGGAAGGTGGCCTCGGCCGGGGTCTCATTGTCGTCGATCAGGGTCTTCCAGCGGATCTCGACGCCGGAGAACAGATAGGCCTTGGAGCGCACCAGCTTGAACAGGCGCGCGGGCTTGAAGCGGTGGTGGCCGAAGATCTGCTCATCCGCGTGGAAGGTCACCATGGTGCCGCGGCGGTTGGGGGCGGCGCCGACCTTTTCGACCGGACCCAGCGGCAGGCCGCGGGAGAAGCGCTGTTCGAACAGCTCCTTGTTCTTGGCCACCTGCACCACCAGCGAATCCGACAGCGCGTTCACCACCGAGGAGCCGACGCCGTGCAGGCCGCCCGAGGTCTGGTAGGCCTTGCCGGAGAACTTGCCGCCGGCGTGCAGGGTGCAGAGGATCACCTCGAGCGCGGATTTGTCCGGGAACTTGGGGTGCGGGTCGATCGGGATGCCGCGGCCGTTGTCGGTGACGGTGATCGAGTAGTCCGCATTGAGGGTGACTTCGATGCGGTTGGCATGGCCCGCGACGGCCTCGTCCATCGAGTTGTCGAGGATTTCCGCCACCATGTGGTGCAGCGCCCGCTCATCGGTGCCGCCGATATACATGCCGGGGCGCTGGCGGACCGGTTCGAGGCCTTCCAGAACCTCGATCGAGGAGGCGTCATAGATGTCGGCTGCAGGCGTGCTGAGGAGGTCGTCGGCCATGTGCGGGAACTGCTCTTCCTTGGTGTTGATTGGCAGCCATTATGGCAGGTGTCGGGGCCGGGTGGAAGAGGGACGCAAGGGGTTGTGGATAAGGCGCCGGCGCGGGCGGGCGGCACTAGTTTTCAAAGCTTCGAAGACAAGTTCCGGTTATCCGGGTGCGGTGATATTTTCCGTGCAGTTCAACGTGCTGCGGGCTAAACCGCTGCCAGCGAACGGCAGAAGGAGGGCGCGCGGGTGGCTGACAAAGGGATCAAGACGCAGGATTGGGCGGCGTTCCGGGCGGAGGCGCAGCGGATGCTGGAGGCGGCCCTGGACCAGATGCAAGCGGCGGCGGAGCGGCCCTGGCAGGCGGTGCCGGAGGATATCGACGCGCGCTATGCGGTGACGGCGGAGGCGCGCGGGCCGCGGGAGACGGTGGACCGGATCATCCGCGACGTGCTGCCTTATCACGGCGGCAACACGCATCCGCGGTTCTGGGGCTGGGTGCAGGGGTCGGGGCTGGCCACGGACCTGATCAGCAGCCTGGCGGCGGCGGCGGTCAATGCCAACATGGGCGGGCGCGATCACGGCGCCAACTACATGGAGCGCGCGGTCGTGGACTGGACGCGGGCAAAGATGGGGATGCCGGAGAGCGCCAGCGGCATCCTGGTGACCGGCACCTCGCAGGCGACGGTGATTGCGTTTCAGGCGGCCCGGCTCAGGGTGCTGAAGAACCTGCGCAAACAGGGGCAGGGCGATGCGCGGCTGACCGCCTATGCCGGCGAGGGCGTCCACAATGCGACGCTGAAGGCGGTGGAGCTGCTCGGCATCGGCTCGGAGAACCTGCGCAAGGTGCCCTTGATTGCTGGCCGGATGGATTGTGCGGCGCTGGCGGCCATGGTGGCGGAGGACAGGGCCGCGGGCGCGGTGCCGTTCCTGGCGGTGGGCACCGCGGGGTCGGTGGACCTGGGGCTGTTCGATGATCTGGAGGCGCTGGCCGATGCGGCGGCGGAGCTGGGGCTGTGGCTGCATGTGGACGGGGCTTTCGGGGCCTGGACGCGGATTGCCGCGGAGCCCTACAGGTCGCTGTCCGACGGCATCGGGCGGGCCGACAGCATCGCGCTGGATTTCCACAAGTGGATGTACGTGGGCTATGACTGCGGCATGGCGCTGCTGCGCAACGAGGAGGAGCACCGGGCGGCCTTTGCGGCGCGGCCGTCGTATCTGGAGGGGGCCGAGCGCGGGCTGGCGGGCGGCGAGCCGTGGTTCTGCGATTACGGCATCGACCTCAGCCGCGGCAACCGGGCGCTGAAGGTGTGGACGGCGCTGGAGACCTATGGCGAGGCCGCATTCTCGGAGGCGATCACCGGCAACTGCGAACTGGCAGCATTCATGGCGGCCGAGGTGGAGGCGCAGCCGAAGATGGCGCTGGGGGCGCCGGTGGTCTCCAACGTCTGCGTGTTCACCGCGCGCAGCGATCTGCCGCCCGACGCGCAGTCGGCACTGAACGCGCATATCGCCCAGACCCTGCAGGAAACCGGCGAGGCGGTGTTTTCCACCACCCGGGCGCAGGGCCGCGTGATGCTGCGGGCGGCGATCGTCAACCACCGCAGCCGGGAGGCGGACGTGCAGGCGGCCATCGCGGCGGTGGCGCGGGAGGCGGCGCTGGCCTGACAGGCGGGCGGCTTTCCGGCGTGACCCGGGCGGCAGGGGACCGCCGCTGCCGGGGGCGGGGCTTGCCCGGCGGCGGCGGGCGGCCTACTGATTGGCTCATGACGCGATTTATTCCCTTGCTGGCCGCTGTGCTGCTGGCCCCGCATGGCGCCGCAGCGCATCCGCATATCTTTGTCGATACCGGCCTCAAGGCGGTTGTTTCGGAGGACGGGCAGCTGCTGGCGGTGGAGATCACCTGGGCCTATGACGAGTTCTACTCGCTGCTGATCTTCGAGGACCGGGGGCTGGACGCGGATTTCGACGGCGCGCTGACGGCGGAGGAATTGGCCGGTCTGCAGGGGTTCGACATGCAGTGGACCGAGGGGTTCCTGGGCGATACCTACCTGAGCCGGGCAGGCGAAGCGCTGGCGCTGGGGGCGCCGGAGCATCTGTCGACCGAGGTGGCGGACGGGCGCATCACCACCCGCCACCGGCGGGTTCTGGCGGAGCCGCAGGCGGCGGACGGGGTGGTGATCAAGGCCTATGATCCGACCTATTACACCGCCTACACGCTGACCAGCGGGCTGGAGCTGAGCGGCGGCTGCACGGGCGATGTGACGCCGCCGGATCTGGATGCGGCCTATACCAAGGTGGAAGAACTGCTGTACGCGATGCCGTCGGATCAGGCCGAGGACGCCTATCCCGAGGTGGGCGAGGCCTTTGCCGACACCGTGCGGCTGAGCTGCGGGGCATAAGATGCGGGGGCTTCTGGCCATAGCGGCGCTGGCTGTGGCGGCGCTGGCGGTGTGGCTCTGGGGGTTCGGGGGCGCGGCGGAGGTCGCGGCCTGGGCCGCCGAAGGCCAGCGGCAGGCGCAGAACGCGATGGCGCGGGGGCTGCGCGGCTTGCGGGCCGGCGAGCCGGGGGCGCTGGCGGCGCTGCTGACCCTGTGTTTCGCCTACGGGTTCTTTCATGCGGCCGGGCCGGGCCACGGCAAGCTGGTGATCGGCGGCTATGGCATGGCCAGGCAGGTGGCCCTGCTGCGGCTGGCCGGGCTGGCGGTGGCGTCCTCGCTGGCGCAGGCGGCAACGGCGGTGCTGCTGGTGGCGGGCGGGCTGATGCTGCTGGACTGGGGTCGCGAACAGCTGACCAGCGCCGCCGAGGAGGTGCTGGCGCCGCTGTCCTACGGGCTGATTGCGCTGGTCGGGCTGTGGCTGCTGGCGCGCGGCGCGCGCAGGCTGCTGGGAAGCCGGGCCGGCAGGCAGCGCGCGCTGCACAGCCGCCATCATGAGGATGGAGAGGTCTGCGCCTCCTGCGGGCACCGGCACGGCCCGACGGCAGAGGAAGCGGCCCGGGTGTCCTCGCTGCGCGATGCGCTGGCCATCATCGGCGCGGTGGCGCTGCGGCCCTGCACCGGCGCCGTGTTCCTGCTGCTGCTGACCTGGCGGATGGGGGTGCTGTGGGCCGGGATTGCCGGCGCCTTTGCCATGGGACTGGGCACCGCCACGGTGACGGTGGCCGTGGCCGCCGCGGCGGTGACGCTGCGCAGCGGCGCGTTGGCGCAGATGCAGGGCACCGGCGCGGTGCGGGCGGCGGCGGTGCTGGAGATCCTGGCCGGCGCGGTGGTGGCCGTTCTGGCCGTTCAGATCATGCTGCGGGCGGTGTGAGGCTCACTCGGCAAGGGCGCTGTCCAGCAGGGCGAACATCGGCTCCTGGGTGAGGTAGGCCGACATCAGCGCGCCAAGGGGCGCGGCCTGCTCGCGCGCCGTCATCTCGTGCCAGAAGGTCAGCGACTTGCGCTGCAGCAGGTGCCCGTGCGGATGGGCCTTGGTGTAGGGGGCGGGGACGCGTTTCAGTTCCGGCTCCCTGGCGGCGAAGCCCTTGAGCGCCAGAATGTCCGTCAGCGCCGCGGTCTCGTCGCCGAAGGCGCCGTCGACCGCGGCCCGCCAGCGCGGCAGCTGGGTTTTGCTGAAGCCCATGATGCCGCCGCCGGCCGTGCAGTAATCCGGGGCCAGGCCGAAGAACAGCGCGCAGCCCGCACCGTTCACCGTCCACATCAGGTGCAGATGGGTGTTGTAGGGCGTCTTGTCGCTGGAGAACCGCACATCGCGCTGGGGGCGGAACATCTTGGCCGTGACCTCGGCGCCGGTGCGGCGCGCGATGGTCTGGGCGGCGCTGTCCATCAGCTGCAGGGCGGGGGATTTGAGCTCGGCCTCGTAACGGTCCTTGTGCGCGGTGAACCAGTCCCGGCTGTTGTTCTGTGCCAGCTCCGCCAGAAAGGCGCGGGCGCCGGGGATCAGCTGGGCATAGGCATCGGTCATCGGTCAGGCTCCTGCGGGCAAGGGGGGCAGCCTGTGCAGGATACCACCATAGATATGTGCGGGGGCAAGGAAACTCTGCCCTTGCCGGAGCAGCCGGGCCGCCCTAAGGCTGGCGTCATGAGCACGTCAGCACGCAAACACACCGAAATGACGCCGCGCGGCCATGCCCGGGCGATTGCCGTTCTTGGTCTGCCGCTGATCGGCGGCCATGTGGCGCAGTTTGCCATCGGCCTCACCGATACGGTGATGCTGGGCTGGTACGGGGTGGAGGCGCTGGCGGCGGTGACGCTGGGGTCCACCTATTTCTTCTCGATCTTCCTGCTCGGCTCCGGCTTTGCCTTTGCGGTGATGCCGATGGTGGCGGCGGCGGCGGGGGCCGGGGAAGAGCGGCAGATCCGGCGCTCGACCCGCATGGGGCTGTGGCTGTCGCTGGCCTATGGCGCGCTGGCGGTTCCCCTGCTGTGGTGGTCGGAGCCGATCCTTCTGCTGCTGGGACAGCAGGCTGAAATTGCCCATGCGGCGGCGGAATATCTGCGGATTGCCGGCTGGGCGTTGTTTCCGGCACTGCTGTACATGGTTGCCAAGTCCTATCTGGCGGCGTTGGAGCGCACCCAGATCGTGCTGTGGATGTCGGTGCTGGCGGCCGTGCTGAATGCGCTGGTGAACTATGCGCTGATCTTTGGCAACTGGGGGGCGCCGGAGCTTGGGGTGACCGGAGCGGCGATTGCGTCGCTGGTCACCAACGGGGTCTCTTTTGCCCTGGTGCTGGCCTACGCGCTGAGGGTTCTGCCGGAGCATGAGCTGCTGAAGAACTTCCAGCGGCCCGATTGGGAGATGCTGGGCCGGGTGTTCCGCATGGGGGCGCCGATCGGCCTGACCACCCTGGCGGAAAGCAGCCTGTTTGCGGCCTCCGCGATGATGATGGGCTGGCTGGGAACGGTGCCGCTGGCGGCGCACGGGATTGCGATCTCGCTGGCGGGGCTGACGTTCATGGTGCATCTGGGGCTGTCCAATGCCGCCACCATCCGGGCCGGCAATGCCTATGGCCGCCGCGACCGGGCGCATATGGCGCGGGGCGGCAAGGTGGTGACGGGGATGTCGCTGGCGGTGTCGGTGGCGGGGATCACGCTGTTCCTGACCATCCCCAACCAGCTGATGGCGCTGTTCCTGGATGCGGATGATCCGCAAAAGGACGGGATACTTCTCATCGGCGCGGGCCTTCTGGCGGCGGCGGCGCTGTTTCAGATGATGGACGGCATGCAGGCGGTCGCGCTTGGGCTGCTGCGCGGGGTGCAGGACACCGGCGTGCCGATGGTGATTGCCGTGCTCAGCTACTGGGCGGTCGGGATCCCGGCCTCCTACGTGATGGGGTTTGTGCTGGACTGGGGCGGTGTCGGTGTCTGGATGGGGCTGGTGGCCGGCCTGTCCGTTGCCGGGCTGTTCCTGATGATGCGGTTCTGGGGGCAGTCGATCAAGGCGGTCGGCGCGGCGGCGCACGGCTGAGCCGCGGCGCCGCGCGCATGTCCCGGACCGGGCCGCCGGTTACCCGGCTCCGGTGTCCCGCCCCATGGTGAACAGCGGTGTGAAGGCGCCGAGGATCAGGCGGCGGTGGTCAAAGGGCAGGTCTGCGGGGATGTCAAACCGCTTCTCCGCGGCGAGCCGGGCTTCGGCGGCGTCCATGTCCGCCCTGCTGGCCCAGATCTGCCAGGTGAACACGATCTTTTCGCCGGGCCGGGCAGCAACCGCGCGGCGGAAGTCGGTCTGGCGGCCGTCCGGCACGTTATCCTCCCAGCACTCGGCGATTTCCAGGCAGCCGAGGTCCCGGAGCAGCCTGGCACTGGACTTGGCCCAGGCCGTGTAGGCATCAAGATTCTCTTCGGGGACAGGGATCACGAATCCGGCAATGTACATGGCAGCCTCCCGGGCACCGGCACGGGGAAACACCCGGCCGGGACGAGTGTGGCACGGGAGGGGCTCCGGGCTCCAGCCCGGCGGCGCCGCCAGGCCGCGCAGGGTTGACCCCCCTGCCGCCCGCAGGCAGGATTCCTGAACAGTTTTGCATGCATTCAGAAAAGAGGCCTCTTCCCGATGATGACCGAAAATGACAGACGCCTGCTGCGGATTGCCTATGAGGAAGCCAGGGCAGGTTTCGACGAGGGCGGCTGCCCGATCGGCTCGGTGCTGGCGCGCGGTGGCGAGGTCGTGTCGCAGGGGCGCAATCAGCGGATGCAGAAGGGGGATCCGATTGCCCATGGCGAGATGGACGCCCTGCGCAAGGCCGGGCGGCAGGCGTCCTACCGCGATACCGTGCTTTATACCTCGCTGTCGCCCTGCATGATGTGCAGCGGCACCATCGTCCAGTTCGGCATCCCGCGGGTGGTGATCGGAGACACACTGAATTTCGGCGGCAACGAGGACTTCCTGCGCGCCAGAGGGGTCGAGGTGGTGATTGCCGATGATCCGGACTGCATTGCGCTGATGGAGCGGTTCATCCGCGAAAAGCCGGAGCTGTGGGCCGAGGACATCACCGAGCCGGGCTGAGGCGGGGACTCCGCGGCCCCGGGGCAAGCGGACCGGCGGCAGGCCGCGCTGGCGCCCGCAGCGGTTTGGTTCCCTGCGGCGCTGCTTTCTGCCAAGGCCGGGCGGAAAGCTGCGCGGCGGCGCCGGCAGGCTGCGCGGACAAAGGCCGGTGCGCTGCGCGTGGCGGCAACATGCTCATGAAAAAGGGAAAATCCGGCGCTATTGTGCTGGTGAAACAGCCAGGAGCGGTTTGGGGATGGCAGCGGGCGCGGCGGCGCCATAGCTGTCTCTCACGGTTCGCAGGACACGCCGCGGGCCGCAATGAAACCAAAAATGACTGGAGTATCTCACATGAAAAAGTTTGCCATGACCGCGACCGCAATTGCTGCTCTGATGGCGTCCCCGCTGGCTGCAAAGGAACTGGCGGCCGAGCTTGACGCTGATGGCAACGGGACTTTCTCGCTGGAAGAGCTTCAGCTGGCGTTCCCTGACCTGACCGCGGAAACCTTCACCACGATCGACGCCAACGCGGACGGCGAGGCCGACGCGGCGGAGGTCAGCGCGGCAATCGAAGCCGGTGTGCTGACCCAGGCAGGCTGATCCCGCCAGCGGCAGCGGCCTCCGGCCGGCTGCCACGCTGCCGCCCCTTCTCCCCGGGGGCGGACGCAATTCTTCCCATCCGTGCAGCGTGGCGGCACGGCGGAGGAACAGGCCCCGCTGGCAGCGGGGCCTGTTTCGTTCCGCGGAATGGCGGCGGCGCAGGGCGGAACAGGAGATCAGAACCAGTAGTAGGGCACCTGGTAGTGATCGTAGATGCTTTCCTCGTACTTGCGGTCGCGGCGCCATCCGGCGGGGCGTTCCGGTGCGGCTTTCAGCTGCTCCGGGGTGATGCTGGTGCGGAAGCCATCCAGCCCGGTGTCATAGGACAGGGCGCCCCAGGGAATGGTGAACTGCTGCTCGCCAAGGCCGAGGAAACCGCCGAAGGTCATGATCGCATAGGCAACCTTGCCGGACTGCTTGTCGATCATCAGGTGGTCGATGGTGCCCGCCTTGCTGCGGTTTTCGTCGTAGACCGCGGTGCCGGTCACGTCCTGGGACGAGACAAGGGCGCTGCGGGTTTCGGTTTGACCATGTTGCATGGCTGCACTCCTTCTTGCTGATGCGGGTGTGGAGTCAACGTTCCGGCAGGCCGATTGTTCCGCAAGCCCGCAGCACACGGTTGGCGGAAGCGGCGCGGTCAGGCCGGGGCTGTCTGCCCGGACCGCGCCCGCAGCCTCCAGAGGGCGGCGGCCAGGGCGGAGCCTGCCAGCAGGAAGGCCTGGAAGACCGCCAGCGCAGGCAGCAGGCCGAGCCAGTCCGCCAGCGCGCCGCTGAGGATGACCGGGAGGGAGAAGCCCGCATAGGCATAGACGAACAGCCCGGCGGCAGCGCGGGCGCGGCTGCCGGGCGCGCGCTGCGAAAACTCCGACAGCGCGGACAGGTAGACGAAGCCGTAGCTGGCCGCACTGGTCAGGGCGGTGCCGGACAGGATGAGCAGCAGCGACTGGCTCCAGACGCCGCCGAGCACCAGCAGAAAGCCGAGCGGCACCAGCGCGTAGCCGAGCAGAAGCGCGGCCCGGTTTCCCAGCGCCCGGGCCAGCGGCTGGCACAGGAAGCCGGTGAAGATCGCCAGAAAGATCACCAGCCCGGTGCGGGCGCCCAGCCCCTGCGCCTCCAGCTGCAACGGCAGCACGGCGATGGTCATGCCGGTGGCCGACCAGGCCAGCGCCAGGGCCGTGCCATAAGGCCAGGTCCCCGCGGGAAACACCGGCAGCCGCAGCAGCGGTGCCGCCCTGCGGGTGCCGGCGCGCGGCAGAGCCAGGGCCGCGGCGGCCAGCACCGGCGCCAGCACGAACAGCGCGATGAAGCTGGCGGGCAGGGTGGTCGGCCCCTGCCAGTCCAGGCTGACCCCGGTCGCCAGCGCGCCGCCGCCAAACCCCAGCGATGTGGCCGAGGCGACCAGCAGTGCGGCCTGCCGGGATTTCGCCTCGCCCAGCAGCTCGGCCATGAAGGCGGTGCCTGCAGTGGTGGCGAGGCCGGTTCCGGCCCCCAGCATGACACGGGCCGCAACCAGCGCGGGCCAGGACGGGGCCGCGGCCAGCAGCGCGGTGGCGGCCAGCCCCAGCAGCAGGGCGGCGGCGATCGGCAGGCGGCGGCCGGTCCGGTCCGACAGCCCGCCCAGCAGCAGCAGCACCGGCACCAGCCCGGCGGCATAGGCGGCAAAGGCAAGGGTGACCGCCGCTGCACCGGCGCCGCTGTGCGCGGCATAGACGCTGTAAAGCGGCGCCTGCAGGTTCACCGCATATGTCACCGTGAACAGGGCTGCGGCGAGCAGTGCGGAAGAGATTGGCGTGGTCATGGCGGCCTCCGTGCCATTGGCATTGCCTTTGGTTGACATGAGGCCGGATGTAGTACAATTCTTTTATTGTACTAAGTATAGTGGCAGAAACGGGCATGAGATACACCGATTTGGCGGCGCTGGTCGCAGAGCGGATCAGATCAGGGGCCCTGCCGCCGGGCACCCGGCTGCCGGCCCACCGGCGCTTTGCCGAGGAGCACGGGGTGGCGCTGGCCACCGCCACGCGGGCCTATGGCGAGCTGAAGCGGCAGGGGCTGATCCTGGGCGAGGCGGGCCGGGGCATGTTCGTGCGCGACCCGGCGCTGCCGCTGACGCTGGGTCTGGAGCAGGCCGGGCAGGACGGGCTGATCGATCTGGTCTTCAACATGCCGGGCAGCCAGTCCGATGCCGAGAGGCTGCGGGCGGGGCTGAAGCGGCTGGCGGCCTCGGGCGATCTGGAGGCGATGCTGCGCTACCAGCCGCACGGCGGGCGGCCGCACGAGCGCCGGATCGTCGCGGGCTACCTTGCGCAGCGCCACGAGACCGCCAGCCCCGAGCATCTGTTCCTCACCTGCGGTGCCCAGCACGGGCTGGCGGTGGCCGTGCTGGGGCTGCTGCAGCCGGGCGACGGCGTTGCCACCGGCGGGCTGACCTATCCGGGCTTCAAGCAGGTGGCGGCGCTGCACCGGCTGTCCCTGGCGGCAGTGCCGGGGGACGCGGGGGGGATGGATCCCGGCGCGCTGGAGCGGCTGTGCCGGGACAAGCAGCTGAAGGCGGTCTATCTGATGCCGACGGTCCATAATCCGCTGGGCACGGTGATGGACGAGGCGGCCCGGCGGGACATTGCCGCGGTGGCCCGGCGGCACGGGCTGATCATCATCGAAGACAGTGCCTATGGCTTTCTGGAGCCGGATCCGCCGCCCGGTTTCCTGGATCTGGCGCCGGAGCGGACGGTGCATGTCGGCGGGTTCTCCAAGAACATCGCAACCGGCCTGCGCATCGGCTTTATCGCGGTGCCCGGCGATTGCTGTGCGGCGGTGTCGCGGGTGATCCGGGCCACCACCTGGAACACGCCTGCGCTGGTCTCGGCACTGGTCACCCATTGGATCGAGGACGGGACGGTGCAGGAACTGGAGGCCGAGCGGCGGCTGGCCGGGGCCAGGGGGCAGGCGCTGTGCAGGGAGATCCTGCGGGGTGTTCCCATGCGGTCGCATCCGAACGCCAGCTTTGCCTGGCTGCCGCTGTCCGGCGGCGCGCGGGCGGAACCGGTCATTGCGCGGCTGTCCGGCGAGGGGGTGGCGGTGTCGTCAGCGGCGCCTTACGCGGTTGGCGACGCCGCACCGCAGGCCCTGCGCATCGCCTTTGGCGGGGTCACGGAACAGGAGCTGCGCTTTGGCCTGGAACGGATCCGCGATGCGCTGGCCGCCCCGGCGGGCTAGGGCAGGCGGGACCGGAGCTGTACTTGGGACACTTGCGATTCGCCCGGTCCGGCCCAGGGCGGAGGCGTTGAAAAAAAATCCGGTCCGGCGCCGGAGGTTGTGATTTCGCGCCGTTGCGGCCGCTGTGGTAGGGTGCCCGGGTCTTTCACGGTTTCAAAACAGGGAGCAGCCCGTCATGACGCCGATGGCCGCAGGACCGGAGCGGGGCGGGCAGGCAGCCGGGCTGCTTGCCCTGCTGCTGTTGTGCCTGATGCTGCTGGCGGCCGGAGCGGCGGGCGCGGAGCCGCCGCGGGCCGGGCTGATGTGGAACCGCACCGGGCTGCCCGCGGTGTTTCCGCTGCAGGTGAAAACCCCCGCCGGAAGGGATTATTTCCTGGTGCTGGCCAGCAGCGGCAGCGGTGCCGGGGCGCTGGCGGCCTATGCCGAGGGCGGCGCCTTCTTCAAGGTGCTGGTGCCGCCGGGGCGTTATGTGCTGCGCATTGCCAGCGGCCGCGAGTGGCAGGGCGAGGCAGAGCTGTTCGGCGCGGAAACGGAAGTTCTGGAGCTGCCGCAGCCGCTGGAATTTGCCGTCAGAGGCGCCGGGATCAAGGCCGGCCACTTGATAACCCTGTCGCACGGCGGCCCGGACCGGCGCCTGCGGGCGGCGGCCGAGGGGCAGTTCATCTGCCAGATCGCAAGCCTGGAGGGGCCGGAGCCGGCGCTGCGGCATGCGCAGCCCGGCCGCCGCCCGTTCCGCCTCGGCGGCGATGCGCACGCAAGGGGGATACTGCATCTGAAATGGCGGCTTGGCCTGGGCGGCCCCGAGCCGGGCACTCCGGACGGTCTGTGGCAGCGCCGCCTGTTCGTGCTGGGAAAATCCTATCTGCCGAGGCGCCCGCCGGTGCCGCAACCCGGGGTCGCGCCGCTGCCGGAACCCGGGTTCCGCAGCTATGCCGTGCGGTCGCTGTTTTGCGGCTGATGCGGCCGGGCAGTCCGGTTCTCACGCGTCGCCGCGGGCCTTGATCAGCCGGTCGGCCTTCTTGCGCACCAGCACGCCGCGCAGGTCGTGCATGGCCAGCAGCAGCGCGTCGGTGACCTCCTCGAGCTGCTCGTCGGTGGCCCGGCTGTTGGCCCAGTGGGCGGTGAGGTTCAGGTGGTCGATGGCGCGGTGGAGGTCGTCGATGTCACGCGCCGCGAGGGTGGCGGCGCGGGCGTCCATCCAGGACTTGATCTCGGCAATGTCCTGATCGCTGAGGGCGCGTTGGCCGTGCGGCTTGATCTCGCCGTTGCGGATGTTCACAACGGCGATCTGATCCATCTCGATCCGCCGCTGGCGGTTCTCGGTGTCGACGCGGAAGACAAACGCGCCGTTCTCGCGGACGCGGAAGTAATATTCCGGCAGGTCGGCGCTCATGTCTTGTCTCCTGTCAGGCCAGCGACGCGCAGAAGGACTGGATGCGGCTGCAGGCCTCTTCCAGTGCAGCATCCGAAGTAGCGTAGCTCACCCGGAAGTTGGGCGACAGGCCGAAAGCGGCGCCGAAGACCACGGCGACATCGGCCTCTTCCAGCAGCGCGGTGGCGAAATCCTCATCCGTTTCGATCAGCTTGCCCGCCGGGGTGGTCCTGCCGATCAGACCGGCGATCGAGGGGTAGACGTAGAAGGCGCCTTCGGGGACCGGGCAGGAGATGCCGTCGATCTGGTTCAGCATGCGGACCACCAGGTCGCGGCGGCGCACGAAGATTTCGTTGTTGGGCGCGAGGAACTCCTGGGTGCCGTTCAGCGCCTCCACCGCGGCCCATTGGCTGACCGAACAGGGGTTGGAGGTCGACTGCGACTGCACCTTGCGCATGGCGGCGATCAGTTTCTCCGGGCCTGCGGCATAGCCGATGCGCCAGCCGGTCATCGCATAGGCCTTGGAGACGCCGTTGCAGGTGAGGGTGCGCTCGTACAGCTGCGGCTCCACCTGCGCGGGCGTGCAGAATTCGAAGCCGTCATAGGCCAGGTGTTCGTACATGTCGTCGGTCATCACCCAGACGTGCGGATGGCGCAGCAGCACGTCGGTCAGCGCCTTCAGCTCGTCCCGGCTGTAGCCGGCGCCGGTGGGGTTGGAGGGCGAGTTGAAGATGAACCATTTGGTGTTCGGGGTGATCGCGGCCTCCAGCTGATCGGCGGTCAGCTTGAAATTGGTCTCAAGCGAGGTCTCAGTGATCACCGGCGTGCCGCCCGCCAGCAGCACCATGTCCGGGTAGCTGACCCAGTAGGGGGCGGGGATCACCACCTCGTCGCCGGGGTTCAGCGTCGCCATCAGCGCATTGTAGAGCGTCTGCTTGCCCCCCGTTCCGACCGAGACCTGCGCCGGGGTGTAATCCAGCCCGTGGTCGCGCTTCATCTTGGCGCAGACCGCCTGTTTCAGCTCCGGGATGCCGTCGGGGGCGGTGTATTTGGTCTTGCCCGCGGCGATGGCGGCAACGGCGGCGTCCTTGATGTTCTGCGGCGTGTCGAAGTCCGGCTCGCCGGCGCTAAGGCCGATGACGTTGCGTCCTGCGGCCTTAAGCTCGGCGGCTTTTGCGGTCATTGCGATGGTTGGCGACGGTTTGACGCGAGATAAGGTCTCGGACAGGAAAGACATCGGCTGGGCCCCGGTTTGTATGTTCTTCGGAACTGTCATAGGGTGCCGCCAAACAGCGATCAAGCTGCATTGGCAACTGGAATAGGAGAACTGACGATGACTGAGCAGAACACAGACTGGTATGGCCCGGATGCAGCAACTTTCGGCGACCGTGTGGCCGCCGCGCGGGAAGCGGCCGCCATGAACCAGGCGCAGCTGTCGCGCCGCCTCGGGATCAAGAAAGCCACGCTGACGGCCTGGGAACAGGACCTGTCCGAGCCGCGCGCCAACAAGCTGACCATGCTGGCGGGCGTTCTGAACGTGTCGATGTCCTGGCTGCTGACCGGCGAAGGCGAAGGCATGTCCGCCCCGGCCGAGACCGAGGTGGATCTGGGCGATTTCGCCGGTGTCCTGAAGGAACTGCGCGAACTGCGCACCGAGATGCGCAGCAACGCCGACCGCGCGGCGCGGCTGGAGAAGAAACTGCGCAGCCTGCTGCAGGCCGCGGAAAAGGCCGAAGCGGTCACGGCATGACGCAGCCGGAAAGCCGCGAGGCCCGGCTGAAACGGCTGCAGATGCGGTCAATGCGCCGCGGCATCAAGGAGATGGACATTCTGTTGTCCGCCTATGCCGCGGCCAACCTGGCCGGGATGGATGCGGCGCAGCTCGATCTTTATGACGCGCTGCTGCACGAGAATGATCAGGACCTGTATCAGTGGGTCACCGGCCAGGCGGAGCCGCAGCAGCGGTTCCGCGCGCTGGTGGGTGACATCGCGCAAACCTATCAAAAATAATAAAATCCCGGCTTAACCGATTTTTCGGGAATTGTTGGCATCTTGTCTCAGGAGCAAATTCGAGTCGGAGATGCGAATGAGTATGGAATTGCCAATCGGCCAGGTGGACCGCAAGGGGTTCATGACTGGCTATCTGGAGGCGCTGGCCCTTGTCGAGCGTCTCCACCGTCTGCTGCTGGACGTCATCAAGGACGAGTTCGAACGCGTCGGGGTGCTGGAGATCAATGCGGTCCAGGCGCTGTTGCTGTTCAATATCGGTGACAATGAGGTGACCGCCGGGGAACTGAAGACCCGCGGCTACTATCAGGGCAGCAATGTCAGCTACAATCTGAAGAAGCTGGTCGAAATGGGCTATATGCACCACCAGCGCTGCGAGATCGACCGCCGCTCGGTGCGGGTCCGGCTGACCCAGCGGGGCCGCGAAATCCGCGACATCGTCTCGGGGCTGTTTGCCCGCCATGCCGAAGGGCTGGAGGGAAAAGACGTGATTTCCTCGCAGGGGATCGAGGATATTACCGCCTCGCTCAAGCGGGTGGAGCGTTATTGGTCGGATCAGATTCGTTATATTTACTGAAACGCCGGTTGGGGTGAACCGCCCCGGCAGGCAGCGGGCCGCGCAAGGCCGGGGAAACACCGGCAGTCCGCAGACGGGGCATGAGGGGAAACCGTGCTCCGGCCGTATCAAAGGGCAAAGCGCCGGGACCCGGATCAGGGGCCACGGCAGAAGGTTGCAGAAGCGGCCGCCCTTGCCGACGGAAAGAGTTCCTTGCAGCCGGGGGCTGGCGGGATGCCCGGACAGGGTGTTTTGCAGGGGGATGAGCTATTTTCCGCAAAGTGATAATTGCAGGAACCGGATGGCGGGCGGGTGTGCCGCCGGAGGCCGGCAGCACCGGACAGGCGCTGTGCCGGTATTTTTCGTTTTTGCGGAAACGTTCTGCCGTCAGGCCTGACCGGCAATCCTGCGCAGGCCTGGCTCACAGCCCGCAAGCCAGTGCATTCCAGGCCAGTGCATTCCGGGCCAGTGCTGACTGGCCAGTGCAATCGAGGCCAGTGTAATCCAGGCCGGTGCCAGCCGGATCTCTGCGGAACAAGGCAAGGCGCCCCGGCCGCAGCGGACAGGTCCGGACGGGGCAGACAGCCGTCACCAGTGGCCGGTGTTCTCCATGCTGGCCCAGGGTTCGGCGGGGGCCAGCGCCTCGCCGTTCTGCAGCAGTTCGATCGAGACGTTGTCGGGCGAGCGCACAAAGGCCATATGCCCGTCGCGCGGCGGCCGGTTGATGGTGACGCCATTGTCCATCAGATGCCGGCAGGCGGCATAGATGTCGTCCACCCCATAGGCGAGATGGCCGAAATGGCGGCTGTCATCGGGCAGCGCGTCGTCGCCGTCCCAATTGTATGTCAGTTCCAGCGGGGTCTCCTGCTGCCCCGGGGGCGCCATGAAAACCAGGGTGAAGCGGCCCTGCTCATTGTCCCAGCGGCGGGTTTCCCGGAGGCCGAGGAGTTCGTAGAAGGCCATCGATTTTTCCAGGTCTTTCACCCGGACCATGGTGTGCAGATAGGTAAGCGGCATGGCGGTCTCCTGTTTGCGGTTTCAGCGACTTTAGCGGCGCCGGGCGCAATGGCCAGCGAAAGCCGCCGGGGGCGCCTTCAGAATTTTGATTCAATGCCCAGCGAGACGGAGAATTCGGAGCTGTCGAATTTGCTGAAGTTGGAGCTGCGCCTGCCGGCCCGCAGCCGGAGCATTGGAGCGAAGCCGGCATAGTCGTAGCTGTCGAAAAGCAGATTGAGGTCGGCATAGACCGACTGGTCCTGACGGCCGCCGGGAATGGCGGTGAAGACGCCGTTATGGGCGAACAATTGAGATGGGTAATCAGCCGCGCCGAGGGTCAAGCCGGTGCTGATTTTCGCGGGCCCGACAAGCCTGCCATGGGCATAGCCGATCCTGAAGGTGGCGGTTTCTCCGGTGGCGTAAATGCTTTTTGACCGGGTGTCGCGCAGCGCCAGCGAAAAATCCAGCCGGCTGCCGCTGCCGAGATCGCGCAGCAGCGACGCGCCGAGCCCGAAAACATTGGCATCCAAGGAAACCACGCGCGGGTTCAGCCTGTGTTCCGCGCTGCCGCTGACCGTGAGGCGCATGTGCGGCGACAGGGTCCAGCCCCGTGTGGCGGAAAGCTTTGCCAGGTTGTAGTTCCGTTCACCGCCATACCAGGAGGACGCGCCTGTCAGGGAAATCCGCGCCGTGCCGCCCTGGCCGGCTGCGCCTGCCGAAAAGGCATGGCTGAGGGTGATTTCACCATAGGTCGAGCCGAATTCGGAATTCCGGGGCACAGTGGTGTGGGTAAGGCGGGCCAGTTCGGCGGCTTTCTCCTTGGCGCTGGAGGATAGGGCCACGCGTTGGACATACAGCCGCCCGCTCAGCGAGGTCAGGCTGGTGCTGCTTTGCTGCAGGCGCCGGCCGATCCCGGTGTCGAGGGTGCCGACGAGACCGGACAGAGCCACCGATCGGGGCCCGAATCTGGGTGCCACATGCGAGGACAGGCCGTCGACTTCCTGAGTCGCCGCATCCGAGCCGTTGTTCACGTTGTTCGATGGCTTCAGCCCGCCGCTGAGCCGGAAGGACCAGGGGCTGATCCGCCGCAGCGCCTGGTAGTCCTTGGCGATCAGCGCGTCGGCCTTCTCATCCGGGGCGTGCACCGCGGTGCGGCGCAGCCAGTATTGCGACAGCACCGGGCTGCCGCCCTGAAAGGCCAGTCGGGAGGCGAGCTGGGCCATCTGGTACTTGGTGGCGCTGTCGGGGGCAAAGCGGAAGGCGCGGGCGGCCGACTTGCGGCCCTTGGCCGGCTGGCCTGCCCGGGCATAGGCGGCGGCCTGCAGATGCCAGGCCGCGTGGTTCCTGCGGTCGGCCTGCAGCAGCGCATCCGACAGCCGCAGCGCCAGTTGCGGGTTGCCGGAGTTCAGCGCATGTGCGGCCAGGATGTGCCCCTGCTGCAGCGACAGGTGCACCTGCGGCCTGGTCTGCTCCTGCGCGTGGGGCCGGGCCGTGGCCAGACCCAGCACCAGAAGCGCCAATGCGGCCCTGCGCATGGGTCAGGGGCAGGCTGGATCGGGGCTGGCGCCGTCGCAGGAGCCCAGAACGAAGACGCCGAATTCCTCAATCGGCACGGTGCCGTCGTTCAGCGCTTCGATGTGGGCGGTCGCATGCACGGATCCAGCCACCGAAGCAGCGCCGGCGCCGGAGAACACGCCGCCATATTCCCCGACACCGCCGTGATCGACGGAAGCCTCGCCGGTGAAGGTCCCGTCGGACGCGATGTCCGTCGGGTTGAGGGTCAGGTTTTCAACTTCGGTTCCTGGCTGATCGGTGATCTGGCGGTTGTACACTGTGCCCTTGACCCGGTTGTCGGAGAAGTCGGCATTGATGAACACATCGCCGGTGACCTCGGCCGCCTGGCCTGGCAGGATGGCCGGATTGGTGCCATTTGACGGGTCGATCAGGTCGCCGTTGTCGCCGTCGACGTTCAGCAGTCCGACATAGGTGCCGGCATAGCTGACGATGCCGCCGGGGCCCTGTTCGGTTTCCGGTGCCGAATAGGTGCCGGTGCGGCCATAGGTGGTGCCGCCCTGGAAAAAGCCGAATTGCCCGCCGGTCATGACCACGGTGGCGTAGCCGCCTTCGGTCTCGCGCACATAGGCGGTGGAGTGTTCGGTCAGCTGGTTGTCCTGGACCGTATAGGCCTCATACCCGGCCCGGTCGAGCGCGGGCTTGCGGACATACGTGGCGGAAAAGGGGGTTTCATCCAGGCCGACGCCGGTCACGGTCAGCGATTGATTGGCGGCGTCATAGCTGACGCTGTCCACATCGCCTGCCAGAGCTTCCGGAATCGTTCCGGTGACGTCTGTGGGGTCATCTGTCCCGGTGGTAAACGGGTTGCCCCCGCCGCACGCTGACAGCGCGGACGCTGCCGCGAGCCCTAGCCAATAGCGCCTCATCTGCCTCTACCTCAATATGTTTTTCGTTTTGCGCCACCTTCGGCCGGGGCATGGCAATTGTCAATTGAACCGTGGGGATTTGGGCGCAACCGTGGCGGATAGGCTACCTGCATGTTGTTTTCCGGCCGGGGCCGCGGGGCAGATGTAGTGGGATGCGGCGGGCGCGGAGGGGTTTCTTGATTCTTGGCGCCTGGCATTGCGGCCGGTTTTCCGGGGCGTGAAATTCCGGCAGATGCCGGCGCGCGCTGTGCCGCAGCCGCTGGTCCGTCTGCGCTGCCTTCCGGCAAATCGGAGCGCTGTCAGGAGACCGGGCCGGCAGGCTGAACCATTGCGGCGTGCCGCCGCTCTGCGCCCCGGCTGTTGGATTACCCCTGGGCTGCGCAAGGACGCGGCATCTGTGCGCGATCCTGCACGCGCTGATGCGGCTCCTGCCGGGCGATGCCGGCATCCGCGGCGCAGAGGACAGCGGCGTGGCATCCCGGAGCGGACGGGCGGATGCGGAAGGCGGTCCGGCGCCGGCAGGGTCCCGGGGCGCGGATTTTCCGGCAATGGGGACCGCAGGTCCGGTGGTTTGGTCTTGTTTTCAATCGCTTGCGCTTGGATTTGGATTGATTTCGCTATGGCCGATGAATGCGCTTTAGCCCTCCATGCGTTATGCATTATGATTGCGCAAGACTGCCGCGCAAGTAAGCTGGCAGCGGCAAAAGAACCTGTGTGGAGGCAGAGCAATGCGGCATCCGGAGTACCAGTATCTGGACCTGATGGAACAAGTCCTTGACCGCGGTGATGAGCGGCTTGACAGAACGGGCGTTGGCACGCGCTCGCTTTTTGGTGCCATGGTCCGGTTTGATCTGTCGGATGGATCGGCGCCCATTCTGACGACCAAGCGCGTCTATTGGAAAACCGCAATCAAGGAAATGCTCTGGTTCCTGACCGGCGGAACCAACATCCAGCCGCTTCTGCGGGAAAATGTGCGGATCTGGACCGACTGGCCGCTGGCGGTCTACCGCCGCGAGACCGGAGAGGATGTCACGCAGGAGGACTTCGAGCAGCGGATCGTCGAGGACGACAGCTTCGCGGCCCGTTGGGGCGAGCTCGGCCCGGTGTACGGCAAGCAGTGGCGGCGCTGGATGGGAGCGGACGGCCGCGAACACGACCAGATCGGGACGCTGATCCGCGCGCTGCGGGAGACACCTGCGAGCCGGCGCATGCTCTTCCACGGCTGGAACGTTGCGGACCTGGGAGAGATGGCGCTGCCGCCCTGCCATATGGTGTACCAGTATCATGTAACCTCCGACGGGCGCCTGGATTGCCTGTTGTTCCAAAGATCGGTCGATCTTCTGCTTGGCGCGGCCTTCAACTACGTGGGGGCCACGGCGCTCCAGCTGATGCTTGCGCAGCAGGCGGGCCTTCGCCCCGGCGAGCTGGTTTGGGTCGGCGGTGACGTCCACCTTTACCGCAATCATTTCGATCAAGCGCGCGAGCAGCTGACCCGTGAGCCTCGTGCGTTCCCGAAGATAACGCTGGCCAAGCGCGCGGCGAGCATCGATGACTACCGGATCGAGGATTTCGATGTGGAAGGGTACGACCCCCATCCGCCCATAAAGGCCGACGTCGCAGTGTAGGCCCGCTGCGGCTGCCAGCGCGCGGTGGCCCGCCCGCCGCGAGGGCGGCGTTGCGGATCGCGGGCCCGGCTGTGCATCGGGTCCTTGGGTGCGCCATGGGTCCGGGCCGCAATGCGGGCAGCCTGCAAGCCGCATCCGCCCGCGCCGGCCCTTGCCCGGCGCGTCCAGCTGTTTGCCCATGCAATTCCGAACGCCCCGGCCCTGACCGCGGGGGGGCGGCAGATCCCGCCGGATCCGGCCCGGCATCCTGCCAGTCCCACGGATGGGGGACTGGCGGGATGCCGCATCGGCGGCGACCATGCAGGTCTTTGGCGGAGTTTTGCAGGAGTGTTTCATGGCAGGCTATTCGGTGGATGGAACGCGGCTGTGGTCCCGGCTGATGGACATGGCCGAAATCGGCGCCACGGTGAACGGCGGCTCGCACCGGCTGGCGCTCAGCCAGGATGACGAGGACGGCCGCGAGCTGTTTCTGGCATGGTGCGCGAACCGCGGCTTCACCGCGGTTTTTGACAAGATCGGCAATCTGTTCGTCCGGCGCGCGGGCCGGACTCCGGCAGCGCCTGCGGTTGCCATCGGCAGCCATCTGGACACGCAGCCGATGGGCGGCCGGTTCGACGGCGTGCTGGGGGTTCTGGCCGGGCTGGAAGTGCTGGAGACGCTGGAGGATCTGGGAGTCGCAACGGAAGCGCCGGTGGAGGTCGCCGTGTGGACCAACGAGGAGGGCGCCCGGTTTCAGCCCGCCATGATGGGCTCGGGGGTTCATTGCGGCTTGCATCCGCTGGCCGAGGCACTGGCGGTTGCCGATGCATCCGGCATCCCGGTTGCGCAGGAACTCGAACGGTTCGGCTACGACAGAGGAGTGGAGCCGGGCAGCCATGCAATCGGCAGCTATCTGGAACTTCACATCGAGCAGGGGCCGATCCTTGAGCAGGAGGGAAAGAGCATCGGCGTCGTCACCGGCGGGCAGGCGATCCGCTGGTACTCGCTGGACCTGCGCGGCGATGAGACCCACGCAGGGCCGATGCCCATGGCGATGCGGCGCGATCCGGTGCGGCATCTGGCAGCGGCGGCTGAGCTGGTCTACCGGACCGGGACGGCGGATGCCGATGCCCGCGCAACCATCGGCCGGATCGAAACGCGGCCCGGCTCCATCAACGCAGTGCCGGGAGAGCTGCACCTGTCGGTCGATCTGCGCCATCCGGATGAGAGCGTGCTGGAGCAGATGCATGGCTCGCTGGCCGAGGGGATTGCGCAGTTGAACGATGCGGCGGAGGGCGTGGAGATCAGCCTTGAGCAGATCTGGCACTCGCCCGTGGTGCATTTCGACGCGCAGCTGGCCGCAGCCGTGCGCAGCAGCGCTGCCGCCCGGGGCTATGCGGCCCGGGACATGGTGTCGGGGGCCGGCCATGATGCGTTCCATCTTGCCAAAGCGGTGCCCGCGGCGATGATCTTTGTGCCCTGCCGCGGCGGCATCAGCCACAACGCGCAGGAATTCACGGCGCCGGAGCAGGCCGCGGCGGGTGCAAACGTGCTGCTGGATGTTGCGTTGCAGTTGGCTGGCGCGCCCGTCCCGCCGGGGACAAAGGCATGAAGATCACCATTGCCGACTGGGACCCGCGGCCGGCGGCGCGGGCAGCGCAGGCCGAGGCCCTGGCCGCCCACGCGGCGGCAGAGAGCAGCGATCTTGTGCTGCTGCCGGAAATGCCGCTGAGTCCCTGGCTGGCCCACAGCCCGGAACCGGAGGCGGCGCTGTGGCAGCAGTCCGTTCATGATCATGAGCATGGCCTGGATGAGCTCGGAGGGCTGCTGGGCACCGCTGTGGCGGGGTCGCGTCCGGTTCTGACACCGGATGGCCAGTCCAGAAACCGCGCCTTTCTTTGGCAGGATGGCCGGATCGCTGCGGAGCCGCATGAGAAAGCGGCGCTGCCCGAGGAGGACGGCTATTGGGAGCGCCGCTGGTATGGTGCCGGTGCGCAGCAGAAGGCGCCGCTGGACTGGAACGGGGTTCGGATCGGCTTTGCGATCTGCACCGAGCTTTGGGACTGGGCGCATGCCTGCCGCCTGGCCCGGGCCGGTGCCGAGGTGCTTCTGGTGCCGCGCGCGACGCCGGACCTGGGCAGCGATATCTGGATATCCGGCGCCCGCGCCCTGGCGGTGCGGACCGGCTGCTATGTGCTGTCGTCCAACTTGGCGGGCCCGGCAGCAGCGGGGTTTGCCTTTGAAGGGCGTTCCGTGGCGGTGGACCCGGATGGCGAGCTGCTGGCGGCGGCGGACAGCACACAGCCCTATGCCACGGTTCCGATCGACGCCGGTGCCGCGCAGGCTGCCAAGGCGGCCTATCCGCGGTATGTATTCGACAGGATGGAAAACCAGCGAAGTGCGCTATGAGGAAGTGCGCCATGAGACGGACGGGTTTGATGGCGGCCGGTCCGGGGGGATGGGCCGGCGGTGAAGATTCGGAGATCGTCGACCTGGGCGGCCGCATGGTTCTGCCGGGGGTTCAGGACATTCATCGGCGCGCGGATCTTGTGGTGTTGAGCGGGAATGTCCTGGACACCCCGCTTGAGGACATCGGCAGCGTTGCCATCGAGGCGGCCCTGCTGCAGGGCGAGGCGGTTCTTGACGACGCAGGGCTGTTTGCCGAATGAAATCAGGAGCGCCCGCCGGCCGGTCTGTCGAGATAGGCGAGCGGGTCGCCGGTCGCATTGGCGGGCGCCTTGGTCAAGGCCTCGAGGAACAGCGAGAACAGTTCCCCCTGCGAGGAGATGCCCAGCTTGTTGTGGATGCGCTTGCGGTGCACCTTGACGGTTTCCGGGCTGTTGCCCAGCACGCGGGCGATGGATTTCGAGGAATGCCCCTTCAGGATCAGCTGCGCGATTTCCGCCTCGCGCCCGCTCAGAACCGAGCTTGCAAAACGGTCGAATGATTTCCTCAGGTGCTGCCCCATGCGGCCGCTGCCGGCCAGAGAATCGGGGTCCAGCGCGGGCCAGTGGCGGCGGCAGAGCGCGGCAATGCAGGGCAGCAGCGCGGCCAGTGCGGCCCTTTGATCCGCACCAAGCCGGAAGCCTTCCTCGCGGCTGCCCAGCGAGATCACCACGGCGGCGCCGCTCTCGAAGGCGACGAACACGCTGGTTTCATCGAACAGGCCGGTGTCTGCATAGAAGGTCCGGAAATACTCGGACGCCAGGAAGTCGTCGGGCGCGCATTCGCCAAGCGTGACAACGCTGTCCCCGATCCCCGTCTGGAACAGATTGAAAAAGGGGTCGAGGAAGTAAGCGAAATCCAGGTAGGGCTTGATTGTCGAAGCGCTGTGTTCATCGGACAGGTTGTCGAACAGCTCCACCGGCGGGTGGTCCGGGAAAAAGGCCGCGGCAAAGGTGCTGTCATATCCTGTTGCCGATTGGCAGAGATCTGCGAGGGAGGCCAGGAAGCCCTCCTGCCCAACAAGCTCGATGGCCCGGGCGAGGGCCTCCAGGCGGCCTGATGTTGCGGTTCTGCTGCTGTCTTGCATGTGCGCTGCGTCAAACATTGTGATTCCCGATTATCATACCAAAGAAGCTTTGGCCGCTGTCCGGGCCCCGGCCGGCTGCTGCTGTGTCATGCAGTGAATGCCGCCGCCGGCGTGGCAGATGCCCTGCATGCCCGCTTGCAGGATTTCGCGGCCGGGGAAAGCCTTGGCAAAGATTTCCCGCGCCGCCGTATCGGTTGGTGTCCCGAACGCGGGGATCACCACGCCGCGGTTGGCGATATAGGCGTTGACATAGGACAGCGCCGTGGTGTCCGTTTCAGGTTCGACCATATAAGCCTCGTCGATCAGCCCGATCTCGATCTCGCGGCCATCGGCATCGGTCTGCCCGCGCAGGGCTTTCAGGTTCTCCTGGCAGACCTCGTGGCGCGGGTTGGCCGGGTCCGGGTTGCGCTCGAACAGCAGCTTGCCCGGTGCGGTGAAGGTCAGCATGCCGTCAATGTGGCCGTCGGTGATCCATTCCGCCTCATCGCCGGGCAGCCAGATGACCTTGCGGGCGCCGATGGCATGGAACAGCTCGCGCTCCACGTCCGCTTTGGTCATGCCCGGATTGCGGTTGGGGTTGAGAAAGCAGGTCTCGGTGGTGATGACCGTGCCGCGGCCGTCCGCATGCAAGCCGCCGCCTTCGCCGGTGAGCGGGGACTGAAACAGCGGCAGACCGAGGTGGCGGAGCAGAGCGGCGCCGATGGCGGCGCCGTGTTCATAATCCGGGAACTTCTCCCCCCAGCAGTTGAAGATCAGGCTGGAGCCGATGGTCCGCCCGGTGCCATCGGTCACGAACAGCGGGCCGGTGTCGCGGAACCACAGGTCGTTCTGCGCCAGCGGCACGACGTCGATCTGAGGCGGCAGCAGGCTGCGGGCGTGATCCGCGTGATCCGGGTGCGCGGCTACCCGGACCGGCTCGAAGCAGGCAATCGCAGCGGCAACCCGCACAAAATTCTGCTGAGCAGCAGCCAGGCCGCTGCCCCAGTTGTCCGGGTGAGCGTCCCAGGGCCAGGCCATCCAGCAGGCGGCGTGGGGTGCCGTTTCGATGGGCATGACAAATCCCAGCTCGCCGGGGCTTTTGCCGCTGGCAAGGGCTGCGGTCAGTTCGGTGGATGCGTGCACGTTCATGCTGCGGGCTCCTGCTGGGTGATGCAATGGATGCCGCCGCCGCCGATGGCGATGGCGGGGATCGGCACCTGGGCCACGCGGCGGCCGGGGAAAAGCTCCTGATACACTTCGCGCACCAGCCCGTCCTCGCGGATGCCGTATTCCGGCATCACCACGCCGCCGTTGCAGATGTAGGAATTGACGTAGGAGCGGCAGAACCGCGGATCGTCCGAAACCGCGCTGGCGGCGTCCGGGATCTTGACCAGCGTAATGGCGCGGCCCTGCGCATCGGTCTGGCCCTCCATCGCTTGGATATTGGCCGCATTGATGCCGTGCCAGTCATGGTCCGCAGGGCCTTCCGCCTCGATCAGCACCACGCCCGGCGCAACGAAGGCGGCAATGCCGTCGACATGGCCGTCGGTTTCGGTTTCTTGCGCATTGCCGGGCAGCCATATCACCTTGTCGCCGCCCAGCATCGCCTTCAGCTCCTGCTCGATGCGCGCGCGGCTCCAGCCCGGATTGCGGTTGGCATTGGGAAAGCAGCTTTCGGTGGTCAGGATGGTGCCTTCGCCGTCAACGGACACCCCGCCGCCTTCGGCGATCAGGCCGGAGTGGAAGATCGGCACACCGGAGGCGTTCAGGATTGCATCCGCCGCCGCGTCATCCCCGTCAAACGGCTGGTATTTGCCGCCCCAGGCGTTGAAGCCAAAGGACACGCCCGCCCGTCCGCCCTTGCCGTCGGTCAGGAAGCAGGGGCCGGCGTCGCGCGCCCAGCTGTCGTCGATCGGGCTGGTGAGGATATCGATGTCCGAGCCCAGCAGCGATTTTGCTTCTGCGGCGTCCTCCGGGCGGGCCAGCATGGCCAGCGGCTCGAAGTCGCGGATGGCATGGGCCACGGCGGCATAATTGCGGCGGGTCCCGGCCATGTCCGGCCAGAACCCTTCGCGGGTGGGCCACATCATCCAGGTGCGCTGGTGCGGCGCCCATTCGGCAGGCATGCGGAAGCCCGCGGATTTCGGGGTTTTCTGATCGGACATGGAGGGCTCCATCGTGCAAGAATTGTTGTCCGTGCAGTTTAGATGTGAGCATATGTTATCGACAAACGCGGAATTCGGCGGGAAACGATGAGTAAATTTAATGAATAACCCGTATCGCCCCCTTCCGCCTCTGGGCGCCTTGATCGGGTTCGAGGCGGCGGCCCGGCTCGGCAGCTTTTCCCAGGCGGCGGCGGAGCTGAACATGACGCAATCGGCGGTGTCGCATCAGATCCGGACGCTGGAGACCCATCTGCAGCAGCCGCTGTTCCTGCGCATCAACCGGCGGGTGGAGCTGACCGACGCCGGGCGCGATCTGCTGGTCTCGGCGCAGGACGCGCTGGAGACGGTGCGGCTTGGCGTGCGGCGGCTGGACGCATACTCGAAACCCGGCTCCGTGGTCATCCATATGCCGCCGGTCTTTGGTGCGCTGTGGTTCGCGCCCAGGCTCGTGCGGTTCCGCAGCAGCCATCCGGAGGTGGATCCCTGGCTCTACACCGGCAGCCAGGGCGTTGACCTCGCAGAATCCGAATTCGACATCACCCTGACCGCGGAGGCGCCCTCCGGCGAGGGCTTTGTCTCGGCGCCGTTCTTGCGGGAGGAACGCGTTGCGCTGGCGAGCCCCGGGCTGGCAGCCGGGTTCCGGGAGCGGCTGAGCGAGGCGCCCCTGATCCATGACGAACACCCCGACGACTGGCAGAGCTGGTTCCTGGCCGCCGGGGTCGACCGGGCGGATTGTTCGCGGGGGCTGAACTTCTCCGATACGGCGCTGGCGGTTGATGCGGCAGTGCGCGGTCTGGGGATGTGCCTTTGCGACAGGGGGCTGGCGCAGCCGCTGGTCAGCGAGGGCAGGCTGCAGGTGCTGAGCCCGGTATCCCTGCACGGCGGCGGTCCGTATCACCTTGCAACGCTGGAGCGCAATCTTCAGCGTGCTGCGGTCCGGGCGCTGTGGGACTGGATGCTGATGGACACCGGCAGCTGCTAGCGGCAGGCCAGCGCAGAGCAGGGCGCCGGATGTGCGGCCTCGTCCGGAAAAAAGCAGGCGGACCGGCGCCCGCCGGGCAGCGTTGCAAGCGGCGGTGTTTCGCTCCGGCAGCGGGACGGGCAGCCCTTCTGCGCGTAAAGCCAGCAGCGGGTGTGGAACGGGCAGCCGCTGGGAATGGCGGCGTGAGAGGGGATGTCGCCGGCCAGCACAATCGGGTTGGCCTGCGCCCTGTTGCGGGCCTTGACCCGCGGTGCTGCCGACATCAGGGCGGTTGTGTACGGGTGCGCGGGCGCAGCGGTCATCTCCCGGGACGGGCCGATCTCGACGATCCGGCCCAGGTACATGACCGCGATGCGCTGGCACAGGTGCCGCACCACCGACAGGTCGTGGCTGATGAAAAGCATCGCCATGTCCTGTTCTGCGCGCAGATCGTCCAGCAGGTTCAGGATTTGCGCCTGCACCGAGACATCCAGCGCGCTGACCGGCTCGTCTGCAATGATCACCGGCGGATCATTGGCGATTGCCCGGGCAATGGCGATGCGCTGGCGCTGGCCGCCGCTGAAGTGCTGGGGGCAGCGCGCCGCATGATCCGGGCTCAGCCCCACCCGCTGCAGCAGCGCGCGGACCCGCTGCTCAAGCTCCGGGCGGGAGGCGGTTCCCTGGATCCTGAAGGGTTCGGACAGGGTCTGGCCGATGGTTTTTCTGGGATGCAGCGACGCATAGGGGTCCTGAAACACCATCTGCACCTGCCGCGCCAGTGCGCGCCGGGCGGCGCCGTGCGCCGTATCCACGGGCTGCCCGTTGATCCGGATGCTGCCTGCCGATGTCCCGGTCAGCCCGACGACAGCCTTGCCGAGCGTTGTCTTGCCGCTACCGGATTCGCCGATCAGCCCCATCACCTCGCCCCGCCGGATCCTCAGGGACACATCGCTGAGCGCCCTGAAGCTTGCCGGTTTTTCAAACAGCCGCCGGCTGCCGGCGGTGCGGAATTCGACCGAGAGGTCCTTGATCTCAAGCGCGGGATGCGGGGGCTGGATCATGCGGTTTCCTTTGCCTGGGAGGGGGCGGCATGCAGCAGGCAGGCCACGCGGTGCGCCGGCGGGTGCAATGCAACGGGCTGCGGTTGCGCCAGGGCGCAGTCTTTGGTTGCCGCCGGGCAGCGGTCGCGGAAAGCACAGCCGGACGGCCGCTGCCAGACCGGGGGCGGGGTGCCGGGAATGGACGGCAGCCGGCCGCACGCCCCGTCCAGCGACGGGTGGGCTGCCAGCAGTCCCTGGGTATAGGGGTGCTGCGGGTTTTCCAGAACGGTCCCGGTGGGGCCGCGTTCCACGTCCCGCCCGGAATACAGCACGATCACCTCGTCGGCCATCCCGGCGACCACCCCCAGATCGTGGGTGATCAGCACCAGCGCCATGTTCAGATCGCGCGCAAGCGTCTTCAGCAGCTGCAGGATCTGCGCCTGGATCGTCAGGTCCAGCGCGGTGGTCGGCTCATCCGCGATCAGCAGCTTGGGCTCGAACACAATGGCCATGGCAATCATCACCCGCTGCCGCTGGCCGCCGCTCAGCTGGTGCGGATAGCGGGCCATCATGCCGTCCGGATCCGGCATGCCGACCCGCGCCAGCGCCTCGACCGCCCTGCACCGGGCCTCGGCCCTTGTCAGGCGCCGGTGTGCCTGCAGGCATTCCACGATCTGATCACCGATCCGCATCACCGGGTTCAGGCTGCTCATCGGGTCCTGGAAGATCATCGCGATACCGGTGCCCTGCAGCTTGCGGAACGCCGCCGCGGACAGGTGGGCCAGATCATGCCCTTCGAACAGGATCTGCCCGGACACCCGCAACGGGCCGTTTGCCAGCAGCCCCATGACGGCCATTGCCGCAGTGCTCTTGCCTGAGCCGCTTTCACCGACAATGCCGAGGCATCTGCCCCGGTCCAGGCGCAGAGAAAGACGCTCGACGATTGCGGCCGTGCGGGCACCTGCCTTGAGGCTTACGGTCAGGTCTGTGACATCCAAAAGTGCCATGATGCGCGCAATGTCCTTTTCCGCTGGGGTGCCCCGGCGCTGGGCGCAGGCCGGAGGCGATGGCGGTAACTATAGCCCACCCCGCCCGGCTGGCTGTGCCCCTTAGGTGGTATCGACAGGAACCCGGTTATTTTGGGAGCTTGAGGCAAGGAAACACAACGCGGCTCCCTGACGGTCGAGGCGCGGATTTCCTGGCAACATAGGGAGCTGACCATGACCGATCCGCGAAACCGCCCGACCACTCCGCAATTCCACCTGCCGCGCCGGTCTTTCCTGGCGGGCAGCTGCGCCCTTGCCGCGATGGCGGCACCGGGGGCCAGAGCCTGGGCGGCAGGGACTGCGGCACCGCCCGGTCTTGGCGCCCGGGACCCGGACACCCTGGTGGTGCTGGTGGATGCAACGGTCGAAAACCTGGACCCGGCGACCAATATCGAATGGGCATACGGGCTGCGCCCGGTCTATGAGACGCTGACCGTCCTGGATGGCACCAGGACGCTGCAGGCAGTGCCGGCGCTGGCCGCATCCTGGGAGGCCAGCGAGGACGCCAGCAGCTGGACCTTTACGCTGGCCGAAGGGGCGATGTTCCACGACGGCACCCCCTGCGATGCCGCCGCGGTGAAGAAAGCAGTCACCCGCCTGGTGCTGCACCCCGCCGGTCTGTCCGGTACCTGGCAGCTGGAGGATCCGGACAGCCAGATCGTGGTGCTGGACGCACAGACCATCCGCTTTGACCTGGGCGAACCGCGCCCGTTCTTCGACCGGCAGGTGTCGTCGCAATACGGGTTCTGGATCGCCAGCCCGGCGGCGGCGGAGGCGCATTCCAAGGGCGATGATGACATGGGGTCGGAATACCTGCAGGCCAATCCGGTGGGCACCGGCCCCTATACGCTGGAAAGCCTCAACCCGGGCCAGGACGCAACCTTTGCCGCCAATGCCGCCTATCGCGGCGGCTGGGAGCATCCGCATTTCACCCGGGTGATCACCAAGACCATTCCGGTTTCCGCCACTCGCCGCCAGCTGCTGGAGACCGGGGAAGCCGACATGACGCTGGCGATGGAGCCGGAGGATACGGTGGTTCTGCGCGATGACCCGCGGTTCTCCCTGAGCGACACGCCAACCTTCACCGTGCAGTATGTGGCCTTTGCCACCGACGGAAAACTGGCCGACCCCAAGGCCCGCCAGGCGCTGTGCCATGCCTTTGACCACGACACCTACATCAAGGAGGTGGCGCTTGGGACGGCGGACAAGCCCACCTCGGTCTTCCCGTCGCTGATGCAGGGCATGGACGGCAAGGACCGTCTGCTGCCGTTCGATCCGGACAAGGCCCGCGCCCTTTTGGCCGAGGCAGGCATTGCCGAGGGCACCGAGCTGACGATGGCCTATTACTCCGGCTTCGGCGACATCGAAGGCCAGCTGCTGCAGGCCTGGCTGTCGGAAATCGGGATCGATCTCAAGCTTCAGGAGATGTCCTTCTCCGCCTATCTCGACGTGTTCTTCGGCGAAGGCACAGCCGAGGAGCGCCCGGATCTGTTCTACTTCTCCTGGTGGCCGAATGTGGACCATCCCTACAGTTTTGCCTGGGGGCTGTTCAGCGGCGATGCGGCCACCTTTGACGGCAACACCGGGCGTTATGCCAATGCCGAGGCAACGGCGCTGATCGACGGGCTGCGCAATCAGGTGATGGATGAAGAGATGGCGGCCAGGTTCCGGCGCCTAGCCGATATTCTGACACATGAAGATCCGGCCTGGCTGCCGATCCAGCAGGAACGGTCGCAGTTCGTATCGCGCAGCGACATTGCCGGGCTGGAGAACAACCCGATCTATGTGGCGACGCTCGACATGTACAACCTGTCGCGCACATCCTGAGGGCCGCCGGAATGCTGCGCTTCATTCTCAGACGCACGGCGGCCACTGTGGTGCTGCTGTCCGGGGTCGTGCTGATGACCTTTGCGCTCGCCCGGCTGCTGCCGGGCGATCCCGCGCGCCTGATTGCCGGCGCGCGCGCCGATGCCGAGGCGGTGGCGGCGGTGCGCGGCAGGCTTGGCCTGGATGACCCGGTCACAACGCAGTTCGCGGCCTATGCCGGGAATCTGCTGCAGGGGGATTTCGGACGTTCCGTCGTCACCCGGCGGCCGATCTCCGAAGATATCCTGACCTTCTTTCCGGCCACGCTGGAACTGGTCCTCGCGGCGGGGCTGATCTCATTGGTGCTGGGGGTGCTGCTGGGCACGCTGGCGGCGGTGAAGAGCGGCCGGCCCGCGGATGCCGGCGTGCGCAGCGTGGCGGTTCTGGGCCTGTCGGTGCCCGACTTCTGGATCGCGCTTATCTTCCAGCTGATCTTCTTTGCCAGCCTGGGGCTGGTGCCATTCGGCGGGCGGCTTGGCACCGGGATCGCGGCGCCCGAGTTTGTGACCGGCTTCCTGACCATCGACAGCCTGATTGCGGGCCGGTTCGATCTGTTCGCGGACGCGCTGCACCACATGATCCTGCCGGTTGCAGTGCTGGCGATCCCGTCGATGGCGATCACCATCCGGGTGGTGCGGACCTCGCTGCTGGAGGTGCTGTCGCAGGATTTCATCCGCACCGCGCGCGCCAAGGGGATTTCGCCGGCGCGGGTCTATTTCAAACATGCGCTGGGCAATGCGCTGCTGCCGATCGTCACCATCTTCGGGCTGAACACCGGCCTGCTGATTTCCGGCGCGGTGTTCATCGAGCTGATCTTCGACTGGCCGGGGCTGGGCCGCTACACCGCAAACGCCATCTCGGCCTCGGATTACAACGCCATCATGGCGATCACCCTGGTGGTGTCGGTGGCCTACACGCTGATCAACTTCCTGGTTGATCTGAGCTATTCCTTCCTTGACCCGCGGGTGGATCTGACATGAGCACCGGAACCTCTCTGCCCCAGGCCCGCGCCCGTCTGCCCGAAGCGCTGGGCCGCATCCTCCGCCCGGTGGCTGGTTTCGCCGGCTCGTCAGGCCAGGCGGCGCTGGCGGTGGCAATTGCCGCCCTGGTGGTGGCGGTTGCCATCCTGGCGTTCGGCGCCCATCTGATGGACACCCATATCACCGCCTTCGACCCGCTCAGGATGAACATCCGGGCGCGGCTTGAGGCGCCCTCGGCGGAGCATTGGATGGGCACCGACAAGATCGGCCGGGACATGCTGGCGCGGGTGGTGGCGGGATCCTGGATCTCGCTGTCTGTGTCCTTTGCGGTGCTGGCCGTTGCCGCAGTGATCGGCACCAGTTTCGGGCTGATTGCGGGCTACGCCGGCGGGCTGGCCGATGAGATCCTGATGCGCGTCACCGACCTGTTCCTGGCGTTCCCGGCGCTGATCTTGGCGGCTGCGATTGCCGCCAGCTTCGGCGGCGGCATGCTCTCCACCGCCATTGCACTGTCGGCCGTGTTCTGGCCCTGGTACGCCCGGCTGATCCGCAGCCGCATCCTGTCGCTGAAGGAACAGGAGTTCATCGCCGCCGCCCGCTGCATGGGCGCCTCGCACCTGCGGCTGATCTTCTCCGACCTGCTGCCGATGGTGTGGCCTCTGGTGATCGTTCAGGCCACCACTGACGTGGGCTTTGTGATCCTGGCGGCGTCGGGCTTGTCGTTCCTCGGGCTTGGCGCGCAACCGCCAACGCCGGAGTGGGGCGCGATGATCTTTGACAGCCTCACCCATCAGCCTGCCTCCTGGTGGCTGGCGGTGTTCCCCGGCGGCGCCATCGCGCTGGTCGCAATCGGCTTCAACCTGCTGGGCGACAGCCTGCGCGACCACCTGGACCCCTCGCTCGGCGCTTCCGAGGCCGGCATTTGAACAAGGAAATCCGATATGAACCGAAGACATTTTCTCGCCTCCGCAACAGCGGCGCTGACCGGCACGCTGGCAGCACACCCTGCCGCCGCGGCCCGGTCCGTAAACTACGCAAAGACCGGAGCAGAAGTTATTCCGGGCAGCGCTGCCGCGGATGGTTTTGCCTTCCCGGCCGAATGGGAGAGGCACGAACGCACGCTGATGCAATTCCCGCCGCCGCAGAACTGGCATTCCGGCCAGCTGAGGGCCGCACGGAGGGAATGGGCGGATGCGGCCAATACCGTGGCGGAGTTTGAACCCGTCACCATGGCGGTGCGGCGGCAGGACAGGACGGCGGCGGAAAAGCTGCTGTCTGCGGAAATCACCCTGATCGAGATGCCGCTGAATGACGCCTGGTCGCGTGACAGCGGACCGATGATCGTCCAGAACAAGAACGGTGAGCGCCGGGTGGCCGGATTCACTTTCAACGGCTGGGGCCGCAAGTTTCCGCCCTACAGGCAGGACACGCTGGCCAAAGGCCGGTTTGCGGCGCATCTGGGCCTGCCGATGCAGGTCTCGGACCTGGTGCTGGAAGGCGGTGCGGTGGCGGTGGACGGGCAGGGGACCCTGCTGACCACCGAGGAATGCCTGCTGCACAGGAACCGCAATCCGGGCTGGAGCAAGGCGCAGGTGGAAGCCGAGCTGAAGGCATTTCTGGGGGTGCGCAAGGTGATCTGGCTGCCCCGCGGGCTGACGCCGGACCCGATCACGGACGGGCATGTGGACGGCATCGCGGCTTTTGCCGCGCCGGGCGTGGTGCTGCTGCACACAACCGATGACCGTGCCGACCCGAATTTCCGGATCACCCAGACCGCCAAGCGCATTCTTCAGGAGGCAACGGACGCCGGCGGGCGGCGCTTTGAGATCCTTGAAATCCCGCTGACCAGTTATGACGTGGTCCACATGAATTTCTATGTCTGCAACGGCGCTGTCGTGGTGCCGGTGTCGGGCCGGAAGGGCGAGGATGACCAGCCGCTTGCCATCCTGCGCGAGGCTTTTCCGGGGCGGCGGGTTGTTGGGGTTTCCGGCCGCATGATCGGCGGCGGCGGCGGCGGGGTGCATTGCATCACCCAGCAGGTGCCCGCGGCCTGACTGCGGATTGAGTACAAAAAAGGAAGGGGCCAATTGCTTGGCCCCTTTTTCAGTCGGGGGAGAGGGGTTTGTCGTACTTCACGAAAGGTGTCAGCGCGGCAACCTGGTCGTAGAGCCTGCGTGCGGTGTTATTGAACTCCTGCGTGTGCCAGTACAGGAGCGTGGCATTTCCGGCTGTCGCGCGCCTTGCTACCTCGTCAATCAGCGCACGCCCGATGCCGGCGCCGCGCGCCTCGGGGCCGACATACAGATCCTGAAGGTAGCAGGTGTCCTCAACCGTCCACATGTCGCGGTGCAGCAGATAATGGGCGAGGCCAATGGCTTCGCCATTCAATTCGGCGATCAGCCCGCGGTACTCGCGTGCATCCGCCGACAGCAGTCTGGCAAAGCTGCTGTCGTAGATCTGCGCGGGGAGGGAAGTCTTGTAGAAGGTGAGGTAGCCGGTCCACAGACGGTCCCAGCTTTGACGGTCCTGAGCCTTGATGGGCCTGATGGTCAGCAGATCGGTCATCCCGGGCTCCCGGTCCTGCCGTCCAGTGTGTGCAGTGCCCCGTACATATGCGGCCTGCGGTCCCGGAACACGCCCCAGCTGCTGCGGTAGCGCGCGGCGGCCTCCAGATCGGCGGTTGCGGTGATGAAGGTCTCCTCCGCGCGGCCGGCCTCCGCCAGGATTTCCCCGGTGTGGCCGGTGATGAAGGAGGTGCCGTAAAACACACCGGCGGTTCCGCCCTCCCGCTCGGTGCCGACGCGGTTGGACGCCACCACCGGGATCATGTTTGCTGCCGCATGGCCCTGCATCGTGCGCCGCCAGTGGCCGCTGCTGTCCAGGTCCGGGTTTTTCGGCTCGGTGCCGATGGCGGTCGGGAACAGCAGCACCTCGGCGCCCTGCAGGGCGAGGCAGCGGGCGGTCTCCGGGAACCACTGGTCCCAGCAGATGCCGCAGCCGATCCGGCCGAATCGGGTCTCAACCACCTGAAAACCGCTGTCGCCCGGCGAGAAATAGAATTTCTCCTCATACCCCGGGGCCTGCGGGATATGGGTCTTGCGGCAGTTGGCCAGAATGGTCCCGTCCGCATCGGCGATGGCCAGCGAGTTGTAGCGCGCCAGCCCCGCCTCCTCGTAGTAGGAGATCGGCAGTACCACGCCGAGCTTTCCGGCCAGCGACGCGAAATGCGACACCACGCGGCTTTGCTCCAACGGCCGGGCCAGTGCCAGGTGGCCAAGCGACTGTTCGAGGCAGAAATACGGGGTTTCGAACAGCTCCTGCAGCAGGATGATCTGCGCCCCGGCTTCGGCGGCGCCGGTCACCAGCGCTTCGGCCTTGGCAATGTTATCGTCGATGTCCCAGCTGCAGGCCATCTGGGTCGCGGCAAGCGTTATCTGGCGCATGTTTCACTCCTGGCTGGCGATGAAGTCCCGGATCGAGCCGGCAACGGCCCCGATCAGCTCATCGCATTGGTCCCTGCTGATGATCAAAGGCGGCGACAGGACGATCCGGTCCCCGACCGGGCGCACGATGACGCCGCGCTCAACGCAGCCCTTGAACACCTTGGCGGCGGCCTGCTCGGACAGTCCGATCGGGGCCTTGCTGGCCTTGCCGGCAACCAGATCGATGCCCAGCATCAGATGGCTGCCGCGCACATCGCCCACGATTGGCAGGTTGAGCAGGGATTGGGCGCTGTTCTGAAAGTAGGGGCCAACTGCCTGTACATGCTCAAGAATTCCCTCGCGCTCGATAATCTCGATGTTCTTGAGCGCCGCGGCGCAGGCCACGGGATGCCCGAAATAGGTGAACCCCATCGAAAACACCCCGCCCTCGCATTGCGGCCTGGCGATGGTGTCATGGATTTCGTCCGAGATCAGGGTTGCGCCCAGCGGGATATAGCCGGAGGTCAGCCCCTTGGCGCAGACCAGGATGTCCGGCGCATAGCCGAACAGCGTTTCCGAGGCGAACCATTCGCCCAGGCGGCCAAAGCCGGTGACCACTTCATCGGCGATATAGAGCATGCCATGGGTCTTGCAGACCTCATGCATGCGCTTGTGGTAACCCTCGGGCGCAACCAGCACGCCGCCGGCGCCCATGATCGGCTCGGCAATGAAGGCGGCCACGTTATCGGGGCCAAGCTGCTGAATACGCGCTTCGAACTCGCGCACCAGATCATCGCAGTATTCGGCATCGCTCCAGCCCTCCGGCTTGGCATAGAGGTTGGCCTCCGAGACATGGCTGATGAAGTCCTCGCCGATCCGGTCGAACCCGTATTTGGTGCCATGGATGCCGGTGAGCGAGGCGGCCACGTAGGTTGCGCCGTGATAGCCGTTCAGCCGCGAGATGATCTTTTTCTTCCGGGGCAGTCCCTTCATGTCGAAGTAATAGTGCACCAGCCGCACCGCGGCATCATTGGCGGTGGAGCCGCCGCAGCTGTAATAGACGTGGTTCAGGTCTCCCGGCGCCAGCTCCGCCAGCTTGGCGCCAAGCCGGGCGGCCGGCACGTTGGTGCTGTGGCCGAACGGGTTGTAATACTGCATGTCCATCACCTGCCTGGCGATGGTCTCGGCCATCTCTTCACGGCCATGGCCGATGTTCACGCACCAGAGCCCGGCGATGCCGTCCAGCAGCCGGTTGCCGTCCGCATCAGTGACATGCATGCCCTCGGCGCGCTCGATCACATGGCAGCCCTCATCGGCAAATGCGGCGAAATCCGTGTAAGGGTGCAAAAGGTGGGCGCGGTCCTGTGCCCATGCTGTCTGCGTGCCGGGTGCGGTCATCGGGGCTCTCCTGAATGTGGCCGGGGTGTGCCCCAGCTTCCCTCAGGCCGCCATGCCATCACAGTCCCCCGCTGGGGGTATTGGCGCGGCCCGCTGCCTGCGAAAGACCCTGGTCCGGGCTGCGCGCACGGTGGCCACCCGTGCCGGCCGCTGAAAAGCAGCGCCTGAGGGGCAGACCGGAGCTTTACCGGACCGCCCTGCAGGGGCCGCCCGCCGCCGGCGTGCAGTGCATGCCACCGAAGCGGCCCGTTACGTCCGGCGGTTTTTCCATCATTGTTGTCCCTTGCCGCAGCCGGCTGCCGGCTATTCAGAAGACCGGCCTGAGAGAGGGTGCAGCCCAATTGCGCATGATTTCCGGACCACTGGGTACCCCGCCGCCTTGCTCGCCCTGGAACCTGCGGTTATCAAGGGTACACGCGCAGAACCCCGGTTTGGCAGCGCAAGGCGGGCCGGGCACTGCAACGGCTGGCGGAAGGAATGCGGATTCTGGCCTGGCTCTTTCAGAGGGGACCATTTCATGGCAAGCGGCAGTCCGGTATCCGAATTCCGCATTGAAGATTTCAAGATCCTGAACTATGACCCGGACCCGGCGGTCAAGATGCCGGTTGCGGTCTGAATTCAAAGGAAGACATTCATGATTACCCTGATCGCCGCGCGGGCGCGCAACGGGGCCATTGGCAAGGACAACGGCATTCCCTGGCACGCACCGGAGGATCTGAAAGCGTTTCAGCGTGAAACCCTGGGCGGCGCCGTCATCATGGGCCGCAATACCTGGGACAGTCTGCCGTTCAAGCCGTTGAAAAACCGGTTGAACCTGGTGGTGTCCTCGAATCCGGGCGCGGCAGAGACCGTGCTGCCCTCGATCGCTGACGCAGTGCAGGAAGCCTATGCGCAGGGCTACCGCCGCATCTACGGTATCGGCGGCGAGCGGATTTACCGCGGCATGCTGGACATGGCCGACCGGCTGCTGGTTACCGAGGTGGATCTGACTGTTGAGGATGCAGATGCCTTTTTCCCGGAGTTCCAGGCCGACGGCTGGAGCAAGGCCGGGGAAACCGTGCTGCGCGGCAGCGATCCGGCCTGCGTTATGGCCGAGTATCTGCGGCGGGCCTGACCGGCCCCGTTTGCCTGCGCCCAGTCTGACCCCGGGCGCAGTGCTGAATTGCAGATGTCAAATCGCCTTGAGTTCTGCCGCCATTTGCCGGCCGTCGCGCCCTTCGGACAGCTCGTAGCCGACTTTCATGTTGTCGGCGAGGCCGGTCATGCCGGACCGCTCAACCGCGGAAATGTGCACAAACACATCCTTGCCGCCTTCATCGGGTTCAATAAACCCGTACCCTTTGGTGGTGTTGAACCACTTCACGGTGCCGCTTGGCATTTCCCGTGTCTCCTTCTACTTTGCACTTCGCCTTGGGGCATCCCAAGGCATCCAGCCCGTCCCTTGGCCGACGTGCACAAGGCTTGGCTGGACAACTTCAAGTTTTACACGGGCTGACTGAAAATCAAGAGAAACTGGTGAATTCTACCATAAATTGTGCGAAATCGGCCGGGAACATAGGGGGATTTATGAAGATATTTGGGCTGAAGAACTGTGATGCATGCCGTAAGGCATTGAAAAACTTGCCGGGTTCCGTCCTGGTCGATATCCGCGCCGAGGCTGTGCCAGAGGCGGTTCTGTCCGCGGCCTATGCCGAATTCGGTGCCAAGCTGGTCAACACGCGCTCAACCACCTGGCGCGGCCTCGGCGAGGAAGAGCGGGCGGGTGAACCGCTGGCGCTGCTGCGCGCGCATCCTGCGCTGATGAAGCGGCCGCTGATCGAGCGTGACGGGGAATTATTCCTGGGTTGGGATCAGAACGTGCAGTCGGCTCTTGGGGCTGCGTGACCTGCTGCTTATGTCGGCAAGGCAGGTTTCGGGAGATTGAGGATGCGCAACGCGGCCCTGGTTCTGGGGATCATTGCCGGGATTTTCGGAATGATCGTTGGTTTTTTCGGCTATGGCTACACCGCCGCGGTGGAGCATTTCGGCGAGCTTGAGGGGTTGGCCGAGCAGGTCGAGAACGTTGAACAGCTGCGGCTTCTGTCGGTGCTGTCGCCAATGCTGGCGATTGCCGGCGGGGCGATGGCGCGGGCGCGCGCCCTTTGGGGCGGTGTGCTGCTGCTGGGCTCGGCGGCGGGGATGTATGCGGGTTTTGGCTTCAATGTCTTTACCATCTTCCCGATCAGCTTTGCTGCAACCGCCGGGCTGATGGCGCTGGCGGCGGGCCGGCCGGATGAGCCCAAGGCGCATTTCTGATCCTCACCGGCCCGCAGGAAAAAGGCGCCGCTGCCGGAGGCAGGGCGCCATTTCTGCAGGGGACAGCCGGGTCAGGCGGCAACAGGCTCCATCCGGCGGCGCAGCAGGGCGTCGACGGACAGGGCACCTGCGCCCTTGATCACCAGAACCGCCAGCAGGAAGACCCAGAACAGGCGCTGGTCGAGGATCACCGCATCGGGGAAACGGTCGAACAGGGCGCCGAGCGTCTTGTCATCGGTGGCGCCATGGCCGTAGACGTCGGTCAGCGACTGCACGGCGACAAAGCCGATCATGCCGAGCGAGGCAAGGCGGGCAGCCAAGCCGATCACGATCAGCAGCGGCAGGATGAATTCGGCATAGGTGCCGGCAAGAACCACCAGTTTATGGAAAAAGCTGAACTGGGAAACGTCATAGCCCGCGGCCTCCAGCTGTTTCGGAAAGATCTGGCTGTAGGCGCCGATCGAGGGGCTGAACAGGCCGCGGAAGCCGCTGCCCAGCTTGGTCAGGCCGGAGTTCCAGAAATAGAACAGCAGCGTGGACGCGAAGACAAAGCGCGCGGCCAGCGGCAGCAGCCAACTGCCGGCCCGTTCCACCTGGCCGAAGACTGCGTTGTGAATGGAGACAAGTGCGTGCATGGTCTTACCTTTTGCTGTCCAGTCCTGTGATCGCGCCACCCTGCAGCAGCAGGGCCAGGGTGGCACCCAGGTCGAAGGTTTCGTCTTCTTCGGCGGCCTGTTCCAGGGCAGCGCCGATGGTGGCGCCCCCCATCAGGGCGCGGATCCAGACCGCGCCTGCAGGCGGCAGCAGCTGGGGAATGGGGTCGAATTCGGGGCGGGTGATCAGCACGTCCTGTGCTTCGGCCCGGGGCTTGGGCGCGCCGTCTTCGGTGTTGTAGCGCCACAGGCCGTGAATGGGCCAGGGCGAGCGCAGCACCTGCAGCGCCGGCGCCAGCGTCAGACTGGTGTCCAGCAGCGCATCCGGTGGCAGCGCGCCAAGCGTTTCCGGCGGAATCGGGGCGGCGTCGGCGGCGTGGTAGGCACGGCGCAGGGCCAGCTCCAGCCTTGCCACATCACCGAGATAGCCGAGGTGGTTCAGCTGCTCCATACCCTCCAAAAAGGCCGGGAAGTGCTCGCCGTAGAACATCATCAGCGGTGAGGACGGCGGGTGCCGGCGCAGGTAGAGGCCGGCAAGGCCGTCCATGTTCTGCTTGCCCAAGAGCTTGGCAATCACCGGAAAGGCGCTGTGCATCGCCTCGGTCAATGAGACGGCGACATTGTTGCGGTAGACGCTGAAGCGGCGGCCTGCAGGCCGGGCCTGATGATCCACCAGCCCGTCCGGCACCGCCTGGCCCGCATCCATCAGGGCGCGGGCGAACTCTGCCTGGCTGACGCTCATGCCGGAATGCGCTCCAGCGCGGCTGCAGCGCGGGCGGCTTCGGCCTCCAGCACCACCCAGTCCGGCACGGCGTTGTCCCATTCGATGAGCACTGGCCTGGGGCCGGATTTGGCCAGCGTGTAATCCAGCAGTGCCCAGACCGGGTCCGCAACCGCGCGCCCGTGGCTGTCGATCAGCAGCGGGCGGCCGTCATCGTCCTCATCCGCGTCATGGCCGCCGAGGTGGATTTCGCCGACGTTCGCCAGCGGGAAGGCGTCGATGTAGCCTTGGGGCGAAAAATCCAGGTTGGCGGCCGAGACAAACACGTTGTTCACGTCCAGCAGCAGCCCGCAGCCGGTGCGGCGGGAAATTTCAGCCAGAAACTCCGGTTCGGACCAGGTGCTTTCGGCAAAGGCGAGATAGCTGGAGGGGTTTTCCAGCAGCATCCGGCGGCCGATGGTGTCTTGAAGTTCGCCGATGTGATCGCAGATCCGCTGCAGGCTGGCATCCGTGCAGGGCAGCGGCAGCAGGTCGTTGTAAAAGTGGCTGTCATGGGTGGACCAGGCCAAATGTTCGGAGAAGCTGGCGGGGTTCAGCCAGCCAACCAGATGCTTAAGCCGGGCGAGGTGATCCGCATCCAGCGGCCCTTCGCCGCCGATCGACAGGCCGACGCCATGCACCGAGATGGCAAAGCGTTCAGCCAGGCGGCGCAGCTGCGCGAGCGGACGGCCGCCGTCGCCCATGTAGTTCTCCGCGTGGATTTCTAGCCATTCGACGCAGCCCGGATCCGCAGTGATCCGGGTGAAATGCTGCGGCTTGTAGCCAACACCGGCGGCGGCGGGCAGGGTTTCATGGGCAGCGGCGTCAAGCATGGGGACTCCGGACTCAGGTTGCAAAAGGGGCGGGAATTCATACTCCCGCCCCTGAATTCACACAGCGCTTAGGCCGGCTGGTCGCGCTCCAGCGGCTCCAGCGAGCCTTTGCGCTCAGTGCCGTCTGCCATGGCCGGCAGTTCCAGGCCTTCGCAGGTGCCGGCGTCAACCAAGGTCCAGGCGTTGCCCTGGTAATCGGTGGTCGAGGTGCCTGCACAAGTGGTGCCGGGGCCGGCCGCGCAGTCGTTCTGGCCTGCCAGCGACACGCCGTAGCATTTTTCTTTGGTGGCGGCGGCGGCGGGGATGGTCGAAGCGGCGGTCAAAGCGGCAGCAACGGCGCTGGCAACGGCCAGGGATTTTGCAGTGTTCGACATCTCGTGAAATCCTTTCGGTTATGCATGCGGTGTCGTGGATGACAAGGAAACACTAACCCGCGGTTTTGCTGAGTGTAAATCACGAGGCCGTGTCTCACGCCCGCGTCAGCACATGTGACGGAAACTGCCGGGAAAACCCGGTGCAAAGCCATGTAATCGCGGGGCTTTGCCGCGGGCTGAAACAAAACGGCCCCCGTGTGGGGGCCGCTGAAGCTGTATTTGGCGCGGAATGTTACAGGAGGTCCGGCGGGGTGGCCTCGGTGGCCAGCGCCTTTGTAACATTTTCCAAGGACTCTACCTTGGTCTGCTTTTCGCCGAGGCGGCGCACGGAAACGGTGCGTTCCTCCACCTCGCGGTGGCCGACGGCGAGAATGACCGGCACCTTGCCCACGGAATGCTCGCGGACCTTGTAGTTGATCTTCTCGTTGCGGATGTCGGCCTCGGCGCGCACGCCGGCCTTCTGCAGCGCGGCCACGACCTCCTGCACGTAGTCATCGGCTTCCGAGGTGATCGAGGCAACCACCACCTGCCGCGGCGCCAGCCAGAACGGCAGCTTGCCTGCGTGTTCCTCGATCAGGATGCCGATGAAGCGCTCGAAGGAACCCAGCGTGGCGCGGTGCAGCATGACCGGGCGGTGCTTGGCGCCGTCGGCGCCGATATAGGTGGCGTCCAGCCGTTCCGGCAGAACAAAGTCGACCTGGTGGGTGCCGCACTGCCAGTCGCGTCCGATGGCATCGGTCAGCACGAACTCCAGCTTGGGACCATAGAAGGCGCCTTCGCCCGGGTTCAGTTCCGGCTCGATCCCGGCGGCGCGGGTTGCGGACAGCAGGGCGGCCTCAGCCTTGTCCCAGACCTCATCGGAGCCGGCGCGGGTGTCCGGGCGGTCGGAGAATTTGACCGAGAACTTCTCGAATCCGAGGTCCTTGTAGATCGTCGACAGGAAGTCGATGAAGGTGGCGGTCTCGGCTTCGATCTGATCTTCCGAGCAGAAGATATGCGCGTCATCCTGGGTGAAGCCGCGCACCCGCATGATGCCGTGCAGCGCGCCCGAGGGCTCGTAGCGGTTGCAGGAGCCGAATTCGGCCATGCGCAGCGGCAGGTCGCGGTACGATTTCAGGCCCTGCTTGAAGATCTCCACGTGGCAGGGGCAGTTCATCGGCTTCAGCGCGTTCACTGCCTTTTCGCGGGCGTGCTCCTCGTCGACTTCGACGATGAACATGTTTTCCTGATACTTGTCCCAGTGGCCCGAGCGTTCCCACAGCTTGCGGTCCACCACCTGCGGGGTGTTCACCTCGACATAGCCGCCGCGGCGCTGCTGGCGGCGCATGTAGTCCTGCAGCTGGGTGTAGACGGTCCAGCCGTTCGGGTGCCAGAAGATCTGGCCCGGCGCCTCTTCCTGCATGTGGAACAGATCCATCTCGCGGCCGAGCTTGCGGTGGTCGCGCTTGGCGGCCTCTTCCAGCATGGTGAGATGCGCCTTCAGCTTTTCCTTGCCGGTGAAGGCGACGCCGTAGATCCGCTGCAGCATCTGGCGCGAGGAGTCGCCGCGCCAGTAGGCGCCGGCAATCGACATCAGCTTGAAGGCATCGCCCGGCAGCTGGCCGGTGTGCTGCAGATGCGGGCCGCGGCACAGGTCCTGCCAGTCGCCGTGCCAGTACATCCGCAGCGGCTCATCGCCCGGGATGCTTTCGATCAGCTCGACCTTATAGGGCTCATTGTTGTCGGTGTAATGCTGGATCGCGCGGCCGCGCTCCCACACCTCGGTGCGGACCTCATCACGCTTGTTGATGATTTCCTTCATCTTTTTCTCGATGGCGCCGAGGTCCTCGGGGGTGAAGGGTTCGGCGCGGTCGAAGTCGTAGTACCAGCCGTTTTCGATCACCGGGCCGATGGTGACCTTGGTGTCGGGCCAGATTTCCTGCACCGCGCGGGCCATCACATGCGCCAGATCGTGGCGGATCAGCTCATTGGCCTGGGCCTCGTCCTTCATGGTGTGGATGGCGATGGCGGCGTCACTCTCGATCGGCCACTGCAGGTCCCAGTGCTGATCGTTGACGGTGGCGGAGATGGCCTTCTTGGCCAGCGAGGTGGAAATGCTGGAGGCCACCTGCGCAGGGGTCACGCCTGCGTCATAGGATCGTGCATTGCCATCGGGAAAGGTGAGAGAGATTTGGGCCATGGTCTGGCTGCTCCTCGTCGGTTTGGCGCCCACAGAACGCCCGGTTGCGGGTATGTGTTTGGTCCGCGCGTTTTGCGGTCAAAGCAGGGTCAAGTCAAGATGGGTCTGCATGTGGCTGATATCCCGCTGGAAATCCTCATTGTGTGCCTGTGCATGCGGTTGCACATATGTGTATACCGGTAAGCATCTGAAAAATAACAAAAAAATATTGCAATGGGAGGCGGGTTGGGGCAGTGTGGCCGAAAGCTGCGAAACTATGGACATACCCGGAGGAGTGTTCCGATGACCCGCCCGAACCCGAGCTTTGACCTGACGGCCGAAGATGTGGACCTGATTGAAACTGCGCTTAACCAATCCAAGCAGATCCTGGCGCACCGCCATTTGTCATATGAGCATTGCGCGCATGTCGAAGGCGGGCCGAGCGGCGAGAAGGCACAGCGGGTCGGCGAGACCTTGACCCGGATTCAGGATTTGCTGGGGCGGCTGAATTCTCAGAAGCTCGTCTGCGGCCCGGCTGCCAGCCTTTCGTGACACCGTCAGCGGCAAAACTGCGGCGCTGACCGGCTGGCAGATGGCCGGGCTGCCGGAGAACGCTCGGCTGCAGCGCATGCGGCCTCTTCGGATGCAAGGCAGGCGAGGGGCGGCCCCTCGCGCTTCCCGGGGCATTTCTGACCGGAAAAAAGCCGGATCAGTTCACGGCGGGCAAGGGGACCCCTTCGCGGATCACGCTGGAGAAGTCCGGGGTGATGCCGTGCGCCTGGGCGATGGGGGTGATGCTGCCAAGGGCGCGCAGTTCTTCGACGCTGCGGCTCTGGTCGAGCACGCCTTGCTCCCATGCGTAGTCGGGCAGATAGCCGTTTGCCAGAACCCGCCAGTCCAGCGGAACATCATCCGCAATGGTGCGGATCAGGGCCATCACCACGGTGGTGCAATTGGTGGTCAGCGAGTTGTACCATTGCGGTTGCGCGGCGAGGCTGTTGGCAGAGTCCACATATTTCATCAGGAGTGCCTTGGCGGTGTCCTGGCTGACGCCGATGCGGAACAGCTGCACGTCTTCGCCGCGGGCATTGGTGCGGGTGCCGACAAGGTCGCGTTCATCGGCGGCGATCAGGACCAGCGTGTTGGATTTGAACAGATCCGCGACAGGAGAGAAGCCGCCGCCGAGCCGGCGCCGCACTTCCGCCGACCAGGCGATCCGCTCGCCGTTCTCGAATCCGAAACTGACGATCATATGCGCCATTTGCGGGCCGGCCCAATACGACATGAACAGGTCCACTGTTTCGAGCGTGGCCAGGTGGTAGCTGCGGACCTCCCAGTTTTCGCTGTACTCTTCGGGAGTCTGCCAGTCGAAGTTGCGCACATCTGTAAGGGTGAGAACGCCGTCCTCCACTTGTCCTGTGACCTGGCGGGCCACGTCGGGGGACCAGTTGCGCTCGGCGGGCGGCGTGAGGGTGGACCACCAAAAGACCACCGCGGCCAGCGCCAGCGCAAATGTGGCCAGCGCGCGCAAGGCGCGCCTGCGGAACAGACCGGCGATGACGGCGAGGCCGAGCAGGGCAAATCCGGCGGCCAGCGCGCCGCGCGGAATTGTGCCGAGGGGCAGCCGGTACCATAGCGCCAGCGCGGCCCAGGCCGTCGCCAGGGCGACGGCTGCGATGATGATGGCGGCCAAAATGCCCCTGATGAGTCTGAACATGCCTCGGTCCCTTGAAATTTTGGCGGACCCTAAGGAGCGGGCGGATGGCTTGCAAGCGGGCTGTGCCGCCGCTTGCGGGGCAGGCGCTGCCGTGCCACATCATAGGAAAAGGACAGGAGACCAACGACATGCCCGCCACATCATTTCTCGACACCGCCCAAGGCCGCCGGATCGCCTATCACAAGAGCGAAGGGCAGGGGCCGTGCGTGGTGTTTCTGGGCGGGCTGAAATCGGACATGGAGGGCACCAAGGCGGTGCATCTGGAGGCCTGGGCCAAGGCGCGCGGGCTGGCGTTTCTGCGGTTCGACTATTCCGGCCACGGCGAAAGCTCCGGCACCTTCGAGGAGGGCTGCATCGGCGACTGGCACGAGGACACGCTGGAAGCGGTGGCGCATCTGACCGAAGGCGGGATCGTGCCGGTGGGCTCGTCGATGGGCGGCTGGCAGGCGCTGCTGCTGGCGCGGGCGGTACCGGAGCGGATCAAGGGGATGGTGACCATCGCCGCGGCGCCGGATTTCACCGAGGATGGATATTGGGCCAATTTTTCCGACGCGCAGAAAGCGGAGCTGGACACCCGCGGCTATGTGGAATTGCCCAGTGATTACATGGAGCCCTATCACATCTCCAAACGGATGATTGAGGACGGGCGCGCGCGGCTGGTGCTGCGCACGCCCTTGTTCCTGCCGTTCAAGGTCCGGTGCCTGCAGGGCACGGCGGATACCGCGGTGACAACAGAGACCGCGCTGCGGCTGATGGCGCATGCGGTCTGTCCGGATATGCGGCTGAACCTGGTGAAGGATGCAGATCACCGGTTTTCGGACGAAGCGTGCCTGACGATGATCGAAGACGCCGTGCAGGACGTTTTGGGCAGCGCCTGATGCGGCGGTTTGCCCGCTCCCCGGGGCACGGGCCGCAGGCGGCCTTTTTCATGCGGTTCCGCCAATGGCGGCGATGCTGAAACGGGTGCGGGGGATGGATATCAGCTGCCTTGATGTTCCTGTATTGTTCCGGTGACGAAATGCGGATAATGTGATGCCGCCTGATAGCACGCCGGGATTGCATTCCGGCGGGCGGGGCGGTTTTGCCCGGTCAGACGCAGGACGCTGCGGCGGGGCAGTTTGAAGTGGTCGGAAAAACAAGGGATTGAATCATGGAACAGAGGGTGAGCCTGATTACGCTGGGTGTGCCGGATATGGAAAAGGCAGCGGCTTTTTATCAAGCCCTGGGCTGGCAGCGGGCGGACAGTCCGGATGGGGTGATTGCCTTTGATCTGATTTCGCAGACCTTGGGCCTGTACCCGCTGGCCGCACTTGCAGCCGAGATCGGCCTGCCTGAAACGGAGCTGGGCACTGGCGCAATGACGCTGAGCCACAACACCCGCAGCAAGGAAGACGTGGCCGCGCTGCTGGCGGCTGCGGAGGAGGCTGGCGCAGAGGTTCTGAAGCCCGCGCAGGATGTGTTCTGGGGCGGCCACCACGGATATTTCCGCAGCCCCGACAGGCACATCTGGGAGATCGCCTTCAACCCGTTCTCTCCGCTGGCTGGGGATGGGGCGTTCCGCTGGAACGGTTACTGAACGTGGCGCGGTAGCGGCAGCCGTCTGGTAAAACGCCGCCGCCGCGAGGTTTTTCTTGATCCTTTGGTTTGCGCTCCGCACAGTTGAAGCAACGGGTGGCAGGCAAACCGCGAGGGCAGGACATGCCTTATGACCAGCAACCGTGCCGCGAACCTTTGGTTCTGCTGCCGGGAATGATGTGCGACGGCCGGATTTTTGACGCTCAGATCAGGACCTTTTCCGGCAGCATGCCGGTAATGGTGCTGCCGCTGGCGGGCGGCGACACGGTGGAAAAGATCGCCGCCCGGATGCTGGCCCACCTGCCGCCGCGGTTTTCCCTGGCAGGCATGTCGATGGGCGGGATGCTGGCAATGGAGCTGGTGCGCCGGGCGCCGGAACGGATCAGCCGGTTGTGCATCATGGGAGCCAGCCCGCTGGCGGAAACACCGGAGCAGGCCGCCGACCGGGAGCCGCATATCATCGCAGCGCGCAGCGGACGGCTGGAGGATGTGCTGCGCGAGACGCTGCCGATGGAGGCGCTGGCACCGGGGCCGGGACGGCTGGCGGTGCATAACCTGTTCTGCCATATGGGAATGGAGCTGGGGCCGGAGCTGTACGTGGCGCAGGCCCGTGCCTTGCAGCGGCGGCCCGATCAGCAGGCGACGCTGCGGCGGGTGCATGTGCCGACACTGGTGCTGGCCGGGGAGCATGACACGATCACCCCTGTCGCCAAGCTCCAGCTGCTGGCGCAGCTGGTCCCGGTTGCGCAGCTCGAGGTCATCCCCGAGGCCGGGCATTTCCCGGTTCTGGAACAGCCTGATGCAGTGAACCGGGCGCTGTTGCGCTGGCTGGCGGTGCCGGTTGCCTAAAGGCAGAGTTTGGCGCGCTGATCTTTGCTGAGCGTTGCGGGCTCGGCCACAGGCTTGCCGGTTTCCACGTTGAAGAACGGCGTTTCCCTCCAACGGCCGGACAGGCGCGATGCGATCATCCGGCTGAGGATGCCCCAAGCCATCGCCCCGCCGCCCTTGGTCCGGGACTGCTTGCCCGCTGCGGGGATGAACGCCCGGGCGCGGATCCTGCCGAGGGCTGGCTTGTCCTGGAACACATCCGAGCGCATGCCCGCAAAGGGCAGCGTGGGCTTGGCCAGCGTATTGGCAAGCGGCGTGCCGCAGCAGGCGGCGTACCAGCGCAGGGGGCCGCGGGGGCCGAGGCGGATCGCCTTCAGGTGCTCGGCGCCCTGGGTGATGGATATGCTGTCCGGCGCCAGCTGGATCAGGTCCACCGGATCCGGCGCCGGGTCTGGCTGACCGTGATACAGCTCATTGGCGCGGCAGTCGGCGCAATAGCAGACAACACGGGTGCCGCCCTTGATGCCCTGCGCGGAAACTTCACCGCGCAAGGCTTTGCAATTGCAGGAGAACGCCAGCCCGCCGCCCATGCCGTCAGGCAGCCGTGTTCTTGTTGGCCGGCTTGCGGGCCGGTTTGTTGCGGCTGTTGGAATTCATGAAATCGATCACGAGCGGGCGGATGTTGTCGCGCCAGCTGCGGCCCGCAAAGATGCCGTAGTGGCCGGCGCCCGGTTCCACATGGCTGGCTTTCTTGTCCTCCGGCAGGCCGGTGCAAAGGTCCAGCGCGGCGACGCATTGGCCGGGGGCGGAGATATCGTCCTTGGCGCCTTCAACGGTTTTCACGGCCACATCGGTGATCTTGCTGAAGTCCACCTTGTGGCCGTTGACGATGAACTGGTTGCGGGCGATCTCACGGTTTTTGAACACCCGCTCCACCGTTGACAGGTAGAATTCCGCGGTCATGTCCATCACCGCCAGATATTCGTCATAGAAACGGTTGTGGGCATCGTGGTCCGAAGCTTCGCCCCGGGAGACGCGCTGGATCTGGTCCATGAAGGCCTGGGAGTGGCGTTCGCCGTTCATCGACATGAAGGAGGCCAGCTGCAGCAGGCCCGGATAGACCTTGCGGCCCACACCCGGGTATTTGAAGCCGACCTGCTGGATCATGGTCTCTTCCAGCTGGCCCATGGTGACGCGGCGGCCGAAGTCGGTGACCTCGGTCGGGGTTGCGTCGGGGTCGACCGGGCCGCCGATCAGGGTCAGCGAGGAGGGCTGCGCGTTGGGGTCGCGCTCGGCCAGGTAGGCGGTGGCGGCCAGCGTCAGCGGCACCGGCTGGCAGACCGCGACCACATGGGTGTCAGGGCCCAGCTCGCGCATGAAATCGACGAGGTAGAGCGTATAGTCCTCGACGTCGAATTTCCCGGCGGAAACAGGAATGTCGCGGGCGTTGTGCCAATCCGTCACATAGACTTCACAGTTGACGATCAAGCTTTTGACGGTGGAACGCAGGAGGGTGGCGTAATGGCCGGACATCGGAGCAACCAGCAGCACCTTGCGCGGCTGTTCCTCGCGTCCGTTGACCTTGAAATGGATCAGATCGCCAAAAGGACGTTCAACCACGGTGGTGATATCGACAAGGTGATCCTTGCCGTCTTCACAGGTGAAGGTGCGGATGCCCCAGGCGGGTTTGGCGACCATCCGCTGGTAAGTACGTTCCGTCACTTCGCCCCAGGCGGCCATCCAGCTGAGGGCAGGGTTTGGCAAGGCGGAAAAGACCGGGTAAGATGCCATGGAGAGGGCGGTGGCGCCCAACCATTGGTTGGTGTTCCGGACGGTCTCCATCAGGTCGTAGGTCATCATGTATCGCATGTGCGTCTCCTTCGGGCTTTGCCCCTGCGTTATCGGACCAATAAATCCGGAACATTGGACCAGTCGCCGATTTGCCCTGAAAAATGCAGAAGAGTATTCTGCATAGCAGAAAGCCTATGAGGGATTCATTTATATGACAACTAGTGACGATTTATCCGCAGCGGCCAATTCTGAGAGCATTGAAAAGCTTAAGGAAAACATGAGCCGTGTCGAGGAGCTGAGCAAGCGTCTGGCGGATGTCATGTCCCGGAAGGTCCCGCACAACCCGGCTTTGGACGGTCCGAATCAAGAGCTTTTTGCGCGTGCAGCAACAGCCTACTGGACAGAGGCGATGCAAAACCCGGCCAAGCTTCTGGAGCAGCAGATCGGGTACTGGAGCCAATCTGTGCTGAATTTCGCCGAAGCGCAGAAGGCTCTGACCGGACAATTGGACAGCACGGATGACGGCGGCCCCAAGGACCGCCGTTTTTCGAATCCGCTGTGGGAAAGCAGCCCGTACTTCAATTTTGTGAAGCAGCAGTACCTGACCAATGCGGATGCGATCCGCAAAGCGGTGCAGGAGGCCGGCGAAATGAATGGCAAGGACAAGCAGCGCCTGAGCTATTTTGCCGACCAGATCATCGAGATGATGTCGCCGACCAATTTCCTGCCCACCAACCCGGATGCGCTGGAAAAAGCGGTGGCAACCGAAGGCCAGTCGCTGATCGACGGGCTCGAGAACCTGGTCACCGATCTGGAGGCCAATAATGGCGAGCTGGTGGTGCGGCTGGCGGATGAGAGTGCCTTTGAGCTGGGCAGCAATATCGCCACCACGCCGGGCGACGTGGTCTACCGCAACCGGATGATGGAGCTGATCCAGTATAAGCCGACGACGGAAACCGTGCATGAAACACCGATCGTCCTGTTTCCGCCCTGGATCAACAAATTCTATATCCTCGACCTGAAGGCGCAGAACAGCATGATCAGATGGGTGACCGAACAGGGTTATACTCTGTTTGTGGTGTCCTGGGTCAATGCGGATGCCAGCCATGCCGACGTGGGGATGGAAGATTACATCCAGGAGGGTTTCCTGACCGCAATCGAGACTGCCAAGGAGATCTGCAAGGTCGAGCAGGTCAACGCGGTGGGCTATTGCATTGCCGGCACCACGCTGAGCCTGACGCTGTCGCTGTTGAAGCAGCGCGGCGACAAATCGGTGAAGTCGGCGACCTTCTTCACCACGCTCAGCGATTTCGGCGATCAGGGCGAGTTCACGCCGTTCCTGCAGAATGATTTCGTCGATGGGATCGAGGCGCAGGTGGAAGAGGAGGGTCTGCTGCGCTCCTGGGTGATTGCGCGCACCATGTCATTCCTGCGTTCCAAGGATCTGATCTACGGCCCGGCCGTCAAAAGCTACATGATGGGCGAGACGCCGCCTGCCTTCGATCTGCTGTATTGGAACGGCGACGGCGCCAACCTGCCCGGCCGCATGGCGGTGCAGTATCTGAGGGGGCTTTGCCAGAACAACGAGTTTGCCGGCGACGGCTTTGAGCTGATGGGCCACAAGCTGCACATCAGGGAAGTCGATGTGCCGCTGATGTCGATCACCTGCGAGACCGACCATATTGCCCGCTGGAAGGACTGCTACCGCGGCGTTCAGCAGATGGGCGCGCGCAGCAAAAGCTTCATCGTGTCCGAGTCCGGCCATATCGCGGGCATCGTCAATCCGCCCAGCAAGAAGAAATACGGCCACTACACCAATGCGGATCTGTCAGGCGGCAGCGACGCCTGGATGGAAGGGGCCGAGTACCACGAAGGGTCCTGGTGGCCGCGCTGGAACGACTGGCTGAAGGCGCGGTCCGGCAAGCAGGTTCCCGCCCGCGAAGTGGGAGATTCGGGGTTTCCCTCATTGATGCCGGCCCCGGGGTCCTATGTAAGGGTCAAGGCAAACCGTTGATTTTCCGGAATTTACGATTTTTTTCTGCACCGCAGCATAGTAACTCTTGAAATGCTGCGGTGCAGCGAGCATATTCCTCTCATGCTAAGAGCGCAGGATGGTCCTGCTGCAGCTTTCTGAGGAATTAGAACTATGGCAAAGACCCAAGACTTCACCGCGATGATGAAAGACTTCATGGGCGCCTTCCCGGTCGACACCAAAGCGATGGAAGATGTGTTCAAGAACACCGCAGCCCTGAACGAGAAGCTGTCCGCCGTTGCGCTGGACGCTGCCGGCAAATCCGCCGAGATCTCGAACAAGTGGACCAAGGAAACCCTGGCCAAGCTGGGCGATGTCTCCAAGGTGAAGGCAGAGCCGGCCGACTACGCCAAGGCGGCAACCGATTTCGCCTCCGCTTCCGCTGAAGTGGCTGCCGAAAACATGGCTGCCTTTGCCGAAGTGGCCAAGAAGGTCCAGATGGACACCGTCGAGCTGATGATGGCGGCCGGCAAGGACGCAACCGAAGAAGCCACCGCTGCCGTGAAGAAGGCCACCGAAGAGGTGACCTCTGCCGCGAAAAAAGCTTCGGCAGCTGCCAAGTAAGAACGTCCGCGATCCGGCCCTCGCTCTCCTCCCTGACGGAGCCGGAACGTGAAGAAGGGCAGGCCGCAAGGCCTGCCCTTTTGCGATTCAGGGATCAGCCCGGCAATCCTGCCCGCCGCAGGCCGCTGCAGTAATGCTCCAGGTCTTCCAGCCGCACGAAGGGCAGCGTTCTGCCCACGCGGGCGGCCGAAAACGCCGGTTCCATGCCGAGGATGCGCCCGCATTCCCGAGCCGCCGCGGGCTTGTCGCCCAGCTGCGCATGGCAGGCGGCCAGGTGCCAGTGCGGCGCCGGGAAACCGGGATGCATCCCGACCGCTTTGTTCAGCTCTGCAATGCCCGGCTGGTATTCCCGGCACATGTACAGCGCAAGGCCGCGGAACCAGTGGAAATAGGTCGGGTGGAATGGATTCCGGACGGTTGCCTGCTCCAGTTCCGACAGCGCCGCTTCCGGCCGCCCCTGATAGACAAAGGACAGGCCGCGGAAGGCCATTGTGTCGGTGTCATTGGGGTTCAGCATCAGGGCGCGCTGAAAGTGATCCTCCGCCAGGATGAATTCCCCCCTGCACAGATGCATGACGGCCAGCCTGCGCTGAGGGACACTGTCCAGGGGATCAATAAGGGCCGCGTGGCGCAGCAATGGAAACGCCCGCTCCAGCGTCTGTTCGGGGGACTGGCACCAGCCGCTCATCCATTCAACAAGGTAGGTCAGCGCCAGCCCGGAAAGGGCTGGTGCATAACCCGGATCGGCGTCGCAGGCTTGCTGGTACAGCTCCCGGCACTGATGCAACGCACTGCGGGTGTCCAGCATGACAGCCTTGGCCTGCAGCACAAGCGCGCGCGGTTCGGGGGCGCTGCCGCTGGCGGCTGGGGTTGCGGATTTCCGTTTTGCGATGGTCTGGAACTGCACGGCCAGGGTTTGCGTCAACTGTCCGGACAGCACGTCCTGCTGGCCGAAGTCAAACGGATCCTGCCGGTCGTAACTGCCGCTCCACAGGGAATGGCCGCCGTTGCCATCGGCTAGCGTGATTGTGATCCGCAGCTTGCCGGCCAGCTGACGCACGCTGCCTTCCACCAGATAGCGGACACCCAGTTCCGCCGCGGTAAGGGAAGGCGAGGCCGTGCTGCCGGAAAAGCGCTGCGCAGCTGTGCGGGAGACGACGCGCAGATCGCGGAACCGCGACAGGCCGATGGTGATGTCTTCGGTCAGCACTTCTGCCAGGGTCGCGGCCCCGGCCTGCCCGGCGGGTTTCTCGGCAAAGGGGAGCACCGCGACAGTGATTTCCGGGGACGGCCCCTCGGCATCGGCCGCCGGCGGGGAATTCCTGATGACGCGGAACACCCGGACCGGTTCAGAGATGTTGCGGACGCATTGCAGGCCGAGATCGTCAAAAGCGGCACTGACCCGGCCGCGCGTCTGCTGCTGCACGGTGCCGGAAACGCAGATTTCGCCCGGTGCGGCGAGGCTTTCGAGGCGTGAGGCGACGTTGACGCAGTTGCCGTAACGGTCGTCGCCGGCGGCAATCACATTGCCCGCATGGATCCCCATCCGCAGCGGCAGCGGCCGGCCGGACAGGTCGGCCGCTTTGCGGGATATCTCCAATGCGGCTTTGACCGCCTGCACCGAGTTCGGAAACTCGAGCAGAAAACCGTCGCCCAGCATTTTGACAAGCTGCCCCGAAAACTCTTGCGCAACCGGCGCCATGACGCGCACGGCAAGATCGCGGACTGCTGCAACAGTGGCGGATTCCCCGGTCTCAACCAGAGCAGAGTAGCCCGCGACGTCAGCAATCAAGATGGCAGCTTGTCTTTGTCTGTCCCCTTGGTCAGCCATTGTTCCCGCCACCACAGACTCGAAAGACTTTCCGCTATTATATCATATTGAGAATTTATTGCTGCGTCGCATTGGCAGGAAAATCAGGGTTCTGTTCAATGAGTTCTGTCCTGACGTCAGAACTGCGCATCCCGGAAGCTGGTAAAAACCGGCTGCCAGCCCGTCAGGCGGCGCAGTTTTGCGGAGGCCATCTGCTGGTCCAGCGCAGGGCCTTCAGCCCAGCTGCCGTACTTGATCAGCACATGTTTCAGGCTGCGCACCACATAGCTGGCATCATGGCCGTGACGGCGGGCGATTTCCCTGGTGATCCGGGCCACCGGCACTCCGGTTTCAGCGCTGGCGTTGAAATGGCCGGTGAGGTCCGGATGTTCCAGCAGCAGCCGGTAGGCACGGGCCAGATCGGACCGTTGCACCAGCGGCCAGCGGGTGGAAATGCTGCCCCAGATTTCAAATGGCCTCGCGCTGCGGGCGGCGTCCAGATGGCGGGAGAAAGCACCGCCGCCTTCGTGGTAGACCATTGCCGGATGGATCACCGCGGCAGAGAGGGCGGGTGATGCCAGGACTGTGCCGGCGTTTTTCTGCATCCAGGCAAAAGGTCTGATCGGCCGCAGAGGACTGGTTTCATCAGCGACCCGCTCGCCGGTGGCGCCGTAAAGCCAGCAGCCGCCGGTATAGATCAGCCGCAGCGGTTCGGGACGCATGGCGGCCTGCCGCAGGATCGCGGCCATGGCGGCGGTGTCCGCCTCTGCCATACCGCCGTCAAAGGCGGCAGCCAGCTGGATCACCCCGTCCACGCGGGCAACTTCCCGGACCCAGCAACCGGGATGGCGCAGATCGCCGCGCAAGGGACGGGCCCCCATCGCCGCCAGCCTGCGGTCCGAGGCGTCCGAGCGGCTGAGGCCGGTGACGTCGTGCCCGTGCCGGAGCAGTTCTTGTGTGACGGCGGTGCCGATGGATCCGGTGCCGCCCAGGATCAGGACCTTCACTGCGTGTGCTCTCCTGCTGCAGATTCTGTTGCGGCCCAACCTGTAAAAGCTCAAGCGGGATTCAGGTCAAGCGGCTTGAATGCAGGCCCGGCAGGGCGGCCGGGACCAAATGTTGCGGAAAACACGCTGAGGCTTCCATTTTGTTCTGCGCTGGCATAGGCTTTGCTGCGATGCGTCATGACCGGGGAGGGATTACATGGCAGAGCAGGACAAACCCTTGCTTATCAAGCGGTATGCGAGCCGCAGGCTCTACAACACCGAGACCAGCGACTATGTCACGCTGGAGGATATCGCGGGGTTCATCCGGGAAGGGCGCGAGGTGCAGATCGTCGATCTGAAAACGGGGGACGACCTGACCCGTCAGTACCTCCTGCAGATCATTGCCGAGCATGAAAGCCGGGGCGAGAACGTGCTGCCGGTGAATGTTCTGAACGATCTGGTGCGCAGCTACATGGTGCCGGGCGGCGGAGTGATGCCGCAGTTTCTGCAGACGTCCTTTGATATGCTGCGCGAAAGCCAGTCGAAGATGATGGAGAACATGAGCGCCATCAATCCTATGGCGAAGATGCCGGGGTTCGAGGCGATGAAGGCGCAGCAGGAGGCCTTTCTGAAGGCGATGACCGGCGGCTTTGGCGGCGCGGGCTGGACCGGCGGCGCGCAGGAGGAGGAAAAATCCGGAAGCGGCGGAGAAGATTTGGACGCCATCAAGAAGCAGCTGGCCGAGCTGCAGGAAAAACTGTCCCGGATGAAGTGAGGCTGCGACGGCCGCGGCTGCGGGGGCAGGGCGCTCCCGCCCGGTCGCGGGCATTCCGGGAATGCTGTTTGCAGTTGGGCAGGGCACCGCAGGCGCGGTGCCTGTTTGTTCAGAGCGATTGAAACAGAGGGATTGAAGCTGCAGCGGAAGGCCCGGACGGCCCGCAGGCCTATGCCTTGATCTTCAGAATATTGTGCAGCCGGTGGTACGGCGCGTTCTGCACGATGTCTTCCAGATCCTTGGCCTCAGGCTGAGGCCGGGCGCGGCAGAACTGGTAGACGCTCGCAGCAAAAGAAAGAGTGCAAGCCCCTGCAATTGCGCTGACGATGACAGTTTCCATTCCCATGGCCTCAAACATGCTGTTCTCCGGTTCTGGTCCCAATATAGGCATGGATTGGTGAATTTTCCATATCAGTCTTCGCCTCCGCCGGATTTGGCGGCTTCCAGCACATGGCGCGCCAGGGACTCCGCGGCTTCGCGCTCCTGTGCCTTGAGGCGCATGCGGGCGCGGCCGCCAAGCCGGGAGACAGTGGAAAAGATGAAGCCTGAAAAGGACAGGAGGGTAAGGCCGAATGCCGGCCCGCCGGTCACGGTGCCTGCGATGGCGGCACCGAAGCTGGCCAGCAGGGCACCTGCCGCCAGCCGCTGCGCCCATTGGCCAATGACTTGGTCCGCATCGCGGTCCTGCGCCTCGGCCGCGCCGGATTCGGCGGCAAAGGCACTCAGCAGGTCGGCAACGGTCAGGCCGCTGTCAGGGTCGTTCGCGGCCCGGACCGCCGCCAGCAGCGCGGCACGTTCGGCGCGGCTGGAGACAACGGCCTGGATAATCCGGGTCAGGTCGGCGCCGGGTATCTCATCACCCATGCTGAGCGCATTGGCCATGGCCATCAGGGCTGTCGCCGGGCGGCGTTTGAACTCGGGGGGCGGTGTCATGGCGGCAAGGTGGACGGCACAAGCCAGGATTGCAATCATGAAAAAGCCCCGGCGCGGGGCCGGGGCTGCGGTCTGGAGGATGAGCCTGCGCCTCAGGCGGCGGCTTTGCCCATGGTTTCCTCAACTGCCGCCAGCAGGATATCTGCAATCATGTCCAGTTCCGCACGGCTGAGGCGCACCGGCAGGCGCACGTCGCAGGCTTTCATCAGCATGGCGCGGGTCTGCGGCAGGTCGGGCTGGTCCCGCAGGAACTGCCAGTTCCAGAAGGCGCGGGCGTTGTCGGTGGACAGGCCGAAGACCTGAACTTTGACGCCCTTGGCTTCGGCGGCACTGGCAAAGGCCCGGGTCTGCTCGGCGCTGAGGCCCGCCAGGTTGAACTGGATCGAATCCGGGGCGCGCCGTTCCGGGGCCAGGGGGGCCGGAACCGCGAAGTAGGGGGATGCGTTCAGCCGCTCTGCCACATAGTCGTGATTGGCCCGCCCGTCACGGACCCGGCGTGCCAGTTCCGGCAGCTGCGGGCGGATCACTGCGGCTGACAGGTTGCTCATCCGCAGGTTATACAGCGGCAGCTGGTTCTGCCATTTGGCAAAGGCCTGCTCGAGGTCCGGGGTGTTTTCCCCCCGCGGGCCTTTGTGCTTTTTCCAGTTGTGCTCATAGGCGCCGGACATGATCACGGCACGGGCAATCAGATCGGCGTCATCGGTGATCAGGATGCCGCCTTCGCCGGCGTTGACCATCTTGTAGGACTGGAAGGAGAAGCACCCTGCCTTGCCAATGGTGCCGATGTTGCTGCCGTTCCAGGTGGTGCCGAGCGAATGCGCCGCGTCCTCGACCACCGGGATGCCGCGGGCGTCGCACAGCGCCATGATCGCATCCATGTCTGAGGTATGGCCGCGCATGTGGCTGATGATCACCGCCTGCACGCTGTCCAGCTTGGCCGCGAAATCCTCGAGGTCGATGCGGTAGTTGTCGCCCACCTCGCACAGAACCGGCACGCAGTCGGCATGCACCACCGAAGACGGCACCGCGGCAAAGGTGAAGGCGGGGATCAGCACCCGGGCATCGCGCGGCAGGCCAAGCGCCTTCAGCGACAGGAACAGGGCCGCCGAGCAGGAGGAGACCGCCAGCGCGTATTTGCTGCCCAGAAGCTCCGCGTATTCCTGTTCCAGCAGCGTCACCGGCGCATTTTCCGGTGCGGTGTAGCGGAAGAGATCGCCCGATTGCATCAGTGTATCGATGGCTTCGCGGGCGGCGGCGGGAATGGGTTCAGCGTCATGAACGTTGGGCGGCAGGGCCATATTTCAAAATCCTGAATTGTTGCTTAAGGAAAATTAAAACTATGGGCCGCAGATGCCAAGGGGCGACGCAGCGGAAAGTACTGCCGCAGGCAAAATTTCACAGAACTGTTGCGGAGTTGCGCGGAAACCGGCCGAGGGTGCCTGCCTAGACCCCCAGCCGGTCGCGCAGCGCAAACCAGGTCATCGCCAGTGCCAGCAGCGGCGGGCGCATCCGCGGCCCGCCGGGGAAGCGCGGTGCGGGGACGCGGGCCAGGGTATCGAACCCTTCGGCTTCGCCCTGCACGGCCAGCGCCATCAGCTGGCCCGCGTGGGTAGCGGTGCCGACACCGTGGCCGGAGTAGCCCGACGCCGTCAGCACATTGGGTGCCAGCCGCGCCAGATAAGGCATCCGTTTCATGGTGATAGCCAGAGTGCCGCCCCAGGCGTAGTCGATCTTCACCTTGCGCAGATGCGGAAAGATCTCTGCCATCGGCTTGCGCACGGTGGCCTGGATGTCGGCGGGGAACCGGTAGCCATAGCTTTCGCCGCCGCCGAACAGCAGCCGCTTGTCATGGCTGAGGCGGAAGTAATTCACCACGAATTTGGTATCGGCAACCGCCACGTCGCGGGCCAGCACCCGGGCGGCGGCGTCGCCCAGCGGCTCGGTTGCCACGACAAAATTGTTGATCGGCATGACCCGCGCGGCGACCTGGCCGTTCAGCCCGCCGAGATAGCCGTTGCAGGCAAGGATCAGGTGGTCGGCGGTGACGCTGCCGCCCGCGGTGCGGATACGCAGCCGGGCGCCTTCCTGGATGTCCAGCACCTCGCTGCCTTCATGGATCCGGGCGCCGGCGGCGGCGGACGCTCGGGCCAGGCTGAAGGCATAGTTCAGGGGGTGCAGATGGCCTGCGCCATGATCCAGGATGCCGCCGTTGTAAGCGGGCGAGGGGCACATCGCCCAGCAGGCGTCCTTGTCCAGCAGTTCGATGCCGCTGTAGCCGTAGCGGTCCTGCAGGTGGCGGCCGTAATCGTGCAGCCCGGCCGCCTCCTTCGGCGAAAACGCCGTCCAGGCCACGCCCGGCTTCAGGTGGCAGTCCTGCCCGTGGCGCGCGATCAGCGATTTCACCAGATCCTTGGCGTCCTCGCCCAGCTGCCAGAGCTTCTGCGCTTCAGGTCCGCCCACCAGGGCTTCCAGCCCTTCCTGGTCCATCCGCTGGCCGCTGCCGAGCTGGCCGCCGTTGCGTCCGGAGGCGCCGAAGCCGACCCGCTGTGCCTCCAGCAGAACCACGTCCATTCCGGCCTCCGCCAGATGCAGCGCTGCCGACAGGCCGGTGTAGCCGCCGCCAACGATGCAGACATCCGCCTTCACATCACCCTCCAGCGCCGCAAAGCGCTCCATCGGAATGGCGGTTGCCGCATACCAGCTGTTCGGATACTCGCCCTTGCGGTCATTGGAATAGAGCAGGTTCATCCCCATCGCGCACCTCATCCGGAGCAGGCCCCCGCAATCGGGACACCTGCTCTTCCTCTTTCAGTGAATACTCAATTGCACGGGCGCTGCAGCCGGGCGCAGCGCCAGAGTTTCTAGACGTTCATCAGCAGATGCTCGCGCTCCCAGGGAGAGATCACCTGCAGGAACTCGTCGTATTCGGCACGTTTCACGATCGAATAGACGCGGGCGAATTCGGGGCCCAGAACCTGATGCAGCTCGGCGGCCCCGTCAAACAGGTCCAGCGCCTGGCCCATCACCTGGGGAATATCGCCTTCGCCTTCATAGGCATCGCCCTTGAACTGCTTGCGCGGGCGCTCCTCGTTGATCAGGCCAAGATAACCGCAGGCCAGAGACAAAGCGATGCCCAGATACGGGTTGCAATCCATGCCGGCGATGCGGTTTTCCACCCGCCGGGCCTCGGGGCCGGACAGCGGGATGCGGATGCCGGTGGTGCGGTTGTCGCGCGCCCATTCCAGGTTGATCGGCGCGGCGTGGTCCTTCACGTAGCGGCGGTAGGAATTCACATAAGGCGCCATCACCGCAAGCCCGGCGGGCAGGTGGTTCTGCAGACCGGCGATGAAGTTGTAGAACGCATCCGTCTCGCCGCCCTGCGGGCCGGAGAAGATGTTCCCGCCGGTTTCCATGTCGATCACCGAATGGTGGATATGCATGGCCGAGCCCGGCTCGTCCTCGATCGGCTTGGCCATGAAGGTGGCAAAGCAGTCGTGGCGCAGCGCCGCCTCGCGGATCAGCCGCTTGAAGTAGAACACCTCGTCCGCCAGCTTGACCGGGTCGCCGTGGCGCAGGTTGATTTCCAGCTGGCCTGCGCCGCCTTCCTGGGTGATGCCGTCGATCTCGAACCCCTGGGCCTCGGCGAAATCATAGATGTCGTCGATCACCGGGCCGAACTCGTCCACCGCGGTCATCGAATAGGCCTGGCGCGCCGCGGCCGGGCGGCCGGAGCGGCCCATCATCGGCTTGATCTCATGCGCCGGGTCGATGTTGCGGGCAACCAGGAAAAACTCCATTTCCGGAGCCACCACCGGCTTCCAGCCGCGGTCGCGGTAGAGCTGCACCACCCGCTTCAGCACGTTGCGGGGGCTGAAGGGGACCGGTTTGCCGTGCCGGTCATAGGCGTCGTGGATCACCTGCAGGGTCCAGTCGCCGGTCCAGGGCGCGGCGGTTGCGGTGGACATGTCCGGCTTCAGGATCATGTCCTTTTCGATCCAGCCGTCCTCATCCGCGGCATCGGCCCAGTCGCCGGTGATGGTCTGGTAGAAGATGCTGTCAGGCAGATGGAAATAATCGGTTTTTGCGAATTTCGATGCCGGTACCGCCTTGCCACGGGCGATACCGGGAAGGTCCGAGATAACGCATTCAACTTCGTCGAGACGACGGCCCTCCAGATAGAGTTTTGCTGCTTCGGGAAGGGCGTCGAGCCAGGCTGACATCAGATCCTCTCTTTCCTGTAAAATTCTGCGAGGAAGGTTGCGATTTCAGGGTTGTCCACGGGCGCGTCCAGATCGGCGGCGGCCCGGTCGAGCAAGTCATCCGGAACCACGCCGCGGCCGCGTTTTTCGATTAGGCCGCCAACAAAGGCGCTGGGGAATTCGGGGTGCGGCTGCCAGGAGATGATGTGGTCGCCATAGGCCAGGATGCCATTGCGGCAGAAGGCGTTGCCGCCCAGCACGCGGGCGCCCTCGGGCAGTTCCACCACCTGATCCTGATGCCAGGCATTGAGGGTCAGGTCCTTGCCGTCCACCTGGTAGGTGACGCGGCCCACGGCCCAGCCGCCGTCGAATTTCGCCACCTTGCCGCCAAGCGCCTGGGCGATGACCTGATGGCCGAAGCAGATGCCGGCCAGCGGTTGTTTGCGGGCGTGGATCTGGCGGATCAGCGCCTCCAGCGGCGCGATCCAGGCGTGGTCCTCATAGGCGCCGTGCTTGGAGCCGGTGATCAGCCAGCCGTCGGCGTCCGCCGGGCTGTCCGGGAAGATGCCGTCGACCACGGCCCAGGTCTGAAACTCGAACCCGTTGCCGTCCAGCATGTCGCGGAACATGCCGTCGTAGTCGCCGAACGGGCCAAACAGGTCTTCGGGGGAGTGGCCGGTTTGCAGGATGCCGATTTTCATGTGTCACCAAGGTAAGTATGTTCGCTGCGCAGGACGGAAGCCCGCCGCCAGGACGGCGGGCAAAGGGCCGTCAGACCGTGTCCAGATAGATCTCCACCCGCTCTTCCGGAGTGAGCTCTTCCATGTAGCGCAGCTCCTGGCGCTTGGTCAGCACCATGTTGCGGATCATCTCGGCAGAGAAGAAATGTGGAATGATCTCCGAGCCTTCGAAAGCGTCGATTGCGCTTTGCCAGGTGTTGGGCACCTGCGGCAGGTCCAGCGCATAGGCATTGCCGGTGATCGGCTCCGTGGGCTCGACCCGGTTCTCGATCCCGTAAAGGGCGGCGCCGAGGATGGCGGCCAGCATCAGATAGGGGTTCACGTCGCCGCCGGCAAAGCGGTGCTCGATCCGGCGCGCCTTGGGGTTGCCGGAGGGCACGCGGATGGCGGCGGTGCGGTTCTCGTAAGCCCAGCAGATGCCGGTGGGGGCGTGGGCGCCCGGCACCATCCGGTCATAGCTGTTGCCATGCGGCGCGAAGACCAGCGTGGAATCGCCCATCGCCTTGAGGCAGCCGCCGACGGCATGGCGCATGGCGTCGGTGCCCTTGGGGCCGTCGTCGTCAAAGATGTTGTTGCCGTCCTGATCCAGAACCGAGAAATGGGTATGCAGCCCGTTGCCGGCGTAATCCTCGTAAGGCTTGGCCATGAAGCTGGCGGCAAAGCCGTGGCGGCGGGCGAGCCCCTTGACCAGCATCTTGAACAGCCAGGCGTCATCGGCGGCGCGCAGGGCGTCCGGCCCATGCATCAGGTTGATCTCGAACTGGCCGAGGCCCGCCTCGGAAATCGCGGTGTCGGCAGGGATATCCATTTCTTCGCAGGCGTCATACAGATCGGTGAAGAAGGTATCGAACTGGTCCAGCGCCCGGATCGACATGGTCTCCGCCGCCTTGCGGCGTTTGCCGGAGCGCGGCGAGGTCGGCACCTGCAGGTTCTTGCCGCTGTCGTCGATCAGGAAGAATTCCAGTTCCACCGCAACCACCGGTGTCAGGCCCAGTGCCTTGTAGCGGTCGACAACGGCGCGCAGCGCATGGCGCGGGTCGCCCTCATAGGCGCGCCCGTCCTCGCGGTACATCCAGATCGGCAGCAGGGCCGAGGGGGCATCCAGCCAGGGCATCGGCACAAAGCCGCGCTCGGTCGGTTTCAGCACCCCGTCGGCATCGCCGCTTTCGAACACCAGCGGGCTGTCGTCGATGTCTTCGCCCCAGATGTCGAGGTTGAGAACCGACAGCGGAAACCGGGTGCCGTCCTCGACCGCTTTATCGGCAAAGCGGGCCGGGATGCGCTTGCCCCGGGCCTGACCGTTGATGTCTGCCGCAGCCACGCGGATGGTGCGCACATGCGGGTTTTTCCTGAGCCAGTTCTTCATCCAATCACCTGACGGTTTCGGGGGCGCCACCAGCCGCAGGCGCCCCCGGATGGGGCGCAGCAGGGCCGGGGAAGCTTCAAACCCCTGGTCCAATTTTTGATCATAATTCAGGGCGGGCTGAATTTAAGCCTTTGAGACGCATGATTCTGCAGTCAGAGGCTCAGCTGTGAATTTGATCAAATAATGGATACTACCGGATCAGATTAGGACGCAAGCGAAATCTTTGCCGCCGTTCCTGAGGCAGGTGCCGGTTCAGGAGCTTGTTCACCGCCCCGAAGATGGCGATGATCACCAATGTCAGCAGAATGAAGTAGAAGGCCAGGATCGGATAGGGGATGAACGGGTTGAAGGTCTTGTCGGCAAAATAGCTGGCATAGTAGAGCGCATCGCCCTGCTGCCGCCAGGCCGGGAAGCCGGAGAAGAACACCAGCGTGGTGGCATGGAACAGGAAGATTGCCTCGTTGGTGTAGGCGGGCCAGGCAAGGCGCAGCATGGTCGGGAAGGTGATGCGGCGGAACCGGGTGATGCCGGTCATGCCATAGGCATCCGCCGCCTCGATATCGCCCTTGGGGACCGACAGCAGCGCGCCATGGAAGATCTCGCCCGAATAGGCGGCGGTGTTGAAGAACAGCACGACCAGCGCACCCAGCCAGGCGGACGTGAACGGGTCGAAGACGCCGGAGACGCTTTTGAGGCTGAGGAAACACGCATAGGCAAAGAAGAACTGGATGAACAGCGGGCTGCCGCGGAAGATGAAGATGAACCACTCTGCCGGTTTGCGCCACAACGGGTTGGGGCTGGACTTGCCGACCGCCAGGGCCACCGCCAGGACGAACCCGGTCATCAGAGCCACCGCGCCGAAGTAAATGTTCCAGATCATGCCGGAGCCGATCAGGGTGAAATGCTCGCACAGGGTATACTCCCCGCGCGGCAGCAGCCTTTCGCCAATACCGAGCGAACGGAATGCATAAGCCTGGATGGTTTCTGCGCAGGTCATGCCGCTGCCTTTCTTTGTGCTTCGCCCGCCGCGGTCGCCTGGCCCTTTGTCAGGCGGGTCATGATCCGGTCCAGCACGACCTCGGACACTTTGGTGAAGCAGAGATAGAACACAAGCAGGGCTGCAAAGTACCAGACATGCCAGTTCGGATGCGGGTATTCGGTGAATCTGGCGGTCTTGGTGCCGCCCAGTTCCCGGGCCCAGTAGACGATGTCCTCGACTCCCAGCAGGAACAGCAGCGGGGTGGATTTGATCAGTACCATCCAGAGGTTCGACAACCCGGGCAGCGCATAAACCCACATCTGCGGCACCAGGATGCGCCAGAATGCCTGGCGCCGGGACAGGCCGTAGGCCTCGGCGGTTTCGATCTGCGCGCGCGGTACGGCGCGCATCGCGCCGTAAAGCACATTGGCAGCAAAGGCGCCGAACACGATGGAGAAGGTCAGCACCGCCAGAAAGAAGCCGTAGGTTTCATGCACCCATTGCGGAGAGGTGGACAGCGGCAGCTTGGCCGCGTCGCAGACCACAAAATCGATGCCGCGGCGGATCGGTTCGTCCCAGTCCGGACATTTCACCTTGTGGCGCATCCATTCGAAGGCCTGGTCCAGCGCGATCACGAAAAACAGAAAGAAGGCAATGTCCGGCACCCCGCGCACGATGCTGGTATACCCCTTGCCGAACCAGCGCAGCGGCAGGATCCTGGAGCGGGCGGCGCTGGCGGCGCCGAAACCGAACAGGAGCGCAACCGGGGCGGTGATGGCCAGCAGGACCAGAACCACGACGACCGAGATGTACAGGTTTAGATGCTTTCCCGTGGTCAGATAGCAGCTGAGCCAGGTCAGCCCCTCAAGCGTGGATGGGTCCGTGCAATAGGAAAACATATTCGAGCCTGTCTTTCTCTGGTCATGCCCGGCGCAGGACACGCCGTAAGAGAATGAATGAGGCCCGCGAGCCGCGGCTGCGGGCCTGCAGATCCCGGAACGGGATCAGTTTACCACTGGGAGGAGACTTCCCACTTGGCGATCAGTTCGTTCAGCGATCCGTCATCCTTCATCGACTGGATTGCCGCATCGAACTTGCCGCGCAGCTCCTGATCGGACTCCCGGACGCCGATGCCGACACCGCCGCCGAGCGCTTCGGTGCGCTCCAGCATCACCAGGTCGTCGCCAAGCACGGTGTCGAGGAAGCTCTTGTCAGCCAGGACTGCATCGGCTTCGCCGTTGCGCACGGCGGCGATGGTTTCTTCCGGAGTGGCGAATTCCACCAGGGTCCAGCCCTGTTCAGCCACAAAGGCGGACTGGAGGGTGGACGCCTGTGCGGCGATCACGCCCGATTCCAGATCGACGTCAGAGGACAGCGCAACATAGGCGGACGGATCCGGCGGCGTGTAGGGCTGGGTGAAGTCAATGACCTCGTCACGCTCGTCGGTGATCGACATGCCGGCGATGATGGTGTCGTAGTTGCCGGAAACCAGGTTCGGAATGATCGAATCCCAGTCGTTCTTGACCCATTCGCAAGTCAGCTCGGCGCGCTTGCACAGCTCGTCGCCCAGGTCGCGCTCGAAGCCGTCGATCTCGCCCGCGTCATTGACGAAATTCCACGGCGCATAGGCACCTTCGGTGCCCAGGCGCACGGTGTCCGCCAGGCCCATGCCCGCGGTCAGCGCCAGGGCAGCGGTGCCTAGGATCAGAGATTTCATTTGTTTACTCCCATTCTGGTTGGTTATTGGTTTCTTTTTATTGTTCGTGCCGGGTTGAAGACAAGAAAGCACGCAGCCGATCGGAGCGGGTTCCGCCAAAGACTTCATCGGGCGTGCCTTCTTCCTCGATCAGCCCCTGATGCAGGAACACCACATGGCTGGACACATCCGCGGCCATCTTCATGTCGTGGGTCACGATCAGCATGGTCCGGCCCTCAGCGGCGAGGTCCTTGATCACCTTGACAACCTCCTGCTCCAGTTCGGGGTCCAGGGCGGATGTCGGCTCATCGAACAGCAGCGCCTCGGGCTCCATGCACAGGGCGCGGGCAATGGCGGCACGCTGCTGCTGGCCGCCTGACAGCTGGGCCGGATAGACATCGCATTTGTCGCCGATGCCGACCTTGTCCAGATAGTAGCGGGCCTTTTCCTCAACCTCGGCCCGGTCGCGGCCCAGCACGGTGACCGGCGCTTCCATGACGTTTTGCAGGATGGTCATATGAGCCCACAGGTTGAACTGCTGGAACACCATCGACAGGTTGGTGCGGATGCGCAGGATCTGCTTGGCATCTGCCGGGCGGCGGTTGAGCCCCTGGCCGGACCATGTGACCGGTTCGCCCTTGAACAGAATCTCGCCCTGCTGGCTGTCTTCCAGCAGGTTGCAGCAGCGCAGAAGCGTGGACTTGCCCGACCCCGAAGACCCGATCAGTGAAACCACATCGCCGCCGCGTGCGCTGATGTCCACGCCTTTGATCACTTCCAGCTCGCCGTAGGATTTGTGCAGGCCGCGGATTTGCAGAACGGGCGATGTATTGGTCAAGGTGTCTTTGTCCCTATGGGTGGAAATTCATTCTTATTGGACCGAAAAAAACACCGATTGCAACGTTCAAACCGCACAAGCTGTCATCGCAGATGCCAAAATGAAGGGGCGGGCCGCCATTTCGGAAGCGGGTGTCAGGCCAGCTCCGCCGCGCGGATGCGCTGTTCGGTCAGCACCGGGCCGGGCGGGGTTGGCACCGCCAGATAATCGGCGGGAGAGACCTGCGCCAGACCCTTCAGATGCAGCAGGTTTCTGGCATCTTCATCCAGTGCGGGAATGGCGGATTCGATGGCTGCAAACAGCGCCTGCGGGTCCTGGCCCAAGGCGGTGATATAGGGCAGGGCCGGGGTCGGTTCGGTGCGTTCGATCTCGGTCAGCCCGGCGGCGAACCCATCATATTTTCCGATCATTTCCCAGCTCAGCGCGTCCAGGGATGCAAAATCGGCCCGGCCATCGGCAACAGCTTCGGCGGACAGCCGGTGACTGCCGGTTTCCACCAGCGCGCCGGGCAGGATGCCGCGGTCGTGCAAATGCACCATCGGTGCGGCCCAGCCTGATTGCGACAGCCCTTCGTTAAAGGCAAAACGACGCCCGGCAAAACCGGACAGCGGCTGGCCTGCATCCTCGTGGCGCGCCACAAAGACGCTGTTGTAGTAGCCTGGCGGGCAGCCGGGCAGGCCGTAGTCGGGGGTGCCCACCAGGTCCACCTCGCCATAAAGCCGGGTGCGGTAGGGACAGCCGCAGGTCTGCGACAGCAGCAGGTCCGGGGATTTCCAGACCTGCCAGAAATCGGCGTCCCGGGTCAGCTTTTCGGGCCCGCTGCCAAGATGGCCGCGGATCGAGGCCCAGAACCGGTCGTTTGCCGCCGCGGTTTCGGGGCGGTCGTACATTCCAAGATGAGCAATCATAAAGCAGCCTCTGCCCGTTTGCGCGCCTTTGCGCTGTCCACGTCCGATACCCCCAGCAGGCTGGACGACAGCCGCAGGAGCGCGTCTTCATTGGCATCGCGGCGGCCGTCGGCCAGCGCCACCTGCCACAGGGCCTCAATGACGCCGGTGCGGTCCTCATAGGCCACCGCCTCCTTGATCGCGCGGGTGAAGCGGACGGTGTCGGGCGCTTCGGCCTCCATCGCCTCGGCCTGTTCGCGCAGGATCAGCGCGCCGCCGGTGTCCAGGCCGTAGCGGGCGGCCAGAATGCGGTCGATCCGGTCCTTCTCCACCTCGGAGAAATTGTGGTCGGAGCGGGCGATCCGCACCAGCAGCGCGGTCAGCGCCAGCCGCGCGTCCTGGTCATCCAGCGGCGCTGGCGCAGGCTCCAGCAGGCGGTGCAGAAGCTCCCTGAACATCAGCTGTCTCCGGCCGGTGCGGCGGATTTCTGTTCGGCGCGGGCGCGGGCCTTCTGGCTGTCGGTGTAGGACAGGCCCATCGCCTTGCGCGCGTCCTCGAGAATGGTGACCTCGCCTTCGTGCGCGGCGCCGTCGGCCAGCACCACTTCCCACAGCGCGTCCAGTGCGGCCAGGCGTTCTTCCAGCCCGGTGGTCTCGCGGATCAGCTTGCCGAACGTGTCGGTCTCGGGTGCTGCGGCATGCAGCTTTTCGCAGGTGGCGCGCACCTTGGCGGCCTCGATCGCGTTGTGCTGGTAAAGCCGCGCCAGGATCCGGTCGATCAGGCTGATCTCCTCCAGCTGGTATTCGCGGTCCGATTGCGCCACCCGCACCAGCAAGGCACCCAGCGCCAGCTCGGCATCCGGATCCGGCAGCGCAGGCGTATCAGAGGGGCGGAAAGCTTGAAAGAACTTCTTGAGCAGGGGCATCAGCAGACCTTTGGACTAGCGGCAAGACCGGCGGTGCTACGCACCGTAACCTTCGATGATATGCATATCACCCGCCGAGACCAGATCGCGAAAGGCCTTGGCGTCCTGATAAGCCACGGAATCATAGCAGGCTTTGGCCGTTTCGAAATCCCTGAATTCCAGGACCACGGTCCGGGCGCGGAACGCGCCTTCGCGCACTTCTCTGTTGCCGCCGCGTATCAGGAACTTCGCGCCGTACTCTGCCAGCACCGGGCGGGCAGCGTCGATGTAAGCCTGATAGCGTTCCATGTCGCGCACATCCACGTGGGCCACCCAGTATCCTTTGGGCATGGGGTGCGGTCTCCCTTCTTATTATGGTTGCAGGCAGGCTGATACAAAAGCGCGGCAAAGACAATGGGGCGGTTGTTAAGAATTTCTCCGTTCCGCGGGAATTTGCGGTTGTTTCAAGGCGCTGCGGCAAACAGCAAAACGCCCGCCGGAGAGGCGGGCGTTCCAGACGTGCCGAACGGCGGGATCAGCCGATCTCGGCCAGGCGCGCCAGCGCCTCCTTGACCTTGGCTTCCTCTTCTTCCCGCGCGGCGAGGTTTTCGCGGGCTTCCGCAACCACTTCTTCCGGGGCCGAGGCCGCGAATTTCGGGTTGTTCAGCCGCCCGCGCAGCCCGCCCAGTTCCTTGGCCAGCTTGCCGAGGGTCTTTTCCAGACGCGCCTTTTCGGCGTCGACGTCGATCACGTCCGCCAGCGGCAGGCCGAAGGCGGCGCCGGGTGCGGCGACCGAGGCGCAGCCCTTGGGGAAGCTCTCCACCTGCTCCAGCGAGGTGATGCGGGCCAGTTTTTGGATCATCGCCTCGTTCTTCTCCCAGGCCGCGCGGGCCTGATCGGAGAATTCCGTCACCACCATCGGGATCTTGGCGCCCGCGGGCACATGCATCTGGGCGCGGGTGGAGCGGATGTTCTCAATCGCGGTGATCACCCAGTTCATTTCGCGGTCGGCATCGGCATTCACCAGCTCGGTGCCGTAGGCGGGCCAATCGGCATGCACCAGCATCTTCTCGCGCTTGGCAGTGTTGCCCCACAGCTCTTCGGTGATGAAGGGCATGATCGGATGCAGCAGGATCATGCACTGATCCAGCACCCAGCCCAGCGTCTGGCGGGTCTCGGCGATCACGGCTTCATCTTCCGAGCCGAACAGCGGCTTCGACAGCTCGATGTACCAATCGCAGACCTTGCCCCAGACAAAGGCATAAAGCGCATTGGCCGCGTCGTTGAAGCGGTAGGCCTCCAGGGCCGCGTCCACTTCAACCCGCACCTTGGCGGTCTCGCCGATGATCCACTGGTTCACGGCCGCCTTGGCATCCGGGCAGGCATGGGCAGGTACAGTTTCATCATAGACATTGTTGAAATGGGCAAAGTTCACCGCATTCCACAGCTTGGTGCCGAAATTCCGGTAGCCCTTGAGCCGCTCCATATCCAGCTTCAGCACGCCGCCCAGGGCTGCCATGGCAGCGGAGGAGAAGCGCAGCGCGTCGGCGCCGAATTCCTCGATGATTTCCAGCGGGTCGACCACGTTGCCGGTGGATTTCGACATCTTCTTGCCCTTGGCGTCGCGCACCAGGCCGTGCAGGTAGACGGTGTCGAAGGGGATGCGCTCCTTGACCGGCAGGTTTTCGTCCAGCACCGCCAGCTGCATCATCATCATCCGGGCCACCCAGAAGAACAGAATGTCCTGACCGGTGACCAGGGTCGAGGTCGGGAAGTATTTCTTGGTCTCCTCGGTCCATTCCGGCCAGCCCAGAGTGCCGATCGGCCAGAGGCCGGAGGAAAACCAAGTGTCCAGCACGTCGGGGTCGCGGAAGAGCGGAAATTTCCCATCTTTGAAGCCGTGTTCCTTGGCTTCCACAAGATCGGTAACTTCAAGGACATCCTCATCGTAGTATTCACGGGCTTGCTTACGCACGTCTTCAAAGTTTGCACCTGTGAAAACTGCGAATTCTCCGCGGTTGTGTTTCGCGTTCAGGGCCTCGTAGCGCTCAGGATTTGTCGAAGTCCGGTTGATGATTTTCGTACCATACCAAACCGGGATCTGATGACCCCACCACAGCTGGCGCGAGATGCACCAGGGCTCGATGTTTTCCAGCCAGTGATAGTAGGTCTTCTCACCGCTTTCCGGCAGGATCTTCACGTCGCCATTGCGCACCGCATCCAGCGCCGGGGTGACAACCTTTTCCGCGTCCACGAACCACTGGTCGGTCAGCATCGGCTCGATCACAACCTTGGAGCGGTCGCCAAAGGGCTGCATGATCGGCTTGTTCTCGACGTAGGGTTCCAGAACCTCAACCTCTTCGCCGGTGTCCGGATCTGTCTTGGTGACGGTGTGCATCACCGCCAGGCCTTCGCTGGTGATCTGCTCCACCACCAGTTTACGCGCCTCGAACCGGTCGAGGCCACGCAGGTCGTCCGGCACCAGGTTGACGGCGTCGGCCTCGTTCTCACTCAGGGTCTGCTCGCCCTTGGCCACCGCCATGGCGATGCCCGCGGTCTCGGCATAAGGCGCGCCGTCGGCCCGCATCTGGCCCTTGGTGTCCATCAGGCGGTACATCGGAATGCCGCCGCGCTTGGCGACCTGGTAGTCGTTGAAGTCATGCGCGCCGGTGATCTTCACCGCGCCCGAGCCGAAGTCCTTGTCCGGGTATTCATCGGTGATGATCGGGATCAGGCGGCGGTGCTCCTTGGGGCCAACCGGGATTTCGCACAAGCAGCCGACGATTGGCGCGTAACGTTCATCCGAGGGATGCACCGCCACCGCGCCGTCGCCCAGCATGGTCTCGGGCCGGGTGGTGGCGATGGAGATATAGTCGCGCTCCTCTTCGAGGATCACGTTGCCGTCCGCGTCCTTTTCCACATAGGTGTAGGTGGCGCCGTTCGCGAGCGGGTACTTGAAGTGCCACATGTGGCCTGCCACTTCGATGTTCTCGACCTCAAGGTCGGAGATCGCGGTCTCAAAATGCGGGTCCCAGTTCACCAGCCTCTTGCCGCGGTAGATCAGCCCCTTGTTGTACATCTCCACAAACACCTTGATCACGGCATCGTGGAAGTTGGGGGAGTTCTCGTGGCCGGTGCGGGTGTCTCCCGCGGCACCTGCCATGGTGAAAGCGGTGCGGGAAAAATCGCAGGAGGCGCCGAGCCGTTTCAGCTGCTCGACGATGGTGCCGCCGGACTTCTCTTTCCACTCCCAGACCTTCTCCAGGAATTTCTCGCGGCCCAGCTCGCGGCGCGAGGGCTGCTGGGTTTTCGCCAGCTCACGTTCGACCACCATCTGGGTGGCGATCCCCGCATGGTCGGTGCCCGGCTGCCACAGGGTGTCATAGCCCTGCATCCGCTTCCAGCGGATCAGGATGTCCTGCAGGGTGTTGTTGAAGGCATGGCCCATGTGCAGCACACCGGTCACGTTCGGCGGCGGGATCATGATGCAGTAAGCGGAGGCCTCGGGCTTGGCGTTTGCGCCGGCCTTGAAACAGCCCGCCTCTTCCCAGGCCTTGTAAAGGCGGCTCTCCGCTTCGGCCGCGTTGAACGTCTTTTCCATCGCCATGCGTCTAGATCCCTCATGCAATTGGCCGTTCAATTACCCAATGGCTGAGGGAAGGGGAAGCCGGATATGGGGTTTTCTTTGCCTCAAGCCGCTGCGGTCGGGGCCGGCGGAGGCGGATTGAGCATTTTTGACCAGAAAGAAGCAAGGCCGAAGCGCCCCCGCACGCGGGCTGTCCGTCCGCCAGGGGATAATCCTGCCAGCGGCGGGGGCAGCCTCTTCCTGGTGCGGTCATCGGCTCTCCAGCCTGTACCGCATAGGGAGAGTGTGCCGATTCTGGTTAAGAAAAACCTGCCGCCTCTTTCTGGTTGAAAATACTCAAAATCCGCGCCGAAGGCGCTGAAACCTGCGCGCGCCCACCGGGCGCGCACCGCTTGTATCCCTCTGCGTGCCTCATTCGCCGGACCAGATCCTGCGGCGGCGTTCCCTGACCATCCCGTTTCCCTCTTCGGTGCCGTCGTGGAAGGTGTTGAACCACGCGTCCCAGGGGGTCTCCCAGGTGCCGTAGTTGCAGTCGAAGAACCGGTGATGCAGCTGGTGGAAAAAGTCGCCGACCAGGAACTTGGCCGTGTTGCCGAACTTCACATGCTCAAATCCTGCGTGGGACGTCGGCGCACCGATCCCGTGGTGGAACAGCAGGAAAATCGCGTGCACCGGATGCGAGGGCAGCAGGAAGAAGACCATGGTGTCGAACATCAGGAAAAAGCTCTCAACCGGGTGCATCGCCAGGCCGGACCAGGGGCCGGTGTTGATGTTGCGGTGATGCCATGCGTGCACCTTGGCATAGAGCGCGCCCACATGCAGCAGCCGGTGCAGCCAATAGAAGTGGAAGCCCGCCCAGATCGGGATGAAGATGGTCATCAGGATGAAGGCGGCCGGGTTGCTCTCCAGCGAGATCATCGTCACCCAGCCGTTGGCATAGGCATAAAGGATGAAGCTCTCCCAGAAGGTCCAGAAGGTGAGCGCCGGGCCAAGGGTCCAGAACATGTTGTCCCAGACCTGGTTCTTGAAGGTGAAGACCTTGGCGCCCTTCATCATCGGGCGCATGTCGTAACGGTATTCATCGGCTTGCGTGCGGAACTTCCACAGGGCGAGATGCAGCCCGCCGGCGACCACCAGCAGGATGCAGAAGTTGCGCAGCCAGATCTCGAACACCCAATCCCAAGTGAAAGTCGCGATGCGATCCAGCGAGGGGGTGAAATACGTCCAGGTGATGATCGCAAACACCAGCAGGAGCGCCCTGAGCGCCAGCGGGTTCCAGCTTTGCAGCAGGTATCTTATCGAGGCCAAGGGCTTCATCGGCCAGTCCCAATAGGGAGAGGTCTGGATCGGCAACTGCGGGGTGAAGTTCCAAATCTTGCGCTTGGGGCGCGGGGCGTTGGCGGGACTTGTCATGTCTCGTCTCTCATCTGGCTGGTGGATATGCCGCCGGGGCGGCGGGCGTCTGTTCGCTGCTGCTCACCCTAGGCGCGGTCTGGAAAATCCCAGCACGGTACGTCTTGCCGGTCAGGCTAAGTTTTGCTTAGCCTTGGTCATGGCAACCCGGATTCCCTCTCTCAACTGGCTGCGCGTGTTCGAGGCGGCGGCGCGCACCGAGAGTTTTGCCCGGGCGGCGGCGCAGCTGAACATGTCGGCCGCCGCCGTCAGCCAGCAGGTGAAGGCGCTGGAGACCCAGCTGGGCACGCCGCTGTTTCACCGCCACGCTCATGCGGTGACGCTGACGGAGGCAGGAAGGGCCTATCTGCCATCGGTGCAGCAGTCGCTGCTGATGCTGGAGACGGCGACCACAGGCCTGTTTGGCGAAAGCCGCGAGCAACGGCTGTTTGTGCAGTCGGTGCTGCTGTTTGCCCACGGGGTTCTGGCGCGAGGGCTGCCTGCCTTTCAGACCGCGCATCCGCAGGTCAATCTGGCGCTCAGCACCGGGAACATGGCGGCCGACTTCGCCAATCAGTTCACCGATTTGCAGATCGTCTTCGGCAACCCGTCACTGTTCGGCACCGAAGGCGACGAGTTGCTGCGTGAAATACTGTATCCGGTGGCGCCGCCGCAGATTGCCGCGCAGATCCGCACACCGCAGGATCTGTTCCGCTTTCCGCTGATCGAAGTGTCCACTCACCGCGCCAGCTGGGTGCAGGTGTTCGAGCACCTGCGGCTGTCCCACGGGCAGGCGCGGTATTTTTTTGCCGACAACTCGCTGATGGCCGCTGAGCTGGCGGCGCAGGGTGTGGGGGTTGCGCTGGCGCGGGCGCCCGCCTCGGACGCGGTGGTCAGGTCCACCGGTCTGGTGCGCTGCCTGCCGGAGGTCGCGGTGCCGGGGCAGGAAGCCTATCACCTGATCTATCCTGACGGCAGTGCCCTGCGCCCCGCGGCCAGACTGTTCCGGGACTGGCTGCTGGCCTACGTGTGCGCGATTTAGGAACTACTGCCCGGTGCGGTCCAGTTTGGTTGCCAGGTGGATCAGACTTTCCGAGGAGCGCACGCCGCGGGCTTCGGCGATATGGTCGATGGTGTCGTCCAGTTCCGCGGTGCTTTGCGCCACCACCTGGGCCAGCAGGTCGAACCGGCCGGAGGTCGTATGCACCACCTCCACCCCCGGCAGTTTCCGCAGCCGGGCAAGCACCTCCGGACCGGACCGCGGCTCGATCGACATCAGGACGGTGGCCTGCAACGGCGGGCGTGAGGCGGCGGAAGATTTGAGCGTGTAGCCGGCGATCACACCGGTCGCCTCCAACCGCTCGATCCGGGCCTGCACGGTGGTGCGGGCCAGCCCCAGATGGCGGGCAAGCTCGGCCACCGGACGGCGGGCGTTTTCGCGCAGCAGCGTGACAAGGCGCTGATCGGTGTCGTCGGTTTGCATTGTTGGCCTTCGATATGACGTTTCTTTTCGTCACTATAGTAAAAGTGACGAATGGAATCGACGGAAAACCATTGGAAAATATACAAAACGAACGAGGCTTTTTCTGATGCAGCAAATTCCACCGCTTTGGCTTTCCCCGGAAACCCACCTGGCCCGCAGCACACCGGACCACCCGATCCTGTATTTCTCGCCGCGGGTGCTGCATGAGGTTGCAGGGCGCTTCCAGCGGGGGTTTCCGGGGCTGGTGACCTATGCGGTGAAGGCCAACCCTCACCCTGCTGTCTTGTCGAACCTGGTGGCGGCAGGGATCACCGCGTTTGATGTGGCGTCGCCGGCGGAGATGGCGGCGGTGCGTGCTGCCAGCCCGGATGCGGTGATGCATTACAACAATCCGATGCGTTCGGAAGCGGAGGTCGCTGCAGGCATTGAGCATGGCGTCGCCAGCTGGTCGGTGGATGAGCTGAGCGAGCTGGAGAAGCTGGATGCCGTCCCGCGGTCCTGCGAGATCGCTGTGCGCTTTGCGCTGCCGGTTGCGGGCGCCGCCTATGATTTCGGCAGCAAGTTCGGCGCCGCGCCGGACGAGGCGGTGGAGCTGCTGAAGCAGGTGGCGGCCAAGGGCTGGACGCCGGCTTTGTGTTTCCACCCGGGCACCCAGTGCGAGGACGAAAGCGCCTGGGTCGAATACGTCCGCGCCGCCAAGAGGATTGTCGAAGATGCCGGTGTCAAGATTGCGCGTCTCAACGTTGGCGGCGGGTTCGCGGCCAACCGCGATGGCGTGGCGCCGGATCTGGAGAAGGTCTTTGGTGCGATCGGCAAAGCGGCGGATCAGGCGTTTGGCGCCGGCAGGCCGACGCTGATCTGCGAACCGGGCCGGGCGATGGTCTCGGAGAGCTTCACCCTGGCCGCCCGCATCAAGGGGATGCGCAAGGACGGAGACGTGGTGTTCCTGAACGATGGCATCTATGGCGGCCTGGTCGACATCCGCGACATGGGCCTGCCGGGCCGGGTCGAGGTCGTGGCCGCAGACGGCACCCGCCGCAGTGGCGGCCGCAAGCCGCGGGTGGTGTTCGGGCCGACCTGCGACAGCCTGGACCGGCTGCCGGACGGGCTGCCGCTGCCGTGCGATACCGTGGCGGGGGACTATGTGCTGTTTCCGGGGCTGGGCGCCTATTCCTCCGCCATGAGCACGCAGTTCAATGGTTACGGCCTCAGTGACGTGGCGACGGTGATCGAGTTGGCTGGACAAGCGCCCCGCTGACAGTAGTCTCGCCCCCGGAACAGCGGCGAGAGCGGACAGGGGGCGAGCATGGACAAATTCGGCAAAAGCCAGCCAGTGAAACGGGTTGAGGATGTGCGTTTCCTGACCGGGCAGGGGCGGTACATCGAGGATACGGCACCGGCGGGGTCTCTGCGCGCCTGGGTGCTGCGCAGCCCGGTGGCGCATGGGAGGATCACCGCGCTGAACGTTGAGGCCGCGCGCGAAGCCGAGGGGGTCCACGCAGTGATCACCCTGGAGGATCTGGAGGCGGCCGGTATTGACGTGTCCATGGATGGCACGACGGTGAAGAACCGGGACGGCTCCCGCGGTGCCTCCCCCGAACGGCCGATGCTGGCGCGCGGCCGGGTGCGTTATGTCGGGGAGCCGGTGGCGGTGGTCGTGGCCGGCACGCTGGACCAGGCCCGCGATGCGGGTGAACTGATCGAATTGGGTATCGACGACTTGCCGGTGAAGCTGGATGTGCAGCCGGGAGGCGAGGCGCTGCATCCGGAAGTTCCGGACAACAAGGCGTTTGACTGGGGGTTGGGGGACGAGGCCGCAACCGCCGAGGCGTTCCGGACCGCGGCCCATACCGTTGCGCTGCAGGTGGAAGACAACCGGATCATCGTCAATTCGATGGAACCCCGCGGCTGCTTTGCCGAATGGGAGGACGGGCGGCTGCATTTCTGCCTGGGCGGGCAGGGGGTCTGGGCGATCAAGTCGCAGCTGGCGGCCAAGATGCATCTGGATGAGGCTGACGTCAAAGTCACGATCCCGGATGTGGGCGGCGGTTTCGGCATGAAGGCCTTTCCCTACCCGGAGTATTTTGCGGTCGCTCAGGCTGCCCGCGCGCTGGGGCAGCCGGTGTTCTGGATCGCCGACCGGACCGAGTCGATGCTGAGCGACAATGGCGGCCGGGACCTGACCTCGCTGGCGGAACTGGCTTTTGACGCGGATCTGAAGATCACCGCCTACAGGGTCAGCACCCGCTGCAATCTCGGTGCCTATAACTCGCATTTCGGCCAGCCGATCCAGACCCAGCTGTTCAGCCGGGTGCTGGCGGGGGTTTATGACATCCGGACCGCCTGGCTGCAGGTGGAGGGGATCTATACCAACACCACCCAGGTCGATGCCTACCGCGGCGCCGGGCGGCCGGAGGCGATCTATGTGCTGGAGCGGGCAATGGACCGCGCCGCGCGCGAGCTGGGGGTGGATCCGTGGGAGCTGAGGCGGCGGAACTTCATCAAGCCGGCCGCCTTTCCCTATGGCACCGTGACCGGGGAGACCTATGATGTGGGCGATTTCGGCAAAGTCCTGAGCCGGGCGGCGCAGGAGGCGGACCTGGAGGGATTCGCAGCCCGCCGTTCTGCAGATGGTAAACGCGGCAAGTACCGGGGCGTCGGGCTGTGTTACTATATCGAAAGTATTTTGGGCGATCCTTCAGAAGGCGCGGAAGTGGAGTTTCTGGAGGACAGCCGGGTGAACATCTATGTCGGCACGCAAAGCAACGGACAGGGGCATGAAACCGTCTATGCCCAGTTCCTGGCCGACCAGAGCGGTATCCCGGCAGAAAACATCCAGGTCATTCAGGGCGACAGCGACCGCATTGCCACGGGCGGCGGCACCGGCGGGTCGCGCTCGGTGACGACGCAGGCCAATGCCATGCTGGCGGCGGTGGACGCGATGATTGCCGCCTTCATTCCCTTCCTGGCGGAGGAGATGGGCGTCAAGGAAGAGGCCGTGGAATTCGACGGCGAAACGTTCCGCGCTCCGGGATCCAATCTGACGCCTTCCTTGCTGGAGGCGGCCGAGATGGCCCGCGCGCAAGGGCGGCTTGATCTGCAGCGTCACGCGGCGCGGGCCCGGCTGCCGGGGCGCTCGTTTCCGAATGGCGCACATATTGCCGAAATTGTTATCGATCCCGAGACTGGGCAAGCAGATGTCGAGCGCTACACTGTAGTCGACGATTTCGGTAATCTGATCAACCCGGTGCTGGCTGAAGGGCAGGTGCACGGCGGGGTGGCGCAGGGGCTGGGACAGGCCATGCTGGAGCGGGTTGTCTATGATGCAGACGGACAACTGCTCACAGCTTCGTTCATGGACTATGCCTTGCCGCGGGCAAGCGGCGTCCCCATGATTGGGTTTACCTCCGAGCCGGTGCCTTCGACGCAAAATCCCATGGGGATGAAGGGCTGCGGCGAGGCGGGCACCGTCGGCGCGCTGGCCGCTGTTGCAAATGCGGTGCAGGACGCCGTCTGGGACCGCGGCGTGCGGCAAGTGGACATGCCGTTCACGCCGCTGAGGATTTGGGAAGTGCTTAGGGATGTTTCTGACGCAGCTGAGTAAAAGGGTTCTTGGGTGGCTCGGACGGCCGCTGCGCTCGGAGCATTCCGGCGAAACCAAGCTGCGCGGGCCGCAGGCCCATGTGATCATCCTGGACGGCACCATGTCGACGCTGGATGAGGGCCATGAAACCCATGCCGGCCAGGTCTACCGGCTGTGCCGCCAGATGGGCGGGCAGGTTTCTGTATTCTACGAATCCGGCGTCCAGTGGAAGGGCTGGGGCAGTGCCCCGGACGTGATGATGGGGCGCGGCATCAACCGCCAGATCCGCCGCGCCTACGGGTATCTTGCTTCCCGTTACCGCCCCGGCGACCGGATCTATCTGCTCGGCTATTCCCGCGGCGCCTATGCGGTGCGCTCGCTGGCGGGGGTCATTGACCGGATCGGCCTTTTGAAGGCGGAGCACGCCACCGTGCGCAATATCCGCACCGCTTACCGGCATTACCGGCTGAACGGCCGCAGCAAGACATCGGACGCCTTTACCAAAGCCCATTGCCATGACGAGGTGGAGATCGAGATGGTCGGCGTCTGGGACACCGTCAAAGCGCTGGGCCTGCGTCTGCCGCTGCTCTGGCGCTGGGCGGAGAACCGGCACAACTTCCATAACCATCAGCTGGGGCACCACGTCAAAAGCGGCTACCACGCACTGGCGCTGGATGAGACAAGGGAAGTGTTCAAGCCGGTGCTCTGGGATTGCCCGAAGGGCTGGGACGGCCATGTTGAGCAGGTCTGGTTCCGCGGAGCGCACGGCGACGTCGGCGGCCAGCTCGGCGGGTTTGAAGAAGCCCGGCCGCTGGCCAATATTCCGCTGGTCTGGATGCTGGAAAAGGCCGAGGACCGCGGCTTGCCGCTGCCGCTGGATTGGCGGATGCGCTTTCCGGTGGACCCGAATGCGCCTTCGGTGGGCACTTGGCGCGGCTGGGGCAAGATCTTCCTGTTGCGCAGCCGCCGCCGGGTCGGGCTGGACGGCAGCGAGCGTTTGCACAGCAGCGTCGATGCGGGCAAGCGTGACGTGGCTGCAGCGGGCGGATGGCTGGCGATGTTCTCCAAGACTTGAGTGCGGACGGGACCCGGCTGCGGCCGGCTGCTCCGTCATGCGCAGCTGGCAGAAAGCGGGATTGAGCAAGGCCTGCTCGGGGGCCTTGTGGAACCCCGGGTGCTGTCAGCCGGCGGCCCTGCGCCGCGCCAGATCCTGCCGCAGCCGTTTCAGCATTATTGCCACGATCAGCCTGTGAGCGGGCCGGACAGGCACCATGTAAAGGCGGCCGAACAGGTTATGCGTTTGCACGGACGAGGTCACCGAGAGAACACCGCTTGCGCTGGAAATGCAGGTCATCACGTCCAGATGCCGATCCCGCACGGTGAGGGTCAGAACCTCGTCTGACACAGCTTCCACCAGGAAGAAATCCAGCATGTCGCCAGGTTGTACCTCCCTGTGCGGCCGCCCGGAAATGCCGCCGATGCGCTTGACCCCGAACCGGGCGGATACCGCGTCACGCAGCCAGAACGCCAATCTCAGGCCAGGCAGCGGCTGGGCGTGCATCATTGTCCAGGCCTCCAGCGGCGTGATCTGTACCGGCAGGACAATGGATTGCGTATCCAGGAAATCCAGCTCGGCGGCGGCGGCCAGAACTTGAATGCGGGCAGTGGCGGCCCGCGCGAAAGAGTTTGGCGGCATGACCGGCCCTTCTGCTGCACAATGGGATACTGACCAGTACATAACCGGATACCTGCCGCCGGCAAGGACGGGACCGGTATTCCGGCGTCCCGGCCTAAGCGGTCTTCATCACGATGCAGGTGGTGGAGCCGGTTGCATAGAGCCGGCCGTCCCCGGCGCCGCGGAGCTCGCCATGTGCGACACCGGTGGAGCGGCCGGCATGGTCAACGGTGCCGGTGCAATCGATCAGGGTACCCAGCGGCACCGGCCGCAGGATGTTGATCTTGTATTCCAGCGTTGTGTAGACCGAGCCTGCAGGCACCCTGGTCATCACCGCGCAGGCCATCGCGCTGTCCAGGAGCGTGCCGTACCAGCCGCCATGCACGGTGCCCATCGGGTTGCAGACGTGGAAATCCGGGGTGCCGCGGAACACAACCCGGCCCTCTTCGACGGAGTGCAGGCGGTAGCCCAGCGTTTCAGCGATCGGCGGGCCGGGCAGGCGTCCTTCCAGGATGCCTTGCATGAAATCAAGGCCGGAGATCCGGCTGATCTGTTCCGCCGTCAGCAGGTCGGAGGGCTTTTGGGCATGGATCATGGCGCGCGGGTCCTTGGCGGGGGCGTTCCCTCCATTTGAAACCGCGCGCCGATGGGCGCAACTCTTACGCCACGTTCTCCAGCACCACCTTGGGGGCAATGCCCAGTGCAAAGCAGACGTCGCGCGTCAGTTCCGGCCGGTTCAGCGTGTAGAAATGCAGCTTGCTGACACCGCCCTCCAGCAGGTCCGAGCACAGCTCGGTGCACAGCGCCGTGGCCAGCAGGTCCTCGCGGTCGTCACGGACAGCCTTGTCAAAGGCGTCCTCGACCCATTGAGGGATGATGGTGCCGCAGCGTTTGGCGAAGCTGCGCGCGCCCTTCCAGTTCTCGATCGGCAGAATGCCGGGGGTCAGCTTGCTGCCGTCGATCCCGGCTTTTTCGCAGGCATCGCGGAAGCGGAAGAAGGTCTCGGCCTCGAAGAAGAACTGGGTCAGCGCCTCATCTGCACCGGCATCCAGCTTGCGCTTCAGCCATTCCACATCTGCGGACTGGTTGGCGGCCTCCGGGTGACGGTCCGGGTAGGCGCCGACCTTGATGTTGAAATTGCCGCGCAGGGCCAGGCCCTTGATCAGCTCCACCGAATTGGCAAAGCCGTCGGGGTGCGGGATGAACTTGCCTTCGCCCTTGGGCGGGTCGCCGCGCAGGGCAACAATCTCGGTCACGCCGGCCTCGGCGAACTGATCGGCGATTTCCAGCGTTTCCGCCTTGGAGGCGTTGACGCAGGTCAGATGCGCCGCGACGTTCAGGCCGGAGGATTTGTGCAGCGTCGACACTGCATCGCGGGTTAGGGTGCGGGTGGTGCCGCCGGCACCATAAGTCACCGAGACAAACCGCGGGTCCATCGGGGCGAGGACCTGCACGGTGTCCCAAAGCCGGAAGGAGGCTTCGAGATTCTGCGGCGGGAAGAATTCAAAGGAAATCTTGGGCGTCGTCATCTCAGGTCTCTCGCTAGGTTGATTTCAGCCCTTGTTGCACGCGCAGCATTGTGAGACAATTTCATAATACTCAAGATTAACATGAGCGATCTGATAGGATGCATATCGAATTCCGCCATTTGCGCACCATCAAGGCCATTCACGAGGCCGGCGGCTTGGCCCGGGCTGCGGAGCAGCTGAACATCACCCAAAGCGCGCTGAGCCATCAGGTGAAGGGGCTGGAGGAGCAGGCGGGGGTGGAGCTGTTCATCCGCCGCTCCAAGCCGATGAAACTGTCGCCGGCGGGACTGCGTCTGCTGCGGCTGGCAGAGCAGGTTCTGCCGCAAGTGGAGGCGGCACAAGCAGAATTTTCCTCATTGCGGGAGGGGAACACCGGCAGGATGCACATTGCAATCGAATGCCACGCCTGTTTCGAATGGCTGTTTCCGGTGCTGGAGGGGTTCCGCAAGAACTGGGGGGATGTGGATGTGGATATCCGCCCCGGCCTGGCTTTTGACGCGCTGCCCGCGCTGCTGAAGGAAGACGTGGATCTGGTTGTCTCCTCCGATCCCGAAGATATCGCCGGTGTCGAGTTCATCGAACTGTTTGACTACAATGCCGTGTTTGTTGCCTCTGCCCAGCACCCGCTGGCGGAGAAGCCTTATGTCGAAGCCGCGGATTTCGTCGGCCAGAACCTGATCACCTACCCGGTGGACAAGACCCGGCTGGACGTGTTCAGCCAGCTGCTGATCCCGGCGGGGGTGGAGCCGGCCTCGATCCGCCAGGTGGAGCTGACGGCGGTGATCCTGCTGCTGGTCGCGTCGAACCGGGGGGTGTCGGTGCTGCCGGACTGGGTGGTGCGGGAGGTGAAATATTCCTCCGACTACGTGACCCGGCCGCTGACCAAATCCGGCATCACCCGTCGCCTCTATGCAGCCATCCGGGCGGAGGACCGCGAGAAGCCCTATATGCAGGAGCTGATCCGGCTGGCCAAGGTGGAGGCCCGCAAGCTGCAGCAGGTCTAGGAAAGCGCGGAGCGGCCGGGCGCCGTTCCGGCTTCCGTGCCCGCTCCGCGCGGTTGCGTGATCCGGCAGGTGCCGGGCTGCGCTTCAGACCAGTTTGACGATCTGCTTGCCGGTATTGCCGCCCTGCATCATCGACAGGAACGCCTTGGGCGCGTTTTCCAGCCCTTCGGCAATGTCCTCCAGGTATTTGATGTCGCCGCTGGCGATCTTGGGGGCCACCTCCTGCAGGAACTTCGGATAGCGGTCGTAGTGGTTGAAGATGATGAAGCCATTCACGGACAGGAAGTTGGTCAGCACCGAGCGCCAGATGGCGGGGGCGGTCAAATTGCTGTCGGCGCTGTTGTACCAGGCGATCATGCCGCAGACCGGGATGCGGCCGAAGTTGTTCATCAGCGGCAGCACTGCCTCCAGCACCTTGCCGCCGACATTCTCGTAATAGATGTCGATGCCGTCCGGGCAGGCGGCGGCCAGCGCCGCGCTGAGCGCCTCGGCGGAGCCCAGGGCCCGGTGGTCAAGGCAGCTGTCAAAGCCGAAGGCCTCCACTGCCAGCTTGCATTTTTCCTCGCCGCCGGCGATGCCGACGACCCGCAGCCCCGCCTGTTTCGCCAGCTGCCCCACCATCGAGCCGACCGGGCCGGTGGCCGCGGCGACCACCAGGGTCTCCCCGGGCTGCGGCCGGCCGTAGGCGTCCAAGCCATGCCAGGCGGTAAACCCCGGCATGCCGAGAACGCCAAGCGCGGTGGTGAGCGGCGCCATATCCGGGTCCAGCTTGCGGATGTCCGTCGCCCGTGCGCAGGCGTGGCTGGCCCAGCCGAACACCCCGAGGGCAAAGTCGCCGGGCCGGAAGTCAGGGCTGTTCGAGGCCAGCACCTCGCCCACGCCGCCTGCGGTCATGGTTTCCCCGATGTCGACTGGATCGGCATAGGATCTGCCCGCATTCATGCGCCCGCGCATGTAGGGATCCAGCGACATATAGTGAACTTTCACAAGCACTTCGCCTTCACCGGGCTGGGGCATTTCCACGGTTTCCAGCCGGAAGTTCTCCTCGCTGGCCTGGGCTTCGGGGCGGCTGGCCAGCACGATACGCTGCATCTGGTCGGGCATCTGTTTCTTCCGCTTTGTTTTATCTGCTGGCAAGAGTCTGTAGTCCGCATCCTGCGATTGCAACCGCTGGCAGCCGGAATATTCCGCAGCCGGCGCTTTGCCGCTTTGACCCCTTGGCAAGAAGGGGCAGGCGGCGTATAGGCACGGTTTGACCAGCACCTCCCCGACCGGCACAGGAATCTGCAGACATGATTGGCAGCGCAAACCTCAATGTGATGATCAAGGCCGCCCGCAAGGCTGGCCGTTCCCTGGTGAAAGACTTCCGCGAGGTGGAGAACCTGCAGGTGTCGATGAAAGGTGCCGGCGATTTTGTCTCCAAGGCCGACATCGCCGCCGAAAAGATCATCAAGGAAGAGCTGCGCAATGCCCGTCCGACCTATGGCTGGCTGGCCGAAGAGGGCGGTGAGGAAGCCGGCGAGGACCCGACCCGCCGTTGGATCGTCGATCCGCTGGACGGCACCACCAATTTCCTGCACGGGCTGCCGCACTGGGCGATTTCCATCGCGCTGGAGCACAAGGGCAAGATCGTCGCGGGCGTGGTCTATGACGCTGCCAAGGATGAGATGTTCTTTGCCGAAAAGGGCGCCGGCGCCTGGATGAACGACACCCGCATCCGCGTGTCGGGCCGCCACCGGATGATTGAATCGATCTTTGCCACCGGCGTGCCGTTCGGCGGCCGTGCCGATCTGCCGCTGACACTGCAGGATCTGGCCCGGCTGATGCCCGCCTGCGCCGGCGTGCGCCGCTGGGGCTCTGCCGCGCTGGATATGGCCTATGTGGCGGCGGGCCGCTACGAGGGCTTCTGGGAACGCCGCCTGAACGCCTGGGACCTGGCCGCAGGCATCATCATCGTGAAAGAGGCCGGCGGGTTTGCCGAGGCGATCGACCCGGAGGCGGGCATCATCGACAGCGGTTCCGTGGTCTGCTCGAACGAGCCGATTTTCGACAGCTTCGCCAAGGTGATCCGCGGCTGAATTAGCTTGGATGCTTGAGAACACGAAACGCGGCCTCTGAGCCGCGTTTTTTTCGCCTGGCCGATAGGCCGGGCAGCGCCCGACCCTCCCCCACGGGGAGGGCGCTTTCAGCACCCGCCCCGAGGCTCGGGCGCTGCCGTCATTGCAGTTTGCTCACTGGTCGGACGGGTGGTTCACCCCGTCGTTCCAGGGGATCTCGCCGTAGGTCTGCGCGTGCGTCCGCGGATTGGCGCCCTCGATGCAGCCCAGGTTGACGCCGCATTCCTTCGGGTCCGAACGGCGCTGGTGGTGGGTATAGATGCCGCAGGTTTTGCAGAAGTAGTGTTTTGCCGTGTGGCTGCCCCAGGTGTAGAGGCTGAGGTTCGCTGCGCCTTTCAGCACCTTCAGGCTGGCGGCAACGGCGGTGACGGCCGCTGCCCCGCGGCGGCGGCAGAACGAGCAGTCGCAGCGCGCGGCAGAGGCGAGGCCTTCGGGGAAGTCGGCCTCGATCTCAACAGCGCCGCAGTGGCAGGTGGCGTTCAGGTGGTGCATGGGCGTCTCCTTCACTTCCCCCAAGGTCCGGGATTGCGCTTCTTGCGCGGCAGTTTGGGAATGCGGCTGGCTGAAAATTCGTACTCGTTCTCCGGATGCGGCGGGACGCCATGAGTGCGGTTCCAGAATGCCGGTCCCCCGCGGCGCAGCCACAGCGGCAGGCACAGGATCAGACCGACCGCAAAGCCGCCGGCATGGGCCCAATAGGCCACACCGCCCTGGTCGGGATCGGCGCCGAGGCCTCCGAAGAACTGCATCGCCAGCCACACGCCCAGCATGACAAAGGCGGGGATCGAGAAGATGCGGAAAAAGACGATCAGTATCAGCAGGATATCGACGCGCGCCTTGGGGAACATCAGCAGGTAGCCGCCCATCACACCGGCAATGGCGCCGGAGGCGCCGACCGTGGGCACCATGGAGCCGGGCGCCGACAGAACATGGATCAGCCCGGCGCCGATGCCGCTGGCGAGGTAGAACAGGAGGAAGGGGACATGGCCCATCTCGTCCTCCAGATTGTCGCCGAAGATCCACAGGAACAGCATGTTGCCGCCCAGATGCATCAGCCCGGCATGGATGAACATGGACGTGAACAGCGTGCCGTAGCCGTAGCCTTGGCTGACCTCGGCCGGAACAACGGCAAAGGCGTCATAGAAATAGGCCAGCGCGCGGGGCGAGGCGTAGCTGGCCGTGTAGTAGAAGTAGCCCAGGATATTCACCGCCATCAGCGCATAGACGACATAGGGCCTGCGGCCGGACGGGTTGTGGTCGCGGATCGGAAACATGGGGAAACGCTGGGCCGGAAAGGGCCCAGCGTCAAGCACTTATCCCCTGAGATTCAGGCGTTGCCGCCGAGCAGGTCTGCATTGCCGCCCGAGGCGGTGGTGTCGACGCAGACGTGGCGCTCGGCCAGGACGCGGGCGCGGTCGGGCTTGCCGGGGATCAGCGGGATGATCGGGCCGGCGCGCTTGGCCAGCCATTGCTCGATCTCGCGCCCCGTTGCCTCGCCGCCCCACCACAGCACGCCGGCTATGCCCTGGATCGCCTCCAGACGGTGCAGGTCGAACATGCCGTGCGCCTCGATCGCGGTGCCGCCGAGGCTGATCACCTCCTTGGCCTGTTCCGCGGCGGCCTCCGGTCCCGGCCCCATGCACAGGAGCGGCGGGCGTGCGGAAACTGTCAAGCGGTTCGATTCCCCGGTCGGGCCGGGCAGGGAGGTGGTGACGGGGCGCGCAGGCACGCCGCTGGCTCCCGGCAGCTCGGCAAAGGTGGTCTCCCACTCCCCGCTGACCTGCTGCCGGTCCGGCGCGCAGAACCGGCTGAGGTAATAGGGGCCGCCCGCCTTGGGGCCGGTGCCCGACAGGCCCTCGCCGCCGAAGGGCTGGCTGCCGACTATGGCGCCGATCTGGTTGCGGTTCACATAGATGTTGCCCGCGTGGAGCCGGTCGCAGACATGCTGCACCCGGTCGTCGATGCGGGTGTGCAGCCCGAAGGTAAGGCCGTAGCCGGTTGCGTTGATGTCGGAAATCACCTGATCCAGGTCCTGCGACTTGAACCGCGCGACATGCAGGACGGGGCCGAAGATCTCCTCCTCCAGCGCGCCGATGCCGGGAACTTCGATCATCGTGGGCGCAACAAAGGTGCCGGCTTGCGGCGCGCGCATTTCCTTCAGCACACGGCCTTTGGCGCGGGCCTTGTCGATATGGGCCAGGATGCCCGCACGGGCGCCTTCGTCGATGACCGGACCGCTGTCGGTGGACAGGTGCCAGGGATCATCCAGGTGCAGGCAGTCCATCGCGCCTTTCAGCATCTTCAGCACGGTATCGGCAATGTCGTCCTGCAAGTAGAGGCAGCGCAGCGCCGAACAGCGCTGGCCCGCCGACTGGAAGGCGCTTTCGATCACCGACTGCACGGTCTGTTCCGGCAATGCGGTGGAATCGACGATCATTGCATTCAGGCCGCCGGTTTCGGCAATCAGCGGCGCGCCCGGCTGCAGGTTGGCGGCCATCGCCTTGCGGATGCGCAGCGCGGTATCGGTGGAGCCGGTGAAGGCAACCCCGTTGACCCGCGGGTCCGAGGTGATGGCCGCGCCGACAACGCTGCCGCGGCCCGGCACCAGCTGCAGAGCGGCGCGCGGCACCCCGGCCTCATGCATCAGCTGCACGGCGCGATGGGCGATCAGCGGCGTCTGGTCGGCGGGTTTGGCCAGCACCGCATTGCCCGCAGCCAGCGCCGCCGAGACCTGGCCGCTGAAGATCGCCAGCGGGAAGTTCCAGGGCGAGATGCAGGAGAAGATGCCTGCCGCCGGCGCCTCCGGGATGCGGGCGGCGTAGTAGCGCAGGAAGTCCACCGCCTCGCGCAGTTCCGCCACCGCATCGGGAATGGTCTTGCCGGCTTCGCGGGAGAGGATCGCGAACATCTCGCCGAAGTTTTCCTCGTAGAGGTCTGCCGCCTTGTTCAGGACCGCAGTGCGCTCCGCTGCCGGGGCATCCCAGGGATCGGCCAGCGCCAGCGCTAGTTCGATATCCTCGGCGCTGCACTGGCTGACGGTTCCCACCACGCTCAGGTCGGAGGGGCTGGTCACGTCTTTTGCCGCCTCGGGCTGGGCATCGCCGGCCAGCAGCGGACCGGCCTGCCACTGATGCGTGCGCCAGGGCGCGCGGGCCTCCTCGATTTTTGCCAGCGTCGGTGCATGGCCAAGGTCGAAGCCCTTGGAGTTCGGGCGTTCCGGCAGGAACAGCTCCGGCCCGGTCGGGATCTTGCGGGTGATGCCGGCCACGGCGGCGAACGGGTCTGCCGCCACTGTTTCCGGCGGCACATTCTCGTCCACAATCTGGTTCACGAAGGAGCTGTTGGCGCCGTTCTCCAGCAGGCGGCGCACCAGATAGGCCAAGAGGTCGCGGTGGGCGCCCACAGGCGCGTAGATCCGGCAGTTGGTCTTGTTCTGCTCCAGCACCATCTGATGCAGCGTTTCTCCCATCCCGTGCAGGCGCTGGAATTCAAAAAGGCCCTTATCCATGCCCTCGGCCATATGCAGGATGGCAGAGACCGTATGCGCATTATGGGTGGCGAACTGCGGATAGATCCGGTCCGTCAGCCCCAGCAGCTTGCGGGCGTTGGAGATATAGGACACATCGGTCAGCGGCTTGGAGGTGTAGACCGGGAAGCCATCAACGCCCTCGACCTGGGCGCGCTTGATTTCGGTGTCCCAATAGGCGCCCTTGACCAGCCGAACCATGAAGCGGCGGTCGTATTTTTCGGCCATTTCATGCAGCGCGCCGATGGCCAGGCCGGTGCGGGGACCGTAAGCCTGCACCACCACGCCGAAACCGTCCCAGCCCGCCAGCGCCGGATCGGAGACCACGGCCTCGATCACCTCCAGCGACAGCGACAGGCGGTCGGCTTCTTCGGCGTCCACGTTGAGGCCCATTCCGGCGGCCTTGGCGAGCAGGGCCAGCGCCTTCAGGCGCGGCACCAGATGCTCCATCACGCTGTCGTCCTGCGCCAACTCATAGCGCGGGTGCAGCGCCGAGAGTTTCACCGAGATGCCGGGGTTCTTGCGGATGTCATCGCTGTTGCAGGCGGCGGCAATGGCCGAAATCGCCTTGGAATAGGACAGGTGGTAGCGGGCGGCGTCGGCCTCGGTGCGGGCGGCTTCGCCGAGCATGTCGTAGGAATAGGTATAGCCCTTGGCTTCCATCCCGGCGGCACGGTTCATGGCGCTTTCGATGGTTTCGCCGAGCACGAACTGGCGGCCCATCTCCTTCATCGCGCGGCTGACAGCGGTACGGATCACCGGCTCGCCCAGCCGTTTGATGGCGCCGCGCAGAGCACCGATCGGGCTTCGTTCCTCATCCAGCACCTTGCCGGTCAGCATCAAGGCCCAGGTGGAGGCGTTGACCAGCGGAGAGGTGGACTTGCCCAGGTGCTTGCCCCAGTCCGATGGCGCAATCTTGTCCTCGATCAGCGCGTCGATGGTGTCGGCATCCGGCACCCGCAGCAGTGCCTCCGCCAGGCACATCAGCGCCACGCCCTCTTCGGTCGACAGCCCGTATTCCGCCAGGAACACTTCCATCAGCCCCGGCGCCGAATGGCCGCGGATGTCGCGCACCAGCGCGGCGGCGTTGGCACAGATCCTGGCGCGGTCGGCCTCGGACAGGGCAGCTTGGGAAATCAGCTGGTCGCGCATGGCGGTCTGATCGGCATAGGTGCCGGCATCGATACGGTAGCGCAGCTTGGGTTGGGTGGTCATGCAGGGAACTCCACAGAAGGCATGCAGGGCTTTTGTCAAGGATACACCTTTTTGGGAGGGACAATTGCCTGAAAGTCTGCAATTGATAGTCCAAATGGGAGACGTGTCGACAGATGGCAGTCCAAATGAACTTTTCCGATCTCGACCGGTTCGACCGCGCGATTCTGAATGTGCTGGCCGAGGACGGCCGGATTTCCATTGCCGATCTGGCCCGCCGGATCGGCCTGTCGAAAACGCCGACCCAAACCCGGCTGCGGCGGCTGGAGGCGGAGGGCATCATCACCGGCTACCGCGCCCTGGTCGATCCGATCCGGCTGGGGCTGGACCACGTTGCCTTTGTCGAGGTGAAACTGGACGACACACGGCAGGCGGCGCTGGTCAAGTTCAACGCGGCTGTGGCCAAGCTGCCGGAGGTCGAACAGGCCTATATGATGGCCTCGCATTTCGACTATCTCCTGAAGGTGCGCACCCGCTCGATGACCGATTACCGGGCGGTGCTGGGCGAGAAGATCTCGTCGCTGCCGCATGTCTCCTCGACCTCCACTTATGTGGCGATGGAGGCGGTGAAGGAGGATGGCGCGCTGGGGCCGCTTTAAGGCGTTGCAGATGCGGCACGCGCGCAGTTGACTTGATCCTGACCATAAATGTGCCAGCATATATGGCATGCTGTACCCTGCGTTCCGAGCCCCGCATTTTCCGGTCAAGTGTGTTCTGGCGGCTGCTGCCTGCCTGCTCGCGGCCCCGGCCGGCGCGGCGGACTGCCCGGCCGCGCCGGACCACAGCACCCCGCTCGACGGGCTGCTGCGCCAGGTTCAGCAGGCCGATAGCGAGGCGCAAGCGCGCGAGATCGCCAACCTTATGTGGGAATTCTGGGCCGATGCCCCGGATGAGCGCGCGCAGGAGATCCTGAACCGCGGCATGACCCGGCGCTCGGCCTTTGATTTTCTCGGCGCGCTGGCAGATTTCGACCAGCTGATCGCCTATTGCCCGGACTATGCCGAAGGTTACAACCAGCGCGCCTTCGTGCATTACCTGCGCCGCGATTTTGCCGCGGCGCTGCGCGATCTGGACCGGGCGCTGGAGCTGTCGCCGCGCCATGTCGCGGCGATGAGCGGGCGGGCGCTGTCGCTCTATGGCCTGTCCCGGCTGGAGGAGGCGCGGGATGCGCTGGCCGAGGCCCTGGAACTGAACCCCTGGCTGCCGGAGCGCTATCTGGCCGACCCGGGCGGGCCGCTGGCGCCGCCGGGGGCCGGGGATGTTGAGCTGTAGCAGCGCGCTCAAGACCGGAAAAATTTGCCGCAAACACCGAAAAGCGATTGTCCGCCTGAAATCAGGAAGCTAGACCTGCTGTTGTGGCGCTGCCCGGCGGTGCCATTGGCGGACGTGGTGGAATGGTAGACACCGGAGACTTAAAATCTCCTGGCCTTTTGGCCGTGCGGGTTCGAGTCCCGCCGTCCGCACCAGCTTGGTTTCCTGCAGAAACAGCACCGTTGCAAGCTTGCCCTGTCCGGGCATGCGGCGATCCGCCTGCACGGCGGGATGTCCAGCGGAATCGCGCAAAGATTGCGTTGCTGTAACGGTGGTTTTGTGCAAGATATTGCGCGGAATGTGAAAGATCTTTGACATATGGCGCTGATCCACGAGAAAATTTCCGCCCTTCTTGCGGATATGAACCTGTCCAACCGGCAAGCGGCGCTGAAATGCGGTATTCCTTATGGCGCCTTCAACAGCGCACTGAAACATGAGCGTGAGATCGGCTGGAGCACGCTGGACGCGCTGTCGCGCGGACTGGGGGTGTCGTTCCGCTATTTCTCCTCCGATACCGCCGGGCTTGAGATGCTGCCGGACCGCCATGCCGGTGCAAACGGCAGCAAGGCCTTTGATATCCTGAACGCGCAGATGCAGGCCGCCGCCCGCACCCGCCAGTACCGCGGCTGCGATGTGTCGCTGCAGGATTTCCTGGACTGGTGGTTTGCCAACAGCGGCCGGCTGGAGGGCTTCGGCCAGCTGCAGCACACGGTGGATATGTTCGAGCCGCCGGACCCGGAGAAGAACCGCATCCAGCCGATCCAGTCCGGTCCGCACAGCCTGGCCTCCATCTGCTTCGAGGTGTCCAGCAGCGGCCAGCTGCGGGATACGCTGAACGGCTTCAGCGACAAGCTGAACGCCGATCTGGTGATGGCCCACAGCGAGGCGATCAGCCGGGGCGAACCGGTGATCACCCACCCCTCGATCGACGTGAAGCTCTTGAACGGCCGCCGCTTCACCCGCCAGTACCGCCGGGTACTGGCGCCGGTCTATCTGCCCGACGGCAAGCTGCTGGTGGTCAATTTCTCACAGGACATCAAAACCGGCTAGGTCGCTCTGCAGCATGTGCTCCATGTCCAGCCGCGAGGAGCCGACAAACCATTCGGAGCTGCTGCGCACCTCCGGTTCCGGGTCGCGCCATTTCTGGGCGCGCGGAATCGCCCGGGTGAAGCCATAGACCAGATCCAGCCGCGCCTGCATGTGGCGGTCGGGGATAAAGGCATAGATCCAGTCCACATCCCATTTCTGGATTGCCAGAATCTGGAAGATCCGCATGAAGGGCTCCAGCCGCTCCGCCCGTTTTCCGCGGCGGCCGGGCAGGAAATTCAGCTCGCCGATATAGGCCAGCCGCCCTGTGACTTCGCGGGCCAGCGGTTCGGCCACGCTTTCGACGCCGCCGCCCGCCTCATTGGGGAATTGGTGGCGGGAGGTGCGCAGCAGGAAGCCGGCCAGGGTTTCCCGGCCCAGGTCCTGCAGCATGGCCGCCGCGCCGCCGATATATGCGCCGTCTTCCTTGAGAAACAGCCAGAAGGCCGAGTTCTGGGTGTGGTCTGCGCGGTCGATGGCAAAACCCGGCATCTGGAACCGGCGGCCTGACAGGGCGGCGGTTTCCGGCACTCTTTCGAAATCCGTGAACATTTCAACCTGGAGGCCAGCCTGCGCAAGCGTATTCAGATACCCCGAAAGCGTTTTTCCCAAGTCCAGCGAATTCATTAAGGCCCCCGTCGCAATAGTTACACTTCGAATAGCCCGAAATGCTCCCTGGTGCCGCCAAAGAGTGCAGGTTGCATAAAATCTTAATTATTTTTACGGCAAATTAGCGGGATTTGCAGGTGCCTGGGAATGCACCTTTGGGGCGTGGCAGAACGGTCTGTACGCCCAAAAGGCGACTCCGCCCGGCAGCAGGAACTGCAGGGCGCAGTGCGCGGAAAAGTCGGGGCAAGCCGCGGTCAGCCGCGGCCGCGGTAGGGGGGCACGCCCTGATCCGGGATCCAGACGCCTTCGGGCATCGGGCCGGTCTGCCAGAACACGTCGATCGGGATGCCGCCGCGCGGGTACCAGTAACCGCCGATGCGCAGCCATTGGGGCTCCAGGAAATCCGCCAGGCGACGGGCGATGGAGACCGTGCAATCCTCGTGGAAGGCGCCGTGGTTGCGGAAGGAGGTGAGGAAGAGCTTCAGCGATTTGCTCTCCACCAGCCATTTGCCCGGCACATAGTCGATCACCAGATGGGCAAAGTCCGGCTGGCCGGTCATCGGGCAGAGCGATGTGAATTCGGGCGCGGTGAACCGCACGTTATAGGCAACGTCGGCCTGCGGGTTCTGCACCCGCTCCAGTTCCGCCTCTTCCGGGCTGCTCGGCACGATGGTATCGCCGCCCAGCTGTTTCAGGTTGCTGTAGATGCTGTCGGACATGTCAGGGTTCCTACTCTTCAGACGCCGCGCTTGTTGCCCCAGACCAGCACATGCAGCTGGGGCAGGACGCGGGGGGTGAACCAGCCGTCACCGGTCACTTTTTCAATCAGCCACAGCAGCCGGTCGGTGGCCTGCTGCAGATCAACCGGCTGCTCCGGGTCGACCTCCGGATTGCCGGGCTGCAGGTACAGCGGCAGGTCCGGGTGGCGTTCGGCGGCAGCCTTGGCCCAGGCGTAATCCTTGTCGTCAAAGATCACGATCTTCATCACCGCCTGGCCGCAGCCCCTGGCGGCCTCCAGGCACTGGTCGAACGCCTTCCAGTCCACCGTTTCCCCGCTTGAGGGCGGTTTCGGGCTCAGCACCAGGGTGTCGAGATCCGCAAACCAGGGCTTGCTGACCGACCCTTGCGTCTCGCAGGCAAAGCGGTAACCCTCGGCCTTGCCATAGGCGATCACCGGGGCGAAGTCCTGGATCGCCGGGTTGCCGCCGGAGATCGAGACGGTCAGCGGCTTGCCGCCGGACAGGCGGCGCACCTCCCCCATGACCTCCTCGGGCGCCATCACCGCCCAATCGTGGCGGTAGGCGCTGTCGACTGCATGCATGCTGTCGCACCAGGAACAGCGGTAATCGCAGCCGCCTGCGCGCACAAACACCGTGGGCTCCCCGATCAGGGCGCCTTCGCCCTGGATCGTGGGGCCGAAGATTTCCGCAATGCGCAAAGTCATGGCCGGTATTCCGCCCAGGTTTTGGGCGTCTCCGAGACTTTCACGGCGGACACTTCCGGCCAGCGCGCATGGCACCAGTCATAGAAGTGTTTCGCCATGTTCTCGGCCGTCGAATGCCCCTCCAGCACATCGTTCAGATGCCGGTGGTCGAAGGTATCATCTATATACGCCTTCAGCGGCTTCAGCTCGTGATAGTCGCGCACAAAACCGTCCGCGTTCAGCTCTTTGGCTGCCAGCTCCACCACCACGACATAGTTGTGCCCGTGCAGCCGGGCGCATTGGTGATCGGGGGGCAGGTGCGTCAGCTGGTGCGAGGCGGAGAAGTGGAACTCCTTGGTGATCCGGAACATCAGGCGCCGTCCTTCCCGGCGATGGCCTGCTGCCAGAAATCGGGATCAGCGTATTCTGTCGGATCCTCGACGCCCGCCAGATGGAAGGCCTCGCGCCGCTCCACGCAGGTGCCGCAGCGGCCGCAATGCTTGTCGCCGCCCTTGTAGCAGGACCAGGTCTCGGCAAAGGGGGTGTTGTGCTTGGCGCCCGCAGTGACAATGTCCCCTTTGGAGCGGTGCACAAACGGGGTGTAGAGCCGCACGTCGGCATAGCCGTCCAGCGCGGCGCGCTGCATGGCGTCAAATGCCTCGGTGAAGGCGGGGCGGCAGTCCGGATAGATGAAATGGTCGCCGCCATGCACCGCCGTGGCCACCGCCTCATCGCCGTTGGCGGCAGCAATGCCATAGGCGATGGCGAGCATGATGGCATTGCGGTTCGGCACCACGGTGACCTTCATGGTCTCTTCCTCGTAGTGGCCGTCCGGCACGTCGATGTCGTCGGTCAGGGCCGAGCCTGAAAGGGCTGCGCCGATACCCCTCATGTCGATGATGTCATGCGGCACGCCCAGACGGCGCGCGGCGGCGGCGGCATAGTCCAGTTCCTTCCTGTGGCGCTGGCCGTAATCGAAGGAGACAAGACGGGTCAGCTGATGTTCCTCAGCGACCATATGGGCAAGCGAAACGGAATCCAGCCCGCCCGAGCAGATAACGATAGTTTTCATTTTTGACCCTTGTTTTGGTGACCGGGTAGGCTGCGACCGGTGCCGCGCGTTTAGCAGCAAGCAGCAAATGGCGCAAGGTGCGGGCGTATTGCGAACATTCTGCAGGACTTGTCAGGAAAAGTTGAAAATAGTCATAGGGGCGGGCCAACGGCCCGGCCCGTGCCCGACCCTCCCCCCGGGAGGGCGCTTCGCACCCACCCAGGCTCAGGCGCGATCCTCATGTTTCGCTCTACACTGGCGGCAATTCACCCTCCAGCCACTCCAGGAACGCCCGCGCGGCAGGGGTGCTGGCATGGGTGGGCGGCGGCATCAGGAAATAGTTCTCCAAAAGCTCCGCCGAATGGCCGCTGGGTTTGACCAGCTGGCCGCTCTCCAGCAGCCCCTCCGCCAGCGTATCGTGCGACATCGCTATCCCGGCGCCATGCACCGCCGCGGTCATGGCAATCACGTAAGTGGAGGCTAGATTGATCTCGTGATTGCGCTCGAACGGCATCTCCTGCGACTTGAACCATGCCCCCCAAGAGTCTGTCACACCGCCGCAATCCAATAGGGTTGCGGTCTCAAAATCCACCGCGCCGCCTTGATAACCCGGCGCGCAGACCGGGTAGAAGCGGTCGCGGGTCAGCCGGATTGCAGCCGCTGACATGTCGTTTGGACGTCCAAAGCGGATTTCGGTCCCGGCATTGACTGCGTGCCGCTCAGGGTCCCAGATCGGCGTCACGATGTTCAGCACCAGCCAGGGAAACTTTTCATAAAGCCGGGGCAGGCGCGGCGACAGCCAGAACACCGAAAACGCCATATTGCATTGCAGCACCAGATGCCGCCCCTGATCGCCGCCGGTAAAGGCCTGGGTGCCGGCCGCAATCAGGTCAAAGGCTTCGCGCACGATGGGCATGTAATTGGCGCCTGCCTCGCTCAACTCCAGCGCGCGGGTTTTGCGGATGAACAGCTCGCGCCCTAAAAAGTTCTCCAGGCTGCGCACATGCTGGCTGATGGCTGATTGCGTCAGGTTCAATTCACCGGCGGCGCGGGTGAAGGACAGGTGCCGGGCGCTGGCCTCGAAGGCGCGCAGCCAGGTGAGCGGGGGCAGGGAGGTTGAGGACGGGCCGGGGGCTGACATGGACGCATGACCTATGCATTAATTCAACTAATGCATTACCGCTGAATCAATTGTTTGTCAGCTGACAAACCGGCTGGCACCAATAAAGAAACGACATTCCCGGAGGCGCCAGAATGAACAAGCAAGCGGATCTCAGCCCGAACCTCACCCATTGGCAGGAGCGCGTCGACATGGCCGCGGCGTTCCGCTGGACCGAACGGCTGAACATGCACGAGGCGGTGGCCAATCACTTCAGCCTGGCAGTGAACGAAGACGGCAGCCAGTTCCTGATGAACCCGAACCAAGTGCATTTTGCCCGGGTGAAAGCCTCGGACCTTCTGCTGCTGGACGCCAATGACCCCAAGACCATGGAGCGCCCGGACGCGCCGGACCCGACAGCCTGGGGGCTGCATGGCTCGATCCACCGGCTGTGCCCGCAGGCGCGCTGCGTGATGCATGTGCATTCGATCCACGCGACCGTGCTGGCCTGCCTGGCCGACAGCACCCTGCCGCCGATCGACCAGAACACCGCCACGTTTTTCAACCGCTATGTTGTCGACAATGACTTTGGCGGGCTGGCATTTGACGACGAGGGCGCGCGCTGCGCCGCGATGCTGACAGATCCCAAGGTCAAGGTAATGATCATGGGCAATCACGGCGTGCTGGTGATCGGTGACAGCGTCGCGGATACCTTCAACCGGCTCTATTACTTCGAACGCGCCGCCGAGACCTATATCCGCGCGCTGCAGACCGGCCGGAAACTGCGGGTGCTCAGCGATGAGGTCGCCGAGAAGACCGCGCAGGAGCTGGAGGATTACCCGGATCAGGCGGAGCGCCACCTGGCAGAGCTGAAGGCGATCCTGGACGACGAGGGCGCGAACTACGCAACCTGAAACCGGGGCAGGAGGCAGACCCATGGACGGCATGATCCGCGACCGCGAAGCCGAACGCTGGCATTACCACCCCAAGGGGCCGGTGCCGCTGAACCCGCTGTTCAGCTGGCCGCCGCGGCCTGCGGCTGTCTGGGCCTGGTACCGCGGCGCCTGGCTGGAGATCACGGCGCTGACCGTCTGCTTCCTGCTGGCGCTGGCCATTTATGCCTGGCTGCTGCCGCCGCTGGCGGCAATGGCCGCCTTCCGCCCCGGCTGGATGCTGCAGGTGTGGCTGGCCAACCTGCTGCCCCAGGCCGCAGTGGCCGGAGGGCTGCACTGGTGGCTCTACATGCGCAGGGGCCAGGGAATGCAGAAGAAGTTCGACAGGCGCGACCTGTCGCGCGGCAACGGCGCTTTCACGTTCAAGAACCAGGTGCTGGACAATATCTGGTGGACGCTCGGCTGCGCCATCACGGTGGCGACCGTCTATCAATGGGGCATCTACTGGCTGATGGCCAACGGCTGGGTGCCGGTCGTGACATTTGCCAGCGCGCCGGTGTGGTGTGTGGTCTGGATGCTGCTCATCCCGATGTGGTCCGGTCTGCATTTCTACTGGGTGCACCGGCTGGAGCACCACCCGCGGCTCTACCGCCATGTGCACGCGGTGCACCACCGCAACGTCAATACCGGACCGTGGTCGGGGATTTCCAACCACTGGTATGAAAACCTGCTCTACTTCACCACTTATTTCATCCATCTGATCGTGCCGTCGCATCCGCTGCACCTGGCGTTTCATGCGATGTTCCAGCAGATCAGCCCGGTTCTGTCGCACTGCGGATTCGAGCGGGTGATGGCCGGGGAAACCGAAGCCGCCAAGGCCGGGGATTTCTTCCACCAGCTGCACCACCGCTATTTCGAGTGCAACTACGGCACCTCGGAGATCCCCTTCGACAAGTGGTTCGGCACCTATCATGATGGGTCTGCGGCGGCGACGTACCGGACGCGGGCCTTCAAGAAGCAGATGTACACCCGCTAGCCCCGCCCGGCGGACCGGGCCAGGGTGCCGGACGGGGCCTTCAGGCGTTCAGGAAGACCCGCGCGGCGGCTTCGAACTCCCGCGGCTTCTCGGCGTGCAGCCAATGGCCGGCGCCGGGCAGCTTGGCAAAGCGGGCGGCGGGAAAACGCGCGCGGATTTCATCGCGGTGCCCGGGCAGCACATAGTCCGACTCGGAGCCTGACAGGAACAGCGCAGGCCCATCCCATGACGCGTCCGTCTGCGGGAAGGACATGATGTTGGGCATCTGCTCCGCCAGCGTGTCCAGGTTCAGTTTCCAGCGCTTGTTGGGGATGTCCAGCGACTGGGTGAAGAAGCTTTGCAACGCGGGCTCCACCCCGGCCTCGGCCAGCTGCGCGGCGGCCTCAGGGCGGCGCTGCAGCGTTTCCAGGTCAACCGACCGCATGGCGTGGATGTACTGGATCTGGGTGTGGCCATAGGCAACCGGCGCGATATCGGCAACCACCAGGCGGCGGACGGCGCCGGGGTGGTTCAGCGCCAGCATCATCGCAGCCTTGCCGCCCATCGAATGGCCGATCACATCCATTTGCCCGCCGTGCGCGGCGATCACCCCGGCCAGATCCTCCGCCAGCTCCGGGTAGGTGTGGCTGTCCGTCCGCGGGCTGTCGCCGTGGTTGCGCATATCGGCTGCCACCACCAGCCGCTCATCCGACAGGCGCTTGGCGATGACCCCCCAGTTGCGGGCCGAGCCATAGAGGCCATGAGCAATCAGAAGCGGCGGTTTGCCGGTGGCGGAGCCATGAGTGATCGTATTCAGCATGGCGCCTTGATAGCCGGGCAGGCGGAGGCTTGCCAGCCCCATTGAGGACACCAGGGCAGCAGGCTAGGGTGGCGGGCACAAGGCAGCTGAGGGGGAGTGCCGGAATGGCCGCCAGCCTGGACCAGGACATCGAAGAGATCCGCGCGCTTCTGAAGGAGCGCGAGCACGCTTCCGGCGACCTTGCCGCCGCGCTGAAACGCACCCGCCGCCGTCTGCCGCGCCGGATCTACAAGCAGGGCATGAAAATCGCCGACGCCCTGCCGCTGCTGGAACACCCCAAGCTGCGGCCGACGGTGGATGAAAAACCGCTGCGCGGCGCCGCCCGCGAGGTCAAGGCGCATCTGCAGAAGATCGACCTGGCCGACCGGCGCAAGGGCTTCTGGCTGGGGGTGCTGGGCAGCATGGGGTTTTCCGTGCTGATGGTGCTTATCCTGCTGATCGTGGTCCTGCGCTGGCGCGGCCTGGTCTGATTTCCCGCTTTACGCCGCTGCCGGCTGCAGTATTTTGAACGCGGTTCAAAACTGTTGGAGGCCCCATGGCAGGCAAGGCAGAAGCGCGCAAGGCGGCGCTGCGGGAAAAACTGGTGCAGGCGGCAGAGATCCGCATGGCCCGCGACGGGGCAGGGGCGCTGCGGGCCCGCGATCTGGCCCAGGATGCAGGCTGCGCGCTGGGGGCGATCTATAACGTCTTTGACGATCTGACGGCGATCATCATGGCGGTGAACGGCCGCACCTTCCAGAAACTGGGGGCGGCGGTCCAAGCTTCTGTCGCCGGTGCCGAAGCTGAGCCGCCAACCCGCCGCCTGATCCTGATGAGCAACGCCTACCTGCATTTTGCGGTGGAAAACACCAATCTGTGGCGGGCGATGTTCGACCTGAAAATGACGGCGGATGGGCCGGTGCCGGATTGGTATCTGGCGGCGCTGGAGGGGCTTTTTGCCAATATCGCCCGCCCGGTGGCAGAGCTGTTCCCGGACAAGAGCGCGGAAGAGGCCGGGCTGATGGTGCGGGCGCTGTTCTCCTCGGTGCATGGCATCGTGCTGCTGGGGCTGGAGCGGCGCATCTCCGGCGTGCCGCCGGAACAGATCGAACAGATGATCGCCCAGGTGCTGGGCCGGATCGGGCCGCGATAAGTGCTGTGAACACCGTTCATGATTTTTCTTGAACGGTGTTCAGTCAGGTGCTATACGATTCTTCATGAACAATGTTCAAGTTTGTGGAGGAAGAGATGTTCACCACTCTTAAGACCCTGATAACCGGCGCCAATGCCCGGGCGGAAGAACAGCTGCGCGAGACCTTCTCGATTGAGCTGATCACCCAGAAGATCCGCGAGGCGGACGGCAACCTGAAGGCGGCCAAGCTGACGCTTGCCGGCCTGATCCAGCGCCAGCGAAGCGAGCAGCGCCAGGTGGAGACCCTGGAAGCACGTATTCAGGACCTGATGGCCCGGGCCGGTGAAGCGCTGGAGGGCGGCCGCGAGGATCTGGCGCACAGTGCCGCCCAGGCGGTGGCCGACATGGAAAATGAGCTGGCAGTGCGCCGCCAGACCCTGGACCGGCTGGACACCCGCATCCTGCAGCTGCGCCAGTCGGTGGAGGCGGCCAGCCGCCGCCTCACCGATCTGAAGCAGGGCGCCATTGCCGCCCGCGCCACCCGGCGCGAGCAGGACATCCAGCGCGGCCTGCGCAAACATGCAGGCGGCGACAGTCCGGCGGAGGAGGCCGAGGCGCTGATCAGCGAGGTCCTGCAGCGCGGCGACCCGTTTGAACAGGGCGAGATCCTGCGCGAAATCGACAGTGAACTGACCAACAGCTCAATTGCCGATGACTTGGCCGACGCCGGTTTCGGCCCCCGCAGCCGCAGCACCGCCGCCGATGTGCTGAGCCGCCTGAAAGTCAAAAACTGACCGGGTTTTGCCCGAACTTGCCCGGCGCGCCGGGGAATGACGATCCATTTCAGAATACTGGAGACAAAACATGTTTACCGACAGCACAGACAACAAACTGATTATCCTGCTGAATGCCGCCGGCGTTGCCATCGCCTATGCAATGCTGGGCATTTCCCTCTGGCTTTCGACCGAAGTGCCGCTGGCCACCAAGGGATACTGGGGCATGGGCGTGCTCCTGCTGACACTGAGCCTGATCAACGTGGTGAAATACCGCTTCGACCACCGCTCCAGCGAGGACCGTATCCGCAAGATTGAAGACGCCCGCAACGAAAAGCTGCTGCAGGACGCGCTGCTGGACCCCAAGCTGGACCTCTGAAACTGCGCCCCCCTTACCCCGGCGCCCGCCCCTTACAGGCGGGCGCCTGCCAGGTGCCGGGCCGGCACCGCCGCAGGCGACAGCGCCTCGCGGAACACCAGCGTCACGGTCACGAAGCTGACATAAAGCAGCAGGTACCAGGATCCCATCTTGGCCAGGCTCACCCAGTCAGCGCTGCTCTGACCATTGTACAGCCAGGTTTTGGTGCTGGTGCCCACGTTCTCCGCCAGCCACAGAAAGAAGCTCGAAAAAAATGCCGCCAGCGGCAGCGGCATCCAATAATAACACTCGCCAATGCGGAACCAGATGCGGGTGCGCGCAAACAGCAGCACGGTAGCGGCAAACAACCCCAGCCGGATATCGGGCAGAAAGTGATGCGCAAAGAAGTTGCCATAGATGGCAATGGCCAGAAGCACGGAGGCCCAGAACGGCGGGTAGGGGGCAAACTGCATGTCGAACAGCCGGATCACCCGCGCCATGTAGGATCCGACCGCAGCGTACATGAAGCCGGAAAACAGCGGCACTTCGTACACTTTGATCAGGCCCGCACCGGGATAGGCCCAGCTGCCGGCCTGCACCTTGAAGATCTCCATCGCGGTTCCGGTCAGATGGAACAGCAGGATGACGCGCACCTCGCGCCAGCTCTCCATGCCGGAGGCCAGCAGCAGCACCTGCAGCATCAGGGCATAGGCCAGCAGCGCATCATAGCGGGCCAGCCCCCAGCCAGGCTGCCATATCCAGCCGGTGACGATCAGTCCGCCCAGAAGCAGGATTCCAAAGATTGCGGCCCATCCCTGTTTCAGGGTGAACATGATGAACCCGCTGAGTGCCGGCGGCAGCCGCCCGCGCATCCAGTCGCCCAGGCGGCGCTCCAGGCGCCGGGTGCGGTTTGGCAAGGGGCCGCTCATTGGCGGAGATACGCGGCGGAGGCGGCGCCGCCGGGCCGGACACGGTTTTCTGGCAGGAGGCCCGCATGCCCGTCCGCCTGCCTGCGCGCGGCGTCGATGCTGAGAACCACAGGTTTGCCTTGGCGCGTACCGGCCCTGCGGACGGTTCCGGCGTCTGGCGATAGACGGGCATGCTGACGCTGCATTGGCTTCAGCCCTTGGGCAAGGAGTGCTGCCTGCTTGTGTTCCGCTGACCCATGAGTCTGCATTTCAGGCGGCCGGCAGGGCGCCAGCGGCGGGCCGGCGGGGAACGAATGGCCCTGGCCGGCGCGGCTGCGGGGACCGCCGGTGGGAATGGAGAACCGCCGCTTACTGCTTGTCCGCACGGCTTTTTCGATCAGGTCGCGGGTGATGGGGGAAGCCGCCCCGGCTGCAATGCTTTCAACCGCCACCCAGCCTTGCGGATCCATTTCAAGGCCGAGGGCATCAGGAGTGTGCCGCGGAAGGCAACGGAGAAATTTGCTGAGCTGTATCAATTCATCTTTTGGCATGCTGCCAATATCCGCAATTAAGACCCACCCGTCCAGAAGCCGGGTTCTCCCGCCCCTTTGGGGCCTGCCTTGGCAGTCCCCAAAGCGTTGGGCGTGGCGCCGTGCGGGGGCACGGCGCGGGCAGCGCCCCGCAGGGGCGCTGCCGGGTCCAAGGCCCGTGCCGGGGCATCTTCGATGCACAGGCGGGGCGCGGGAGCTCCGCCTGTGCGGCAAAGGAAAACCGCCGCAGCCTCGCGGGCCGCGGCGGTGGTTCTTGCGCAGGCCGGAAGCGGCTTACAGGTTCGGGTACAGCGGGAAGCGGGCGCAAAGGTCCGCCACCTTGGCGCGCACCGCGGCTTCCACGTCCGCATTGCCCTCTTCGCCGTTGGCGGCCAGCCCGTCGATCACCTCGATGATCAGGTCCGCGATCTGGCGGAACTCAGCCTCGCCGAAGCCGCGGGTGGTGCCTGCGGGCGTGCCGAGGCGCAGGCCGGAGGTCACGGTGGGCTTTTCCGGGTCGAACGGGATGCCGTTCTTGTTGGTGGTGATATGGGCACGCCCCAGCGCCTTGTCGGCGATGTTGCCGGTGACGCCCTTGGGGCGCAGGTCGACCAGCATGACGTGGGTGTCGGTGCCGCCGGTGACGATGTCGAGGCCGCCCTGGATCAGCTGGTCCGCCAGCGCCGCCGCGTTCGCCCTGACCTGCTGCTGGTAGGCCTTGAACTCCGGCTTCAGCGCCTCGCCGAAGGCCGCCGCCTTGCCGGCGATCACATGCATCAGCGGGCCGCCCTGGATGCCCGGGAAGATCGCCGAGTTCACCTTCTTGGCGATCGCCTCGTCGTTGGTCACGATCATGCCGCCGCGGGGCCCGCGCAGGGTCTTGTGGGTGGTGGTGGTGGCGACATGGGCGTGCGGGAACGGCGAGGGGTGCTCGCCCGCAGCGATCAGGCCCGCGATATGGGCCATGTCGACCATGAAATAGGCGCCAACGCTGTCCGCGATTTCCCGGAACCTGGCAAAGTCGATCTGGCGCGGGATGGCCGAGCCGCCGGCGATGATCAGCTTGGGCTGATGCTCGGCCGCCAGTGCCTGGATCTGGTCGTAGTCGATCAGGTTGTCGTCGCGGCGCACGCCGTAGGCAACCGCGTTGAACCACTTGCCGGACTGGTTCGGCGCGGCGCCGTGGGTCAGGTGGCCGCCGGAGGCGAGATCCATGCCGAGGATGGTGTCGCCGGGCTGCAGCAGCGCCTGGAACACGCCCTGGTTGGCTTGCGATCCGGAGTTCGGCTGCACGTTGGCGAATTCGCAGCCGAACAGCTGCTTGGCGCGGTCGATGGCGAGGTTTTCGGCAACGTCGACATACTGGCAGCCGCCGTAGTAGCGGCGTCCCGAGTTCACCTTCTTGGCGATCGCCTCGTCGTTGGTCACGATCATGCCGCCGCGGGGCCCGCGCAGGGTCTTGTGGGTGGTGGTGGTGGCGACATGGGCGTGCGGGAACGGCGAGGGGTGCTCGCCCGCAGCGATCAGGCCCGCGATATGGGCCATGTCGACCATGAAATAGGCGCCAACGCTGTCCGCGATTTCCCGGAACCTGGCAAAGTCGATCTGGCGCGGGATGGCCGAGCCGCCGGCGATGATCAGCTTGGGCTGATGCTCGGCCGCCAGTGCCTGGATCTGGTCGTAGTCGATCAGGTTGTCGTCGCGGCGCACGCCGTAGGCAACCGCGTTGAACCACTTGCCGGACTGGTTCGGCGCGGCGCCGTGGGTCAGGTGGCCGCCGGAGGCGAGATCCATGCCGAGGATGGTGTCGCCGGGCTGCAGCAGCGCCTGGAACACGCCCTGGTTGGCTTGCGATCCGGAGTTCGGCTGCACGTTGGCGAATTCGCAGCCGAACAGCTGCTTGGCGCGGTCGATGGCGAGGTTTTCGGCAACGTCGACATACTGGCAGCCGCCGTAGTAGCGGCGTCCCGGGTAGCCCTCGGCGTATTTGTTGGTGAGCACGGAGCCCTGGGCTTCCATCACCGCGGCGGAGACGATGTTTTCGGAGGCGATCAGCTCGATCTCGTCGCGCTGGCGGCCCAGCTCGGCGGTGATCGAAGCATAAAGCTCGGGATCGCGCTCGGCGAGGGATTGGGTGAAAAAGCCGGGGTCACGGGTCGCTTCAGTCATGGTGGCTCCGTAAAGCAGGGGTCAGGTTCGAGCGATTTCCTATCGGAAACTTACTTGCGCCGGAAGCCTGTAAAGCGACATTTCCCTGCGACAGAACGGCAACTATGGTCTTTGCCGGAAAGCTGTGATTGTTTCGGAACCACATGCCTAATACCGGAAACAGATTTGATGGGTTTGAGAATCGCCTTTCTGGCCAGCGAGGTTGACGTCGCCCAGGAGGCCTTGGCCGAACTGAGCCGCCGCTACGGCCATGTGCCGCCTGAGAGCGCCGATATCGTCGTGGCGCTTGGCGGTGACGGGTTCATGCTGCGCACCCTGCACACCATGGTCGATCACCCGGCCCCGGTCTATGGCATGAACCGGGGCACGGTCGGCTTCCTGATGAACGAATACCGCGAGGACGGGCTGATCGAGCGGCTCGAGGAAGCGGTGCAGGAAATCATCAATCCGCTGTCGATGACCGCGATGGACCGGCGCGGCGCAGTCCACAAGGCGCTGGCCATCAACGAGGTGTCGCTGCTCAGGGCGGGGCCTCAGGCGGCGCGGCTGCGGGTGTCCGTGGACGGGCGGATGCGGATGGAGGAGCTGGTCTGCGACGGCGCGCTGGTCTCCACTCCGGCGGGGTCCACCGCCTACAACTATTCGGCCCACGGCCCGATCCTGCCGATCGGCGCCGATGTGCTGGCGCTGACCGCGATTGCCGCCTTCCGGCCGCGGCGCTGGCGCGGCGCGCTGCTGCCCAGCAACGCGATGGTGCGCTTTGACGTGCTGGAGGCGGACAAGCGCCCGGTGATGGCGGACGCGGACTCGGTTTCCGTGGCTGATATCGACTGGGTGGAGATCCGCACCAATCCGGAGATCCGCCACAAGATCCTGTTCGATCCCGGCCACGGGCTGGAAGAAAGACTTATTTCCGAGCAGTTTACGTAAGCGTTTTAACGGAAGGGTCACGTATTTGTGAACTTGCCGGTAACGATTCTGTGCGATGTTTTACCGGCAAGCAGATGCGGATGGCATCTGCCCGGGGGCAGATGTGCCAGAGCGCCGGACCGGCGTGTTTTGTAAGGTCTGTTAGTTGTTTTCTGCCGGTCATGCCCGCGGAACCTGCGCCAGCAAGGCAGGTGCACGGTTTGCGGCGGGGCGCGCGTGGTTTGTAGTGAGTGACCTGGTTTTGGAAGTTCCCCGGGGGCGGGTCGTTCCCTTCCCCGGGACCTTATGTGCGACCTGGCGGATGGCGGCGCCTGGCGGCGGCGATTGACCGGAAACATTGACCGGACACCCTGTCACGGTGATCCTTGCCCTTCGGAACCTGCGAGCATAGTCCTGTCTGCTGCGCGCAGTCCGGTTCGCGGAACAGCGGTGCGGCGGGCGGACCGGTCAGGACGTGCCGCCCGCCTGCATCTTCTCCCACAGCGGCAAGCACATGCGGCCTGCACGCGCTTCGATCGCAGCGCTGGCGTCCACAGCCAGATCCTCGCGCCAGCGGCGGGCAGCGATCTGCACATTGATCGGCTGCGGCCCGTCCGGCAGCTGCGCCAGCCGGGCCGGAACCGAGGCCGCGGGCAGGCCGAGGAAATTCATCGCATAGGAATAGACCGCGCAGCCCAGCACCTCATGCACGCCTGCCGCGCCTTCGGTGTCGCGGTCCGGCCGGAAGAAGGGCTGCGGCAGGAACGGGCTGAGAACCAGCGGATAGTCTTCCATGAACAGCGACCACTGCCGCGCGTAATGGGTGCGCCCGGCCATCACCTGCAGGAGCTCATCACCGGCAAACGGCGGGAACTCCTGAAAATAGACCGCAAAGATGTCGCGCACGGTCTGCGAGCCAGCGGCATCCACATCGGCCTTCATCAGCGCATAGATCTCGCCCATCAGGGCGCGGTAGCCGGCGCGCCCGGCCTCGAACACATGCGGCGGCTCCACCTCTTCGACGGAGTAGCCCGCATCCGACAGCGCATCCCGGGCGAAGTCCAGCGCTGCCTCGACCTCCGGATGCAGCTCATAGCCGTGGGTGTTTTTGGTGAAGGCCACCTTGATGGGGCCGTCCAGGGCCTCGCCGTACCAGGGCATCGGCACATGGAAGGGATCCCGCGGGTCGGGTGCAATCAGCGCGGGCATCGACAGGTGCAGATCCTCCGCGCAGCGCGTTATCAGCCCCTGCACCGACATCAGTTGCGCCAGCAGCCCGCGTTCGGCCGTTTGGCTGGGGTTCCAGGCCGGAACCCGCCCCAGCCCCGGCTTCACCGTTACCGCCCCATTGGCCGCCGCCGGAAACCGCAGCGAGCCGCCGATATCATTGCCATGCGCCAGCGCGCCGATCCCGACCATCACGGCGGCACCGGCCCCGCCGGAAGATCCCCCGGGCGAAATATGGCGTCCCCAGGGGTTATGGGTGCGCCCGAACAGCGGGTTGTCGGTGTCGGCGCGGAAGGAGAACTCAGGCGTATTGGTGCGTCCGATCACCACTGCGCCCGCCTTTTGCAGGTTCTCCACCACCGGCGCATCGCCCGGCGCAATCAGGTCCTTCAGCGCCGTGACGCCGTTGGAGGTCGCATGCCCCTGCTGATCAACGTTGATCTTGATGGTTACCGGGACGCCGTGCAGCGGGCCGGGCGCGGCACCGGCGGCGCGCGCCGTGTCCAGCGCGCGGGCGCGTTCCAGCGCTTCGGCGCTCAGATCCTCGACGACGGCATTCAGCGCCGGATTCACTGTGTTCATACGGGCGAGGGAGGCACTCACCGCTTCCTCTGCGCTCAGTTCCCCAGTGCGGGTCAGGGCGGTCAGCCCGGTGGCGCTGAGGCGCCAAATCTCATCCTGCGTCATTCTGGTTGCCTCCTGTGCAGCAGCCTAGGCGGGATGCCGGGGGATGCAAGCGGGATGTCGCGGATGCCGCGGTTTCGCGACGGCACGGCGGGCAGGCAAATGTGCTACAGTATCGGGCAGCAACCCGGGGGAGCGCGCGATGAGCAGCAATGACAAAGTGTTCCAGGGGGCAATTCCCGACTACTATGACACCTATCTGGTGCCCTTGATCTTTGAAGGATTTGCAGACGATCTGGCCCGGCGGGTTGTGGCGGAGCCGGTGGCCGATGTGCTGGAAACCGCCGCTGGAAGCGGTGTCGTGACCCGCGCTCTGGCGCCGCGGCTGCCTGCCGGAGCCAGCTACTGGGCGACGGACCTGAACCCGCCGATGCTGGACAGGGCCAGGGCCCGCCAGCCGGCGCGGCCGGAAATCAGATGGAAGCCCGCGGATGCGCTGCAGCTGCCCTTTCCGGATGGCAGTTTTGACGCAGTCTGCTGCCAGTTCGGCGTCATGTTCTTTCCCGACCGGGTGCGCGGCTATGCCGAGGCGCTGCGGGTGCTGCGTCCTGGCGGCCGGTTTCTGTTCAATGTCTGGGACAGCCTTGCCCACAACGAGTTTGCCGAAATCGTGACCCGTGCCGGACGGACAGTGCTGCCGCACAGCCCGCCCGGTTTTCTGGAGCGCACCCCGCATGGGCATGGCGACCCCGGCAGGATCAGGAGCGAGCTGGAGGCGGCCGGTTTCCGGTCGGTGGAGATTGAGAAGGTGACCGCTGCCAGCACGGCGCCGGATCCGTCGCATCCGGCGATTGCCTATGCGCGCGGCACTCCGATGCATGGCGAGCTGGCGCCGCACGGCGAAGACACCGTGCAGCGGGTGATTGAGGCCGCAGCGGAGGAAATACGGGCACGGTTCGGGCCCGGCGAGGTGAGCGGCAGGATCCAGGCCTATGTGATCTCTGCCCGCTGACCGCCGCGGGGAAGGTCGACCGGGCGGAACCCCGCCCGGCTGCGGCCTGTTACCGCGCGTAGCCGATGCTCTGCAGGGCTTCCCTGATCTCGTCCAGGACCGCCGGATCATCGATGGTGGCGGGCATTTTCCACGGCGTGCCGTCGGCGATGTTCACCATGGTGCCGCGCAGGATCTTGCCGGAGCGGGTCTTGGGCAGCCGGTCGACCACCACCGCCAGCTTGAAGGCGGCCACCGGGCCGATCTTCTCGCGCACCAGTTTCACCACTTCCGATACCACCTCGCCATGATCGCGGTCCGTACCCGCGTTCAGGCACAGGAACCCCACCGGCATCTGCCCCTTGAGGCTGTCCGCGACACCGATAACGGCGCATTCAGCGACATCCGGGTGGCCGGCCAGCACTTCCTCCATGCCGCCGGTCGACAGCCGGTGGCCCGCCACGTTGATCACGTCATCGGTGCGCGCCATGATGTAAAGGTATCCGTCCTTATCCTTCATGCCGGCATCGCCGGTCTCGTAATAGCCGGGGAAGGTGGTGAGATAGCTTTTCCTAAACCGCTCTTGCGCATTCCACAGCGTCGGCAGGGTGCCCGGCGGCAGCGGCAGCTTCACTGCAATCGCGCCCAGTTCTCCCGCTGGAACCGGATTGCCGCTTTCATCCAGGATATCCACTTCGTATCCCGGCATCGGCACCGCAGGCGAGCCAAGCTTGACCGGCAGTTCCTCGACCCCCAGCGGATTGGCCGCAATCGACCAGCCGGTCTCGGTCTGCCACCAGTGGTCGATGACCGGCACCTTCAGCTGTTCCTGCGCCCAGGTGATGGTGTCGGGATCGGCGCGCTCGCCCGCCAGATAGACCTGCTTGAGGCAGCTCAGGTCGTATTTCTTGACGAATTCGCCCTTGGGATCCTCCCGCTTCACCGCGCGGAAGGCGGTCGGGGCGGTGAAGAAGCTCTTGACCTTGTGCTCGGAAATCACCCGCCAGAAGGTGCCCGCATCGGGCGTGCCCACCGGCTTGCCCTCGAACACGATGGTGGTGTTTCCGTGGATCAGCGGGCCATAGCAGATATAGCTGTGGCCCACGACCCAGCCCACATCGGAAGCCGCCCAGAACACATCGCCGGGATCGACATTGTAGATGTTCTTCATGGTCCAGTTCAGCGCCACCAGCTGCCCCGCTGTGTGGCGGATCACCCCCTTGGGCTGCCCCGTGGTGCCGGAGGTATAAAGGATATAGGAGGGGTGGTTGCCCTCTACGGCGACGCATTCCGCCGGTTCCACACCATACTGAAAACCGTGCCAGTTCACGTCGCGGCCCGGGATCAGCTCCGCCACTTCCTGCTCGCGCTGGAAGATCACGCAGAACTCCGGCTTGTGCTCGGCCAGGTCGATGGCGCCGTCCAGCAGCGGCTTGTAATGCACGGTGCGGCCCGGTTCGATGCCGCAGGAGGCGGCGATGATTGCCTTGGGCTTGGCATCGTCGATGCGCACAGCCAGCTCGTTGGAGGCAAAGCCGCCGAACACCACTGAATGCACAGCCCCAATGCGGGCGCAGGCCAGCATTGCCTCCAGCGCCTCGGGGATCATCGGCATGTAGATGATGACGCGGTCGCCTTTCTCCACGCCCTTGGCGCGCAAGGCGCCGGCCAGGGTGGCGACACGGTTGCGCAGCTCGACATAGGAGATTTCACGCTTGGTCTGGGTGACCGGGCTGTCATAGATGATCGCGGTCTGCTCGCCGCGGCCCTGTTCGACGTGACGGTCCAGGGCATTGTAGCAGGTGTTCACCTTGGCATCGGCAAACCATTCATACAGGCCGTCCCCCTTGTCGAACAGCGCCTGCCTCGGGGCGTCGTCCCAGCTGATCGCCTTGGCGGCCTCCATCCAGAAACCTTCCGGGTCACGCTGCCAGCCGGCGTAAATGTCCTGATATCCCATGGTGTCTATCTCCTCCTGCCATCTGCGTAGGCGAGAAACTGGCAAACGGGCAAGTTTCCCGGCGTCTGCAGCCAAGGTTCGTCAAGAAGTTTACAGGTTTCAGGCAGGAATTCGGGGGTAATTTACAGAATTTACACGCCGCACACGATTTGCAGCCAAGCCGCTTTGCAAACAGCCCTTTGCCGCAGATTGTTCAGGAAATCCCTGCAGGAATTGCAAAACTGCAAACCATGATGCCTCAAGCCCGGGACCCGCGGGGAATCACCCGCCGGAGTATTTGGCGTAGCGGGGCAGGGTGTCTTTCAGCTCGAGCCAGGTCACGTGGTCGGAGTGGAAGACATGAAACTTCGGCGGCATGTCGCCCGGGCATTCCAGCGTTGCCGTGTAGAGGTGGATGTTGACCCGGTCCCGGGAGGTTCGATAGGCCATCTGGCTGCCGCAGGCGCCGCAGAACAGCCGGTCGACCCCCTCGGAAGAGTTGTAGACCTTCGGACTGGCGCCGGACCAGTCCACCGCCTCATGCGGCAAGGCGAAAAACGCGGTGACAGGTGCCGCGCAGATGCGGCGGCAGTCGGCGCAATGGCAATAGCAGCTCCAGGCCGCCTCGGCCTGGCTCTCCCAATGCACGGCGCCGCAATGGCAATGCCCTTTCATTCTGGCCTCCCTCTCCTGGCCTCCCTGGATGGGCGGCCAGCAAAGGAAGCCGCCGGGATTAACCGTAGTGTGCCACCGGGGTTCCGGCAATGGCGGCCATGTTCAAAAGCCCCCGCGCGGTGATCGAGGGCGACACGATATGGGCGCGGTTGCCCATGCCCATCAGGATCGGCCCCACCTCCAGCCCGCCGGCCCGCATCTTGAGGATGTTGCGCACCCCCGAAGCGGCATCGGCATGGGCAAAGATCAGCACGTTGGCCGGGCCTTCCAGCCGCGAGTTGGGGAAGATCCGCTCGCGCAGCTCCGGATCCAGCGCGGTGTCGATGTTCATCTCGCCCTCATAGGCAAAATCACGGCGCTTGCCATCGAGGATCTCCAGCGCATCCCGCAGGCGGCTGCCGGTGTCGCAGGCGATATTGCCGAACTGCGACTGCGAGCAGAGCGCGATCTTCGGCTCGATCCCGAAGCGGCGCACATGGCGGGCAGCGCCCATCACCGTTTCGGCGATCTGCGCGGGCGTCGGCTCGATCCGCACATGGGTGTCGGCGATGAACAGCGGCCCGTCCTCCAGGATCATCATCGACAAGGCACCGTGCGGCGCATAGCTGTTGCCGCCCAGCACCTGCTGCACATAGTTCATATGCCAGCGGTACTCGCCGAAGGTGCCGCAGATCAGGCTGTCGGCCTCGCCGCGGTGCACCATGATGGCGCCGATGGCGGTGGTATTGGTGCGCATGATCGCCTTGGCCAGATCCGGCGTCACCCCGCGGCGCTGCATCACCTTGTGGTAGCTGTTCCAGTAATCGTAATAGCGCGGGTCGTTTTCCGGGTTCACCAGCTGGAAGTCCCGCCCCGGCCGCACATCCAGCCCCAGCTTCTCGCAGCGCCGTTCAATGACTTCCGGGCGGCCGATCAGGAGCGGGGTTTCGGTGGTTTCCTCCAGGATCGCCTGGGCGGCGCGCAGCACCCGCTCGTCCTCGCCCTCGGCAAACACGATGCGGCGGGCGGCGGCGCGGGCGGCCTCGAACACCGGCCGCATCAGCAATGCTGACTTGAACACCGTCTGGTTCAGCTTTTGTTTGTAGGCGGCAATGTCCTCGATCGGCCGGGTGGCGACCCCGCTTTCCATCGCTGCCTTGGCGACCGCAGAGGACACCACCGCCACCAGCCGCGGGTCGAACGGCTTCGGGATCAGGTAGTCGGCCCCGAAGGTCAGCTGTTCGCCCTTGTAGGCCGCGGCGGCCTCGGCACTGGTGGTGGCGCGGGCCAGCTCGGCGATGCCGTCGACGCAGGCTATCTGCATCTGGTCGTTGATTTCGGTCGCCCCCACATCCAGCGCGCCGCGGAAGATGAAGGGGAAGCACAGCACGTTGTTGACCTGATTGGGGAAATCGCTGCGCCCGGTTGCGATGATCGCATCCGGCGCCACCTTGCGGGCCTGCTCCGGCATGATTTCGGGCGTCGGGTTGGCGAGCGCAAAGATGATCGGCCGCTTGGCCATCTTGCTGACCATCTCCGGCTTCAGCACGTTCGGGCCGGACAGGCCCAGGAACAGGTCGGCGCCATCCATCACCTCGTCCAGCGTGCGCTTGTCCGAGGCCTGGGCAAAGGCGGCCTTTTGCGGGTTCATGTCTTCTTCGCGGCCCTCGTAGACCAGCCCGTGAATGTCGCACAGCCAGATGTTCTCGCGCTTCACGCCCAGCTTCAGCAGCATGTTGAGGCAGGCAATCCCCGCCGCGCCGCCGCCGGTGGAGACGATCTTGATCTCCTCAAACGACTTGCCGGCCACATGCAGCGCGTTCTTGGCGGCAGCACCAACCACAATCGCGGTGCCGTGCTGGTCGTCGTGGAAAACCGGAATGTTCATCCGCTCGCGGCAGAGCTTCTCCACCACAAAGCAATCCGGCGCCTTGATGTCCTCGAGGTTGATGGCGCCGAATGTCGGCTCCAGCGAACAGACGATATCGGCCAGCTTCTCCGGGTCGCTTTCATTGACCTCGATGTCAAAGCAGTCGATGCCAGCGAAGTTCTTGAACAGGACCGCCTTGCCCTCCATCACCGGCTTGGAGGCCAGCGCGCCGATGTTGCCCAGCCCCAGCACCGCCGAGCCGTTCGTCACAACCGCAACCAGATTCCCGCGCGAGGTATAGCGGGCGGCATTGGCTTCATCCGCCTTGATCTCGATGCAGGCCTCCGCCACGCCGGGCGAATAGGCGCGGGCCAGATCGCGCCCGTTGGCCATCGGCTTGGTCGCCCGGATCTCCAGCTTACCGGGGCGGGGAAACTCGTGATAGTTGAGTGCGGCTTGGCGCAGGTTCTGTGAATCGGACATCTGGCGCTCCTGAAATTCGATATTGTTTAGTGTTAAACCATTTTTTTCGCCGGAAACATAGCTCAAACTGACGTAAATGGGCGCAGTGGCGGACGGGCGGCGGTTTCTTGCATGAATCCTGCACTGCGGCTTGAGTTCGCGCAAAATGAAAAGGGAGTGAAAAATCGCCGCCGCACGCTCAACGGGACATTCCTGCGAAAGAGTTTCGAAGGGATTTTCCGTTTTGTCCCAAATGCTTGGGGTAAAAAGGGAAGGACGCCGCGTGCAGGCGGTCTGCGTGTTGTTGTGCTTTCGGCCGGATCCTGCTGCTGCGGTTGCGCATGGCAATGGCACAAACTCCGGCACAATCCGCATTCTGACTGAAGGTGCTGATGGATTTGCCGAACGGCAGCGGCGGCTTGTCGTGCCGCCAGCGCGGAAACCACCGCCCGCCGCTTGAAAGAACAGCTGCCCTTGGCCACCGGCGGTGCGGGACTGAACGTCCGTGGCCTGCCGCGGTGGAGAACTGCCGGAGGTGTGCGGCAGGGGGGCTGGAGAGCGCCAGGGAATTGCACCCGGGGGCTTCCGCTGCCCCGTGCATATCAGCTAGGCTGCAGCATTCTGACCAGATGATCAAAAACCGGAAAAACGCACATGAGCCTGAAAACCGCCGCCGCTGCCGTCCGTGAAAACGCCCACGCGCCTTACTCAAACTTCAAGGTCGGCGCCGCTGTCCGCTCCGCCTCCGGCCAGATTTACGTGGGCTGCAATGTCGAAAACGTCGCCTACCCGGAGGGCACCTGCGCCGAGGCCGGCGCCATTGCCGCGATGGTGGCGGCGGGCGAGACCGAACTGGCGGAAGTCTATGTGATCGCCGACTGCCCCTCGCCGGTCCCGCCCTGCGGCGGCTGCCGTCAGAAGCTCAAGGAGTTTGGCGGCGGCGAGGTCAAGGTGACCATGGCCACAACCGATGGTGCAGAGACGGAAACAACCATCGGCGACCTGCTGCCGGGCGCCTTTGACGCGGACTATATGGAGCGCAGCTGATGGACGCCCGCGCCATCATCGCCAAGCTCCGGCGCGGAGAAACCCCCGGCGAGGCGGATCTGCGCTGGTTTGCCGAAGGGCTCGCCAGCGGCGCGGTTTCCGATGCACAGGCCGGGGCCTTTGCCATGGCCGTCTGCCTGCGGGGCCTCAGCGTTGAGGGCCGCCGCGCGCTGACGCTGGCGATGCGCGACACCGGCGATGTGCTGAAATGGGATCTGGACGGGCCGGTGCTGGACAAGCATTCGACCGGCGGGGTGGGGGATTGCGTCTCGCTGCTGCTGGCCCCGGCGCTGGCCGCCTGCGGTGCCTATGTGCCGATGATCTCGGGCCGCGGCCTGGGCCATACCGGCGGCACCCTGGACAAGCTGGAGGCGATCCCCGGCGTTTCCACCCAAGTCAGCGAAGACCATATGCGCCGGATGATGCAGGACATGGGCTGCGCCATTGTCGGCGCCACGGCGCAGATCGCACCTGCGGACAAGCGGCTTTATGCCATCCGCGATGTAACCGCGACGGTCGAAAGCCTCGACCTGATCACCGCCTCGATCCTGTCCAAGAAGCTGGCCGCCAGCCCGGATGCGCTGGTGCTGGACGTCAAGATCGGCTCCGGTGCTTTCATGAAAACGGCGGATGAGGCGCGCGCTTTGGCGCAATCCCTCTGCGATACCGCCAATGCGGCGGGCTGCCGGACCTCGGCGCTGATCACCGACATGAACCAGCCGCTGGCGCCCGCCCTGGGCAACGCGCTGGAAGTGGCAGAGGTGATGCGGGTGCTGACCGGCAGCGCATCCGGCCCGCTGGCGGAGATCTGCGCGGTGCTGGGCGGCGAGCTGCTGGCCCACGCCGGATTGGCCGCGGATGCCTCCGACGGCGCGTTCAGGATCACCGCCGCCCTCACCGATGGCCGCGCGGCGGAGCGTTTTGCCCGGATGATAACAGCCTTGGGCGGGCCTGCGGATTTTGCCGCCAAATGGCAGGATCATCTGCCCGGTGCCGAAGTCATCCGCGAGATCAAGGCGCCGTTAGCGGGTCATGTCTCCGCAATGAACGGCGAAGCGCTCGGGCTGGCTGTGGTCAGCCTTGGCGGCGGCCGCATGGTGGAAGGCGACCGCATCCACCCGGGAGTCGGGATCTCGGACATCGTCCGCCTGGGCCGGCAGGTCGGGGCAGGGGAAACGCTTGCCCGCATCCACGCGGCCAGCGATGATGCGGCAGAGATGGCGGAGGCGGCCTTCCTCGCGGCCGTCTCCATCGGCAAGGCGCCGGACACCCTGCCGCCGCTGGTTCACGAAAGGATCTCCTGATGCCCCGTGCCTTCCTTGTGGTGATGGACTCCGCTGGTATCGGCGGCGCGCCGGATGCCGGGAAATTCTTCAACGGCGACCTGCCCGACCTTGGCGCCAACACACTGGCCCATATTGCCCAGGCCTGCGCCGCGGGGGAGGCCGAAGCGGGCAGGAGCGGTCCGCTGCAGGTGCCCAGCCTGGAGCGCCTCGGCCTTGGCGCGGTGATGCGGCTGGCGTCCTCGGTGCCGTTCCCGGGGCTGGATACCGAACCGCAGGGCCTGTGGGGCTGCGCCCGCGAACTGAGCCGCGGCAAGGATACGCCATCCGGCCATTGGGAGCTGGCGGGCCTGCCGGTGCCCTGGGACTGGCATTACTTCCCCGATCAGGCGCCTTCCTTCCCGGAGGCGTTGACGGCTTTTGTTGCGGAGCAGGCCGGCACCGGCGGCATCCTGGGTAATTGCCATGCCTCCGGCACCGTGATCCTCAACGATCTGGGCGCCGAGCACATCCGGACCGGCCAGCCGATCTGCTACACCTCCGCCGACAGCGTTTTTCAGATCGCCGCGCATGAGGAGACATTCGGCCTCGACCGTCTTCTGAAACTCTGCGAGGCCATCGCCCCGCGCCTGCACGCGATGAAGGTGGGGCGGGTCATTGCGCGCCCCTTCCTGGGTTCGGCGGATCAGGGCTTCACCCGCACCGCCAACCGCCGCGACTATGCCATTGCCCCGCCCGCGCCGGTGCTGACCAACTGGGTGCGGGAGGCGGGCGGCAAGGTTCACGCCATCGGCAAGATCGGCGACATCTTCTCAATGTCCGGCATCGACACCCTGAAAAAAGGTCCTGATGCCAAGCTGATGGAGCATCTGTTTGATGCGGTGGACACGGCTGAAGAGGGCAGCCTGACCTTTGCCAACTTCGTCGAGTTCGACAGCCTGTACGGCCATACCCGCGACATTTCCGGCTATGCCCGCGCACTGGAGTGGTTCGACGGGGAAACCGGCCGCCTGCTGTCCAAGCTGCGCAAGGGCGACATGCTGGTGCTGACCGCCGATCACGGCAATGACCCGAGCTGGCCCGGCAGTGACCATACCCGCGAACAGGTGCCGGTGCTGATCGCAGGGCTTGACGCGGGCACCATCGGGCAGGTCAAATTCGCCGATGTGGGCGCCTCCATTGCGGCCCACTTGAACGTCCCGGCTGAAGGTCCGGGCAAGAGTTTTCTTTGACCTGTTGGTCAAAACCCGCTTGCCTGTCCCGGCCAAGCCCGTAAAAGCGCTGCAACCAAATCTGAGGAGTGCCCCATGACCGACCACCTGACCGTTGTTGATCACCCGCTTGTGCAGCACAAGCTGACCCTGATGCGGGACAAGGGCACGTCCACCGCGGGCTTCCGCCGCCTGCTGCGCGAGATCACCCAGCTGCTGGCCTATGAAATCACCCGCGAAATGCCGCTGACCACCACCAACATCGAAACCCCGATAGAGGAGATGGAGGCGCCGATCCTGGCCGGCAAGAAGCTGGCGCTGGTGTCGATCCTGCGCGCGGGCAACGGCATGCTGGACGGGGTGCTGGAGCTGATCCCCTCGGCCCGGGTCGGCTTTGTCGGCCTCTACCGCGACGAGGAAACCCTGGAACCGGTGCAGTATTACTTCAAGGCACCGGAAGGGTTGAAGGACCGGCTGGTGATCGCCGTCGATCCGATGCTGGCCACCGGCAACAGCTCCGCCGCCGCCATCGACCTGCTGAAAGAGGCCGGCGCCAACAATATCCGCTTCCTGTGCCTGCTGGCCTCGCCCGAAGGCGTCGAGCGGATGAAGGAAGCGCACCCGGATGTGCCGATTGTCACGGCTTCGCTGGACCGCCAGCTGAACGACAAGGGCTATATCCTGCCCGGGCTCGGCGATGCCGGCGACCGGATGTTCGGCACCAAGTAATGCGTTTGGCGCCAGGGCGGTGCTGAACGCCTTGGCGTCCCTTCGGCGGTACCTCCGAACAGGTGCCAAAAAATTTCAATTTGCGCAAAAGTTTCCCGGTTACGGCCTTATTGTTGCCGCAGAATCTTTACTCACAGGCCAGTTTCGGGCATCCTGCAGCCATATTTTGTGGGGCTCAGGAATGAAAATAACTAGAATTATTGCACTGGCCATCATCGCGGGGACAACTGGCGCAGCAGGTATACAGGCACAAACCCTGCGCCCGACCAGTCCGCCCGCCGAGTATCCGCCTGCCTCCTACAAGGGGCGGCAATTTGTCGACAGCCGCGGTTGCATCTATATCCGGGCAGGGATCGACGGCAATATCACCTGGGTGCCGCGGGTGACCCGGTCGCGCAAGCAGGTTTGCGGCTACCAACCGACCGAACTGGCCGGCGCAACCCGCCAGCAGCAGCGGGCCGCGGCGCCCGAACTGATCACGCTTGAGCCCAGTCAGCAGCCCGCGCAGACGGCGGCAGGCAAGCCGGCGCCGGCCCAGCCCGCTCCGGCCCAGACAGCGCCGGCGGCGGCCAGCCCTGCCCCCAAGGTGGTCACCACGGCCAAGCCGCGCCGCACACCGCAAACCACCAGCGCCCGGACTGCGCCGGCGGCGGCCGCCCCGGCGGCCAAACCCGCCGCCAAGCCGGCCGCCAAGAAGGTGGTGCGCACGGCTCCGAAACCGGGCCCGGCACCGGCTGCGGCCGCCCAGAAGCCGGCAGGCAACAGCGCCTGTGCCGGCCTCTCCGATATCAGCCGGCAATACACCAATTCCCCAGGTGTGCGCTGCGGCCCGCAGGACTCCTCGCCAGTGACCTTCGGCGGCCAGGACATCGGGCCGCAGTCCTCGGTCCGGCTCACCCCGAATACCCGTGTGGTGCAGACCCACATCTACCAGGACCGCCGTCTCAGCAACAGTTTCACGGTTCCGCAGGGCTACCGCCCGGTCTGGACCGATGGGCGGCTGAACCCGAAACGGGCGGTGCGCACGGTGCGGCCCGCGGTGGTGACCAGCTTTTCCCAGGCCCCGGCCGGTTATCTGCGGGTCGAGCGGGAAGACGGCCGTCTGAATCCGCAGCGCGGGCTGCGCACGCCGGAAGGCGACGCGCAGATGGCGCAGATCTGGACCAACGGCGTGCCGCGCCGCCTGGTGCAGCTGCCGCTGGACCGCCCCGCCGTGAAGCTGCCGCGCAACGTCCGCCGCAGCCCGGCCGAGGCGCATCCGTCCGGGCTGCACCTGTCCACCCGCTCTGCGCCTGACGCAGAGGCGCCGCAGCAGGCAGCGGCCCAGCGGTATGTCCGTGCCGCAACCTTTGGCGATGAGGGGCAGGCCAAAGCCGCCGCCCGCAGGCTTGCCGCCACCGGGCTGCCGGTGCGCCTTGGCACCGTCAGCCGCAAGGGGCAGCCTTACAAGGTGGTGCTGGCCGGACCGTTCCGCCAGCCCGCCGCGGCGGCCGCTGCGCTGGTCAAAGTGCAGAACGCGGGATTTTCAGGCGCCAAGCTGAGCAAATAAAGCCGGACCTGGCCAATTCGGAATAAGCCGGGGCTTGCCCCGGCTTATTCTGTTTGCAGCGCAGGCAGGTCAGCCGGCCTCAGCGGCGGAGGCGGAGCTGGAATGCGGAACCGGGAAAGCGATGTCATAGCCCCAGTTGAAGACGAAGGCATAGACGAGATAGAAACCGGCAAAGCCGACGTCCACCACAAAGGCCTCGTACAGGGAGATATCCAAGTACCAGGCGAGGAAAGGCATCAGCGCCAGCAGCAGGCCAAGTTCAAACACAACTGCGTGCAGCACGCGCAGGGAAATTGTTTTCCGCGTGCTGCCCGCCAGGTGCTGCAGGGTGCGGTCGAAAGCCATGTTGTACACATAGTTCCAAACAGTTGCGAGCGTGGCGCAGACCAGGGCAGCCACTCCGAAATGCTGCATCGGAATATCAAACAGCCAGGCGCCGATGGGCGTCGCAAGCAGCAGCCCGATGACTTCAAACGAAATTGCGTGACGGATCCGGTCTTTGGCGGTGCGCATGGCCCATCCCCTCAGATTTTTCCGGGCCGTCCCGGAGTGCAGTCCCTGAATGGGGGAGGCCGTCCTCGCTTCCCGGTCAAGATATTGAACTGTGCAGGGTTTTCAAGGGAGCACGTTCAGCTGCAGATGTTCTGCAGCTGCACCCAATCGCGGTCATTCAGCACCGGCTCCAGCTCGCGGCCTGCCATCGGGTCCGCCTCGATCAGCCCCAGCACCGTCTCGCCAGTGATGTCCAGCGCATAGGCATAGGGCGAGGAGGGCAGGGCGGCGCGGGCAAATTCCGCCAGCAGCTGCTGATCCGGCAGGGACGGGCGCGGGCTGGCCAATGTGGTCTCGGAGTAGGCATCCAATGCGGCCCGGTCCAGTTCGCCGGTTGTCAGCAGCTTGAAGGTGGCCAGGAACCCGCCGGCTTCCAGCAGCTCGGTCATCGGGTCGCGGGCGGCAGCGCGGGCGCGCTCGGCCAGGATTGCACCAGCCGCCACCGCCGGATCTTCGAAATCCTCCACAAAGCTGCGGTTCAGCAGCACGATGCCGCCGGGCAGATGCAGGCTGCCGGGGATGCCGGACCGCAGAACGGCCAGTTGCCGCACCCCGGTGCGCTGCGCCAGCTTTGTCAGGATCGGTGCGGCTTCGGGCGTGGCGCAGGCCGGGCCGGAAACCCGCTCGATCCGCCCCAGCAGTGCCTGGCCGATGGCTTTGCGCTTGATGTCAGGAACCACGCTCACCGCATGGCGGGTCACCGCCCCGGGCAGCCAGAGAACCAGCAGTGCCAGCACCAGCGCCAGCATGCCCAGGATACTGACGGCCCGCAGCCGTCCGGGGCGCGCCCGGGAGCGGCCGATGGCGGATTGCACGCGGGCAATTGCCTCCAGCATGGCGGTTTCGTCTTCGGCAATTTCCAGCGTTTCCCCGGGGTCGCCGTCAGGGTGGAACAGGGCCGGGAATTCCCCTGGATTGGCGCGTTCAACGGCAGCCAGCGACCAATGCGCCAGAGGCCGGTCATTCATGCTGGCAATGGTCAGCGTCGCATCCCCGAGCGAGATGATCACATCCCGCCGCTGCGCTTGCAGGTCCGCGCGCCACAGGCCCGCAGCCTCCAGCCGCTCGAATTCCCTCAATGCCGTCATGCAGCCAGCCCGGCTCCTGTTCTTATCGTTGCGGCCAGAATAATCACATAAAACAGGGGCAGCAAATTGCTTTGCCGCCCCCGGATGCTGATTCATCGTGAAAAGTCACAGGGTCTTGGCGATTTTCCTCAGCTCGAACTTCTGAATCTTGCCGGTGGAGGTTTTCGGCAGCTCCTGAAACACCACTTTCTTGGGCGCCTTGAAGCCCGCCAGCGTCTCGCGGGTGAAGGCGATCAGCGCTGCGGCGTCTTCCCGCGCGCCCGGTTTCAGTTCGACAAAGGCGCAGGGCACCTCGCCCCATTTCTCGTCCGGCATCGCGGCGACGGCGGCGAGCAGCACATCCGGATGCGCCATCAGCGCGCCCTCCACCTCGACCGAGGAGATGTTCTCGCCGCCCGAGATGATGATGTCCTTGGCCCGGTCGGCGATCTGGATATAGCCATCGGGATGCTGCACGGCGAGGTCGCCGGTGTTGAAGTAGCCGCCCTTGAAGGCCTCGGCCGTGGCCTCGGGGTTCTTCAGATAGCCCTTCATCACCACATTGCCGCGCAGCGCGATTTCGCCCTGGCTCTGGCCGTCCTTGGGCAGCACAGCGTGGTCGCTGCCGCGCACCACCACCGGCTCCAGCATCGGCATGGCAACGCCCTGGCGGGATTTCTTCGCAGCGATCCCGGCCTTGTCCAGCCCGTCCCACTGATCCGCGTTCCAGTAGCATTCCGTAACATGGCCAAAGGTCTCGGTCAGCCCGTAGACATGGGTGACGTTGAAGCCGAGGTCTTCGATCTTGGACAGCGTCGCCGGGGCGGGCGGGGCGCCCGCGGTGAAGACCTCCACCGTGTGGCCGAATGTGCGGCGTTCCTCATCCAGCGCGTTGACGATCATGTTCAGCACAATCGGCGCGCCGCCGAAATGGGTGACGCCCTCGTAATGGATGGCGTTGTAGATGTTCTGCGCGGTGATATCGCGGCAGCAGACCAGGGTGCCGCCGACCAGCGGCATCATCCAGGTATGGTTCCAGCCGTTGCAGTGGAACAGCGGCACGATGGTCAGATAGACCGGGTGCAGCACCATCCGCCAGGACACCACCGTGCCCATGGTCATCAGGTAGGCGCCGCGGTGGTGGTAGACCACGCCCTTGGGCCGCCCGGTGGTGCCGGAGGTATAGTTCAGCGCCAGGCTTTCCCACTCATCCTCGGGCATGATCCACTGGAACTCCGGATCGCCGCTGGCCAGCAGCGCCTCGTATTCCATGTGCCTGCCGGTGGCGTGCCAGCCGGCCTGATCATCCGCAACCTCGATCAGAACCGGGGCCGGGCCTTCCATCTCTTCAATGGCGGCTTCAGCCAGGTCCAGGAACTGCGGATCGACCAGCACCGCCTTGGCCTCGCCGTGGCCGAAAATGTAGGAGACCGTGCCCACATCCAGGCGGGTGTTGATGGTGTTCAGCACCGCGCCGCAGGCCGGCACGCCGAAATGCGCCTCGGCCTGGGCGGGGATGTTGGGCAGCAGGGTCGCGACCACATCGCCGGGCTTCACCCCCAGCTTGACCAGGCCCGAAGCCAGACGGGTGCAGCGCGCATGATACTCAGCATAGGTCTTGCGGTGCTTGCCATAGCTTACGGCCAAATGGTCCGGAAACACCTGCGCCGCCCGCTGCAGATGCGACAGCGGCGACAGCGGCACATAATTCGCGGCGGTCTTCTCCAGACCGGTTTCATCCGCCATCCACCCCATCAGTTTCCTCCCCTGAATCACTTTGGTGTCGCTTAGAGGACAGATATTGCGGAAAGTTGCGGGCAATGGAAAGGGCATGAAACATACAGCAACCTTTCCCGCGGATCACGGCCGCCAGACGGCTGCTGCGCAGTCCATGCTTGCTGCGATGCTGATTATCGGCATTACCGACAACGCCGTGCCGCTGATGGCCGAGAAGATCGGGCTGGGCCAGTTCTACCTGCTGCGCACATTTGTCGCGCTGCCATTCCTGTGGCTGATGGCGCGGGCGGGGCTTGGCGGGCTGGCACCGCGCCGGCTTGGCGCGGTGCTGCTGCGCGCGGTGCTGGTGGCGGTGTCGATGGTGTTCTATTTCTCCGCCGTCGCACTGATGCCGATTGCGCAGGCGCTGGCGGGGCTGTTCACCTCGCCCATCATCATCGTGGTCATTTCCGTGCTGTTTCTGAAGCTGCGGATCGGCTGGATCCGGATCGCGGCGGTGCTCTGCGGTTTTGCCGGGGTGCTGCTGGTGCTGCAGCCAAACCCTGCCGATTTCAACTGGCTGATTCTCGTGCCTGTCGCGGGCGGGCTGTTCTATGCGCTCGGTTCCCTGGCCACCGGCCTGTACTGCCAGGGTGAAAGCACCGTTGCCATGCTGTTCCTCTATCTGCTGGTCCAGGGCGGACTCGGCCTGCTGCTGCTGCTGGGGCTCGAAGTCTGGCCGCAGGCGGTGCCGGATGGCGCAGAGGGCTTTGTGACCCGCGGCTGGGTCTGGCCGCTCTGGGACATCACCCATCTGATCCTGCTGCAGGGCTGCGCAGCCGTAGGCGGCGTGTTCCTGATCACCAAGGCCTACCAGCTGGGCGAGGCGTCCTTTGTTGCGGTGTTCGAATATTCGGTGATGATCGTCGGCCCCGGCGTCGCCTGGGCCTACTGGGGGCAGGCGCTTGGCATCTGGCAGGTGCTGGGCATTGGCCTGATCATCGCGGCCGGCGCCACCATTGCTCTGCGTTCCCGGTAACCGGAGCAGGGGCGCTGCCCCGCTTGGCCCCGAAGGGCCAATTCACCCTGGAGTATTTTCAAAAAGCTGAAAGCGGCCGGGAGGCGCGCAGCAGCAGGCGGAACTCCCGCGTTTTCAACTGCGGAACAATATCCTAGGGTCGGCGCATGATCCTGTCGCAAGGCCGCCAATACGTCTTTATCCATATCCCCAAGACCGGCGGCACCGCGCTGGCGCTGGCTCTTGAGGCGCGTGCCATGGCGGATGACATGATGCTGGGCGACACGCCGAAAGCACGGAACCGCCGCCGCCGCCTGAAGGATGCTCAGACCCGCGGGCGGCTGTGGAAGCACTCGACGCTGGCGGATATCGAAGGGCTGGTGCCGGATGAGGAATTGCGTGCGCTGTTTGCCTTTACCCTGGTGCGCAACCCGTGGGACCGGGCGGTAAGCTACTATCACTGGCTGCGCGGGCAAAGCTTCAGCCACCCTGCGGTCGAATTGGCGCAGAGCCTTGAGTTCCGGAACTTCGTCCAGGATCCGCAAATCATCGCAGCCTTCCGCGGCAGCCCGGCTGCGTCCTACCTGCGCCATGCCGACGGTGCGGAGCAATGCCGGCTTTATATCCGGCTGGAACATTTCCAGGACGATGCCCAGCCCTTGTTTGCCCATCTCGGTTTCCCGCTTGATCTGCCGCGGGTGAATGAATCCGGGCGGCAGCGCGATTGGCGGCCCTACTACGATGATGCTGCTGCCGAAGCCGTCGCAGCGGCCTGCGCGCAGGATATCGGGCAATTTGAATACTCTTTTAACGATTTCCGCCTATCCAAGTGACATGAAGCAGCCCTGGTCTGCCCGTTCCGGCGACAATCCCGGCGCGGGTACAACGATTGGCGCGGCAATGTGAACAAAGATCATTTACTTGCCTTCGGCCGTGCCCGTACCGCCGTGGCCGACGGCAAAAGACGGAATTGGACCAAGGCTTCGCTGCCTGGGCCGCAGGAAAGGAACGCGGATGCTGGATTGGCTTCTGAAACGCTCGCAGGGTGCGCCGGGGCAGGCGATGAACAGCGGATTTTCCCTGGTCCCGGTGGGGCAGGGCGGGTTTCTGGCGGGCACCCATGTTGCCTCCAACCTCGGCTGGCGCCCGGTCGAATCGCTGGCCGCGGGCGACAAGGTGCTGACCTTTGATCATGGCATGCAGGTGATTCTGGAACTGCACCGCGAAACGCTTCTGCCCGGCGAAGGGGAGCTGGAACCGGCCCGCTGCCCGCTTTTGGTGCCGCGCGATGCGCTGATGAACCGGGTGCCCTTGTGGCTGATGCCGGACCAGGGCGTGCTGCTGGAGAGCGATCTGGTGGAGGACGCCCAGGGCGATCCTTTTGCAGTGGTGCCTGCCTGCGCGCTGGAGGGCTACCGCGGCATCCGCCGGATGCATCCGGGGGCGCAGCTGGATCTGGTGACGCCGCGTTTTGCCCAGGATGAGGTGATCTATCTGGAGGCCGGGATGCTGGGCTATGCCGCCGCGCCTAGCAATCTGATGTGCGGCCGCGTGTTCCAGGAGGAAGGCGCCTACAGGGTGCTGCCGCCGGAGGAGGCGCGCGGGCTGGTGCTGTCGATGATGGCCGAGGAAGAGCAATGGGCTGTCCCCGGTGCCGGCATGGCCCGGGCAGAGTGCCGGCCGCCGCTCAGCTGAGCCGCGGCACCTGCTGCTGAAATGAAAACGGCCGGGGCATGCTCCCGGCCGTTCTGTTTTTCCAGGGCAGCCGTCAGGCCGCTGCGGATTTTTCCGGCGCAAAGCGGCTGTAGAAGCTCTGGCCTTTTTCTGCCATCTCGCGCAGCAGCGCCGGGCAGGTGAAGCGGTCGCCGAATTTCGCCGCCAGACTGTCGCAGCGCTGCGCCGCATAAGGTGTGCCGAGGATGTCCAGCCAGCTGAGCGGCCCGCCGGACCAGGGCGCAAAGCCCCAGGCCAGGATCGCACCGACGTCACCCTCGCGGATGTCCATCAGCACGCCTTCCTCCAGCGCGCGCACCGCTTCCAGCACCTGCGCGAACATCAGCCGCTCCTGCACCTCGATCAGATCGGGCTGCTCATCCGCCACCGGGTATTTCTCCTGCAGGCCCTTCCAGTACTCGACGCGTTTGCCCTTGTCGTCATACGCGAAGAAGCCGGCGCCTGCCTTGCGCCCCAGACGGCCCTGTTCCTCCATCCAGAAGATCAGATCGTCCGCCGGGCTTTCCGGATAGGCATCGCCCATCGCCGCCTTGGTCGCCCGCGCGATCTTCGCGCCCAGATCGATCGAGGTCTCATCGGTCAGCTGCACCGGCCCCACCGGGAAGCCCAGCTGCCGCGCGGCATTGTCGATCAGCACCGGGCTGACGCCCTCGGTGATCATCCGCATGCCTTCGTTGATGTAGGGGATGATGCAGCGGTTGGCGTAGAAGAAGCGCGCGTCGTTCACCACGATCGGCGTCTTGCGGATCTGGCGCACGTAATCCAGCGCCTTGGCCACCGCGCGGTCCCCGGTTTCCTTGCCGTTGATGATTTCCACCAGGAACATCTTCTCGACCGGCGAGAAGAAATGGATGCCGATGAACTGCTCCGGCCGGCTGGAGGCCTTGGCCAGTTCGGTGATCGGCAGGGTGGAGGTGTTGGAGGCAAAGATGCAGTCCTCGGGGATGATCGCCTCGACCTTTCGGGTCATTTCGGCCTTGACGCCCGGATCCTCGAACACCGCTTCGATGATCAGGTCGCAGCCCTTCAGCGCGTCCAGATCCGGGGTGGCGGTGATCTGCGCCAGCAGCACCTCTTTCTTTTCCTCGGTCGCCTTGCCGCGCTTGATGCCCTTGTCCATATAGGCGGCGGAATAGGCCTTGCCCTTGTCGGCGGCGGCCTGATCCCGGTCGATCAGCACCACCTCCATGCCCGCCTGGGCCGACACCAGCGCGATGCCCGCACCCATCATGCCCGCGCCCAGAACACCGACCTTTTTGACCGACTGGTCCGGTACGTCCTTGGGCCGCACGGCACCCTTCTCCAGCGCCTGCTTGTTCAGGAACAGGCTGCGGATCATGGCAGAGGAAGACGGGTTCATCAGCACATGGGTGAACCAGCGCGCTTCGATCTTCAGCGCGGTGTCGAAATCGACCAGCGCGCCCTCATAGATCGACGACAGCAGCGCCTTGGCCGCCGGGAACGCGCCCTGGGTCTTGCCGTGCACCATGGCAGAGGCACCAACGAAGGTCATGAAACCTGCCGGGTGATAGGGCGCGCCGCCCGGCATCTTGTAGCCCTTGGCGTCCCAGGGCTTCACCAGATCCGCGGGTTTGGCGTTCAGCACCCATTCCTTGGCCGCGGCCAGCGGATCCTCAGACACCGCGTCGATCAGCTGCGCGCCCTTGGCCTTTTTCGGCTCCATCATCTTGCCTTCCAGCAGCACCGGTGCCGCCGCCATCGCGCCGACCATGCGCGAATAGCGGGTGGTGCCGCCGCCGCCCGGGAAGATGCCGATCATGATCTCCGGCAGGCCGATCTTGGCCTTGGGGTTGTCGGTCATCACCCGGTGATGGCAGGCCAGCGCGATCTCGGTGCCGATGCCCGCACAGGTGCCGTTGATGGCGCAGGCCACCGGCTTGCCGCCCTTCTTGGTCTTGAGGTCCATGCCTGCGAGCTCGAGTTTGCGCAGGATGCGGTGGCCGCCCATGGTGAAGTCGAACAGCCCCTGCGCCGGGTTGTCGCCGGACTCCTCGCGGATGGTCGCCAGCACATTGAGGTCCATGCCGCCGGCAAAATCCTTCTTGGCCGAGGTGATGACGATGCCCTTGACGGCGTCGTCCTCCAGCGCCCGGTCCACGTATTCCTCCACCAGGCCAAAGGCCTCGCGGGTGAGCACGTTCATGCTCTTGCCCTCGGCATCCCAGGTGATGATGGCGACGCCGTCCGCGTCCACGTCGTATTTGAAATCGCTCATGAGTTCTCTCCAGTCTGGTCAGCCGTCAGCGGGCTGCCGTCCTTGCGGGTGAAATCGAAGGTGCGGCCGGTCACGGTCACCTTCATGTCCATATCGCTGTAAAAGGCGGTGTCGGTCTCCGTGCGGGTGCCCACCACCAGAAAGGCGGCGGGCGCATCCGAGCGGTTCACCAGATGGTGGCCGTTCGCATCTCCCGCCGGAAAGGCGGCGCAGTCGCCGGGCAGCATCTCGTGGGCTCCCTGGTCGTCGATCAAGGTGCAGACGCCCGCAGTGACCATGACGAATTCGTCCTGCTCCATGTGGTAATGCCGCAGCGACGACATCGCGCCCGGCGCCAGATGGATCAGGTTCGCGCCGAACTGGGTCAGCCCGCCGGCATCGCCCAGCCGCTGGCCGGTGCGCCCTGCCATTGCGGCGGCCAGCCGGCCGGGGTAGCCCGAGCCGCCCCTGGCCTCGATGCGGGATAGGTCCAGCTTCGGCATCAGACCCGCTCGATGATGGTTGCCGCACCCATGCCGGAGGCGATGCACAGGGTGGCAAGACCGCATTGCTTGTCCTGCCGTTCCAGCTCATCCAGCAGCGTGCCGATGATGATCGCCCCGGTCGCGCCCAGCGGATGCCCCATGGCGATCGAACCGCCGTTGACGTTGACCAGCTCCGGATCCACATCGAACGCCTGCTGGAAGCGCAGCACGACAGAGGCGAAGGCTTCATTCACCTCGAACAGGTCGATGTCGCCGATGTTCATGCCATTGTCGGCCAGGATCTTCTCGGTCACCGGCACCGGGCCGGTCAGCATGATGGTGGGATCGGTGCCGATCTTGGCGGTGGCCTTGATGCGCGCGCGCGGCGTCAGCCCGTGGCGTTCGCCGAACGCCCTGTTGCCGATCAGCAGGGCGGCAGCGCCGTCCACGATGCCCGAGGAGTTGCCCGCGTGGTGGATGTGGTTGATCCGCTCCAAGTGCGGATACTTCAGCATCGCCACCTTGTCGAAGCCGGGCATCTGCTCGCCCATCATCTGGAACGCCGGGTTCAGCGATCCCAGCGCCTGCATGTCGGTGCCGGGGCGCATGTATTCGTCATGCTCCAGGATCGGCAGGCCGTTCTGGTCGCGCACGGTGATCACGGATTTGTCGAACCGCTTCTCTTCCCACGCCTTGGCGGCGCGGCGCTGGCTCTCCATCGCCAGCGCATCCGCCTGATCGCGGGTAAAACCGTATTCGGTGGCGATGATATCGGCCGAAATGCCCTGCGGCACGAAATAGGTCTCCATCGCGAGGGTCGGATCGACCGCGATCGCGGCACCGTCGCTGCCCATGGCCACACGGCCCATCATCTCCACGCCGCCGGCGATATAGCCGTCACCCGCGCCGCCCTTCACCTGGTTTGCCGCCAGGTTCACCGCCTCCATGCCGGAGGCACAGAAGCGGTTGATGGCGAGACCCGGAATGCGCTCGTCCAGATCGGAGGCGAGAACAGCGGAGCGCGCCAGGCAGCCGCCCTGTTCCATCACCTGGGTCACGTTGCCCCAGATCACGTCCTCGACGGCGTGGCCCTCCAGGCCGTTGCGCTCCTTGATCGCGTTCAGCGTCAGGGCGCTCAGCCGCACCGAGGTCACCTCGTGCAGGGCGCCGTCCTTGCGGCCCTTGCCGCGCGGCGTGCGCAGGGCGTCATAGATATAAGCTTCGGTCATCTTGGTCTCCTCAAGTCCGGTCCGACGGTTTGCCGGGCATCAGGTCATAGGGGTGTTTCCAGCCCGGCACTTCGCTGATGCGGGTGAGCCAGGCGTCGATATTGGGCCAGTCGGCGCGGTCAAAGCCGAAGGGTTCGGGATAATAGAGGTAGCTGCAGCAGCTGATGTCGGCGTTGGTCAGCCCGTCGCCGACCAGCCAGCCGCGTCCTTCCAGGTGCGTCTCCAGCGTCTGATAGGCTGCCTTCAGACGGCCCTGCATAAAGGCGATCACCTCCGGCGGCCGGTGCTTTTCCGGCAGGAAATTGATCAGGAACCGCGTCATGCCGGCCTGGCTGGACATCTTGTGATTGTCCCACAGCACCCAGCGCAGCACCTCGTACTTGTCCTGCGGCCGGCCGCCGAACCTGCCGGTCTTGTCGGTGATGTACTGCTGGATGGCGCCCGACTGGCTGAGCGTCACATCGCCGTCCACCAGCACCGGCGCTTCGGCCATCGGGTTGAAGCCGCGGAATGCATCGGAGCGCGCAGCGCCGCCGAAAAAGTCGACGAACACCGGCTCCCAGGCAAGGCCCGAGAGTTCCAGCGCCAGTGCTGCCTTGTAGGAGTTCCCGCTTTCTCCGAAGCAGTGGAGTTTCATGGTCATGTCCGGTTCCCTGTGTCTGGCGGAAGAGGGGGGGTTTCACACCCCCGCACCCCCGTGGAGTATTTTCGGCAAAGAAGAAGGGGCAGGTTCACTCTTTCTTAACCAAGTTCCGTTGCACTCGTCCTGCGGTACAGGCTGGAGAGCCGATGACCGCCAAAGGAGAAGCCCTGCTTTCCGGTCTGGCGCCGCCGGGCCGAGGCAGGGTGGATCTTGAGCTTCTTCTTTGTACAAATACTCAAAACCCATCATCAGCCTCCCGCGGTTCCTCTGCGGCTCCTGCGGCTACAGCGACCGCGCAATCAGCTCCTTCATGATTTCATTGGTGCCGCCGTAGATGCGCTGAACCCTTGCGTCGGCCCACATCTCCCCCACCGCGTATTCTTGCATGTAGCCGTAGCCGCCGTGCAGCTGCAGGCATTCATCCAGCACCTCGCCTTGGGTGTCGGTGAGCCAGTATTTTGCCATCGCTGCCTTTTCGACGGTCAGCTTGCCCTGCAGGTGTTCGGCGATGCATTCATCCAGGAAGGCGCGCGCGACCTTGGTCTTGGTCAGGCATTCGGCCAGTTTGAAACGGGTGTTCTGGAACTGCACCAGCGGCCCCCCGAAGGCTTCGCGCTCCTTGCAGTAGGCGATGGTGCGGTCCACCGCGCCCTCCATCGCGCCGACCGCTCCGCAGGCGATGATCAGCCGTTCCTGCGGCAGCTGCTGCATCATCTGGTAGAACCCCTGGCCCTCGGCACCGCCCAGGATGTTCTCCGGCGGGATCTCCACATCGCTGAAGAACAGCTCGGAGGTGTCCGCCGCATGGCAGCCGATCTTGTCGAGGTTGCGGCCGCGGCTGAAGCCTGCCGCGCCATCGGTCTCGATTGCCACCAGCGAGATGCCCTTGGCGCCTACCGCCGGGTCGGTCTTGGCCGCCACCAGGATCAGATTGGCGTGCTGGCCGTTGGTGATGAAGGTCTTCTGGCCGGTCAGCCGGTAGCCATTGCCATCCTTCACCGCCTTGGTCCTGATCGCCTGCACGTCCGAGCCGGTGGAGGGCTCGGTCATTGCCAGCGCGCCCACCAGCTCGCCTGTCACCATCTTCGGCAGCCAGCGCTGCTTCTGCTCTTCGGTGCCATAGGAAAGGATGTAATGTCCGACGATACCGGAATGGATGCCCTGGCCCCAGCTGGCCAGGTTGGCGCGGCTGCCCTCCATCAGGATCACAGCCTCGTGGCCGAAATCGCCGCCGGCACCGCCGTAAGCCTCGGGAATGGAGGGGCAGAGGAGGCCGAGGTCTCCTGCCTGGTTCCAGGTCTCCCGGTCCATCATGCCCTGCTTGCGCCAGGTTTCGAACTTGGGCGCCCATTCATTGGTGATGAACTGGGCGGTCATCTGGCTGAGCATCTGATGCTCATCCGTCATCCATGCGGACTGCGTGCTGGTCATGTCTCTCCCTTTGGCCGCGTGCGGGCCCTATCGCTTGCGCGCCTCCAACTCGGCGTTGAACAGCCGCAGCCGGTGGCTCAGGTTCTCGTGGTCTGTCACACTGTCGAAATGCTCGAACAGGAATGACAGCGCCTCTCCTTCATCCAGCCCCGCTTCCTGGGCAAACTTCTTCAGTCTGCGGTAGCCGTCCTCGGTCATCGCGACGGGGAAGCGGCGGGTCAGGCGGAAACGTTTCGGCATCAATCGGTCCTTTGCATGTTCAAAGCACCGGCCGGGGCTGCGCCGGGCGCCCCGCAACGGGGCGCCCGAGAGCATCAGAAGGCGTCCGCGTCTAGCGCCATCACCGGATCCGCCCCGCTTTCGATGCGGGCCAGGTGCAGTTTGGTCGCGGGCAGCCGCCGTGCCATATAGTACCGGCCGGTTGCGAGTTTCGTCTCATAGAACGCCGCGTCAGGGGACCCCGCGTCAAGCGCTTCCTGCGCCGCCTTGCCCATCTTTGCCCACATCAGGCCCAGGCAGACCTGCCCGAACAGGTGCATGAAATCATAAGACCCCGCCAGCGCATGGTTCGGGTTCTTCATGCCGCTTTGCATGAAGAACATGCCCGCCGCCTGCAGGTCCTTGGAGGCCGCCTGCAGGGGCTTGATGAAGTCCTTGGTGTAATCCTCGGAAATGTCCTTGTTTTCCTGACAGAAGGTTTTGACCAGATCAAAGAAGGCGAGGACGTATTTGCCGCCGTGCTGGCCCAGCTTGCGGCCCACCAGGTCCAGCGCCTGCACGCCGTTGGCGCCTTCGTAGATCATCGCGATGCGGGCGTCGCGGGTGTATTGCGACATGCCCGTTTCCTCGATGTAGCCGTGGCCGCCATAGATCTGCTGCGCCTGCACGGTCATGTCATAGCCCTGATCGGTCAGGAAGCCCTTGATCACCGGCGTCATCAGGGAGATCAGCCCGTCGGCGTCCATGTCGCCGGCACGGTGCGCCTGGTCGATCAGCGTGGCGCCCCACAGGAGGAACGCGCGCGCCCCTTCGGCAAAGCTTTTCTGATCCATCAGCGAACGGCGGATGTCGGGATGCACGATCAGCGGGTCGGCCGGGCCGTCCGGGTTTTTGGCACCCGTGACGTCGCGGCCCTGCAGCCGGTCCTTGGCGTATTCCACCGCGTTCTGATAGGCGGCGTCGGCCTGCGCCAGACCCTGCATGCCGACGCCGACACGCGCTTCGTTCATCATGGTGAACATGGCGCGCATGCCCTTGTGCTCCGCGCCCAGCAGCCAGCCGGCCGCGCCGTCATAGTCCATCACGCAGGTGGAGTTGCCGTGGATGCCCATCTTCTCCTCGATCTTGCCGACCGAGACGCCGTTGCGCGCGCCCAGGGAGCCATCCTCGTTCACCAGGAACTTGGGCACGATGAACAGGCTGACACCCTTGATGCCCTCCGGGCCGCCGGGGATCTTGGCCAGCACCAGATGCACGATGTTTTCGGCCATGTCGTGATCGCCGGAAGAGATGAAGATCTTCTGCCCGGTGATCCGGAAGCTGCCGTCGCCCTGCGGTTCCGCCCTGGTGCGCATCAGGCCCAGATCGGTGCCGCAATGGGGCTCCGTCAGGTTCATGGTGCCGGTCCATTCGCAGGAGACCATGTTGGGCAGATAGGCGGCCTTCTGCGCGTCCGTGCCATGCGTCAGGATCGCCGAGGCGGCGCCATGGGTCAGGCCCTGATACATGGTAAAGGCCTGGTTGGCGGCGGAGAAGAACTCGCCCACCGCGGTGCCGATCACATAAGGCATGTTCTGGCCGCCGAACTCTTCCGGCATGTCGATGCCCGGCCAGCCGCCTTCCTTGACCTGCTCGAACGCGTCCTTGAAGCCCTTGGGGGTGTAGACCACGCCGTTTTCCAGGCGGCAGCCCTCGGTGTCGCCCGCCACGTTCAGCGGGTGCAGCACTTCGCTGGCGATCTTGCCGGCTTCTTCCAGCACGGCGCCGGTGAACTCCGGCTCCAGTTCGCTGTATCCGGGGATGTCCCGGCCCGAGACCTTGAGGACATCATGCAGAATGAACTGGGCGTCTTTCGCGGGGGCTGTATAGGAAGGCATTGCGGTCCTCTTCAGGGGTCTTGTTGCACATGGTCATTGCCGGGCGGGCCGGCGGGAAGGGCGGGGCGGCGGCCTATTCGGCGGCCTCCTTTTTGGCCCGCATCGAGGCGATCATCTTTTCGCCCCAGGCCAGCTGGTCTTTCAGGTCCTCGATTGCCTCGGTCAGCTCTTCGCGCTGGCGCTCCATATCGGCGAGCCGCTCGCGGCCGACCTCATAGGTCTTGGTCAGCTGGGTCACCTGCTGGTCGCCGACATGGTAGAGATCCAGCAGCTGGCGGATTTCCTCGAGGCTGAACCCGAACCGCTTGCCGCGCAGGATCAGCTTCAGCCGGGCGCGGTCGCGTTTGGTGAACAGCCGCTTCTGGCCGTCGCGGATCGGGAACAGCAGTTCCTTGGCTTCGTAGAACCGGAGGGTGCGGGGAGTTACGTCATAAGCCTCGCACATCTCGCGGATGGTCATGGTTTCTTCGGTCATCGTCGTCACTCTTACGGCTTGGTGCAGGACCAAGCTGAGCGCATCCGGTTTTTCGATCAAGGCTGACTTTACGTTTACGTAAGTTGTACGTTGCGTCACTTTCGGATGCGTGAATGGTTCGCAAAACGCACGTTAAGTGACGCAACGTTACGATTTTGCCCGGTCATCCGGGGCAGCGTGCAGGTGCTTCTGGCGCATGATTTGGGAAGATTCCCGGAGCCCGGACTGCGGGCGGAGCCGCCGGGTCCGCACCTGCCGGCAGTGCATTGCAAAGCAATGCGCGCGGGACCGCCCGCCCAGGCGGCGCTCTGGAATCGGATTGGCAGGCAATTGTAATGAAAGTGCTTGGCGGGGATGACGCGGCCGGCACGGGGTTCCGGCACCGCCCGGCGGGCAGGTGCAGGCCCGGCATGCGCCGGGCGCGCGGGGAATGGTTATTTCAGCAGCGCCTTGGTGCTGGCGCGCAGGGCGGTCAGCTCTTCAATGGCCTCATTGATCTGCTGGCGCTGTTTTTCCAGTTCCACCAGCTGGCGGTCGGCCATCTCCATGAAGGCATGGTTCTGGGCGTCGTTGCCCTCTTTTTCATAGATCAGCAGCCACTGGCGGATTTCCTCCAGCTGAAAGCCGAACTTGCGCCCGCGCAGGATCAGCTTCATCCGGGCGCGCTCCCGCGCACCGTAGAACCGCGACCGGCCTTCGCGGTCCGGCTGCAGCAGTTCGATGTATTCATAGTAGCGCAGCGTCCGCGGCGTAACGTCGAACTCGGCGCACATTTCCTTGAATGACAATCTGTTGTCGGCCATCCGTCTTCTCCCTTGCCGGGAACCTATGCACTTGCAGCGAACAGTGCAACCTCCGCGGCGGCACACTTGCGCTTTCGCCGGGCCGGGGCCAAAGATGAGGGAGACATTTCAAAGGGACAGCCTCATGGCCGACAAGACCGACCTCGCGCGCCAGTTCATCGAAGCCATCCCCCATGCCAAGCAATTGGGCATGAAGCTGACGGAGATCGGCGATGGCACCGCCGAGATCCGCATGGCCTATGACAAGAAGCTGATCGGCGATCCGGCAACCGGGGTGATCCACGGCGGCGCGGTCTCGGCGCTGATGGACACGTGCTGCGGTGCGGCGGTGATGAGCCACCCCGCCGCCCCCGGCGGCACCGCCACCATCGATCTGCGCATCGACTACATGCGCCCGGCCACGCCGGGACAGGCGATCACCACCCGCGCCACCTGCCACCAGATCACCCGCAGCGTCGCCTTTGTCCGCGCGGTGGCGATGGACGAGGATACAGACCGCCCCGTCGCCACCGCCGCAGGCGCCTTTACCGTGGAGAAGAAGTTTTGAGCCGCCCCCGTCCAGAACCGGTCCAGGTGGTCAAGCAGCGCCGCGATGCGGCGCTGTCGGCATTGGTGGATTCGGTGCCCTACATCCGATTCCTGAACGTCACCTTCGAACGCCGCGGCGATGAGCTGACGGCGCAGCTGAATTTCGATGACAAGCTGATCGGCAACCCGTTCCTGCCTGCGATTCACGGCGGGGTAACGGCGGCGTTTCTGGAAATCACCGCGATGATCACGCTGAACTGGTCGCACCTGTGGCAGCGCATCGAATCCGGTGATCTGGACCCGGCGGAAATGGCCCGGGGCAACCTGCCGCGCCAGCCCAAGACCATTGACTTCACCGTCGATTACCTGCGCTCCGGCCTGCCGCGCGACGCCTATGCGCGGGCGCGGGTGAACCGCTCCGGCCGCCGCTATGCCTCGGTGCATGTGGAGGCCTGGCAGGACCACAAGGACAAGCTGTTTGCCCAGGCCACCGGCCATTTCCTGATGCCGCAGGACCAGAACGGCGAAGGCTGACACACGATGACCAGCGCGAATGCCGATATCACCCACGCCCGGGTGCTGAAGATCGCCTTGCCGATCGTCCTGTCCAACGCGACGGTGCCGATTCTGGGCGCCGTGGACACCGGCGTGGTCGGCCAGATGGGCGAGGCCGCCCCGATCGGCGCCGTCGGCATCGGCGCGGTGATCCTGGCGACGATCTACTGGCTCTTCGGCTTCCTGCGGATGGGCACCACCGGCCTGGCGGCGCAGGCGCGCGGCGCCGGGGACTGGGCCGAGACCGGCGCCCTGCTGATGCGCGGCCTGCTTCTGGCTTTTGCGGCCGGTGCGGTCTTCATCATTGCGCAGGGCGCGGTGTTCTGGGGCGCCTTCGCGCTGGCGCCGGCCAGCGCTGAGGTCGAAACCCTTGCCCGCGATTACCTGGAAATCCGCATCTGGGGCGGACCTGCCACCATTGCGCTTTATGCGGTCACCGGCTGGCTGATCGCGGTGGAGCGCACCCGCGGCGTGTTCCTGCTGCAGGTCTGGATGAACGGGCTGAACATCGCGCTGGACCTGTGGTTCGTGCTGGGTCTCGGCTGGGGTGTGGAGGGCGTCGCCATCGCCACGCTGATTGCCGAATGGACCGGGCTGGCGCTGGGGCTCTACCTGTGCCGCGATGCCTTTGCCGGCGATCAATGGCGGGACTGGGCTAGGGTGTTCGATCCGGCGCGGCTGAAACGGATGATGCAGGTCAACGGCGACATCATGGTGCGCTCGGTGCTGCTGACCGGGTCTTTCACCACCTTCCTGTTCATCGGCTCCGGCATCGGCGACGTAAACCTGGCCGCCAATCAGATCCTCTTGCAGTTTGTCGAGATCACTGCCTTTGCGCTCGATGGCTTTGCCTTCTCCGCCGAGGCGCTGGTGGGCGGCGCCGTCGGCGCCAGGGCGCGGGACCGGGTACGCCGGGCTGCGGTTGTCACGTCGCAATGGGGGGCGGGCGGTGCGGTTCTGCTGGGCATCGCCTTTGCTGCCGGAGGCCCCTGGCTGATCGACCTGATGTCGACCTCGGAGGATGTGCGCGAGGCCGGCCGGGTGTTCCTGATCTGGGCCGTAGCAATGCCGGTTCTGGGAATCGCCAGTTGGATGTTTGATGGCATCTACATAGGTGCCACCTGGACCCGTGCCATGCGGTGGGCGATGCTGCAATCAGTGGCCATTTACATAATGGCGCTGATGATCCTGGTACCGGCCTTCGGCAACCACGGTCTGTGGGCCGCCCTGATTGTCCTGAACATCGCCCGCGGTGTCACACTGGGCCTGCGCTACCCGCGGCTGGAGGCGCAGGTCGGCGTCTGAGCCAGCCGGAATTCTGCGAGAATTCCGGCCCGTTTTCCGCGCCGGAAAACGGTTACAGCAGTGCTTCAATCGCCTCGGTGGGACGGCCGATCACTGCCTTGCCGTCCCTGATGGCAATCGGGCGTTCGATCAGGATCGGATGCGCGGCCATCGCGGCCAGCAAGTCGGCCTCGGCGCTGTCCTTGCTCAGGCCCAGCTCCTTGAAAACCTTCTCACCCGTCCGCATCATCTCCACTGCGGAAACGCCAAGCGCCGCCTGCACTGCGCTCAGCTCCTCAACAGACGGAGCGTCCTCCAGATAAGCCCGCGTGTGAACTTCAGCGCCGCGTGCCTCGATCAGCGCGAGGCCTGCGCGGGATTTCGAGCATTTCGGGTAATGCCAATAGGTGATCACAGCCAGTCCTTCCGTTTGGTTCCAACAGCTTGCGCAACGCTGCTGAACCCGTCGTGGGCCAGCAGTTCATCCAGTCCGCGGGCAATATCGCCGGCCAGCGACAGGCCGCCATAGACCATCGCGGTATAGAACTGCACCGCAGACGCCCCGGCGCAGATCTTGGCATAGGCCTGTTCGGCGGTGCTGATGCCGCCGACGCCCACCAGCGGCACCCTGCCGTCCAGCAGTTCCGAAAGCTGCGCCAGAACCCGGGTGGATTTCTCGAACAGCGGCGCGCCGGACAGCCCGCCGGCCTCGCCCTTGTGGACGCTTTGCAGCCCGTCGCGCGACAGGGTGGTGTTGGTGGCAATCACCGCGTCGATGCCGCTCTCAATCGACACGGCGGCAATGTCCTCGATGCCGGCGCGGTCGAGATCCGGCGCGATTTTCAGGAACACCGGCACCCGGCGGCTGAGGCCGTCGCGGGTTTCGATGACGCCTGCCAGCAGCGCCGACAGTGCCGCCTTGCCCTGCAGATCGCGCAGTTTTTCGGTGTTGGGGGAGGAGACGTTGACGGTGGCAAAGTCCAGATGCGCGCCGCAATGGGCCAGCACCCTGGCAAAATCCGCGGCGCGGTCCTCGCTGTCCTTGTTGGCGCCGAGGTTGAGCCCGATGACCGCATCGCGCGGGCGCTGCGCCAGCCGGTCGCCGATTGCCTCCATGCCCTCGTTGTTGAAGCCGAAGCGGTTGATCGCGGCGCGGTCCTCGGTCAGGCGGAACAGGCGCGGCTTGGGGTTGCCGGGCTGCGGGCGCGGGGTGGCGGCCCCGACCTCGATGAAGCCGAAGCCGGATTTCGCCAGCGGCGCCAGCGCCTCGGCGTTCTTGTCATAGCCTGCGGCGAGGCCAACCGGGTTCGGCAAATCAATACCCGCCAGCGTGGTTTTGAGGCGCGCAGATGTCACCGGGCCGGGGGCAGGTGCCAGACCCATGCTCAGCGCCTTGACCGACAGCCCGTGCGCGGCCTCCGGATCGATCCGGTGCATGGCGGCCAGCGCCAGTTTCTCGGTCAGCTTCATGCCATATCCTCCGGGAACCGGTGCACGCCGCCCGCCAGCGGCAGCGGCTTGGCCCAGACCACGTCCGACATGCGGATAGTGCGGTAGAGATGCGGGAATTCTGCGCCGCCGCGGGAAACTTCCCATTTCAGGTCATCGCCCATCGCCGCTGCATCGCAGGCCAGAAGGGTCAGCCCCTCGGCGCCGGCAAAATGCCTGGCTGCGGTCTCAGCCGCCTGGGTTGCGGTGGAGAAGTGGACATAGCCGTCGGCCACATCGATCGGCGCGCCCCGGGTTTCGCCCGCGGCCTGCAGTGCGGCCCATTCGTCCGCCCGGAAAATCTTGTAAATCAGCATACCGGCCTGATGCCCTGCACCGTCAAATGAATCAAGGGGGATTGACGGGGGCGAAGCCGCCCAAGCTGACGCAAGGGGAGGCGGATGCGCGGCTTTTCCCCTTTGACCAGCGCGGGCATTGGGCGCAGGCTCTCACCAAAACAGCCCTATGGGAGACATCTTATGATTGCGCGGAATCTCACGCCGGTTGCAGTTCTTGCCCTGACGGCCGGAGCGGCTGCTGCGGATTTCAAACTGACCATCCTTCACACCAACGATTTCCATTCCCGGTTCGAGCCGATCAGCAAATACGACAGCACCTGCGATGCGGGGGACCAGGCCGAGGGCAAGTGTTACGGCGGCACCGCACGGCTGGCAACGGCGATAGCCGCAGCGCGCGACAGAGCGGAGAATGCGATCCTGGTGGATGGCGGCGATCAGTTCCAGGGCTCGCTGTTCTATACCTACTACAAGGGCAGGGCGGCGGCGGAGTTCATGAATCGGCTCGGCTATGACGGGATGACCGTGGGCAACCATGAATTCGACGACGGGCCGCAGGTGCTGCGGGGGTTCATGGATGCGGTGGGGTTTCCGGTGCTGATGTCCAACGCCGATGTCTCGAATGAGCCGGCGCTGGCGGATGTGCTGAAGAAGTCCGCGGTGATCGAGCGCGGCGGCGAGCGGATCGGCCTGATCGGCCTGACACCGGAAGACACGCATGAGCTGGCCAGCCCCGGCCGAAACGTCCATTTCTCCGATCCGGTGGCGGCGGTGCAGGCAGAGGCGGACCGGCTGACCGCGGCAGGGGTGAACAAGATCGTGGTGCTGAGCCACTCCGGCTATGGCGTCGACCAGCGGGTGGCGGCGGAAACCTCCGGGGTGGACGTGATCGTCGGCGGCCATAGCAATACCTATCTGTCCAACACTTCGGAGAAGGCCGCAGGGCCGTACCCGACCGTGGTCAACGGGGTGCAGATCGTGCAGGCCTATGCCTATGGCAAATTCCTTGGGGAGCTGAATGTCACCTTTGATGATGCGGGCAATGTGATCAGTGCGGAAGGGGAGCCGCTGATTATGGATGCCGCTGTCAGCCAGGACGCGGCAACTCTCAACCGGATTGCGGAACTGGCGCTGCCGCTGGATGAGATCCGCAACAGGGTGGTGGCAGAGGCGGCTGAACCCATTGAAGGCAGCCGCGATGTCTGCCGGGTGCAGGAGTGCCAGATGGGCAATCTGGTGGCGGATGCAATGCTGGAGCGGGTGCGGGACCAGGGGGTGACCATCGCCATCGCCAACGCGGGCGGTATCCGGGCCGGCCTGGATGCGGGGGAGGTGACCATGGGCGAGGTGCTGACCGTCCTGCCGTTCCAGAACACGCTCTCCACTTTTGAAATCGATGGCAAAACCCTGGTTGAGGCGCTGGAGAACGGCGTCAGCCAGATCGAGGACGTCAAGGGCCGCTTCCCGCAGGTGGCAGGGCTGAAATTCAGCTGGGACGGCTCCGTGCCGCCTAATGCAGGCCGCATCAAGGAGGTGATGGTGGCGGAGGGCGGAGGCTTTGTTCCCATTGATCCGGCAAAAACCTATGTGGTGGTCACCAATGATTACGTCCGCAATGGCGGTGACGGCTATGCGATGTTCGAAGGCAGCGATCGGAATGCCTATGATTTCGGGCCGGATCTGGCTGATGTGCTGGCGGAATACCTGGCGGAATATCTGGCGGCGCAAGGGCCTTACACCCCTTATACCGACGGGCGGATTTCCCAGGTGAAATAGACGGCCGGAATAGGTCATCGGTACTGACCCTATGTTTCGCGCGCGAAACATAGGGTCAGGGCTGCTTACATATTTTGTTTATTGAATATTAACCTCTTGGAGCGGGCGCTGCTGGGCGGGTGGTGCTGTGCGGCCTTGACCCGATGCCGCAATCCCATTATTTAACGATAATGTTAATTAATGGTGCCAGAGAGGTCTCCCCATGAAACTGCATGTATTTCCGCCGTCACCGAACTCCCGCAAGGTGTTGGTGGCAAACAGCCTTTTGGGGCTGAAACTGCCGGTTGAAATCGTTGACCTGCAAGCCGGGGACCAGTTTCAGGAGGCGTTTCTGGGCCTCAACCCCAACGCCAAGGTGCCGGTGCTGGAGGAAGACGACGGGTCATCGCTGTGGGAATCCAATGCGATCGTCAACCGGCTGTGCACCGATCAGGACACGCCGCTGTGGCCGCGCTCGAACCAGCGCTATGACATCATGCGCTGGCAGTTCTGGGAGGGCTGCCACTGGACACCGGCCTGCAGCAAATTCATCTCGCGCCATTTCTTCGGGCGCGAGGATATCGACATGGAGGCCGCGGCGGAGGACTTCCACAAATACGCCAAGGTACTGGACGGGCACCTGGAGGGGCGCGGCTGGCTGTCGGGGGAGGCCATGACCACGGCGGATCTCTCGGTCGCGGCGATCCTGTGCTACCGGGAGCCTTGCCAGTATCCGGTTGAGGGCTACGGCAATATCCTGCGCTGGATCGGCCGGATCGAGGCGCTGGAGGCCTGGCAGACGGCCAACCCGGCGCCGCAGGCGGCGGAATAAGGCAGCCCCGCCCGGTGCGGGAGCGGGCGGGCGCCTGCCGGCCATTCGGGCGCAAACTGCAAAGGGTTTTTCCCGCCGCGCAGACATGGCAAAATGCCCCTATGGACCACCCGCTGATCGACCTCATCAATGCCCGCATCGAAGCCGCCGAGAAGGACGGCGCCTTTGACAATCTGGCCGGCGCCGGCAGGCCGCTGCCGGACTGTGATGATCCGGAAAATGCGCTGCTCAACCGGCTGGTGCGCGAAAGCGGCGGGGTGCCGGAATTTGTCAGCCTGTCGCGCGAATTGCAGCGCCTGCGGGCGGAGCTGAGCGAGACCGGCGACCGGGTCCGCCGGCAGGAGATCCTGAAGGATATGTCGATGATGGATGCCCGCATCGAGCTGGCGCGCAAGGCTTACGCGAAGTAGCCCCCGTTACGTCTTGATTTCCGGCCAGATTTCCGGGTCCAGCCCGGCAATGAACGGCGCCAGGACATCGGCGTATTTCTCCCATTTGCCAACTGAGCGGGTATGCACTGTCTGCCGCAGCTGGGTGTTGGACAGCGTCAGTACCTGGCCCTCGTGGCGCTCGGGGTGGGCCATGTCCTCGACCCAGTCGAGACCGCAGAAGTCTGCCAGCCTGCGGCTTTCGGTTTCGATGTCCCCTACCAGATCCTCGTAGCGCAGGTCATGGATCCGCCCCGGCATCACCTGCCGCCAGTGCTGCATCAGCCGGCCATAGAGGTTGAACCGGTGCGCCATCGCCTCGAGGTCATAGGCATAGGTGAGCGAGCTGCCGGAGAAAAAGCCGCGCCAGATCGACAGCGCCACATCGCGCGGATCGCGGCACAGATGCACGAAACGGGCCTGCGGGTAGGCGGTCAGCAGGTAGCCCAGCAGCCGGTAATTGTCGGGCATCTTGTCGACATAGGCCGCCGTGCCCTCGGGCATTTCGGGCAGGCGGCTGATGTCCTCGGCCATGAAATCGCGGGCGGCCTCGGCGGTGAAGTCCTGGTCCTTGTCCAGATAGGGATGCAGCAGGAAGGCCGGCACGCCGCGCTCGCCCAGGGGGAAAACCTGCGGATGCGAGCCGATCACGGTTTCCGTCAGTGTGGTGCCCGAGCGCGGCATCCCCACCACATAGATCGGCCGCGGCCCGTTCTGTGCCGCCTCTGCCGGCCGGAGCATTTCCGGGAAGGCTGCCATGATCCGGCTGAACTGGCGTTCGGCCCCCTCATAGTCATAGGGGTTCTGCGCCGCCATACAGGCGTTGGCCTCGTCGTTATGGGCTGCGAACCCTGCCTTGTCGCCGGCCTGATCGGTGATCCGGGCCAGGGCAAAGGCGGCATTGGCGCGGTCCTGCGACCGGGGCGGCGCGGCCTTCAGAGCCTTTTGCGCAAGGGGCAGCAGCTCGGCATTCTGGTCGCGGCTGTTGAGCCGGGCAAGCATCTCCAGAACCTGGGTATCCCTGGGGTCAAGATCCAGGAGCGCCAGACACTGCTGGCGGGCTGCCGCGGGTTCGCCGTTGGAGATCAGCTGGCTGGCCAGCCGCCGCCGCGCCTCAAGGTTCTGCGGCGCCAGGGCAACCGCCTTCTGCGCGGCTTCGGTAGCCTCGTCCTGCCGCATCAGGCGGGCCAGCGGCAGGCTGATGTTTATCAGGGCGTCTACGTCGTCGGGGTTGAGCCGCAGCGTGGCGCGGTAGTCGTCCAGCGCCGCCTTTTCGTCGCCGAGGGTCTTCCAGGCCATTGCCCTGAGCCGCAGCATCCGCGGCTGTTTGCTGTCACCGGCAAGGGCACTGTTTGCGGTGGCGATGGCCGCTTCGGGATCGTTCTGCACCAGGTGGGCCTGCGCCTTCAGATACAATGCGCCCTGATCGCCCGGCTGATCCGCCAGCACCCGGTCCAGAAGTTTCATTGCGGTCTCGCCCTGCTCAAGGAACAGCAGCGTCTGCGCCAGATTCTTGCGCGCGTCGTGAAAGCCGGGTGCCAGGGCCAGCGCCTTCTTGAAATAGGGAACGGCATCGCGGTGCTTGCCCAGGCCTGACAGGGAAATCCCTGCGATATTGGGGAAGTCCGGGTGGATCTTGTGCCGTTTCATGCCGCCTTTGGACTGTTTCAGCGCCTGTTTGAATTTGCCCTGGTTCAGAAAGCCGAACGCTGCCTGAAGATCGTTCTGAAGTGTCATAAGGCCTATCCGTCTTTTTTGTCAGGGCAGCTGCTGTCCGGCCGTGCGCGGGAGCTATGCGCGGAAGCAGTCCTGGGTTAGAAATTCAGCATGTGCGGTCGATTTGCCATAACCCTGCCTGCAGATGCAATGGCGCAGCTGTTTGCAGCCCAGCCTGCAAACACCCTGCCGTCAGTGCCCAATTACAATGTTTGCCCGGCCACTGCCGTGCATGCGGTCCAGGCCGGCGGAACCGGGCGGCAATTGTCGGCCATGCGCTGGGGGTTCCTGCCGCATTGGTACAAAAGCAAAACCGCCGGGCCGCTGCTGATCAATGCGCGGGCGGAGACGATTGCGGAAAAGCCTGCCTTTGCCAAAGCCTGCCGCGACCGGCGCTGCCTGATCCCGGCCAGCGGTTTCTATGAATGGACCAAGGCGGAGGATGGCGCCCGGCTGCCCTGGTACATCCGCCGCAGCGACGGCGCGCCGCTGGCCTTTGCCGCCGTCTGGCAAAGCTGGGGCAGCGCGGACCCGGTCAAGACCTGCGCCATCGTCACCACCGCCGCCAATCAGGGGCTGTCGGCGATCCACCACCGGATGCCGCTGATCCTGGAACCGGAGGATTGGGGCAAATGGCTGGGCGAGGACGGGCATGGCGCCGCCAGGCTGATGCAGCCGGGGGCGGAGGGCCTGCTGGACTTCCACCGGGTGGATCCGGCGGTGAACTCCAACCGGGCTGAGGGGCCGGAACTGATCGAACCCTTCGGGGAAGAGGATATCCCGCGCGGTCGGCTGATCTGACGTTATTCGGCAGCGTGGCGGCCGGGCAGGTCGCGCTGCGGCGCCCGGCTGAGGTCGTTGGCGGCCAGGGTTGCCTTTTGCAGCAGTGCCACGAAGGTTTCCTGCTCCGCTTCCGTAAGGCCGGTCAGAATGCCGGGCTGCGAGGCGCGGACGATGGGCAGGATCCGGTCCAGAAGCACAGTGCCGCCGCGGGTCAGGCTGACCTCGCGGGCGCGGCGGTCGGCCTGGGACACGCGGCGTTCCACCAGCCCCTTGTCCACCAGCCGGTCCACCACCTTGCCCAATGTGGCGCGGTCATAGGCGATGAGGCCCGCGACTGAGGCCTGGTCGATCCCCGGATGGCGGTGGATGGCGGCCATGGCGGCAAACTGCACCGGCGTCAGGTCAATGCCCTCGGCCGCCATGCGGTCCATGAACTGGGCAACGGAGATCTGGTGCAGCCGCCGGATCAGGTGGCCGGGCAGGGTGTGGATGTCCAAAGGGTCGGTGGTCATGGCCGTCTGGTCCTTGGCGGTCTGGAGCGGCGGGGCATTCAGGGCCGCGCCGGTCTGTTTGCATTGATTGCCATAACGCCCCGTGCGCATTCCGCGCAAGACTTATCGCAGCAGCTGCGGCAATTGCGGCTTTTCCTTGCCCCGGGCGCACGGTAGAGCAGAGGGATGGCGCTGACATTTACATCCCTGCAAGAGTTCCATGCCCACGGGTTCGACACCGTGATCGACGTGCGCAGCCCGGCGGAATACGCCGAGGACCACGTGCCCGGGGCGATCAGCCTGCCGGTCCTGGACAACGAGGAGCGCGCGCAGGTCGGCACCATCTATGTGCAGGACAGCCCGTTCAAGGCGCGCAAGCTGGGGGCGGCGCTGGTGTTCCGCAATGCCGCCAACCACATCGAGCAGCATCTGAGCCACCATGAAGGCGGCTGGAAGCCCTTGGTCTATTGCTGGCGCGGCGGCCAGCGGTCGGGGTCGTTCACCTGGATGCTTCAGCAGATCGGCTGGCGCGCCGAAGTCGTGGAGGGCGGCTACCAAAGCTACCGCCGCCTGGTGCACAAGGCGATGTATGAGACCGCCCTGCCGCACCGGCTGGTGGCGCTGGACGGCTATACCGGCTCGGCCAAGACCGAGGTGCTGCAACGCGCAGGCGCCCTGGGCGTGCAGGTGCTGGATCTGGAAGGGCTGGCCAATCACCGCGGCTCGCTGCTGGGGGATATGGCCACGCCGCAGCCGTCGCAGAAAGGGTTCGAGTCCGCCGTGGCGGGGGCGCTGATGCGGCTGGATCCGGCCCGTGCGGTGCTGGTGGAGGCGGAGTCGAACAAGATCGGCCAGCGGATCATCCCGCCTGCGGTCTGGGACGCGATGAAGCAGGCGCCCCGGATTGAGCTGCAGGTGCCGGCAGCGGCCCGCTGCCGTTATCTGGTGCAGGCCTATGACGACATCCTGTCGGATGCGGACCGGTTGCGCGAGAAGCTAGGACCCTTGCGCGCCCACCGCTCCGGCGCGGTGGTGGACGGCTGGTTCGCCCGGATCGCCGAAGGCGACAAGGCCGGGCTGACCGAAGCGCTGATGGCAGAACACTATGATCCCGCCTACCGCAAATCCCGCGCCGCGATCGGGGCGGAGGTCATTGCCGCAGTAGAGGCCGAGGCGCTGGACGGGACAGGTCTGGATGCTGCGGCAGCACAAATTGCAGAGATCATGGCCGTCCGCTAAGCCGGCAACACAGAGGCTCCCGCCCGTCGCCAGTGCATCACAGATGCACCGCTTCCGTTGGGCGTGGCGCTGCGCTGGCGCGCAGCGCGCCTCCGGCGGAGCGGGGCCCGTCCAGGAAACCGCCCGGGACCCAGCAAGAAGCAGTGTCTTCGGCTTCTTGCTGGGTGAAAATACTCCGGGGTGAATTGGCCGAAGGCCAAGAGGGGCTGGCCCCTGTCCGCCAGGCCGGCCTAGGTGCTGAGGACAATGGTATCCGGGCTGGATGTGAACCGGCCAATGATGGCAGCCGGGAAGCCCTTTGAGCGGAGCTGGTCCAGCAGCGTGCCGGCCGCCGCCGCCGGGACCGCCGCCAGCAGCCCGCCTGCGGTTTGCGGATCGAACAGCAGCTCCTGCCAGCCGGAGGTCTTCAGCTCCGGCGCCGCGGCCTGGTTGGCGGGGAACAGCGAGGAGCGGATGCCGCGCTCCGCCAGTTCGGCGGCACCTTGCATCAGCGGCACCTGGCCGGTGAAGATTTCGGCGCCGGCACCCGAAGCCCCGCAAAGGCCGAGGAGGTGCCCGATCAGGCCAAATCCGGTGACGTCGGTCATCGCATGGGCGTCCTGCAGGATGCGGGCGGCGGCGCCTTGCGGCTGGCTCATCTGCGCGAGGGCGGCCGCCACCCAGTCTCCCTTGGCCTCGCCGGCCATTTCAGCCGCCATCAGCACGCCGGAGCCGATCGGCTTGGTCAGGATCAGCGCATCGCCGGGCCTGGCGCCTGCCAGAGTGATGGCGGGGCGCGGGCAGAGGCCGGTGACGGTGAAGCCCACGGTCAGCTCATCCCCCAGCGAGGTGTGGCCGCCCACGATGGCAGCGCCGGCCGCCTGCATGACCTCCGCGGCGGCGGCCATGATTTCCTGCAGCGTGCGGGCCTGCAGCTCCGGTGTCATGCGCGGCAGGATCAGGTTGGCGGTGGCGGCCTGCGGCTCGGCGCCCATCGCCCAGATGTCCCCCAGCGCGTGCACCGCGGCGATGCGGGCCATCATCACCGGGTCGTTGCAGAAGGCGCGCAGGTGGTCGGTCGAGATCACCTGGCGCGCGCCGCCGGTGGTCAGCAGCGCGGCATCGTCGCCCGGCAGCGGGGTGATGTCCGGGCGGGTCGCGCCGTTCAGCCCCGCCAGCGCCGGCAGCAGCGCGCCGCGGCCGACCTTGGCACCGCAGCCGCCGCACATGGGTTTGTCTCCCAGCGCCTCGTCCATGCCCAGCGTGTGTTCGGCGGGCAGCACCGGCGCCTCCATCGCGGGCAGATCGCGGAACTTGTCCATGAAGGCCTGGTCGATGCGGTCCTTCCAGGTCCACATCAGCGGACCCGAAAGGGTGGTGCCGAAGCGTTCGCCGAGTGCCTCGCGGGCGCCCATCGAGATCAGCTTGAGATAATCCTTCTGGGGCCGGTAGCCGCGCATCGGGTCGCCGGTCAGCAGGGCGCGCAGATTGTGCCACAGCACCGGCGCCTGGCGCACCGCGTAGACCCCGGCCTTGGGGCGCGGCGCAAACGCCATATGGGCGCAGTCGCCGGAGGCAAAGACGTTGGCGGCGGAGCTTTGCAGGGTCTCGCCGATGCTGATGAAGCCGTCCTGCAGCGCCAGCCCGCTGTCCGCGAGCCAGCCGTAGGGCCGCGCTCCGGCGGCGCCGGTGGTGAAGTCGGACAGGATCTCGCGGCCGTCCTTCAGCACGATGTAGCTGTCCTCTATCCGCTCGATGCCGGTGTTTTCCTCCAGCCGCACGCCTTGTCCCACCAGCGCGCGGCGCAGGGTGGCGCGGGCCTTGGGGCTGATGGCACGCAGGGCCTGGTCGCTGTCGATCAGCGTCGCCTGGGCCAGCCGCCCGCGGGATTTCAGCGCGTGGGCCATGGCGAGGATCAGTTCCACGCCGGCCACGCCGCCGCCGATCACCGCCACATGGGCGGGGCTGCCGCCCTCGCGGAAGGCGGCCCAGCGGGCGGCAAAGCGGCCCAGCGGCTTGGCCGGGATGCCGTGCTGTGCAAATCCGGGCAGGTCCGGCATCGCCGAGGTGACGCCGATATCGATTGAGGCCGCGTCATAGGCAACCGGCGGGCGGCCGGGCACATACACCTGCTGCGCCGCGGTGTCGATATGCTCTGCGCTGCCCAGGATCACCCGGGCGCCGGCAAAGCGGGCGAGGCGCACCAGGTCTATGTCGAGGTCTTCGCGGGCATAGTGGCCGGCCACGAAGCCCGGCAGCATCCCGGAATAGGGGGCGGAGGGGCCGGGGTTGATCAGGGTCAGCCGGGCGCCGGGCAGCGGCCGCATGCCCCATTTGCGCAGCACCAGCGCGTGGGTGTGGCCGCCGCCGATCAGCACCAGATCCCGGGTCAGCGGCAATCGCGGGGTGTCCATGTGATCTCCTGCCTGTGCTGCGGGCCGCTGCGGCGGCGGTTACTGGGCCGCGCCGGTGCGGTTTGCGTTTCGCTGTTCCTCGTCCTGCGGCGTGTCATGGGTGGCCCAATGGTCATCCTCGCCCGCCGGGGGCATGGTGTCGCGGCTTTCCTGCCGGTGGATATGCACCTTGGCAATGAAATTCGCGGTGATCGGCGCGGTCAGGAACAGGAACAGGGTGATCAGCAACTCGTGCACCGAGAAGTAGTCCTCGAAGGCGGCCGCGTGCAGCATCGAGGCCAGCAGCACCCCGCCGACGCCGAGGGTGGTGGCCTTGGTCGGCGCGTGCAGCCGCGACATCGGGTCGTTCAGCTTGATCAGCCCGAAGGAGCCGACGATGCCGAATATGCCGCCGATCACCAGGAAGGCCGCGACAAGGAATTCAAACAGGCTTGCCATCTTGCTTCCTCACTCGATGATGTTGCCGCGCAGGATGAAGCGCGCGTAGGCCACGGTGGAGACAAAGCCGAGCATAGCGATGATCATCGCCGCCTCGAAGAAGATTTCGGAGCCGAGCGCGAGGCCATAGAGCACCATCAGCGCGATGGCGTTGATGAACATGGTGTCGAGCGCCAGGATGCGGTCGGCCACCAGCGGTGCGGTGACGACCTTCCACAGGTTCATCAGCACCGCGATGGCGAAACAGGCAAAGGCAAAGGCGGCAGCACTTGCAATCATTCGAAGATCTCCATCAGCCGGCGCTCGTAGCGCTGTTTGATCTCGTCGCGCACCGCGTCCGGGTTGGGCGCGTCCAGGCAGTGCACCAGCAGCGCGTGGCCCTCGTCCGAGACATCTGCGGACAGGGTGCCGGGGGTCATGGTGATGGTGCCGGCCAGGGCGGTGATCGCCTCTGGCGTTTTCAGATCCAGCGGGATGGTGATCCAGTTGGGGCGGCGCTCGGCGTTGGGTTTGAACAGCACGATGCGGGCGACGATGATGTTGGCCTGGATAATGTCGGCCAGTACCACAAGGATGTATTCGGCCACTTTCAGCGGGCGGCTCAGCCGCGGCCGGTTGGGCCAGTAGGGCTGGGTCACAAAGGGGATCAGGACCCCCAGCACGAAGCCGAACACCAGGGAGTTCAGCGACCAGCGGTTGACCAGCAGCAGCCAGGTCAGGGTCAGCAGAAGCGTGAGCAGGGGGTGCGGGAACAGCCGCCGGATCAGTTTCATTCTGCCTCCTTCCCGAGCACGGTTTCAATATAGGCCGCGGGCGCGAACAGCTGCGCCGCGGTGGCCTCGGCGTAGCGGGTGGCGGGCCCCGCAAAGACGGTGAGCCCGACCAGCCCTGCCAGCAGGCTGAAACAGGCCGCAAAGGGCAGCGATGCGGGTCTGGCCGGGGGCTGCTCCAGCGGCGGCTCTTCGCTGGTGTCCAGGTTTTCGAGCGGCAGGCCGTGGCCTTTCCAGAACAGCAGCGAGCCTGCGCGCGCCATGCCGATGATGGTGATCAGCGAGCCGGAGAGGATCACCGCCCAGATCCAGGCGGCCAGCCCGGTGCCGCGGGTGGCGTCCAGCACCAGGAGCTTGCCCAGGAACCCCGACAAGGGCGGCATCCCGGCCAGCGCGATGGCAGCGGCAAAGAACAGCGCCGAGATCAGCCCGGTCTGCGGCATCGGCAGCTGCGGCAGGATCCACGGGCCCTGGCGCTCGATCACCAGGTCGGCGACCAGGAACAGGAGCGCCGCCGCCAGGGTGGAATGCACCAGGTAGTAGAGCGCTGCGGCAGTGGCGGTCTGGGTGAACAGCGAAATGGCGATCAGCAGCGTGCCCATCGAGGTGACGACGCCGAAGGCCGCCAGCCGGCCGAGTTTTTTCGAGCCCAGCACGCCGATGGCGCCGGCCGCCAGGGTCAGCAGCGCCGCGGGCAGCAGCCAGCTTTCGGTGAGGCCCGCGGTGGCGGCGACCTCGGGGCCGAACACCAGCGTGTACATGCGCAGGATTGCATAGGCGCCGACCTTGGTCATGATGGCAAACAGCGCCGCCACCGGCATCGGCGCATTGGCATAGGCCGAGGGCAGCCAGAAATGCAGGGGCAGCAGGGCGGCCTTGATGGCAAAGACCAGCAGCAGCATCACCGCGCCGGCCCGCAGCAGCGCGGTGTCTTCGGCGGGCAGCTGCGCGACCTTGACCGCGAGGTCGGCCATGTTGAGCGTGCCGGTCACCGAATAGAGCGTGCCGAGCGCAAACAGGAACAGGGTGGAGCCGAGGAGGTTGAACACCACATACTGCACGCCCGCCTGGAACCGGCGGGTGCCGCCGGAATGGATCATCAGCCCGTAGGAGGCGATCAGCAGCACCTCGAAGAACACGAACAGGTTGAAGGCGTCGCCGGTCAGGAAGGCACCCATGATGCCCATCAGCTGGAACTGGAACAGCGCGTGGAAGTTGCTGCCGCGGGTGTCCCAGCCCGATCCGATGGCATAAAGCACCACCGGCAGCGCCAGGACTGAGGTCAGCACCAGCATCATCGCCGACAGCCGGTCCGCCACCAGCACGATGCCGAAGGGCGCAGGCCAGTTGCCGAGCTCGTAGACATAAACTGTGCCGTCCGCGGCATGCGCGGCCAGGGTCAGCGCAATACCGGCCAGAAGCACGGTGCTGGCAACCGAAAAGATCCGCTGCAGGTCGAGGTGATGGCGCAGAACCATGATGATGAAGGGGGCAACAAGGGCCGGCAGAACCACCGGCGCGATCAGCAGGTGGTTCATGCGTCCTCTCCTGCGCCTTCGGCCTCTGCGGGCATGGCGGTGCGGTCATCGCGCGAGGACAGATAGGCCCCCAGCGCGATCATCACCACCACCGCGGTCATGCCGAAGGAAATCACGATGGCGGTCAGCACCAGCGCCTGCGGCAGCGGGTCGGTATAGACGGCCTCCTCATACTTGTTGAGGATCGGCGGCGCCGCGGTGGCCAGCCGCCCGGTGGCGAACAGGAAGACGTTGACCGCATAGGTCAGCAGCGACAGCCCCAGGATCACCGGGAAGCTGCGGCGGCGCAGGATCAGGTAGATGCCGGCCGCTGTCAGGATGCCCACGGCGGAGGCGACGAGAAGTTCCATTGTTATCCCTCCGTCCCGGTCTTGGCCGCTTCGTCGCGTGCCGGGTTGATGTCCATTGCGTGCTCCGAGCTCATCCCCGGCTGCCAGGCAAAGCGCGACAGGCTTTCCAGCGCCAGCAGCACCGCGCCGACCACCGCCAGGAAAACGCCGAGATCGAACAGCGCCGCGGTGGCCCATTCGAACTCTTCCAGCGGCGCCCAGTGGATGTAGCCGAAGGCGCTGGTCAGGAACGGCATGCCGCTGAACCAGGAGCCGATGCCGGTGGCGGCGGCGATCAGCACGCCGGAACCGATGAAGGCGTGATAGGGGTAGCGCTGCCGCTCGGTGGCCCAGGCAAAGCCCGAGGCCATGTACTGCATGATGATGGCGATCGCGGCGACCAGGCCGGCGATGAAGCCGCCGCCGGGCAGGTTGTGGCCGCGGAAGAAGATATAGGCCGCCACCATCAGCGCCAGCGGCATCATCACCCGGGTCGCCACCACCATCATCAGCGGATGCGCGTCCCCCGCCTGCGGCAGATCCGGCGTGCGGTTCAGCAGATAGGCGCGGACCTTGGAGCCCAGCACGGCCTCGGTCAGGGCAAAGATCACCATCGCGGCGATGCCCAGAACGATGATCTCGCCAAAGGTGTCATAGCCGCGGAAGTCGACCAGGATCACGTTCACCACATTGGTGCCGCCGCCGCCCTTGTAGGAATTGGCCAGGTGGAAACCCGAGATCGACGGGAAGGCGAAATCGCGCATCAGCAGGGCATAGATCAGCCCGCCCGCCCCCAGGCCCGCCACAACCGAGATGGCGCCATCGCGCAGGCGGGTCAGCACCGGGGTCTCGACCGGGGTTTCCTTGGGCATGAAGTTGAGCGCCAGCAGCAGCAGAATGATGGTGACCACCTCGACCGAGATCTGGGTCATCGCGAGGTCCGGCGCCGACAGGTAATTGAACGACAGCGAGACCACCAGCCCGACCACGCCGATCAGCACCAGCGACAGCAGCCGGTTGCGGTGCACGGCAACGATGAACAGCGTGGCCGCCACCAGCGCAAACCAGCCGACAATCGGCAGAAGGCCCGGCGCTTGCAGCGTGCGGGTCGCGGCGCCCAGCGTGCCGCCCTGGTAGGCAAGATAGGCGATGGCAACGGTGAAGGTGACCATCACCGCCGCATACCGGGTCAGAACCCCGTTGTGCAGCCCCTCGGTCGCCATCTGGCTGAACCGGGTGAAGGCGCCGATCAGGGCGTCAAAGATGGTCTTGGCCTCGGGGCGGGGCAGGGCGTTCCAGATCCGCTGCAGCGGCCGGAGCAGGAGCAGCAGAACGGCGCCGCCGGCAACCGCGAAGACCGACATATAGAGCGCGGGGGTCAGCCCGTGCCAGAGCTTGAGCGAGTAATAGGGCAGTTCCCCGCCGCCGATCACCGCACTGGCTGCGGTGGCCACCAAGGGGCCGGCAATCTTGGCCGAGGCGAGGCCGATCAGCACCACCAGCGCCACCAGGAAGGCGGGACCGATCCACATGCCGGTATTCGGGTCATGCGGGTGTCCGGGGTAGTCGTCGCGCTTGGGGCCGAGGAACACATGGGCGATGAACCGGAAGGAATAGGCCGCCGAGAACAGCGCCGCCACTGTGGCCAGCGCGGGCACCGCCAGGTGCGAGCCGTTCCAGAGGGTGTGCGCGGCCTCTTCCAGCATCATTTCCTTGGACAAAAAGCCGTTCAGCGGCGCGATGCCGGCCATCGACAGCGCGGCAACGGTGCCGATGGCAAAGGTGACCGGCATCAGGCGGCGCAATCCGCCCAGCCGCTTGATGTCGCGGGTGCCGGCCTCGTGGTCGACGATGCCCGCGGTCATGAACAGCGCCGCCTTGAAGGTGGCGTGGTTGATGATGTGGAAGACGGCGGCCACCGCAGCGATCTTGGTGCCGAAACCGAGGAGCATGGTGATCAGGCCGAGGTGGCTGACGGTGGAGAACGCCAGAAGCGCCTTGAGGTCGTCCTTGAACAGCGCGATCACCGCGCCGATGAGCATAGTCACGAGGCCGGTGGTGGCAACGATATAGAACCACTCGGGCGTGCCTGCGAGCACCGGCCACAGGCGGGCCATCAGGAACAGCCCGGCCTTCACCATGGTGGCGGAGTGCAGGTAGGCCGAGACCGGCGTCGGCGCGGCCATCGCGTGCGGCAGCCAGAAATGGAACGGGAACTGCGCCGATTTGGTGAAGGCGCCGATCAGGATCAGGATCAGCGCCGGCAGGTACAGGTGCGACGCCTGGATCGCCTCCTTGTTCTGAAGGATCACGCTGAGGTCATAGGAGCCCGCAATATGGCCCAGGATCAGCATCCCCGCGATCATCGCCAGCCCGCCGGAACCGGTCACTGCCAGTGCCATCCGCGCGCCCTGGCGGCCTTCGGGCAGGTGCTTCCAATAGCCGATCAGCAGGAAGGAACTGAGCGAGGTCAGCTCCCAGAACACCAGCAGAAGCAGGATGTTGTCGGACAAAACGATGCCGACCATCGCGCCCTGGAACAGCAGCAGATAGCTGTAGAACTGGCCCATCGGGTCTTCGCGCGACAGGTAGAAGCGGGCGTAAAGGATGATCAGCAGGCCGATGCCAAGGATCATTGCCGCAAACAGGAACCCCAGCCCGTCGAGAAAGAAATTGGCGTTGAGGCCAAGGCCGGGCAGCCAATCCACCGCGGCATGGACGGTCTCGCCGCGGAACACCGCGGGGATGTGCAGCATCAGCCCGGTGAAGGCGAGGAATGTGGTCAGCCCGGCTGCCGAAGCCGCGGCATTGCGGCCCGCGCGGATCAACAGCGCGGGGAAGACGGCTCCGAGAAAGGGCAGGGCCGCAATCAGGAATAGGGACACGTGCAGGTCTCCTGTCGGGTTGGCGCGTCGATTTTTGTTCAGTGCTAAGCAATTTTTCTGCCCAGAACCACCCCCGCCGCCCCGGTTGCGGCAAGAATGCCGCAGGCCGGAGCGGGGGGGTACGCTTGTTACGGGCATAATTGGGCAGCGGGCGCCCAATAACAAGAACTTGACCAGCGGAAACCGGCTGTTTCTGGTGATTGGCGGCAGCCAAGCTGCTAGATCTGTGGGCAAGCCCCGGTCGCGGGGTGCAAAGCGGAGTCGCGGAGACAGGATGCCCGGAGCACAGGCAGAACACCCACGGATCACGCGGCGGCGGATGCTGCTGGCGGGCGCGGCGGCTGCCGGCGGATTTGGCTACTGGTGGCAGCGCAGGCAGCCGCCCGGTCACGATCAGCCGCGGCTTACGGCGGCAGAGGCCTTTGCGGCGGCCCGGGAAGGCGGCATTGTCCTGGTGGACATCCGCACGCCGCAGGAATGGCGCGCATCAGGGGTGCCGGTGGGCAGCCATCAGATCGATATGCGCCGGGAGGACTTTGTTGCCGCACTGCAGGCCGTTGCCGGGCCGGACCGTTCGGTGCCGGTGGCGCTGATCTGCGCCCGCGGGGTGCGCTCGGCGCGGCTGACCCGGGCGCTGGCGGATGCGGGGTTCGTCAATGTGATCGACGTGCCCGAAGGCATGCTGGGCTCCGCCGCGGGCCCGGGCTGGATTGCGGGCAACCTGCCGGTGGCCCGATGGGAGGGATGATGGCGGGGCTGAAAACGGGTGCCGCCCTGGTGGTGCTGGCGGCGGTCTTGGGCAGCGGTGCCGCGGCGGGCTGCGCAGCGGCGCCGGAGGCCTGCGAGGTGGAAGAAGGCCGCTATCACATTGTCTTGCCTCAGGACCGTGGCGCGCCTGCTCCGGTGGTGATGTTCCTGCATGGCTATGGCGGCAGCGGCGCGCAGGTGCTGCGGAACACAGGCTTGGCTGAGGGGCTGACGGAGCGCGGCTATGCGGTGATTGCGCCCGAGGGCCGCAAGCGCAACGGCGCCGGGCCGCAGAGCTGGGGCTTCGGCCCCTTCGAGGAGGGCCGCGACGACGGCGCGTTCTTCGCCTCGGTGCTGGCGGATGCCTCGGACCGGTTCGGCACGTCCCGGGCGCAGACTGTTCTGGCCGGTTTCTCGGCCGGCGCCTTCATGGTGCACTACCTGGCCTGCCGCGATCCCGGGGCGTTTGCGGCTTATGCGCCGGTGTCAGGCGCGTTCTGGCGGCCGCAGCCGGAGACCTGCAAGGGACCGGTGCGGCTGTTGCAGGTGCATGGCTGGCGCGACGAGGTGGTGCCGCTGGAGGGCCGGATCCTGGGCGGCGGCCGCTGGGAGCAGGGCGATGTTTTTGCCGGGCTGGAGCTCTGGCGCGAGGCCAATGGCTGCGGCTCGCATGCGCCGGCCAAGGCTTGGGGCGGGGATGGCCTGCTGCATCGCCGCTGGCTGTGCGGTCCGGGCGCAGAGGTCGAACTGGTGCTGTTCGACGGCGGCCATGCGGTGCCCAAGGGCTGGGCCGGCTGGCTGGCGGACTGGTTCGAGGATGAACCGGCTGTGCGCTGACCGTCCGCAGGCCGCCGGGCATTGGGGGGAGGCGTCCGGCGGCGGCGCGGTGCTCCCGCCCCTTTGACCGTAAATCACAGATTTCCGCCAAAGCGTTGGGCCGGGCAGCGCGCCCGGAGGGCGCGCTGCCGCGGTTCTATGCAGGCAGTATAGTTTTTGGGGGCATGCCTTGGCGGTTTTGTGCAACCGCGCCGCGCGGCAGCGCGGCGCCGGGCCCAAGGCCGCCAGGGACGGTCCGGCGCAGCCGGGGCGTCCTGCGGGCGCGGGAGTGTTCCGCTTTACTCTGCCGGGGTGCCGCGGGCGGTGCTGCCGTCCAGCAGGGCTTTCAGATCGGCCCGCGCAACACGGGCGGCGCGGGTGATCTGGGGCTCGGTGAACTCCTCGCGGGTGGCCATCCAGTTGCGGATGCGGTTCACCGTCTTGACGCCGGACAGCGCCGACAGCGGCACCGCCAGCACCAGCGACAGCGCAATCGGCGCCAGCCACAGCGACACGGTGCCCGAGAGGATCCCGGCCCAGAGTGCGATGCCGCTGACGGTTTCCAGCGCGTGGCAGGCGATCAGCGTGCGCAAGGAATAGCTGCCGCCGTCGCGCGCCTGCGGCGCCCAGCCGCGCTGCAGGCCAAGTGCTGTGCGGAACACCGCGATCATCTGCTGCACCATCAGGATCGGCGCATAGAGAATGGCCAGCACCACTTCGGAAACGAAGGACAGCGCGAAATGCACCGGGCCGCCGTATTCCGAAAAGCGGCTGCCGGTCAGCGGCAGCGCTGCTGCTGCCAGCATCTTGGGCGCCAGCAGCATTGCGTAGATCAAGAGGATGACCAGCACATGCTTGGGCTCGGACATGTCCGGCCAGCTGGGGCGGAACGGGTTGGCCTCGCTGAAGTAGCTGATCACCGAGGCTTCCTCGCTGCGGCCGATGATGGCCCAGAGCACCAGCAGCGCAAACCACACCGGTGCCATCAGATAGCCGATCGCACCGGCAAACAGGTGAAAGCGCGAGATCGCGCGGAAGCCCTTGGCATGCAGCAGGTTGAGGTGCTGCAGGTTGCCCTGGCACCAGCGCCGGTCGCGCAGGATATGGTCGATCAGGGTGGCAGGCGTTTCCTCGTAGGAGCCGCGGATGCGGGGCAGGAAGCGCACCGACCAGCCGGCCCGGCGCAGCAGGCCCGCCTCGACGAAATCATGGCTCATGATCAGCTTGCCGCCGCCGCCGAAGCGCGAGCGCAAGAGCGGCAGGCCGGCGCAGGCGGCAAAGGCGCGGGTGCGGATGATGGCGTTGTGGCCCCAGTAGTTGCCCTCGTGGCCGGCCCAGCGGGCCAGCCCCTCGGCCAGGGCGAGGCCATAGACGCCGTTGGCGAACTGCTGCATGCGGCCAAAGACCGACTGGGCGCCGATCAGCTGCGGGTAGCTCTGGATCAGCCCGGCGCTTGGATCGCGCGCCAGCGCATCGGCCAGCCGCGCAATGGCGCGGCCGGTCATCAGGCTGTCGGCATCCAGCACCAGCATCGCCTCGTAATCCGCGCCCCAGCGGCGCACCCAGTCGGAGATGTTGCCGACCTTGCGGCCCTCATTGTCGGCGCGGCGGCGGTAGTAGAGCTCTGTGCCCTGCGGCAGCATCGTGCGCAGCGCCTCGACGCTGGCGCGCTCCTGTTCGGCAATCGCATCGTCGCGGGTGTCCGACAGGATGAACATCGCGTATTCGTGCTGGCCGCCGCGGCCGTGCAGCTCCTGCAGCATGGTCTGGGCGTTGCCCAGGACATACCAGGGCACCTCGTTGTAGACCGGCATCAGCAGCGCCACCTTCATCGGCCGCGCCGGGCCGCGGGCCAGGGTCCGTTCCCGCCGCGACAGGCCGTAGAGGCCCAGGAGCACGGTGGAGACGGTGAAGGCGATCCAGAAGAAGTTGAAGGCGATCAGCGCCAGCAGGATCAGCTCCAGCACCGAAAACCCGTCAGCGGTGAACCAGCCCTGCATCACCCAGGTGAGCACGCCGGTTGCCGCCATCGCCGGCGAAAAGGCCAGCAGGCGCCACAGCGCCACCTGGCGGGGCGCCGCATCGCCGGGGGCGGCTGCGTCCCTGAAATCCTTGCTGAAGTCCTGCTCCGGCATCGCCAGCGGCTGCTCCGGGGGCATCAGGTCACATGTGTTCATGCGGTCCACCTGTAAAGCCAGACCTCGGAAGCGGCATTGCCGTCCTTCCTGAGCTGGGCGCGAAGTTCAACGTGATCCTGCTCGCCAGGATCGAAGTAGAAGGCAAGCCGCAGGCCGCCGGTTTCCGGGTTGCGCTGCAGCACGCCTTCGCTCGTCGCCACATGGGGAGAGTGGATGTGCACGTCAAGGGTCTCCGGCCCGCCGTCGAACAGCGGGTGGGCGTCGAAGTCGATGGTGACGATCCGGCCCGGCCCGCCGAAGATCCGCGCGCCCTCGGCGGTGTCGATCACCCGCGGCATTGGCAGCACCGGTTCCTCGCCCCAGGTGAGACGGTAGTTCAGGCTGACCTCCGAGCCGGCGGCATAGGGTTCGCGCGGGCGCCAGTAGGCAACGATGTTGTCGTAGATTTCCTTGTCGGCGGGGATTTCCACCAGGGTGACCGCGCCTTGGCCCCAGTCCTCCTTGGGTTCCACCCACAGGCAGGGGCGGCTGTGGTAGAAGGCTTCGAGGTCGTTGAAATCCGACAGCTTGCGCGCGCGCTGCATCAGGCCGAAGCCGCGGGGGTTTTCGTCGATGAAGGAGGACACCTGCAGCCGGGTGGGGTTGGCCAGCGGTCGCCACAGGGTTTCGCCGTTGCCATTGACCACCAGCAGGCCGTCGCTGTCATGCACCGCAGGGCGGAAATCATCAAAGCGGTGGCGGTTGGTGGCGTCGAACAGGAACATCGAGGTGAGCGGCGCAAGGCCCGCGTGGTTCAGCTCCTCGCGGGCAAACAGCGTGGCCTCGACGTCCATCACCGCGCTGCTGCCGGGGGTGACAGTGAACTTGTAGGCGCCGGTGACGGAGGGCGAGTCCATCAGCGCATGCACCACCATGTGGCGCTGGCCTGGGGCCGGGGCCTCCAGCCAGAATTCGATGAACTCGGGGAATTCCTCGCCCTCGGGGTCGGCGGTCTTCAGCGCCAGGCCGCGGGCCGACAGCCCGTAGGCGTTGCCGATGCCGATGGCGCGGAAGTAGCTGGCGCCCTGGAAGACGCAGAATTCGGTCTTCTTGGTGGGGTCGTTCAGGTCGGTGCGCAGGCGCAGGCCGGAATAGCCGAGGTCGCCTTCGGACGTCAGATCCGGCGCCTTGCCGTTCTGGTCGAACAGCGACAGATCGAAGGGCACGCGCTCGGCCATGCCGCCCGTCACCGTGTTCACCTGGATGGCGCGCGGGAAGTAGAGGCCGGGCAGGAAGAAATCGACGTTGTAGCTGCGGTCCGTCTTGGACCACAGCGCATCAGAGGTGCGGAACCAGCGGGCCTTGTAGTCGTCGTAGGATTGGTCCAGCCAGTCCTGCGGCACCATCGGGCGCTCGGCAAAAGGTTTGGCGGCCAGGGCGCGGGCCTTGGCCACCACCGCATCGCGGCTGAAGGGTTCGGCTTCGCCGGCGGCCCCGGGCAGGGCAGACAGGGCGGTGCTGCCAAGCGCGGCAGCCAGGAAGGAACGGCGGGTCAAAGAGCTCATTTTTTGGCTCTCCAGGGCTGTGACTTGAACCAGGCAGCGCCGTAAGCGCAGCCAATGATTAGGAAAAAGCCAATCAGATTGGCGAATGCCGTGGTCATAACCGCGCGGTCGGTCTGGTCAAGCGCAAAGCCGATGAACCGGGCAAGCGCCATCGAGAAAACGAACACCGCAAGCGATTGCTGGCCGACTTTGGTGATCAGTTGCAGCAGCACCGCCCAGATGCGGGCGCCTGCAGACTGCCCGGAGGCGATCAGGCGCTTGCCGCCGGTCCCGGCCGCAACCCAGCCCAGGTAGGCGAGCGACAGGAAATGAGCATAGCGCAGCAGCCCGAAATCGGTCTTTTCGCGCCACTCGGCGGTGGTTTTCCAGGTCGGGCGTATGGTTTCGGCCAGGTCCATGTTCCAGGCTTCGACCCAGCCCAGAACCTTGCCGGAGCCGAAGGGGGCCGAGAAGATCAGGAATCCTGCGGCCAGAACAATCAGCGTCCTGGAGACCGGCGGCTTCGGCAGCCAGCCCTTCATGAAGGCAAAGCCGGTGAAGAACAAAAGCTGCCAGCCGAGCGGATTGAAGAACCATTCGCGGTCCGACCAGGGTTCAGCCGGGAAGGAGATGCCATTGGGGCCGAGGCCGATCATATAGGGGTTGGCGGTCAGCCAGATCAGCACAGAGACCGTTGCCACCGCCCACAGGCCGACCTTCTCCAGGCCCATCATCAGCGGCATCATCATCAGCACCACCAGGTACATCGGCAGGATGTCGAAATAGTTCGGCACATAGGTGAGGGTGAAGATGCCGACGATCTGCGGCATCGGATCCTTGAAGAAATGGCCAAGGTTCAGCGAGTTGACATAGCTTTTTTCAAAGCCGCCATGGAGATCGATCGCCGCCAGCGACATCGCCAGGAAGAAGAACAGGCCGATATGGGCCCAGAACACCTGCCAGCAGCGGAAGGCGACGCGGGCCGTGCCCAGCCACCACCCCTGGCGGGCAAAGGACCCGCCGAAGGCAATGGCCGACGCCATTCCGGAGCAGAAGACAAAGATCTCGGTTGCATCCGAGAACCCGAAGCGGGCCGGGATCCAGCCGGTCCAGCGGTTGCCCGGGATATGAGCCGCCAGGATGATGAACATGGCAATGCCGCGGTAAAAGTCGAGCCGCGGATCGCGCAGGCGCGGCTGGGCCGCGTCCGGCGGTGGGGCTGCGCGGTTGGCGGCACTTGGGTCTTTCTGAGGCCCGGGGAAGGGCGCAACGCTGGACATCTGTTGTCTTGGTCCTTGAGGTGTTACTCGGCGGGAACGCTTTTGGCGCTGGAGGGGTTCCGGCCTTCGGCGATCAGAATGCGGCGGGCGAGCGCATAATTGTCCTCGGTGCCGCCGCGGTTGCTTCGGCGGTCATCCAGTATTGCCTCGACCGCGTCAAGCTGGCCTGCACGCAGGCCGGCGTCGATGGTAATGCGTTCGAATACATCGCGTTGCGCATGGCTGCCGCCTGCCAGCTGCAGTGTGCCGCGGGCTGCCGACAAATGGGCGAAAGCAGCCTTGTAATTACCGTCTCCGAAGGCTTCCAGCCCGTCGGCGGCGGCGCAGCCGGGATCGGCCATGCGCGCGCAGGCCTCGGAACCGCCCCTTTCGGCGTCGGCGTGAATCCGCTGAACCAGCTTGTGCGCGTCTTCCTTGCGGTGGCCGGTCAGCGCCAATAGGTAGTGCAGATCGGCAAAAATCAGGCTGCCGTCTTCGGTGCGGCTGGCACAGAGATTCGACAATTCCTCCCAGCGGGTGCCGACGTCCACCCCCTCCAGCTCCAGCCGCACCAGCAGCGACGTGGCGTTGGAGATGTCGCGGTAGTCGTCGGTCTTGTCCTTGCGGATCTCGGTATCGTAAAGGGCGATGGCCTCGGCCATCTGGCCCAGGTCCAGATGCATCAGCGCCTTGTGCCACCAGACGTGATAGCGGAAGTTGTTGCAATGGGCCCAGGCCTGCTCGCGGCCCTCCAGCCAGTCGAGGCCGGATCTGGCGTTGCCGGTCATGTCATGCACATGCGCCACCGCGTGCAGGCCCCAGGCATCATCCGGCGCCATCCACAGCGCCTGGCGGCCGGTATTGGCGGCGCGTTCGTAGTCTCCGGTCTCCTCCAGCGCAAAGGAATGGCAGCCCAGCAGATATCCGCGTCCCGCGTGGTCCGGCTCATATGCCGGCATCACCCGTTCGATCGAAGCCCGCATCCCCCCGGGGTCGCCCAGGATGAAGCGGATGCCATGGCTCAGCTTCATCGCCAGAGTGTCCTGGGGGAACTCGTCCAGCACTTCCTCCATCCGGCGGACCGCCTGGCTGGCCCGGCCGGCCAGCCAGTTCTCCAGCGCATCGACATACTTGCGTTCGCGCGGCAGCGCGCCTTGGTACTGCGCCTTGGCGTCGCGCAATGCTTCGCGTGCGGCAGGCAGCAGTTCACGGCGGCCCAGCATCAGCAGCGACAGCCCTTTGATCGCATGGGCCAATGCAAAATCCGGCGCTGCCTTCAGCAGTGCGCCCAAGTGATCGGCGGTCACGGCGGCGTGGGCCAGGACGCCCATCTGCACGGCATTCCAATCCTGCAGCGCAGCTGCGTCAGTCAGGCTGCTGTCCTGGCCGAAAATATCATGCGTCATGAGTGTCCAATCATTTTCAGTTAAAGCGCGGGTCCCGTGCCCTGATGAAGAGTAGTTCATCGGGCTGGTCCGGGCGAACCCCGCTCGCGGTTTGGTGATGGCCTGTGTGCGTCCGGCTGTGAAATTTGCCGGATGTGTAAGATTTCCCGGGAAAATTCTGCAATAGGCAGGGCGGAGGAACGGCAAAAATACCGCCGGTTTGGCGGTGTTCTGCCAGAAACTGTAACACTTGGCGGAATGCCGCCGCGGATTTGCGCACTCAAGGCGGCCCGAAGGGAGTATCGGAGTCCAGAATCTCCGCTGTCCCCTCGCCGAAAACCGGCGGCGCATGCCGGTATGTCACGGGCGTGCGGGAGAAATTCAGCGGGTTGCCCAGCAGTTTGACCGGCCCGGCAGAGCTGTCCATGCCGATGGCCATGTTGCGGGCCTCGACCTGGGAGGTGGCAAACAGGGTCTCCAGGTTCTGCACCGGGCCTGCGGGCACCTTGCGCGCCTCCATGGCGGCCAGCACCTCATCGGTGGTGAACCGCTGCACTGACGGGATCAGGATCGCATTCAGCGCATCGCGGTTCTGCAACCGGGCGGGGTTGGAGGCGAAACGCGGATCTTCGGCCAGGCCCTCCAGCTTGAGGAACTCCATGAAGCGGCGGAACTGGCTGTCATTGCCCACCGCCAGGATCACATGGCCATCCGATGTCTCATAGACGCCATAGGGCATGATGCTGGGGTGTTCGTTGCCGCGCCGTTTGGGGACCTGGCCGGTGTTCAGATAGGCGACGCCCTCGTTGATCAGCCAGGCGACCTGGGCATCGACCAGCGCCAGATCGATCTGCTGGCCTTCGCCGGTCTTTTCCCGGTGGTGCAGGGCCGACAGGATGCCGATGCAGGCATACATGCCGCACATGACGTCGGCGATGCCGACGCCTGCCTTCATCGGCTGGCCCTCCGGCTCGCCGGTCAGCGACATGATGCCGCCGAACCCCTGCGCCATGATGTCATAGCCGGGTTTGTGGCTGTTGGGGCCGGTCTGGCCGTAGCCGGAGATAGAGCAGTAGATCAGCCCCGGCAGGCTGTGCTTGAGGCTGGCGTAATCCAGCCCGTATTTTGCCAGCCCGCCGGGTTTGAAATTCTCGATCAGGATGTCGGCCTCTGCCGCCAGTTTGCGGATCGCCTGCTGGCCGTCTGCGGTGGCGATGTCGATGGCGACGGAGCGCTTGTTGCGGTTGGCGGCCATGAAATAGGCCGAGAGATCCGAGCGGTTGCCTGCGGCATCGGTCGCATAGGGCGGCCCCCATTGGCGGGTGTCATCGCCGCCGGTCTTGGGGTTTTCCACCTTGATCACGGTGGCGCCGAGGTCGCCCAGCAGCTGGGTGCAGGTGGGGCCTGCCAGGATGCGGGAGAGGTCGAGAACCCTGACGCCCTTGAGGGCGCCGTGGGGCAGCATGTCAGATCCGGCCATCATATCCTCCGCGGGGGATTTCCGCCGCGATCACAGTGAACTGGGAAGCGCTGAGCGCCTGTTCAAGGGCTGCGCGCAATTCCTTTCGGCTGCGCACGGTGACACCGTTGCCGCCAAACGCCCGGCCCATTGCGGCAAAGTCATGGGGCGCAAAGTCGACGCCGCCATTGGCGAGCTGGCGCTGGCGCTGTTTGAGTTCGATCAGCGCCAGGCTGGCATCGGCAAAGACCACGAAGATCGGCGCCGCGCCCAGCTCGGCGGCGGTGGACAGCTCGCCCGCCACCATCAGGAAACCGGCGTCGCCCGAAAAGCTGACCACCGGGCGCCCGGGCTGCGCCAGCTTGCGGCCGATGGCCATCGGCACCGCGCAGCCCATGGTGCAAAGCGCCGAGGACTGGATCAGCCCGCGCGGCTCATGGCAGGTCCACATCTGGCTGAGCAGGATCCGGTGGGCACCGCTGTCGGCGGTGGCCAGGGTTTCGGGCGGCAGCGTGGCGCGGCATTCGGCGATGACACCCGCCGGGCCCCAGGCGTCGTCTTGCGGGAAGGCCCCGGCCAGCGCGGCCTTTGCCTGCTTGGGGCGGCCATTGTGCCAGGTCCGGCGCGGTTCAGTGCCCTCGGAAAGGACCGCCAGGGCGGGCGCAATGGCGGCCAGGACGTTCAGGCCTGCCTGGTGCATGTAATGGGTGTTGGCCTCGGGGGCGATGTCGATCACGTTCTGGGTCTCCGCGTCCCAGGCATTGCGCCAGCCGGGGCGCATCTCGATCGGGTCGTAACCGAGGGAGAGCACCAGATCGGCCTCCCGCACCAGGGGCAGCAGATGCCTGTCGGCCAGCGGCGACAGCCCGGCACCGCCTAAGGAAAGCGGATGGTCTTCGGGAATGATTCCCTTGGCCTTGTAGGTGGTTATGAACGGAATCCGGTGTTTCTCAACGAAGCTGCGGATGGCAGCACCTGCGTTTTCCTGCAGCGCATCCAGACCGATCACCGCCACCGGCTGTTCTGCCGCCGCCAGCCAGGAGCGCGCCTGCGCCAGGGCTGCGCCGCTTGGCGCGGTTTCACTTGCAGGCGCGCGGCGGATGCCGCGGTCCCTGGCCGGCGCATCGGCGGTGGAGATCGGCACATCGATATGCACCGGCCCGTTGCGCGGCGCCGTGGCTATGGCGACGGCTTTGTCGGCGATCAGATCCGCCGCCTCGGCGTCAAGCCGGAAGGTCGCCTTGGTGATGGGGGTGAACACCGCGCGGTGGTCAAGCACCTGATGGGTGTAGCTGTGCTCCTCTGCCGCGTCGACGCAGCCGGTCAGCACCAGCATCGGCACCCGGTCCTGGTGGGCATTGGCCACAACGTTGATGCCGTTCAGCGCGCCGGGCCCAAGCGTGGCGACCAGAATCACCGGCGCGCCGTCGGCGTGATGCACGCCCTCGCCGATGAAGCCTGCGCAGTTTTCGTGCTTGGCCAGGTGGAAACGGATGCCCGCCTTGGTCAGCGCATCGACCAGGGTCAGCACCTCGCCGCCGGGCATGCCGAAAGCGTGGCGGCAGCCTGCCTCATAGAACCGCCGGGCCAGAACGTCGGCTGCGCGCAGGGTTTCTGTCATCTTGTCTGTCCAATCCGTTGATTTGCCGCCAGATTGCCGAGGCAGCGCCGGCGCGCAAGCCCGCTCACGCCAGTGTGAGAAATGCTGCGGCGGATTTTGGCGCATTTCATGCGCATTGAGTATTTCGGACCAGAAAGAAGCCCGAAGCTCATTTCTGCGCCCGCTCGGCAATCCGCGCAAAGCGGTGATCAAGCTGGTCTGCCAGCGCCTGCAGCTCTGCGCCGCCCTCCTCGGCGTAGGGCGCGAAGACATGGGAGGGCAGCTTGTAGGAGAGGGTGGCGCGGCCGTCTTCTTCCTCTGTCACATACATCCGCACCGGCGCTTCGATCATCGCCGCGGTGGAAAGGGCGAGGATCTTCACCGCGAAATCATTGTTGAAGATGCCGATCACCCGGTTGCCCGGGATGGTGATGCCGCGGGCGGCGGCGGCCTGGGTGGGGCCTGCCTGGGTGACAACGCCCATGCCTTCGGCCTTGGCGGCGGTTTTCACGTCATCGATCAGCCGGCCGTAAGGTTTGGAGGTTTCATGCACCGCCCAGCCGTCCCGCGGCGCGATGCTTCCGGCGGTTGCGGCAGAGGCGGTGAGGAGCAGAGCGGCGGTCAGGCGTTTGACAAACATGGCAGGTCTCCAATTGATCGCGCCTTTTGTCCAGGCCAGGCAAGCCAGGCCAGGGCGGATGGCAGGGGGGCCGCCCTCCCTGAACGGCATCGCAATGCGCCAAGCACCTGGCCGCAGGCCGCAAACAGGAGAGGACGGCAGCTCTTGGATACGATGATTGGCGCAGATTTGGCAAAATCTGTTTTGCAACGGCACGGGGCGGCGGTGGCCGGCGAGGTCTTGTTCCGGAGGAAACTCACCCGTCCGTTGCCTGCTCAGTTCCTGTCTGAGCATCGCCGCGCGGTTGCGGCTATGGAATCCCGTGGAAGCTAACGACTGCGCGCGGGAGGTCCCGGGGACGGGGCGTGCGGTGGAACTGATTGCTCGCAAGTATGTCCGCCCTTTGCAAAGGGGCGGAAAGAGGATGCTGCGGAGGCGGATTTTGCGTCAGACGGCGATCCTGCCGCCGCCTTGCCGGGTTACCGCGACCACCGAGGGGCGCGGCGGCATGTTCGGGTCGAAATCCGGCCAGCGGGTGGCCGGATCCGCAAAGGTCGAGGCGCGCCCGAAGCCTTTCAGCGCCCTGGTGCCGTCGGTGCCGGGATGCTGCACCGCCAGGAACAGCGTCCCGCCATCCGGGGCGAAATACGGGCCGCAAAGCTCGCCGCCCATCGGACAGCGGAAGAACAGCTTGGAATGGCCGCGCAAATCGCCTTCGGTTTCCACCCCGTAGAGCCCGTCTGACTTGCCGGTCCTGTCCCATTTGCTGCCCTGGTCGGTTGCGACCCAAAGGCGGCCATCGGCGTCAAAGGCGCAGTTGTCCGGAGAAGCGAACCAGCCGTTTTCCGTGGTTTCAGGGTTCCATTCGGCGCCGACTTCGGCGATCCGCGGATCACCGCATTTCACCAGAATGGACCACGTGCCCTTGGCGGCGGCATGGTCGCCGCCGTCTTCCTTGATCTCGATGATATGGCCGAAACGAGATCCGGCCCGCGGGTTGGCGGCATCGGTCTGATCCGCTTTGCGCCGGGAGTTGTTGGTCAGCATGATGTAGGCGGTGCCGTCGCCGCGGGGCTGGGCGTCCTCGGGGCGGTCCATCGGGGTGGCGCCCAGCGCATCAGCTGCAAGGCGCGCGCCGATCAGCACATCCGCCTGGCTGGCAAATCCGTTCTCAGCGGTCAGGGGGCCTTGCCCATGCACCAGCGGCAGCCAGTGGAGCGTGCCGTCGTCGCCGAAGCGGGCCGCATAGAGCGTGCCGTCGCTCAGCAGCCGCGCATTGGCTGCGCGGTCATCCGACACCACGCCTCGGGAGACATATTTGTACTGGTAGTCGAAGCGCGCGTCGTCGCCCATATAGACCACCAGCTGGCCACCCCTGGCGACCGTGGTCTCAGCGCCTTCATGACAAAAGCGGCCAAGCGCCGTGTGCTTCACGGGCTTGGCATCGGGGTCGCGCGGATCCACTTCAACAACCCAGCCGAAGCGGTTGGCTTCATTGGGTTCCTTGCCGATATTGAAACGGTCGTAATGCTTGCCCCAGGCATACCACCGCCCAGGTACGCCATAGCGTTTCATCTGGGCGGCCTCGGGCTGGTCCGTCAGGTCCGGCTCGCCTTCCGCATCCAGCTTGTCGGTCCAGAAATAGCCGTGGAAGTTTTCCTCGGCCATCAGCCAGGTGCCCCAGGGGGTCATGCCGCCGGCGCAGTTGTTGAGGGTGCCGATAACCTCGGCGCCGCTTGGATCCGCGCTGGTCTGCATCCGCGGATGGCCTGCAGCGGGGCCGTCGATGGCCATCGCGGTGTTCAGCGGAGTGATCCGGCGGTTCAGCCTGCCGTCGCGCACCACCGTCCATTTGCCGTCCGCACCGCGGGCGATTTCCACGACTGAGCCGCCATGCGCGGCCATTTCGATGTCCACCAGCGCCTTGGTCATGCCGGTAAACTCCGCCTTGTCCTGGCGGTCCAGTCCCGGGAACATCAATTCTTCATTGGTGTATTCGTGGTTCACGCAGAGGAGCCCGCGGGAGCCTTCGGCGTTCAGCGGCAGGAAGCCGACATAATCGTTGTTGTAGCCGAACTGCTGCAGCTGGGCCTCGGCCGTCTGGTTCATCACGTCGAACTCCGGCGCCTCTGCCGTGATCGGGTCGCCCCAGCGCAATAGGACATCTGCGTCATAGCCCGCAGCCACGTGATGGGTTTCGTCATTGCCCCAGGCGGGCTCTTCAAAGACATACCGGCTTTGGGCCGGTGAGCCGGCAGCTGCGGCTTTGCGCGGTGCGGCCAGGGCCGAGGCACCGAACAGGGCCGCGGAGGCGGATACGCCCAGCATGCCCCCCAGCATGTCCCGGCGGCCGTAGCGGGCCGCGATCACATCGCCGATGGTGCGGGTGGGGTCCGGGTTGGCAGGAATATCGTCAAAGGCTTCAAAAGCTTCGGCCTTGTTGCCGGTCTCCGGGTCGTCAATGATCTGCTTGCGGTCCATGGCGGGCTCCAAAATCTCATCAGTCTGTACCGGCGGGCTGCCGCGCCATGCGCGGACCGGGATCATTCCGGGAAGAGGTGCAACAAAGGCTTAAAAGTTAACGCAGGATAGCCAATTTATCACATTCACCCGCAGGATCTTCAATTCCTTGCTGCCGCCGCGGGGGCAGCAGGTCATTCCGCCGGGCGGAAGCCCTCGATCAGCTGGCGCAGGCCGATGGCGGCGCCGGCAAAGATCGCCAGCATCGTGACCGGGGCGGAGACCGCCAGGAGGGAAAACGCACTGAGGCCCTGGCCGACAGTGCAGCCCATGGCAATCACCGCACCGGCCCCCATGATGGCGGCGCCGATGATCTGGCGGCGCAGCTCGCGCGGGTCCTCGCAGGCTTCCCAGCGGAAGTGCCCTTTGATCAGCGAGCCGATGAAGGCGCCGGTCCAGACCCCGGCGATGGAGCCGACGGCAAAGGACAAGGGCCGCAGGGAGCCTGTCATGGTCCAGAGGATGGTTTCGCCCAGCGGGGCGGAGAAAGAATGCGAGACCACAGGCAGGGCCTCGAACCCATTGGCGCTCAGATAGGTGGTGCCGGCCCAGCCGGAAGTGATGGCCAGCCCCACCACGGCAGACCAGACCAATGCCTGTTTGTCGCCGCGGATTTCCGCGTGGGTGAGCGAGGCCAGCAGGATAAGCACGCCTGCGGTCACACCAATCGCGGACAGCGGCAGTCCGCTCCGGGCGGCGGCGTAATGGGCCAGCCCCGGCGGGATGCCGGTGGTGACCTCCTGCTGCGCGAAGAACAGGTTGCGCATGGGGGCGAGGGGGCCGGCCAGAACGACATAGGTGGAGACGCCCATCACCAGAACGATCACAAAGCTGCGCAGATCGCCGCCGCCCAGCCGGGCGATGGCGCCGTAACCGCAATTGCCGCTGAGCGCCATGCCATAGCCGAACATCAGCCCGCCCAGGATCGAGGCCGCGGGCATCCAGCGGACCGAGAGGTAAACGGACTGGCCCGCATCCACCAGCCCCATCCCGGTCAGGGCAAAGCTGGCGGTGACAGCCACGCCGATGGCCACGCCCCACATCCGCATCCGCAGGGACGAGCCGCCGTAAAGCAGGTCCTCGATAGCGCCCAATGTGCAGAACCGTCCCAGACGCGCGGCAAGCCCCAGCAGCACTCCGCCGAACAGCCCGAAGCAGGCGGCCAGCTGGTGTTCAGTGAGGAGGTCAAGCATTGATTGGCTTCAGCAGGTCAGCTGCCGTCTTTGCAGAACAGGCCGTAGACCAATTCCAGCATCCGGCGGGGTTTGTCATCGGCCAGGCGGTAGTAGATCGCCTTGCCGTCGCGGCGGGGGATTACCAGCCCCTCGAGCCGCAGGCGCGAGAGCTGCTGGGAAACGGCTGCCTGGCGGGCCGACAGGAGCTCCTCCAGTTCGGTCACTGATTTCTCGCCGGAGACCAGATGGCACAGGATCATCAGCCGCCCCTCGTGGCTGATGGCCTTGAGGAAATTGGAGGCCCTGGTCGCGTTCTCGACCATTCTGTCCATCTCTTCCGGATCCATGTCAGCGGAAAATTGCGGTAGTGCCATGTGCCGTCTCCTGAGCGGCACCGCGGCGCCGCGCTCCTCTCTCTTGCCTCGTCCGGGCGGTCAGCTGCCGCCTTGAGTGTTCGTATTTTCAACAAACCCTGTATGGGCGGTTAGCAAATCTGCCAGCAAAGGCCAAAAGAAATCTTCGCCCGGATAGCCTTCGAGCCGGGCTTGTTCCTGGCCGTGTTCGACCACCAGGAAGGTGGGGGTGAACAGGACCCGGCGGGCGACCTGCAGGTCATCGGGCAGGGCGCGCAAGTCCACCCGGCGCAAGGGGGCGTGTCTGCCTTCGGCGGTCCTGGGGTAGATCGGGGCGATTTCCTCGTTCCAGCGGGCACACCATTCGCAGCCCGGCTGTTCGACCATCACCAATTCGGCCGCCCAGACGGCATGGGGCAAACAGACCGCGGCCGCGGCTGCAGCCAGTTGCCGGAGAGGGTGCATGCGTGTCATTCCATCTGTTGACGATGCCGTGTGAAACAACTTAATTCGAATATGTGAATGACACAAGCCGGACCCGGATAACGTTCATGTGGGGTCCGTTTGGGGGATTGGATGCTTGAAATTAGCCTGTTTGGCGCCCTGATCGCAGGTTTGCTGAGCTTTTTCACCCCCTGCATCCTGCCGATGGTGCCGTTTTACCTGTCCTACATGGGCGGGCTGTCGATGGCGGAGCTGCGCGCGGACGGGGCAATTGCCGCGGGCGCGCAGCGGCGGCTGCTGGTTTCCGCCTGCTGTTTTGCCGCCGGGGTCACCACCGTGTTCATGCTGATGGGCATGGGGGCAACTGCACTGGGGCAATTGTTCGGGCAGTATCTGGAGGTGCTGTCCTATGGTGCCGCGGCGCTCTTGCTGCTGTTCGGGCTGCATTTCCTCGGCGTGGTGAAGATCCCGCTCCTGTACCGCGAAGCACGGCTGGAAAGCCGCGCCGAGCCGTCGACGGTGCTGGGCGCGTATCTGATGGGGCTGGCGTTCGGCTTTGGCTGGACACCGTGCGTGGGGCCGGCGCTGGCGTCGATCCTGATGATTGCCTCCGGCATGGGCGATATCTGGCGTGGCGGGGTGCTGCTGCTGGTCTACGGGCTGGGCATGACCGCACCGTTTGTGGCGGCGGCACTGTTCGCCAGGCCGTTCCTGGCCTGGGTGGCGCGGCACCGCGGTGCTTTTGCCTGGGCGGAGAAGGGCATGGGGGCGATGCTGGTGCTGTTTGCGGTGCTGATCGCCACCGGCGGGGTGCGGCTGATCGCCGAGGCGATGATCCGCTGGGTGCCGGGTTTCACTGCAATCGGATAACTGAGGTATGGGAGGCAACATGTTGAGGAATATTGCAAAAGTGTTAATGGCCCTGGTCGTTGCCGCGCCGCTGGCGGCGGCAGAGCTGGGCGATGACGGGCTGCACAAGACGCCGTGGATGCGGGACACCTTCAAGGACCTGCGCGAGGATCTGGAAGAAGCCAGCGCCGAAGGCAAGCGGCTGGCGCTGATCTTTGAGCAGCGCGGCTGCATCTATTGCACCAAGATGCATGAGGAGGTCTTTCCCAGGCCGGACATCAGCCAGTACATCGAAGACAACTTCTTTGTCGTGCAGCTGAACTTGCATGGCGATATCGAGGTCACCGATTTCGACGGCGAGACGCTGCCGGAAAAGGAAATGGCACGCAAATGGGGGATGCTGTTCACTCCGACGATTCTGTTCCTGCCGGAGGAAGTGAGCACCACTGCAACAGCGCCCGGGGCGGCAGTTGCGGTGATGCCAGGCGCATTTGGCGCCGGAACCACGCTGGACATGTTTACATGGGTCAATGAAAAACGGTATGCGGCTGAAAATGACGAAGATTTCCAGCGATACCATGAACGCAGGATTCGCGAGCGCAACAATGGGTCCACGGACTAAGGGGCCGGCGCACGAAGTGCAAAAATTCACAATAATGAATTTGTTGTTGCGTGCCGGGGGCGCGGTCGCCTACGGTATGCAGCAGCTAAGCAAGCCGCCCGGAAAATGCGGCAGCCAATGGGAGGACACATGAAGCTTACATCTCTGACACTGGCGCTGAGCCTGGCCGGGGCTGCGGCTTGGGCCGGCGAGGTTGCTCCGAAAGCGGTGCAGTATGGCGAGCATGGCGAAGTGGCCGCCTCGCTGACCGGCGTTGCCGGCGACGCCGTTAGCGGAGCGCTGATTGCCGGCAACAAGTCCAAGGGCAACTGCGTGGCCTGCCATCAGCTGACTGCGCTGGCGGATGTGCCGTTCCACGGCGAGATCGGCCCGCCGCTGGATGGCGCCGGCGACCGCTGGAGCGAGGCGGAACTGCGCGGCCTGGTGGCCAATGCCAAGATGACCTTTGAGGGCACCATGATGCCGGCCTTCTACAAGGTCGACGGATTTATCCGACCGGGCGACGCCTATACCGGCGAAGCCGGGACGGAACCGCTGCCGCCGATCCTGACGGCGCAGGAAATCGAGGATGTGGTCGCGTTTCTTGCGACGCTGAAAGAAGAGTGAGGCGCGGGCGGGGCCGCTGGCGCCCCGTGCAGCAGCCGTTGTGAATTCAAAGGAGAGATATGATGGAGTTCTCACGCCGTGAGACCCTGGCCCTGGGCTTGGGCGCCGCCGTGGCAACCGTGCTGCCGTTCCGCGTGAGCGCGTCTGCAGAGGACCGGATCGCCGCCTTTACCGGCGGTGCCGAAGCGGCCGAGGGCGGCGTCACCCTGAACGCGCCCGAAATCGCCGAAAACGGCAACACCGTGCCGATCTCGGTGGAGGCGCCCGGCGCTGCCGAGATCATGGTGCTGGCCACCGGCAACCCGGAACCGGGGGTGGCAACCTTCAAATTCGGCCCCGCGGCCGCGCAGCAGACGGCGTCCACCCGGATCCGTCTGGCGTCTACCCAGGACGTGATCGCAGTTGCCAGAATGGCGGACGGGTCCTTTGCCAGGGCAAGCGCCACCGTCAAAGTCACCATCGGCGGCTGCGGCGGCTGAGGCTGCCTGCATCACTATCGGAATTCTTAAGGAGAATTAAAGACATGGCATCCGGAGTTAAACCCCGCGTCAAAGTCCCGAAAACGGCTTCTGCCGGTGAAGCGGTCACCATCAAGACCCTGATCAGCCACCAGATGGAAAGCGGCCAGCGCAAGGACAAGGAAGGCAATACCATTCCGCGTTCGATCATCAACCGCTTCACCTGCGCCTTCAACGGCGAGACGGTCCTGGATGTGGCGATGGAGCCCGCAATCTCCACAAACCCCTATTTCGAGTTCGAGGCCATCGTGCCGGAAGCCGGTGAATTCACCTTCACCTGGCATGACGACGACGGCTCGGTCTACGAGACCAGCAAAGAAATCGCCATCGGCTGATCCGTTCCGGATCTTCAGGCACGCGTCCTGTCCGGCAGGTCCGGACGGGGCAGGCACCCACGGGAGGAAATGGAATGAACAAAAAGGCACTTACGGCGCTGGTTGCCGTGCTGGCGCTGCCGATGGCCGCAGGCGCAGGCCCCGATGACGACAAGCTGGTGGTCAACGAGGAAATCGAGATGGTCACCAAGACAGCGGCACCCGCCCATGTGGCGGATGTGCTGGATGAGGTGATGTCGGGCTGGCACTACCGCTCGGACGAAACCCAGGCGCTGCAAATGGACGACTTTGAAAATCCGGCAATGGTGTTTGTCGATCAGGCGATGGATGCCTGGAACACCGCCGAGGGTTCCGAAGGCAAATCCTGTGCCTCCTGCCACGATGATGTCGAGGAAAGCATGGCAGGCGTGCGCGCAGTCTATCCGAAATGGAACGAGACCGCCGGTGAAGTCCGCACCCTGAACATGCAGATCAACGACTGCCGCGAAAACCAGATGGGCGCGGAGAAGTGGAAATACACCGGCGGCAAGATGGCCGCGATGGAGGCGCTGATCTCGGTTCAGTCGCGCGGGCTTCCGGTGAATGTGGCCATCGACGGCCCGGCCCAGTCCGCCTGGGAGCAGGGCCGCGAGATGTATTACACCCGCACCGGTCAGCTGGAGCTGTCCTGCGCGAACTGCCATGAGGACAACAATGGCAAGATGATCCGGGCCGACCACCTGAGCCAGGGCCAGATCAACGGGTTCCCGGTCTACCGCTTGAAGAACACCAAGCTGAACACCGCCCATGCGCGGTTCAAGGGCTGCGTGCGCGACACCCGCGCCGAGACCTACAAGCCGGGTTCGCCTGAGTTCGTGGCGCTGGAGCTTTATGTTGCCTCGCGCGGCAATGGGCTGTCGGTCGAAGCCCCCTCTGTCCGCAACTGATCTTTGCGCCCCGTGCCTGGCTTCAGGTGCGGGGCGCGTCTCTTTTGAAACATTCATCCGCGTGAATATATCGCGCGGGCAAAGAGGATACCGGTACTCATGATCTCGCGCCGCGATTTTCTGCAGGTTTCCATGGCTGCCTCGGCCATGGTTGGGGCGTCAGGCTTTGGCAACTGGGCACGGCTGGCTGCGCAGCAGTCATTGACCCAGGATCAGCTTCTGGAGTTTGACACCTTCGGCAACATCAGCCTGATTCATGTGACCGATATTCACGGCCAGCTGAAGCCGGTCTATTTCCGCGAGCCGTCGATCAATCTGGGGGTGGGGGCCAACAAGGGCCACGTGCCGCACATCACCGGCGCCGATTTCCGCAAGGCCTATGGCATCGCCGACGGCAGCCCCTCGGCCTATGCGCTGACCCATGATGATTTTGCGTCGCTCGCCAAGGGCTATGGCCGGGTCGGCGGGCTGGACCGCATGGCGACGATCATCAATGCCATCCGCGCCGACCGTCCCGATGCGCTGCTGTTTGACGGCGGCGACACCTGGCATGGCTCCTATACCTGCCATCACACGGCAGGGCAGGACATGGTCAACGTGATGAACGCGCTGAAGCCGGATGCGATGACCTTTCACTGGGAGTTCACGCTGGGCAGCGACCGGGTGAATGAGATTGTCGAAGGGCTGCCCTTTGCCGCGCTTGGCCAGAACATCTTTGACGCCGAATGGGACGAGCCGGCCGAGCTGTTCAAGCCCTACAAGTTCTTTGAACGCGGCGGCGCCAAGGTGGCGGTGATCGGCCAGGCCTTCCCCTATATGCCGATTGCCAACCCCGGCTGGATGTTCCCGGAGTACTCCTTCGGCATTCGGGACGAGAACATGCAGGCCATGGTGGATGAGGTCCGCGCGGCGGGGGCCGATCTGGTGGTGGTGCTCAGCCACAACGGCTTTGACGTGGACAAGAAGATGGCGGGCAAGGTGCAGGGCATCGACGTGATCCTGTCGGGCCACACCCATGATGCGTTGCCGGAGCCGGTGCTGGTGGGCAAGACGCATATCATCGCTTCGGGCTCCAATGGCAAATTCGTCTCCCGCGTCGATCTGGACGTGCGCGACGGCCAGCTGATGGGGCTGCGGCACAAGCTGATCCCGGTGTTCTCGGACGTGATCGCGCCGGATCCGGCGGTGGCGCAGCTGATCGAGGCGGAACGCGCGCCCTTCAAGGACCAGCTGGCAGAGGTGATCGGCCAGACCGATACGCTGTTGTACCGCCGCGGTAATTTCAACGGCACCTGGGACGACCTGATCTGCGACGCGCTGCTGAGCGAGCGGGAGGCGGATATCGCCATGTCGCCGGGCGTGCGCTGGGGGCCGTCGCTGGTGCCGGGCGACGACATTACGCGAGAGGACATCTGGAACGTCACCTCGATGTCCTATGGCGCCGCCTACCGGTCGGAGATGACGGGTGAATTCATCAAGGTCATTCTTGAAGATGTGGCCGACAACATCTTCAACCCGGACCCTTATTACCAGCAGGGCGGCGACATGGTGCGGATTGGCGGCATGGGCTACCGCATCGATATCACAAAGCCGCAGGGCGAGCGGATCAGCGAGATGACCCTTCTGAAAACCGGCGAGGCCATTGATCCCGCGAAATCCTATGTCGTGGCCGGGTGGGCCAGCGTGAACGAAGGCACAGAGGGGCCGATGATCTGGGATGTGGTCGAGGATCATATCCGCAAGCTGGGAACCGTCAGCCTGAACCCGAATACATCCGTAGAGGTGGCGGGCGCCTGACGGCGCCCGCTCCGCCGGGGCGAACAATACCCGCCGCGGCGGGATGCCGCAAAAAAATTTTACGCAAATAAATTCACGAACGTGAATTTATCTATGTGAGGAGGCAAAGAGACATGAGTGATGACTCCAACAGCCGGGCGCCTTCACGCCGCCAGTTCCTGACCGGGGCGGCGGCGGCCGGAGCAGGGGCGGTGGCGGCCACTGCAGCCAAGGCCGCCGCACCCGATCCGCTGATTACCGAGGTGCAGGACTGGGCCAGCGGCCTGGGCGAGGGCGTGGATGCCACGCCCTATGGCTTGCCGATCCAGTATGAAAGCGACGTGGTGCGCCGCAATGTGGAGTGGCTGACGGCGGACACCATCAGCTCGATTAACTTCACCCCGATCCATGCGCTGGACGGAACCATCACGCCGCAGGGCTGCGCCTTTGAACGCCACCATTCCGGCGCAATCGAGCTGCGCAAGGAAGACTACCGGCTGATGATCAACGGGCTGGTGGATACGCCGCTGGTTTTCACCTACGCCGATCTCGAGCGGTTCCCGCGCGAAAACCGGGTGTATTTCTGCGAATGCGCGGCGAATTCGGGCATGGAGTGGGCCGGCGCCCAGCTGAACGGCGCGCAGTTCACCCACGGCATGATCCACAACATGGAATATTCCGGCGTGCCGCTGCGGACCCTGCTGGAGGAAGCCGGAGTCAGCCCGGCGGGCAAATGGGTCTATGTGGAAGGCGCGGATGCCTCCTCGAACGGCCGGTCTATCCCGCTGGAGAAGGCGATGGACGACGTCTTGGTGGCCTTCAAGGCCAATGGCGAGGCGCTGCGCAAGGAACACGGTTACCCTGTGCGGCTGGTGGTGCCGGGCTGGGAAGGCAACCTATGGGTCAAATGGCTGCGCCGGGTCGAGGTGATGGACAGGCCGGTGGAGAGCCGCGAGGAAACCTCGAAATACACCGACACGCTGGCCAATGGCACCAGCCGCAAGTGGACCTGGGAGATGGATGCCAAGTCTGTCGTCACCAGTCCCAGCCCGCAATCTCCCATCAAACATGGCAAAGGGCCGCTGGTAATCACCGGTCTGGCCTGGTCGGGCCGCGGTGCGATCACCGGTGTGGATGTGTCGCTGGATGGGGGCAAGACCTGGCAGCAGGCGCGGCTGGCGGCTCCGGGTGCCGGCAAGGCGCTGACCCGGTTCTACCTGGATATCACCTGGGATGGCGCCGAAATGCTGCTGCAAAGCCGGGCCAGGGATTCAACCGGATACGTGCAGCCCACCAAGGCGCAGCTGCGCGCGGTGCGGGGGCTGAATTCGATCTATCACAACAACGCCATCCAGACCTGGTGGGTCAAGGCAAACGGGGAGGCGGAAAATGTCGAGGTTTCCTAAGTATATCGCTGCAACAGCAGTTGCGGCTGCATTTGCGCTTCCAGCCTATGCGGGCAAGTTCGGCCTGGGCCGCCCGGCGCTGCCAGAGGAAATCGCAGCCTGGGACCTGGACGTCGCACCCGATGGCACCGGCCTGCCCGCAGGCTCGGGCAATGCGGTCGCCGGCGAGGAGGTCTTTGCTGAAAAATGCGCCGTCTGCCATGGCGACTTTGCCGAGGGCGTCGGTAACTGGCCCAAGCTGGCAGGCGGGCAGGGCACGCTGGACCATGACGACCCGCTGAAGACGGTGGGCAGCTACTGGCCGCATCTGTCGACCGCCTGGGATTACGTCAACCGTTCAATGCCTTTCGGCAACGCGCAGTCCCTGACGGCGGACGAGGTTTATGCTATTGTGGCCTATATTCTCTATTCCAACGATCTGGTCGATGACGGGTTCGTGCTGTCCAAAGAGACCTTCATGGAGGTTGAGCTGCTGAATGCCGACGGGTTCATCCCGGACGACCGGCTGGAGGCGGAGAAGCATTTCTGGAACCCGGAGCCGTGCATGGAGAACTGCAAGGAGAACGTGGAAATTACTATGCGGGCCATGGTTCTGGATGTGACGCCTGAGGAAGAGAGCGCGGCATCCGGTGCCGGGGCAGTGCCGGTCGAGGCGGCGGCTGTCCAAGAGCCTTCCGCTGAACCGATTGAAGCGGCCGCCGCGCTGGATCCGGAACTGGTGGCGAAGGGCGAGAAGGCCTTCAGAAAATGCAAGGCCTGCCACCAGGTTGGCGACGGGGCCAAGTCCAAGACCGGGCCCATTCTGGACGGGATCGTCGGTGCACCCGCGGCGGCCGCGGAGGGCTTCCGATACTCCAAGGCGATGAAGGCCGCAGCGGACGGAGGGCTGGTCTGGGACGAGGCCGAACTGGCGGCGTTCCTGGCGAAGCCGAAAGCGTACATGAAAGGCACCAAAATGTCCTTTGCGGGCTTGAAGAAGGAGGGGGACATCGAGGCGGTGATTGCCTACCTCAAGTCTCATTCGCAGTAACATGCTGTCCCCCCCGGCAGCGGGCGTGGTGCTTTGGGGAGCGCTTGGCAGCGCGGCTTTGGCGGACGGAACCCCGGCACCGGATGAAGGGGCCGGGGAAACGGTGCTGCCGCCGGAGGTGCTGGCCATCCAGGGCGACCGGGATTTCGGTGCATATCTCTCCGGCGCCTGTACCGGCTGCCACCAGATCAGCGGCAGCCAGGACGGCATCCCGGCAATCGTCGGCTGGCCGGACGAGGATTTTGTCATCGCCATGCATGCCTACAAGCGGAAGATCCGCCCGCATCCGGTAATGCAGATGATGGCGGGGCGGCTCTCGGATGAGGAGATCGCCGCCCTGGCAGCATATTTTGGTGCGCTGGAGTGACCTTCCGGCGCTTTTTGTTGCAAGGGAGGAGAAGACAATGGCTGTAGACAGACGCAAATTCCTCGGCACCGGTGTTGCGGCAGCGGCGGCGTTGCAGACGCCGGCGGTGCTGGGTGCCGGCAAGCCGCGGGTGGTGGTGATTGGCGGCGGGGCCGGCGGAGCGACCGCGGCGCGCTATATCGCCAAGGACAGCGAAGGCGCCATTGACGTCACCCTGGTGGAGCCGACCCGGACCTATTACACCTGCTTCTTTTCCAATCTCTACATCGGGGGATTCCAGGAGCTTCCGGACATTGCTCACAGCTATGGCACGCTGGCCAGCCAGTACGGCGTCAACGTGGTGCATGACTGGGCCGTCGGCATCGACCGGGACGCGCGCACGGTCAGCCTGGCGGGCGGCGCGGTGCTGCCCTATGACCGGCTGATCCTGTCGCCGGGCATCGATTTTGTCGACGGCGCGGTGGAGGGCTGGGACATCACCGCCCAGAACAAGATGCCGCATGCCTATAAGGCGGGCTCGCAATCGGAATTGCTGAAGGCGCAGATCGAAGCGATGCCGGAAGGCGGCACCTTTGCCATGGTGGCGCCGCCCAACCCCTACCGCTGCCCGCCGGGGCCGTATGAGCGGGTCTCGATGGTGGCGCATGTGCTGAAACAGAAAAACCCGACGGCCAAGATCATCATTGCCGACCCCAAGCCGAAATTCTCCAAGATGGCGCTGTTCCAGGAGGGCTGGGGGCACCACTATGACGGCATGATCGACTGGATCGGCGAGGAGTTCGGCGGCGGCAATGTCTCGGTCGACCCGGAGGCGATGACCGTGACCATCGACGGCGAGGAAACCAAGGTCGATGCCTGCAACGTGATCCCGGCGATGAAGGCGGGGCGGATCTGCGAGCTGGCCGGGATCACCGAGGGCAACTGGGCGCCGGTCAGCGGCCACACGATGCAAAGCCGGGTGGATGAAAACATCCATGTGCTGGGCGATGCCTGCGCCCAGGGCGACATGCCGAAATCGGGCTTTTCCGCCAATTCCCAGGCCAAGGTGGCGGCGATGGCGGTGCGCGGAGCACTGCTGGACAGCAAGGTGTTTCCGGCACAGTTCTCCAACACATGCTGGTCGCTGATCGGCGAGAATGACGGCGTCAAGGTAGGGGCCACCTATCAGGCGACGGATGAAAAGATCGCCAAGGTGGACGGGTTCATCAGCCAGACCGGTGAAGACGCCCTGCTGCGCCAGCAGACCTATGAGGAAAGCATCGGCTGGTACGCGGGGATCACCGCCGACATGTTCGGGTAATTCCGCGCCGGCGCGGCAGGGGTGGCACCTTCCAGCAGGCGGTCAGCTCCAGCCCTTACGGAAGAAATGGGGGCTGGCGCCGAACTTGCGCTTGAACTGGCGCGAGAAGTGGGTGGCGCTGTTGAAGCCGGACGCCAGCGCGATTTCGGTCACCGACATCGAGGTTTCGTTCATCAGCGCAAAGGCATGGCTGAGCCGCATGTCGAAATAGACGTGCATCGGGCTCTGGTTCAAATAGCGCGAGAACAGCCGCTCCAGCTGGCGCCGGGAGATGTCGAGTCTGTCGCACAGCTCGCCGATCGACAGCGGTTCCTCGATCGATTCCTGCATCAGCTGCAGGGCGTTCAGCAGCCGCTGGTTGCGGCTGCCGATGGCCACCGCATAGTTCGATTTCTGCGGCGCCGCCTGGCCGCCGGACCGCACATGCAGGCACATGTCTGCAACGATGATCGCCAACTGCTTGCCGTGGCGTTCCTCGATCAGGTGCAGCATCATGTCGGTTGCGGCATTGCCGCCGCCGCAGGTCATCAGCGGGCCGGAGATCTCGAAGATATTGGGGGACGGTTCGAGGCTCGGGTAGCGTTCAAGGAAGCCGGGCTGGTTTTCCCAGTGCAGGGTGAACCTGTGGTTCTTGATCAGCCCCGCCTGGGCCAGCGAAAAGGCGCCGGTGCAGATGCCGCCGATGGAGCGGCCAAAGCGGCTTTCACGGCGCAGCCAGTTCAGCGTGACTTCGCTGGCCGCGTTCTGCGGTTCAACACCGGCGCAGACAAAGCCCAGCGAATCCGAAGGCAGCGGCTGCAGCGGCGTATCCGGCGTGATCACCATGCCGTTGGAGCAGCGCACAGGCTGGCCGTCCTCGGTCATGATGTACCAGCGGTAGAGCCTTGTGCCGGTCACCTGGTTGGCAATGCGCAAAGGCTCAATGGCGGCCGCCACCGGCAGCATTGTCGCCTTCGGCAGCAGCAGGAAATAGAAATCCTGGGGCTCGCCCTCGAACGGGACGGCAAGATTGGCGGCAGCGCCTTTCTGAACGAAACTGTCATCGGCCATGGCGGAATCCCAGCACGGCGCCCGGGATCTGGCACCCGGGCGGAATTCGGACTTGAGTGTGTTTCCTAAGGTGCCGCGGCGCGGCGCAGCCCGAGGATAGCGACAGCGTTCCGGCAGATTGCGACACCGGATGCAGGTTTGCGGCAGCGTAAAATGCCGCCCGCCCCTTGCAGGTCAAAAGTGGCGGGACTAAGACTCAGGTAACACACTGTCAGGTATGGTGCCGGACATAAATCAACGCAGGCAGGTCGAAATGATTGATCCCAGAGAAACGTACATGAATACCCTGGTCCCGATGGTGGTGGAGCAGACCAGCCGGGGCGAGCGGGCCTATGACATCTTTTCCCGCCTGCTGAAGGAGCGGATCATCTTCGTGAACGGTCCGGTGCACGACGGGATGAGCTCGCTGATCGTGGCTCAGCTGCTGCACCTTGAGGCGGAAAACCCGTCCAAGGAAATCTCCATGTACATCAACTCGCCCGGCGGCGTGGTGACCTCGGGCCTGTCGATCTATGACACCATGCAGTACATCAAGCCCAAGGTCTCGACCCTGGTGATCGGCCAGGCGGCGTCGATGGGCTCGCTGCTGCTGACTGCCGGTGAAAAGGGCATGCGGTTCAGCCTGCCGAACTCCCGGGTGATGGTGCACCAGCCCTCCGGCGGCTTCCAGGGGCAGGCGACGGATATCATGATCCACGCCGAAGAGACGCTGAAGCTGAAAAAGCGCCTCAACGAAATCTACGTCAAGCACACCGGCCAGGACTATGAGACCATCGTCGCCGCGCTGGAGCGCGACAATTTCATGTCGCCGGAAGAGGCCAAGGAATTCGGCCTGATCGACGAGATCGTCGAGAACCGCGCCAAGGGCGACGAGGAGCAGGCCTGACGCCTGCGGTTGCGAACCCCCGTGTGCCCTGCGTTTCGGATGGGGCACACTTTCACATTGTGGCGGCCTAAGCACTGGCTTAAGCTGGCCAAAAGTTGGATTGCCCCGCAGCGCGGGTGCAGCGGAACGGGCGGACTGAAAGGTAGACCATGGCGACGAATTCAGGCGGCGACAGCAAAAACACCCTCTATTGCAGCTTCTGCGGCAAGAGCCAGCATGAAGTGCGCAAGCTGATCGCAGGCCCCACCGTGTTCATCTGCGATGAATGCGTTGAACTGTGCATGGATATCATCCGTGAAGAAACAAAGGCCTCCGGGCTGAAGGCCACCGACGGGGTGCCGACCCCCAAGGACATCTGCCAGGTGCTGGATGATTACGTGATCGGCCAGGCCACCGCCAAGCGGGTGCTGTCGGTTGCGGTGCATAACCACTACAAGCGTCTGAACCACGCCCAGAAGGCAGGGTCGGACATTGAGCTGGCGAAATCGAACATCCTACTGATCGGCCCGACCGGCTGCGGCAAGACGCTGCTGGCGCAGACGCTGGCGCGGATTCTGGATGTGCCGTTCACCATGGCGGACGCGACCACGCTGACCGAAGCCGGGTATGTCGGCGAGGATGTCGAAAACATCATTCTGAAGCTGCTGCAATCGTCCGAATACAACGTCGAGCGGGCGCAGCGCGGCATCGTCTATATCGACGAGGTCGACAAGATCACCCGCAAGTCGGAAAACCCCTCGATCACCCGCGACGTGTCGGGCGAGGGCGTTCAGCAGGCGCTGCTGAAGTTGATGGAAGGCACTGTGGCAAGCGTGCCGCCGCAGGGCGGGCGCAAGCATCCGCAGCAGGAGTTCCTGCAGGTGGACACCACCAACATCCTGTTCATCTGCGGCGGCGCCTTTGCCGGTCTGGACAAGATCATTTCGGCCCGCGGCAAGGGGTCGGCGATGGGCTTTGGCGCGGATGTGCGCGACAATGACGAGCGCGGCGTCGGCGAGGTCTTCCAGGATCTGGAGCCCGAGGATCTGCTGAAATTCGGCCTGATCCCGGAATTTGTCGGCCGCCTGCCGGTGCTGGCAACCCTGGAGGATCTGGACGAGGACGCGCTGGTCACCATCCTGACCCAGCCCAAGAACGCCCTGGTCAAGCAGTACCAGCGCCTGTTCGAGCTGGAGGACACCGAGCTGGACTTTACCGAGGAGGCGCTGAAGGCGATTTCCCGCAAGGCGATCGAACGGAAGACCGGCGCCCGGGGCCTGCGCTCGATCATGGAGGATATCCTCCTGGATACCATGTTCGACCTGCCGGGCATGGACAGCGTGACCAAGGTGGTTGTGAACGAGGAGGCGGTGATCTCGGAGGCGCAGCCGCTGATGATCCACGCGGATGCCGAGAAGGAACCGGCCTCGGCCGGGTAAGCGGATGAGAGATTGATCAAGCGGCGCGGTTTTTCCGCGCCGCTTGTTTGTTGGGGGGCGGTTTGACAGGGGGCGCTGCCCCCGCAGCGGCAGGCCGCTGCGCCCCCGGGATATTTTTGGCAAGAGGAAAGTGAGCGATGATCAGGCGGATATCGTCCGGTGGAGAGTTCGAGGCCAGGATCGGCTATTGCCGCGCCGTTGTGGCGGGCGGATTTGTGCATGTGGCCGGCACCGTCGGCCAGGGCGCGGATGTGGTGGCGCAGTGCAAGTCGGCGCTGGATACCATCGGCGGCGCTTTGGAGAAGGCGGGTTCCAGTTTTGCGGATGTGGTGCGGGTGAACTATTACCTGCCGGATGCGGCGGAGTTTGAACCCTGCTGGCCGGTTCTGGCGGAGGCCTTTGGCGCCAACCCGCCGGCGGCGACAATGATCGAATGCAACCTGATTGATCCGAAGTTCCGGATCGAGATCGAGGTGACCGCGCTGGCAGCGGCGGACAGCTAAGCCTGCCAGTGGCCTGCAGGCAGGTCCGGGGCAAACTGCCATTTCCCGCCGGGAACGCCCGGATCAGGTGCAAGCCACTGGACCTTGGCGGGAAATTGGGCCATATCAAAAGCGGAAAAATCCGGAGGCACCCATGGGAATCCTGAACACTCTTCTGCGCGCTGTGACCTGGTGGAACGGCTCCACCCTGAACACCCGGATCTTCACCGCCCGCAAGGGGATCAAGGTGGGCGAGGATGACCAGGGCAATGTCTTCTACCGCAATGCGGATGACAGCAAGCGCTGGGTGATGTTCAACGGTGAAGTTGAAGCCTCGCGTGTCAGCCCCGACTGGCACGGCTGGCTGCACCGCACCTTTGACGAAGTGCCGAGCGAGAAGCCCCTGAAGCACAAGGCCTGGGAAAAGCCGCACCAGGAAAACCTGACCGGCACCATGATGGCCTATGCGCCGGCGGGCTCGATCCGGGCTGGCGGCGAACCCAAGGAACGCCGTGATTACGAGGCCTGGGTGCCCGAATAAACATCTGCCAGAAGGCTGGTTTCATGTCCCACAATCCTACTGAAGTTTTCGCCGGCGGTGTCGTGCTGGCCGCCGCGGTGGCGTTTGCCGTCTATGCAGGCCAAGCGGCGGGCCTGTCGCGCGGCGGCGACACCTATGATCTGAGCGCATCGTTCCGGTCGCTGGAAGGAGTCAGCGTTGGCACCGATGTGCGGCTGGCGGGCGTCAAGATCGGCACCGTGACCGGCGTGGGCCTGAACCCGGACACCTTTCGCGCCGATACCGTGTTTTCGGTGAAGGAAGGGATCGGGATACCCGATGACAGCGCTGTGGTGATCTCCTCCGAAGGCCTGTTGGGCGGCAATTTCGTCGAGATCATGCCGGGCGGCTCGCCTTTTGCCTTCGAGGCCGGGGATGAGATCGAGGATACCCAGGGAGCGGTCAGCCTGATCTCGCTGCTGGTCAAATTCGTGGCCGGCGGCGGAGAGGACTCGTGAAACGCTTCGCTGCCGTCCTGACGGCCGCGGTGCTGGCGCTGCCTGCCTGGGGGCAGGAGCAGGCGGCGCAGGGCAGTGCAGCCGTTCTCAGGGCGCTGGATAAGGTCAATGGCCATACCATGGACACCGAGGTGGCCATTGGCGCCAGCGCCGAGATGTTCGGCCTGCTGGTGACTGTGTCGGACTGCCGCTATCCGGCGGAAAACCCGACCGGGGATGCATTTGCCTACCTGTCCGTGCGCGATCCCAGCGATGGTGCAGTGCACTTTCAAGGCTGGATGGTCGCCTCAAGCCCGGCGCTGAGCGCGCTGGACCACAACCGTTACGACGTCTGGGTCATGCGCTGCAGCAGCAGCTGAGGCGCGGGTACGGCCGGGCGCGTGAAATCCGCATCCTTTGCCAGCGCCTGGCGCAGCAGCGCCCGGTAGCGCGCGCGGGTGACCTCGATCCCGCCGAGCGAGGCCAGGTGCGGGGTCAGGAACTGGGTATCGCACAGCATGTAGCCTGCCTGCAGCAGCCTGTCGGCCAGATAGGCCAGCGCCACCTTTGACGCGTCGCGGCAGCGCGAGAACATGCTTTCGCCGAAAAATGCGCCGCCCAGCGAGACACCATAGGTGCCGCCGGCCAGCGCGTCGTCACGCCAGACCTCCAGCGAGTGGGCATTGCCCATCAGATGCAGATCCAGGTAGCGGTCGCGGATCTCGGTGCTGATCCAGGTTTCCGTCCGGTCGGCGCAGCCCTCGACCACGCCGGCAAAGTCCCGGTTCACGGTGACTTCGAAGCCGCCGTTGCGGATGCGTTTGGCCAGCGAGCGGGAGATGCGGAAACCGTCCAGCGGCAGGATCCCGCGCCGCTTGGGATCGACCCAGAATACTTCCGGGTCGTCGCGGTGTTCGGCCATCGGGAAAACACCGGCGGAATAGGCGTGCAGCAGGAGGTCCGCAGTCAAGCTCATGGTGCTGGGCAGTATAAAGGAAAATGTCAGGCAAAAGTAGAACGGGGCGCAGCCTGGCGGCGCGCCCCGTTGAATGGTCCCGGTCAGCCGGGCTGGTTTTCTTCCAGCCAGCGCTCCAGCCAGTGGATGCCGTAGTCGCCGGTGTGGATGTCTTTTTCCTGCAGCAGCGCATGGAACAGCGGCACGGTGGTGTCGATGCCGTCGATGATCAGCTCGCCCAGGGCGCGGTTCAGGCGCGCCAGTGCCTCGGTCCGGTCGCGGCCGTGCACGATCAGCTTGCCGATCAGCGAGTCGTAGTAGGGCGGGATCGAATAGCCGTCATAAAGCGCCGAATCCATCCGCACGCCGAGACCGCCGGGCGCGTGGTACTGGGTGATCTTGCCCGGGCAGGGGGCAAAGTTCGGCAGCTTCTCGGCGTTGATCCGCACCTCGATGGCGTGGCCGTTGATCTCCAGGTCGTCCTGGGTAAAGGACATCGGCAGGCCTTCGGCGACCCGGATCTGCTCGCGCACCAGGTCGACGCCGAAGATGGCCTCGGTCACCGGGTGCTCCACCTGCAGGCGGGTGTTCATCTCGATGAAATAGAACTCGCCGTCCTCATACAGGAACTCGACGGTGCCGGCGCCGGAATAGCCCATCTTGCCGATCGCGTCGGCGCAGATCTTGCCGATCCGGGCGCGCTCTTCGGGGGTGATGCAGGGGCCGGGGGCCTCCTCGAAGACCTTCTGGTGGCGGCGCTGCAGGGAGCAGTCGCGCTCGGCCAGATGCACGCCGGTGCCCTTGCCGTCGCCAAAGACCTGGATTTCGATGTGACGCGGCTTCTGGAGGTATTTCTCCATGTAGACTTCGTCATTGCCGAAAGCGGCCTTGGCTTCGGAGCGGGCGGTGGAGAAGGCGGAGACCAGCTCTTTCTCGTTCTGGGCCACCTTCATGCCGCGGCCGCCGCCGCCGGCGGTGGCCTTGATGATCACCGGATAGCCCATGTCCGCCGCGGCCTTCTTGGCGGCCGCAATGTCCGGCACGCCGCCTTCGGAACCCGGCACCACCGGAATGCCGAGGTTCTTGGCGGTTTCCTTGGCGGTGATCTTGTCGCCCATGATGCGGATATGCGCAGCAGAGGGACCGATGAAGGTCAGCCCGTGGTCCTCGATGATCTGCACGAAATTGGCGTTTTCCGACAGGAAGCCATAGCCCGGGTGGATCGCCTGGGCGCCGGTGATCTCGCAGGCCGAGATGATGGCCGGGATCGACAGGTAGCTTTGGGTTCCGGACGGCGGGCCGATGCAGACCGATTCATCGGCCATGCGCACGTGCATCGCGTCCGAGTCGGCGGTGGAGTGCACCGCGACCGATTTGATGCCCATTTCCCGGCAGGCACGGATCACCCGCAGGGCGATCTCGCCGCGGTTGGCAATCAGGATCTTGTCAAACATGGCAGATCCTTACTCGATGATGGCCAGGGGGGTTCCGAACTCCACGGCGGCGCCGTCTTCGACCAGAATGCGTTTCACGGTGCCGGATTTCGGCGCCGGGATGTGGTTCATGGTCTTCATGGCTTCGACGATCAGCAGGGTGTCGCCTTCGCTGACCTGCTTGCCCACCGCGATAAAGGAGGGCGCGCCCGGTTCGGGCTGCAGGTAAACGGTGCCCACCATCGGCGAGGTCACGGCGCCGGGGTGGCTGGCCGGATCTTCGCTGGCGGCGGCAGGGGCCGCAGCGGCGGCAGCAGCCGGAGCGGGGGCGGCGGCGGCAGGCACGGCAACCTGCACCGGAGCAGCGGCCATGGCAGTCTGGCGCGAGACCCGGACATTGAGGCTATCGTCGTCGCCGTAGTCCCGCTTGACCTGCAGCTCGGTCAGATCGTTGTCGCGCAGCAGTTCCGCCAGCGCCTTGATGAATGCCACATCCGCTTCGTGAGATTTATTCGTCATTTTGTCCTCAAGCCGGTTCCGACATGCCCGCCCAAGCCCCGAAGACCCGGCAGGCAGGAAATTAGCGCGCTTATAGGGCAAGGATTACCGCAAGGAAAGCGCTGTCGATGCTTGCCGTAACATGGAGAAGGATTGACGGATTTGCAATTGCCTGCCGGTTTTTTGCATCACAGCGGCATTCCGGTCAGCTTGGCCACCAGTTCCGGCAGCTTGCGGGCGCCGAATTTCTGCAGCAGATGCGCGCGGTGGCTTTCCACCGTGCGGTAGGACAGGTCCAGCTGCTTGCCGATCTCCTTGGCCGACAGACCCTTGCAGGTCAGGATCGCCACTTCGCGTTCGCGCGGGGTGAGGCTGACCACCGGGCGGTCGTCGGAAATATCGGCAAAGGACCAGATGCCGGTCCGGAACGGCGCCTCCGGCGTTACCGAGCGGCCGCGCACCCGGCACCAGAACAAGGCGCCCGAACGGCGGCGCATGATACGCTCGTCATTGTAGCTGCCGGTTTGCGCCGCGGGCTGCTGCAGGACGGCGCCGATGCGGTGGTAGTCTTCCTGGCTGGGGTAGAGGTCAGCCACCGGCAGGCCGGTGTAATCGGCGGGCCCGCCGCCGAAGGTGGCGGCAAACTGCAGGTTGCACCGGGTGATGACGCGGCGTTCCAGCACGGCAAGGCCCACGGGGGCGTGGTCAAAGGCAATATCGCTCATATGGTACTCTTACCCCGGTAACTTCGCTGAGTTGAAGGGGGCAGAACGTGCGTGCCACGTTGCGCGCTGCGGGGCAAGCGGGAGAGGACACGGGAATGAACATAGCGGTGTGGCTGCAGCGGATGGCGGCGGCAGAAGGGGCGCGGCCTGCGCTGTATCTGGGGCGGGAACCAGTGGCGGATTATGCCACCTTCCAGGCGCGGGCGGCCTCGGTGGCAGGCTGGCTGCTGCAGCAGGGCATTCAGCCGGGGGACCGGGTTGGCATCTTCATGAAGAACTGCCCGGATTACCTGATCGCGCTTTACGGCATCTGGCATGCGGGCGCGGCGGCGGTGCCCATCAATGCCAAGCTGCACGGCAGGGAGGCGGAGTACATCCTGCAGAACTCCGGCGCGGGGCTGCTGTTCACCTCGCCCGGGCTGACAGAGGCTGTTGAGGCAAGCGGCGCGGCTGTCCGCTGCGTGGATATCTCCGGCGCGGAATATGCGGCGGCCTTGCAGGCGGCGCCGGTGGCAGGGCCCGCGTTCCGAGCGCCGGGGGATCTGGCCTGGCTGTTTTATACCTCGGGCACCACCGGGCGGCCCAAGGGGGTGATGATCACCCACCGGATGCTGATGACCATGGCGCTGGCCTATTTTGCAGATGTGGATCAGGTGAGCGCGGAGGATCACGCGCTGTATGCGGCGCCGATGAGTCATGGCGCGGGCATCTATGCAATCCAGCATGTGCTGGCAGGTGCTGCCCATGTCTGCCCGGAGTCGGGCGGGTTCGATGAGACGGAGATCTTTGATCTGGCCGCGCATTTCGGCCGCGTCCACATGTTTGCGGCGCCGACGATGGTCACCCGGATGACGGCGGCGGCCAAGCAGACGGGCCGCCGCGGCGAGGGGCTGCGCACCGTGGTCTATGCCGGCGGGCCGATGTATTTGGCCGACATCATCGAGGCGGTTGATCATTTCGGCCCGGTCTTTGTGCAGGTCTACGGCCAGGGCGAATGCCCGATGGCGATCACCGCGCTGCCGCGCCGCGACGTGCAGGACCGCGGCCACCCGCGCTGGCGTGAGCGGCTGGCCAGCGTCGGCAGGGCGCAAAGCGTGGTCGAGGTGCGCATCGGCACGCCGGAGGGGGAGTTCCTGCCAGCGGGCAGCCATGGCGAGATCATGGTGTGCGGCGAAGCGGTGATGCCGGGCTATTGGAATAACCCCGAGGCCACTGCCAGGACGCTGGTGAACGGCTGGCTGATGACCGGCGACATGGGGGTGCTGGACGCGGACGGCTACCTCACCCTGCAGGACCGCTCCAAGGACATGATCATCACCGGCGGTTCCAACGTCTATCCGCGTGAGGTCGAGGAAGTGCTGCTTATGCATCCGGGCGTGCGCGAGGTCTCGGTGGTGGGGCGGCTGCACGCGGACTGGGGCGAGGAGGTGGTGGCCTTTGTCGTGGGGGATGCCCCGGACGCCGAGCTGGATGATCTCTGCACCAGCCGGATTGCCCGGTTCAAGCGGCCCAAGGCCTATCTGCGCATCGATGCGCTGCCCAAGAACAACTACGGCAAGGTGCTGAAGACGGAACTGAGGAAGCGCCTGGCGGATATCAGTTGAGCGATCGGGACAAAAAGGGCCGGCCCTGAACAGAGCCGGCCCCAGTCTGCCGATGCAGGCCTGCGAAAGGCCTGCATGACGGAGATGAAGTTTCAGATCGCCAGGTACTCAGCACGCAGCTCTTCGTTCTCCAGAACCTCGGCGGCGGTGCCGTCAAAGACGATTCCGCCGGTGTCGAGGATCACTGCGCGGTCCGCCAGTTCCAGGGCGCGGACCGCATTCTGCTCGACAATGATGGTTGTCATGCCCTGTTCCTTGATGTGGGTGAGGGTCTTCTCGATCTCGTCCACGATCACCGGGGCGAGGCCTTCGTAGGGTTCGTCCAGCAGCAGGACCTTGATGTCGCGGGCCAGTGCCCGGGCAATTGCCAGCATCTGCTGCTCGCCGCCGGACAGGGTCACGCCCTCCTGCTTGCGCCGTTCGCCAAGGCGCGGGAACAGGTCGTAAAGACGGTCCAGCGACCAGCCGACGGGCGGCGCGATCTGCGCCAGCTGCAGGTTTTCCTCGACCGTCAGGCCGGGGATGATGCGGCGGTCTTCGGGCACCAGGCCCAGGCCTGCGGCGGCGGCCTCATAGGATTCCATTTGGTGCAGCGGCTTGTGATCCAGCCAGATCTCACCCTTGGTCACCATGGGCGAACCGGTGCGGGCGATCGAGCGCAGGGTGGAGGTCTTGCCGGCGCCGTTGCGGCCCAAAAGCGCCAGAATCTCGCCCTCGTGGACGTTGAAGCTGATGCCCTGCACGATGTAGCTCTCGCCGTAGTAGGCGTGCACATCCCAGACCGAAAGGAAGGCCGGCGCGGTGGTGGCCATATTGGCGTTCTTGGAGAAATCGGGTTTCACATTCATATCAATTTCCTTTCTCACTCATCTTGTCCGAAAACCGGTTTCCGTTCGCGGCTCTCTCGAACCAATGGCGTTCACCGCTCACTCGGGATGAGTGACGAACTCCTTTACGCGCTTTCGCCAAGGTAAGCTTCGCGCACCTTCGGGTTGCCGCGGATGTTCTGCGGGTCGTCCTCGACCAGCGGCGTGCCCTGGGCCAGCACGGTGATCCGGTTGGCAAGACTGAACACCACATGCATGTCGTGTTCGATGATGGCGATGGTGATGTCGCGCTCTTCCGAGATCTGTTTCAAGAGGTCGATGGTGTTGTTGGTGTCGGCCCGCGCCATGCCCGCGGTGGGTTCGTCCAGCAGCAGCAGACGCGGCTCCTGGCTGAGGCACATGCCGATCTCCAGCCGCCGCTTGTCGCCGCGGGACATGGCGGCGGCGTGCATGTGCCGCTTGTCGGCCATGTTCATCTCTTCCAGCATGTGCTCGGCCTTTTGCAGAATGTCCTTCTGGCGCAGCACGGCGGAGAGCGCATTCAGCTCAAACGCGCCGTCCCGTTTGGCAAAACAGGGGATCATCATGTTTTCCAGCACCGTCAGGTCGCCGAAGATCTCGGGCGTCTGGAACACGCGGGAAATGCCCATCTGGTTGATCTCGTAAGGCGCGCGGCCCAGCACCGACTGGCCGTCGAACATCACGGATCCGGTGTCGGGGATCAGCTTGCCCACCAGGCAATTGAGCAGGGTGGACTTGCCCGCGCCGTTCGGCCCGATGATCGCGTGGACCGAGTTTTCCTTTACGCTGAGGTTCACATCGGACAGCGCCTGCAGGCCGCCGAACCGTTTCCCCACGTCTTTGACTTCAAGGATACCCATGGTTCTGTCTCCTTATTCCGCGGGGTTGGTTTCGTGGGCGGCGCTGCCATCCTTGACCTTGCGGCGGCTGACCCAGCCCTTGATCCGCTGGCCGCCTTCGACCAGGCCGCCGGGCAGGAAGATCACCACCAGCATGAACAGGATGCCGAGCGTCAGGTGCCAGCCCTTGCCGATGAAGGGGTGGATCAGGAACACCACCGCGTCCTCCAAACCGTCCGGCAGGAAGCTGAACCAGCTGTGCAGCACGTAGTCGTTGATCTTGGAGAAGATGTTCTCGAAGTACTTGATGAAACCTGCGCCCAGCACCGGGCCGATCAGCGTGCCGGCGCCGCCGAGAATGGTCATCAGCACGACTTCGCCCGAGGCGGTCCACTGCATCCGCTCAGCCCCGGCCAGCGGGTCCATCGAGGCCATCAGCCCGCCGGCCAGCCCCGCATACATGCCGGAGATCACAAAGGCCGCCAGAGTGTAGGGCCTCGTGTTGAGGCCGGTGTAGTTCATCCGCTGCTGGTTCGACTTCACCGCCCGCAGCATCATGCCGAAGGGGGAGCGGAAGATGCGGATCGACAGATAGAAAGCGGCCAGCATGATCAGCGCGCAGAGGTAATAGCCCGCGTTGAACTGGAACGCCCAGGGGCCGAGCGCCATCTCGAAGGTGGAGCGCATTTCCAGCCCGAACAGGTTGGTGACCGGGATCGAGCCGTCCGCGGTGGCGGACACACCCAGGATGCGCGGGTCATCCAGCGTCAGCTGCAACCCGGTCTCGCCATTGGTGATCGGGGTCAGCACCGAATAGGCCAGGTTGAAGGACATCTGCGCAAAGGCCAGCGTCAGGATCGAGAAGTAGATGCCGGAACGGCGCAGGCTGACGAAACCGATGAGCAGCGCAAACAGGCCCGCCACGATCACCGACAGCAGAATTGCCGGGATCACGTTCATGCCCACCAGCTTGAACATCCAGACGGCGGAGTAGGACCCGGCGCCGAGGAATGCCGCATGGCCGAACGACAGGTAGCCGGTAAGGCCAAACAGGATGTTGAAGCCGATGGCGAAGATCCCGAAGATCACGAAGCGCTGCATCAGGTCCGGATAGCCCGCGTTGAACTGCGCCATGGCGCTGTCCGTCGGGAAGGGGTTCAGGATGAAGGGCGCCAGCAGCGCAAGGCAGGCGACGATGATCAGCTTTGATGTGTCTTTTTTGTCCAGTCCGAACATGTCTTAGTCCTCCATCACGCCTTTGCGGCCCATCAGGCCCCGCGGCCGGGTCAGCAGAATGATGATTGCGACCACATAGATGATGATCTGGTCGATGCCGGGGATCAGCGACTTGATCTCGTTCATCGAGGCAAAGCTTTCGAGAACACCCAGCAGGAAGCCGGCCAGCACCGCGCCGGGCAGCGATCCCATGCCGCCGACAACCACCACCACGAAGCTGAGGACCAGGAAATCCATGCCCATGTGGTAGTTGGGGGAGTTGATCGGCGTGTACATGACGCCGGCCAGGCCGGCGACGGCGGCGGCGATGCCGAACATGATGGTGAAGCGGCGGTCGATGTTGATGCCCAGAAGGCCCACGGTCTCGCGGTCGGCCATGCCCGCCCGCACCACCATGCCGAAGGTGGTGAATTGCAGGAAGGAGAAGATGCCGCCGATGATCAGCACCGCAAAGAAGAAATAGACCACGCGCCAGACCGGATAGATGATGTCCATGCCGAAAACGGCGCCGAGGTTCATCACCCCGTTCAGCGCATCCGGTGCCGGGGTTTGGATCGGGTTGGCGCCGTAGAAGTACTTGACCACCTCCTGCAGCACGATGGCGAGACCGAAGGTCACCAGGATCTGGTCGGCGTGGGGGCGCTTGTAGAAATGCTTGATCAGCCCGCGCTCCATCACATAGCCGACGCCGATCATGATCGGAATCGCGAACAGGATCGCCAGCGGCACCGCCCAGTCGATGATGGCACCGCCGAACTCGGGGCCGAACCAGGCCTCGACATAGGGGGTCTTCACCTTCAGCGGGTTGCCCAGGAAATCGGTCTGGGTTTCGTCCACGAACTCGAAGCTGAGGCTAAGGATCCGCTGCAGGGTGACGGCGCAGAAGGCGCCGATCATGAACAGCGCCCCATGGGCGAAGTTCACCACGCCCAGCGTGCCGAAAATGAGTGTCAGTCCCAGCGCGATCAGCGCATAGGCCGAGCCCTTGTCGAGCCCGTTCAGGATTTGCAGGAGAATGGCGTCCATGGGTCCCACCGTTCGTCAGGTCAGGGAAGGGTCTTCCGGCTGCGGCCGGAAGACCCGCGGTGCGGCGCAGCCGAATTCCGGTGCGGAATTCGGGCCGGAATTATTGCATAATTCCGGTGCCGGTGGCGGGGATCAGGCGCCCGGGTTGCAGGCGCCGAGGTTGCCGCCGGCGAACATCGGGTGATCGGGAGCGTATTCCACCTGCGCCCGCGGAGTGACTTCGACCACTTCCAAGAGGTCGAATTCCGAAGTCGGGTTTTCCTTGCCGCGCACCACCAGAACGTCCTTGAAGCACTGGTGGTCTTCGGCGCGGTACAAGGTCGGGCCGTTGCCCATGCCGTCGAACTCGAAACCTTCCAGCGCTTCGGCAACCGCACAGGGGTTGAAACTGCCGGCCCGTTCCACCGCATCCGCATAAAGCAGGGTCTGCACATAGCAGGTGTGCGCGGCCTGGCTCGGCGGGAAGCCGTATTTGGTGCCGAAGGATTTCACAAAGGCCTTGGAGCCCTCGTCCTGTAGCGTCCAGTGCCAGTTGGTGGAACCGTGGATGCCTTTCACGTTCTCGCCCGCACCCTTGGCCATCAGGCGGGAATATAGCGGCACCACGATTTCGAAGTTCTTGCCGTTCACCACCTTGTCGCGCAGGCCGAACTGCACCGCGTTGGTGAGCGAGTTCACCATGTTGCCGCCATAATGGTTCAGCACCAGCACGTCGGCGCCCGAATTCAGCACCGGCGCGATGTAGGAGGAGAAGTCGGTCGCCGCCAGCGGCGTGCGGACCTTGTTCACGGTCTGCCAGCCCAGGGCTTCAGTTGCGGCAGCGATCGACTCTTCCTGGGTCCAGCCCCAGGTGTAGTCGGCGGTCAGGTGGTACGCGGTGCGGTCGGTGCCGTAGAGGTTCTTGAGCACCGGCGCCAGCGCCGCGCCCGACATGTAGCCGTTGAAGAAGTGGCGGAAACCGTTGGCCTTCTTGTCCTTGCCGGTGGTGTCGTTGGAGTGGGTGAGACCGGCCATGAAGATCACGCCCGCCTCCTGGCACAGACCCTGCACGGCGATGGCAACGCCGGAGGAGGAGCCGCCGGTGATCATCACCGCGCCGTCCTTCTCGATCATCGACTTGGCAGAGGCGCGGGCGGCGTCGGATTTGGTCTGGGTGTCGCCGGTGACATATTCCACCTTCTTGCCCAGGATGCCGCCCCCTTGCAGCGCCTTGGAGCTGAAGGTGTTCATCATGCCGCCGTCGCCGCCGCCGTTCAGATGCTCGACCGCCAGCTCATAGGCGCGCAGCTCGTCGGCGCCTTCGTCGGCGTAAGGCCCGGTCTGGGGCACGTTGAAGCCCAGGGTCACGGTGCCGCCGGTCGGCTCATTGGTAAAGGCCGCGGCGGAAGAAGCAGTAAAGATCGTTGGCAGCGCCACACCGGCGCCTGCGATTGCGCCGGTCTTCAGGACTCTGCGGCGCGATGCGTCAAATTCAGACATGTATTCCTCCCTAATATGAATGGTGCCTTGCAGCTCCTCACTTCTGCGCGGTACCAGCACGATGCGTGCAAAATCAGTATGGGTGCGGTATGTAAAGTTAGGCAATAAATCCCTTTTATTGCTTGAAAATTCTGTAAATAACTGAACAGTATTCAGCGGTAGTATGTAAATTTTGTTATATTGCAATGCAGAAAGCTGTTGAAATGACAGTGTTTTGGGAGGCCTTCCGCAATGGCACGCGATACCCTGACCGGCAGCCGGATCCGCGAGCGCAGGCTGATCCTTGGAATGCGCCAGGCAGAGCTGGCGCGTGAGACGGGGATCTCCGCCTCCTACCTCAACCTGATCGAACACAACCGGCGCAGAATCGGCGGCAAGCTGCTGGTCGGTATCGCCGGGGTGCTGGGGGTGGAGCCGTCGATGCTGAGCGAGGGGGCGGAGGCGGCGCTGATCTCGACCCTGCGGGAGGCGGCGGCGGACAGCGGCGTGCCGGTGGCGGAGCTGGACCGGGTCGATGAATTCGCCGGCCGGTTTCCAGGCTGGGCCGAGGTGCTGGCAACCGGCCACCGCCGCATCGCCACGCTGGAACGCACGGTGGAAACCCTGTCGGACCGGCTGACACATGACCCCACCCTGGCAGCCTCCGTGCATGAGGTGCTGTCGACTGCTGCGGCGATCCGGTCCACCGCGTCGATCCTGGCGGAAACCGGCGGGCTTGAACCGGAATGGCGCGACCGCTTTCACAAGAACCTCAACGAGGATTCCCTGCGCCTGTCGGAGAGCAGCCGCGCGCTGGTAAGCTTGCTGGACGAGGACGACACCAGCGACCACCGCCGGGGCATGCCGCAGGAGGAGGCCGCAGTGTTCTTTCAGGAAAACGGGTTTCATTTCCCTGCGCTTGAGGCTGGGACCGCGGCGCCGGAGCTGCTGGTCCAGAATGCCACTGCCTTGACGAGCGCGGCAGCCCGCAGCCTGGCACAGGCTGCGCTGGAGCAATACCGGACGGATGCCCGGGCAATGCCGCTGCAGGAGCTGGTTCAGGAGATCCGGACGGGCGGGGTTGCCCCGGTGGCATTGGCGCACCGCTTCAATTGCGGGCTTCCCGCCGTGCTGCGGCGCCTGGCTGCGCTGCCGGAGGAGGTGCTGGGGCAGGAGGCCGGGCTGGTGGTCTGCGATGCTTCGGGCACGCTGTTGTTCCGCAAGCCGGTCACCGGATTTGCGATGCCGCGGTTCGGCGCGTCCTGCCCCCTGTGGCCGCTTTACACTGCGCTGGTGCACCCGAATGTCCCGGTGCGGCGCAATGTGGTGCAGCAGGGGCGCAATGCGGCGGCGTTTGACTGCATGGCGGTGGCCTGGCCGCAGGAAATGCCGGAGTTCGGCGCGGATCCGCTCTATCGGGCGGTGATGCTGATCCTGCCCGGTGCCCAGGATGCAGAGGACCCGCAGCCGGTGGGCGCCAGCTGCCGGATCTGCCCGCGCCAGGGCTGCCCGGCCCGGCGCGAGCCGTCGATCCTGAAGGAAGAGTTTTGACAGCCATGCGGGCACGGGGCTAACCTGCGCAAAAATGAACGCGTGACCGCACCGGCCTGGCCGGCGGGCCGCGACGGGAGGAAATTCTGCTGATGGGCAGGCATGTTGTTCTGATCGAAGATGAGCCGAATATCACTGAAGCCATCCGGTTTCTGCTGACCCGCGACGGCTGGAGCGTCGATGCGCATACCGATGGCGCCACGGCGGTGGAGGTGATCCGCGAGGCCAATCCCGATCTGGTGATTCTCGATCTGATGCTGCCGGGAAAAAGCGGCCTGGAAATCGTGCGCGCGCTGCGCGGCGAAAGCGGCATGGCGGCGCTGCCGGTGCTGATGCTGACTGCCCGGGGCCAGATGCGCGACCGGGAAATGGCGGAAAAGGCCGGGGTTACCCGTTTCATGACCAAACCCTTCTCCAATGCCGAGGTGCTGACGGCGGTGCGTGATCTGCACGCCCAGGCAGGCCAAGGATAACACGGGGATGAACCGGGGCGGCAGCGCAGAAGACCAAGCGGGCACCCGCGCGGAACGCCAGACCTACCGCCGCCGCAGGCTGATGGACATTGCCCGGCTGCTGCCGGTGCTGGGGGTGCTGCTGCTGGCACTGCCGCTTTTGTGGCCCGAAGCCGGCACCCATCCGGCCGCACGTTCGGGTGTGCCGATGTCCACTGCAATTATCTATGTCTTTGCAGTCTGGACCGCGCTGATCGGTGCCTGTTTCGCCTTCAGCCTGGCGGTCCAGCGATGGGCCGATCACTGGACCGGCGGGGGGCCGGACGGGGCTGAGCTGCCGGATGGCGCGGAGGAGAGCTGATGGCCTCGCTCAACCTGCTGGTCTTCGTCTGCCTGGCTTATGCGGCGTTTCTGTTCTTCATCGCCTTCTGGGCCGACCGGATGTCCACCCGCGGCAAAAGCGCCGCCTGGATGCGCTCGCCGCTGATCTACACGCTGTCGCTGTCGATCTATTGCACCGCCTGGACCTTTTACGGAGCGGTGGGGTACGCGGCGCGGTCCGGACTGGAGTTCGTGACGATCTACCTTGGTCCCTCGCTGGTGATGATCGGCTGGTGGTGGGGCCTGCGCAAGCTGGTGCGGATCGGCCGCAGCCAGCGGATCACCTCGATCGCCGACCTGCTGTCCTCGCGCTATGGCAAGTCGAACCTGCTGGCGGCCGGGGTGACCATTCTCGCGGTGATCGGCGTCACCCCCTATATTTCGCTGCAGCTGCAGTCGGTCACCCTGTCCTTTGCCATTTTTGCCGAAGCCGATCCGCTGCGCGGATACAACGGGACGTCAACTGTGTTCTGGGTGGCTGCCGGGCTGGCGGTGTTTGCCATCCTGTTCGGCACCCGCAACCTCAATGCCAATGAACGCCACCACGGGGTGGTGACCGCCGTGGCACTGGAGGCCATCGTCAAATTGGCGGCGCTGCTGGCAGTGGGGGTGTTTGTGGTCTGGGGCGTGGCCGGCGGGGTGGGAGAGACGCTGCAGCGCATCGATGCCTCGCAGATCGGCCAGTGGAATGTCGATGGCAGCCGCTGGGCCGCCATCACCTTCCTGGCCGCTGCCGCCTTTGTCTGCCTGCCGCGGATGTTCCAGGTGATGGTGGTGGAAAACGTGGATGAACGGCACCTGCGCATCGCCTCCTGGGCGTTCCCGCTCTATCTGCTGCTGATGTCGCTGTTTGTGGTGCCGATTGCCGCCGTCGGGCTCGAGCTGCTGCCCGCGGGCGCCAACCCGGATATGTTTGTGCTGACCGTACCGCTGCAGCAGGGCCAGCAGGGGCTGGCGATGCTGTCCTTCCTCGGCGGCTTTTCCTCGGCCACCTCGATGGTGATCGTCGCCGCCATGGCGGTGTCGACGATGGTGTCGAACCATATCGTGATGCCGGTCTGGCTGCGGCTGCAAAGCCGCCGCGCCTCGGTCTCGGGCGATGTGCGCGACGTGGTGCTGCTGTCGCGCCGGGTGTCGATCGCGGCGATCATGGGGCTGGGCTATTTCTACTATCACCTCTCCGGCGGCGCGGCGGCGCTGGCGGCCGTCGGCCTCATTTCCTTTGCCGGCGTGGCCCAGATCCTGCCCGCGCTGGTTGGCGGGCTGTTCTGGCGCGGCGCCACCCGGTCCGGTGCGCTGGCCGGGCTGACGGTGGGTTTTGCGATCTGGCTTTACACCATGCTGCTGCCGGCCCTTGGCGGCGGGCTGCTGCCGGAGCACATCCTGCGCGGGGGCCTCTTCGGGCTCAGCTGGCTGCGCCCGCAGGCGCTGTTCGGCATAGAGGGCATGGACCCGACCGTGCATGCGGTGATGTGGTCGATGAGCCTCAACGCGCTGGCGTTCTGCCTGGTGTCGCTGATGAGCTTCCCCAGCCCGCTGGAACGGCTGCAGGGGGCGCAATTCGTCAATGTCTTCGACCACTCCGCCGGCCCGCGCGGCTGGACCGGGTCGGTTGCGCAATGCGAAGATCTGATGATCATGTCGCAGCGGATCCTCGGCGCCGCCGAGGCACAGGCGTTCTTCCACCGCGAGCGGCTGCGACAGGGCGGCCGCGGGCCCCTGCCGGAGCCGACGCCCGCCTTCCTTGAGCGGCTGGAGCGCGAGCTCAGCGCCTCCATCGGCGCGGCGGCGGCACATGCAATGATCGGCCAGATTGCCGGCGGCTCGTCGGTGTCCGTGGCGGATCTGCTGGCGGTGGCGGATGAAACGGCGCAGATGCTGGAATATTCCAGCCGCCTGGAGATGCAGTCCGCAGAGCTGACGGCCACTGCCCGTAAGTTGCGGGAAACAAACGAGAAGCTCACCCAGATTTCCGAGCAGAAGGACGCCTTCCTCAGCCAGGTAAGCCACGAGCTGCGGACGCCGATGACCTCGATCCGTGCGTTCTCGGAGATCCTGCGGGATGATGGGCAGCTCAGCCCGCAGGACCAGCGCCACTATGCCGGTATCATCCATGACGAGACGCTGCGCCTCACCCGGCTGCTCAATGATCTTCTGGATCTCAGCGTGCTGGAAAACGGCCAGGTGAGCCTCAACATGACCGCGGGCACTCTGACGGAAGTCCTCGATCACGCAGTTGCCGCGGCGCTGGCCGGATCGGAGCGCCCGCTGAAGGTCCGCCGCACCACGGAAACCGAGACAGTCCGCATTTCCTCCGATCTCGACCGTCTGGCGCAGGTCTTTATCAACCTGATCGCCAATGCGCAGAAATACTGCGATGCGGAAAACCCGGAGCTGACCATATCAGCCACCGCGGCGGGCCGGCTGCTGCATATCGATTTCACGGACAATGGCAGCGGCGTGCCCACGGATTTCCAGCAAATGATTTTTGAGAAGTTTTCGCGTGTTAGCCCGGAACGTGCGGGCGGCGCCGGGCTGGGCCTTGCGATCTGCCGCGAAGTGATGCAGCGGCTGGGCGGGGATGTCGCCTACGTGCCGGGCGGCAGCGGCGGCGCGTTCCGGGTTTCCTTACCCGCAGCAGGCGAAAAGGCGGCCTGACCGGCTCCGAAGTACAGGAGTTGTTAACCTCCTTTCGGGTAAAACCGGGGAAACGGGACGTGCAAGGGGCAGGTAAAACAGCCTATGTCTGAAACAGAATCAGCAGAGGCGGGCAGCGGCAAGCAGGGTGTGCTTGCGCGCAAGCTGGCAGCGACAAAGGAAGGCGTCGGGGCGCTGGCCAGTTCCCTGACGCTGAAGGCTTTGCGACGCTCGGTTGCCCGCGCGGCTGCCGACCTGTGCGATCTGCCGATGGCCGTGCTGGCAGCGCGCCAGTCCAACCGCATTCCCGAAGATCTGGCAGAACGGCTGTCGGACAAGGATCTGCTGGTGGTGCTGGACTGCCCGCACGGGCGGACCGGGGCTGCCAGCATGGATGCGGCCACCGTGACCGCGCTGATTCAGCAGCAGACCATCGGTGCGGTGATCGGCAAGGCGCCGGATGAGCGTCACTACACGCCCACCGACGCGGCAATGACTGCCGAATTCCTGGAACGCACCTTCGCCAAGGTCGTGGCGATGCTGGAGGGCCACGCCGACCAGGCCATCTTCACCGGCTACCGCTTCGGCGCGCAGGTCGAAAATGTGCGCAGCCTTGTGCTGGGGATGGAGGCAGAGGATTACCGGGTGATCGAGCTGAACCTGGATCTTGCCTGCGGCGCCATGCAGGGCGTGATGCGGCTGATTCTGCCGGAACCGACCCCCGAAGAACTGCAGGACGGCCAGGGCGGCGGTGCCCAGGGCCCGTCGCTGGGCCGCAACCTGGGCTCGATCCGGGCGGAGCTGACTGCGGTACTGTGCCGGATGCGGGTGCCGCTCAGGGAATTCGCCGGGCTGAAAGTGGGTGATTCCCTGCCGCTGGATTCAGCCTTCCTGTATGAGACCGATCTGCTGACCATAGGCGGGCAGTCTGTCGCCCAGGGGCGCCTGGGCCAGATGAACGGCGCGCGCGCGGTCCGGCTGAACCAGTCCGGGGCCAGGCTGGCGGCCGGTTCCGGTACGGAGGATGTCGGGTTTGCTGACGGGGCGGGCATGGAAGCGCTGCCCGGCGGGCCGCCTGCAATCGATATGGGGATAGCGGCACAGGGCCTGCAGGATCCAATGGATGACATGGGGCTGCCCGCATTGGACGCGGCCCCCGGCCTCGATGGCGGCGGCTTCGATCTGGACGGCGGCGCCGACGGCGGATTGCCAGCGCTCCCCGGTGACGGTATGGGCGGCGGCCTCGATGGCGGACTGGACCCGATGGATTTGTCAGGCCTTGGCGCCGATGGCGGGCTGACTGATCTGCCTGATCTGCCCGACTTCCCGGCAGCGGATCTGGGTGACTTCGATGCAGGCGGTGCGGGCGATGCAGCGGCGGAAATCTCCCAGCTCGCGGGGCTGGACGCGGCTTTGCCGGAAAGCGGCTGACCGGTTGTCCCGGCGGTGCAGAACCGGCCGGGCAGCCCGGACTGCAAGCGGACGCACAAGCTGTGCCGTGCGGGGCGGTCGAAACAGGCTGGCGCAGCGGTCTGCGGCTTTCAGTCCGGGCCCCTGTTGCCTCGGCCTGAGGCGCTGCAATCTCTCCGAAGGGTGAAACCCCGCTGCTGGCAAACAGGAATTTGCCTGATCCAGGCACGGCGGTGTTTCCGACGCAACTCCGGCTGCTCTGCGGCGGCTGTTCAGGCCGTTTCCGGCAGGCTTCAGCTGCCTGCCAGCGCGTCCAGTGCCGGGCGCAGACCGTCCAGCTGATACCCTGCAGCCTGGGTCTTTTGCAGGATGTCGTCGGCGCTCATGTCGCAAGCCTGACTCAGCGCCCAGGCCACTGAACACCGTGTGCCGGAGGCGCAATATGCCAGCACGGGTCCTTCGCAGCCCTCATACAGCTCGCGCTGCAGCGCCACATTTTCAGGAGTCATGGTCTGATGGGTCAGCGGCAGCAGTTCGAACCGCAGTCCCGCGGTTTCGGCAGCCGCGCGGATGGCCTCTGCCTGGTGGCTGGGCGGCACTTCCTCGTCCGGACGGTTGCAGATCACCGTCTTGTAGCCGGCTGCGGCAATGGCAGGCAGGTCCTCAGCCGAGATCTGCGGCGAGACCGAATAGCGGGGGGTGATTACACGTGCATCCATAAGCGGTTCTTTACGCGTTTGCGGCGCGACGGTCCAGATGCCGGCTGAGCCTCGGCGCGGCCATCATGCCGCAGGCCATCGCCGCCAGAAACACCGCGCCCTGCCAGCCGCCGTAGCTGAGCGAGGCCATCGCCGGCCCGGGGCAGAGACCCGCAAGCCCCCAGCCGATGCCGAACAGCAAGGAGCCAAGAATGAGCCGCTGGTCCAGTTCCGCCCGCGGCGGGGCAGGGAAGCGGCCGCCGGCTGCAGGCCGCCGCCCTTCCGCCAGCCGCCAGGCCAGTGCCATCGGCAGCAGCGCCCCGCCCATCACAAAAGCCAACGTGGGATCCCAGCGGCCGAAGATATCCAGCCAGCCCTGCACCCGTGCAGTGTCGGTCATGCCCGACAGCATCAGCCCGCCGCCAAACAGGCCGCCGGCGGTCAGGGACAGCACAATCCGCAGCATCAGATCACCCCAAGCAGCCGGCGCATCACCGCCAGGGTCAGAATGCCTGCGAACATGAAGGCCGCTGTTGCCGCAATCCCGCGCAGGGACAGGCGGGAAATGCCGCAGACCCCGTGGCCCGAAGTGCATCCGTTGGCTGCACGGGTGCCGACGCCTACCAGCAGTCCGGCAAGGATCAGCACCGCTGCATTGCTGGTGATATGGGTCTCCGGCGTGCCGTCTGCGAATGTGCCGATCAGCAGCGGTACAGTAAACACCCCGGCCAGGAAGGCCAGCCGCTCAACGGCGGTGCTGCGGCCGCTGCCGTCCAGCAGCCCGCCCAGGATGCCGCTGGCCCCCATGATCCGGCCGTTTCCCAGCAGGTAGACCGCGCCGCCAAGACCGATCAGGATACCGCCGGCCAGCCCCCGAATCCATTCCGCATCCATCCGCCTGCCCGCCGCGTCCAGTTAAATCTTGTTGACCGGGATCTTCAGGAACACGTTGCCCTGATCATCCGGTTCCGGCATCTGGCCTGCCCGCATGTTCACCTGCAGCGATGGCAGGATCAGCCGCGGCATGCCCAGTGTCGCATCCCGGGCATCGCGCATCCGGGTGAATTCCTCGATGCTGCGGCCCGCACCGATATGCACGTTCAGCGCCTTCTGCTCGCCCACGGTGGTTTCCCAGGCATAAGCGTCACGGCCCGGCGCCTTGTAGTCATGGCCGACAAAGACGCGGGTGTCGTCCGGCAGTGCCAGGATCTTCTGAATCGAGTTGTAGAGGTCGGCTGAGGACCCGCCCGGGAAGTCGCAGCGCGCCGTGCCGAAATCGGGCATGAACAGGGTGTCGCCGACAAAGGCCGCATCGCCGATCACATAGGTGAGGCAGGCGGGCGTGTGGCCGGGGGTGTGCAGCACCTCGCCGCGCATCTGGCCGATCATGAACACGTCGCCCTCTCGGAACAGCCGGTCGAACTGGCTGCCGTCACGCTGGAACCTGGTGCCTTCGTTGAAGATCTTGCCGAAGGTGTCCTGGATCACGGTGATCCGGTCGCCGATGCCGATCCTGCCCCCCAGTTCCTCCTGCAGGTAAGGGGCTGCGGACAGGTGGTCGGCATGCACGTGGCTTTCGAGAATCCACTCCACCCGCAGGCTCTCGGCCTTGATCCATTCGATGATCCTGTCGGCCGAGGCAGTGCAGGTGCGCCCGGCCGCCTGGTCGTAATCCAGAACCGAATCGATGATGGCGCAGGCAGAGCCTTCGGGCTCGCGGACCACGTAGGAGACGGTGTTGGTGGCTTCGTCGAAAAAGGCCTGGACGGCGGGGGTCATCAGTCGCTCTCCCTTGGGTTTGGGAAATCATATATTGATTTGAGAATATGTTGCAAGCACGCCGGCGGCAAAACCGTTTGCACCGGAAAATCATCGCAGCCCCTTGATGGGAGTCAAGCCAGGCCAATGCTGCACTGCGGTATCGAGGGGAGCGTCAGGCGGCGCCTGCAAAACCGTCAGCCGGTCGAGAAATCTGCATAAATAAGCGGCGGAGCGCCCAAATTCCGCGGGTATTCGTACGCCTGTTGTGAAATACCGGCATAATCTCATCATGAGTTAGGGAGGACTGTTCATGACACATGAAGATCTGCTGCATACCGTTGAAAATCTGGAAACCAGGATCCTCGGAGAGACCGGTGCCGCCCGTCTTGCTATGCGGCCCGAGTTCATCCGGCTGCTTGATCATATGCGCAAGAAGGGTACCGAGGTTCCCGGCCGGTTCCGCCGCCTTGAAGCTGCGCTGTGCGAGGAAGCGGTGGAGGAGATGTTTGACAACATGCCGGTCTGACCGGCCTTCCGGGGCGGTGCGGCCTTTGGCGTCAGCCCAGGAAAATACCTGCCATCACCAGCATCAGCCCCAGAACCGACAGCAGAAGAGCGCCCAGATTGTAGGGCAGCACCGACTGCACCACTGCACGCAGCGCGTCGTCATCCAGATCCTGGCGGCGGGCGCGTGCAACCCGGACGATGCACCAGACCAGCCCGAGCAGCCCGGCAACGGACAGGGCGGCTCCGGTCCAGACGATGAGATCGAACATTTGCGTGCTCCTGCGGGTTTCGCTGCGCTGCGCCTAGCCGATCCGGCCCGCGCGTGCAAGCCGCCGGGCTGCGGGCGTCGGTTTTTGCCGCTCGGCGCGCTTGTGCGGCTTTCCCCGCTTGCGGCGCAGCGGGCGGGGCGCTATCCCCTTGCTCCGACAGCAATTGACAGCATGTGCCGACGGAGCCGCAGATGGATATCACCGAAGACGAAAAAAGCGAAAACTACCGTGTGACAGCCGGAGAACTGCGCCAGTTCATCGAACGGTTCGAGCGGCTGGACGAAGAGAAAAAGACCATCGCCGAGCAGCAGAAAGAGGTGATGGCCGAAGCCAAGGCGCGCGGCTATGACACCAAGGTGATGCGCAAGATCATCGCCCTGCGCAAGCGCGACCAGAATGACATCGCCGAAGAAGAGGCGGTGCTGGAAATGTACAAGGAAGCACTGGGCATGTGAGCCTGCCTGCCGCCTTGAATTGATGAGCCGCACAAGCCTTCCGGTCTGTGCGGCTTTGTTTTTGCAGCGGTCTCCTGCCAGGCAAGAAATTTTAAGCTTGAAATATCTCCCGTGGCAGCGGTATCTTTCCTGTGCAGGCAGTATCAGCAAAGGAGTCCCGCCATGCCGGCCATCAGCGTGCACCCCGAAGGGTGGAAGCCCGCCAAAGGCTATGCCAACGGCATGGTGGCCGAGGGACGGCTGCTGTTTGTCGGCGGCCAGATCGGCTGGACCGCGGACCAGGTGTTTGAAGCGCAGGATTTCATCGGTCAGATGAGCCAGGCACTGCGCAACATCCTGGCGGTCGTGGAGGCCGCAGGCGGAACAGCGCCGGACATCACCCGGCTGACCTGGTTCGTGACCGACAAGGCGGAATACCTCGCCCATCAGGCAGAGGTCGGCAAAGCCTACCGTGCGGTGATGGGCTATCACTTCCCGGCGATGACCATGGTGGTGGTCTCTGCGCTGGTCGAGGATGAGGCCAAGATCGAAATCGAAGCCACCGCAGTGCTGCCGGGCTGAGGCGGCGGCACAAGCACGGTTTCGTGAACGCTCTTTCCCTGGCTCCGCCCAGCCGCCACATTGCGTGAGGCAGCAGCGGGAGAGCCAGATGCGTATCAATGCCGATTTCAGCACACGCGCCGCGGTGCATTTCGAGGACACGCCCTGGGTGCCCAGCCCGGCACCGGGGGTAGAGCGCAAGATGCTCGACCGCATCGGCGGGGAAGTGGCCCGCGCCACCTCCATCGTCCGTTTTGCGCCGGGGTCCGCCTTTGATCCGCATGTGCACGACGGCGGCGAGGAGTTTCTGGTGCTGGAGGGGGTGTTTCAGGACGAGCATGGCGATTTCCCGGCAGGCGCCTACGTGCGCAATCCGCCCACCACCAGCCATACGCCCGCCGCGGCGGAGGGCGCGGTGATCCTGGTCAAGCTGCACCAGTTCGACCCCGCCGACCGGACCGAGGTCAAAACCCGCACCGGCGTCCCTGCGCGGGAACAGAAGCTGTTCCAGGACGCCGTTGAAACCGTGACGCTGCAATCCTGGGCGCCTGGGCAGGCGGTCAGTCTGGAGGCCTCTGGCGGGGCGGAAATCTTTGTGGTTGACGGCAGCTACAGTGAAAGCGGCGAGGAATTCCGCCGCTGGGATTGGCTGCGGCTGCCGCCCGGCAGCCGGTTCGACGCCACCGTTGGCGCAGAAGGCGCAAAAATCTGGATGAAAACCGGCCACCTAGCGCAATTGATCGTCTGAGTCGGCCCGAGGCTTCTTTCATGATATCAAACTGTTGCGGGCCGCTCCTTCGGGGCCGGTTATTTTTTTGCCGGGCTTAAAATTTTACCAGTTGATAAAAAATCAGACTGTGGCACTCTGAAAGGCAGAACAACCGAAAATCAGGGAGACACCCAATGGCGACCAGCCATCAGGCATCCGGCATCCGGGCGGCGCGTTTGGACGCCGCCGGGATCGCCGAGAACTTCTCGGACCTGCACCCGGCCTATGATGCGCATGAGGCTGCCGTGGCAGCGGACCGCTGCTATTTCTGCTATGACGCGCCCTGCATGACGGCCTGTCCGACCAGCATCGACATCCCCCAGTTCATCCGGGAGATCCAGGCGGGCCACCCCGAAAGCGCGGCCCGCACCATTCTGACGCAGAATATCCTTGGCGGCATGTGCGCCCGGGTCTGCCCGACCGAAACCCTGTGCGAAGAGGTCTGTGTGCGCGAAACCGCCGAGGGCAAGCCGGTCGAGATCGGCCGCCTGCAGCGCTATGCCACTGACACGCTGATGGAGAGGGGCGGGCATCCCTTCACCCGCGCCGAAGCGACCGGCAAGAAAATCGCTGTTGCAGGCGCCGGTCCGGCCGGCCTGGCTGCGGCGCACCGGTTGGCGATGCTGGGCCACAGCGTGGTTGTTTATGACGCCAAATCCAAGGCCGGCGGTCTCAATGAATTCGGGATTGCCGCCTATAAATCCACCAATGACTTTGCCCAGCGGGAAGTTGATTGGCTGCTGCAGATCGGCGGCATCACCATGGACTATGGCAAGAAATTGGGCGTTGACCTGTCTCTCGACGCGCTGAAAGAGGCCTACGACGCGGTCTTCCTCTCCATCGGCCTTGCCGGGGTCAATGCTCTGCGCGCTCCGGGAGAGGACAAGGATGGTGTGCGCGACGCGGTCGGCTTCATCGCTGATGTGCGTCAGGCCAGCGATCTGACCACGCTGCCGGTGGGCCGCAATGTGGTGGTGATCGGCGGCGGCATGACCGCGGTGGATGCGGCAGTGCAGTCCAAGCTGCTGGGCGCGGAAAACGTCACCATCGCCTACCGCCGCAGCCGAGAGGAGATGGGCGCCAGCCGGTTCGAACAGGATCTGGCGGCCTCGAAAGGTGTGAAGCTGATGTTCAACGTCATGCCCAGGGCGGTGCATGGCAATGGCGCAGCGGCCGAGATCGAATTGGAGTATACTGAGGTCACGGACGGCAAGGTCGCCGGCACCGGCGAGACCGTGCGGCTGGCCGCGGATCAGGTGTTCAAGGCCATCGGCCAGACGCTGGAGGGCCAGCCGGATGCGCTGGCGCTGGAGGGCCGCAAGATCAAGGTCGATGCCAACGGGCGCACCTCCGTGGCCGGGGTCTGGGCCGGCGGCGACTGTGCCTCGGGTGGCGAAGACCTCACCGTGACCGCCGTGGCCGAGGGCCGCGATGCTGCAATGGACATTCACTCCAGCCTGATGGGCTGAGCCAGCTGTGGAGCGCTTGCGCGCTCCAAGCTAGCCTTAAGAGGAGAGATCAAATGGCTGATCTGACAACAGAATTTCTGGGGATCAAATCCCCGAACCCGTTCTGGCTGGCCTCGGCGCCGCCGACCGACAAGGAATACAACGTCCGCCGCGCATTCGAGGCCGGCTGGGGCGGTGTGGTCTGGAAGACGCTGGGCGCCGAAGGCCCGCCGGTGGTCAATGTGAACGGCCCGCGCTATGGCGCGATCTGGGGCGCTGACCGGCGCCTGCTGGGTTTGAACAACATCGAGCTGATCACCGACCGTCCCCTGCAGACCAACCTCGCGGAAATCACCCGCGTCAAGAAGGACTACCCCGACCGGGCGGTGATCGTCTCGCTGATGGTGCCCTGCGAGGAGCAGGCGTGGAAGGACATCCTGCCGCAGGTCGAGGCCACCGGCGCCGACGGGATCGAGCTGAACTTCGGCTGCCCGCACGGCATGGCCGAACGCGGCATGGGGTCTGCGGTGGGTCAGGTGCCGGAGTACATCCAGATGGTCACCGAGTGGTGCAAGCAGTACTATTCCAAGCCGGTGATCGTGAAGCTGACCCCGAACATCACAGATATCCGCCACCCGGCCCGCGCGGCGCATGCGGGCAACGCTGATGCGGTCAGCCTGATCAACACCATCAACTCGATCACCTCGGTGGATCTCGACAATATGGCGCCGGAGCCGACCATCGCCGGCAAGGGCACCCACGGCGGCTATTGCGGCCCGGCGGTGAAGCCGATTGCGCTGAACATGGTGGCGGAAATTGCCCGTGACGCACAGACCCGCGGCCTGCCGATCTCGGCCATCGGCGGCGTCACCACCTGGCGCGACGCGGCGGAGTTCATGGCGATGGGTGCCGGCAACGTGCAGGTCTGCACCGCGGCGATGACCTATGGTTTCAAGGTGGTTCAGGAAATGATCTCCGGCCTGTCCGCCTGGATGGATGAGAAAGGTTATACCTCGACCCGGGATTTCATCGGCATGGCGGTGCCGAATGTGACCGACTGGCAGTATCTGGACCTGAACTATGTCACCAAGGCACGGATCAGCCAGGACGACTGCATCAAATGCGGCCGCTGCTATGCGGCCTGCGAGGATACCTCGCACCAGGCCATCGCGATGAGCGCGGACCGGGTGTTCACCGTGAAGGACGACGAATGCGTCGCCTGCAACCTCTGTGTGAATGTCTGCCCGGTCGAGGGCTGCATCACGATGGAAGAGGTGCCGGCGGGCCAGATTGACGAACGCACCGGCGAGGTGGTCTCGGGCGATTACGCCAATTGGACCACACATCCGAACAACCCGGCGGCAACAGCCGCCGAATAACCCGCACCGGCGGGCTGGGAAACAAGGAAACTCTCCCGCCCGTCGTCGGTCTCCGTTCCGGAGACACTCCTCCCGTTGGGCCCGGCGCCGCGCATTGCGCGGCGCCGGGCCCAAGGCCGCCAAGGGGGCATCAGCAACAGCTGATGGCACCTGCGGGCGCGGGAGGGCTTGGCTTTCCCGAAGCGTATCCGAAGGCGGGTGAAGGATCAGCTGCGCGGTGTAAGCATCCGGCGGTACAGGGTTTCCAGGTATTGCGGTGCGGCGTCGAAAGGGTCTTCGCCGCCCATCAGCGTGCGCACCTGGGCATCGAAATCCGCATAGTGCTGGGTCAGCGACCAGATCGAAAACAGCAGGTGCTTGGGATGTGCCCGGTTGATCCGCCCGGCATCCATCCAGCCCTGCAGCAGCTCCGCCTTCTCATCCACCAGCACTTTCAGATCCCCGGCAATAACCTCTTGCAGCCGTGGCGCGCCCTGCACGATCTCATTGGCATAGAGACGGCTTTCGCGCGGGAAGTCCCGGCTCATTTGCAGCTTGCGCTGCACATAGGCAAGGATTTCCTCCAGAGGCTCGCCATCGGGATTGAGGGCCCGCAGCGGATCCAGCCAGGTGTCCAGCAGCGCCGCCATCAGCTCGTTGAAGATCGCTTCCTTGGAGGGGAAATAATAGAGCAGGTTGGGCTTTGACAGCCCGGCCGCCTTGGCGATCTGGTCCACGGTCGAGCCGCGGAATCCATGGCTGGAAAACACGTCCAGCGCTGCCTCCAGGATGGCGGCGCGATTCTTCTTCTGAATGCGGGTGGGCGCGCGGTCTGCGGGCATGGTCGTCCTTGTCTGGTTCTGCCGCCTTCTGCCAGCGAAAGCGCGGAATTTCATCTGTTTCCGGCAAAAGGGCCGATTTTTTCAAGGGTCCTGCGGCAATTTCTTGACTGGTGGTGAACCCGTGATAGCGTGAGTTTGACCAGTTGGTCAAATCAAAGGCCGGCATCAAAAGGGCTGGCTTTGACGGAGACCGGCACTCGAAGCCACCTAAATACGGCGCCAAGCCGAAGGGAGCCCGCAAAGACGGGCGAACAGGGAAGGAAGCTCGTGATGACGTCGCTTGGACAAAATTTGAAGATCAATGGCGACAGGCTGTGGGACAGCCTGATGGAGATGGCCAGGATCGGGCCCGGTGTTGCGGGCGGCAACAACCGCCAGACCCTGACGGATGAGGATGGCGAAGGCCGCGCCCTGTTCCAGAAATGGTGCGAGGAGGCGGGCTGCACCATGGGGCTTGACCAGATGGGCAACATGTTTGCGCGGCGGGAAGGCACCGATCCGGAAGCACTGCCGGTCTATGTCGGCTCGCATCTCGACACCCAGCCGACCGGCGGCAAATATGACGGGGTGCTTGGCGTGCTCGGCGGGCTGGAGCTGATCCGTTCGCTCAACGACATGAACATCAGGACCAAACACCCGGTTGTGGTCACCAATTTCACCAATGAGGAAGGCACCCGCTTTGCCCCGGCGATGCTGTCGTCGGGTGTGTTTGCGGGTATCCATACCCAGGATTGGGCCTATGGCCGGGAGGATGCCGAAGGCAAAAAGTTCGGCGACGAACTGAAACGCATCGGCTGGCGCGGCGAAGAGGAAACCGGCGCCCGCAAGATGCACGCCTTTTTTGAGCTGCATATCGAACAGGGGCCGATCCTGGAGGCCGAAGGCAAGGACATCGGCGTGGTGACCCACGGCCAGGGCCTCAGCTGGACCCAGGTGACCATCACCGGCAAGGACGCCCATACCGGCTCCACCCCGATGCCGATGCGCCGCAATGCAGGTCTGGCGATGGCGCGGATCCTGGAGGCGGTGGACGAAATCGCCTGGAGCCATGCGCCGCATGCGGTGGGGGCGGCAGGCCATATCGACGTCTATCCCAACTCGCGCAACGTGATCCCGGGCAAGGCGGTCTTTACCGTCGATTTCCGCAGCCCGGACCTGGACGTGATCACCGATATGGAAAACCGCTTGCGCGAGAAGGCCACCCAGATTGCCGAGGCGATGGAGGTGGAGATCGCATATGAAAAGGTCGGCGGCTTTGATCCCGTGAGTTTTGACGAGGGCTGCGTGGCCGCGGTGCGCAATGCGGCGGAGCGGCTGGGCTATTCGCATCAGGATTTGATTTCCGGCGCCGGCCATGATGCCTGCTGGATCAACCGGGTGGCACCCACGGCGATGGTGATGTGCCCCTGTGTCGATGGCCTCAGCCACAACGAAGCGGAGGAGATCAGCAAGGAATGGGCCGAGGCTGGCGCCAATGTGCTGTTCCATGCGGTGGTCGAGACTGCGGAAATCGTGGAGTAAGGGGCGCTGCCCCCGCGGCCTTTCGGGCCGCTCCCCCGGGATATTTCCGGCCAGATGAACAAGGGATCTTGTTCTTCAAGACTAAGTGGAGGCGTGAAAATGCGCCCCGGTTCAGGGAGTTATAGCAATGAGTAAAGTCATCAGAAACGGCACCATCGTGACCGCCGATCTGACCTATAAGGCCGATGTGCTTGTTGAGAACGGAGTGATTGCCGAGATCGGCCCGAACCTGAAAGGCGATGAGGAGCTGGATGCCACCGGCTGCTATGTGATGCCGGGCGGGATCGATCCGCATACCCATCTGGAGATGCCCTTCATGGGGACTTATTCCTCGGATGATTTCGAGTCCGGCACCCGCGCGGGCCTGGCGGGCGGCACCACCATGGTGGTGGACTTTGCGCTGCCCAATCCGGGCGAGAGCTTGCTGGACGCCTTGAAGCGCTGGGACAACAAATCGACCCGGGCCAATTGCGACTACTCCTTCCACATGGCGGTGACCTGGTGGGGCGAGCAGGTCTTTGACGACATCAAGACCGTGATCCAGGAACGCGGCATCAACACCTTCAAGCACTTCATGGCCTACAAGGGCGCGCTGATGGTGAATGATGACGAACTGTATGCCTCCTTCAAACGTCTCTCGGAACTGGGCGGCATCGCGCTGGTGCATGCCGAAAACGGCGACGTGGTGGCCGAGCTGCAGGCCAAGCTGCTGGCCGAGGGCAATACCGGTCCTGAGGCGCACGCCTATTCCCGGCCGCCCCAGGTGGAGGGCGAGGCGACCAACCGCGCCATCATGATCGCCGATATGGCAGGCGTGCCGCTTTATGTGGTGCATACCTCCTGCGAGGACAGCCACGAGGCCATCCGCCGCGCCCGGATGCAGGGCAAGCGGGTCTGGGGCGAACCGCTGATCCAGCATCTGACCCTGGATGAAAGCGAGTATTTCAACAAGGACTGGGACCACGCCGCCCGCCGGGTGATGTCGCCGCCGTTCCGCAACAAGCAGCATCAGGACAGCCTGTGGGCCGGTCTGCAGTCCGGCTCGCTGTCGGTGGTGGCGACGGACCACTGCGCCTTTACCACCGAGCAGAAGCGCTATGGGGTCGGCGATTTCACCAAGATCCCGAACGGCACCGGCGGGCTGGAAGACCGGATGCCGATGCTGTGGACCCATGGCGTCGAAACCGGCCGCCTGACGCCGAACGAGTTTGTCGCAGTGACCTCAACAAACATCGCCAAGATCCTGAATTGCTACCCGAAAAAAGGCGCGGTTCTGGTCGGCGCCGACGCTGACCTGGTGGTCTGGGACCCGCAGAAGCGCAAGACGATTTCCGCCGCCAGCCAGCAGTCCTCGATCGACTACAATGTGTTCGAAGGGCATGAGGTGCAGGGGCTGCCGCGCTTTACCCTGACCCGCGGCCATGTGGCGGTGCATGACGGCGAGATCAAGTGCCAGGAGGGCCACGGCAAGTTCGTCTCGCGGGAGGCCAACACCACGGTCAACAAGGCGCTCAGCACCTGGAAAGAGCTGACCGCGCCGCGTCCCGTCGAGCGGACCGGCATCCCGGCAACAGGTGTTTGAAACCAGGAACGGGCTGCCGGTACCGGCGGCCCGTTTTCCTGTATGAAATCAAGGCGAAGATATGAATATGGAACCGACCACCCAGGCAATCCGACCCGAGGCCGCCGCTTCCGGCGCAGCCCCAGCCGAGACCGTGATCGAAGCCCGGAACCTGGATCTGACGTTTGAGACGAACGACGGGCCGGTGCATGCGCTGAAGGACATCAGCCTGGAGATCAGCAGAGGGGAGTTTGTCTCCTTCATCGGGCCGTCGGGCTGCGGCAAGACCACGTTCCTGCGCTGTATCGCGGCGCTGGAGACCCCCACCGGCGGCACACTCAGCGTCAACGGCATGACCCCGGACGAGGCGCGCCGCAACCGGGCTTATGGTTATGTGTTTCAGGCCGCGGGGCTGTACCCGTGGCGGACCATCGCCAAGAACGTCAAGCTGCCGCTGGAGATCATGGGATACTCCAGGGCGGAGCAGGAAAAGCGCGTAAACGAAGTGCTGGAACTTGTTGAATTGTCAGGCTTTGGCGGCAAGTTTCCCTGGCAGCTGTCGGGCGGCATGCAGCAGCGCGCCAGCATCGCGCGGGCGCTGGCATTTGATGCCGATATCCTCTTGATGGATGAACCCTTCGGGGCGCTGGATGAGATCGTGCGCGACCACCTGAATGAGCAGCTTTTGAAGCTGTGGGCGCGGACCAACAAGACCATCGGCTTTGTCACCCACTCGATTCCGGAGGCGGTGTACCTGTCGACCAAGATCGTGGTGATGTCGCCGCGGCCCGGACGCATCCATGACGTGATCGACAGCACATTGCCCCAGGAGCGGCCGCTCGATATCCGCGACAGACCGGAGTTTATCGAGATCGCCCACCGGGTGCGCGAAGGCTTGCGGGCGGGGCATGGCGATGACTGAGTTCGCCAGCCGGACCCGCCGGAACCGGAGGGCGGCATGCGTGCCCCCTCTGTACCTCCCCAGTGCACCGGGCGGCTGCCGTTTGCGGAGGGCGCAGCCATGAAAAGCCTTGTTGCTGTCCTGGCCGTTCTCGCCGCCATCATCGCCTTCTGGTATGCGGCCTGCGTGCCGATGAACATCAAGGGCGTGCTGGATTCAGCGGAGCGGGCAGGGGCCGAAGTCAGCCCGCCCAGTGCCAAGGTGCGCCGGGACATGAGTGAAATCGGGCTGGTGGCGAAGAACACATTTGCCGTTGGCGAAACCTGGATGCAGGAGCGCCCGCGGCTGCCGGCGCCGCATCAGGTGGCGGTGGAGCTGTGGCAGACCACGGTAGAGAAGAAGATCACCTCCAAGCGCAGCCTGGTCCATCACGCGCAGGTGACGCTGAGCGCCACTTTGCTGGGATTTGCCATCGGCACCGGACTGGGCATTCTGCTGGCGGTCGGCATCGTGCATAGCCGGGTGATGGATATGTCGGTGATGCCCTGGGCGATTGTCAGCCAGACCATCCCGATCATCGCGCTGGCGCCGATGATCATCGTGGTGCTCTATTCCATCGGGGTGCAGGGAATCATTCCCAAGGCAGTGATCTCGGCCTATCTGAGCTTCTTCCCTGTGGTTGTCGGCATGGTGAAGGGGCTGCGGGCGCCGGATGCGATGCAGCTGGACCTGCTCAAGACCTACAATGCCAATACGGCCCAGGGGTTCTGGAAGCTGCGGCTGCCATCCTCGATGCCCTATCTGTTTGCCTCGCTGAAGATCGGCGTTGCGGCGTCCTTGGTGGGGGCCATCGTCGGCGAGCTGCCGACCGGCGCGGTCGCGGGCCTGGGGGCGCGGCTGCTGGCGGGCAGCTATTACGGGCAGACCGTGCAGATCTGGTCGGCGCTGTTTGCAGCGGCAATTCTGGCCGCGGCGCTGGTGGCTTTGCTCGGATTGATCGAGAAGCTGGTGCTGAAGCGGATGGGGGTGCGGGCATGATTGATATTCGGATTGAGGCCTCTGCCCTCGCCGCTGCGCGGCTCAACCGGGATATTTTCAGCCAGAAGAACAGGGGGATCCTGTCATGATGATGGCGGTGCTTGCCGGTCTTGTCTGGTGCCTGGGCTGGTGGCTGAACAGCCGACTGGCAAACAGTCCTGCGTCTGGGACCCGCGCGGTGCAGTTGCTGGTGCCGGCCATCTTCGGGGTCACGGTGCTGGTGGTCTGGGAGCTTATGGTGCGCGGGCTGGAGGTGTCTCTGGTGATCCTGCCGGCGCCTTCCGTTATTGCGGCGCGGTTTGCTTCCAGCATTCCGATCTTGTGGGCGGACTTTGCCCAGACCATCCTGAAGGGCGCGCTTGGCGGCTATGCGATCGGTTGCGGCGCGGCGTTTCTGACCGCGGTTCTGGTGGACCGCAGCGATTTCCTGCGCCGCGGGCTGTTGCCGGTGGGGAACTTCGTGGCGGCGCTGCCGATTGTCGGCACCGCGCCGATCCTGGTGATGTGGTTCGGGTTCGACTGGCACTCCAAGGCCGCGGTTGTGGTGGTCATGGTGTTCTTTCCGATGCTGGTGAACACCGTGGCAGGCCTGCGCGAGACCTCGGCGATGCAGCGCGACCTGATGCAGACCTATGCGGCGAGCTACTGGCAGGCCTTTTTCAAGCTGCGGCTGCCTGCGGCGCTGCCCTTTGTCTTCAACGGGCTGAAGATTTCGACAACGCTGGCGCTGATCGGCGCGATTGTGGCGGAGTTCTTCGGCTCGCCCACGGTCGGCATGGGGTTCCGCATTTCCACCAGCGTCGGCCAGCTGGCGCTGGACATGGTCTGGGCCGAGATCGTGGTGGCGGCGCTGGCGGGCTCGGCCTTTTACGGGCTGGTGGCGCTGATCGAGAAGAGCTTTACCTTCTGGCATCCGTCACAACGGGGGTGAGCGGGCACACCGCATGCGGGAAACTGCGAAACAAAAAACGGACACGTGAAAACCAATAGGGAGACCAATCATATGAAACATACTCTGACAGCGGCGGCCCTGGCGCTGGGGGCAGCAGGCGCGGCGCAGGCGGCCGATGACGTGACGCTGCAGCTGAAATGGGTGACCCAGGCTCAGTTCGCCGGCTATTACGTGGCGCTGGACAAGGGCTTTTACGGCGAAGAGGACCTGAATGTCACCATCCTGCCGGGCGGCCCGGACATCGCGCCGACCCAGGTGATTGCCGGCGGCGGCGCCGATGTGACGGTGGAATGGATGCCCGCGGCGCTGGCGGCCCGCGAAAAGGGCCTGCCGCTGGTCAATATCGCGCAGCCGTTCAAGTCCTCGGGCATGATGCTGACCTGCTGGAAGGACACCGGCATTGCCGCACCGGAAGACCTGGCCAACCGCACCCTGGGCGTCTGGTTCTTTGGCAATGAATTCCCCTTCATGAGCTGGATGAGCCAGCTGGGGATTTCCACCGAAGGCAAGGGAGAGAGCGGCGTCGAGGTGCTGAAGCAGGGCTTCAATGTCGATCCGCTGCTGCAGCGCCAGGCGGACTGCATTTCGACCATGACCTATAATGAATACTGGCAGGTCATCGACGCAGGTGTGTCCCCGGACGAACTGATCACCTTCAAATATGAGGACCAGGGCGTCGCCACGCTGGAGGACGGCCTCTATGTGCTGGAGGAGAACCTCAGCGATCCGGAGTTCACCGGCAGGATGGAACGCTTTGTCCGGGCTTCGATGAAGGGCTGGAAATACGCCGAGGAGCACCCGGATGAGGCGGCGGAGATCGTGCTCGACAATGATGCCTCCGGCGCCCAGACCGAGACCCACCAGAAGCGGATGATGGGCGAGATTGCCAAGCTGACCGCAGGCAGCAACGGCGCGCTGGATCCGGCAGACTACGAGCGCACGGTATCGACGCTGATGGGCGGCGGCTCCGATCCCGTGATCACCAAGGAGCCGGAAGGCGCCTGGACCCATGCGATCACCGATGCGGCGCTGAACTAGCGTCAATCCCATGCGGCCCGCCGGACCTTTTGGTTCGGCGGGTTTTCTGCCTGGGTGTTCAGTCCCGGAGTGCAGCGCGGTCCGCGGCTCCAAGCCTGCAATCGCGCGCCGCTTGAAGCGGCTGAATGGCCCCCGCCGTGCGGATGCAAATGCGGCATCCGAACGAAGGAGCCGCAGCGGCTCGTCGCCGCTCCAGACCGCCGCGTTCCGGGGCGGAATGCCTGACTGTTTTGAAATATTGTTAAAATTGCAATAATTTTGGCGCAATTTTAAAATGCACGCCAAAGATGATTAATTTTGTGTTATGCTTTCCTTATGGGAGAGATGCGTGCTCATATCCCTGAACGGCAAAAGCAAACCGGCGTCGCGCCGCAATCCTTATGCCTTTGCCCTCAGCCAGACGGTTCCGGATGCCAGCCAAGGTTTGCGGTACGGGAGAGGCCTTCGCTGCTGGACGTGGCAAGCAGGAGCTGCGCACTGCCTCTGATGGCACTGTGCCAGGCAGCGCATGAGCGCAAGCAGACGTCCGGCCGGGCTCAGATCCTGGTGCTGTATGAAGTGGAGCCTGCTGGCCGGGAACCGCTGGAAACCGGGCAGGGGGACGTGATCCCGGTGGCTGTCTGCGGTCTGGAAAAGATCACCCATGCTGACCTGCTGCACGGGCTGGCGAGCGGCTTTGATGTCATTCACATGCAGGCCTGCAGCTCTCCTGCGGCCGTACAGCATCAGCAACAGGAGGTGGAACTGGTGCAGGTGCTGGGCGGGAGCGGCCGGATTCTGCTGTTTGACGGGGCGGCCTCCCTGATGCGGCGTCTGGCGGCGGGCATCTTCCCTTTTCCGTCCATTGCCCCCGAGGTGCTGGCGGTCGGCAGCCGAAGGGATACCGCACGGGCCAGCGCCGCAGCGCTGCTGCCCGCCAGCGCGGGCCGCATCGGACTGCCGGAACAGGCGCCTTACGGTGCCATCAGCGTTGATGAAAGCAGCTGCAACAACTGCAGCAGCTGCGTTTGGGTTTGCCCGTCAGATGCGCTGAGCCTGACGGAGAACGGCTGTGAACTGAGCTTTGTGGAATCCCTGTGCTTTCAATGCGGTTTGTGCATTTCCATCTGCCCGCAGCGGGCATTGAGCATGGCGCCCGGCATGGATCTGTCCGCCTCCGCGGTCCTGCCGCAGCGTCTGGCCGGGCAGGCGGCGCATGCGGAGGGAACGGCGCCGCCGGCAGCGGCGGCAGGTCCCGGGTCAGAGGACACCGCTGCCATTGCCGCCCCCCTTGCAGCCAGCGCCGCCGGTGCAAGTTTCCCGCCTGCGGATGCAGGGTTCAGCTTTGCTCCAGGAACCCGCCATACAGGCCGCGTTTGAAGATCAATCCCTTGCCCGGACGGGTGGTGACGCTGGCCACCTCGCCGACGACAATGGTGTGGTCCCCTGCCGGATGGGCGGCAAAACGGCGGCAGTCGAAGCGGGCGATCACCCCCTCCAGCGCAGGCGCGCCCAGGGTGTTGGGCCGCCAGGCCGCGGTGCTGAAATCCTCGCCATCGGCGGCAAAATGCTTGGCCAGGCCCAGCTGGTCCTCCGCCATCACGTGGATGGCGAAATTCTCAGCCGAAACAAAGGCATCATGGCGCAGTGACGCATGGGCCGGACACCACAGCAGCAGCGGCGGCTCCAGCGAGACGGACGTGAAGCTGTTGACGGTAATGGCCAGCGGTCCGCGCGCAGTCAGGGTGGTGACAACAGTCACCCCGGTGCCGAAGCAGCCCAGCGCTTCGCGGTAGGCCCGGACGGTCTGCGGCCCGGGGATGAAGCTTGTTTCGGCCATGTCGCGCGCCTTTTGTTCGTTCCGGCCAGTGACCTGCCACGCACGGGGGCGATTGTCTACCTAGTTCATGTCCTCAATGAGGCGCCCGTGCTTGCGGGTCTCCTCCAGCACCGCGCCAAAGGTGGAGAGGCCGCGGGCCTCCAGCATCTTCAGCATCTTGCAGAACACTTCCGCGGTGGCGCGCGCATCGCCCATTGCGGTGTGGCGCAGGGCCGGCGGGATGGCGACATCCAGCCGCTCGCACAGCGCGTCCAGCGTATGGGGCTGCGAGGCGCCGAACAGCACCGCGCTCAGCAGCACGGTGTCCAGCACCGGCTGCTCCCAGCTGATGCCCGCGCGGCTGGCGTGGCGGCGCAGAAAGGCCATGTCGAAAGGCGCATTATGGGCGACGATCACCGCGTCCGAGGCAAAGCGGTGCAAGGCGCGGGCGGCCTCGGCAATGCCCGGTGCACCCTGCACCATGGCGTCGCTGATCCCATGCACCCGGGTGGCCGCTGCCGGGATCGGGCTGCCGGGATCCACCAGGGTTTCGAATTGCTCAGCCTCGATGATGCGGCCGCGCACCACCCGCAGGGCGCCGATCTGCACGATCTCGTCCTTGTGCGGCAGCAGGCCGGTGGTCTCGGTGTCGAACACCACATAGCTGAGACTGGCCAGCTTGCGGCTGTCCAGCTCTGCATGCTCCGTGTCCAGCAGCGCAAAGTCATAGACCAGCGGCCGCGCCTCATCCGGGGCAAGCCCCGCATGGCTGCCCTCGAACAGGATGATATAGCCGGGCGCGCCGCCCAGCGGCTTCAGGCGCAGATCGAACACCTGGGCGCCGCTGGCGCTGGCGACCTCGGCCTTCACCTCCAGGCCGCTGCGCACCAGCCGGCCATAGGCAGCCTCCAGCCCGGTCAGGTCCAGGTAGTCGGACAGCGGCGCATTCAGCCGCGGCGGCGCCTCCTGCGCCAGCACAGCGGCGGCCTGGCCGTCATACAGCACGATCTGATGCGCAGGGCTCGCCATCACGGTGGCAATGGGGATGTCGGTCAGCAGCGCGGCGAGGCGGGTCTTCTCGGCCTCCAGGTGCTCGGTTTCGCGGGCGATGGCCTCTGCGGCCGACAGCGCCGAGGCGCCCAGCTGCCCGGCCAGCCCCTCGGCAGCGGCGGCGAGGTCGCCCAGATAACGCGCGCCATGGGTGTCCAGCCCGCGCGTGACCCCGGCGTGGGCCCGGGCCCGCATGCCGGCCGCCAGCCGCTCGATCGGCTTGGCGACGTTTTCATCGAACAGCAGCCAGACCGCGGCGCAGAGCCCCAGAATGGCAAAGCCGGCCAGCAGTCCGGAAAACAGAAAGGCGTCCATCAGCGCCGGCTGGCCCGCGCGGCTGTAGCCCAGCCACAGCGCGCCGCCGGTCACGGCAATGCCGCCAAGCGCCAGCAGGCAGAAGAACAAAAAGATCCGCAGGCGCAGGCTGAGGCGTGACCGCATTTCTATCCTCCGCAGGCCGTGGTCAGGATCGCATCGTCAGGGGCGCCTGCAACCCAGTCGAGGCCCTTGGGCAGGCTGCTGCCGGAAAAGACCACATTGCCCGCCACGAGCGCCCGGCGCCATTTGCCGCAGTCCAGTATAGCCGGCCGCTTGCTGACCGGTGCCCAGCGACCAAAGAAATAGAGCTCGGCAAGATAGACCTGTGGGTGGGCCTCGTGGCTTTTCATCGTGGTAGCATCAACAGCGGCAAAGCGGTCCACGTAAGGCACCAGATGGGTCCAGGGACGGTAAAAGCTCTGATTCTCCACCTTTTCCGCCACCACCAGCCCTTCAGGCAAGGCCGCGGCGGTGCGCCCGTACCAGCCGTATTCCGAGGCGAGGGTCACTCCGATCATCGCCAGCGCCGCCGCCACCGGCGCCATCCAGCGCGGCAGCCGCCCGCCAAGGGACTTGCTCAGCAGCATCACCACGCCCGCCGCGGCAATGCCTGCAAAGATCACCGCAATCAGTTCCAGAAACATTCCATCTCCCCGCAGGCCTCCGGCCTATTCATCTTTCTCAAAACACTCGCGCCGCAGGCTCCCGCACGCGCCGCAGGCGCAAGTGTCAGCTCAGCATGCCCTTACCGTGCCCAACTGCCGATTGCATTGTTTTTATCACAACAAAGGCGTCGCGCAGATGGCTTCGCTCAAAATCCGACAGGTCCGAGGGCGCCAGGTAGTTGTCCGGCGCGCCGCCGCTGCGGATCTGCGCCGCCTGATGCTCCAGCCGGGTCTGGGCAATCAGGTCATAGGCGTCCAGCAGGTCCCGCGCGCCGGAGGGGCTGAGCACGCCCGCGGCCTCCGCCGCTTCCAGCCGGGCGCGGGTGTTGACCCCGTCCAGCTGGCCTTGCAGGGCATAGACCCGGCCCAGGTCCACCACCGGCACCACGCCGTTGTGCTTCATGTCCAGCGTGTTGCGGTGCTCGCCCGAGCGGATGGTGGCCAGCCCGCGCAGCAGGCCCAGCGGCGGTGTGTGCTTCAGCGAATTCGAAATCATATGCGCGGTGAAGATCGAATTGGCGCCGGCCGCCTTCAGGGTTTCCTGCTGCAGGTCGGCAAACAGCCGGGCCTCGCCGCCGATGGGGCGCAGGTCGAACATCACCGAGGCCAGCATCTGCGCCTCCGGGTCCGGCTTGGCGATCCAGCCGCGGAAATAGCTGCGCCAGACGTGCAGCGGCTGCCGCCAGCGCGGATTGGAGGCCATCATGCCGCCGGGGCAATAGACATAGCCGCAACTGTTGAGCCCGTCGCAGACAATCTTGGCGAACTGCTCGAAATAAGCCTCATCGCCGGGGTTCAGATCATCGGACAGGATCAGGCAGTTGTCCTGATCCGAGACGCCGGTCTGCTCGCGCCGGCCCTGCGAGCCGCAGGCCAGCCACAGGTAGGAAACCGGAGGCGGCCCCAACGTCTCCTCCGCCAGCGCCAGCAGGCGGCGGGTCACGGTGTCGGCGATGTCGGTAATCAGCCGGGTCACCACCTCATGTCGGTTGCCGCCTGCCACCAGCTGCACCAGCAGGCGGGGGATTTCGGCGGTGACCTTGGCCATGTCTTCTGCCGTCCCGGCACGGGCGATGGCGGAGACCATCTCGCCGGAACTGACGGCCTGGAACCGGGTGAGGTCGGTTTGGGTGACGATGCCGGCGAGCTTTCCTGCCTCAACCACCGGGATGTGGCCGATGCCGTGCTCCATCATCAAATGCAGCACGTCGGAGCCGATAGCGGAGGGCGCCAGGGTCAGCGGGTCCGGGGTCATCACGGAATGGACCGGGGTGGAGATGGGCTTGCCCGCCGCCAGGATTCTGGCCGTCAGGTCGCGGGTGGTGAGGATGCCCTGCAAGGTGTCCCCGTCGGTCACGCACACGGAGGATATCCGGCGGTCCCGCATCAGCTGCGCAGCACTTTGGCAGGTGAGGCCGCCGGAGCAGGTGACGGGATCGCGCGCCATGATTGCCTCGACCCGGGTGGTGGCGAGACTGCTGGTCTCGCGGCTGCCGGGGCGGCGGCGGCCGAAGAACTTGGCGGCCTGCGGCTGGCTGGCCATCAGGGCGTGGAACTCTGCCTTGGGCAGCAGCAGCAGCAGCGTCTGCGCAGTGGACCGGGCCGAGGTCATCGCCCGGCCGCCGCGGGTCAGCCCGCGCTCGCCAAAGGAATTGCGGGGGCCGAGGATCGAGACCGGAATGCCGTTCTCATCCGTCACCTCCACTTCGCCGGTGTGGACGAGGTAGAGCCCCTGCAGCTCTTCGTTCAGCGCATAGACCGGGGCGCCTGCGGCGGCTTCGATCTGGCGGAACTTCGGCGCCAGCTCCTGCAGCGGCGCAGGGCCCAGGCTGTCGTAGGGGTGCACCGAGGCCAGAAAGCGGAGCAGGGCTGTTTCGGAGAGGGGCATGGGCATACCTGCATGAAATCAGAAAAAAAATGGCCCCGCCAAGTATGCACCGGACGGGACCATGAGGAAAGAGGCGGGCCGCCGTGGGACGGCCCGCCCTGGGGAGTTTAGTGGTCCTGCGCGGCGCCTGCACCGCGGGGGATGCGGACGCTTTCCACCAATTCTTCGATCTCGGCCGGGATCGCCTCGGTCGATTTCGACACGATGAAGGCCACCGCGAAGTTCACCATCGCGCCGATCGCACCGAAGGAGGTGGATTTGACGGTGCCCAAGAGCGGATCGGCATCGGTGAAGGCGTTGGTGTCCGGGATGAACAGCCAGCCCTTGTGCAGGAAGATGTAGACCAGGGTCACGATCAGGCCCGCCAGCATGCCGGCCACGGCGCCCTTGTTGTTCACCTTGGTGAAGATGCCCATCATCAGCGCCGGGAAGATCGAGGCGGCTGCGAGGCCGAAGGCCAGCGCCACGGTCTGCGCGGCAAAGCCCGGCGGGTTGAGGCCCAGGTAGGTGGCCACCGCGATGGCCACGGCCATGGCGATCCGGGCCGACAGAAGCTCGCCTTTTTCCGAAATGCTCGGGTTGATCGAGCCCTTGATCAGGTCGTGCGACACCGCCGAGGAGATCGCCAGCAGCAGGCCCGCCGCGGTCGACAGCGCCGCCGCCAGGCCGCCGGCCGCCACCAGGCCGATCACCCAGCTGGGCAGGTTGGCGATTTCCGGATTGGCCAGAACCAGGATGTCGCGGTTGAAGTTGGTCAGCTCATTGCCGGCCCAGCCGTTGGCTTCGGCCACGGCCTGCAGATCGGCGTTCTGATCGTTGTAGTACTGGATTGCACCGTCGCCGTTCTTGTCTTCCCAGCCCAGAAGGCCGGTTTTCTGCCAGGTCGCCATCCAGTCGTACTTGGGATCTTCCTCGATCTGCTGCACGGTCACGGCGCCGCCTTCGATGCCGCCGTTGGGCCACATCATCTCGGTGATGTTGAGGCGGGCCATGGCGCCGACAGCCGGGGCGGTCAGGTACAGAAGGGCGATGAACACCAGCGCCCAGCCGGCCGACCAGCGGGCATCCGCAACGCGCGGCACGGTGAAGAAGCGCATGATCACATGCGGCAGGCCGGCGGTGCCGATCATCAGCGACAGGGTGAACAGCACCATGTTGAAGGTGTCGGAATGATGCGCGGTGTACTCATTGAAGCCGAGCTCCCGGACAATGGCATCCAGCTTGGCCAGCAGCGGCTCACCGGAGGCCGCATGGTCGCCGAACAGGCCGAGCGCCGGAACCGGGTTGCCGGTCAGCTGCAGCGAGATGAAGATCGCCGGGATGGTGTAGGCCATGATCAGCACGCAGTACTGCGCCACCTGGGTGTAGGTCACGCCCTTCATGCCGCCGAACACGGCGTAGGCAAAGACCACGCAGGCGCCGATCAGGAGGCCGGTGGTGTTGGACACCTCGAGGAAGCGGCCGAAGGCCACGCCGACGCCGGTCATCTGGCCGATCACGTAAGTTGTCGAGGCAACGATCAGGCAGATCACCGCCACGATGCGCGCGGTCGGCGAATAGAACCGGTCGCCGATGAACTCGGAGACGGTGAACTTGCCGAACTTGCGCAGGTAGGGTGCCAGCAGCAGCGCCAGCAGCACGTAGCCGCCGGTCCAGCCCATCAGGAAGGTGGAGTTGTCATAGCCGGTAAAGGCAATGAGGCCCGCCATCGAGATGAAGGAGGCCGCCGACATCCAGTCGGCCGCAGTGGCCATGCCGTTGGTGACGGGGTGAACACCGCGGCCGGCGGCATAGAATTCCGATGTGGAGCCCGCACGGGCCCAGATCGCGATGCCGATGTAGAGCGCAAAAGACGCGCCCACAAACAGCAGGTTGATGGTGAACTGGTCCATCTTATTCTTCCTCCACGCCGTATTCGCGGTCCAGCTTGTTCATCCGGAACGCGTAGAAAAAGATCAGCCCCAGGAACACCAGGATCGAGCCTTGCTGGGCGAACCAGAAGCCCAGATCGCTGCCGCCGACGCGGATGCCCGAGAGCATCGGGCGCAGCAGGATGCCGAAGCCGAATGAAACAACAGCCCAGATCACCAGGCTGACGAGAATGATGCGCACGTTTGCCGCCCAGTAGCCCTTGTCGGCCTCGGCGGTTTTTGCCCCATTTGTGGTTTGTTCCGCCATGGCGGCTCCTCCTTCTTCCTCCTGAGCCGCCGCGCCTGACGGCGGGCAAACTCTCTCCGTTTGCCTGCCGCCGGGATCTCGGCGTGCAGGCATGACTCCTCCGGTCCGCCAAGGCGGTGCCGTCGGGTATTCCATTGTCCGGGGGACGGGGTCCTGCGGGTTCAGCGCAGGCCCCGTTTCTTGGTTGTTAGCTGGTGGCCCTGGTCACGATGGCCGCCATGTCACGGGCAATGTCATTGATACCGCCCATGGCATTCGTGGTCTGCAGCACGCCCTTGCCGCCGTAATAGGCAATCAGCGGCGCGGTCTGCGCGTGATAGGCCTGCAGCCGGCTGGCAACGGTCTCCGCATTGTCATCAGCGCGGCGCTGCATCTGCGCGCCGCCGCATTTGTCGCATTTGCCATCCACCTTAGGCTGCTTGAAGCTGTCGTGATAGCCCTCGCCGCAGCCGCCGCAGGTGTAGCGGCCGGAGATCCGGTCAACCATCGCCGCATCATCCACCTCCAGGCTGATCGCGGCGTTGATCTTCTGGCTGGTCTCCGCCAGCAATTCATCCAGCGCCTCGGCCTGCACGGTGGTGCGGGGGAAGCCGTCGAGGATCACGCCCTTGGTGCAATCGGGTTCCGCCAGACGGTCGCGCAGGATGTTGATCACGATCTCGTCGCTGACCAGCTGGCCTGCCTCCATCACCGCCTTGGCGGCGCGGCCCGCAGGCGTGCCCGCGGCAACCGCTTCGCGCAGCAGGTCGCCGGTCGACAGCTGCACATAGCCGAATTTTTCCTCCAGCATCCGCGCCTGGGTGCCCTTGCCGGCGCCCGGAGGCCCCAGCAGGATCAGAACGGCGGGACGGGTCATGACTGCCATGTTCATGTGTCTATCACCCCTTGTTCGCGCGGTTTTCGATCAGGTCCTCGACCACCGACGGATCGGCGAGGGTCGAGGTGTCGCCCAGGCTGCCGAAATCGTTCTCGGCGATCTTGCGCAGGATGCGGCGCATGATCTTGCCGGAGCGGGTTTTCGGCAGGCCCGGCGCCCATTGGATCACGTCCGGGCTGGCAATCGGGCCGATCTCGGTACGCACCCAGGCGCGCAGCTCCTTCAGCAGCTCATCCGAGGGCTCGCGGTCGTTCATCAGGGTGACATAGCAGTAGATGCCCTGGCCCTTGATGTCATGCGGGTAGCCAACCACCGCGGCCTCGGCCACGGCAGCGTGGGCCACCAGGGCGCTTTCGACCTCGGCGGTGCCCATGCGGTGGCCGGAGACGTTGATCACGTCATCGACGCGGCCGGTGATCCAGTAATCGCCGTCCTCGTCGCGGCGGCAGCCGTCGCCGGTGAAGTAATAGCCCTTGTAGTCGGAGAAATAGGTCTTCTCGAAGCGTTCATGATCACCCCAGACGGTGCGCATCTGGCCCGGCCAGCTGTCCTTGATGCACAGCACGCCCTCGACGCCGTTGCCTTCGATCTCGACGCCGCTGGCGGGGTCCAGAACCACCGGCTGGATGCCGAAGAAGGGTTTCATCGCGGCCCCGGGTTTGAGCGTGTGCGCGCCCGGCAGCGGCGTCATCAGGTGGCCGCCGGTCTCGGTCTGCCACCAGGTGTCGACGATCGGCACGGTGCCCTTGCCAACCACGTTGTGATACCACTCCCAGGCTTCCGGGTTGATCGGCTCGCCAACGGTGCCCAGCACCTTGAGGCTGCTCAGATCGCAGCCTTCGACCCATTTGTCGCCCTGGCCCATCAGCGCGCGCAGCGCGGTGGGGGCGGTGTAGAACTGGTTGACTTTATGCTTTTCGCAGACCTGCCAGAAGCGGCTGGCATCCGGGTAGGTCGGTACGCCCTCGAACATCAGCGTGGTGGCGCCATTGGCCAGCGGGCCATAGACGATATAGCTGTGGCCGGTGACCCAGCCCACGTCCGCGGTGCACCAGTAGATGTCGCCATCGTGGTAATCGAATGTGATTTCATGCGTCATCGCCGCATAGGCCAGATAGCCGCCGGAGGTATGCACCACGCCCTTGGGCTGGCCGGTGGAGCCGGAGGTGTAGAGGATGAACAGCGGATCCTCGGCGTTCATCTCGGCCGGAGCGCAGGTATCATCCGTTTCCAGCGCCATCTCCTTGTAGTCAAAATCACGCCCGTCGACCCAGGTGGTCTGGCCGCCGGTGCGCTTGACCACCAGGCATTTTACCGTGTCCTTGGTGTGCAGCAGCGCGGCGTCGGCGTTCGACTTCAGCGGCGTCTTGCGGCCGCCGCGCGGTGCTTCGTCTGCGGTGATGATCACCTTGGCGTCGCAGCCGTTGATCCGGGCCGCCAGCGCATCGGGGGAGAAACCGGCAAAGACAATCGAGTGGATGGCGCCGATGCGGGCGCAGGCCAGCATGGCATAGGCCGCTTCGGGGATCATCGGCAGGTAGATCACCACCCGGTCGCCCTTGCGCACGCCCATGTCCCGCAGGATGTTGGCCATCCGGCAGGTGCGGCGGTGCAGCTCGGTGTAGGTGATGTGCTGCGCGGCCTCATTGGGATCGTCCGGTTCCCAGATGATCGCGGTCTGATCGCCGCGGGTCTCCAGGTGGCGGTCGATGCAGTTGGCGGAGACGTTCAGGGTGCCGTCGCCGTACCAGTTGATCGCGACACTGCCGAAGGCGTAGTTCACGTCCTTCACCTGGGTGAAGGGCTTGATCCAGTCGATGCGCTTGCCCTGTTCGCCCCAGAACCCTTCGGGATCCTTCAGCGAGGCCGCGTACATTTCCTGGTATTTCGCGGCATTCACATGCGCGCGGGCAACGGTTTCATCCGATGGCGGATAGACAGCGTCTGCGTGCAGCGCGTTCATTCGGTTTCCTCCCAGAATTTCATTGGCAAGACAAACGACAACGCTGTGCCGTGGCTGTCAAACCGTTTCCTCCTGGGCACCGATAATAGGGCAGTCTGAAAATTTGTGAATAAAATGCGGTTATCAAAGGGTTTGTCTGTCAACGAATTTCGAAAATGTCCGAAAACTTGTAAATCAACTAAAGAAATGCATATGTGTATGCCTCTGTATTCAATGGTTTGGGTGTAAATTCTGCAACCCGGCCCCTGTACGACCAATGTCCCACAGGATGCTGCATTTGCAAAATGCGCCTGCCGCCGGACTGCGGCATATTGTTCCGCCGGGGCTGCGGGGCGGTCCGAACCTCTGCGCAAAGGGCATGCACGAGTCGCTGCGTCATCTTTCCCGCCGGGGGCTTGGCAGCGCGCACCGGTGCCGCTAGCCTGACCTGCAAGCGTCCAGGCCGGACCGGACCGGAATCCACAAGGGCGCAATTCGGGAGAGTTACATCATGAACAGATTTCTGACGGCCGCTGTGGCGGCAACTGCTGGCGTTGCAATGGCAGGCGAGGCTGCCGCCACCGAGTGGAACGTGTCCCTGTGGGGCAAGCGCCGCGCCTTTACCGAACATGTGGAGAAACTGGCCGAGCTGGTCAGCGAGAAGACCGGCGGGGAGTTCACCCTGAACATCAGCTATGGCGGCCTTTCGAAGAACAAGGAGAACCTCGACGGCATCTCCATCGGCGCCTTCGAGATGGCGCAGTTCTGCGCAGGCTACCACCGCGACAAGAACCCCTCGATCACCGTGCTGGAGCTGCCGTTCCTGGGCGTGAACACGCTGGAGGAAGAGGTGGCCGTGTCGCATGCGGTTTATGCCCACCCGGCGGTGCAGGAGGATCTGGCGCGCTGGAACGCCAAGCTGCTGATGACCTCGCCGATGCCGCAGTACAACATTGTCGGCACCGGCGAGCCGCGCGATGAGCTGGCCGAGTTCAAGGACATGCGGGTGCGCGCCACCGGCGGCATCGGCCAGGCGTTCTCGGCCGTGGGCGCGGTACCGACCTCTGTGACCGCGACCGAAGCCTACAACGCGATGGAATCCGGCGTCGTCGATACCGTCGCCTTTGCCCAGCACGCGCATCTGGCATTCGGCACCATCAACAAGGCCGACTGGTGGACCGCCAACCTCAATCCCGGCACCGTAAACTGCCCGGTGGTGGTCAACACCGATGCCTATGAGGCTCTCAGCGACGCCGAGCGCGAGGCTCTGGACAGCTCGGTAGACGAGGCAATCGCGCATTACCTCGAAAACTACGGCGCGCTGCTGACCAAGTGGGACAGCGTGCTGGACGAAAAGGGCGTCGAGAAAGTGATGATCTCCGACGACCAGCTGGCCGAGTTCCGCAAGGTTGCCGCCGATCCGATCCGCGAACAGTGGATCAAGGACATGAGCGCCCAGGGCCTGCCCGCCCAGGAGCTCTATGATCTGGTGCAGAAGACGCTGACCGACACGCGTTCGGGCAGCTGAGCCTGATGCAGCACGGAAGGGCCGGGCGGGACCGCACCGGCCCTTTCTGTCTTTGACGAAGCAACAGACGGGGGCAGGGCATGGCAGGCGGCGCAGCGGTGCTGGAAGACGGCAGCCTGATCAGCAGGCTGGACCGGGGGCTGTTGAAGCTCGAGCGGATACTGGCATTGCTGAGCGGCATTGCGGTGTTTTCGCTGATGATCCTGGCGGTGGTTTCTGTCGGCGGCCGCAATGCGATGAACGCGCCCTTGCCGGGCTATGTCGACTGGATCGAGCAGATCATGCCGCTGATTGCCTTCATGGGTATCGCCTATGTGCAGCGCAATGGCGGCCATATCCGCATGGACATCTTCATTGGCGCTCTCAGGGGGCGGGCGCTGTGGCTGTTCGAGCTGATCTCGGTGCTGCTGATCCTCCTGCTGATTGCGGCACTGGTCTGGGGCAGCTGGGCGCATTTCCTGCGCTCCTTCGACTTTGCCGCGCCGATGTGGAGCCGCGACAGCTCGATCGACATCGGCCTGCCGATCTGGCCTGCCAAGCTGCTGGCGCCGGTGGCCTTTGCGGTGCTGGGCCTGCGGCTGCTGCTGCAGATCTGGGCCTATGGCCGGGCGCTGGTGCTGGGGCTGCAAACACCGGTGGCCGTGCCGCTGGTGCAAAGCGCCGCCGAACTGGCGGCGGCAGAGGCCGGGCAGCTGGCCGGCCATGACAGCGGCAGCGGGCAGGAGTAAGCCGGATGGAACCCATTGAAATCGGCCTGTGGGTCACCGGCGGCCTGCTGGCGATGGTGGTGCTGGGGATGCGCGTGGCCTTTGCCGCCGGGCTGGCAGGCCTTGCGGGTCTGGTCTGGATCTTCTGGGCCAAGTTCGGCTATGACCCGGCCCGCTTCGGCAAGGCCGTGACGGTCTCGGTCAAGATTGCAGGCCAGGTGCCGCACTCCAAGGTTTCCAGCCAGGCGCTCAGCCTGATCCCGACCTTCATCCTGATCGGATACCTCGCCTATTACGCAGGTCTCACCCGCGCGCTGTTCACCGCCGCCAAACGCTGGATCGCCTGGCTGCCGGGCGGGCTTGCGGTCTCCACCGTTTTTGCCACCGCGGGATTTGCTGCGGTGTCCGGCGCAAGCGTGGCCACCTCCGCCGTCTTTGCCCGCATCGCCATCCCGGAGATGCTGGCGATCGGCTACAACAAGCGCTTCGCCGCCGGCGTGGTGGCTGCGGGCGGCACGCTCGCCTCGCTGATCCCGCCCTCGGCGATCCTGGTGATCTACGCCATCATCGTCGAGCAGGACGTGGGCAAGCTGCTGCTCGCGGGCTTCATCCCCGGCGCGTTTTCGGCGGTGATCTACGGCCTGCTGATCGTCGGCATCGCGGTGGTGTTCAAATCCGTCGGCCCGCCGGTCAAGGGCTTCACCTGGGGCCAGCGGTTCGCCTCGCTGCCCGGCGCGCTGCCGATCATTCTGGTGGTGCTGATCATCATCTGCTTTGTCTACAATCCCTTTGGCGAGCAGGCCTGGGGCACCCCGACCGAGGGCGGCGCAATCGGCGCCTTCATCGTGTTCCTTTATGCCCTGAAGGAGGGCATGAAGTGGGCAGAGCTGAAATCGGCGCTGCTGGAGACCGCCAAGCTGACGGTGATGATCTTCACCATCATCTGGGGGGTGCTGATCTATGTGCGGTTCCTTGGATTCGCCGACCTGCCCGGGGCCTTCTCGGACTGGATCACCAGCTTGCAGATGCCGCCGATGCTGATCCTGGTCTGCATTCTGCTGGCCTATGCGGTGCTGGGCATGTTCATGGACGCCATCGGCATGCTCTTGCTGACCCTGCCGGTGGTCTACCCGGCGGTGATGGCGCTGAACGGCGGCGAGAGCGTGGCTGCGGCCGACAGCGCCTTTGGCATGAGCGGCACCATGTGCGCGATCTGGTTCGGGATCCTGGTGGTGAAAATGGCCGAGTTCTGCCTGATCACCCCGCCGATCGGGCTGAACTGTTTCGTGGTCGCCGGGGTGCGCGATGACCTGTCTGTGCAGGACGTGTTCCGCGGCGTCATGCCGTTCTTCGTCGCCGATGCGGTAACGATTGCGCTGCTGGTCGCCTTTCCGGGGATTGTCCTCTACCTGCCGTCATTGGCGGGCTGAGAGGGGCGCGTCTGCAGCGCACGGGGGCGCAGAGCGCGCTTGGCACGCGGCGGCGCAGGGCCTATATGGCGCGGCATGACTGATTTTGCCCCCCTGCACCAGGCCGCCCGGCTGTCCGTCGCGCCGATGATGGACTGGACCGACCGGAATTGCCGCTACCTGCACCGGCTGCTGAGCCGCGAGACGCTGCTTTACACCGAAATGGTGACCGCGCCGGCGCTGGTGCGCGGCGGGGCGCTGCATCTGCTGGACTTCAACGCCGAAGAGCACCCGGTGGCCCTGCAGCTGGGCGGCTCTGACCCGCAGGAACTGGCCGCGGCGGCGCGGCTTGGCGCGCAAGCGGGGTATGACGAGATCAACCTCAACTGCGGCTGCCCCAGCGACCGGGTCCAGTCAGGGGCCTTCGGGGCGGTGCTGATGCAGACGCCGGAGCTGGTCGCGGACTGCGTTGCCGCCATGCGCGAGGCGGTGAAGGCCGAGGTCACCGTCAAATGCCGCATCGGGGTGGATGAGCAGGAGCCGGAGGAGGTGCTGCCGGACTTTCTGGACAAGATCCGCGCCGCAGGCTGCCGCCGGGTGACCATCCACGCCCGCAAGGCCTGGCTGCAGGGGCTGTCTCCGAAGGAAAACCGGGATATCCCGCCGCTGGATTACGATCTGGTGCACCGGATGAAGGCGGCGTTCCCGGATCTGCATATCTCGATCAACGGCGGCATTGCCACGCTGGGGGAGGCATCGGCGCACCTGGACCGCGGTCTGGACGGGGTCATGCTGGGCCGCGCGGCCTATCACCAGCCGGCCGATGTGCTTTGCGCGGCGGATCCGCAGATTTACGGAACCGGAGGCGTCAGCGACCCGGCAGAGGCGGTGCGGCAGATGCTGCCCTATATCGACGCGCGGCTGGGCGAGGGGGCCAAACTGAACCAGATCACCCGGCACATGCTGGGGCTGTTTGCCGGCAAGCCGGGCGCGCGCCAGTGGCGGCGGATGCTGTCCGAGGGCGCCTGCCGCGCCGGGGCCGGGCCGGAACTGGTGCAGGAGGCGCTGGCGCAGGTGGAGAACCGCGCCGCAGCGTGACGGCATGCCTCACGCGCTATGGCCTTGTGCATGCGGGGAGCGGCGGCTAACCCTTTGCCAAAGACGCAATTCCCGAGGTGCCCTGCATGACCGATCCCGCCCTGACCGCCGCCCTATGGCCGGAACCTGCGCTGCTGATGCAGATGGCAGCGCTGCTGGTGGTGATCGGGGCCTTTGCCGGGGTGCTGGCCGGCCTTCTGGGGGTGGGCGGCGGCATCGTGCTGGTGCCGGCGTTTTTCTATGCGTTTCAGACCCTCGGGTATGGCGGCGATCAGCTGATGCAGATCTGCCTCGCGACCTCGCTGGCGACGATTATCGTGACCTCGGTGCGCTCTGTCCTGAGCCACAACAAGAAGGGCGCGGTGGATTGGCAGATCCTGCGCGGCTGGGGGATCGGCATCGCGATCGGTGCCGTCATTGGCGTGCTGGCGGCCTCGGCGCTGCGCTCCACCGTGCTGCAGGGCGTCTTTGGCGGCCTGGCGCTGGTGATCGGCTGCTATCTGGGGCTGGGAAAGTCCGAATGGCGGCTGGCCCCGGCGATGCCCCGCGGTGCCAAACGGCTGGCGCTGTCGCCGGCGGTCGGCTTTCTTTCGGTGCTGATGGGCATCGGCGGCGGCAGTTTCGGAGTGCCGCTGATGACCCTGCACGGGGTGGCGGTGCACCGGGCGGTGGCAACCGCGGCCGGGTTCGGGGTGATCATCGCGGTGCCGTCGGTTGCAGGTTTCCTGCTGCTTGAGGTGGACCCCGCCGCGCGGCCGCCCTTTACCATCGGCGCGGTCAATCTGGTGGCGTTTTTCATCGTCATTGCGATGACGCTGATCACCGCGCCCTGGGGGGTGAAACTGGCCCATGCGATGGATCCGAAACCCTTGAAGCGGGTGTTCGGTGCCTTTCTGGTACTGGTGGCGCTCAACATGCTGCGCAAGGCCTTTGGTTACTGAGGGTATGAAGATGCAAGATCCGTTTGCACAGTATCAGGACAAGGGCTGGGTGCGGTTCGGCCATGACCCGCAGGTCGCGGCCTGGGCGGCGGATGCCCTGCCGCACGGGGTGGCCGCGCTGGACGATCCGGCCTGTGCCGAGTGGTTCCAGTGCGAGCGCACCTGGTTCATCGGCGTCGATGCCCTGCCCAATGACGCCGCAGGCCGCTTGCCCGAAGGGCCGCCGCTGGCGGGGGCGGTGATTGAGTTTATCACGCAGAACCACGGCCCTATTGCGGACCTGCACCGGGCGCAGGTGTCCTCGGTCTTTCCCGGCTATCCGCGGCCGCGCCCGGGCGAGGGCGAGGCCGCCTTCCGCTACCGCGTCAAGCGCGATGCGGCACATGTGGACGGGGTGAAGCTGTTTGGCGGGCACCGCCGCCGCAAGGTGGAGGAACCGCATGCCTGGGTGCTGGGCATTCCGCTCAACGAAAGCAGCCCCGATGCCGCGCCGCTGGTGATCTGGGAAGGCAGCCACAGGATCATGCGCCGCGCCTTTGCCGCCGCTTTCGAGGGCGTGCCGCAGGCAGACTGGGCGGAGACCGATGTGACCGACGCCTATACCGCCGCCCGCGCCGAAGTGTTCGAGACCTGCCCTCGGATCACGGTGCACGCAAAGCCCGGCGAGTCCTACCTGATGCACCGGCTGTGCCTGCACGGGGTGGCGCCCTGGGGCGAGGGGGCAAGCGCGCCGGAAGAGGGCCGGATGATCGCCTATTTCCGCCCGGAACTGGCGGATTGGACCTCAGGGTGGCTGGCGGAGGGGTAGGCTGCTTTTTCAAAGAGGATTTTCGAACTGATGCATAAAGCCGTTCTTTCACTGCTACTTTTCTTAGCCCTATTGCTCCTCGCTTATCAGTCTTTGATCGCCTGGGATGTTCGCGGCGTCAGGGCGTTTCAGTACTCTTACGGCAGGTTCCTCAAGGATGCTGCGGCAGCGGTGTGTCTCCAAAAAGAAGCAATTGTAAATTCTGCAAAGAAGAGAGGCTGGAAGATTGAAGAAAACGCGCAGCCTCCATACCGTTCTGGAGCACCAGACGGGTTTCTAGTCGCTGTCAAAGTTTTTGTAGAACCTCCACTGAACTTCTCAAAAGAACCCGGCGTCAAGTTCTTCTTTGATGAGGCAGGCTGCCTCATCTCTTAGCAGTGGCTAATGGCCTAAGTGCGATGCGATTTTCGTTGACGGAACTGGACCAGGCGAAGGCTCGGTGTCTGTGAATAGGTCAGCACTCCTGCCAAAATGTTTCGCGCGCGAAACATTGGGTCAGTGCTTATTCCGCATGATTGACAGGCGCTTACCTCACCGCGCGCCGCGTTAACCGCGCTTTAGCCTCGCGCTGCGGCCGCCGCGGCGCTTGACCAGTTTGCTGGCGCGCTCCGGCAGGTCGTTCATGATGCCGGCGCGTTCCTCGTTGGTCATTTTCGACCAGTCGCGGATCTCGTCGATGGAACGGTAGCAGCCGGTGCAGATGCGCGCCTCCGGGTGGACGACGCAGATCTTGATGCAGGGGGACTGGATTTCGTCCCGTTTCCATACGTCGTCCGTCATACTTCACCCGTTCTTCAAATGCCGCAACCGGTCCAATGCGCCTTGGAGGATATAGGAGGCCGCGACGTGGTCGATAACCTCTGCGCGGCGTTTGCGTGTCGTATCCGCCTCAAGAAGCGCTTTTTCTGCCGCAACGGTGCTGAGCCGCTCGTCCCAGAAACTGATCGGCAGATCGGTGAGCTGGCCGAGGTTGCGGGCAAAGGCGCGGGTCGACTGGCAGCGGGGACCCTCTGAGCCGTCCATGTTGCGGGGCAGGCCCAGAAGGATGCCGCTGATGTCGCGGTCCTTGATGATCTCCAGCAGCCGCGCGGCATCCAGCGTGAACTTCTTGCGCTTGACGGTCTCCAAGGGCGTTGCCACCGCGCCGATGCGGTCGGAGACGGCAACGCCGATGGTCTTGGTGCCAAGGTCCAGCCCCATCAGCGCGCTCATCGGCGGCAGGGCGGCGGCGAAGTCTTCAAACGCGTCGTGGATCATTCTGCAATCCCTGCCTGGGCGGCGATGGTGTCCAGAAGCGCCAGCGCTTCGGCGTCCGCCGCAAAGGCGCCGCGGGCCTCGTCATAGACGGTGCGGGCACGGTCCGTTTCGCCCAGAACCGACAGGGCGCCGATCAGGCGGGCCCATTCCTCGGCCGAGCCGCCCTCGGTGGCCAGCCGGTCCGACAGCCGGGTGACCATGCCGCGGATCATTTCCTGCTGTTCTTCGGGGCTGAGCTCACTGGCGGAGGACATCTCTTCGGTGCTGGGGCCGGGCAGGGCGGGGGCGGTGCCGCCGCCGGGGGGGATGGGCTGGTATTCGACACCGGCGCGGAAGGCCATCTCCTCGATCTGGCCCTGGATGCCCTTGATCCAGGGCGCGTCCGCCGGGCCGTCGCGCAGGGTGGCGGCCCATTCGCGGTAGGCCAGGTCCGGGCGGCCGATCTGGCCCAGCATCAGGCCCCAGTAATAGCGGGCAGGCCCGTGCGCGGGATCAATGGCGCGGGCCTTTTGCAGGTCGGTCTGCGCCTCGGGCGAGACATGGCCGCCGGCCGCCATGATCTTGAGCTCGGCCAGTTCGGTGAAGTCGCGCGCGTTGACCTGGCCTTCTGCCAGCCGGATGTAATTGGCCTTGGCCTCATAGGCGGGTTTGAAGTTGCCGAGGTTGGCCTCGTGCTGGGCCAGCAGCGCCTGGCCCTGAGCGTCGTTTTCGCGCTGGCCCGCGGTCTTGCGCAGCTGTTCGACCAGTTTGACGTAGCCTTCCTCCACCTGCGGTTTCGGCAGGGCGGCGACCTCGGCCTCGGCCTCCGCCTGCGAGGGGCGGTTTTCGGCGCGCTCGCCGGCCAGCTGGATGCGGGTTTCCAGGCCCAGGTCGCCATAGCCCGGCGCGCCCAGCTGCCAGTAGAGGCCCAGGGTGCCGCCAGTGACCAGCAGCGCGGTGGCAATGGCAAACCCCAGTGACAGGGCCCTGGGCTGAACGTGTCCGCCCTTGCGCTTTTGCAGCTGGGCGTCGGCGGCCAGGATGCGGCGGGAGATTTCGGTGCGGATGCGCTCGGCGTCACCCTCGTTGATGACGCCGCGGGCCAGATCCTTGCCGACCTCGCGCAGCTGCTGGCGGTAGACGCGCAAGTCGTAGGCCGCGGCGGGTTCGCCTTGCTCCCGGGCGCGGATGATGATCATTGCCAGCAGCAGGGCTGCCGAGAAAGCGATTAGGGCGGTGACTGTCCAGAAAACCATGCCGTCTCCGAAGTTTGGCTTTCATCTATAGGCGGGGGCGGATGAACAAAAGGGCCAATGTGCCGCGGCCCGTCGAAATGCCTCCGTTGCATATGTCGCAATAACGCATAAAGGGGACGATAAACGGCACGGGTCCGGCATGCGTTTCGGGCATACCCGCTAACAGACACGAACCATCGGATTCGCTCATGAAACGCTATTCAGTCTTTGCTGTTGCGCGGGAAGCCCTGCGCTATCACACCGGATGGGAGCGCGCCTGGCGCTCGCCGGAACCCAAACGCCACTACGATGTCGTCATCGTCGGGGCGGGCGGGCACGGCCTTGCCACCGCCTACTACCTGGGCAAGAATTTCGGCATCACCAATGTCGCAATTATCGAGAAGGGCTGGCTGGGTGGCGGCAATACGGGCCGGAACACCACCATCATCCGCTCGAACTACCTGCAGGATCCCTCGGCTGCGATCTATGAAAAGGCCCGCAGCCTGTATGAGACCATGTCGCAGGACCTGAACTACAACGTGATGTTCAGCCCGCGCGGCGTGATCATGCTGGCGCAGACCGAGCATGAGATCCGCGGCTACAAGCGCACCGCCCATGCCAACCAGCAGCAGGGTGTGCAGACCGAGTGGATCACCCCGGAACGGGTCAAGGAGCTGGTGCCGATCATCAACCTGCACGGCCCGCGCTATCCCGTGCTGGGCGGCCTGTGGCAGGAGCGCGGCGGCACCGCGCGCCACGATGCGGTGGCCTGGGGCTATGCGCGGGCCTGCTCCGACATGGGCATGGACATCATCCAGAAGTGCGAAGTCACCGGCGTGCGCACCGAAAACGGCCGCACCGTGGGCGTCGACACCACCAAAGGCCCGATCGATTGCGACAAGATCGGCATGATCGTGGCCGGCAACGCCTCGGTGCTGGCGGATATGGCGGGCTTCCGTCTGCCGATGGAATCCGTGGCGCTGCAGGCGATGGTTTCCGAGCCGATCAAGCCCTGCATGGACGTGGTCGTGATGGCCAACACCGTGCACGGCTACATGTCGCAGTCCGACAAGGGCGAGATGGTGATCGGCGGCGGCACCGACGGGTTCAACAACTACACCCAGCGCGGCTCCTTCCACCATATCGAGGAAACCGTGCGCGCCCTGGTCGAGACCTTCCCGATGGTGTCGCGCCTCAAGATGCTGCGCCAGTGGGGCGGCATCGTGGACGTGACCGGCGACCGCTCGCCGATCATCTCGAAAACCCCGGTGCAGAACTGCTTTGTCAACTGCGGCTGGGGCACCGGCGGCTTCAAGTCGATCCCGGGCTCCGGCTGGGCGATGGCAGAGCTGATGGCCACCGGCCATTCGCCGCTGACCGAGGAGTTCTCGATCAATCGCTTCAAGGAAGGCAAGTTCATCGACGAAAGCGTCGCCGCCGGGGTGGCCCACTGATGAACCGTCCTGCGACACAGCCAGGCATGTCCTTGCCGTGGCATGATCCGGCGGGGAACCTCTGCGCGGGGTCGGGCGTTGTAGCCCCGAACCGCAAAATGCACAGGAGGCTCTCATGTCTGATCAATCCCGCAACTCTTCCGGCTCCGGCCCTGGCACCGGCGCGCTCGCGTTCATCCTCGGCGGTGTCGTGGTCGCGGTCGTGGTCATCGGCTGGTTCGTCTTTGGCGGCGCAAACCCGGTGGATGAGCCTGACCTGCGCATCGAACTGCCGGACGGCAGCGCCATCGAAGGCGAAGTCGAAGGCTCCGGCCAATAACGCAATCGGGCGCGCCGCCCCTTGCGGCGGCGCGCCGGTTTCCGGCGGCACCGTTCCGGCCCGGATGGTGTCTGATGCCGATGGCCCTGCCGCAGTGCGGCAGGCAGCGGGTCCGTCCCGATATCTGAAGATCCGTGCCTCTGGCGCCGCATGTGCGGGCCGGGCTGCGCCTGCGCGCGCGGTCCCGGGTCTGCGCCGCGGCCCCGGCGCCGCTGAATTCCTCTCCATGGAGCACGCAAAATGCTGATCCTTGAATGCCCCTATTGCGGCGTCAAAGCCGAAGAAACCGAACTGGCCGCGGGCGGTGAAGCGCATCTGAAGCGCTTTGGCCCCGGCTCCAGCGACGATGAGTTCCATGACTACCTGTTCATGCGCGAAAACCCCAAAGGCGTTCACTTCGAACGCTGGCGCCATGCCAACGGCTGCGGCAAGTGGTTCCACGCCGCCCGCTGCACCATGACGCTGGAGGTCTTTGGCACCTACACCGCCCAGACCTCTGTGCCGACGCAGGAGATCATGGACAAGATCGCTGCCAAACGCCCGGGCTGGACCTGGCGCGAATTCTCGGACGGTCAGAAATGATCCGCCGCCTGACTGAAACATCCGCTTTTCTTTTGAAAGGTCTGCGCACATGAGCACGCGTCTTGCCAAGCACGGCCGGCTGATCGACCGCTCCAAACAGATCGCCTTCACCTTCAACGGCAAGTCCATGAAGGGCTTTGCCGGCGATACCCTGGCCTCCGCCCTTTTGGCCAATGGCCAGGTGATGATGGGCCGCTCGTTCAAATACCACCGCCCGCGCGGCGTTGTCGCATCCGGGTCCGAAGAGCCCAATGCGCTGATGCAGCTGGGTGTGGGCGACCGTTACGAGCCGAACCAGCGCGCCACCACCACCGAACTGTTCTCGGGGCTGACCGCGCAGTCGCAGAACCACTGGCCCAGTCTGGAGTTCGACGTCCTGTCGATCAACAACAAGCTGTCCCGGTTCCTGACCGCCGGCTTCTACTACAAGATGTTCATCCACCCGCGTCCGCTGTGGAAGCACGTCTATGAGCCGATCATCCGCAAGTCCGCCGGTCTGGGCGCAGCCCCCGACAAGGAGCTGAAGGACGCCGACACCTACGAGCACTTCTACTTCTTTGCGGATGTGCTGGTGATCGGCGGCGGCGTGGCCGGCCTGCAGGCGGCCAAGGCAGCTGCGGCGTCGGGCGCCAAGGTTCTGGTGCTGGAGCAGAACAGCCACTGGGGCGGCCGCGCGCCGGTCGACGGCGGCACCATCGACGGCGAGGCACCCGAGGTCTGGATCGAGAAGACCCTGGCTGAGCTGCGCGCGATGGACAACGTCACCCTGCGCGACCGCTGCATGGGCTCCGGCGTCTATGACCACGGCTATGCCCTGGGCTATGAGCGCTTGACCGACCACGCGCCGGGCCAGGGCGGCCCGCGCCACCGTCTGTGGCGGGTCCGTGCCAGCCAGATCGTCACCGCAACCGGTGCCATCGAGCGGCCGCTGTCCTTTGCCGGTAACGACGTGCCGGGCGTGATGCTGGCCGGTTCGATGCGCGACTATGTGGTGAACTGGGGTGTGAACCCGGGCCAGAAGGTCGTGGTCGCCACCAACAACGACGACGCCTACCGCACCGCGCTGGTGCTGCATGACGCCGGCGTCGAAGTGGTCCGCGTGGTCGATACCCGCGAAACCGGCGGCGGCGCGCTGATGGAAGCGGTCCGCGAAAAGGGCATCCGGGTCGAGCTGGGCCGCGCCATCGCCAAGGTGAAGGACGGCAAATGCGTGACCCAGGTCTCCATCTGCGCCCAGAACGGCGAAGGCGGAGCCCGCGAAGAGGTCGAGGCCGACGCGGTTGCCATGTCCGGCGGCTGGTCGCCGGTGGTGCACCTGTGGTCCCACTGCGGCGGCAAGCTGATCTGGGATGAGAAAAACGCCAACTTCCGCCCCGATGCCTCCCGTCCGCCGCTGGGCGACAACGGTCAGGGATTTGTGGTTCCGGCAGGCGCTGCGAACGGCGAGTTCGGCTTGGGCGCGCTGCTGGAAGACGCAGCGGCGGCTGGCGCCAAGGCGGCCGAAGCGGCTGGCTTCCCGGCGAAGTCCGTGGCGGCTGCCAAGGGCGAATCCGAGGACGAAGCGCAGATGGAAGCGGTCTGGCTGATGCCCGCCAAGGCGGACATCAAGCTGCGCATGAAGTCCTGGCTGGACTACCAGAACGACGTCAAGGTCTCGGACGTGCAGCTGGCGGCGCGCGAGGGCTATGAGAGCGTCGAGCACACCAAGCGCTACACCACGCTGGGCATGGCCACCGATCAGGGCAAACTGTCCAACATCAACGGCCTGGCCATTCTGGCTGACAGTCTGAACGCGGAAATCCCCTCGGTGGGCACCACGACGTTCCGGCCGCCGTACCACCCGATCTCGCTGGGCGCGATCGCTGGCGAGGCACGGGCCGAGATCTTCCAGCCGGTGCGCAAGACGCCGATCTACGACTGGATGGACAAGAACGGTGCGGATTGGGAGCCGGTCGGCCAGTGGCGCCGCCCGTTTGCCATCACCCGTCCGGGCGAGGACCGTCATGCCGCGGTGAACCGCGAGGTGAAGAACACCCGCGAGAACCTGGGCCTGCTGGACGCCTCGACCCTCGGCAAACTGGTCGTCAAAGGCCCCGACGCGGGCAAGTTTCTGGACATGCTGTACACCAACATGATGTCCACGCTGAAGGCCGGCAAATGCCGCTATGGCCTGATGTGCTCGGAGAACGGCTTCCTGATGGACGACGGCGTGGTGGCCCGCATCGACGAGGACACCTTCCTGTGCCACACCACCACCGGCGGTGCCGAGCGCATCCACGGCTGGATGGAAGAATGGCTGCAGACCGAATGGTGGGACATGAAGGTCTACGTCGCCAACGTGACTGAGCAGTATGCCCAGATCGCTGTGGTCGGCCCCAACGCCCGCAAGGTGCTGGAGAAGCTGAACGCGGCAGCCGGCGGCGGCATGGATGTCTCGAAAGAGGCGCTGCCGTTCATGGAGTGGCGTGACGGTCAGATCGGCGGCTTCGATGCCCGCGCCTACCGGATCTCCTTCTCGGGCGAACTGTCCTACGAGATCGCGGTTGCGGCCTCCGAGGGCCAGGCGTTCTGGGACGCGCTGATGGAGGCAGGCAAGGAATTCGGCGTCATGCCTTATGGCACCGAGACCCTGCACATCCTGCGCGCCGAGAAGGGCTTCATCATGATCGGCGACGAGACCGATGGCACCGTGATCCCGCAGGATCTGGGTCTGCATTGGGCGCTGTCCAAGAAGAAGGAAGACTATCTGGGCAAACGCGCGCAAGCGCGCTCGCACATGGTCGATCCGGAACGCTGGCAGCTGGTCGGCCTGGAAACCGTGGACGGTTCGGTGCTGCCCGACGGCGCCTATGCGGTGGGTGAAGGCGTCAATGCCAACGGCCAGCGCAACATGATCGGCCGGGTGACCTCGACCTATCACTCCGCGACCCTGGGCCGCGGCATCGCCATGGGCCTGGTCAAGCATGGTCCCAAGCGGATGGGGGAGGTGATCGAATTCCCGGGCACCGACGGCAAGACCTACAAGGCCAAGATCGTTGATCCGGTCTTCTACGACAAGGAAGGGGAGAAGCAGAATGTCTAAGGCTGTTTCCGTACTGAACGGCGCCCGGTATTCCGGGCTGGCCACCGTCGAGGATGCCGGCCTGCAGGGGATGATAACCCTGCGCGGCGATCTGGACTCCAAGGCGCTGAAGGCGGCTGTCAAAGCCGCCACCGGCGCCGATGTTCCGGCCCAGGGCACCGTCACCATTGCCGAAAACGGCGCCGCGGCCTGGATGTCCCCGGACGAGCTGCTGCTGCTGGTTCCCTATGAGGACGCCGTTGCCAAGACCGCGGAAGTGGCCGAGGCGCTGAAGGGCGAGCATGCGCTGGCAGTGAACGTCTCCGACGCCCGTGCCTTCTTCCGCCTGTCGGGCGAGGGCGCGCGCGAGGTGCTGGGCAAGGTGAGCCCGGTGGACTTCGACGGCGCGGCCTTCAAGCCCGGCCAGTTCCGCCGCTCGCGGCTGGCGCAGGTGGCCGGGGCCTTCTGGCTGAACGAGGACGGCAGCTTTTACATCGTCTGCTTCCGTTCGGTGGGTGAATATGTGTTCAAGCTGCTGAGCACGGCGGCGCATCCGCAAAGTAAGGTGGGTGTTTACTAGAATTTTCACTCTCTTTTTGCTTGTGACGCCATAACGCGTCACTTACGGTGCTCCGGAGTTCTTCCGGGGCACCGTTTATTTTTCGGACACCCCCTGGAAAGCGGAATATTGCAGGAATTGCAGCGGATTGATTTCATGGCGGATCTCCGGGCCGGGGATGCCGCCGTGCAAGTTGGATTTGGGGAACGGCTGATGTGTTTACGGAACGGCGGAATTCTGGCATTTGCTTTAACGCTGGTTTGCACAGGCGCGCTGGCGGGAACCAACTATCGCTGCACCGTGAAACCGCTGACCGCCGCCGCTTGGATTCCCAGCAGGTTCACCGTGGAATTCTCGGATGATTTCACCAGCGCCGAAGTCACCGATGCATCTTTCGGGGTTTCGGTGGCTGCCAAAGTGGCGCGGCACAGTGAACGTTCCTATGCGATCACCTGGTCGCTGCCCGGGCCGGCAGTTTCAACCGGAGCCAGCCGGACGGACCCGCGGTTCCGGGCGCTGCTGAACACGTACAATCAGAAGATGAGCATTCAGTCAGTCCCCGCCGGGGACCGGCCGCGGCTGCGGCGCGGGTCCGGATCCTGCCGGATTCAATGGGCTATGCCGCAATTGGCGCAGAATGAGGCCGGCTGAAAACGGGGGCTCAGCGGCAGGGGCGGCGCCTTCTGGCATCCGGGATTGCGCTTGAGCAGATGCCGTTATACTTGCATCAATGCATCGAACAGAAAGATGGAAGTTATTAATGAAGCGAATTGTATTGGCAGCGTCTGTTGTTTTTGCCGCTGCAGCATCGCCCGCCGCAGCTGAAAAGGGGGCGACCACTTTTGATTGCGAGATGAAGCGTTTCACCAACAATGGCTGGATCCCTCCGCGTGTGATTGTCACTTTGGCGGAAGGTGAAGAAAGCGCACAGGTATATGATGGAATCATTCATGAAGTGATCGGAAAACCGATCCCGGCAGATATCACGCCGCGTAATGAAACCATGGTGAACCTGGGCTGGCACGTGAAAGGGATTCCTGTTTCCAACCTCGGCGGGACAGCGGAAGTCCAGTATTTTGGTGTTCTCAACATGGCGAAACAAACCTTGTCGGTCCGTGGAATCGTTTCGGGTTTTGTCAACCAGCCGCGGGCACGCGGCAACTGCAAGGTCAAGAGAGGCTGATGCAACCGGGCCGGGCTGTGTGCAGCCCATCGCAGCTGCCGGCCAGGTCCTTGCCGGAAACGGATTGCCAGGCGAGCAGGCATTGAAACATCTGGCTGACCTGATGCCAGCTGCCGGAATGGTCCGGCCGGCGCAAAGCGGCAGTGACGCGCCTGCCGTTTCAGGAATAGTTGAAGGGTAAGGCGCTGGTGCAGCGCGGGACGGATTGCCGAAACCTGCACAGGACGGTTCCGGCCAAGTTGAAATCTGCACATGGCCCTTGCGCGGAAATGCAGCCTTGGCCCTTGACCTGATAGCGCGCACACAGCATGTATCTGCGCAGGAACGCAAACTTATTTCACAGGGGGCCCAAATGGCTTTTGAACTTCCCGATCTTCCTTATGCACATGACGCTCTGGCCGCCAAAGGCATGTCGGCTGAAACCCTGGAATACCACCACGACCTGCACCACAAGGCCTATGTCGACAACGGCAACAAGCTGATTGCCGGCACCGAGTGGGAAGGCAAGTCGCTGGAAGAGATCATCAAGGGCACCTACGACGCCAAAGCGGTCGCCCAGAACGGCATCTTCAACAACATCTCGCAGCTGTGGAATCACAACCAGTTCTGGGAGATGATGGGCCCGGGCGAAAACAAGATGCCGGGTGAGCTGGAAAAGGCGCTGACCGACAGCTTCGGCTCGGTTGACAAGTTCAAGGAAGAATTCTCGGCCGCGGGCGCAGGCCAGTTCGGCTCCGGCTGGGCCTGGCTGGTGAAAGACACCGATGGCGGCCTGAAGGTCACCAAGACCGAAAACGGCGTCAACCCGCTGTGCTTCAACCAGACCGCGCTGCTGGGCTGCGACGTGTGGGAGCATTCCTACTACATCGACTTCCGCAACAAGCGCCCGGCCTACCTGTCGAACTTCCTCGACAATCTGGTGAACTGGGAAAACGTCGCCTCCCGCCTGGGCTGAGGTCAGGCTTTTCCGTCCGGGGCCGGCCACGGCTCCGGGCCGCAGAATTTCCGCCCGCGCAGCCCCGCTGCGCGGGTTTCTTCATGCCCGCAACAGGAACCAAGCCCCTCGCTTGCGCGTTGGTCCCCTACACGCGCAATCAATGGAGGCTCCGATGGCTGAACGCAAACGATCGAAAGACGGGCGCCGCGAGACGGAAGATATACCCGGCGCAAAGGGAACCGTATCCCAGCAGGGCCGCGGCGGCGGCGGGCTGCAGCGGGATATCGCGTCCGAGGATGAGCTGAAGCGGGCAAAATCGCGCCCGGCAGGCGCCACCCGGGTAACCAAATCCAAAGAACGGGAGTAGCGCCATGACCATGCTGACGAAGGGCACCTGGGTGCTGGTTGCCGGCAGCGAAAAAGCGCTGTTTCTCGAAAACATCACAGACACGCAGGATCCGCATTTGCAGGTGCGCCGCAAGGATGAGCAGGACAATCCCCCGGACCGCGAGCAGTCGGCAAGCCGGCCGGGGCGGTTCAACGACGGGCCAAGCGTGCACCGGTCGGCGGTTGATGACACCGACTGGCACCAATTGGCCAAGGAACGGTTTGCGGCGGATCTGGCGGAGCGCCTGCACAAGATGGTCCAAGGGGGCCGGTTCGACCGGCTGGTCCTGGTTGCGGCGCCGGAGGTGCTGGGCGAGCTGCGCAAGAAACTGCACCAGGACGTTTCCGACCGTGTGGTTGGAGAAATTGCGAAGAACCTGATCAACCACGAGACCGGCAGGATCGAGGATCTGGTGAAAGAGGCGCTTGCAAACGCCTGAGGGGCGGCCCGGGGGCTTGACCATTCCCCCTATCCGGTGTCTGTCGGCAGATGCACGGGCAGGGGGCAATCATGCAGGAAGCACAAAAGGGCGTTATCGCACTGGTCGCGGCCTGCACCGTCTGGGGTCTGTCGGGGATCTACTACAAGGCACTGTCGCATGTGCCGCCGGAGCAGGTGCTGTCGCACCGTGCGTTGTGGTCATTTGTCTTCTTTGCCATCGTGTTGCTGTTCCAGGGGCGCATTGGCGCCTTGGCGGCAGCTCTGTCCTCCCGCCGCAGCGCCCTCCTGCTGGCGTTTGCCTCGGCGATGATTTCGCTCAACTGGTTCATTTTCATTACCGCGGTCCAGCTGGGCTATGCCACCGAGGCCAGCCTGGGCTATTATATCTTCCCGCTTCTGAGCGTGCTGCTGGGGCGGCTGGCGTTTGCCGAGCGCTTGACCCGGGCGCAGGGCGCGGCTGTCTTTCTGGCGGCGCTTGCGGTCGGCGTATTGTCTTTCGGGCTGGGAGCCGCCCCTTGGATTCCGCTGGTGCTGAGCCTTAGCTTTGCCCTTTATGGCGTTGTTAAGAAACAATTGCCTTTGGGGCCGGTGGTATCGGTGACGGCTGAAGTGGCGCTGATCCTGCCGGTGGCTCTGGCGGTGATCTGGCTGACCGGAGGGGCCGGGTTCCTGGGCGGTGTCCGGGATGCGGCGATGCTGATGTTCTCAGGGCTGCTGACCGGGCTGCCGCTGATCCTGTTCGCCTATGCCGCGCGCCGGGTGCGGCTGGGCACCGTGGGAGTTCTGCAGTACCTGAACCCGACGCTGCAGTTCCTGGTCGCGGTGCTGGTCTTTGAGGAGCCGTTCACCCCCTGGCACGGCGCTGCCTTTGCGCTGATCTGGGGCGCCGTTGCGGTGTTCTCTTTTTCGGCACTGCGTCAGGAGCGGGCATCGCGCAGGGCGGCGATGGCGGCCACCGGCGTGTCGGCCCAGATCAGGTAGCCGGCCGTTTCCGGGCCGGCAAATTCCTGACCGACGACATGGTCCAAGAGATCGCGCAGCCGGTCCCAGTAGCCAGCGGTGTTCAGGATCACGATCGGTTTCGAATGCAGGCCCAGCTGGCGCCAGGTGAGCGCTTCGAACAGCTCATCCAGTGACCCCGCGCCGCCGGGCAGCACCACGACGGCATCGGCATTCCACAGCATCACCTTCTTGCGCTCGTGCATGGTCTCGGTCACCACATAGGTGGTGAGATCCGACTTGCCGGCCTCGCGCCGCTCCAGGTGGCTGGGGATCACCCCGAAGGTCTCGCCGCCCGCCTTTTGCGCGGCGCGGGCGACCTCGCCCATCAGTCCGACATCGCCGGCGCCGTAAACCAGCCGCATGCTGTTGGCGGCCAGCGCCGTGCCCAGTTCGCGGGCGGCCTTGGCATAGGCGGGCTGCGCACCTGCGCGCGATCCGCAATAGACACAGACGGATTTGATGCTCATCGGCCAGCCTTTCCGTGGGATTTCAAGGTGAAACGCAATTGGTGTTTTGACCCGTGATAGCGGGATTGGTAAGTTTGCTCAACTAAGCGGAAGGGAACATTCCGCGATCGTCGAAGGGAAAGACATGGCGGATGCATCTGGAAGCGGGGGGCCGGGCGCCCTCACAATCGGCGGTATTGCTGGCTTGGCCGTGGTGCTGGGCGGCGTGGCGCTGTTCCAGCTGGGGGTTTTCGGCACCGGCCGGCCGGGCCAGGTGGCACCGGACCGGCAAATTGGCAGCCGGACGGAGAATGACAGTGGCGCGTTCAGCGGCAGTGGCGATGAATCCGGCCAGCCGCTGCAGAACCGCGCAGAGACCGGCAGCGCGCCGGCTGCCGGAGATGACGGAGCGGAGACGCCTGATGCAGCGTCCGGCGCGGACGCGGCGGCGGCGCAGGGTGAAGACCGGCAGACAGCAAACAGACCGGCGCCTGAACCTGCGCCGGAAGAAGCCGCGGCCGCTGACGAGGGGGCAGACGGCACAGCCTTGCCGGCACCTGCGGATCAGCCACAAGATTCGGCTGAGGCAACGGAGGCCGGCTTTGTGCTCAAGGCGCCAGAGCTGGATCTGGTGCGGGTGGACAGGGACGGTGCGGCGGTGATTGCAGGCCGGTCGCAGGAGGGAGTGCGTGTTTCGGTGCTGCTGGATGGAGAAGTGCTGGAACAGCTGGAGGTGCCAGCCGGCGGTGAATTTGTTGCGCTGACCACGATAGCGCCAAGCGCAGATGCGCGGGTGGTGACGCTGCTGGCGGAACATGGCGGCCGGCAGAGCGCCTCCGGCGCGTCCTTCATTCTGGCGCCGGTTGGTTCTGCGGCTCTTGCTCATGCGGAAGGGGCTGCTGAAGCAGCCGGCACCGGCGCAGCCGAGGGCACGGCGCCCGCAGAAGACCGGCTTGCCGCCTTGCAGGCGGTGGAGGGGGCGGCTGAGCCGCCGGCTGTTGCCGGACCGGGAACCGTAGCGGACGGCACTTCCGCGCCCGCTGATGAGGGGAGCGAACTCGGCACTGCTGGAGTGGAGGGGCCGGACACGGCGGAGCCCGCACCGGCTGCGCCGACCCCGGCGGTGGCCGAAGACCCGGCCGCGCCGCAGCTGCAGGGCCAGGCGGTTGCGGTTCTGCGTGCCGATCAAGACGGGATCGAAGTCGTGCAGCCGGCGCTTCCGGCCGACCCTGGGCTGAGCGACGAGGTTGCCTTGGATGCCATCAGCTACAACGGCACCGGCGGGGTGGAGCTGTCGGGCCGGGCCCGGCCGCAGTCGCGGGTGCGGATCTATGTCGACAACAAGCCGGTGGCCGAACTGGACGCGGCTGAGGATGGCCGCTGGAACGGGCGGCTGGAGAATGTGGCGCCGGGCCTCTACACGCTGCGCCTGGATGAGATCGAACCGGCCACCGGCGCGGTGGTGAGCCGCCTGGAGACCCCGTTCAAGCGCGAGGCGCCGGACGCGCTGCCGCAGCCGGGGGGCGATCCGGTCCCGGATCAGCCCGCGCCGCTGGTGCGGGCCGTGACGGTGCAGAAGGGCGATACGCTTTGGGCCATCTCGCAGGAGAAATACGGCAGCGGTTTCCTGTATGTGCGGGTGTTTGAGGCCAATAAGGGGGCAATCCGCGATCCGGATCTGATATATCCGGGCCAGGTCTTTACCATCCCCGAGTAATGGAGGGAAAACGCGCCCGGGCGGCGCGTTTTTTCTGCCACCCCCTCGCAATGGCGTGAACAGGTGAATATCTGGAGGGGTCTAGCCAGGAACAGCCATGACCCAGACAGACCAGGCCGCCGCGCCGCCGCACGCAGATACCGCCAAGGAAGAGCGCCGGTCCGGCCTGCGCACCCTGCGCAAGGTGGGGCCGTATCTGTGGCCCGCGGGCAACCGCGCGGTGAAGGTGCGGGTGGTGCTGGCGCTGGCGGTGCTGGTGCTGGCCAAGCTGATCGCGGTCTATACGCCGATGCTCTACAAGGGCGCGGTGGACAGCCTGGCGGGCGAGGGCGTGCCGCCGCTGGCGCTGGGGGCGGTCGGGCTGACTGTGGCATACGGCATGTCGCGGATCCTGACCACCGGCTTCCAGCAGCTGCGCGACGCGGTGTTTGCGCCGGTCGGCCAGCGGGCGCTGCGCCGCCTGGCGCTGGAGACCTTTACCCACATTCACCGCCTGTCGATGCGCTATCACATCACCCGCAAGACCGGGGGCCTCAGCCGGATCATCGAACGCGGGGTGAAGGGCGTCGAGTTTCTGCTGCGCTTCATGCTGTTTTCCATCGGGCCGCTGATCCTGGAGCTGACGCTGGTCGCGGTGATCCTGACGGTGCTGTTTGACGCCTGGTACCTGGTTGTGGTGGCGGTCACCATCGGGCTTTATGTCTGGTTCACCTTTGCGGTCACCGAATGGCGGGTGAAGCTGCGCCGGGAAATGAACCAGCAGGACACCGACGCCAACCAGAAGGCCATCGACAGCCTGCTGAACTTCGAGACGGTCAAGTATTTCGTCGCCGAGGAGCGCGAGGCGGCGCGCTATGACGGCGCCATGCGCGGCTATGCCGAGGCGGCGCTGAAGACCGCCTATTCGCTGGCGGCGCTGAACTTCGGCCAGAGCCTCATCATCACCGCGGGCCTGATCGGGGTGATGGTGATGGCGGCGGTCGGGGTGCAGCAGGGCGGCTTGACCGTGGGCGATTTCGTCATGGTCAACGCCTACATGATCCAGATCACCGTGCCGCTCAATTTCCTCGGCACCGTCTACCGCGAGATCCGCCAGAGCCTGGTGGACATGGGCGAGATGTTCGATCTGCTGGAACAGCCTGCCGATGTGAGCGACCGTCCGGGGGCGGGGGAGCTGCAGGTCAGCGGCGGGCGGGTCACGCTGGAGAATGTGCGGTTCTCCTATGACGCCGGGCGGGAAATCCTGAAGGGCATTTCGCTGGAGGCGGCGCCCGGCCAGACGGTGGCCATTGTCGGCTCCACCGGATCGGGCAAGTCGACCATCGGGCGGCTGTTGTTCCGCTTCTATGACGTGACCGGAGGGGTACTGAGGATCGACGGCCAGGACGTGCGCGGCGTGACCCAGAAAAGCCTGCACCAGGCTATCGGCGTGGTGCCGCAGGACACCGTGCTGTTCAACGACACCATCCGCTACAACATCGCCTATGGCCGCGCCGGCGCGACCCAGGAAGAGGTGGAGCAGGCGGCGCGCGATGCCCAGATCCATGACTTCATTGCGGCGCTGCCAGAGGGGTATGACACCCAGGTGGGCGAGCGCGGGCTGAAGCTTTCGGGCGGTGAGAAGCAGCGGGTGGGGATTGCCCGGACGCTTTTGAAGGACCCGCCGGTGCTGCTGCTGGACGAAGCGACCTCGGCACTGGACACCGATACCGAACAGGAGATCAAGGAGGCGCTGGCGCGGGCCGGGCGGGGGCGCACGGTCCTTACCATTGCGCACCGGCTGTCGACCATCGCCGAAGCCGACCGGATTGTGGTGCTGGAGGACGGCGAGATCGCCGAGACCGGCACCCATGAGGAACTGCTGGCCAGGGACGGCCGCTATGCCCGGTTGTGGCAGCGCCAGCAGGCGGACCAGGACGCGGCCTGACGGCTCCAGCGCATCTGCGGCAAAACAGGCCGGTCCCAGGACCGGCCTTTTCCGTTTTGTGCTTTTGGCAGGGGGTCAGAAGTCTTCCCAGCCGGCATTGGCCGTCTTGGCGGGCATCGGAACAGCCGTGCCGAATTCGATCTGTTCGCCGTGGGCACTTGGCGCGGCGGGCTCTGCCGGGGCGGCCTTGCGGACGATGGAAACCGCGGCCCCTGCTATTTTGAACTGGCCCATCAACTCTGCCAGCTTGCCCGCATCAGTGTGCAGCATGTGCCCCGCTGCGGTGGCCTCCTCGACCATGGCCGCATTCTGCTGGGTGACCTGATCCAGCTGGCTGACGCCGGTGTTGATCTCGCTGAGGCCGGTAGACTGTTCGGCGGCGCCTTCGGCGATGTTGGAGACCAGTTCCGAAATGGCGTTGACGCGGCCGACGATGCTGGTCAGCGCTTCGCCGGTTTCGCCCACCAGCTCGACCCCCTGCTTCACATGCTTGGAACTGTCGCTGATCAAGGTCTTGATCTCGGTTGCGGCATCGGCAGAGCGCTGCGCCAGTGCCCGCACTTCGCTTGCGACCACAGCAAAGCCTTTGCCGGCCTCTCCCGCCCGCGCGGCCTCGACGCCCGCATTCAGCGCCAGCAAGTTGGTCTGGAAAGCGATGTCGTCGATCACCGAGATGATCTGCGAGATCTTGACCGAGGACTGTTCGATTTCTGTCATCGCGGACACCGCATTGCGCACCACTTCGCCGCTGGATTCGGCCTCGTGGCGGGCTTCCTGCATGGTATGTTCGACATCTCGGGCACCATCAGCCGAGGATTTCACCGAGGCAGTCAGCTGTTCCAGCGCCGCGGCGGTTTCTTCCAGCGTGGCGGCCTGGCTTTCGGTGCGGTTCGACAGGTCGTCCGACGCCGTGCTGATCTCGGTTGCGCCGTTGTGGATGCTGCTGGTTGCCGCAATCACGTGTTCGATGGTCTCCTTCAGTGTCGCCACTGTGGTGTTGAAGCTCTGGCGCAGCTGCTCGTATTCCTCCGGGAAGGTCTCCTCGATCGTGCAGTCGAGATCGCGGCTGGAAAGGCGGGCGAGATGGTCGTCCAGCATGCCCACAACCGCACCGCGGTCGGCAATGCGACTGGCCTCGATGGAAGCCAGCTTTTCTTCGGCCGCCGCCAGCGCGGTGCGGGTCTGTTCCATTGCGCGGCTGAGCTCGCCAACTTCGGTTCTGGCCTCCAGGTAGGCCGGCTTGAAGTCGAATTCCTTGCGTGCCAGCCTGTTCAGATCGCCCTGCAGAGCGCCGAATTGCCTGGTGAAGGCGGTGATCAGGCGCAGGCCGATGAGACCGCTGGCAATCAGCGAGGCGGCCAGCGCGGCCAGCGTCACGATCAGTGCCTGCCGGGCCTCGCCTGCCTCTTCTTTTGCGATGGCAATCATCGTGCCTGTTACGGTGTTCTCAATGCCGTGCAGCGAGCCGACCCAGCGTGTTGCCCGGTCAAACCAGCCAGTGGCGGGATAGTCCGGCGCCGGGGTGCCGGGGCCGGCGTTCAGAACCTGCTCGCGGATGCCGGGCAGGCCGGTGGCGGCCAGGTCTGCGCGCAAGTCCAGTCCGGGAAGTGCCGGGCCGAAGGCCAGCGCTGCAATGTCGATAAGCTGCTTCTCAACCGCTCCCGTGCGGGTGAACCAGCGGTAGGTGTCCAGGCTGAAACTGCCCTGGCTGAATCCGGCGGCACCGGCGGCGCGCTGCTGGCCTGCGGCTTCCTTGGCATAGGCAAGATTGACGAGTCCGGAGCCGAGCTGCGCCAGCCCGGCGTTCTGCTGATGCAGCAGCTGTGCGCTGACATCGCGCAGGATGCCGGCGATTGTGCCGGAGTAACGGACGCCCATCTGGCCGGGCTCGAGGTTCAGGCTGGTCACGGCATCGCGCAAAGAGGCCAGCGGCTCCAGATGCTTGAGCGTGCCGGCCGCGGTGCCGGGGACATTCCGCACCGCTTCGTCCACCTTGGTGCGGGCGGCTTCCAGCTCTGCGGCGGCAGATTTTCCGCTGCTCGACAGGTAGACGGCAGACAGTCCGCGCTCGACCTGCATGTAGTGGACAACCTCCATCAGCGCCACGGATTCCTGCGTTTTGACCTGCGTGACCTGTGCACTTTGAAAGCGGCCCCAATCCGAATAGGCCTTGAAACCGCCGATGCCGGCCAGTGCGATGAACGGGACCGCGATCAGTGCAAGGATTTGTGAACGTAATGACATTTTTCTTTTCCCCAACCAGAAGGAGTACTTGGAGCGGGAAACCGGAAGCTCCGAATGCTGATTTGCATACAGAAAATAAGATTGCGTGAACTCATGTAGTGAATCTGGTCCGGCGGAATGGCGGGGCGCCGGTATTTTCCGGATGAGAATGCGCAAGATTTACGCGTTTTTCCCGTAACGTGCTCGCGGAATGGGCGCTGGAAGCGGATGAAGCGCTTCGAAGTCATACCGGGGGCTGGGGTGTTGTGTTTGTTTGCAAAGGTTTAGCTGCCTTCAGCCGGATACCGGATCCGGCGTCCGTTGAGGATGGGCACCCAAAAGGATTTTATGAATTACTGCGGTAAAAAGGGCCGGGTTCTGATCGGTCAGCTGATGGATCCAAGCACCCTTGGCTGGGGGCTGCGAATCAAATCTGCGGTTTTTCTGCATTTGCAACTTGAAGGGTTCACGTCCAACCTGGCGGGGTAAAAGCTGCCGCCCATAGATGCCGGAGGACTGCCGCGCGGGCCGGCCGGGCCGGGGAGGGCGCCCGGAGAAATCTGCCAGCCGGTTTCCCATTGACCGGTGGAAAGCTGGCTCTAGAGTGTCGGCACTCCAGGGAGCAGCGGCACCGGCGCCTGCCTGCCCGAAAGAAAAGGAAAACTAGATGAAGACACTTCTGACCGCCGCTGCTGCCGCTTTGCTCGCCTTGCAGGCCCCGGCCTTTGCCGAGGATTTGGATTTCCTGCTGATCAACGACAGCAGCGCCGATCTGGTTGAGTTCAACGTGTCTCCCGCCTCGTCGGGCAGCTGGGAAGACAACCTGATAGACGGCGGCTATCTGGCGCCGGGCTATGAAATCGGGGTGTTGATCGCCGATGGCGCAACGACTTGCGTTTACGACATCCGCGGCAGTTTTGCGGACGGGTCCGAGGCAGAGGACTACGGGCTCGATCTGTGCGACCTGGGCGAGTACACCTTTACCGACTGACGCCGCCCACAGCTTCGGCGGTTTGCGTAAGCCCCGCTTGCCGAGGGGCTTTTCATTGCCGGAGGTGGTGACGGATGAACGGTTCCACCGCATCAAAGAACTGGTCGAATCCCGGCTGGCCTTCGATACCGATGTGGTTGCTGCCCGGCAGCTCGGCAAAGCGCGCGCCTTGGATCAGCCTGGCTGTCAGCTGGCCCTGGCTGACCGGCACCACCCTGTCGCCGGTGAAATGCAGGACGAGGGTTGGCACCCTCAGCTGCCGGGCCAGGGCACAGACATCGATCCGGCTGTTCATCCGGTAGATCCGGGCTGCGTTCTCCGGGGTGACGGTGACTCTTTGCAATTCGTCGAAACTGTCCTGCACGGCAAGCGGCGCATCAGGCAGGAAGGCGGAGGTGAAGAAATTCCGGTAGACGGGCGTGTCCGACCCCCAGCCCTCGCGGATCATCATCAGGGCGGTTTCGTACATCTTCTTCTCTTCCGGAGTGTTGCGTGCAATGCGCCCCTGGACGTAGCCGCCGAACAGGACCAGGCAGGCCACCTGCTCCGGGTGCCTGCTGGCATAGTCGATGGCAAAGGCTGCGCCTTGGCTGATGCCGAAAAGCGCAAAGCGGCTGAGGCCCGCCGCCGCGGCAACTGCTTCCATGTCCTCGATCATGGCGGCGGCGCTGACGCGGCCGGTATCCCAATCCGACAGCCCGTTGCCGCGCTGGTCGAAACGCACCAGCCGGTGGTCGCGGGCAAAGCGGGTCAGAAAGGGCGACATGAAGGGGCTTTGCCATTCGTATTCGATATGGTTGAGCCAATGCGGTGCCCGCAGCACGGGCGGGCCTTCACCCACGCTGGCATAGGCGATATGGGTGCCGTCCGCGCTGACGCAGAAGGAGACCTGCTGACTGTGCGCCAGGTGGGATTTCGGATGTTCCGGCGCCTGGTCCGGAACCCACTGCCAGACCCGCACCGGGCGTGAGATGTTTTTGACCCGCTGGCTGCCGAGATCCCTGAAGCCGCTGGCGACCCGGGCCTGCACCGTCTGATAGACGATGTCGGAAATGCAGACACCGCCCGGCCGGGCCAGACCTTCCAGGCGTGCCGCGACATTGACGCCATCGCCGTACATGTCGGCCTCGTCAAAGATGACATCGCCCAGGCTGATGCCGACCCGGTACTTGATCTTCTGTTCGTCCGCCTGTGCAGTCTCGCGTCCGGTCATTTCCTGCTGGATGCCAAGGGCACATCGCACGGCGTCCTGGGCCGACACGAATTCGGCGATCAGCCCGTCGCCGGTGGTTTTGACAATCCGCCCCCGGTTCTGCGTGATCGCGGGATCGATCAATTCGCGCCGGTGCTGTTTCTGGCGGGCAAGCGTCGCCTCGTCGTCCATTTCCATCAGCCGGGAGTAGCCGACCATGTCCGATGCCAGTATTGCTGCAAGCCGGCGTTCCATCCGCATCCCCTCCTGCGGGCAGGGTAGCAGAAATCCCGTCCGGCTGCCTGCTTTATGGCAGCTTGCGCACCGGTCCCGAAGCGTGGCAGCCCGTCTGCCGGGGACTGACCCGGACCGGCGGCGCGTCAACGGTAACAAATTTCTGCCAGCCAGCCCAGGTGCCCGCGGCTGGCAGCCATTGAGCCGTGACCCGCCCGCGGCGGCAGCGCACCGGCACCTTTGCAACATGCGCCGGATGCTAAAGCGGACCTTCCCTCAGTGCCTGTGAAAGGCTCGTGTCGGTGTCAGCTGTGAGCTTTTCAGAGAAGGGAAATGCAGTCTGTCACCCCATGCCGTTCTTGAAAATGTCCTCAGGCGCTGCTGGATACCTTGAACATCGCAGACGGTATGCTGCCAGCCAACTCAGCCGGGCCGCCGAAAGCTTGTGGGTATTGCAGGATCCTGCACGCCGGGGAACCGGCCGGCGCGCCCTTTGCGACATGCGGCCAAGCTTTGCAGAACCTGATCGGTGCGCGCCGCCGCAGTTGCGGCCGGGCCAGGCAGGCCGCGCGTGCGGCAAAAGTCCGGTCTGTCACGCGCAGCAGAGTTGGCAGTTCACCGCGCTTGACACAACTGGCCCTGATAGAGAAATGCCCCGCCGGGCCGGGCGGGGCACTGATCATTCTGCTGCGCGCAGCGTGTCTTCGGCGGAGGGCAGAGAGGGCTCGGGGTCCCCGGAGGATCCGGCCTCTGCCGCTGCCTGCTGTTCGCCGCTGTCCCACTGAATTTCGGTTGTGGGCAGCTGGCGTGCCTTTCTGAACAGTCTGGAGTCCTGAGCGATGCGGCTGGAGCGGCCGCGGGTGATCCGCGACAACGCCTTGCCCAGCATCTGCATGTAGGTGGAGAACCACACCCGGATCGCCAGCAGCGAGGGTGTCACCACCAGGGTCAGCACGGTGGCGATGCCCAGGCCGAAGACCACTGCCGTGGCCAGCTGTTTCCACCACAGCGCGGTGGGGCTGTCGATCGAATAGCCGCCGTTGATGAAGTCGAGGCTGATGCCGAACATCATCGGTGTCAGGCCCGCCATCGTGGTGATGGTGGTCAGCAGCACCGGGCGGATGCGCGCCTCGGCGGTGCGGATGATGGCTTCGATCCGCGGCATCTGCTGGCTGAACTCCTGGTAGGTGTCGATCAGCACGATGTTGTTGTTCACCACAATCCCCGCCAGCGCCACGATGCCGGTGCCGGTCATGATGATCGAGAACGGCTGCTGCATCACCATCATGCCAATCAGCACGCCGGTGGTCGACAGCACCACCGCCAGCAGCACCAGCACCGAGTTGTAGAAGCTGTTGAACTGCGCCAGCAGGATCACGAACATCAGCGCCAGCGCGCCGGCAAAGGCCTTGGACAGGAAGGCACCGGATTCCGCCTGCTCCTCCTGGTCACCGGTCCATTCCCAGGAGATGCTGCGCGGCAGCGGGTCGGTCTCCAGCCATTCGGTGAGGACGGCTATCCGCTCGTTCGGGTTCACCGGGCTGACCCTGGCGCCGCCGTCCAGCGCAGCCTGGAGGGCGTCCAGGCTTTCAGCACCGGTCAGCTGCACCAGCTGCAGGGTCTTGCCGTTCGGCGCGGTCACAGTTTCTCCAGCCGCGGCAGTGCCGTCCGGCAGTTCCTTGAGCAGCGCGAGGCGGGTGCTGCTGCCGGTTTCCGGATCCACTGTCTCAGCCTTGCTGAGGCCCGGCTCCACGTCGGCCTTGACGTCATAGAACCGCTCCTGGCCGATGCGGTTGATCTGCGCCAGTTTCGGCACCGGCTGGCGGGTGATGAAATTCGACAGCGGCACCAGCCCGTCACTGGTGCGGACCTTGAGGTTGTCAAGCGTCGACAGCACCCGGTCCTGTTCCGGCAGGCGGACGCGGATGTCGATTTCCTCGTCCGAGCTGTCGACCCGCATGGTGTCCAGCAGGATGCCGCGGGTGACCAGCTGCACCATCGCACCCACGGTTGCCACATCGGCGCCGTAGCGGCCGGCCTTTTCGACATCGACGTCGATCTGCCAGTCTATGCCGGGCAGCGGCAGGCTGTCTTCGACCAGGATCAGGCCGGGGGTGTTTTCGAAATGCTCCCGCGCGGTGAGGGCGGCGGCGGTCAGATCCTCCCAGCCGTCGCCGCGCAGCCGCAGGTGGACTGGCTTGCCGGTGGCGGGACCCTGCGCCAGGGCGCGGACCTCAACCTCGAACCCGGGCAGCTTGGCCATTTCGGCGTTCAGCTCATCCAGAACGGTGTTGCCGTCGTACTCCGCGGCGATGATCTCTTTCTCAAAGCCCAGGTACTTGCTCATCAGCCCGCCGAACCAGCCGTCCAGCGGCTCGCTTTCGGTCGGGCGGTCTTCCCAGGGGATGATCTCGAACTGCACCTGGCCGATGGTGTCCGGCGGCAGCTGCGCGCCGGAGCTGTCGGTGTTGAGGCCGCCGTCACCGGCAAAGGAGAAGACGTTGATCACCGCATGGTGCTGCAGGATGATGTCTTCGGCGGCGCGGACCATCTCGTCCTTTTCGTGCAGCGAGATGTTGCCGCGGGCGCGGACATAGGCCGAGGCCTGCTCCGGTTCCGAATCCACGAAGAATTCGACGCCGCGGTTGTTCTCGCCGTAGGCGGAGAAAACAGCCGAGATGGCGACCACGACGGCGATAATGGTCACCACCGGCATCACCGGATTGCCGGCAATGAACTTGATCACATGGCCGAAGGGCGTGTGGTGATAGCCGGGCACGACCTCCTTCTGCTCCCGCTCGATCTTGACCGCGCTGAGGGTGATGGAAGCGGCGAAGGACGACAGCGTAAAGACCAGCCCGCCAAACAGCAGGGCGCCAAAACCGCCGGCGTTTTCGCCCAGCAGGTAGGCGGGATTCAGCATCTGCATGGCGCCGGCGAACATGCCCCACATGGAAACCGGCACCAGGGCGGCACGCAGCCACCAGGGCGCGATCGCGCGCAGCGCGCGGGAGGCGCCTTCGAAGGTGCGGCTGACGCGGCCGGTCACGCCGCCGATCACCGGCAGGTAGATCAGCGCAACCAGCAGCGAGGCCGAGAGCACGAAGATCATGGTGACCGGCAGCATGCCCATGAACTCGCCAGGCACACCGGGCCAGAACAGCATCGGCAGGAAGGCGCAGAGCGTGGTGGCGGTGGAGGACACCACCGGCCAGAACATCCGCTGTGCGGCCTCGACATAGGCGTGCATCGGGCCGGAGCCCTCGCGGATGCGCTTGTCGGCGTATTCAACGATCACGATGGCGCCGTCCACCAGCATGCCGACGGCCAGGATCAGGCCGAACATCACCATGTTGGAAATGGTCACGCCCATCAGTGCCAGGAAGGCAAAGCACAGCAGGAAGGAGGTGGGGATCGCAAAGCCCACCAGCAGCGCGGCCCGGCTGCCAAGCGCGGAGAGCACGACGATCATCACCAGCGCCACCGCCGTCAGAACCGAACCTTCGAGCTGGCTGACCATCGAGCCGACCACGCGGCTCTGGTCGTTGGAGGTGCCGACCTCAACCGCGGCCTGCAGTTCCGGCGGCCATTTTGCCTTGGATTCCTCCAGCGTCGCCTTCACCAGATTGACGGTGTCGATGACGTTGTAGCCCTTGCGCTTGACCACCTGCAGAGCGACCGTGTCCTCGCCGTTGAAACGCGCGGTGCCTTCGCGGTCCTCGAAGGTGAAGTTGATCTGCGCCAGTTCGCCAAGCGTCACCACCCGGTCGCCGTTGGTCTTGATGGGCAGCCGGTAAATGTCCTGCACCTCGTCAAAGGAGGAGGGGATCTTGACGGAAAAGGAGCCCTGGCTGGATTCCACCTCACCGGCTGCAATCAGCTGGTTGTTGTTCTGCACGACATTGATCAGTTCCAGCGCGGTGACGTTATAGGCCTCCAGCCGCAGCGGGTCGATCAGCACCTCGACCATCTCGTCGCGGTTGCCGGCGATGCCGGCCTCCAGCACCGCATCCAGCGCTTCAAGATCGTCCTGCAACTCCTTGGCGATGCGGGCCATCGTGCGCTCCGGCACGGCGCCGGTCAGGTTCACGATGACGATCGGGAATTCGGAGAAGTTGATTTCGGTGATCGAGTATTTCTCGGCGCCGTCGGGGAATTCCGCCTCGGCCTTGTCCATGGCGTCGCGCACGTCGGCCATGATCGCGGTCTTGTCCCAGCCGAATTCGAACTCCAGCGCCACCCCGGCATAGCCCTCGGCAGCGGTGGAGGTCATCTTGTCGAGCCCGTCGAGATCGGCCAGCTCGGTCTCCATCACCTTGACCATCAGGGTTTCGGCGTCCTCGGCCGAGATGCCGGGGAAGGGGACCGAGATGAACAGGGCGGGGATTTCGATGTCCGGCTCGCCCTCCTTGGGCAGCATCGAATAGGCAAAGCCGCCGACCAGCAGCGAGATTGCGATGAACGCAAGGACCATCCGGGCGCGGCCGGCGGCCCAATCGACGATGCCAATCACTGTTCACTCTCCCGGTAGGTGGCCGCCACGGCGACGCCTTCGGTTACAAAGTCCTGTCCCACGACAATCACATCCGCGGTTTCGGGCAGGCCGCCGAGCCAGACGCCGTCGGCCTCATCCCGCAAAAGCTGCACGGGGAAGAATACCACAGTGCTGTCAGCGCCGACAGCGCGCACGCCCAGCCGCCCCTCGTTGTTCAGGGTCAGCGCCGATTGCGGCAGCTTGTGGGCCAGCGAGCCGGCCGAGGAAATGGCGATGTCGGCGGTCTGGCCGTCGCGGATGCTGAGATCCGGGTTCGGCACGGTGATCTCCACCTCGAAGGTGCGGGTGCTGGGGTCGGCGGAGCGGCTGAGGAAGGTCACCTTGCCCTGCACCTGCTTGCCGGTGGCCAGCTCGGCGCCAGCGGTGGCGCCCAGCGTCACCTTGTTCACCTCGGCCTCGGGCACGTAGCCAACCAGCTTGATGGTATCAAGCTGGATCACGGTGGCGCAAAGGCTGCCGGGCTGCAGCAGGCTGCCGAGCTCGGCGGTGTCGCTTTCCAGGAGGCCGTCAAACGGCGCCGTGATGGCCAGGTTGCCGATTTCCCACTCGGCGGAGGCCACGGCTGCAAGGGCCGAACGCTCCGCCGCTTCGGCAGATGCCAGCCGGGTCTCGGACGCGTAGCCGCCCTCGGACAGTTTCGAAGCGGCGGTGAGATTGATCTTGGCCTCTTTCAGCTGCGCCTGCGCCTGCAGCAGCATTGCCGGGCGGGTGCCGGGGTCGAGCTCGCACAGCAGGTCGCCCTTCTTGACATGGGCGCCCTTGCGCAGCGGCTCGGAAATCACGGTGGAGGTGGTTTCCGCCCGCACTTCGACCTGGCGGATGGCCTGTGTCTGGCCGCGCAGGATCACCGCGCTGCCGATGGTGCGCGCCTTGCTCTGCAGCGCCACCACGCCGACGCGCGTCTCAGGCGTCTGTGCCGGCTCCGGGCCCGCCGGCGCCTCGGTGCCCTCGTGGGCGGTTTCGGGGGCTTTCTCGCCCCGGGCAAAGGCCATCAGTTCATCACGCTGAATGACCACCATAAAGAGGCTGGCGGTCACAGCCGCTGCGGTCAGTATCGGAATGATACGCATGTCGGGCCTTTCCTGTTTCCTGTCTGCTGCCTGCGCCGCTGGGCCTTGCCGGTGCGCGGCAAGGGCGGCAAGGCCTGATCGCAGAAGCGAGTCGCGCGTAATGTGATAGGGCTGATATAGGATATGTCCATTCTAAACTAAGTGGTTTAGTTCACATTTCTCGGTTTTCCGGCCTGAATGCCGGTGTTTCTGGTGCAAACGGGCCACTTGGCTTGGCGTTTGAGCCGGGGTAAGAGGGGCGCAACGCATTCAATACCGGCGCGGGCGCAGGCCCGGACCGTGCAGATCAGGGGCTTTTCATGAGCGATACCGACAGCTTTATCGATGAGGTGACCGAAGAGGTCCGCCGTGACCGGCTTTTCCTGATGCTCAAGCGCTGGGGCTGGGTTGGCGGTGCTGCGGTGGTGCTGATTGTCGGCGGCGCGGCGTTCCGCGAATACAGCAAGGCGCAGGACCGGGCCGCGGCCGAGGCCCTGGGCGACGCGATCACTGCGGCGCTGGAAACCGAAGGCGGCGCGGATCAGGCTGCGGCGCTGGCCGCGGTTTCGGCAGACAGTGCCGGCGGGGCGGCCATTCTGAAGATGCTGGAAGCCGGTGCGCTGGCGGAGGCCGGCAAGACCGGCGAAGCGGTTGCGCAGCTGGAGGCCGTGGCCATCAATGGCGAGCTGCCGCTGATCTACCGCCATATCGCCAGTTTCAAGGCGCTCACCCTGCAGGCCGGGACCCTGAGCCTGGCAGACCGCCGCCTGCAGTACGAGGCGCTGGCCCAGCCCGGCGCGCCGCTGGCGCTGCTGGCCTCGGAACAGCTGGCGCTGCTGGACATCGAGGAAGGCAACAGCGAGGCCGCTATCGGCCGTCTTCGCGGCATCGCCGCGGATGCGTCTGTCAGCCCGGACTTGAAAGACCGCGCAACTCAGGTGATTGTGGCGCTTGGCGGCTCCCTGGAGGATGCTGCTGCGCCAGAGGGGTAAGGCGCTCCGCGGAGGGGAACTTGCGGTACAGGAACGGCAGACAGGGCAGAGCAATGACAATAATCAAGACTTTCTCCCGGGCACGGGCTCTTCTTTGCACAACCGCGGCGGCGGCCATTCTGGCGGCCTGTGCGGAGGAAGAGATCATCCTGCGCGGCGCGCGCGAGGATATCCGCCCGGAGGCTGCCGTGGAGGTGGTGAACCAATCGCGGGCCATTTCCCTGCCGCAGCAGGTTGCCAACGCCGAATGGGCCCAGGGGCATGGCGCCGAGGCCGGGCGTACCGCGCATCCGGCGCTGTCGCCGGCGCCGCAGCGCATCTGGTCCGCCCCGATCGGGCAGGGCGACGGGCGCCGCCAGCGCATCACCGCGACCCCGGTTGCCGGCGGCGGGCGGATCTACACGCTGGACAGTGCCGCACAGGTTTCCGCGGTATCGCCGCAGGGGCAGGTCCTGTGGCAACGCGGGCTGATCCCGGCCGCGGATGATGAAGGCCAGGCGACCGGCGGCGGATTGGCCTATGACAATGGCGTTGTCTACATCTCTTCCGGCTTTGGCGTGCTGACGGCGCTGAATGCCGCCGATGGCAGCCTGATCTGGCGCCAGGAGCTGGAGGCCACCGGCTCCGGCCAGCCGCGCGTCAGCGGCGGGCTGGTGTATCTGGTGGCAGGTGACGACACCGGCTGGGCGGTGAATGCCAAGGACGGGCGCATCGCCTGGCAGATCGAGGCCTCGCCGTCGGCGTCGAATATTCTTGGCGCGCCGGCGCCCGTGGTCACAAATGACCTTGCCATTTTCGCCTTCGGCTCGGGCGACCTGATCGCCACCTTCCGCCGCGGCGGCCTGCGCCGCTGGAGTGCCTCTGTTTCCGGCAAACGCACCGGCCAGACGCTGTCGCGGATCAGCGACGTGACCGGCGCGCCGGTGGTGTCCGGAAAGCGGCTGTATGCCGGCAACAACTCGGGCCGCACCGTGGCGATCGATCTGGATACCGGCGACCGGCTGTGGACCGCGCGCGAAGGCGCCTCCGGCACCGCCTGGCCCGCGGGCGGCAGCCTGTTCCAGGTCAGCGATCTCAACCAGCTGCTGCGCCTGGATGCAGGCAGCGGCGAGGTGATCTGGGCGGTGGACCTGCCTGGTTTCCTGAAAGACAAGCCGGGCAAGCGCGGCCGGATCCATGTGCATTACGGGCCGGTGCTGGCCGGCGGGCAGATCATTGTCGCCTCCAATGACGGGCTGCTGCGTTTCTTCAATCCGCAGGATGGCAGCCTCGCTCGCACGGCCGAGGTGCCGGGCGGCGCCACAACAGCGCCGGTGGTCGCAGGACGCACGCTTTACGTGGTTTCCTCCAAAGGTGAATTGCTGGCATACCGCTGAACGGTGTTTCCGGGTGGCGGATGCCGCGCGGATGCGCTATGAGCCGCGTCTGAATCGCAGAAAGCTGGTCTGATGTCCTTTACCCTCGCCATCGTGGGCCGCCCCAATGTGGGCAAGTCCACCCTTTTCAACCGCCTCGTGGGCAAGAAGCTGGCGCTCGTCGATGATCAGCCCGGCGTCACGCGCGATCTGCGCGAGGGCGAGGCGCGGCTGGGAGACCTGCGGTTCACGGTGATCGACACCGCCGGTCTGGAGGATGCCACCGACAACTCGCTGGAGGGCCGGATGCGGCGGCTGACCGAGCGGGCGGTGGACATGGCCGACATCTGCCTGTTCATGATCGACGCGCGCACCGGGGTGACGCCAACGGACGAGATCTTTGCCGACATTCTGCGCCGCAAGTCCGCGCATGTGATCCTGGCCGCCAACAAGGCTGAGGGCAACGCAGCCGAAGCCGGGGTGCTGGAAGCCTACGGGCTGGGCCTGGGCGAGCCGCTGCGCCTGTCCGGCGAGCACGGCGAGGGGATGCCGGACCTTTATGGCATTCTGCAGCCGCTGGCGGAGAAATTCGAGGCGGAGGCCGTCGATCATTCGCCGGACACCGATGTCGAGGTCTATGAAGAGATCGGCGAGAACGAGGAAGAGGTCATCCCTGTTCCAACCGATGCCAAGCCCCTGCAGGTGGCCGTCGTGGGCCGCCCGAATGCGGGCAAGTCGACGCTGATCAACAAGATCCTGGGAGAGGAGCGGCTGCTGACCGGCCCGGAAGCCGGGATTACCCGCGATGCGATCTCGCTCAAGATCAACTGGAAAGACGTGCCGATGCGGGTGTTCGACACCGCCGGCATGCGCAAGAAGGCCAAGGTGCAGGAGAAGCTGGAAAAGCTCTCGGTTTCCGACGGCCTGCGCGCGGTGAAATTCGCCGAGGTCGTGGTGGTTCTGCTGGATGCGAGCATCCCGTTCGAGCAGCAGGACCTGCGGATTGCCGACCTGGCCGAGCGCGAGGGGCGCGCGGTTGTGGTGGCGGTCAACAAATGGGACGCCGAAGAGCACAAGCAGGAAAAGCTGCGCGACCTGAAAGAGGCCTTTGGCCGCCTGCTGCCGCAGCTGCGCGGCGCACCGCTGGTGACCGTGTCTGCCAAGACCGGCAAAGGGCTGGACCGGCTGCACGACGCGATCATGCGCGCCTATGCCACCTGGAACCGCCGGGTGCCGACCGCGGCGCTGAACCGCTGGCTGGTCGGCATGCTGGAACAGCACCCGCCGCCAGCGCCGCAGGGCAAGCGGATCAAGCTGCGCTACATGACCCAGGCCAAGAGCCGGCCGCCGGGGTTCGTGGTGATGTGCTCGCATCCGGACAAGCTGCCGGAGAGTTACACCCGCTATCTGGTCAACGGCCTGCGCGAGGATTTCGACATGCCCGGCACCCCGATCCGCCTGTACATGCGCGGGCAGGGCGACAAGAACCCCTATAAGGGCAAGCGGGCGAAGAATGCCGGCGCCCTGGCCAAGCATCTGAACAAACGCGGCAGCTGATCCTGGCCGCGGGCGGCGCGCTCCCGCCCGGCCCGGCACAGTCTGAAGACTGCATCGGCCCCGTTGGGCCCGGCGCCGCCCTGACGGGCGGCGCTTTGGCGTTTCGCGGGTCCTGGCGGCCGATGGCCTGTCCGGCGCCCGCATGGCAGGCCGCGCTGCCATTGCAGCGGCGGCCGTCCAACCCTATGGTTGCATCATTCGTTTTGCGGTAGCCTTGCCTTTGGGCCTGGCGGGATTATTTGGACCTTTACCTTGGATGGGCTGCGCCTTTTGCGCAGCTGTCACACACTGATTTTATGGACGGTTTCATGGATCTGAGGGCACATACGCGCAAGTTCACGGAAAAGGACAACCGGCTGGCGGCGCTCAGCTATTTCGGGACGTTTGCGGTCTATTTCGCAGCGCTCAGCCTTGCCATTGCCGGTGTGGACCGCTGGTATGTGATGCTGCCCGCAGGTGTCGTTTTTGCCTTTGCCGCAGTGCGGCTTTATGTGCTGCAGCATGACACCGGGCATCATTCGCTGTTCGAAACCCGGCTGCAGAACGAGCTTGCCGGCCATGCGCTGTCGCCCTTCACCTTTGCCCCGTTCGAGGTGATGAAGCAGAACCACAACCTGCACCATTCCAACATCGGCAATCTGGAGCACCGGGAGACCGGCGAGATCCACACCATGACCCTGCGGGAGTGGCGCGGGGCAGGGTTCTGGGAGCGGCTGGGCTACCGGCTGTACCGCAACCCGTTTGTGCTGGTGCCCCTGGGGGCGGCGTTCACTTATTTCATCCGCTACCGCTGGCCGAAGAACACGGTCCGGTTCGGCGTCTTGGGTGTGATCCTGCACAACATGGTGATCGTGGCGATGCTGGCGCTGCTCTACCGGGCAGCGGGGATGACCGGCATCTGGGTGTGGCTGGCGTTTTCCTTTCTTGGCGGCATGATCGGGGTGTTCCTGGTCTACCTGCAGCACAATTTCGAAGACACCTACTGGGACCGCCGCCCGGATCTGAACCCGCAGGTGGCAGCGCTGCAGGGCTCGTCCTGCCTGGATTTCGGCTGGTTTTTCGACATGGCGGTGGCCAATATCACCCTGCATGACATCCACCACTACAATGCCCGGATCCCCTCGTACCACTTGCGCCAGTGCCACTACAGCCTGCCGCCGGAAATGGGGCTGCGCCGGATCAGATTCCCGGAAGCGGTCCGGGCGCTGGCACTGAAGCTATGGGACGAGGAGAAAAAATGCCTTGTCCCCTTTCCCGGCTGAAAACAACTGTGCAAATCTTGGCCGGGATGCCGGTTAGCGGGCATTTGCGAGGAAGAAAGAACCGGCCATGATGCCTATTCGGAAAATGCGCGGGGTCGGGCCGGCATTGGCAAGGCATCTGCTGGCGCATGGTGTCGCCACCGTGGAAGACCTGGCCGGCATGGATGAGTCCGAATTGTGCAGCATCCCGAACATCGGAGCGAGCCGGGCAGCAGTGTTGAAGAAAGTTGCAAGAACGGAGACAGAAACTATGGCTGAATCCAAACCCGCGGCACAGGCGGCTGGAGGCGGGCGCGTGACACCGGAAACCCGGCACTCCGAAAAGGCTTCGGAGCAGAGCACGCCGCCTTCGCAGGACGAGATGAACGCAAGACTGGCCGAAGCCGAAGCTGCGCGTCAGGCCGCTGAGGGCAAGGCCGTAAAAGCCCAGGCCAAGGCGCGCAAGGCCAAGAGGATGGCAGCGCAGCTGGCTGAAGAGTTCGCGGTGGCCAGGGTAAAGGCCAAGAAGAAAGCGAAAAAGATGAAGGCGAAGGCAAAGAAAGCCATCGAGAAGGAAAAGGCCAAAGCCAAGGCCATTTTGGACGGCCAGGCTTCCGGAAAGAAAAAGAGCAAGTCGAAGAAGTGACTGTAAGTCTTTTATTTTAAAATAAAACTGACGCCGGTGGGGCGTCAGTTTCTGTTTCTCTGAGCCGTTGCTTCAGACCAGCTTGCCCTCGGCGGTCAGGGTCAGCTTGCCGCCCAGGTAAGGCGCCAGCGCTTCCGGCAGCTTGACCGAGCCGTCCGCCTGCTGGCCGTTTTCCAGCACCGCGATCAGGCAGCGGCCCACCGCCAGGCCGGAGCCGTTCAGGGTGTGCACGAACTGCGGCTTGCCGCCGTCCGCGGGCTTGAAGCGCGCATTCATCCGGCGGGCCTGGAAATCGCCGCAGACCGAGACCGAGGAAATCTCGCGGTAGGTGTTCTGGCCCGGCACCCAGACCTCGATGTCATGGGTCTTGCGGGCGCCAAAGCCCATGTCGCCGGTGCACAGCACGATGGTGCGGTAGGGCAGGCCCAGACGCTCCAGGATGTTTTCGGCGCAGCGGGTCATGCGCTCATGCTCTTCCAGGCTGGTGTCCGGGTGGGTGACCGAGACCATCTCCACCTTCTCGAACTGGTGCTGGCGCAGCATGCCGGCGGTGTCCTTGCCGGCCGAACCGGCCTCGGAGCGGAAGCACTGGGTGTGCGCCACATAGCGGCGCGGCAGGTAGCCTTCCTCGACGGTCATGCCGTTGACGATGTTGGTCAGCGTGACCTCGGCCGTCGGCACCAGCCACCAGCCGTTGGTGGTCTTGTAGCTGTCCTCGCCGAACTTGGGCAGCTGGCCGGTGCCGTACATCATCTCTTCGCGCACCAGCACCGGGGTCCAGGTTTCGGTCAGGCCGTTGTCGTCGACATGGGTGTTGATCATGAACTGCGCCAGGGCGCGGTGGATGCGGGCCACGGCGCCGGACAGCACCACGAAACGGCTGCCCGAAAGCTTGGCCGCAACCTCGAAATCCATGCCGGGCTTCACGCCTTCGATTTCGAAATGCTCCTTGGGCTCGAAATCAAAGGGTTTCGGCTCGCCCCAGCGGCGGATTTCGACGTTGTCGTCCTCATCCGCGCCCAGTGGAACATCCTCGAACGCCAGGTTCGGGATGGTGGACAGCATGTCATTCAACTGCTGGTCAAGGTCCTTGGCCTCGGTGTTCATCGCGGCCACTTCGGCCTTTTTCTCGGCCACCAGCGCGCGCAGGCGCTTGAACCCGGCCTCGTCGCCGCGGGCCTTGGCGGCGCCGACTTCCTTGGACGCCTTGTTCTGCTCGGCCTGGGCGGTTTCCGCGGCCAGGATCTTGGCACGGCGGGCCTCGTCCAGTGCCAGGATCTCGGATGACACGCCCGCGTCCCCGCGCCGCGCCACAGCGGCGTCGAAAGCGGCAGGATTTTCGCGGATAGCGCGGATGTCATGCATGAGAGTCTCTCCTAGCGTTGGAAGATGGTTTGAATCAGTAGAACCATCCTATGACGCAAGGGTGAACAAAGGGGAAGGGGGGCGTACGGTCTATGCTGCAAGTGGGATATTCGGGCACAGAAGCCGCATCCTGCCAGCGGCCGGAAATGCAAAGGCCGGGTTCTGCGCCCGGCCTTTTATGTCTTATTCCGCGGCCATCGCCATCATGTGGACCTGATGCCTGGGAGGCTGCATGCGAATCTCGCCGGTCAGGAAATCCGCATAGTCGAAGGTCAGCTCCGTTCCTGCGGGAATATTGGTCAGCGCCCGGCCCCAGACCCCGTCGGAGAAATCTAGGTTCGGGTACATCGAATGATTCAGGAAACGCCCTTCGTCGCATTGCAGGATCAGATAGCCAGGGCGGCAGGGATCGGGCACGCAGTAGCGTTCCAGAAACTCCTTCACATGCGGCTCGACATTGTCCAGCTTGTTTTCCGGGAAGGTGGTGTCGAGCATTCTGTCATACCGCCAGACGATGTCTCCCTTGGTTATGCTGTCATGGCAGAATACACCCAGCCCTTCGATGGCCGAGGGGGCGAGATAGCAGCGCACCATCATCATGCGCCTGTTCCTTCTCAATGGAATGGCCGGGCCGCCGTCCGGACCGGAAAGAGGGGCATGGCCCCGCGCCTGGCGGCTTGCGCAGGGTCAAGCAAAGCGCCGAATCGTGCCGTTTTGCAATCAAAATCGTCGCGGGGCGTGCGTCTCAGGGCCTGTACTTTCGAGGTCCGCCGGCCAGGCGGCGGCTGCGGAGCGGGTTCTGTGCAGCAGCACGGCAGCGCTCACTTGCAAACCCAGGGGCCAGCGCATAGGTTCCGCTGCAAAATTCCGGCGTGAACCCCATGCCGCTTTGACAGAAGGAATATCCCATGGACGGTGGCGCAATCGCCCAATTTCTCCCGCTTATCCTGATCTTCGCGATCATGTACTTCCTGCTGATCCGGCCGCAGCAGAAAAAGGTGAAAGAGCATCAGAAGATGGTCGACCAGCTGCGGGTGCGGGACCAGGTGGTGACCCAGGGCGGCCTGATCGGCAAGGTTTCCAAGGTCAAGGAAGATGGCGAGATCGAAGTCGAAATCGCAGAGGGAGTGAAAGTGCGCGTCGTCAAGGCGACCATTGCCCAGGTGCTGAGCAAGACCGACCCGGTGTCGTGAGCTTGCTGAACTAACAAACTGAAAAGGCAGGGCAATGCTGCAAATTGATCTCTGGAAGAGGGTGCTGATCTGGCTGGTATGTGCGGCCGGCCTGCTGCTTGCCCTGCCAAACGGGTTTTACACCCGCGTCGAACAGGCCAATGACGCCGCGGTGGATATCATCGCCAAGGGCGAAACGCCGGAACGGCTGGAAACGGCCGGCCAGTGGCCGTCTTTCCTGCCGTCGGGCCTGGTAAATCTCGGGCTTGATCTTCGGGGCGGCGCGCATCTGCTGGCCGAAGTGAAGGTGTCCGACGTCTATGAAGCCCGGATGGACGCGCTGTGGCCGGAAGTGCGCGACGCGCTGCGGGAAGAGCGCGGCACGATCGGCACATTCGGCCAGGTGAACAGTCAGAAGGATCAGCTGCGGCTGCGGCTGAAATCCAACCCTGAGGCCATGCCCCGGGCATTGGAAATTGTCCGCGGCCTGGCCAATCCGATCACCACACTGACCGGTGTGGGCGCCAACGATATCGAAGTGTCCGCCGAGGGCGACATCCTGGTGGTGCGGCTGAGCGAGGCAGAGAAGATCGCCTCGGACGACCGCACCGTGCGCCAGGCGCTGGAGATCGTGCGCCGCCGCATCGACGAGGTCGGCACCCGCGAGCCGACCATTCAGCGCCAGGGCACCGACCGGATCCTGATCCAGGTGCCGGGCATCGGATCAGCCTCGGAGCTGAAAGAGATCATCGGCACCACCGCACAGCTGACCTTCAACCCGGTTGTGGGCCGCGGCAGCGATCCGGATGCGTCAGCAGGTTTCGGGAACAAGATCATCCCGTCCCTTGATGAGCAGGGCGTCTACTACACCATCGAGGCCGCATCGGTTGTGACCGGCGAGGACCTGGTGGATGCGCAGCCCACGTTTGACCAGAACGGGCGGCCGGCAGTGACCTTCCGCTTCAACACCTCCGGTGCGCGCCGGTTTGGCGATTACACCGCCGAGAACATCGGCTCGCCGTTTGCCATCGTGCTGGATGACGAGGTGGTCTCGGCGCCGGTGATCCAGTCGCATATCCCGGGCGGCTCCGGCATCATCACCGGAAACTTCACCATCGAGGAAAGCACCAACCTGGCCGTGCTGCTGCGCGCCGGTGCGCTGCCCGCGGAGCTGGAGTTCCTGGAAGAGCGCACCATCGGCCCCGAATTGGGCCAGGACAGCATCGACGCGGGCAAGGTGGCAACAGCCGTGGCCTTTGCCGCTGTGCTTGTCTTCATGGTGGGCAGCTATGGCATGTTCGGCATGTTCGCCAATGTGGCGCTGGTGCTGAACATCGCCCTGATCTTTGGCGCGCTCAGCCTGATTGGCGGCACCCTGACCCTGCCGGGCATCGCCGGCATCGTGCTGACGGTCGGCATGGCGGTGGACGCCAACGTGCTGATCTTCGAGCGGATCCGCGAGGAGCTGAAAGCGGGCCGCGGCCCGGCCAAGGCCATCGACGAAGGCTACTCCAAGGCGCTGAGCGCCATTCTTGACGCCAACATCACCACATTCATCACCGCGGTGATCCTGTTCGCCATGGGCTCCGGCCCGGTGCGCGGCTTTGCGATCACTCTGGGGCTGGGCATTCTGACGTCGGTCTTTACCGCGATCTTTGTCACCCGCCTGATGATTATCATGTGGTTCGAACGGCGCCGTCCGAAAACGATTGAGGTGTAAGATGCGGCTGAGACTTGTTCCCGAGAAAACCTCTTTCGATTTCTTCAAGCGCGCCAAGCTTTGGCTGGGGATTTCGGCGCTGATGATGGTGGTGGCGCTGGCGTCCTTCCTGATGCAGGGGCTGAATTTCGGCATCGACTTCCGCGGCGGCACCACGATCCGGACCGAGGCCACCGAGGCCGTGGACACCGGCGCCTACCGCGATGCGCTGGCGGTGCATGAGCTGGGCGATGTATCGATCACCGAGGTGTTCGATCCGGCCTTCGATGAGGACCAGCACGTCGCCATGATCCGCATTCAGGCACAGGACGACGGCGAGGCGATCTCCGGCGAGATGACCGAAACGCTGAAGGCCTCGCTGGATGCGGTGGCGCCGGGCATTAAATTCGTGTCGGTCGAATCCGTCGGCCCGAAGGTCTCGGGCGAGCTGATCAAGACTGCGGTCTATGCCGTGGTGCTCGCCATTGCTGCGGTGCTGGTCTACATCTGGCTGCGGTTCGAATGGCAGTTTGCCCTTGGCGCGGTGGCAGCGCTGGTGCATGACGTGGTGCTGACCATCGGCGTGTTCTCCGAACTGCAGATAAGGTTCGACCTGGCAATCATCGCGGCGCTGCTGACCATCGTCGGCTACTCGCTGAACGATACCGTGGTGGTCTTTGACCGGGTGCGCGAGAACCTGCGCCGATACAAGAAGAAGGACCTGGCAGAGGTTCTGAACATCTCGATCAACGAGACGCTGAGCCGCACCATGATGACCTCTGTCACCACGCTGCTGGCGCTGGTTTCGCTCTATGTGCTGGGCGGCGACGTGATCCGCGGCTTTGTCTTTGCGATGATCTGGGGCGTTGTGGTCGGAACCTATTCGTCGGTCTTTGTCGCCTCCACCATCCTGCTGAAGCTGGGGGTGAAGCGCGATTGGTCCAAACAGGCAAACACCACCGGCAACCAGTTCTCGAATATCGATGCTTGAAGCCTTTCAGGCAGCCCTGGCCACACCGGGGCTGTTCTGGCTTCTGGTCACAATCGGAGCCGCGGGCCTGGTCCGCGGCTTCACTGGTTTCGGCACCGCGATGATCTTTGTCCCCGTCGGGGCACAGTTCCTGCCCGCGGCGGATGTGGTGTTCCTGATGGTGCTGATGGGGGTGTTCTCCACCATCACCCTGTTCCCGCAGGCCTGGCGCCAGGCCGACAAGGCTGAGGTCGGCGCTTTGGCGATGGCCGCTGCCGCGACCGTCCCGGCGGGTCTGTGGGTGATGTCGCAGATGGATCCGCTGACGCTGCGATGGCTGGCGGCAGGGGTGATCGGAGTGACATTGGCGGCGGTGGTTTCCGGCTGGCGTTGGCAGGGCCGTCTGGGCTGGCCGGGGCGGTTTGCCATTGGCGGCGCGGCGGGCATTGTTGGCGGCATGACCGGGCTGACGGGGCCGGTGGTCATCGTTTTTTATCTGGCCAATGTGCGGGACGTGGCACGGGTCAGGGCCAACACCATCGTGTTCCTGGCTGCCCTCGATGTGGTTATTGCGGTCAACCTGGTTTTTGGCGGTCTGGCCAGCCTGCAGGCGGTCGTTCTGGCTGCTTTGCTGGGGGTGCCATACGTGATCACCACATTGACCGGCAAGGCGCTGTTTGACCCCAAGCTGGAGAAGCTCTACCGCTTTGCCTCCTATTCCGTGATTGCGCTGGCCGTGCTATCCAGCCTCCCGGTATTCGACTGAAAGGACCGCGCATGCGCCTGAACGAAGTAAGCTATACTGACGCGCAGCCGATTGACGGCTACGGCGCCGGGTTTTTCCGCATCGGCGGGCAGGTGCATCAGGGCGCGGTTCTGACCTCGGCGGCGGGCACCGCGGCCTGGGGAGGTATGGCAGATGCCGGACCATTGCTGGCGCTGGCCGGGGAGATCGACGTGCTGTTCATCGGCACCGGCCCCGAGATCGCCCATATCCCGGCAGACCTCCGCAACACGCTGGAGGAGGCCGGGCTGGGGGTCGAGGCGATGAACTCGCCCGCTGCGTGCCGCACCTACAATGTGCTGTTGTCGGAAGGGCGCCGGATTGCCATGGCGGCGCTGCCGGTCTGATTTTCTGAAGATGTATTTGACCTGCCGCAAGGCGGGCCGCGGCCGAATGGTCTTTTCATGCGCAGGCACAATGGGATAAGCGGGCTTCATGACATTGACTGTGACGGATCTGAGCGTGGCCCGCGGCGGCATCCCGGTGCTGGAATCCTTGAGCTTTGCGCTTGAGCCCGGCCAGGCGCTGATCCTGCGCGGACCCAACGGGATCGGCAAGACAACCCTGCTGCGCACCGTCGCAGGCCTGCAGCCGCCGCTGAAAGGCCGGGTCGAGGGCGCCGAGGACCAGATCGCTTATGCCGCCCATTCCGACGGGTTGAAGCCGACGCTGACGGTGGCGGAGAACCTGACTTTCTGGGCCAGTGTCTTTGGCCGCAACGGCATTGAACAGGCGCTGGACGGGTTTGACCTGCAAGGACTGCGCGACCGGCAGGCGGGGGCGCTGTCGGCGGGGCAGAAACGCCGCCTGGGCCTCAGCCGGATGCTGGTGACTGGGCGGCCCATCTGGATCATGGATGAGCCGACAGTGAGCCTCGACAAGACCTCGGTCGCGATGTTTGCGGACGCGGTGCGGGCGCATCTGGGGCAGGGCGGCGCGGCGCTGATTGCCACCCACACCGATCTGGGGCTGGAGGCGGAGGTGCTGGATGTCGGCCCCTTCAAGGCCAAGCCGCTGGCGCTGGATGATTTCGACGGAGGCTTCCTGTGATTGCGCTGTTGCTGCGGGATCTGAAACTCGCCTTCCGGGCGGGCGGCGGCTTTGGTCTTGGCCTCGCGTTTTTTCTGATCGTGACCGTGATGGTGCCGTTCTCCGTCGGCCCGCAGTCCGAACTGCTGGCCCGCATCGCGCCGGGCGTGCTGTGGCTGGGGGCGCTGCTGGCGTGCCTCTTGTCGCTGGACCGGCTGCTGGCGCTGGATTGGGAGGACGGCTCGCTGGACCTCCTGGCCACCGCGCCGCTGCCCTTGGAAAGCACCGTTACGATCAAGGCGCTGGCCCATTGGATCACCACCGGGCTGCCGCTGGTGATGGCGGCGCCGGTGCTGGGGGTGCTGCTGAACCTGCCGGTTGCAGGCTTCCAGTGGCTGGTGATTTCGCTGCTGCTGGGCACCCCGGCGCTGAGCGTCATCGGCACCTTTGGCGCGGCGCTGACCGTGGGGCTGAAGCGCGGCGGCCTTTTGATGTCGCTGCTGGTGATGCCGCTCTATGTGCCGACGCTAATTTTCGGCTCCGAAGTGGCCCGCCGCGGCGCCGAGGGCATGGCGGTGCAGACGCCGCTCTTGCTGCTGGCCGGGATCTCCGCTGCCTCCATCGCCCTGCTGCCGTTCGCCAGCGCCGCCGTCCTGCGCGTCAATTTGCGCTGACCGAATGCCTGACCCGTGAATTGAGAAACCCGAGAACAAGAGCTAAATAGCCACCATGTCGATCTGGGAATACGCCAACCCGAAAAAGTTCCTGGCCACCACCGAAATGGTGATGCCGGCCTTATGGGCCGGCTCAGCGGTGCTGATTACCGTTGGCCTTGTCTGGGGCTTCTTCTTCACGCCTGACGATTACCGGCAGGGCTCCACCGTCAAGATCATCTTCCTGCATGTGCCCTCGGCGCTGATGGCGATCAATGCGTGGTTCATGATGCTGGTCACCTCGCTGGTCTGGGTCATCCGACGCCACCATGTCAGCGCGCTGGCCGCCCGTGCCGCAGCACCCGTGGGCGTGGTGATGACTGTGATCGCGCTGATCACCGGGGCGATCTGGGGCCAGCCGATGTGGGGCACCTGGTGGGCCTGGGACCCGCGGCTGACCTCTTTCCTGGTGCTGTTCCTGTTCTACCTCGGCTACATCGCCCTGTGGGAGGCGATCGACAACCCGGATACCGCCGCCGACCTCACTTCGATCCTGTGTCTGGTGGGGTCGGTCTTTGCGGTGCTCAGCCGCTATGCGGTGAACTTCTGGAACCAGGGGCTGCACCAGGGGGCGTCGCTGAGCCTCGATGAAAAGGAAAACGTGGCCGATGCGTTCTCCAACCCGCTTTATGTCTGCATGGCGGGGTTTGTGCTGTTGTTCATCGCCTTGGTGTTCTACCGCACCGGAACTGAAATCCGCGCCCGCCGCATCAAGGCATTGATGGCGCGCGAACGGCTGGAGGCTTGATGCCCGATCTTGGAAAATACGCCGATACGGTGCTGTCGGCTTATGGTGCCTCGCTGCTGCTGCTGCTGGCGCTGGTGGTGCTGACAATCCTGCGCGGCCGCAAGGTGCGCCGGGAAATGGAAACCCTGGAAACCCGGATGAAGCGCAATGGCTAAAATCTCTCCCTTGATGGCGGTTCCCGGTGTGGTGTTTGCAGGCTTTGTCGGCCTGGCGCTGGTGGGGATGTTCCGCGAGGACCCGGACAGCCTGCCGTCCGCCCGCGAAGGCCAGCCGGCACCTCCGGTGGTGCTGGATGAGTTTCCGGGCAAGGAGATGTTCAGCGACGAAACCCTGCGCGACGGCACCGTGAAGCTGGTGAACTACTGGGCCAGTTGGTGCGCGCCCTGCCGGGCGGAGCACCCGAATCTGGAGGCGCTGTCCAAGGAGGGCATCCCGGTTTACGGCGTCAACTACAAGGACCAGCTGGGGAATGCAGAGGCGTTCCTGAACGAGCTGGGCGACCCTTACACGGCCATCGGCCGGGATGAGAAGGGCCGGATGGCGATCGACTGGGGCCTGTACGGCGTGCCGGAAACCTATGTGGTGGATGGCGAGGGAAAGATCGTGCTGCGCTTTGCCGGTCCCATCACCCAGAGGGTGATCGAGAAAACGCTGCGCCCGGCCATGGAAAAGGCGGCCGGCCAGTAATCCGGCCGCCTGAGGGCGGCGGTGCATCGCGCTGTACTGTCAGGAGGCGCGGAACCTCCGGGTGGCGGCTGTGCTGCCAGCAGCTCAGTCAAAGATACTGAGATCCAGCGCCAGGCCCGTCCCCAGCCAGATCCCATGATCGCGGTGATCCGCCAGTTCGTCGCCGGTTTCCGGATGGGCAAAAACAATCAGCCCATCGCGGTTCAGCGCCAGCCAGGCCAGGAGCGCAGGGAATTGCTCCGGACGGGCGGCCAGCTGGCAGGACCACCGGGGATGCGGGCCGACGTTTTTCTCATGCACACGGCCCATCTGAACGCCAAAAAGATCCGCCGCCTGCCGGCAGAGGCTGCGGGCCTGCTCGACGGTGCTCCCGTCGAAATAGATATGGGCGTGATAGCCGGTGATGCTGTCTGTCTGTTTCATGTCTTCACTATCCCCGCGGCAGCGGTGCAGGGCAATCCGGCGTTTGCGAACAAAGCCTGTGCACACCCGGCCGGATGCCTGAGGGCCGGATGTCTTCAGGGAACCGAGAAGGTGCGGAAGTCCTGTTCCCGCCGCATCGTGGCGCTGCGGGCGTCCAAATCGCCGCGCTCCGCCCGCCAGGTCAGGTAGCGGTCCAGATGGCCGCTTGTTTCCCACAGATGGAAAACGGCGATTTCAAAACGCTCGCGGTTGATACCGGCGCGGGCTTCGAGGCAGCCGGGAAAGGCCCGGGTGTCCGCAAGCATCGCCACCACGGTCTGAGCGTGCTCTTCAAAGGTGTCCAGATCCGGATAGATAAAGGCAATTGCGGCTTCTTTCATGCTTCGGCGTCCGGCCTCCTTGTGCCCCGACAAGGGAAAAAGTGTTTTTCATCTGTATGTTTGCACGCCGCACGCGGAGGGTACAGCGGCAAACGCAGCGTGAAATGTACACAATTGGTTGTACTCGGCACCGGGTGTCCGGCCGAAACAGAAAGGGCGCCCGAAGGGGCGCCCTTGATGTATCGATTGCCGCTGGCTTTACGACTTGGCCAGGTTGCGCAGCACATAGTGCAGCACGCCGCCGTGTTCGATGTACTCGATCTCCGGCGCGGTATCGATTCGGCACTTCAGTGTGATGGTCTTGGCGGAGCCATCGGCAAAAGTGATGTCGCAGGGCACTTCCTGCTGCGGCTCGATGGTGTCCAGACCGCGGATCGAAACGGTTTCCTCGCCGGTCAGGCCCAGCGACTTGCGGGTGTCGCCGCCGGTGAACTCGAACGGAATCACGCCCATGCCGACCAGGTTGGACCGGTGGATGCGCTCGAAGCTTTCGGCGATCACGGCCTTGACGCCCAAGAGCGCGGTGCCCTTGGCAGCCCAGTCGCGCGAGGAGCCCGCACCGTACTGTTCGCCGCCGAACACCACCAGCGGGGTGCCGTTGGCCTGATGCGCCATGGAAGCGTCGTAGATCGAGGTCTGTTCGCCGTCGGGACCCTTGGTATAGCCGCCCTCGACGCCGTCCAGCATCTCGTTCTTGATGCGGATGTTGGCGAATGTGCCGCGCATCATGATCTCGTGGTTGCCGCGGCGCGAGCCGTAGGAGTTGAACTCGCGCGGCTGAACCTGACGCTCCAGCAGGTATTTGCCGGCCGGGGTGGTGGTGGCAAAGGAGCCCGCGGGCGAGATGTGGTCGGTGGTGACCATGTCGCCCAGCACCGCCAGAACCTTGGCATTCTCGATGTTCGAGATGGTGCCCGGCTCGGTGCCCATGCCCTGGAAATAGGGAGGGTTCTGGATGTAGGTCGAGGCAGCGGGCCAATCATAGGTCTCCGCGTCGGTGGTCTCGACCGCCTGCCACTTCTCGTCGCCCTTGAAGACGTCGGCGTATTTCGACTGGAACGCCTCGCGGGTCACGGTCTGCTCGACCAGATCGGCGATTTCCTTCTGGGTCGGCCAGATGTCCTTGAGGAAGACATCGTTGCCGTCCTTGTCCTGGCCCAGCGGCGCGGTGGTGATGTCGACGTTCATGTCGCCGACCAGCGCATAGGCCACCACCAGCGGCGGCGACGCGAGATAGTTGGCGCGCACATCCGGCGAGATCCGGCCCTCGAAGTTGCGGTTGCCCGACAGCACCGAAACACCGATCAGGTCATGATCGTTGATGCATTTCGAGATTTCCTCGGCCAGCGGGCCGGAGTTGCCGATGCAGGTGGTGCAGCCGTAGCCGACCAGGTTGAAGCCGATCGCGTCCAGATGCTGCTGCAGGTCCGCCGCTTCGAGATACTCGGACACAACCTGCGAGCCCGGCGCCAGCGAGGTCTTGACCCAGGGTTTGCGGGTGAGCCCCAGCGCGTGCGCCTTTTTCGCCACCAGGCCCGCACCGATCATCACGTAAGGGTTGGAGGTGTTGGTGCAGGAGGTGATGGAGGCAATCACGATCGAGCCGTCGTGCAGCTGGTAGTTATGCTCGTCCGTGGTCACAAAGCCTGCCTTGTGGTGGCCTTCGTTGCCCGGAATCTCCTGCGGCTCGGGCTGGCCGCCCTCGGCCTCCCAGCGGCCTTCGGCACGGGCGCTGGCGTCCTTGGCGCTGCGCTGGCCTTCCACGTATTTGTGGAAAGTCGCCGCGGCAGCGTCCAGCGCGATATAGTCCTGCGGCCGTTTCGGGCCGGAGATCGCGGGCACGATGGAACCCATGTCGAGGCTCAGGGTCTCGGTGTAGACCGGGTTGTAGCTCGCGTCGCGCCAGAAGCCGTTTTCCTTGGCATAGGCTTCGACAAGCGCGATGCGGTCCTCGTCGCGGCCGGTGTTGCGCAGGTAGCGGATGGTTTCGGCGTCGATCGGGAAGAAGCCGCAGGTGGCGCCGTATTCCGGGGCCATGTTGGCGATGGTCGCCCGGTCGGCCAGCGGCAGCTTATCGAGGCCAGAGCCGTAGAATTCGACGAATTTGCCGACCACGCCCAGCTCGCGCAGCATTTCCACCACTTTCAGCACCAGGTCGGTGCCGGTGGTGCCTTCGGTCATCTCGCCGGTCAGCTCAAAGCCGACAACCTCGGGGATCAGCATCGAGATCGGCTGGCCCAGCATCGCCGCTTCGGCTTCGATGCCGCCAACGCCCCAGCCCAGCACGGCGGCGCCGTTGACCATGGTGGTGTGGCTGTCGGTGCCGACCAGTGTGTCGGGATAGGCGACCTCATTGCCGTCCTGGTCCACATCGGTCCAGACGGTCTGAGCCAGGTACTCCAGGTTCACCTGGTGGCAGATGCCGGTGCCCGGCGGCACCACGCGGAAGTTGTTGAACGCGGTCTGGCCCCACTTCAGGAACTGGTAGCGCTCCATGTTGCGCTCGTACTCGCGGTCGACGTTCATCTGGAACGCGCGCGGGTTGCCGAACTCGTCGATCATCACCGAGTGGTCGATGACCAGGTCGACGGGGACCAGCGGGTTGATCTTGGCGGCCGAGCCTTTCAGGCCGACGATGCCGTCGCGCATGGCGGCCAGGTCGACCACGGCGGGAACGCCGGTGAAGTCCTGCATCAGCACGCGGGCCGGGCGGTAGGCGATTTCGCGCGGGTTCTTGCCGCCCTTTTCGGCCCATTCGCCGAACGCCTTGATGTCATCGGTGGAGACCGAAAAGCCGCCATCCTCGAAGCGCAGCATGTTTTCCAGCACCACCTTCAGCGCGGCGGGCAGCTTGGTGAAATCGCCAAAACCCGCTTCGGTGGCTGCGGGAATGGAGTAATAGGAGATCGACTTGCCGTTGACGCTGAGCGTTCTGCGCGCCTTGGCATTGTCCTGTCCGACGGTGATAGGCATGTTTGGCCTCCCTCAAGAATTTGAAATCGGGGAATTCGCTGCCAGCTAAATGCATGAGGAAGATCAAGCATTCAATAGCCCAAACGCCGCAGGGGGCACTTTTGTATGCAATAGTACACATTTTTTTGCGGTCCGGCCGCCCGCGCCGGGCTCAAAAATGATTGATTGGCGTATTTGCGGACACATCTTTAGACCGGATGCCTAAGAAACAGTGTGAGCGATTCATGAAACTTCTGGCGTCATTCGTGGCAGCTTTGAGCCTGGCCCTGCCGGTATACGGGCAATCCGCAGCGGAACCCGTGGTGGTCGAGCTTTATACCTCGCAAGGCTGCTCGTCCTGCCCGCCGGCCGATGCGCTGCTGCACGAGCTGGCGGGGCGCCGCGACGTGCTGCCTCTGGCGCTGCATGTGGACTACTGGGATTACATCGGCTGGAAGGACCAGTTCGCCAAACCCTCTCATACCAAGCGGCAGAAAGGCTACGCCCATGCGGGCGGGCGCCGGATGATCTACACACCGCAGATGATCATCATGGGGCAGGATGATGTGGTCGGGGCGGACGCAATGGAGGTGGCGGATGCCATCGGGAAGCACAAGGAGCAGCCCCGTCCTGTGTTGCTGTCCGTGACGCGGCAGGGCGGGGAGCTGGTGATCCGGCTGCAGCCCAGGGCGCAGGTGCCTGGCGGCAGACTGCTGGTGCAGGTGGTGCGTTACACCCCGGAACGGACCGTCAGCATCACCCGCGGCGAACTGGCCGGGAAGACCTTCACCTATGCCAATGTGGTGGACGGCTGGCAGACCGCCGCAGAGTGGGACGGGGCAGGGGAGCTGGAGATTTCAGTCCCCGCGCCCGGCAGCCAGCCAGCCGCAGTGCTGGTGCAGGAAGCGCCCTTCGGCCGCATTGTCGCGGCTGCGCAGGCGGATTGAGCTGCGGGATCAATCCTCTGCCTGCCCGGCCTGCCTGCCGGGCTTGGCAACTGGCACAAAGGGTTTCCAGCGGCGGTGTATCCAGAACCATTGCCCTGTGTGTCTGCGGACGATGGCCTCCAGGTCCGCACTCAGCGACTTTGTCATGGTGAGCGGGTCGGAGGGCGGGACCTCGGCACTCATCACGATCTCGAAATCCAACCCGTTCTCCTGGCGCACCGCGTAGACCGGTATCAGTGCGGCGCCGAATTTCAGCGCCAGCTCCGCCGGCACGGTGGAGGTAACGGCGGGCTTGCCGAAGAAATCGATCAGCTCGCCGCCCTGCGCGTGCAGGTCGGTGACGATGGCGGCGATGCCGCCTTTCTTCAGATGCCGGACCAGCTCGACCATGCCGCGCTTGCCCTGTTCGAACAGGGGTTCGCCATTGCCCTTTATCGCGGCCACGTAGTGTTCATTGAAATAGGGGTTTGCCATCCGGCGGTACAGTGCGCCCATCTCGAATCCGCGGGCGAACAGCGCCGCGCGGGCGGCGTCGTAATTGCCGAAATGAGCCGTTGCCAGCAAGACCGGGCGGCCCGCTGCACGGGCCTCTTCCAGCGCCTGCAGGCCCGGACCGGTGATCGGCGCCGCCTTTGCGCGGTCGTGGAATGGGCTGCCCGCGTAGATCTCGGCTATCATCCGGCCCGCATTGTCGCTGACGTTCCGGTAAAGCACACCGGGATCCAGCTCTGCCAGCTCGGGGCTGACAAGGTCCAGATTGCTGCGCACCCGTTTGTCGAACCCGGCCAGGCGGCCCATGGCCGTGACCAGCCGGCCCATCAACGGCACCCGCAGACGGTAGGGGATCAGCCGCGCTCCCAGCAGCAGACCGCGCAGGAACAGGTTGCTGCCAAAGTATTTGACATGGCTCCAGGTGGAGAGCTCGGAAGGATCTACGGGCATGGCGTCTGGATGGCTGCGGCGCGGGAATGCGCCCGGAAGCCCGCATCATACGCAGCCGCGGCGGCAGGTACAAGCCGCCCGCCGGTGCAGACTCCGGCAGCTGCCGCGGCGGTACTGCGGCGCTGAACCGGCCCGAGGGCTTAGCCGCCGCTTTCTTCTTCCTCGTCTGATTTCAGTTCAATCTCGCCGGTGGCGACGAGGTCGCGCATCGCCGAGATGATCATGCTGAACGCCGCTTCGCCGTCGCTGCGCTTGACCTTGCCGCGTTCGGCCACTTCCTCGCGGATGTTGTCGGCCATCCGGCTGGACATGTTCTTGAGCAGGAATTCGCTTGTAGCAACGTCTTCCTCATCGGTGGCAAAGGCCATGGCGGTGACCAGGTCAGGCTGGGACAGCACCCGTATCAGTTTGGGAACGTCGATCGGCTGCATGCGTTCGCCGATCAGCGCATAGGTGAAGATCGCCTTGCGCACCTTGACGGCAAAATCCTCATCCTGCTCGTCCAGTGCGGTCAGAACCTCGTCGCGCTTGGCAGCGGCGGCTTCGGTGAGGATCCCGCCAAGCCGCTGGCCCGGCGTCTGGTCGAAGGCAAGTTCGGGACGCGCTTCTACCTGGGCGGCCAGCGACAGGCCGATCCGGTCGACGGTTTCAGGCGTCACATTGGCCGTCTGGCTGACCGCATAGGTAATGCGGCGGGCCGTCGGGCCGGGCAGATGCACCAACATCTGGGCCGCCTTGGCGGTGTCCAGCTTGGACAGCAGCACGGCCGCCACTTCGGTGCTTTCGGCTTCGGCCAGTGACGCCAGATCCTCAGGCGGCAACAGCTTCAACCGCTCCCACGGATCGCCGAACTGGCGCACCCCGGCCTCCTTGCGCAGGCGGCTGTGGGTGTAGCGGCTGATCTTGCCCTGCATCGCATTGAGCGCGCCGGCCAGCCCGTTGGGGAAATGCAGGCCGACATTGTCCAGCAGATCGGCAAATTCGCCTGCCACCGCGTTCAGGGTGTTGCGGTCGACAATGCTCATCTTGCCCATTTGCTGGGTCAGTTCCAGCTGCAGGTCATCCGGCAGGTCCTCCAGCGGGATTTCGGCACCTTCATTCAGCAGCAGCCGGACAATGATCGCGGCCTTGGCCTTGCCGCTCAGCCCGCTGCTGCCGCCCGTCCCCATGGGAGCGGGGGCAGAAAACCCGCCCAGGTCCGGCCCGCCGGTTGCCATTGGAAGCGCCAGCATGTTGTCTTGAGGCATTCTCGCACCCTAGGAAAAGATTCTTCTCGATCGTGGAGGGCAGGATAGGCCGCAAGCTGTAAAGAAAGCCTGAAGCCTAATAGCTGTAGGAAGCCCCGGTTTCCAACGCGCTGCGCAGCGATGCTTCGGCCCATGTGCCGTCGCCGCCCCGTGCCTTGATCTCTTTCCACTGTATCAGGGCGGCGCCGTATTTGCCCTGTTCCACAAGGCCTTGGCCCATATACGAACGGGCAAGGACATTATCCGGATCGCGTGCCAGCGCCTGATCGTAATAGGCCTGCGCCAGTTCCAAATCGCCCAGTCTGCGGTGGGTGAAGCCCCAGTAGGTCAGCACCAGGGAATCCTGCTGGTCCGCCATCGCGCCGAGCACCGCCTGCGCATCCTCCTGGCGGCCCGCATAGGCCAGCTCGCGGGCGGCGCCCAGCAGCTGCTGCTGGTTCAGCGATGACTTGCGGGGCCGCACGCAGCGCTTCTTCTGTTCATCCCAAACCCGTTTGCCCTTGCAGGTCTTTGTCGTCTCGGTGGGCTTGGGCGGGTTCCAGTCGTTGCCGCTGGCGGCAAAGGCCGTCATTGGCAGGGTCAATGCGGCGGCCAGTGCAAAACAGCGCATGTCATCAGCTCCTGAATCGTAGTGTTATGATCAATGTACCCTGACAACGCGCGGGCCGGCGTTTTTTTCACACTCAAAAATGCGCGAGGTGAAAAACAGCTCACCCGGCCAGCGGCTGGTCAAACGCCAGGGAGAGCCGCGCAAGCCGGTTTTCGAACCGGGCTTTGATCCGGGGTTTGCGGATCACCGCGGAGTGCTGGAATTTCATCAGCTCAAGAAGCAGCTTGGACCGCAAATGGAAGTTCAGCAGCGGGCGGCTGACAGGGCGCCGGTAGGTTTTGAAAAAAAATTCGACGCTGGACTGCCGGACACCGCCCGGGCCGATGCCGTCTGCCGGGAGGGGATTGTCCATGTCGCTGGCCAGAAAATCCACCACATCGTAAATGGCCGGCTTTGTCTCGCTGTAGGCGAGGTCCAAGCCGCAGACGGATCCTTTGCCGAGAATCAGGTTGCCGCTGTGAAAGTCGCCATGAGAGAACACACTGCTGCACGGGCTGCCCTGGAACTGGTGCGACTGGCTGCGGAGCTGTTCCAGAAATGCGGCGTAGTGTTCCGGCTGGGCGTGAACATCTTCGCCGGCACGCAGCTTGTCAAACTCCTCGAAAATCCAGTTCATCCAGATCTGTCCCGGCTCGGCAGGCCCAAACTTGTGAAGGTGGTTCAGCCATCTGCCGGAACGCCGGAAGACCTGGTCGGCCTGAGCCTGCGACTGGGGGTTGCGCAGAACATCAGAGGCCGTCCGGCCCTTGGCAAACCCGGTGATGTGAAAGCTTTTGTCTGCGCCCAGATACACAGGTTCAACGACTTCGCAGCCCTCTGCGGCAGCGAAATGCGGGCGGAGCTGCTCAAAGCGGCGGAATTCGCGCTCGATCCACGGCGTCCCGGGTTTGAAATCTTTTTTCAGCACGAGGATCCGGCCGCTTTCATGCACAAGCGAAAACACCATCTGCTCCCGCCCCGCATCTTCGGCCTTGTGCATGCAGGTCACGCCAAAGCTGCCAGCCATGCCAGAGGCCGCCTGGAACTCCTCCAGGTGGCGTTGGATCACGGCCTCGTCAAATTCCGCAAATAAAATCATGATTGGAGCAAGCCGGGCCTCGGATAAGGGTTTTTGTCTCCTTTTCCATAACAGGTAAAGGATGAAGCCCAAACAAAAACACCCCGCCAAGCAGGCGGGGCGTTCAATTCTGGTTCAGAGCGCCGGCTTATTCGCCAAACACCCGCTTGAAGATCGTGCCGACGTGCTTGGTGTGGTAGCCCATGTCGAATTTCTCGTTGATGGCCTCTTCACCCAGCGCGGCAACCACATCGGCATCGGCCAGCAGCAGCTCGCGGAAATCGACGCGCTCCTCCCAGACTTTCAGCGCGTTGCGCTGCACCATGGCATAGGCGTCCTCGCGGCTGACGCCGGCCTGGGTCAGCGCCAGCAGCACCCGCTGCGACATCACCAGACCCGGGAACTTGTTCATGTTGTCCAGCATGTTCTCGGGGAACACCAGCATCTTGTCGACAACGCCGGCCAGACGGTGCAGGGCAAAGTCGAGGGTGACGGTCGCGTCGGGGCCGATGCCGCGCTCGACCGAGGAATGCGAAATGTCGCGCTCGTGCCACAGCGCCACGTTCTCCATCGCCGGGATCACCGCCATGCGGACGAGGCGGGCCAGGCCAGTGAGGTTTTCGGTCAGCACCGGGTTCTTCTTGTGCGGCATCGCCGAGGAGCCCTTTTGGCCCATCGAGAAGAATTCGGCGCCTTCCAGCACTTCGGTGCGCTGCATGTGACGGATTTCCACGGCAACGTTTTCAATCGACGAGGCAATCACGCCAAGGGTGGCAAAGAACATCGCGTGGCGGTCGCGCGGGATCACCTGGGTGGAGATCGGCTCGGGGCTGAGACCCAGCTGTTCGCAGACGTATTCCTCGATCGCCGGATCGATATTGGCAAAGGTGCCGACAGCGCCGGAGATCGCACCGGTCGCGACTTCCGCGCGGGCGGCAATCAGGCGCTGCTTGTTGCGGTCCATCTCGGCATAGAAACGGGCAAAGGTCAGGCCCATGGTGGTGGGTTCGGCGTGGATGCCGTGGCTGCGGCCGACGCGCACCGTGTCCTTATGCTCCAGCGCGCGTTTCTTCAGCGCGGCCAGCAGCTTGTCCATGCCGTCCAGCAGGATGTCGGCGGCGCGCACCAGCTGCACGTTCAGGCAGGTGTCGAGCACGTCCGACGAGGTCATGCCCTGATGCACGAAACGCGCTTCCTCGCTGCCCACATGCTCGGCCAGGTGGGTCAGGAAGGCGATCACGTCATGCTTCGTCACCGCTTCGATCTCGTCGATGCGGGCGACGTCGAATTCCACATCCTTGGCTTTCCACACCGCGTCGGCGTTCTCGCGCGGGATCACACCGAGGTTGGCCATGGCTTCGCAGGCATGCGCCTCGATCTCGTACCAGATCTTGAATTTGGTCTCGGGCGACCAGATGGCAACCATCTCGGGGCGGGAATAGCGGGGGATCATGGGCGAAAGCACCTTTATGTGATTGTGCAGCAGATGCCCGGCCTCTTAGATCAGCAGAGGCAAGACAGCAAGGCTGGCAGGCGGTCATGAGGCAGATTGCCCTGATGATTGCGGTATCATGTGCCGTTTCCCCGCTGGCGGCGGCGGAAACGCGGGTGCTGAGAGGCGCAGAGGTGCAGGCGGCGCTGGAGGGGCGCAAGCGGGTCCAAGGCAGCGGCGCCCGGCGGTAATGGGAGGTGCGGGACGGTAATTACTGCTCCGCTTGGCCGCCCTCGGACCTGTGGGCCCGTTATGCGCAGGAAGGCGGCGGCGCGGCCATCCGGTTTGTTTGAGGGCGGGGTGATATCACGGCAGGGCGGTATTCAGAAGAGTGACCGGAGGTGTGCTCCCGCCTGCGCTGCGGCCTTCCGGGGAAGGCCTGCCGCAGTTGGGCCCGGCGCCGCGCCAAGGCGCGGCGCCGGGCCCAAGGCCGCTGCCGTTGCAGGTTTCCTGCAGCGGCCGGGCGCGGGAGCACCGCCGGTTCCAGGCGTTCAGACGGCGGCTGGCAAAGCGGAGGTTTCCAGATGCGTCACCACCTTGGCGCCGCTTTCCAGGGTCCGGTGCACCGGGCATTTGTCGGCGATTTCCATCAGTTTGGTCCGCTGTTCATCGCTTAAGGGGCCGCACAGGTGGATCACCCGGGTGAACTGGTCGATCTTGGCCGGTCCGGTCGGCTGGGCATCCTGGGCGTGCACCTTGTCGTGGCTGACATCGACGCTGATCGCCTCCAGCGGCCAGCCCTTGCGGCGGGCATACATGCGCAGGGTCATCGAGGTGCAGGCGCCGAGCCCCGCAGCCACGAACCCGTAAGGCGACATGCCCCGGTTGGTGCCGCCATAGGCCAGCGGCTCATCCGCGAAAGCGTGGTGGTAGGGGCCGGACTGCACGTCCTGCAGGAAGCCGTCCGGGTCTGCTTCGCTGACCCGCAGAATGCCTTCCGGCGCGCCGGGCGGCGGTGCGGGCGGGGTCATGCCGATGTAGCGGGTGGCCCAGGCGGCGATGACTTCGGCGGCGTATTCCGCATCCGCGGCGCGGGAGATCAGGTGGTCGGCATCATCGAGCGTGACAAAGCTTTTGGGGTGTTTGGCAGCGGTGAAGATGGCGGCGGCGTTGCCGATGCCCACCGTTTCATCGCGCGGCGCGTGCAGCACCAGCAGCGCCGCCTTGAGCTCCGCGATTGCCGGTTCCAGGGCTTCGGCCTTGATGTCGTCGACAAATTCCTTGCCGATGACAAAAGGCCTGCCGCCCAGGCGCACCTCGGCATGGCCCTTTGCTTCGATCTCGGGCAGGGCGTCATCGAAATGGTGCGAGACATGGCCCGGATCAAACGGTGCGCCCAGGGTCGCCACACCCTTGACCGAGGGGATGCCGGCCCGCGCCCGCAGCACCGCGGCACCGCCCAGGGAATGGCCGATCAGCAGCGCAGGCGCCATGCCGCGCGCGGCCAGGTACTGCGCCGCGCTGACCAGGTCCGCGACGTTGGAGGTGAAGGTGGTATTGGCGAACTCGCCGCCGGAATGGCCGAGGCCCGTAAAATCGAAGCGCAGCACCGCAATGCCCATCGCCGCCAGCCGCCCGGCAATGCGCCGCGCTGCCGGGATGTCCTTGGAGCAGGTGAAGCAATGGGCAAAAAGCGCGCAGGCCAGCACCGGGCCTTCGGGAAGGTCGAGGCGGGCGGCAAGCGTGTTTCCGGCATGGCCGGGGAAGGAGATGCGTTCCATGGGCATGGGCGTGGCCTTTGTCTGCTGTTGCGCATAGAGTGAGCGCGCAACGCGGCCTGAACAAGGCAGCAGCCCGCCACGTCACGGGAAGGTGAAGGCAGATGAGCGGCAGTGCCGTACGGGGCATCGGATGCTGCATCCCGCAGGACGCGGGGGATTGGGGCAGCGCTTGCAGGTATTTTTGCGACCGCGGGCCGCGGGCCTTTGGCCGCAACCCGGCCATTTGGCCGGATCGGCTTTTGTGATGCCAGCGGATATGCAGAGCGTATTGCTGTATCACCACCGCAAGCGCGGCCGCAGGTTCCAGCTGGACGGCCATTGCGGCGGTATCGCCGCGGTGCCGTTTGCGGGCTTGTGGAAAGCCTGGGAGGAAAGCGGGCTGAGCCGCTTCCGGTCCCGGTGTCCGGCGCCGGCATTCACCGGATCCCCGAAAGCGCCTAGCAATGCGCTCATCTGCTTTCTGGCGGGCGCTGTCGGTTTCAGGCTGAGGCCGGGGGATTGCCGCCAGCGGGGACTCCCGCGCCTTGGCCTGGATGCCGCTGGATCAGCTGCAGCTGGTGCTAAGCCGAGGCGCCTGGCGGCGCCGCAGGATGTTCCGGCCCCTCCCTGCGGGAGGAACCGGCAGACAGGTGTCACGCGTCGCCCAGCAACTCCTTGTCGAACGGGTATTTGGTCAGGTTCTCATAGCCGTCCTCGGTGATCAGAACCTGGTCTTCCAGCTTGATTGAGAAGTCGCCGCCTTCGGGAGAGACCAGCGCCTCGACACAGAGCACCATGCCAGGCTCCAGCGCATAGTCGAAGGCGCCTTCGACCATCTGGTCCGGATAGGCGACCAGCGGCCATTCATCGCAGAGACCGACGCCGTGCATCATGCAGCCGTATTTCTGCTTCTGGAACTGCGCATCCAGCGGATGGCAGCCCTGGGACAGCTCCTGGATGTTCACGCCGGGCTTCAGCATCTCCATGTTGTGGCGGATGTGCTCCAGACCGTGCTGCATCGCATAGATCATATCGGGCCGCGGTTTTTCATCGCCGATCCACCAGCTGCGCGAGATGTCGATGCAGATGCCGTAGGACCCGACCAGATCGGTGTCGAAGCTGATCATCTCGTTGTTCTGGATGATGCGGGGGCCGCATTCCTGGAACCAGGGGTTGGTGCGCGGGCCCGAGGCCAAGAGGCGGGTTTCGATCCATTCGCCGCCGCGGCGGATGTTTTCCGCGTGCAGCACCGCCCAGACGTCATCTTCGGAGATATTGCCGCCGGGCACGTTTTCGCGGGCGAACCGCTCCATTTCCGCCACCGCGGTTTCGCAGGCGTGATGGGCGCAGCGCATCGCCAGGATCTCGTCCGGGCCTTTCACCGCGCGGCATTTCTCGGTCAGTTCCTCGCCTGGCAAGATCTCCAGCCCCTGCGCCTCCAGTGCGCGCAGGCCGTGCAGCATGATCTTGTCCACCGCCAGCCGCTTGTTGCTGCCGCTGTGCTCTTCCAGCAGCTTGCGCACCTCGTTGGAGAACACATCCGCCGCCACGTCCACCTTGTCGCCGCGGTCGAAGTAGAACAGGTCGGCGCCCGCCCGCTGTTCGCGCACCAGCGGGTTGAATTCGCTTAGGAACGGCGACTGCTTGTAGTCCCACAGCACCATATAGCCGTCGGCGCAGATCAAGAGCGCGCGGAACGGGTTGTGGGTGTTCCACAGCTGCATGTTGGTGGAATCGGTAGCATAGCGGATGTTGAGCGGGTCGAACACCAGCAGGCCTGCGTAGCCGCGGTCGTTGATGAACCGGGTCAGCCGTTCCCAGCGGAACTTGCGCATCGCCTGCAGGTCGGGCAGCTGCAGCCTGGCTTCGGCCCATTCGCCGAAGGCCAGCTGGGTCGGGCCGATCTCGACGCGGTTGTTGTCGTTGGGGGTGTTGTCGCCCAGGGCGGCGCCGCGGGTCGGGTCGATCTTGCGGATGTCGCGGTAATGCTCGTTCATGCGTGGCCTCCGTCGCTGCACAGTTCTGTCCAATGTGCCGCCGGCGGCCAAGGGAAGCGCTGCAGAAAACGACGGTTTCCCCAGTCGTTTCTGACCTATGATGCAGCGTTGCGGATGGATTCCGGCGCGCGGGGTGCTATCGGGAAAGGATGACGCCGATTCTGCAGAAAACCATCCCCTACAATCCGCTGGAGGAGAAGAAACTTCCCGGTATTCAGCCGCTGGCGCCGGGAAACTGGCTAACGGCAGATGACGCTTATGCGGCGCAGATGGCGGAGCGGGAACGCTTGCTGGCGGCCCGGCGGGAGGACGTTCTGCAGTTGGACGCCGGTGCGATGGCTGCGGCGCAGGAGCTGCTGCAGATGGCGCTGGACAGCGTTGATCCTGATGCCGGCGCCGCTGCCGTCCGGCCGGACGGTGTCAAGGTCGCGCTGGACTGGGAGGACCCGCTGGGCACCCTGGGGCGGGTTGCGCAGCAGGATTTCTGCATCCTGCAAAAGCCCGCGGGCGCGCAGGAGCATGTGCTGACGGGGGCGGTGCTGTGCTTTCCGGCAAGCTGGACGCTGGCGGAAAAATTCCTGCAGCCCTTGACCGGCATCCATCTGCCGGTGGACAGCTATGATGCCGGGATTGCGGCGCGGGTGCAGCGGCTGTTCGACGGGGTGCAGGCGGGGCGGCCCTTGTGGCGGTTCAACGCGCTTTGGTATCAGGACCCGGCGCTGTTCCAGCCGCGCAGCCAATATGCGCCGCGGGACAGATCACACGGCAGCCGGGCGGAGTTTCTGCGCAGCGAAAAGCAGGTGATCCTGCGCCTGCCGCAGACCCGGGCGGTGGTTTTTGCCATCCATACCCATGTGCTTGCGCGGTCCGATGCGATGCGCCAGTGGGGCAAGCCGCAGGAGAGGTCCGGAGGCTTGCCTTAGGGGACCAGCGGTCGGGCGGCCTGCACCATGCCGGCACTTTCCAGATAGAGGAACAGCGCGGTCAGCAGCAGCAGATGGCTGATGAAGCGCAGCCGGCGGGTGCCGGCAAGGGTGAACGCCGCGAAAGCAGAGGCCCGCAGCTGGCTGCCCCAGCCGCTCCGCATGTCTTCTGCCTGCACCGGTTTGCGAATACGGGACCGGGCCCGTTCGGCAGCTTTGGATGCATCTGCTGCGGTGGTGCGGTTCCCGGCTGCCTGAAAGGCGCGGTCGCAATGGGCCTCAAGCGCCTGAGCGGTTTGTTCCACGGGCGTGAAGCAATCCCTGCCGCGGGGCCGGGGAAGCGCGGATTGCTCCGGCCGGCAGGACCGGGGGGCAGCCGTGGCAAGGGCTGGCGGCATTGGCTGTTCCGCTGGCCCGGACCGAGGTTCGAACACGCCGAGGAATTGCTCGCAGGTCAGGGCAACGTCGGTGTCAAGCCATTCAACCGAGGTCGCTTCGACCGCAGGCAGCAGCCGCCGCAGCATTTCGGCCAGCAGCAGCTCGGAAATCTCTCGGTCGCAGTACCCGGGGGACACTGGAGACAGCGACAGTTCCAGCAGGGCCGCGGGCTGCAGCATTTGGCTGGTCAGCTTGCTGGAGCGCCGCAGCGGCACCCGGCGCAGCCGCACCGTCACCAGATAGTGGTCGCAATGCAGTTTGGCAGCATTCTCTGCGCGGGCCTGGATCGTCTCCGCCGGATGGCCAAAGTCCTCGAGCGTGTCCACAACTGCGGTCACCGCCGCGGAAAGGGTTCCTGCCTCCCGGCTTTCCAGCCCGAGCCTGCCTGTGAAATGCACGTTCTCTGCCACCTTTCGGATCCTCCATTCAGGGTGCCGATGGAAAAAGAATAAAATTTGAAGGAGTTGAAAGTGGGGCAGAAAAAGCGGCCGCCCGCAAAACTGTCCCGGCGGGGGAGGTTGAAATGGGGCAGGGCGCAAGCAATTGAAGAAAAACGAACTTTTTCGTCCGCTGCTGGGGTTGGAGGCCGGAATGCGGCTCAACTGTGGCAGCCGCCGGACACATTGATGCCCAAAGGCCTACAATGCCGCGGGAATCATCCGCACTGTTTTTGAGGCAACGTCCGGCCGCAGTTTGCCGCCGTCAGGACGACGGCCGCATATGGCGCGGCAAACCGGCGCATGAGAAGGGTTCAGCCGTCGATCTGCCGCCCCATAATCGCCAGTGACTGCTGGTAGACGCTGGCAGCATTCCATTCCTTCAGCACGCGGTAATTCGGCTCTCCGGGTTGATATCCCTTGCCGGGATTCCAGCCTTTCTGGCGCAGGTAATTGGCAGTGGAGGCCAGCGCATCCCCCATGTTGTAAAAGTCCACCCGCCCGTCGCCGTCCCAGTCACGCCCGTACTGCAATGCATTTCCGGGCAGGAACTGGGTATGGCCCAGCTCGCCATGCTTGGCGCCGAGGGTGGCGGGCGTGATGGCGCCCTGATCGACCAGTTTCAGCGCGCCCAGCGCATGCGGGCGGAAGAAATCCGAGCGGCGGCAGTCGTAGGTCAGCGTCACGATGGCCGAGACCACCTGGCTGTCGCCCATGTAGCTGCCAAAGGCGGTTTCCATGCCGTGAATGGCAATCAGCACCCCCGCAGGCACACCGTACTGGCGCTCCAGCGCGGCGTAGAAATCCGGGTTGCGCGCCTTGCGCTTGCGGCCCTGCGCCACGATTGTGGCAGAGCCGCGGATCTGCATGAATTTCTCCAGCGAGTACTTGAAGCTCTTCTGGTTGCGGTCGGCGGATATGGTGCGGCGGGCGTATTGCGCCGCGGCCAGCGCCTGCAGCCCCGCCTTGCGCACTCCCGCACGCTTGGCTTCGCTGCTGAACGCCTGCTTCCAGGTGTCAAACCCGGCAGAGGTATTGCCGCAAGTGGCGGCAAGGGCAGGGGAGGCAAGAAGGGCGGAAATCAGGGCAGGGACAATCAGCCGGCGCATGAGGAAAGCTCTCAAAATGTGACTCGGATCTGTGCAGCCTAACGCGCGGCTGCGCCATGTCTAACGGGAAAAGCAGCCATTGGTTCCAATTTGCTTATGCAAAGGCCGATCCGGCCGCAAGCGCCAGCCCCTCGGCCACCGCTGTCATGGCATTTCCCGTGTCGACGCGGGCGTTTGGGCAAAGCGCACGCATCTGCGCCTGAACAGCGGCCAGCAGCGAAGAGCCGCCGACCAGTACGATCCGGCCGACGCTGCCCGCAGCGATATCCGCCTGCATCAGTGTTTCCGCAGCGCAGGTCCGGATTGCCGCGGTCTGCTCTGCCAGCGCCAGCGTCATGTCCGCAGCAGGCAAAGGCACCGACAGGCCGCGCTGCAGAAGCTTCAGGTCAATTGCCGCGCCGCCGCCCTCGTTGTTGGCGCGGATCTTGCCGCGTTCGACCGCAAAGGCCAGTTCGTGCCCCAGCTCATCCTCCAGCACCGAAACCAGGCGGGCCAGTTTCTCCGGTTCCGCCGCATTGGCGGCAAGGTCCTGCGCCGCCCGGCGGCTTTCCGGGCTGTAGAGGAAGGGGATCATCTGCCAGGTGGCCAGATCGTTGAACAGCCGGTTCGGTGCGGGCAGGGAACTGCCGCCAAAGGTGTCGAGGATCCGGCTGCCGCGGCCCAGGAGCGGCATCACGTGGCGGATGCTCAGCTGCCGGTCGAAATCGGTGCCGCCCAGCCGTACCCCGTGCGAGGCGAGGATCCGGGTAGCGCCGCTTGCGTCCTGTTCAAAGGCGGTGAAGTCCGAGGTGCCGCCGCCGATGTCGACGATCAGCCCCAGACCCGGCGACGGGGCGGCGGCGCGCAGGGCGGCTTCGGGCTCATACATGAACAGCACGTCTTCGAACCCTGCTTCCAGATAGCAGGCGCGCAGATCCTTTTCTGCCTGCGCATTGCGGTCCGCGTCCTTGGAATGGAACCGCACCGGCCGGCCGGACAGCGCATGGGTGAACTGCATATGCGTGGCTTCCTCGGCGCGCCGTTTCATTTCTGCCAGGAAGCGGGCGATGACGGCGGCAAAGCTGATCCGCTCACCGCCCAGCCGCCGTTCCTCATGCAGCAGCGAGGTCCCGAGCAGGCTTTTCAGCGCCCGCATGAACCGGCCTTCCTCGCCGCCGGTCAGGGCGCGGGCCGCACTGTGGCCGATCCGCATGTTCCGGGTGCCCTCCTCAAAGAACACAGCGGTGGGCAGGGTCTGTTCGCCCGGCTCCATCTCCACCAGCCACGGACGGCCGGCCACCGCGATTCCGGCTGCCGAGTTGGAGGTGCCGAAATCGATGCCGAGGGTGTGGGGGACCGTCATGGAAAGGCTCCTGTGCTGCAGGTCGGCGGGCCTGACTACAGGCGGCGGCGCCGCGCGGCAAGAGGGCAGCAGCGCGGTTTCGCCTGCGCCCGTCTTCGGCTCGGCAGATGGCGGGCGGGCGGTACACCCGTGTCTCTGACTTTCCCGCAAGCGGTGGGAAGACCGCCCGCAAGCCGGGCACACCCAAACCGCTGCTTCTGGCTGTCCCGGTGCGAGGCAAGGCATTGCCAAGGCAGCCGGAACCTGGTGCGGGGCACAGCCGCGCAACAGACCGGAGCGCCCGCAATCACGCAGGCGCTCCGGAGGCTCGGGCCTCAACCGGCTTAGTAGGTGAGTTCGGGGCCGTCGTATTCGGTGGAGACCTCGATTTCGCCGCTGATGATCTTCTGGCGCAGCTCATCGACCTTGGCGCGCACGTCTTCCGGCACTTCCGGCGACAGGGCCAGCGATACGGCCTCCGGGTTGGACAGGCCGATCTTCACGATCCTGCCGCCTTCCCAATCGCCCTCGGCCAGGTCCCGCGCGGCCTCCAGCCCGGCAATGCTCACATTGGCGATGGCCGAGGCGACGAAGACATCGGGGTGGTCCGGATACCAGTCGCGCACATTGCCGATCTGATGCACGCCGTGTTCGCGCATCGCATCGATGGCGCCGGTGCGGCCTGCGTTCAGCATGGTAAAGATGATGTCGGCGCCCTTTTCGATCTCATCCGACGCCACCCGGTAGGACAGCTCGTTGTCGTCCTGATCGCCGGCAAAGGTGGTGAGGAAGGTGGCATCCGGGTTGGTGTGCATCAGCCCGTGGTAAAACCCGGCGCGTCCTTTCAGGCCCGGCGTAACCCGGATGCCCGAGATATGGCCAACGGTGCCGGTCTTGGTCATCAGCCCGGCGGCAGCGCCGGCCAGCCAGGCGCTTTCTTCCTGCAGCACCTCGTAGCTGGACAGGTTGGGGCCGGTGACGGCGCCCTGGACCACCACGAATTTCACATCCGGAAATTCCGCCGCCACGGTCTCGGCGGCCTGGTTGTTCTGGCCGCCGTGGGCAATGACCAGATCCGGCTTTTGCTCCGCCAGCTCGCGCAGGGCGCCGGCCAGCAGTTCGGGATCCGGCTTGATGCCGTCGATATAGCTGATCTCGGCACCCAGCTCGTCACGGATCGCGGTGAGCCCGTTGTAGCCGGCTTCCATGAAGCCCTTGTCGTCGATCTGCCCGGCCAGCAGCATCGACACCGTCAGCTTGCTGTCGTCTGCCAGTGCCGCCAGCGGTGCCCCGGCCAGCAGACCGGCTGCCATCAAGGTCCTGGTAAAAGTCCTTCTGCGCATCGGTTCATCCTTTGATCCCTGGTTTTGCGGTCAAAGGGTTGCATGGAAGTTGCTGAACGCCTTGCGCGGTTTTCCTGAAGCAGTTTCAAATAAAAGTTGACGCGGCGTAAAGCGGCGCGGTGCCGGCAGCCGGTTCCGCCGTGACCAAAAACAAGAAAAGGCGCCCGGTCCGGGGCGCCTTTTCCGTGTGTTTCGTGTCGCTTAGCAGCTGTAGTACATGCCGAACTCGACCGGGTGCGGGGTGTGCTCGTATTTGTGCACCTCTTCCATCTTCAGCTCGATGTAGCCGTCGATCTGGTCTTTGGTGAACACGTCGCCCTGCAGCAGGAAGTCGTGGTCGGCGGCCAGCGCGTCAACAGCTTCGCGCAAGCTGCCGCAGACGGTGGGGATGCCTTCCAGCTCTTCGGCCGGCAGATCGTACAGGTTCTTGTCCATGGCTTCGCCCGGATCGATCTTGTTCTTGATGCCGTCCAGGCCGGCCATCAGCAGCGCGGCAAAGCACAGGTAGGGGTTTGCCGCCGGATCGGGGAAGCGGGCCTCGACGCGCTTGGCTTTCGGGCTTTCGGTCCACGGGATCCGCACGCAGCCGGAGCGGTTGCGGGCCGAATAGGCGCGCAGAACCGGGGCCTCGAAGCCGGGGATCAGGCGCTTGTAGGAGTTGGTGGACGGGTTGGTGAAGGCGTTCAGGGTCTTGGCGTGCTTCAGGATGCCGCCGATGAAATACAGCGCTTCCTGGCTGAGGTCGGCGTATTTGTCGCCTGCGAACAGCGGCTTGCCGTCCTTCCAGATCGACATGTTGACGTGCATGCCGGAGCCGTTGTCGCCATAGATCGGCTTCGGCATGAAGGTCGCCGACTTGCCATAGGCGTGGGCCACGTTGTGGATCACGTATTTGTACTTCTGCAGCTCGTCGGCCTGTTTGGTCAGGGTGCCGAAGATCAGGCCCAGCTCGTGCTGGCAGGACGCAACCTCGTGGTGGTGCTTGTCCACTTTCATGCCCAGACGCTTCATGGTCGACAGCATCTCGGAGCGCAGGTCCTGGGCTTCGTCGGTCGGGTTCACTGGGAAGTAGCCGCCCTTCAGGCCCGGGCGGTGGCCCATGTTGCCCATTTCGAACTCGGCGTCGGTGTTCCAGGAGCCGTCGGTTGCGTCAACCTCGTAGGACACCTTGTTGATGGTGTTGGAGTAGCGCACGTCGTCGAACAGGAAGAATTCCGCTTCCGGGCCCATATAGGCCACGTCGCCGATGCCGGAGGACTTGAGGTAGGCTTCGGCCTTCTGGGCGGTGCCGCGCGGGTCGCGTTCATAGGCTTCGCCGGTGTCGGGCTCGACGATCGAGCAGTGCAGGCACAGCGTTTTTTCCGCATAGAACGGATCGATATAGGCGGACTCGGTGTCGGCCACCAGTTTCATGTCCGAGTTTTCGATCGATTTCCAGCCGGCAATTGACGAGCCGTCGAACATGAAGCCTTCTTCCAGAAAGTCTTCGTCAACCAGATCCACGTCCACGGTCACGTGCTGCAGGCGCCCGCGCACATCGGTGAAGCGGATGTCGACATAGGCGACGTCCTCGTCCTTGAGTGTCTTGAGAACTGCGTCTACGCTCATTCCCTCGGTCCTTTTTGTAGAGATGTAAGGCTATTCGTTGGTGATTTTACAGTGCGTCCGGGCCGGTCTCGCCGGTACGGATGCGGATCGCTTGCTCGACGGGCGAGACAAAGATCTTGCCGTCGCCGATCTTGTCGGTCTTGGCAGCGTCGACAATGGCCTCGATCGCCTGGTCGACCTGATCGTCGTCCAGCACAACTTCGACTTTCACCTTGGGCAGGAAGTCGACCACATATTCGGCGCCGCGGTAGAGTTCGGTGTGGCCCTTCTGACGGCCAAAGCCCTTGACCTCGATGACAGAAAGACCCTGGACGCCGACGTCCTGCAACGCTTCCTTCACCTCATCCAGTTTAAAAGGCTTGATGATGGCTTCGATCTTTTTCATCGGCATGGCTCCTCGCAAGCTTGTTGGGGGTGTCATTTCACTTCTAAATGAAGGCAGCAATGCGTGCCTGCGCGGCTGCGGCAATTGCGGGCAGAATTTGATCGTTGCTGCCTAAAAATTAGGCACTGCGCCCGGAAAATGCGCAGAATTGAATCGGGGAAGGACAAAAAGATGACCGTACTGCTGACCGCGGCCCAGATGCGGGCCATCGAGCAGGCCGCCATCGAGGCCGGCGAGGTGACCGGGCTGGAGCTGATGGAACGGGCCGGGCAGGGGGTGGTCGAGGCCATTTTCGAGGAATGGCCGGAGCTGGCAGAAGAGCGAGGGGCCGGCCCCTCGCGCTCCCCGGAGTATTTGGGCAAAGAAGAAGGGGCGCGCCGGGCGGTGGTTCTGTGCGGGCCGGGCAACAACGGCGGCGACGGCTTTGTGGTCGCGCGGCTGTTGAAGGAGCGCGGCTGGGAGGTGGATGTGTTCCTTTACGGCGATCCGGGCAAGCTGCCGCCGGATGCGAAGGTGAATTATGAGCGGTGGCGGGAGATCGGAGGTGTCAGTGAATGGGATGATAAAGGTATCCGGGATGCTTACGAAGGAGATGAAGTAAGCCAGTTTCTCGTGATTGACGCCTTGTTCGGAACCGGGTTGACGCGGAAAATGCCCGATGACACGGATGAAGCTTGGAATGGCTTTATGCCAACCCCACTGATTGTGGATGCCCATGAACCCGGCGAAGACCGTTTCGTGGCAATTGACTTTCCCAGCGGTATTTGCAGCGACAGCGGGCGAGACTTTGGCGCGCTTCCAACCCATCTAACCGTTACTTTTCATAGTGCCAAAATTGGCCATCATATGAGCCAGGATTGCGGTAATTACGGTGGGTCGAAGGGCTGCGGGAAGCTCAAAGTTATGCCACTAGGGTTGCCCCAAGTTTCCCCCAAAGGCTGCGTCGAGTTGCTTGACCGTCGAAAAGGCAATCTGCAAAAGAGATATACAGGCCACAAGTATTCCCACGGCCACGCCCTCATCCTCTCCGGCGGGGCGGGCAAAACCGGTGCCGCCCGGCTTGCCGCCCGCGGCGCGCTGCGGATTGGCGCCGGGCTGGTCACCGTCGGCTCGCCGCGCTCGGCGATGTTTGAGAACGCCGCCAACCTGACCGCCATCATGCTGCGGCAGATCGATGGCGCGCACGGGCTGGCGGAACTGCTGGAGGACGACCGGCTCAGCGCAATCTGCCTTGGCCCCGGCATGGGCCGCGGTGCGGATACCCAGGCGATGGTCTTTGCCGCGCTGAAAGAAAAGCGGGCAACGGTGCTGGATGCCGATGCGCTCACGCGGTTTGAGCTGAAGCCCGAGGCGCTGTTTGAGGCGCTGCACGAGAACTGCGTGCTGACTCCGCATGGCGGCGAATTCGCCAAGCTGTTTCCGGATTTGGCGGAGAAGCTCAACGCGCCCGCGGCCACCGGCTCCGCCTTTTCCAAGGTGGACGCCACCCGCGAGGCGGCCAAACGCGCGGGCTGCGTGGTATTGTTCAAGGGGCCGGATACGGTGATCGCCGCGCCGGACGGGCGCTGCTCGGTCAACTCGGCCCATTACGAGCGCTCCGCCCCCTGGCTGGCGACCGCCGGATCGGGTGATGTGCTGGCGGGCTTCATCACCGGGCTGATGGCGCGCGGGTTTTCCCCGATGCAGGCGGCGGAAACCGCTGCCTACATCCACGTGGAATGCGCATTGGAGTTCGGCCCCGGCCTGATTGCCGAGGACCTGCCGGAGCAGATCCCTGCCGTGTTCCGCAGGCTGGGACTGTAAAGGCTGGTCTCAGGCTGCCGGGCGCAAGTCTTCGTCCGGCGCAGCGGCTGCGGCCAGTTCCATGCCGCCGGCATAGATCACATGCGGGCGGGAGAATTCCAGGATGGTCAAATCCATCATCTGCAGCCCCAGGTCGCGGATGAATTCGCCATCCACCAGCTCATAGGCCGGCACCACGGCCTGCGGCTGGCCGAACATCGCCTTGGCCCGCCAGTCGCGGACCAGGATCCGCTGGTCCCAGGGAACAGTCAGGTCGCTGTCCGCCCGGGTGCCGCCAAGGGAGCCTGCACGGAAGCTGACTGCCTGCAGCATCGCCCGCCGGGACCTCACTGCCTCGATCCGGGCCATGCCCTGGGTGCGGGTGATGATGCTGTCACCTGCTGCCAGCGCCTGCGCCGCGCGCGCGCCCTCGCGGGTCAGCACCATGGTACCGCGCAAAAGACTGATGTTCTGGCTGCCCTGGTACAGCCGCCGGGGCTGTGCCTGGCCGCGCATTGCCAATTGCGCGCGCAGGGCCGCATTGCCAAACGGTTTCATATTGTTACTCGCTCTGTCTGCCTCAGACTTTTTTTGCGAGACTACGCCGGAACCGGATTCCAGGCCCAGCTTTTTTGCGCGGAAACCCGCTTATTGTTGCAAGTTCGGGGAGGGATTGTTGCCGTTTTGCACATCAGCGCCAGGGGAGCGATTTCCACTCGCATCCCTCGCAAAGCTTTGCTATTGAGCGCGGCACGCGAGGGCTGCGCCCTGGCGGGCCGTGCGGGTGTGGCGGAATTGGTAGACGCACCAGATTTAGGTTCTGGCGCCGCAAGGCGTGGGGGTTCAAGTCCCTTCACCCGCACCACTTTGATTTTAAAGAGAAATTCGTCTTGATGTTGGGCGGCGTTTCGCCCTTGGCCCTGAGTGTTTTACACTCTGAATCCTGTTTATTGTTCTGTTCCGGCGCAGCCGGGCTGTCCTTGAAAGCTGTTTTTGTCTGGCTTGCTGTCGGTACGTCTTCACCATTTTCAGCGATTTATGGCCCGTCACGGACTGAATTTCCGTGTCAGAGCAACCGGCCTCTGCCGTCGCTTTCGCGGCGGTGCAGCGCCAGCGCTGGATAACAAAGTCCTCCGCTTCGATCTTCCTGCGGACCTTGGCCTCAAGGCTCTGCACGCGCCTATGGCTGATGTGCTGCGGCAGTTCTTTGCCAGGATGCGCTGCCCGGTTCCAATGCAGAGGTCACAAATCGCGCGCTGAATCGTCAGTCCGTGCTGTTCGCAGTCATTCGTCCGGCCTGCTTATGCCGCAGCGCGGCCTTCGCCTTCCTGCCATTTGTGTGCCCTGCGGCATTTGCTAGTGCCAGCTGACCACGGTGCGGGACCAGCTGAACCATCGCTGCAAGCCAAAACCTCGATGCGGAAACGGCTGGCTTAGGCATAAGGGGCAGGAAGCCGGCTTTTATGACCTGCCCAGGGACGCCAAAGCTGCGTCCGTGGCTAGACCGCGAGATCGCGGTACTTGTTTGAAATCGCGGATATGGCTGCTTGAGTTTCCGGCGGAAGTTCAGGCTGCTCCAGCTCTGCCAGCATCTGCTTGAGGTCGTCGTCAATACGCTCCAGCAGGTCCTGATCCGCAAGCCCGGCGTTGCTGAGCGGGATGTTCGGGCCGAAATAGCGGGAATTCCAGACCTGCGTCCGGCAGTTGTCGACGGTGTGCTGATGGGCGAGGAAATTGCCGGTGGGGCCGACCTCGCGGATCAGGTCGACAGCCATTTGATCGGCCGAGATTTCCAGCCCCTGCCACATCTTGCGCAGCAGGTCGGCAAGGTCGTCGCACAGCAGCAGCGCATGCGGCGAGTAGGTCAGGCCCTGATCGAGTGAGCCCATGTAATCGATCGTGGCGGGGCGGTTGTAGAACATCTGGGTCATGTTTGAGGAGATTTCCCATACTGCATCTTGATTGAAGCGGCGGGCGACCGAACAGCCGCCGATGCCGGTCAGCGAGGGGAAACCCAGCGAGCGGCGCACCTGGCACATCGCCATGTCGGCGACCGAGGTCTGCGAGAAGCTGCCGATGGCACCGGTTGCCGGTTCCATGAAATTCACATCGGAGCAGCCGACGCAGAAACTGCCTTCGGCGGCCAGTTGGCCCAGCACGATGGCCGCGAAGTCCGTCATCAGCGCGTGTGTGATGCAGCCGGCCAGAGTGATGGGGGAGGACGCGCCGCCGATGGGCAGGGTGCCGACGCCAGCCGGGATGCCGGCACGGGCGGCGGTGATGATCTGTTCGGAGTGACTCCGCGCCAGGCTGACTGGCAGCGGCGTGATCAGATGCAGGAAGTAGGGCTTTTCCCTGAGTGCTTCCGGCGATCCGCGCAGGGCGGTGGCCATGCAGATCACCGCCTCCAGCGATGAGGGGTGCTCGCAGAGGTATTCCAGCGCCTTGATGGTATTTTCCATCATACAGGCGAATTCATCGATTTCGCCGAACTGGTTCGACTCCGCGACGTTCTTCACGGCGATGCAGACACCGTCGACATTCGGCAGCTTGTCCGCGATCCGGGTGATCAGGGCGAGGTCTTCCCGGGTGGACGGGCGCGGCTCGCCGGTGTCCTCGTCATAGACGGCGATGCAGGTCATGCCGGGCATGAACCAGGTATGGCTGCAGTCGATCGAAATGGGGTTTTCGCCGTTGCGGTCCCAGAGTTCGGTCTTGCGGGCCGCGGTGTCCAGCGCGCGGCGGGTCACGGATTCCGGAATTGTCACGATTCCATCGTCCGACTGGGTGCAGCCGGCGTTGTGCAGCAGGCTGTCGGCCTCGCCGCCCGGCTCGAACACCACGCCGGAGGTGGCCAGCAGTTCAATCGCGGTGTCCACGATCTTGTCCACCTGTGCCTGCGTCAGCGGCGTGTAAGCTGGCGTGGCCAGGGAGTGCGGGCCCTTGCTGGCGGGAATATCAGCTGAAAGGGGAGATCTTCTGCGGCTTCCGGCGCGGCGCATTGCTTCCATCCTGTGAGTTTGAGTGATCGCTCAAACGTGGCGCGGAAATCCGGGTTTGTCCAGCCGCCAGAGGGCGCCCGGATGAAATATTTTATTTGAGCGCTTAAATAAAAAATGCTATTGATTCCCGTCAGAGGGAAGGAGACCCGTATGAAGGACGAAGTGCTGATTCAGTCTGATCCCAGAGCCGGCCGTACCGGATTGCCCGCCTGGAGCTACTTCAATCCGGAACTGCTGGAGGAAGAGAAGGAGCATCTGTTCCGCCGGCATTGGCAGCTTGTGTGCCATGTGAATGACGTGCCGGAACCCGGCGACTACATCACCGCGGAATTCGTGGGCGAGCGGGCGCTGGTTGTGCGCGGCAAGGACGGCACTGTCCGCGCCTTTCACAACCTGTGCCGCCACCGCGGCAGCCGCGTGCTGGCCGAGGAAAAGGGGCAGTGCAAAAATGCGATCATCTGCCCGTTCCACGGCTGGGTCTACGATCTGGACGGCACACTGCGGGGCGCTGCCCGGCCCGAGACGCTGCCGGATCTGGACCCGGTGGAATGGGGCTTGAAGCCGGTGGAAATGGACATCTGGCAGGGGTTTGTCTTTGTCCGCTTCAAGCCCGGGCCGCAGCCCCCGGTCTCGGAGATCATGGCGCGTTTCGACGAAGAGACCGCGCCCTACGGCCTGGAGGCGATGCTGCCGGACGGGGCCGGTATCGGCTTGAGCGAAATCGGGGCGAACTGGAAATGCGTGCGCGACGTCGACAATGAGGGCTACCATGTGCCGCTGGCGCATCCCGGCCTGCACGACCTGTTCGGCGGCAACTACGCCGATGAATCCTTCAGCGAGGGTGTCGCGCGCTCCTACGGGGGCTTCCGCGGCGGTGACGGGCGCCTTTGGAGTGTGCAAAGGTACAAGTCGCTGCTGCCCCAGGCGGACATGCCCGACGGGGTTGCCGGGACGGCATGGATCTATCTCGCGCTGTTCCCGAACCTGGTGTTCGGGATCTACCCGGACTCGGTCATCTTCTACCATGAGTTCCCGGTCGAAAACGGCCGCACCATCCAGCGCAGCGCCTGCTACAAGCGGCCCGGGGAGGACCGCCTGATGCGCGCCGCGCGCTATCTCAGCGGGCGCATCGACCGGATCACCTCGAAAGAGGACGAGCAGTTGATCGAGTGGTGCTGGGAGGCGGCGTTCTCCAGTGCTTATGATGGGGTGATCCTTTCCGATCTGGAGAACGGCGTGCGCAGCTATCACGATGAATTGCGCAAGATCTTTCCGGTCCTCGACCATGACGAGCCGGAACCCGGGCAGCTTAGGGCCCGCAACGCGGAACTGCTTGCGCAGCTCGGCAAGACCTGAATGGAGGGCGCCGCCAATGCATTGGCGGCGCCCTATTAACGGGGCAGGAGGACCCAGGAATGTTAACAGGAGAGAGGCGCCAAGGCCTCGCATTGATCAGCCCGACATTGCTCTATTCGCTGCTGATGCTGGCCGCACCTCTGATTATGGTGCTGACGTTCAGCTTCTGGACCCAGAACTACCTGGAGCTCGACACCACTCTCACGCTGGATAACTACCGGGAGGCGTGGAGCAAGCCGATCTACAGCACCTTGATTTTCCGTTCGCTGAAGATATCGCTGATTGTCACGCTGGTGACCGTGGTTCTGGCCTTTCCAATTGCCTACTACCTGTCCTTTCACGTCAAGCGGCGCAAAGCGCTCTGGCTGTTCCTGATCACGGTTCCGTTCTGGACCAGCTATCTGCTGCGCGTGTTTCTTTGGAAGGTGATCCTGGGCTACAACGGTGTGCTTAACACCGCGCTGAAGGGGCTGGGCATCATCGAGGAGCCGCTGACCTTCCTGCTGTACAACGCCAATGCCGTAGTGCTGACCCTGGCCCACGCCTGGGCGCCGTTTGCAATCCTGCCGATCTTCGTGGCCCTGGAAAAAATCGACCGCTCTCTGCTTGAGGCGGCCGAGGATCTGGGCGACGGCCCGGTGCGGCGGTTCTTCCGGATCACTCTGCCGCTGGCAATGCCGGGCGTTGTTGCCTCTACCCTGATCGTATTGATCCCGACCGTTGGCGATTTCATCACCCCCAAGCTGGTCGGCGGCACCGACGGGCTGATGATCGCGAACATGATCCAGATCCAGTTCGGCAAGGCGAACAACGCGCCACTGGGCGCTGCGCTGGCCCTGTCCTCAATGCTGATCGTGGCGAGCATCAGCGCGGTGATCTTCCTGCTTGGCAAACGGTTTGGAGGCAAAGTCCAATGACGTCCGCACTGAAGTCTCTTCCGTCCAAATGGCTGGCCGTCTACGCCGTTGCCTACATGGTGTTTCTCTATGCGCCTGTAGTGCTGCTGCCGGTGTTCGCATTGAATGATGCCAAGGTCATCGCGTTTCCGCTGACCGGGTTTACGGCCAAATGGTTCGGCGTGCTGTGGCAGACCGAAGCGTTGCATGGCGCAGTGCGGAATTCGCTCGCCGTGGGCCTCTCGTCGGCGGTGCTGAGCACCGTGCTGGGCGCCTGTGCCGCACGGGCCGCCGCCCGCTACCGGTTTCCGCTCAAGCGCGGCATCATGAGCTTCATCATGCTGCCGCTGGTGCTGCCGGAAATCATCGTTGCGGTGGCGCTTCTGGTTCTCCTGATGCAGCTGGGCATGCCGCTGTCGCTTGTGACCGTGGTCCTGGGCCATGTGCTTATCTGCACGCCCTTTTCCATTGCAATCCTGAGCTCGGCCTTCCAGGGGCTGGACCAAAGCCTTGAGGAAGCCTCCTTCGATCTGGGCGAAACCCGCTGGGGCACATTCCGGCGCGTGATCCTTCCATTGGTAATGCCGGGGGTGGTGTCCAGCCTGCTGATCACCTTCACCATTTCGCTGGATGAGTTCATCATTGCGTTCTTCCTGACCGGGACCGAGGTCACCCTGCCGGTCTACATCTGGAGCCAGCTGCGCTTCCCTGGAAAGCTGCCGTCGGTGATGGCGCTGGGGACGATCCTGCTGGCCCTGTCCGTCCTGCTCCTGATCCTGGCCGAGTGGTTCCGCCGCCGGTCCGCCAGAAAACAGGGTATCGAAGCTTCAGCCACCGGAGGACTTGTCTGACATGACGACCCCGCTCCCTAAGCCTATCATCGATCTGACAGGCATCACCAAGTCATTCGGAACCTTTCAGGCTTTGAAAGGCATCGACGCAACCATCAACGAGGGTGAGTTCTTCTCTCTGCTGGGACCCTCGGGATGCGGCAAGACCACCCTGCTGCGGATGATTGCCGGGTTTGAGACGCCGTCAAGCGGCACCATTATGATCGGCGGCAGGAACATGGCGGGGGTGCCGGCCAACCGGCGCCCGACCAATATGGTGTTCCAGTCTTATGCCATCTTCCCGCATCTGAGTGTGGCGGAGAATGTCGGCTACGGCCTCAAGGCCCGCAAGATGCCAAAGGCAGAGATTGCCCGCGAGGTGGAGCGGGCGTTGAATATGGTGGACCTGGGCGGGCTGGGCGCCCGTGCTGCGCATGAACTGTCAGGCGGCCAGCGCCAGCGGGTTGCGTTGGCCCGGGCGCTGGTCATGAAGCCAAAGGTGGTGCTGCTGGACGAGCCGCTGTCGGCGCTGGACAAAAAACTGCGCGATCAGATGCAGATCGAGCTGCGCCAACTGCAGCAGAAGCTTGGCATCACCTTCATCCTGGTGACCCACGATCAGGAGGAGGCACTGACAATGTCCGACCGGATTGCGGTGATGTTCGAAGGCCGGATCGCCCAGCTGGCCACTCCGGAAGAGCTGTACCGCCGCCCTGTCGACCGGCGGGTCGCTTCCTTCATTGGGGTCATGAATTTCCTCGATGCCCGCGCCACCGGCCCGATCAACGGCCATCTGGCGCTTGATATTCCTGCGCTCGGCAGCATCGCTCTGCCATCGGCGCAGATCCCCGAGGGGCTGGATCCGGGACGGCTGAATTCAATCGGCATCCGTCCGGAGATGCTGACCATTCTGTTCGACGGCAATGAGCAGGCCGAACAGGTGGCCAGGGGAGAAGTGACCGGCACCGCCTATTACGGCGACATGACCTATTACAGCGTGCGCCTGCCCGGCCATGCCGAGGATGTGACCATCTCGATGCGCAACACCGCCGGCCGGTCCATTGTGCCTGCGGGCAGCACGGTCCCGGTCGGCTGGGGCGCGGAATCGATCGTGCTGTTCCAGTAGGGCAGGGCCCGTGCCGCCGCCGCGGCCGGGCAAATCCGGGCAGGCAGGAAGCAGCCGGAAAAAAGAGACGCCCCGCCGAACTGGCGGGGCGTTTTTCCACTTGCCGGCCGCGTGATGCCGGGATCAGAAGCCAGCTTTGATCAGCTCGAATTCGGCGATCATTTTCTCGCGCAATTCGGACGGCACCGGCGCTTGCCACAGGGTCTTGGTCTTCAGGTCTTCGCTGACCTCAAGCCCCATTGCCGTCAGGTCTTCGGCGTTCATTTCCGCCATCGCCTTGGCATTGCTGTGGCCATAGCCCCAGTTGGACACGAGGTAGTTTGCCGTCTTCGGCTCCAGCCAGGCGTTGATGAAGTCATAGAACTTGTCCTCGGACCCCGGCGCATCGGCTAGCCTCGCATAGCCGCAGACCCAGCTTGACGCGCCTTCATCGGTGTCGCGCTTGATCTCGATCGGGTGGCCTTCGAAGTGCATGGTTGAATAGGTTTCGTTCCAGGCCCAGGCCAGGTAGACCTCGCCGCTTTGCATCAGCTGCGCCAGCGAGGCGCCGTCGGACCAGTAGGTGCGCACGTTCTGATGGACGGTGCGCAGGAAATCCGAGGCCGCCTGGAACTGCTCATCGGTGGCATTGGTCCAGTCGTTGACGCCCGTGGCCAGGAACGCCAGCGCATAGGCGTCGTCGACGTTGTCTCCGATCGAGATACGGCCCTGGTGCTTGGGATCAGCGAAAGCCTGCAAGGAGGTTACGTCCGCGTCGCCCAGATGATCGCTGTGATAGGTGACCGCCGTGTTGCCCCAGTCTGCCGGGATGAAGTAGCTCTGTCCGTCCTTGGTGTAGGCCTTGATGTCGCGGAAGCTGGATTCAAGCTCATCCCAGCGTTCGATCCTGGATGTGTCCAGAGGCGCGAGCAGCCCCGCTTCGATCCATTTCGGCACGGATTGCGAACACGGATGCACTGCGTCGGCGCGGAACCCGGAGCGCAGTTTCTGAAAGGCTTCCTCCTCGTCTCCGAAGAAGGCGAAGGTCGGGCTGTCGCCGTGCTCGTCGATATAGGCGGCGAAGAATTCCGGGTCCTCGTAGCCGGCCCAGTCGAACACCGTCAGTTCCGCATCGGCGGCCAGGCCAGACCCTGCCTGAAGCGACAGAACCATGCCAACCGCAGTGGCTGTTTTCAAAATTTCCATGAAAGTCTCCCTGTTGCCGCGGCCCTGTTTTGCTGCCTTTTGCCTCTCGAGCACTGGCTTGGCCGTGATAGGGAAAAGGTTAGGAGGGAAACCGGCTTGACACAAGAATTATTTGAGCGCTCAATCAAACTGTGAAGCGAAACCTGCCTATCGAAGGGTCAAGACCGATGCGCGATCCCCGCCATGACATCCTGTTCCAGCCGCTGAGAATCGGGCCGGTGGAAACCAGGAACCGGTTTTACCAGGTGCCGCATTGCGCCGGCATGGGCTGGCGGCGGCCGCGAACGGCGGCGGCGATGCGCGGGATGAAGGCGGAAGGCGGCTGGGGGGTGGTGAACACCGAGTTCTGTTCGATCCACCCGACCTCGGACAATGACTATTACCCCTATGCGGCGCTGTGGGACGAGGATGACATCCGCGCCAACCGGCTGATGACCGATGCGGTGCATGAGCATGGCGCGCTGGCCGGGGTGGAGCTGTGGATCGGCGGCGGCATGGTGACCAATTTCGGCACCCGGCTGGCGCCGCTGGGCCTGCGCAACCGGCCGCAGACGGATTCCACAGTGCTGCACCCGGGGCAGGCCAGAAAGATCGGCCGCGAGGACATCCGCAACATCCGCAAATGGCACCGCGACGCCGCGCTGCGGGCGGTCGAGGCCGGGTTCGACATCGTCTATGTCTATGCCACCCACGGCTACCTGCTGTCAGAGTTCCTCGACCCGGTAAACAACACCCGCAGCGATGAATACGGCGGCAGCCTGGAAAACCGGGTGCGGCTGGTGCGGGAGCTGATCGAGGAAACCAAGGACGCCGTCGGCCACAAATGCGCCGTCGCCACCCGCTTCAGCGTCGGGCTGGGGGATGCGGAAAGCTATGACGCCTTTGCGATGCTGGCGGATCTGCCGGACCTGTGGGATCTGGTGGTGCCGGATTATGGCGTCGAGATGGGCGCGAGCCGGTTTGTGAAAGAGGCTTCTTTTACCGGCAGTATCGCGCAGGCAAAATTGCTGACCTCGAAACCGGTGGTGGCGGTGGGGCGGTACACCTCGCCCGACACCATGGCGCAGGTGATCCGCCAGGGCGGGCAGGACCTGATCGGCGCGGCGCGGCCGTCGATTGCCGATCCGTTCCTGCCGAAGAAAATCGAAGAGGGGCGCAGCGAGGACATCCGCGAATGCATCGGCTGCAACATCTGCTATGCGCATGACTCGCTGGGGGTGCCGCTGCGCTGCACCCAGAACCCGACCATGGGCGAGGAATGGCGGCAGGGCTGGCATCCCGAGAAAACCGGACGCAGCGAGGCGCCCGAGAAGGTGCTGGTGGTTGGCGCGGGGCCTGCCGGGCTGGAGGCCGCCCGGGTGCTGGGCGAACGCGGCCATTCGGTGCTGCTGGCCGAGGCGCGCCGTGTCCTTGGCGGCCGCGTCACCCGCGAATCCCGTCTGCCGGGGATGATGGAATGGGCCCGCGTGCGCGACTGGCGGGTCGGGCAGATCGAAAATCTGCCCAACGTGGAGGTCTACCTGGAAAGCCCGCTGGAGGCAGCGGATGTGCTGGATCTGGGTGTCTCGCATGTGATTGCCGCCACCGGGGCGGTCTGGGCAGCTGACACCATCGGGCGGCACTCCGATACCGGGCTGGAAGAAGAGGTGCCCGGCATGATCGTCCCGGCGGAGACCGTGCTGAACGGCGAGGCGCTCAATGCGGAACATGTGGTGATCTACGATGACGACCACTATTACCTCGGCTCTGTCCTGGCGCTGCAGCTGCGCAAGGAGGGGCACCGGGTCACTTTGGTGACACCGGCAGGCCGCCCCTGCGACTGGGGCCAGTGGACCACAGAGGTCTACCAGTCCAATGCCGCGCTGATCGAGGCAGGCGTTGCCGTGGTGCCCAACCGGATGCTGGTGGCCGCGCAGAAGGGAGAAGCGGTGCTGTCCTGCATGTTCTCAGGTGCGCGCAGCACCCTGGCCTGCGACGCCATCATCCCGCTCACCCGCCGTCTGCCGGTTCTGGGGTTGTACGACGGGTTGAAGGCAATGGGGAACGGGCTGCAGGAGGCCGGAATCAAATCTGTGACCCGGATCGGCGATGCCGAGGCCCCGCATATCATCGCTGCCGCCGTGCACAGCGGCTACCGCGCCGCGATGGACCTGGGGCAGGAGGTTGATCTGGCCGGGAAGTACGGGCGCCGCGAGCATACTGTGTAAGGGGGCAGCCCTCAAAAGACACCGGTTTCGCGGCAGCAGCCGCGGAACGGCGCCGTGTCCAATGCCAGAAGGGAGAGGAGTGGCGCCCCGCTTGTCCTGCGGTGTGCGAGGGCGGCCGCATGCCGGCGCCTGGGCAGCGCCAGGAACAAAAAGGGCGGGCGCCGGGACCACCGTTTGCGCCCGCCAGTCCGGGATAGGGTGACAGGAGCCTGTGCCACCCGCTCCAGCCTCAGGCTGCCAGCTGCGCCTCGACCTGCTGGATGGCACGCTCCAGGATGTCGAACATCTCGTCGATCTGGTCCAGGGTGATGATCAGCGGCGGCGAGAACACAGCCATGTTGATCAGCGGGCGCACGATCAGGCCCCTCTCTTCGCAGGCGGCATCGATCATCGAACCCAGCCTGCGTTCGGCCTCCAGGTCCTCGGCCTGGCACTCGATGCAGCCCAGCAGCCCCGCGCCGCGGGCGTCGCCGACGATGCCGAATTTCATCAGATCGCGCAGGCGGGCCTGGAAATGCGGGGTAACGGCGCGCACGTGTCCCAGAATATCTTCGCGTTCGATGATCTCGATGTTCTTCAGCGCCGCGGCGCAGGAGACCGGATGCCCCGAATAGGTATACCCGTTGGTGAAGGTGGAGGGGGTGCCCAGGCTGCTCATCCGCTCCATCACCTGGTCGGAGATGATGCATGCGCCAAGCGGCAGGTAGCCGGAAGTCAGCCCCTTGGCGCAGGTGATCATGTCGGGCTGGATGCCAAAGACCTCCTCGGACGCGAACCAGTGGCCAAGGCGGCCGAAGCCGGTCACCACTTCGTCGGAAATGTAGAGGATGTCATTGGCGCGGCACAGCTTCCAGGTGCGCTTGTGGTAGCCGGGCGCAGGCACGATGACGCCGCCGGAGGACAGGACCGGCTCGGCGATGAAGGCGCCGATGCTGTCCGCGCCGATCTCCGCGATGGCGTTCTCCAGATCCGCGACCTTGGCATCGCACCAGTCCCCGACGCTCATGCCGGCGGGGCGGCGGTAGGGGTTCACGTCGGGCAGGAAATGCACCAGCCGGGTTTCGAAATCGAACTGGCTCCTGTCGCGTTCCTTGCCGGTCACCGAATGGGCCAGATAGGTGGAGCCGTGGTAGCCCTTCTCGCGGGCGATGATCGTCTTCTTCTGCGGCTTGCCGCGGCGGTTGTTCAAGTACTGCATGGTGCGCAGTGCGGTATCCACCGCGGTCGAGCCGCCGGTGGTGAAGAAGACATTGTTCAAATCACCCGGCGCCATGTCCGCAAGCTTGCGGGCCAGCACCGCCGAGGGCTCTGTGGTGTTGGTGAAGGGGGAGGTATAGGGCAGCTTCATCACCTGCGCGGCGATGGCGTCGGCCATCTCCTGGCGGCCATAGCCGATCTGGGTGCACCACATGCCGCCCGGGCCGTCGATATAGCGCTTGCCGGCACCGTCCCACAGATGGATGCCGTCGGCGGTCTCCACCAGCATGTTGTCATAGCCGCGCCAGTCATCCATCGCCATCCAGGGATGCAGCTGGTGGGTGCGGTCCCATTCATGCAGCTTTTCCGGGCTGGGTTCGTTTGCGAACGTGTTCGGTTTCATCTTGGTCATGGAAGCACCTGATCCGGTTCAGAACGGGCGCGGCGGGGTCGCCCGCGCGCGGCTGTTGATGAAGAAGGGCTTGTCCTCAATGGTGACCGGCACCAGCCGCTTGTTCCATTGGCCTTCCTCGTTGACATAGATTTCGGCCCACAGGTCATCGGTGATGCCTTCGCCGAAGGGCGCCTTGAACTCGGCCAGCGCGATGTTGCGCTTGGTGGTGGGGGACCAGACGCCCGAGGTCACATGCCCCACCTCCTTCTTCTTCTTGTGGTAGATCAGCGCACCGTCTGCCGGTTTGAAACCGCCGATCTCGATCTTGCGCAGGTGGTACCGAAGGCCGTTCTTCTGCTGATCCAGCAGCGCGCGGCGGCCGTTGAAGTGGCCCTTGGTGAAATCCACCATCCTGCCGAACCCCAGTTCCAGCGGGCTGCGGCCGCGGCCCAGCCGCATGGCCCTGTGCACCGGCTGGAAGTCGAAGCCCGCGGCGATGAACCCGGCCTCGATCCGGCAGATGTTGAGCGCATCGAAGCCGATCGCCTTCAGGCCCCAGTGGCCGCCCTTGGCCCACAGCCGGTCCCACAGCTCCAGCGCCTTGCCGTTCGGTACCCAGAGTTCATAGCCGAGGTCGCCGGTGAAGCCGGTGCGGGAAATCCAGAGGTCAGGCTCGATACCGCGCCAGTCAAAAGGCTTCATATTGGCCACGGCGCCCAGGCCGGCGTCCTGCAGCAGCGAGAACGAGGTCGGTCCCTGCAGCGACAGGGCTGCGATCTCATGGCTCTCGTCAGTGATCACGGCGTCAAAGCCCCAGGCGGTATCAAGCAGCCACGTGTACATCGGCTCCTGGCAGCACAGGCGGAAGTCCGTTTCCGAAAACCGGAACAGGGTGCCGTCGTCGATCACCATGCCCTCTTCGTCGCACCACAGGACATAGCCGACCCGCCCGTCGCGCAGCTTGGCGGCGTCGCGGGTCACTAGCCGGTTCACCACCCGCAGCGCATCCGGCCCGGTGATGCGGTATTTGTGCATCGGCGAGATATCGAACAGGGTGGTCTGATTGCGGATGGCGAAATATTCGAACTCCACCGTGTCCAGCATCGCGGGTGACACATAGCCCGCCCAGTTGGTCCAGCTCTTGGCGGTGCCGTGCGTGTCCAGCCGTGGCTGGAACGGGGTTTCGATCAGGCCGATGGGCACATGTTTGGTCATCAGATCACCCCGTCTTTCAGAAGCTGCAAGGCGCTGTTGCGGCCGGCCAGCCCGGTCACATCGCCGCCCGGATGGGCGCCCGCGCCGCAGAGGTAATAGCCCTCTGGGCCAAAACGGTAATGCGCCATGCCGTTGGCGGGCCGCACCGTCAGGATCTGGTCGATGCCCATCTCCGCATGGTGCCAATGGCCGCCCGGCGCGCCCGTCCGGGCCTCGATGCAGGCGGGGCTGAGCACCTGACGATCCGTGACCAGCGCGCTGATCCCGGGGGCGTAGCTCTCCAGCGTTTCGAGCGTGATGGCTGCAAGTTCTTCGCGAGCCGCCTCATCCCAGCCGCCCTCCAGCGCATAGGGGACGGAACTGACGACGGCCGACAGCACATGCTGCCCGCCGCGGGCTAGCGCCGGATCGGTCAGGCTCGGGATGACGGCCTCGATCACCGGGTTTCCGGGTATTTCCCCGTATTTTGCCGGGTTGAATGCGCGTTCCACATAGGTTGCACCGGGTGCGATCAGCAGCCGGCCCGCCATCAGATCGCGGCTGAGGCCGGTGAACGCGGGCGCAGTGCTCAGAACCAGGTTCACCTTGGCGGCGGCGCCCTTGCAACGCTGGTTGCGCATCCGCCGCACCATTTCCACGTCGTAATGCCCGGCGCCTGCCAGATTCATTGCGGGCAGCGGGCCGGTGTTGCTCAGAACCGTTCGGGCGGACAGCCCGGTGCCGTCCTCCAGCACCACACCCGCCGCGCGGTCGTTTTCCACCCGCACCCGGGCCACGCCGGTGCCGGTGCGGATTTCGGCGCCGGCGGCGCGGGCCGCGGCCTCGAACGCTGCGGCAACTGCGCCCATGCCGCCCATCGGCAATTGCGCGCCGCCGCCCTGGCCCAGACGGTACATCAGGGTAAACACTGTTCCGGGCGAACGCGGCCCGGCATGGGCGCCGCGCACCGCATCCGCTGCCAGCGCACCGGCCAGCGGGCCGTCCTCAAGATCGTCCAGGATCAGGTCATAGGCATTGGACAGCAGCACGCGGAGAAACTCGCGCATGTCCTTCTTGCCCATCCGTTTCAGGTCCAGCCCCAGTTTGGCCAGCCCGGCAAGCTCCGTCAGCGTGTGCAGGCTGGCCAGGCCGCCCTCCAGCGAGGGCGGGGACTTGGTCGAAAGCTGCCCCAGCAGCCCGGCAAACAGCGTCAGGCGGCGCATCAGATCGGCAAAGGGCGCGGCCTCCGGGTGGGGCCGTCCGTCCGCCAGTTCTGCCTTGCCATTGCGGATAACCGCATGGTTTCCGTCCGCCGACAGCGAAACCGCCGACAGGTCCCGCACCTCCAGCGGCGCGCGGGCAGAGCCAAGGCCCAATTCCTTCTTCACCTTGGGGTGCAGGTTGTAGAGCAGATGCGCGATTTCCGGCGCCTGTATTCCGTTCGCAAGCGTGGTGTTGCGGGCCATGCCCCCTGTGGTTGCGTTCTTCTCGATCACGCAGACGGATTTGCCCTTGCGGGCCAATGTCGCCGCGGCGGCAAGCCCGTTGTGGCCGGCGCCGATAACAATTGCGTCGTAGGTTGGTGTGGTCATCTTCTGGTCCTCAGGCCGCATAGCCGGTCATGGCGCCGCCGCGGCCGATATTGCGCAGGATTTCCCGGGCGGCATTGGCGCCCGGCGCCGCCATCACCCCGCCGCCCGGATGGGCGGAAGAGCCGACGATATACATGCCGTTGATGGGGGTGTCGTATTGCGCATAGCCCGGCACCGGGCGGTTGAAGAGCAGCTGGTCGAAAGTCAGCTCGCCCTGGAAGATGTTGCCTTCGGTCAGGCCCACTTCCTGCTCGATGTCCCAGGGCGTGCGGACCTCGGCATGCAGGGTCTTGCTGCGGATGTCGGGGCAGGCCTGCTCCAGCTTGTCGAAGACGCAATCGGCAAAGGCGCCGCGGGTCTGGCCGTTCCAGTTGGTGCCCGCGCGCACCCCGCCCACTTCCAGGTCATAGGGCGCGTACTGCACGAAGACGGTCATCATGTGTTTGCCCGGCGGCGCCATGGTCGGGTCGATCTGGCTGGGGATCAGCATGTCGAAATAGGGATCGGACGACCAGCGGCCCTCCTTCCAGTCGTCATAGGCGCGTTCCAGCTCGTTCAGGCTTTCGGCGCAATGCAGATCGCCGCGCAGAAACGGTGCGCCCTTGGGGGCGGCGGGGAACTCGGGCAGGGCATCCAGCGCGATATTCAGCTTGCCCGAGGAGCCGCGGATCTTGAACCGCTTGACCGCCTTCACGAAGTCGCCGGGCAGGTGCTGCTGGCCGGTATGCTGCAGGAAGGTGCGTTTCACATCCATGTTGGAGGCGACGATGGGCGCGTGGTATTCGTCGCCGTTGTCCAGCGCCACGCCGGTGACCCTGCCATTGTCCACCAGAAACCGGTCGACGCCGGAACCGGTGACAATGGTGCCGCCTGCCTCCTCGAAACAGGCCCCCAATGCGTTGGAGATCGCGCCCATGCCGCCGCGGGCAAACCCCCAGGCCCCGATCGCGCCGTCCACATCGCCCATGTAGTGATGCAGCAGCACATAGGCGGTGCCGGGGGAGTAGACGCCCAGTCCGGTGCCGATGATGCCTGCGCCGGCGATGTGCGCCTTGATCAGATCGCTTTCGAAATGCTCGTCCAGAAAGTCGCCGATCGACATCGACCAGAACCGCAGCGTCTCGCCCAGTTCCTTCTTGCCCAGCCCGTGTGCTTGTTTGATCAGGAACAACAGCTCGCCAATGTCGCGCGGCTTCAGCGAGGTCGGGTCCGGCGCGTTGCGCAGCAGGAAGGGCCGGATGAAACGGCACTGGCGGATCACCGTCTGGCTGAAGCGGTCGTAAGCATCCGCATCATGGGCGCTGTGGCGGGAAATCTCTCTGCGCAGGGCATCATGGTCAGACATATACGCAAAGTAATCCCCATCGCTGCTGAAGCTGGCGCCGCCTTCGTAGGGGATCACCTGCAGCCCGTATTTCGGCAGTTCCAGGTCGCGCACAATCTCGCGCCGCAGCAGCGAGCAGACATAGGAGCAGTTTGAATAAGTCCAGCCTTCATGCAGCGACCGGCTCACTGCCGCACCGCCGATCCAATCGTTCTTTTCCACCACCAGAACCTTCAGCCCGGCCTTGGCAAGGTAGCAGGCCGCGGTAAGCCCGTTGTGCCCGGCGCCGGCCACGATGGCGTCATATCTGTCGTGCTGCCCCATGAGGTTCTCCAGGTTTCGCTGTTGCTGAGTGGAGCCTAGTAGAGAAGATTTTCCGCGTAAAGTTATTTTGAGCGCTCAAATAAAAATAATCGGGCTGACAGGCGCAGCGAATTGTGGAACAAGGAGGAAAATTGAAGTTTGGATTTCTTATGGTGGCATCGCAGGGCAGCGGCAGGAAGCCGCGCAAGGAGCGCAAGGAAAACGCCGACATGCGCCGGCGGCAGATTCTCGATGCAACGCTGAAATCGATTGTCGTCAACGGTCTTGCCAAGACGACGCTGGCCACTGTGGCCAACGAGGCCGGGCTGTCGCAGGGTGTTGCCGTCTTCTACTTCAAGTCCAAGACCGGCATCCTGACCGAGGCGCTGCGGGACCAGTATCAGACCTATGAGGCGCACTGGCAGGCGGCCCTGCAAAAGGCGCCTGAGGACCCCGCGGCCCGTCTGCGCAGGATCATCGAGGCGGATTTCAGCGCAAAGATCTGCAATCCCAGCGCGCTCGCCATCTGGTTTGCCTTCTTTGGAGAGCAGAACTTCGTCCCGCAGTATGCCGAGATCACTGGCGAGTTCGAGGAGAAGAGGTCTCAAATGCTCGCCGAGATCTGCCACAAACTGATGCCGGAGGACCCCGGCAAGGCGGACAGGGCCGGGGGTTGGATTGACTCACTGACCGACGGTTACTGGCAGAAGCTGCACTTGTTCCCGCACATCTACACCCGGGAAGGGGCGCTGGAGCAGACACTGAATTTCCTTCAGACATTGTTCCCGGGCCATGCCGGGGCTTTCCAGGCAAAGGGTGGCAACTAAGCCAGTCAGCAGCCTGGCAGGATTCCTCCGCGTTATCGAGCCACCGCTTGAAATTGCATGGGCTTCGGCCATTTGGCGGCGCTGAGCCTGCTTGCCGCGAAAGGGCGCTTTGTCCGACTGTGCGGTCCTTCGCTCTTCGGAACTGCTGCGCGATCCGCGAACGGCGGCAATGCCAAAGTTGCGCTTTGGCGTTCGGCCAGGCTTGCCGAGACTGATTTTCTCCCTGGTCGGCCTCAGCCGCAACAACTCCGTCAGGACCATGGCAGCATACCGGACAGCCGGAGCGATGAGATCGGGGGCCGGTGCCGAATGGGATCAGGCGAGTGCTGCCCCCGGGGGCAACTCCGGGCGGATGCAGGCTGGGACACCGCGCGGGGGAACGGATCGCTCAGCGCGCCGGCGGGAGTTCCGTTTGCGCCTCTCCTTGCCTGACTGCGGCCAGTCCGCGGCCTGACCGCATGGGGCGGTCGAATATGCCTGGGGCCGGTCAATGATTTCCCCGGTCCCGGCGGGATTATGCTATACTTCGGCCTGGCAGGCGGCGGGCAGCGGCTGCCATGTGTGTTCACCAGTAATCAGATATAGAGGAGGATGGTCGTGAATCGTCTTCTTTCGATCACCGCAATGGCTGCAGCCGGGCTGTGGGCCTTGGGGCAGCCGGCATCAGCCGAATTGAAATATTCCAACAACTCCGGCGGCTATGTCGAAATCTACGGCCAGTTCAACCCGGCCATCATTTCTGTCGATGATGGCCAGCAGACAGAAACGAACCTGCTGGACAATGACTTGTCCCGTTCCCGGGTCGGGCTGCGCCTGATGCAGCCGATCGGCAGCAACACCTTCGGCTTCCGCTTCGAGACCGGGCTGGGCTTCCCGAACTCCACCGAGGTCAGCCAGTTCGGCTCGAACTACAGCGGCTGGACGCGGGCGGACCTGCGGCATGTGGACTTCTGGCTGGAAGGGAACTGGGGCAAGCTGTCTGCCGGGCAGGGCAGCATGGTTGCCGACGGCGCGGCTGAGACCGACCTGTCCTATGTCGGCACGGCGCTTTATTCCTACACCGTTGATGCCAATGCCGGGTTTCTGATCCGTGACACGGCCGGCGCCCTGAGCGGGCCGGCGCTGGCAAACGCCGTTGACAATCTCGACGGATCCCGCCGCGGCCGCATCCGCTATGACACTCCTGATTTCAACGGCTTTTCTGCCGGGGCCGCCTGGGGCAAGAATGTCCTGTCGTCGGCGGATGACGCCGACTATTATGATATCGGCCTGTTCTACGGGCAGGAAATCGGCTCTGCCGCCTTCAATGCCTCTCTGGCCTACCAGGTTCGGGACAACGCGGGTGCCGAGCGGTCGGATGTGCTGGGGGCTGCCTCGGTCCTGTTGGGCAACGGCCTCAGCTTCACTGTTGCGGGCGGCACCAGGGACGATGACGCAGCCGGTGCCAGCGACCCCAGCTATTATTACGCCAAGATCGGTTATGAAAACGAATGGCTCGCCTGGGGCAAGACCGGATTCGGGGTGCATTACTACGACGGCGAGGACTTCAATGTCACCGGTTCCAGCACCAAGGGCTGGGGCATTGGCGCGGTCCAGAAGGTCGAACGCCTCAACACCGATATCTACCTGACCTATCAGGAGTATGAGTATGAGGATGCGGCAGCGTCTTATCAGGATCTGACCACCGTGGTTCTGGGCGCCCGCTGGCGGTTCTGACGGTCCGGTCCAGGGCAGCGGCCGTTGCGCGCTCCGGCCGGCGGGGCGCGTTTTTTTCTGCCGGGGCGGCAGTGGGCCTGTGCAGAATCTGACATTTGGATGCGCAGCAGTGCAGGGTTGCAGCAGGCGCATGGCGCCCCTGTGCGGAACGCCGCGCGATCTGTGATGAATGTCACGTAACTGCCGGTGATTAAGCGGAAATCCGCAGGCGAAAATCCGCCGTAAGCGGAGTTCCGCCCATTTCGCGCCGGCGGTAGGGCGCGCGGATTTCAAGTCTCCGGGGCGGAAAAAATGCCCGGTACTCCATGGCCCAGGCAGCGGTCTCAGGGATGGAGAGGCACGCTGCTGATGGAACAGGAGACTCAGGAAAATGAGCACGAAATTTGCCGTTCGCGCAGGCGCCGCCTCGCTGGCCGCCGCTCTGGCAGCCCCGGCTTTTGCGGGACCCGCGTACACCACCGACAACGGCGGCAGCTTCCGCTGGTACGGACAGTTCAACCCGGCCTTCCAGTCGTTCGATGACGGCCAGGAAGACTTCAACCGCCTGACCGACAACGCCGCGTCGAACTCGCGGATCGGCTTCTGGCTGGAGCAGGCCTATGGCGAAAACACCCTGCGCTTCAACTTCGAGACCGCTTTCGGGTTCCGGTCCTCGGACGGGGTCAGCCAGCTGACCACCGGCGACAACGTCAGCTGGGACCGCACCAACATCCGCCACGTCGACTTCCAGTTCGACACCGCCCGCTACGGCCGGTTCTCGGCAGGCCAGGGCTCGATGGCAACCGACGGCATCACCGGCGCGGATTTCTCGGGCACCGGCCTCGGCGCTTCCAACGCGGTGGCGGATTCCGCCGGCGGCTATGCCTTCCGCACCAGCGCGGGCGCTCTCAGCGGGATCGATATCAGCGATGCCTTCACCGATCTGGACGGCAGCCGTCTGGGCCGTATCCGTTACGACACGCCGGAGCTTGCAGGCTTTACCCTGTCGACCTCCTACGGCACCGATGTCCTGAAGGATGCGAATGACCGCGAAAGCTACGATGTGGCCGTGCGTTGGGCCAATGACGATGCTGCGGCCTTTGCGGTCGATGCCGGCATCGGCGCGTCCTGGACCGAAGAAACCGGCGAGCCCGACCAGCGCGATGTCTCCGGCTCCTTCGCAGTGCTGCACAAGGCAACCGGCCTGTCGCTGAACGTGGCTGCGGGCGAACGCGACATTGCAGGCACCTATGCCTATGCCAAGCTGGGCTACAAGACAGACCTGATTGCTGCGGGCTCCACCGCGTTTTCGGTCGACTACTACGATGGCTCGGACATGGTAACCGCTGGCGACAGTGCCGAGTCCTGGGGTGTGGCCGCAGTTCAGAATATCGACGCTCTGAACGTCGAGGCCTACCTCGCCTACCGCGACTACTCCTATGCGGACACCAGCGCCACCGCCTATCAGGACGCCAATGTGATCCTGGCCGGCGCCCGCTGGAAGTTCTGAAACCATTCCCTCGGATCCAGAACGGAAACACGCCCCTTTGCGGGCGTGTTTTTCGTTTGCGGCCTTGGAAATCCGCGCGATTGCGCAGGAATGGGGCAATGCCTCTTGCGCCGGGGCGCCGGGGGAAATAGAAGACCGCAAATTGTCTGGGGGCGCCTGCGCGCACGCGCCCCGAATCTCTATGGGGTATAGGATGCAGGTCACCGAGACGCTGAACGAAGGTCTGAAACGCGGCTACGCCATCACCGTCACGGCTGCCGAGCTGGACGAGAAGGTCAACGAAAAGCTCGTCGAAGCGCAGCCGGAAGTCGAAATGAAGGGTTTCCGCAAGGGCAAGGTTCCGATGGCGCTGCTGAAAAAGCAGTTCGGCCAGCGCCTGATGGGCGAAGCCATGCAGGAAGCCGTCGACGGCGCCATGAACAAGCATTTCGAGGACAGCGGCGACCGTCCGGCGCTGCAGCCCGACGTGAAGATGACCAACGAAGACTGGAAAGAAGGCGACGACGTCAACGTCGAGATGTCCTATGAGGCACTGCCGGAAATCCCCGAGGTCGACTTCTCCGGCGTCGAGCTGGAAAAGCTGGTGGTGAAGGCTGAAGAAGAAGCCGTCACCGAGGCGCTGGCCAACCTGGCGGAAACCGCGCAGGAATTCGAAGCCCGCGAAGACGGTGCTGCTGCGGAAGACGGCGACCAGGTCGTGATCGACTTTGTCGGCAAGATCGACGGCGAAGCCTTTGACGGCGGCGCAGGCGACGACTACCCGCTGACCCTGGGCTCCAACTCCTTCATCCCCGGCTTCGAAGAGCAGCTGGTCGGCACCAAAGCCGGTGAAGAAAAAGACGTGACCGTGTCCTTCCCCGAGGAATACGGCGCCGAGCACCTGGCCGGCAAAGAGGCCGTGTTCTCCTGCACCGTCAAGGAAGTCAAAGCCCCGAAAGCGGCTGAGATCGATGACGAGCTGGCCAAGAAATTCGGTGCCGACGACCTGGACGCGCTGAAAGCGCAGATCACCGAGCGCCTGGAAGCCGAATACGCCGGCGCCGCCCGCGCGGTGATGAAGCGTGCGCTGCTGGACAAGCTGGATACCCTGGTCTCCTTCGACCTGCCGCCGTCGCTGGTGGAAGCGGAATCCAAGCAGATCGCGCATCAGCTGTGGCACGAGGAAAACCCGGAAGTGGAAGGCCACGACCACGGCGAGATCGAAGCCACCGACGAGCACACCAAGCTGGCCGAGCGCCGCGTGCGCCTGGGCCTGCTGCTGGCCGAGCTGGGCCAGAAAGCCGAAGTCGAAGTGACCGACGCCGAAATGACCCAGGCAATCATGCAGCAAGCCCGCCAGTACCCGGGCCAGGAGCGCCAGTTCTTCGAGTTCATCCAGCAGAACGCCCAGATGCAGCAGCAGCTGCGCGCGCCGATCTTTGAAGACAAAGTTGTCGACCACATCGTTGGCCAGGCCAAAGTCACCGAGAAAGAGATCTCCAAGGACGAGCTGCAGAAAGCTGTCGAGGCGCTGGACGAGGAATAATCCCCGCCGCTGCCGAAGTTACGGAAAGGCCGCCCGCAGGGCGGCCTTTTTTGCTGCCGGCCCCGGCCGCCGGATCCTGAAAGAGACTCAGCGGGGCGGCCGGCCCCGGCGGCGTGTTCAGAACACCACCCGCTCCTGCAGCCACAGGAGGGAGGGGTAGGCCGCCAGCCAGATCCAGAAGAACCGGTTCAGCCCGAACACGCAGGCATTGGCAAGATGGAACAGCGCCGCGGTGAACAGAGCCAGGATCAGCGCCTCGCGGCTGAAAAGCGCCAGCGGAAACAGCACCTCGAACAGCATGACGGCCCAGCCCGACATCCACAGCAAACGCGGGCGGTCAGCAAAGGTGCGCAGCTCTTCGCTGACCGGGTAGGCCGAGAAGCGGAACACATCCTGCAGCGCCCGGCCGGAGCGCCATTCGGGGTTCACGATCTTGACCTGGCCGGAGATGAAATAGCAGATCACCAGCTGCCCGGCGAGATAGGCAAAGGCATACTCCTGCCACTGTTCGGACGGCAGCCAGCGGGCCGCGGCCAGGCAGCTGAGCACCAGCAGGCTCATCTTGTCGCTGCCGCCGTTGTAGGGGCCCTGAAAGCGCCGCAGGATCAGGAGCCCGAGGACCGCCAGCCCCAGCAGCACCCAGGGCGTGGCAATCCCGAACAGCAGCAGCCCGGCCAGCAGCAGGCGGGGCACATGCAGGATCTGCTCGTCCCGGAAGCCCGCCAGATGCTCGGCGCTTTGCTGCAGGAAGGCAAGCGCCAGCAGCACCTCGGTTGCGCGCAAGGCCAGCTCCAGGCTCATGCTGCGTCCTGTGCGGCCATCAGCTGCGGTTCTGATTGATAGGTGACAGCCTTGATCAGCGCCCCGTTCTCATCGCGGTCGATGAAGACGAGGCGGAACCGCAGGTAAGGCAGCCGGGCGCCCGGCGGCAGCGCGCGTTCCAGTTCGGCGGCGATCCTGCGCAGGATTTCCTGCAGGCTGTGGTCCGCAGGGTTCAGCGTCAGACGTTCGGCGCAGCTGACCAGGAACAGGCTTTCGTTCCAGCGCGGGTTCCACAGCATCCGCTGCGCCATGTCCAGCGGCGTCAGACGCTGCGGGCGCGGGCGGAACTCCTGCCATTGGACCGCCGCGCTGCCGGCACTGGCCGTCATGGCCCATTCAACCCGCGGCGACGGATCAACAGACTTGAAGAAACGCCAGGAAGGCATCAGCGCGGGCAGCAGCAGGTTCAACAGGCTCAGCATGGCGCCAGTAAAGCGCAGGACCGTTAGAATTCTGCTAAAATCCCGGCGGACCTGGCCCGGAAGGCCCCCGCCCGCCCTCGGCGCCGTCCTCGGGAAAGAGGAGCGGCCCGCCGGGCCGGGCTGCGCCGCTGCGGGGCGCGGCTGCCGCTCAGGCGGTCAGTGCCGCAGGCCGGTCTCCTGGAGCATGCCGCGGCGCTTAGCCTCGTAATAATAGCCGCGGGAATAATGCTTGACGGCCTGGTCCTGGCTTCCGTCGGAAATCAGCCAGGCGCCGCGCAGGTATTTCACCGCAAACTGCAGATTGGTATCGGCATCGAGCAGCTCCTTGGGTTTGCCATCGAAGCCCATCGAACGGGCGGTGGCGGGCAGGATCTGCATCAGCCCGTAATAGGGGCGGTTCACCGCATAGGGCCGGTGGGTGCTCTCGCGTATGACCAGCCGGTGCACCAGGCTGCGCGGCACTTCGTAGTGGTCGGCCCAGTAGTTGATCCGCTGCCGCAGTTCCGGCGTTTCATTGGGGTAGAGCGGCGGATTGTGCTTTGCCACCGCTGGGGGTGACGCGGTGGTTGAGCAGGCAGCCAGAACTGCGGCTGCGAAAAATAAGATCAGAGTTGTCCGGCGCGGCATGCGGCCTCCGAAAGTGGTTTCACGGCGGCAGCCTAGCTGCAATGCGGCCAGCTGCAATGCGCTCCGTTCCGCAGCTTTCGGGAACCGGCAGGGAACCGCCAGCCGCCGCGGGGGTTTCCGCCTGTGACAGGCGGTTCCGGGGGCTTTCGGCCGGTGCCGGCCATGTGATTCAAACTTTACGCATTAGGCAATTGTTTAGTATGTCATTCCACTACATGTTGGGGCTGCGCATTGAGGCAGAACAACCCTCAGGGCAGTTTGCCCCTCACGCCTGTGGGGCAGCTGACCATGTCGGGCAGAGGGGGCCGCGGCTGTTTCCCAAATTTCGCGGTCCCCATAACTGTCTTCTGCCGATGGCCGGCAGCTGGCCGCCAGCCTTGCCCTCCGCAGGCGCGACGGCCGAATCCGCTTTGCACGCCATCAGAATGGCGCGGGTGGAAACGGCACCTGAAAACACCCGGGGACGCATCGCCTGGCGTCTTTCCGAAACCCTTCCGGGCGGCAGTGCATCCCCGCCGGTGGCAGCAGGCGGGATGCGGATTTCGGGCGGTATGCCCGGTGCAATCAGGCGGTTTTCTGCGTGTTCCGGCGCGGCGGTTTGAACAGGCTGTCGCCGGGCGCGATCAATCCCTTTGGCACCGGATCGGAAATCGCCTCAGTGCTGAAGGCCGGGCGGTCGAACCTTTGGCCGCGCAGCAGACGGAACAGCAGCCGCCGGCGCAATGCCAGCTCCTCGCGCTCCAATGCATCTTGCATCGCACATCCCCTTGTACTTCGTACTTCTCCCGCGCTCATCCTGGCAGATGCGGACAAACAGGAGGTTTACGGGGGGATACCCATGTTCCTACAACTTAGATCATCTTTTCAAACTGTTAAGCCGGAAAAGAAAAGGCCGCCCGAAGATGGCGGCCTTTTCCGATCTTTTCCGGTCCAGAAGGATCAGTTGTTTTCTTCGCCAGCGGCCTCGGCAGCCGGTGCCTCGTCGTCGTCGGACGCTGCGGAGCCGATGTCGTCGAACAGTTCGGCGATCTCGTATTCAGCAGCGGCTTCCTCTTCGGCGGCCAGCTCCTGGATCGATTTGCCGGATGCCTGCAGTTCGGCTTCTTCAACCGAGCGGGCAACGTTCAGATTGATGACGGCTTCGACTTCCGGGTGCAGTTTCACGGAGACCGAGTGCAGGCCGAGGTACTTGATCGGAGCGATCAGGGCGACCTGTTTCTTGTCGACGGTGAAACCGTCCGCGGTTGCGGCCTCGGCGGCGTCGCGCGGGGTGACCGAGCCGTACAGCGCGCCCGCGTCCGATGCGGAGCGAATCACGACGAACTGCTGGCCGTCCAGTTTCGCGGACAGAGCCTCGGCCTCTTTCTTGGTTTCCAGGTTGCGCGCTTCCAGCTGCGCTTTCTGGTCCTCAAAGGCGGCGATGTTGGCGTCGGAGGCGGTCTTTGCCTTGCCCTGCGGCAGCAGGAAGTTGCGGGCGAACCCGGGCTTCACGTCGACGACGTCGCCCATCTGGCCCAGCTTTGCAACGCGCTCAAGAAGGATAACTTGCATCTGCCTATCTCCTTACTTCACGGCGTAGGGCAGCAGGGCGAGGAAGCGGGCGCGCTTGATAGCACGGGCCAGTTCACGCTGCTTCTTGGCCGAAACTGCGGTGATGCGCGACGGCACGATCTTGCCGCGCTCAGAGATGTAGCGCTGCAGAAGACGGGTGTCTTTGTAATCGATTGCCGGTGCGTTGTCGCCCGAGAAGGGGCACACTTTGCGGCGGCGGAAAAACGGTTTGGCTGCCATGATTTAGCGTCCTTTTCTCAAGCTACGATCAGCGGCGCTCGCGACGGGTGTCGCGTTCGTCGCGCTTCTGCATCTGGACCGAAGGGCCCTCGGCGTGCTCGTCGACCTTGATGGTCAGGACGCGCATCACGTCGTCGTGCAGACGCATCAGGCGCTCCATTTCCTGAACGGCGGACGCGGGCGCGTCGGTCTTCAGGAAGGAATAGTGGCCCTTGCGGTTCTTGTTGATCTTGTAGGCCATCGTCTTGACGCCCCAGTACTCCTGATCGACCAGCTTGCCGCCGTTGTCGGACAGAACAGCACCGAAGTGTTCGATGAGGCCTTCAGCTTGCGAGTTGGACAGGTCCTGACGCGCAATCATGACATGCTCATAGAGTGGCATGCGAACTCCTGTTTGTGTCTAGGCGCATTTCATAGACCGGGCATCATTGCTTCCGCTGCCTGGTCACGAGAGGCTGCGCGGATCGGAAATGCCGCGGAAGCAGGGCCTCCTATACAGGCTGAGGCTGAAAGAGCAAGGCAAAAGGCGGCGGCTGCGCGGGCAGCGGGCGCCGCGGCATTTCCGCAAGCCCGCCGCATTGATGCCCCAATGCAGGACTTCACTTCTTAATGGGATCTTAACGCGGACAGAAGCCGCAATGCCGGGTTCTCCGGCAGGGTCAGATTGGGAAAGGGCAGTCGAATGGCAGTGACAGATCAGAACCCGCCGCTGGTTTCCAAGGCGCCAGGCTCCAGTGCGCTCGGCGCGATTGCCGGCGCGGTGCCGCTGAGCCTGCGGCTGGAGGCGAACTGGAAGCTGCGGATTGTTGTGCTGCGCCTGCTGGGGGTGGCGATGATCCTCAGCTCCACCGGGCTGTGGCTGGTGCCCGGGGCCGGGGCGGACCCGGAGATGAACCTGATCCGGATGGGGGTGTCCATTGCCTTCCTGCTGGGCGGCCTGGTGCTGATGACGGCACATCAGCCCGGCAGCGGGCCGGAGGCCTGCTTTGATCCGGTGCGCCGGGAGCTGCGGGTTCTGCAGCGCGACAGCCGCGGCCGGCCGCGCACCGTCCTGCGCCGCAGCTATGACACCCTCGGCGGGGCCCGGCTGACCGCGTCCGCCGTGCAGATGCTGGAAACCGATGGCAGCCTGCTGATCGAGCTGCCCATCGGCTCCGCCGAGATGCGCAGCCATCTGCGCGACCAGCTCAGCGGCGCCGTGCGGATCCTCACCTGACTTCCAATCACATTCGCGCGAGGCGCGCCCGGCTGCCAGCCAGCCGGGTTTTGTGTTCGCGTGTTCACAGATAGTGTGGGTTTTTGCGGGCTTCCCAATCGGGGGGCAAACGCCACATCTGTTGCCACAAGATCAATTCAGACGGAGCCTTCCCCATGAAAAAGACCCTGCTTGCCGCCGCCCTGGCCGCTGCCGCTGCAACCGGTGCCGCTGCTGCCCCGGAAAAATATGTCCTGGATGCCGGCCACAGCCAGATCCTGTTCGATTACAACCACCTCGGCTATTCGACCACCTACGGCCTGTTTGCGGGCTTCGAGGGCGAGATCATGTTCGACCAGGAGGAGCCGTCCAACTCCAGCGTTTCGGTGTCGATGCCGCTCAGCAGCATGTTCACCGGCTGGCAGGCGCGGTTCGACCACCTGATGACCAAGGATTTCTTCGACGCCACCGAGGATGAGACCGTCAGCTTCACCTCCACCGCGATCGAGGTGACCGGCGAGGACACCGCCAGGATCACCGGCGACCTGAGCCTCAACGGCGTGACCAAATCGGTGGTGCTGGACGCCAAGCTGAACAAGGCCGGCGAGCACCCGATGGCGAAAAAGCCCTGGGCCGGCTTCGACGCCACCACCACCGTGCTGCGCTCCGACTACAACCTGGGCCAGTTCGCGCCCTTCGTCAGCGACGAAGTGAACATCAACATCTCCGTCGAGGCGATGAAGGCCGACAGCTGACACCGGTCCGAAGATCTGAATGGCATGCCGCCGGCTCTCAGGGCCGGCGGCTTTTTCATGCGCCGCCGCTGCGCTCCCCAAAGCGTGACAGGAGTTCATTGGCGTTTTGCGCTTCGGCGCAGCATCATGGCGCCGGCCTCTCCGGCCACCTCGGAAAGGAGGCACCATGATCCGCTTCGGCCATATTACCTCTGCCGCCGCGGCCCTGGCCCTTGCCGCAAACCTGGCTTTTGCGCCGCCTGCGGCTGCCCATGATTCCAATGCAGACGCGGCGCGGGCCATTGCCGGCATTGTCGCGCTCGGCATCATTCTCAAGAGTCTGGACAACGACCGGGACCGCCACCGCGGCCGCGTCCATTACCACCAGCCGCGCAGGGACTATTACTACCAGCCCAGAAAGCACTACGGCAACCACGGCTACCGCCGCCATCATGCCGGGCGCGACCGGCACCATCTGCGCCAGCGCGGCGGCCACCGCTACCGCCAGGGCTACCGCTACTGACAGGGGCGGGCGGCAGTGACGGGCAGGCCCGCACGGGCCGCCCGCGGGACATATGCACTGCAGGCTGAGCTGCGGACCCGGCACCGGTCCGCGGCGTCCGGCTGCGGCAGCCCGGCGGGCAAAAAAGCCCCGGCGCGCAGCCGGGGCTCTTTCTTAACGGGCAGGCGCGGGGCCGGATCACTCGGCCCGGCGCGCCTCCAGCGCCACCGGCACCTCCACCGCAAACGCCAGCGAGCTTTCATCCGCCAGACTCTTGCCGATGCCGAAATCCAGCCGGTTCAGGGTCAGCGCGCCGGTCATTTTCGCGCGGTCCCCCTCCAGCTCCAGGTCAAAGGGCAGGGTGACGGGCACGGTCTGGTCCTTGATGGTCAGGGTGCCCGCCGCCTGATAGCCGTCTTCCAGCTTTTCGATCTCCGCCTTGAACAGCGCGGTGGGGAAATTGGCGCTGTCGAAATAATCCGCACCCATCGCCTGCGCCGTCACCGAGCCCAGTTCCAGCGAGGCGATCGAGACCGTCACCTCGACATCCCCGGCCGGCCCCGGCGCTGCGGGCTCTTCAAAGTTTACCACCGCGGTCCATTCGCCGAAGCTGCCCGCAACCTGGCTGCCCATCTGGGTCACCGCAAGGCCCAGGGTGCCCGAGTCCACGGTCCAGCCGGTGGCCCCGGGGACGGTGGCGACCACCGGGGCGGCGGTGCCGCCGGCCTGCTCAGGCGCGGCCTCGCGGCTGCCGAACACGCCGATGGCCGCGCCGCCGCCCAGCGCGCCGGCCCAGACCAGCAGCGCCGCGAGCAGCGGCGCCAGGCTGTGCGCCTGCGCCGGCGGCTGCGGCAGCCGGCCGCGGCCCGGCAGCATCCTCCGCAGGGTGGCGTCACGGTCGATCACATGGTGCTTCAGCGCGCCGGCGGCATGCAGGCCCAGCGCCGCCGCCAAGGTCCAGACCAGCACCCAGTGCACCCCCGCGGTCAGCTCGGCCAGGGCTTCGGATTTCGGCACAAACGGCAGGGTCTGTCCGAACGGCCACCAGATCGGCGCAAAGCCGGTGGTGGCGGCATGGTGGATCCAGCCGCTCAGCGGCACCGCCACCAGCGAGCCGTACAGCAGCCAGTGCACCACCTCCGCCGCCAGCGCCTCGGCCTTGCGGTCCGGGTGCAGCAGGCCGGGCTTGGGCTGGCTCAGCGCCCAGAGAATGCGCAGCAGCGCGGTAAAGAACACGGTGACGCCCAGCGTCTTGTGCAGCGAGAAGAGCAGCGTGGCGCGTTCGATCACCGCCGGGCTGCCGTCGAAACCGGGGCTCTGGATCTGATGCGCCAGCCCGTTGGCGACATAGCCCAGCGGAAAGGCCGAGAAGATCAGCAGCGCGGTCAGCCAGTGGAAGGTCTTGGCGACGCTGCCGTAAGAGGAAAACGTGTTGGCACGGGACATGGGGCGGCATTTCCTGGTCAGTTTCCGGTTGTCCTATACCTAGCGAAGGCAGGCGCCGATGCAACGCACGCCTCTGTCATTGCGCGCACAGCTTTGGTGCGCAAAGTGCGGCTTTGCTTGTACGCAGGGGAAAGGGCCGCTAAATCAGGCCAAACGCTAAAACAGACGAGGTCTTCAATGACGATCGCATTCGTGTTTCCGGGGCAGGGTGCCCAGACCATCGGCATGGGCAAGGCTCTGGCCGACGCCTATCCGGCTGCCAGGGCCATCTTTGACGAGGTCGATGACGCCCTGGGCGAAAAGCTGAGCCAGCTGGTCTGGGAAGGGGACATCGAAACCCTGACGCTGACCCAGAACGCCCAGCCGGCACTGATGGCCGCCTCGATGGCGGCGATGCGGGCGCTGGAGGCCGAAGGCATCACCATCGGCAAGGCGGCCTGCGTGGCCGGCCACAGTCTCGGCGAATACTCCGCGCTGGCCGCGGCCGGGGCGATTTCGGTGGCCGATACCGCCCGCCTGCTGCGCACCCGCGGACTGGCGATGCAAAGCGCGGTGCCGGTGGGCCAGGGCGCGATGGCCGCGATCCTCGGCCTTGATCTGGACGCCGTGCGCGCGGTGGCGGACGAAGCCGCCCAGGGCGATGTCTGCCAGGCCGCCAACGACAACGACCCGACCCAGGTGGTGGTCTCCGGCACCAAGGCCGCGGTTGAGCGCGCCGCGGACATCGCCAAGGACAAGGGCGCCAAGCGCGCGGTGATGCTGCCGGTGTCCGCCCCCTTCCACTGCGCCCTGATGCAGCCCGCCGCCGATGCCATGGCCGAGGCGCTGGCAGGTGTGGAGATCTCCTCCCCGGCGGTGCCGCTGATCGCCAACGTGCGCGCCGATGCCGTCACCAGCCCGGACGAGATCCGCGCCCTGCTGGTCGAGCAGGTCACCGGCTCCGTGCGCTGGCGCGAAAGCGTGCAGGCGATGGCCGCCAGGGGCGTCACCGACTTCTGGGAAATCGGCGCGGGCAAGGCGCTGTCGGGCATGATCCGCAAGATCGACCGGGCGCTGGCCTGCCGCCAGATCGGCACCCCTGACGACGCCAAGGCCGCTTCCGAGGCATAATCCGATTTTCCCGGTGCGGCGCTGCTGCGCCGGGGTTCAGACATAAGGGACAAAAACATGTTTGATTTGACTGGCAAGAATGCGCTCGTGACCGGCGCATCCGGCGGCATCGGCGGCGACATCGCCCGCGCGCTCCACGCGGCCGGCGCCACCGTGGCGCTGTCCGGCACCCGCGAGGCGCCGCTGCAGGAACTGGCCGCGGAACTGGGCGAACGCGCCCATGTGCTGCCCTGCAACCTGTCCGACGCCGAAGCCGTCGAGGCGCTGCCGAAACAGGCGGCCGAGGCGATGGGCTCGGTGGATATCCTGGTCAACAACGCGGGCATCACCCGCGACAACCTGTTCATGCGGATGAAGGACGAGGAATGGCAGAGCGTGCTGGACGTGAACCTCACCTCGACCATGCGGCTGTGCCGCGGCGTGCTGCGCGGCATGATGAAGGCGCGCTGGGGCCGGATCATCAACATCTCCTCGATTGTGGGCTCCACCGGCAACCCCGGCCAGGGCAACTATGCCGCCTCCAAGGCCGGCATGGTCGGCATGTCGAAATCGCTGGCCTATGAGGTCGCCAACCGCGGCATCACCGTGAACGCGGTGGCGCCGGGCTTCATCGCCACCGCGATGACCGACAAGCTGAACGACAATCAGAAAGACGCGATCCTGAGCCAGATTCCGGCCGGCCGCATGGGGGAATCGAAGGAGATCGCCTCCGCTGTCCTGTATCTGGCCAGCCAGGAAGCGGGCTATGTCACCGGCACCACGCTGCATGTGAACGGCGGCATGGCCATGATCTGAGCACGGCGGCAGGCCGGGGCCGGCAAATCCCTGCAGCTTGCCTGCAGGGCGGTTTCCCGGCCCGGGCCCCGGCGGCGAAGCCCGGGAAGCCGGTCATCTATCGCAGCCAAGCGTTTGAAAAACGGCGGATTTGCCAAAAATTATGCGCCGCTCCCTTGCAAGGACTTGATTGCGGGGCCATCTGCACGCTTCATAGCTGGCGGATGCGGACTGCCCCGGCGGCTGTGACCAAGCGAAACCGTTTGCCTTGGCCGCGGTCTATGCTATAGGCGGCCCATATCCGCGCTGGTATTTCCTAATGGAAACGCCGCACTGTCCCCGCCCGGCGGGGATCACACCGCCCGCTCCGGGCACCAACCACGCCGCCCGCACGGGCAAGGGCAGAACCGGGCAGAGTGCCCTTAAAGACGAGGAAGAGACATGAGCGACGTCGCAGACCGCGTAAAGAAGATCGTTGTTGAGCACCTGGGTGTTGAAGAGGACAAGGTCACCGAAAACGCCTCCTTCATCGACGATCTGGGCGCAGACAGCCTGGACACCGTGGAACTGGTGATGGCGTTTGAAGAAGAGTTCGGCATCGAGATCCCGGACGACGCAGCCGAAACCATCCAGACCTTCGGCGATGCAGTCAAGTTCATCTCCGAAGCGTCCTGAACACCGCTTCCGGGGAACCGGACCAGACGGCGTCTTCCCATCGGGGAAGGCGCCGTTTTCTTTTGTCCGGCGGGTCCCGATTCCTTTTTGTCCGCGGCCGCCGGGAGGGCGCGTGTTTGCGCTATCGCGCCGTGCCCCCTGCACGCCGCAATTGTTCCGTAAATCGTTGCGATACGGCGTATCGCGCCGGGCGATCCGTGCTAAGATTTCCTCAAGAGGCAAAAAAACAGAGGAGATAGGCAAATGATGATTTACCCCACGATGGAGATTCAGAACGGCCGCTGCGTGACCCTCGAAAAAGGCCGCCTTGACGAGCCGCAGATCTGGCATGTGGACCCGGTTGAGACCGCCAAGGGCTTTGCCGCGGCAGGGGCGGAATGGATGCACCTGACCGACTTCAACGCCATTGAGGGCGACCACAGAAACGAGGAGCTGGTCTGCCGCATCATTCGCGGCGCAGGCATTCCGGTGCAGCTGGGCGGCGGCATGCGCTCCCGCGAGCATGTCGAGCATTGGATCGACAGGGGCGCGGGGCGCGTCGTGATCGGCACTCTGGCGGCGCGCGATCCGCACCTGGTCAAGGATCTGATCAACCACCATCCGGATCAGATTGTTCTGTCGGTCGACGTCTATGAGGGCCAGGTCATGACTGATGGCTGGCGCCACGCCGGGGCGATTTCGCCGGAAGATTTCATCGCCGCCTTCGATTCCCTGCCGATGGCGGGAATCATCGTCACCGATATCGACAGCGACATGACCGACCTCGAAGCACAGCTGGGCCTGATTTCCTCGCTGGCCAAGAAGTCACGGACACCGGTGATCGCCAACGGTGTGGTGCGCAATGCCGATGACATCTCGCGGCTGAAATACATCTACAACATTTCCGGCGCGATGGTGGGCCGGGCGCTGTACCGCAAAACCCTGACGGTGGAGAAAGCGCTGGCAGTGGCCCGTCCGGAACCGGAACAGGTGGCTGAGTTTCAGTAGCCTGGCCGGGCGGCACCGCAAGAGCCAAACAGCATGATGCCGGGCTGTCCTGCAGCAGGACGGCCCGGTGTTCCGCAGGTCGGCCGGCGGCCAGCCGGCTGCCACCCGTCCGCGGAGCGCCGCGCGGCCCGCCGGAGCTAGGCGCCGAGCCGGGGCGGCAGCGGCACCTCCCTGACGCCGGGATCGTCATCCTCCATTGGAAAGGCTTCCAGCAGCCGGTGCAATTGCAGGAAGTTGAAATCCTTTGCAAACTGCACGCCGATGTAATCCGCCGTCTGCCAGCGGATCTGCGCCGCCACGGTATGGCCGCCGAAGCGGAGGCTGACCCGGCCGGACACCACCAGGGGAACGTCGGGGTGCACCTTGGCTCCGGCCCGGCTCAGATCGACCAGGCGGCCCTGCAGCGTGCGGGAGCCGGCTTGCAGTTGGCAGGGAACCGAGCAGGGGTAGCGTTTGGTGCGGCGGATCCTGCGGATGCCGATCCGGTCGAGAAAATACAGGATGCTGCCGCCCAGCACCAGAAACGATATCCAGGCAATGCCGGCATGGATGATCTGCTGCCGCTGGTGCGCATCGGACGCCGCCACGGCGACCAGCTTGCTGCCGTACCCGTCCTCCTTGACCTGGTCGCAAGGCAGCGCCTCGACCTTGATTCCGACCTCCGCAGCCAGGTCCTGTACCCCCAGATGACGGGCGTTTTCGAGGGCGGCAGCACGCCCCTGGCTGGCGAGAATCTGCAGAAGCACCGTCTGCTTCTGCAGCAGTTCCAGCGCGCCGGCCTCCACCGATTGGATGCCGACCGCCCGCATCCGCTGGCGCAGCGGAGCAGGCGGGTTGGTGCTGATCCAGTTCTTCAGATCCTGAACGTGGTAGGCGCCCTGACCGGAGCTGAGGTAGGACAGAAAGCCCTTGGAGGCGCGGTGCAGGTTTGACAGGTCCTGATGCACGGGGCAGCCGGCGCCGGCCCGGCCCGGCGACAGGCCGGCCATCAGCAGGAGTGCAGCTATCGAAAGCCATTTTCTCATGGCGGGGTCGTTCCTTAAATCCTTCCAGGCTGAAGTGTGGCGCAAAGAAGCGAATTTGCGGTTAACGCCGCGGCCGCGGGCAGCGGTTCCGGGGGGCAGGAGCTGCGGCAGCCCCTGCCTTGGAAGGGCCGCGGCCCGGACGGTCAACTGCCGCGGCGAGAGCATGCCAAACAGCACTCTGCGGCGGCGGACAGGCGGAAACGGTTCCGCACCAGGCGCCCTGCCGGCTTGGCGCGGGCGGTGCGCCGGCGGGGGGCGGCAAGTTCCGGGCAGCGGGACAGGTGGCAGCGGGACAGGTGGCATTGGGACAGACGACGGAAAAAAGTCGGGCTGGAGACAAAATTGGCCCAGAGCTCCAGCCCGCTGTGGCATTCCTTGAGGACGGATGCCGAGTTGCTTCAATCGGAATAATCTCAACCTACGGGGGAAGGGTTAATGAAGTATTCCCGCCCCGTAAGATCTCCGCAAAAATCCGCCCGCCGCAGTGCGAAACCGCATCTGACCCCGCTCTTGCGCCCGCCGGCCATTCCAAGCTATTTGAACGGACGGATTGCCGAGGCAAAGGAGAGCAAGGAATGCGTCGAGTAGTTGTCACCGGACTGGGCCTGGTTACCCCTCTGGCCAGCGGAGTCGAGGAGAGCTGGACCCGGTTGCTGGACGGCCAGTCGGGCGCGGGCCCCATTACCAAATTTGACGCCGAGGCAAGCGGCGTGACCACCACCTACGCCTGCGAGGTTCCGCGCGGCGATGGTTCCGGCGGCACCTTCAACCCGGACGACTGGGTGGCCAAGAAGGACCAGAAGAAGATCGACGACTTCATCCTCTATGGCATCGCCGCCGCGGACATGGCCGTGCGCGACGCCGGCTGGACGCCCGAGGACGAAGCCAGCCGCCTGCGCACCGGCGTGATGATCGGCTCCGGCATCGGCGGCCTGTCGTCGATCGCCGACACCGCGGTGATGATCAAGGAGAAAGGCCCGCGCCGGGTGTCGCCCTTCTTCATCCCCGGCGCGCTGATCAACCTGATCTCGGGCCAGGTCTCGATCCGCTTCGGCTTCAAGGGGCCGAACCATTCGGTTGTCACCGCCTGCTCGACCGGCGCCCACGCCATCGGCGACGCGGCCCGGCTGATCAAGTCCGGCGACGCCGACGTGATGATCGCAGGCGGCGCCGAGGCGGCGATCTGCGAGATCGGCATCGCCGGCTTCAACGCCTGCAAGGCGCTGTCGACCAAATACAAGGACGACCCCACGAAGGCTTCGCGCCCCTATGACGCCGACCGCGACGGCTTTGTCATGGGCGAGGGCGCCGGCATCGTGGTGCTGGAGGACTACGAGCACGCCAAGGCCCGCGGCGCCAAGATCTATGCCGAGGTGCTGGGCTACGGCCTGTCGGGCGATGCCTACCACATCACCGCGCCGTCCGAGGATGGCGAAGGCGGCGAGCGGTCGATGAAAGCGGCGCTGGCCAACGCCGGGCTGGAGGCTTCGGCGGTCGACTACATCAATGCGCATGGCACCTCGACCATGGCCGACACCATCGAGCTGGGCGCGGTGGAACGGCTGCTGGGCGATCACGCGGGCAATGTCACCATGTCCTCGACCAAATCCGCCACCGGCCACCTGCTGGGCGCCGCCGGCGCGATCGAGGCGATTTTCTCGATCCTGGCAATCCGCGATCAGGTTGCGCCGCCGACCATCAACCTGGACAATCCGGCGGTGGACACCCCGGTCGACCTGGCCCCGAACGCCAAACGTGCCCGCAAGATCGAGGTGGCGCTGTCGAACTCCTTCGGCTTTGGCGGCACCAACGCGTCGGTGATCTTCGGGAAAGCGGGCTGATGTGGCGCAGCCTCGCCTCCAACATGCTGACGGTTCTGATCGCGGTGCTGTTCCTTCTGGGCGGTCTGATCCTGTGGGGCAAATCGCAATACACCGCTGAGGGCCCGCTGGAGACGGCGATCTGCCTGCGGGTGGAACGCGGCTCGAACATGGCCAGGGTGAGCGGCGACCTGGAAACCCAGGGCGCGGTGACCTCTGGCACCCTGTTCCGCCTCGGCGCCAAATACAGTGAGAAGACCGGCCAGCTGAAGGCCGGCAGCTTCCTGGTGGAACCGGGCGCCTCGATGGAGCAGATCGTTGCCGAGATCACCCATTCCGGCGCCTCCACCTGCGGCACCGAGATTGTCTACCGTGTCGGCGTCACCCGCACCCAGACCGTGGTGCGCGAACTGGATCCGGCGACCAGCAAGTTCGAGGAAATCGCTGATTTCATCCTCGGCGAGGATGAGGTTCCGGCGGCCTATACCGAAACCCGGCAGGACAGCGATACCCGCTACCGCATTGCCCTGGCCGAGGGCGTGACCAGCTGGCAGGTAACGGAAGCGCTGAAAGCAATGGACGTGCTGGCCGGGGAAACCGGCGAGCGCCCGGCAGAGGGGCTGCTGGCGCCGGACAGCTATGAGGTCACTCCCGGCACCGGGCGCGCCGCGGTGCTGGCAGAGATGCAGGAGCGGCAGCAGCTGCGCATCAACGCCGCCTGGGAGGGCCGCTCCGCGGAGGCCGCCGTCGCCACACCGGAGGAAATGCTGATCCTCGCCTCGATCATCGAGAAGGAAACCGGCGTGCCCGAGGAACGCGGCATGGTCGCCTCGGTGTTCACCAACCGCCTCAACCGCGGCATGCGGCTGCAGACCGACCCGACGGTGATCTATGGCGTTACCAAGGGCGAGGGAACCCTGGGCCGGGGCCTGCGCCAGAGCGAGCTGCGCAAGGCGACGCCCTGGAACACCTATGTGATCGAGGGCCTGCCGCCGACGCCCATCGCCAACCCCGGCATGGCCAGCCTCGAGGCCGCGGTGAACCCGCAAGCCTCGGACTATGTGTTCTTCGTGGCTGACGGCACCGGCGGCCACGCCTTTGCCGAGACACTGGAAGAGCACAACCGCAACGTCGCCAAATGGCGCGCAATCGAAGCTGAGCAGCAGCAAAGCAACTGAGCGCTGCAGGGCCAGCGTATGGCAACAGCGAAGGGCGCCCGCGGGGCGCCCTTTCTGTTTCTGCCGGGCTGCGCTTGCCTGCTGGCAAGCCGCCGGGGGACCGCCGTCAGCTATAGATGCAGATGTAGAAATTCGTGCCGCTCTGGTAGCCGCCGCATTTGTCGTAGAACTCGATCGTGGCCTTCACGGTCTTGCCGGCCAGCGCGCTGAACTGCGATGTCAGATCCACGGGCTGCATCGGCGTCACCACGCCGGAACAGCCGTTGCTGTAGTCATGCGAGTAGGTGCCGGTGTTTTGCGGGTCGCTCTGATCCGTCAGGGTCAGCTTGACCACATCATCAACCGATGTTTCGCCTTCCCCGTTCGGACCGCCGGACATCACGATTGTGGCGCCTGACGGAATGGTCACATAGTGGAGCGTGGCATCGTAAAAGATCTTTCCGGCATCGCCCGGCACGGGAGTCGACTCTTGCGCAGTGGCGATCTGGTAATTCTTCCAACCCATGGAGGGATCCTCGCTGTTGATGATGGCATGGACGCACGGCCTTGTGCGAAACTGACGCTACAACTATGAGTGGAATTTTGTGAAGACGCATTTCTCCAAAGATGTGCGCCATTTGATTTGCCTTTTGACTTGGAAGTCGATGGAAAACCAGCCCTCCATTGCCGATGGACCGTTCCAGGCCGGGGGAAGACCCATCCGCTCCGGCCCGCTCCGTTGCGTACCCACCGTACGCTGCTGCTGCCGAAACCCTTGACTTTTCCACGCTAATCGCGTATAGGTTGCATTGCAGCTGGAAGAAACATGGACGGCCCCGGACCCCTCCGCCGGCGGCCGTCCTGTCTTTCTCTCGTGCGGACAAAAACGCATGAGGCAGAACAACCCATGATAGAGCAAGCAACAGAGCAGGACGGTGCCGCCGTTCTGAAACGGCAGGTCCATTACACCGCGGATCTCCTGCGCTCGCTGCAGGAGTCCATTCACCGCCTGCGCAACGAGGCGGAGGAGCTGAGGGAGCAGCTCGCAACCGCCGGCGCCGAAGAGGCGGCGGGCGCCAATGCCCGGATCGGCAAACTGGAACAGCTGATCCGCGATTGCCAGAAAGTGGAGAGACTCCTTGCAGAACAAAGCACCGAATTCGCCCGCATGCTCAAATCCGAAAACGAACTCGATCTCGGCGCGGCGCGCGCGGCTGTCGAGCGCGGACTTTCTGGCCTGCGTGCCGCCCTTGCTCCGGAACTGGTTCTTGAATGAGCTGGACCGCAAAACCCTCTGCGCGCTGCCGCATCTGTTCGGCTTCTGGGCGCTCGACCATCAGCGCCCGCCGGACGGGGACTGGCGGGCCTGGGTGATCCTGGGCGGCCGCGGTGCCGGCAAGACGCGGGCCGGCGCCGAATGGATCCGCACGCTGGCCGAAGGGCCGCGCCCGCATGATCCCGGCACCGCAAGGCGCATCGCGCTGGTGGCTGAGACCTATGACCAGGTGCGCGACGTGATGATCCACGGCGACAGCGGCATCCTGGCCTGCTCGCCGCCCGACCGGCGGCCGAAGTGGAAGGCTTCGGAGCGCAAGCTGACCTGGCCCAACGGCGCCGAGGCGCAGGCGTTCTCGGCGCATGACCCGGAGGCCCTGCGCGGCCCCCAGTTCGATGCCGCCTGGGCGGATGAGCTGGCCAAGTGGAAGAAGGGGCAGGAGAGCTGGGACATGCTGCAGTTCGCCCTGCGGCTGGGCCGCGACCCGCGCGTCTGCGTCACCACCACGCCGCGCAATGCCCCGGTGCTGAAGCGGCTGCTGGCCTCCCCCAGCACGGTGCGCACCCACGCCCCGACCGAGGCCAACCGCGCCAACCTCGCGCCCTCCTTCCTGGCGGAGATGCGGGCGCGCTACGCGGGCACCCGGCTGGGGCGGCAGGAACTGGACGGGGTGCTGCTGGCCGATGTGCAAGGCGCGCTCTGGTCCACCGCCGGGCTGGAGGCCGCGCAGGTGCCCGAGGCGCCGCCGCTCGACCGGGTGGTGGTGGCCGTCGACCCGGCGGTGAGCGCCGGCAAGGGCTCGGACGCCTGCGGCATCGTCGTGGCGGGGGCGGTCACGCAAGGCAGGCCGCAGGACTGGCGCGCCTATGTGCTGGCGGACCGCACCGTGCAGGGCGCCGGCCCGCTGGCCTGGGCGCAGGCGGTGATTGCCGCCCGCGATGCCTATGGCGCCGAACGGGTGGTGGCCGAGGTCAATCAGGGCGGCGCACTGGTGGAAACCGTGCTGCGCCAGACCGACCCGCTGGTGCCGTTCCGGGCGCTGCATGCGGGCAAGGGCAAGGCGGCGCGCGCCGAGCCGGTGGCAGCACTGTATGAGCAGGGCCGGGTGCATCACCTGCCGGGCCTCGGCGGTCTCGAGGACCAGATGTGCCGGATGACGCCGCAGGGCTATCAGGGCAGCGGCTCTCCCGACCGGCTCGATGCGCTGGTCTGGGCGGTGCATGAGCTGATCATCGCCCCCGCCGCCAAGCTGCGGCTGCCGCAGGTGCGGGTGCTGTAAGCCTGCCGCCAGGCCAAAGCCCGGGCAGCGCCCGCCCGCCCGCGGACCGGCGCTGCCCTCTTTGAAATGCAAAACCCGCCCGGCCTGCAACGGGCGGGTTTTCTATCAAAAACAACAGCATATGGCAGGGTGTTGCGTCCCCTGCGTACGCCCCGCTCGGCAAATCTTCAGCTCTCTCTGCCATAAATCATCCTCAGCAAAGGCGCATCAGCCCCCGTGGCTCCGGCGCCGGACACCAGAAATTGAGGAGCGGACAATGGTCTTTGACCTGCTGCGGCGCAACACGCCCGACATCCCTGAGCAGAAAGCCAGCCAGACCGCCCGCGTGGTCTCCTGGCAGGGCGCGGGCCGCATCGCCTGGAGCCCGCGCGACAGCGTCTCCCTGACCCGCAGCGGCTTTGCCGGCAATCCGGTCGGCCACCGGGTGATCCGCCTGATCGCCGAGGCCGCCGCCGCGGTGCCGCTGGTGCTGCAGGACAGCCGCCAGCGCTATGACAGCCACCCCTGGCTGGCGCTGCTGGCGCGTCCCAACCCGGGCCAGGGCCAGGCCGAGCTGCTGGAGGCGCTGTACGGCCACCTGCTGCTGTCCGGCAACGCCTATATCGAGGCGGTGGCGGGCGGCGGCGCTGCCCCGGCGGAGCTGCATGTGCTGCGCCCGGACCGGATCAATGTGGTGCCCGGCCCGGACGGCTGGCCCGCCGCCTTTGAATATGCCGTCGGCGGGCGCAAGCACCGCTTTGCCGTCGAGACCGCGCAATCGCCGGTCTGCCACATCAAGAGCTTCCACCCGCAGGACGACCACTATGGCCTCTCTTCGCTGCAATCGGCGGCGATGGCGATCGACGTCCACAACGCCGCCACGCGCTGGTCCAAGGCGCTGCTGGACAACGCGGCCCGGCCTTCCGGCGCGCTGGTGTGGTCCGGATCGGACGGCCACGGCCGCATGTCCGAGGAACAGTTCCGCATCCTGAGCGAGGAAATCCAGGCGAATTTCCAGGGCGCCAGGAATGCCGGCCGGCCGATGGTGCTGGAGGGCGGCCTCGATTGGAAACCGATGGGGTTCTCGCCCTCCGACATGGAATTCCAGCAGACCAAGGACACCGCCGCGCGCGAGATCGCGCTGGCCTTCGGGGTGCCGCCGATGCTGCTCGGCATTCCGGGCGATGCGACCTATGCCAATTACCAGGAGGCCAACCGCGCCTTCTACCGGCTGACCGTGCTGCCGCTGGCGGCCAAGGTCGCGGGCGCGCTGGGTGACTGGCTGGCGGGCTGGACCGGCGAAGAGCTGACCCTGAAACCCGACCTCGACCAGCTGCCCGCATTGGCGGCAGAGCGCGAGGCGCAATGGCGCCGGGTGGCCTCCGCCAATTTCCTTACCACCGCGGAAAAGCGGCGCCTGCTGGGGCTGCCCGCAGAAGCCCCGGCCGCACCGCAGGCGGAGGGCGGACAGGATGACTGAGCACCCGATGCACGCTTTCGATTGTTCGCCGGGGTTGCGCCTGTCCGCCCATGAGCGGGTGGCCCAGATCCAGCATGAGGCGGTGAACCGCCGCCTGGATCGGATCGAACAGATGATGGAGCGGCTGGAAAAACGCCTCTGGCTCACCGTCTACGGTGTTGCCGCGGTGATCCTGGCGCAGGCCTTTCAATCCTTCCTGACGGTTCAACTGCCGTGAAATCAACCATTTGCGAGGAAGACATCATGCAGGGAGCTCCCCAGCTTGAACATAAATTCGCACGCTTCGGCGAGGATCTCTCGCTGAAGGACGCAAGCCAGATCAAAGGCTACGCCAGCCTGTTCGGCGAGACCGATCAGGGCGGCGACGTGGTGCAGCGCGGCGCCTATGCCGCCTCTCTCAAGGCGCTCAAGGCGCAGGGCCGCACCGTCAAGATGCTGTGGCAGCACGACCCGGCGCAGCCGATCGGCGTCTGGGACGAGGTGCGCGAGGACGCCCGCGGCTTGTACGTCAAGGGCCGCATCCTCACCGCCACCCCCAAGGGCGCCGAGGCCGCCGCGCTGATCGAGGCAGGCGCCATCGACGGGTTGTCGATCGGCTACCGGACCGTGAAATCCGCCCGCACCCGGGACGGCACCCGCCAGCTGACCCAGGTGGAGCTGTGGGAGGTGTCGCTGGTCACCTTCCCGATGCTGCCCGCGGCGCGGGTGGCGGGTAAATCCGCCGCCCCGGAGGCAGAGGCGGATGCCCTTCGCACGCTGGCCGCAGGCCTGCGCCAGATCACCCGTGACCTCAAGGCAGGACAGACATCATGAGCAACCAAGACCTCCCGGCAAACACCGGGGACGCAGCGCCCCTGACCCATGAAGTGAAACAGGCCGTCACCGGCTTTCTTCATGAATTCAAGGGGTTTCAGGACGACGTGCAATCAAGGCTGAAACAGGCAGAAGAGCGAGTGAACATGCTGGACCGTAAGACAATCTCTCAGAACCGCCCCCATCTGGCCGCAAGCCGGGACGCGGGCGCGCCGCACCACAAGGCGTTCAACGCCTACCTGCGCAGCGGCGACGACGACGGCCTGCGCGGCCTCGAGCTGGAAGGCAAGGCGATGTCCACCGCCGTCAACAGCGACGGCGGCTATCTGGTCGACCCGCAGACCGCGGAGACCGTGAAATCGGTGCTGCAGTCCTCCGCCTCGATCCGCGCCGTGGCCTCGGTGGTGCATGTCGAGGCCTCCTCCTATGACGTGCTGATCGACCACAGCGAAATGGGCGCCGGCTGGGCCACCGAAGCCGGCCCGGCCGCCGAGACCGGCACCGGCAGCATCGACCGCATCACCATCGCGCTGCATGAGCTGAGCGCGCTGCCCAAGGCGTCGCAGCGGCTGCTCGACGACAGCGCCTTTGACATCGAGGGCTGGCTGGCCGCCCGCATCGCCGGCAAATTCGCCCGCTCCGAGGCCGAGGCCTTCATCAACGGCGACGGCATCGACAAGCCCAAGGGCTTCCTGTTCCACCCGGTGGTCGACAACGGCAGCTGGAGCTGGGGCAGCCTCGGCTACATTCCCTCGGGCGCCGATGCCGACGTCGGCAACGGCGATGCGGTGATCGACCTGGTCTATGCGCTGGGGGCGGAATACCGCGCCAATGCCACCTTCGTCATGAACTCCAAGACCGCGGGGCTGCTCAGGAAACTGAAGGACGCCGACGGCCGCTTCCTGTGGTCCGACGGGCTGGCGGCCGGTGAGCCTGCGCGGCTGACAGGCTACCCGGTGCTGATCGCCGAGGACATGCCCGACCCGGGCTCCAACAGCTTCCCCATCGCCTTCGGCGACTTCCGCGCCGGCTACACCATCGCCGAGCGCCCGGACCTGCGGGTGCTGCGCGATCCCTTCAGCGCCAAGCCGCATGTGCTGTTCTACGCGACCAAGCGCGTCGGCGGCGATGTCAGCGACTTTGCCGCGATCAAGCTGATGAAATTCGGCGCGAGCTAAGGCTCAGCGCGGATGGCGGACCGGCAGCCCGGTCCGCCGGCAGGCATGCACCCCACAGTCTTTTGCCGTCCAGCTGCTCCCCTCCGTCCGAGCGGCAAGGGATGGTGCATGCCTGCCGAACCCCACCCGGACAGCAGATCAGGGCCGCAGCAGGGGACGGCCCGCAGGAGTGAGATGATGATGCTGAGCGAAGTGACCCCCGTGCCCGAGGCCGCCCTGCCGCTGGCCCAGTTCAAGGCGCATCTGCGTCTGGGCACCGGTTTCGGCGAGGACAGCCTGCAGGACGAGGTGCTGTTTGGCTTCCTGCGCGCTGCCCTGGCCGCGATCGAAGCAAGGACCGGCAAGGCGCTGATAACACGCGGTTTTGAGCTGGAAATACGGCACTGGCGCGACCGGGCCGGGATGGTTCTTCCGATTGCCCCGGTGCAGATCGTGACCGAGGTTGCGATGCGCGATGGCGGCGGCGGCGAGACGGTGCTGGATACCGCGCAGTACCGGCTGGAACGCGACTCCCAAAGACCGCGCCTGTGTGCCGCCGGCAGCCTGCTGCCCGCGATTGCGCCGGGCGGGTCTGTCCGGATCTCGCTGCAGGCCGGCATGGCCGCCGACTGGGGCGCGCTGCCGGCCGACCTGGGCCAGGCGGTGATGCTCCTGGCCGCGCATTACTACGAATACCGGGCCGACACCGGCCTGCACGGCGGCTGCATGCCCTTTGGCGTCACCAGCCTGATCGAACGCTACCGCAGCCTGCGGCTCAGCCTGGGAGGCTTGGCATGACACATCTGCCCAAGCTCTCCCGCCAGCTGGTTCTGGAAGACCCGCAGCGCACCTCCGACGGCGCCGGCGGCTATGCCGAGACCTGGGTGGCGCTTGGCACCCTCTGGGCTGAGGTCAAATCGCTCAGCGGCCGCTTGGCCGGGGACAGCCTGTCTTTGCAGAAATACCGGATTACCCTGCGCGCATCCCCTGATGGTTTTGCATCCCGTCCGCGGCCGGATCAGCGTTTCCGCGACAGCAACCGGATCTACCGCATTGATGCGGTTGCAGAAAGCGATCCGGGCGCCCGGTATCTCACCTGTTTTGCGGTTGAGGAGGTGAGCGGATGACCTATGCCATCGCAGGCGCGCTGCAATCCGCCGTCTACACGCATCTGACCGGAGACGCCGCGCTTGCCGCGCTGGTCGGCGGCGCGGTCTATGACGCGATCCCCGCGGGCCCCTTGCCGCAGACCTATGTGGCGCTGGGATCGGAGGAGGTGCTGGACCGTTCCGACAAGACCGCGGGCGGCGCCGAGCACCGGTTCTTCATCACCGTCACCACCGACACCGCCGGTTTTGCCGGCGCCAAGGCGGCGGCGGCTGCGGTCTGCGACGCGCTGGCCGGCGCCTCCGTGCCGCTGGCCCGCGGCCGGCTGACCGGCCTGTGGTTCGACCGGGCCAAGGCGGAGCGGCTGAATACCGGCGGCAGGCAGATCACCCTGCGCTTCCGGGCGCGGGTGGATGACGTCTAGGCCGCAGGACACTCTTCAATCCCATTGAAAAGCAGGGAGAAAACCCCATGACAGTTCAGAACGGAAAGGACCTTTTGGTCAAAGTGGACATGAACGGCGCCGGCCTGTTCGAAACCATCGCAGGGCTGCGCGCCACGCGGATCAGCTTCAACGCCGAAAGCGTCGATGTGACCAGCCTCGAAAGCCAGGGCGGCTGGCGCGAGCTGCTGTCCGGCGCCGGGGTGCGCTCGGCCAGTATTTCCGGCTCCGGCATCTTCCGCGACGAGGCGACGGACGAACGCGCCCGGCAATTGTTCTTTGAAGGGCTGATGCCGGAGTTTCAGGTGATCATCCCCGATTTCGGCATCGTCCAGGGGCCGTTCCAGGTGACGGCGCTGGAATACGCCGGCAGCCACAATGGCGAGGCCACCTATGAGCTGTCGCTGGCCAGCGCCGGCGCGCTCAGCTTCACGGCGGTCTGAACGATGGTGAACCCGCACGCAGGCGAGGCGGAATTGCTCGTGAATGGAACGCCTTACACGCTGAAGCTGACGCTTGGCGCGCTGGCGGGGCTGGAGGCCGCGCTGGAGGAAGGCACGCTGGTGGAGCTGGTGCAGCGGTTCGAACAGGGCCGGTTTTCCGCCCGCGACGTGCTGGCGCTGCTGGCCGCGGGCCTGCAGGGCGGCGGGCATGACCTGAGCCGCGAGGAGCTGGCCGCGGCCAGCATCGCCGGCGGCCCGCTGCAGGCGGCAAAGGTGGCGGCAGAGCTGCTGCTGCGCAGCTTCTCCGTGCCGGACGCCCCATGAGCGCGCTCGACTGGCCCGCGCTGATGCGCGCCGGGATGGCCGGGCTGAAACTGCTGCCGCGCGACTTCTGGCAGCTGACCCCGGCAGAGCTGCGGCTGATGCTGGGCGGGGCGGCGGCGCCGCAGCCCTTGGGACGCGACCGCCTCACCGCGCTGATGCAGGACTTCCCGGACCTGCTGCCGCCACAGGACAAGGAGACGACGGATGGCTGACACATCATCGATGGCAGAACTGGAACTGCAGGGCGAGGCGCTGGGAGAGGCGCTGGACGGCGCCTCGGACATGGCCGCAGCCTTTGCCGAGGTGCTGGGCCGGGTGAAACAGGGATTCTCGGAAACCGGGCGTGATGCGCAGATCCTGGACCGCAGTCTTTCCAAAGGCTTGCGGCGTGCTTTTGACGGGCTGGTCTTTGATGGAGACAGCCTGTCGGAGTCGATGGACACGCTGGCCCGCAGCATGGTCCGCACCACCTACAACGCCGCGATGAAGCCGGTGACCAACCATGTCGGCGGCATGCTGACCGACGGGCTGACCGCCCTGATCGGGAACATCCTGCCCTTTGCCGATGGCGCCGCCTTCAGCCAGGGCAAGGTGATGCCCTTTGCCAAGGGCGGCATCGTCACCGGGCCGGTCAGTTTTCCGATGCGCGGCGCCACCGGGCTGATGGGCGAAGCCGGGCCGGAGGCGATCCTGCCGCTGGCCCGCGGCGCCGATGGCTCGCTGGGGGTGCGCAGCCAGGGCGGCGGCGGGGTCCATGTGGTGATGAATGTCTCCACCCCCGACGTCAAAGGCTTTGAACGCAGCCGCAGCCAGATCGCCGCGCAGCTGTCGCGTGCCCTGTCGCGCGGCGGGCGCAACCGTTAAAGACGGAGGGTAACACCATGAATTTCCACGAAGTCCGCTTTCCCGCCTCGCTCAGCTTCGGCTCTGTCGGCGGCCCGGAGCGGCGCACCGATGTGGTGACGCTGGCCAATGGGTTCGAGGAGCGCAACACCCCCTGGGCGCATTCCCGGCGCCGCTATGACGCCGGGCTCGGCTTGCGCTCGCTGGAGGACATCGAGGTGCTGATCGCCTTTTTCGAAGCCCGCCAGGGGCAGCTTTACGGCTTCCGCTGGAAGGACTGGAGCGATTACAAATCCGCCCGCGCCAGCGCCGAGGCTGATTTCCGCGACCAGGTGATTGCAGAGGGCGACGGCAGCACGGTGACGTTCCAGCTGGCCAAAACCTACCGCTCCGGTCAATTCACCTATCAGCGCCCGATCACCAAGCCGGTGGCGGGCACGGTCCGGGTCGGGATCGATCAGGATGAGCTGCGCGAGAGCATCGACTATGACCTCGACCCCGCCACCGGCCTGATCACCCTGGCGCATCCGCCGGAACGGGGCCTCAGCATCCGGGCCGGGTTCGAATTCGACGTGCCGGTGCGCTTCGATACCGGCGGCATCCAGACCAGCGTCGCCTCCTTCCAGGCCGGCGAGGCGCCTGCGGTGCCGGTGGTGGAGGTGCGGGTATGAGCGGGCCAGGCGCAGAGTTCCGCACCCATGTGCAAAGCGGCATCACCACCCTGTGCCGGGCCTGGGCGCTGGCACGGCGCGACGGCGCGGTGCTGGGGTTCACCGATCACGATTGCGTCCTGAGCTTTGACGGGCTGGACTTTCAGCCCGGCAGCGGCCTGACCGCCCGGGCGGTGAGCCAGGCCACCGGCCTGTCGGTCGACAACACCGAGGCGCTTGGGGTGCTGAGCGATGCCGCGGTGCGCGAGGAGGATATCGAGGCGGGCCGCTTCGACGGCGCCGAGGTGCGCTGCTGGCTGGTCAACTGGCAGGATGTGTCGATGCGCTGGCTGCAGTTCCGCGGCTCGGTGGGCGAGATCCGCCGGGCCGGCGGTGCCTTTGAGGCAGAGCTGCGCGGCCTGACCGAGGCGCTGAACCAGCCGGTGGGGCGGATCTATCAGAAACCCTGCACCGCGGTGCTGGGCGATGCCGCCTGCCGGTTCGATCTGGAGACGCCGGGCTATGCGGCGGAGCTGGCCGCCGCGGCGGTGGAGCGCAACGAGGCTTTCCGCTGGGACGCCCTGCCGGGGTTTGAGCCGGACTGGTTCACCGGCGGGCGGCTGACGGTGCTGAGCGGCGCCGCGGAAGGGCTGTGGGCGGCGGTCAAGGCCGATCAGAGCCATGCCGGGGGCCGCAGGATCACGCTGTGGGAGCCGGTCCGGGCGCCGGTGGCGCCGGGGGATATGGTCCGGCTGGAGGCCGGCTGCGACAAGCGCATGGAAACCTGCCGGCTGAAATTCAACAACCTGCTGAATTTTCAGGGATTTCCCGACATTCCGGGCGAAGACTGGGTGATGGCGGTGCCGCGCCAGTCGGGCATGAACACCGGAGGCAGCAGGCGGTGAGCCGGGTGGTGGCAGCGGCGCGGGGCTGGATCGGCACGCCCTATGTGCATCAGGCCTCGCGCCGGGGCGCGGGCTGCGATTGCCTGGGCCTGATCCGCGGCCTGTGGCGCGAGCTGTGCGGGGCCGAGCCCGAGGCGCCGCCCGCCTATACGATGGACTGGTCGGAGCCGCAGGGCGCCGAGGCGCTGTGGCAGGCGGCGGCGCGGCATCTGGCGGCGAAGCCTCTGCGCGATGCCGCACCGGGCGATGTGATCCTGTTCCGGATGCGGGAGGGATCGGTGGCCAAGCATCTGGGGGTGCAGTCGGCGGTGGGCGGACACGCCCCAAAGGCTGCCGGGCGGGACGTTCTGAGAGCAGGCCCCGCCTTCATCCACGCCTATGCGGGCCACGGGGTTGTCGAAAGCCCGCTGAGCCCGCCCTGGCAGCGCCGCATCGTGGCGCGGTTTCAATTCCCGAAGGAGCTGATCTGATGGCAACCATTCTTCTCTCTGCCGCAGGCGCGGCCATTGGCGGCACGATCGGAGGCACCGTGGCGGGGCTGTCCTCGGCGGTGATCGGCCGGGCGGTGGGCGCCACCCTGGGCCGGGTGATCGACGAACGGCTGCTCGGCAGCGGTGCCGATCCGGTGGAGACCGGCAAGGTCGACCGCTTCCGCCTGACCCAGGCCAGCGAGGGCACGCCGGTGGCGCAGCTCTATGGCCGGATGCGGCTGGGCGGGCAGGTGATCTGGACCTCGCGGTTTCTGGAAACGGCGGCCGCCAGCGGCGGCGGCGGCAAGGGCCGGCCCAGCCAGCCGCAGGTGACCAGCTACAGCTACTCGGTCTCGCTGGCCATCGCGCTGTGCGAGGGCGAGATTGCCGGTGTCTCCCGGGTCTGGGCCGATGGCGGGGAAGTGGCGCCCAAGGATCTGAACATGACCGTGTACCGCGGCACCGCCGGCCAGCTGCCCGATCCGGTGATGGAGGCGATCGAGGGCGCGGGCCAGGTGCCTGCCTACCGCGGCACCGCCTATGTGGTGATGGAGAACCTGGACCTGTCCCGGTTCGGCAACCGGGTGCCGCAGTTCTCCTTCGATGTGCTGCGGCCCGAGCAGCCGGACAGCAGCACCCATGCGCAGGATCTGGGCCAGCTGGTGCAGGGGGTGGCGCTGATGCCGGGCACCGGCGAATACGCGCTGGCCGCCGACACGGTGCAGTATACCGGCGGGCCGGGGGACGCCAAACCGGCCAATGAGCATACGCCCTCGGGGCTGTCCGACCTCAAGACCTCTCTGAACGCGCTGGAGGCGGAGCTGCCCGCCTGCGGTGCCGCCTCGTTGATCGTGTCCTGGTTCGGCGGTGATCTGCGCTGCGGCGAATGCACCCTGAAACCCAAGGCGGAGCACACCGATGCCGAGGGAAACATGGTCTGGACGGTCAGCGGAGTGACCCGCGCCTCGGCGGAACGAGTGCTGATGCAGGATGGCACGCCGCTGTATGGCGGCACGCCGGCCGATGCCTCGGTGATCCAGTCGATCCGCGAGATGCAGGCGCGGGGCCTCAGGGTGATGTTCTACCCCTTCATCCTGATGGACCAGCCCGAGGGCAACGCATTGCCTGATCCCTGGACCGGCGGCGCCAGCCAGCCGCATCTGCCCTGGCGGGGGCGGATCACCCTGTCGGCAGCGCCCGGCCGGCCCGGATCTCCCGATGGCACGGCGGCGGCGGAGGCCGAGGTGGCGGCGTTCATTGGCACCGTCACGGCGGCGGATTTCACCGTCGGCGACGGTACTGTTGCCTACAGCGGGCCGGACGAGTGGAGCCTCAGCCGCTTTATCCTGCACAATGCCGCGCTGTGCGCGGCGGCGGGCGGGGTGGCGGCGTTCTGCATCAGTTCGGAAATGCGGGCGCTGACCCAGATCCGCGGCGCCGCGGGCTTTCCGGCGGTGGAGGCCTTGCGGGGCCTGGCCGCCGAGGCGCGCGCGCTGCTGGGGCCGGAGACCCGGATCGGCTATGCCGCCGACTGGTCGGAATACTGGGGCTATCAGTCGCCCGAGGGCGACCGCTATTTCCACCTCGACCCGTTGTGGGCGGATGCGAATATCGATTTCATCGGCATCGACAATTACATGCCGCTCAGCGACTGGCGCGAGGGCGAAGATCATCTGGATGCGCAATCCGGCGTGCCCGCGATCTATGACCCCGATTACCTGCGCGGCAATGTCGAGGGCGGCGAGGGCTATGACTGGTATTACCACTCGCCCGAAGCCGAGGCGGCGCAGATCCGCACCCCGATCACCGATGGCGCCCATGATGAACCCTGGATCTGGCGCTACAAGGACATCCGCAGCTGGTGGCTGAACGAGCATCACGAGCGGATCGGCGGGGTGCGGCAGGCGGCGCCGACGGACTGGGTGCCGCAAAGCAAACCCGTCTGGTTCACCGAACTGGGCTGTGCCGCCATCGACAAGGGCGCCAATCAGCCCAACAAGTTCCTGGACCCGAAAAGCTCTGAATCGAAATTGCCGAAATATTCCAACGGCCTGCGCGACGATCTGATGCAGATCCACTATCTGCGGGCGGTGCTGGGCTATTGGGGCGAGGCAGGCAGAAATCCCATCTCCGAGGAATACGGCGGGCCGATGCTGGATATGGCCAACGCCTATGTCTGGGCCTGGGACGCGCGGCCGTTTCCGGCGTTTCCGAGCCGGGTGGAGATCTGGAACGACGGCGGCAACTACCTGCGCGGCCATTGGCTGAACGGGCGCGCCGGCCAGCGCACCCTGGCCTCGGTGGTGGCGGAGGTGTGCCGCCGGGCGGGGCTGCAGGCGTTTGATGTCTCGCAGCTTTATGGCGTGGTGCATGGCTATGTGAACCCGGATGTGAGCGGCGCGCGCGCGGTGCTGCAGCCGCTGATGCTGCGGCACGGGTTCGACGCGATCGAGCGCGACGGGGTGCTGCAGTTCCGGATGCGCAGAGGCACCGGCGCCGAGGCGCTGGCGCTGGAGCATCTGGCCGACAGCGACGAGCTGGGCGGCACCACCGAGCTTGCCCGCGCCAGCGGGGCGGAGCTGGCGGGCCGGGTGCGGCTGCGGTTCACCGAATGGGGCGGCGATCATGCTGCCGGATCGGTCGAGGCGGTGCTGCCGGATGAAGCCACCCACAGCGTCAGCCAGAACGAGCTGCCGCTGGCGCTGACCCGGGCCGAGGCGCGCCAGACCGTCAGCCGCTGGCTGGCCGAAGCGCGGATTTCGCGCGATACTGCGCGGTTCCAGCTGCCGCCCTCGATGCTGCACCTCGGGGCCGGCGATGTGGTGTCGCTGCCGCTGGAAGGCGGCAGTCAGCTCTACCGCATCGACCGGGTGGAGCAGGCCGAGGCGCAGCTGGTGGAGGCGGTGCGGATCGAGCCCGGCGTCTATGACCTGGCGGCGGTGGCAGAGGAGCTGCCGGGGGTCAATGCCTTTGCCGCCCCCGGGCCGGTGCTGCCGCTGTTCATGGACCTGCCGCTGATGCGCGGCGATGAGCTGCCGCACGCGCCGCATCTGGCGGTCACCGCCGCGGCCTGGCCCGGCAGCGTGGCGGTCTACGGATCCGGCGAAGATGAAAACTATGCGCTGGAACAGGTGATTGCGGCGCGGCAGGTGATCGGGATAACGGAATCGCCGCTGTTTGCCGCCGGGGCCGGGCGCTGGGACCTGGGGGCGGATCTGCAGGTCAGGCTGATCTTTGGCGCCCTGGAAAGCCGCAGAGCGGAGGCGGTGCTGAACGGGGCCAATGCCGCGGCGATCGGCGATGGCACGCCCGGAAACTGGGAGCTGTTCCAGTTCCGCGAGGCGGAGCTGATCGCGCCGCGGACCTATCTTTTGCGGGGGCGGCTGCGCGGCCAGCAGGGGACCGATGCGCTGATGCCGCAGGTCTGGCCCGCGGGGGCGTTTGTGGTGCTGCTGGACGGCACGCCGGTGCAGATGGAGCTGGCGCCGGAGCAGCGGCGGCGGGCGCGGCATTACCGGATCGGGCCGGCACGGCGGGCGCTGGAGGATCCGTCTTATGTGCATCTGCAGGAAAGTTTCGACGGCAATGGCCTCAGGCCTTATGCGCCGGTGCATCTGCGGCTCAGCGGGGCGCTGGGGAGCGATCTGGCGGCGGCCTGGATCCGCCGCACCCGGGTTGAGGGCGACAGCTGGGAGCTGCCCGAAGTGCCGCTCGGCGAAGAGCTGGAGGCCTACCGCATCCGGGTGATGCGCGGCGGCACTGTCCTGCGGGAGGAGACCTCCGCCGCGCCGGGCTGGACCTATCCGGCGGCAGCGCAAGCGGCGGACGGGGTGCAGGCGGGCGATGTGCTGGAAGTGGCGCAGCTGTCGGCCCGGTTCGGCGCCGGGCCTGCGGCGCAGGCAGAGCTGGCATGAGGCGGCCGGTGCTGCCCGGCGATGTTGCCGCGCTGGCGCGGGCGCTGCTGGCGGCAAGCGACGGGGACCGGCCGCGGCTGTGCCGCCGGATCCTGGGCGGTGCGGCGGAGGCCGCGGCGCATACCGAGCTGTGCCGGCGGCTGCATCCGCGCTGGGGCGACGGCTCGCTGAGTGCGGCGGCCCGCCGGTTTCCGCTGGCGGATGAAGTGTTTCTGGATGATCCGGAATATCTGCGCTGCACCCGGCTGGCGCTGCGCGAGCTGGCGGCGGCGCTCGGCGGCGGCGGGGCGGCTCCCGCCCGCTGACCCCGCAGGATACCTGCAGGGCCCGCCGTTGGGCATGGCGCCGCAGGCCTGCGGCGCGGCGCGCGCGGATCCGACTCATTCAATCCGGAAATATCCCCCATCAAGGGTTTGCGTTTGCCGAAAAGACCCTTAGATGGGTAGTCTGAGCGGAGAAAGGGAGCAGATTCATGGCCAAAACCCAGCAAGCCGTTACTCCGGTGGATCCCGTATGGGACCGTATCACCCGCGAAGCTGAGGAGGCCGTCGCCACCCAGCCGCTGATGGGCGGGCTGATTCACGCCTGTATCCTGCACCACAAGACGCTGGAGAAGGCGCTGTCCTACCGGATTGCCGCCAAGCTCTGCTCGAACGAGATGTCGATGATGGTGCTGCGCGAAATCGTCGATGACGCCTATGCCGACAGCCCGGGCCTGCTGGAGGCGGCGCGCGCCGACCTGATGGCGATCAACGAGCGCGACCCGGCCAGCCACCGGCTGCTGCAGCCGATCCTCTATTTCAAGGGGTTCCAGGCGGTGCAGGCCTACCGGGTCAGCCATTGGCTGTGGGACCAGGGCCAGAAGGACCTGGCCTATTTCTTCCAGATGCGCACCTCGGAGATCTTCGGCATCGACATCCATCCCGGCGCCCGCATCGGCAAGGGGATCATGATCGACCACGCCCATTCCATCGTCATCGGCGAGACCGCGGTGGTGGGCGACAATGTGTCGATGCTGCATTCGGTGACCCTGGGCGGCACCGGCAAGGAAGAGCAGGACCGCCACCCCAAGATCGGCGACGGCGTGCTGATCGGGGCCGGCGCCAAGGTTCTGGGCAACATCAAGGTCGGCCATTGCAGCCGGATTGCCGCCGGTTCGGTGGTGCTGTCGGAGGTGCCGCCGTGCATGACCGTTGCCGGGGTGCCCGCGAAGATCGTCGGCGAGGCGGGTTGCGACCAGCCCTCGGTCAGCATGGACCAGCGGTTTCCGAACGGCTCCGGCACCGAGTGAGCCGCCCGGTGCGCGCCGGGAAGTATGAGTATTTCTGAAAAGAGGAAGGGGCGGTTGGCGCCCCTTTTCCGCGGCCCGGCGCCGGTGCTGGGAAATCTTCTTCAAAGAAGCGTTCGAGACCGGATTCCGGCCTGGCGGAGCAGGCTGCGGCAGCCTGTGGTTCCGGTTTTGCGCCGCGGAGGCGGAGCGCGGTCCTATGTGCGGCAACGGCGGGCGCAGCACCTTGCACCGGCGCATTGGCGCGCGCATATTCCTTTGGAAACATGGCAGAAACCGGCATTTGGAGCGGGGCAGGACGATGATTTACACAACGGAAGGCCGCGGGCGGCTGTATGGCTCGATCCTGGAGACGGTGGGCAATACGCCTGCGATCCGGCTGAACCGCATCGCGCCGGCGCATGTGCAGATGTATGTGAAATTCGAGGCGTTCAACCCGGCGGGGTCGGTGAAGGACCGGCTGGCGCTGAACATCATCGAGGCGGCCGAGCGCGACGGGCGGCTGCAGCCGGGCCAGACCGTGGTGGAAGCGACCAGCGGCAATACCGGCATTGGCCTGGCCATGGTCTGCGCCGCCAAGGGCTATCCGCTGGTGATCACCATGCACGACGGGTTTTCGGTCGAGCGGCGGCGGCTGATGCGGATGCTGGGCGCCAATGTGGTGCTGACCCGCAAGGAGGACAAGGCGGTCGGCATGGTGGTGAAGGCGCGCGAGCTGGCGGAGCGCAACGGCTGGTTCCTGGCGCATCAGTTCGAGACCAGGGACAACGCCGATATCCACGAGGCCACCACCGCGCGCGAGATCCTGGGCGATTTCGAGGGCGCGCGGCTCGATCACGTGGTGCTGGGCTATGGCACCGGCGGCACCGTGACGGGGCTGGGCCGGGTGCTGAAGGGCGCGCGGCCGGATCTGAAGATCACCCTCAGCGAGCCGGCCAATGCGGCGCTGGTGCAGTCCGGCGCAGCGCAGGCGCGCAACGGCGCGGGCGAGCCCGCGGCGACGCATCCGGCCTTCAACCCGCACCCGATCCAGGGCTGGACCCCGGATTTCATCCCGCTGGTGCTGCAGGAGGCGCTGGACAAGGGATACTTTGACGGGCTGGAGGTGGTGAGCGGCGAGGAGAGCATTGCCTGGGGCCGGCGGCTGGCGGCGGAGGAGGGCATCCTCGCCGGGATTTCCAGCGGCGCCAGCCTGGCGGCGGCGATGAAGGTGGCGGAGGCCGCGCCGGAAGGTTCGGTGCTGCTGGCGGTGCTGCCGGATACCGGCGAGCGCTACCTGTCGACGCCGCTGTTCGAGGGGATCGCGGCGGAGATGGATGAAGATGAGGCGGCACTGTCGGCCTCTACCCCGGGCTATCAGTACTGACCTGCGTGCCCCCGCAGGCCGGGCGTTGGCGGCGGCGGTTGCTGTTGAGTATTTAGGCAAAGAAGAAGGGGGCGGATGCGCTCCCTTTTTTCCGGCGCCGTCTCGGGCCGGCAAAGAAAAAGCCCCGGTTTCCGCCGGGGCTTTTGGTGTTTCTGCGGCGGCCCGTCAGGCCAGCATCACCATCGGGTTTTCCAGGTTGTCCTTGATCGCGTTCAAAAGCTCTGCCCCGAGCGCGCCGTCGATCACCCGGTGGTCGACCGAGAGGGTGACGGACATCACCGTGGCGACCGCCAGTTCGCCGTCCTTGCCGACGATGGGCTTTTTCACGCCGGCACCGACCGCCAGGATGGCGCCGTGCGGCGGGTTGATCACCGCGTCGAAGTTGTCGATGCCGAACATGCCGAGGTTGGAGATCGCGAAGCTGCCGCCCTGGTATTCATGCGGCGCCAGCTTGCGGTCGCGGGCGCGGGCGGCGAGGTCCTTCATCTCTGCCGACAGCGCCGACAGCGATTTGGTGTCGCTGTCCTGCAGCACCGGGGTGAACAGACCGCCCTCGATGGCGACGGCCACGGCCACGTCGGAAGCCTTCATCTTCAAGACCCGGTCGCCGGCCCAGACTGCGTTGGCGTCCGGCACCGCCTGCAGCGCCAGGGCGCAGGCCTTGATGATGAAGTCGTTGACCGAGAGCTTGACGCCGCGGCCCTCGAGCTGCTTGTTGAGGTCGCCGCGGAATTTCAAGAGCGCGTCCAGCTGGATGTCGCGGCGCAGGTAGAAATGCGGCACCTGCTGCTTGGCCTCGGTGAGGCGGGCGGCGATGGTCTTGCGCATGCCGTCCAGCTTGACCTCTTCGTAGGCGCGGCCTTCGTACATGCGGGCCACCTGATCGGCGGAGGGACCGGCCGGTGCTGCTGCGGCGGCAGGAGCAGACGCCGGGGCAGAGGCTGCTGCGGCCGGTGCCTGCGCCGCTGGCGCTTTGGCGTCGATCACGTCGGCCTTGACGATGCGGCCCTTGGGGCCGGAGCCGGTGATTTGGGTGAGATCCAGCCCCTTATCGGCGGCGATGCGGCGGGCCAGCGGCGAGGCGAAGATGCGGCTGCCGTCAGCGCCCTGCGGCGCGGCGGGGGCGGCCTTGGCTTCGGCCTTGGCGGCGGCGTCATCCTTGGGCGCTTCGCTTTTGGCGGCGGGCGCGTCCTTGGCCGCCTCTGCGGCGGGTGCGGGGGTGCCGTTGGCGGCGGCGGAGGGGATGTCATCGGCGCTTTCGCCGTCCTCCAGCAGCACCGCGATCGGGGTGTTCACCTTCACGCCCTCGCTGCCTTCGGCGATCAGGATCTTGCCGACCACGCCTTCGTCCACGGCTTCAAACTCCATGGTGGCCTTGTCGGTCTCGATCTCGGCGATCAGGTCGCCCGAGGAGACAGTGTCGCCTTCCTTGACCAGCCATTTGGCAAGGGTGCCTTCCTCCATGGTGGGAGAAAGCGCGGGCATCAGGATTTCGGTGGGCATGTCAGCGCTCCTCAATCAGAACAATTTGGTCATATGGCGCCTTGGGGCGCCGGCTGCCGCGGGCCAGCAGGGTGATCGCGGCTTCGATCTTGTCTTTGTATTCAGCCATCCAGACATAAGCCTCCTGATGGGAGGGCCGCGAACCGATCAGCCGGGTGTCCGCTGCCAGCCGTTCGGGCACCAGTGCGGTGACTGTGCGCCCGTCGACGGTGAGCGTGACGCGGTAGCATTCGGTTTCGGGATCGCGGCCCCTGATCTCCATCGGTGCCTCTAGCGGTAGGCCACTTGCCTGACCGCCTCGACCACCTCATCCGTGGTGATCAGCGCGTGGCGTTCCAGGTTGGCGGCATAGGGCATCGGCACGTCCTTGCCGGTGCAGGTGATGACCGGCGCGTCGAGATAGTCGAACGCTTCGCGCTGCACCTCGGAGGCGATGTAGCTGCCGACGGAGCCCTGCGGCCAGCCTTCCTCGACGGTGACCAGGCGGTTGGTCTTCTTCACCGATTCAATCACCGTGGGCAGGTCCATGGGGCGGATCGTGCGCAGGTCGATGACCTCGGCCGAGATGCCGTCCTGGGCCAGCTTGTCGGCGGCTTCCAGCGCGTACTGCATGCCGATGCCGAAGGAGACGATGGTGGCGTCCGAGCCTTCGCGCCAGATCCGGGCCTTGCCGAAGGGGATGGTGAAATCATCCAGTTTCGGCACGTCGAAGGCGCGGCCGTAGAGGATCTCGTTCTCGAGGAAGATCACCGGGTTGTTGTCGCGGATCGCGGTTTTCATCAGACCCTTGGCGTCGGCGGCGGAGTAGGGCATCACCACTTTCAGCCCCGGGATCTGCATGTACCAGGCGGCATAGTCCTGGCTGTGCTGGGCGCCGACGCGGGCGGCAGCGCCATTGGGGCCGCGGAACACCATCGGTGCGCCCATCTGGCCGCCGGACATATAGAGCGTCTTGGCCGCCGAGTTGATGATCTGGTCAATTGCCTGCATGGCGAAGTTGAAGGTCATGAACTCGACAATCGGGCGCAGGCCGCCAAAGGCCGCACCGGTGGCGATGCCGGCAAAGCCGTGTTCGGTGATCGGGGTGTCGATCACCCGCTTGGAGCCGAATTCATCCAGCAGCCCCTGGCTGACCTTGTAGGCGCCCTGGTACTCGGCGACTTCCTCGCCCATCAGGAACACGTCCTCGTCGCGGCGCATTTCCTCGGCCATGGCGTCGCGCAGGGCTTCGCGCACGGTGGTCTGCACCATCTCGGTGCCTTCGGGGTAGTCGGGTTCCAGCACCTTGGCGGGCATCGCCGGCGCTTTTTCGGGCGCGGCGGCGGCGGGTTCGTCCGTTGCCGGGGCCTCCGGCGCCTTGGCGGAGGCTTCGCTGCCGTTGGACGGCTGGTAGTCGTCGGCGCTTTCGCCGTCTTCGACCAGAACCGCAATCGGGGTGTTGACCTTCACGCCTTCGGTGCCTTCACCGATCAGGATCTTGCCGACGATGCCTTCGTCGACGGCTTCGAATTCCATCGTCGCCTTGTCGGTTTCAATCTCGGCCATGATGTCGCCGGAGTTCACGGTATCGCCCTCTTTGACCAGCCATTTGGCCAGGGTGCCTTCCTCCATGGTCGGCGACAGGGCGGGCATCAGGATTTCAGTTGCCATGTCTTGTTCTTCCCTCTCAGGCGTTTGCCTGCGGCACGTCGTCCGCATAGATGTCGGTCCAGAGTTCCTCCAGGGCGGGCTCGGGGCTCTCCTTGGCGAATTCTGCGGACTTGCTGACGATCTCCTTGATCTCCTTGTCGATCGCCTTGAGATCCTCCTCGGTGGCGTGCTTGCCGGTCAGCAGCATGTCGCGGACCTGCTCGATCGGGTCGCGCTCCTCGCGCATTTTCTGGACCTCTTCGCGGGTCCGGTACTTGGCCGGGTCCGACATCGAGTGGCCGCGGTAGCGGTAGGTCTTCACTTCGAGAATATAGGGGCCGTCGCCGCTGCGGCAGTGGGCCACGGCGCGCTCGCCCGCTTCCTTGACCGCCAGAACGTTCATGCCGTCGACCGCCTCGCCGGGAATGCCGAACGCCTTGCCGCGTTCCCAGATCTCGGCGCTGGAGGTGGAGCGCTGCTGGGCGGTGCCCATGGCGTACTGGTTGTTCTCGATCACGAAGACCACCGGCAGCTTCCACAGGGCGGCCATGTTGAAGGTCTCGTAGACCTGGCCCTGGTTGGCGGCGCCGTCCCCGAAATAGGTGAAGGTGACACGGCCGTTGCCCTTGTACTTGTCGGCAAAGGCGAGGCCGGCGCCGAGCGGCACCTGGGCGCCGACGATGCCGTGGCCGCCATAGAAATGCTTCTCTTTCGAGAACATGTGCATGGAGCCGCCTTTGCCCTTGGAATAGCCGCCCTCGCGGCCCGTCAGCTCGGCCATGACGCCGTCCGGGTCCATGCCGCAGGCCAGCATATGGCCGTGGTCGCGGTAGGAGGTGACGCGCTTGTCGCCTTCCTCGGCGGCGGCCTCGAGGCCCACAACAACCGCTTCCTGGCCGATGTACAGGTGGCAGAAGCCCCCGATCAGCCCCATGCCGTACAGCTGGCCCGATTTTTCCTCGAATCGGCGGATCAGCAGCATCTCGCGGTAGTAATTGGTCAGTTCTTCGGCAGAAACGTTTGGTTTCTTTACGCTTTTTCTAGCGGCCATGGTGGTCGGCTCCCCCTGCAGGCTAGATAGTTTAGTGTTAAACAAACTGATAATCGATTTTGCGGCGGCTGAATAGTGTTATTCTGCCGCGGGGGTGCGGGCGCGTAAAAATCCGCCCATCCCACGTAAAAAAGCCACGCAGGACCAAAGCCGGGCCGCAGGGCTGGAGTTCTGGGGAAGGGCAGGGCGCGCGGAGGGGCCGGCGAACGGCCTGCCGGCTGCGCAACCGGGGCGCCGGAAGCAGTGCCTAGCGGATGACGATTTCGTCGGCACGGACCAGGCCGAGAACAGAGCGGGCCTGTTCGTCGAGGAGGTCGAGATCGAGGTAATTGTCCGAGAGGCGGCGGGTGAGGTTTTCCATCTCGCCGATCCGGGACTGGAGACGGCCGAGATCCAGCCGCAGTTCTTCTGCTTCGGCCTGGATCTCGACCCTCCGGAACAGACCGAAGTCGCCCTGCACCGCCGCAAAGGTGAAATACGCGCTGAGCGCGAATGCGATGGCGAAAAAGGCGATGGCGCCAAAAGAGGGCCGGGGGCTTCGGGTCACGTTGGGAGTGCCTGTATGTTACTGCTCAAGTTTTTGTTTTTGCGCCGTTTCCCGGCGTCTGACATCACTATGCCACATGCGAATCGGCTTGTGAATCCCAAAACTGTCCACAGGGGGATTTTTTGCGCTCAAAGGCGCGGGCGGCGCCAACCTGGCAGGCAGGCGCCCGCCCGGCGGACCGGGCGGGAAACGGTTTTACTGGTCCAGCGCCGCGACGCCGGGCAGGGTCTTGCCTTCCATCCATTCCAGGAAGGCGCCGCCGGCGGTGGAGATATAGGTGAAGTCGCCGGCCGCGCCGGAGGCGTTCAGCGCCGCCACGGTGTCGCCGCCGCCGGCCACAGAAATCAGCTGGCCGGAGCGGGTCATGGCTGCGGCCTTGAGTGCGGCGGCGTTGGTGGCGGCGTCGAACGGCTCCAGCTCGAATGCGCCCAGCGGGCCGTTCCAGATCAGGGTCTTGCTGGCTTCGAACACCTTGGTGATGCGGGCGAGGCTTGCGGGGCCTGCATCGAGGATCATGCCGTCCTCGGGGCACTGGTCGGCGGGCAGGACCTCATGCGCGGCGTGGGCTTCGAATTTCTTCGCCACCACGATGTCGGAGGGCAGGATGATCTCGCAGCCCGCGGCCTCGGCCTTGGCGAGGATTTCGGCTGCGGTGTCCTTCATGATGCGTTCGGCCAGCGAGATGCCGACCGGCAGGCCCTTGGCGACCAGGAAGGTGTTGGCCATGCCGCCGCCGATCACCAGGTGGTCGACCTTCTCGATCAGGTTGCCCAGCAGTTCCAGCTTGGTGGAGACCTTGGCACCGCCGACAACGGCGGTGACCGGGCGCTGCGGCTGGCCGAGCGCGCTTTCCAGCGCCTGCAGCTCGGCCTGCATCAGGCGGCCGGCGCAGGCGGGCAGCAGCCGGGCGATCGCCTCGGTCGAGGAATGGGCGCGGTGGGCGGCGGAGAAGGCATCGTTGCAGTAGACCTCGCCGAGGCGCGCCATGCCGGCCGCCAGCTCCGGATCGTTCTTGGTCTCGGTGGCGTGGAAGCGGGTGTTCTCCAGCAGCAGGACCTCGCCCGGCTGCAGCGCGTCCGCCGCGGCCTCGGCGCCGGCACCGACGCAGTCGGCGGCAAACAGCACCTTGGTTTCAAAGGCGCGTTCCAGCGTCGGCACCAGCTGGTTCAGCGACAGGTTCTCGCGGCGCTCGCCGCCGGGGCGGCCGAAGTGGGCCAAGAGGATCGGCTTGCCGCCGGCCGCCAGGATGTCGCGCACGGTGGGCGCGATCCGGCGGATGCGGGTCGAGTCCGTCACCACGCCGTCAACGATCGGCACGTTGATGTCCACGCGCACCAGCACGCGCTTGCCGTTCAGGTCCATGTCGTCGAGCGTTTTCCAGCCCATGTGCGAGCCCCCTTGTGGTGAAAGTGCAGGTAAATCCGGCCGTTGTTTCGGGGGTTTTTGCGCATCAGTCAATGCTCCCTTGGCATTTCCGGGGCTTGGGCTTAGGTATCTGTGCAAATTTCGACGACAGGAGGGCCCGATGGCCGAGATTAAAGATCCCGAAAACACCATCATCATGGAACTGAAAGACGGCAATGTGGTGATCGAGCTGCTGCCCGACGTGGCGCCCAAGCATGCCGAGCGGATGAAGGAACTGGCCCGGGCCGGCGAATACGACAACGTCTGCTTCCACCGGGTGATCGACGGGTTCATGGCGCAGACCGGCGACGTGGCCAACGGCGACATGGAAGACGGCTTCAACATCCGCATGGCGGGCACCGGCGGCTCGGAGCTGCCGAACCTGCCGGCCGAGTTCTCCAAGCTGCCGCATGACCGCGGCACCCTGGGCGCGGCCCGGTCCGCGAGCCCGGATTCGGCCAACTCGCAGTTCTTCATCAACTTCAAGGACAACCACTTCCTGAACGGCCAGTACACCGTGTACGGCCGGGTGATCGAAGGCATGGAGCATGTCGACGCCATCACCCGCGGCGAGCCGCCTGCAAGCCCGGACCGGATGATCTCGGTCAAGGTGGCGGCGGATGCGTAAGGCACTGTGCGCGCTGGCCCTGCTGGCGGCGGGGCCTGCCTTTGCCACCGGCCTCGAGATCGAGGTCGCGGGCGAAGCCGAGGGCACCATCAAGATCGACCTGTTCGAGGATGTGGCGCCCAAGCATGTGGAGCAGATCACCGCGCTGGCCGGCGAAGGCCAGTATGACGGGGTGGTGTTCCACCGGGTGATCGAGGGCTTCATGGCGCAGACCGGCGATGTCGAGTTCGGCAAGGCCGGCGGCGACATGCGCCGCGCCGGGCAGGGCGGCTCGGGCCGTCCCGACCTGCCGGCCGAGTTCTCGGAGCTGGCATTCGACCGCGGCGTGGTCGGCATGGCCCGCGCCCAGGACCCCAACAGCGCCAACTCGCAGTTCTTCATCATGTTCGAGCCGGGCCATTTCCTGAACGGCCAGTACACGGTTGTCGGCGAAGTGACCGAAGGCATGGATGTGGTCGACGCGATCAAGCGCGGCGAAGGCCCGAACGGCGCGGTGATCGGCCAGCCCGACAGCATGGCCAAGGTGAGTGTCACCGAATAAGGCAGCCCGCTGCCCCGCATGTTGAGAAGGCCCGTTTCCCGGCGCGGGAAGCGGGCCTTTTCTGTCTGCGCTTCGGGGGGCGGTCAGCCGGCGTCGCATCCGCGTGCAGGCCCTCGGGTCAGCAGCCTGAAAGGCGCCAGAGCGGCAGAGACGCCGTGCTGGGACGGGAGATGCCGTGCGCGGCCCTGCGGCGTCCTGTGGCGGGCCGTCAGCCGGGCGGGATGCGGCGCGTGAGGTGATGTGCGCCTTTGCCGTCCGCGCCTTCTGGCGGGACGGCAAGTGGATGCTGAAAAAGCAGCAGGCGCGCCGCAGCGGGCGCGCCTTGGAAAGCTCAGAGCGGTCCGGGGGATCAGAACAGGAAGTTGTCGGCATCCTGCAGCTGGGCCAGGGTGATGTCCTCGACAAGGATGGTCACATCCGCAAAGGAGACCAGCACGTCGCCGCCCTGCCTTTGGAACTCGAGATCCGCGATGTCCGCAGCCCCGCGGCCGATCTGGATCCGGTCTGTTCCCGCCAGAAAATCCTGGATGGTATCGTTGCCGTGGCCGCTGCGGAAAGCGAAGATGTCTTCGCCGATGCCGCCAGTCAGAATGTCGTCGCCTTCCTCGCCCAGCAGGACATCGCGGCCGGTCTGGCCGTTGAGTACATCCTGGCCTTTGCCGCCCTTCAGCGTATCGCTGCCGCTGCCGCCGTCCAGCGTGTCAGCGTTCCTGCCGCCATCGAGGGAATCGGTCCCGCCATTGCCTGACAGATGGTCGCGGCCGTCATCGCCGGACAGGCCGTCATCGCCGGCGCCGCCGGTCAGGCTGTCATTGCCGGTGCCGCCTGAAAGCGTGTCGCGGCCGGTCTGGCCATTCAGAATGTCGTTGCCGGTGCCGCCGATCAGCTTGTCGTTTCCGTCGTTGCCGGACAGGCGGTCCGACGCATCGCCGCCATGCAGATAGTCGTGGCCGCTGCCGCCCTTCAGGGTGTCATTGCCGTTGTGGCCCTTGAGCTTGTCGTTGCCGGCTTCGCCGAGCAGAAGGTCCCTGCCGGAGAGGCCGGAAATGGAATCGTTGCCGCCGCCGCCGAGAAGGACATCGTTTGCGGTGGCGCTTCTTGTATCGCCATTCAGCGCGTTGGCGGACGCGGTGCCTGCTTTCAGGCTGACGGTGCGGTCGGTGAACTGCAAAAGCTCGATGGAGGTCAGGGAGTCGCGGCCGTCCGGCCCGTCCAAATAGACCCGGCTGTAACTGGTCGAGAAGCCGGTGCCGGCAAAGCGGCCGTCAACGATCAGCCGGTCAGTGCCGCTGCCGCCGTCGATGTGATCACTGCCGCTGCCGGCATTGATGGTGTCGTTGCCGGCGCCGAGCGACCAGGAGCTGCCGCGGCTCGAGGTGATGCTGAACAGGTCATTCCCGCCGGTGGCATCGCGTTCGAAAGAGCTGCTGTAGATGTTGGAATAGCTGGTGAAGGAAACATCCATGCCAGTTGCGGAGAACGCTGTGGAACCGTTTATCTGGAATGTGATGCTGGTGATCGTGCCATAGACTGACGACCCGAACACACTGAAGCTTCCCGTGAAGGAGGCCGAGAAAGGGCTGCCGCTGGAATTGCTTCCCTCAATGACCACGTGATTGCTGTTCACGGTGGTCGCAGTTGCATTGAGGATCCGATAGGTCTGGAGATCGCGGACGTCCCAGCTGTTGCTGGAATCGGTGACTGTGAATGTTGCCATTGCGCTTTTTCCCTTGCAGCAGCCGGTATCAGCAGGTTGATTTGGCGGGTGCCTGCTCAACTTGGGCGTCAGAAAGCAAAATGCGCCGGATATAGCAAGGCAAGGGAGGCCCCGGCGGCGGGAAACGTTGCGAAAATGCGGCTGTCTGGCGAATGCAAAAAACGCCGCAGGGTGTCACCTGCGGCGTTCCGAATGCGGGGCCGGGCCGGGCCCTTGGCCGCTGCGGCCGTTCAGCCTTCTGCTTTGTGGGCCTTGGTGGCGGCCTGAACCGCAGCCGACGGCGCGGGCGCGGCGGCGGGTGCGGCGGCGGCCGCCGGGGCGGATTTGCGGCCGCCCGGGTTCAGCGGGTCGTCCTGGCGCTGCACGGAGCCTTCGAAATGGGCGCCGCTCTCGATTGCGATGGTCTTGTGGATGATGTCGCCCTCGACGCGGGCGGTGGAGGTCAGGCGCACCTTGAGGCCGCGCACCCGGCCGACGATGCGGCCGTTGATCACCACGTCGTCGGCGGTGACTTCGCCCTTGATGGTGGCGGTCTCGCCCACGGTCAGCAGATGCGCGCGGATGTCGCCTTCGACGGTGCCTTCGACCTGGATGTCGCCGGTGGTCTTGACGTTGCCGGTGATGTGCAGATCCGAGCTCAGCAGCGATGCGGCGGGCTTGGCCTTGGGCGCGCTGGACTTGTAGTCGCTGGCTGCCGGTGCAGCCGGCGCCGCAGCGGGTGCCGGGGTTGCTTCGGCCTGCTTCGGCCCGGGCTCGTTGATTTTGCTCTTAGAAAACATTTCTCGCAGCCTTGATGTAGGTCATGGGGTTTACAGGTTGCCCGTTGACCCTGACCTCGTAATGGAGGTGGGTCCCGGTGGACCGTCCGGTGTTACCCATATCAGCAATGTGATCCCCGCGCGAGACCCTTTGGCCCACTGACACGCGGAGTTTCGAGTTATGGGCATATTTCGTTTCGATGCCAAAGGCGTGCCGGATGGTGACCAGCCGGCCGTAGCCCGATTGCCAGCCCGCATGGGTCACGACGCCATCGGCGGTGGCAAAGATATCGGTGCCGGTGCGGCCGGCAAAATCCGATCCCTTGTGCAGGCGGCGGCCGCCGGTCTTGGGATCGCGGCGGTAGCCGTAGCCGGAGGTCTGGCGCACCTGGCCGAGGTTGACCGGCGTCGCAAAGGGCGCCTGCTGGGCGGCCAGCCGGTACAGGTTCAGCTGATCCAGCTTGGCCAGGATGCTGTTGGCGCGCAGCTCTTCCGCGGTGGGTTCCTCGCCGCGGGTGGACATCGCCAGCGGCTCGAGCGGCCCGCCCTGGCCGTTGTAGCCGCGCCGCACCTGCTCGAGGATACGGTCCGGCGGCATGCCTGCGTTGCGGAACATCTTGTCGAGCGGGGTGACCGACACCTCTACCGCTTCCTCCAGCTGGCGGAAGATCTGGCTGTTGCGCTCGTCCATCAGCTGCAGTTCCAGCTCCAGCTCGTTGCGCTGGCTGATGGCGTCGTGCGCATCGGCCATGATCCGGTCGCGTTCCGCGGCGGTGTCGCTCAGCGCGCCTGCCAGCATGCCCATCTGCGCCGCGGCGCTGGCCATGGCGGCATGGGCGGCGTTTTCGTCCTGGGTCTCTTCCTTCAGCTGCGCCAGCGAGCTGCGGGCGGTGTCGCGCTGGCGCATGGTGTCGCGCAGGGTGGTCTGGATCACCTCGATGCCGGTTTCCAGCTCGCGGCGGCGGGTTTCCGAGGCCAGCAGCTCCGATTGCATCATCGAGATCTGCGCCAGCGCGGCGTTGAACCGCTCCTGCGCGGCCAGGGCCTCCTCGGCGCGGGCATCCCGTTCGTCGGAAATGGCATTGAGCCGCTCGCGGTAGGTCTGCTGGTCGCGCTTGGCCAGTTCGCGGAAATTGCCGGCGCCGATGCTGTCCATCAGCACGATGGCGGTGGCAACGATGCTCCAGGCGACAAACAGGGTGATGCCGGCCACCGCGATCAGCTGGGTTTCCGAGCGCAGCCGGATGAAGCGGGTGTCGCTGTCGGATTTCAGGAAGACCCGCCGCTCCGGGAAGCGGCGTTCGAGAAAGGCGTGAATTCTGATCGCGAGCCGTGTGCGCAATGTCCGTTCCCTGTCCCGTGTCGCGCCGGCGCCGCAGGGCGGATCCGGTGCCTTGGGCGAAGTGAATAGACAGGGCAGCCCGATTGGGCAAGCCTGTTGACCCATCGGGCGGGGATCGGCGGGGGCGGGTTCCGCAATCGGCAGGATCTTGCCGAAAGCAGGCGGAAACAGGCTGGCCGCTGGCCGCCGGCGCCTGCAGCGGCGCGGGGATCAGCCCTGCTGTTCGTCCAGCGCTTCCATCCAGCCGTTTTCCCAGGACAGGTGGTCGATGCTGTCAAAGGCATAGGGGTTGGCGGTGAAGCGCTGGCCGCTGCGCCGGGCCAGGTAGCCCTCATCATAGCTTGCGGGCCGCGGGTCCATGCCGCAGGGCTGGTGCGCGGTGGCCCGCAGGTGGGCGGCAAACTCGGGGTAGCGGGCAAGGTCGGTCTGGTCGAGCCCGTCGGGATGGCGCTGCAGCGCGGTGCGGCCGCGGCTGGTGAGCTGCCAGCTGCCGGGGCCGGCCGGTTCCAGGATTCGGGCGATTTCGAGATCCGACAGATGCCCGGCCAGGCGGCCGCGCAATGCCTCCGGCGGCAGGCCCGGGGTTTCGCCGGCCTGCCGGAACAGGGCCGCCAGGGCCTCTTCGCAGCTGTCCAGCGTGACCGGTCCGGTGCCGGCCCTGTGCAGGATCAATGCCACAAGGCTGGCGGTGCTCAGCAATGGAAAGTCGTTCTCGAACATCGGGCCGTATCCGCGCTGCCGGAAGTCCAGTCTACGGTGCAAGGCGGCGCAGGTAAAGACAGCAGTCAGCCGCCCGGGCGCGTCCCGGCCTCATCGGCCAGCGGCCAGTAGAAATCGGGCGGCAGGCCCGCGTCGGCGCGCTTTTCCTCGTTGAACGGCGGTTTCAGCGCGCCGCGGAAATACTTGCGCACCAGGGCGTGGAACACCTCCTTGGGGTCCAGGTTGCCGCGGCCGCAGAGGAAGTTGAACCACTTGGAGCCATAGGCGACATGGCCGACCTCCTCGGCATAGATCACCTCCAGCGCCTCGACGGCCTGGGTGACGCCTGCCTTGCGGAAGATCCCGATCATGCCGGGGGTCACGTCCAGCCCGCGGGCCTCCAGCACCATCGGCACCACCGCAAGGCGGCCCATCAGGTCCTCCGCCGTGTCCTCCGCCGCGCGCCACATGCCGGCATGGGCCGGCAGGGCGCCGTAAGAGCTGCCGAGCGCTTCAAGGCAGTCGCACATCAGGTTGAAATGCTTGGATTCCTCATCCGCGGCCTTCACCCAGTCGTCAAAGAAGCCGAGCGGCATCGGCACATGCGGGAACCGCGCGATGAGATCCCAGTGCAGGTCGACGGCATTGAGTTCGATATGGGCCACGGCGTGCAACAGCGCGATGCGGCCGGCCTCGGAGCCCGGCTTGCGCTTGGGCACGTCGCGCGGGTTCAGCAGTTCGGGTTTCGCAGGCCGGGCCGGGTGCTTCGGCGGCGCCGCGGTGCCGACCGGGATCTCCGGCGCGTCACCGTTTCTGAAGGCAAACCAGTCGGCCGCGTGGCGGCGCGACAGGGCGGTTTTCTCCCGCCCGTCTGCGGTGGTCAGCACCTCGGCGGCGCGTTCGGCTAGCGAAAGGGGCTGATTGGTCATGCTGGATCTCCTCAATCGGCGGGCTGCGCCGGGTTCACCTGATTTGACGGGGGAAGTCCAGTGCAGAAACCGGGGGCGCTCCCGCGCCTGCGGGGGATCAGCAGGCTGATCCCCCTAGCAGCCTTGGGCCCGGCAGCGCGCGGGCCGCGCGCTGCGCGCCGCCCCGGGGGCGGCGCCGGGCCCAACAGCGGCGGCTGCGCCCGGCAGGGCGCGGGCAGAGCTGGCGGGAGTGCTCTGCCAGACCCAGGCGGCGCGGGATCAGAGGGCGCGGACCGCTGCGAGCACCTCGTCGGCGTGACCGTCGACCTTGACCTTGCGCCACACCCTTGCAATCCGCCCCTCGGCATCGATCAGGAAGGTCGAGCGCTCGATCCCCCAATGTTTCTTGCCGTACATGCTCTTTTCCTTCCAGACGCCGTAATCCTCGCAGACCGTGCTGTCCGCATCGGACAGCAGCGGCGTCGCCAGCCCGTGTTTCGCGGTGAAATTCTCATGCTTCTTCAGGCTGTCCTTGGAAATTCCGAAAACCTGCGCACCGGCATCGGCAAAGGCCTGCAAAGCCTCTGAAAAGGCGATGGATTCTTTGGTGCAGCCGGGGGTATTATCGCGGGGATAGAAGAACAGCACCACGGGCGCGCCCCGGAGGCTGGACAAAGCGACCTCTCCGCCGCCGCCGCGGGGCAGGGTAAAGGAAGGGGCGGGATCTGAAACATCGGGCATCGGCCTGGCTCCGGTCTGTATTGCGCAATTCACTGCGCCGCATACTTAACCGATGAGCAGCAAAGGGAAAGCTGAGATCAAACCTGCCGCCGAGAATAACCGGGCCGCCGCTGAGGCGGTGCCCGTCCGCGGCCCGGAACCGGTTGCGGGTTCGGGCGGGGCGGCGGCGGCGTCCGCCGCGGCCGGGCCTGCGCGCCGCCGCTGGCGCTGGCGGCTGCTGCGCGGCCTGGTCTGGCTGCTGGCGCTGCTGAGCTTTCTGGGCGCCGGTGCCATCTATTTCGGGATCGGCACCCGGCTCGATGCGCCGCAGTGGCTGCGGCAGCGGGTCGAGACCCGGATCGAGCGGCACCTGAACGGGCTGCAGATCGAATTCGGTGCCATCCATGTGGTGATGGACGAGGGATGGCGGCCGCGGGTCAGCCTGAAGGACGTGGTGCTGCGCCATCCCGACGGCGCGGTGTTCGCGCAGCTCGCCGATGCCCAGGCCAGCCTGGCGATGCGGCCGCTGCTGCGCGGCAGGATCCAGCCCAAGCGGATCGTGCTGAACGGGCTGTTCGCGGCGCTGCGGCGCAGCAAGGACGGCAGTTTCGCCCTGAGTTTTGCCACGGGCGGGCTGCCGTACCGGCAGGCGGGCAACCTGGCGCAGCTGATCGAGCAATGGGACAGCCAGCTGCAGAAACCGGTGCTGGCGGCACTGGCCAGCGTCGAGACCAGCGCCCTGACGCTGTCGTACACCGATGACCGGCTGGGCCGCGCCTGGACCCTGGACGGCGGCGGCATCCGGCTGCAGCGCAGCGGCAGCGCGGTGTCGCTGTCGGCGGTGTTCTCGGTGCTGAGCGGACGCGGCGATGTCGGCACGCTGGAGGCCGGCTACAGTTCCGACGTCGGCAGCCCGGAGGCGGAGTTCGGGATCCTGGTCTCCGGCATCGCCAGCGAGGACATTGCCCTGCAAAGCCCGGCGCTTGGCTGGCTCGGGGTGCTGCGGGCGCCGATTTCCGGCTCCCTGCGGGGCGGCGTGCTCAGCAGCGGCGAAATCGCGCCGGTGCAGGCCAGCCTGCGGATCGGCGAAGGCGTGATCCAGCCTGCGGCGCAGACCCGGCCGGTGCCGATCACCGGCGCGCGCAGCTACTTCACCTATGACCCGGCAGCGCAGGTGCTGGAGTTCTCCGAGCTGAGCATCGAAAGCGGCTGGGGCTCCGGGGTGATGCGGGGCCAGGCCAGCCTGGCCGGGATCGAGAACGGGCAGCTGACCGGGCTGGCGGGCCAGCTGCGGTTTTCCGACCTCGAACTGAACCCGCGCCGCCTGTTCGAGACTCCGGTGGAATTTCCCGGCGTCGATGCGGATTTCGACCTGAGCCTGAAACCGTTCCGGCTGCGGCTGGGGGAGATGCTGGTGCGGGACGGGGACAGCCGGATCCATTTCGACGGGGTGATCGGTGCCGGGCCGGACGGCTGGGATTATGACCTGAACGGGCGTGTCGACCAGGCCTCCGTCCAGCGCGTCAAGGAGCTGTGGCCGGAGCTGCTGGCACCGAAACCGCGAACCTGGGTGCGTGAGAACCTGCGGTCGGGGCAAGTGCGCGATGTCGGGTTCCACATGCGCGGGCGCGGCAGCGGCAAGCCCTTCATTAGCCTGGACCTGGCTTTTGCAGAGGCGGAGGTTCTGTTCCAGAAGTTCATGCCGCCGGTCCGCGGCGCGTCCGGCCAGCTCAGCCTGTACGGGCAGCGCTTTGCCGTGACGGCCTCCGGCGGCACCGTCACCGCGGAGCAGGGCGGCGCAGTGGAGGTGGCGGGCACCTCTTTCATCATCCCGGATGTATCGGCCAAGGACGGGACTCCGGGGATCGCCCGGATCGCGGCGCGCGGCTCTGCGACCGCGGCGCTGTCGCTGCTGAACCGGGAACCGCTGCGGGTGATGGACAAGGCCGGGCTGCCGGTGGATCTGGCCGAGGGGCAGGTGGAGGCCGAGGGCACGCTGGCGCTGCCGCTGCAAAAAGACGTGCCGGCCGAGGACATCCTTTATCATTACCGCGGCCGGATCCGCGGGGTGGAGAGCCGGGAACTGGTGCCGGGGCATGTGGCAGAAGCGGCGCTGCTGGAAGTCGAGGGCGACCAGGGCCGCGTCCGCATTTTTGGCGACGGCAGCCTGTCGGGCCTGCCGCTGAGCGCCAGCTGGGCACAGCAGATCGGCAAGGATGCCAGCCCGGACAGCCGGGTCGAGGGCCGCATCGAACTGTCGGCTGCGGCGGTTGCGGCGTTCAACCTGGGCCTGCCGCGCGGCGCGGTTTCCGGCACCGGGCAGGGGCGCTACTCGGTGGACTTGCAGCCGGGCGCGCCGCCGCAGCTGGAACTGGAATCCGATCTGGCCGGGCTTGGCCTCAGTATTCCGGAAATCGGCTGGCGCAAGGGCGCGGCGGCGACGGGCAGGCTGGTGCTTTCGGCAGAGCTGGGCGAGACCGCGACGGTGGACAGGCTGGAGCTTCAGGCGCCGGGGCTGGCGGCCGCCGGCCGGGTGACCACGCGCAAGGGCGGCGGGCTGGAGCAGGCCGCGTTCTCCTCGGCGCGGGCCGGCGACTGGTTCCGCGGGTCTGTCACCTTCCGCGGGCGCGGCGCGGCGCCGCCTGCAATCGAGGTGACCGGCGGCAGGCTGGATCTGAACCGTTCGCCGTTTTCGGCAACCTCGGCCGGCGGCAGCGGCGGCGGCGGCGCGTCCGGGCCGATTACCCTGCGGCTGCAGAACCTGCAGGTCACCGACAACATCGGGCTGCAGAATTTCCAGGGCCGGTTTTCCAGCCGCGGCGGCATCAACGGCGAATTCACCGCCCGGCTGAACGGCCAGACCCCGGTGGCAGGCACCGTGGTGCCGCAGAACGGCGGCACCGCCGCGCGGATCCGGGCCAATGATGCGGGCGGCGTGTTCCGCTCTGCCGGGATGTTCGCGCATGGCCGCGGCGGCCGGTTCGACATGACGCTGGTTCCGGCAGGCAGGCCGGGCGAATATGACGGCAAGGTCAGCGTGCGCAACATCCGGGTGCGCAATGCGCCCTCGATGGCAGCGATCCTGAATGCCATCAGCCTGGTGGGCCTGCTGGACGAGATGACCGGCCAGGGCATCCTGTTCACCAGCATGGAGGGACGGTTCCGGCTGGGCGCCTCGCATCTGATCCTGCACCAGAGCAGCGCTGTGGGCCCGTCGATGGGGCTGTCTCTGGATGGCAATTACGATCTGAACAGCAGCCGCCTGAACATGCGCGGCGTGATTTCGCCGATCTACCTTGTCAACGCGATCGGCCGGATCCTGGCGCCGCGCGATGGCGAGGGGCTGATCGGCTTCACCTTCACATTGCGCGGCACGGCGGATGATCCCGCGGTTTCGGTGAACCCGCTGGCGGGGCTGGCGCCCGGCTTCCTGCGGGAAATTTTCCGCGGCCCGGCGCCGAAGCTGCCGGGCCAGCAGCGTGCCTTCACCACCGAAGAAGAGGCAGCACAGGAAGAGCGCGGGCAATCCCGGACATCCAGAGATGCCGACAAGTAGCCCCGGCGCGCATTGCAGCCCTGACAAACAGTGAAAAACACCATAGATTTCCAGTGCAGCACATCCTATAGCGCGCGCCATGAAACTCAGTGATTTCGACTTTGACCTGCCCGACGACCTGATTGCCACCCGGCCTGCCCATCCGCGCAGCTCGGCGCGGCTGCTGGTGGCCGCGGACGGCGGCCTGCATGACGGCCGGGTGACCGATCTGGTGCAGTGGCTGAACCCCGGCGACCGGCTGGTGCTGAATGACACCAAGGTGATTCCGGCGCGGCTCAGCGGGCAGCGCCACCGCGACAGCGCCCAGGGGCCGGTGGCGGCCAGGATCGAGGCCACCCTGCTGGAGCCGCGCGCCGACGGCAGCTGGGCGGCGCTGCTGAAGCCGCTGAAGAAGATCCGGGAAGGCGAGGAGATCATCTTCTCCGAGCATCTGAGCGCCCGGCTGGAGGCCATCGCGGAGGGCCAGGGGCATCTGCGCTTCAACCTCAGCGGCACCGATTTCGACGCGGCGCTGGCGGAGGCCGGCGCGATGCCGCTGCCGCCCTATATCGCCGCCAAGCGTCCGGCGGACGAGCAGGACAAGACCGATTACCAGACCGTCTGGGCGCGCAATTCCGGCGCCGTGGCGGCGCCCACCGCCTCGCTGCATTTCGACGCGCCGCTGCTGGCGGCGCTGGAGGCCCGCGGGGTGGAGATTTCCTATGTCACCCTGCATGTGGGCGCGGGCACCTTCCTGCCGGTCAAGGTCGAGGATGTGACCACCCACCGGATGCATGCCGAGTGGGGCCGGGTCGGCGAACAGGCCGCGGCGGAGATTGCCGCCACCAAGGCGGCGGGCGGCCGGGTGATCCCGGTCGGCACCACCGCGCTGCGGCTGATCGAAAGCGCCGCCAGGGACGGGCAGATCCATGCTTGGGAAGGCGATACCGATATCTTCATCTACCCCGGTTTCGCCTTCCAGGTGGCGGATGCGCTGATGACCAATTTCCACCTGCCGAAATCGACGCTGCTGATGCTGGTGTCGGCGCTGATGGGGCAGGAGGAGGTCCGCCGGATCTATGCCCATGCGGTTGAAAACCGCTACCGGTTCTTCTCTTACGGCGACGCGTCGCTTTTGATCCCGGCCAGGGCGGTTACACCGCAGAAAAGCGGCGCGAATCCATAGACAAGCGGCATCAGCTCAGGCTCTGATGGCAACCACGGGGTCATGAAGCCGCAACCATAACCGGCGATAGCGTCAGCGCGGCCTTGATCGCCCGTACAGAACAATCGAATGTGACGGCAGCCCATCCCCTGCGGAGGGCTGCTTTGCTGTCAAAGGAGGCATGAAAATGCTGCAGGTGCTGTCGAGCGCGTGGGCGCTGCTGCTGGGGGTTTGCTTGCTGATGGTGGGCAACGGCCTGCAGGGCACCATGCTGGGGGTGCGCGGCGAGCTGGAGGGGTTTTCGACCTTCGAGATGTCGATCGTGATGGCGGCCTATTTCGGCGGCTTCCTGGGCGGCTCGCGGCTGGCGCCGGAGATGATCCGGCGGGTCGGCCACGTGCGGGTGTTTGCGGCGCTGGCCTCGTTCATCTCGGCCGTGATGATCCTGTATCCGCTGCTGCCCAACACCGTGGCCTGGGCGCTGGGGCGGATGGTGATCGGCTTCTGTTTCTCGGGCGTGTATGTGACGGCCGAAAGCTGGCTCAACAATGCCGCCGACAACAGCAACCGGGGCAAGGCGCTGTCGCTTTACATGATCGTGCAGACCATCGGCATCATCACCGCGCAGGGGCTGATCCAGGTAGGCGACCCGCGCGGCTACGAGGCCTTCATCATCGCTTCGATCCTGGTTTCGGTCTCCTTTGCGCCGATCCTGCTGTCGATCTCGCCGACCCCGGCCTTTGACACCGCCAAGCCGATGACGCTGCGCCAGCTGTTCGATACATCGCCGCTGGGCTGTGTCGGCATGTTCCTGCTGGGCGGGGTGTTCTCGGCCCAGTTCGGCATGAGCGCGGTCTATGGCTCCGCCGCCGGGCTGACCCTGACGCAGCTGTCGATTTTCGTGTCGACCTTCTATGTCGGCGCGATGCTGCTGCAGTATCCGCTGGGCTGGCTGTCGGACCGGATGGACCGGCGGGTGCTGATCCTGTTCGTGGCGCTGGTGGGCGGCTGCGGTGCGGTGGCCGGGTTCCTGTTCGGCACCGATTTCCGGATGCTGCTGGTCGCGGCCTTCTTCATCGGCGGGCTGTCCAACCCGCTCTATTCGCTGCTGATCGCCTATACCAATGACTACCTGGAGCATGACGACATGGCGGCGGCCTCGGGCGGGCTGGTGTTCATCAACGGGCTGGGCGCCATTGCCGGGCCGCTGATCACCGGCTGGCTGATGGGCGATGCGGTGTTCGGCCCGGCGGGTTTCTTCACCTTCATCGCGGCGCTGATGTTCGCGATGGCCGTCTATGCCGCCTACCGCGCGACTCAGCGGGCATCGACCCCGGTCGACGAGACCGGCAGCTATGCGGTGATGTCGCCGGCCGCGACGCCGGTGGCGGTCGAGTTTGCCCAAGAATACGCCATCGATACCGAACTGGAGGAGCAGGAAACCGCCGCTTCGGAGCAGTGATTGCGCTAAACCTCGGGAATTGTGAGGATTATTTCACACAGCGGGGTTGCCTGTCGCAATTTGTGACCCAAGGTTACTTGTAAAGGGCACGTGAAATGGCCTGAAGATAGGGTCAGGAAAAACTTGGAGTTAAGACCGATGGCTGGTCCCGAAGAGATACTCGCATTCTGGCTCGACAAAGTCGGGGAGAAGGGATGGTATCTGCAGGATGACGCGCTGGATCAGGAGATCCGCACGAAGTTTCAAAAGACCTGGGAGCAGGCCTGCGAAGGCAGGTTCTCCTTCTGGCTGACCTACCCGAGCGGGACACTGGCCTACATCCTGCTGATGGACCAGCTGCCGCGCAATATGTTCCGCGGCGAGGGCAAGGCGTTTGCGTCCGACCGGGCGGCGCTGTCGGCGGCCAAGATCGCGATCAACAAGAAATGGGATCTGAAGATTGACGAGCCTGCGCGCCAGTTCTTCTACCTGCCGCTGATGCATTCGGAAAACCTGTGCGACCAGGAACGCTGCATCCGGCTGATGATGGAACGGATGCCGGTGACCGGCCCCAGCAACCTGCTGCATGCCCGCGCGCACCGCGAAGTGATCCGCCAGTTCGGCCGCTTCCCCTACCGCAACGAGGCGCTGCACCGCGCCAGCACCGCGCCGGAGCTGGATTATGTCATGGCGGGCGGCTACGGCGAGACCGTGCGGCAGATGCAAGCGGCTGGCTGAGCCGGCAGGCTGGACCAGAGTTACGCGCCGCGTCCCGGAAACCCGGGCGCGGCGCTTTCTTTTCGGGCCGGGGCTTGCGCAGGCCGGCGGGCTGCGGCACTGATAGGGCATTGCTTCTGTGTCCTGCCTGCTGATTTGAGGGATCCGTCTTGCCGCATGTGCCTTTTCCGCAGTCCGGCTGCTGCCGCTGCGGCGCCACCCGGTTTGAAGTTGCCGCTCCGCCGGTGCTGACCGCCGCCTGCCACTGCCGCGGCTGCCAGCGGATGAGCTCCAGCGCCTATTCGCTGACCGCGATGTTCCCGGCTGACGCGTTCCGTGTCACCAGCGGCAGCCCGGTCCGGGGCGGGCTGCAGGGCGGCCAGCTGACCCACTACTGCTGCCCCGCGTGCAAGAGCTGGATGTTCACCCGGATCACCGAGGTTCCGGATTTCGTCAATGTGCGGCCGACCCTGCTGGAGGACGCCGGCTGGTTCCGCCCCTATATCGAAACCATGACCGGGGCGCGGCTGCCCTGGGCTGAGGTGCCCGCGGAGCACAGTTACGAGGGGTTTCCGGACATGGAAGAGTTCGGGCGGCTGCTGCAGCAGTTCGGCGGCTGGTTCGACAGCCCGGAGCGGGCCGGGATGGGCTGATTTCTGCAAGGCCGCTATGCCGCAGCAGAGGATGATTGCAGTGCGGAAAAATATAGTTTAACGGTAAACTAGTTTTATGATCCTGTTCAAGGGCGAGGGAGCATCATGGCCGCACAATCTTATGACGTGATCGTAATCGGCGCCGGGCCGGGGGGCTATGTTGCCGCCATCCGCGCCGCGCAGCTGGGGCTGAAGACCTGCGTGGTCGAGCGCGAGCACATGGGCGGCATCTGCCTGAACTGGGGCTGCATCCCGACCAAGGCGCTGCTGCGCTCGTCGGAAGTGTTCCACCTGATGGAGCGGGCCAAGGATTTCGGCCTGAAGGCGGAGAACATCGGCTATGATCTCGACGCGGTGGTGAAACGCTCGCGCGGGGTGGCCAAGCAGCTCAGCTCGGGCATCGGCCATCTGATGAAGAAGAACAAGATCGACGTTGTCATGGGCGAGGCAGCGATCCCGGCCAAGGGCAAGGTCAGCGTCAAGACAGACAAGGGCACGCAGGATCTGACGGCCAAGAACATCGTGCTGGCCACCGGCGCGCGGGCCCGCGAACTGCCGGGGCTGGAGGCCGACGGCGATCTGGTCTGGACCTACAAGCACGCGCTGGATCCGGTACGGATGCCGAAGAAGCTGCTGGTGATCGGCTCCGGCGCCATCGGCATCGAATTTGCCAGCTTCTACAACACGCTGGGCGCCGAGACCACGGTGGTCGAGGTGATGGACCGGGTGCTGCCGGTGGAAGACGCGGAAATCTCGGCCTTTGCCAAGAAGGCCTTTGTCAAACAGGGCATGAAGATCATGGAGAAATCCATGGTCAAGCAGCTGGACCGCGGCAAGGGCAAGGTGACCGCCCATATCGAGACCGGCGGCAAGGTGGAGAAGCAGGAGTTCGACACCGTGATCTCGGCCGTGGGCATCGTCGGCAATGTCGAGGGTCTGGGGCTGGAAGGCCTGGGCGTCAAGATCGACCGTACCCATGTGGTGACGGATGAATACTGCCGCACCGGGGTTGATGGCCTCTATGCCATCGGCGACATCGCCGGGGCGCCCTGGCTGGCGCATAAGGCGTCCCACGAGGGCGTCATGGTGGCGGAACTGATCGCGGGCAAGCACGCGCATCCCGTAAAGCCCGAGAGCATTGCCGGCTGCACCTACTGCCAGCCGCAGGTGGCCTCCGTCGGCTATACCGAGGCCAAGGCCAAGGAACTGGGCTATGACATCAAGGTCGGCCGCTTCCCCTTTATCGGCAACGGCAAGGCGATTGCGCTGGGAGAGGCCGAGGGGCTGGTGAAAACCATCTTTGACGCCAAGACCGGCGAACTGCTGGGCGCCCATATGGTCGGTGCCGAGGTGACCGAGCTGATCCAGGGCTATGTGGTGGGCCGCCAGCTGGAGACCACCGAAGAGGACCTGATGAACACCGTCTTCCCGCATCCGACGCTGAGCGAGATGATGCATGAATCGGTGCTCGACGCCTATGGCCGCGTCATCCACATGTGACGCAGCATTTCCGCGCCGCCGCCCTTGCTGCGGGCGGCGCCAGCGGGCAGGAATTGCGGGGCAGGCACATCATGTGCCTGCCTTTGCTGTTTTGAGGGGCGCAGTGTGAGGGAAACCGGCAATTCCCGCTGGGGGCTGATCCTGGCGGTCTGGGCGGCGGGCCTGGGCGCCGCGGCGCAGTACGGCAAGATCTCGGTGATCTTCGGCCGGATGGGCGAGCTGTATCCGCAGGCGGGCGGCGCGCTCGGCTTTTCGGTGTCGCTGGTCGGCACGCTTGGCATTCTTCTTGGGGTGGTTGCGGGGCTGTATGTCGCCGCTTTCGGCTACCGGCGGACGCTGGTCTGGGCGCTGTGGGCGGGGGCGGCGATGTCGGCCCTGCAGGCGCTGCATCTGCCGTTCGGGCTGTTTCTGGCGTCCAGGGTAGCCGAGGGGCTGTCGCATCTGGGCATCGTGGTGGCCGGGCCGGTGCTGATTGCGCAGCTGAGCTCGGACCGGGGGCGGGGGCTGGCGATGACCCTGTGGAGCACCTTTTTTGCCGTCGCCTTCACCCTGCTGGCCTGGTTCGGCCTGCCGCTGGCGGATGCCTGGGGGCTGCTGGCCCTGTTCGGCGCCCATGCGGCGGTGATGGCGGGGCTGGCGCTGCTGCTGGGCTTTGCGCTGCGGTCCGTGCCGGTGCCGGAACGGGCGCCGCTGCCGCGGCCGGCCGAGCTGCCGGGGCTGCATCTGCCCATCTACCGCTCGCCCTGGATCGCGGCGCCGGCCGCGGGCTGGCTGTTCTACACCTGCTGCTTTGTGGCGGTGCTGACGGTGATCCCGCCTTATATCGCCGAGGACATGCGCGCCTTTGTGCTGGGCGCGATGCCGCTGGCCAGCATTGCCGTATCCATGACCCTGGGGGTGTCTCTGCTGCGGGTCCTGACCGCGGTGCAGCTGGCGCAACTGGGGTTCCTGGCCTGTGCCGGTGCCGCGCTGTGGCTGTGGGCGATGCCCGGCGCGCCGGCGGCCTGCATTGCCATGGCGGGTGCCATGGGGCTGGTGCAGGGCGGTTCCTTTGCCGCGGTGCCGCAGCTGAACGCAAGCGCTGCGGCGCGTGCCCAGGCGAGCGGCGCCATGGCGCAGACCGGCAATCTGGGCAACACCATCGGCACGCCCTTGATGGTTCTGGTACTGGCTGGCGGCGGCTTTGGCGGCATGATGGCGGTGCTGCTGGTCCTGTTCCTGAGCGGGGCCGCGGTGCATGTTCTGCTGGCCAAGCGGCGGCGCGCCCTGGTGTGAGGGGGGGCTCCCGCCCGTCATCGCCCTTCCTGGCGGAAGGCCTCTTCCCGTTGGGCATGGCGCCGCAAGCGGCGCGGCGGAGACCGAGCGGACTCCGGGCCGGGACCGCTGCGGGGTCAGGTTTTGCCGGGGCCGGTGTCAGAAGCTGTCAGCAGCTTTCGGCAAACTTCATCCTGTTCACCCTGTGTTCTCTTTTTGGGCTTGGCGTTTTCCGCAGCATTCCCTATCTGTAGGGCGGGCGTCCGCCGCCGGTTCGGCGGGCGCGGGTACGGGGGCACTATGGCTGAGCTGAAATCCATCGAGGTGCGCGGCGCGCGCGAGCATAATCTGAAGAACATCGACGTGGATATTCCGCGCGATGAGCTGGTGGTGATCACCGGCCTCAGCGGCTCGGGCAAGTCGTCGCTGGCGTTCGACACCATCTATGCCGAGGGCCAGCGCCGCTATGTGGAAAGCCTGAGCGCCTATGCGCGGCAGTTCCTCGACATGATGGAAAAGCCGGATGTGGACCACATCAGCGGCCTCAGCCCGGCGATTTCGATCGAGCAGAAGACGACCTCCAAGAACCCGCGCTCGACCGTTGGCACGGTGACCGAGATCTACGACTACATGCGTCTGCTGTTTGCCCGTGCGGGCACGCCCTACAGCCCTGCCACCGGCCTGCCGATCGAGGCGCAGCAGGTGCAGGACATGGTCGACCGGATCATGGAAATGGAGGAAGGCAGCCGCGGCTATCTGCTGGCGCCGATCGTCCGCGACCGCAAGGGCGAGTACAAGAAGGAATTCCTGGAGCTCAGGAAGCAGGGGTTCCAGCGGGTGAAGGTCGACGGCGAATTCTACGAACTGGACGAGCCGCCCGCGCTGGACAAGAAGTTCCGCCATGACATCGACGTGGTGGTCGACCGGTTGGTGGTGCGGGAAGGATTGGAGACCCGGCTGGCCGACAGCTTGCGCACCGCGCTGGACCTGGCCGACGGCATTGCCATTCTGGAAACCGCGCCCAAGGAAGGCGATCCGGAGCGGATCACCTTCAGCGAAAATTTTGCCTGCCCGGTCAGCGGTTTCACCATTCCGGAGATCGAGCCGCGGCTGTTTTCCTTCAACGCGCCGTTCGGGGCCTGCCCGGAGTGCGACGGGCTGGGGGTCGAGCTGTTCTTTGACGAGCGGTTGGTGGTGCCGGATCAGTCCCTGAAGGTTTACGACGGGGCGCTGGCGCCCTGGCGCAAGGGCAAGTCGCCCTATTTCCTGCAGACCATCGAGGCCATCGCCAAACATTACCAGTTCGACAAGAACACCGTCTGGAAGGACCTGCCCGAGAAGGTGCAGCAGGTGTTCCTGTACGGTTCCGGCGAGGAAGAGATCATGTTCCGCTATGATGAAGGCGGGCGGGTCTATCAGGTGGAACGCACATTCGAGGGCGTGATCCCCAACATGGAGCGGCGCTACCGCGAGACGGATTCGAACTGGATCCGCGAAGAGTTCGAGCGCTATCAGAACAACCGCCATTGCCACCACTGCGAGGGCTACCGGCTGCGCGACGAGGCGCTGGCGGTGAAGATCGCGGGCGTGCATGTGGGGCAGGTGGTGCAGCTGTCGATCCGCGAGGCGCTGGCCTGGATCGAGGATGTTCCGAACCATCTGAGCCCGCAGAAACAGGAGATCGCCCGCGCCATCGTCAAGGAAATCCGCGAGCGGCTGGGATTCCTGAATAACGTGGGTCTTGAGTATCTTACGCTGTCACGTTCATCCGGAACCCTGTCCGGCGGCGAAAGCCAGCGGATCCGCCTGGCGAGCCAGATCGGCTCCGGCCTGACCGGGGTTTTGTACGTTCTGGACGAGCCTTCGATCGGCCTCCATCAGCGCGACAATGACCGGCTGATCGGCACGCTGAAGAACCTGCGCGACCAGGGCAACACGGTGATCGTGGTGGAGCATGACGAGGACATGATCCGGCAGGCCGACTATGTCTTTGACATCGGTCCCGGCGCCGGGGTGCACGGCGGCGAGGTGGTGAGCCACGGCACGCCGCATGAGATTGCCGCCGACACCGGCTCGATCACCGGCCAGTATCTGGCGGGCACCCGGGAGATCGCGGTGCCGGCCAAGCGGCGCAAGGGCAACAAGAAGAAGGTCAAGGTTGTCAGGGCCACCGGCAACAACCTGAAAGAGGTGACGGCGGAGTTTCCGCTGGGCAAGTTTGTCTGCGTCACCGGCGTGTCGGGCGGCGGCAAGTCGACGCTGACCATCGAGACGCTGTTCAAGACCGCCTCGATGCGATTGAACGGTGCGCGCCAGACGCCGGCGCCCTGCGAAAGCATCAAGGGGCTGGAGCATCTGGACAAGGTGATCGATATCGACCAGCGCCCGATCGGGCGCACGCCGCGGTCGAACCCGGCGACCTATACCGGGGCCTTCACCCCGATCCGCGACTGGTTTGCCGGGCTGCCGGAAGCCAAGACGCGGGGGTATAAACCGGGGCGGTTCTCCTTCAACGTCAAGGGAGGCCGCTGCGAGGCCTGCCAGGGCGACGGGGTCATCAAGATCGAGATGCACTTTCTGCCCGACGTCTATGTGACCTGCGAAACCTGCAAGGGCGCGCGCTATAACCGCGAAACGCTGGAGATCAAATTCAAGGGCAAGAGCATCGCCGATGTGCTTGATATGACAGTGGAAGATGCGCAGCAGTTCTTTGCCGCCGTGCCGTCGATCCGCGACAAGATGGACGCGCTGATGCGGGTCGGCCTTGGCTATATCAAGGTGGGCCAGCAGGCGACGACACTGTCCGGCGGCGAGGCGCAGCGGGTGAAACTGTCCAAGGAGCTGTCGAAGCGCTCGACCGGGCGGACGCTGTACATCCTGGACGAGCCGACCACCGGTCTGCATTTCGAGGATGTGAAGAAGCTGTTGGAAGTGCTGCACGAATTGGTGGAGCAGGGCAATTCGGTGGTGGTGATCGAGCACAATCTGGATGTGATCAAGACCGCCGACTGGATCATCGACATCGGTCCCGAGGGCGGCGATGGCGGCGGCGAGATCGTGGCCGCGGGCACGCCCGAAGCAGTGGCGGATGAGCCGCGCAGCCATACCGGGCGGTATCTGAAGGATATTCTGGAAACGCGGAAAGTCGCGGCGGAGTAAGAGGGGCGCAGCCCGCTGCCGGGCGGGCGGCTGCTGCCGCTGGCTGCCGGCGGATCCCCGTTTCAGCCGCACCGGCGGTCCGGCGCAGTCCGGGGCGAGGAGAGTCCGGGCCGCAATGGCCGGTCCTGCCGCTGCGGCGGCGCAGGGTGCTGTGGAGGTTGTGGCCTGGCCTTGGACCCGGCGGTCAGTTCGACAGGTCGGCCATCGCGCCGATCAGCCGCAGAACCTTCTGGGTTTCGCGGTTCACCTGGTAGACATAACCGCCCGCCTGAACATAGCTGCCATAGGGATCAGGTGCCCAATGGCCCGGATCGCCGATCCAGATGTAATTGTCCAGAATATGGTCGCCGCGGCGGTAGAACCGCTTGGACGCGCCCGGCGGCACGCATTGCGAGGACTTCTTGGCCAGACCCGGCGGGCATTCGACCGCAGTGTGTTCAGGTTTGTCGTGGCCATTGCCTGCCGCCAGCGGAATCGCCAGCGCGCAGGCCGCGGCAAGAACGGTGATGGAAACAATGTGACGGCGTACCATTTACAGCGGGTCCTTTCTTCGCTGCCTCTGACATAACCGGCCGGGCGCAAAATCCAAGAGAGCCTGCAAACGGCGGCGGCAGCCTGCCAGTCTGCGGTTACGCGGCGGCAAGAACCCGCGCTTCATAGCTGCGCAGAGCCAGCCTTGCGGCATTTCCGTAACCGCGGCCGGTCGCGGTGCAGAGTTCCGGAAACAGGTCGCGGATTTCCGCCAGTGTGGCAGAATCAAAACCTGCAGCGGTTTCCGGGCCCGGCTGGTAGCTTTCGCTCAGCGCGCCGTCCGCCCAGAGGATCTGGTGGCGCCCGAACAGCAGGTGGAAGTATTCCGCCTCCTCCATCTCGAGCGCCGGGCGGATGGTTTTGTCGTTGACCAGATCCTTGGCCTTGACCAGCACCTCCGCCTCGCCGAACAGCAGCTCGGCCTGGCAGCCGGAGATCAGCATCCGGTGCTGCGGCGAGACATAGAGATCGCGGTGATTGCCGCAGCTGCCCCTGGCAAGCCGGATGGGGGTTGTCAGGGGGGTGCAGGCGACGCGGCGGCTGCCGGTCCACTGCAGGGTCTGGGGGCCGTTGTCATAGGTCAGGACCGTCATGCCGGGGCGCAGGTTCTCGACCGGCATTTCGCCGCCCGGCACCCGGATCATCGTGCCGCGCAGGAAACAGGGCACTGTCTGGGTGATTTCGACAAGGCCGGTGTCGGAGTTTCCAAGGCCATTGTCCGCGGTGTAGTTGAAATAGACAGTTTCCAGGTCGCCGTCGGTGACCACGGTGAAGGTGCCGTCTTCGTTCAGGGTGATCTGCTGGCCGGTGGCGAGGGTGACCGTGTCGCCGGCAAAGACCTCCTGGCCGTTGATATGGGTGACGGTCAGGGTGCCGCCTGTGGTGCTGTCGTTGTCCAGAACGTCCAGCACCCGGGTCTTGCCGATGGCGAATTCGGCCTGATCATCCTGGGCGACCACGGCGGTCTGGACCGAGCCGCCGGCGATCAGCAGGTTGGTGTCATAGCTGCTGTCGGCGGTGTCGGCGACGCCGATCTTCAGGGTGTTGACCTGGCCCGCGTTCACCGGTGCAACAAACGTCAGGGTGATGGTGAACCCGTCCATCTCGGTGTTGTACTGGTCGCCGGTATTGTCGACGTAGATGTTTTCGGTTTCGCCGCCGTTGATATTGCCGATCGAGGCGGTGCCGTTGCCGATGGAAACCTGCGCCTCAACCCCGTTCACCCAGACGCCGACCACATCATTGTACTGGGAATTGATGAACTCGGGGTATTCCTCCGAGGACAGCACGAAGTCGATGGTCAGGACATCGCCCTCGGGGGTGAAATCTATTTCCAGGAAAGAGGCATCGCGGGTCGCGGCACCGGCCAGCGCGTTGAAATCGGCGTCGTTGTTGGCGCCGGAGGTATTGGTGCTGGTGTTGCTGCGGACGTTGGTGTTGGTGGAGCCGTCGCTGTTGGTGAAGTCCCGGGCATATCCTGTCGACAGGATCACGCCGGAATCCGCAGGGGCGACACCAGGGGTTGTTGTGTCGGCACCGGAATAGATGCCGGAGGACAGGGCGTCGCCGCTGTAGCTGGCGCTTACAACCGTGACGCCGTCGCCAAAGATCTCCTCCGCCATCTGGGTGGCGGTGGCGGATGTGTTGATGTTCAGTTCCGTCGCCGTGGCCATTTCGGTCAGCCTGCCTCCGGGTGCGCAAAAGATTTACGGTTGCTTACCGGAATGGTGCTGAACTTGGACGGAACTGTGGCGGGGCGGTGCCGAAATCCGGGAGTTTATTCGAATTTTAGGGGTATTTTCGGCGGTTGACGGGAAAAAGGCAGCCGTGTCCGGGCTGCCTTTTTTGTTTCACTCGATCCTCTGAGGGGCCGGCCGCATCGAGAAATATTCTCAGCCCTTGCGGTGGCGCTTCTCGAACCGGGGCAGCATGGCCGAGAAGTCCATGCCCTTGCCGCCTTCGTCCTCGACAAACGTCTTGTAGAGCGCCATCGCCAGTTCGCCCATCGGGGTGTCGGCATCGGCGCTGATCGCGGCCTGCTGGCTGAGGCCGAGGTCCTTGAGCATCAGCTCGGCGGCAAATCCGGGCCGGTAGCTGTTGTCGGCGGGCGACTGCGGGCCGACGCCGGGAGCCGGGCAATAGGCGTTCATGCTCCAGCTGTAGCCGGAGGAGGTCGAGACCACATCGAACATTTTCTGGCGGTCCAGGCCCAGCTTGTCGGCCAGCGCAAAAGCCTCGCAGGTGGCGATCATGGTGACGCCAAGGATCATGTTGTTGCAGATCTTGGCGGCCTGGCCCGCGCCGGCCTCGCCGCAGTGCACCGCTTTCTGGCCCATGATATCGAACAATGGCTCCGCCGCGGCAAACGCTGCGGGCGAACCGCCGGCCATGAAGGTCAGCGTGCCGCCGGCGGCGCCGCCGATGCCGCCGGAGACCGGCGCGTCCACGGACAGCAGGTCCGCATCCGAGGCCTGTGCGGCCACCGCACGGGCGGACTCCACATCGACGGTGGAGCAGTCGATGAAAGCGGCCCCCTTGGTCATCGCCGGGATGATTTCGGCGGCAACAAGGCGCAGGATGGCGCCGTTGGGCAGCATGGTGATCACCGCATCGGCGCCCGCGGCGGCGTCAGGGCCGGAAGCGGCCATGGTGACGCCTTCGATGCTGACGTCGGCCATGTCAAAGCCGGTGACCTCATGGCCCGCCTTGGCCAGGTTGGCGGCCATCGGCCCGCCCATGTTGCCCAGCCCGATAAATCCGATCTTCATGACAGTTCCTCCTCAAATGTCAGCGCTGCCGCGCCGAGCGGCGCCAGCATCTCCTTGACCGCTGCCGCGGGGACATCCCGGCCGGCATGGTGCCACTGCGGATTGCGGTCCTTGTCGATGATCTGGGCGCGGATGCCTTCCAGGAAATCGCCCTTTTCCATCGCGCGGTAAGTAAAGCGGTATTCCAGATCCAGCGCGCGGCGGATGGCCGGACCGTCGGCACGCAGGCGGTGCAGCATCTCCAGCGTGCAGGCCATCGACAGCGGCGAATTCCGGTTCAGGGACTTCAGCGCGCCTTGGGCGAATTCATTGTCCGCTGCCTGCAGGCTTGCCAGGATTGCCTCCAGGCTGTCCTGGGCGAAGTGTGTGGCCGTCTCCTGGCGCAGACCGCGCAGCTTGCCTTCGGGGGCCGGTTCGGCGGCGTCTTCCACAAGGGCCGCGCGGCCGCTTTCCTCCAGTGCCGAGATCAGGGCGGGCCACTTGTCCTGCGGCACGAAATAATCGGCAAAGCCGGCGAGGATCGCATCATCCGCGCCCATCCGCGCGGCGGTCATGCCGAGGTATTCGCCCAGATGGTCCGGCGCCAGCGCCAGCATCAGCGAGCCGCCCACGTCCGGCACCAGGCCGATGCCGACCTCGGGCATGGCAATCTGGCTGCTTTCGCCGACCACCCGGTGGGTGCCGTGGCAGCCGATGCCGACGCCGCCGCCCATGGTGAACCCCTGCAGAAAGCTGATCACCGGCTTCTTGTACTCGAAGATACAGGCGTTCAGCCGGTACTCATCGCGCCAGAAGGTGCGGCCATAGCTGTAGTCGCCTTTGGTGCCGGTGTCATAAAGCTCGGCGATGTCGCCGCCGGCGCAGAAGGCCTTGTCGCCCTCGGCGTCGATCACCACCAGCCTGACGCTGTCATCCTCTGCCCAGCCGCGCATGGCGGCGTCGATGGCCATGCACATGTCATAGCTCATCGCATTGAGCGCCTTGGGGCGGGTCAGGGTGATGCGGCCGGCATGGCCTGCCTTGCGGATGTCAATGTCGCTCACGGCAAATGTCCCCTATTGAGGGTGCCCGGCAGCGGCGCCGGGCCTTCCCATGGAAAACCTTAGGCGCCCGCGGGTTAGCCCGCAATCATCTGGCGCGAGACGATCAGGCGCATGATCTCGTTGGTGCCTTCGAGGATCTGGTGCACGCGCAGGTCGCGGACGATCTTTTCCACCCCGTAATCGGCCAGGTAGCCGTAGCCGCCGTGCAGCTGCAGGCAGCCGTTGGCGACATCAAAGGCGGTGTCGGTCACCAGCAGCTTGGCCATGGCGCAGAACTTGCCGGCGTCAGGGGCGCCGGTGTCCAGCTTCCACGCCGCCTGGCGCAGGAAGGTGCGGGCGGCCTGCAGCTTGGTCTCATACTCCGCCAGCCGGAACTGCAGCGCCTGGAACTGGTTGATCGACTTGCCGAAGGCCTTGCGCTCGGACATGTATTGCACGGTCTGGTCCAGTGCCGTCTGGGCCCCGCCCAGCGCGCCGGCCGAGATGTTGAGGCGGCCGCCGTCGAGGCCCGCCATCGCGTAAGTGAAGCCCTTGCCTTCCTCGCCGATCAGGTTGTCTGCCGGGATCCTGCAGTCGTCGAACTGCACCTGCGAGGTGGGCTGTGCCTTCCAGCCCATCTTGTCCTCCAGCGCGCCGAAAGACAGGCCTTTGGCGCCGTCCTCGACCACCACGGTGGAGATCCCCTTGGGGCCGTCCTCGCCGGTGCGGCACATCACGACATAGGCATCGGAATAGGAGCCGCCGGAGATGAACGCCTTGGTGCCGTTCAGCGTGTAGCCGTCATTGCTGCGCTCGGCGCGGGTCTTCAATGCCGCCGCGTCGGAGCCGGAGCCCGGTTCGGTCAGGCAGTAGGAGAAGATCCTCTCCATCGTGCAGAGTGCGGGCAGCCATTTCTGCTTGGTCTCTTCCGAGCCGAACTTGTCGATCATGCCGCCGCACATGTTGTGGATCGACAGGAACGAACCGACCGCGGGGTCGGCCATCGCCAGCGCTTCGAACACCAGGGTGGCATCCAGGCGGCTGAGGCCCGAGCCGCCGTATTCCTCGGAGACGTAAAGCCCCCCGAAACCCAGCTCGGCCAGCTTGGGCCAGAGGGATTTGGGGATCGTGCCGTCCTTTTCCCATTGGCGGGAATGCGGCGCGATGTGTTCCTGCCCAAAGGCATGGGCCATGTCGAAAATGGCCGTCTGTTCCTCAGTCAGTGCGAAATCCATCAGCAGCTCCTCCCGCCAGCGCATGAATTGAACAGTTGTTTATTTAATAGCGCCAGCCGGAGCCTGAGGCAAGCTGCGCAAATGCAAAGCCGCCGTGCAGCAATGCCGCAGGCGGAGGCGGGCGGGGTGAGGAGAATATTAAGAAACTTCGGGGAAACTCGGTCCCAAACAGACAGACTGCAGGTGAATCCTGCGGCACGCATTCCAAAAGGAGTAGACGCAGTGTCGAATTCAGAGGCGCAGCATTTTCTGGCATCCGCAAAGAACGGGGGCGCGGTCGGCAATGGCCCGGCGCCGGATTTTTCGGCAGCCGTTGCCGGCAACGGGCGGGCCGATTTCGCCATGGCCATGCGCCACGGGTTGCTGAATGCCAGGAACGGCACGCCCCAGGAGCAGGCGCAGCAGCTGATGAAGCTTGCCCGCCACAAGGCAATTGAACGCAATCTGAACGATGCGATCTATCTGCTGAAGCTGGCGCTGAAACTGGATGACAGGAACCGCAAGATCCACACAACGCTTGGCGAGGTTCTGGAACTGATGGAATTGCCCGACCAGGCGATCCTGCACCACGTCGACGCGCTGCGCCTGGAACCCAGGAACCCGGAATGCCTCGCCTACATCGGCAGCTACCTGATGCGGATCGCGCAGGACGAGGAAGCGATCAACTATTTCCAGGACACGCTGAAATTCGATCCCTCCAATGAGGTCGTCTTTGCGCGCCTGATGCACCTCAAGCGGCGCAAATGCGACTGGTCCGAAGTCGGCCGGGCGAAAAGGAAGCTCAAGAAACAGTCCGACATCATGAAATCGGTCGACCCGTTCTCCTTCCTGAGCATCGTGGATGATCCCGCAATTCAGCTGAAGTATTCGATCCAGGCCGCCCGGACCAACAAAGTCTGCAAAAAGGAGACCGCCAGCTTCAGCGGGCCGCTGAAGCAATCCGGAAAAATCAGGATCGGCTATTTCTCCTGCGACTTCCTTGACCATGCGACCATGTATCTGATCGGACGGATGTTCGAACTGCATGACCGCGACAGGTTTGAGGTCTATATCTACGACTATGGCACGATGACCGAGCAGGAGGGCCGTGTCCGGGCGGAAAAATCCGCGGATGTGTACCGGCAGGTTGCCGGTGTTGCCAGCGAAACAATCGTCGAGCAAGCCCGCGCGGATTGCCTGGACATTGCCATCGATCTGAAGGGCCATACCAAGGGCAACCGGGTCAACCTGTTCGACCACCGGATGGCGCCGATCCAGATCTCCTACCTCGGATATCCGGGCAGCACCGGGGTCGATGCCATGGATTACATGATTGCCGACCCCGTCGTCCTGCCGCCGAAGTACCGCAAGTATTATACCGAAAAAGTACTGTATATGCCGGACTGCTATCAGTCGAATGATGACGGGCGGCAGGCCTCGGCAGTGAAGCCCACGCGCGCCGACGTCGGGCTTCCGGAAGAGGCGCTGGTGTTCTGCTCCTTCAACAACCCTTACAAGGTTTCGCCCGATGAATTCGAAGTCTGGATGAAACTGATGAAGCTGGTGCCGGACAGCGTGCTTTGGTTCTACGCAAACAATGGCGCGATCCATGAAAACATCCGCGCCGAAGCGAAGAAGCGCGGTGTCGCTCCGGAACGCATCGTCTTTGCCGGCTTTGCCTTGCAGGAGGACCATCTGTCCCGCCTGCCGCTTGCGGATATCTTCCTGGACACGTTCAACGTGAACGCCCACACCACCGCAAGCGACGCCTTGTGGGCGGGGGTCCCGGTGGTGACAAAAGCCGGCAAACAGTTTGCCGCGCGGGTTGCCGCCAGCCTGCTGCATTCGGTGGATCTGGACGAATTGATCGCCGCAACCCCCCAGCAGTACCAGGCGCTTGCCCTGAAACTGGCCCGCGACCCGGCGTATCTGGCTGACGTGAAGGCCCGGTTGCAGGAAAGCATCAAGTCAGGTCCGCTTTATGACACCAAGCGGTTCACCCGGAATTTTGAAGCGCTGATGGAAAAAACCGTGGAGCGGTTCGATGCGGGCCTGAAGCCGGATCACATCAGCCTGAAGTAAGGCAGAGGCGCAGAATCAGGAACGGGCACGGGCCATGCGCCGTGCCCGCTCCTGTTTGCCGCACCGCGCACCGCAGCGGCCGGTCTTGGTTACATCAGCCGGACCTGGGTGCCCACTTCGACCATCTCATAGAGCTCTTCAACGTGCTGGTTGTAGAGGCCGATGCACCCCGACGAGCTCTGCCGCCCGATCTTGCGGGTGTCATGGGTGCCGTGCACCAGATAGGCCGGCCAGTCCAGATACATGGCCCGGGTGCCCAGAGGGTTGCCTTCGACGCCGCCTTCGATGCGGACCGGCAGCGTCGGATCGCGCTCGCGCATCGATGCGGTGGGGGTCCAGCTTGGGTTCTCGCGCTTGCGCACAACCTTGGTGTAGCCGCGCTTGGTCAGATCTTCGGTCATCGGCACCGAGGAAGGGAACAGCCGGTAGGTTTCGCCGTCCGGCCCCCAGTAATGCAGCGCGCGGGAGCTGATGTCGGCCAGCAGGCAGCCGGAGCCCAGCGTGTCGAAATGGTCCTGCCAGTTCTGCTGGGCAAAGGCGGACACATTGCGCTGGACCGGCACTTCTTCGCGGATTGCCGGTTCATCCTGCGGAAAGGCGTCGGTGGACTGTGCGCGCAGAAGGGACGGGACGGCCAGGGTTGCGCCGGCCCCGGTCAGGACGGCACGGCGGGTGATGCGGAGTTTGGTCATGTTACCTCTGCCAAGCTGCTCGAAAACTCCGCCGCAACATAATCACCGGCGCAGGTTTTCCTAGGGGCCGGCATACCGGAAATGGCGCTTCTCACAAGCTTGTGTTGTCAGAGGTGGCGGAAGACCGCCGCCTGCGCCGTCAGCGGGGTCAGCTGTACAGGCTGCGGGCCTGGGCAAAGGACAGCAGGCGCTTGCTGTCTTCATCCCACAGGTGCAGCCGCGCATTGGCCAGGCTTTCGCGGATGGTCATCCGGTTGCCTTCTGCCAGTTCGGTGTGATCGCGCAGGACTTCGGTCAGCCGGTAGAACGGGATCCGGCTGTAGAGGTGGTGCACATGGTGGATGCCGATGTTTGCGCTCAGCCATTGCAGAACCGGCGGCAGTACATAGTGGGAGCTGCCGTGCAAGGCGGCGTCATGCAGCTGCCAGTCTTCTTCCTGCTCCCACTGGGTGGTTTCAAACTGGTGCTGCACATAGAACAGCCACAGACCGGCGGTTGCAGCGATCAGCGTTGCGGGCAGAAAGATCAGCAGCAGCGGCATCAGCCCGCCGAAATACCAGATCACCGCCAGCGCCGCGAAGATCACCGCATTTGTTCCCATGGCGCTGATCCAGTAGCGCATCTGGTTCATCAGCCCGTAGGGAATGCGGTTCTGCAGAAAGAAAAGGTAGCCGGGGCCGAGAACGAACAGCGTGACCGGGTGGCGGTAGATCCGGTACATCAGCTGATCCCAGCGCCCCAGCGCCCGGTATTCGGCCACGGTCAGGGTGTGGATGTCGCCCATGCCGCGCTTGTCCAGGTTGCCGTGGGTGCTGTGGTGGATTGAATGGGTGCGGCGCCAGACATCATACGGCGTCAGGGTCAGCACCCCGATGATGCGCCCGGTCCAGTCGCTGACATGGCGGTTCTTGAAGAAAGACCCGTGCCCGCAATCATGCTGGATGGTGAACAGGCGCAGCAGAAAAGCCGCGATGAGGACGGAAACCGCCAGCGTCAGCCAGTAGCTGACCGACAGCGACCACCAGGCCAGTGCCCACAGAAGCACAAAAGGCACCACCGTTACCGCCAATTCAAACACGCTGCGCAAATGGTCGGGTTCCCGGTAATGGGCCAGAAGCTTGACCCAGTCACGCGCGGTCTTTGCAGTTGCCTGCGGCTGAATTGGTTCGGGGGAGTTGCTCATGCGCCTGCCGTTTTCTGTCTCTTGTTGACCGGATAGACTACTGGCGGCGCGGAACAAGGGAAATTTGGCCACAGGGCGGTCAAATCCGGTCGCGATGCCGAAAAACCCAGTGATCTGGGCTGTCAGGAGGCCATTCCGCAGCGGCTGGCAACAGAAAAGGCCCCGGAACTCCGGGGCCTTTGATTGCGTGCGGCAGGGCTTGCCTCAGTCCATCGCTTTGAAGTTGAACTCGCCGCCTTCCTTGATGCCCGAGGGCCAGCGGGAGGTCACGGTCTTGGTGCGGGTGTAGAATTTGAAGCTGTCGGGGCCGTGCTGGTTCAGGTCGCCGAACATCGACTTCTTCCAGCCGCCGAAAGTGTGATAGGCCAGCGGCACCGGAATCGGCACGTTGATGCCCACCATGCCGATGTTCACCCGGCTGGCGAAATCGCGGGCGGTGTCGCCGTCACGGGTGAAGATCGCGGTGCCGTTGCCGTATTCGTGATCCATCGCCAGCTTCAAGGCTTCCTCGTAAGTGCCTGCACGGACAGTGGAAAGCACCGGGCCGAAGATCTCCTGCTTGTAGATGTCCATGTCGGGGGTGACATGGTCGAACAGATGCGCGCCGACAAAGAAGCCGTCCTCGTATCCCTGCAGTTTGAAGTCGCGGTTGTCGACCACCAGCTTGGCGCCCTGATCGACGCCGGACTGGATCAGGCCCAGGATCCGCTCTTTGGATGCCGCGGTCACGACCGGGCCCAGATCCACGTCGTCGCCGGCGGTGTAGGGGCCGACCTTCAGGGTTTCGATGCGCGGGATCAGCTTTTCGATCAGCTTGTCGGCGGTTTCCTCGCCCACCGGCACCGCAACCGAGATCGCCATGCAGCGTTCGCCGGCCGCGCCGAAGCCGGCACCCACCAGCGCGTCCGCAGCCTGGTCCAGATCGGCGTCGGGCATGATGATCATGTGGTTCTTGGCGCCGCCGAAGCACTGGGCGCGCTTGCCGTTGGCGGTGGCGCGCGAGTAGATGTACTGCGCGATCGGGGTGGAGCCGACGAAGGACACGCCCTGGATGATCTCGCTGTCCAGAATGGTGTCAACCGCCTCGCGGTCGCCGTTCACCACCTGGAACACGCCTTCGGGCAGGCCGGCCTCGACAAACAGCTCCGCCAGCATCAGCGGCACGGAGGGGTCGCGTTCGGACGGCTTCAGCACCACGGCGTTGCCGCAGGCCAGCGCCGGGCCGACGTGCCACAGCGGCATCATGGCGGGGAAGTTGAACGGCATGATCGAGCCGACAACACCCAGCGGCTGGCGCATGGAGTACATGTCGATGCCGGGGCCTGCGCTGTCAGTGAATTCACCCTTCAGCATCTGTGGCGCGCCGACGCAGTATTCGATCACTTCCAGGCCGCGCTGCAGGTCGCCCTTGGCGTCCGGGATGGTCTTGCCGTGCTCGCGGCTCAGCGCTTCGGCCAGCTTGTCCATGTCGCGGTTCATCAGGCCGACCATGGCCATCATCACGCGGGCGCGTTTCTGCGGGTTGGTGGCGCCCCAGGCCGGCTGCGCGGCGGCGGCCTTTTCGATGATCTCTGTGGTTTCAGCAGCGCTGGCCATCGGGCACAGGTACTGCACTTCGCCGGTTGCGGGGTTGAAGACATCGTCAAAGCGGCCCGAGGTGCCGGAAACGAGTTTGCCGTTGATAAAGTGACCGAGTTCTTTCATCGGATCCTCCTCTGTTCATCTTGCCGTCAATCCTAGGCTTGCAAAAATCATCGGAAAAGGGGAAAGATTTCAAAGAGGCTTTGCAGGAACGCAAAAGGTTAACGAAACGTTGGCAGGCAGACGGAGGACCCGTACCGATGGATCCGCAGTGGGATGATATGAAAGTGTTTTTGGCGGTGGCGCGGGAGGCGAGCCTGTCGGGGGCGGGCCGCATCCTGAAGATGGACCCGGCCACTGTGGGCCGCAGGATCGCCCGGTTCGAGGCCGCATTGGAAACCCCGCTGTTCGTGAAATCCCCGCAGGGCTATGCGCTGAGCGCGGCCGGCGACCGGTTGCTGGTCCATGCCGAAGCGGCCGAACAGGCCATGCGCGCCGGCACCGAAGCCCTGAGCGGGCCGAGCGATACGATGTCGGGACAGATCCGCATCGGCGCCCCGGACGGCAGCGCCAATTACATCCTGCCGCAGGTCTGCGTGCAGATCGCCGAGGAGAACCCGGATCTGGATATTCAGATCGTCGCGCTGCCGCGGGTGATCAACCTCAGCCGCCGTGAAGCGGATATGGCCGTCACGGTCAGCGCGCCCACGGCGGGCAAGCTGCTGGTGCAGAAGATCTGCGACTACAACCTGCATCTGGTGGCTTCGCGCCATTACCTGAAGGAGCACCCGCCGATCACCGGGCTGGAGGACCTGAAGGGCCACAAGATGATCGGCTATATCCCGGACATGATCTTTGACAAGGAACTGGATTACCTCAACGACATCGGCATCGAGCGGGTGGCGCTGGCCTCCAATTCGGTGTCGGTGCAGATCAAGATGGCGGCGCAGGGCACCGGGCTGTGCGTGGCGCATGACTTCAGCCTGCCGGCCCACCGGATGCTGCGCAAGATCCTGACCGACAAGGTGAGTCTGACCCGCAGTTTCCACCTGGTGCGCCATCAGGGCGACCAGCGCAGCGAGCGGCTGAACCGCTTTGCCCAGGCGCTGTCCAGGGGCATCCGCGACGAGGTGGCCCGGCTGGAAGCCTTGACTTAAAGCTGCGTTGCGGCAAACCTTGCTGTTACGCATTAAAATCACGGAGGTCTGCAGCGTGCTCGTTCAGGTCATTTTGAAGTCCAAGGCCACCAACGGCGTGGTCACGATCAAGCCGGATGCCAGCGTATCTGAAGCTGCCAAGCTTTTGGCCGCGAACAAATTCGGCTCCGTTGTCGTTTCGGCGGATGGAGAAAAGCCCGACGGTATCCTGTCGGAGCGGGACATCGTGCGGGAACTTGCCGCCACCGGGTCAGGCTGCCTGAGCAAGCCGGTCGGCGACTATATGACGCGCAAGCTGGTGACCTGCACCAGCCAGTCGAATGTCGGCGAGGTTCTGAAGCAGATGACGGACGGGCGTTTCCGCCACATGCCGGTTGTCGAGGGTGAAAAACTTGTGGGAATTGTGACACTTGGCGATGTCGTCAAGGCGCAGCTGGCACAGGTGGCGATGGAGAAGGATGCCCTGCAGGACATGATCATGGGGCACTGAGCCGCAACAGCGGTTCCGTATTTCTGCCCTCTTGCAATGCCGGCCGCATTTATGTTTGCGTGTGCAGAAATTCTGACAAGGCAGGAGGCCTCCCATGCGTGTGGGTCTGTATCCAGGCACTTTCGACCCGATAACCCTCGGGCATATCGACATCATCCGCCGCGCCAGCGCGCTGGTGGACAAGCTGGTCATCGGCGTGGCGATCAACCGTGACAAGGGGCCGCTGTTCAACCTGGAAGAGCGGGTGGAGATGATCGAGGCCGAATGCGCCAAGCTCAGCGCCGAGACCGGCACCGAGATCATCGCGCATCCGTTCGAGAACCTGCTGATCGATTGCGCCCGCGATGTCGGCGCCCAGATCATCGTGCGCGGCCTGCGCGCGGTTGCCGATTTCGAGTATGAGTTTCAGATGGTCGGCATGAACCGGGCGCTCGACAGTTCGATCGAGACCGTCTTCCTGATGGCCGAGGCGCGGCATCAGGCCATTGCCTCGAAACTGGTCAAGGAAATTGCCCGGTTGGACGGCGATGTCTCGAAATTCGTCACCCCGCTGGTCAAGGACAGGCTTCTGGGGCGGCTGGGCAAGGCCGGCTGAGATCTGCCGCAGTCCGGGCGGCAAACAGGCAAAGCCGGGCTGACGCCCGGCTTTGTGCTTTCGGCGGCGCGCTGCGCGCGCGGGCGGGGGCTGACGCCCCCGCAGGCTTTGGGGAAGGGACCTGGAGCTTTCGCAAGCAGCGCCGCGCGGGGATCAGCGCCAGAAGGCCACCCAGTCGATCAGGGCGAAGAACTTCTTGCCGAGGAAGATCATGTGCAGGTCACCGAACAGGGCGATGTCGGTCACGGCGGCGGCGATCAGGAACAGGCCGAGGAAAATCGCAATCCGGTTGGTCATCAAAGCTCCGCCGCAAAAGAATACGCCCGCCCAGATAACCTGAGCGGGCGTGGTTTCTCAAGGGGTTGGGCTGATTCAGCCCAGATTGCCCATGGCAACCGCAACGTCGGCCATGCGCACCGAGAAGCCCCATTCGTTGTCGTACCAGGCCAGCACCCGCACCATGCGGTCGTCGACCACGCGGGTCTGGTCGGGGGCAAAGATCGAGCTTTCCGGCGAGTGGTTGAAGTCAACCGAGACCAGCGGCGCCGGCTCATAGCCCAGCACGCCCTTCATCGGGCCTTCGGCGGCTTCCTTGACGGCGGCGTTGACCTGCTCGGCGGTTACATCGCGGCCGGCGCGGAAGGTCAGGTCGACGGCGGAGACATTCGGGGTCGGCACGCGGATGGCGGAGCCGTCCAGGCGGCCTTTCAGGTTCGGCAGCACTTCCCCCAGGGCCTTGGCGGCGCCGGTCGAAGTCGGGATCATCGACATGGCGGCAGCGCGGGCGCGGTAAAGGTCGCTGTGGCGGCGGTCCAGGGTCGGCTGGTCGCCGGTGTAGGCGTGGATGGTGGTCATGATGCCGTGCTCGATGCCAAAGGCCTCGTCCAGCACCTTTGCCAGCGGCGCCAGGCAGTTGGTGGTGCAGGAGCCGTTGGAGATCATGGTGTCGGTGGCTTCCAGCTGGTCGTGGTTGACGCCATAGACAATGGTCTTGTCGACGTTCTTGCCGGGTGCGGACAGCAGCACTTTCTTGGCGCCGCGCTCCAGATGCGCCTTGGCCTTCTCGCCGTCGTTGAACTTGCCGGTGCATTCCAGCACCACGTCGCAGCCGGACCAGTCCAGCTCACCCATGTCGTAGGTGGAGAACATCTGCATGTCGCCGCGGCCCAGGTTCATGGTGCCGTCGCCGATGGTCACTTCGCCGGGGAAACGGCCATGCACGCTGTCGTATTTGATCAGGTGCGCTGCGGTGTCCAGCGGGCCGGTGGCGTTCACCTTGATCACTTCGATGTCGTCGCGGCCGGAGGCGGCGATGTGCGACAGGGTGCAGCGGCCGATGCGGCCAAATCCGTTGATCCCGACTTTGATGGTCATGAGTTACGTCTCCAAGCGAGCAAATACCTTTGGCCGCCATATAGACCGGTGCAGATGTGGTCTAAAGGGGTAAAAGCGTCATTAAATGAAACTGTTAGCGCAAAATGCGGCTGGTGGCGTTAACGGTTTGCCCCGGTGGCGTTAACGGCGGTTTGCGGTTCCGCAGGCGGTGGCGCTAACGCTTGTGCTGCGGCGCGGAAGCGGGCAGATTGCCCGCAAACGCGGACAGGGATTGAGGGATTTGGCATGAGCGGTTTGCTGGCGCTTCTGGATGACGTGGCGGGGATTGCCAAGGTGGCGGCGGCCTCGGTCGATGATGTGGCGGCGGCGGCGGGCAAGGCCGGTGCCAAGACCGCAGGCGTGATCATCGACGATGCCGCGGTGACGCCCAAGTACCTGCAGGGCTTTGCGCCTGCGCGCGAGCTGCCGATCATCTGGCGCATCACCCGCGGGTCGCTGTTCAACAAGCTGATCCTGCTGCTGCCCGTCGCGATGCTGCTGGCCAATTTCGCGCCCTGGGCGATCACGCCTTTGCTGATGCTGGGCGGCTGCTACCTGTGTTTCGAGGGTGCCGAGAAGATCTTTCACGTGCTGTTTCCCCATGTCAGCCACGCGATCGACGAGGACATGAGCGTCAAGGATCCCGGCCATCTGGAGGAGGAGAAGATCAAGGGGGCGATCAAGACCGACTTCATCCTGTCGGCGGAGATCATGACCATTTCGCTGGCCGCGATCGAGGCGCCGAATGTCTGGATGCAGGCGGCAACCCTGGCGGTGGTTGCAATCGGCGTGACGCTGGCGGTCTACGGCTCTGTCGCGCTGATCGTGAAGATGGATGATGTCGGGCTGTATCTGGCCGAGAACGCCCGCACCGAGCTGGGCCGCGGGCTGGGGCGCGGGCTGGTCAAGTTCATGCCGGTGCTGATGAAGATCCTGTCGGTGGTCGGCACCGCGGCGATGCTGTGGGTCGGCGGCTCCATCATCATCCACGGGCTGGAGGTGCTGGGCTTTGGCTGGCTGGGCCAGTTGATCCACGACTGGGCCTATACCGCGGGCCACGCGGCGCCTGAGGGATGGATGGGTGCTACCGAATGGATTGCCAAGGCGGGCATGGACGGGGTGTTCGGCCTAGCGCTGGGGCTGCTGCTGATCCCGCTGGCGAGCAAGGTGATTGTGGCGGTATCAGGAAAAAAGAACGATCATTAGCTGCCTTTTGGGAGTCTAAGCAAAGCCAACAAGCCAGGGATCTGGTTCACCCTCTAAAAATATTACGCTGTCAATATTGAGGCATATTATGAATGATGACGCACCCAAAAAGTCAAAGCCATCGGTTCGAAAACGGGCGGATGCAATTAAGGCGTTTCGTTGCAAGAATTTGCTTGCTGTAATTGAAAATCCGGAAGACATCAAAAATATTGGGACTGTTATCCGGAACGTGAACGCTCTCGGTGTCGAAAAGTCTACGTAGTAGACCCTCGAAAGGCGCTCCCCGAGGATTGGGAGGATATGCGAGAGAGGAGGTCGCTCTCTAGAACATCCGTGTCTGCTGTAAAATGGACATTCGTAAAGCGCTTTGACAGCACGGCTGTATGCATCGAACATCTGGAGAAGAACGGGTTTGTTTCTATTGCGACCTCTCCACATGTGAAAGGTAAGACCAACGTGTATCTGCATGAGGGGGATTTTACCCATCATGCAAAGCTGGCTGTTTGGTTTGGGAACGAAAAGCACGGTATAAGCGAGCTTGCCGTTGAACACAGCGAAATGTGTGTCTCGATCCCGATGTTCGGCATGATCGAAAGCTTAAATCTTGGTACGAGCTCCGGCATTGTCTTGTATGAAGTCGCAAAACAGCGGCGCGAGTATCAGAGCAAATATCATAGCAGCAGAAAAATGAGGAAACGTTCCAAGCCCTTGCCAACTGTAATGCCCCGCGAGGACGATACGTCTTTAAGTTAAGCGTTTGGAATGTGAGAAACTGGTAAGCAAAAGAGCAATCAATTCGAAAGTGAGAATTGCTCGAACCAGAGGCAACGAAGGACACCCGATTGGGTGCCCTTTCTGTCTTATAGCCGCTTCGCTCAGCCCAGCAGCTCTTTCACCTTGGCCACTGTGCCCTCAGCGGTGATGCCGAAGCGCTCAAACAGCTCGCCTGCCGGGGCGGAGGCGCCGAAGCGGTCCATGCCGACGAAACCGGCTTTCTTCTCCTGGCCGCGCTCGCCCAAGAGCCAGCGGTCCCAGCCGCCGTCGCGCACGGCTGCCTCGATGCCCACGCGCACCGGGCCCGCGGGCAGGACCTTGCGGCGGTAGGCTTCGTCCTGCTGCGCAAACAGCTCCATGCAGGGCATGGAGACGACGCGGGTGCCGATGCCTTCCGCTTCCAGCTTGGCCTTGGCTTCCATCGCAACGGAAACCTCGGAACCGGTGGCGATCAGGATCACCTGGCGCTTGTTCTCGGCCTCGGCCAGCACATAGGCGCCTTTTTCGACCATGTTGCTGAGCTTGTGCTCGGTGCGCACGGTCGGCAGGTTCTGGCGGGTCAGCGCCAGCACCGAGGGGGTGTCCTTGGAGGTGATGGCGATTTCCCAGGCCTCGGCGGTTTCCACGGTGTCGGCGGGGCGGAACACATAGGTGTTCGGGGTCGCGCGGCAGATCGCCAGATGCTCGACCGGCTGGTGGGTCGGGCCGTCTTCGCCGACGCCGATCGAGTCGTGGGTCATCACAAACACGGTCGGGATTTTGGACAGCGCGGCCAGGCGCATCGCCGGGCGGGCATAGTCGGTGAAGCAGAAGAAGGTGCCTCCGTAAGCGCGCACGCCGCCGTGCAGCACCATGCCGTTCATCGCTGCGGCCATGCCGTGCTCGCGGATGCCCCAGTAGATGTAGCGGCCCTTGCGGTTGTCGGTGTCAAACACGCCGAGATCGCCGGTCTTGGTGTTGTTGGAGCCGGTGAGGTCGGCGGAGCCGCCCACGGTTTCCGGCATGATCGGGTTGATCACTTCCAGCGCCATTTCCGACGATTTGCGGGTCGCGACCTTGGGCTGCGTCTCGGACACCTGCTTTTTCAGCGCCTTGATGGCAGCCGACAGCTTCTTGGGCGCCTCCAGTGCATAGGCGCGGTTGAACCGGTCCTGCTTCTGCTGCGACAGCTCGGCAAAGCGGGCTTCCCAGGCTTCGCGCTCGGATTTGCCGCGGGCACCGATCTCTTCCCACTGGGATTTGATCGCGGCCGGGATCTCGAACGCACCGCCGGTCCAGCCATAGGCATCCTTGGCCGCCTGCAGCTGGTCCTTGTCGGTGAGCGCGCCGTGGCCCTTGGAAGTGTCCTGCGCGGCGTGGCCCAGGGCGATGTGCGTCTTGCAGGCGATCATCGACGGCTTCTTGGACTTCTTGGCGGCCTCGATGGCCTCGTCGATGGCCTTGGGGTCGTGGCCGTCGATTTCCAGCACCTGCCAGCCGGAGGCCTTGAAGCGCTGCACCTGGTTGGTGCGGTCGCTGAGCTCGACGCTGCCGTCGATGGTGATGTTGTTGTTGTCCCAGAACACAATCAGCTTGCCCAGGCTGTGGCGCCCGGCCAGACCAATGGCTTCCTGGCTGATGCCTTCCATCAGGCAGCCGTCGCCGGCGATCACATAGGTGTGGTGATCGACAACCTTGCGCCCGTAATGCGCGCGCTGCATTTCTTCTGCCATGGCAAAGCCGACGGCGTTGGACAGGCCCTGGCCCAGCGGGCCGGTGGTGACCTCGACCGCGTCGATCAGGAAGTTCTCCGGGTGGCCCGCGGTGATGGCGCCGGTCTGGCGGAAGTTCTTGATCTGGTCGAGCGTGACCTGGCGGTCGCCGGCCAGATACAGCAGCGCATAGATCAGCATCGAGCCGTGGCCCGCCGACAGGATGAAGCGGTCGCGGTCCGGCCAGGCCGGGTTGGATGCATCGAATTTGAGGTGCTTTTCGAACAGCACGGTCGCCACATCGGCCATGCCGATCGGCATGCCGGTGTGCCCGGAATTGGCGGCGGCGACGGCGTCCAGAGCCAGCGCGCGGATGGCGGCGGCCTTGTTCCAATGGTCGGGATTGGCGGTGCGCAGGGCTGTCAGGTCCACTTGGATCGTCCTTTGGCGTTAACAGGCAATTGCTGCGCTCAATAACAGCGATGCCGCAAAGATCAAGCACGGTTGCGCGCATGTCTGCTGGCGTGCGCGAAGTTGGCGCGGCAAGTGGTTGAAACACAAGGGGGGGTGATTTATTCCTGAAAGGGAAGAACTGGCCCATGTCGGCGGCAGATCTGCGATTCGTGCAGACACCGGAAAGAAAATGGAACTGATGTGGACGGGTGAGGGACAGGCATGAACCAGATTGAAGAATTGCAAGGCCGCATCCAGGCCGCGCTGGAGCGCATCGGCGCGGGCGCAGCTGCACTGCAGGAGGCCCGCGCCGCGGACAGGTCCAAGGCCGAAGAAGCGGCCGCCGAGGCGGTCAAGGCGGCGGAAGCCTCTGCGGCCGGCGCTGCCAATGCGGAGCTTGAGCAGGCGCTTGACGAGGAAAAGACCGCAAATGCCCAGCTCGAAGAACGGGTAAAGGTGCTGCATGCCCGGTTGCAGGAGGCCGAAAGCAAGCCGTCTGCCGGCATCGGGGATATCGCTGCAATGGAAGCGGAATTGCAGCTGCTGCGCAACGAAGCCGGCGATCCGGCCGAAAAAAAGGCGTTGCGGGCGGAAGTTGCCCGTCTCAAGGGAGAACTGGAAGCGGCGGCAAACACCTCAGCCAGCGAGAGGGAAGCGCTGGAAGACCAGCTTTCCGAAGCCCAGGCCGCCAATGACAGCCTGAAAGCGCAGCTGGAACAGGCACAATCGTCAGCCGGGGCGTCCGCGGATCCGGTTCAGGACATCGGCGCCGAAGCCGGGCAGCAGAACGAAACCCTGCTGCGGCTGGACGCCGAACTGCAGCACCTGCGCCAGGCAAATGAGGAATTGCGGGCCTCCAACACCGCGCTGCGCGAAGCCAACGCGCAAAGTCTCGGCGACGCCGGGCTGATCAATTCGGCAATGGAAGCCGAGATCGAAGGCCTGCGCGCCGCCCAAGCCAGTGACCAGGCCCAGGTCAATGCGGTGCTGGCCAAGCTGGAGCCGCTGCTGGCCAATGCCCGCAACCTGCCGGAAGGGGAGGAAGTGTGATGCCCGAAGTGACCATTCATATCGGCGGCCGCGGCTTTGAGGTTTCCTGCCAGGAGGGCGAGGAAAGCTATCTGCACTCCGCCGCAAAGATGCTGGATGACGAGGCCCAGGTGCTGTCGGACCAGATCGGAAGGATGCCCGAGGCGCGGATGCTGCTGATGGCCGGGCTGATGCTGGCCGACAAAACCGCCGCCGTCGAGGACCGGATCAAGGAAGTGGAGGCCACGCTGGCCGAACGCGAGCAGGAACTGGCGGAGCTGCGTGCCGCGCCCGCACCGGAGCCCGAGCGGATCGAGGTGCCGGTGGTGCCGCCGCAGATCACCGAGAGCCTGGCAGAGCTGGCGGCGCGGACCGAGGCATTGGCCCAGGAGATCGAAGAAAAGGCCGCCGCTGAATGAAACCGGGCGGGGCCGGACGGAGACGGCTGGCGGCTCCAGCGGGCAGCTGCGCTGACCGCCGAGTGGACATAGGGCAATAAAAAAAATGGCCTGCCGGATGCGGTTCCGGCAGGCCTTTTTCGTGTCAGCAGTCCGGCTCAGGCGTTGGCTTCGCGGATTTTGTCTGCGGCGTCTTTGTTGAAGGTGATGCCGTTTTCATCGAACAGGCTGTCCAGTTCGGACGACAGGGCCATCTCGGTGATGATGTCGCAGCCGCCGACGAATTCGCCCTTCACATAGAGCTGCGGGATGGTCGGCCAGTCGGAATATTCCTTGATGCCGGCGCGGATGTCCTCGTCGGCCAGCACGTTCACATCGGTGTAATCCACGCCGATGTAGTTCAGCACCGCCGCCACGCGCGAGGAGAAGCCGCACTGGGGCATTTCCTTGGTGCCTTTCATGAACAGCACCACGTCGCTGGCTTTGACGGTTTCGTCGATGCGGGTCTTTACGTCGGTCATTTATCCATTTCCTCCTGGCGTTTCAGCCGGTCGCGGTTTGTTTCGATATAGGGGAGAAGTTTGAAAAAGGTAAGCCCTGCCAGCAAGGCAATTGCAGCGATGGCGGTCAGGATGTCGGCCAAGGTCCTGCCTTTCAGCTATGGCTTCAGCCTTAGGAACCAGAACGGCGCCGGCTGCTGATTGCCGCAGCGCAAACTCTGCCGCGGTTTTGAGCGCGCGGTCAGGCCATGCGCTCTTGCTTTTCCAGCTCTGGTCCGACGTCCGGTTCAGGATGGTTTCCATCCAACGGCATGCAGGGCAGGCCCGGCGGTTTGGGCCCTTCTTTCCACGTGAGGAAAGCGGGACCCACGCGAAACCAGTCCCCCCGCAGGACCAAGCCGCCGCCAATGGCACAGGGGAGTTCTCTTTACTCCGGTGCCTTGGTGGTCAGCGCCAGCGCGTGCAGCTCACCGTCGGGGCCGTCCATCTTGCCTTTCAATGCGGCATAGACGGCGCGCTGCTGCTGGACGCGGTTCTTGCCGCGGAAGCTTTCGTCAACAACCATGGCGGACATATGCACGCCATCGCTTCCGGCCACCTGGATTTCGGCGTCGGGAAAGCTCTGGCGCAGCAGTTCTTCGATTTCGTGGGCTTGCATGGGCATCCGGGGAAGTCCTTTGTCTTGTTTGGTAAAAATGTAGGTGGGCACCGGAAGCTGTGCAAGCAGGATTAGCGGCTGCTTTGCGCAAAGGGCGCCAGTCTTTCCACAAATTCAGGCAGTTCTGCCAGGGCATCCTGCACGCTGTCTTCCGTGAAATCCCAGACAGACGTGGGGGCCGGCGGACACAGCGCGCGGGTCAGCGCGGCGCATCGGCTGCGCAGGCTGTCCGGCAAGTGCAGGGCGGCGGCTTCTTCCAGCACCAGCAGCGCCTCGTGGATGGGCCGCAGCACGCGCAGGGCATAGGTCATGTGCGGCAAAAGGTCGGGGTCGTCGCGCCAGGTTTCGCCGTCGAACAGAGCCTGCGTGACGCGCTGGCCCGCGCCGGCGCAGGAATACGCCACGCAGCCGCCGAAGCCGCAGGCGGCAAGGCCGCTGTGGATCGTGCAGCGGAAATCCGGGCCAAGGTTGGGGCAGGGCGTGTCCGCATCCTTGAGCAGGCCAAAGTCTTCATGCGCTTCAAACGGGTAGGCCACACAGCACAGGGCGGCGCAGCGGCTGCAGTCCTCTTTCAGTTCAGGAAGGGTCAAGGGCCGGTCCCCGGTTCGAATGAAAGGGCGGGATGACACTGCCATCCCGCCCTTGAGCATCTGCTTGCCGCGCCGCCCTGTAAAGGCGGTGCGTTTTTATCAGGCCACGGCTGCCGCAAAGCTGGAGCGGAAGACCTCCTTCAGCTCGGCCAGCGGGGCTTCGGAGCCGCCGATTTTCACCATGTCGCCGCCGAATTTGCCGACGGAGGTGATGGTGACACCGGCCTGGCCTGCGGCCAGCATCAGCGCCTCGGCCTGGTCGAAGTTGCAGGCGATCAGGTAGCGGGCCTGATCCTCGCCAAAGACGGTCGGGGTGTCGCCCGCGTCGATCTGCACGCCGACGCCGGCTTCCTCGGCCAGCTCGAACGCGGCCAGCGCCAGGCCGCCGTCTCCGAGGTCGGTGCAGGCCTTGATCAGCTCACGGTTGGCGCGGATGAATTCGCCGTTGCGTTTTTCGGCTTCCAGATCGACAGCCGGGGCGTCGCCGTCCTCGCGGTTGAAGACTTCCGCCAGCAGCGCCGACTGGCCCAGATGGCCCAGGGTTTCGCCCACCAGCAGGGCGACATGGCCGTCGCGGGCCTCGCCGATGATCGGCTCTTCGCCGGCCGCAATCAGGCCCACGGCGCCGATGGTCGGGGTCGGCAGAATGCCCTTGCCGTCGGTTTCATTATAGAGCGACACGTTGCCGGACACGATCGGCATGTCGAGCGCGGCAACCGCCTCGCCGATGCCCTTGATGGCGCCGACGAACTGGCCCATGATCTCGGGCTTTTCCGGGTTGCCGAAGTTCAGGTTGTCGGTGGTCGCCAGCGGCTTGGCACCCACGGCGGTCAGGTTGCGGTAGGCTTCGGCCACCGCCTGCTTGCCGCCCTCGAACGGGTTCGCCTTGACGTAGCGCGGGGTCACGTCGGAGGTGAACGCCAGCTTCTTATCGGTGCCATGCACCCGGATGATGCCGGAGCCTGCGCCCGGCCGGCGCTGGGTGTCGCCCATTACGGTGGTGTCGTACTGCTCGTAAACCCACTGCTTGCCGGCATAGTTCGGCGAGGACAGCAGCGCCTTGAGACCGTCGATCGGGTCGATGGTCGGCACGTCGGCGTCGGTCAGCGGTTCGGCCGCGGGGGTGGGGACCCAGGGGCGGTCGTATTCCGGCGCGGTGGAGGACAGCTTGGACAGCACCAGATCGGCCTTCACTTCGCCGTTGTGCATGATCAGGAAGCGGTCTTCGGCGATGGTCTCACCCACGATGGCGAAATCCAGGTCCCATTTCTCGAACACCGCGCGCGCCTCGGCTTCCAGCTCCGGCTTCAGCACCATCAGCATCCGCTCCTGGGATTCAGACAGCATCATCTCGTAGGCGGTCATGTTCTGCTCGCGCTGCGGCACCTTTTCCAGATCCAAACGCACGCCCAGTTTGCCCTTGTCGCCCATTTCCACGGCCGAACAGGTGAGGCCGGCCGCGCCCATGTCCTGGATCGAGATCACCGCGCCGGTCTGCATCAGCTCCAGCGTGGCTTCCATCAGCCGCTTTTCGGTGAAGGGGTCGCCGACCTGAACGGTGGGACGCTTTTCCTCGATGGTGTCGTCGAATTCGGCAGACGCCATGGTGGCGCCGCCAACCCCGTCGCGGCCGGTCTTGGCGCCGAGGTACACGACCGGCATGCCAACGCCGGAGGCGGCGGAGTAGAAAATCGAGTCGGTCTTGGCCAGGCCCGCCGCAAAGGCGTTGACCAGGCAGTTGCCGTTATAGGCGGGGTGGAAGCGGACTTCGCCGCCCGCGCAAGGCACGCCAAAGCAGTTGCCGTAGCCGCCGATGCCCTCAACCACGCCGTTGACCAGCTGGCGGGTCTTGGGGTGGGACGGCTCGCCGAAGGACAGCGAGTTCATCGAGGCGATGGGGCGCGCGCCCATCGTGAAGACGTCGCGCAGGATGCCGCCGACGCCGGTGGCCGCGCCTTGATACGGCTCGATGTAAGAGGGGTGGTTGTGGCTTTCCATCTTGAACACCACGGCGTCGCCGTCGCCGATATCCACGATGCCGGCGTTCTCGCCAGGGCCGCAGATCACCTGCGGGCCGTCGGTCGGCAGGGTGCGCAGCCACTTCTTGGACGACTTATAGGAGCAGTGCTCGTTCCACATCGCCGAGAAGATGCCCAGCTCGGTGAATGTCGGCTCCCGCCCGATGATTTCGAGGATCAGATCGTATTCCTCGGGCTTCAGCCCGTGATTGGCAATCAGTTCAGGCGTGATGGCGGGTTCCTGCATCCGTAAACGTCCCCAATGGCTGCGATTGCGCGCCTTTTAGGGCAAGGAACGGCGCGGGGGAAGCGGAATTAGGTGAATCCTTGGCAGATGCCGCCAGAGGCGTCTTTGCGCCGCAGAAGGCAGGCAGCAGGGCGCGGCAAAGCTGCAGGCTTTTCAAAGCGATGGATATTCCGGCACGTTGTGCAAAATGCGCCGGAAATGCAAGCATGGCGAAAGTACGCCCGGACAGGAAAAAAATTTCCGGTGGCGGGATTTGCGGCGGCTTCTTATCCAGGGACAAGCCCCGGCCGTGCGCAGAGGAACCCCGGCTGGCGCCGGCGGGCAGCATTGCGCCCGGAAGGCCCGCCGGGAAAACCGATTGTCCTGCAAGGGGTTGCGGCCAAAAAAAAGGCCGAGCACTAAGCTCGGCCGAAGTCCAACAGGGAGGTATGAAGGGGGGCAAGGCCGCCGCCTTCATGAGCTTCATTTAGGGTGGCAGGCCTGCCCCTTCAAGGGGATTAACGCGAAATGAACGTCAATGCTGCTATGCGGAAATTGCATGGCTTGGGCTGCGGTGTCAGTTTGCTCATTCCAAATCGGCGGCGCCACAGCCTGGCCGCTCCGGCCGGCACCGGGATTGGGACCTGAATGAGGCGGCAGCAGGCCCTCAGAGCTTGCCGAGCTCTTTCATATGCTTCCGGTGCGCCATGATTTCCGATTGCACGAAGTCGCGGAAAGCGCCGACCCGCTGCGAATGGCGCAGTTCCTCCGGGTAGGCGAGGTAAACCGGCACGCCGTTCTGGTCCTCTTCCGGCAGCATTTCGACCAGCTGGGGGAACTCCTCGGTCACGTAATCCGGCAGGATGCCGATGCCAATGTTGTGCAGCACCCCCTGCAGCACCCCGAAGTAATTGTTGACCGTCAGCAGCGAGCCCGGGTTGTGCGCCATCAGCTTCTTGCCAAGCACGGCGGCGGATCCGACCTGTGCCGACCGCTGGTTCTGGCAGATCAGGCGGTGCTGGGAAATGTCTCCGGCGGTTTCCAGTATGCCGCGCTTTTCCAGATAGGCCGGGGTCGCATACAACCCCATCCGCACCGTCATCAGCCGTTTGCGCACCAGATCCGCCTGGCTCGGCTCCTTCATGCGGATCGCCACATCGGCCTCGCGCATGGGCAGGTCCAGAACCCGTTCCTCCAGCATCAGGTCGACTTTGAGGTTCGGGTATTGCTCATAGAGCTTGCTCAGACGCGGCGCCAGCCACAGGGTGCCGAACCCAACTGTCGTGGTCACACGCAGTTCACCGAACACTTCCTCCTCGCTGTCGCGGATGCGGGCAGAGGCAGCTTCAAGGCGGGCAGACATGGATTGGGTGGCGTCAAACAGCAGCTCGCCCTGTTCGGTGAGAATCAGCCCGCGGGCATGGCGGTGGAACAGGGTGGCATTCAGGCTTTCTTCCAGCGCGCGGATCTGGCGGCTGACCGCCGATTGCGACAGATTCAGCTTGTCACCGGCATGGGTCAGGCTGCCCGCATCCGCCACCGCGTGAAATATTCTGAGCTTATCCCAATCCATATCCGTTACTTTCTGTGCGTTTGGGGCCGATTGTATGAAATCTTAGTTATGTATCAGTTTCCCTGACGCAAGCGAGCAAAAACGAAAAAAATCCGGCTATTCAGGTCAGCAATTATGACCTATTGTCGAGAACAGAAAGTGCAAGCTAATCCCGGTTGAGGAGGCCACGATGAGCACGCAGAAAATCTCACTCAACGACAAATACGACCTGAGCAAATCGCCGGTGCTGCTGAACGGCACCCAGGCGCTGGTGCGGCTGATGCTGATGCAGAAGCACCGCGACCAGGCGGCAGGTCTGAATACCGCCGGACTTGTCACCGGCTACCGCGGCTCGCCGCTGGGTGCGGTCGACATCCAGATGACCCGCGCGGCGAAACACCTGAAGGCGGCGGATGTCACCTTTCAATACGGGCTGAACGAAGACCTGGCGGTGACCGCCCTCTGGGGCGCGCAGCAGGCCGAGGTCCGCGGCGAGGGCCGATACGACGGTGTCTTCGGCCTGTGGTACGGCAAGGGGCCGGGTGTCGACCGTTCCGGCGACGCACTGCGCCACGCCAATATGGCGGGCTCCTCGAAGCACGGCGGCGTGCTGCTGGCGATGGGCGATGATCACACCGGCGAAAGCTCCACCGTGCTGCATCAGTCGGAATGGTCGCTCCTGGACTGCTACCTGCCGATCGTCAGCCCCGCGGGCGTGCAGGAGATCCTGGATTACGGCATCTACGGCTATGCGCTCAGCCGCTTCTCGGGCCTGTGGGTCGGCCTCAAGACCATGAAGGACACCATCGAGGTGACTTCGGTCGTCGATGCCCGCCCGGACCGGGTGCAGCTGACCGTCCCGGAATTCGACATGCCCGCGGACGGCCTCAACATCCGGCTGGATGACGACCGTTTCCGCCAGGAAAACCGCATCATCGATTACAAGCGCTTTGCGGCAGAGGCCTTCAGCCATGCCAACAAGATGGACAAGCGCATGTGGGGCAAGCCGGGCGCCAAGATCGGCTTTGTTGCCGCCGGCAAGAACTGGCTCGACCTGGTGCACGCGCTGAAGCTGTTGAACATCGACGAAAACATGGCCGACCGGCTGGGCATCACCACTTACAAGGTGGGCCAGACCTTCCCGATGGATATGAAGGGCTTTCACGACTGGGCCGAAGACCTGGACCTGATCGTGGTGGTCGAGGAAAAGCGCAAGCTGATCGAGATCCAGATCAAGGAAGCGATCTTTGACGACCGCCGCGGCCGCCGGGTCTACGGCTGGTACAAGGGCGGCGCCGGCGGCATGCACCGGGAGGAGCTGTTCCCGACGAAATACGCTCTGGACCCGATCATGATCGCCGAGAAACTGGGCGGCATCCTGATCGAGGAAGGCCGCGAGACCGAGGCAATCAAGGCCGGGCTTGAGGCACTGGCGGAGGCGCGCCGCGCCGACAACGCCGAGGAAATCGCAACCCGTCTGCCCTATTTCTGCTCGGGCTGCCCGCACAACTCCTCGACCAAGCTGCCGGAGGGCTCGCGCGCCTATGCCGGCATCGGCTGCCACTTCATGGTGCAGTGGATGGACCGCGAGACCACCGGTTTCACCCATATGGGCGGCGAAGGCGTCAACTGGGTGGGCGAGGCGCCGTTCTCCAAGCGCAAGCACGTGTTCCAGAACCTCGGTGACGGCACCTACAACCACTCCGGCGTGCAGGCCATCCGCGCAGCGCTCGCCGAAGGCACCAATATCACCTACAAGATCCTCTACAATGATGCGGTGGCGATGACCGGCGGGCAAACTGCCGAGGGCGGTCTGACGGCGCAGCAGATCGCGCATGAGCTGACCGCGATGGGCGTCAGGACCATGGCCGTGGTCTATGACGAGAAGGAAGATGTGGACGCCAAGCTGTTCCCGGCCGGCATCCGGATGCACGAACGCGCCGAAATGATGAAGATCCAGCGCGAGTTCGAGCAGGTCGAGGGCGTCTCGGCCATCATCTACATCCAGACCTGTGCTGCCGAGAAACGCCGCCGCCGCAAGCGGGGCCAGTTCCCGGACCCGGACCAGCGGGTGTTCATCAACAGTGATGTCTGCGAAGGCTGCGGCGATTGCGGGGTGCAGTCCAACTGCGTCTCCATCGTGCCCAAGGACACCGAACTGGGCCGCAAGCGCGCCATCGACCAGTCTTCCTGCAACAAGGATTTCTCCTGTGTGAACGGCTTCTGCCCGTCCTTCGTGACGGTCGAGGGCGCAAAGATCCGCAAGGAGGCGACGGCAGATATCGACCTGCCGCATCTGCCGCAGCCGGAATTGCCCGGGATCAACGGCACCCATAACGTGGTGATCACCGGCGTCGGCGGCACCGGCGTTGTGACCATCGGCGCGGTACTGGCGCAGGCGGCGCAGATCGACGGGCTGGGCGCCGGGCTGATGGAAATGGCCGGCCTCGCCCAGAAGGGCGGTGCGGTGCATATCCATTGCCGGATTGCGCAAAAGCCCGGTGATATCGCCGCCATCCGCGTCGCCACCGGCGAGGCGCATGCGCTGATCGGCGGCGACCTGGTGGTCAGCGCCGGGGCCAAGACCCTGGGGCTGACCGCCGCAGGCCGCACCGGAGCGGTGGTGAACAGCCATGAGATCATCACCGGCGAATTCACCCGCGACACCGAATTCGCCATCCCCACGGACCGCCTGCAGGTGGCGCTGCAGGCCCGGCTGCGCGACCGGCTGGACCTGTTCGATGCCTCGGAACTGGCACGCGCCACCATGGGAGATTCGATCTTCTCCAACATGATGGTGTTCGGCGGTGCCTGGCAGAAGGGCCTGATACCGGTCAGCCACGCGGCAATCGAGCAGGCCATTGAGATGAACGGCGCCGCGGTGGAGCGCAACAAGCGCGCCTTCGACATCGGCCGCTGGGCAGTGCTGCACCCGCAAGAGGCGGCAAAGCTGATCCAGCCCAAGGCGGCGGGCAAGCCAAAGACGCTGGAGGAGAAAATCGCCTTCCGGGCCGATCATCTGGTGGCCTACCAGGGCAAGGGCCTGGCCAAGCGGTACGCGAAACTGCTGGAGGGGATCACCGATCCGGCGCTGAAGGAAGCCGTGGCAAAAGGCTATCACAAGATTCTGTCCTACAAGGACGAATACGAGGTTGCGCGGCTTCTGCTGGACAGCCGGGCCAAGGCGGAGGCGGAGTTCGAGGGCGACCTCAAGCTCTCCTACCACCTGGCGCCGCCGATGCTGAGCGGAACCGATCCCGACGGGCGCCCGAAAAAGCGCAAGTTCGGGTCCGGCATGGAACGCTGGATGCGGCTGCTGGCCAGGTTCAAGGGGTTGCGCGGCACCCCGCTCGACATCTTCGGCTACACTGCCGAGCGCCGGATGGAGCGGGAACTGATCAAGCAGTATGAGGCCGACATGAAGCAATGGCTGCCAGAGGCCGGCACTGGCATCATGGAACCGCTGGTTGCTCTGGCCGCGCTGCCGCTGTCGATCCGCGGCTTCGGCCCGGTGAAAATGGCAAATGAGCAGAAGGCCGCCAAGCGCCGCGAGGAATTGCTGGCAGCGCTGCACCAGGGCGGTGTTCCGGCGAAGCAGGCCGCTGAGTAGCAGCCCGCAACGGGCGGGATCTCCCGCCCGCTTTGATCCCTTCAAAGAAGGGCCCAAAGCCGTTGGGCCGGGCGCCGCGCTGAGGCGCGGCGCAGCTGCGTTCCGGCAAAGCCCGCTGGGACCGCCGCTTCTTTCTGGTTGCAAATACTCCGGGGTCTGGGGCAGCGCCCCAGCCATCGGCCGCCCCGGATCGTCCCGCCGCTGCAGGCGCGCCCGCCCGTCGGTCAAAGCGGGTATTGGCGGGCCGAGGGGCGGCAGCGTTCCGGACCCGCCGGCCAAAGACGCAAAAGCAATGATGGATTTCCGGCGCAAAGCCACGTAAGAGCTGTCTCCAGGACCGCTCAACCCCAACGCTCATGGGGGCGAGTCCGAGGAAAATCACCGCGCTTGAGAGAGCAAAATGGCAGTAGGCATCTTTGATTCAGGTTTGGGCGGGCTGACCGTCCTTGACGCCGTGCAGAAACGTCTGCCGGATGTGGAATTCCTTTACTACGGCGACAACGCCCGCGCGCCTTACGGGGTGCGCGATGCTGAGGATGTCTATCAGCTGACCAAGGCGGCGGTCGAAGACATGTGGGGCAAGGGCTGCGATCTGGTGATCCTGGCCTGCAACACGGCCTCTGCGGCGGCCCTGCGGCGGATGCAGGAGGGCGGCCTGCCCAAAGGCAAGCGGGTGCTGGGTGTCTTCGTGCCGCTGATCGAGGCGCTGACCGAACGGCGCTGGGGCGACAATTCGCCGCCGCGCGAAGTCGCTGTGAAGCATGTCGCGCTGTTTGCAACACCGGCCACCGTCGCCAGCCGCGCCTTCCAGCGGGAACTGGCCTTCCGTGCGATCGGCGTGGATGTCGAGGCGCAAAGCTGCGGCGGTGTGGTCGACGCGATCGAAGACGGCGACATGATCCTGTCCGAAGCACTGGTGCGCTCCCACGTGGATGCCTTGATGCGCAAGATGCCAAACCCCGAAGCGGCCATTCTGGGCTGCACCCATTACCCGCTGATGGAGGAGACGTTCCAGGCGGCCCTGGGACCGCAGGTGAAGGTCTTCAGCCAGGGGAAACTGGTGGCTGACAGCCTTGCGGACTATCTGCAGCGGCATCCGGACATGCATGGCTCGGGCCCGGGCGGTTATTTCACCACCGGCAGCCCGGGACGCGTGAGCGACCGCGCAACCCAGTTTCTCCGACGGGAAATCATCTTTCAGGCCGCCTGAGCGCTGATACCCTTGGCACTTTGTGCCAGATCAAACAGCGCTGCGGCATTTCCATCTATCTCTTCCGCAGATGGCTGCGGAACCGGCATTCCATAGTGAAAGACGAGGTCTGACATGACCCATAAAGTGGCTATTCTGGGCGCTTCCGGCTACACCGGCGCCGAACTGGTGCGGCTGATTGCCCAGCACCCGAACATCAGCATCGCGGCCCTGTCCGCCGACCGCAAGGCCGGCATGACCATGGCCGAGGTGTTCCCGCATCTGCGCCATATGGCACTGCCGGTGCTGTGCAAGATCGATGAGATCGACTTTGCGGAGATCGACCTGTGCTTCTGCGCGCTGCCGCACAAGACCAGCCAGGAAGTGATCGCGGCGCTGCCGAAGGATCTGAAGATCGTCGACCTGTCGGCGGACTTCCGGCTGCGCGACCCGGCCGAATACCAGAAATGGTACGGCAACCAGCACGCCGCGCTGGAACAGCAGGAGGAGGCGGTCTATGGCCTCACCGAGTTCTACCGCGATGAAATCAGATCGGCGCGTCTGGTGGCAGGCACCGGCTGCAACGCCGCCACCGGCCAGTTTGCCCTGCGGCCGCTGATCGCCGCCGGAGTCATCGATCTGGACGAGATCATCCTGGATCTGAAATGCGCGGTCTCCGGCGCCGGCCGCTCGCTCAAGGAAAACCTGCTGCACGCGGAGCTGAGCGAGGGCTACAACGCCTATGCCATCGGCGGCACCCACCGGCACCTGGGCGAGTTCGACCAGGAGTTCAGCAAAATCGCCGGCCGCCCGGTCAAGGTGCAGTTCACCCCGCATCTGCTGCCCGCCAACCGCGGCATCCTGGCCACCGTCTATGTCAAGGGCGACGCGCAGACCATCCACGAGACCTTTGCCAAGGCCTATGCCGATGAACCGTTCATCGAGCTGCTGCCCCTTGGCGAAGCACCTTCGACCCATCACGTGCGCGGCTCCAACTTCTGCCATATCGGCGTGGCGCAGGACCGGATCGAGGGCCGCGCCATTGTCATCGCGGCATTGGATAACCTGACAAAAGGAAGCAGCGGCCAGGCCTTGCAGAACGCCAACCTGATGTTAGGTGAGGAAGAGACCGAGGGGCTGATGATGGCGCCGCTGTTCCCCTGATCCGGGGCGGCGCTGGCTTGGGCCTGATATGAGGACACCATGAAGAACCTGAAGAAACAGCGCCGGATCCAGGTCATCGCGGTTGCCGCGGTGGCGCTGGTGGTTGCAACCGCCCTGATCGGCTATGCGATGCGCGACGGAATCAATTACTTCCGCTCGCCCAGCCAGGTGGCCGAGGCGCCGCCGAAACCGTCCGAGGTATTCCGCATCGGCGGGCTGGTCGCCGAAGGCACGCTGCAGCGCGGCCAGGGCGAAACCGTGCGCTTTGCGGTGACGGATGGCGGCGCGACGGTTCAGGTTGCCTATACCGGGGTGCTGCCGGACCTGTTCGAGGAGAACCAGGGCATGGTCGGCACCGGCCGTTACGTGAACGGCGTCTTTGAAGCGTCTGAAATCCTGGCAAAACATGACGAGACCTATATGCCCAAGGAAGTCATGGATGCGTTGAAGGAACAGGGGGTCTACCAGGAGCCCGACTCCTGAACCCTGCCGCGGTTTTGACCGGAAAAAGCCCCGCGGGACTGGCGTCCTGCGGGCTTTTTTGCTTCGCCTCTTTGCGGGAAACGGGCCGGATGAGGCCGGTGTTGCGCGGGCGGCGTACGGCCGGCTTGTCAGTTCTTAGGGCTTTTCCGGCAGGGTTGCGAGGCAGGAAAAGGCGAGGTGCGACGATGAGTGTCAGGGAAATCGCGGCGGAAATCGTGGCGCGCGAAGGCGGCTTTGCAAACGATCCGGATGATCCCGGCGGCGCCACCAAATACGGGGTGACGCTTGGCACCCTGCGGCGGCTGAAGCTGGATCTGACCGGCGATGGCTCGGTCGGCATCGGGGATGTGCGGGCGCTGAGCCGGGAGCAGGCCATCGGCATTTTCATCCGGCATTATTTCGAGGCGCCGCGGATTTCCTGGCTGCCGGACTGCCTGCACGCCACGATGTTCGACATGTATGTGAACGCCGGCAGCAACGCGGTGCGGATTCTGCAGCAACTGCTGCGGGAGATGGGCTACAGGGTTGCGGCGGACGGGATTATTGGACCGCAAACGGCCGGTGCCTCCGCCGAAGCCGCAGCCATAGACGCCGAGGCCCTGTGCAATGCCTATGGGGTGGCGCGCCGGAATTACTATTTCCGTCTGGCGGACCGCCGTCCGGCCAGCCGCAAATACGCCCGCACCCGCGCAGGCGGCAAGGGCGGCTGGATCACCCGGGCCGAGGAATTCATCTCGCCGGACTACCATCTGAGCCGCCAGGCCTTTCAGCAGAGGATCGCAGCATGGGATTGATCTCCGACATCGTTGGTCTTGTTTTCGGGAGCAGCCGCAACGGTTTGCGGGAAACTGTGGAGGTGTTCCGCGAAAATGCCGAGGCCGGTGCCGCCCGGGCGCATGACGTGCAAATTGCAGCGCTCGGCCAGCTTGGCGCGGAGTTCCAGCAGCCGGCAAAAGGCTGGTTCGACCGTCTCATGGACGGGGTCAACCGGCTGCCGCGCCCGTTGCTGGCGCTGGGTACGCTGGCGCTGATGGGGGCGGCTCTCAGTGACCCTGTGTGGTTTGCCGCCCGGATGCAGGGGCTGGCCCTGGTGCCGGAGCCGTTATGGTGGCTGCTCGGGGTGATCGTGTCCTTCTATTTCGGAGCGCGGCACCAGGTGAAGGCGCAGGAATTCCAGCACGGGCTGGCGGCCAGCATGGCACGTGTCCCGCAGGCGGTGGAGAATATCGCGCAGCTGTACAGGCTGCGGGCAGAGTCTCCTGCCGCCGCGGCCACCGGCACCGATGCATCGGCGCGGCTGCAGGCCACGGCACCGGAGGAAAATCCGGCCCTGGAAGCCTGGAAAGCCCGGCGCGGCTGATCACAATTCGCACCCTGCGGCGGCTTGGCGCGGCGAATGCCATTGGCCCCCCAGGCAGACAGGCGTATAGGAAAACACATGATTACAGAACTTGGCCACTTCGCCCTTATCCTCGCCTTCATGATCGCCATCGTGCAGGCCGTCATCCCCCTGATCGGCGCCCATAAACGCTGGCCTGGCTGGATGGCGGTGGCAGAGCCGGCGGCGCAGGCGCAGTTCCTGTTCACCGCCTTCGCCTTTGGCGCGCTGATGTGGGGTTTCATCACCTCGGATTTCTCGCTGAAGCTGGTGACGCTGAACAGCCATTCGGCCAAGCCGATGCTGTACAAGATCTCCGGCACCTGGGGGAACCACGAAGGCTCGATGCTGCTGTGGGTGCTGATTGTCAGCCTGTTCGGGGCGCTGGCCTCGGTTTTCGGCGGCGGGCTGCCGCCGACCTTGAAGTCCCGTGTGCTGGCGGTGCAGGCAGCGATTGGCGTGGCGTTCTTTGCATTCATCCTGTTCACCTCCAACCCGTTCCTGCGCCTGACGGTGCCGCCGTTTGACGGCCAGGACCTCAATCCGCTGCTGCAGGACCCGGGCCTCGCCTTCCATCCGCCGTTCCTCTACCTCGGCTACGTGGGGCTTTCGATGGCCTTCTCCTTTGCGGTGGCGGCGCTGATCGAAGGCCGTATCGACGCTGCCTGGGGCCGCTGGGTGCGGCCCTGGACGCTGGCGGCCTGGATCTTCCTCACCATCGGCATCGCGCTGGGGAGCTGGTGGGCCTATTACGAGCTGGGCTGGGGCGGTTTCTGGTTCTGGGATCCGGTGGAAAATGCCTCCTTCATGCCCTGGCTGCTGGCGGCGGCGCTGCTGCATTCGGCCATCGTGGTGGAAAAGCGCGAGGCCTTGAAAAGCTGGACCATCCTGCTGGCGATCCTCGCCTTCGGCTTCTCGCTGATCGGCACTTTCATCGTGCGTTCCGGCGTCATCACCAGCGTGCATGCCTTTGCCAACGACCCGGAGCGGGGCGTGTTCATCCTGTTCATCCTGGCGGTCTTCACCGGCGGCGCGCTGACCCTGTTTGCCGCCCGGGCGCAGGCGATGGAGGCCAAGGGCGTCTTTGGCATGCTCAGCCGTGAAAGCGCGCTGGTGGCCAACAACATCCTGCTGGCGGTCAGCTGCTTTGTGGTGTTCTTCGGCACCATCTGGCCGATCGTGGCGGAAATGCTTCTGGACCGGAAGCTGAGCGTCGGCCCGCCGTTCTTCAATTCGGCCTTCACCCCCTTCATGGTGCTGCTGGGGCTGATCATGCCGGTGGGCGCCATGCTGCCGTGGAAGCGCGGCCGGATCGGGCGCACCGCCTGGCAGCTGCGCTATGTCTTCCTGCTGGCGGTGTCGCTGGGCGTAATGGCCTGGGCGATGCAGACCGGGCGGACGGCGCTGGGGCCGGTCGGTCTTTTCCTGGGGTCCTGGATGGTATTCGGCGCGCTGGCTGATTTGTGGCTGCGCAGCGGCAAGTCCGGGCGCCTGCAGCGGATGCTGCGGCTGCCGCGGGCGGATTGGGGCAAGGCTGCGGCGCATGCCGGGCTTGGCATCACCATCTTTGCCATTGCCGGGCTGACGGCCTGGGAGCAGGAGGATATCCGGGTTGCCCGCATTGACGAGCCGTTCCAGGTCGGGGCCTTTACCTTGGTGCTGCGGGACGTGAGCCGGGAGCAGGGGCCGAACTACTTTACCACCAAGGGCCGGGTCGAAGTTACCCGCAACGGCCGGCCCGAAGCGGTGATGTACCCGGAGAAACGCGACTATCCGGTGTCGCGGATGCCGACCACCGAAGCGGCGATCGACTACCGGGTGGCCCGTGATCTCTATGTGGTGCTTGGCGACCAGCAGGCCGATGGCGGCTGGACCATGCGCACCTATATCAAACCCTTTGCCAACTGGATCTGGGGCGGCTCGATCCTGATGGCGCTCGGCGGGCTGCTGAGCCTCAGCGACCGGCGGTTCCGGGTGGCGGCCGGGGCGCGCAAGACACCAGAAGCGGGAGTGCCTGCGGAATGAAACAGATGCGTCTGCTGATCCTGGCCCTCGCGGCGCTGATGGCGGTTGCCGTCTTTGCGCCGGCGCCTGTCCTGGCGGTGGAGCCGGATGAGGTGCTGGCGGACCCGGCGCTGGAGGCCCGCGCGCGGGAGCTGTCCAAGGATCTGCGCTGCCTGGTGTGCCGCAACGAAAGCATCGATGAATCCAATGCCGAGCTGGCGCGCGACCTGCGGGTGCTGCTGCGCGAGCGGCTGGTGGCCGGCGACAGCGACAAGCAGGCCATGGCGTTCCTCGTCGACCGCTATGGCGAATATGTGCTGCTGCGCCCCACCGCCAGCGGTGCCAACTGGCTGCTGTGGGCGGCGGGGCCGCTGATGCTTCTGGCGGCCCTGGTGATTGCGGTATTTTATGTGCGGGGACGCGCCCGGGCGCCCAGGGCCGCGGAACAGGGGCTAAGCGCGGAAGAGCAGGAACGGCTCCGGAAAATCCTCAAGGATTGACGCCGGGTCCGGCTTTCCGGCCGGGCCGCTTTGCGTCACCATACCCTCGAATGGGCAGGGGGGCGCGCCAGTGCCTTTGGTCGAAGATACGTGAGGCAAACCGATGGAATACAAGGAAATCCTGTTATCTGTGCAGGACGGGCTGGCCGTTGTCACCCTGAACCGCGAAGCGCGCAAGAACGCGCTGACCAGCCGGATGCGGTCGGAGATCACCCACGCGATGCGGATGGCCTCGGCAGAGGCGCGGGCGGTGGTGCTGACCGGCACAGGGGATGCGTTCTGTTCCGGCCAGGATCTGAGCGATGCCTCCGGCACCGGCGATCTGGATCTGGAGCGCACCCTGCGCGACGAATACCTGCCGATGCTGCAGGCGATCTATGACTGCCCGGTGCCGGTGGTGGCGGCCGTCAACGGGGCGGCGGCCGGGGCCGGGGCCAACCTGGCGCTGGCGGCGGATGTGGTGATTGCCTGCGAAAGCGCCTTTTTCATGCAGGCCTTCGCCCGCATCGGCCTGATGCCGGATGCCGGCGGCACCTGGTTCCTGCCGCGCCAGATCGGATTGGCCAAGGCGATGGGGGCGGCGCTGTTCGCCGACCGCGTCAGCGCCCGGCAGGCCAGCGACTGGGGCATGATCTGGGAGGCGGTGCCGGATGCGGAGTTCGACGCCCATTGGCGCGAACGCGCCGCCTATCTGGCCCAAGGGCCCAGCAAGGCCTTTGCCGCCACCAAATCCGCCCTGCGCGAAAGCTTTGGCCGCAGTCTTGCCGAACAGCTGTCGGAAGAGGCGCATCTGCAGGGGCAATGCGGCAAGACCCGCGACTTCCTGGAAGGGGTCACCGCCTTTATGGAAAAACGCCCCGCGGAATTCGAGGGGCGCTGAGCGGCGTTCAGGTTGGGCGTGTGCCGGAGGGAGAGCCTCCGGCAGCCCGCGCGTCAGCTCCGTTCGAGGACCCAGACGCTGTGCGGAGAGACCAGGCCGCCGGCCCCGTCGATCCGGGCAAAGACCTCGCCGTTGGCCAGCAGCAGGGCGTCGTCTTCATCACCAAACTCGTCCAGAGTGTTCTCGACGGTGATTTCCGGCGCCGCGGCGGCACCGTCATAGTAATAGACGATCATGTCTTCGAGCGGGCTGTAATCGGTCAGGACCACCGGTTCATCGCCGGTTTCGATCCAGTCGCCCAGCACCAGTTCATCGTAGCCTTCACCCAAAGCTACTGTATCGCCGCTGCCGGCATAGACTTCGTCATCGCCGCGGCCGGCCTGGATCACATCCGCATCATCGTCGGTATCCGGCGCGCCCAGGTCACGTTCCAGCTGCAAAGCTTCATCAGGGTCTTCATTTTCCAGCCAATCCCGGACCAGCTGCATGGCATCGTCCGGGTCAACCGCGCTGGTCGCAACAATCAGATCGCTGCCAAGATCGCCGATCAGCGTGTCGCTGCCTTGGGCATCAATGATAATATCCGACCCCGATCCGCCGCGCAGGAAGTCATCGCCTTCGCCGCCGGTCAGAAGATCTGCTCCATCCTGGCCGAACAAACGGTCGCCGCCGCCATTGCCGTCCACGATGTCGATGCCGTCCTTGGCAAAAATGGTGTCGCCGCCCGGGGCGCCGGCCAGATCATCATTGCCGTCGGTTGCGTCAGCAGTGGTGTCGCCCTGGATCTCATCGTCATCATCATCCAGCGCCATTGCCACGCCGCCAACGGTAAGGCCGATGCCGAGCAAGATCAAAAATTCCATGTCATAAATCCCCTGGCCCCCTGGCAGATGGCGGTTTGAAAGTGTGCAGGGAGGTGCTCTGCCAGTCTTAATAAAACTGAACAGTTCATTAATTGGTTGAGGTAGTATCGTCAAATACCACTAAACATTGAGAAATTTGGGGAAACAATCCGGCTGTTCAGTTCGGATTGCCACGGACATGCGGCTAGTGTTCGGCGCCGCTACATGCGGCACTTTGAATGAAAACACCGGGCAAGCCGCTGTCCGCAAAAGAAAACGCCCCGCAAATGCAGGGCGTTTCCAGAAACTTGGCGCTGACGCTCAGCGCTTTTCGATATCGACGTAGTCGCGCAGGGTCTCGCCCAGGTACAGCTGCCGCGGGCGGCCGATCTTGTTCTGCGGATCGGCGATCATTTCCTTCCACTGGGAAATCCAGCCGACGGTGCGGCTGACCGCAAAGATCGGGGTGAACATCGAGGTCGGGAAGCCCATCGCCTCGAGGATGATGCCGGAATAGAAGTCGACGTTCGGGAACAGCTTCTTCTCGATGAAATAGGGGTCGTTCAGAGCGGTCTGCTCCAGCTCCTTGGCGACCTGCAGCAGCGGGTTGTCCTCGACTCCCAGAAGCTCCAGCACCTCGTCCGCCGACTGTTTCAGCACCTTGGCGCGCGGGTCGGTGTTCTTGTAGACGCGGTGGCCGAAGCCCATCAGGCGGAACGGGTCGTTCTTGTCCTTGGCGCGTGCGATGAACTCGGGGATGCGGTCGACCGAGCCGATTTCCTTGAGCATTTCCAGGCAGGCCTGGTTGGCGCCGCCGTGGGCCGGGCCCCAGAGGCAGGCGATGCCGGCCGCGATGCAGGCAAACGGGTTGGCGCCGGAGGAGGAGGCCAGGCGTACGGTCGAGGTCGAGGCGTTCTGCTCATGATCGGCGTGCAGGATCAGGATCCGGTCCATGGCCCGGCTCAGGATCGGGTTCACGTGGTATTCCTCGGCCGGAACCGAGAAGCACATGTGCAGGAAGTTGGCGCCGTAATCGAGATCGTTGCGCGGATACACAAAGGGTTGGCCGATCGAGTATTTGTAGGCCATCGCGGCGATGGTCGGCAGTTTGGCGATCAGCCGGATGGCGGCAACCTCGCGCTGCCAGGGGTCCGTCACATCCAGCGAGTCGTGGTAGAAGGCCGACATCGCACCGACCACGCCGACCAGCGTTGCCATCGGGTGCGCGTCGCGGCGGAATCCGCGGAAGAAGTTGTGCATCTGCTCATGCACCATGGTGTGGCGGGTCACCCGGGTCTCGAAATCCTCGAGCTGGGTGGCGGTCGGCAGCTCGCCGTAGAGCAGCAGGTAGCAGACTTCGAGGAAATGCGATTTCGACGCCAGCTGGTCGATCGGGTAGCCGCGGTGCAAAAGCTCGCCCTTGCCGCCATCGATATAGGTGATGGTGCTGTCGCAGCTGGCGGTGGAGGTGAAGCCCGGGTCATAGGTGAACACACCTGCCTGCGCATAGAGCTTGCGGATGTCGAGAACATCGGGCCCGGCCGTTGGCGAGAAAATGGGCAGCTCGTAGGTTTCGCCTTTGAGGCTGAGCGTGGCAGATTTCTGTGTCTCGGTCATAGATGTCCCTTCCTGTTGCGGGCACGAAAGCTGCCGTGCCGGCGGTCTTCGTGCGGGGCAGCACCTGCGCTGAGTCGCGCAGGGGTTGTCGTATCATAACAGGCTTACCCGGGAGTGAAGACCGGTCTCAGCCCGTTGCGTCAGCGAGCCGGGCCAGCGTTTCCTCGCGGCCCAGAATCAGCATCATGTCGAACACCGAAGGCGTTACCGCCCGGCCTGCCAGTGCCGCCCGCAAAGGGCCCGCAAGCTTGCCGAACTTGGTATCATGGGCTTCTGCAAATGTGTTCAGAAGCGCCTCCAGATCGTCACGGACCCAGCTAGCATTTTGCAGCTGCGGCGTCAATTCGTCCAGTATACCATCGGATACTGAAGCCAGTGCCTTTTCTGCCTTTTCGTCCCGGTCAAGCGGCCGGGATGCCAGCACGAAATGCGCTTTTTCAAGCAGTTCCGGGAAGGTACGGGCCCGGTCCTTGAGGCAATACATCGCACGCTCCAGCCCTTGTGACTGCGCGTCAGTCAGATCAGGTTTTCCGGCAGCTGCCAGATAGGCGCTGATCTCTTGCCGCAGCGCAGCGTCACCGCTCACGGCAATATGCTGGCCGCAGAGGTTCTCCAGTTTCTTGGTGTCGAACCGGGCCGGGCTCTTGCCGATACCGTCGAAATTAAACCACTCTTTGGCCTGGCTGTCCGTAAAAAATTCGTCATCGCCGTGCGACCATCCCAGACGGGCCAGATAGTTGCGCATGCCGGCCGCCGGATAGCCCATTGCCTGGTATTCCTGCGCCCCCAGGGCCCCGTGCCGCTTGCTCAGCTTCTTGCCGTCCGGCCCGTGAATCAGCGGGATATGCGCCCAGACCGGCACATCCCAGCCCATTGCCTCATAGATCATCATCTGGCGGGCGGCGTTGTTCAGGTGGTCGTCGCCGCGGATCACATGGGTGACGCCCATGTCGCGGTCGTCGACCACAACCGCCAGCATGTAGACCGGGGTGCCGTCCGAACGCAGCAGGATCATGTCGTCAAGCTGATCGTTGCGGATGGTGACGCCGCCCTGCACCTCGTCGTTGATCACGGTCGCGCCGTCCTGCGGCGCCTTGATGCGGATCACATAGGGCGCATCGGGGTGGCTGGCCGGATCGGCGTCGCGCCAGGGCGAGCGGTAGAGGGTGGATTTGCCCTCGGCCTTGGCCTGGTCGCGGAAGGCGGCAATCTCGTCCTGGGTGGCAAAGCATTTGTAGGCCTTGCCTTCGGCCAGCAGCTGTTCGGCGACCTCGGCATGGCGGTCCGCGCGTTCGAACTGGCTGATCACCTCGCCGTCGTGGTCCAGGCCCAGCCACTCCATGCCCTGCAGGATGGCGGCGGTTGCTTCGGGCGTCGACCGCTCGCGGTCGGTGTCCTCGATGCGCAGCAGGAACTTGCCGCCGCGGCCGCGGGCATAAAGCCAGTTGAACAGCGCGGTGCGGGCGCCGCCGATATGCAGAAAGCCGGTGGGGGACGGCGCGAAACGGGTGACAACCGGTTGGGTCATGAGAAGGATTTACCTTTTGGAAACCATGTGAGGCCTAGAGTTGCAGCCTGTCTACCGGGCCAGAAGGCGGGGGGCAAGCATGCGGCTCAGCGCAGCCATCACAGACCAGCTGCAAGCGCAGCGGGGCCACCTGTTTCCCTGGACTCCAGTGTTTCTGGGCACCGGGATCGGGGCCTATTTCAGCTTGAAATCAGAACCCGGCATGACGGTGATTGCAGCTTTTGCCGTCCTGTCTGTGGTTCTGGCCTGCTGCGCGGTGCGGCCGCGGCCTCTCGCCTTTCTGTGCTGGGCGCCTGCTTTTGCGGCAGCGGGCCTGAGCCTTGCCGGGGTCCGGGCGCATCTGGTCGCGGCCCCGGTTCTGGATTTCCGCTATTACGGCCCGGTGGAGGGGCGGGTGGTGGCCGTGGACCGGTCTCCGACGGATGCGTTGCGGCTGACATTGGATCAGGTCCGGCTGGACCGGGTATCGCCTCGCAAGACCCCGGTCCGGGTGCGGATTTCGCTGAAAGGCCAGGAGCAGGTGCCGCCGCCCGGCGCGCGGGTGATGACAACCGCGCATCTGCTGCCGCCGCAGGGGCCGGCCGAGCCCGGCGGGTTCGATTTCCGCCGCCATGCCTGGTTCAAGCAGCTGGGCGGGCTGGGCTACACCCGCGCGCCGGTGCTGCTGGCGGAGGCGCCGGCCGGCGGGGTGCCGGTTGAGCGCCTGCGCAGCGTGCTGGCGCATTACCTGCAGCAGCGGATCCCGGGTGAAACCGGCGGGTTTGCCGCTGCCATCACCGCCGGGGACCGCAGCGGCGTCGGGCAGCGGACGCTGACTGCGCTGCGGCAGAGCAACCTGGCGCATCTTCTGGCGATCTCCGGGCTGCATATGGGGCTGCTGACCGGGTTTGTGTTTGCCGCCGTCAGGGTGCTGTTCTGCCTGGTGCCGTGGTGCGCGCTGCGCTGGCCGGTCAAGAAACTGGCAGCGCTGGCCGCCTTGGCCGCCGGAAGCGGCTACCTGCTGCTGTCCGGTGGCAATGTGGCCACCGAGCGGGCCTTTGTCATGGTGGCCGCGATGCTGGGCGCGGTGCTGCTGAACCGCCGCGCGATCACCCTGCGGGCGGTGGCGGTGGCGGCGCTGATCGTGCTGCTGCGGCGGCCGGAAAGCCTGCTGAGCCCGGGATTCCAGATGAGCTTTGCCGCCACTGCGGCGCTGGTCGCGGTGTTCGGGGCGCTGCGGGACGGCGGACCGGCAAAGGCGCCGCGCTGGCTGCGGCCGGTGCTGGCGCTGGTGATCTCCTCGGCGGTGGCGGGGGCCGCGACGGCGCCGGTTGCGGCGGCGCATTTCAACACGGTGCCGCATTACGGGCTGCTGGCCAATCTGCTGGCGGTGCCGGTGATGGGATCGGTGGTGATCCCCTCGGCGGTGCTGGCGCTGTGCCTGGCGCCGCTCGGGCTGGAAGGGATCGGGCTGACGGTGATGCGGTGGGGGCTGGACTGGATCCTGGCCGTCGCGCAAACCGTGTCGGGATTTGAGGGAGCGGTGTCAGCGGTGCCGGCGCCGGACGCCATGGTGCTGCCGCTGTTCGCCTCGGGCATGCTGTTTGCGGTGATCTGGCAGGGGCGGCTGCGGCTGGCCGGTTTCCTGCCTGCCGCAGCCGCGCTGATGGTCTGGACCGGAGCGGAGCGGCCCGCCGTCATCATTGCCGACTCAGGCGGGCTGATCGGCGTGATGCAGCCGGACGGGCGTGCCCTGTCGCGTGCCAAAGGGCAGGGGTTCACCGCCGGCATCTGGCTGGAGAATGATGGCGACCCGGCGGAACAGGCAATGGCGGCGGCGCGCTGGCGGGAGGAAGACCGCGGCCTGCCGGTGTGGCAGGGTCCGGGTTTCCGGCTGGTTCACGCGCCGGGGAAACGCAAGCTTGCCCAGGCCGGCGGCTGCAAAGACGGCGATATCGTCGTGTCCACAGTTGCTGCGGAACCGCCCGGCGGCTGCCTGCTGCTGACACCGCGCGCGATGCGGCAGACCGGCAGCATCGCCTGGTATGCCGGCGGCAGGCTGCGGACGGCCCGCAGTGCCGCCGGCGAGCGGCCCTGGAGCGGGTGGCGCCCGGAAGGGCCGGAAACCCTCCGCCTGCGCGGCCTGATGGGCCCGGGCGGCGCGGCTCAGTAGGTCCGGATCAGCCCGACCAGGCGGCCCTGGATCTGCACCTGGTCCTCCGGATAATGGCGGGTTTCATAGACCGGGTTGGCGGCCTCCAGCGCGATTGTCCGGCCGTGGCGGTGGAAATACTTGAGCGTGGCTTCCTGGCCTTCGACCAGCGCCACGACGATGTCGCCGTTGTCGGCCGCTTCGGTTTCGCGGATCACCACGATGTCGCCGTCATTGATGCCGGCCTCGATCATCGAATCGCCCTTCACCTCCAGCGCGAAGTGCTGGCCGTTGGGCGCGATCATGCTGCCCGGGACCGCCACCTGATGCGACACCTGGCTGATCGCCTCGATCGGCACACCGGCGGCAATGCGGCCCATCACCGGCAGTTCCACCGCGGCCTGGCGCATCGGATCCGCGGCGGCCGGCACCGGCACGGCGGCGGGAGCCTGGCCGCCGTCGATGACGTGCGGCGTGAACCCCTGCGGCTCGGCCGCGCCGCCAAGGCTTTCGGGCAGCCGGATGATTTCGATGGCGCGCGCCCGGTGCGGCAGGCGGCGGATGAAGCCGCGCTCCTCCAGCGCCGTGATCAGCCGGTGGATGCCGGATTTCGACCGCAGGTCGAGTTCCACCTTCATTTCATCAAAACTCGGCGGCACGCCATCGCGCTGCAGGCGTTTATGAATGAATTCCAGCAGTTGAAGTTGCTTTTTTGTGAGCATCGCCGCTCCCTCCGCGCCTCGTGTTTTCTTTTGTTCTACGCTTGTTCACGTTTTGTGTCAACAACGGCGGCTGCAGTTGCGCCAGCAGCGAAACGCGCCGGGGGCGCGTGCCTCCGGCGGGAGTATTTTTGCAAAGGTGAAAGCGCGCTAGAGCGGCATGTATTGCACGGTTTCGCCCGCCGTTCGGGCGCCGTCACCGGCTGGGCGGACCAGCAGGGCATTGGCTTCGGCCAGGACCGTGAGCAGCGAGCTGTCCTGATTTTCGAAGGCGCGGAGGCCGCCATTTTCCAACCGCGCACGCATGTAGTGTTCGCGCGGGCCGTTTGCGCGGAGCGGGGCAGCGAGCGGGGCGGACATCAGCGCCGGCCCGGCGGCGGGCAGGCCAAGCATGGCCCGGACCATCGGGGCGAGAAAGACGTGGCCGCAGACCATCGCCGAGACGGGGTTGCCGGGCAGTCCGGCCATGGCCGTGCCGTGCAGGCAGCCGGCCATCAGCGGTTTGCCGGGCCGCATCGCCACCTTGTAGAAGCGGCGTTCCATGCCGAGATCCGCGGCGACCTTGCCGACCAGATCGTGGTCGCCGACCGAGGCGCCGCCAATGGTCACAATCAGATCGGCGCCTTCGGCCAGTGCAAAGGCGGTGCGCAGGGAACTTTCGGTATCGCGGGCGATCGGCAGAATGCGGGCCTTGGCGCCGAGGCCCTCCAGCATGGCCTTGAGCCCGAAGGTGTTGGAGGCGATGATCTGATCCGGTTCCGGCGTGCCGCCCGGCATCACCAGCTCATCCCCGGTGGAGATCAGCGCGACCTCCGGCCGGCGGGTGACCGGCACCGCCGGGATATTCATCGCAGCCAGCAGCGCGATATCGGCCGCGTTCAGCAGTTTGGGTGCGCTGACAGTCTGGCCGTCTTTGAAATCGCCGCCGCGGGGGCGGATGTTGCTATTGCTGCCCGGCGCATCGGTGATGGTGATCAGATCGCCGCTGCGGCTGACATCTTCCTGAATGACAACAAAGCTTGCGCCTTCGGGCACCGGCGCGCCGGTGAAGATGCGCACCGCCTGGCCGGCACCGGTGCGGCCATTGAAGGCATGGCCGGCAGCTGCTTCGCCGATCACCTTGAACATGGCGTGCAGTTCGACCTCTGCCGCGTTGACCGCGTAACCGTCCATGGCCGAGGCGGCAAACGGCGGCTGGTCGCGGCGCGCCTGCACATCGCGGGCCAGCACCCGGCCTGCGGCTTCCGCCAGCGGAACCTCTTCGGTTTCCAGCTGGGAGACCAGTGACAGAAGATGCCCGCGGGCTTCGCTGACCGGGATCATTTACGCCTCGTACCTGCCTGATTTTCCGCCATCTTTCAGTGTCACGCGGATGCCGCCGATCTGCATCGCCTTGTCCACGGCCTTGGCCATGTCATAGACTGTGAGCGCGGCGGTGGAGACCGCGGTCAGCGCCTCCATCTCGACACCGGTCTGGCCGGTGGTCTTGACCGTGGCCTCGATCCGGACACCGGGAAGATCCGGGTCCAGCGTCAGCTCCACCGCGACCTTGGCGAGTGGCAGCGGGTGGCACAGCGGGATCAGGTCCGGTGTCTTCTTTGCGCCCATGATGCCGGCCAGCCGGGCAACCGACAGCACGTCGCCCTTCTTGGCCCGGCCTTCGGAAATGATCGTGAACGTTTCAGGCGCCATGGCGATGTGGCCCTCGGCGGTTGCGACCCGCGCGGTCACCGCCTTGTCCGAGACATCGACCATATGGGCATCGCCCTTGGTGTCGAAATGGCTGAGGCTCATGGCCGGTCTCCTTACATCATGCCGGGCGTCAGCGGATTGGCGAGCAGCGCACGGGTTGCGCCGGCCACGTCCTCCTGCCGCATCAGGCTTTCACCGATCAGGAAGCTGCGGGCGCCGTAGCGGGCCATGTCGGAGAGATCCTCCGGGGTCGACAGGCCGCTTTCGCAGACGATGGTGCGGTCCGCGGGCACCAGCCTGGACAGCTCGCGGGTGGTGTCCAGCGTGGTCTCGAAGGTCTTGAGGTTGCGGTTGTTGATGCCCATCAGCGGCGATTTCAGGCTGCAGGCGCGCTCCAGCTCCTCGGCGTCATGCACTTCGAGCAGCACGTCCATGCCCCAGTCGAAGGCGCATTGTTCCAGCTCCTGCGCCTGATCGTCGGACACGGATGCCAGGATGATCAGGATGCAGTCTGCGCCGAGCGCCCGGGCTTCGGCCACCTGGTAGGTGTCATACATGAAATCCTTGCGCAGCACCGGCAGCGCACAGGCGGCCCGGGCCGCCTTGAGGTAGTCCTTGGCGCCCTGGAAGCTGGGCGTGTCGGTCAGCACCGAGAGGCAGGCGGCGCCGCCGGTTTCATAGGCCTTGGCCAGTTCGGCTGGCTCGAAATCCGGACGGATCAGGCCCTTGGAGGGGCTGGCCTTCTTGATCTCGGCAATCAGCCCATAGCCCTCGCGGGCGGCCTTGATGAGGCTGTCGGCAAAGCCGCGCACCGGGGACGCGTTCTGCGCTTCGGCTTCAACCGCTTCCAGCGGTTTGGCGGCCTTGTCGGCAGCCACTTCCTCGAGCTTGTAGGCCTTGATCTTGTCCAGCACGTTTTGGGTCATACCGGTGCCTCCGTTCATGCGTTCCAGTCTATGCCGGCTTCGCCGCGGGCGGCGAGCCAATTGTTCACTTTTGAGAAGGGCCGGGACCCGAAGAAACCGCGCCGCGCCGACAAGGGCGAGGGATGGGCGGTTTCCAGGATCAGGTGATCGCCCGGTTTGATATGTTTTTCAAGCTTCTGCGCCGAATTTCCCCAGAGGATGTAAGCCGTCGGGCGTTCGGACGTCAGGTGCAGAACCTGGTGCACCAAATGATGCCAGCCCAAGAGTTTGTGGCCATTCGCCTCGCCGGCGGGAACGGACAGCGCTGTGTTCAGCAGCAGAACACCCTGGCGGGCCCAGCCGCGCAGGTCCGCGGTTGTGCGTGCCACACCAAGATCGGCGTGCAATTCCTTGTAAATATTGGATAAGGATCGGGGCAGCGGGCGCACATGCGGTTCCGCGGAAAAGGCCAGCCCGTGCGCGTGGCCTGGAGTCGGATACGGGTCCTGGCCGAGGATCACGACGCGGGTGTCTTCGGGCTGTGTCAGCTCAAGCGCCGCAAACCGCTGATGGGCGGGCGGCAGGATGTCGCGTGAGTCCTCCTGGAGCGCCGCCGCGATTGCGGGCCATGTGTCAGCAAAGAAAGGCAGGCTGGACCAGCCGCCCAGCCCGGCGGGACAATCCGTCATGCGGCGGAGGTGATGCGGGCCAGCGCCTCGACCTTGGATTTGGCGGCGCCGCTGTCGATCGAAGCCGCGGCCCTGGCCACACCGTCCTTGAGATCGGCGGCCAGTCCGGCAACCACAAGCGCCGCGGCCGCATTCAGCAGAACCGCATCGCGGTAGGCCGAGGGGGCGCCGTCAAGAAGGGCGCGGAAGGCGCGGGCGTTGTCTTCCGGGGTGCCGCCGACAATTGCCTCGAACGGGTGGACCGGCAGGCCGGCCTCTTCGGGGTGCAGTTCGGTGTCCCGGATGTCGCCGTTTTCCTCGAGCGCGGACACCCAGCTGATGCCGGTGATGGTCAGCTCGTCGGTGCCGTCGGATCCGTGCACCAGCCAGGCGCGTTCCGCGCCGAGCGCCTTGAGCGTTTCCGCCATCGGCCGGATAAGGTCGCGGCTGAAGGCGCCGGTCAGCTGGCGCTTGACGCCGGCCGGGTTGGTCAGGGGGCCGAGGATGTTGAAGATGGTGCGGGTGCCAAGTTCGGTGCGGGTCGGCATCACGTGGCGTGTCGCGGGATGGTGCATGGGCGCCATCATGAAGCCGATGCCGGCTTCATTGATCGCCTTTTCAACCACTTCCGGCCCGACCATCACCTTGATTCCCATCTGCGACTGCAGGTCGGCGGTGCCGGATTTCGAGCTGAGATTGCGGTTGCCGTGTTTGGCGACCACCACGCCGGCGCCGGCGGTGACAAAGGCGGTCGCCGTGGAGATGTTCAATGTGTTCTTGCCGTCGCCGCCGGTGCCGACAATGTCGATGGCGCCTGCAGGCGCCTTTACCGGGTGGCACTTGGCACGCATCACCGCGGCGGCGGCGGCATATTCATCGACGCTCTCGCCGCGGGTGCGCATCGCCATCAGGAGGCCGCCGATCTGGCTGGGCGTGGCCTCGCCCTCGAACAGCAGGGTGAATGCGGTCTCCGCTTCCGCGCGGGTCAGCGGGCGTACGGCGGCGGCTCCGATGAGCGGCTTCAGACGGTCGCTCATGCGGGCACCTTCATCACGTCCAGGAAATTCTTCAGCAGCGCGTGGCCATGCTCGGAGGCGATGGATTCCGGGTGGAACTGCACGCCATGGATCGGCAGCTCCTTGTGCTGCAGCCCCATGATGGTGCCGTCCTCCAGCTCTGCCGTGATTTCCAGGCAGTCCGGAAGGGTTTCACGCTCCACCACCAGGGAATGGTAGCGGGTTGCATCAAAGGGCGAGGGCAAGCCTTTGAAAAGGCCGGTATCCTTGTGGTGCATCCTGCCCATTTTCCCATGCACGATCTCGTGGCAGCGCACCACCTTGCCGCCAAAGGCCTGGCCGATGGTCTGATGACCGAGGCAGACGCCCATCAGAGGCGTCCCGGTCTCGGCGGCGGCCTCGGTCAGCGCCAGGCAGATGCCGGCCTGGTCCGGGTCGCAGGGGCCGGGCGACAGCAGGATTCCCGCGGGCTTCATCGCCATCGCCTCCTGCACGTTGATGGCGTCGTTGCGGTGCACTTCCATTTCCGCGCCCAGCTCGCCTAGGTAATGGACGAGGTTGTAGGTGAAGGAATCGTAGTTGTCGATCAGCAGCAGCATCGTAGCGGGCTCTTTTAAGGGTGGCGGGCGGGGGCCGCGCCGCAGTATAGTGGCTGCAACATACATGTTCAGGGATACGGGGCAGCGTCAAGGGCAGGAAAGGCGATAGCCGGGGAACAGAAACAAGGTTCACCAGGCACACCGCAACGGCGCAGCACCGCAAAACGGATTGAGAGGCAAAACAGGCATGCGTGGATTTCTGGGCGGCGTGAGTGTCGGGGCGTTGCTGGCCGCAGGCGGGCTGGCAATGCTGTCGTTGTCGGTGCCCCTGCCGGTTTCCGGACCCAGGGAAAAGCCGGTGGCAGACCCGGCGGCGGCGGTGCCGCAACCTGCCGAAGAGACGGCGGATGCGGCACCCGCGCCGGCGGAGCATGATCCCGGCAGCACGCCGCGGATGCCGAATGGCGGCGGGGAGGCGGTGGAAGTGCCGGGCAACGGCCGGGGGCGGGACGCGGATCTTGTCGAAGCGCAGCCAGCAGGCCCCGCCGCAACCGGCGGCAGCGACGATCTCAGCGCTCTGGCCGGAGCGGATACAGCTCCGGCCGGAAAACCGGAGGTTGGACTTGCCACCGCTGCTGCGGACGGCGGCAGCCCCGTGCCTGCTCAGGCGCCGGGGCTGGCGCAGGACAGGGCCGAAAGCCTGCCGCAGGCAGCCCAGCCGGCAGCGCCGCAGGCGCCTGGCAGCGAAAGTGCCGTGGTCGCCGCAACTGAGCCCGCGCCTGCGCCGCGGGAGCCTGCCGGGGAAGACGCGGCCGCCGCCACGGCGGCGATGCCGGAAACAGCGCCATTGCCAACGGTGCCGCAATCTCCTGAAACACGGGAAACCGCTTCGGTTCTGGCACCGGATATCGGCGCCGCGCCACAGGCAACGACGCTGCCGGTCATTGGCACCGCGCCCGGCTTGCCCGCCGCCGGAGACCGCACCGAAGGGGAAGAGACTGAAAACGGCCCCGACGATATTGCGGAACAGGAGCAGCAGCAGCAGGCCCTGGTGCCGGGTATCGGCAAGCCCGTGGTGCCGCTCACGGACCGGGACAAGCCGCGGGACTATGCCCTGGCCGCGGCAGGGCAGCCGGATCAGTTTCCGTTTGCGGCCCATGCCGAGCGTTTTGACAATCCGGACAACCGGCCTCTGATGTCGATTGTTCTGATCGACGGCGCTGGTGCTGTCGGCGCCGAAGCGCTGGCGGAGTTTCCCTATCCCCTGAGCTTTGCCATCGATCCTGATGACCCGGAGGCCGCGGCAAAAATGGCGGCGCGGCGGGCGGCCGGGTTCGAGGTGCTGATGCTGGCGGACCTGCCGCGCGAAGCCTCGCCGCAGGACGCCGAAACGGCGCTGGAGGTCTGGCGCGGCAAGCTGCCGGAGGCGGTGGCGATTCTCGAAGGCGTCGAGACCGGCGTGCAGGGCAACCGGCCGCTGGCGGATCAGGTGGCAGCAGCCGCGGCGTCGGCCGGATACGGGCTGGTCACGCAGAACAGCGGCCTCAACACGGTGCAGAAACTGGCGCTGCGGGACGGGGTTCCGGCCGGTGTGGTGTTCCGGGATTTCGACGGCGCGAACCAGGGCCCCCGGGCGATCCGGCGGTTTCTGGACCAGGCGGCGTTCCGGGCCGGGCAGGAGGGCGCGGTGATCATGCTGGGCCGCCTGCAGCCCGACACGATTTCCGCCCTGCTGCTCTGGGGGCTGCAGGACCGCGCAAACCGGGTGGCGCTGGCACCGGTCTCCGCCAGCCTGATCGCGCAGCTGCCCGCAAAGTGAAACGGCGCCCCGGGCGGGCGCCGTTGCCTCCGGCGGGAGTATTTCTGCAAAGGTGAAGCAGCCGGATTGCCGCCTTGGCGTCAGCCGTTGCCGTTGCCGGTGAACCGGGCGGCATCTGCCGCCGCGCGCCGGATGGCGTTGGATTTGTGGACCGTCTCCATGTACTCCGCCTCCGGGTCGCTGTCATAGACAACGCCGCCGCCGGCCTGGATATAGAGATTCTGATCCTTGACGATGGCGGTGCGCAGCGCGATGCACATGTCCATGTCGCCGCCGGCGCTGAAGTAGCCGACGCCGCCGCCGTAGATGCCGCGCTTTTCCGGCTCCAGCTCGTCGATGATTTCCATCGCGCGCACCTTGGGGGCGCCGGAGACGGTGCCTGCGGGCATGCCGGCAAAGAAGGCATCCAGCGCGTCCTTGTCCTCGGCCAGCTCGCCGACGACGTTGGAGACGATGTGCATCACGTGGCTGTAGCGCTCGATGATGAATTTCTCGGTCGGGCGCACGGTGCCGATTTTGGCAACACGGCCGGTGTCGTTGCGGCCCAGATCCAGCAGCATCAGATGCTCGGCCAGTTCCTTCTTGTCGGCCAGCAGATCGGCCTCCAGCGCCTTGTCCTCTTCGGGCGTGGCACCGCGCGGCCGGGTGCCGGCAATGGGCCGGATGGTGACTTCCTGACCGAACACGCGGACCAGGATTTCAGGGGACGCGCCAACCACCTGGAAGCCGCCGAAGTTGAAGTAGAACATGAACGGCGAGGGATTGGTGCGCCGCAATGAGCGGTAGAGGGCGAAGGGCGGCTGGCGGAACTCCTGCGTCCAGCGCTGTGCCGGCACCACCTGGAAGATGTCGCCGGCGCGGATGTACTCCTTGGCCTTCTCCACCGCGGCCATGTAGCCTTCCTTGGTGAAGTTCGACACCGGCGGCGCGGCCTCCTGCGCATCGCCGAGATCGCGGCTTTCGGCCGGCATGGCGCGTTCCAGATCGCGGACCGCATCCATCACCCGTTCCGCCGCCTGGGCATAGGCGGCCTTGGCGGTCTGGCGGTCGGTGGACCAGACCGGCGACACCACGGTGACTTCGCCCTTGACCCCGTCCAGCACGGCTATCACCGAGGGGCGCAGCATCAGCGCGTCGGGCAGGCCGAGAGGATCGGGGTTCACGTCCGGCAGGTGCTCGACCAGGCGGATCATGTCATAGCCGAGATAGCCGAACAGGCCGGCCGCAGCCTGCGGCAGATCCTCGGGCAGCTCGATCCTGCTCTCGGCGATCAGCGCCCGCAGGTTGTCCATCGGGTTGCCGTCCTGCGGTTTGAAGTCGTCGGCATCGAACCGCGCCGAGCGGTTCAGAGATGACTGTTCGCCGTGGCAGCGCCAGACCAGATCCGGCTTCATGCCGATGATCGAGTAGCGCCCGCGCACCTCGCCGCCGGTGACAGATTCCAGCATGAAGGCGTCCTTCTGGGCGCCGGTCAGCTTGAGCATCAGCGACACCGGCGTGTCGAGGTCGGCGGCAAGGCGGGTGTAGACGACCTGGTTTGCGCCGGCCTCGTAAGCCTTGGCGAAACTGTCGTAATCGGGGGTCAGGGCCATGGGTGCGTGCCTTGCTTACTGGAAGTTCGCCTGCGCCGCATTCAGCGCCTGCTGGTCGATACGGGGCTCGGCGCGGGTCTGGACGTCCTGCACATAGGCCTGGAACAGTTCCTGGGCCAGCGACTGATCCAGCTGCGCCTGCAGAGCCTGGGCGAGCATGGCCATGTCGTCGCTCTGCTCCGGCGGCAGGATGCCGTCAAGGCGGACGACGACGGCGGATTCGGCGTCCTGCACCAGGCGGAATTCGCCGACCTCCATTTCAAACACCTGGCTGAGCAGATCCGACGGAACCGTGTCGATATAGGCGGTGCGGGTCAGGGCGCTCTCGCTTTTGACCTCGGCCTCCTCGGCAAACCCGCCTGCCTCTTCGGCCGCGGCGCGCAGGTCTTCGGCCTGATCCTTCAGGGCCCGGGCCAGCCGGTCGGCCTGCCAGGCCGCGAGAACCTTGTCCCTGGCTTCGGCAAAGGGTTCCGGGCGTTCCGGCAGGGTTTCGTCCAGGCGCAGGGCAAACAGGCTGCCGTCCTCGAGGAATTCGACCGCCGGGTAATCTTCGGCGGTGACGGCGGCGGCGGCGGCGCGGAAGCCTTCGTAGGCGGCAATGCCGTCGCTGACCTCGTCCGTCCAGTTGATCTGAACCAGCTCGAGCCCGTTGCCGGTGGCCAGCTCTTCCAGCGTGGCGCCGCCTGCAAGCAGATCGTCGATGTCTTCGGCCCGTGCTTCGACCAGGCGGCGGGCGCGGTCGGCGGCTAGTTCCTCGCGCAGCTCCGGCTCAGCGTCCTCAAAGCTGGTGGTCTGTGCCTCAAGCAGGCCGTTCACGCGGTAAAGCGCCGGGCCGAGATCAGAGGGCAGGGGGCCGGCCACTTCGCCGGGTTCAACAGCAAAGACACCGTCAGCGGCGGCGCCCAGATCTTCCCTGGTGACGTCGCCCATGTCGATGTCCTGCAGCGCCAGGCCGCGGGCATCCACCAGGCTTTCAAAGGTGGCGCCGCCGGCTTCGAGCTGGGCCTTGGCGCTGGCAGCAGCGTCCTGATTGGCAAACACCAGGCGCTCGACCAGGCGGCGTTCGGGCTGCTGGTACTGGTCCGCACGGTCCTCGTACAGCCGGTTGAGCGCGGCCTCGTCGATCTCGACCTCGTCCACCAGCGAGGCGGGGCGCAGCGCGGCGTAGGTGATCACCTTGGTTTCCGGCAGCATGAACTGGTCCTGGTGCGCCTCAAAGAAGGCCTGCAGGTCCTCGTCAGCCGGCACATCCGCGGTCAGCACGGCGTCAGCGGCATTCAGCTGCACATAGGAGAAGCTGCGGCGGGCGCCGATGTAGCCGGTGAGGGTTTCGGTCAGGGTCTGCGGCATCGCGGCGCCGGCCAGCACTGCGTTCTGCACGATGGTGCGGGCGGCCTCGCGGCGCAGGTCGTCCTCGAATTCCTTCTCGGACAGCCCGGCATTTCTGAGGGCAAAGCTGTAAGCCTCGCGGTCGAAGGCGCCGTTCACGCCTTGGAAGGCATCGATGGCGGACAGCTCATCGATCAGGTTTTCATCGCCAATCGACAGGCCCAGCTTCGTGGCCTCGTGGTCCAGAGCCGCAAGGGAGATCAGCCGGCCCAAAACCACCCGGTCCATGCCAAAGGCGGTCATTTGCGCCATCGACACCGCCTGACCGGTCTGCGCCTGCAAGGCGCGCTGTTCCCGCTGCAGTTCACGCACGTAATTGCCGATGCTGACTTCCTCATCGCCAACCTGGGCAACGGAGGAGGCAGAGCTGGTGAAATTCACCGCGCCGAATCCGGCAAGGCCGACGATCAGCATCCCCATCAGGATCCAGACAAAGGTTTTGGATAGATGTTTCATGCCTGCGGCCATGATGCCCTCTTTATTGTTCTGCGGCCCAATTTTGCAGGCCGCGGGTAATGCCGCTGACTGAATACGCGGCTGCCCGCAGAGGAGCAAGATGATTGCGGATCAAACTGCCGGAAGATCAGGGCTCAAAGGCCGCCAGACGGGCGAACAGCGTCCGGATGCCTGCCCGGTCCACGTTGGCGAAGGCGATGCGGAACTGGCGCGCGCCGTCCGGGTCGCCGGCCGGCATGAACATGGAGCCCGGCAGCATCAGGACGGATGCCTCTGCCACCAGCTTTCTGGCGATTTCTTCGGACGGCTGATCGAAAGGGTGCGCGACATAGGCGAAGTAGGCGCCGCATCCGAGCAAGCGCCAGCCCTTTGCGGCCAGCACCGGAAAGCCGTCCTCGATTGCCGCGCGGCGGTCGAGAATCTCCTGCCGTTCGCCAGCCAGCCAGTCCTGCAGGTTTTCAAGTCCCCAAAGCGCACCGGCCTGTCCCAGCTGCGACGGGCAGATTGTGACAGTATCAAGAAACTTCTCCATTTCGAACATCGCATCCGGCGCGGCGGCAATCGCCCCGACCCGGTGGCCGGTCAGCCGGTAGGCCTTGGAGAAGGAGTAAAGATGGATCAGCGTCCGGTCCCAGTCTTCGGTCTGGAACAGGCCGTGCGGGGCACCGCTGCGGCTGTCGAAATCGCGGTAGGTTTCGTCCACGAGCAGGGCCAGGCCGCGGTCGCGGGCCAGATCGAAGAAGGCGCGCACCAGCCCTGCGGGGTATTCGACGCCGCAGGGGTTGTTGGGGGTCACCAGCACGATGGCGCGGGTACGGGGGCCGATCAGCGCCGCCGCCGCGGCCGGATCCGGCAGCATGCCCGCGCCGGCATGCAGCGGGACGGCGGTGACGCCGGCCATATCCAGCCACATCTTGTGATTGAAGTACCAGGGCACCGGGATGATCACCTCGTCGCCTTCGCCGCAGAGGGCGGAAATGGCGGCGGCGAAAGCCTGGTTGCAGCCGGACGTGATCGCAACCTGTTCCGGGCCGACCGCGGCCTGGTAATGGGCGGAAATCTGGCGGGCCAGGGCCTGCCGCAGCGCATCGTTGCCCAGGACCGGCCCGTACAGATGTGCTGCGGTGTCGTTCAGGGCCGCATCCGCCAGGGCGCGCCGCAGGCCTTCGGGCGGGGCTTCGGCCGGAGCGGCCTGGCTGACGTTCAGCAGCGGGCGTTCGGGCGGAAACTCGGCGCCGGCCACCCAGCGGCGCGATTCGACGATGGGCGAAACAAACGTGGATTGGGTGCGGGTGGGGGGCATGCAAAGCTCCAGACGCCGGAAGGGAAACAGGGGCGGGCGCAACCGGTGGCGCGCCGGAGACATGTCTGGCACGGGTGATTTGGCAGCTCAAGTGGGGAAAGCGTCAGTGCCGCCGCGCCGCGGCAAAGAAAAAGGCGCGCAGAAATTGCGCGCCTTATACCGGATGCAGCCAGCCTCGGGATCAGTCCTTGCCGCGGTAGGGTTCCACATACTGCAGCGCCATGTCCCAGGGGAAAAAGATCCAGGTGTCCTGGCTCACTTCGGTGATGAAGGTATCCACCATCGGGCGGCCCTTGGGCTTGGCGTAGACGGTGGCGAAATGCGCCTTGGGGTACATGTCGCGCACCAGTTCCAGGGTCTTGCCGCTGTCGACCAGGTCGTCGATGATCAGCACGCCCTCGCCATCGCCCATCAGCTTGGCGTCCGGGGCTTTCAGCACTTCGGCCTGGCCCTGGGCCTGGTGGTGGTAGGATTTCACCGAGATGGTATCGACGGTGCGGATGTCCAGCTCGCGGCTGACAATCATCGCGGGCGCCATGCCGCCGCGGGTGATCGCCACAACGGCGCGCCATGCGCCATCATCGGGGCCTTGCCCGTCCAGGCGCCAGGCCAGCGCGCGGCTGTCGCGGTGGATCTGGTCCCAGCTGATGTGAAAGCCTTTTTCGTGCGGCAGACGATCGGTCATGTTCTTGCTCCCCGCGAGGTCGCGTCAGCTTGCAAGGGCCCGGACGGATGGCCGGACCCTATTGTTTTCCGTTACTTGGAGATGTCCGGCGCATCCACCGCCTTCATGCCGACGACATGATAGCCGGCATCGACATGCAGGTTCTCGCCGGTGACGCCCGAGCTGAGATCGGACAGAAGGTACAGCGCCGACTTGCCGACATCATCCGTGGTCACGTTGCGGCGCAGCGGCGAGTTGTATTCGTTCCACTTCATGATGTAGCGGAAATCGCCGATGCCGGAGGCGGCCAGCGTCTTGATCGGGCCGGCCGAGATCGCGTTGACGCGGATGCCGTCCTTGCCCAGATCCTCGGCCAGATACTTGACCGAAGCCTCCAGCGCCGCCTTGGCCACGCCCATTACATTATAATGCGGCATCACCTGCTCGGCGCCGTAATAGGTGAGGGTCAGCAGCGAGCCGCCTTCGCCCATCATCTTTTCGGCGCGGTTGGCCACGGCGGTGAACGAGAACACCGATATGTCCATGGTCATCTGGAAATTGCTGCGGCTGGTGTCGACATAGCGGCCGCGCAGCTCGTTCTTGTCGGAAAAGCCGATGGCGTGAACGACGAAGTCCAGCTTGCCCCATTTGGCTTCCAGCTCGGCGAACAGGGCATCGATCGACGCCTCGTCCGAGACGTCGCAGGGCAGGACGATCGCGCTGCCCAGCTGCTCCGCCAGCGGCCCGACGCGCTTCTTCAGCGCTTCGCCCTGATAGGAAAAGGCAAGCTCGGCGCCGGCATCGGCGCAAGCCTTGGCAATCCCCCAAGCAATGGATTTGTCGTTGGCCAGGCCCATGATAAGGCCGCGCTTACCGGCCATCAGTTGACTAGACATGCAGGTTCTCCGCCTGTGATCTGTGAATTATGCGGTGTTTAGTATGCCGGGCGGGCCGCTTCAAGTGCGCTCGCCCTTGCCGAGGGCCGGGAAGCTGCATAGGTTGCGGGCAAAATCCGACAAGAGGTGTCCGATGTCCGACCGTTCCGGTATTTTTGCAGGTGAGGATCCGTTCGCCATTGCCCGCGCGTGGCTGGCCGAGGCAGAGCGGAGCGAACCCAATGATCCCAATGCCATAGCGCTGGCCACGGTGGATGAAACCGGGCTGCCCAACAGCCGCATGGTGCTGCTCAAGGAGATCGAGGACGGCGCCTTTGTGTTTTACACCAATTACGAAAGCGCCAAGGCGCGGGAACTGGATCAGGCCGGCAAGGCCGCCTTTGTGATGCACTGGAAGTCGCTGCGCCGCCAGATCCGGGTGCGCGGCACCATCACCCGCGAGGACGGGCCGCAGGCGGATGAATATTACAAATCGCGCTCGCTCAAGAGCCGGCTGGGGGCCTGGGCCTCGAAGCAATCGCAGCCGCTGGACAGCCGCGGCACCCTGATGGCGGAGGTGGCCAGGATCACCGCCATGAAAGGCCCCAACCCGGACCGGCCGCCGTTCTGGGGCGGCTACAGGCTGGTGCCGGTTGAGATCGAATTCTGGGCCGACGGCGCCTTCCGGTTGCATGACCGGTTCCGATGGTGTCGCAAAGAGGGCACCGCAGAATGGGACATCCTGCGGCTCAACCCGTGACGGGAAATGGCTGAACTTTCCCTAGGGTCAATAGAAGTTTCACGACAATTTCAAGACTTTTTAGCTTGAAATCCAAGGTCAGAATCGCGCATCAGAGCATCATCAAAATAAAAAAAACGCGGTAGGGATAAGTAAGTGGCAGAAGATCTCAGCAGCTTGCAGCAGATTCAAGGGCTGGTGAAGTGGTTCGACCCGGCAAAAGGGTACGGATTTGTCGTATCTGACGAGGGCGGCGCGGACATTTTGCTCCATGTGAATGTCCTGCGCAATTTCGGCCAGAGTTCTGTCGCGGACGGTGCCCGGATCGAGATTGTCACCCATCAGACCGACCGCGGCGTTCAAGCGGTTGAAGTGATCTCCATCCAGCCGCCGGAGCGGGATGATGCCCCGGTGCTGAGCGATTTCGCCGAGCTGGACATGGACAGCCTGCAGAATGAGCCGCTGGAGCCTGCGCGGGTCAAATGGTTCGACAAGGGCAAGGGGTTCGGGTTTGCCAACATCTTTGGCCGCGGCGAGGATGTTTTCCTGCATGTCGAGGTGCTGCGCCAGTCCGGGCTGGCGGATCTGCAACCGGGCGAGGCCCTGGCGATGCGGGTGATCGACGGCAAGCGCGGCCGCATGGCGGTGGAAGTGCTGGCCTGGGAGGCTGCAATGCTTCCGGGCGATCAGGGCTGAGACCATGATGCGGCGCCTGCTTCCTTGGAGCTTGGGCGCTTGCATGTCTGTTGCCGCAGGAACCGCGCTGGCGTCCGAATGCCGCCCAGGCCATGCCGAACTGCGCGGCGACTGGGGGCAGGCGGGATTTGCCGTCGAAATCGCCGCCAGCGAGGAAACCCGCGCCCGCGGGCTGATGTTCCGGGAAAGCCTGCCGCGCGGGGCAGGGATGCTGTTTGTCTATGAGCGCCCGCAGACCGCGGCATTCTGGATGAAGAACACGCTGATTCCGCTCGACATCATTTTCCTCGATCAGCGCGGGCAGGTGACATCGGTCCATGAGAACGCCGTGCCCGGCGATCTGACGCCAATCCCGGGCGGTGACCAAGTGTTTGCAGTGCTGGAAATCAATGGCGGGCTGGCCCGCCGTTACGGCATTGCGGCGGGCACTCAGATGCGGCACGAAGTTTTTTCCCGCACCGGAGCAGTTTGGCCCTGTTAGGGGTTTTCAAATCCATCCGGCGGAGATAGGAAGGCGCACGGTCCGGGGCGTGGCGCAGTCTGGTAGCGCACCTGTTTTGGGTACAGGGGGTCGTGAGTTCGAATCTCGCCGCCCCGACCATTCCACAACATGAAGTTGAAACGAATCCCTGCCGCAGTTTCGCGCCGGAGATTCGTTTTCGCGTGTTTGGGGAGTTTTATACCTCTTTCGCAACCAGGAGTGTTAATGTCTCCCTAACCTCCTGTTAAGAAATCTTTAACCAATTGCCGCCGAGACGCGTCAGAAGCTTAAGGCTCCAAGTGCCGAAGCCAGTCTTCCGCCGTGAAACAGCGGCAAGGCCAGCGTTAACGTGCGGCAGGCGGATTCTGCTTTCGCGATGCTGCAGTTTTGCACAACAAGGGCAGGGTGCGCATCCTAACCCATTCCTTCGCACTGGCAGCAAGCCTTTAGGGGAGCGAAAGAAAATCCAAGTTGCTTCAACAGCGCCCGAGGGGGCCGGAAAGCCCGCGGGCTGTGGATGAATCAACGCCCTGCCGCCGACCCTTCAAACCGCTGAAAGCGTCAACAGCAAAGATCGTTGCCAAGGTGTAAATTTTACGTTGACCCTTTGTGTCCGAATACGCCAAATTGTGGACACCGGTTGCGACGGCACTAGATCTGGTGGGTAACAGAGCCGAAGCAACAACGCTGAAAACTGCAGACAGTCCTGTGAGAATGGCCGGCGAGGGCCGCAAGTGCGCCATTTGCGGCGCGCGCCGGGTGTTTGTGTGATCCGTGGCCGGAGCTGACTGGTGCTTGGGGGCACCGCGACAATTAAACGACGAGTGCTTGAAAAGGGGCTGAGCATGAAGATCGAACGGAAATTCACAAAACCCGGACAGGATGCTTATGCCGACCTGGCCTTTGTCTCTGCCACTTCGGAGATCCGCAACCCGGACGGGACCATTGTTTTCCGGCTCGACAACATCGAAATCCCCGCGTCCTGGAGCCAGGTGGCCAGCGACGTCATCGCGCAGAAGTATTTCCGCAAGGCCGGGGTGCCGTCACGGCTGAAGAAGCTGCGCGAAAAGGGCGTGCCGGAGTTCCTGTGGCGCTCGGTCCCCGAAGAGGGCGCTGATTTTGGCGGCGAGACCTCCTCGAAACAGGTGTTCGACCGCCTGGCCGGCGCCTGGGCCTATTGGGGCTGGAAGGGCGGCTATTTCTCCACCGAGGACGACGCGCGCGCCTATTATGACGAGATGCGCTACATGCTGGCGACCCAGCGTTCCGCCCCCAATTCGCCGCAGTGGTTCAACACCGGCCTGCACTGGGCCTACGGCATCGACGGTCCGGCGCAGGGCCATCACTATGTCGATTACAAGACCGGCAAGCTGACCAAGTCCGACAGCGCCTATGAGCACCCCCAGCCGCACGCCTGCTTCATCCAGTCGGTCTCCGACGATCTGGTCAAGGACGGCGGCATCATGGACCTGTGGGTGCGCGAGGCGCGGCTGTTCAAATACGGCTCCGGCACCGGCACCAATTTCAGCCATTTGCGCGCCGAGGGCGAGCCGCTGTCCGGCGGCGGCAAATCCTCGGGGCTGATGGGCTTCCTCAAAATCGGCGACCGCGCGGCGGGCGCCATCAAATCAGGCGGGACAACCCGTCGGGCAGCAAAAATGGTGATCGTCGACGCCGATCACCCCGATATCGAGCAGTTCATCCAGTGGAAGGTGATCGAGGAGCAGAAGGTCGCCTCCATCGTGGCCGGCTCCAAAATGCACGAGAAGATGCTGAACGGTCTGTTCGAGGCGATCCGCAGCTGGGACGGAGCGGAGGCGGATGCCTATGACCCGGCGGTCAACGGCGGGCTGAAGACGGCAATCCGCGAAGCCAAGAAAGTGGCGGTCCCGGAAACCTACATCAAGCGGGTGCTGGATTACGCCAAGCAGGGCCATACCTCGATCGAATTCCCGACCTATGACACCGACTGGGACTCCGAGGCCTACAGCTCCGTTTCGGGGCAGAACTCGAACAACTCGATCCGGGTGACCAACGCCTTCCTGCATGCGGTTGATAAAGACGCCGACTGGGAACTGTTCAACCGCACCGACGGCAAGGTTGCCAAGGTGGTGAAGGCCCGCGATCTGTGGGAGAAGGTCGGCCACGCGGCCTGGGCCTGCGCCGATCCGGGCATCCAGTTCCACGACACCGTGAACGAGTGGCACACCTGCCCGGAAGACGGTGAGATCCGCGGCTCAAACCCTTGTTCGGAATACATGTTCCTGGACGACACCGCCTGCAACCTGGCGTCGCTGAACCTGCTCAGCTTCCTCAAGGACGGGCTGTTCCAGGCGGATGACTTCATGCATTCCTGCCGCCTGTGGACGCTGACGCTGGAAATCTCGGTGATGATGGCGCAGTTCCCGTCCAAGGAAATCGCGCAGCGCTCCTATGACTTCCGCACCCTGGGCCTGGGCTATGCCAACATCGGCGGGTTGCTGATGAACATGGGCTATGGCTATGACTCGGATGAGGGCAGGGCGCTGTGCGGGGCGTTGACTGCGCTGATGACCGGTGTTGCCTATGCCACGTCGGCCGAGATCGCCGCGGAACTGGGACCGTTCCCGGGTTATGCAAAAAACGCAGACCACATGCTGCGGGTGATCCGCAACCACCGCAACGCTGCAAAGGGCAACGCGGACGGCTATGTGGCCCTGTCGGTCAAGCCGGTGCCGCTGGACATTGGCAACTGCCCGGATGCGCTGCTGGCGGATCTGGCCGCCAGCGCCTGGGACGAGGCGCTGGAGCTGGGCGAAAAGCACGGCTACCGCAACGCCCAGACCACGGTGATTGCGCCGACCGGCACCATCGGCCTGGTGATGGATTGCGACACCACCGGAATCGAGCCGGACTTTGCCCTGGTGAAGTTCAAGAAACTGGCGGGCGGCGGCTACTTCAAGATCATCAACCGCTCGGTGCCGTCGGCGCTGGAGGGGCTGGGCTACAGCTCCGCCCAGATCGAGGAGATCGTTTCCTACGCGGTCGGCCACGGCTCCATCGGCAACGCGCCGGGGATCAACCACACTTCGCTGGCGGGCCACGGCTTTGGCCCCAATGAGCTGGCCAAGGTGGAGGCCGCGCTGGAATCGGCCTTTGACATCCGGTTCGTGTTCAACCAGTGGACCCTGGGCGAGGATTTCTGCACCGGCGTGCTGGGCATCCCGGCGCCCAAGCTGAATGATCCGACTTTCGACCTGCTGCGCCACCTGGGCTTTACCAGGGCGGACATCGACGCGGCCAACGACCACGTCTGCGGCACCATGACCCTGGAAGGTGCGCCGCATCTGCAGGAAGAGCATTACGCGATCTTTGACTGCGCCAATCCCTGCGGCAAGAAAGGCAAGCGTTTCCTGAGTGTTGACAGCCACATCTACATGATGGCGGCGGCGCAGAGCTTCATCTCCGGCGCGATCTCCAAGACCATCAACATGCCGAACTCGGCTACCATCGAGGACTGCCAGAAAGCTTACGAGCTGAGCTGGAGCCTCGGCGTCAAGGCCAACGCGCTGTACCGCGACGGCTCCAAGCTGAGCCAGCCGCTGGCGTCGGCGCTGGTCGAGGATGACGACGATGCGGCGGAGGTGCTGGAAAGCGGCTCGCCCCAGGAAAAGGCCGCGGTTCTGGCCGAAAAGATCGTCGAAAAGGTGGTGATCAAGGAGGTGCTGAAATCGCACCGCACCAAGATGCCGCAGCGGCGCAAGGGCTATACCCAGAAGGCGGTTGTCGGCGGCCACAAGGTGTACCTGCGCACCGGCGAATACGAGGACGGCAATCTCGGCGAGATCTTCATCGACATGCACAAGGAAGGCGCAGGCTTCCGGGCGATGATGAACAACTTCGCCATCGCTGTGTCGGTCGGCCTGCAGTACGGCGTGCCGCTGGAGGAGTTTGTCGACGCCTTCACCTTCACCAAGTTCGAGCCTGCGGGCATGGTCCAGGGCAATGACTCGATCAAGAACGCGACCTCGATCCTTGATTATGTGTTCCGCGAACTGGCGGTGTCTTATCTCGACCGCACCGATCTGGCGCATGTGAAGCCCGAGGGCGCCACCTTCGACGATCTGGGCCGCGGCGAGGAAGAAGGCGTGTCGAACGTCTCCGAGCTGAGCGAAAGTGCTGCCACGCGGTCGCTGGAAGTGCTCAAGCAGATCTCCTCGACCGGCTATCTGCGCAAGCGGCTGCCGCAGGAACTTGTGGTGCTGCAGGGGGGCCAGACCGAGGCGGGTGCGCTTGGCACCGGCACAGATCCAATTGCTGTGCTGCAGACGCTGGTGCCGGAGACCGGGGATGCAACCGTGCAAGGAAGCAACGGCATGGACGCGCGCACCAAGGCGAAGATGCAGGGCTACGAGGGCGAAGCCTGCGGAGAATGCGGCAACTACACTTTGGTGCGCAACGGCACCTGCATGAAGTGCAACACCTGCGGCGGAACCTCTGGCTGCAGCTGACGATTACCGCTTGCGCCGCTGGATTTCCCAGGGCGGCGCAAGCGGAAACAGGAAGCAGGATTGGCGGCTTCCGACACTATCCGGAACGGGTGCGCCCGTTCTGAACATCGGGATGGCCCAGGTAAGAAAAAACTTTCGGGCAGTCAATGAAGGAGCCTGACCGGTGATAACTGGCTTCCTCTGTAACGGAGGGAGCCATTTTCTTTGCCTGATCCTGCGTCAGTTTGGCAAATCCGATAGTCTTATAATCAGAATTATGTTAAGTGTATTGGCATGCAGATGCTGCCACCGTATGCATGCCGAACTTCATTTCACCGTAAATTCAATGCCTAAATGGCCGAAGCAAACCTTCCTGTGCGACACTGGCAACCAATTGGCCGTCTTCCGCGTAAATGGCGCCCCGGTTGAAGCCGCGGCCATTGCCGGTAAACGGCGCGTCCATCGTGTAGAGATGCCAGTTCTGGAACTGCACGGGCGCATGGAACCACATCGCATGGTCGAGGCTGGCGGTCATGGCGCCGGGTTTGTGGAATGTCAGCCCGTGCGGCCGCATCGAAGAGCCCAGCAGTCCGAAGTCCGACGCATAGGCCATCAGTATGTGCTGCAGTTCCGGTCCGGCGCCTTTGGCGGCTTCCATCCGGATCCACATGTGATTGACGTCGCTGGTTTCCCCGGGTGTCAAAGGATCGCGCGGCTCCACCTCGCGGATTTCAAATGGCCTTGGCCGGGTGAATTCACCGCGCTTGCCCGGATCAACCCGCAACGCATTGCGCAAAAGAACCTCGTGGCGCGACTCCAAGCCGCCGGGGCCCGGCACAGCCGGCATGCCGTGCTGATGATGCCAGCCGTCTTCCTGCGCGTGAAAGGAAGCCGCCAGATTAAGGATCTGCTTGCCATTCTGCATCGCAACCACCCGGCGGGTCGTGAAACTGCGGCCGTCCCGCGCCGGGTCCACCTCGTAGATGACCGGCCGCGACGGGTCTCCGGGACGGATGAAATACGCATGAAGGGAATGGCATAACCTGCCGGAAACACTGGCGTAAGCCGCAGCCAGCGCCTGCGCGATCACCTGGCCGCCGTAAATCCGCGTGGGAGTTTCCCCGCCGGATCCGGAGCCGCGGTAGAGGTTGGTGTCCAACGTCTCCAGGTCGAGAAGATCGAGGAGCACTTTGGCGGTGTCGGTCATGGGCAGCGGATCCTATGGTCTGGCCGTTCGCAGGCTGTTCATCTTAACCGGAACCCCGGCAGTTGGAAGTCATCCCGATACCGCGCCATGCACCAGTGCCTTAAGCTCCGGCCGCGACGGGTAGGAACTGGAGGGCGCCAGCTGGGTCAGGAATACCACCGAGATGTCCAGTGTCCTGTCCACCCAGAAAAACGTCGACGCAATGCCGCCCCAGCTGAAATCCCCGGCTGATCCCGGGCAGCGCGCCTGCGCCGGGTCCAGTACCACAGCACCGCCGAGGCCGAAACCCATTCCCTCCATCGGCTGTTCCGCAAAGCTTTGCGGCCCCAATGAGGCGATGTCGCCCTTGAGGTGATTTTTCATCATGAAATCAGCAATTTGAGGGCTGATGATCAAGCCTTCTCCATAGCGGCCGCGGTGCCTGAGCATCTCGGCGAATTTCATGTAGTCGTCGATTGTACCGATCAGCCCGCCGCCGCCGGACTGCATATCTGCCTGCGCAAAAGGAGAGCCGGCATAACTGTCTGTCAGGCGCAGGCTTTCCGTGGAGGGTTCGGCGGCGCCGAGCACCATCGCGTCGCCGGCCAGAGGCGTGTAGAGAGAGGCAAACCGGTTCCCTGCCCCGCCTGGCACCCTGAACCCGGTTTCCTTCATGCCCAAGGGCTCAAAGATTTCCGCAGTCAGAAACTGCTCCAGCGTCCTGCCCGAGACAACTTCGATGACACGGCCCAGCACATCGGTTGCAACGGAATATTCCCAACGTGATCCAGGCTGAAAGGCCAGCGGCAGCTCTGCCAGCCGCGAAACCATCCCGGCCAGCGGCCCCTGATCCGGTCTGAACAGCAGGCCTTCCTTGTCCATGGCCTCCGGCACAAAACCTGGATTGAACGGGTAGCTCAGCCCGCTGGTGTGGGTCAGCAACTGGTGCAGCGTCGGGCTGCGGCTCGGCTCTGTCTGGTCAATCGAGGTGGCGCCCGGCACCAGTGCCTGCATGTTGCTGTACCCGGGAATAAATTCGCTGACGGGAGCATCCAGATGGAATAGCCCGCGCTCCAGCAGGATCATCATGGCAACCGATGTCACAGGTTTGGTCATCGAAAAAAGCCGCACCAGCGTGTCGCGGGTGAAGGGCAGGTTTTCTTCAATGTTCCGCAGGCCGGCGCTGTGAAAGTACATTTCCGAGCCGCCGGAATGAAGCAGCAGCACGCTGCCGGGGTATTTTTTCTGATTCACGTAACGCTGCTGCCACGTTCTCATCCGTTCCAGACGGTCCAGCTCCATCCCGGCCTCCTTCAATCTGGCAGGCCGGCCTGCCGCGCCGCGCCTTTCCGGCATATTGCGGTGCGGTGATGGCAAGGTCGAGCAAAATACGTGCGATTGCAAAGCCATTGCCGAGTGTGAATTGGCATCTCGCCCGGAGCTGTTTTGCGAATGTTTTACTCCGGAAACGGGCGCCGGGAAATTCCGGGGCTGCCGGATTAATATTTGTGCCGCCGGTCCGCTTCCGCATCCGCCGGCTCCGCAACCCTATTTCCCGAAACCGGAATTTTTCCCAATCACCTGTTTTTGTGTATTCGCTTTCGGAATGGAATTGCCTTAGAAGTTTATGCCGAAGGACAGCAAGGACATATGCCTGATGACGAGTATTCTGGTTTTGAACGGCCCCAATTTGAACCTGCTTGGCACCCGGCAGCCAGAGATCTACGGGTCGGTCACACTGGCAATGGTGGAACAGGCCTGTGCCGCCCACGCCAAGAGGCTTGGCTTGGACGCAACCTGCCTGCAATCAAATCATGAAGGTGCTTTGATCGACGCGATTCATGCGGCCAAGGGACAGCATCAGGGTATCATCCTCAACGCCGGCGCCTATACCCACACGTCCATTGCGCTGATGGATGCGCTGATTTCCGTTGAAATTCCGTCGGTTGAAGTGCATCTCTCCAACATTCATGCCCGCGAGCCATTCCGCCATGCCTCTTATATCGCCAAGGTGGCGCTGGGGCAGATCTGCGGCTTCGGGCCGCAAGGCTATCTGCTGGCACTGGATGCGTTGGCGGCCCATCTGAAAGAGGCCGGCGCGGCATGAAGGTGAAGAAGTACCTGAACTTTGTGTGCGGCGCGCAAAGCCTTGAGGAGCTGTGGCACGGGCATGTTCAGCAAATGGCCGAATTCGGGTTTGACAGGCTGATCTACGGCTACACCCGATACAAGACGGAAACGTCGCTGGGGGATCCGGAGGATTTTGTCATCCTGTCCAACCACAAAAGCGAATATCTGAACGGCTTTCTGCACAAGGGGCTTTATTTGTCGGCGCCGATGCTCCGCTGGGCGCTGGAGAATGAAGGCGCTGGAAGCTGGCGCATTGTCCAGGAGATGGCGGCCACCGGAACCCTGACGCCGGAGGCCCAGAAGGTCCATGAGTTCAACCGCCAGCTGGACATGAACGCAGGCTATACCATCAGCTTCTATTCCGCATCCAACCGGTACAAGGGGGCAATCTCGCTGGCGGCACAGGCTGGCATCAGCCAGGAAAAGGTGGATGCGCTGTGGCAGGAATGCGGTGATGACATCGTGCTGATGAACAATGTCGCCCATCTGAAAATCCTCACCCTGCCCTACACCGCGCCGAACCGCAGCCTCACCAAACGCCAGCGCGAAGTGCTGCAATGGGTCGGCGACGGAAAAACCACTCAGGACATTGCGCTGCTGATGGAATTGACACCCGCAACGATTGAAAAACATTTGCGCCTGGCCCGTGAATCCCTCGCTGTCGAGACCACTGCGCAGGCCGTTCTGAAAGCCGCGCTGCACAATCAGATGTATGTGATGGACACATAGGACAGCCGCGGATCCTCTCTTAAGTATCCGAGATAGGTTACTGAATATTACTCACTTTTCAGTTTCTGGCAGTCTTGTTCCGGCGCATGTCCATGCGGCCACTGCACAGGCTGCCGGCAGATATCAAGGCGCGTCGAAAGTATGGAATTCTATACTACCGCTCAGGGAGAATTAAATGCATGTTGCACATGTTCCGTGAGTGGTGGCTTTGGCCAAGGAACTTTGGGTAACGACCCTTGCGATTTCAAGGCTCTCCTGCCCGGTCGGGAATAGGCGCGTATTGATCCGCGCCCTGTTCCGATATCAGAGGGGCTCCATCCATCCCCATCAATGGGGCCCCTCGTATTTCTCCTTGCAACGCACCTCTGACTCAATGGCCGGTTCATATTGCGGCATCTGGCATCAGCTTCAGCAGCAGGCCGGGCACGGGACAGAAAAAAACCGGCGGGCATAACCCGCCGGTTTTCACATTGCATTGCAGGACACGTCAGCCCTGAGCGGCCTTGGCCACTTCTGCTGCAAAGTCTTCTTTCTCGACTTCGATGCCTTCGCCGACTTCCACGCGGACAAAGCCGGTGATGGTGGCGCCGGCTTCCTTGGCTGCCGCTTCGACGGTCAGGTCCGGGTTCACCACGAACTGCTGGTTAAGCAGGGTCGACTCGGCCACGAATTTCTTCATGCGGCCTTCGATCATTTTCTCGATCACCTGCTCCGGCTTGCCGGATTCACGGGCGATGTCCATCTGGACCTGCTTTTCCTTCTCCACCACAGCAGCATCCATGTCTGCTTCGGAGAGCGCGGCCGGGTTCACGGCTGCGATGTGCATGGCTACCTGCTTGCCGATGGTTTCGTCGCCGCCGTTCATTGCAACCAGAACGCCGATCTTGCCCATGCCTGCGGTGGCCGCATTGTGGACGTAGGAGACCACGGTCTCGCCTTCCAGTTTCTCCATGCGGCGCAGCGACATGTTTTCCCCGATGGTGGCGATCTTGTCGGTCAGGGTCTCGGCAACGGTCTTGCCGCCCAGATCGGCTGCGTTCAGCGCGTCGACATCTGCGGCGCCCAGGGCGGCAGTGGCGATGCTGCCAACCATCTTCTGGAAGTCGGCATTCTTGGCAACAAAGTCGGTTTCCGAGTTCACTTCGACGGCAACGCCCTTGTTGCCCTCGACAACAACGGCCACCAAGCCTTCGGCGGCGGTGCGGCCGGATTTCTTGGCCGCCTTGGCCAGGCCCTTGGTGCGCAGCCAGTCAACCGCGGCCTCCATGTCGCCGCCGGTTTCGGTCAGGGCTTTTTTCGCGTCCATCATGCCCGCGCCGGTGGAGTCGCGCAGTTCTTTCACGAGTGCTGCAGTGATTGCCATCTTAGGCTCTCCTCAATTCAAAAACGGATTTGGGGCAGGTGATACCCTGCCCCGCATGCCAGTTCCGTGACAGGACGGATCAGGCTTCGGCGGCTGCTTCTTCAGCAACGGCTTCTTCTGCCGGTGCTTCTTCCAGCGCGCCCAGGTCAACGCCTGCGGCACCCAGCTGGGCCGACATGCCGTCCAGGGCTGCACGGGCAACCAGGTCGCAGTACAGCGAGATGGCGCGCGATGCGTCGTCGTTGCCGGGGATGATGAAGTCGACGCCGTCGGGGGAGCAGTTGGTGTCGACCACAGCCACAACCGGGATGCCCAGTTTCTTGGCTTCGGCGATGGCCAGCGCTTCTTTTTTCACGTCGATGACGAACAGCAGGTCCGGCACGCCGCCCATTTCGCGGATGCCGCCCAGGGAGGCCTGCAGCTTCTCCTGGTCGCGTTCCATGCCCAGACGCTCTTTCTTGGTCAGGCCTTCGGCGCCGCCCGCCATTTTCTCATCGATTTCCTTCAGGCGGTTGATCGACTGGGAAACGGTTTTCCAGTTGGTCAGGGTGCCGCCGAGCCAGCGGTGGTTCATGAAGTACTGAGCGGATTTCTCAGCCGCTTCGGCGATCGGGCCGGCTGCCTGGCGCTTGGTGCCGACGAACAGGACGCGGCCGCCTTTGGCGACGGTGTCACGGACAACCTGCAGCGCCTGGTCCAGCATCGGAACAGTCTGGGTCAGGTCCATGATGTGGATGCCGTTGCGCGCGCCATAGATGAACGGCGACATGCGCGGGTTCCAGCGCTGAGTCTGGTGGCCGAAGTGAACGCCAGCTTCCAGCAGCTGACGCATGGTGAACTCGGGAAGAGCCATGCTATTCTTTCCTTTTCCGGTTTCTATCCTCGGCGGGGGTTATCTAGAGCGGATGCTCCAACCGGCGGTCCGTCAGGGATGTCTCCCCTGATCAGGCCAAACCCCGCCTGCGGGTTCGTAGGCGCGCTCATAGAGCAGTTATTGCCGGCTGACAAGAGCAGATCAGGAGAAAACGCGCGCGCCCGCCGCTTTCAGGCCTTCAATGCGTTCTGGTGTCCTGTGCGCACCGCCTGTTCGGCCCGGGCGGCCAGGGCTTTGCGGTCCGGGAAATCCGCCGCTTTCAGCGGCTGGTGATAGATCAGTTCAACCGATCCCTGCCGGCGGATGGAAAGGATCTTGAGGAGATGCGGGCCGAAGTCCATGTCTCCCCACCAGCCATACAGGCGGGCGGGAGCTCCCTCGGGGGCATGATAGACGACCGAAACTGGCTGAACATGCAGCTGCTCCCGCAGCCCGTCAGTGAAGAGAGCCGCGAATAGCGTTGTTTTAAAAGGTAAAACCCGCAAACCATCGGTGGACGTGCCTTCCGGGAAGAACAGCAGTTTGTGCCCGGCGAGCAGCCTTTGCTCGAAAAGGGCTGCCTGCTCCCTGGCCTTCTTGGGGTTCCGTTCGATGAAGACCGTGCCCGTGGCGCGGGCCAGCCAGCCGATACCCGGCCATGCCGCGACCTCGGCCTTGGACACGAAATAGATCCGCTTGCGCGCGTTCAAGGCAAAAATGTCCAGCCAGGAGGAATGATTGGCGACCACCGGCCCGTGCCGGCGCATCAGCGTTCCTCGGACCCTGTATCTGATGCCGAGAATGCGGAACGCGTTTCGGCAGACGAACTGGGTGATGAACGGCGTGACCGGACGCTGCACCCCGCACATCGGCTTCTCCACCAGCCGCAAGGACAGCAGAACCAGCAGCCCGCCGAAAACCAGCACCGCCAGCGGCAGCCCGCGCAGCAGCACCAACCCCCAGCCCAGGGCATCGATACGGATGCGATCAGGCGCTTCGTCACTTTGCCAGCTGACACTCATTCCCGGCCGCGCCCTCCGGCATAAATCCTGCGCTGCCGCGCGTTCATCCGCGCGGTATCCAGGATCAGGCAGACATCCGTGGTATTGAAATCATGGTCGACAAAGGCACCTTCACCGACAAAGCCGCCAAGCCGCAGATAGGCTTTGATCAATGCGGGGGTGTCCACCATGGCGCGCTTGCGGTCCAGATCGCCTTCTCCGATCAAATCCATGTTTTGAAACACTTTTGACCGCACTCTCAATTCCCGCGGCGCCAAGTGGTTGTGATGCAGCATTGCCAGCGGGTTGGTCAGCGCCTGCAGGTCGGTGCCATGAAAACTGGCCACCCCGAACAGCACTTCGATCCGGTGCTGTGCCACATATTCTGCCAGCCCGGACCACAGGTGGAACATCGCAGTCCCGCCCCGGTAGTCAGCATGCAGGCACGACCGCCCCAGCTCCAGCAGCTTGCGGCCCGAGGATTTCAGAACACTCAGATCGTATTCGTCTTCGGAATAGAACTGCCCGGCCCTGGCCGCCTGGTCATCCCGCAGCAACCGGTAGACGCCCGCCACCTGGCGATTGGTCTCATCGGTCACCAGCATATGATCGAAATACCGGTCGAACCGGTCTTGCTCCAGCCCCGCTTCGTGATCAACCATTTCGCCGCCGCCGCCAAGCTCCCGCACAAACACATCATAGCGCAGGGCTTGCGCGGCGCGCAGTTCAGCTTCCGTTTCGGCAATTTTCACGGAAAATTCCGGAGGGCGGTCAGGCATTCAGTCACCTTTGCGTCGTTCAGGCTTGAGCGCATCCCGGCAATAGGGCAAAGAACGCGCAGCAATTCAGGCAAATTTGAGGGAGTACGTTAACCCTTCATAAACCGTTATGGATCAAAGACGGGAATAAGGGAGACACGCGCTCCGTCAATCACAAGCTTTCCCTGATCCGGGAAATTTACGGTGATCTTGCCGCCCGCGTTCGACTGCACCTGACCGACGCCCCATTCAGGGTGATCAGGGTGCCGCACGAACATGCCGGGGGCCAATATAGCGTTGAGGTCATTCATTTGCGGATGGCCCAGTTCGGAGGAAGTATTAGTTATGGGTGTAGATAACGCCAATCTGGCCGCATTGGTAGGGTCTCGGATCTGCCATGATTTGATCAGCCCCGTCGGTGCCATCAACAACGGGTTGGAACTGCTTGGAATGGCAGGCAGCATGTCCGGACCGGAGCTGGAACTGATTTCTGACAGTGTGGCCAATGCCAACGCCCGCATCCGTTTCTTCCGCATTGCCTTCGGGGCTTCAGGCGACCAGCAGATGGGCCGCGCCGAAGTGATGTCGGTGCTGGAGGACATCAGCAGGGGCGGCCGGATCAAGTACCAGTGGTCGCCGCTTGAGGGCTGCACCCGCAGCGAGGCGCGCCTGTCGCTATTGGCGGCGCTATGCCTCGAATCCGCCCTGCCCTATGGCGGAACAATCAAGATTTTCTGTGCCGGCGGCAAGTGGACCGTGATGGGCGAAGGCAGCAAGCTGAACGTGGATGACGAGCTCTGGGCGCGGGTCAGCGGCGGCACCTCGAACGCCGAAATCACCCCGGCACTGGTCCAGTTCGCGCTGCTGCCGGAGGCCGCCAGGGAAGCGGACCGTACCGTCCGGCTGGAGCAGAACCTGGAGAAGATTACGCTGCAGTTCTGATCTGCAGCAGCATCTGCCAAGAAACGCCGGGCAAAATGCCCGGCGTTTTGCATTGCGGCTAGTCAGGCGCGGGTGGTGCCGTTGCCGCGCACCAGGTATTTGAAGCTGGTGAGCTGGGTGGCGCCGACGGGCCCGCGCGCGTGCATCTTGCCGGTGGCAATGCCGATTTCCGCGCCCATGCCGAATTCACCGCCGTCGGCAAACTGGGTCGAGGCATTGTGCATCAGGATGGCGCTGTCGAGTTCCGCAAAGAACTTCTGCACCGCGGCCTCGTCTTCGGTGATGATGCAATCAGTGTGCTGGGAATGATGCGTGCGGATGTGCCGGATCGCCTCGTCAATGTCCGCGACCTGTTTGGCCGCAATGATCGAATCCAGGTATTCCTTGCCCCAATCCTCAGCGCTGGCCGCAACCATGCCACCAGGCCCGGGCAGGCCCGCTTCTGCGCGGATTTCCACGCCGGCGCCGGACAGCATCTCCAGCACCGCCTTGCCCAGGGTGTCTGCGATATCCTGATGGATCAGCAGGCATTCCGCCGCACCGCAGATGCCGGTACGGCGGGTCTTGGCGTTCAGCACCACGTCCAGTGCCTTTTGCGGATCGGCAGCCTTGTCGAGGTAGATGTGCACGATGCCCTCCAGATGGGCAAAGACCGGCACCCGTGCCTCGCGCTGCACCAGCCCGACGAGGCCTTTGCCGCCGCGCGGCACTATGACGTCGACATACTCCGTCATGGTCAGCAGCTCCTGCACCGCGGCACGGTCCCGGGTCGGCACCAGCTGCACGGCCTCTTCCGGCAGGCCGGCGGATTTCAGGCCCTCGGCCAGGCAGGCATGGATCGCCTGGCTGGAATGGAAGCTTTCGGAGCCGCCGCGCAGGATCACCGCATTGCCGGATTTCAGGCACAGCGCGCCGGCGTCGGCGGTCACGTTGGGGCGGCTTTCATAGATCACGCCGATCACGCCAAGCGGCGTGCGGACGCGCTGGATCCTGAGGCCGCTGGGCTGTACCCACTCCTCCATCACCTCGCCGACCGGGTCGCCCTGCTCAGCCACCGCGCGCAGGCCGTCGACGATGCCCTGGATGCGGGATTCGTCCAGCATCAGCCGGTCCATCATCGCGTCCGACAGCCCCTTGCCGCGGCCGAATTCAAGGTCCTTTTCGTTTGCGGCGATGATCTCCGCCCGGCGGCTCCAGACCGCATCGGCAGCGCCGATCAAGGCGGCATGTTTGCGCTCAGAACTGGCCGTGGCCAGTGTTTGCGCCGCTTGCTTTGCACGTTTGCCAAGCTCCGCCATCACGGCGGGGATGTTTTCATTGTCTTTCATATGTCTCGCGCCCTTGCCGGTCCCTGTGCGGCACCTCAAATGCCTGCCGGCTGGAATAAACTATCGGATGCTCCGCTCAAAGCGCCATATCATCGCGGTGGATCAGCGCAGCGCGGCCGGGATAGCCCAGCGTGGCCTCGATCTCCTGCGATTGGCGCCCCTGGATGGCACGGGCCTCGTCGGCGGTATAGCGCGACAGCCCCTGCCCCAGTTTGCGCCCGTCTGGGCCGAGGATGGCCAGCGGATCGCCGCGGCCGAAGTCACCCTCCACATGACGCACACCTGCGGGCAGCAGGCTTTTGCCGGACATCAGCGCCCTTGCGGCGCCTTCGTCAATCGTCAGAACACCGCGCGTCTTCATTGCGCTGATCCAGCGTTTACGGGCGGCTTGCGGGTCTCCCTGCCCGGAAAACCAGGTGCAGGCCGCGCCCTCTTCAAGCGTTTTCAAAGGGTTCAGCGGAGAACCTTCAGTGATGGCCATGGCGCAGCCGGCCGCCGTGGCCATCTTGGCCGCCAGCAGTTTGGTGATCATGCCGCCCTTGGACAGACCGGAAACGCCATCGCCGGCCATCGCCTCGATCTCGGGCGTGATCTCGTCTATCCGGTCAAAGCGCCTGGCCCCGGGATCCAGCGCCGGATTGGCGCTGTAGAAGCCATCGACATCGGACAGCAGGATCAGGCAGTCGGCGCCAACCGTCACTGCCACCTGCGCTGCCAGCCGGTCATTGTCGCCATAGCGGATCTCGTCGGTGGCGATGGTATCGTTCTCGTTGACGATCGGAACGGCGCCCATGCTCAGAAGTGTTTCCAGCGTTGCGCGGGAGTTCAGGTAGCGGCGGCGGTTTTCGCTGTCTTCCAGCGTCACCAGCACCTGCGCGGTGGTGATCCGGTGCGGCGCCAGCGCTTCCTCATAGGCGCGTGCCAGGCGGATCTGGCCGACTGCGGCGGCGGCCTGGGATTGCTCCAGCGGCAGGTCGGCGCGCGGCAGCCCCAGCACGCCCCGGCCCAGGGCAATCGAGCCGGAAGAGACCAGCACCACATCGGTGCCGCTCGCCTTCAGCCAGGCAACGTCATTGGCCAGCGAATGCAGCCAGCCTGCCCGCAGCTCGCCGGTGTTCCGATCGACCAGCAGCGCCGAGCCGATCTTGACGACAATCCGTTTCGCCGATTTCAGGGCTGCCAAGGCGCTTCCTCCTCGGCGGGTTTCATGCGCACACGGTCATCATTGATTTCCGCCCGCACCGCGCGGAGCACCTCGTTCAGCCCCTCGCGGCTGACGCCGGACATCATCAGAACAGGGCCGCCAACGGCTGCTTCCAGGGCGGCACGTTTCTCGTCGCGCTCCTCCGGGTCGATCGCATCCACCTTGTTCAGCGCGGTGATCCGGGGTTTGGTGGCCAGAACGCCGCCATAAGCCTCCAGCTCCCCGATGATGGTCTCATAGTCCTCGACCACGGTGTCAGAGGTGCCGTCCACCAGATGCAGCAGCACCGCGCAGCGCTCCACATGGCCCAGGAAGCGGTCGCCGATGCCCTTGCCCTCATGGGCGCCTTCGATCAGGCCGGGAATGTCGGCAACCACAAATTCGGTGTTGTCGATGCCGACCACGCCAAGGTTCGGGTGCAGCGTGGTGAACGGGTAATCCGCAATCTTGGGGCGCGCGTTGGAGGTGGCCGACAGAAAGGTGGACTTGCCGGCGTTGGGAAGCCCCAGCAGGCCGGCATCGGCAATCAGCTTGAGACGCAGCCAGATGGTGCGGTCGATCCCCTCCTGGCCCGGATTGGCCCGCCGCGGCGCCTGGTTGGTGGCAGATTTGAAATGCAGGTTGCCAAAGCCGCCATTGCCGCCCTTGGCCAGCAGCACGCGCTGCCCGACCTCGGTCAGGTCTGCCAGCACGGTTTCCTGATCCTCATCCAGGATTTCGGTCCCCACCGGCACGCGCAGCACGATGTCGTCGCCGTCCTTGCCAGTGCGCTGGCGGCCCATGCCGGACTGGCCGTTATTGGCGAAGAAATGCTGCTGATAGCGGAAATCGATCAGCGTGTTCAGCCCGTCGGTGACCTCGGCCCAGACCGATCCGCCCTTGCCGCCATCACCCCCGTCCGGCCCGCCGTATTCGATGTACTTTTCGCGGCGGAAGCTGACGCAGCCGTTCCCGCCGGAACCCGAGCGGATATAGACCTTTGTCAGATCGAGGAATTTCATGACAGCTCCTTAATGCGGCTGGGCTGCCAGCCCCGTCCGCGCAGTACACGTGCTCCCGCAAGAGCATGAGACTCCTGCGGGAAGTTTGGGATTGCCTTACCGCAAAGCGCACGCCGCGCCAATCACAGTTTTCGGCTGTAAGTCCAGGTCGGGACGGAGGCATCGCGGGCCACCGAATAGCTTTCGGCGTCACCGAGATAATCAAAGCCGCAGTGGATCAGCACCCGGGCCGAAGCCGGGTTGTCCTGGAACACCGAGGCAAACATCGCCGCGTTGCCCTTGGGGTTTGCATCGACAAGCGCCTTCAGGGCCGCCGAGGCCAGCCCGGTGTTCCAGAACGGCGGCGCCGTCCAATAGGAGACTTCTGACTGGTTGCGGTCCATCCTCTTGAGGCCGATCAGGCCTTTCAGCTCGGAATCGCCCTCGGCGGTGCCGTCGATCACCCAGACATCCTCGTCGCGTTCTTCCGCCATGGCACGGGCCACAAAGGCCTCGGCAGCACCGGGCGGCAGCGGATGCGGCACCGAACGCGTCATGCGGGCAACGCGCTCGTCGCTGACATAATGCGCGATCAGCCCGGCATCGGATTTCCGCAATGGCCGCAAGATAAACCGGTCTGTTTCGATTACCTGCTGGCACACGATCTGTTCCAAATTCATGGATGTGCTCCTCCCCTGCCATAGCGTTTCCGGCGGCAGATGCCCTTGTTGTTCCGGCGGTGAATTTCAGATGTGCTCGCCCTGCCCCGACGGCAAGCCCCAAGGTCTTCAAATAGAGCAAAACTTCCTGTTGGCCCGGCGTGAATGCCAGGCTGCCGGAGCGCAAGAAACCGGGCGGCGGTGCAAACAGGGACACTCATTAACAAACTCGCAGATGCAAAACGGAAAGGGGACCGGCCTTTTAGCCGATCCCCCTAAAGATTTCTTCACCCTTCGGGTCGGCTTACTCAGCGGCCTCCGCCACTGGGAGAACCGATACAAAGGTGCGGCCTTTCAGGCCCTTGCGGAAGGATACAGCGCCCTCGGCAGTTGCAAACAGGGTGTGGTCCTTGCCAATACCCACGCCTTCGCCCGGCCAGAACTTGGTGCCGCGCTGGCGAACGATGATGTTGCCTGCGATGGCCGCCTGGCCGCCATAGAGTTTCACGCCAAGACGGCGGCCCGCGGAGTCGCGGCCGTTACGTGAGGAACCGCCAGCTTTTTTATGTGCCATTCTCTCTCTCCTTAGCCTTTAGCCAGCTCTTTGGCCTGCTCAACCCACTCGGGCTTCACTTTGATTGCCTCGATACCAGCAATGTCGTCTTCGGACAAGGCTGCGATCTGGGCAAAGCTGGTGAGGCCTGCTTCTGCCAGTTTCTTGGCAGCTGCGGGGCCGACGCCGGTCAGCTGGGTCAGGTCGTCCGAACCTGCAGCAGCGTCAGCGGCCGGAGCAGCTTTGGCAGCAGCTTTCGGAGCGGCTTTGGTTGCGCCCGATGCCAGGATCTCGGTGATCCGGACCAGGGTCAGTTTCTGACGGTGGCCTTTGGTGCGCTTGGAGGAGTGCTTCCGGCGGCGCTTCACGAAGTTGATCAGCTTCTCGCCTTTGATCTGGTCGATCACTTCTGCCTTGACGGCAGCGCCTTCCACCAGCGGAGCGCCCACAACGGGTGCGTCGCCGCCAAGCATCAGAATTTCGTCGAACTGGATGGTGTCGCCAGCATCTGCAGCAAGTTTCTCAACGCGGAGCACGTCGCCCGCCTGAACCTTGTACTGCTTGCCGCCAGTCTTGAGGACCGCAAACATATGCGTCTTTCCTTCTCTCACCGCGTCCTACGGCCCCCTTGCGGGCGTTCCGGCCGAAGCCGCCTCGAACAGCGCGCCCTTTTGCAGGGCGTATTGCAAATAAACCCCGGCACGCGGAATCCGGGCCGGGATGCGGGCTTATGGTTCGGAATACACTGGCTGTCAACCGGATTTCACAGGTTTTGCAGAACCTGCCGCGGCTTCAGATATCCTGGCCCGGTGTCAGCTCCGCCATGCGGTGCGCCAGTTCCTCGAAACGGTTGGCGGTGATTTCATACTGGACGGCATTCAGCAGCTCGTAAACCCGCTGCATCGGCGCCTCCTCCAAAGCCTCGACATAGGCCTGCACTTCCGCGTCGGTGAACTCCTGATAGGTATAGGCGGAGGCCGCCAGGCTGGACGCCTGCAGGCTGAGCCTCAGCCCGCCCTCCTGTTCCTTCATCAGCGCGCGCAGCCCGTCAGCGTCCAGTTCAAGCTCGATCACACCGGCGGCGGCGGCGGCCATGAGGAAGCGGAACTGAATCTGCTGCAGGGCGCGGACGCCGGTGCCTGCGGCATCAATTGCCGATCCCATCCGCCGGTACATCGCAACACGGTTGCTGCCGGCTCTGACCAGATCCGAGACGATCCGGTTGCCAGCCTGCTGTTTGACCTCGTCGTCCTCAACCCTGTGCGAGGCGTTTTCCGCCCGCACCAGACGTTTTCCCAAATCGCTGGCGTAGAAATCCGCCGCATGGTCCAGTGCTGCGTCATCCAGAGTGTTTTCCAGAATATCCAGAGCCAGACCGCGCATTTCCGCGGTGTCAAAGACATCCTCTGACAATCGGGCCCACTGGCTGCCGAACGCGCCGGCATCAATACCCAGCATGTCCGGAGCGCTGGACGCGGACAGGGCGATACTGTCGAGCGCCACATCAAAGCCGGTCACCTCCAGGAACGCCTCGACTCGGTCACGGTCTGCCGCCAATGCGGGCTGCCCGAAGGCACCCGAGAGCAAACACAGCACAGCAAGGAAACGCGCAAGCAGGGCGGGGATTTGAAAGGTCATCTGCATACGGCAAATCTAGGCAAAAACCGTTGGCTGGCAACGGAAAACCGGCTTTTTTTATCAAACCGGCATTTCGCCCTTGCGCCTGTCCGGAATCAACATTAAACCGCGCCTCACCCCCCGCGGAGAGGTGCCGGAGTGGTCGAACGGGGCGGTCTCGAAAACCGTTGTGGGTGCAAGCCCACCCAGGGTTCGAATCCCTGTCTCTCCGCCATTTCACCCTTGCAGACCGCTTCCGGAACTGACGGCGTGCCGCCCTGCGGACACCCGCAGCGCAAGGCACCCCTGCCGATCCCTCCAGTATGCCGCGTTCCTTCCGGTGAATGCCCGGCAGTGCAGACTGGCCGGATAACCTGCCGTAAATACTGAAAAAGCCGGGCAGTCCTGCCCGGCTTCCGGTCTCTTCTGATGCGCTGATCAGGCGCGGCGGCGGCGTCCGGCGGCCCGGCCGCCACGGCCGCGGCCTTCGCCTTCGCCCTCAGCTGCCGGGGCCTTGTTGAACTTGATCCACTCGCCGCCATGCGCATCGTTGTTGGTCAGCAGGTTGGCGGCGCGGATGGCCTCCATTTCCTTGCCGGGGCGCGGCTTGGTCGAGCCGAGACCGAACAGGGTGACAAAGGTTTCGTCGTCCATGCCGTCGGGCAGAACGATGCCGGAAGCTTCGACCTGCGCCTTCTTTTCGGCAATCGCTTTCTGCGTCACCGGCAGCGCCACCGGGTTCATGATCGCCGAGGTCATGCCGGCGCCCATCGCCATCGGCAGGAAGGCGTTGTTGATGCCGTGGCGGTTCGGCAGACCGAAGGAGACGTTGGAGGCGCCGCAGGTGGTGTTGACGCCCAGTTCTTCGCGCAGGCGGCGGACCAGGGCAAACACCTGCTGGCCTGCGGTTGCCATGGCGCCGATCGGCATCACCAGCGGGTCGACGACGATGTCATGCGCCGGGATGCCGAAATCGGCGGCGCGCTGGACGATCTTCTTGGCAACGGCGAACCGCACGTCCGGGTCTTCCGAGATGCCGGTGTCGTCATTGGAGATCGCCACAACCGGCACGTTGTACTTCTTGACCAGCGGCAGCACCATTTCCAGACGGTCTTCCTCGCCGGTGACCGAGTTCAGCAGCGGACGGCCCTGAGCGGCGGCCAGGCCGGCTTCGAGTGCGCCCGGAACCGAGGAGTCGATGCACAGCGGCACATCGGTCAGGCCCTGCACCAGCTCGACGATCTTGGTCATCAGCGGCGGCTCGGTCTCGTTCGGGTTGGGGTTGGAGTTGTAGACAACGCCCGCATTGATATCGAGAATGTTGGCACCGGCCATCACCTGTGCCAGCGCGTCTTTCTCGACAGTGGAGAAATCACCGGCTTCCAGCTCGGCCGCCAGCTTCTTGCGGCCGGTGGGGTTGATGCGCTCACCGATCACGCAGAACGGCTCGTCAAAGCCCAGGATCGCGGTTTTGGTTTTTGATTCGACGACTGTACGGGTCATTGTGGATCCTTAGGAATTGACCGGCTTCGCCGAGGCGCCGCCGTTGTTGATGGCCCAGGTGGCATTGGTCTTGATGCCGCCCAGCGGGAAGAAATGCACGTTGGTGATGTTGAAGTCCGGGTTTTCCGCCTTGTAGGCCGCCAGTTCGGCCACAACATCGTTGGGCTCGTAGGGCAGCAGCAGCTTGGACACGTCCATCGCGCGCTTCTGCAGCACCTTCAGCGACGGGCCGACGCCGCAGGCGATGGCGAACTTGATCAGGGTCTGCAGCTTGGCCGGGCCGGCGATACCGATGTGGATCGGAATGTCGACGCCGGCGTCCTTGACGCTGTTTGCCCACTCGATGATCGGCTTGGCTTCAAAGGCGAACTGGGTCGCCAGCGCCATCTTGGCGTCGGTGCGCTCGGAGAATTTCTGTTTCCACTGCAGCGCTTCGGCGACGTTTTTGGTCGAGCCGTCGGGATCGATGTCCTTGTTGCCTTCCGGGTGGCCGGCCACGTGCAGGCTGGTGAAGCCCGCCTTGTCGAACAGGCCGGTTTCCAACAGCTGCATCGAGCTGTGGAAATCGCCATGCGGCTTGGCGACGCCGCCGGCCAGCATCAGCGCCTGCTTGACGTCGGCCTCGCCCTGGTAGCGGGCGATCCAGTCGGCCAGGGTGGACTCGTCCTTGATGATGCGCGCCGGGAAGTGCGGCATCACCGGGAAACCTTCGGCGTTGATGCGCTTGGCAGTGGCGACCATGTCCTCGATCGGGGTGCCTTCGATGTGCGCGATGTAGACGCGGGTGCCTGCGGGCAGCAGGTCGCGGAAGTCGGCGACCTTTTCAGCGGTGCGCGGCATCACTTCGATCGAATACCCCTGCAGGAAGGCCTCGACTTGCGGGTTGACGGGCTGGCCTGCGCCAGAATCGCGTTTTTTAAAGTTCAGCAAAGCCATCACGGCCTCCCATAGTGGTGTCAGGCTCACGCCCATCCGTCATTCGCAATCAGGGCCTTCAGGCGTTCCTGATCGTATTCTGCTTCCAGGCGGGTCGCCTCGGCCTCGGCAATATCGGCAGCTTCGCCCTCGGCGGCAAAAGGTGCGGCTTTGCGCCATTCGGCAAGATAGGCGTCGGCGTCCTTGGCGTTCACCTTCATGGCCGCGCGGTCGATGGCCTGCTCGAACCGTTCCTCGAGCTGGCGCTTGGTGCCGCGGCGGCCCTTGCCAACGATGACCTGCGCGGGGATATCGCGCCAGTATACGATCGTAACGTCGGGCATGCCCTGATTTCCTCCTAGCCTGGATAGACCACCTTCTAGAGCGGCAGCGCTCAGCAGGTTGGTCGATTTTCGACAACACGATGGGTTTGAGCGACGTTTTGCTGCCGGGACCCTAGCTTTGTGCACCTGCGAACGCCACAGGGGTTTTCCGCAAAAATTTTCATGTGGATTATGAGATTTCCATTACACAGCGGAAATTCCACCACTTCCGGTGCCGGGTGCTTGCGCCGGCGCACCGGCGCACCTATTGTCATTCTTAACACGATAATCGGAGGGCGTGAATCATGGCGCCCAGGCGCTCGAAAGGTGCGGGCGCGTTTCCCAAGGCGGTTGAGACCCCTGCACCGGCCCGTCCCGATCCTGATGCGCTTTATGCGGCGCTGGATTTGGGAACAAATAGCTGCCGCATGCTGATCGCCCAGCCCAAGGGCAGCGGCATTCATGTGGTCGACAGTTTCTCCAAGTCGGTGCAGCTCGGCGCCGGGCTGGAGCGGACCGGACGGCTGTCGCGGTCCTCGATGGCGCGCACCATTCAGGCGCTGCGGATCTGCCAGCAAAAGCTCAAACGCAACAGGGTCAGACGGATGCGGCTGGTCGCAACCGAGGCCTGCCGCCGGGCCAAGAACGCCCGCGATTTCATCCGCCAGGTGAAACGCGAGACCGGCCTGACATTGGAAATCATCCAGCCGGAGGAAGAGGCGCGGCTGGCAGTGATCTCCTGCGCGCCGCTGGTCTCCATCATGACTGAGCAACTGCTGGTGGTGGATATCGGAGGCGGCTCGACAGAACTGGTGTGGATCGACATCTCCTCGGTGCCGCGGCGCGACCGTCCTGCCGCCATCATGCGGCTGCACAACGGATTTCACTCCACCGAAAGCCCTTTCCCAGCGGCCAAGGTGGTGGACTGGATCTCGGTGCCGCTGGGGGTTGCCACCTTGCGCGACCAGTTCAACGACGTCGAGGATGACGCCGCCCGTTTTGCGCTGATGAGCTGGTTTTTCGAAGAAAACCTGGCTGATTTCGCCCCCTACAAGGATGAGCAGACGCGCGCAGGGTTTCAGATCGTCGGCACCTCGGGCACGGTCACAACCGTTGCGGCGTCGCACCTGGGACTCAAGCGCTATGACCGCACCAAGGTCGACGGGCTGCGGATGACCAGCGACCAGATTGACAAGGTGATACGCGGTTATCTAGAACTCGGCCCTCAGGGCCGCCGCCGCGACCCCCGCATCGGCGAGGACCGGCAGGCGCTGATCATGTCCGGATCCGCCATCCTGCAGGCGCTGCTGCGCTGCTGGCCGACCGACCGGCTGTCGGTGGCAGACCGCGGGCTGCGCGAGGGCCTGCTTTATGCGCAAATGAGCGCGGACGGCGTCCTGGAGGACGGCCCCTACTAGGCGGGCCGGAAATATGAACTTTTGCGGGCCGGAATTGCTGTAAGATTCCGCGCACCGGTACAGATGGCGGCAATGATGGCAAAGACACCGACTGGCAAAAACACTTCCGGGCGCGGACAGCGTGATCTGAAAGTCAAGGTGAAGTCCGCACGCGGACGCAAGCTCAGCTCAACCCTCTGGCTGCAGCGGCAGCTGAATGATCCCTATGTCAAACGCGCCCAGGCCGAGGGCTACCGCGGCCGTGCCGCGTATAAAATCATGGAACTGGACGATAAATACCGCTTTCTGGTGCCCGGTGCGCGGATCGTTGATCTGGGCTGCGCTCCCGGCGGCTGGGCGCAGGTGGCGGTCAAGCGCATCAACGCGCTCGGCGAAAAGCAGGGCAAGGCCGTTGGCCGCATCATCGGCGTGGACCTGCAGCAGGTCGAGCCGCTGGCCGGTGCCGAATTCCACCAGCTCGACTTCATGGATGATGGCGCCGACGACAAGGTCAAGGAATGGCTTGGCGGCAAGGCCGATGTGGTGATGTCCGACATGGCGGCGGCCAGTTCCGGCCACAAGCAGACCGACCACATGCGGATCATCTCTCTGTGCGAAACCGCTGCTTATTTTGCCTTTGACGTGCTGGAGGATGGCGGAACCTTTGTTGCCAAGGTTCTGGCAGGCGGCGCCGAAGGGGAACTGCAGAAGCTGCTGAAGCAGAAATTCACCAAGGTGATGAATATGAAGCCGCCCTCCTCGCGGTCGGACAGCTCCGAGAAATTCGTGGTGGCAACAGGGTTCCGGGGCTGAAGCCCCGTCAGATCCGGCGGCTATGCGGTGCGGTCAGCGACCGGGCCGCCTGGGTGCGCAGCAGCAGCGCCTCCTCGCCTTCGCCGTCGGTCAGCCGGGACACCCGCAGCTTGCGGCTCACGTGGCTGGCCATTTCGCGCTGGCGCATCAGTTCAAACAACCGCATGTGGCGCAGCTTGTTTTGCAGTTTCGTCATGGTGGCCCCTTCTGGATCCGCTGCTTTCCTGCAGATCTAAAAGGCGATTGGGCCGGAAGCGGGGCTCAATTGTGGCGGTGCTGCCTTATTGTTGAACAATTGGAAACAGTTGCAGAAAATCCGCAGTGTTCAATTGCGCCCCATTCTCTTTGCTTCATCGATCAGCGCACCGTTGAATTCCGCCCCCAGGATCAGGATGGCAGAATTCAGGTAGAGAAAGATCATGGCTGCCATGGCGCCGGCAAGGCCCGCATATGTGGCTGAATATTGTGCAAAGGAACGGACGTAAACGGCAAAGCCGCTGCCTGCAGCCAGCCATAGGAACAGAGTCAGCACAACGCCGGGCAGGATACGGCGCAGCCTGTGTATCCGGCCAGGCAGCACGACATGAAACGCGAGCACCGCGCCGGTCGGCAGCAGCAGCGCGAATATGCCGCTCAGCCCTTGTTCCCATTGTCCGGGCACCTGGGCAAACGGCAAAAGTTCCGCAAGGTGGCGCGCGTAGAGCGGCAGGAGCAGCTCAAAGACAGCGGCGGCGAGGATGCCTGCACCGCCCAGTATCACCAGCGCCAGGCACAGGCCGCGGGATTTCCAGAAGGGCCGTGTGTCTGTGTCATGATAGGCCTGGACCAGGGCGACCCGGACCGCATCGACACCGTTAGAGGCAAAATAGAGCGCAAAAAGCCCGCCCAGGGTTGCAAGCTGAGTGCTGGAGGCCTGAAGCACAGCCTCCAGTTCCGCAACAATCGGCTTGGCCACCGGTTCCGGCCAGGCCCCGAAAACCAGCCCGGTCATGCTGTCCATGTCCACATCCTGCGACAGGATGCCGGCAACCGTGCCCGCCAGCGCCACAGTGAACAGAACAAACGGGAACAAGGCCAGCATCATCGACATGGCGATATGGCTGCTCATCACCCAGCCGTTCTTTCTGTTGAAACGGCAGGCGGCGGTTTTCAAGGCGGCAGGCCACAGGCGGAAGGGCGGCAGGATCGGCATAGCGGCAAGGTTCCACAACAGCAGGGGAAATGCCAGCCGCAATACAGGTTTAGCCCGATTTGCCCCCGCCTGCGTCAGCCCGGGCTATGGCGGGCCGCCCTGTTCGGCACTAGTCTCAGTCCGGAACAGCTTTTCGGGACTCGTGAATGTTCTGGATCATTCTCAGCACAGCCGCGCTGGCTGCAACATGGACCGCCGCAGGCCTGGCCGCGCTCAGCGCAGCCCGTACCGCGCGCACACCGCAGGGGGCGATTGGCTGGGTTGTGTTTCTGCTGGCAGCGCCGGTCGCCGCCCTGCCCGCCTACATGATCTTTGGCCATCACCGGTTCAAGGGCTACTGGAAGGCCCGGCGCGGCGCCGAACAAGCGGTGATACCCACACGCAACTATACCACCGCCCGGTCGCAGGACGCGCCGGAGGTGGCCGTCAACACGGCGCCCTTTGAGGCAATTGCGGGCATGAATGTCAGCCGCGGGAACGGCATGACGCTATTGATAAACGGTCAGGAAACGTTCAGCTCTATCTTTGAAGCCATTGAAAATGCGCGTGAATACATTCTCGTGCAGTATTACATTCTGCGTGCGGACAGTCTTGGCAGGCAACTGCAGGCCAGGCTGATTGCCGCTGCCGGACGCGGGGTCACGGTCTGGTTCATGACCGACAGCATCGGCAGCCGGAAGCTGCCCCGCGGTTACACGCGCGCGCTGGAAGCTGCCGGCGTCAAGCTGATAGACGCCTCGGTCCGGCGGGGGCCGTGGCACCGGCTGCGCATAAATTTCCGCAATCACCGCAAGACCGTCATTGCCGACGGCCGCATCGGCTTTACCGGCGGATTGAACATCGGCGAGGAATATATCGGGCTGAGCCCGGCCTTCGGGCCGTGGCGGGACACGCATGTGCGGCTCACCGGACCGGTTGTCCAGCAGCTTCAGCTTGCCTTTGCGGAGGATTGGCACTGGCGCACCCAGAAACCGATCCTGGATTTGCTGAACTGGGAATCGGAACAGTCTTTGCAGGACCGGCCCGCGGTGATTGCCGCCACGGGGCCTGGCGACGGTACCGGCGACGGATCGATGCTGTATTTTTCCGCCATCACCGCCGCGCAGCACAGAGTCTGGCTGGCCTCGCCCTATTTCGTTCCGGATCAGGATGTCTTTGCGGCGTTGAAACATGCCGGGTTGCGCGGCCTGGATGTGCGGATCCTGTTGCCGGAAACCATTGATCACTACCTGCCCTGGCTGGCTTCCTTTGCCTATTTTGACGAACTGCGGGACGCTGGTGTGCGTATCCTACGTTACCAGGGCGGCTTCATGCATCAGAAGTGCTTTGTCATCGATAACACGATTGCCGGCGCCGGAACCGCCAATCTCGACAACCGGTCTTTCCGGCTGAATTTCGAGACCATGGTACTGTTCTTCGATCAGGAGTCCGCTGCGGAGGTTGCCGCAATGCTGGCCGGGGATTTCCGGCGCGCAACGGAACTCAGCCTGCCCTTGGACCGGCAGAAACTGTCCATCCGGCTGCTGGCTCCGGTGGCACGGCTGCTGTCGCCAGTGCTTTAGCTTCGGACGCTGAACCTGCCTTCGTTCAGGGAAAACAGGCGCCCCATTGCGCTGACCAGAAACGCCGTGCTGATTCCGAAGCCGAACAGGCCGGTCACCGCGGCAAAAGCGGCAAAGATCCTCAGCGCCGGGCCCAGAACCACATCGCCGTAGCCGAGCGTGGTATAGGTTGCCAGGGAGAAATAAACGGATGTGTTCCAGTCCGCTATCGCGCCAACCAGAACAAAGGCCGCCGACCAGATCCAGACCTGCGTGGTATGGCCGCCAAGGATGGTGAAGATCGCCGCCACCAGCATCAGGCCGATCTGCCAGGGGCGGTATGGTTTGGAAAACCGCCCGGACAGTCTGTTCAGCACAGCCGCACACCAGACAAGGACCGTGATCTCAAGGATCAGGCAGATGCTCAAATAGACTGAGCCCCACAGCAGCTGGTTCCACAGGGTCATCTCTGCTCTCCTGTCCTCTTGAAGCCATTGCAAGTTGCAGCAGCAGCTTAGAAATCGGTACAGCCCGGCACAATCTGGAATGCGCAGGCCATCTGCACCCTGCGCCACTGGACAACCCCTGACCAGAGGTATTGAGTGCATTTGCGGGGAATGAACACAAAAGCACCGGAGGTTTCTGAAGGATGGTTCTGACGATCCGCAACGTCGCCAAGGCCTACTCCGGACAGACAGCGGAGACCGCGGTTCTGCGCGGAGTGTCGCTGGATCTGGAGGCCGGGGCCAGTCTGGCGCTGACCGGTGACAGCGGCTCCGGGAAAAGCACGCTGCTTCATCTGGCTGGGGCGCTGGATCATTTCGACAGCGGCGAGGTCGAGATCGCGGGAACCGCCCTGTCCAAGCTGGGCGACCGGCAGCGCGCCGCCCTCAGACGCCGCGACGTGTCTCTTATTTTCCAGCAGTTCAACCTGATACCTTCACTTCCTGTGCGGCAGAATGTTTCGCTTCACGCGCGGCTGGGCGGCAGGTGGGACGCGGATTGGGGGCGCCAGCTGACAGATCGCCTCGGACTGTCGGATTTGCTGGACCGGTATCCCGAGCAGCTATCGGGCGGCCAGCAGCAGCGGGTGGCCATTGCACGGGCGCTGGCCCTGCGCCCCAAGCTGCTGCTGGCGGATGAACCGACCGGCAACCTGGATGAGACAGCCAGCGCGGCAGTGATGGCGCTGATGCTGGAGCTGGTCCGTGAAAGCGGCACGGCGCTGTTTCTCGTCACGCACTCCGCTGCCATCGCCCGGATGCTGGACCGGCGCCTGCATCTGCAGCACGGCCAGGCCGCATGATCCGCGCGGCGCTGGGAGCCATTCTGTCCCATTGGCGGCGCCATCCGCTGCAGCTGGCGACGGTCATGATCGGCCTGGCGCTGGCCACCGGGCTGTGGTCCGCGGTTCAGGCGATCAACGGTGAAGCCCGCGCCAGCTACGCCCGCGCCGCGGAACAGCTTGGCACCGCAGGCGCCGACCGGCTGGTTCCCGCCAACGGGTCCATCTCTCTCCGCCAGTACGCCGCCCTGCGCCGGGCCGGCTGGCAGCTTGCGCCGGTGCTGGAGGGAACGGTCAGGTTCGGGCGGCAAAGCTTTGATATAATGGGGATCGACCTTCTCAGCCACCCGCTGGTGCCAGCCCTGGAAGAGGCCGCCGGGAAGGAAGGCGCGCCGCCATTGGATGCGTTGCTTCCGCCGGGCCGGATTTTTGCCCATCCGGAAACTGCCGCCACGCTTGCTGCCCTTCAAAACCGGCACCCGGTGACCCGCACTGCGTCACTGCCCCGCGGTGTGCTTGTGGCTGACATCAGCCTGGCCAGCCGCTTGCTGAGACAGCCGGACAGGCTGAGCTACCTGTTGATCCTGCCTGATCAGATCCCCGGGCTGAAACCGCTGCAGCAGCTTGCGCCCGCCCTCGCCCGGCTTCCGGCCGGCACTGCATCGGATGATACCGCGCGGCTCACCGACAGCTTCCACCTCAACCTGACAGCCTTCGGGCTTTTGTCCTTTGCCGTCGGCCTGTTCATCGTTCAGGGGACCATAACGCTCAGCCTGGAACAGCGCCGGGGGCTGATCCGGACCTTGCGCGGTCTTGGAGTACCGATGCGGGTGCTGGCTGGGGTGTTTGCCGCGGAACTGGCCGCTATCGCCCTGGCTGGCGGCACGGCCGGGTTGGCGGGTGGCTATTTCGTGGCGGCGGCGCTGTTACCCGATGTCAGCGCAACACTTGCCGGGCTTTACGGCGCCCCCGTGGACGGCAGCCTGTCCTTGCGCCCGGGCTGGGCGGCATCCGGGCTGGCCATGGCGCTTGGCGGCACATTTCTTGCCGGGGCGCAGGCGCTCTATGCGCTGGGACGGATGCCATTGCTTGCGGCCCCGGCAACCCATGCCCGCGGACAGCAGGCCGGCCGGGTGCATTTATACTCTGCCGCCGCCGGCTTGGCCTGCATCCTGGCCGGGGTTGCCGTTCTGATGACGTTTCAAGGGTTGGTCTCGGGGTTTGTATTTCTTGGCGGCCTGATGCTGGGGGCAGCCCTGCTGCTGCCCCTGCTGATTGCCTGCGGGCTCCGCCTTGGCGCACGGTTCGCGCAAAACCCTTTTGCGGAATGGCTTTGGGCCGATACCCGTGCGCAATTGCCGGGAATGTCGCTGGCCCTGATGGCGCTGCTGCTGGCCCTCGCAACAAATATCGGCGTTGGGACAATGGTTTCCAGCTTCAGGCTCACCTTCATTGGCTGGCTCGACCAGCGGCTGTCCGCCGAGGTCTACGTCACCGCCAGCAGTGATCTCCAAGGGGCCGAGCTTGAAACCTGGCTGACGGAACACGGGATCACGGTCCTGCCGATCCGCCGCAGCGACATCCGCTACAAAGGCGCGCCCTTACGGATTTACGGGGTGGTCGATGATGAGACCTACCGGCAGAACTGGCCGCTGCTGGAAGCCCGGCCGGATGTGTGGGACCAAGTGGCCAACGGGGAAGCTCTGCTGATCAATGAACAGTTCGCCCGCCGCCACGGTCTGGCACCCGGCGGAAAATTTCAGCTGGCAGCCGGCTGGGAGCTGACAATCGGCGGGATCTATTCCGACTATGGCAACCCGAACGGCCAGGCAATCGTTTCATTGCAAGAGCTGCTTATCCGCGCGCCGGACATTCCCCACCGCCAGTTCGGGCTGCGGCTGCCGCCGGAAAACGTGCCTGAACTCATTAGCGCCATCCGAGAAAGGTTTGAAATTCCTAGGGAAAACATCATCGACCAGGCCAGGATCAAAGCCCGGTCGCTGGCTGTTTTCGACCGCACATTTGTCATCACGGCGGCGCTCAACCTGCTGACGCTGGGCGTAGCCGGCTTTGCCATGCTGACCAGCCTGTTGACATTGTGGAGCCATCGGCTGCCGCAATTGGCGCCAGTCTGGGCAATGGGGCTGACCCGCCGCCAGCTGGCCGGCGCCGAGCTGCTGCGCAGCCTGCTGCTGGCGGCCATCACAGCGGTTCTGGCGCTGCCGCTCGGACTGGTGCTGGCATGGGCACTGCTGGCCGTCATCAACGTCGAGGCGTTCGGCTGGCGGCTGCCCATGCACCTGTTTCCCGGTGATTGGCTGCGCCTGTTCCTGCTGGCACTGCTGGCCGCTGTGGTGGCCGCCGCCCTGCCTGCGCGGCGGCTCAGCCGCCTGGACCCTGCAGATTTGCTCAAGGTGTTTGCCAATGAACGCTAGTTCCCTGTTCCCGCTTCTCCTCGCCACCTGGGGCACGGTGGTGCATCCGCAGGGCTATGCCGGGCTGGGAACCGAGGCTGAGGGGTTTGCCCTGCCTCAGCGCGGCCACCGGCTGTCGTTCCCGGATGATCATGGCCCTCATCCGGATTTCCGCATTGAATGGTGGTACTTGACTGCCAATCTTGAAGGCGGCGACGGACGGGACTACGGCATCCAATGGACCCTGTTCCGCTCCGCTCTGGCACCGGGCGAGGCCGAGGGCTGGCAGAGCCCGCAGATCTGGATGGCCCATGCGGCGGTGACGGCCGCGGACCAGCATCTGTATGCCGAACGGATCGCCCGCGGCGGTACTGGCCAGGCTGGGGTCATGCCCGAGCCGTTTGAGGCCTGGATCGGCAATTGGCAGATGCGCGCCACCGGAGACGCGCTTGAGACTTTGCAGCTGACCGCCGCCGGCAACGCGTTTTCCTATGCTCTTGAGCTCGCCGCAGACGGGCCCATGGTGCTGCATGGCGAGGACGGTTATTCCGTGAAATCCGCCAGCGGCCAGGCCAGCTATTATTACTCCCAGCCGCATTACCGGGTGTCGGGCACACTCCATTTTCCGGACGGGCCGGTTGAGGTCACTGGCCATGGCTGGCTGGATCGGGAATGGTCGAGCCATCCGCTGGCCGGGGATCAAAGCGGCTGGGACTGGTTCTCGCTCCGCTTTGACAGCGGCGACAAGCTGATGGGGTTTGTGCTGCGCGGGGAAAGCGGAGATTTTTCATCAGGCACCTGGATCCCGGAGGATGGCGCGGCCGAGCCGCTGCCGCCGGGGGCGTTCCGGGCCGAGCCGTTGGAGACCACTGACGTACAGGGCCGCGAGATTCCGATCCGCTGGAAAGCCGTCCTGCCTGACAAGGGTGTTTCTATTGAAATACAGGCGCTTAATCCGCAAAGCTGGATGGGGACCTCGTTTCCCTACTGGGAGGGGCCAGTGTCTGTCACCGGCACTCACAGCGGCAAGGGCTATCTGGAAATGACCGGATACGAATAAGGGCGCCCGCAGGCGCCCTTATTATTGTCAGCGGACAACAAAGACCGAACAGTCCGAATGCCGGATCACCCGGGCGGCATTCGGCCCCAGCAAGTAATCCTTCAGATCCGGCTTGTGGGCGCCTATGACAATCAATCCGCTGCCGGCTTTTTCCGCAACTTTTAGGATCTCCTGATAGGCCGTTCCGGTGGCCACCAGATGGCGCACTTTGGCATTGCGCTCTGTGCCCAGAACTTTTTTGCAAAGATCCTCCAATCGCCGGGTGGTGTCTTTCACCGCCTTCTGGTGGTGGTGCTCCTCGAAAAAGCCCGAAACCCAGCTTTCGCCGAAGTCCGGCAGGACGTTGACCACATCCAGCTGGGCCCCCTCAAGGTCCGCAAGCCGTGCAGCCTGGGCCAGCACTTTTTCATCGGACGCCTGATCGCTCAGCTCAAGGGCGCAAAGAACGGGCTTGCTCATGCCGGTACTCCTTCCTGTTCACGTGCGCGGCCGCGCTGCAGCAATGCGACCAGCGCCACCAGCAGCAGTGCCGGGAGGAACATCAGCTCCTTGGGCAGCTGGCTGGCCGGGGCCTGGATCGCAGAAATCCGCACCGGTTCATCGGCGTAGAAGTCAAAGCTCTCCAGTTTGGGTGCGGCTGGCGAGCCGAACATCGGCTCATCCAGTTTGACCACGCCATCTTCTTCCAGCAGCAGCAAGCCATAGGCATCCACTGCCTGCTGGCCGCCCGCGCCATCGGCGGTCAGGATCATCGTTGTGTTCTTGAGTTCGGAGGTATCGAAATCAAGGCCTTCGACCGTGATCCTGAACTCCGCCCCCGGCTCTGCCTCATCCAGTGCCTGAACCAGCTGGGCCGGCGGCACCTCGGCATAGGGCGGCATCACCCGGTCCATGAAGAAATCCGGCCGGAACAGCGCGAAGGCGGCAAAGATCAGCAGGACGCTTTCATAAATCCGGTTGCGGCTGACGAAATATCCCATTGTGCCGGCGGTAAAGACCAGGATCGCGATGGTGGCCGAAATGGCAACAAGGATGCCTTGTATCCAGTTCACATCGATCAGCAGAAGATCGGTGTTGAAGATGAACACAAACGGCAGCGCCACGGTCCGCAAGGAGTAGAAGAAAGCGGTGAAGCCGGTGCGGATCGCGTCGCCGCCCGACACCGCCGCGGCGGCAAAGCTGGCGAGCCCCACAGGCGGCGTCACATCGGCCATGATCCCGAAGTAGAACACGAACAGATGCACGGCAATCAGCGGCACGATCAGCCCGGACTGGGCGCCCAGCTCCACCACCACACCGGCCATCAGCGAGCTGACGACGATGTAGTTGGCGGTGGTTGGCAGCCCCATGCCCAGCACCAGCGACAACAGGCCGACCATTATCAGCATCAGAATCAGGTTGCCGCCCGAAACAAACTCCACCAGTTCCGACATCACCTGCCCGACACCGGTCAGCGTCACGGTGCCGACGATCACGCCGGCAGTGGCGGTGGCCAGCGCGATGCCGATCATGTTGCGCGCGCCGTCGATCAGACCGTTCCACAGATCGGAGACACCTTCCATGAAGGCATTGGCCATGCCGCTCTGGCCGCGGAAAATCGCCTTGAGCGGCTTCTGCGTCAGCAGGATCACGAACAGAAGCGCTGTCGCCCAGAACGCCGACAGCCCCGGAGATTTCTGTTCGATCATCAGGAAGTAGACGAGCACGATGATCGGCAGCAGGTAATGCAGACCTGCCTTGTAGATCTCCGCCACCACCGGCAGTTCGACTTCCTCGGCATTGGGGTCGTCCGGCACCAGGTCCTCCACACCGGCGGCCAGCCACAGCAGCGCAGCATAGGCCGCCACAACCAGGGCCGACAGCGTCAGCCCGGAGGCGTCCGGCATCGCCGAGACTATCCATTTCACCGGATACTGGACACCATAGCAGAGCGCCGCGAAGCCCGCGAAGAACAGCGCCATGCCGCCAATCGTGCGGCCCATCGACACCACCCGGTTGCCCAGCGTCGGCATGTTCCGCTTCACCGCCTCCAGATGCACGATATAGACCAGCGCGATGTAGGAAATCGCTGCCGGCAGGAAGGCATGGGTGATCACCTCGACGTAGGAGATGCCCACATATTCCACCATCAGGAAGGCCGCAGCGCCCATCACCGGCGGCATGATCTGGCCGTTCACCGAGGACGCAACCTCAACCGAGCCTGCCTGCTCCGACGTGAAGCCCACCCGCTTCATCAGCGGGATGGTGAAGGTGCCGGTGGTGACCACATTGGCAATCGACGACCCGGAAATCAGGCCGGTTGCAGCAGAGCCGACCACCGCCGCCTTGGCCGGGCCGCCGCGCAGGTGGCCAAGCGCGCCGAAGGCCATCTTGATGAAGTAATTGCCGGCCCCCGCCTTATCCAGCAGGGCACCGAACAGAACAAAGAGGAAAACGAATTTGGTCGAAACCCCCAGGGCAATGCCGAACACGCCCTCGGAGGTGATCCACATATGGCTCATCGCCTTTTTCAGGCTGGCGCCTTTCCAGCGGATGACTTCGGGCACGTAGTCGGATGAGCCGAAGAACACATAGAGAAGGAAGATGGTCGCGATGATCGCCATCGCCGGGCCCAGGGCGCGGCGCGCAGCCTCGAACAGCAGGACAAGGCCCGCCAGTGCAAACCATTTGTCCATGTCATCGGCAAGACCGCCGGAATCGACGATTTTCTGATAGAAAACATAGCCGTACATAGCGATCGCAGTTCCGGCCAGCGCAAAAACCCAGTCCTGCACCGGAATAAAGTTACGCGGGCTGGATTTCAGCGCCGGATAGGCGGCATAGGCCAGGAATATGGCAAAAGCCAAATGGATTTGCCGGGAATTGTTGATCACGCTGCCGGGCAGCAGCAGGTTGGCCAGCGGCGAGGCCAGCACGACTTGGAAAACAGACCAGATGACTGCGACAATTGCCAGGAACAGTCCCACACTCCCCACCGGGCTGCGGGCGCCGGCGTCTGAGGACGCGACCAGTTCCTGAAGCTCTTCTTCGCTGAGCGGCCGATTTCCCTGAGCATCGGATGCCATGGATAATCTCCCCTGAGGCCGCTGTTTCTCCGCGGCCTGAAACTTTTATGCCCGGGCCTTGGCCGCAGGCGAAAACGGGGCGCCCGATGCGCCCCGTTCTGAAATCCGCCGGATTATTCGATCCAGCCTTTTTCCTTGTAGTATTTGGCGGCGCCAGGGTGCAGCGGCGCCGACAGGCCATCTGCGATCATCTCTTCCGGCTTCAGGTTGGCAAAGGCCGGGTGCAGCTTCTGGAACGCCTCGAAGTTTTCGAAGACCGAGCTGACAACCGCATACACGGCATCATCGGACACGTCAGCCGAGGTCACGAAAGTGGCGCCCACACCAAATGTCTGGGTGTCGTTGTCCGACCCGCGGTACATGCCACCCGGAATGGTGGCGGTGCGGTAGAAGGAATTGTCGCCGACCAGTTTTTCAACCTCTGCGCCGTCCACCGTCACCAGCACCGAGTCACAGGCGGTGGTGGCTTCCTGGATCGACCCGGACGGGTGGCCGACGGTATAGATCATCGCGTCGATCTGGTTGTCGCACAGCGCTGCCGACTGTTCCGCCGCCTTCAGCTCGGTTGCCAGGGCGAAATCTTCCATGCCCCAGCCCTTGGCTTCCATCAGCACTTCCATGGTGCCGCGCTGGCCGGAGCCCGGGTTGCCGATGTTCACGCGCTTGCCCTTGAGGTCGTCAAAGTTCGAAATGCCGGCGTCGGCGCGGGCCACCACAGTGAACGGTTCCGGGTGAACCGAGAAAACGGCGCGCAGGCCTTCGAACGGGCCCGCTTCCTCGAATTTGGAGGAGCCGTTATAGGCATGGTACTGCCAGTCGGACTGGGCCACGCCGAACTGCAGCTCGCCTTCACGGATGGTGTTAATGTTGTAGACCGAGCCGCCGGTGGATTCGACGGCGCATTTGAAGCCATGCTCCTTGCGGCCCTTGTTCACCAGACGGCAGATGGCGCCGCCGGTCGGGTAATACACGCCGGTCACGCCGCCAGTGCCGATGGTGATGAATTCCTGCGCAGATGCCGCCGGAGCCGTAAAGGCCGCGGCCACCAATGCACCGATCGCCAGCTTGGTGTGTTTCATGATCAAGTCTCTCCCACTTGTCTTATGATTTGCAGCCAGGCCCGGACGGCAGCGAAAGCAGTATTGCATTCGTTGCACGGCCAGAAATTTCAGCCTCCGGACATGGCGCATGCAGTCTATTTTGCACGCGCAGAAGGGTTTCACCGGCACCCCAGCAAGTCAAGGGTGCTATTTATTGCCGCACCCCTTCAGCCTGCTTTTTTCATGATTTTGACGCAGGTTAGCTACTTTTCCCCGTCAGGCCGGCGGATTTTCCGGCAGCTCTGCGCAAAGTTTTTTCTTGAAAGGAAAGCCAACCGCAGCGCGATTCTTCCTGCGGCCCGGTTTCTTCAGCGCCGCAAGTCCATGCGCCGGGCGCTGCGGCGGAATTGCGCAGTTTTACCGCTGTCCGGAAAACACGCTGGTGACAAATCCGCGTGATGACGCTAATAAGCACCGCATAAAAAATTGATCCACGGTTCAAAAAACCAACGCCGCGGATAACATTGACAGGGAGCTTGCGGCAATGCTGCTGAGCCAAGTGATTTATGACAACCCGTCCTTGACGGACTTTTGGGCCTTGGAGCGCTGTGTCTCCGCCGAGGCCCGCAAAATCCCCCGCGAGACCATCGCGCCGCTGACCTGCGATGTGGAGCCGGAATTCCGCTGCACGCCGCGGAAATGGGACCTGATCCTGACCGCCGCCCATGAGCGCGGCTTGCGGGCGCGCCAGTCCTGACCTCCAGGCATCCGAGCCTCTGCGGTCCCGCGGGCAGAGCCGCCCGCGGGGCCGGTTCAATCATTCCGCCGGGCTGGCTGCCGGCGCGCCTTTGACGCGTTCGCGCAGGCCCTGCATCATCGCGTAAAGCACCGGCACCACAATCACGCCAACCACGGTTGCCGCCAGCATGCCGCCAAACACCGCGATGCCGATGGCGCGCTGGCTGGCAGCCCCGGCGCCGGAGGCAACCATCAGCGGCACCACCCCCAGCAGGAAGGACAGCGCGGTCATCATCACCGCGCGGAACCGCTGCTTGGCCGCCTCCTGCGCGGCGTCGCGGATGCTCAGACCCGCCGCGCGCTGCTCCATTGCAAATTCGACGATCAGGATGGCGTTCTTCGACGCCAGGCCGATCAGCATGATCATCCCGATCTGGGTATAGAGGTTGATGTCATTGCCTGCGATGGCCACCGCCGCGACGGCGCCGAACAAGGCGACGATCACCGACAGCAGGATCGCCACCGGCATGGTCCAGCTTTCGTACTGCGCCACCAGGAACAGGTAGCCGAACAGCACCGCCATCGCCAGGATTACCGTCACCAGCCCGGCTGAGTCCAGCTGCTGCTGGGCGGTGCCGGTCCATTCAAAGGCATAACCCGGCGGCAGCGCCGTGGCGGCCTCCTCCTGCAGCACCCGGATCGCGTCGCCGGTCGACAGGCCGGGCGCCGGTACGGCGGTCACGGTTGCCGAGCGGAAGATGTTGTGGCGTTTCAGCAGCACCGGCCCCAGCACGTTCTCGACGTCGATCAGGGTGGACAGCGGCACCATCTCCCCCGACTGCGCCCGCACATAGAGGCCGCCGATATCCTCGATCTTGTCGCGGTAAGAGCCCTCGGCCTGCAGCATCACCTTGTAAACACGTCCGAACAGGTTGAAATCGTTGACATAGTACGAGCCCAGATAAGCCTGCATGGTCTGGAACACCTCGGCGATCGGCACGTTCAGCGTCTTGGCCTTTTCCCGGTCCAGATCGACAAACACCTGTGGAACATTGGCCCGGAAAGTGGTGTAGGACTGGGCAATCTCAGGCCGCTGGTTGGCGGAATAGACCAGCGAGCCGACCGACTGCGCCAGGTCTTGCGGGGTGCCGCCCGCGGTCTGCTGCACCGCCATTTCGACGCCTGCAGACATGCCCAGGCCGGAGATCGGCGGCGGGTTGAAGGCAACGATGCTGGCCGCCGCCTCGCCATTGGCGATGCCGTAGATCTGGCCAAGGATGGCATTGGGGTGCAGCGCCCCGGTCTGCCGTTCATCCCAGGGAGCCAGGTTGGCGATGATCATCGCGCCGTTGGCACCGGCGCCGTTCAGCAGGCTGAATCCGTTGACCAGAACGGTGCCCCGCACGCCGGGGATCTGCCGGATCTGCGCGTCAATCCGTGTGGTCACGGTCTCGGTCCGCCCCAGTGCCGCCGCATCAGGCAGCTGGACATCGACAAACAGATAACCGTTGTCCTCGGCCGGCAGGAATCCTTTGGACGTGGAAGTGAAGATGCCGCCAACCCCCAGGGCAACGGCGGCGATGATGGCCAGTCCGATCACCGGCAGCCGCAAGAGGCGCGTGACGATGCTCAGATAACCGGTCCGCACGCCGCCGATCATGGACTCGAACATCGCCACCAGCCCCTTGGGCGGCCCGGAGCGCGCCTTGAGCACGATGGCGCATAGCGCAGGCGACAGGGTCAGTGCATTGACCGAGGAGATGACCACCGCGACCGAAATCGTCACCGCAAATTGCGAGTAAAGCCGTCCGGTGATCCCGGGCATGAAGGTGACCGGCACAAACACCGCCAGCAGAACCAGCGTGGTCGCGATGACCGGGCCGGTGATCTGGCCCATCGCCTTGCGGGTTGCCTCAGCCGGGGGCAGCCCTTCTTCGGCGATGATCCGTTCGACGTTCTCCACCACCACGATGGCGTCATCCACCACGATGCCGATCGCCAGCACCAGCGCAAACAGCGAGATGGTGTTGAGCGACATGCCAAGCGCCAGCAGGAACGCAAAAGTGCCGATCAGCGACACCGGGATGGCCACCGCCGGAATGATGGTTGCCCGCAAGGAACCCAGGAAGATGAACACCACCGAGATCACCAGCGCAAAGGTCATCATCAGGGTGGAGATCACGTCATTCAGCGATTGCTCGACAAAATCCGTGGTGTTGAAAGGCACGGAATAGGACACGTCCTCGGGGAAGTCCTGCGCCAGCCGTTCCATCTCTGCCAGCACCGCTTCGGACACCGCCAGCGCATTGGCGCCCGGCGCCTGGTAGACGGCCAGAATGGTGGCCGGCACGCCGTCGTAATAGCCGGAGGAGCTGTAGTTCGAGGCGCCCAGTTCCACCCGCGCGATATCGCTCAGCCGGACGGTACTGCCGCCGTCACCGGTGCGGATCACGATATTCTCGAATTCGCTGACTTCGGTCAGCCGGCCTTTGGATTTGATCGTGTACTGGAACACCTGATCGCCGGGCACCGGCGGTGCGCCCACCTGCCCCGCCGAGACCTCGATATTCTGTTCGCGCACCGCGTTGATCACATCCCCGGGCGAGATGCCAAGGCCCGCCATCTTGTTCGGGTCCAGCCAGACCCGCATGGCGTATTCGAAATTGGTCAGAATATCCGCCTTGCCGACACCCTGGACCCGCGCCAGCGCGTCCTTGATGTTGATCGCGGCATAGTTCGACAGGAACACATTGTCATATGAGCCATCGGGCGACGTCAGCGCCGTCACCAGCAGCATGTTGGAGGAGCTCTTCTGCGTTACCACCCCATTGGCGGTGACTTCAGCGGGCAGCGCGGCCACGGCCTGCGCCACCCGGTTCTGCACGTTGACCGAGGCAATGTCCGGGTCGGTGCCGACCTCGAACGTAACCGACAGCGAGTAGCTGCCATTGTCGGCTGAGTTGGAGGACATGTAGAGCATCCCGTCCACCCCGTTGACCTGCGCCTCGATCGGCGCCGCGACGCTCTTTTCAACGGTTTCGGCATTGGCGCCGGGGTAGCTGGCAGTGACATTCACCACTGGCGGGGTGATTTCCGGGAACTGCGCCACGGGCAGCGCGAAATAGCCGATCACCCCCATGACCGTCAGCACCAGGGAGATGACAATCGCGAATTTGGGGCGCGAGATGAAGATGGAAGAGAACATCGCTTAGTCTCCAGCCTGCGCGGCCGGCACCGGATCCACCTCGACGCCGGGACGGATCTTCTGCAGGCCTTGAACCACAACGGTTTCCCCCTGGACCAGCCCGTCCAGAACAATGATGCCGGTGCCCTGAACGTCGCCGGTCACGATATAGCGCTGCTGCACCTGGTTCTGATCATCCACCACCAGCACAAACGGCCCCTGCTGGTCGCGCTGGATCGCGGCCTGGCTGATGATGATCCGGTCGACGGCCTCCTGCGATTGCAGGCCAACCGTTAGGAACGCACCATCCAGGATCAACCGGTGACCGTTTTCGAATTTTGCCCGAACGGTGACGGCACCGGTGGCCGGGTCAACCCGGTTGCCGGCAAAGGCGATGCGGCCTTTTTCTTCCAGCTCCTCGCCATTGGGCAGCACGACAAACACTTCCGGCGCGGTTCCGGTATCGGCGCGGTCGATGCCTTCGGCCTCAAGCTGCTGCAGGATTTCGACAAATTGTTTCTCGTTCAGCGAGAAGGATACATAGACCGGCGCCTCCCGCACGATATTGACCAGAGCCGAGCCGCTGGGGCTGACAACATCGCCGGTACTCACCTCGATACGACCCAACCGGCCGGAGAACGGCGCGTGTACCGCAGTATAGCTCAAATCCAATTCCGCCTGCCGGATCGCAGCCTGCGCGGCACGCACCTGAGCCTCGGCCACCAATTCGTTGGCACGGGCGGTGTCGCGGTCGGCCTCGGGCACCGAGCCGCGTTCGAACAACTCCTGCTTGCGGGCCAGATCCAGCGAAGCAAGCTCCAAATTGGCTTCCGCCTGGGCCAGTTCCGCCCGGCGGCTTTCCAGCACTGCCTCATAGGCGCTGCGTTCGATGCGGAACAGCAGATCGCCCTTCTGGACCTCTGCACCGTCCTGCACCAGCACCTCCTCCAGATAGCCGCTGACCCGCGCCATGATATCGGCCTTGTCGATGGCCTCGCCCCGCCCGATGAATGCCGCGGTATCCTTGACCGGCTTGATCACAGCCTCAGCCACTGAAACCTTTGGCGCTGCCCCTTGCTGTGCCAGCGCTGCGCCGGGTGCTGCAAAACCTATCGCTGCGATCACTGCAAGCCCGGCCTTTCCGGCAAGACCCCTGTTCCAATACCGCTTCATTTCCGAGCCTTTCAATTTGCCAGAAAAATCCGGGCAGCCTGCCAGCCGGCACCTTGCCCCTGTCCAAAAAAGATTGCCTGCATTGAATACTGCAGGGGTGCCATCTGCAAGCAGCTCAGGCTGCGCTGCAATATTTCCGGCGCAAAAGACTGTGCCTTACAGGCGTCCGGCCGCATCCAAAGCTTGCGTGCGGCGCGCATTTCAGGAAAACCGGGACCCAGCCCGGCACGTGCCGGACCCTGCGGGACCCACAGCCGGATCAATACGGGAAGGAGATTCTCCGATGAAAGTGAATGGCACCCATTACCGTTCCCTCTGGTGGGATCATGACCAGGACGCACTGCAGATCATCGACCAGCGCTGGCTGCCGCATGACTTCCGCATTCAGCAGGTGAACACACTGCAGGAGTTTGCCGACGCAATTGTCGAAATGCGGGTGCGCGGCGCGCCGCTGATCGGCGCGACTGCAGCGTATGGCATGGCGCTGGCGATGCGGCTGGACCCGTCGGACCCGGCGATGGACCAGGCCTGGAGCTTCCTGAACGCCACCCGGCCCACTGCCATCAACCTGCGCTGGGCGCTGGACCGCTGCCGCAACCGCTTGCGGCCCCTGGCCGAAAGCGAGCGGGCGGCAGCTGCGCTGTCGCTGGCCCATGAAATTGCTGACGAAGATGTCGGCATCAACCGCAGCATCGGCTCGCACGGGCTGGAGCTAATCAGGCAAATCGCTGCCCGGAAACCCGCCGGGGAACCGGTCCGGCTGCTGACCCACTGCAATGCCGGCTGGATTGCCACGGTTGACTGGGGCACCGCCACCAGCCCGATGTACCAGGCCCATGACGCCGGCATCCCGATCCATGTCTGGGTGGACGAAACCCGGCCGCGCAACCAGGGCGCGCTGACCTCCTGGGAGCTGGGCAGCCACGGCATCAGCCACAGCTACATCACCGACAATGCCGGCGGCCACCTGATGCAGCACGGCCAGGTCGACCTGGTGATCACCGGCACCGACCGCACCACCCGCCGCGGCGACGTCTGCAACAAGATCGGCACCTATCTCAAGGCGCTGGCCGCCAAGGACAACGGCGTGCCCTTCTATGTCGCCCTGCCCTCGCCAACCATCGACTGGACCGTCTTGGACGGGGTTGCCGAAATCCCGATCGAAGAGCGCAGCGCCCGCGAGATCACCCATGTGCAGGGCAAGACGGAGAGCGGTGAAATCGGCGTCGTGCAGGTCACCCCCGATGGCACCCCCGGCGGCAACCCGGCCTTTGACGTGACTCCGAACCGGCTGGTGACCGGGCTGATCACCGAACGCGGCATCTGCGAAGCCTCCGAGGAAGGCCTGGCCGGGCTGTTCCCGGAAATGGCCGCCGCTGAATCCGCCTGAGCCGGGGTCCCGCCAGTGACATCTCCCTATCAGGACAGCATAGAACTTCGGCAGGCGGTGATCGACGCCTGCCTTGAGATGAATGCCTCCGGCATCAACCAGGGCACCTCGGGCAATATCTCGGTGCGGGCCGGTGATCAGATGCTGATCACCCCATCAGGCGTGGCTTACGGCAAGATGACGCCGGAGGATTTGGTGCAAATGCCGCTCGACGGCAGCGCCCCGCCGGGCGGTCAGCTGAAGCCATCGACCGAATGGCCCTTTCACCTGGCGATCCTGCAGGCCAAGCCTGCGGTCAATGCCGTTGTTCATGCCCATCCCGTCTACTGCAGCGCCTTGGCAATGAACCGCCAGGTGATCCCCGCCTGCCACTATATGGTTGCCGCCTTTGGCGGCAGCGATGTCCCGGTCGCGGATTACGCGCTGTTTGGCAGCCGTCAGCTGTCAGGCAACATCACCCGCGCCCTGCAGGAGCGCAGTGCTTGCCTGATGGCCAACCACGGTGCGGTTGCAACCGGCGAGAGCCTGCCCCGCGCCCTTTGGCGCATGGTGGAATTGGAAACACTGGCAAAGGGTTATGCAACAAGCCTCACCCTCGGAAAACCGCACGTCCTGAGTGACGCTGAAATGGCCGAGGTCATCGCTGCATTTGCTGACTACGGGCTGAAAGACAGCCGCTGATGTTGTAACGACGCAAAAGGACAGCCTGGATGCAGCACCCGCTGGTTTTTGACGGCCACAATGATCTGCTGCTGCAGATCCAGTCCGGCACTGTTGCCGCTGATGCCTCCGGGTTCCTGGGGGACGGCGGCCATCACATCGATCTGGACAAGGCCAAGGCGGGCGGTTTTGCCGGCGGCTTCTTTGCCATTTACGTGCCGGATGAAGGCGGCGCCTCCTTCATGGCGGAGATGATGGCAGAGAGTTATGATCTGCCGCTGCCACCTGCGGTAGGCTGGCCGCGCGCCGCGCGGATTGCACTGGCCCAAGCGTCGATCCTGATCAGCCTCGATGCACAGGGCGCAGTTGATATCTGCCGCAGCACGGCCGGCATCCGCAGCGCCATGAACAACGGCACCATTGCCGCGGTGATGCACATGGAAGGCGCAGAGGCAATCGATCCGGGTTTTCACATGCTGGATGTCCTGTATGCGGTCGGCCTGCGGTCCCTGGGCCCGGTCTGGAGCCGTCCGACGATTTTCGGCTATGGCGTGCCGTTCCGTTTTCCCGCCAGTCCCGACACAGGACCCGGCCTGACGCCCGACGGCATCCGCCTGGTGAAAAAATGCAATGACCTCGGGGTGATGATCGACCTTTCCCACCTGAATGAGGCCGGTTTCTGGGACGTTGCCCGCAACAGTTCGAAACCTCTTGTCGCCACTCATTCCAATGCACATGCGCTGTGCCCGCACAGCCGCAACCTGACCGGCCGGCAATTGCACGCAATCCGTGACAGTGACGGCATGGTGGGCCTGAACTTTGCGGTTGCCTTTCTCCGCGAGGACGGGCGAATGGATGAGGAAACGCCCATCGCCCGCATGGTTGAGCATCTCGATTACCTGATGGAAGAGATCGGCGAAGACCGGGTTGGATTTGGCTCCGACTTTGACTGTGCCACCGTGCCGGCGGAAATCAGGGATATCGCGGGTCTGCCTGCATTGCGTGACGCGATGAGAGCACGCGGGTATAATAAGGCGCTGATGCAAAAGCTTTGCCACGGCAACTGGCTTCGCGTTCTGAACCAGACCTGGGCCTGACGCCGGAAGCAGTTCAGCATAACACTGGAAGTGATTGATTGAATGCGGAAAAACCTGGTGCCCAAGGAGAGACTCGAACTCTCACGATGTTGCCATCGGGGGATTTTGAATCCCCTGCGTCTACCATTCCGCCACTTGGGCCACGTCCTGTTCCTAGCCAAGCGAGCCACCGAGGTCCAGAGGCAAATCGGTTCTCATCGGGTGAATTTTCAACCTGTGGCACTTTCACCGGCAGCAACGGTTGACGGGGCGCGGTCCGCATGCCACCTCCCTGTGCAATTGCCGTTGAGGACGCAGGGCGCAGAATGCTGAAACCGCTATACGGCCGGACGATGGCCCTGGCTGACCACCCGAAAGCGCTTTGGTGCCTGGCCGCTGTGGCCTTTGTGGAAAGTTCGGTGTTTCCGATTCCGCCGGACGTGCTGATGATCCCGATGATCCTGGCCCGCCCGTCCCGCGCCTGGCTGGTTGCGCTGGTGGCGCTGGCAGCGTCCGTGGCAGGCGGCATTCTTGGTTATGCAATTGGCGCGTTCTTTTATGACAGCATAGGCCAGCCGGTGCTGGAGGCGATGGGCAAAGGCGGCGCCATGGAAGAGTTCAACACCCGCTTCAACGGCTTCGGTTTCTGGGCGGTGCTGGGCGCCGGGATCACGCCGTTCCCGTACAAGGTGATCACCATCATGTCAGGTTGGACCGGAATGCCGATCGGCACGTTCATTGCCACCTCTATCCTTGCACGCGCATTGCGCTTTTTCATCGTCGCAGGTCTGCTCTGGCAATTCGGAGCCCCGATCCGCAACTTTATTGAACAACGCCTGGGACTGGTATTCTCCGCCTTCATGGTGATCCTGTTCGGCGGCTTTCTTTTGGTGAGGTTCATCTGATCATGCACCGGTTTCTAATTGCAATTGCCGCCTGCGGCTCGGCTGCGCTGCTGCTTGGGGCGCTGGGGTTCCAGTATATTGGCGAAATGGCGCCCTGCAAACTGTGCTACTGGCAGCGCTACCCGCATGCGGCTGCCGCCGGCATCGGCATCCTGGCCCTGTTCATTCCCGGCGCGCTGCTGCCGTATCTGGGGGCGCTTGCGGCGCTTGCGACCGCGGCCATCGGGACCTTTCATACCGGCGTCGAGCGCGGCTGGTGGGAAGGCCCCTCCACCTGCACCTCCGGCCCGATTGAAGGTTTGTCTTCCGATCAGCTGTTGGAGCAGATCATGGCGGCACCGCTGGTGCGCTGCGATGAGGTGCCGTGGGAATTGTTTTCCCTGTCCATGGCCAGCTGGAATGCAATTGCCTCCTTTGGCCTGGCGCTGATCTGGATTGCGGCCGCCAACCATGCCCGCAAGCAGGGCTAACCCGCTGGCAAGCCGGGATGCGGCCGCGAACCTGCTGGCCGCATTGCAAACCAGCGCTGAACTCAGGTGTCCTTTTTGGTTGCCAGAAGCAGATTGGTTTCGCTGCTCACCACGCCTTCGAATGTGCGGATTTTGGCAAGGGCGGTGTCCAGGGTCTCCAGCGTCTCGGTTCCCAGCTCCACAATCAGGTCCCAGCGTCCGTTGGTCGTGTGAATCGCCCGCACCTCGGGCAGCCCCTGCAATTGCCGGGTGATCCGGCTGGTGCCGCGGCCCTCGATCCCGATCAGCATCAGACCGCGCACCGGATCGCGCAGCACATCTTCCTTCAAAACCACGGTAAAGCCCAGAATGTCCCCGCGCGCCTGCAGCCGCTCGATGCGCGCCCGCACCGTGGTGCGCGACAGGTTCAGCTCCAGCGCCAGATCCGACAGCGATGCCCGCGCGTTGTGCCGCAGCGCTGACACCAGGCGCTCATCCGTATTGTCCATTTAACCCCTCGATACGATCAATCAGCAACCAACATGCGCAAAATGTCAGCTGGAATCCACCTCATTTCGGAGGTTTCTAGTAAGAAAGCTGATTTTTCAAGAGGCCAGAACAGTGACATCGCAACATTGCATCCTCATTGGCGCCCCAGTCGACAGCGGCAAGCGCAGGGCCGGCTGTCTGATGGGTCCTGACGCTTACCGCACTGCCGGGCTTGCCGCCGCCATGGAAAGCCTTGGCCACACCGTTGAGGATCTCGGCAACCTGGCGCCGGACACCCATGCGCCGGACCGCAACGACGGGCTTCTCTTTGCCCGCAACGAGACCATCGGCTGGACCTCGCGCCTGGCCCAGGCGGCAGAGGACGCGCTGGAGTGCGGCCTGCCGGTTTTCCTGGGCGGCGATCACTCGCTGTCGCTGGGATCGGTGGCTGGCGCCGCAAACTACGCCGCCAAGACAGGCCGCCCGCAGTTTGTCCTGTGGCTGGACGCGCATACCGATTTCCACACGCCGGAAACAACTGACAGCGGCAACCTGCATGGCACGCCGGTTGGATATTTTACCGGGCGCAATGGGTTCCAAGGCTTTCCGGAGGTGGTTAACCCGGTGCCGCAGGAGAATGTCTGCATGATTGGGCTGCGCTCAGTCGATGCTCAGGAAAGGCTTGCTCTGGAGGGCAGCAGAATCCTCACCCACGATATGCGCCACATTGACGAAAACGGCATTGCCGGGCCGCTGAACCGGTTCCTGGAACAAGTTGCGCAGGCGAATGGCATGCTGCATGTGTCGCTTGATGTGGATTTTCTGGACCCCTCGGTAGCCCCGGCGGTGGGCACCACGGTGCCCGGCGGCGCCACAGTGCGCGAGGCGCATCTGGTCTGCGAAATCCTGCATGATTCCGGCCTGATGACCTCTCTGGACCTGGTGGAACTGAACCCCTTCCTGGACGAGCGCGGCCGCACTGCGCATCTGATGGTGGACCTCTGCGCCTCCGCCCTTGGACGCCGCGTCTTTGACCGCCCGACGCGGAGCTTTCAGTGACCAGCCTGCAAGCCCCTTCTGCGGTGGTGATGGTCCGGCCGCATCACTTCCGTCCGAATCCTGAGACAAAGGGCGATAACGCCTTTCAATCCTTGGCAGATGCGTCATCCGCACCGACCGCGGCGCAGGCTCTGTCTGAATTTGACAGCGCTGTGGAAACGCTGCGCGGAGCCGGTGTGGCTGTTCATGTGTTTGACGACACCGGCACCGAAACCCCGGACAGCGTATTTCCCAACAACTGGTTTTCCACCCATGCCGGCGGGCATGTTGCGGTCTATCCGATGTTCGCCGGCAACCGGCGCAAGGAACGGCGCTGGGACGTGATAGAAATGCTGAAACGGGTGTACCGGGTTCAGGATGTGATCGACTATTCCGGCTTGGAACAGGACGGGCTGTCGCTGGAAGGCACCGGGGCGATGGTGCTGGACCATATCACCCGCATCGCCTATGCGGTGAAATCCAACCGGGCCGATCCGGTCCTGCTGGAACGCTTCTGCACCCATTTCAACTTTGAGCCCATGGTATTCGAGGCCAAAGATGATGCAGGCCGCGACGTCTACCACACCAATGTTCTGATGGGCATCGGCACCGAATTTGCGCTGATCTGCCTCGACATGATTGTCGATCCCAACCGCCGCGCCGAAGTTGCCGCGCGGCTGGAGGAAACCGGGCGCCGGGTCATTGACCTCACGCCGGAACAGATCGCCGGTTTTGCCGGCAATGCGCTGGAACTCACCGGCCGCAAGCGCCTTCTGGCTCTTTCCGTCAAGGCGCTGCAAGCGCTGCGGCCCGATCAGATTGCGGTCATCGAACAAAGCGCAGAGCCGCTGCCGCTGACAATTCCCACCATCGAAACCGCCGGCGGGTCGGTGCGCTGCATGCTCGCAGGCATCCACCTCAGCCCCCGTGAAAGGATATCCGCATGACACAGCCTTCGGACAAGGCGCTGGTGCCTTTTGTCAGCGTCGACAACATGATGCGCCTCATTCATCACACCGGGATCGAGCAGATGCTGCGGGATCTGGCAGAGTATGTCGAAGAGGATTTCAAGCGCTGGGAGCTGTTTGACAAGACCCCGCGCGTTGCCAGCCATTCGGACGTTGGCGTGATCGAGCTGATGCCAACCTCGGATGGCGAGGCTTACGGCTTCAAATATGTGAATGGCCACCCCAAGAACACCTCGGAAGGCCTGCAGACCGTGACTGCATTTGGCCTATTGGCGGATGTCTACACCGGATACCCGGTGCTGCTGACCGAGATGACCATGCTCACGGCGCTGCGCACGGCCGCAACTTCAGCAATGGCCGCCAAGTATCTGGCGCCCAAGGGCGCGACCACGATGGCGATGATCGGCAATGGGGCGCAGTCCGAATTCCAGACACTGGCGATGAAGGCAATCATCGGCCTGAAATCCGTACGGCTTTATGATAAAGACGCTGCGGCGACTGAAAAATGCGCCCGCAATCTTCAGGGGCTGGGGCTTGAAATTGTCCCGTGCAAAACCCCGGAAGAGGCCATCGAAGGCGCGCAGATCCTCACCACTTGCACCGCGGATAAGCAGAATGCCACCATCCTGACCGACAACATGGTCGGCAGCGGCGTGCACATCAACGCAATCGGCGGTGATTGCCCCGGCAAGACCGAACTGGCCGCGGGGATTCTCACGCGCTCCGACGTCTTTGTCGAATACCCGCCGCAAACCCGGATCGAGGGCGAGATCCAGCAGATGCCGGAGGACTTTGCCATCACCGAGTTGTGGGAAGTCATCACCGGTCAAAAGCAGGGCCGCACCGGCGACCGGCAGATCACCCTGTTTGACAGCGTCGGCTTTGCAATCGAGGATTTTTCGGCGCTGCGCTACATCCGCGACCGCATCAAGGGCACCGACTATTTCATCGACCTGGACATGCTCGCCGATCCGGACGATCCGCGCGATCTCTTCGGCATGCTTCAGCGCGCCAAACCCTGACACACTACGCCAGCACACTATGCAAAGGCGGCCCGCTCAACAGAGGCCGCCGGCACCTCCGGCCTCCTAGTCTGCTTGCCGCATTCAGCGGCGCCTGCCGGCACTGTTCATGGGGATCTGAGCAGCTGTTCCCTTTGGGGACAGGCACACAGGCAAAGAGGCCGGAAACCTTATCTTTCAGACAGTTGAACCGTTTGGCTCAAGCGTCCAGTTCGGTATCCCAATACAGGAAGTCCATCCAGCTTTCGTGAAGATGGTTGGGCGGGAACTTGCGCCCGGTGTTGCGCAGCTCTTCTGCACCCGGACGGCGCGGCGGCTTGCGCAAGGACATGCCGGCCCGGTGCAGCGACTTGGATCCCTTCTTGAGGTTGCACGGGCTGCAGGCCGCAACCACGTTTTCCCAGCTGGTGACCCCGCCGGCTGCGCGCGGCACAACATGGTCGAACGTCAGGTCTCCCTTGCTGCCGCAGTACTGGCAGCGGAACTCATCCCTCAAGAACAAATTAAAGCGCGTGAAGGCCACGCGCTTTTGAGGTCTTACATAATCTTTCAGAACCACCACGGAGGGTATTCGGATCTCGGTGCTCGGACTGTGAACAACCTCGTCGTATTCGGCCACGATAGCCACCCGGTCAAGCCAGGCCGCCTTCACCGCATCCTGCCACGACCACAAGGACAACGGGTAATAGGATAAAGGCCGGTAGTCCGCATTCAGCACCAGCGCGGGATGCTGTTTCAGCGCCCCTGGAGATCTGACAAACTCTGCCCTGAAATCACCATCCATCGTGAACGTCTTCCTCGCCCTGACCTTCCGTTTTCCGGAACCAGAGCGGGGAACCCGCCCCAGCCTAACTTTGACTATATATCGTGGTTGGCAGCTGGCAAGCCCCCATGATCCACAATATGTCGCGAGAATTCTGGCGTGATTCCGTGACAGGCCGGTGACAGTTATCCACAGGCGGCCCGCCTGCGGCGCCCTTGCCCCCGCGCGCCTGCGCAACTATTGCCGGAGCATGACCCTTTTGATCCGCTTCAACAAACCTTATGACGTGCTGCCGCAATTCACCGATCGCGGCAGCGAGGACAGCCCGCGTCTCACGCTCAGCCGCTATATCGACTGCCCCGGCGTCTATCCCGCCGGACGGCTGGACCGCGACAGCGAAGGGCTGATGCTGCTGACCGACAGCGGCCGCCTGCAGGCCTGGATCAGCGACCCCAAGCACAAGATGGACAAGACATATTGGGTGCAGGTCGAAGGCATCCCGGATGCCGCAGCACTGGAAAGCCTGGCCAAAGGTGTCGAGCTTAAGGACGGCATGACCCGCCCGGCCAAGGTCAGCCGCATGGACGAGCCGCCGGGGCTCTGGGCGCGCACCCCGCCGGTGCGGGTCCGAAAAACCGTGCCCGACAGCTGGATCGAACTGACCATCCGCGAGGGCCGCAACCGCCAGGTGCGGCGAATGACAGCCGCGGTGGGCCATCCCACCTTGCGGCTGATCCGCTACAGCATCGGTGCCTGGACGCTGGATGGATTGGCGCAGGGCGCGTGGCAGGATGTTGAGCCGCCGCGGATTCCCGGCCCGCCGAAACCGTCGCTCAAACCACCGCGCAAACCCAAGGCGGCAGCAGCCCGCAAACCCCCGGGTGACAGACCGCGGCGGCGCTGATAGCCTAAGGACATGCTGCCGCAAGCCACTGCACCCCAAGCCATTCTCGAAGCCTCCCTATACGCGGAGGACCTGGATGCGGCCGAAGATTTTTATGGCCGGATACTGGGGTTGGAGTGCATTCAGCGGGTCGGCGGAAGGCACGTGTTTTTCCGCTGCGGCGCCTCGGTTCTGCTGCTGTTCAACCCGTTGCAGACCATCAAGCCCCCTGGGAACCCGCGGCTGCCGGTGCCGCCGCATGGCGCCCATGGACCCGGGCACGTCTGTTTTGCCCAGCACCGCGAGGACCTGTTGCGGATGCGCAGCCGGCTGGCGACTGCGGGGATCGGAATAGAAGCGGAGTTCGATTGGCCCAGCGGTGCGCGATCGATCTATTTCCGCGACCCTGCCGGAAATTCCGTCGAGATCGCCGAACCCCGCCTGTGGGACGGGTGAAATCCGGCGCCGCACCTTTCATCAAAGGCTGAGCTTGTCCCGCATGAAGGCAAGCGCAACGCTCAGCCCGTCAGGCGCAATGCCGTGCGCGGTGCCCTTCTGGATATGGGCAAAAACGTCCTGAAATCCCGCTTCCTGCAGCGCTTCGGCAGCCTCGGGCAGCGATTGCACCGGCACCACATCATCCTGATCTCCATGCACCAGCAGAACAGGCATTTTGGACACCAGTTCGTCCTTCAGCAGTTCCGGCGCCAGCAGCCGCCCCGAGAAAGCAACAATTCCCGCCACCGGGTCTTCGCGCCGCGGAGCCACATGCAGGCTCATCATCGTGCCCTGCGAAAAGCCGAACAGGACCACCTGCTCGGGCAGCACATCTTCATCGACCATCAGCGCATCAAGGAAAGCATTCAGATCCTCGACAGCCGCCTGCATGCCGCGCATGCTTTCTTCTTCGGATGAGTTGTCGATCCAGGGAATCGGAAACCACTGAAAGCCGAACGGGGCTCCGGCACAGGCCTCTGGCGCATCCGGAGCAACAAACAGCGTATCCGGCAGATGCTCGCCGAGAGGGTCGGCCAGCCCCAGCAGGTCAGCCCCGTTTGCTCCGTAGCCATGCAGGAACACAACAATCGAACGGATATCGCCGGAAACAGGTTCTTTCCTGCCGGCATTGAGTACACGAGTCATCGGATTCCTTCCCTGTCCTTCGCCACCCGGTAATAGGCCCAGAGGATGCGCGCCGCAACCGACCGCCAGGGCGACCAGGCATCGGCCATTTGCCGCAGTTCGCGTTCATTTGGGCGGGCGGGCAAGCAGAACAGCACCCGTGCCGCTTCCTGCAGGGCCAGATCGCCATGGGCGAACACATCGGCACGGCCCAGCGAAAACATCGCATAAATCTCCGCCGTCCAGACACCGATCCCCGGCACTTGCACCAGCGTGGCAATCACCTCCTCATCAGGCGCATCCCGCAAAGCCTTATAGTCGATGCGAGCCTCCGCCAGCGCTCGGGCATAGCGGATTTTCTGACGGCTGAGGCCGGCGGCGCGCAGTTCCTCATCCGCAGCCCGCAGGATCTTGCGCGGACCGGTGAGCCTTGCCTCCTTCATCCGTTTCCAGATCGCATTGGCCGAGGCCACGCTCACCTGCTGACTGACAATCGCGCTCAGCAATTCGGCAAACCCGTCGGGCTTGCGGCGCAGGGGCAGCGGCCCGGTCAGTTCCAGCGCACGGGCGAACCGGCTGTCCCGTTCGGCCAGCCAATTGGCGCCTTCGGTCACGCAGGCGTCATGCTGAATGATCCGGCCCGCGCCCGGACGCAAGGTCTGCACTTCTGACGCCACGTCACCCCCTGATTGGCCGCTGTTGAAAGAAACCGTGATCGAAGGGCCTGCCTGGCTGGCTTGCCCCGTCCCGGGTTCACCGCTACGCATCCCATATGAGCATGACCATGACCACCCCCGGCGATGCGGTCGCCAAGAAAAACGTCGCCATCCTGGTGCTGGCCCAAGCGATTCTCGGGGCGCAGATGCCGATGATTTTCATCGTTGGCGGTCTGGCGGGCCAATCCCTGGCGTCAAACCCTTGCTTTGCGACGCTGCCGATCTCGCTGATCGTGGGCGGTTCGATGCTGGCAGCCACGCCGGTTTCAGCCATCATGCAGCGCTGGGGCCGCCGGGCCGGCTTCTTTGCCGGCGCCGCCTTCGGTGCCGTTGGCGGGCTGGTCGGCGCTTACGGGCTGTACCTCGGCTCTTTCCCTGTTTTTCTGCTCGGCAGCCTGCTCACTGGTGTTTACATGAGCGCGCATGGCTTTTACCGCTTTGCGGCCGCCGATACCGCATCCGAGGCGTTTCGGCCCAAGGCAATTTCCTACGTGATGGCGGGCGGGCTGGCCGCTGCTGTTATCGGCCCGCAGATTGTAAAGGCGACCAGCCAAGCCTTTGTTATTCCGTTCCTGGGCACTTATCTGGCGGTGATCGCACTCAACGTGTTCGGGGCCGCGCTGTTCCTGTTTCTGGACATCCCCAAACCGCCCGCTCCCAGCGCAGACAGCCCCAAGGGCCGCAGCCGCCTTGAGCTTCTGAAGACGCCGGTTATTGCCGTTGCAGTGATCTGCGCCATGGTCTCTTACGCGCTGATGAACCTGGTGATGACCTCCACGCCGCTGGCAGTGGTCGGCTGCGGCTATAGCGAAGGCAATGCCGCGGATGTGGTCACGTCGCACGTGCTGGCGATGTATGTGCCCTCATTTTTCACAGGCCATCTGATTGCCCGGTTCGGCGTGGAAAAGATCGTCGCTGCAGGCCTGGTGATTCTTGCCGGCGCTGGTGCAGTCGCGCTGCAAGGCGTTGACCTGGAGAACTTCTTTGCCGCTCTGGTTCTGTTGGGCGTGGGCTGGAACTTCGGCTTCATCGGCGCCACCACAATGCTGGCCGGCGCTCATCAAAGCTATGAGCGCGGCCGGATGCAGGGCCTGAACGACCTTTTGGTCTTTGGCGGGGTGACCATGGCCTCGCTGGCGTCGGGCGGTCTGATGAATTGCTCCGGCGGCAGCCCGGTGGACGGCTGGAGCGCGGTGAACATGGCGATGGCCCCGTTCCTGGTTCTGGCAGGCGGCGCGCTGCTATGGCTGGTGCTGCGTCCCAGGACAGTCTGAGCCCCCCCGATAATGACACAGGCGCCGCGACGGGCGCCTGTGTCATTGCGGCAGTCCTACCAGCGCCCGGAGGCAGCCCTCCACATCAACCCGGTCCTTCGCCGGAATTCGCTTTGTCCGAGCGTGCCTTGAGCGACCCGCTCGGGCTGCCAGATCACCTGCTTCAGAAGAGCCTCAGCCTGCCATCCGGACAACAGAGCCACACGCGCCTGCTTGGAAACCGATCTGGAGTTCCGTCTTGCTTTTTCGATATTTTCCAATCCCTTGCGCGCCAAAGCCTGCACACCCTCCAGGGTGCCATCTACTAGCGGTATCCGTTTCTGGGCCTCCAGCCCGGGTATCGCCCGCAACCAGCCGGCGATGCCCGCACCATAAGCAAAGCCGCGTACCACGGCCTCCTCCGCAGGCCCAAGCGACGCCGCCGCCATCCACATGAGCGATCCGCTGGTCCGGTCGATATAGCTGTCGAAGGCGGCCTCATCTTCAAAGCCGTCCTTATAAATATCCCAGCGCCGCGCTTCGGCCATACCGTCAATGCAGCCAGCCAGCTCCGGCTTGAGCATCCGCGCCAGGGGGGTTGCCACGAAATGGCGGCGGACTGGTCTGCCCGCGGCAATTTCAGCCCCAACGTCACGCCACCATTGCACCCGCATTTCGGCAATCATGCTCTCCTGGCTGGCCCAGGGCGCGCGTGCCAGTTCGATATTGAAGGCATAAAGCACAAACAGCAGCGGCCGCGCCTCGGCCGGTGCCGCCATGGTGGCCAGAAACCTGTCCGGGTCGCCTTTCTGCACCAGTTCCGCGCAAGCGGTCAGGTCTGCGTCAAACTGCATCGGCCTGCCCGGCCCCGGCATCGTGGATCAGTTTCCAGCGGATCGCATCCAGCAGCGCCTCAAAGGAAGCGTCGATGATGTTCGCACTGACGCCAACGGTGGACCAGCGGTGGCCCTGGCTGTCCTCGCTATCAATGATCACCCGGGTTACAGCCTCGGTGCCGCCCTGGGTGATGCGCACCTTGAAATCGACCAGCCGCATATCCTCCAGCTGGACGGAGTAGCGCCCCAGATCCTTGCTCAGCGCCCGCGCCAGCGCGTTGACCGGGCCGCGGTCACTGCCGGTGTCATCCAGCGACTCACTGACCGACAGCCGTTTTTCCCCATCAACTTTTACCACGACAACCGCCTCGGACAGGCTGACCATCCGGTTGTACTTGTTCTTGCGCCGTTCCACGGTGACCTTGTAGCGCTTGACCTCAAAGAACTCCGGCAGCTGGCCCAGCTCTTCGCGCGCCAGCAGCTCAAACGAAGCCTGTGCAGTATCGTAGGAGTACCCGTCGGTTTCCCGCCGTTTGATCCGTTTTAGGATCCGCACCAGTGCCGGGTTGCCTTTTTCAACGCTCAGGCCTGCATCCGTCAGCCGCTTGCGCAGGTTCGACTGGCCCGCCTGGTTGGACATCGGGATAACCCGCGCATTGCCGACCTTATGCGGCTCAATGTGCTCATAGGTCGAGGGATCTTTGAGGATCGCACTGGCATGCAGCCCCGCCTTATGGGCAAAGGCCGAAGCCCCCACATAGGCCGCCTGCCGCACCGGAACCCGGTTCAGGATGTCGTCCAGCATCCGGCTGATCCGGGTCAGTCCGGCCAAGGCCTTCTGGCTCACTCCGGTTTCGAACTGGCTGGCATAAGGTTCCTTCAGCAGCAGCGTCGGAATCAGCGCGGTCAGGTTGGCATTGCCGCAGCGCTCGCCCAGCCCATTCAGCGTGCCTTGGATCTGCCGTGCCCCGGACTCCACCGCCGCCAATGAGCAGGCAACAGCATTTTCCGTGTCGTTATGAGTGTGTATGCCAAGTTTCTCACCCGGAATGCCTGCTGAGATCACCTCAGAGACGATCCGCTTGACTTCCGACGGCAGCGCGCCGCCATTGGTATCGCACAACACAACCCAGCGCGCCCCGGCCTCCAGTGCGGCGCGGCAGGCCGCCAGCGCATAGTCCGGATTATCCTTGTAGCCGTCAAAGAAATGCTCGGCGTCAAACAGCGCCTCGCGCCCCTGCGCCACGATATGGGCGACCGACGCGCGGATGTTGCCGAGGTTTTCCTCCAGCGTGATCCCCAGCGCTTCGGTCACGTGGTAGTCGTGGCTTTTACCGACCAGGCAGACCGCCGCAGTGCCCGCATTCATCACCGCCGCCAGAACGTCGTCATTCCCGGCGGAGCGCCCGGCCCGCTTGGTCATGCCAAAGGCGGTCATCGTGGCACGGGTCATTGGCGCTTCCGCGAAAAACGCGCTGTCGGTCGGATTGGCGCCTGGCCAGCCTCCCTCAATGTAATCGACTCCCAGGCCGTCCAGCGCCTGGGCGATCTGCTTTTTTTCCGCGGTCGAGAATTGCACCCCCTGGGTCTGCTGCCCATCCCGCAGGGTGGTGTCGTAGAGGTAGAGGCGTTCCCTGGCCATCAAAGCGCCTCCAGCTTGGCCGGATCGAAACCGGCGCCCGGCACCAGTTCGACACCGGCCTTGCTCATCCGCACTTCCAAACCGGCCTCCACAAAGGCTGCCTTCATTCTGTCGACTTCGGAAAAATCTTTGCTTTCCATTGCCTTCTGGCGTGTTTCGAAGAGCTTTTCCGCAAAGGCCGAAAGGTCGATGGAAGGTCCCGTTGCCCAAGCGCCCATCTCTGCCGTCAACAGCCCCAGCATTCGGGCCGAAGCCAGCAGCCCGGCCGCATCCCCGGCTGCCGCCAGCTTGTGCAGCTCGGCGATGGCGCCAGCGGAATTAAGGTCATCCGCCAGTGCCCCCAGGACCGCGGCAGCAGCGCTGGACGCGGGCTCGATGCCCGCGGTCAGCGCCCGCCACTTGCGCAGCGTCGCCTCGGCCTCCTTGGCCTTCTTGTCGGTCCAGTCCATCGGCTTGCGGTAATGGGTCTGCAGGAACACCAGCCGGATCACCTCGCCGGGATAGCCCTGGTCCAGCAGGTCGCGCACGGTGAAGAAGTTGCCCAGCGATTTGGACATCTTCTTGCCTTCCACCTGGAGCATCTCGTTGTGCAGCCAGAAACGTGCAAACTCCCCCTCCGGATGGGCGCAGCAGCTTTGCGCAATTTCATTCTCGTGATGCGGGAACATCAGGTCGTTACCGCCACCGTGAATGTCAAAGGTCTCGCCCAGAAGCTCATAGGACATCGCCGAGCATTCGATATGCCAGCCCGGCCGCCCGCGGCCCCAGGGGCTGTCCCAGCCCGGCAGATCCTCGGTGGAGGGTTTCCACAGCACAAAATCCATCGGATTCTTCTTGTAAGGCGCCACTTCAACTCTTGCGCCGGCGATCATGTCATCGACGGAGCGGCCCGACAGATTGCCATAGAGCTGCTTCCAGCTGTCAACTGCAAACAGCACATGGCCCTCGGCCGCATAGGCATGGCCCTTGGCGATCAGATCCTCGATCATTGCCACCATCTGCGGGATGTATTCGGTGGCGCGCGGCATGTGGCTGGGCTCAAGCGCGCCAAGCTCGCCCGTGTCGTCCAGGAACCACTGGGTGGTCTCGGCAGTAATATCTCCGATCGGGCGCCCGCTCTCGGCGGCGCGGGCGTTGATCTTGTCGTCAACGTCGGTGAAGTTCCGGGCGTAAACCACTTGATTTACGCCATAAACTTCGCGCAGAAGCCGGTAAAGAACATCGAACACCACCACCGGCCGGGCATTGCCCAGATGCGCCCGGTCATAGACGGTGGGGCCGCAGACATACATCCGCACGTTGCTGGCCTCGATCGGCTCAAAGACCTCTTTCCTGCGGGTCTTTGTATTGTGCAGCTTGATCTTTATGTCCTTGGTTCCCATGCCCGGTTCCTTTCCCATGCCCGGCTCAATTCGGCCGGCATCACCCATTGCGCGCAGCGCGGGCTTAGCAACTTGTCAGGGAAATGAAAACGACAGAAACCAGCCCGCTGTTATGTCAGCAGGTAATGCAGCAGATGATGGCGGTGCATTTACGGTTCATGAGAGCTGCATAGCACGGCTGGAAAATCCCGCCAAGCGGTTCGCCGCCGAAAAAGGCAAAAGGCCGCCCCGTCCGCCTTGGGTACGGACCGGGCGGCTGGGGGCGCGGCAGAACAGGCTGCCGCGCCCGCGCCTGTGTCAGGCTTAGAACTTGAAGGACGCGCGCAGCGCCACCGACGTGGCATCCGCGCCCACGCCCGAGTTACCGAACTGGTCGAACTCATGCTCCAGCACTTCGCCGCCGATCTGCCACTGATCAGTCACCTGATAGGCAACACCGACACCATAGAATTCACCGGTCTCGCTGCCGAGCGAGCTGTCCGCTTCGGCCACACCGCCGGTAACATAAGCCAGCACGTTTCCGAAGTCGTAACCGGCCTTCACTTTGGCGCGGGCCACCGAGTCGATGGTTGCACCACCGCCCAGGCTCAGGTCGGTGGTGTCATAATCCAGCTCGCCGCCTAGTACGAAACGGCCGAAATCATGGTTGTAGCCGCCGTGGATACCATAGGCAGTATCATCACCCGATGTACCGTTGCTTGCGTCGGCATCCAGCTGGCCGACCTGGCCGCCCAGGTAGAAACCGGTCCAGTCGCCGCCATCATTGCTCACCACGACCGGCGCCGGAGCGGGCGCGGGTTCAACCACCGGCTCACTGATGTTGCCGGCAAAGGCCGCGCTGCCCATTACAGTGGCGATGGCTGTCATAGCTACGAAACGAGTCATTCAGACTTCTCCTTTTGCAGTACCGGCGCAAGCTGTGCGCCGTTGAACGCTACAAAAGGATTCCTGACGGGAACTTCCAGAGCCGCACGGCCCACGCTCCCCGAATTGGCAGCGTCTGGCCGAAAGCTGCCCGGCGCCTGCGCCTTTCCGCCGGAATCCGCAGGCGGAATTCTGCCCGCCCATTGAATTCCGGCGCAGCTGCGCCTAGCGGCTGCCGGCACAGTCAAGAACGTGGAAAGGCGGATTAAAACCGGAAAGCTGCACTCAGCGACAGGGTTTCCCCGCGCGGGCTGGCGCTGCCGTCTTTTGGCCCGGCCTCATGATGCAGCAGCTCTCCGGTCAATTGCAGCGCGCGGTTGAGCGAGACGCGCATACCCAGCCCGATAACCGGCCCCTGCCGTGCGCCGCCGGCAGCTTCAGCCTGCACGCCGCCAAAAGTCACAAAGCCGGCAGCCTGTCCAAATTCGTATCCGGCCTGGAGCCGCAGCTGATGGGTTTCATCCGCCTGAACCGCACGCGTCAGCAAACCCGTTTGTCCCGCCGCCACCGAACCTCCAAGAAAAACACCGCCGAACTCGCGGCCGTAGGCCAATTGAAAAGAGCGCGTCCCGCCGCTGAATGCCCCGCTCCAAACCTCCGCCGCATCGGCCGTGAGCGGCTGCCCCCAATCTTCTGCCTGTGCCATTTGGCACTGTGCAATGGACACCGCGAAAGCTGCAGCGAAAGTCAAAGAAAGTTTGGTCTTCCTAACCAGCGGCATGTGGCTTTGCCTTCTTCGAAATGCGCCGTTTCAGCGCGTCATCCCCAAGGACACCAGTATCGCAATTAATGCTTAATATTTGGTTCCTCCAGCCAGCTTGCCAACAACGGAGAGCGCCGCACAGCGTAAAAAATAGAGATTAAACCATTAAAACTAATCGGATTTTAGTGATCCGCGGCGCGAGCGGCCGCCTGCCCGGGCAACACCCGCGAATGAAAAATATGTCGTTTTTTTCACCGCAGTCGTTTATGTGCTAGAATCGACGCGCAAGCATGCCATTTTGCGGTGAAAGAAACAGGAGTCCGCATGCAGGGAGAACGCAGCTTCGTCAGCCTCATCCACCGCACCATTGGTGCGGCCCGAGGCCGTGCCGCCAGGGGGCGGCCGCACTGAGTTGAAATTCCGGAAATTTCCACTCACACCTCCTGAAAGGCTCAACATGAACGATCAAGCCTCCCCGTCCCGTGCCACCCGCAGTGGCGGCCGGAATGCACGCCGTGCCGCCCGCGCTGCCGCACTGCCAGAACACCTTCGTCCGGTCCGTCCCGGCATGGAATCCACTGCTCTGAAGGTGCTGAGCCAGGCTGACATGGAGAAAATCCACGAAGCCGCGCTGACAGCTCTGGAAGAGATCGGCCTCGCTGACGCCCCGCAAAGCGGTATCGACTACCTGACCGCGGCGGGCTGCATCCCCGGCGACGACGGCCGCATCCGCTTCCCCCGCGCCCTTGTCGAGGACACCATCGCCAAGGCCAACCGCTCCGTCACGCTGTTCAGCCGCGACGGCAAAACAGATCTTCAGCTGTCTGGCGGCCGCGTGCATTACGGCACCGCAGGCGCTGCGGTAAGCGTTGTGGACGTGCATGGCCGCGAATACCGCGACTCCACCGTGCAGGATCTGCACGATGCCGCCCGCATCTGCGACCAGCTGGACAACATCCACTTTGTCCAGCGCCCGATGGTCTGCCGCGACATCGCCGACAATTGCGAAATGGATCTGAACTCCATCTACGCCACCACGGCCGGCACAACCAAACATGTGGGCGTCTCCTTCACGGAACCCGGGTTCGTGAAACCTGGCCTGGAGCTTTTGCACATGATTGCTGGCGGCGAGGACAAGTGGCGCGAACGTCCTTTCGTGTCCAACTCCAACTGCTTTGTGGTTCCGCCGATGAAATTCGCGACCGAATCCTGCGAAGTGATGGAGGAATGCATCAAGGGCGGCATGCCGGTGCTGCTGCTGTCGGCGGGCATGGCTGGCGCCACTGCCCCTTCCACCATCGCCGGAGCCATTACCCAGGCGGTGGCCGAATGCCTGGCCGGCCTGGTTTATGTAAACGCCGTAAAGCCTGGCGCCCCCGCGATTTTCGGCACCTGGCCCTTTGGCCTGGATCTGCGCACGGGCGCCATGTCCGTGGGGTCTGGCGAACAGGCGCTGCTGACCGCAGGCTGTGCCCAGATGCACAAATTCTACAACCTGCCAGGCGGTGCGGCTGGCGGCGCGTCAGACTCCAAACTGCCCGACATGCAGGCAGGCTGGGAGCAGATGTGTTCTGCCGTCATGGCCGGGCTTTCCGGTCTCAACATGGTTTATGAAGCAGCCGGCATGCATGCCTCGCTGCTGGGCTTCTGCCTTGAGTCGCTGATCCTGGACAATGATCTGCTTGGCCAGGCGCAACGCTGTGTCCGCGGCATCGAGGTGAATGACGAGACCCTGGCGCTGGACCAAATGCGCGCGACCTGCCTTGGCGGGCCGGGACATTACCTGGGGACGGATCAGACCCTCAGCCGGATGCAGGTGGACTATGTCTACCCTGAATTGGGAGACCGGACCTCTCCCAAGGAATGGGCAGAACGCGACAAACCCGACCTGATCCAAAAGGCGGTTGCGAAAAAGGAGCAGATCCTGTCCCAGCGCGCCGCCGCCCGGTTCGATGCCGCAACCGACATGGCAATCCGGGAAAAGTTCAACATTCACCTCCCGGCTTAAACGCCTTTGATCAATCGCAACGGGCCGGTCATCTCCGGCCCGTTGTTTTTCCTTTGGCGGCACATGGTTTCGCCCCTCTGCCCGGCCTGCCGGAGACGCCGCACCTCCGCTGCGACGCTGATCAAACGCCCTGCACACATGCCAGGCTCGCAGCAAGCAGTGGATTGGGCGTTCCTTCCCCGGGCGTCCCAATTGCGTTCCAAAGTTTGAAAAAGTGCAAAAGACAGCTTCCCCTACCTCAACGCCCATGGTAACCTATTGTTAAGACGAGAACTTATGCAAAACTCTGAGCCCCCTTGACGCGGAGCTTTGCAGTTTTGCCCCGGGATATACGCAATACGATTTTGCGAAAACGCAGTGCATTGCACTTCCGGGAGTTCGCTCCAATGAGCATCCCGACAAGATTGCACTACGCGCAGGCAATGCGGGACCAGCAGCCTTGGTATGAATTTTTGCAGTGCTTGCGCTCTAAATGCCCGCCAGTTCCTGCTGGCGTGCAAGCGAATCTGAAACCCGATTAACTATTCTGAATAGCAGCCTGAGGCTTTCTAGTTGATTCCGCCCGTGCCCGGCCGTCGCGGATTAAGCGTTTTGGATCCATAATCGAGGCATTTTTCAGATCCTTGCTCGTGCAAGTCTTTGCAAAACCTCAGACCCGGCCCCAGCTGCAGGAATGCAAATCCGAAATGCGGAAATGCAGCACAAGACACTGTCCTGTGCTGCAGTGCCCCTTCAGAAGAACGCCTGCAATCCGGTCTGAGCCCTGCCCAGGATCAGCGCATGAACGTCGTGCGTGCCTTCATAGGTGTTCACCGTTTCAAGGTTCACCATGTGGCGGATCACGTCGAACTCGAGGCTGATGCCATTGCCGCCGTGCATGTCGCGCGCCATCCGGGCAATCTCCAGCGCCTTGCCGCAATTGTTACGCTTGATGATGGAAATCATCTCTGGTGCAGCATTGGCCTCATCCATCAGCCGGCCGACCCGCAAGCTTGCCTGCAAGCCCAATGTGATTTCTGTCTGCATATTCGCCAGTTTCAACTGGAACAGCTGTGTGTTTGCCAGCGGACGGCCGAACTGAACGCGGTCCAAACCATACTGGCGCGCCGCGTGCCAGCAGGCTTCAGCCGCCCCCATCGCGCCCCAGCTGATGCCGTAGCGGGCGCGGTTCAAGCAGCCAAACGGCCCTTTCAGCCCCTCGACATGCGGCAGCAGCGCATCTTCGCCAACCTCAACGCCCTTCATCACGATCTCGCCGGTGATTGAAGCACGCAGACTTGCCTTGTTCTGAATTTTCGGCGCGCTCAGGCCTTTCAGGCCCTTGTCCAGCACAAAGCCGCGGATCTTGCCGCCATGGGCTTCGGATTTGGCCCAAACGACAAAGACATCGGCGATCGGCGCATTCGAGATCCACATCTTGGATCCCGTAAGCTTATAGCCACCCTCGGTTTTCTCTGCCCGGGTCTTCATGCTGGCAGGGTCGGAACCTGCGTCCGGCTCGGTCAGCCCGAAGCAGCCGATCCATTCGCCGGTGGCCAGTTTCGGCAGGTATTTCTGGCGCTGCGCTTCACTGCCATATGCATAGATGGGATACATCACCAGCGAGCTTTGCACCGACATCATCGAACGGTAGCCGCTGTCGACCCGCTCCACCTCGCGGGCAACCAGGCCATAGGAGACATAACCGCCGCCCAGCCCGCCGTACTCCTCTGGGATGGTGGTGCCAAGGAGGCCCATTTCCCCCATCTCGCGGAAGATTTCCGGGTCGGTTTCCTCGTTTTCATAAGCATTTAGCACGCGCGGCTGAAGTTTTTCCCGGGCATATGCGCGGGCCGAGGCGGAGATCATCCGCTCATCCTCAGTCAGTTGGTCTTCCAGCCGCAGCGGGTCTTCCCAGTTAAAACGGCCCAGATCCGGGGCATCCTTGGCGCGCAGGGCGGGTTTGTCGGTCATCTTGTCACCTCAGTGGTTCGCGAATTAAGCAAACCCTAACGGGAGGTGAACGGAAAAAACAGCGAGACTTTGGCAACAAAGCATGACAAACACTCATACATGACTGTGCCACGCAAATTCTTGCCCTCGATCTCCTCCCTGCGCGCACTGGAGGCGCTGGACCGGCTTGGCAGCGCCTCAGCCGCCGCCGATGAACTGGCCCTGACGCAAGGCGCCGTCAGCCGCCAGCTGCAAACGCTCGAGCGGCAATTGGGGATGGAACTGGTGCAGCGCGACCAGAAGCGGCTGGCGCTGACAACGGAGGCGCAGGATTACGCCGCAGAAATCCGCCAGGCATTGAACCAGATCGTGCAATCAACGCTGCGTTTGCAGGCCGCTCCGCTGGCCGGGACGCTCAATCTGGCCATTCTTCCGGCGTTCGGCATGCGCTGGCTGATGCCGCGGCTGCCGGAGTTCGCCCGGCTGCATCCGGATGTGACGATCAACATGGCCACCCGGCTTGAGCCATTCAACTTCGCCACCGAACCCTTTGATGCTGCAATTCATTTTGGCAATGCAGAGTGGCCGGGCACGCAATCGCTGCTGCTCAAGCACGAACAGCTGCTGCCGGTCTGTGCGCCACAGCTTCTGGATGGCCGGACAGTCGCAGGTCCCAAGGACATTTTCAAGCTGCCGCTGCTGCATATCCAAACCCGGACCACCGCCTGGCGCGACTGGTTCGACCGGCACGGCATCGCCGCCGGAGATGGTTTGAGCGGCACGATCTATGACCAATTCGCAACCATCTCGCAGGCCGCTCTGCATGGGCTTGGGGTGGCGCTGATGCCGGATTACCTGGTGGAACAGGACCTGGCGACAGGACGTCTGGTGGCGCTTCACCCCGAGCCGCTGGAGTCAGCCGGCGCCTATTACCTGGTCTGGCGGGAGCGGAAATCACAGGCGCCTGCGCTGCTGAAATTCCGCGGCTGGCTGGCGGGGAAAGCGCAGCCGGAAGATCCGCTGCCGCGCTGAGTGGCAAGAGCAAAACGGGGGGACAGGCGTGCAACCCCTGCGCACTGCCTGACTCCCCCTGATGCCGCTTCAGCCGAGCGCGTAGCCCGCACCGCGCACGGTGCGTACCGGGTCGTTGCCGCCGAACTGGGTCAGCGCCTTGCGCAGCCGGCCGATGTGAACATCGACGGTGCGGGTGTCGACATAGATGTCGCGGCCCCAGACCCGGTCCAGCAGTTGCTCGCGGCTCCACACCCGGCCTGGCTTCTCCATGAAGGTGGAGAGCAGGCGGAACTCGGTGGGGCCCAGTTTCAGCGGATTTTCCGCGCGGCTGACCTTGTGGGTTTCCGCATCCAGCACGATATCGTCATATTCCAGCCGCACCCCCACGGTGGAGGGCCGCACCCGCCGCAGCTGGGTACGCACCCGGGCCATCAGCTCGATCACCGAATAGGGTTTCACCACATAATCGTCGGCCCCGGTTTCCAGCCCGCGCACCTTGTCAACCTCCTCGGAGCGCGCCGACAGCATGATGACCGGAATATTGCGGGTTTCCGCGCGTGTCTTGAGCCGGCGGCAGACTTCGATGCCGCTTAGGTTGGGCATCATCCAGTCGAGGATGATGATGTCGGGCATGTCCTCCTCGACCACCAGCAGCGCTTCCTCGCCATGTTCGGCGCGCAGCACTCGGAAGCCGTCGGCCTCGAGGTTGTAGGCCAGCACTTCCCGCTGGGCCATTTCGTCTTCAACCACCAGAACGGTGGGCTGATCGGCAGCCATCGGTCAGATCTCCTGCGGCGTGGTCGAGGTTGTGTCGGCTTTCTTGCGGTCTTCCTCCGGCTTTTCGCCGGTCACCAGATAGATCACCTGTTCGGCAATGGAGGTCACGTGGTCGCCCATGCGTTCGGTGTTTTTTGCGATGAAATGCAAGTGCATACAGGCCGAAATGTTGCGCGGATCCTCCATCATGTGGGTCAGGAATTCGCGGAACAGGGCGTTGTACATCTGGTCCACATCGCGGTCGCGCTCGATCACGTCGCGGGCCAGTTCCACGTCGCGCTGGATGTAGGAATCCAGCGCATCCTTGAGCATCCGCTCCACCTCGCGCGCCATCCGGCGCAGCGCCGCGGCGCCTTCGCTGGTGTTGGGGCCCTGGGCCAGGACGCCGGTGCGCTTGGCCATGTTTTTTGCATAGTCGCCAATGCGTTCCAGGTTGCCGGCGATCTTCATCACCGAGAGCACCAGCCGCAGATCCGACGCCGCAGGCGCGCGCAGTGCGATCAGGCGGGCGGTTTCCTCGTTGATCAGTTCTTCGAGCCCGTCGATTGCCTTGTCACCCTGGCGCACGGTCAGCGCCAGTTCCTCATCCCGGGTTTCCAGAGCGCGGGCGGCTTCGCGGATGGCGTCCTCGACCAGGCCGCCCATTTTCATGATCCGGGCCTGGATGGCCTCCAGGTCGCGGTCGAAAGCGGATGCAATATGCTGTTCAGCCATGTTGATTTTCCTTGAAATCAGCCGATCCGGCCGGTGATGTAGCTTTCGGTGCGCGGATCTTCGGGGTTGGTGAAGATCTGGCCGGTGAGACCGAATTCCACCAGGTTTCCAAGATGGAAAAAGGCGGTTTTCTGGCTGACCCGGGCGGCCTGCTGCATCGAGTGGGTGACAATCACCACCGAGTAGCGGCTGCGCAGTTCGTCGATCAGTTCCTCCACCTGGGCGGTGGCGATTGGATCCAGCGCCGAGCAGGGTTCGTCCATCAGCAAGACTTCGGGTTCGGTGGCGACGGCGCGGGCGATGCACAGGCGCTGCTGCTGGCCGCCGGAGAGACCGGTGCCGGGGGCTTCCAGGCGGTCCTTCACCTCATCCCAGATGGCACCGCGGCGCAGGGATTTTTCAACAATTTCATCCAGTTCCACCTTGTTCCTCGCTAGACCGTGGATGCGCGGGCCATAAGCCACATTGTCATAGATCGACTTGGGGAACGGGTTCGGCTTCTGGAACACCATGCCAACCTTGGCGCGCAGCTGCACCGGGTCGACGCGCTTGTCATAGATGTCCTCGCCATCCAGCAGGATGTCGCCCTTTACGCGGCAGGTGCCGATGGTGTCGTTCATCCGGTTCAGGCAGCGCAGGAAGGTCGACTTGCCGCAGCCCGAAGGGCCGATGAAGGCGGTGACGGTCTTGTCCTCGATCTCGACATTCACGTCTTTGATCGCGTGGCTGTCGCCGTAGTAGACGTTCACGTCCTTGGCGGCGATTTTGATGTTCTGTGTGTCCACGGTGTTATCCATCAAGGTCATGTCGTTCATTGCACTATGCCCCTTTTACCAGCGGCGTTCAAAGCGGCGGCGCAGGATCACCGCGAGGGTGTTCATGGTCACCAGGAAGATGAGAAGGATGATGATGCCGCCCCAGGCGCGCTCGTAGAAGGCCGGGTCGGCGCGTTTGGCCCATTCGTAGATCTGCGCGGGCATCGCCGAGTTCGGGGCCAGCAGGCCGTCGGCCAGGCTCTCCGGCGGGTTGGAGGCGATGAAGCCGACCATGCCGATCAGCAAGAGCGGCGCGGTTTCCCCCAGCGCCTGCGCCAGGCCGATGATGGTGCCGGTCAGAATGCCGGGCGCGGCCAGCGGCAGCACGTGGTGGAACACCGCTTGCATTTTCGATGCCCCCACCCCGAGGGCCGCGTCGCGGATCGACGGCGGCACCGATTTCAGCGAGGCGCGGGTGGAGATGATGATGGTCGGCAGCGTCATCAGCGTCAGCACCAGCCCGCCCACCAGCGGCGCCGAGGTCGGCAGGTGCATGTAGTTGATGAACACCGCGAGGCCGAGAATACCGAACACGATCGACGGCACCGCGGCGAGGTTGGAGATATTCACCTCGATCATGTCGGTGAGCCAGTTTTGCGGTGCGAATTCCTCCAGATAGATCGAGGCGGCGACGCCAATCGGCAGCGCCAGCGCCAGCACCACCAGCATCATGAACAGCGAGCCCAGCATCGAGACCCCCATGCCGGCCGCTTCGGGGCGGGCGTCGGAGGCATCTGCACCGGTGATAAAATCGAGGTTGAAGGTCTTCTCCAGCACCCCGGCGGCGGCCAATGCATCAACAAGATCAAGCTGTTCGGCGGATATGTTCTTGTCGTTGACGATGCTGCCGCGGGTCACGCGCCCCTTCAGGTAACCGTCGACCCGGCTGGAGGCGAGGAAGCGGAACTCTACCGTCTGACCGATTTTATCAGGGTTGGCGATCACGAAATCGCGCAGCTGGGCGGCGACGTCCTTGGACAGGATGCCAGCCAGCTCCTTGGATTTGAGCCCGGTCTCGATGCCCAGCTCTGCAACTGCGGCCTCCATCGCGCCCTTGATGATCGGGGCGTAGCCGAAGGTGGTGACCTTCTTGATATCCTCGATGTTGCGGCTGCCCTTCTTGTCGAGCTTGGCTTCCACCAGCTCCACATTCAGCGTCACAAAAGTCTGCTGGAAGGCACCGGTGCCCCTGCCGACGATGGTGGTCACCAGGATGACCAGCATGACCAGGCCGGCCGCGATCGCAGCAACACCATAGGCGCGAAAGCGTTTCTCGGCGGCGTTCCGCTTCTTGGTGTGTGCGGTCTGCTGCAGCAGCGAGCCGCCGTGTCTTCGGGGCGCGGCACTTGCAGGGGTTTGGCTGAGGTCAGTCATTATTCGTACTGCTCCCGGTATTTGCGCACGATAAACAGCGCCAGGACGTTCAGGCCGAGGGTCAGGACAAACAGGGTCAGGCCCAGGGCAAAGGCAACCAGCGTTTCGGGGCTGGCAAAATCGGTGTCGCCAGTCAGCTGGCTGACGATGCGGGTGGTGATGGTGGTCATCGACTCCAGCGGATTGGCGGAGAACTTGGCAATTGCCCCTGCCCCCATCACCACGATCATGGTCTCGCCGATGGCGCGCGAGGCGGCCAGCAGCACCGCGCCGACGATCCCCGGCAGCGCCGCCGGCATCACCACCTGGCGCACGGTTTCGGATTTGGTGGCGCCCAGGCCCAGCGAGCCGTCGCGCATCGCCTGCGGCACCGCGTTGATGATGTCGTCGGACAGCGAGGACACGAAGGGGATCAGCATGATGCCCATCACCAGCCCCGCGGTCAGCACCGAAGTGGCGCCTGCCATCCATTCCACGCCCAGCAGACCGCCCTTGGCAAAGAGATTGGCCAGCGCCGGACCGACGGTCAGCAGCGCAAACAGGCCGTAGACAATGGTCGGGATGCCCGCGAGGATCTCCAAAAGCGGCTTGGCAAAGGCGCGCACCGCGTTGCTGGCGTATTCGGACAGGTAGATAGCCGCAAACAGCCCCACAGGCACCGCCACCAGCAGCGCGATGAAGGAGATGTAGAGCGTGCCCCACAAGAGCGGCAGGATCGACAGGTCACTGCCGCCGCGGAAGTTCGGCGCCCAGGTGCTGCCAAAGAAGAAGTCGGTCCAGCTGTGCAGGCCGAAGAAGTTCCTGGTCTCGAACAGCATCGACAGGACGATGCCGACCGTGGTCAGGATCGCCAGCGAAGCGGCGAGGATCAGCAGCGCCAGAACGCCGCGCTCGACCACGTTGCGGGCGCGGAAATCCTTGTGGGTGCGGCTGTAGGCCCAGGCAAAGCCGCCAAGCGCCAGCAGCGCAACAACGACGGTCATTGCAGTTTTGCCGGTATGCGACAGGTTGCGGTAGGTCTGGGCCGCGGTCAACACCTCCGGCCGCACATCCGAGCCGAGGGCGACACCCACCTCGCCCAAGAGGGCGCGCAGGTCCTGCTCGCCACTGGAGGCTTCGCGCGCCTGACGGCGGGTCAGCACCTCCTGCTCCACCGCCAGATCCAGCCCTTCGGCAACCCGGCGCACGTCGCTCATCACCAGGCCGAGGGTCGCGTTTTCCGGAACCGCCTCAGCCGGGATCATGCCGGACACGCGGTTCTCGATGACCAGCGGCTGTGCCAGCAGCCAGATCGCCAGCACCGCGATGGCGGGCACAAACGACGCCAGCGCGACGCAATAGCCATAGTAGGAGGGCAGCGAATGCAGGTCTTTTACATCGCCCCCGGCGGTTCTGAGCGCGCGGCTGCGCCCTAGGTAGAAACCCGCTGCGGACAGCGCAAGCAGGAGAGCAACGAGCCAGAAAGTGGGCATGGAGGGCTCCGTTAGGCGGTGACGGAAAGGGAAACGGTGTCGGGGACCGGAAGAAACAGGGCCGGGGCAGAAGGATCCGCCCCGGCAAAACTCACGTTAGGGCAAAGGCTTAGGAGTTGCCGCCCATGACAGCTTCGCTGGCGACGGTTTCCTGGGTGTCGGCCAGTTCCGGATCAGCCACCAGGCCGTATTCCGCCAGCGGCCCATCTTCGCCTGCGACTTCGTCAGCCACAAAGAACTCGGCATATTCCTTCAGGCCCGGGATCACGCCGATGTGGGCTTTCTTCACGTAGAAGAACAGCGGGCGGGAGACCGGGTACTCACCGGTTGCGATGCTTTCGGTCGAGGGGACAACGCCGGACATGGTGGCAACCTGCAGCTTGTCGGTGTTGTTTTCGTAGAACGCCAGGCCAAAGACGCCGATGCCGTCCTTGTTGGATTCAATCCTGGCCAGGGTCTCGGTGTAGTCGCCGTCGATGTCGACCGACTTGCCGTCGGTGCGCAGGGCGATACAGGCTTTCTCGGCTGCTTTCTTGTCGCCGCCGTTGGCTTCCTTGAAAGCGTCAAAGGCGCCGGTGGCTTCGCAGCCCGCCAGGATCACCTTGTCTTCGAACACTTCGCGGGTGCCATGCTTGGTGCCCGGCACAAAGGCCTGGATGTCAACAGCCGGGAAATCCGGGCTCACATCGGCCCAGGTGGTGTTCGGGTTATCCACCAGCTGACCGTCAGCAACGATCTTGTCGGACAGTGCCAGGAACCAGTCGGAGGGCGTGAATTCAAAACCGTTGGCGTTGATGTCGGAGGCAAAGACAATACCGTCATAGCCGATGCGGACCTCGATGATGTCGGTCACGCCGTTTTCGGCACAGGCGGCGATTTCCTTTTCCTTGATCTGGCGCGAGGCATTGGCGACGTCGATGGTGTTCTCGCCGACGCCCTCGCAGAACCGCTTGAGGCCCGCGGAGGAGCCGCCGGACTCCACAACCGGGGTCGGGAAGTCGAAGTTCTCGCCAAAGGCTTCTGCCACGATCGAGGCATAGGGCAGAACAGTCGACGAACCGGCAACCTGCACCTGGTCGCGCGCGGCGGCTGTGGTGGCGGATACGGCGGAAATTGCCAGGGCGGAAGCGGTCAGTTTCACAAAGGACATCTTTTGTCTCCATGAGATTTCAAGGTTCGATCACCCCCTCGATGATCTTGGGTCATCACCTAGAGGCCGCTGATGAGGCTTTTGTGACACCAGTGTAACAGCTTCATGACAAACCGGGTTCAGGCAGCAGAAAAGAGACATGAATCAGCAAGCCGCCGCCGGGAAATTCCGGCGGCGGCTTGCTTGCAAAGGTCATGCGGCCGGCGTCTACTCTGGCAGTATCACAGTGAAAACAGAGCCTTGGCCCAATTCGCTTTCGACCCGCAGCCGCCCGCGGTGGCGGTTGATGATGTGTTTTACAATTGCCAGGCCCAGACCAGTGCCGCCCATCTCGCGCGAACGGTGGCTGTCGGCGCGGTAGAAGCGCTCGGTCAGCCGCGGCAGGTGGACAGGGTCGATGCCCGGTCCGTTGTCGATCACCTGGACGCGGGCGGCAGGCGCGCGCACCGCCGGATCCCGGCCGGAGAAACTCAGCACCACCTGGACTTCGTCGCCGCCGTATTTCACCGCGTTTTCCACCAGGTTGAGGAACACCTGCCGGAGCTGGTCCGCGTCGCCGGTGACCGTGATGCCCTCTTGCGGCGCGTCCAGCTTCACAGCAACGCCACGGGCCTCGGCCACCGGCAGCAGCGTCTTGAGAGTCGACGCCAGATGGCCGGTCAGATCGACTTTCTCCTTGGGCCGCACCCGCTCCTCGCTTTCCACCCGGTTCAGGGACAAGAGATCTCCCACCAGGCGGTTCATGCGGCTGGCCTCACCCTCCATGATCGACAGGAACCGGTCCCGGGCCGGGGCGTCGTCCTTGGCCGGGCCGCGCAGGGTATCGATGAATCCGATCAGTGCGGTCAGCGGTGTGCGCAGCTCGTGGCTGACATTGGCGACAAAATCGCGCCGCATCTGGCCGGCCTGCTCGCGTTCGGTCACATCGTCGAAACAGGCCAGCACCGCGCCGCCGCCGACCGCACCGATTCCGGGCACATAACGCAGGGTGACGGCAAAGGTTGTGTCCTGTGCGCCGTCGTTGGCGAGGTGCCGGGCGGTGCGGGACTCGCGGTCGCGCAGGCAGCCTTCGATGGCGGTGGCGACGCTGGGCTGGCGCAGGATGGTGGCGAAATGGCGCCCCTTCACTCCCTGCCCCAGCAGCGTTGCCGCCTCAGCATTTACCGCGATGAACCGCTCCGTCTGGTCCACCAGCACCGCAGGCCGCGGAATGGCGGCCAGAAATCCGTCGATCAGCTCCGTCGTCATCAGATCCCCGCAGTTGAATGTCCGGCCTGCCTAGCGCTGCCATGTAAACCTGATGTGGCAGCAACCGTTCAGGCCGCGCAAAATGTTCAGGGGCCAGACCCGTTACAGCGGTTTCAGCTCCGCCCGGAAACGGCGCATGTTATCCTGGTAGAGCAGCGCGCTCCGGGTGAGCTTTTCGGCCAGCGCGGCGTCGACCTCCCGCACCACCTTGCCGGGGCTGCCCATGACCAGAGAGTTGTCGGGGATTTCCTTGTTCTCGGTGATCAGAGCACCGGCGCCGATCAGGCAGTTCCTGCCGATCCTGGCGCCATTCAGGATCGTTGCCCCCATGCCTACCAGGGTATTCTCCCCGATGGTGCAGCCATGCAGCATTGCCTTGTGGCCGATGGTGCAGTTCCTGCCGATGGTCAGAGGATAGCCCGCGTCGATGTGCATCACCACATTTTCCTGCACGTTGGAGCCTTCGCAGATGCGGATTTCCTCGTGGTCGGCGCGGATGGTAACGCCGAACCAGACAGAAGAGCCCGCCTCCATCACCACTTTGCCAATCAGATTGGCATCAGGGGCGACCCAGGTGTCGTCGTGGATCCGCGGTTGGCTGTCCCCAAGGGCAAAGAGAGTCATGACTGTTCCTCGAATTGGGTTTGCAGGGCGCGCACATGCTCCTGCAGCTTGGGCTGCTGGATCCGGCGCATCCGTTCGGCCTCGACAATGGTCTTCAGCCGGGCTTCGGTCTCGTCCAGGTCGTCGTTGACCAGAACGTAATCGTAATAGCCCCAGTGGCTGATCTCATCCCAGCTTTTCTGCATCCGTTTGCCGATCACTTCGTCGCTGTCCTGGGCGCGGGTTTCCAGGCGGCGGCGCAGTTCGGGGATCGAGGGCGGCAGGATGAAGATCGACAGCGCGTGCTTGCCCAGGTCCGAATTGCGGATCTGGATTTCGCCCTGCCAATCGACGTCGAACAGAACATCCTGGCCCGCCTCGATGGTGTCCTTCACCGGACCGGCCGGAGAACCGTAGAAGTTGCCGAACACGTGGGCGTGCTCCAGCATGCCGCCTTCCGCCACCTTCTGGCGGAATTCGTCCTCGGACATGAAGTAGTACTCGCGTCCGTGCTCCTCGCCCGGGCGCGGCGCGCGGGTGGTGGCCGACACCGAGAACTTGAGCCCCGGGTCCCAGGCCATCAGCCGCCGGGCCAGCGTGGATTTGCCGGCGCCCGAAGGCGATGAGAGGATGATCAAAAGGCCGCGGCGGTCCGCCATCTGGCACTCCTTTTCTTATTCTATGTTCTGCACCTGCTCGCGCATCTGGTCGATCACGGTTTTCAGCTCAAGCCCCACCGCCGTCAAGGCGCTGTGCTGGGCTTTTGAACAGAGCGTGTTGGCCTCGCGGTTGAATTCCTGCATCAGGAAGTCGAGCTTGCGCCCTACCGCCCCGCCCTTGGCCAGCAGGTCGCGGGCCGCGGTGACATGGGCGCCAAGCCGGTCCAACTCCTCGGTCACATCGGCCTTCACGGCGATCAGCGCCAGTTCTTGTGCCACCCGGTCCGGATCGGCGCCATCGGCATTGTCCAGCACCCGGGCCAGATTGGCCTTGAACGTCTCCGCCATCTTCTCCCTGCGCTCTTCGGCACGCTGCCCGGCCTGGGCGGTCAGCGCCGCCACCTGCTTCAGCTGGGCGTTAAGGATTTGGGCAAGCGCAGCGCCCTCGGCCTCGCGCATCTGCACGAATTCCGCCACAAGGGTTTCCAGTTCCTTGCTCAGTGCCTTGACCAGCGGCGCCGGATCGTCGTCGCCTGCGGACTGTTCCAGCACCCCCTTGAAGCCGAGGACCTCAGCAGCGGAGGCCGGGCGGATGTCGACCCGGTTCTGCCTGGCGACCGACTGCGCCTCGCCCAGGGCCTTGATCACCGATTGCAGCACGGCACCGTTGATCTGCACCTGTCCGGCACTGTCTTCGATGCGGGAAATCCGCAGGGTGAGCGAGACATTGCCCCGCGCCAGCGCCTTGGCCAGCGCCGAACGGGTATGGTTTTCAAGGCCTTCCAGCCAGTCCGGCACCCTTAAGCGAAGATCCAGGCCCTTAGCATTGACCGAGCGGAGCTCCCAGCTCCAGCTGTGCTGTTCGGAGCTGCCCTGCGCTGAGGCAAAGGCGGTCATGCTGCGGATGGTCATGCGGGATGCCCTCTTATCTCTGGTGATTGATCAGCTCTACTGTCTCGAAAGTATAGGGTGCAAGCGCAATCGCATAAACGCGGCCCGCCCATCGCGTTAACCATTGCTTAAAGAAGTAGTCCAAATTTGAATTAGATTGTGTCATCTTAACTTCAGGGTAACCAATCCGGCCCTAAGTCTTAATGCAGCAAGGAGCTGCACAGGACGGACGGGATATCCGGCATTGCAGGGGATAATGAGATGATGTTTGGCAGCCGCAGCGGAACTGAAGCGACGACGGGTCAAGACAAAGTTGTTTCCATGAACCATTTCCGCAAAGGCGGGACGCGGTCGCCGCTGCGCCAGGCGGAGGCCTACTGGACGGCGCTGCGCCGCGGCGACGATGTGCCGAGCCGCTCGCAAATCGATCCTCGCGGCCTGGAGAACATCCTGAGCAACACTTTCATTCTCGAACGGATCGCACCGGGCATCGCCCGCTTCCGGCTGGCAGGGTCGCTGATCAATGAGATGGCCGGAATGGAAGTGCGCGGCATGCCGGTGACGGCGTTCTTCACCACCGAGGCGCGCAAGCAGCTGAGCGCAGCGATGGAGCACATGTTCGAAACACCCGCCATTGTGGAGCTGGAGCTGCAAATCGAGGCCCCGCGCCAGCGCACGCCGCGCGAGGCGAGAATGCTCCTGCTGCCGCTGCGCAGTGATCTGGGGGATATCAGCCGGGTCCTGGGAGTGCTGGTGGCGGATGAAAGCACCGCCTCCTCCACCTCGCAGCGGTTTTCGATCTCCTCGATTGAGATGCGCGCCGTCGGTAAGGCGCCCGGTTCCGCCGGCTTCAAGGCCAAGCCGCGCCCCGCCGCCAAGGACGAGCGCCGCGACGTGAACCATCCCAACCCGGGCTTTGCCGAAACCCAGGCGCGGTTCCAGCCGGAGCGCTCCCTGATCGAAGAAGCCAAAGCGCTGCTGGAGCGCAGCCGGGCGGGCAGACCCGCGGCAACGGCAGAGGCATCCGGGGCCGCACCGGCCAAGCCCAAAGGCGCTGCGCATTTGCGCCTGGTGGTCAGCCGCGACTGAGCGCCATCCGCGCCAGGCCGCCCGCGGCGGGAAATTATCTTTTCAAGTACAAGGTCATAGCACTTGAATTGACTGCGCCCCGAGGGAGAAACCCCGGGGCGCCTTTTTTCTGTTTGAAGAAACGGCAGGCCGCGAACCTGCGGCCCTTCCCGGCGTCAGCCAGCCTCGCGGGCGGATTGAGCCGCACGAAGAGCGGACAGTTCCTCCGCCACGAGGAAGGCCAGTTCCAGCGACTGGCTTGCGTTCAGGCGCGGGTCGCAGGCGGTGTGGTAGCGGTCGCTCAGGTCCTCGTCAGTCACCGCGCGCACACCGCCGGTGCATTCGGTCACATCCTGGCCTGTCATCTCGAAATGCACGCCGCCGGGGACGGTGCCCTCGGCCTTGTGGACGCCGAAGAAGTCGCGCACCTCGCGCAGCACGCTGTCGAAGGGGCGGGTCTTGTAGCCGGTGGAGGACTTGATGGTGTTGCCATGCATCGGATCGCAGACCCAGGTGACATTGGCACCCTCTTCCTTCACGGCCTGGATCAGCCGCGGCAGATGCTCGCCCGCCTTGCCGGCGCCGAAGCGGGCGATCAGGGTCAGCTTGCCCTGTTCGTTGTCCGGATTCAGCCGCGACATCAGCACCTTCAGATCCTCGGCTGTGGTCGTCGGGCCGCATTTCAGGCCGATCGGGTTCAGCACGCCGCGGCAGAATTCCACGTGGGCGCCGTCGGGCTGGCGGGTGCGGTCGCCGATCCAGATCATGTGGCCGGAGCCGGCAAGCCATTTGCCGGAGGTTGAATCGAGCCGTGTCAGCGCCTCTTCGTACTCCAGCAGCAAGCCTTCGTGACTGGTGTAGAATTCCACGGTGGAGAATTCATGAGTGGTTTCGGCGGTGATTCCCGCCGCACTCATGAAATCGATGGAATCCTGAATGCGGTTGGCAATCTCGCTGTACTTCTGAACTTCCTGTTCATCGGTGAAGCCAAGTGTCCAGGCATGAACCCGGCTCATGTCGGCAAAGCCGCCGGTCGAAAACGCCCGCAGCAGGTTCACTGTGGCCGCCGCCTGGGTGTAGGCCTGCAGCATTTTCTGCGGATTCGGGATGCGGGCCTCCGCGGTGAAGGCCAGCTCGTTGATGATGTCACCGCGGTAGCTGGGCAGCTCCACGCCATCCAGGGTTTCAGTCGGTGCGCTGCGCGGTTTGGCGAATTGGCCGGCCATGCGGCCCAGCTTCACCACCGGCACCTTGGCGCCGTAGGTCAGCACCATTGCCATCTGCAGCATCACCTTGAAGGTGTCGCGGATGCCATCGGCGCTGAACTGGTCAAAGCTTTCGGCACAATCACCGCCTTGCAGCAGGAAAGCTTCGCCGCGCCCCGCAGCGCCCAAATGCTGCTTGAGACGGCGCGCCTCGCCGGCAAAAACCAGCGGAGGATACTTGGAAAGCTGAGCCTCGACAGCATTCAGCGCTGCTGCATCGGTGTAGTCCGGCATTTGAACCCGCGGCTTCTGGCGCCAGTCCGATTTTTGCCATTCGCTCATGACTTTAACTCCGCTCAAGGGGGCTTTTAGGTATAATGGGTGCTCTCTATACAAAATCCGCACCGGGGTGGCCAGTTTAGAATTGCGTGCTCTTGACCCCGGCTCCAAGCTGTGAGCACGGTTTCCGGACCTGCCGCGGAGCGTGCTGCCGCGGCCCGACTTGTTTCTTGAAGGACGCGCGCCATGCAGACCACACGCAAGCCTGCTGATTCTGGAGTAGACGCCGGCCAGCCGAAGAGGTTCGTATTCGTGCTGCTCGACAAGTTCACGATGCTGTCTTTTGCATCGGCTGTCGAATGCCTGCGGATCGCCAACCGGATGAACGGCGCGGACACGTATTCCTGGACCCTGATCGGCGAAGGCGGCGAAAACGTAACCTGCTCTGCCGGCACCACCTTCCATCTGGACGACGACCTGGTCGAGCTGCGCCGCGATGACGTGGTGATGCTGTGCTCCGGCATCGACGTGCAGGAGGCCACCACCAAGAAGCTTTTGGCCTGGCTGCGCCGCGAGGCCCGCAAGGGGCTGACCGTGGGCGGGCTGTGCACCGCGTCCTATACACTGGCCAAGGCCGGGCTGCTGGACGGCAAGCGCGCCACAATCCACTGGGAAAACGCCGACAGCTTTGCCGAGGAGTTCGACGAGGTCGACCTGACCAAATCGGTGTTCGTGATCGACGGCAACCGGGTGTCCACCGCCGGCGGCACCTCCTCGATCGACCTGATGCTCAAGCTGATTGCCAATGACCACGGCGAGGAGCTGGCCAATGCGGTGGCGGATCAGCTGATCTATTCCTCGATCCGCACCGACCAGGACACCCAGCGGCTGTCAATCCCGACCCGCATCGGGGTGCGCCATCCCAAGCTGTCGATGGTGATCCAGATGATGGAGGCCAATATCGAGGAACCGATCAGCCCGTCGGTGCTGGCGCAGGACGTCGGCATGTCGACCCGCCAGCTGGAGCGCCTGTTCCGGCGCTACCTGAACCGCTCGCCCAAGCGCTATTACATGGAACTGCGGCTGCAGAAGGCGCGCAACCTGCTGATGCAGACCGACATGAGCGTGATCAACGTGGCCTTGGCCTGCGGCTTTGCCTCGCCGTCGCATTTCTCCAAATGCTACCGGGCGCATTACGACACGACGCCCTACCGCGAACGCGGCAGCAAGGCGGCCACCTACAAGGCCTGAAGGGAGCGTTCTACCGGGCCAGCCGGAATATTGCGCCCTCTGTTTCCGAAGCAAACCAAATGCTGCCGTCCGGTGCCTCCTGCACGTCGCGGATGCGGCCGGTCTCGCCGCTGCGCAATTGCTCCACCTCCTTGAGAGCGGTTCCGGACAGGCGGGAAATGTAGTCGAACTTGAGCGAGCCCACAAAAATATCGCCACGCCACGCAGGCCACATCCTGCCGGAGTAGATCATCATGCCGGACGGTGCGATGGAGGGGTCCCAGTACCACTCCGGCTGTTCCATGCCAGGTTTCGCGGAGCCCTCGCCGATCCGGGCGCCGGAGTAATGGCGCCCGTAGGAGATCACCGGCCAGCCGTAATTGGCGCCCTTGCGGACCCGGTTGACCTCATCGCCGCCTTTGGCGCCGTGTTCTGCGACCCAGAGGTTGCCTTGCAGATCCAGCGCCATGCCTTGCGGATTGCGGTGCCCGTAGGACCAGATCTCCGGCTGGGCGCCCTGCGTGCCGATGAACGGATTGCTGGCAGGGACCGTGCCATCACGGTTGATCCGCACCACTGATCCCTGATGCAGCCGCAGGTCCTGCGCGCTGGGGCGGTCGCCGCGCTCGCCCAGCGAGAGAAACAGGGTGCCGTCCCGCGCCTCGACCACGCGGGCGCCGAAATGCCGGCCGCCCCGCGCGCCGGGGGCGGCTTCGAACAACACCCTGACATTGACCAGCCTGGTGTTGTCCGGGTTGAGCTGCCCGGCGGCCAGCGCCGTGCCCGCCCCGCGCCCCTGGCGTTTTGCATAGGTGAGAAACACTTCCCGGCTTTGGGCAAAGTCCCGCGGCACCATCACATCGAGCAGCCCGCCCTGCCCTTCGGCGGCCACCTCAGGGGTGCCGCTGACCCGTTTCTTTTGTCCGCCGCGGACATGAAACAGGTGCCCGCCACGCTCGGTCACCAGCACACCGCCATCCGGCAGGAAGCCAAACGCCCAGGGCACATCGAACCCTCCCGCCACACGGGTCAGGCTAAGCTCTCCCTGGCTGGTTGCGAGATTTTCAGCCAGCGCAGGCGAGAAAACCGGCAGGAGAGTCACGGCGGCTGCCAGACGGCGGATAAACTGCAACATGGAGGTCTTTTCCTTCTGCTGATTCCACGGTAAATCCGCGCCGGCGCTGCATCCGGGGATCCTGAAGACGCGCAGCCTGGACCAAGCGGCCTTAGGAAAACTGTTCCGGTTCAATAGGACTTTCCTTTTTCAACCGGCTTGCCTAGGGTCCGATGTGAACATTTTTGTTCCAACAATGGGAGTTTTCAAATGAAGAAACTGCTGATGGCCACCGCGGCCGCTGCGCTGACGGCTGGCACCGCATATGCCGGCGGCCACGCCAAGGAAGTGAAACTGGGAATTCTGTTCGGATTCACCGGCCCGATTGAATCGCTGACGCCTGCAATGGCCAGCGGCGCGGAACTGGCCATGGAAGAAGTCACCAAGTCCGGCAAGCTGCTGGACAGCGCAACAGTCACCTCCGTGCGTGCCGACAACGGCTGCGTCGACAACGGTCTGGCTGTGGCAAACGCTGAGAAGATCATTTCTGAAGGCGTGAACGGCATTGTCGGCGGTGACTGCTCGGGGGTGACAGGCGCAGTTCTGCAGAATGTGGCTATTCCGAACGGCATGGTGATGATTTCGCCGTCGGCCAGCTCGCCCGGGCTGAGCACGATGGAAGACAACGGCCTGTTCTTCCGCACGACCCCGTCTGATGCGCGCCAAGGCCAGATCATGGCCGACGTCCTGAACGAGCGCGGCGTGTCCTCGATCGCCTTGACCTATACCAACAACGACTATGGCAAGGGCCTTGCGGATTCCATTCAATCCGCGTTTGAAGCCTCCGGCGGCACAGTCACAATCGTTGCGGCCCACGAAGACGGCAAAGGCGACTATTCCGCCGAAGTCGGGTCCCTGGCCTCGGCTGGCGGCGACGTTCTGGTCGTGGCCGGCTATTTGGATCAGGGCGGTCTGGGCATCATTCAAGGCGCGCTCGACAGCGGTGCCTTTGACAAATTCGGGCTGCCTGACGGCATGATTGGCGACTCCCTGCCCGCAAACGTCGGCCCGGACCTTGATGGCTCGTTTGGCCAGATTGCGGGATCGGACAGCGAAGGGTCCAAGATCTTCGCTGAAATGGCCAAGGAAGCGGGCTTTGACGGCACGTCGGCCTATGCCCCGGAATCCTATGACGCAGCTGCGTTGTTCCTGCTGGCCATGCAGGCTGCCAACTCCACTGACGCGGCAGATTACATGGGCAAGATCCTTGACGTTGCCAATGCCCCCGGCGAGCCGATCAACCCCGGCGAGCTGGGCAAGGCACTGGAAATTCTCGCCGCCGGCGGTGAGATCGACTATCAGGGCGCGACCGGCGTTGAGCTGATCGGCCCCGGTGAGAGCGCTGGCTCCTACCGTGAAGTCGAAGTTCAGGGCGGAAAAATCGAAACCGTCAAGTTCCGCTGATAAGAAACTGAAAAGACACGCGAAAGATCAGCCCGGGTTCCGCCCGGGCTGTTCCAAATTTAAAAACGCCGCAAAACTGCGGCAGGGGATGAAATGACATGATCGTCGTCGAGGACTTGCATAAGCACTTCGGCGGGTTCCAAGCGGTGGACGGCGCTTCGCTGGAAATCGCTAAGGGCTCCATAACCGGTTTGATCGGCCCGAACGGCGCCGGCAAGACCACTTTGTTCAATGTAATCGCGGGTGTTCTGCCGCCGACCTCCGGCCGTGTCACCATGGACGGCGAAGATATCACCGGCCTGCCCCCGCACCAGCTGTTCCACAAGGGGCTGCTGCGCACCTTCCAGATCGCGCATGAGTTCTCCTCGATGACCTGCCGGGAAAACCTGATGATGGTGCCGGGCGCGCAATCGGGCGAGTCGCTGTGGAACACCTGGTTCGGCCGCAAGCGGATCGCCGAAGAGGAACGCGCGCTGCGCGCCAAGGCGGATGAGGTGCTGGAATTCCTGACCATCAGCCATATCGCCGATCTGAAGGCGGGCGAGATCTCGGGCGGCCAGAAAAAGCTGCTGGAACTGGGCCGCACCATGATGGTGGACGCCAAGATCGTCTTTCTGGACGAGGTCGGCGCCGGCGTGAACCGCACCCTGCTTTACACCATTGCCGATGCCATCAAGCGCCTGAATGAAGAGCGCGGCTATACCTTTGTGGTGATCGAGCACGACATGGAATTCATCGACCGCCTGTGCGACCCGGTGATCTGCATGGCCGAGGGCAAGAAGCTGGCCGAAGGCACCCTGGATGAGATCAAGGCGAATGAGCAGGTGATCGAAGCCTATCTGGGCACCGGCCTGAAGAACAAAGACAAGCTGGAAACCGCAGGATGAGCGGCACGGTGAGCGTTGAGGGCCAGCCCCCGAACCCCCGGGATATTTTCAGCCAGATGAACAAGGGAGGCCTTTGATGTCTGAACCCTTTTTGATTGGCGACGGCATGACAGGCGGGTACGGCAAGGGGCCGGATATCCTGCATGACTGCACCATCGCCGTGAACCCCGGCGAAATCGCCGTGATCGTCGGCCCGAACGGGGCCGGCAAGTCCACCGCCATGAAGGCGGTGTTCGGGATGCTGAACGTGCGCTCCGGATCGGTGCGGCTCGGCGGTGAGGATATCACCGCGCTCAGCCCGCAGGACCGGGTTGTCAAGGGCATGGGGTTTGTGCCGCAGACCAGCAATATCTTCACCTCGATGACGGTGGAGGAAAACCTGGAGATGGGCGCCTTCATCCGCACCGATGATTTTGCGGACACGATGGAGCAGGTCTATCACCTGTTCCCGATCCTGAAGGAAAAGCGCAACCAGCCGGCAGGCGAGCTGTCCGGCGGTCAGCGCCAGCAAGTGGCCGTGGGCCGCGCGCTGATGACCAAGCCCAAGGTTCTGATGCTGGACGAACCCACCGCAGGTGTTTCCCCTATCGTGATGGATGAGCTGTTCGACCGCATCATCGAGGTCGCCCGCACCGGGCTGCCGATCCTGATGGTGGAGCAGAACGCCAAGCAAGCGCTTGAGATCGCGGACAAAGGCTATGTTCTGGTGCAGGGGCGCAATGCCTATACCGGCACCGGCAAGGAGCTGCTGGCCGATCCCGAAGTGCGCAAGTCGTTCTTGGGGGGGTGAGGTATGAAGATCGCTATACCAATATACCTCGCGCTGTCTTCTGGTGTTTCAGCCGAGCCCTGTCTGCTCAAAGAAGTTTGTACAGCCGAAACTGTATGTGCAAACGAGAGCCTCAGCTTGGAATTTTCGGGGCAACCGCCGCAAAAAGTTGAAACAAATTTTGGAATTTTCGCCGTCGAGCACGTTTCCGAAGCTGGCCAAGTACTGGACAAGATCGACGTGTCTGGAGCCGAATGGACAATCAAGTCCCCGCAGAAAATGCTTACGGCGCGTAGTGAAGACGAAGCATCTCACCGATCCTTGTTTTTGACAACAAACAAAGAAAATGAGTTTTCGGCGACGCTCTGGACCCAGCCTCGACGATACACGGAATACGAGCAAGCAAGGCGCGTGTTCACTGGACCTTGCGAAAAGGTGTTCTAATGGATCTTCTCAACGCCCTTGTGGCGCTTACCAACTATGTTGTTGTCCCCGGGCTGGCCTATGGCAGCCAGCTGGCGCTTGGCGCGCTGGGGGTGACGCTGATCTACGGGATCCTGCGGTTCTCGAACTTTGCCCATGGCGACACCATGGCGTTCGGCGCGATGGTGACGATCCTCTTCACCTGGTGGTTCCAGGCGATGGGTCTGAGTGCAGGCCCGCTGCCGACGGCGCTGCTGGCGCTGCCGTTTGGCATTCTGGGCACCATCGGCCTCGCGCTGTTCACTGACCGGACCGTCTATAGGTTTTACCGGCAGCAAAAGGCGAAGCCGGTGATCTTCGTCATGGTTTCGCTCGGGGTGATGTTCATCATGAACGGCATCGTGCGTTTCATCATCGGTCCCGGCGATCAGCGTTTTACCGATGGCGAACGTTTCGTGATTTCGGCGCGGACCTTCAAGGAACTGACCGGGCTGCAGGAAGGCCTGGCCATCAAGACCACCGAGGCGCTGACGGTGATCACCGCGGTGATCGTGGTGGCGCTGCTGTTCTGGTTCCTCAACAAGACCCGCACCGGCAAGTCGATGCGCGCCTATTCGGACAACGAGGATCTGGCGCTGCTCTCGGGCATCAATCCGGAACGGGTGGTGATGTACACCTGGATGATCGTCGCGGCGCTGGCGACCATTGCCGGGGTGCTTTACGGCCTCGACAAGTCATTCAAACCCTTCACCTATTTCCAGCTTCTGCTGCCGATCTTCGCCTCGGCCATCGTCGGCGGTCTCGGCAATCCGCTGGGCGCGATTGCCGGCGGGTTCATCATCGCCTTCTCCGAGGTGACAATCACCTATGCCTGGAAAAAAGTACTGACCTACGGGCTGCCCGACAGCCTGGCCCCCGACGGGCTGGTTCAGCTCCTCAGCACCGACTACAAGTTCGCGGTTTCCTTTGCGATCCTGGTTGTCGTCCTCCTGTTCAAGCCCACCGGCCTCTTCAAAGGGAAAGCGGTATGAGCGACACCATGAAACATTCCCTTCTCTTTGTCTTTGTCGGCGTGCTGATCCTGCTGGAAGGTGCCACGGATTTCCTGTTCTTCTCCGGCTCCTGGAACTCGGCGCTGGTGATCCTGAACATGGGGCTGATCTCGGCCATCATGGCGATCGGCGTGAATATACAGTGGGGCTTTGCCGGCCTGTTCAACGTCGGCATCATGGGCTTTACCGCGCTTGGCGGGCTGGCCGTGGTGCTGACCTCGACTCCGGTGATCCCCGAGGCCTGGTCCTCGGGCGGGATCGGCATCCTGATGGCGCTGGTTCTGGGCGCGCTGACGGTTGTGGCTGCGGTGATGATCACCAGGAACATGCCCGCGGGGAAAGCAAGAACGCTGGTGCTGCTGGCTGTTATGGCCTCGGGCTTTTTCGTTTACCGGGCCATTTTCGACCCGGCAGTGGGCCGCGTCGAGGCGATCAACCCGGCGCTGCAAGGCAATATCGGCGGCCTCGACCTGCCGGTGCTGCTGGCCTGGCCCGCGGGCGGTCTGCTGGCGGCTGGAGCTGCCTGGCTGATCGGCAAGACGGCTCTGGGCCTGCGCTCGGACTATCTGGCAATTGCCACGCTGGGGATTGCAGAGATCATCATCGCGGTGCTCAAGAACGAGGACTGGCTGTCGCGCGGCGTGAAGAACGTGGTCGGCCTGCCCCGTCCGCTGCCCTATGAGGTGGATCTGCAAAACGATCTGTCCTTTGTGGAGCGCGCTGCCAGCTGGGGCATGGACCCGGTCACCGCCTCGACCGTTTATGTAAAGGCGGGCTATGCGGTGATGTTCGCCGCGGTGCTGCTGGTGATTTTGTGGATGGCGCAGATGGCGTTGAAAAGCCCCTGGGGCCGGATGATGCGCGCGATCCGCGACAATGAGGTCGCCGCCGAAGCCATGGGCAAGGATGTCACCCGCCGCCATTTGCAGATCTTCGTGCTGGGCTCTGCGATCTGCGGCATTGCCGGGGCCATGATGACCACGCTGGACAGCCAGCTGACGCCGGGCACTTACAACCCGCTGCGCTTTACCTTCCTCATCTGGGTGATGGTGATCGTGGGCGGTTCCGGCAACAACTTCGGCGCGGTTCTGGGCGGCATGCTGATCTGGTTCTTCTGGATCAAGGTGGAGCCGATGGGCATTCTGCTGATGGAGGTTGTCACCTCCGGCATGGCCGAAGGCAGCCCACTGAAATCCCACTTGCTGGAAAGTGCCTCGCACATGCGTTTGTTCACCATGGGGCTGATCCTTCTGCTGGTGCTGAGATTCAGCCCGCGCGGGCTGATTCCGGAGAAGTGATGCATATGCTAGCGCGCAAGCAGCCAAAAAACTGAAACGAAAGCCTGCCGCTCGGAAAATTCTGAGCGGCAGTTTTTTCGGGAGGGCATAGGGGGGAATGCGCGGGGGCACGCGCGGAACCCACGGTCTTTAATGACTTATTTCCACCTATGTGATAGCCGGAAAGTAACAGATTGAGGTGAGACAGCTATGGTAATCAACCACAAGATTCTGATTTTCGCAGGTTTTGCGACAGCGCTGGGCGGTTGTGTCAGCCCGGAAAATTACGAAACCGAGCCGGTGCAGATCCAAACCAGCGCAGGGGTTGTCGTCTGTCAGCTGTACACGAAAGACCGGGTCTTGTGGGACCGCTCCATTCTGCGCCCGGACAGCATGAGCGTCGAGCAGGCTGATGCCATCTGCAGGAACGAAGGCCTGCGCCAGAAAAACGGCGGCTGAGCATTGGCGGCCGCCGTCCTAATTGGATCAGCGCCCCTTGAACAGGCTGCCAAGAATGCCGCGGACGATACGGCGGCCGGTGGTGCCTTTCAGTTCCTTGATAACCGCCTCGGACATTGCGGAAGTGAAACTATCCCTTTGACGGTGGGCCTTTGAGGTCGACCGGCTGACCCGTGCCCCGGAGTACCGGCGCGCGGCGTTGAATTCCCGCGCCATCGGCTGCGGCGCCTGCTCCGCCTCTGTTTCGGCAGCTTCAGCCTGCTGTGCCGCAGCCAGGGCCCGCTGCCCCAGGATCTCATAAGCCGAACGCCGGTCCAGCGGCTTGTCGTATTTGCCCGCCATGTCAGAGGCCTTCAGCATGGCAGACCGTTCTGCCGCCGTGATTGGCCCCAGCTGAGAACTCGGCGGACGGATCAGGGTGCGCTCCACCACGCCCGGCACGCCCTTTTTCTGCAGCATGGAGGTGACCGCCTCGCCGACGCCAACTTCCCGGATGGCCTCTTCGGTCGGGAACCGCGGGTTTTCGCGGTAGGTCTCCGCGGCCAGTTTCAGATTCTTGCGGTCCTTGGCCGTAAAGGCGCGCAGCGCGTGCTGGATGCGGTTGCCGAGCTGACCCAGGATATCCTCCGGCACATCCGCCGGGTTCTGGGTGATGAAATAGATCCCTACCCCTTTGGAGCGGATCAGCCGGGCCACCTGCTCGACCTTGTCGACCAGCGCCTTGGGCGCGTCTTCGAATAGCAAATGCGCCTCGTCAAAGAAGAACACCAGCCGCGGCTTGTCCGGATCGCCCACCTCGGGCAGTTCCTCGAACAGCTCGCTGAGCAGCCACAAGAGGAAAGTCGAATAGAGTCCCGGTGCGGCCATCAGCTTGTCCGCCGCCAGGATATTGACCATGCCCTTGCCTGCAGCGTCACAGCGCATCAGATCGCTGAGCGCCAGCGCGGGTTCTCCGAACAGACCAGCTCCGCCTTGGTTCTCCAGCACCAGCAGACGGCGCTGGATGGCGCCGATCGACGCGGGTGAGACGTTGCCGTAGCGCAGCGACAGCTGGGCGCGGTTCTCGCCGATCCAGACCAGCAGGGCCTGCAGGTCCTTGAGGTCCAGAAGCGGCAGCGCTTCCTCGTCGGCCAGCCGGAAGGCAATGTTGAGGATCCCCTCCTGAGCCTCGCTCAGCTCCAGCAGCCGGGACAGCAGCAAGGGGCCCATCTCGGCAACGGTGGTGCGCACGGGATGGCCCTGCTCGCCATAGAGATCCCAGAACGTGACCGGGCAGGCATGATAGCGGTAATCCGCAAAGCCGATCTTGTGCGCCCGCGAACTGAAGGCATCGTGCAATTTGTGAGTCCCGGAACCGGGCTTGGCCAACCCCGAAAGATCGCCTTTCACGTCTGCCAGTATCACCGGCACGCCGGCATTGGAAAAACCCTCGGCCAGGATCTGCAGCGTCACGGTCTTGCCGGTTCCGGTCGCCCCCGCGATCAGCCCGTGCCGATTGGCATAATTGAGTCTAAGTCCCTGGGGCGTGCCGTATTCCTCACCGCCGCCGCCAAGAAAGATGCTGTCCGCCATGCCTGCTCCCCGCCTGTTCTTTTCCGCCTGGGGAACAATACAATGTTAACTTGTGCATGCGATAGTCAATGTTGCCCGCCCCTGCACATGCGGTTGCCGTGGCGGACATTTCCTCCCTGTCAGACTGGCCGTGCCTCGTGCACGGCCTTCTTTTTCGGCCGCAACTGCCTGTTATTCAGGCACCCGCGGCCGACGGAGTGCCGGTCAACCGGCAATTTCCACCAAATCCGGGCCGCCTGGCATTTTTTTGAACTTGCATGTTGACCGGCCGCCAGCCCTTTCGTAACGTCCTACGCAATAACTAAGTCGGCCAGTCCGACGGGGAGACGCAAACACGAAAAAGGGGGCCATCGGGTTCCCTTTTTTGTTCTGTTACAGAAGCTTCCGGCTTTGAATGGTTTTGCGCGGTTTTCCCCTCAGATCATTTGTTATTGACCTGACACTGCCCGGACGGCGTGCTAAACGCTGCAGCAGCGTCTTTAGAAAAACGAGGCATTCATGTTGAAGTCCCTGACCCCGATCACGCTTGCCGCGGTGCTGGCCATGACCATGCCGCTGGCGGCGCAGGAAACGACTGCGGAAGACACCGACGGGGCGGAAACCGCAGAGCAGGCAGAACAACCGGAAACGACCGCAGACCAGCTGCTGGATCTGGGACAGCCTGTCAGTGACGGCCCGCAGCTTGGCGCCCGCTATTCCAAGGAAAAGCACGGCGACTGGGATTTGGCCTGTGTCAAGACCGAGAGCGAATCCGACCCCTGTTCGCTGCTGCAGGTGCTGGCCGGCCCGCAGGGCAATCCGATCGCCGAGGTTTCGCTGTTCCGGATCGAACAGCAGGGCGGCCAGGCCGTTGCCGGCGCCACCGTGATTGTACCGCTGGAAACCCTGCTGCCCGCCGCTCTGACCATTTCGATCGATGGCGCCCCGGCGAAACGATACAATTATTCCTTCTGCAACCAGCTGGGCTGCGTGGCGCAGATCGGCCTGACCCAAGGCGATATTGATGCCCTCAAGAAGGGCAAGGAGGCCGTGCTGTCACTGCGGCCCGCCCCGGCGCCTGAGCAGGTGGTGCAGATGAAACTGTCTCTGAACGGGTTCACCGCGGGCTATGATGTGGTTGACGTGGTCCAGCAGTAAACGACGCCCCGGCCCCAGGTAAAAGAGAAACGCCGCGCGCCCCCTTGGCCGCGGCGTTTTGATTTGAGCGGGTCAGATCTTGCGCAACGCCAGCACCGCGTTCAGGCCGCCAAATGCAAAAGCGTTGGACAGCGCCACATCAACCTTTGCCTCGCGGGCCTCGTTCGGAACCACGTCCAGCGCGCATTCCGGGTCTGGTTCCTGGTACCCGATTGTTGGCGCAATCACCCCGTCACGCAGCGCCATGATGCAGGCCAGAACCTCCACCGCGCCGGTGCCGCCGATCAGATGGCCATGCATGGATTTGGTGGAGGAAATCATCAGACTGTCCGCATGCGGGCCGAAAACATCCGCCACCGCGGCGCATTCGGTCTTGTCGTTGGCTGCGGTGCCGGTTCCGTGGGCGTTGATGTAGCCGACCTCGGCTGCATTGACCCGGGCATCCTGAAGCGCGCCTGAAATGGCCCGCGCCGCCCCCTGTTTGCTCGGCATCACGATGTCGGCAGCATCGGAAGACATCGCAAATCCGATGACTTCGCACAGGATTTCCGCCCCGCGCGCCCTGGCGTGCTCATATTCCTCGAATACGAAGATGCCGGCGCCTTCGCCCTGCACCATGCCATTGCGGTTTGCGCTGAACGGGCGGCAGGCGTCCTTGGACATGACCCGCAGCCCTTCCCAGGCCTTGACGCCGCCAAAGCAGAGCATGGATTCGGAGCCGCCAGTGACCATCACCGGGCTCATGCCCGAGCGCACCATCTGGAACGCTTGCGCCATCGCATGGTTGGAGGAGGCGCAGGCCGTGGAAACGGTGAAGCTGGGGCCCTTGAGGTTGAACTGCATCGACACATGGCCGGCCGCGGCATTGTTCATCAGCTTGGGCACAACAAAGGGATGCACCCTGTTCTTGCCGTCCTCATAAACGCTGCGGTAATTCTCATCCAGCGTCTGCATTCCGCCGCCGGAATTGCCCAGAACAACCCCGGCTTGAGCGGACAGCTCGCCATGGAATTCCAGGCCCGACTGCGTGATTGCCTCCCTGGCTGCAGTCAGGGTGAACTGGGTAAACCGATCATAAAGGCTCATCTGCTGGCGGTTGAACCGGCCTTCGGCTTCAAACCCGCGGACCTGGCCGCCGATGCGGATTGCCAGCCGTTCGACATCGCGGAATTCCAGCTCGCCGATGCCGCAGCGGCCCTCGCGCATGGCGGCAAGGGTGGCGGGCACCGAATGGCCGAGGGCATTGATTGTTCCGGCCCCGGTAATGACAACGCGTTTCATCAGCGGTCTTACGCTTTTTCGGTGATCAGCTTGTCGATCCCTGCAATGATCGCGGACACGTTGGAAATGTCGAAATCGCTTTGCTCGGGTGCGTTGGCATTGAAGGGGATCGTGATATCGAATTCCTCTTCAATGGCAAAAATGCTTTCGACCAGACCGAGGCTGTCGATGCCGAGATCTTCCAGTGTGCTGTCAAGGGTCACATCCGACGGTTCCAGAACCGCCTGCTCAGCAATGATTGCAATGACCTTGTCCTGCGTACTCATGTAGCGACCCCCGACGTTTTGGCTGAGGCAGATGTAGTAATTCCGCCGTTACTTGAAAACAGCCTTTTTTAACAATTCGATGTCACGCATCAAACGCGGCAGCCGGCGCTGTGCCTTATACATCTCGGTGTGGGTTTCCATCTTGACGCCCGGATAGCCCATGATCACCCGGCCTGCCGGCACATTGGACAGGATCTTGGTGCCGCCGCCGGCGATCACACCGTCGCCGATGAAAATATTGTCGACCACGCCGCACTGGCCGCCCAAAACCACATTATTGCCGATATCAACCGAGCCAGAGACACCGGTCTGGCCGCAGAGCAGGCAATCATTGCCGACCCGGGTGTTGTGGCCCACATGCACAAGGTTGTCGAGCTTGCTGCCATTGCCGATTACGGTGTCGCGGATGGTGCCGTTGTCGATGGTGCAGTTTGAACCGATTTCCACGTCATCGCCAATGGTGACTGCCCCCAGCGAATGGATCCGCACCCAGGATTGCGCTTGTGCTTCGCCCTGGTCCCCCATGGTCTTGCGGGCATTTTCGGCACCGGAAACCTCGGGCGTGACATAGGAGAAGCCATCGCCGCCAACTCTGGCACCGGGCTGAGCGCGGAACCGGTTGCCGATGGAGGCACGGGCGCCGATCGAGACCATCTCGCGCATCCGGGCATCTTCGCCGATCACCGCATCAGCCCCGATGTAGCAATGCGGGCCGATCACGGAGCGTGCGCCGATCTTTGCGCCTGCAGCAATAACCGTCAGCGGACCGACCGAGACGCCCTCGGCCAGTTCTGCGCTGGGATCAATGACAGCAGAGGGATGGATACCGGACGGGAAGCCCTGCCCGCGGTCCAGCATCGCGGTCACACCGGACATGGTCATCCGCGGGCGCGGTGCAAAGATCGCGGCCTTGAGCCCGAAGGACTGCCAATCCGCACCTTCCCACAGCACCGCCGCCTGCGCCTTGCCTGCCTGCAGGCTGTCCGCGTATTTCGGCGCCATCGCCATGGCGATCTGGTCCGCCTTGGCATCCTGCGGCTCAGCCGCGCCTGCGATTTGCAGGTCCAGGTCGCCCTGGGCTTCAGCCCCGAGGGACTCAGCGATCTGGCGGATAGTGAACATGGCAGGCCCTTTCAGATTTATCCTGTATGGGCCCGGTATTTATCCTTGAACGCTGGGCAGCGCCACCCCTGCCCGTTCCAGCGCCGCCCAGATCTTGGCGTCGCGTCCATAGACATCGCGGCGGAACTCGGCCCGGCCTTTGGCCGAAACGATCGCGGTCCGGTAGATGATGTGCACCGGCACCTTCTGCTCCAGTTCGACCTTGGTTTCCCTGCCGCTGCTCAGCACACGATGGAAAAAGGCTTTCGGATCCTCGGTCTGCCGGGCGAGCAGCGCATAGGCAAACTCAAACGGCTGTGCCAGCCGGATGCAGCCATGCGAGAAGGCACGCACCTCGCGGGCAAACAGGCTCTTCTGCGGTGTGTCGTGCAGGTAGATATTGTATTTGTTCGGGAACATGAACTTGACCAGTCCCAGCGCATTGCTGCGGCTCGGCGGCTGGCGCATGGAGTAAGGGAAGTTCCGCGCGGTGTATTGCGAGAAATCCGCAGATCCCCGGTTCACCACCCGGCCGCGCCGGTCAGTGATCTGAATATGGCCGACCGCGTTGGGGTTGCTCTGCAGCTTGGGCAGATACTCCTTGGTGATGATCGAGCGCGGCACGTACCAGCTCGGGTTGATCACCATATGCTCCATCTCGTCGGAGAATTCCGGGCTGCGGCGGTCATGGGTGTTCTTGCCGATGACCGAGCGGGTTTCAAACGTCACATCGCCATTGTCGACGATCTTGGCGGTGAAATCGGTCTGGTTGACCAGGATATGCCGCTCTCCGCGGTCCGGGCTCAGCCAGCGTTCGCGCTCCATCGCGATGATCACGGATTTCAGGCGGTCCGTGACCGGTTTGTTGACCTCCGCAATTGTGCCGGCACCGGCCACACCGTCGGTTTCCAGGCCATGATCGGATTGGAAGCTTTGCACCGCCGCAACCAGCGCGGAGTCGTAGCTGCGCGCGGCGCTTCGCTGCAGGTAGCCCATCGCCATCAGCCGGTTGCGCAGCGCGATCACCGCGGCCCCCTGATCCCCGGGTTCCAGTTTCTTGGCGTCAACCTCCGGGCCCCAACCGCCGGCTTCCAGGACCTGCTCCAGCCGCAGTTTTTCGCGCATCAGACCACGGTATTGCGGCGATGCCGGCACCAGGCTGCGCATATAGGCATAAGGCTGTTCATCCCGGATGCCGGCCAGAAAGCCTGCCCCGTCCACGGTATGTTTCTTGCGCACCATGCCATCGTCGATCCGGGACGGCACCAGCAGACCGGTCTGCAGATCCGTGGCGTAATCAACCAAAGCCTGGCTCAGCGCGGCCTCGATGGTGCCGATGTCACGGGTGGTGCGCACCGCGCGCATCTGCTGCATCAGTTCGTTGACCTCGGCCGAGCGGTCCGGCAGCCCGTGGGCGCCGGTTTCACTCAAGGCCGCCAACAACGCGCTGCGGCGCAGACGGGACGCCTCATCGGTTCCGGTCCAAATCGCCTGATAGCCGTTTTCGCGGTAAAATCCGGCCACCGCATCGCTGCCGGAGGCCGCCTCAGCCACCGCCTGGCGGAAAGCCGCCGAAATTTCGGCCTGAGCCGGGCTGGAAATTGTTCCGGCTGCCAAGCCGCCCAATGCCAGGGCAAACAGCCCTGCTTTGATCCCCGGCAAGAGGTTTCCAGCGGATGCGCGCGTCATAATTTCCGGTCCTTGAGCCGTTTTTTTCCAATTCTGGCAGTGCCTATCTGAAATTCTGGTAAAAGCCAGCCGGTGTTGTCCATTCACAATCGCGAAATGTTAACATTGATGCACCGATGCCGCGTCTATGAAACTCAGCTGCAACAGTCGCGGGGAAAAGTTCCCGCCGCCTCCCCTTTTGCGCAAGAAATTGCCGAAAACGGGCCTATCCGTTGCAGTGCGGCAAAGAAATGTTGGAACACGATTCAGGCTGTGCCATACAAGCCGCACGTTAACTAAGACAGTTAACGAGCTCGTAACATCGGGCGACTAGGCAGGATTATAAGCGTACGGGACGGCGCAGTGACAATGGCAGAAACCACGGGCACGGGGATATCCCGGCGTTCTCTTTTGGGTGTATTTGCTGCAACCGCAGTGGCAGCAGCCCCGACATTCTCCAATGCAGCAGGCTTCCTGCGCGGCGGCGGCGACATCCGCCGGATCCGCATGTACTCGGGGCGCACGGGCGAGCGTCTGGACATGGTGTATTGGATCGATGGCCAGTACATCAAAGACGCCGTCAAAGAGGTCAACCATTTCATGCGCGACTGGCGCACCGATCAGGTCAAGGAAATCGACCTGCGCACCATCGACATCATGGCCGCCTCGCACAACCTATTGGATGTGAACGAACCCTATATGCTGCTGTCAGGCTACCGCAGCCCCAAAACCAATGCGATGCTGCGCAGCCGTTCGCGCGGAGTGGCGAAGAACTCCCTGCACATGCGCGGCCAGGCCGCCGATCTGCGGCTGGCATCGCGCTCGGTTTCGCAAATGGCCAAGGCCGCCGAGGCCTGCCACGCCGGCGGCGTCGGCAAATATCAGCGTTCCAATTTCGTTCATATGGATTGCGGGGTCGTCCGCTCCTGGCGCGGCTGACTTATCCTTCATTGCGAAACTGCAAGCCTGCACACACTGGTGCGGGCTTTTTCATTTTCCGCCCCAGTTGCGCCCGGGCTGTTTCACCTTGGGGCCATGAAATTGGAAACAGGCAGTTTTTCCCGTTGCAGAGGTAGCGAAGCACGGGTATACCCCGGCTTAACGACGCACCTGTAGCTCAGCTGGATAGAGCGCTGCCCTCCGAAGGCAGAGGCCAGAGGTTCGAATCCTCTCAGGTGCGCCATTTCCCCCCGACTTGCAAAAGCGTTTTACGAACCTTTCACGCTTTCGAAAGAGTTGCCGCCTATCAGTTCCTGAATTGACGGCAATTTTACGGTGCGATGGCATGGCAGTTTCCAGTTCCTACCCACGGACCCCGATTGAGACGGCGCCCCGCCTGCATCGGGATCTGCCCTGCGTGATCAACTTTGCTGACGCGCAGGAAGAGGCGCACGTTATCAACATCAGCTACCACGGGGTTGCCGTCCGTCTCCTGGACGGACAGGCAAATTTCGGGCGGGCGAAATTGCGATCCGTCACGATTTCCGGAATGGGAGAGTTTGCTGTGCAACCGCGCTGGCGCAAGGACGGGAAACTTGGCCTCGCCTTTCTCAGCAAACGAGAGGCCAGGCCTCTGCTGGATGCCTATTTTGCGAAGATCGGTGAATATCCGGTCTGAAAGGGCTGTCTTTCCGTCCCAGCGGCAGCGCGGTTTTCACCCCTTCAGAGAAGCGGTCAAAGCTGCCAGAACTTCGCTTTGCCGCCTGGATTTTCCCAAACTAGGCGGCCAGGACAGCCAATAGCCATCGATTGTCGGCAATTCCGGTGCCGCAGCACACTCCAGTTGCCCGGTCTGCAGAAGGTTCGCAGCCAAAACCTTGGATCCAAGCACGACCCCCAGACCGAGACGCGCCGCCCGAAGAGCATGCGCCATGGAATCAACGGAAACCGGCCCGGCTTCCGGTTCAGCCTCGCCCGTCACCCGGGACCATTCCGCCCAGCCCGGCCGCTCGCCGCGCAGTTCGATTGCCGGAAGAGTCCGCCAATCCCCAGCCCGCCCCGGCACGGTCATCGGCTGCAGCACTTCATTCGCCAGAAGAGCCTCCTCCCGGCCCTTCCAGCCGCCGCGGCCGTATCTTAAATGCAGGGCACCATCGGCGGTTTCGAAATCCAGCCGCTTGGGCACGGTTTCGATGACCAGCCGCAGGTCCGGGCAAGCGATTGAAAACGCCTCAATCCGCGGCAGCAGCAGCATTTCCAGATGAGATGGCAGGCCCGCGATCCGCAATTCACGGACGGTTTGGCCAAACAGGTTTTCGGTTCCCTGCTCCAGTGCGCGCAGGGAATCATGCACGAGAGGCAGGTAGCTTTCACCGTCCACCGTTAGCGCAACTCCGCGCGCCGAACGGATGAACAGCTGGCGGCCCAGCCAGGATTCGAGATTGCGGATTCGCTGGCTGACCGCGGCCTGGGTGGCGCCGAATTCCTCAGCTGCAGCGGTGAAACTGCCGTGCCGGCCCGCCGCCTCAAATACCTTGAGCCAGTCGAGCGGCGGCAAGCCCTGCTTGGTCACCTTCTTTGCCATTAGAAAACCTAACTCTCAAACCCCGGTTTACGTCGTTCTCTTGATGGCTCACGCGCGTTAGCAAGACAAGCAAGAACCAGGCCAACCGGAGAGACTCTCATGCCCCGTTCCGTAACCGCCGACGCATCCGGCAGCTTTCTGACCCTGACATTCGAAAATGGCCGCGACAGCCGCTTCCACGCGATCTGGCTGCGCGATAACGCGCTGGATCCCGAGACCCGCGCCCCCGGCAACGGCCAGCGGCTGATTACAATCGGAGACATTCCGGCAGATACCCGGATCAGCACGGCACTGGTGCAGGACGGTTCCCTGACCGTGACTTTCGCACCTGAAGGCAAGACCGTCACCTATCCGGGCGCATGGTTGAAGTCCAACGCCTATGATGTTGACCGATCAACCGAATTTGGCCGTATGGCACCGGGCATTGAAACCTGGAACAGCAGCCAGCCAGCTCCGGCTTTTGACTGGAATGAGGTTCAGTCCGACCCAAAGATCAAGCGCGACTGGCTTGATGCGATTGCCCGCCTCGGCTTTGCCAAGCTGGTGAACGGCCCCGTAAAAGAAGGCGCGCTGATCGACTGCGCCGGGATATTCGGATATGTGCGCGAAACCAACTACGGCCGGCTTTTTGAAGTCCGTACCGAGGTAAACCCGACCAACCTCGCCTATACAGGTCTGGGCCTGCAGGCGCACACCGACAACCCCTACCGCGATCCGGTTCCCAGCTTGCAGATCCTCTACTGTCTGGAAAATTCGGCCGAAGGCGGCGACAGCATCGTGGTGGACGGTTTCCGGGCGGCGGAACGCCTGCGTGACGAAAACCCCGAAGGCTTTGCCTTGCTGGCCGGCTACCCGGCGCGGTTCGAATACAAGGGTTCTGACGGGGTGCATCTGCGTTCGCGGCGCCCGATGATCGAGCTGTCACCGGATGGCGAGATGACCGGCATGCGGTTCAACAACCGCTCGTCAGCGCCGTTTGTGGACATCCCGTTCGAGAAGATGGAGGCCTACTACGCTGCCTACCGGCGCCTGGCCGAGTTCATTGATGACCCCGACATGGGCGTTTCGTTCAAGCTGGAGCCGGGGGAGAGTTTCATCGTCGACAATACCCGCGTGATGCACGCGCGGCTTGGCTACTCCGGCTCCGGATCGCGCTGGCTGCAGGGCTGCTACGCCGACAAGGACGGGCTGCTGTCGACCCTGAATGTGCTGAACGCCCAGTTGGAGGGGTGAGACATGAGCAAGCCGGATTTCAGCGAGCTGACCCAGAACAATATTGTCGCCTTCATAGGTGACATCTTTGACCGCCGCGGCGATGAGGAATACCTGGGCGAGCCCGTCACCATGACCGAGCACATGCTGCAGGGAGCAACCATCGCGGAAGCAAACGGCCAGCCGGAGGAGATCATCGTGGGGGCGCTGCTCCATGATATCGGCCATTTCACCAGCGAATTCGGCACCTTCTCCATGGACGACACCGAAGACCGCTTTCACGAAGAGGCCGGCGCCGAGGTTCTGGAGCAGTTCTTCCCGTCGGTGATCACCGACTGCGTGCGCTATCACGTGGCGGCGAAACGTTATCTCTGTGCCACCAAGCCGGAGTATTTCAACCGGTTATCCGAGGCTTCCATCCATTCCCTGAACCTGCAGGGCGGGCCGATGAATGCCGCGGAAGTGGCGGAGATGGAGAAGAACCCGAACCTCAGGCAGATCATAGCGGTGCGCTATCTCGACGAAGCCGGCAAGCGGGCGGATATGGAAACGCCGGACTACTGGCACTTTGCGCCGATGGTGCAACGGATGGTCGACAAGCACATGGATACCAGAGAGTCCGCAAAATGAGCGCGCCGGAGTATATCTTTGAGGCCAGTTCCAAACCCTCGCTGCCTTGGCATGAGGTGCCGCTTATCCGGGCGACCGAGGACAGCGTCAAGGGCTACGGCTGCCTGGTCGACGACCCGGACAGATTCGAGATCGAAATCGTGCAGTGGCCCGCCCAGGGCTGGCGCCCGATTGATGAGGGCACCGGTGATGAGGCTGGCTGGGTCGAGGGCACTTTCCGCGGCGATTGGCGCGGCGATGTGCTTTATGGCGAGAACGAAGCGGTCAACGGCAACTACGTGCTGGGCTGGTCAACAGACCCGCAGAAGGCGCAGGTACAGCAGCAGACCGCGCCGCGGGATCAGGTGCTGCTGTGGCACATGAACTATCATCCCGACGGCGGCCAGCTGTTCTTTCCGCTGGACAACAAACCGTTCATCGTGCCAGCGGCCCTTCCGGGGGATGACCTGACCCCGGAGAAGGTCGTGGCGTTCTGGTGCGACGGGTCCAAGGGGCTCTATATTCACCCGAACATCTGGCACGAGGGCATTTTCCCGGCGGAAGACAGCCAGCGTTTTCTGGACCGCCAGGGCAAGGTGCATGCCCGGGTCAGCTGCGATGTGGGCCAGGAGTTTGCCGTCTACCTGTCCTGCCCTCTGCGCGAGGACAAGATCCAAGGGTAACCACCTGTTCCCAAACAAGAAACGGCGCCTCAAGGGGCGCCGTTCTCGTTTGGTTTGCGATTGTGTTCAGGCGAACAATTCATGCGCCAGTTCCAGCGCGTCAATCAGCGTATCGACCTCTGCTTTGGTGTTGTAGAGGCCAAAGGACGCGCGGCAGGTGGCGGAAACACCCAGGTGATCCATCAGCGGCCCGGCGCAGTGGTGGCCGGCGCGCACCGCGACCCCCTTCTTGTCGAGGATGGTAGAGATATCATGCGCATGCGCTGCACCCTCCATGGTGAAGCTGAAAATCGCTGCTTTGCCAGGCGCTTGCCCTTGAACGTTGATCCAGTTCAACCCGGTCAGCCGCTCCAGCGCATAGTCGCGCAGATCGCCTTCGTGCTTGGCGATGTTGTCCATGCCAAGCTCCATCATGTAGTCCAGCGCAACACCGAGGCCGATGGTCTGCACGATGCCCGGCGTGCCGGCTTCGAACTTCATCGGCGGATCATTGTAGATGATCTGATCCTTGGAGACTTCCTTGATCATGTCTCCGCCGCCGATGAACGGGCGCATTTCAGCCATCCGCTCGGGCTTGATGTAGATCGCGCCGGAACCGGAGGGGCCATAGAGCTTGTGGCCGGTGATCGCATAGAAATCACAGCCGATATCCTGAACATCCACCGGCATATGCACCGCGCCTTGCGAGCCGTCGACCAGCACCGGCACGCCCTTGGCATGGGCGCCTTGGGTGATCGCCTTGACATCCACCACGGTGCCCAGCACGTTGGAACACTGGGTGACCGCAACCAGCTTGGTCCTGGGGGTGATCGCATCGATCACCTTCTGCGGATCCAGGCTGCCGTCATCCGCCACATCGACCCATTTCAGCACCACGCCCTGGCGTTCGCGCAGAAAGTGCCAAGGCACGATGTTGGCGTGGTGTTCCATCACCGACAGCACGATCTCGTCACCGGCTTCGAACCGCGGCATGGCCCAGCCGTAGGCAACCAGATTGATGCCTTCGGTGGTGCCGGAGTTGAGCACGATGCTGTGTTCATCGCCTGCGTTCAGGAAGCGTGAAATGATGCCGCGGACGGCTTCGTACTTCTCGGTCGAGAGGTTGGAAAGGTAGTGCAACCCTCTGTGAACGTTGGAGTATTCCTCAGCATATGCTTTGGTCACCGCGTCAATCACCGCCTGCGGCTTCTGAGCTGAAGCGCCATTGTCGAGATAGGTCAGCGGCTTGCCGTTCACCTCCCGCGAGAGGATCGGGAAATCAGCACGGATTTTATCCACGTCATACATTTTCGGGCAGTCCCAGATTTGCTGGGCCGATCAGACCCACGATGAAGAGAAGGGCAAACACCAGGATCATGCTGGCCATCAAGACCACCCCGAGCGAGCGCCACACGGAGCCGAACCTGTGCGCCGCGTTGACGAAGTGCAAGAGGATAAAGAACACCACAATGTTCGCCGCAATATTGAGCAGTGCCGCCAGGGCCGGCAGAACCAGAAACACGGCAACAATAGCGCCATTCAGACCGGCCTGCAGCAGCTGCAGCCAGGTCACAAGCGCCAGCAGAGAGGCGAGACTGCCCTGTCCGCCCAGCCAGCGGCCGGTGGTGGACAGCATCGCAATGAAGCTGAGCTGCAGAACCAAAACGACCGCGAAATAGGCGCCTGGCGCAAACCGCGGCAACAGGACTTCCGGCGGCAGCGGGAACAGCACCTGCTGCAGAGTGTAAACGCAAGTGTTCAGCACCACAGAGAGCAGGAACGCCGTCCACAAGGCTTCGCGCGGCCAATTCTGCGCCAGAATCCGCTGCGCGGCGTCCCGCGGTGACTTGATTGTCAGCAGGGCAAAGGCGGCAAGCGTGTTCATGGCTTGGCCCAATAGCCCTGGATCATGCCTGCCACCCAGAACCACAGGAATACGGCGCACCAAAGCGCCCCCACCAGATTCAGCGCAGCACCGGCGCCGATAAATCCAGCCACCAGGCCGTTCAGCAGCATCAGCGGGCTGGCGGCCAGAAATGCCCAGAACAGTGCAAGCCGGGCCCGGTAAGCGTCACCCTGCCCGCCCGCAGCCCGGGCGATCCAGTGCGAGGCAAGCGCCAGCATGTAAAGCAGCAGCGGCGCAATGAAGACCAAAGCCAACAGCGAGCCGCCCAGCAGCATGTTCAGCTCCTGGCCCGTCAGATACGCCTCTCGCGCAAGTTTCGGCATCTGCGCCACAAACGCCAGCACGCAGCCGCTGATCAGAAACACCAGCAGCCGGTCTTCGCGGGCCCCCATGTCCAGAAGCCGCGCAAACACCCTGCGCGGCCCCTTGTAGGTTGCCGGGATATCCGTGGTGACGGACATCAGCGGCGCCGGGCCAGCCAGCCTTCGAGACGGGAGACGATGTCGGCAGCGATCTCCGCGTCTTCGATCTCGTCGACCGCTTCGGCTAGAAAGGCCAGCGTCATCAGGTCAGTTGCCTCGGCTTGCGGCACGCCGCGCGACCGCAGGTAGAACAAGCCGTCCTCGTCGATCGCGCCAGAAGTCGAACCATGCGAGCAGGCCACGTCATCAGCATAGATCTCCAGCTCCGGCTTGGCCAGGAACTGGCTGTCGCCGTCCAACAGCAATGACTGGGAAATCTGATATCCGTCAGTCTTTTGCGCGCCTTCCTTCACCAGGATTTTGCCCTGGAACACACCGGTGGCACCATTGCGCAGCACCTTCTTGAACACCTGGCGGCTTTCGCAATTGACCGCGTCATGGGTGATGAAGACGGTGTCGTCGTGGTGGAAATCGCCATCGCCGACGCAGGCGCCCGCGATATGGGCCACTGCATCGTCGCCGGTCAGCTCGATCACCGCCTCGTTGCGGGTCAGCACACCGTTCACGGTCAGGGTGAAGGATTTGAACACCGACTCGGCACCCAGCCGCGCGAACAGATGGGTCGCGGCGCGGCGCTCATGGTCGCGGCCCTGGGCGCGCACCAGATGCATCTTACCGCCGTCCGCAATGTCGATCTCCATGCACTTATTAAAGCGCGAGGCGGCCGGGCCGCTCTCGAGAATGGTCACTTCAGCGCCGGATTCCACACGGATCACGTGATGCAGGATCGCGTCGGAGTTTTCGTCCGAATGCACATAGGAGAAGTTGATCGGCTTGGAGACCTTGCCAGTCACCCGGATCGCCACGCCATCAGTGGCAAAGGCGGTGTTCAGCGCTGCCAGCGGGCGTTCCACCGGAGTCTGGCCGCGCGCCTCAAGAACGCCGTACAGATCCTTGGCCCAATGGATATCCTTGCAGCAGATGTCCTCGATCCGGTCGATGGCCACACCTTCCAGAGACAGATCGTCCGACGCTTCGGCATCGAACACACCATCGACAAACACGATGTTCAGACGCTCGAACGCGTTGAACATCGGCGTCTCTTCCGCAGCAAAGACAGCAGCCTTGGGGGCCACCGCCTGAACCAGCGTTTCGGGGCGGGTGTATTTCCAGTACTCATCCCGGCGGCTGGGCAGGCCCATGGTCTGCACCCGCGACAGGGCTGCCTGGCGGGCCGCCTTGAGGCAGCCGCTTTCCGGCAGGGTCAGCGCGGACAGCCGCGCCTCGGTTGCGGTTTGCTTTACTTCCGGCAGGGCCATTTATGCCTCCTCTGCCAGGATGCCGGCATAGCCGTTGTTCTCGACTTCCAAAGCCAGCTCGGGGCCGCCGGTCTTGACGATGCGGCCATCCGCGAGGATGTGCACCACGTCCGGTTTGATGTGGTCCAACAGGCGCTGGTAGTGGGTGATCACCAGGAAACCGCGGCCTTCATCGCGCAGCGCGTTCACGCCCTCGGCCACCAGTTTCATCGCGTCCACGTCGAGGCCGGAGTCTGTTTCGTCCAGGATGCACAGCTTGGGCTCCAGCATCGCCATCTGCAGGATCTCGTTGCGCTTCTTTTCGCCGCCGGAGAAGCCGACGTTGACCGGGCGCTTCAGCATCTCTGCGTCGATCTTGAGGGTCTTGGCCTTGGCGCGGATGATCTTCAGGAAGTCGGAGGCCGACAGCTCTTCCTCGCCGCGGGCTTTGCGCTGTGCATTCACCGCGGTGCGCAGGAAGGTCATGTTGCCGACGCCGGGGATTTCGACCGGGTACTGGAACGCCAGGAACATGCCCGCTGCGGCGCGCTCTTCCGGCTCCATGTCCAGGATATTTTCGCCTTCCAGCTCCGCAGAACCTTCAGTCACCTCATAGCCGTCACGGCCAGACAGGACATAAGACAGGGTGGATTTGCCCGAACCGTTCGGCCCCATGATGGCGTGCACCTTGCCGGCTTCGACCTTCAGGTCGACGCCTTTCAGGATCTGCTTATCTTCGTCTTCAAGTTTGACGTGCAGGTTTTTGATTTCGAGCATTTTTTCCTCGTCTCACATTCTCTGGCAGGCACCGGGGCCTGCGGTATTCCCTGGCTCCAGCGGAGCCGTTTCATTTCTATCCGGGCACTACTGAGATGCCGCAGGCCGACCCAGGGGCCGCCTATCAGCCGACAGACCCTTCCAGCGAAATCGCAACCAGCTGCTGGGCTTCCATGGCGAACTCCATCGGCAGCGCTTGCAGCACGTCCTTGCAGAAGCCGTTGACCACCAGGGCCACCGCCTCCTCCTCATCCATGCCGCGCTGGCGGCAGTAAAACAGCTGGTCGTCATCGACCTTCGATGTCGTGGCCTCATGCTCCACGCGGGAGGAGTTGTTCTTGACCTCGATATACGGAACCGTGTGCGCCCCGCATTTGTCACCGATCAGCAGCGAGTCGCACTGGGTGTAATTGCGGCTGTCCTTGGCCTTGGGGTGCATCGACACCAGACCGCGGTAAGTGTTCTGCGCCTTGCCGGCCGAAATCCCCTTGGACACGATACGCGACTTGGTGCGCTTGCCCAGATGCACCATCTTGGTGCCGGTGTCGGCCTGCTGCATGTTGTTGGTGATCGCGATCGAGTAGAACTCGCCCTGGCTGTCGTCGCCGCGCAGGATGCAGGAGGGGTATTTCCAGGTCACGGCGGAGCCGGTTTCGACCTGGGTCCACATCACCTTGGCGCGGTCGCCGCGGCAGTCGGCGCGCTTGGTCACGAAGTTGTAGATGCCGCCCTTGCCGTTCTCGTCGCCGGGATACCAGTTCTGGACGGTGGAGTATTTCACCTCGGCGTCTTCCTCGACGATGATTTCCACCACGGCGGCATGCAGCTGGGCGATATCGCGCGCCGGTGCAGTGCAGCCTTCCAAGTAGCTGACATAGCTGCCTTTATCGGCAATGATCAGCGTGCGTTCAAACTGACCGGTGTTTTCCGCATTGATGCGGAAATAGGTCGACAGCTCCATCGGGCAGCGCACGCCCGGCGGCACATAGACAAAAGAGCCGTCCGAGAACACGGCAGAGTTCAGCGTGGCGTAAAAGTTGTCGGAAACGGGAACCACCGAGCCGAGGTACTTTTTGACCAGTTCAGGATGCTCGCGGATGGCTTCGGAGATCGAGCAGAAGATGACGCCCGCTTGCTTCAGCTCTTTCTGGAAGGTGGTGCCCACGGACACTGAGTCAAAAACCGCATCCACAGCCACTTTGCGGCCCTCGGCGGGCGCATTTTCAGCGCCTTCGACGCCAGCCAGAATCATCTGTTCTTTCAGCGGGATACCCAGCTTTTCGTAGGTCGCCAGCAGTTTGGGGTCGACCTCATCCAGCGACTTGGGCTTTACTTCCATCGATTTGGGACGGGCATAGTAGTACTGATCCTGGAAATCGATTTCCGGGTAGTCGACCATCGCCCAGGCGGGCTCTTCCTTCTGCAGCCAGCGCTCGTAGGCTTCCAGCCGCCAGTTCAGCATCCATTCCGGCTCTTCGTTCTTTTCCGAAATCAGCCGGACAATATCCGTGGTCAGCCCCTTGGGAGCGTATTCCATCTCGATATCGGTTTCCCAACCGTATTTGTAAGCACCGCCAACCTCGCGGACTGCGTCCACGGTTTCCTGGTCAACACCTTCCTTGACTTGGGTCTGGTCCAAAGCGGCCATTGTCATCTCCTCACTCACGCCGCGCGGGCGCGATGTTTCTTTTCTTTTTGCAGCCACGCCTCGGCAAAGCGCAGCACATCTTCTTCCGTTGTCTCGGGCCCCAGCGACACGCGCACCGCGCCTTGGGCTGTGGCCTCGTCATATCCCATGGCGGTCAGCACCGCGCTGGCGCGCACCTTGCCGCTGGAACAGGCGCTGCCCGCGCTGATGGCAAAGCCCGCGAGGTCCATCTGCATGACCTGGGTCTCGCCTTTCCAGCCCGGCGTTGCAAAACACAGGGTGTTCGGCAACCGCTTCTGATCCTTCCCGACAAAAATAGTATGGTTTGCGCCAGACACAAGCGCCTTCTCTAGAATATTTCTAAGTTCCGCAACCCTGTCCCAGACACCATTTGCCAGATCATTGACCGCTGCTTCAGCTGCGGCCCCGAAACCCGCGATTCCAATGACATTTTCGGTTCCGGACCGGCGGCCCATTTCTTGCCCGCCGCCCTTGATCCGCGCCTGCAAATCGGTGCCGCGCTTCATCACCACAGCCCCAATGCCCTTGGGGCCGCCCAGCTTGTGGGCCGATACAAGGGCCATTCGGGCACCCAGCCAGTTGAACGCAACCGGCAGTTTGCCAAATGCTTGCGTTGCATCTGTGACGGCCAGCCCCTCAGGCAGGCGCTGCACAATGCCGGTTTCGGAGTTGGCCAATTGCACAGTGGACCGAACAGGATCCGCAATCTGCACGGCCCCCTCGGGACTGACGGCCAGATCCTCGACAGTCCAAGCCCGCACCGCATCATGCTCCACCGGCGCGCCATGCAAACCGCGGTCCGCCAGCGCCAGCGACGCGCCCTCCGTGGAGCCGGAGGTGAACACGATATCCGCCCCGTCCGCCCCAAAGGCAGCAGCGACCTGTGCCCGCGCCTTTTCGACCAGCGCCTTGGCGGCGCGGCCCTCGGCATGCACCGAAGACGGGTTGCCGCAGACCTCCATCGCCGCAATCATCGCGGCCCGCGCCTCGGGGCGCAGGATGGCGGTGGCATTATGATCGAGGTAAACACGAGTCATGGAGTCATCTTTTTGCGGAACGTTGCCGCCTCATAAGCGGTTTTGCACAAATCTGCAAAGGCCCTGGCGCCTTGCGCGGGCCGGCCGGTTCCACTCAATCCGAAAATCTCGGGATTATTGCTGAAGTCCGAGAGCACAGTCAGTCATCCACCACCGCAAACAGGCTGGGCACAGCCGGACATGGCGCCAGGTCGTTCCTGATCACATCCGACAGGCGGGTCTGGTGCAGGAACACATAGACATGCGCGCTGAGACCTTCCCACAGGCGGTTGGTCAGCGATTGCGCCCGGCTGCCGGACAGCGCTCCGGAAGCCCCTGCGCCCTTATGCATGGCATCAACGGTTTCATCGACAGCAGAGAGCACGTCAACGATGCGGATCTCGGACGGCGCCATCGCCAAGCGGTACCCGCCGCCCGGCCCGCGCACGGACTCAACCAGCCCCGCCCGGCGCAGCTTGACGAACAGCTGCTCCAGATAGGGCAGCGAAATGTCCTGGCGTTTGGAGATATCGCCCAGCGGAACCAGATTGCCCTGTGTCTGCAGCGCGATATCCGCCAGCGCGACCATCGCATAGCGCCCTTTGGTGGAAAGCTTCATAATTTACCCCTCGAAACCAGCGCGCCCCTGCGAAAACATTGACCTCGCTGGCGTCTGTGCGTATCTCAGCCTGACGGTGTATGGCTTGGCCTGCGCCCTTGATTAGAACTGTTCTAAGATGCCTGACGGAACTCGTCAAGTTTTCTGCCGGCAGACCCGAAAACGAGAGTAGGATTAAACCGCCCATGCCCGAGGTCATCTTTCCTGGACCCGAAGGCCGCCTCGAAGGCCGCTATCACCCGCAAAAAGAAAAAGACGCCCCGATCGCCATTGTTCTGCACCCGCATCCGCAGTTCGGCGGCACCATGAACAACAAGGTGGTCTACAACCTGCACTATGCGTTCTACAACATGGGTTTCACCGTTCTGCGCTTCAATTTCCGCGGCGTCGGCCGCAGCCAGGGCGAATACGACCAGGGCGTGGGCGAGCTGTCGGATGCGGCCTCGGCGCTGGACTACCTGCAATCGATGAACTCCAACTCCAAGCATTGCTGGGTTGCGGGCTTCTCGTTCGGCGCGTGGGTCGGCATGCAGCTTCTGATGCGCCGCCCGGAGATCACCGGCTTCATCTCGGTGGCGCCGCCGGCCAATATGTATGACTTCTCCTTCCTGGCGCCCTGCCCGTCCTCCGGGCTGATCATCAACGGCACTGCCGACCGTGTGGCGCCGCCTGCGGACACTGCCAGCCTGGTCGGCAAGCTGCATGAGCAGAAGGGCATCACCATCACCCACACCGAGGTCGAGGGCGCGGATCACTTCTTCCAGGAGCCGCACATGGACAGCATGATCGGCAATGTGACCGACTATGTGAAGCGCCGCCTGACGGAGAATACCCGCTGATGAGCACAATCGAGACGCTGGCCCAAAAACTGGCGGTCGATACGCTCAAGGTTCAGGACGCAACCGGTGAAGAGCGGCTGTATGTGGAGGTCGGCCAGGTGCTGGGTGCGGCCTCCCAATCGCTGGAAGAGGCCTTCCTGACCGAAATGCGCGTGCGCCTCGCCGAACGCAAGGCGCGCGACTTCCTGAACAGGAGAATCCAGCAGGCCCAGGCGCAGCTCGACGCAAAAGGTGACGCTTGAGCACCCGGCTGGAGGCCCAATTCGCCTTCCTTCTGGAAGCCGACAAGCTCCGCCGCATCGACCGCCAGAACCTGATACTGGATTGCAGCCGCCGGGAAAACTCGGCCGAGCACAGCTGGCATCTGGCGCTTTATGCGCTGGTTCTGGCGCCGTTTGCTTCGCCGGAAGTCGATGTTTTCCGGGCCATCCGGATGCTGCTGCTGCACGACCTGGTTGAAATCGACGCAGGCGACCACCCGATCACTGATAACGTTGACTGGGCAGCCGTGGCAAAGGCCGAACAAGCCGCCGCCCAACGTCTGTTCGAACTTCTGCCCAAGGATCAGGGCGCAGAATTCCTGGCCCTGTGGCAGGAATTTGAAGCGGCAGACAGCCCCGACGCGCATTTTGCCAAGCGGGTTGACCATTGCCAGCCGATCTTTCAGACGCTCTATGGTGTCAAACCTCTCGACTGGCATGTTGATGTGGTCCGCAGCAATCTGAACGGCGGACGTGCAGCTGCACTGGAGCAGGATTTCGCGGAAGCGTTTCACCACGCGTTTTCGCTGCTGGGCGAAGACACCGGCTTTGACTGCAGCCGGCTGACAGCGCGGCTGCCTTTCCTGAATGAGGCAGACAAGCTCAAGCTGGTCACCCGCGCGTCCAAGCTGGGCGATGGCTCCCGGCACGAGAATTCGGCCGAACACAGCTGGCATATCATGCTCTATGCTTGGGTTCTGGCCGAACACAGCACGAACGCGGTCGATGTGGATCGGGTGCTGCAAATGCTGCTGCTGCATGATCTGGTCGAAATCGATGCCGGCGATTCGCCGATCCACGGGGTGACCGACGCCGCTGCTCTCGCGGCCCTGGCCGCCAGGGAAGAGGCCGCCGCAGACCGCCTGTTCGGCCTGCTGCCCGCCGCCCAAGGTGAAGTGATGCGGAGCATCTGGGAAGAGTTTGAGGCCGCGGAGAGCGCAGACGCCATTTTTGCCAAATCCATCGACCGGGTGCAGCCGGTCCTGCTCAACCTGCTAAACGGCGGCGGCAGCTGGGTGGAATATGACGTGAGCCTGCCGCAACTGGACGCCCGTGTCGGAGGCAAGGTCATCCGTGGCGCACCCGATGTCTGGCACCACGTGCGGGCACAGGTCGAACCCTGGTTCCGGAACGCCGGACGAATGTGACAGTGTGCGGCGGGGACACCCCCGCCGCACTCATTCACACATCCGCAAGGAACGGTTGAAACGGCTGCGTTTCCGCGCCTTTCGATGTAAGCGTCAGGAATTCTCCCGGCCGCAGCTTGCTCCATGCCTCGCCAGTGTGCTCAAAAGGTTCCGAGACCACGGCCCAGCCGTTCAGACTGCGGCTCCAGCGGTAGTAGACCGAGGGTGCAATAGCATCCGAAGAATAGCGCGCCGCAAAAAGTGTCTGCCCGTCGGACATGGCCACGGAGAGGCGCATATGCGGTGCCGTCCCCCGCGCCCGCGACAAGGCCTCCATACGCCCCACCGCCCGCTCCAGCGCGGCTTTCGGGTCCGCATCCAGATCCTCCTGCAAGGCCAGCAGGAACAGCACCTCGCTATCAGTTGCGCCTCTGCGGTGCTCATAAAGCTCATCCGGGATGGACATGTCGGCATGCCGGCGGAACTTCTCGAACCCGCCGACCTGCCCGTTGTGCATGAAGCTCCACTTGCCGGCCGTGAAAGGATGGCAGTTATTGCGGCTGGTGGCGGACCCGGTGGACGCCCGGACATGGGCCAGAAAAAGACCGGATTGCACCTGATGCACCAGCGCCCGCAGATTGCAGTCCGACCACGCCGGGTAGACATCGCGGTACAGCCCCGGCTCCGGCCGCTGCCCGTACCAGGCAATGCCGAACCCGTCGCCGTTTGTCGCAGTCTTGCATTCGACTGCTTTCTGGCTTTGCGCGATCAGTGAATGCGCAGGGGTGGAAATGATGTCTTCCAAAAAGACTTCGGCACCCGTGTAGGCGGCCCAGCGGCACATATGTCAGCCCCTCGCTCTTATTCAGGAATCAGATCAGTGTTTCCGACTGCTCAGAATTATCGGAACAATCCTCTAAGAAGTTCCCAATTTTCAGTCCAGTGTTTCCGCGCACAATCATCTGTTCATTGAAGCGGCGGGCGGAAAACCGGCAACCAGCGACGCATCGGGACTTCCTCCGGCGCACCGGATGCGGTACCCGGAACAGACAGAGGCCCGGCGGGCGAAGCGGAGCGCGCAAAACGGAGGCGATGATGCCTGTACATTACTTCTACCTGATCATTGCCGTGGCGGCGGAAACCATCGGCACCACCGCCTTGCAGGCCAGCCAGCAGTTTTCCCGTCTCGGGCCATCTCTGATCGTGCTGGTCGCTTATGCGTTTTCCTTCTACATGATGGGGCTAACGCTCAAGTTCATGCCGGTGGGCATCGTCTATGCCATCTGGTCAGGTCTCGGCATTCTGCTGATTGCGGTGATTGCGTTCTTCGTCTTCGGCCAAAAGCTCGATTTGCCTGCGGTCATTGGAATGCTGCTGATCATGTCAGGCATCGTCATCATCCATGTGTTTTCGAAAAGCTCGGGCCACTGATCCGCCATAGAAAGCGGCTCAGGACGGTTTTCCTCTGGCCTTTGCACCGGGATCGGGCTATGCGCGGCCCAACTTCCTTACAAAGGCACACGTCATGGACTTGCGCAACATTGCGATCATTGCTCACGTTGACCACGGCAAAACCACACTGGTCGACGAGCTGCTGAAACAATCCGGCGCCTTCCGCGAAAACCAGGCTGTGGCGGAACGCGCCATGGACAGCAACGACCTGGAGCGCGAGCGCGGCATCACCATTTTTGCCAAGCCGACCTCGGTCGAGTGGAACGGCACCCGGATCAACATCGTCGACACTCCCGGCCACGCCGACTTTGGCGGCGAGGTGGAGCGGATCCTGTCGATGGTCGATGGCGTGGTGCTGCTGGTGGACGCCGCCGAAGGCCCGATGCCGCAGACCAAATTCGTGACCTCCAAGGCGCTGGCCCTGGGCCTGCGCCCGATCGTGGTGCTGAACAAGGTCGACAAGCCGGACGCAGAACCCGACCGGGCGCTGGACGAATGCTTTGACCTGTTTGCATCGCTCGAGGCCAACGAGGACCAGCTGGATTTCCCGCACATGTACGCCTCCGGCCGCTCCGGCTGGGCCGACGCCGAACTGGACGGTCCCCGCAAGGACCTGCACGCGCTGTTCAACCTGATCGTCAACCACGTGCCCAAGCCGAAACAGATCAAGCGCCAGGGCGAAGACTTCCGGATGCTGGCCACCACCCTCGGGAGCGACCCCTTTGTGGGCCGCCTCCTGACCGGCCGGGTCGAATCCGGCAAGCTGAAGGTTGGCGCCACCGTGCAAGCGCTGACCCGCATCGGCCAAAAAATCGAACAGTTCCGCGTCACACGCATCCAAGCCTTCCGCGGTCTGGCCCAGCAGGACATCGAGGAAGCGCAGGCAGGCGACATCGTCTCCATCGCCGGCATGTCCAAGGCGACTGTGGCCGATACCATCTGTGCGCTGGCCGTGGATGAGCCGCTGGACGCCCAGCCGATCGACCCGCCGACCATTACCGTAACCTTTGGCATCAACGACAGCCCGCTGGCCGGCCGTGACGGCAAGAAGGTACAGTCACGCGTCATCCGCGACCGGCTGATGAAAGAGGCCGAAAGCAACGTCGCCATCAAAATCCAGGACACCCCCGGCGGCGAGGCTTTTGAAGTCTCCGGCCGCGGCGAACTGCAGATGGGCGTTCTGATCGAAAACATGCGCCGCGAAGGCTTCGAGCTGTCAATCTCCCGCCCGCAGGTGATCATGAAGGAGGTCGATGGCGTCCGCATGGAACCCATCGAAGAAGCCACCATCGATGTTGATGACGAATACTCCGGCGCGGTGATCGAAAAGCTGACCGGCACCCGCAAGGGGGAACTGGTCGAGATGAAACCGGCAGGCGCCGGCAAGACCCGTATCATCGCGCATGTTCCCTCGCGCGGCCTGATCGGCTATCACGGCGAGTTCCTGACCGACACCCGCGGCACCGGCGTGCTGAACCGCGTGTTCCACGGCTGGGCGCCGCACAAGGGTTCCATCCCCGGCCGCCGTGCCGGCGTGCTGATCTCGATGGAGAACGGCCAGTCCGTGGCTTATGCCCTGTGGAACCTGGAAGAGCGCGGCAAGATGATGATCGGCGCCCAGGCCGAGATTTACACCGGCATGATCATCGGTGAGCACTCGCGCGACAACGACCTGGAAGTGAACCCGCTGAAGGGCAAGAAGCTGACCAACGTGCGGGCCTCCGGCACCGACGATGCGGTCCGCCTGACCACCCCGATGACGCTGTCTCTGGAAGAGGCCATCGCCTATATCAACGATGACGAACTGGTCGAGGTGACACCGAACAACGTGCGCCTTCGCAAGCGTTATCTGGACCCGCATGAGCGCAAGCGGATGTCCAAGGCTGCAAGCTGATCTCGAAAAGGCGCCTCCGGGCGCCTTTTTCATGGCCCGCCGCAGCCCCACGAACCGGCGCCGCAAAAAGAAAGGCGCCCTGCGGCGCCCCTCATCTTACCTGAAACACGCGGGCGGCTAGGGCGCCGCCCGATACGCAGCGCCCTACTCGCTGGTCTCCACCACCATCAGCTCACGCTCTGAGGCGCCGCGCGCATGGTCAAGCGCTTCCTGGTATTCCGGGCTGTGATAGCAATCGACAGCAGCCTCAACGCTGGGAAAACGGGCCACTACATTGCGCGGCCGCTCCTTGCCCTCCAGCTGTACAAACCGGCCGCCGCGGGCGATGAACTCCCCGCCATGCTTGGCGATGGCCGGACCGGCCAGTTCGGCATATTTGCCATAGGCCTCGGCGTCGGTGACGGTCACATGTGCAATCCAGAGTGCGGGCATCGGAGCCTCCCAGAGTTATTGTGTTTCCAGCAGACCAGGCGGTCTGCCGGAAAGACCAAGCATTTTTTGACCAAATGGTCAACCTGCCAGCACGGCCTCTGCTGCCTTGATGGCCGCTTCAGCGCCGGAGAAATCCTTGCCGCCGCCCTGAGCCATATCCGGTCGGCCGCCGCCGCCCTTGCCGCCCACGGCAGGAACCGCCGCTTTCAGCACGTCCACGGCAGAGATGTCACCGGTCAAATCATCGGTCACGCCAGCGGCCACGGCCACCTTGCCGTCGTCCTCTGCGATCAGCAGGATCACACCAGAACCGATCCTTTGCTTATGGGCGTCAATCAGACCGCGCAGGTCCTTGCCGGACACGCCCTGCAGCGCCTGGGCCAGGAACTTCCTGCCGTTGACCTCCCTGGCCTCCGCGCCGCCGCTGGAACCGCCGCCCATGGCGACCTGCTGTTTGAGGCTGGAGATCTCGTTCTGCAGCGCCTTGCGCTCATCCATCATCGCCTTGAGGCGGTCCATGACATCCGCAGGCTGCGCCTTCAGAGCCGCTGCAATTTCTGCCATGCGGCCGGCTTCACGTTCCAGATGCTCGAACGCCGCGGCGCCGGTCAGTGCCTCGATCCGGCGAACGCCAGCCGAGGACGCGCTGTCGCCCAGGATCACGAAAGTGCCAATGTCGCCGGTCTGCTTCACATGGGTGCCGCCGCACAGCTCAATCGAATAAGTCTCGCCATCGTGGCCCTTGCCAGTGGGCGCCCGGCCCATGGAGACCACACGCACTTCATCGCCATACTTCTCGCCGAACAAGGCCTGCGCACCCAGTCCGCGCGCATCATCCGGGGTCATGATCCGCGTCGACACCGGCGTATTCTGGCGAATGAAATCGTTCACCTCGGCACCGACCTTGGCCAATTCTTCGGCACTCATCGCCTTGTTGTGGCTGAAATCGAAGCGCAGACGGTCGGCAGCATTAAGCGAACCCTTCTGCGCCACATGCTCACCCAGCGCGTTGCGCAGCGCTTCGTGCAGCAGGTGGGTGGCAGAGTGGTTGGCGCGGATCTTGCCGCGGCGCGCGTGATCCACTTCCATCGCGGCCCCCTTGCCAACGGAAATTTCGCCCGCTGTCACTTCGGCAATGTGCAGGAACAGCCCTTCCACTTTCTTGGTATCGGTGATGCGGGCAGTGCCGCCCTCGCTGGTCAGCACTCCGGTGTCGCCAACCTGGCCGCCGCTTTCTCCATAAAACGGCGTTTGGTTCAGGATGATCTGAACCGTGTCGCCCTTGGCCGCGGATTGCAGCTGCCCGCCATTCTTGACGATTGCCACGATCTGGCCTTCGGCCCGTTCGGTCTCATAGCCGAGGAAATCCGTCGGCCCCGCTGAGTCGAGAATATCGAAGTAAACCTTCACATCTTCGGCTTCGCCCAGACCAATGCCTCCAGCGCGGGATTTCTCCTTTTGCGCTTTCATGGCGGCGTCGAAACCCTCGGTGTCGACCTCGATCTCCTTGGCACGCAGGGCATCCTGGGTCAGGTCCAGCGGGAAACCATAGGTGTCATAGAGCTTGAACGCAGTCTCGCCCGGCAGCACATCGCCCTTGTCCAGATCGGCGGAGGCGTCATCCAGAAGCTTCAAGCCGCGGTCCAATGTCCGGAGAAAACGGGTTTCCTCCTGCTCGAAAGTCTCTTCGATCAGCGCTTGGCCCTGGCCGAGCTCCGGATAGGCCGCGCCCATTTTCTGAACCAGCGCCGGCACCAGCTTGTGCATCACCGGATCGGTGGCACCCAGCAGCGAGGCGTGGCGCATCGCGCGGCGCATGATCCGGCGCAAGACATAGCCCCGGCCTTCGTTCGACGGCAGCACGCCCTCGGCGATCAGGAAGGAGCAGGACCGCAGGTGATCGGCGATCACCCGGTGGTGCACGTTCTGAGCCCCGAACGGGTCGGAATTGGTCACATTCGCCGAGGCTTCGATCAGCGATTTGAACAGATCGGTTTCATAGTTGTCGTGCGTGCCCTGCAGCAGCGCCGCAATCCGCTCCAGCCCCATGCCGGTGTCGATGGACTGCATCTCCAGATCGACCATCGAGCCGTCGGCGAACTTCTCGTTCTGCATGAAGACGAGGTTCCAGATCTCGATGAACCGGTCGCCATCTTCCTCAGGCGAGCCCGGCGGGCCGCCCCAGATATGGTCGCCGTGGTCATAGAAGATCTCGGTGCAGGGGCCGCAGGGGCCGGTATCGCCCATCTGCCAGAAGTTGTCAGAGGTCGCGATGCGGATGATCCGGTCCTCCGGAACGCCCATCTTCTTCCAGATCTCAAAGGCTTCGTCGTCGGTGTGATAGACGGTGGTATAGAGCCGGTCCTTGGCAATACCGAATTCCTTGGTGATCAGTTCCCAGGCAAAGGGGATCGCCTCATGCTTGAAATAGTCGCCAAACGAAAAGTTTCCGAGCATCTCGAAGAACGTGTGGTGGCGCGCGGTGTAGCCGACGTTGTCGAGGTCGTTGTGCTTGCCGCCGGCGCGCACGCATTTCTGCGATGTCGTCGCGCGTTTGTAGTCGCGGGTCTCCACTCCGGTGAAACAGTTCTTGAACTGGACCATGCCCGAGTTGGTGAACATCAGGGTCGGGTCGTTGCGCGGCACCAGCGGGCTGGAGTCGACCACCTCATGCCCCTGTTTGGCAAAGTAGGTCAGAAAGGTTGAGCGGATATCGTTGAGCGTCGGCATATGCGGGATCTCTTGCGGGCTTAAAACAAGCGTTCCGGGCAGGTTTAACCGTCAGCCTGCGCACTGTCCACAGCGGGAAGCGGCGTGCGCCAAGGAAAAAGGGCGCAGCATCCGCCACGCCCCCGTATCCGCAGGTTTTGATCAGACGACCCGGCGCTTAGGCCTCAAGAATATCATCCGCATCGTCCAGATCCGGACGTTCGAATTCCAGCCCGTGGGAAGCCCGGATCTTATCCTCGATGTCAAACGCAATCGACGGGTTTTCGCGCAGGAATGTCTTGGCGTTTTCCCGCCCCTGGCCGATCCGTTCATCCCCGTAAGAGAACCAGGCCCCGGACTTGTTGACGACACCCGCCGCCACGCCCAGGTCCAAAAGCTCACCCATTTTGGAAATACCTTCGCCATACATGATGTCGAATTCCACCTGCTTGAACGGCGGCGCGACCTTGTTCTTCACCACCTTGACGCGTGTCGCGTTGCCCACCACTTCATCCCGGTCCTTGATCGCGCCGATGCGGCGGATATCCAGCCGGACGGAGGAGTAGAACTTCAGCGCATTGCCGCCGGTGGTGGTTTCGGGGGAGCCGAACATCACGCCGATCTTCATACGGATCTGGTTGATGAAGATCACCATGCATTTGGAACGGCTGATGGAGCCGGTCAGCTTGCGCATCGCCTGACTCATCAACCGGGCCTGCACACCGACACTGCTGTCGCCCATGTCGCCCTCAAGCTCCGATTTCGGCGTCAGCGCCGCCACAGAGTCGACGATCACCATGTTCACGGCACCCGAACGTACCAGCGTATCGGTGATTTCCAGCGCCTGTTCACCGGTGTCGGGCTGCGAGATCAGCAGCTCGTCCAGGTCGACGCCCAGCTTGGCCGCATACTGCGGGTCCAGCGCGTGCTCCGCATCGACAAAGGCGCAGACGCCGCCCTTTTTCTGCTGTTCCGCAATGCAATGCAGTGTCAGCGTGGTCTTGCCGGAGCTTTCCGGGCCGTAGATTTCAATGATCCGCCCCATCGGCAGGCCGCCGATCCCCAGCGCAATGTCCAGGCCCAAGGAGCCGGTCGAACTGGCCTCGATCTCCTGCAGCGCGGTGCCATCGCCGAGTTTCATGATGGAGCCCTTGCCGAACTGCCGCTCAATCTGAGCAAGCGCGCTGTCGAGCGCCTTTTGCTTGTCACCGCTTACTTTATTTTTCATGGTCAAAAGATCCGCCATAGTCCCTTGTCCCTCTCTATGTGTCACACACCGGGGCGTGCGGCAATCACTGCTTTGTTCACCTCTTGTTCCTTATGAGATCAAAAAGAGAACATTGCAACAGAAAACTGGTGTACCCACCTCACGGCACGGATGTTAAAGAAGGGTTTATGGTTAACCGACAGCAAGAAATTTTACCGGGCAGTTAACGGAATGATGATATTTTTCAAGGAACGGCTGGCGCTTCTCTCCGTTCCCAAAACCGGCACCACCGCGTTTCAGGCCGCATTGCGCAACCGCGCGGATCTGGTGATGTCAGACCCGCCGGAACTGAAACATGCGCCGGTTTACCGCTACAACCGCTGGATACGCCCGATGTTCGAAAAGGTGTGCGGTGCCGAACTGGAGGTCGTGGCGGTAATGCGCGAACCTGTCAGCTGGCTTGGCAGCTGGTACAGGTACCGGCAGCGGCCCCTTCTGGACGGCAAACCCAACTCAACCAAGGGTGTCAGCTTCGATGATTTTCTGCATGCCTACTGCAAGGGCAAGCCGCCTGCCTTTGCCAATGTGGGCAGCCAGGCGAAGTTCCTGGAAGCACAACCAAACGGCTGCAAGGTCAACCATCTGTTTCGCTATGAAGATCAGGACGCTTTAAGGCGTTTCCTGGAACAGCGCCTGGAGATGGATATCCGGCTTGAGCGGCTGAATGTCAGCCCTCGGGCAAGTCTGGCGCCAAGCCCGGATGCAGCGTGCCATCTACGGCGCAAGCGCGCGGCTGAATTCGAACTTTACGAGTCCATTCCAGCCTTATGAACGCGGAAAGCCGCCGGTTCCGGCGGCTTTCCCTGCTGCAATTCGTCCGTGTCAGTGCAATTGCGCGTGCACCGTTTCCGTCAGCTGGTTGAGAGAGAACGGCTTGGGCAGGAAAACCGAGTTCGGCACATCGGGATCAGCCTCGCCAAAGGCGCCTTCGGCATAGCCGGAGACAAAGACCACGCGGGTGTCGGGACGCTCTTTCAATGCTTCGCGCACCCAGCTGGGACCGTCCATTCCTGGCATGACGACATCGGTCACAAAAACATCCACCGTCAGGCCGGGGTCTTCCAGCGTCCGCAGCGCATCCTCAGCGGATTCCGCTTCCAGAACCGTGTAGCCGCGCATTCTGAGGGCGCGGGACGCAAAGGCGCGCACCGGGGCCTCGTCCTCGACCAGCAGCACCACGCCCTCGCCATGCTGAGCGGCGGCAGCATTTTCGGCTGCATCTGCCGGCTTGTCCGCGGCCAGCGGTTCCGCCTGCTGTTTAAAGACCGGGAAAAACAGAGTGAACTGGGTTCCGTGCCCTTTGACCGAGTCGACAAAAATGTAGCCGCCGGTCTGCTTGATAATCCCATAGGCCGTTGACAGACCGAGTCCGGTACCCTCGCCCGTGCGTTTTGTGGTGTAGAACGGTTCAAATACCTTCTGCAGTTTGTCCGGCGCAATGCCGACGCCTTCATCCGACACTTTCACCGTTACCCAATCGCCGGAGGGAACGGTGGCCCGGTCACGCTCCAGCGGTTTGTCCAGCGCAATGACCTCGGTCTCGACCCGGATTTCCCCGCCCTGCGGCATCGCATCGCGCGCATTCACCACCAGGTTCATCAGCACCTGTTCCAGCTGCCGCTTGTCGGCACGGATCGACTTCATCACCGGATCGTGGCTGAGGGTCAGGGTAACCTTTTCGCCAACCAGGCGGTTCAGCAGATGGGTCAGATCCGACAGCGTGTCCCGCACATCCAGGGTTTCCGGCTGCAGGGTCTGCTTGCGCGAGAACGCCAGCAGCTGGCTGACCAGCGAGGCCGCCCGGTTGGCATTCTCATGGATCTGGATCAGGTCGCCATAGTCCTGGTCGCCCTGGTCATGGCGCAGCAGCAGCAGGTCGCAATGGCCGGAAATCGCCGTCAGCAGGTTGTTGAAGTCATGCGCCACCCCGCCGGCCAGCTGGCCGATTGCCTGCATCTTCTGGCTTTGCACAAACTGCGCTTCCAGTGTCTTCAGCTCGGTCGCGTCATTCAGTACGGCGATCAGGACCGGCGTGCCCTCTTCCACCACCCGGGTCAGGGTCACCTGGACAAAGACCTCCTTGTCCGAGCGCGACAGGCGCAGGAATTCGGATTTGTTCGGTGCCAGCCCGTCTGCGGTATCGCGCAGCCAGTCCGCCATCGGGCGGCCCAGCCCTTCCATCAGCTGGCCCAGTTTCAGGCTGGCGCAGCTTTTCACGCCCAGCAGCCGCAGCGCCATGCGGTTGGTGGTCAGGATTTCCCCCGTCGGGGCAACCTTGAGGAAGGGGACCGGCAGCGCTTCCAGCCCGGCCTGGGCAGAGTCAAAGCCGCTTTCGTCCACTTCCATCAGGAACAGCTCGCTGCGGCCCTGGGTGCGGTTGGTCTCGCTGATCAGCACCTGAACCGGACCGGATTTGGTGCTGAGCGTGTTGATCTGCCCCGGCATGACAGGCAGCGAAGGAAACAGGCGGTCAGTGGATTTCACCCGCTCGCCGATCAGAGTGCGGGCGGCCTCGTTCATAAACAGGACGGCGCCGGTACGGCCGACGGTAATCATCGGCACCGGCATCGCATCCGCGCCGCGGCCGTTGCCGCCGCGGTCGAGGATATCCTCGACCCGCCACAGGAAGCTGCCGCCGTTCATCTGATGCACCGCCAGCCGCACATGGCCGCGCCGGGTGACGATGTCCTCGCGCGCGGCGCCATCGACCCGGGCCCGGCTTTGCAGCCGGTAAAGGACCGCAGACGGGTTGGCCAGGATCGAGCGCAACGTGCCGGACAGCGTGTCCCGGCTGGCATCCTGGAACCGCTTCACCGCGGCGCCGTTGCAGGCGTGGATCACCCCGTCATCGTCGGTGACAAAGCTGGGCGTGGCATCCTTTTCGATAAAGCCGGTCAGCAGTTCCGCCGCCATGGCCCGCGCATTCAGCCGCATCCGGGTCTGCACAACCATCAGCACCGCAACCGCCATCAGGGTCAGCCCCACCATGATGAAGCCGCGGCTCATCCAGTCCGGCAGCGGGATCAGCCAGGGGCCGGACATCAGCATCAGCGCCAGCAGCAAAGTTGCCGCAAGCCTGGCGTGCTCAGGCGCGTAAACCCGCAATTCCGGAACGGAGGTTTCTTGGCGAGCGGACATCACGGCTCCATCGATCGTGCTTGGTGCCGCCATAACGCGGCCGTTTCGGTTAAAACCACGTTAAGAAACACCTAAGTTTTCCAGCGTGGACCCTAACAACCGCCATTCGCACGCGTCAACACGGCAACATAGAAACCATCGGTGCCATCCTGCACCTGCCAGCTTTTCTCCGCTGCCAGGGACCACGCCGGGTTTTGGCGCATAAAGCCTTGAACCTGAACAGAGTTTTCCCGATCCAGCATAGAGCAGGTTGCATAGGCCAGGAAGCCGCCCGGGGCGGTCAGGCCAGCCGCCTTGCACAGTATCTCCGACTGGGTCTGCTGCAGCGCCTGCAGGCCGTCCGCCGTCAGCCGCCATTTGCCCTCAGGCGCGCGCCGCCAGGACCCTGAACCGGAACAGGGCACGTCACACAGAACCAGATCAAACGGGCCGTGACGCTCCAGGTCCGCTGAGGACAGAACCGAAACCGGCGCCCCCGCCCGCGCCGCCCGCGCCGGGAGGTCCTTCATCCGCCTGGCGTCGGCGTCATGGGCGAAAAGCCGGATCCCGGCCTGTGCCACCATGGCAAGGCTTTTTCCGCCGCCGCCCGCGCAGAAGTCCAGCACCTTCATGCCATCCTCCAGCGGCAAGTGCGCCACCACAGCCTGGCTGGCCGCATCCTGCAGCTCAACCAGCCCGTCCTGATAGGCCTCGGCATTGCGCAGCTTGCGGGCGCCTTCAATCACTTCCAGCGCCGTTGCGGCAGCCGGGTGCGGCCGGGTGGTGATCCCCTCGGACGCAAGAGCCTCTTGTGCCGCGCCAATTGTGCCCCGCACCGTGTTCACCCGAAGATGCACCGGCGCCCGGCTGCGCAGGGCACGCGCGGCGGCTTCGGCCTGTAGTCCCAGGCTGGTGCTGAATTCGGGCCAAAGCCAGTCGGGGATATCCACAGCGCCCGCGCCTTCGGGAAGCGGCGGCAGCAGACGTTCGGCGTCTGTCAGCGGCGCAGGCGCATGGCCTTGCCCGTTGAACATCTCATCGGGGTCCCGGCCTGCCTCGCGCAGCGCGCCCAGGATCAGCCCCCGTCCGCTGCGGGCGCCGCCCATGGCCGCATGCGAACGCAGGCAGCGCAGCGCGGTGAACACATGGTCGCGCACGGCGGCACGGTCCTTGGAGCCGGCGAACCGGCTGCGGCGCCCCCAGGAGGTCAGCGCCTTTTCGGCAGGGTCCCCTGCCAGTATCAGGTCGAGGATCTCGATGGCCGCCTGCAGGCGGGCGGCGGGGGTCACGCCCCTGCCCTTTTCATGCGCGCGGCCATCATGATTCTTACCCCACCCGGTAGTTCGGCGCTTCGCGGGTGATCTGCACGTCGTGCACGTGGCTTTCCTTGAGCCCGGCACCGGTGATGCGGACAAAGTTGCAATTCTTGCGCATCTCATCGACGGTGGCACAGCCGGTGTAGCCCATCGCCGCGCGCAAGCCGCCCACCAGCTGATGGATCACCGCGTTTGCGCCGCCCTTGTACGGCACCTGGCCCTCGATGCCTTCCGGCACCAGCTTGTCGCTGGCCGCATCCTTCTGGAAGTACCGGTCAGCCGAGCCGCGCGCCATCGCCCCCATCGAGCCCATGCCGCGGTAGGATTTGTAGGACCGGCCCTGATACAGGATCACTTCACCCGGGGACTCGTCAGTGCCGGCAATCATCGAGCCCACCATCGCGCAGGACGCGCCTGCCGCTATCGCCTTGGCGAAATCGCCGGAGAACTTGATGCCGCCATCAGCGATCACCGGAGTGTCGCCAGCAGCACCGGCGCAATCCATGATCGCGGTCAGCTGCGGCACGCCAACGCCCGCCACCATGCGTGTGGTGCAGATCGAGCCCGGGCCGATGCCGACCTTGACCGCATCCGCCCCTGCGTCGATCAGCGCCATGGTGGCCTCGGCGGTGGCCACGTTGCCGGCAATCACCTGAACCTTGTTCGACAGCGCCTTGACCCGCTTCACGGCCTCGATCACGCCAGCGGAATGACCGTGCGCCGTGTCGACGACGACAATATCGACCCCCGCGTCGATCAGCGCCTCGGAACGCTCAAAACCGCTGTCGCCGACCGAGCTGGCGGCAGCCACACGCAGGCGGCCCAGTTCATCCTTGCAGGCGGTGGGGTTCAGAACCGCCTGTTCAGTGTCCTTCAGGGTCAGCAGACCGGTCAGCTTGCCATTCTTGTCAGAGACCAGCAGCTTTTCGATCCGGCGCGCCTTCATCAGCGACTTGGCCTCTTCCAGCTCCGCAGGCTCCTGCAGCATCGCCAGATTGTCGGAGGTCATCATCACCGATACCGGCGTGCTGTCATCGGAGGCAAACCGCATGTCGCGGTTGGTAACGATGCCGACGACACGGCCGGAGCCGTCCACCACCGGGAAACCGGTGACCCGGTAGCGTTCCTGCAGTGCCTTGGCATCTGCCAGGGTCTGGTCCGCCGTCAGGGTGATGGGGTTGTAGACAATGCCGGAGACAAAACGTTTCACCCGGCGCACTTCCTGCGCCTGCTCTTCCACGTTCAGGTTCTTGTGGACCACGCCCATGCCGCCGGCCTGCGCCATCGCAATCGCCATGCGGGACTCGGTCACCGTGTCCATCGCCGAGCTGAGCAGCGGAATGTTCAGCGACACCGACCGCGTAACCCGGGTGCGGGTATCGGCAGTGTTGGGCAGCACGCTGGACGCGCCCGGCACCAGAAGAACGTCATCAAAGGTAAGAGCCTCACGAATCTGCATTTGTCATCCCCATGCATAACCCCGTTTGGCGGTGACCCTATGGCACAGAACCGGCCGGGGGAAAAGAGGCCCGGCATAAGAATTCCTGCAGTGCAGAAAAACTCTGCCCGGCGGCTGATCTGGGTCAAGGCGGACCGCGCTCCGGAGCGTATCAGGAAACCTGCGCAGATTATGCAGGATTCTGAAATGCCCGGCCCTTTGGATGACATCACCATTCTGGACCTCACCCATGTTCTGGCAGGTCCATACTGCTCGATGATCCTGTCGGATCTGGGCGCCAGGGTGATCAAGGTGGAACGTCCTGGCAGCGGCGACGACACCCGCGCCTTTCCGCCGTTCAAAGGAGACGAAAGCGCCTATTTTGCCGCCATCAACCACGGCAAGGAAAGCATTGCACTGGACCTGAAGGCCCCGCGGGACCGCGCCATTTTCGAGCGGCTGCTGGCGCAGGCCGATGTGCTGCTGGAGAACTATCGCCCCGGCGTGATGCAGCGGCTGGGATATGGCTGGGAGGACCTTCACGCAAAACACCCCCGGCTGATCTATGGTGCGGTGTCCGGCTTTGGCCATACCGGCCCCGATGCCCTGCAACCGGCTTATGACATGGTGGTGCAGGCCCGCGGCGGGGTGATGTCGGTTACCGGCGAAATGAACCGCGAGCCGGTGCGCGCCGGGGTCTCGATCGGCGACATCGCGGCGGGCATGTTCCTGGGGCATGGGATCCTCGCCGCTCTGCTGGATGTCCAGAAATCCGGCAAAGGCACATTTGTCGACGTGGCCATGCTGGACAGCCAGCTGGCGCTGCTGGAACATGCCATTGCCATCACCACGGTCACGGGCGTGGCACCGCAGCCGTCCGGCGCGCGGCACCCCTCGATCACCCCGTTTGAAACCTTTCACGCAGCGGACGGGCTGTTTGTGATCGCGGCAGGCAACGACACGCTGTTTGCCCGGCTCTGCGATGCGCTGCAGCTGCCGCTGGGCGGCGACCCGCGCTTTGCCACCAACCCTGCCCGGTGCGAAAATGCCCGCCTTTTGAAGCGTTTGATCGAGGCTGTCACGCTGGACAAACAAAAGCACCATTGGATCGCGCTGCTGACAAAAACAGGCATTCCAACCGGCCCGATCCAGACCGTGGACCAGGTGCTGCAGGACCCGCAGATCCTGGCCCGCAACATGGTGGTGGATGTGCTGGGGGAGGACGGCCGCCCGGCTTTCACCGCGGCAGGCAACCCGATCAAGATGAGCAGCCTGCCGGATCCCGCGACCCGCGCCCCTGCCCCGCAGTTGAACGGAAACCGGGAAAAGATTCTGGCGTGGCTGAAAGAGGTTGAGCGGCAGCAGGCCCCCTGACCGCCGTGCGCCTTAAATCCGCATCCGAAAGTCATGAAATCTTCAAAAATGGCGCCCGCAGACGGGAAAATGCCGCCCTTTGCCTTTCGCCTGCCGCAAAAGCCCATATGCTCCGCCTAAATTGCGGAATGAGAAGGCCACAGGCATGACTGACGAACCCCTCGTTGTGTTTACCCCCTCCGGCAAGCGCGGACGTTTCCCCGCGGGCACGCCGATCCTGACAGCTGCCCGGCAGCTCGGAGTCGACCTCGACTCGGTCTGCGGCGGCCGCGGGATCTGCTCGAAATGCCAGATCACTCCTTCCTATGGCGAGTTCTCCAAACACGGCGTGACCGCCGAAGAAGGCGCGCTCAGCGAGTGGAACAAGGTCGAGCAGCGCTACAAGGACAAGCGCGGCCTGATCGACGGCCGCCGCCTGGGCTGCCAGGCCACCGTGCAGGGCGACATCGTGATCGACGTGCCGCCGGAAAGCCAGGTCCACCGCCAGGTAGTGCGCAAGCGTGCCGAGGCCCGCGAAATCACCATGAACCCCTCCACCCGCCTGTACTATGTCGAGGTCGAAGAGCCCGACATGCACAAACCGACCGGCGACATGGAGCGGCTGATCGAGGCGCTGGAGACCCAGTGGGAGCTGAAAGGCGTCAAGACCGACCTGCATATCCTGAGTGTGCTGCAGCCGGCGCTGCGCAAGGGCAACTGGAAGGTCACCGTCGCCGTGCATCAGGGTGACGCAAACCATCCGCCCAAGATCATGCACATCTGGCCCGGCTATTACGAGGGCACGATCTACGGACTGGCTGTGGACCTTGGCTCCACCACCATTGCCGCGCATCTGTGCGACCTGCAATCGGGCGAGGTGGTTGCCTCCTCCGGCATCATGAACCCGCAGATCCGCTTTGGCGAAGACCTGATGAGCCGGGTGTCCTACTCGATGATGAACAAGGGCGGCGACCAGGAGATGACCCGCGCGGTGCGCGAAGGGATGAACGCGCTGTTCACCCAGATCGCCGCAGAAGCAGGAATCGACAAGGCGCTGATCGTTGACGCGGTGTTTGTCTGCAACCCGGTGATGCACCATCTGTTCCTCGGAATCGACCCGTTTGAACTGGGCCAGGCGCCATTTGCGCTGGCAACCTCCAACGCGCTTGCCTTGCGCGCCGTAGAGCTTGACCTGAACATCCACCCGGCCGCCCGCGTCTATCTTCTGCCCTGCATTGCGGGCCACGTTGGTGCGGACGCCGCCGCCGTCGCACTGTCGGAAGCGCCCGACAAATCCGAAGACCTGGTGCTGGTTGTCGACGTGGGCACCAACGCGGAGATCCTGCTGGGCAACAAGGAAAAGGTACTGGCCTGTTCCTCGCCCACCGGCCCGGCCTTTGAAGGCGCACAGATCTCAAGCGGCCAGCGCGCTGCACCCGGCGCCATCGAACGTGTCGAGATCAATCCGGAGACCAAGGAACCCCGCTTCCGCGTCATCGGGTCCGAGATCTGGTCGGACGAGGCAGGTTTTGCCGAATCCATCGCCACCACCGGCATCACCGGCATCTGCGGCTCCGGCATTATCGAGGCGATTGCGGAAATGCGCATGGCCGGCGTGCTGGATGCCTCCGGCCTGATCGGCTCGGCCGAGCAGACCGGCTCCGCCCGCTGCATCCAGGATGGCCGGACCAACGCCTATCTGCTGTGGGACAGCTCCGCCGAGGGCGGCCCGACCATCACCGTCACCAACCCCGACATCCGCGCCATCCAGATGGCCAAGGCGGCGCTGTACTCCGGTGCGCGCCTTTTGATGGACAAATTCGGCGTCGAGAACGTCGACCGCGTGGTGCTGGCCGGTGCGTTTGGCGCGCATATCTCGGCCAAACACGCGATGGTGCTGGGCATGATCCCCGACTGCGTGCTGGGCAAGGTGACTTCGGCAGGCAACGCCGCTGGAACAGGCGCCCGCATCGCGCTGCTGAATACCGAAGCACGCGGCGAGATCGAAGAAACCGTCCGCAGAATCGAGAAGATCGAAACCGCCGTGGAACCGCGCTTCCAGGAGCATTTCGTGAACGCATCGGCGATCCCCAATTCGGCCGAGCCTTTCCCGATCCTGGCAACTGTCGTGACCCTGCCGCAGGTGAATTTCAACACCGGCGGCGGTGATGGCGACGGCGCCGGCGGAGGCCGTCGCCGCCGCCGGCGCGGCTGACCCCGGGACGGATCCGGAAACGCCCGAAATTCCGCTGCAGCGCTATTGACCTCCTTGGCGCTGCAGCATAATCCTGCTCATCACAGGCGGGTATGATGTAATGGCAGCCTGTCAGCTTCCCAAGCTGAACGCGCGGGTTCGATTCCCGCTACCCGCTCCAAAACTCCTCACATGTCCCAACAACCGGCGCAGCGCCGCCGGGCCGGCCCCAGCGGAACCAGGCCTGCTGGTTCTGAACCGCGCGGATGTGGCCGAAGTGTGCTAAGCTCTGACCGCACGCCTGAAAGGTACGGGCGGCGATGTTGGGAGGGTATCTGTATGACACATCATTTCTTAATCGCGGCACTGGTTTGCGCATTCAGCGCGGGAAGTGCAGCGTCCGCTTCAACCTGGGACCAGGGCGGCACAGGGACCGGCACCTCAACCAGCTCGGTCACGCAAATTTCCGAAGGCCATATGGTGATGCAGATCAGCAGTTCCTATGAGAACGTCGAAATGGAGGACGCGGATCACCCGATGAATGGCGCCGCCGGGCCATGCTTTGGCGCGGTTGAGATTGCAGCCGGCACAGTCGACGGCGGCGGGTTCTGCGCCTTCACTGATAGCGCCGGTGGCAAGGTCGTTCTGCATTGGAGCGCCGAAGCAATGGATCCGTCCGGCGCCTTGACCGGCAGCTGGAACCTGACGGGCGGTACCGGGCAATGGGCCGACGCCGAAGGGGGCGGCAGCTTCTCATCGCTAACGGATCCGGAAACCGGAACATTCGTCAATACCATCACCAGCAGTGTGACAATGCCGTGAAAACCCGGGCGGGACAGGCGAGGCCCGCCCGCAAACACTCAGGCGGAGCCCCGGGCGCCGGTCTGGCCGGCATCCTGAACAAATGCAAGGAGCGCGCGGGTGGACCCGTCCTTATGCGCCGCTGACCCTTCACGGCGCAGCAGCGGCAGCAGGGAATTCGCCAGCTCCTTGCCGAGTTCCACGCCCCATTGGTCAAAGGAGTTGATGCCAAGTATCACGCCTTCGACAAATACCCGGTGCTCATAAAGCGCAATAATCTGGCCCAGCACATAGGGAGTCAGCTGCGGATAAATCAGCGTCGTTGAAGGCCGGTTGCCCGGAAACACCCGATGCCGGGCCTGCCGTTCCAGTTCGGCTCCCTCATAGCCTGCGGCCTGCATCAGCGCCCGGGCTTGTTCCAGGCCGCGCCCGCGCATCAGCGCCTCGGACTGGGCCAGGCAATTGACCACCAGCAGCTGATGGTGCTGGTCCAGTTCCGGCTCATGCCCCTTGGCTGCAACCAGGAATTCCGCAGGCACGACCGACGTGCCCTGATGCAGCAGCTGATAGAAGGCATGCTGCCCATTGGTTCCGGGTTCGCCCCAGACAATGGGTCCTGAAGCGTACGGCAATGGCGATCCGTCCATGGCAACCGACTTGCCGTTCGATTCCATTTCAAGCTGCTGCAGATAGGCAGGCAAGCGCCGCAGCCGCTGGTCGTAAGGCAGCACGGCGCGGGTTGGGTGTCCGCAAACCTGATTGTGCCAGATGCCGGACAAGGCCAGCATCACGGGCATGTTCCGCTCCCAGGGCGCCTGCTGAAAATGGCTGTCCATCGCCCGGCCGCCTGCCAGGAACGCGCGGAAATTCCCGGGACCGACGGCCAGCATGACACTCAGTCCGATCGGCCCCCAGACCGAGTAGCGGCCCCCGACCCAATCCTCGAAACCAAAAACATGCTCCCGCGGGATGCCAAAGGCAGCGGTTTCCTCCTCCGAAGTGGATAAAGCCAGGAATTGGCGGGCGGGATCGCCACCGCCGCCTTCGACCCAGCGCCGGGCGGTGGCGGCATTGGTCATTGTTTCAACCGTGGTAAACGTCTTGGATGCCACGATGATCAAAGTTGTTTTCGGATCAATCCGTTGCAGGATATCGTGAATGTGCGCGCCATCTGCATTGGAGACAAAATGGCAGCGTGGCCCGTCATGATACGGCGCAAGTGCAAGTGTCGCCATCACCGGCCCCAGATCGGAGCCGCCTATACCGATATTGACCACATCGGAAAACGCACCGCCCGGTCCGGCCAGTTCCCCCGAACGGATACGGCGCGCAAGATCCTCCATCCGTTCCAAGGTCTGGCGCAGCGGTGCGCGGATATCCTCACCATCGACCACAAGCGGCGGCCCGTCCGGATCCCGCAAGGCAGTATGCAGAACTGCGCGGCGCTCGGTCTCGTTGATCAGACCGCCCTGAAACATCGCCGTGCGCCTGCCCGCAACATCCCTCTCGTCGCACAAGGCGGTCAGGCCCGCTCGCACTTCGGCGGTGATCTGCGTCTTGGAGTAGTCAAACAAAAGTGTTTCGTACCGAACGCTGAAACCGCTGGCACGCTGTGGGTCTTCTTCGAACAAATCAACAATGTTTCCGCCGCATTTCTGTGAATGCAACGTCTTCAAAGCAGTAAACATCTGTATCTTTCCTGAATTCAAGGTGCCCAATGGACCGACACCTCGGACAAGACAGCCTGGATCGGCGCATTTTCCGGCGGCAGCGCCATCGCCCGCTCTAACGCCTGTCGCTTGGCATTGCCAAAAATAACCAAATGCTTGGCAATTGCGGCGTCCAGCACCCGCGCCGTCAGGCTGATCCGCGCTTCGGGCTGGCTGTCCGGCCGCATGACGGTGAATGCCGGCGCATCCGGCGCCAGAGCAGCCTCGATCCCATCGGCACCGGGGAACAGCGAGGCTGTGTGCATGTCCTCACCCATGCCAAGAAGCAGAACCGACAAGGGCAGGTTCGGCTCCACCTGGTCTTCGAGTTCCGCCAGCACATCTTCCGGCTGCTGGTTCAGCACGTGGAACGGCAGGAACTGCGCCGATGCTGCCCGGTTCTGCAGCAGCCGCGCACGGATCATCGCGGCATTGGAGCGGGCGTTGTCCGCAGGTACCCAGCGCTCGTCAGTCGCCATGACATGCACCCGGTCCCAATCAATATCCGCAGCGCAAAGATCGTCAAAGATCAGCCCGGGCGTGGTGCCGCCCGCAACCGCCAGGGACGCTGTATCGTGATGCAGCAGATGGGTCTTCAGATCCCCGGCAATTTCATTTGCCACTTCTATCGCCAGCATCTCCTGGTCAGGGTATTCGTGGAATTTCATGGGTTTATCCCTCTCCATTCACGCCCGTCGCGGCGCATCAGCAAATCGGCGTCGCCGGGTCCGGTGCTGCCGCTTTCATAGGGTTTAGGCACATCGCCGCGGGACTTCCAGCCCGCAATCACAGGATCCGTCCAGGCCCAGGCCGCCTCGACCTCGTCGCCTCTCATAAACAACGTCTGGTTGCCGCGCACAACATCCATGATCAGCCGCTCGTAAGCGTCCGGCGGATCGCCGCCTTCGGGTCCCAGCGCCTCGGCAAAGCTCATGTCCAAGGGCACGTCGACCAGCCGCATGCCGCCCTGCCCGGGTTCCTTGATGGTCACGCTCAGGGTGATGCCCTCATTCGGCTGCAGGCGGATTTTCAGGTGGTTGGCATGGCGGCCCGCCTCAGCGCCGAAAATTGAATGCGGCGCATCCTTGAACATCACGTTGATGACCGAAGACCGGTTCACCAGCCGCTTGCCGGTGCGCAGGTAGAACGGCGTGCCCGCCCACCGCCAGTTGCTGATATGCGCCTTCAGCGCCACATAGCTTTCGGTGGTGCTGCGCGGGTTGCCGACCAGTCCGCGGTAGGAGGGATGCGGTGCCTCGGGGTCCAGCCGCGCCTGATACTGGCCGCGCACGATGTGATGCGGCTCCACCGGGTCCAGCGCCCGGATGACTTTCAGCTTTTCGTCGCGCACCGCGTCAGGATCGAACTTGGCCGGCGGCTCCATCGCGATCAGGCACAGAAGCTGCATCAGGTGGTTCTGCATCATGTCGCGCATGGCGCCCGCGCGCTCGTAATAGTCCTCGCGCCCCTCGACGCCGACCGTTTCCGCAACGGTGATCTGGATGTGATCGACATACTGGCTGTTCCACAGCGGCTCGAACAGCATGTTGCCAAAGCGGACCGCCATCAAATTCTGCACCGTCTCCTTGCCCAGATAATGATCGATCCGGTAGATCTGGCTTTCATCGAAGTGGCTGGCGAGCGTCCGGTTCAGCTCCCTTGCGGTTTCCAGATCCCGGCCAAAAGGTTTTTCCACCACAATCCGGGTGTCCGGATTGGCCAGCTCATGGCGGTGAAGCCGCTCGGCCAGCGGCCCGAACAGACCGGGGCCCACCGAAAAATAGAACATGCGGACCGGCGCCTCGTCCGCAGGACGCAGATGAGTCGCCAGCTCGGGCCAGCCCTCCTCCCCCTTGGCGTCAAGCGCCACGTAGCGGACCCGTTCCAGAAAGGAGTTGAGCGCGCCTCCCCCGCACGCCTTGAGACCTGCATGCGCGCGCACCGCTTCGGCGACGATAGTCCGGTACTCCGTATTGGAAAGTGCCGTGCGTGCGGCCCCGATGATCCGCTCGCCGCCCGGCAGCTGGCCGGCGCAATGGCGGCGGAACAAAGCCGGCAGGATCTTGCGCTGTGCAAGATCGCCGGTACCGCCGAAAATCACCAGGTCAAACGGATCGACCGGTATCACACGCGAAACCATTGTTGTTCTTCCTGTCTACGCCGGTTCAGGCGCGGCACACCGCCGCTCACATCCCTGTCATGTGACTGCCCGGCTGCTTTCATTTCCTGCCCAGTATAAGGTAGCTTCCGGCGAAAGGAACTGCCCCAAAGGACATCCGCATGAAAGACCTGCAAAAACCCGTCGCGAACCTGGGCAAATTTGAAGACGCCTATGTGACGGCCGAGGGTCAGGAGCGCGCTTCGGTTCCGCTCAGCCATCCGGAAACGCTTTGGTTCAATACAGGCACCCTGTGCAACATCGAATGCAGCAACTGCTACATCCTGAGCTCCCCCACCAATGACGCGCTGGTTTATCTGACAGAAGCGGAGGTTCAGAGCTACCTGGACCAGATCGCCGATCGCGGCTGGCCGGTTCGGGAAATCGGGTTTACCGGCGGCGAGCCTTTCATGAATCCCGAAATCACCGCCATGGCGCGGGCCGCATTGGAACGCGGCTATGAGGTGCTGATCCTCACCAACGCGATGCGGCCGATGATGCGCAAGTCAGTGCAGGCGGCGCTGCTGAAGCTGCGGGACGATTTCGGGGACGGGCTGCTGACCCTGCGGATCTCGGTTGACCACCACAGCAGGGAATTGCACGACAAGGAACGCGGTGCGGGCAGTTTTGCCAAGACCATTGAAGGCATGGAATGGCTGCGCGACCACGGCTTCCGCATTGCGGTGGCCGGCCGTACCGTCTGGGGCGAAAGCGAAGCGGAAGCCCGCGCCGGCTATGCCGCTTTGTTTGCCTCCCATCGCTTTGCCATTGACGCACAAAACCCCGGTCAAACCGTATTGTTCCCGGAAATGGACGAAACCGTGGAAGTGCCGGAAATCACAACATCTTGCTGGGATATCCTCAACAAGGCTCCGGACAGTGTGATGTGCGCGTCCTCCCGAATGGTCGTCAAACGCAAAGGTGCAAGGAATCCCGCCGTTCTTGCCTGCACCCTGCTGCCCTATGCTCCGGAATTCGAATTGGGCGAAACCTTGGCTGAGGCCGAACATCCGGTGCAACTGAACCATCCCCATTGCGCCAAGTTCTGCGTTCTCGGAGGGGCCAGCTGCTCAGCCTGACAGCTTCCGGCAGGAGTCAGAACTCCCAGGTTCCGACTGTGAAATTGTCGGCGGTCAACTCTACGTCGGTGGTGAACTCCACCAGAATGTTGTCGCCATAGAACAGCTTGTCCTTGGCGTTGTTCATGTACAGACGGTCTTCGTCGGAGTTTTTCCACACAGACCGCTTGAAGGTCACATCCGTGTTGCGCGGGACCGACACGGTTGCTTCCTCCGCGTCGAAGACAAACACGTCGTCGGCCGCCGAGAAATCGTCAAGAATTGCCACCGTGGAATAGGCGTCCAGCTCCAGAAACAGCTGATCCTTGCCCGCGCCAGTACTGATTGAGTCCGCGGCGTTGGTAAAGTTGCCAGTCAGCACATAGATATCGTCAGCGCCTGAACCTGCATCCAGGCGTTCCGCGTGCATCCCTTCCAATACGATGGTATCCGCACCGCTCCCGGTACTGATGGTTGCGGTGAGACTGTCCGGAGTGGCGAGTGTCGATCCGTTGATGATAACTGTGTCTTTGCCCTTGCCGGTGAACACGCGAAGACCGGCTGACACGGTCCAATCGCCGTTGAACTCAAAATAGTCGTGTCCAACGCCTGTCTTCACCAACAGGTCATCAACATCCTGGTAAGCGGTGTAAAAGACCTTGTCGTCCCCTCCCAGTGTCCTGACCTGGACATCATTTCCCGCAGCGGACGCCAATTGCTGAATTTCCAGCGTGTCGTCTTTCTTGCCCGACCGGACAACAAAATCTCCGCTCCCGGTACTGGTGAGAAGCGCGATGTCATAGTCCCAATGCTCGACCGAAGTTACACTTGTCTTGATCTGGCCAAGATCCAGCGTGAACCCGCCGGTCATCTGTACGTTCACATCCGAGGACACCGTGTCGTAGCCCTTGCCACCATCGAAGCTAAGTCCGCGGTAGTCGTTCAGCTGGCCGTCGGCGGTCAGATCGAAGCTGAGGGAACCCAGCCAATCGCTACCGCCGCCGCCGAAAAACCGGTCTGAAAGATCGGGAACCGTACTGGACCCCGCATCGTGGTGGTATAGCGAAAATGTGTCATTCCCGCCCAGACCGTATAGGCTCTCGCGGATGGTGCTTGTGGCCTTAAGAACGTTATCAAACTGATTTCCCAAGATATTTGTGCGCATAAATCCCCGCCGTGCCCCCTGCTCTCTGGCTGCCTGCCATTGCCTGATGCTGCCCGAATCCGATGGGCAGCACCAGAAGCCCTGACACGCATAGGATTAAGGCCGCCCCTGAGCTCCCGCAACAGGAAAGGGTTTCCCGCACCGCTGCAGGTTCACCCGCAGCACGCCGAATGGGACCTGTTTAATGAATCTGGAATTCGCCGACCACGTTGCGCCATTCGCCCGGGCCGATCATCTTGCGGTGATTGAAACGCACCGAGTGAAGCGGCCCGTCGATCTCGCGGTGCCAGAACTCGATGAATTCGAACAGCCGCGGGTGATCCGGTGCCAAATCGTATTCCTGCCAGACAAATGTATTCAGAACGTGGATATGGTCCGGCATATGGTAGGTGAATTCTGCCGTGGTCAGCCCGTATCCTTTCAGCATCAGCTCGGTCTCACTGGTCGCCATTTCAAGCCTCCAAATCTTGCCCCCTTCTAATGATGCTAGGCTGCAAATAGTTAATTTCTCCAAAAACAGTGCGTTACCGATACGTGAACGGCCTGCTTGCGCCTTTCCGGGCTGTTTGCTTGCGCCCCATATACGGTATCTGATAGGGTGCGAACACAATATATAGAGCCATAAGAAAGAGCGGGCAGCCAACGTGAGCGATACGCCGGAAACTCCTGAAAATATGGAAGAAAACCTGCCGGAACGTCCGGTGTACGATGGGCCGACGGTTTCGATCGAGTCCGAGATGCGCACCTCCTATCTGGACTATGCGATGTCCGTCATCGTGAGCCGCGCCATCCCGGACCTGCGGGACGGGCTGAAACCGGTTCACCGGCGCATTCTTTATGCAATGCACGAATCCGGCAACACCCATGACAAGTCCTACCGCAAGTCGGCCCGCCCGGTCGGCGATGTGATGGGTAAATACCACCCGCACGGCGACAGCGCGATCTATGACGCGCTGGTGCGGATGGCGCAGGACTTCTCGATGTCGCTGCCGCTGCTGGACGGCCAGGGCAACTTCGGCTCGATGGACGGCGATAACCCGGCGGCCATGCGCTACACCGAGGTGCGGATGGACAAGCCCGCCGCGGCGCTGCTGGCGGATATCGAAAAAGAGACCGTCGATTTCCAGGACAACTACGACGGCAAGGACCGCGAACCGACGGTACTGCCGGCCCGGTTCCCGAACATGCTGGTCAACGGCGCGGGCGGCATCGCCGTCGGCATGGCCACCAACATCCCGCCGCACAACTTGGGCGAAGTGGTGGACGCCACCCTGGCGCTGATCGAGGATCCGGATCTGACCAGCGAACAGCTGATCGAATACATCCCCGGCCCGGACTTTCCGACCGGCGCTGTGATGCTGGGCCGCTCCGGCGCCCGCAAGGCCTATCTTGAGGGCCGCGGCAGCGTGATCATCCGCGCCAAGACTCGTGTCGAGGAGATCAGGAAAGACCGCTATGCCATTGTCGTGGACGAGATTCCCTATCAGGTGAACAAGGCCGCGATGATCGAGAAGATCGCCGAGCAGGTCCGCGACAAGAAGATCGAGGGCGTCTCCCACGTTCAGGACGAATCGGACCGCAACGGCGTGCGGGTGGTGGTGGAGCTCAAGCGCGACGCAACACCCGAGGTGGTGCTGAACCAGCTGTTCCGCTTTACCCCGATGCAGACCTATTTCGGCTGCAACATGCTGGCGCTGAACGGCGGCCGGCCCGAGCAGCTGACATTGCGCCGGTTCCTGACCTCCTTCATCGACTTCCGCGAGGACGTGGTCGCACGGCGCACTGCGCATCTGCTGCGCAAGGCGCGCGAGCGCAGCCACATCCTGTGCGGCCTGGCGGTTGCGGTCACCAACATCGACGAGATCGTGACCACCATCCGGCAGTCCGCCGACGCGGCTGAAGCGCGCGAGAAGCTGATGACCCGGCGCTGGCCGGCCCAGCCGATCCTTGAATACATCAAGCTGATCGACGATCCGACCCATACCGCCAACGAGGACGGGACCTACAACCTCTCGGAAACCCAGGCCCGCGCCATTCTGGAGCTGCGGCTGCAGCGTCTGACCCAGATCGGCGTCAAGGAAGTCACCGACGAGCTGGAAGAACTGGCAGGCAAGATCAAGGAATACCTTGAGATCCTGTCCTCGCGCGAGCGCATCATGGGCATCATCGGCGACGAGCTGCGCGAAGTGCGCGACAATTTCGCCGTGCCGCGCCGCACCGAGATCGTCGACTGGTCCGGCGACATGGAGGACGAGGACCTGATCGAGCGCGAGGACATGGTGGTGACCGTGACCTCCGGCGGCTATATCAAGCGCACCCCGCTGGCCGACTTCCGCTCGCAGAAGCGCGGCGGCAAGGGGCTGTCGGGCATGCAGACCAAGGAAGAGGATGTGGTGACCACGCTGTTCGTGGCCAATACCCACACCCAGCTTCTGTTCTTCACCACCGACGGCATGGTCTATAAGCTCAAGACCTGGCGCCTGCCGCAGTCGGGCCGCACCGGCAAGGGCAAGGCCATCGTCAATATCCTGCCGATACCGCCAGGCGTCTCCATTGCCGCCATCATGCCGGTCGATGTGCCGGACGAGGAATGGGAAAACCTGCAGGTGGTGTTCGCGACCAGCGGCGGCGACGTGCGCCGCAACCGGCTGTCGGATTTCACCAACGTGCGCCGCAACGGCAAGATTGCCATGAAGCTGCCCGAGGACGGCTCGGTGCAGCTGGTGAACGTGCGGATCTGCTCGGAAGACGACGATGTGATGCTGTTCACTGACTCGGGCCGCGCGATCCGCTTCCGTTCCACTGATGTGCGGGTGTTCAACTCGCGCGAATCCACAGGTGTGCGCGGCATCAGATTGAGCGGCGAGGACAGGGTTGTTTCCATGTCGGTCATCCGGCACTCGAAATACAGGCCTGAACAGCGTACCGCTTACCTCAAGATGCGCCGTGCGATGGCCGGATTGACGGACGATGCCGAAACCTCGGATGAGGACGCCGTTGAGGATCCGAATTTCTCCACCGAGCTTTATGCCGAGATGTCGGCAGCGGAAAACCTGATCCTGACGATCACCTCCGGCGGCTCGGGCAAACTGTCGTCCTCGCATGACTATCCGGTCCGCGGCCGCGGCGGCATGGGTGTGACCGCGATGGACAAGGCGATGCGCGGCGGCGAGATCGTTGCCTCCTTCCCGGTGGAGATGGATGACCAGATCATGCTCGCCACCTCCAAGGGCCAGTCGATCCGGGTGCCGGTGGAGGGGATCTCCTTCCGCTCGCGGTCGGCCGGCGGGGTCCGGGTGTTCAACACCGGCAAAGGCGAGGAAGTGGTCTCGGTTGCCTGGATCGCGGAGAACGGTGAGGAAGAAGAGGACAGCTAAGCCACTCGCTTCCTGACAGAATTCAAACGCCGCCCCGAAATTCCGGGCGGCGTTTTGCTGTTTAACCGCCGCCTAATCTTTCTGTGTCAGACTGCCCTTGAGTTGTTTCTTGCCAAGGGGTTGCCCCATGAACCTGTATCACTGCTCCATTGACCTGCATCACGAAGCCAAGGCGCTCAGCTTCGCCAGCGCGGTTGAGCAATGGATGAGCTACCTGCAGGAGCGCGGCGTCGTGCTGGGCTGGCGCCTGCTGCGGCGCAAATTGAATCTCGCCAGCGACAACTGCCGTGATTTTCTGCTGGAGATCGAATTCAAGGACATGACCCAGCTGGATCAGGCCTTCCGTGTTCTGGGCGAACATGACGAGGAGGTCGATAAACTCTACTCACATGTCACCGCGCTGATCGCCACGGCCGAGATCGGCCTTTACCGCCCCTTCCCGGATCCCGAGCGGGCCGAACGGATGGCATTGATCTGAAGGCGCCCGCCTCAGATCAGGCTTGGCGCCAGAACAAAGCTGGCAAATATCAGATAGGCTACGGCTGTATGCATCAGACTACTCTCTTACTCACATCCCCATGAGCCACCGAGAATATCCTTAAAATACGGCATTTCCGGGGCAGCGGAATTCCCGCTTCCCCGCAATGGGGTTAGGCCGGAACCCGGGCTGAATCAAAGATCATAGAGCAGGCTGAATTTCTCTTCGAGATAGGCCAGCAGCGGCTCGTGCCCAGGCTCCATACCGGCCGCATGAACGATGGTTTCGCGCGGGGTGCGCACCCCGCCGTGCTGCTGCAGGTTCTCCTTCAGCCAGCCGGTTGCGCCTGAGGTATCGCCCTCAGCCAGCTGCGCATCCAGCCCCGGCACATCCCGGCGCAGCGCCTGGTACAGGCAGCCGGCATAGACGTTGCCCAGCGAATAGGTGGGGAAATAGCCGAACAGCCCCACCGACCAATGCACATCCTGCAGGCAGCCATTGGACGGCTTGTCCACCGCATAGCCGAAGTCGGCTTCAAACCTGTCATTCCAGGCGGCCTCCAGATCCTTCACCGCCAGATCGCCGCTCATCAGCGCCCGCTCCAGGCCGAAGCGCAGCATGATATGCAGGTTGTACTGCAACTCATCCGCTTCGGTGCGGATATAGCCCTTATGCACGGCATTCACCGCCGCATAAAACGCATCGGCGTCCGCCACGCCGAAATCACCAAAAGCCTGCTTCATCTCTTCAAACAGCCAGCCGGCAAAGGCGCGGCTGCGGCCGATCTGGTTTTCGTAGATCCGGCTCTGGCTTTCATGCACGCCCATCGACACGCCGCTGCCCAGCGGGGTCAGAAGGAAATCGCGGCGGATATTCTGCTCATAAGCGCCGTGACCAACTTCGTGGATGGTCGAATAGAAGCAGTTGAACGGGTCGGTTTCACTGGTCCGCGTGGTGATCCGAACATCCAGGCCGGACCCGGAGCTGAACGGGTGCACCGCCTTGTCGACGCGGCCATGCGCCATGTCATAGCCGAACACCTTGGCAATCTTGCGTGTCAGCTTCATCTGCGCGGCTTCGTCAAAGGTGCCCCTCAGCCCCTCCGGCGCGGGTTTCTCCAGCACCTTGGCGCGCAGCGCCACCAGTCCCGGGCGCATGGCATCGAAGATCGCCGCGATCCCTGCCCCGGTCATGCCGTGCTCATAATCCTCGACCATGGCGTCATAGACGTCGCCGCCCGCCGCCAGCGCCTGGCCTTCCTCGCGCTTCAGGGCGACGACTTCCTCCAGTACCGGCAGGAAAGCGGCCACATCCTCATCTGCCCGTGCGGCTGCCCATTTGCCTTGCGCCTCCGAGGTGACTTGCGCGATCTTCTTGGCCAGATCCGCGGGCACCTTGACGGTGCGCTCATAGCTGCGGCGGATTTCGCGCAGCTGGGCAGCGCCTGGCTCATCCGGCGCCTCGGCCTGCTCCAGCCATTCTGCCACCCGCGGGTCGCTGCGGCGGGCGTGCAGCACCGCTTCGATCGCGGCCATCTCCTCGCCCCGCTGCGGCGCCGCCCCGCGCGGCATCACAGTTTCCTGATCCCAGCCCAGCCGGCCCGCAATCTGCCCCAGCGCCTGGGTCTCGCGCTGGAAGGCCATCAGTTCGTCAAATGCGCTCATGGGGTCAGTGATCCTTGATCGAAGTTGCAATGGGATAGGCAGACAGGAAACGCGCGCGCAGGATCAGCACCCAAACGGCAATGGCCATCAACTGGTGCGTGATGGCCGCGTGCAGAGGGGCCGCATAAAGCACGGTCACGATTCCCAGCAGGACCTGGACCATCAGCGCTGCAAAAACAGCGTTAAAGGCAAAGCGGGTCCGGGCATGCGCGCTGCCGCGCCCGCGCAGCCAGGCAACAACGCCAAAGGCAAACAGCAAATAGCCCGCCACCCGGTGAATGAACTGCACCAGGCCCGGGTTTTCAAAGAAATTCTTCCACACGGGCTCGATCATGAAGGGGTTTGGCGGCATCACCTGCCCGCCCATCAGCGGCCAGTCGGTATAGGAGCGGCCCGCGTCGATCCCCGCCACTAGCGCGCCCAGCAGGATCTGCAGGAAAGCGAAATGCATGAGACCAGTGGACAGGCTGAACAGCTTGGCTTCCTTGGCGCGCCGCGCCTGCATCAGTTCCCGTTCCTCGCGGCCCAGCATCAGCACATACCACGCGATGAAGCCGAGGATCACGAATGCCAGCCCCAGATGCACCGCCAGCCGGTAGGAGGCGACCGCAGTCATTCCCTCGCCCTGGGTGACGCCCGAGGCCACCATCCACCAGCCGATGGCACCCTGCACACCGCCCAGCACGCCGGGCAGCAGCAGCCGGCCGGTCCAGCCCGCCGGGATCTTGCGCGCCACCAGGAAACCGAGGAAACCAGCTGCCCAGACAACACCGATGACCCGGCCCAGCTGGCGGTGGCCCCATTCCCACCAGTAGATCGATTTGAAATCGGACAGCTCCATCCACTGGTTCTGGATGCGCCACTGGTCGATCTGCTGGTACTTCTCGAATTCCGCCTGCCAGTCGGCTTCGGACATCGGCGGGATGGCCCCGGTGACGGGCCGCCATTCGGTGATCGACAGGCCGGAGTCCGTCAGCCGGGTCAGCCCGCCCACCACGATCATCACCACCACCAGCGCAAACAGCACCATCAGCCAGGCGCGGATCGCCTTGCGGGCGCCGCCGCGGCCGCGGTCTATCAGCCCCGGCTGCACTGCGGGCGCATCCGATTTTTCACCCTCAACTTCTTCGAAAATGCTGCGCTTGCTCATGCTTGCCTCTTCACCTTTGCTGCCAAGCTAGGGGCGGAATATGTTAAGGTCCAGTGCGGCTCACGCGCCGCCGCGCTCTTTCCAGCGGACCATCTGCCGCATGATCCCATGCAGCATCTGCACGTCCGCGCGGGTCATCCGCATCCGGCTCCACAGGTTGCGCAGGTTGGTCTTCATGCTGTCCGCCTTTTCCGGCGGGAAAAAGAAACCCGCTGCTTCCAGCCGGTCCTCGTAATGCTCCACCAGTTTCTCAACCTCAATGCCGGTCGCCCAGTCGCCCTTGCTGCCGAGGTCTGTGGTTTCATGCACCACTTCGGCGGACTGGCGCATCCATTCATAGCCGGTCAGCAGCACGCACTGCCCCAGATTCAGCGAGGCATAAAGCGGGTTCACCGGCACCGAGATGATGGCATTTGCCTTGGCAATGTCCTCGTTTTCCAGCCCGGCGCGTTCGGGGCCGAACATCACCGCGACCTTTTCGCCCGCCGCGATCTTTTCTGCCGCAATCTGCATCGCGCGTTCCGGGCTGTAGACGGGCTTGGTCAGCCCGCGCTGCCGGGCGGTGGTGGCAAACACATAGGTGCAGTCGCCCAGCGCCTCGGGCACATCGGCGCACAGCTGCGCCTCGTCCAGCAAGCGGCCCGCGCCCGAGGACATCGCCACCGCCTTGGGGTTCGGCCAGCCGTCGCGCGGCGCCACGATCCGCATCCGGTCGAGCCCGAAATTCCACATCGCCCGCGCGGCTGCACCGATATTCTCGCCCATCTGCGGGCGGACAAGGACAAAGGCGGGCTGAGGGGTGTCGGTCGGCATGGCTGCGGGCATCCGTCTGTTGCGCGTGAAATCCGTAGTGCTGTAATCCCCGGGCGCGCCGGGGGCAAGGTCCGGCACCTGCAAAGCCGGTATTTACCGGGGTTCCCTCGCGCGCAAATCCTTGCGTCCCGCAGCAGATACGGTAAACACCGGCAAATGCCTGAATAATGGAGCGCCGCCATGGAAAGCCCTTCTGACGCACCGGAGCAGCCGCAGATCTACCTGATCTCCCCGCCCAGTTTCGAGCTGGGCAAGTTTCCCGGCCAGCTGGCGCGAGTGCTGGACGCGGTCGACGTGGCCTGCGTGCGCCTGGATCTTGCCAGCCGCGACGAGGACACGCTGAGCCGCGCGGGCGATGCGCTGCGCGAGGTGACCATGGAACGCGACGTTGCGCTGGTGATTTCGGATCACCAGATCCTGGCGGAGCGGCTGGGGCTGGACGGGGTGCACCTGACCGACGCCTCGAAATCCGTGCGCGCCGCGCGCAAGGCACTGGGTCCGGATGCGATTGTCGGCTCTTTCTGCGCCGCGTCGCAGCATGACGGCATGGTCGCAGGCGAAGCCGGCGTGGACTACGTGAGCTTCGGCCCCGTCGGCACCTCCGGCCTGGGCGATGGTGCGCAGGCGGAGGCGGACCTGTTCCAATGGTGGTCGCAGATGATCGAGGTTCCAGTTGTCGCCGAAGGCGGACTGACCGAAGACCTGATACGCGGCATCGCCCCCCATACCGATTTCTTCGGCATCGGAGACGAGATCTGGCACGCCGAAAACCCGCTGGCGGCGCTCAAGTCCCTGATGAGGGCAATGGGCTGACCTATTGGCGGGCGTTCATAGGAACACCCGCTCCACAAACCAGTAGCCGCCGATCATCGCGATGGTCACAGAGGCCGGGATCGCCACCCGGCCGCGGTACTTCGGGTGCCGCCCGAACCAAAGCCGCACCCCGAGGTAAGCGGCGGCAACCACCGCCAGCTGACCCAGCTCAACGCCCGCATTGAAACCGATCAGCGCGGGCAGGAACTGGCTGGCAGGCAGTCCGAATTCCCCCAGCACCGTGGCAAAGCCCAGCCCGTGCAGCAGCCCGAAGCCAAAGATCACGAAGGTGCGCCAGCTGTGCAGCTTGCGGGCAAAGATGTTCTCGACTGCAACAAAGACAATCGACAGGGCAATCAGCGGCTCGACGATGGCCGAGCTGACCGAGACTACCCCCAGCGCGCCCAGCGCCAAAGTGATGGTGTGCGCAACGGTAAAGACGCTCACCTGCAGCAGCAGCGGTCGCACACGCGGGCTGAGAAAGAACAGCCCCAGCACAAACAGGATGTGATCCAGCCCTTTCGGCAGGATATGAGTAAAGCCGACAGGGATATATTCCAAGAACGCTTCAACCGGCGTCTTGGCTGCGCCGCCTGCCAGCGGGATCGGCGGCGAGATCTCCCCCCCTCGCAGGTAGCCGGTATAAGGCTCTTCGACTCCGTTCTGCCGCAGCACCACCCCGCCAGAGCCCGCAGGCCAGGCAATGCGCAGGCTGCGGGCCGCTGGCGAGACGTCACCAGCCAGCTCCAGAACGGAGGCCCGCGGCAGGCCGGCATCGCCAACCTCCGGGATCGTGATCCCGGTGACGCGCAGATCGACCGGGCCGCCCGCCTGCACCTTGACCGTCTCCAGCCATTCCTCGGCAAAGAGCTGCACCATCGGCTCAAGCTCCTCAGCGCCCAGTGCGCGCAGTTCGTCATAGTCGCCGGCCTGTGCGGTCTGGTTGGTGTCTGACAGACCGTCCAGATCAATCCCGGCCACGAATGCCTCGACGTTCAGCCGCAGCTCCAGCCTGACCTGCCCCTCCTCGATCTGGAAATCGGCAATCGCCGGGGTGACCTCATGCGCGCCTGCGCCTGCGGCGGCTATTGCAACCACGCTCGACACCAGCGCAAATAGGATCCGCAGCCAAGTGGCTCCACGCCTGACAGCCAAGGACAATCTCATGCAAATCCGCCTGTTCTGCTCAATTCTCTGTACCGGGCTGACATTCGGGCCTGCCCAGCTGTTATCCCACGAGTTTTGGATTGAGCCGGAGAAATATCAAGTGTCTTCTGGCGATCCGGTGGCCGCACGGCTGCGCAACGGGCAGCAATTCAAAGGCGCAGAGCAACCCTATCTGGACCATCGTATCGCCCGGTTCGAGGTATTGCGGAATGGGTCCACGGCGCCCTATCAGGGCCGGATGGGCGATATGCCGGCCTTTACCGCAGAAATGGCGCAGGATGGGCTTGCCGTTCTCATTCACCAAACGCAGCCGCAGACATTGACCTATGACAGCTGGGAAGACTTCCAGGCCTTCATAGATCACAAGGGCTTTGGCGATATCCGGCCCCGCCACCTCGCCCGCGGACTGCCGGAGGCGGGTTTCACCGAGCAATACACCCGCTACGCCAAGTCGCTCGTGGCAATCGGAGAGGGCAGCGGATCAGATCGGGCCGCCGGGCTTGAGACTGAGATCGTCGCCCTGGCCAACCCTTATACGGACACTCTGGAACAGGGGTTTCCGGTCCGGGTGCTGTATCAGGGCCGCCCGCGCCCGCGGGCACAGGTTGAAGTCTTTTCACAAGCACCGGATGGCACTGTCACCATCACCACTCAGCTGACGGACGCGCAGGGCGAGGCTGCCATTTCCGTGACCCCAGGGCATCGGTACCTGCTTGATGCTGTGGTGCTGCGCCCGGCTTCCGGCGGCGCGGGTTATGTTTGGGAAAGCCACTGGGCTGCCCTGACCTTTGCTGTGCCTGCGCGGTGAAGCCGCTTGCACGGGCTCCGCAAAGGCGGCAATAGGTCATTATGACACAAGCCTCCGCCCCTCAGTCTCCCGGCATTCTGTGCATAGGCTCGGTCCTCTGGGACATCATCGGCCGCTGCAGAACGGAAATGCGGCGCGGCTCGGACATGCCGGGGCGCATCACCCGTCTGCCCGGCGGCGTGGCGATGAACATCGCCATGACCCTGTCGCGCTTTGGCATGACGCCTGCGCTGCTGACTGCTGTCGGCCGCGATCCGGAAGGAGACGAGCTGATCGATGCCTGCGTCCATTTCGGTCTGATCACAGATCACATCTACCGCTCCGAGGATCTGCCCACCGACCGCTACATGGCGGTGGAAGGCGCCAACGGGCTGATTGCCGCCATTGCCGATGCCCATTCGCTGGAGGCAGCGGGCAGCAAGATCCTGCGCCCCTTGTCCGACGGATCGCTGGGCACCGAAGACGCGCCTTATCAGGGACAGGTCGCATTGGACGGCAACCTGACCCTGTCACTGCTCGACGACATCGCCTCCAGCCCCGCCTTTGCCAAGGCAGACCTGAGGGTGGCGCCCGCCTCGCCTGGCAAGGCAGAGCGTTTGCGCCCGTTCCTGGCCCGCACCCGCGGCACGCTGTACGTGAACCTGGAAGAGGCCGGCATCCTGTGCCAGGCCGAGTTCACCGGCAGCGAAACCGCCGCCCGGGCGATGCTGGACCGCGGTGCTGCCCGGGTGCTGGTCACCGATGGCGGCCGCTCTGCCACCGTTGCTGACGCCCAGGGCGCCATTACCCTTGTCCCGCCCCGCGTGGCGGTCGCCCGGGTGACAGGCGCGGGCGACACCTTCATGGCTGCCCATATCGTTGCCGAGGCACGCGGGGCAGACCGCAAAACCGCTTTGGCCTCGGCCCTCAAGGCCGCCGCAACTTATGTATCAGGAGAACCCCCGCTGTGATCGGCATTCAGTATTCGTCCGAGGTCCAGGCTGCCAAGGCTGAAGGCCGCGCCATTGTTGCGCTGGAAAGCACCATCATCACCCACGGCATGCCCTACCCGCAGAACGTCGAAGTCGCGGCGCAGGTGGAACAGGACATCCGCGAGGCCGGCGCCGTGCCCGCCACCATGGCAGTGATGAATGGCATCCTGCACGTCGGGCTGGAGCCGGAGCAGCTGCAATCGCTGGGCCAGGCCACCGGCGTCGCCAAAATTTCCCGCGCCGACATGGCCGCCTGCATCGCAACCGGCGGCACCGGCGCCACCACGGTTGCGGCCACCATGATTGCCGCGCGCCTAGCCGGGATTGAAGTCTTTGCCACCGGCGGCATCGGCGGCGTGCACAAGGGGGCAGAAACAACCTTCGACATTTCCGCCGACCTGATGGAACTGGCGCAAACCCCGGTCACTGTGGTGGCAGCCGGTGCCAAGGCCATTCTCGACCTGCCCAAAACGCTGGAAGTTCTGGAGACCCAGGGCGTGCCGGTGATTGCCTACCGCCAGGACAGCTTCCCGGCCTTCTGGTCGGCGCAGTCAGAGCTGAAGGCGCCCTTGCGCATGGATGACCCTGCCCGGATCGCCCGCGCCCACGCCACCCGCCAGGCGATGGGGCTGCCCGGTGGCCAGCTGGTCGCCAACCCGATACCCGCCGAGGACCAGATTGCCGCCGATGAGCTGGCCCCGGTGATTGCCAAGGCGCAGTCCGAAGCAGACGCTCAGGGCATTTCCGGCAAGGACGTAACCCCGTTCCTGCTGCGCCGCATCTTCGAATTGACCGAGGGCCGCTCCCTCACCGCCAACATCGCGCTGGTGCGCAACAACGCCCGGCTCGCGGCAAAGATCGCACAGGAACTGAACAAACTGACGCAATAACCTGAATTTAGGGGCGCACCCCATTGCTCCGCCCCTGCACAGTACCTAGGTTCCACTCGACATTTCCGCAAAGCAGACCAATGACCACGCCCTTCGACGAAGAACCTCAACGCCGCCGCGGCCTGTTTGCCAGTCTGCGCGCCTCCTTCTTTACCGGTATCGTCGTCATCGCGCCGGTGGGGCTCACCATCTGGCTGTTGTGGTCGGTGATGGGCTGGATCGACAGTGTGGTGCTGCCGCTGGTGCCGCATACCTTCCGCCCCGAGCAGTACATCGGCATCAACCTGCGCGGCGTCGGGCTGATCATCTTCCTGTTGTTCACCATCGTCGTGGGCTGGATTGCCAAAGGCATCATTGGCCGGTCGCTGATCACTTTTGCCGAAAGCCTGGTGGAGAGGATGCCGGTGGTGCGCACCGTATACTCCGGTATCAAGCAGATTTCCGAGACCGTCTTTGCCCAGTCCGAGCGCAGTTTTGAGAAAGCCTGCCTGGTGCAGTACCCGCGCAAAGGCATCTGGGCGATCGGGTTCATTTCCACCAATGCCAAGGGCGAAATTGCCAAGCGCGCCGAAACCAGCGGCGGTCTGGTGAGTGTCTTTCTGCCAACCACCCCGAACCCGACATCAGGGTTCCTGCTGTTTGTGCCGGAGGAGGATGTGATCGAACTGGAGATGTCAGTGGAAGACTCCGCCAAGCTGGTGATCTCGGCAGGCCTGGTCTACCCGAACCCCAAGGATCCCGCAAAACCGGTCGAAAACGGCAAGAAGCCCGCGCTGAAAGAAAGCGCCTGACCTAGCCTGACCTAGCCGAACATCGCCGGCAGATCCGCCGAGGACCGCTCCCCCAGGTTTGCCCGGTCGCGCGCCAGAAATCCCTCTGCCGCGTCCCGCCCTGCCTGCTTCAGCCGCGCCAGGATCTGCGGCACCGGAAACAGCTTGGTGGTGACTGACAGCTGCGTCATCAGATCATCATCCGCGATCATGTGAATCCGCACCTGTTTCATCCGCCCGGGTTCCAGCGTGCCATCCGCAAGCAGCCGCTGCACAAAGCTGATTGCCCGAAGCTCCCGCAGAAGCGACGAGTTGAAGCTGATCTCATTCACCCGGTTGCGGATCTGCTGCGGCGTCTTCGGGATTTCCGCGCGCTCCAGCGGGTTGATGTTCACGATCACCACATCGCCCGGCAGCGCCTCGCGGAACAGCGGGAACAAGGCCGGGTTGCCGGTGTAACCGCCATCCCAATAGGCTTCCATGCGGCCGGTGTCCGGATCCTCGATCTCCACCGCCTGAAACAGATCCGGCAGGCAGGCGGAGGCAAGGATCGCCTCGGTGCTGATCTCCTGCCCCTCGAAAATGCGGATCTTGCCGCTGCGCACGCAGGTGGCGCAAACAAACAGCTCCGGGCCGTCCTCCGCGCAGACTTCTGAAAAATTGAACGCCTCCACCACCTCCCGCAACGGGTTCCGGTAGAACGGACCATAATGATAGGGTGAAATCGCCTGGCTCATGGTTTCCATCGGGGAAAACGGCACGGCCGCCTCCCAGGCGCCTGCCCAGGCGACCGCATCAAACCGTGTCAGCCAATGGGCGAACCGCATATCCCCCACGCCCCCCATCCGCCGCCACAGGCTGTCCAGCGCCGCCTTGGCGCCGGGGCGCCCGCCCTGCACCATGCCGGATTTAAACGCCGCCCCATTGAGCGCGCCGGCCGAGGTTCCGGTGATCCCGGCCACCTCGATCCCCTCGTCCTCCAGCAGCCGGTCCAGCACGCCCCAGGTAAACGCCCCGTGCGCGCCGCCGCCCTGCAGGGCCAGATTGATCTTTACAGTCATGCCGGGCTCCGCTTCTTCATCTGGCTGAAAATATCCCGGGGGTGAATTGCCCCGGAAGGGGCAAGAGGGGGCCGGCCCCCTCTGACGTCCTCATAGGGCCGTTACAGCGCGGTCCAGCCGCCATCGACACTCAGCGTGGTCCCGGTGATCTGCGCTGCCGCGTCCGAGCACAGGAACACAGCGGTGCCGCCCAGTTGCTCCACCGTGGCAAATTCCCGGCTTGGCTGGCGTTCCAGCATCACCTTCTTGATCACCTCTTCCCGGCCCATGCTGTATTTCTCCATGGTATCGGGGATCTGCGCCTCCACCAGCGGCGTCAGCACATAACCCGGGCAAATCGCATTGCAGGTGATCGGCTCCTCCGCGGTTTCCAGCGCCACCGTCTTGGTCATGCCCACCACCCCATGCTTGGCCGCCACATAGGCCGCCTTGAAGGGCGAAGCCGTCAGCCCGTGCGCCGAGGCAATGTTGACGATCCGCCCCCAGCCCGCCGCGCGCATCTTCGGCAGGGCGGCCGCCATGGTGTGGAAGTTGGAGGTCATGTTGATCGCAATAATCGCGTCCCATTTGTCTTGCGGGAATTCGTCAATCGGCGCCACATGCTGAATGCCCGCATTGTTCACCAGGATATCACAGGCCCCGGCTTTTTCGATCAGCGCGCGGCAATCGGCGCCGTTGGACATATCGGCCTGGATGTACTGGGCCTTGACGCTGAATTCACGGGCGAGAGCTTCCGCCAGCGCGTGATCCTCCTCCCGGTCGGTGAAGGAATTCAGCACCACATTGGCGCCTGCCCGCGCCAGTTCGCGTGCAACCCCCAGGCCAATGCCTGAATTCGACCCGGTGATAACGGCGGTCTTCCCCTGCAAGGACATCGGTCTCTACCTCTTGGATGACTGAAACTGCCGCCACTCTGGCATGCTGCAGATGCAAAAGAAACGCGTAAGACTACGGACTCCGCAGCCGGAACGCAGGGGCATTTCCATCACCAGACCGCAGGGAAGCGCCCAGAAAAAAACGCCCGCACAAGGCGGGCGTTAGTTATTGAGGCAGGTTTCATACAGGCAAGAAACCTATCGAGCAGTGATCTCTTTATAAGCAATTTCCGGCTTTCATCCAAGCTAAAAGTTTGAAAAGACGAAAAAGCGCACGTAGCGTGCAGAGGCAAGAAAATAAGGGCAGAGCGGGATTGTTGTGAAACTGCGAAAAGAAAATTTCCTGAATCTTCGCATGGCACTGGCTGGAATCACCTTGGCTTTTGCCGCGAATTCCGCACAAGCAGAATCGGTGCATGGCATAGCTATGTACGGCGCCCCTGCCCTGCCACCGGATTTTGTGTCTCTGCCCTATGCCAACCCCGATGCCCCCAAGGGCGGCAAGGTGGTCTTCGGCAACACCGGCGGCTTTGACTCTTTGAACCCGTTCACCCTTAAGGGGACCTCTCCGTGGCAGCTGAGGTTCTGGGGATACGAGAGTCTGATGGGCCGTTCCTGGGACGAGCCCTTCACCCTTTACGGGCTTCTGGCCGAATCGGTTGAGGTGCCGGAGGACCGTTCCTGGGTGGAATTCACCCTGCGGGAGGAGGCGCGATTCTCCGATGGCAGCCCGGTGACCGTCGAAGATGTGATCTGGTCCTATGAAACACTCGGCACCAAGGGCCACCCCCGCTACCGCGGCTTCTGGACCAAGGTGGAGCGGATTGAACAGACCGGACAGCGCAGCCTGCGCCTGACCTTCAACACCGAAGACCGCGAGCTGGCGCTGATCGCCGGCATGCGCCCGATCCTCAAGAAGGCGCAATGGGAGGGCAAGGATTTCGCCAGCGATACGGTCGAAGGCGCCCCGATCGGCACCGGCGCCTATGTGGTGACCGGTTTCGAACCCGGCCGCTTCGTCACCCTGACCCGCAACCCCGACTACTGGGGCCAGGACCTTCCGCTGCGTCGCGGCACCCAGAACTTTGACGAAATGCGCATCGACTTCTTCGGTGACGGAACGGTGCTGTTCGAGGCCTTCAAAGCGGGCGAGCTGAGCGCGGTGCGCGAGTTCAACGCCGACAAATGGGACAGCGTCTATAATTTCCCGGCGGTCACCCGCGGCAATGTGGTCAAAAGCGAGATCCCGCATCAGCGCCCGTCCGGCATGACCGGGCTGGTGATGAACACCCGGCGCGCGCCGCTGGATGACTGGCGCGTGCGCGAGGCGCTCATTCTGGCTTTCAACTTCGAATACATCAATGGAACGGTCACCGGCGGCGTACAGCCGCGGATCAGCTCTTACTTCTCCGGATCGGCGCTGGGGATGCAGCCGGGCGCAGCCACAGGCAAGGTCCGGGACCTTCTGGCCCCATATGCAGACACGCTGCTGCCGGGCACGCTGGACGGCTACACCCTGCCTCAGAGCGATGGCAGCAAGCGCAACCGCGGCAACCTGCGCAAAGCAATGAACCTGCTGGAAGACGCGGGCTGGACTGTCACGGACGGCGAACTCCGCAACGGCCAAGGCACGCCGTTCAGCATCAATGTACTGATCCGGCAGGGCGATGGCGAGATGAAGACCGTCGCCGAAATCTATGCCCGAGCGCTGGAGAGGCTCGGCATCACCCTGACGGCGGAAACCGTTGACAACGCTCAGTATGCCGAACGGGAAAACGCGTACGATTTTGACCTGACACGCTACCGCCTGGAGCTATCGCTGAGCCCAGGCAACGAACAGCGTTATTATTGGGGCAGCGAGGGCGTCTCCCAGCCCGGCAGCCGCAACCTGATGGGCATGGACAGCCCCGCGGCGGACGCGATGATTTCTGTGATGCTCACAGCGACCGACACAGAGGAGTTCACGGCTTCAGTGCGGGCGCTGGACCGGGTGCTGACGGCTGGACGTTACGTGATCCCGTTCTGGACTTTCGACGCAGGCCGGATCGCCCATATCAAGGAAATGCGCTTCCCTCAGGCATTGCCGCTTTATGGCGACCGGACCGAATTCATGCCCGACGTGTGGTGGTACCAGGAAGACTGAACCGCTGACGCCGGCCCCCGAAGCCGATCCCCTTACTCACCCGCACAGCAAATTCCATATTTCGATAAATATGGATAAATAGATTTCAGAAAAACTGGCCGCGCTGGCGCTTCCCAACCGCCTGGCACCGTTCCGGCTGCTGATGCGCCGCCACCCGGACGGTGTTCCAGCCGGCGAGATCGCCTCAGCGCTGGGCTTCAAGCCCGACACTGCCTCAGCCAATCTGCCTGCGCTGAGGCAGGCCGGGCTGATCAGCCAGGACCGGATCGGCACCTCTCTGATGTATACTGCCGACCTGCCGGGCTTGCGCGGCATGTTCGACGGCCTGCCGTCCCGCCCGGTCTGGTCAGCCTACGAGCGCGCATTGGGGGCCGGCCAACCCAGTCAAGGCAGCAGGCACCGACGCCGAGCGCCACCTCGTCTTTCAGCAGGCCTATGGACTGCTGCGCAACAGGATCAAGGCCTTCGCTGCGCTTCCTTTCGAAACCCTCAACCGCCTGTCGCTCCAGCATCAGCTTGACGATATCGGCCGGCTGAACTTTTCCGGCTGACCCTCCAGAATGGTCTGCTTCCATGCACATTCTCGTCCTTTGCACAGGCAACTCCGCGCGTTCCATCCTGCTGGCGTCGGTTTTCAATACCCTAGGGGCCGGCCGCATCCGTGCTAATTCGGCCGGATCCAGCCCAACAGGCAAGGTGCATCCGCAATCCCGGGTGCTGCTTGGCATGCTAGGGCATGATACCTCTGAGGCCCGGTCCGAGAGCTGGGACGAGTTTACCGCCCCCCGGAGCACCGGAGATGGGCATGGCAATCACTGTCTGCGCCTCAGCCGCGGGAGAAACATGCCCGCTCTGGCCCGGCGCGCCGGTGCGGGCCCATTGGGGGGATGACGCCCCGGGCGCCGCCGCGGAACCGGAATGGGATACCGCCTTCCGCACCGCCTTCACCACTCTGGCAAAACGCGCCGCGGAGCTGCTGGATCTGCCTTTCGAATCCATGCGCCCGGAAGAACTGCCGCAGCAGCTCAAGCGGATTGGAGAGAACGCATGACCGCCCCAAAAATTGCTCGCCGAGGGCCTGGGCACCGCCATGCTGCTGATCGGGGCGGCCGGATCCGGCATCATGGCCGAAACCCTCGCGGACGGAAACGCGGTGCTGGCACTGCTGGCCTATTCAATCGCCACCGGCTGCATGCTGTACGTGATCACCACCACGCTTGGCCCGATATCCGGCGCCCATTTCAATCCGGCTGTGGCCCTGGCCTTTGCGCTGCGGGGAGGGCACCCCTGACGGGCAGCGGCTCCCTATATCCTGGTGCAGATCACTGGCGGCATCCTCGGCAACCGGGCCTGCCATGCGATGTTCGATCTTGCAAATCTGCAAAGCTCCACCACCATGCACCGGACCGGGACCGGCCAGTGGTTCTCTGAAACCCTGGCCACGTTCGGCCTGCTGTTCGTGATCTTCGGCGGGCTGCGCGCGCGTCCCGAAGCGGTACCTGCGCTGGTCGGCCTCTGCATCACCGGCGCCTATTGGTTCACCTCCTCCACCAGCCTTGCCAACCCGGCCGTGACAAGTGCCCGCGGCTTCAGCAACACCTTCGCCGGCATCTATCCGGGCCACATTCCGGTGTTCTTTGCAATGCAGCTGATAGCAGTGGGAATCGGCCATATGGTACCGTCGAAACTGTTTGCAGCCCCCAGCCTCCCGGCGGAATCCCGCCAAGCGCGGCAGACCGGATACCGGGGCTCAGGGCTGGCGTTACATACTGGCCGAAAAAATGCTACCATGGGGGGCCAAGACCCCAAAAAAACCGTTTGTCAGGGAGTGCCCCCCAATGCCTGTACAAGCAGCAGCTGCCAGCTGGATTGACAGGATGCCCCGCATCAAACAGCGCTTTCCGCATCTGAAAGCCAGCAATGCGCCATCGATACTGGATGACCGGGACAGATTCGTTGCCTATCTGGCCCGCACCCATCACCTCACCTTGAATGAAGCCAAGGAAGAGGTGGACGATTTCCTCTATATCGAAAGCCTGCTGAGAGAGCTGGACGGACGCCCGCACTAGCTCCCCGCCTTAGGCCAGCGACGTCACCCAGAGGATCATTGCATCTTCGGGGCTGACGGAAATGACGTTATGCCCCATGGCCGCGTCGTAATAGGCGCTGTCGCCGCGGCGCATCTCGACCGGCTCGTAGAATTCCGTATAGAGCTTGACCACCCCGGTCAGCACATAGAGGAATTCCTCGCCGTCATGGCGCACCCAGCCGTCAAATTCCTCCATCGACCGCGCCCGCACCCGCGCCCGGTAAGGCAGCATCTGCTTGCGCGACAGACCGTCGGCCAGCAGCTCGTGCTCATATGTCGCGGTGGCATGGGCTGATCCGTCACCGGATTTGGTCACCGTCATCCGGCCGTTCACCTGGTCCCGCTGCGGCGGGGTAAACAGCTGAGGCACCGAGATCTGCAAGCCCACGGCCAGCTTCTTCAATGCCTCGTAAGTCGGTGACATCTGGCCATTTTCGATCTTGGACAGGGTCGAACGCGCCAGCCCGGCCTGATTGGCCGCATGCTCCAGAGTCCAGTCCCGCGCCTTGCGCAGCTCGCGCACGCGGGCGCCCAGGTCCAATGGTTCTGCGTCGTCTTCGCCGCCATTGGCGCGGGCGATGGTGATCAGGGATTTCGGGTCGCGGCCAGTCATAGCCACTCTATAAGCCGCCGCCGCGCCGCTTGCAACGCAGGACAGTGCAGGCTAGCCAATGGCCATGCTGTCGATTTTTGATCAGGGGCCGTTTGCGCCCTGCCCCGCCCCCTTCAATCTCGCCGCCCATGTGCTGCGCCATGCCGGAAGGCTGCCGGACAAAACCGCACTGATGGTCCTTGAGGGTCAAGCGAGCGAGGAGTGGAGCTATGCCCGGCTGGAGGCCGCCGTCCGCGGCACCGGATCCGGGCTGCTGGCAGCGGGGCTGAATCCCGGCGACATCGTGCTGATGCGGCTGGGGAACACGGTGGAGTTTCCCATCGCCTACCTGGGCGCCATTGCCGCGGGGCTGGTGCCGGTGCCCACCTCGGCCCAGCTGACGGAACCGGAGACCGCCCGGATCATCGCCGATCTGAACCCCGCGGCGGTATTGTGCGATCCGGCAGTGGCCTGTGCGAGTCACCCGTTGCAGATCAGCACTGCGGAGCTGCTGAAGATGCAGGATCTGCCTCTTTGTGAGTACGCCGTTGGAGACCCTGACCGGATGGCCTATGTGGTCTACACATCCGGCACCAGCGGAAATCCGCGCGCCGTGGCGCATGCCCACCGCGCCGTCTGGGCACGGCAGATGATGGTGGAGGGCTGGTACGGCCTGGCGGAGAATGACCGGCTGATGCATGCAGGCGCCTTCAACTGGACCTACACGCTCGGCACCGGGCTGATGGACCCCTGGGCAGCAGGCGCCACCGCGCTGATCCCGGCCCCGGGAACACCGCTTGAAGACCTGCCGGATCTCCTGCGCCGGCACCAGGCGACGATCTTTGCAGCCGCCCCTGGCGTCTACCGCAAGGTCCTGCGCGGCGGTCCGCTGGATTTGCCGGACCTCCGGCATGGGCTTTGCGCAGGTGAAAAGCTCTCACGCCACCTTCACGAGGCCTGGGATGCAGCAACCGGCTGCAGCCTGTATGAGGCATTCGGCATGTCGGAATGCTCCACTTTCATCTCCTCCTCGCCTGCAAGCCCGGCGCAGGACGGCACTCTGGGCCAGCCGCAAAGAGGCCGCAGGGTGGCCATACTGGGTGCGGACGGACCGGTCGCGTTGGGCGAAGAGGGCACCATCGCCATCCACCGGTCCGACCCGGGGCTGATGCTCGGCTACCTGAACGCGCCAGAGGAAACCGCGGCCCGTTATCAGGGGGACTGGTTCCTGACCGGTGATCAGGGGGCAATGTCGGCGGACGGCCAGATCCGCTACCTGGGGCGCAGCGACGACATGATGAACGCGGGCGGCTACCGGGTGTCGCCGATCGAGGTAGAGACCGCGCTGGCCGCCCATCCCGGCATCACCCAAGCCGGCGCTGCCGCGGTAGAGGTGAAGCCGGACACCTATATCATCGCCGCCTTCTACACCGGTCCCGAAGAGTTGACCCGCCAGGAGCTGGAGGCCTTTGCATCCGAACGCCTGGCCCGCTACAAGCAGCCCCGCGCCTATGTCCGTCTCGACGCCCTGCCAACGGGCGCCAACGGCAAGCTGCTGCGCCGCGCCCTGCCTGCCCTGTTAAAAGGATGACCCACATGGCCCCCGTCAAGCTCGATATCCTGTCGGATCCGATCTGCCCCTGGTGCTATATCGGCAAGACCCATCTGGACAAGGCGCTGGCCGAGGTGCCGGATCATCCCTTTGTCATCGAATGGCACCCGTTCCAGCTGAACCCGGACATGCCGCGCGAGGGCATGGACCGGCGTGACTACCTGGAGCGCAAGTTCGGCGGCAAGGAAGGCGCGGTCAAAGCCTATGCGCCGGTCGTGGAGCACGCCGAAAAAGCCGGGCTGACGATCAATTTCGAGGCCATGCAGCGCACCCCCAACACTTTGGACGCGCACCGGCTGATCCATTGGGCCGGGATCGAGGGCAAGCAGACCGAGGTTGTGGACGCCCTGTTCAAAGCCTATTTCGTAGACGCCAAGGACATCGGAGACCACACGGTTCTGGCGGAGGTCGCAGGCGGGGCCGGAATGGAAGCGGGCGTGGCCGCGCGCCTGCTGGAAGGCGACAGCGATGTGCAGACCATCCGGGACCGCGACGCCCATTCCCGCAAGATGGGCGTAAGTTCGGTGCCGACCTTCATCGTCGCCAGCCAGCACGCAGTACCCGGTGCCCAGCCGCCGGAGTTGTGGAAGCAGGTCATCGAAGATATCCAGCTGCAGCTGAAGGCGGGCGAACCCGGGTAAGGCTGCCTGCCCGGAGGCAAATTACTTAGCATCGCAACAATGCACAGATATCTGTGCAGCCGGGCTTCTGGCCCTGTTGCGGAATTCGTGCTAGCGGAACCGGACGGCTCCCAGACCGGCCCCGATCCCCGGGTCCGCCTGCAGTGCCGTTAGAGGTTCCGAATGACACAATCCCCTGCACACGGCATGGGAAAAGGTGAGTTCGTCGCGCTGATCGCGATGATGTTTGCCACCATCGCCTTTTCCATTGACGCAATGCTGCCCGCCCTTCCCGAAATCGGTCAGGCGCTGAGCCCGGACGAAATCAACCGTGCCCAGCTGGTGCTGACTTCTTTTGTGCTAGGAATGGGGATCGGCACCTTCTTTACCGGCCCGCTGTCCGATGCCTTTGGCCGCAAGCGGGTCATTGCCGGCGGCGCGGCGCTTTACATCATCGCGGCTGCTGTCGCCTGGCGGGCGCAATCTCTGGAGCTGCTGCTGGCCTCCCGCATGGTCATGGGGCTGGGTGCGGCTGGTCCGAGAGTTGTTGGCATTGCCATCGTGCGAGACCTTTACGCTGGCCGGGAAATGGCACGGCTGATGTCGATTGCGATGATGATCTTCACACTGGTTCCAGCCTTTGCCCCTATGCTGGGGGCGGGCATCATTGCTTTCTCCAACTGGCGCAGCATCTTCCTTGCCTTCGCCGTCTTCGCCATCATTGTCGTTATCTGGATGGGTCTGCGCCTGCCGGAAACTCTGGCCGTGGAGAACCGCCGCCCCTTCCGCCTGCCTCTGCTGCTTGGCGCCGTAAAGGAGATGTCTGCCCATCCGGCCGTGCGCCTGTCGATTTTGGTGCAGACCCTGTGCCTGGGGATGCTGTTCACCATGCTGACGATGGTACAGCAGGTCTATGACGTGATCTTTGACCGCGCCGAAAGCTTCCCGATCTGGTTCGGTTTTGTCGCCTTGATGGCCGGCAGCGCAAGCCTGCTGAATGCGGCGATCGTTGTCCGGGTCGGCATGCGCCGTATTGTGACCTGGTCCCTGGCAGCGCAGGTGTGCATTTCTGCCATGATGCTGGTGCTCAGCAGCCAGGCACTGCCCGAAACGCTGCTGTTCGGCCTGTTCGTTGCCTGGCAGACCAGCGTGTTCTTCCTGGCCGGTACCACGCTTGGCAATCTCAACGCCATCGCGTTGGAACCCATGGGACATATCGCAGGCATGGCCGCTTCGGTGATCGGTGCGATTTCGACCGTGCTGGCCGCCGCGATCGCCGCTCCAGTGGGCCTGTTGTTCGACGGCTCGCTGCTGCCGCTGGCAGCCGGGCTGCTGACGATGGCGGGCCTTGCATTCCTCCTGATGCTGCAGATGGCACGGGCCGAAGCCCGGTTGCCCGCCGAATAACCGCCTTGCCCGACCGGCAGTGCAACCCTAACCTCTCCAATCACTTGGGGAGGTTTTTTTATGAGCTACGATTATGATCTCGGCCGCTATTCCTGCCCGGTGACCACCTCTTCGCCCGAGGCACAGCGCTGGTTTGACCGCGGCCTGGTGTGGACTTACGGCTATAACCACGAGGAAGCCATCAAGTGTTTCCAGCAGGCGCTGGCATATGACCCTGGCTGCGCCATGGCCCATTGGGGCGTCGCCTATGCGGCCGGCCCGAACTACAACCTGCCTTGGGCCCTGCGCGACGACAAGGGCCGGGCCAAGGCGCTGGCCGAGGCCCATGATGCGGCGCAGTCCGCCCTGGCCTGCATCAAGGGCTGCACGGAACCCGAACAGCAGCTGATCCGCGCCCTGCAGGCCCGCTATCCCCAGCGCGAAGCGGTGGAGGACATGCACGCCTGGGACTATGCCTTTGCCGAGGCGATGCGCGCGGCCTTCGCCGCCTGCCCGGACCACCTGGACCTGCGCACGGTCTACGCCGAGAGCCTGCTGAACCTGACACCCTGGCAGATGTGGGACCTGAAGTCCGGCCAGCCTGCCGAGGGCGCCGCCACGCTGGAAGCGCAGGAGGTGCTGGAATGGGCGATGGAACATGCTCCCGGTGCCATGCAGCATCCCGGCCTTCTGCATCTTTACGTGCATCTGATGGAGATGTCGCCCGCGCCGGAGAAAGCCCTGAAGGCCGCGGATGTGCTGCGCACGCTGGTGCCGGATGCCGGCCACCTGGTGCATATGCCCACCCATATCGACGTCTTGTGCGGCGACTATCACAGTGTGGTGCATTGGAACCAGAAAGCGATCGAGGCGGATCTCAAGTATTACCAGCGCGAAGGCGCCTTCAACATCTACACCGGCTACCGCCAGCACAATTATCACTTCGTCATTTACGGCGCCATGTTCCTGGGCCGGATCGAACCGGCACTGCAGGCCAATCAGGGCATTCTGGACACCACGCCAGAGGACTTTCTGCGGATAGAAAGCCCGCCGATGGCGGATTATTTCGAGAGCTACATGGCGATGCTTCCGCATATCCTGGTGCGTTTCGGCCGCTGGGAGGAGGCGATGGCGCTGGAACTGCCCGCGGACCCGGACCTGTACCTGACCCTTGCAGCCAATACCCGTTATGCCCGCGCCATCGCCTTTGCCGCGACGGGCCGCGTGGAACAGGCCGAGGCTGAGGAGTTGCTTTTCCTCGCCGCCAGGGCCCGGGTTCCGGAAACCCGCCTGCTGCACAATAACCGGGTGGTTGATCTGCTGGACATTGCAGCCGAAATGCTGCGGGGCGAGATCGAATACCGCAAGGGCAACCATGACACGGCATTTGCCCATTTGCGGCGGTCTGCCGAATTAGACGACACGCTGCCCTATGATGAGCCCTGGGGGTGGATGCAGCCGGCCCGCCACGCCCTGGGGGCGCTGCTGTTTGAGCAGGGGCAAACGGACGAAGCCGAGGCCGTCTACCGCGCCGACCTCGGGCTGGACGCCAGCCTGCCGCGCGCGTCAATCCATCCGGACAATATCTGGAGCCTCAAGGGGCTGCACGATTGTCTGAAGGCCCGCAGCGAAACTGTTGAGATCAAACACATAAAACAGAAACTCGACATCGCTCTTGCCCGCGCTGACCGTGCAGTCGGAGCCTCCTGTTTCTGTGCCCAGGCGGCCATGGTGCCGGACCGCTGCTGCGGCTGAGAAGACTTCGGCACATGCATTTACTAGGGAAATTTGCTTTCCCTGGCCCTGCTTACCCGGCCTTGGCCTTCTTCTTCTCCGCCACGACTTTCTCCGCCAGATCGCGGGCAATGGCGAACGCCCCCTTGATCTTGTCGCTGTCCTTCTTCCAGTCGCGGCGCACGACGATCTTGTTGTCCTTGACCTTGGCCAGCCCATTCTGCGCCTGGATGAACTCTACCAGCCCCTGAGGGGAGGCGAACTTGTCGTTGTGGAACTGGATCGTCGCGCCCTTGGGCCCGCCGTCCATCTTGGCAATCCCGGCCCGTTTGCACATTGCCTTGATCCGCACCACCAGCATCAGGGTGTTCACCTCCTTCGGCAGCTTGCCAAAGCGGTCGATCAGCTCAGCCGCAAAGCCCTCCAGCTCCACCTTGGTGCTGAGCGACGACAGACGCCGGTACAGGCCCAGCCGCACGTCCAGATCCGGCACGTAATCCTCGGGGATCAGCACCGGAACGCCGAGGTTGATCTGCGGTGCCCACTGGTCGTCGGCGTCGCTGAGGCCCTCCATCCCGCCGGCCTTGATCTTGGCAATCGCCTCTTCCAGCATCGACTGGTACAGTTCATAGCCGACATCGCGCATCTGGCCGGACTGCTCCTCGCCCAGGAGGTTGCCGGCGCCCCGGATATCAAGGTCTTGCGAAGCGAGGGTAAAGCCCGCGCCCAGCGTATCCAGCGACCCCAGCACCCGCAGGCGTTTCTCGGCCGCCGGCGTCAGCCGCTGGCGCGGCTTGGTGGTGAGATAGGCATAGGCGCGGGTTTTCGAACGCCCGACCCGGCCGCGGATCTGATAAAGCTGCGACAGGCCGAACATGTCGGCGCGGTGCACTACCATCGTATTGGCGGTCGGGATATCCAGCCCGCTTTCCACGATCGTCGTCGCCAACAGCACATCATACTTGCCGTCGTAGAAAGCATTCATCCGGTCATCAAGCTCGCCCGCCGCCATCTGCCCGTGCGCCACCACGTAAGTGAGTTCCGGCAGCTGCGCCTTGAGGAATTCCTCGACCTCCGGCAGGTCGGTGATGCGCGGCACCACGTAAAAGCTCTGGCCGCCGCGGTAATGCTCGCGCAGCAATGCCTCGCGGATGGTGACGCTGTCGAATTCGCTCACATAGGTGCGGATGGCCAGCCGGTCGACCGGCGGCGTGCCGATGATGGACAGATCGCGCACGCCAGTCAGCGACAACTGCAGCGTGCGCGGTATCGGAGTTGCCGTCAGGGTCAGCACGTGAATGTCGCTGCGCAGCTGCTTCAGCCGTTCCTTGTGGGCGACCCCGAAATGCTGCTCTTCGTCGATGATCAGCAGGCCAAGGTTCTGGAACTTGATGTTCTTGGCCAGAACCGCGTGCGTACCGACCACGATATCGACCGTTCCCTTGGCCAGCCCTTCGCGGGTCTGGCTGGCTTCCTTGGCGCTGACGAAGCGGGACAACTGCCTGACGTGCAATGGAAAACCACGGAAACGATCCTTGAAGGACGCCGCGTGCTGGCGGGCCAGCAGCGTGGTCGGCGCCACCACCGCCACCTGCAGCCCCGACATGGCGGCGACAAAGGCCGCGCGCATTGCCACCTCTGTCTTGCCAAAGCCCACGTCGCCGCAGATCAGCCGGTCCATCGGCAGGCCGGAGTGCAGATCCTCCATCACGTCTTCGATCGTGCGCAGCTGGTCATCCGTTTCCTGATACGGGAAGCGTGCCGAAAACTCCTCCCAGGCATGCGGCGGCGGGTCCATCACCGGCGCCTTGCGCAGGGCGCGCTCGGCGGCGATGCGGATCAGCTTGTCCGCCATCTCGCGGATGCGTTCCTTGAGCTTGGCTTTCTTCGCCTGCCAGGCGCCGCCGCCCAAGCGGTCCAGCAGCCCCTCTTCATGGCCGTATTTCGACAGCAGCTCGATGTTTTCGACCGGCAGATACAGCTTCGACTGTTCGGCATATTCCAGCAGGATGCATTCATGTGCCGCACCCGCGGCAGTCACCACCTCCAGCCCCTTGTAGCGGCCAATGCCGTGGTCCACATGCACCACCAGATCGCCGGGGCTGAGCGACTGGGTTTCGGTCAGGAAGTTCTCCGCCTTGCGGCGTTTCTTCAGCGCGCGGATCAGCCGGTCGCCCAGAACATCCTGTTCCGAGATTACCGTCATGTCCGGCGCCTCGAACCCGTGCTCCAGCGCCCAGACCGCCAGATGCAGTCCGGATTTGCCGATACGGGTGCCATCCATGACCGGGATCGCTTCGGCTAGGCCCTCGTCCTCGATCAGGCCGGTCAAACGTTCGCGCGCGCCTTCGGAATAAGAGGCGATCAGTACCGGACCCTCTTGCATCCGCGCTTTAATATGATCCGCCAAGGCACCAAACAGGCTGATGTTTTCCTGCTGCCGCTCCGGCGCGAAGTTGCGGCCGATCCGCCCGCCGGCATCCACGGTGCCAGGTCCAGACGCCTGCGGCAGCGGATGGAGCTGCACCACGCGGTGCTCTGCTGACGCCGCCTCCCAAGCCGCTTCATCCAGGTACAAAAGCCCCGGCGGCGCCGGTTTGTAAACAGTATCGATCCGCCCTTTCTGCGCCATCGCATGCTTGCGGGTCTCATACTGGTCCTTGATGGTCTCCCAGCGCGCCAGCCGGGCCGGTGTCACCTGGTCGTCCAGCGTCACGGTGGCCTGCGGCAGGTAATCGAACAGCGTTTCCAGCTTTTCGTGAAAGAACGGCAGCCAGTGTTCGATGCCCTGATGCTTGCGCCCGGCACTCACCGCCTCATACAAGGGGTCGTCAGTACCGGCTGCCCCGAACTCGATCCGGTAGTTCTGCCGGAACCGGGTGACTGCCGCCTCGTCCAGAATGACCTCCGAGACAGGCGCCAGTTCCACCACCTCGAGCTTCTCAGTCGTGCGCTGCGAGCCCGGATCGAACCGCCGCGCGCCATCCAGCACATCGCCGAACAGGTCCAGCCGCACCGGGCCGCTTTCGCCCGGCGGGAAGATGTCGATGATGCCGCCGCGGATCGCATAGTCGCCCGGCTCCATCACCGTCGGGCTTTGGGTAAACCCCATGCGCACCAGGAAGCTGCGCAGCGCGCTTTCATCAATCCGGTGATCCACACGGGCGGTAAAGGCAGCCTCGCGCAGAACCCACCGGGCCGGCACCCGCTGGCTGGCCGCGTTGAGCGTGGTCAGCAGCACGAACTGGCTGGGCATCTGATGCACCAGTGCTGCCAGCGTTGCCATCCGCGCCGCCGAGATATCGGCGTTGGGCGACACCCGGTCATAGGGCAGACAGTCCCAGCCCGGGAAGATGAACACCGGCATGTCCGGGGCGAAAAAGGCCAATGCGGCCCGCATCGCTTCCATCCGCTTGTCATCGCGCGCCACATGCAGCACCGGCGCGCCGGATGTCTGCGCTTCCTTCAGGATCAGCCGGGCATCGAACCCTTCGGGCGCGCCGCCCATAGTGATTGCACGCTGTGCCATGCCTTATCCTTTCCAGAAGCCCTTAACGGGGTCCGCCCGTCTGTCACAATGCCCCGATCATGAGGTTCTGGTACATTCCCCAGAACGCTGTGACCAGAATTGAGACCATGCCGACGAATTGGATGTACAACCGGCAAAACGCCAGCCGCTTCCGCAAAACTTCGCCCGAGGCCCCCTCCTGCGCGATCCGGCGCGCGGTGAAAAAGCTGATCAGCCCGACCACGGACATCGGAAAGGCCAGCATGAACACCGCCTGCGCAATCTCCAGCAGATAGACAAACCCGAGCGTCGCAAGAGCCGACAGCAGGAAACACGCCGAGGCAACAACCCAAGGGCCGGACACTTCGGCGATGTACAGCATCCGGTTCACGTTGACCCGGGCGATATCTTCCAGGTCCTGTTCCGCCTGGCCGCCCTTGCGCCGCGCCCGGTAGACCATGTCGTAAGGGACCCCCAGGATCCAGTGGCTGGCGGACGACCAGAGAACCGCCAGCGAAATCCAATACCACAGGTTGGAGAAAGACCGCAGGTCAATCATCTCATAGATAATATGAAGCAGGTCCAATCCAGCCCCCGTCTTGCCGCTGCCGGCCCGCTGGGCCTGTGTTGTGTAACCGGCCCTATATCAACCGGGAATCCTCCGCAGGCAAGCCCGCAGGGCACACAAGTTTTCCGGCGCGGCGAATGTGCCTCTTGTTCCCGGGGCGGCTTGTGTGCCACCCATTGGCCAGCCCAAACGAGAGACCGCCATGAAGCCCACCGTCGCGCCCTTTCCCGCCGCCCGCCTGCGCCGCACCCGTGCCAGCCAGTCCATCCGCAATCTGGTCCGGGAAAACACCCTGACCGCAGCCGATTTGATCTGGCCAGTGTTTGTCCGCGAGGGCGAAGGGATGGAAGAACCGGTCGCCTCGATGCCCGGCGTGCTGCGCCGCTCGGTGGACAGGATTGCCGAAGCGGCTGTTGAGGCCCAGGCCCTGGGAATCCCGGCCATCTGCCTGTTTCCCTACACCGATGCGTCGCTCAAGACCGAGGATTGCGCCGAGGCCTGGAACCCGGACAACCTGACCAACCGGGCTATCCGGGCGATCAAGCAGGCGGCGCCGGACATCGCGGTGATGACGGACGTGGCGCTCGACCCCTACAACGTCAACGGCCATGACGGATATGTCGTTGACGGCGAGATCGTCAATGACGCGACTGTCGAGGCGCTGGTCAAGATGACTCTGGCCCAGGCCGAAGCAGGCGCCGACATCATCGGCCCGTCCGACATGATGGACGGGCGCATTGGCGCCATGCGCAGCGCGCTGGAACAGGCGGGCCACCACAATGTGGCGATCCTGTCCTACTCGGCCAAATATGCCTCTGCTTATTACGGGCCGTTCCGCGATGCGGTCGGAGCAACCGGCGCGCTGAAAGGCGACAAGCAGACCTACCAGATGGACCCCGGAAACAGCGACGAATCCCTGCGGCTGATCGAGCGTGACCTGCAGGAAGGCGCTGACATGGTAATGGTCAAACCGGGGATTGCGTATCTGGACATCTGCCAGCGGGTGAAATCCGCCTTTGGGGTGCCGACCTATGCCTATCAGGTCTCCGGCGAATACGCGATGATCCAGGCGGCAGCCCAGAATGGCTGGATCGACGGCGAAAAAGTGATGATGGAAAGCCTGATGGCCTTCAAACGGGCGGGCTGCAACGGGGTGCTCACCTATTTCGCACCTGCTGCGGCACGGCTTCTGAACGGCTGACGCCGCTGGCGCATCTGCGCCGGATCGATTCAGCGGGAAGCCGCCAATGTCCGCCTTGCAGCGGATGACAGGCAGCGGTTTTCCGCGTATACAAAGGCCAGAGCCGGACCAAACCGGCCTTGGAGCAAATCATTACAGGCACCTGAAATATGAGCGATATTTCCTCTTCACGCATGACCCGCCGCGGCTTTGCCTTGACTGCTTTGGCCGGCGCGGGCGTTACCGCCGCTTGCGGCAATGGCGTCGGCAACAGCAACGCCGCCACAATCGATGCCCGCGTCGACGCCACGCTGAACCAGATGTACAGCCAATACCCCAACACCCGCACCTTGGCCGAAAAATCAACCGGCATGCTGGTAATGCCGCTGGTAACCGAGGCGGGATTCGTCTTCGGCGGCGCCTACGGCCGCGGCGCGCTGCGGATCAATGACGTCACGGTCGACTATTACGCCACCTACAAGGGCAATGCCGGCCTGCAGATCGGCGCCCAGCAATATGCCCATGTGCTGTTCTTCATGACCGAAGGCGCGCTGGCGGGCTTCCGCCGCTCCTCCGGCTGGGCGGCAGGCGCCGATGTGGAATATGTGATCAAGGACGAAGGCAACGCGCTGACAGCCGACACCAACACCCTGACCTCGCCGGTTCTGGCAGTGGTCTTCGGCCAGGCGGGCCTGCGCGTCGGCGCCACATTGGAAGGCACCAAATACACCCGCATCATCCCCTGATCATGCCGGCCCAAGCGGCGGTCCGGCCACCGCTTCTTCCCGGACACAAACACCCCTGCCCAAGGCATGGCCTTTCCCCCGCGGGAAAGGCCATTTTTCCGCTGCCGGTCAGTCCAGCGCGCGCAGCCGCTTGACCAGCGACGAGGTGTCCCAGCGCCCGCCGCCCATCTTCTGCACATCCTTGTAGAACTGGTCGACCAGCGCGGTCACCGGCAGGCTGGCGCCGGTTTCATCCGCGGCATCCAGGCAGATGCCCAGGTCCTTGCGCATCCAGTCCACCGCAAAGCCGTGCTCGAAGTGGTCGTCGAGCATGGTTTCATAGCGGTTGGCCATCTGCCAGCTGCCGGCCGCGCCCTGGCTGATCACCTCAACAACCGCACGCCCGTCCAAACCGGCCTTTTCGGCGAAATGCAGCGCTTCGCTCAGGCCCTGGACCAGCCCGGCAATGGCGATCTGGTTGCACATTTTGGTCATCTGACCGGCACCGCTGCCGCCAATCCGGCGGCAGATCCGGGCATAGGCATCCATCACCGGCTCTGCCTTGGAATAGGCGTCGCCATCGCCGCCGCACATGACCGACAGAACGCCATTCTCCGCCCCGGCCTGGCCGCCGGAGACCGGCGCATCCACAAAGGCGGCCCCGTGCGCCTGCGCTGCAGCGTAAAGTTCGCGCGTCACCTTGGCCGATACCGTGGTGTGGTCGACAAACACCGCGCCCTTGCCGATGCCGGCAAAGGCGCCATCCGGCCCCAGGCAGACCGAGCGCAGGTCATCATCGTTGCCGACACAGGCCATCACGAATTCGGCCCCGGCAGCGGCAGCGCGCGGGGTGGCCGCAAACCGCCCGCCATGCTCACGAACCCAGGCGTTGGCCTTGGCTTCGGTGCGGTTGTAGACGGTGACGTCATGGCCCGCGGCCTGCAGGTGCCCGGCCATCGGATAGCCCATGACCCCGAGCCCCAGAAACGCGATTTTTGCCATCTGCTTTTCCCCTGATCTGTCTTCGCATATGTTGGCGCCAACCCTACCACCGCCGCCGCCGGGCGCAATCTGCCTGGCAATGGAAATGACAAAAACCCAAGGGAAAACAACCGCTGATGGGACATCTTTTCCGCTGGCTTCTGCGTCTTGCTGCGGGCCTGATTCTGCTGAGCGTTCTGGCCGCCCTGCTGGTCTATTACCTCGCCTCGCAGTCGCTGCCCGAATACAACAAGCAGCTTGCCCTGCCCGGCCTCTCCTCCCCGGTGGAGATTGTCCGCGACAACGCCAACGTGCCGCATATCTTCGGCAGTTTCGGCGCCAGCGACGAGGATGTCTATTTCGGCCTTGGCTATGCCCATGCCCAGGACCGGCTGTGGCAGATGGCGGTGATGCGCCGCACCGCCCAGGGCCGCCTGTCGGAAATCTTCGGCACCCGCACGGTCGAAACCGACACCTACCTGCGCCGCCTGGACATCTACCGGCTGGCGCAGCAGTCGGTCGCGGTGCAATCGCCGGAAGCCATGGCGGCGCTCAAGGCCTACGCCGCCGGCGTCAACGCCCGGCTGCAAGAAATCAACGAAGACGCGCTTGGCCGCGGCGCGCCGGAGATGTTCCTGTTCAACATGCCGGTCGCCCCCTGGCAGCCCGCCGACAGCATCGCCATCATGAAGCTGATGGCGCTGCAGTTCTCCGGCCACATGAAGGAAGAAATCCTGCGTGCCCGCACCTCGCTGGCTCTGAATGACTCCGCCCGGATCAAGGACATCCTGCCGGATGCGCCAGGCACGGGCCTAGCCGCCCTGCCCGAATATGCCGAGCTTGTGCCCGGAGCCCGGCAGTTTGCGACTGCGGACAGCACCGAAGCGGACAGCCTGCTGTTCCCGGTTGCCCCGCGCGGGCTGGCTGGGGCCTCCAACGCCTGGGCCGCGGCACCCAGCCGCTCGGCGGCGGGCGGCACGCTGCTGGCCAATGACCCGCACCTCGGCCTTAGCGCGCCGGGCGTCTGGTACCTGGCGCGGCTGGAGCTGGGCACCGGCGGGGTGATCGGCGGCACCATCCCCGGCATCCCGGCGGTGATCACCGGCCGGTCCGACACCCTGGGCTGGGGCGTCACGTCTTCCTACCTCGATGACCAGGACCTGTTCATCGAACGGCTCAACCCGGAAAACCGCCAGGAATACCTGGGGGTTGACGGATACAAGGAGTTCATCTCCCGCCCATCGATCATCACGATCAAGGATGAGCCTCCCGTCACCCTGACGCTGCGCTGGACCGACAATGGCCCGGTGCTGCCCGGCTCCATGTTCAACCTTGCGGAGATCACTCCGCCCAGCCACGTCGTGTCGCTCAGCTGGACCGTGCTCAGCCCAAACGACACCTCGATGAGCGCGGCGATAAACCTGATGCGCAGCACCTCGGTGCAGGAGGCCATCGCCGCCGGCGAGGAGTTCGTCGCGCCCTCGCAGAACCTGACGCTGGCGGACAGGGACACCATTGCGCTCAAGACCGTCGGCGCCTTCCCGCTGCGTGACGCGGCCCATCAGAGCAAGGGCCGCATGCCAAGCCAGGGCTGGCGGCCGGAAAACCGCTGGCAGGGCCGCACGCCCTATTCCGGAAATCCAGAGTTCCTCCGCCCCGCCGGCGGCATTTTGGGCAATACCAACAACAAGGTCCTCGACCGGCCCTTCCCCAATCATGTCTCCTTTGACTGGGGCGACACCCAGCGCATCCACCGCTGGCAGAAACTGATGCAGAACCGCGAGGTGCATACCCGCGACAGCTTCATCGAGGCGCAGCTGGACACGGTGTCATACACTGCCCGCACCCTCTTGCCGCTGATTGGTGCAAACCTGTGGTTCACCGGCGAGGCCGCCGCCGCCGGCACCCGCGAGCGCCAGCGCCAGATTGCCCTGACCCTGCTGTCTGAATGGAACGGCGAGATGAACGAGCACCTGCCGGAGCCGCTGATCTACGCCGCCTGGGTCCGGGCGCTGCAAAACCGGCTGATTACCGATGAGCTGGGACCGGTTGCCAAATCCTTCCGCCATGTGGAGCCATTGTTCATCGAACGGGTTTACCGCGATGTGGAAGGCGCCTCTGCCTGGTGCGACGTGCGCCAGAGCGCACCGGAAGAAAGCTGCACCGACATGGCCCGGCTGGCGCTGGACGATGCACTGATCTGGATCGAAGAACGCTATGGCGACGCGCTGGAATCGCTGCGCTGGGGCGACGCGCATCAGGCCGCTCAGGACCACCCCGTGCTGGGTGATGTGCCGCTGCTGCGCTATTTCGTGAATATCCGCCAGTCCACCAGCGGCAGCGACAACACCCTGCAGCGCGGCAAAAGCTCGGGCAAGGACCCGGATCCGTTCCAGAACGTGCACGCCGCCGGCTACCGCGGGGTCTATGATTTTGCCGATCCGGACAGTTCTGTCTTCATCGTTTCGACCGGCCAGTCCGGCCACCCCTTGTCGCGCTATTACGACGACATGGCGCAGCTCTGGCGGCGCGGTGAATACATCCCGATGTCGCTGGACGAGGAACTGGCCCGCGCCGCCGCCGTCGGCATCACCCGGATCATCCCCAGGCAATAAAAAACGGGCGCATCTGCGCCCGTTTCCTTTTGTGCCAATTGCCGGAACTCACAGTTTCTCGAACTTGGCCTTCTGCCGGTCAGTCCACAGCACCGTGATGTCAAACCCGGTTTCGGTCTGTTCCTCACTCTGCACAAGGTCTTCCTTGAACAGCCAGGCGCGCTGCTTGCCCTGGGCAAAGCTGAGGTTCAGCAACTCCTCATGCCGCACCCCCTGCAGCTTCTCGGCGATATCCGCCAGCAGCCGCTCCAGCCCTTCACCGCTCAGCGCCGAAATCGCATGAATGCCGTCCTCGCGCCCGGCACGCTGGCGTCGGGCCTCGGCCTCTTCCTGCGGCAGCTGGTCGAGCTTGTTCCAGACCTCGATCCGGACGCGGTTTCCATCCACCCCCAGCGAGGCCAGGATCGCCTCCACATCCTTGGCCTGCTGCTCGCTCTCCTCATGGCTGATGTCGCGTACATGCAGGATCACATCCGCCGCCAGCACCTCTTCCAGCGTCGCCCGGAAAGCGGCCACCAGCTCGGTCGGCAGATCCGAGATGAATCCCACCGTGTCGGACAGGATAATCTCTGGACCGTCCGGCAGCTCGACCCGGCGCATGGTCGGGTCCAGGGTGGCAAAGAGCATGTCCTTGGCCATCACCTCGGCCCCGGTCAGCCGGTTGAACAGGGTGGACTTGCCGGCGTTGGTGTAGCCCACCAGCGCCACAATCGGATACGGCACCTTGGCGCGCGAGGCGCGGTGCAGCGTCCGTGTCTTCACCACCTTGTCGAGCTGGCGGCGCAGCCGCACCAACTGGTCGTCGATGGCGCGGCGGTCGGCCTCGATCTGGGTTTCGCCGGGTCCGCCGACAAATCCCAGGCCGCCGCGCTGGCGCTCCAGGTGGGTCCAGGCCCGCACCAGCCGGGTCCGCTGATAGCTGAGCGCCGCCATTTCGACCTGCAGCACGCCTTCGCGGGTCGCCGCCCGGTCCGAGAAAATCTCAAGGATCAGCCCGGTCCGGTCGAGGATCTTGACCTTCCAGGCCTTTTCCAGATTGCGCTGCTGCACCGGGGACACCGGCCCGTCGATCAGGACCAGTTCGATCTCATTCGCCTTCAGGACGCCCGCCAGCTCCTCGATCTTGCCGGAGCCGAACAGCATCCCCGCATGCGCCTTGGGCAGCCGCACCACGTTGGAGCCGATCACGTCAAGATCGGGCAAAGCCGCTGCCAGCGCAACGGCCTCCTCAAGCGCGGGGGCTGCGTCGCGGCGCCCGCTGTCGGATTTGATTTCCGGATGCAGGACCCAGGCGCGGGTCTGCTTCCTGTCATGCTCCATCAATTGGAGTCTTCACCCTCATAGAGACTGATCGGCTGGGCCGGCATGATGGTCGAAATCGCGTGTTTGTAGACCAGCTGCGACTGTCCGTCGCGGCGCAGCAGCACGCAGAAATTGTCGAACCAGGTGATCACACCCTGCAGTTTGACCCCGTTGATCAGAAAGATTGTAACCGGAACCTTGGTTTTGCGAACGTGATTCAGGAAGGCATCCTGAAGATTCTGTCTGTCCGAAGCCATTTTTTATTATCTCGCCTTTGTTCTTGCCACGCGCTGCGGACCAGCACGCACGTTAAAGACCAGTATGGACGGAGAAAAAACAAGTTTCCAGCTGAAAAACACTTTTTACCAGCAAGGGCAGTCAGCTGCGCCAGAGGTTGGGCGACAGCAGCGCGATGAAGGCCAGGGTTTCCAGCCGCCCCAGCACCATGGCGATGCACAGGATCAGTTTGGCCGGCGCCGCCAGCTGATTCAGCACGATCGGTGTGCTGCTGGCGCTTTCGGTCAGCGGCCCGGTGGTGGCCAGCGAGGCCACCGCCAGGACAAGCGACTGCTCGAAATCAGTGCCGACCGCCGCCAGCGCGGTGCTGACCAGCGCCAGGGACAGGGCAAACAGCATGAAGAACACCCAGGCCACAAAGGCACCGTTCTTCTGCAGCCGCTTGGTGCGGTCGCCGCCGCCGCTGACCGAATGGGGATGCACCAGCCGCTCCATCTCGCGCAGCCCGTTGAGATACAGCGCATAGACGCGCAGAAGTTTCACCCCGCCCGCGGTGGTGGCCACACCGCCGCCGAACACTGCCAGCCCCAGCAGGATCATCCCCGGGGTTTCAAGTCCCGACCAGGCCTGTGCAGCCTCCCAGTGAACGCTCTCAAAGCCGGTGGTCGACAGAAAGGACATCACTGTGAACACGGTGCCCCACAACGCCTTCAGCGCAAGCAGAAAATCCTCGCCCGCATTGACCTCGTAGGCGGCAACCCAATGGCGCAAAAACAGCAGCAGCGGCACCCCGAAGACGATCAGCAGCCCGGTGCGGAATTCCGGATCCTTGTCCAGGCGCCCCTGCCCCGCGGTCACCGTGTCGCTGGAAAAGGTCAGCCGGGACAGCGCAAAGAACATGAACAGGAACATCACCATCTCACCGGCAATGCCGCTGGAGGCATATTCCACCCCGCCGGTTGCGGAAATGCCCGAGGTTGCCATCACCGACATGGCGTGGCTGAGCCCCGCCAGCGCCTGCTCGCCGGTGATCATCAGCAAAAGCCACAGCACCAAGGTCAGCCCCGCGTAAACCGGCGCCAGCGTTCGGGTGACTTCCACCAGCTGGCGGCGGGGATCGGCTTTTTCCATATGTGCCGGCGCTGCCGTGCCGCCGCCGGGTTCGCCTTTGGCGGTGACCTCGAAACCGCCCAGCGACATCGGCGCCAGCACGGCCGAGGCGGCAACCCACATCAGCAGCCCGCCCAGCCAGCCGACAATGGCCCGCCACAGATGCACGCTTGGCGGCAGCCGCGCCGGGTCGCCCCAGATGTCGGCACCGGTGGTTGTGATCGCGCTGACCATGTCGAAATAGGCATTCAAATACCGGGTGCTGACCAAAGCGTCCTGCACCGGCACCGCCAGAAACAGCGGCAGCACGGTGAAGGTTGCCAACAGGGAAAGCAGCTGCCCCGGCATCCCGTAGCGCGGCACCCGGTTGCCCATCGACAGGCCGATCAGCACCACCAGCATCAGCCCGGCGACACCGGAATAAAAGAAACTTTGCGAGGTGTGGTGATCGTCCAGCACCAGCGCATGGATGGCCGGCACCCACATCGCCAGCGAACCGATGCCCCAGATCAGCAGGAACAATGGCAGGCGCAGCACGCCAAGGGGGGCTTTGACCACGCGGCGCATCTTAGAAATAGTCGATCGACACCTGCAGCAGGCGCTCGACCTCCGGCACATCTGCGGCCACAGCAAAAAGCGCGATCACGTCGCCCTCCTCAATCCGCATATGGCCCGAGGGGCGCAGCATTTCGCCGTTTTTCAGCACCCCGCCGACCAGCACGCCTTCGGGGAAATCCGTTTCCCGGATCATCTGGCCGGCAATCGGCGAGGTCGACAGCACCTCGGCCTCGATCATCTCTGCCTCGGCATCGCCCAATGAGTAGACCTGCCGCACCCGGCCATAGCGGATGTGGCGCAGGATAGAGCTGACCGTGGTGGACCGCGGATTGATGTAGGCATCGATCCCCAGGTGCGGCAGCAGCGGCACCAGTGTCGGGTCATTGATCAGCGCAATCGCCAGCGGGCAGCCTTCGGCCTTGGCGCGCACTGCGGCCAGCATGTTGGTCTTATCATCATCCGTCACCGCCAGCATGGCATCGGCCTTGTCGATGCCCGCCTCGATCATCAGCGCCCGGTCCAGACCGTCGCCGTGCAGCACGATCGTGCGCTCCAGTTCCTCGGCCGCGCGCTCGGCGCATTTGCGGTCGCGCTCGATCATCTTGGCGCGGATCCGCCCGGTACCGGCCTCCAGCGCCTTGGCCACTTCCAGCCCGACATTGCCGCCGCCGACCACAACCACCCGGTCCTGGCGCTTTTCCTTCTTGCCGAAAACTTCGATTGTGCGGGGCACGTCATCGGAATGGCTGAACACATAGCAGCTGTCGCCCACAAACAGCTGGTCACCCGGCTCAGGCGCGAACAGCGTGCCTTCGCGGCGCACCCCGACCACGATGGCCCGCAGGGTGGAGAACAGGTCGGTCAGCTGACGCAGCGGCGTATTCACCACCGGGCAATGTTCGTCGATCTGGATCCCCAGCAGCTGCGCCTGCCCGCCCATGAAGGTTTCGGTGTCAAACGCTGCCGGGGCCGAAAGCCGCTGCATCGCTGCCGCAGCCACTTCGCGTTCCGGGCTGATCACCACGTCGATCGGCAGATGCTCGCGCTGATAAAGGTCGGAATAGATCGCGGTCAGATAGCTCTTGGCCCGCAGGCGGGCAATCTTGCGCTGGATCTTGAACACCGAATGCGCCACCTGGCAGGTCACCATGTTGACCTCGTCCGAATGGGTGGCAGCGATGATCATGTCGGCATCCCGCGCCCCGGCCCGCTCCAGCACATCCGGATAAGAGGCAAAGCCGTGGATCCCCTGCACGTCCAGCGTATCGGTGGCCCGCCGCACCAGCTCCGGGTTGTTGTCAACAACGGTGACATCATTGTGCTCGCCGGACAGGTGCCGGGCGATCTGCCAGCCGACCTGGCCCGCACCGCAGATAATGACCTTCATTTGCGCATCCCTTGGCGGAATTTCGGGCAGAGTTTCGCCCGACGTGAATGACAGAAGCCGCTTTCACGGTCAATTTAATTGTAACATGCTCTGATTGCAGCCATTCTTGCCTCATGTTCAAGCCGCTGAAGTTCCTTTGCGGATCCCTGCTGCTGCTCGGCGCGGCAGCCTGCGGGCCGCTTCCGGTCTACTACAAACCGGGAACCGAGACCGCCCGCCTGCAAACCGACGAGCTCGGCTGCCAGGCGGCGGCCTTGAAAGACGCGCCGGTCGCCAATGAAATCCGCCAGAATCCGCCAATCTTCTACCCCGGGCGCAAAGTCTGCCACAGCGGCGGTTGCTATTACCGCCCCGGCTATTGGGTGGACGGCAGCATCTACACGGTGGACGTGAACAAGCCGCTGCGCCAGCGTCTGGAAAAGTCCTGCATGGCCGCCAAGGGCTATCAGCAGATCACCCTGAAACGCTGCACGCAGCGCAGCGCTTCGGCTCCCGCGGGTCCGTATCTGGAGCCGTTGACCGAAGCCTCCTGCGCGCAGCGCAACCGGGATGGCAGCATCAGCATCCGCACCGGCGGCTGAGCCATTGGCCGGTTCCGGCCCCGCTGCCGCCCGTTTTGCGGCGGGTTGGCTTTGATTTGCGGCGCCGGATCAAGTAAGCTGGTTACCGGATTGTTTGTTGATCAGTATTCTCCAAAGAGAAAGGTACCCGATGCGGATACACTTCCTGTTTGCCGCGCTGCCTCTTGCCGCTGTGACAGCAGCCTGCGAGCCGGTGGCCCCCATTGCCCCCCCGCCCGCCGCGGCCCCCGCACCAGCTTCTGCGACCTACCGGGCGCCAGCTCCTGTAACCGCCACCCGGGCTCCGGTCATTCCGGCGGAAGAAGCGCCTGAGCCTGCCAGCCAGGGCGGCGGCGGTGGATCCGGCGGCGGCGGCGGTGGATCTGGCGGTGGCGGCGGTGGATCTGGCGGCGGCGGCGGGTCCGGTGGCGGCGGAGGCTGGGGTTAAGCCCAGGCAATCAAATGAAACCCCTGCAATCTTCCTGCACCTCGCTTGCGGCAGCACTTCTGGCCAGTGCAGCCCTGCTTCCTGCAAACGCCGCACTTGCGGCCTATGAAACCAGTGAACGGGGCACTGCCCCGGAAACCGCCATCGTGATCGGCATCCAGGATTACGACCATGTCACCGACCTGACCAACACCCGCCAGGATGCCGAGGCAATGGCGGCGATGCTCAAGTCCTTCGGCTATACGGTTTATGAAGGCTATGACCTGGACAAGCGCGGGTTTGAGGCGCTGCTGCGACAGGCTGCCCTCAATATCCGCGACGGCAGCCAGGTGTTCTTCTATTACGCCGGCCACGGCATCCAGCTGGGGCGGCGCAACTACCTGCTGACCAGCGACGCGGAACTGTCGGGCATTCACGACCTGCCGTTCCAGTCAGTCACCCTTGACCGGGTGTCGGCCATTCTTGGCGGCAAGGCGGGCAGCCAGATCCTGATGCTGGATTCCTGCCGCGACAACCCGGTGCCCGACGCCAGGCTCAATGCCGAAGTCGGTGCCCAGCTTTATGAGGCGCGCGAAGGGTTCGACGTGTTCCGCCCGCCCCTCAACACGCTGGTCGCCTTCTCCACCTCGCCCGGCGCCACTGCTCTGGATGGCGAGCCGGGCAGCAACAGCCCCTACACCGCCTCGGTTGTGCGGCATTTTCCGGACCGGCCCGACGAGGACGCGATGACCGTTCTCGCTGCCATCCGCGGCGACGTCTACAGCGCGACCGGCAACACCCAGGTGCCCTGGGAAAGCTCGACGCTGATGCAAAAGATCTACCTGCGTCCGGCAGAGCGGTCCCTGAACGTTGCCAAGGCAGAGACGGAAACCACCCTGGTCAGCCTGGATCAACTGCCTGCCGAGCTGTCGGTCAAGGTGCCGCTAGGCCGCTCGCTGGAACTGGCGCCGGAGATCAGCCCCTATGTCCGCGCAGGCACGACGGTGACGATTGTCGAAACGCCCGCGGCAGGTGTCACCTCGCTGCAATCGGGTGACGGCAGCGCACTCAGCCTCAGCTACGCGCCCAAGCTGGCGGAACTGCCGGCCCGCAAAGACGGCGGCCAGGTGCGCAAGGACCGCATGGTGCTGCGCCTGGCGCAGGCCGGGACCGTGCGGAATGTCACAGTGAACCTCGAAATGATTGCCCGTCAATGCGATCTGGAAGCCGGAGATCTGCTGGATCCGCAAGGGGTCGGCCTTTACCGTTATCCCAATGAGATCAATCTCAAAGCGGCTGAGGCCGCCTGCCGCGAGGCGGTGCAGACCGCGCCGGATATCGGCCGGCTGCACTACCAGCTGGGCCGGGCTCTGCAGGGCCAGGGCCGCCTGATCGAAGCCTACGAAGCCTTTGGGAAAGCTGCGGAACTGAACCATACCCGCGCCTATAATGCCGTGGCCTATCTGCATATCACCCCGAATGTCGATCGCGAGACCGTGCCCATCCCCTACGACCCGGGAAAGGCCTTTGCCCTCTGGGACAAGGGGATCGAGGCAGGCGACCCCTTCTCGATGCACGCCCGCGGCAAACGGCTTTTGCGCAAAAGCAGCACCGCCGAGGAAAAACAGCGCGGTTTTGACCTGCTCAGCCGGGCGGTGGAGCTTGGGCATACCTATTCGATGAACGAACTGGGCGTGTTCTTCCTGTGGAGCGGCGATGAGCTGGCGCAGCCGGAACGCGGGCTGTCCTATCTCGAAGCCTCTGCCGGACGCGGCGATATCTACGGCACCGCCAACCTGGGCTATGTCTACCGTGATGGCGGAGCGGGCCAGCCCGTGGACAAGGAAAAAGCCCGCGCGCTGTTCGCCGAAGCCGCCCAGCTGGGCCACCCCCATGCTCCGGGCGAGATCGGTCGGATGATCATGAATGGAGATCTGCCCGGCAGTGACGCTGCCGAAGCGCTGGAATGGTATGATATGGGGCTATCGCGCGGCGACGCCTGGGGCGGTGCCAATGGCGCCTGGGTCGCGCTGAACCAGCTTTCAGACCGCATCCCGGTTCATGCCGCTGCCGCCAGGGCAGGCAAGGCGATGGCGCTGAATGATCCCGACGCACGCGCCGCCGCACGGGATCTGCTGTCCGGCATGGCTGAAACGGACGTTTCTGCCGGCACCCAATACGTCCTGCGCCAGCTTGGATCGGGGATTGCCATTGACGGCCAGTTCGGCCCCGAGTCCCGCAAACAGCTGGCCAATTGGGCCCGGGAGGCAGGGTTGCCTGCAATCGTCCCGGAAGACGCCATCAGCCAACTGCAACTGGCCGCGCAGGTTCATTTTGCGCTGAACCCGATCCGGCAGGACCTGTTCTGATCCCCGGGCTCTGCAGTCCCTGCACCCGGACGGGCGCAGGGACTGAATGATCAGGCCTGCTCTTCCTCGGTTTCCACATGCGCCACCCGGGCTCCTGCCTTGTTCGAGGTCACAACCCCCAGCGACTTCAGCTTGCGGTGCAGTGCCGAGCGCTCCATGCCGACAAAAGACGCCGTACGGCTGATATTGCCGCCAAAACGGTTGATCTGGGTCAGCAGGTATTCCCGCTCGAATGCCTCGCGCGCCTCGCGCAGAGGCAGCGTTGCCAGCGCGCCGGACAGCACCACCCGGCCCTCCTCCTGCGGCTTGTCCTCCTCGCGCGGCAGGTCCCTGGCCTCGATCGGGCCGCTGCCGTCACCGAGGATCAGCACCCGTTCCACCAGGTTTTTCAGCTGGCGCACGTTGCCCGGCCACAGCATGGTTTGCATCAGCGCCACCGCTTCATCCGTCAGCTCGCGCAGCGGCAGGCCCTGGGCCTCGTTGAACTGGGCGATGAAATGGCCCGCCAGCAGCGGAATATCCTCGCGCCGGTCCGCCAGCGACGGCACCGCAACCGGAACCACGTTCAGGCGGTGATACAGCTCCTCGCGGAATGTGCCGGACTCAATCTCGGCGTCCAGATCCTTGTTGGTCGAGGAGACCACCCGCAGGTCCACCCGGATCTTGTCCGATCCCCCGACCCGCTGGAACTGCTGGTCCACCAGCACCCGCAGGATCTTGGACTGGGTGCCCAGCGGCATATCGGCGACCTCGTCAAAGAACACCACCCCGCCGTGCGCCTGCTCCAGCAAGCCGGGTTCCACCCCGCGCTCGGAGGTTTCGCGGCCGAACAGCACCTCTTCCATCCGGTCAGGCTCGATGCTGGCGCAGTTCACGGTAATGAACGGCGCCGAGGCCCGGTTCGAATTGGCGTGGATGTAGCGGGCCGCAATCTCCTTGCCGCTGCCTGCGGGACCGGTCAGCATCACCCGGCCGTTGGATTTGGTCACCTTGTCCAGCTGGCTGGTCAATGTCCGGAAAGCCGCGGAGGTGCCGATCATTTCCGCCGCACCCGTGTCCTTGCGCTTCAGATCCGAGTTTTCCCGGCGCAGGCGCGAGGTTTCCATGGCGCGGCGGATCACCACCATCAGCTGGTCGATGTTGAAGGGCTTCTCGATGAAGTCATAGGCGCCCTGCTTGATCGCCGCCACGGCAATTTCGATGTTGCCATGGCCCGAGATGATCACCACCGGAATATCCGGCGTGTCGCGCTTGACCGTCTTCAGGATGTCGATTCCGTCCATCTGGCTGTCCTTCAGCCAGATATCCAGGATCATCAGCGCCGGCTGCGATTCCTCCAGCCGGGCCATGCATTCATCGGAACTGCCGGCCTTGCGGGTGGCATAGCCTTCGTCCTCCAGAATGTCCGAGACCAGCTCGCGGATATCGCGCTCGTCATCTACAATCAGAATGTCACTCATGTCAGACCTGCTTTCACTGTGCTCTTGTTTGGCGCCGCCGCCCGGTTTGCGGCGGGCAGGCGGATCACCGCCATCGCGCCGTAATGCGCGTGTCCCTCGAACACCGGGGCATCTTCCAGCGTCAGCGTGCCCCCATGCTCTTCGATGATTTTCTTGACGATCGGCAGCCCCAGCCCGGTGCCCGCATCGCGCGTGGTCACATAAGGCTCGAACAGCCGTGCCCGGTCTTCCGGCAGGCCGATGCCATTGTCGGCGATGCGGACTTCATAGAAGTGTCCCGCTTTTGCCGCCGCCACACGGATTTCCGGCACCAGGCCTTGCGGGTTTTTCTTTTGCTGCAGGCTTTCAATGGCTTCGCCTGCGTTCTTGATCAGATTGGTCAGCGCCTGGCCAATCATGGTGGCGTCCAGATCCGACGGCATCGCTGCCTGCGGCAGCTCCGCCCTGATCCGGACACCGGGCTGGCCCTGCTGCTGCAGGATCACTGCGTCCCGCACCAGTTTGGCCAGATCTTCTTCGCGCCTCTCCGGTTCCGGCATGCGGGCGAATTTCGAGAATTCATCGACAATCCTGCGCAGATCATTGGTCTGGCGCACGATCACATCGGTCATCGATTGCAGCTGATCGCTGTTCTCCTCGCCCAGCTTGGGGGCGAACTTGCGCTTGATCCGCTCCGCACTCAGCTGGATCGGGGTCAGCGGGTTCTTGATCTCATGGGCAATCCGCCGGGCCACATCGCCCCAGGCCGCCAGCCGCTGGGCACTGACCAGATCGGTCACATCGTCAAAGGCCACCACATAGCCTTCCAGCCCGCCCTCCCCGGAGCGGCGCGGAGACATCCGCACCAGCAGGTTTTCCAGCTGGCCCTGGCGGGTCACCTTGATCTCCTCCTGCACCACCTCGGCACCGGTTTCGATCAGCTCGGCAAACAGCGGCCCGAACTCCGGTACTGCCACCGCCAGCGCCAGCGACTGCTGATCCTCCTGCCAGTCCAGCAGCCGCTCAGCCGAACGGTTGACGAATGTCACCCGCCCGTCCGCGTCCAGCCCCACAACCCCGGATGTCACCGAAGACAGCACAGAGTCGAACAGGCGGCGGCGGCGTTCGATCTGCCGGGTGTTGTCCAGCAACCGCCCGTGCTGCGCCTTAAGCTCCCGGGTCATCTGGTTGAAATACTGGCCCAATTGGGAAATTTCGTCGCCGCCATCATCAATCGGCACCTGCACGTCCAGATTGCCGGAACCAACCCGCTGCGCCGCTACCGTCAGCCGTCCGACGGGCCGCGACAGCCGTTCGGCGAACCACATGCCCAGCCACATCGCCGCCAGGATCAGGATCACCGCAAAACCGATGTAAAGCAGCGCAAATTCAAACAGAACCCGGCCGCGCTCGCTTTCCAGCTGCTGGTAGAGATGCGCGGTTTCCTGGGTGTCATCGAGCAGGTTCAGCAGCTCGCCGTCCACGTCCCGGCTGATGTACAGGAACCGGTCGACAAAAGCCTCCAGCTGCACCAGGGCACGGAATTCGCTGTTGTCCCAATCCTCGATCAGCAGGAATCCATCGGAGCGGGCAACTCCGATCTGGCGGTCGTTCGGCTTCTCGAAATCGAACTCGTATGAACGTTCCCCGCGCGCCCGGATCAGCCCGGCGCTGTCGACGATATAGGCTTCGCGCAGACCCCTTTGAATCTGCAGCTGGCCTTGCGCCAGAACCAGACGCAGCTCGGCGTCGTTGATAAAGAAACTGCGGGCTCGGCTGTTGTCCAGGTATCGCGCCAGCGCATGCGCGTCTTCGGTCAGATCGTTTTTCTGCTGCGCCTGATAAGCCTCGGCCGCCGCCAGCGAGCTGCCGATCACTTGCCGCACGCGCTGCGAGAACCAGCCCTCAAGTCCCACATTCACCGTCAGCACCGCAAACACCGCAACGATGACGGTCGGGATCAGCGCCAGAAACCCGAACGCCCCGATCAGCCGCAAATGCAGGCGGGATCCGGCGGATTTCGAGCGGCGTGCCATAAACAGCCGCACGATCTGGGTCATCACCAGCGCCGCGATGGTCAGGATATAAACCAGATCCGCCAGCAGAATCAGCCGCAGCGGTCTGGAGGATGCGCCCTGCCCGAACGGTCCGATAATGAGGAAAGTAGCCAGCGCCAGTACCGGCCCCAGCAGCACCAGCCCGATTGTCCCGATATTGCGGGCGCGGCGGGTCCTCCGCCACCGGTCAAAGGCTGCAAATGGCCCGTATGCCGCCCTCAGATGTGACTTATGCGCCACTGACTGCCCTCATTCTGATGTGCGACTCTTTGCGAGTCACCGCCATATCTCGTGGCCCAGCCTAGGAAATTCATAGCCAAGCCACATTTCTGTGGCGATATTACATCAGTTTGCGGCGGCGTGTCACCTCAATATCCAGATCCGTAATCTTCTTACGCAGGGTATTCCGGTTTATCCCCAGAAGTTCGGCGCATTTTGCCTGGTTGCCGCCGGTCGCCGCCAGGGCGATTTCGATCAAGGGCGTCTCCACCTCGCGCAGCAGCCGCATGTACAGCCCCGGCGGCGGCAGCAGGTCGCCATGCAGGTCGAAGTAGCGCTGAAGGTGGCGGGCGACCGCTTCCGAAAGCTTCTCGCTGGCAAGCCCCGCCACGGCCGGTTCCGGTCCGGACTGCGGCCCCAGCACGGAAGCGGCATCAGCCTGGCTGATGTCTTCGCTGCGCGCGGTCAGCGCCAGCCGCCGCACGGTGTTCTCCAGCTGCCGGACATTTCCAGGCCAGCCGAAATGGCGCAGCACCTCGCGCGCGCCCTCGCTCAGCACGCGGTGCGGTGCGCCGTCATTCTCGGCCCGGATCAGGAAGTGCTCCGCCAGAAGCAGAATATCCTCCACCCTTTCCCGCAACGCAGGCACATGCAGCGCCGAGCCGCAGATCCGGTAGTACAGATCCTGGCGCAGGTCCCCGGCCTCCATGACCACGGCAAGGTCTTTCTGACTGGAGGCGATGAAACGGGGCGCATGATCACCCGGCGCATCCATCATCCGCACCAGCCGTGCCTGCGCCTCTTCCGGAAGATCGGCCAGCTCATCAATAACCAGCGTGCCCCCTTTTGCTTGCGCCAGCAGCCGTGACGGGCCTTCCAGCTCGATCAATGCCGCAGCGTCCGCCTGCACAAAAGGTAACGTCCGCCGGTCTGAAAAGTCATGTATAGCCCGGGCAATCAACGACTTTCCGGTCCCGCTTTCGCCGGTAATCAGCAGCGGCAGATCGGTGTTCATCACCCGGGCGATCAGCCGGTACAGCGTCTGCATCACCTCGCTGCGGCCGATCAGCGGCAGCTCCTCCGGGTGCTCCGGCGCATCCGTTCGAGGCGCAGAAGGGGCCACCCGCTTTGCCGCCAGCGCCTTGGCGGTGCGCTTCATCAGTTCCGGCAGGTCAAAGGGTTTCGGCAGGTAATCATACGCCTCGGCCTCTTCCGCCTTGATCGCCGTCATGATGGTGTTCTGCGCCGAGATCACGATCACCGGCAGCCCGGGCCGGTCGGCCTGGATCTTGGGCAGCATCTCCAGCCCGTTGCCATCCGGCATCATCACATCCGAGATGATGACATCGCCCTTGCCCTCAGCCACCCAGCGCATCAGCGTGGTCAGCGAAGAGGTCGCATGCACCTTGCAGCCGGCGCGGGTCAGCGCCTGGGTCAGTACGGTGCGGATGGTGCGGTCGTCGTCAGCGACCAGAACGGTGCCGTCCATGGATCAGCTCTCCTGCGGTTTTCCGTCGCGCGGCACGCGCGACAGCGACAGCCGGAACACAGTGCGCCCGGGAACCGAGCTTACCGAGATCCAGCCATTATGCTCCGAGAGGATCTTGCTCACCAATGCAAGGCCCAGCCCGGTGCCATTCTCCCGGCCCGACACGAACGGGTCGAAAATGTCATCCCTGATGGTCTCCGGCAGCCCCGGCCCGTCATCGCAGATCTCGATCTGCAAGGGCAGCAGCTTGCCGGTGCCGTCGCTGCGGCGCAGCCGGAAGGAATGTTCATAAAAGGTGCGGATGTGGATGTTTCCGCCTTTCCGATCAGCCGCTTCTGAGGCGTTCCTCAACAGGTTCAGCACCACCTGCAGCAGCTGGTCCGCATCGCCCCAGGCCAGCGGAAGCGAGGGATCGTATTCTTCAGTGATGGTCATATGGGCGCCGAACCCCAGCAGCGCGGAACGGCGCGCCCGGTCCAGCACGTCATGCAGGTTCACCGGCTGGAAGGACGGTTCCGTCAGATTGCCGAACTGCTCCACCTGCTCCAGAAGCTTCACGATGCGGCGGCTTTCGCTGACGATCAGATCGGTCAGCTCCAGGTCGTCCGCCGTCAGGTTCATACTGAGAAGCTGCGCCGCGCCGGTGATCCCTGCCAGCGGGTTCTTGATCTCATGCGCCAGCATCTCCGCCATGCCAATGGCTGAGGCGGCGGCGGATTTGGCGGAATGGGTCTGCGTCATTCGCCCGGCCAGCTCCCGCGGGGTGACCATCAGCAGCATCACCCCTTCCTGCCCCTGCAGCGAGGCAATCTGCACCCCGCACTGCAAGGGCGCCCGGCTGCCGGAGCCCACATCGATATCATTCACAAACAGCGGCGTGCCCTGCACCCGGGCGCGGGCAAAGGCCTCCTCGATCGGTGCATCGATTGCCAGCGTGTCCCAGACCGGCTGCCCCAGCAGCGCCTTGCGGGAAGTGTTGAGGAACCCCTCTCCGGCCGCGTTCACATCGGCGATATTGTCCCCGGCATCGATCAGGAAGGCCGGCACCGGCAGGGAGGCCCAGAGGGCAGAACTGTCCATCATGCGGCGGCCTCCGGACTTTGCATGCTCAATGCCTCCGGCAGCAGCGCCAGCACCTGCTGCGGCGTCTTTTCGGTCAGCACCGCCCGGCGCATGGCAGGACCGGTGCCGGCCTCATCCATGTACCAGCCCAGATGCTTGCGCGCGACACGCACCCCCAGCTCCGGCCCGTAAAAGTCGAGCATCGCCTTGTAATGCTCTGAAACCATTGCGATCAGCGCATCACCCTCCGGCACATCCGGAGCCGGCGTGCCCCACAGATGGTGCGCCACCTCGGCCAGCAGCCAGGGCTTGCCTTCAGCCCCGCGCCCGATCATCACGCCGTCCGCACCGGACAACTCCAGCGCCTTGCGGGCAGAGGCGGTGTCCACAATGTCGCCATTGGCCAGCAGCGGCACATTCACAGCGTCTTTCACCCCCCGGATGGCAGCCCAATCCGCCGAGCCCTTGTAGAACTGGCAGCGCGTGCGGCCGTGGATCGTCACCATCTGCACCCCGGCCTCCGCCGCGCGGCGGGCCACATCCGGGGCATTCAGGCAGTTTTCGTCCCAGCCCAGCCGGGTTTTCAGCGTGACCGGCACATCCACTGCGCCCACCACCGCCTCGATCAGCTTCAGCGCATGATCCGGCGTTTTCAAAAGCGCCGAGCCGGAATAGCCGTTTGTCACCTTCTTGGCGGGGCAGCCCATGTTGATATCGATGATCCGCGCGCCCTGCCCGGCAACCTGCCTGGCGGCCTCTGCAATCCAGTATTCCTCGCGCCCGGCCAGCTGCACCGCGGTGTTCTCAACATCGGCGCTCAGCTCGGCGCGCTCCCGCACGCCGGGTTTCGCCTGCACCATCTCCTGGCTTGCCACCATTTCGCTCACCATCAGCCCGGCCCCAAAGGAGCGGACCAGATCCCGGAACGGACGGTCGGTGATTCCGGCCATCGGCGCCAGGGCGATCGGCGGGGACATGGAGGTGGTTCCAAGCGTGAAAGACAACTGCCTAATCCTTGTGCAACTGAAGCGTTTTTATCCGAAGTCCCTGCTATGCAGCAATGAAACTGCCCTCTGCAAGGCACAGCCAGCCGCCATTTGCCTATCTTTTAAGCATATTCCCCCAGGTGATTGCCTATCGCCGCGCCACCTCATAAACAAAACCCGGATTTGCAATGAGGCTTTCATGACCACAGCCGCCCTGATCGTCGCCGCCGGCCGCGGCACCCGCGCAGGCGGCGGCATGCCCAAGCAGTGGCGCCCGCTCAAGGGCCGCCGGGTGATCGACTGGACGCTGGAAGCCTTTGCAAAGGCTGGCGTGGACCTCACTGTGCTGGTTCTCTCCCCTGATGATGAAACCGCGTGGGAGGAATTCTCCGGAACGCCCGGCCTGAGTCTGGCCAAGGGCGGCAGCGAGCGTGCAGCTTCGGTCCTGAACGGGCTGCAGGCGCTGGAACAGCAAGGCGTCGACAAGGTGCTGATCCACGACGCCGCCCGCCCCTGTGTCAGCCCCGCTCTGATCAACAGCATTCTTGATGCCTTGGATGAAACGGCTGCGGCAGCCCCGGCACTTGCCGTGACCGACGCTCTGTGGACTGGCGCCGAGGGCACCGTGACCGGCACCCGGGACCGCAGCGGGCTCTATGCTGCGCAGACCCCGCAGGGGTTCCGCTATCAGGACATCCTCGCCGCACATCTTGCCCATCCGGGCGGCGCAGCCGACGACGTGGAGGTTGCGCGCGCCGCAGGGCTTGACGTCGCCATCATTCCGGGCGAGCCGGACAACATCAAAATCACCCGGCCTGAGGATTTCGCCCGGGCCGAACGCATTCTGGGAGCAGAAATGGATATCAGGCTTGGCAATGGCTACGACGTGCACCGCTTCGGCCCCGGCAGCAGCGTGATCCTCTGCGGTGTCGAAATCCCGCATGAGAAATCCCTGCAAGGCCATTCCGACGCCGACGTCGGCATGCACGCGGTGACCGACGCGATCTATGGCGCGCTGGCGCAGGGCGACATCGGCCAGCACTTCCCGCCGTCCGACCCGCAGTGGAAAGGCGCCGCCAGCGAGATTTTCCTGCGCCACGCCGCCGACCTGGCGCGGCAGATGGGCTTCACCCTGTCCAACATCGACTGCACCCTGGTCTGCGAATATCCCAAGGTCGGACCGCACGCCGCCAAGATGCGCGACGTGATGGCAGAAATCCTGGGCATCGGGGCTGACCGGGTGTCGATCAAGGCCACCACCTCGGAACGCCTCGGCTTTACGGGACGCGGTGAGGGCATCGCCGCGATTGCCACCGCCGCGCTGGTGAAGTCATGAGAATCGCGACGCTGATCGGCACCGTCTGCGGCGTCGGCTATCTCAGGCCGGCGCCCGGCACCTGGGGATCGCTCGCAGCACTGCCTTTGGCCTATGGGCTGCACCAGCTCGGCGGCTTCCTGCTGCTGGCCGCGGCCACGCTGATCTCAGTCGGCGCCGGCGTCTGGGCCGCCGAGGTAATGACCCGCGGCAAGGAGGACCTGGATCCTTCCGAATTTGTGATGGATGAGGTTGCCGGCCAGTTCACAGCACTTTGGGCGATCTCCTATCCCGCCTGGGCACATGATATCGACATCACCGCCCTGTGGCCGGGCTGGATCGCCGCCTTTGTGCTGTTCCGCCTGTTCGACGTCTGGAAACCCGGCCCGGTGGGCTGGGCCGACCGGCAGAAAGGCGCAACCGGTGTGATGATGGATGACCTGATCGCCGGGATCATGGCCGCCATCGGAGTGGGCCTGCTTGCCTTCCTGTCGCACCGCGTGCTGGGGTTCTGATCATGGACACCGCAGAGATCATCCGCCGCGCCGCCGCCGCAAGCATCACCATCGCCACCGCCGAAAGCTGCACCGGCGGCATGATCGCGGCCGCGCTGACGGATATCCCCGGCTCCTCCGCCGTGGTGGACCGGGGGTTTGTCACCTATTCCAACGCCGCCAAGATGCAGATGCTGGGCGTGCGTGCGGAAACCCTGGACGCTGTGGGCGCCGTCAGTGAAGAGGTGGCTGCGGAAATGGCCGCAGGCGCACTGAACAACGCAGGCGTCACGCTGGCGGTCTCCGTCACCGGCATCGCCGGCCCCGGCGGGTCGGAGTTCAAACCCGAGGGCCGCGTCTGCTTTGGCCTCGCGCGCACCGGCCGGGAGCCCCTTACCGAGACGGTGGACTTCGGCGCCATCGGGCGGGACAAGGTCCGCGCCGCCACCCGGGACCACGCGCTGGAACTGCTGGCCGGGGCGATTTCCCGAATCGAACGCGAAACGGGCAGCTGACCCGCCACAGCGCTCAATTTTTCAGCACTTGCAGAAAAGCCCCGTTTTTGGGCGCCTTCCGCGCCTCTGCCGCTTTTTTCTGCGCAGGCTTTCCGCTTTTTCCTGACCCACCGTTTTAAGAGGGGAAGGAACAGACGGATGAACGGAGCGGATACAGCATGGATCATTGTGGCCACGGCCCTGGTCCTCTTCATGACACTGCCGGGACTGGCGCTGTTCTACGGCGGGCTGGTGCGTGCCCGCAATGTGCTCAGCGTGTTCATGCATTGCTACGCCATTGCCTGTTTGATGAGCGTACTGTGGCTGGCTTTCGGCTACACCGTCGCCTTCGGCAGCGGCACGTCCGGCCTGTGGGGCGGATTGGACAAGATGTTCCTCAATGGCGTGACCGCGGACAGCCTCTCCGGCACCCTGCCCGAGGTGCTGTTCTTTGCCTTCCAGATGACATTCGCCATCATCACGCCCGCGCTGATCGTCGGCGCCTATGTGGAGCGGGTGGGCTTTGGCTTTGTCCTGGTGTTCTCCGGCCTCTGGATGCTCTTGTGCTATGCGCCGGTGGTGCATTGGATCTGGGGCGGCGGTTTTCTGGCTGATGGCGGCATCTTCGGTGACACCGGGGTCAGGGACTTTGCCGGCGGCATCGTGGTGCATGAGACCGCAGGCCTGGCCGCGCTGATCATCGCCTTCTTCCTCGGCCCGCGCAAAAACCGCAGCATCCCGCCGCACAATCCCGGCTATGTGATGATTGGTGCGGCGATGCTGTGGGTCGGCTGGTTCGGCTTCAACGGCGGCTCGCAGCTGGCGGCGGACGGAGGTGCTGCTATGGCGCTGACCGTGACCCATCTCTCCGCCGCAACCGCCTCGCTCAGCTGGGCGCTGTGGGAAAAGATCAAATACGGCAAGGCCTCCCTCGTCGGCCTGGTGACCGGCACCATTGCAGGGCTGGCCTCGATCACTCCGGCCTCCGGATTTGTCGGCCCGGTGGAAGCGCTGATCATCGGTGCCATCGCCGGTGTGCTGTGCCAGGAGATGGTCAACCTGATCCGCAACAGGATGCAGATCGACGACACGCTGGATGTTTTCGCAGTTCACGGCGTCGGCGGCATCTTCGGCACTATCATGATCGCCGTCTTCGGCGCCGGCGCCTGGGCCGCGCAGCTGGGCGCCCTGGTCATCGTCGGCGTCTTCACCGTGGTGGTGACCATCGTGCTGGTGAAAGTTGCGGCCGCGATCACATCCCTGCGGGTGGATCTTGAAAGCGAGACCAACGGCCTCGATCTGTCGGTTCATGGCGAGCGGGCATATGACATGAACAGCTGACCCCCCATAACGCATGCCACCACTCACGGCAGACGGTGCCTGTTGCGCACCGCGCGGGTCCCTTCGGGGACCCGCTTTCGTTTCACCCCTTAGGTGCCAGCAGCCAGGCCTGCTCCAGCGCATTGCAGCGCTCGCCGATCCGGCCATCGGCTGCGCGTTCTTCGATCAGGGTGATGGCATGGGTGTCCTGATAGAGCGCCTGAACGGTTTCCCCCGGCACCGAAAACGGCGGCCCCTGCATCAGCGACTGGTCATAGTCGAACCCGATCAGCAGCTGTTTGGCAGTACCGGCAATCCGGTTGAGATGCGCCGCATATGCCCTTCGATCTTCAGGTTTGACCGCAACCAGCGCAGCCCTGTCGTAGACTGCATCGACCGGCGCAATATGCTCCTCTGTCAGCGCAAAGAAGTCCCCGGCGTACAGGGTCAGCGTTCCGGCCTGATACCGTGTGAGGGCACCCGTCTTCGCCACCTGCGGTGCCAGCCCCTGGCGCGCAAACACCTCTTCCACCGCTCCCTGGTTGAACTCGACGCCTGTCACCCGCAAACCCTTGCCAACCAGCCAGTCCAGATCCAGCGCCTTGCCGCAGAGCGGCACAAAGACCGACTGCCCGGCCTGCAGACCAAGCCGGGTAAAATGTTGTGCCAAAAGGGAGTTGGGCGCCGCTTCATGAAAGCCGATGCGGTTATCGCGCCACCGCGCCTGCCAGAAATCCTGATCCATCACGAGCCGTTCCTTCCATTGCAAAATCGCAAGCCCCGCCAGTGATACAGCTTGAAGCCGGCTTTGGGTCAAGAGGGGGCCGGCCTGCCCGGCCTTACCTGTACAGGTCCGCCGCGCGGCGCTCGAACGCGCGCACGATGCGCTGCATCGCCTCGTTGAAGACCACGCCGATAATGCTTTGCAGCACCGCATTCTTGAATTCGAAATCGACAAAGAAGGACACGTCGCAGGTGCCGTCTTCCCGCGGCGCGAAGATCCAGTGGGATTTCATGTAGCGGAACGGGCCGTCCAGATACTCGGTGTCGATCTTTTTTTCGCCAGGATACAGAGTTACCCGGCTGCCGAACCGCTCGCGGAAGACCTTGAAGGAGATCACCAGATCCGCCTCCATCACCTCGGCTTCGCCCAGGACTGCGCGGCTGCGGATGCGGGCGGCGGCGCACCAGGGCAGGAACTGGGGGTATTGCGCGACATCGGCCACCAGATTGTACATCTGCTGCGCCGTATAGGGCATCTGGCGGGTTTCCGAGTGTGTGGGCATGACCTGCTGATTTTCTGCTACAATTGTCGGGCGTCATGTCCTATGTACGCGCGGGAAATTCAAGGGGGCAGCCATGTCACAGCGTCCATATGTCATTGATGTGATGATCTCGGCCAAGGCGATTGCAGCACGGATCGAGGAGCTTTGCGCGGAAATTCAGCGTGAATTCGAGGGCACCGACAAGCTGGTCGTGGTTGGCCTGCTGCGCGGTAGTTTCGTGTTCATCGCCGATCTGGTGCGTGAGCTGGACCTGCCGATCGAGGTCGATTTCCTCGAGGCGTCCTCTTATGGCGATGCGATGGAGAGCAGCCGGGAAGTGCGCATTCTCAAGGACTTGCGCGGCGCCATTGAAGGGCGCGACGTGCTGGTGGTGGAAGATATCGTCGACACCGGCCACACGCTGAACCACGTTATCCACCTGCTGCAAAGCCGCAACCCTGCCCGGCTGAAGTCCATCGCCCTGCTCGACAAGCCGTCCCGGCGCGAGGTGGATTTCCGCTCAGACTGGATCGGCTTCGAGATCCCGGACGAGTTTGTCGTGGGCTACGGCATCGACTATGCGCAGCGCAACCGCAACCTGCCGCATATCGGCAAAGTGCGGTTCACCGACGAAGGCTGATCCGGTCCGAACAGGGCGGCACCCCGCGAACACCCCCTCCTGTGCCCCCCCGTACACCCCCTGAGCACCGGCCAAACAGCCGGCCGCCGGTTTCGTGCGAAAAAGCCACAGATTACAGAAACCTGCGCGCAACCGGGAACCGGCGCCAGTCCGCCGGTTTCCGCCCGCCGCCGGCGCATTCCGGCGCAGCGGATTTGCCTTTTCTGCCTGGCTCGCTCATCTGAGATCCAAACGCAGAGATCACAGGAGATCCGCAATGCAAAAGATTCTGATGGCCGCAGCCGCGGCTGCGAGCCTCACCCTTGCCCCCGCGGCCTCCCATGCCGGGCCGCCGAAATGGGCGCCGGGCCACAAGAACAGTGCCGCCCATTACGCCCCGGGCCAGGTCAAGAAACGCCACGGCGCCAAACACAGCCACAGCCATGACCATGATCATGACCGCTACGACGGCCGCATCCGCGGTGACGACTGGGTCTATGTGGATGACTACGGCCGCTGGGGCCTGAACCCGCCGCGCGACGGCCACCGCTATGTGCGCAAGGACAACCAGATCTTTGAGGTCGTCAAGGGCACCCTCGCGATCATCGGCGCAGTGGCCGTTGTCGATGCGCTGACCAAGTGACGGTCAGCCCAGCAGGTTTCTGACCGTATGCAGAAATATCCCGGCCCCGACCGGGATCGCTGCGTCCGGGAAATCGTAATCCGGGTTGTGCAGCTGCGGCTGGTCCGCGCCGGAGCCGAGCCAGAACATCGCCGCCTTTGCCTCCTGGCCGAACTGGCCGAAATCCTCGGACCAGCGTTGGGGCAGGTCCCGCATCTGCATCGGATGGCCCGCCTCAGCTGCCGCTGCGCGCAGTACTTCCACCGCTTCCGGGTGGTTGGTGCAGGCGTCAAAGACGTCGTCGAATTCGATTGCGACGCCCAGCCCCTCGGCTGCGCAGACCTGCTCCGCCAGCGCCGTGCCAGCAGCAATCAGCTGCTCCATGCGGCTGTTGGTGACGGTGCGCAGGGTGGCCCAGACCTCTGCCTGGCCGGGCGCGATGCCGAAGGTGGCCTCGCCCAGCCGGGCATGGGTCAAAGTGACCAGAGCAAACTCCGGCCCCAAATCCCCGCCGCTGCCCAACGCCACCAGCCCCGGCAGCAGCTGGGAGATGGCACCGGCGGGAGACACCCCGTCCTGCGGTGCCGCAGCGTGGGAGGTCTTGCCGGTGAGCCGGATCCGCATTCCGCGCGACGCGCAGTTGGCAGCCCCCGCGCACAAAGCCGCCTGCCCCACCGGCAGCCCCGGCAGGTTGTGCAGCGAGAAGGCATAGTCCGGGGCAATCCGGGAAAAGGCGGGATCAGCGATCACCGCTGCCGCGCCCTTGCCGGTTTCCTCGGCCGGCTGGAACAGCAGCACCGCGCGGCCCCGTGCGGGGCGGGTGGCGGCCAGATCCTCCGCCAGCGCCGCCACCATGGCCATATGGCCGTCATGGCCGCAGAGATGGCCGCGGCCCGCATGGGTGGAGCGGTAGGGCTGGTCCGAGAGTTCCTCGATCGGCAGCCCGTCCAGCTCGCAGCGGATCAGCACGGCGGGGCCTTCTGCCCTGCCCTCAAAGACCGCGGCAACCCCATGCCCGCCGAGGCCTGTCAGCAGCTGATCGGGTTCATGCTGGCGCAGGTATCCTGCCACCATGGCGGCGGTCTTTTCCTCGGCGCCAGACACTTCGGGGATCTGGTGCAGGGCGTGGCGCAGCCGGGTGAGCCGCGCCAGACGCTCTGGTGTCACGCCAGGCCCAGCTTCTTGTTCCGCGCCTCGCGCAGGCGGGCAAAATCATCACCCGCGTGGTAGGAGGAGCGGGTCAGCGGCGTGGCGGAGACCATCAGGAAGCCCTTGCCATAGGCGGCTTTCTCGTAGGTCTTGAATTCCTCGGGCGTCACGAACCGGTCGACCGCGTGGTGCTTGGGCGTCGGCTGCAGGTACTGGCCGATAGTGAGGAAGTCGATGTCTGCGGCGCGCATGTCGTCCATCACCTGTTTCACCGCCTGCGCATCCTCGCCCAGGCCGACCATGATGCCGGATTTGGTGAAGATCGACGGGTCCAGTTCCTTGACCCGCTGCAACAGGCGCAGGGAGTGGAAGTAGCGGGCGCCGGGGCGGACCTCGGGGTACAGGCCGGGCACGGTTTCCAGGTTGTGGTTGAACACATCCGGCTTGGCCTCGGCCACCAGTTCCAGCGCGCTGTCATCGCATTTGATGAAATCGGGCGTCAGGATTTCGATGGTGGTTGACGGGCTGCGGTGGCGCACGGCGCGGATGGTCTGGGCGAAATGCTCGGCGCCGCCATCTTCCAGATCGTCGCGGTCGACGGAGGTGATCACCACGTGATTGAGGCCCAGTTTCTGCACCGCATGGGCGACCCGGCCCGGCTCGAACGCGTCCAGCGCATCGGGGCGGCCGGTGGCGATGTTGCAGAAGGTGCAGCCGCGGGTGCAGATCTCGCCCATGATCATCATGGTGGCGTGGCCCTGGCTCCAGCATTCGCCGACGTTGGGGCAGCCGGCCTCTTCGCAGACGGTGGTCAGGTTGTTGTCGCGCATGATCTTATGCGTCTCGGCATAGCCTTGGCCGCCCGGCGCCTTGACCCGGATCCAGCTTGGCTTCTTGGGCTGAGCATTGTCGGGACGATGCGCCTTTTCGGGGTGGCGCTGCTCCGGGATCTTAAGGTCTCTCACGTGGGTTTCCCTTCCGGCCTTTGGCGTTCTGAGCGGGTTTAACACAGCTGATCTGGCTTGGCACGGTCATATCGTCAACCCTGTCCTGCGGCTTTGTCATGGCTCAAACTCGGGAAATGCGCCGTTTTCTTTTGCCAAAACGCCGCAACAGGACACATAATCCGCTCAAGCCAATCAATCACGCCGTTGACACGTTCAGGGAGGGACCCATGGCCAAGGAGCTGGAGAAGTTCAAGACAGAACACAAGAAGCTGGCCGCAGCCACCAAGAAATACACCGCCGCCGAGGGCGACAAGCTGAAAAAGCGGATCGGGATTTCGCTGGGCAATGCCTGGGAGGGCGAAGACTATTTCCGCGAGAGCCTGGCCAAGGCGCGGGCCGACGGGGTGACCTCCGGCAAGATGGCCGATTTCCAGAAGAACAAGCATTTCAAGGATGGCATGGCCACCTGGAACAAATCGGTGGACATCCATCAGCAGGAAGTCGACGCGATGAAAGGCTTCTGCACCGAGGCCAAGGCGCATATGGCCAAGATGAACAAGCTGGCCGGCGACATCGAGAAAGACCTGAAGAAACGGTCGAAAACCTCTGCCTCCAAGAAGGACATCGAGGGGCTGCAGGGGACGCTGGCCAAGGAGATTGCCGAGGTGAAGAAGGCCTCGGAATACGAAGGCAAGCTGAATGCGGCGCAAAAACTGTATGCGGCGAATTTCCAGAAAACCGTCGCCAGGATCATGAAGGAAAACCCGGAAGGCCACGACAAAAAGCTGGACGCAACCGAGCTGCCGCAGCTTCTGGTGGACCGGAATCTGAAGAAATACACCAATCAGGTCGGCATCCTGGTGAAGGCAATCAACGCCCATTGCATCGCGGCCATCGACAAGGCCGGAAAGGATCTCAAGGCCGCGGCGCCGGACCTCAAGGCGGCGGCGGCGAAGTTCAAGGATCTGAAGAAGATCAACGACCAGTACCAGACCGTGAAGAAGAAGTTCCCGGGCGCGATCGACGATTCGAAGGACAAGAAGAAGCTGCTGGCCACATTGAAGAAATTCAATGACCTCACCGCCGCGGCCGAGCGCAAGCTGCGCGGCACCACGGTGACGATCAAAAAGGCCGCGGCCTAGCAGCTGCCAGCCTCCTGACGGAATAAAAAACGGGATCCCGGCGCCGTATCCGGCCGCCCGGGCGGCGCATCTGCGGCGTCTTGTCCGGAACCTTTGCCTCCGGCGCACGCGGTTGTTGCCCCCAGCTTAGAATCATTTTAAGCCTGCGCGCCGAACGAACACTCACCTTCAGGAGCATTCCGAAATGAAAGCTGGCGTTAAGCTGCCCGACGTGACCTTCCACACCCGCGTCCGTGACGAAGCGGTCGAAGGCCCGAACCCCTTCCGCTGGGAAGACAAGACCACCGCCGACTATTTTGCAGGCAAGCGCGTTGTGCTGTTCTCGCTGCCCGGCGCCTTTACCCCGACCTGCTCCACCTACCAGCTGCCGGGCTTTGAAAAAGGCTTTGCCGATTTCCAGGCCGAAGGCATCGATGAAATCTACTGCATGTCGGTGAACGACAGCTTCGTGATGAACAAATGGGCCGAAGCGCAGAACCTGGTAAACGTCAAGGTGATCCCGGACGGCTCCGGCGAGTTCACCCGCAAAATGGGCATGCTGGTCGACAAGGCCAACCTCGGCTTCGGCGCGCGCTCCTGGCGTTATGCCGCCATCATCAACGACGGTGTGGTCGAGGCATGGTTCGAAGAGCCGGGCCTGTCCGACAACCACCCGGAAGACCCCTATGGCGTCTCCTCGCCGGAGACCGTGCTGAAGCACCTGACCGAAGCCAAGGCAGAAGTCGCCGCCTAAGGCTTTGCCGTTTCAGGCATTTTCACGGGCCCGCCAGGTGCGGGCCCGTATTCGTTTGCATTGCGGCATGCTCAGCCGATCAGCTCCGCTTCCTGCTCCCTGCCCTCGCCGTAATATTCCGCGAGATGCTGCAGGGCGATCCGCAGCACCACCTTGCCGGAGCGGGCCGGCCAGCCCAGGTTGCGCTCGGCGGTTTCCAGCCCTTCCAGATGGCAGCAGCAGCGCAGGGCAATATCGCTGAGCCCCGCGCCCAGTTTCTGCAACGCATCAGTCATCCTCTCGCGCGCGGCCGCGCCGGCTTCCTGGCTGCTGCTGCGCATCGCTCGGCTTGCCTGGGTGAAGTAAAGCTTTTCCTGCCTCAGATGACCGCTGATCTGGGCCAGCTCGAAGTCTTCCCGCAGCCGTTTTCCGGCCGTGACCATGCCCGGACTCAGAAATGGATTTCCGTCCTTGTCCGCCAGCCGGGCCAGCATTTCCAGCGGCGTCTCCGAGCTGCCATAGCGTGGTTTGCGGCCATAACCGCCGCCGCCGGGGGCTTCGTGGGCGGCAAAGGGGATCTGCGCCTCGGCAAAACCGCCCTCCAGCCGCGCCCGGGCGCGGTTTTCCTGATCGGCAATGATCCGGTTCAGCGCGGCACGGCCTGCAGTGGTGATGGAGTAGCGGCTGATCCGCCCCTGCCGCGAGCAGGCAATCCATCCGGTCAGGGCCAGCGCCCCGGCGAGCGGGCGCGAAACCGCCACCTTCTGGCCATCCGCCTCGGCACCTTCGCGCACGACAACCGCCATTTCCATGCCCTCGGCCGCAGCCAGCACCGCACCGCCGCGGCTGAGCAGCGTCAGCACGCTGGCCGCTTCCTGCTCGAACCCCGCCGACAGGCCGCGGGGGGCCGCCTGCTTGCCGGCGGCAGGACCAGGTTTCAGGGCAGCCGCCTGATAGCGCCCGGCCAGATAGGTCAGCACTTCGTCGATCAGCGGATCGTCCCGCAGCGTCTCTACCCGCCGCACCTGGCGCAGTATGGTGGAGGGATGGCATCCCGCCTTGCGGGCCAGTTGCCGGATCGGCCTCCCCGCCTCCGTGTGCTGAAGGTAGCGGCATGTCTCAAGCGGGACCCAGCCAGGCAAGGGCGCCTGCGGTATGTTTTGCATATATCAACCCCCGGTCGTCAGTCGGGTCCGCCTGCCGGCTGCAATATGACGCCTACGGCCTTTCCACGAACACCCGACTGCATGTGAACAAAAATCGCGGATCAGGCGTCATTGTTTCCCGAAAATAAATAATCATCACAAAACGTACCGTTCGCCGGTAGCTACCCATCCGCAACACTACGTAAGGTTGTGGTATAGCAGAGCCGGTACTGAGAATGGAAAGGAGAGGACAATGCAGGATGTATTCAGCCGGCTTACCTTGCTCCGGCGCCCGCGGATCCTGGCACGGGCGGCCCGCCTTGGGGCACAGAACTATTGCCGCAAGCGCGACTTGCGCCGGATACTGGGCTACGGGGCGGTCCCCAAGCCCGCTGCCGCCGTGATGCGGCTGCTGGAAATAGAAAGCGCCTTCAACGCCGCGCGTCTGGCGGGAGAAGCCGGGTATTCGCTGATCCGCCATGTGGATGTGCTGATCGCGCTGGCTGGCGAAGCGGGTTACCTGCACAGGCCGGAGCACCTGCGGGATGCAGGAACGGCGGCCCATGCGGACCGCCGTTCCGATGCGGCAGAGAGCGCAGCCCCCTGCCCCTGAGCTGTCGCAGGCGCGCTTACATGAAGGCGTCGGGCATCGAGGCTTTCTTCTCGGCCACGTACTCTTCAAGCGCCTGCTTGACCGCCGGATCCATTGCGGGCTGCTCATAGGTGGCCAGCAGCTTCTCGACCCGGTTGGAGGCCAGCGCGTAGGTGTCGCGCGCGCCTTCCTCTTCCCATTGTTCAAACGGCTTGTAGTCCAGCAGCTCGGACTTCCAGAAGGCCGATTTGAAGTTGGCCTGGGTATGCTCGCAGCCCAGGTAGTGGCCGCCGGGGCCGACCTCGCGGATGGCTTCCATCGCCTGGCCGTTCTCGTCGACGGAGACGCCCTTGGCAAGGCCATGCAGCACGCCCAGCTGGTCGGCGTCCATCACGAACTTCTCAAAGTCGGCGACCAGGCCGCCTTCGAGCCAGCCGCAGGAGTGCAGCATGAAGTTGACGCCGGACAGCAGGCCCATGTTGAGCGAGTTGGCGGTTTCATACGCGGCCTGCGCGTCGGGCAGCTTGGAGCCGCAGAACGAGCCGGCCGAGCGGAACGGCACACCGAGGCGGCGGGCCAGCTGGCCTGCGCCATAGGTGACAAGCGACGCCTCGGGGGTGCCGAAGGTCGGCGCGCCGGAGTTCATGTCGATCGAGGACACGAAGGCGCCGAAGATCGCGGGCGCGCCGGGGCGGCACAGCTGGCTGTAGGCGATGCCGGCCAGAACCTCGGCCAGAACCTGCGTCAGGGTGCCGGCAACCGACACCGGCGCCATGGCGCCGCCGACGATGAACGGCGAGATGATACAGGCCTGCATGTTCTGGGCATAGACTTCCAGCGAGCCCATCATCACATCGTCGAAGGTCATCGGCGAGTTGATGTTGGTCAGCGAGGTCATCACGGTGTTGTTCTGCACGAACTCCTGGCCGAACAGGATGCCGGCCATGTCGACCGAGTCCTGGGCGCGGCTGGGTTCGGTGACCGAGCCCATGAACGGCTTGTCGCTGAGGGTCATGTGGGCCATCAGCATGTCCAGATGGCGCTTGTTCACCGGGATGTCGGTCGGCTCGCAGACGGTGCCGCCGGAGTGGTGCAGCCACTTCGACATATAGGCCAGCTTCACGAACTTGTTGAAGTCGTCCATGGTCGCATAGCGGCGGCCGCCGTTGCGGTCGCGCACGAAGGGCGGGCCGTAGACCGGCGCCAGAACCAGGTTGCGGCCGCCGATGACCACCGATTTCTCGGGGTTGCGGGCGTGCTGGGTGAATTCCGCGGGCGCGGTTCCGCACAGCTTGCGGGCCAGGCCGCGGGGGATGCGCACGCGCTCGCCCTGCACATCCGCACCGGCTTCGCGCCAGCGCTCCAGCGCCGCCGGGTTGTCAACGAAGTTGACGCCGACCTCTTCCAGAATGGTGTCGGCGTTATGCTCGATGATCTCCAGCGCTTCCGCGTTCAGGATCTCGAAGTTCGGGATGTTGCGCTCGATGTACTTGGCGGTCTCGATCTTGACGCTGGTGCGTTCTGCGCGGCGGGCGGCGCCTCCGCCACCCCGGGCGCGACGGCGCGGTGCTGCTTCTGTCATGGTTTATCCTCACCACAGGCATTTCATTGCGAAGGGTATTATAGCCAGTGCGTGCGCCGCCGCCGCAGGATTACGGCCATTCAAGTTGAAAAGCGACATTGCCGGGGCATTTTGCACCGCGGCGGTGGACTTTGGCATACCTTTCCGCATTCCGCACCGGCCCGCCGTGAAAAACCGGGCCGCGCGCCGCCGCGGGGCCAAACCCCCTTGCAGAAACCGCTTTCCTGCCCTATGGCGCGTGCATGACAGAGACATCCCATGACCGCCTTCTCATCATCGACTTTGGCAGCCAGGTCACGCAGCTGATTGCGCGCCGCCTGCGCGAGCTGAACGTCTATTGCGAAATCCACCCCTATCAGAATGTCACCATGGACTTTGTGCGCCAACTGGCGCCCAAGGCGGTGATCTTCTCCGGCGGGCCGGACAGCGTGACGCGCGAGGGATCTCCGCGGGCGCCGCAGGAGATTTTCGACTATGGCGTGCCGATCCTCGGCATCTGCTATGGCCAGCAGGTGATGATGCATCAGCTGGGCGGCAAGGTGGAAAGCGGCCACGGCACCGCCGAATTCGGCCGCGCCTATGTCACCCCCACCGTGGAGACCCCGCCGCTGCTGGAAGGCTGGTTCGCCAATGACGCCGACCGCGAGCAGGTCTGGATGTCCCACGGCGACCACGTCAGCCAGATCGCGCCGGGGTTCGAGGTCTATGGCACCTCCCCCAATGCGCCCTTTGCCATCACCGCCGATGTCAGCCACAATTTCTATGCGGTGCAGTTCCACCCCGAGGTGCATCACACCCCGAACGGCGCCAAGCTCTATGAGAACTTCGTGCGTCTGGCGGGTTTCAAGGGCGACTGGACCATGGGCGCCTACCGCGAGCAGATGATCGAGAAGATCCGCGCGCAAGTCGGCGAAAAGAAGGTAATCTGCGGCCTGTCCGGCGGCGTCGATTCCTCGGTTGCGGCGATCCTGATCCACGAAGCGATCGGCGACCAGCTCACTTGCGTCTTTGTCGACCACGGGCTGCTGCGCAAGAACGAGGCGGAAGAAGTCGTCAAGATGTTCCGCGACAACTACAACATCCAGCTGATCCACGCGGACGAAAGCGAGCTGTTCCTGGGCGAGCTGGATGGCGTCTCCGACCCGGAGACCAAGCGCAAGATCATCGGCAAGCTGTTCATCGACGTGTTCCAGAAACACGCCGACACCATCGACGGCGCCGAATTCCTGGCGCAGGGCACCCTGTATCCGGATGTGATCGAGTCGGTCTCTTTCTCCGGCGGCCCCTCGGTCACCATCAAGTCGCATCACAATGTCGGCGGCCTGCCTGAAAAGATGGGCCTGAAACTGGTCGAGCCGCTGCGCGAGCTGTTCAAGGACGAAGTCCGCGCCCTGGGCCGCGAACTGGGTCTGCCGCAGTCGTTCATCGGCCGCCACCCCTTCCCCGGACCGGGGCTGGCGATCCGCTGCCCCGGCGAGATCACCCGCGAGAAGCTGGAAATCCTGCGCGAGGCGGACGCGGTCTATATCGACCAGATCCGCCGCCACGGCCTGTACGACGAAATCTGGCAGGCCTTCGTGGCCATCCTGCCGGTCCGCACCGTCGGCGTGATGGGCGACGGCCGCACCTATGACTACGCCTGCGCGCTGCGCGCGGTGACATCCGTGGACGGCATGACGGCGGATTACTACCCGTTCAGCCATGACTTCCTGGGTGAGACCGCCACCAGGATCATCAACGAGGTCAAGGGCATCAACCGCTGCACCTATGACATCACCTCGAAGCCTCCGGGCACCATCGAGTGGGAATAACCCCGTTTTTTAAAGCCCCCCGGCCCAGTGGCCGGGGGTTCTGTTTGTCCGGGCCGGTTAACCAATCCGTCAGGTGTTAATGAAATAGTTCCCCAAACACCGCCGGTTTGGAGAATCCAATGATCATTTGCCACCCGCTGAAACTTATCTTCATCAAGACCAAGAAGGTTGGCGGCACATCTTTTGAAATCGCCCTGTCCAGTTTCTGCGACGAAACCAGTGTCATCACCCCGATTTCCCCCGACGACGAAAAGACCCGTGCCGACTTGGGCTATCCCGGAGCGCAGAATCACGAGCAGCAGGCCTGGCCCGACGGCACTGAGACAGCTGCGCTGTTCTTTAACCACATCCCCGCGGCCCAGGCCAAAGCCAGCATCCCGCAGGATATCTGGGACAGCTACACCAAGGTCACCATCTGGCGGGATCCCTATGATGCCATCATCTCCCGCTACTACTGGGAGAAAGCCGACGTTGCCGGCATTCCGTTCGGAAAATTCGTGCGCGAATTCAAGGGAATGCTGACCGAGAACTGCCGCATCGCCCCGCTGGAGGGGCCGGATGCGATGGACGTCTACCTGCGCTACGAGCATCTGGAGGACGATATCGCCGCGCTTGGCATTGACGGGCTGTGGGAGCGGTTCTGCGGACTGCGCGCCAAAGGCGCCTTCCGGCCGCGCAGCGGGGCCGATCCGGACACGCTGTACACCCGGCACCCGGGGGCGGCCGATACCGTGGCAGAACAATGCGCAGCCGAGATCCGCAAATTCGGCTACACCCGCCCTGGCACAGTGCCCGCCATGGCCAGGGCGGAGCCGGCCGGCAAAAACGACTTTATCTTTACCCTGTCCGCCGGGCGGACCGGCACAGCCTGGCTGGCGCAATTCCTGGGGGACAACCTGCAGATACGCTCCGTGCACGAACCCCTGGGCGTCGAGGATTTCGGCACGGCAATGCCGGAAATCCGCCATATGCGCAGGTTCAATACCCTGGGCATGGACGGGGTGATGCGGGACTTCTGGCACAACAAGCTGGGCTCGCTCCAGGCGCCATATGCCGAGTCCAACCACACGCTGGGCAAATGCGGGCTGATCGAGGCGCTGGCGGACAGCAGCATCTGCAGCCGCACCGCTGTCATCGTCCTGCGCCGCGACCTGGCCAAGCAATGCGCCAGCTACGTCGGACGCAATGACTTCCAGAACATCACCATCCCCTGGCAATGGTACCTGGACATGAGCTACCGCAACGTGATCGTGAACCCGTCCGTCTTCCACCAGATGGGGCAGATCGGCTGGGCCATCTGGTACGCGCTGGAAATGGAAGCGCGCTATGCCTACTACCAGATCAAATACGCCGGCCGGGTCAATTTTGTCGAAGCCAGGCTGGAAGAGGCCACCAAGCCGGAGGGCGCTGCCAAACTGCTGGCCGCCCTGGGCTGCGGCGGCGCGCCGGTGCTGCCTGAGAAGAAGAACGCCACCCGCAACCAGTCCGAGGTCACCGAAGCGCTGACCGCCGAAATCCGGATCCTGCTGGACCGGCTGGATTTCGACCCGGTGGCCACAGCGACCGCCTACATCAACGCGGGCCGCGCCCTGGACGCTCCGGCACAGCGCAGCGCCGCGGCCTGATCTCCGCATCTCCGGCGGCAGCGGCACGGCGGAACCTGCTGCCCGGCCCTGCTGCGCTCCTGCTGCAGCCGGGCCTATCTTGTGCTTGACCCCCGGCACGGAATCCCTGTCTGGTCCTGCCGGAACAAACGGGGAGACGCCGGCATGGCAGATGGTGAAGCGCGCACGGGACTGGCGGCCCTGTGGATGGTCGGCGCCATCATCTCCTTTTCCGCCATGGCCATTGCCGGCCGCGAGGCCGGGCTGACGCTGGACACCTTCGAGATCATGACCTACCGCAGCCTGGTGGGCCTGCTGATCGTTGCGGTGGCGCTGACCGCCACCGGGCGCTGGCACCAGGTGCAGCGGGACCGGCTGGGCGTGCATCTGATGCGCAACATGTTCCACTTCACCGGCCAGAACCTGTGGTTCTTGGCGGTGACACTGGTGCCGCTGGCGCAGGTCTTTGCGCTGGAATTCACCTCGCCCTTGTGGGTCATAATCCTGTCGCCGCTCCTGCTGGGCGAGATCCTGACCCGGCGGCGGATGCTGGCGGTGTGCCTGGGCTTTGCCGGCATTCTGATCGTGGCCCGCCCCAGTCCGGACACGCTGAATCCGGGTCTGGTGGCGGCGGCCAGCTGCGCGATCTTCTTTGCGCTCACCGCGATCCTGACCAAACGCCTGACCCGGCACGAGAAAACCGGCTCGATCCTGTTCTGGCTCACGTCGATGCAGTTGGTGATGGGCCTGCTGGCGGCGGGCTGGGACGGCGACATGGCGCTGCCGGGTGCCGCCACCCTGCCCTGGCTGGTGCTGATCGGCATTGCCGGCCTCACTGCGCATTTCTGCCTGACCACCGCGCTGTCGCTGGCCCCCGCCAGCGTGGTGGTACCGGTCGATTTTGCCCGCCTGCCGGCCATCGCGATCCTAGGCATGGTGATCTATGGTGAGGCGCTGGATGCCTGGGTGCTGAGCGGTGCGGCCATCATCTGCATAGCGAATTATCTCAATATAGTTGCAGGAAAGCCCGTCCATTCCACCCCGAATTGATTGAATCCGGCTAGTTTCCGCGCGGTTAATGTTGATTTGCGGAAATCCCGCCGATTACGTTCGCGTAAAGCGGCACTCATCAGCCGCAATTCAGGGAGGAACAATGAAACGCTATCTTGCAACGCCGGCGGCTTTGGCGCTGGTATCCGGCTCAGCCATGGCGAGCGGCCTGGACCGCACCGGCCAGCCGATCGGCATCATCTTCGAGGAAGGCACCTACGCGGAATTCTCGTTTGCGACCACATCCGTGGACCTGTCGGGCAACGACCGGACAGTCCTGAACCCGCTTGGCTCTGCCACCGGAGATGTCGGCGACCGCTTCAGCATGTTCGGCGCGGGTTACAAACGGGACCTCAGCGAGCAGCTGTCCTTTGCCCTGATCTTCGATCAGCCCTGGGGTGTGGATGTCGACTATCCGGCGGGCGGGTCCGTGCTGCTTGGCGGCACGACCGCGCAGGCGGATTCGAACGCTGTCACCGCCCTTCTGCGCTACAAGTTCAATGAACGCTTCAGCGTTCATGGCGGTCTCCGCTACCAGGAGATCGATGGCCAAATCAATCTGGCCGGCGCTGCCTACGCCGCAATTCCCGGGGGCACCTACAACGTGCGGGTCAACAAGGACGGCGCCTTTGGCTGGGTGGCTGGTGCCGCCTACGAGATCCCCGAAATCGCCCTGCGTGCAGCGCTGACCTACAGTTCGGAAATCGAACATGATCTGAACCTGAACGAAAGCTTTGCCGGCTTCCCCGCCGCGAACGCCACGACGTCGACCAAGACCAAGACGCCGCAATCGGTGAACCTGGACTTCCAGACCGGCGTCGCCAAGGACACGCTGCTGTTTGGCAGCATCCGCTGGGCCGAACACAGTGTGACCGACCTGGCTCCCACGGTTCTGGGCCGCGACCTGATCGACCTGGATGATTCCTTCACCTACACGCTGGGTGTCGGCCGCCGCTTCAACGAGCAATGGTCCGGCTCGCTGGCGCTGATCTATGCTGATGTTGACGGGGATGATCTGGTGTCGCCGCTGGCGCCGACGCACGGCTACGAGGCGATCCGCCTTGGCGTGCAGTACAAGCAGGACAGGATGACGATCTCGGCCGGCATCCGCTACACCCAGCTGGGCGATGCGGTCGCCTCTCCCGGCGGCAACCCGGTCACCAACTTCCAGGACAATGACGCCGTCAGCTTTGGCCTGAAGGTCGGCTACAACTTCTGATCCTCCGGCAGGCAGCTGCCTGTGCAGAAACTGCTTCCGCCCCGCCCCGTTTCCGGGCGGGGTTTTCTTTTGCCGCAAGAAACGGGTCGCTTGGCGCCGGCCTGGGCATTACCTGCCCCCCATGACCCCGCAAAAGACCATATCGCCCCGCGCCTGGGCCGAGCTGATCCTGCTCGGCGTGATCTGGGGCGGATCGTTCCTGTCGATCCGCATCGCCCTGGATGAAATCCCCGTAGCCACCCTGGTGCTGCACCGCTGCGGCTGGGCCGCGCTGTTTTTGTGGGCCGTGGTGCTGATGATGCGGCTGCCGGTGCCCAAGGACCCGCGGATCTGGGGCGCCTTCCTGGTGATGGGGCTGTTGAACAATGTGATCCCCTTCGGGCTGATGGCCTGGGGACAGCTGCATATCGAAACCGGCCTCACCTCGATCCTGAATGCGGCGACGGCAATTTTCGGAGTGATCGTGGCGGCCCTGGTCTTTGCCGATGAGCGGCTGACGGCGCGCAAGGTGCTGGGAGTGGGGATTGGCTTCCTGGGGGTGGCCACGGCCATCGGCCTGGAGCAATTTGCCGCTTTCGACATCCGCAGCACCGCGCAGCTGGCGGTGCTGGCGGGCACGGTGTCCTATGCCTTTGCCAGCGCCTGGGCGCGGCTGAACCTGTCCGGCCTGCCGCCGCAGGTGGCGGCGGCGGGAATGCTGACCGGCTCCACCCTGTGCCTGGCTCCGGCAGCGCTGGTGATCGACGGTCCGCCCGCGCTGGCGCTGGAGGCAAGCACCTGGATCTCCATCGCCTATTTCTCGCTGGTCGCCACCGCCGGGGCCTATCTGCTGTACTACCGGGTGCTGGGGCTGGCGGGCAGCGGCAACCTGATGCTGGTGACGCTGATCATCCCGCCGGTCGCCATCGGACTGGGCGCGCTGGTGCTGGGGGAGGCTTTGCGGCCGCAGGCCTACGCCGGTTTTGCGCTGCTGGCGGCGGGACTGGCGGTCCTGAACGGCAAGAACGGATTGCGGCGCAAGCGCGCACGGAATTGACCAGGCCCGCGCAGGTGATTAGCAAGGCGTGAAACCTTCAGGGACTTGGGATCTCATGCTTTACTCTTCCGCACAGGACTGGCGCGACGCCCGCAGCAAACGGGTGCTGTTCTTTGGCATGTCCGGGCTTGGCAAAACATATGTCAGCAACGTCCTGCGCGGCGCGGGCAGCTGGTTCCACTACTCGATCGATTACCGCATCGGCACCCGCTACATGGGTGAGTACATCGCTGACAACGCCAAGGCGGAGGCGATGAAGGTGCCGTTCCTGCGCGAGCTGCTGCTGACGGATTCGATCTTCATCGGCTCCAACATCACCTTTGAGAACCTGCGGCCGGTCTCTGCCTACCTGGGCAAGCCTGGCGATACCGCCAAGGGCGGGCTTCCGATTGCTGAATACAGGCGCCGGCAGGAGCAGTTCCGGATTGCCGAGATCCGCGCGCTGCTGGATACGGAATATTTCGCAGGCCGGGCGCAGCAGCTGTATGGCTATCCCAATTTCATCTGCGACACCGGCGGGTCGATCTGCGAATGGGTGGATGCAAACGATCCCAACGACCAGATCCTGACCGAACTCAGCAAGCACACGCTGATGGTCTGGATCAAGGGCAGCGACGAACACACCGCCGAACTGGTGCGCCGCTTTGACCGCGCGCCCAAGCCGATGTCCTATCAGCCCGAGTTCCTGAACCGGGTCTGGCAGGAGTACCTCAAGGAAAACGGCATAGCTGAGGCGGATGTGGACCCCGACGCCTTTATCCGCTGGACCTATGCCCAGGCGCTGGCGCACCGCCAGCCGCGCTATCAGGCGATGGCGGACAATTGGGGCGTTACCGTCACCGCCGACCAGATTTCCGCCGTCAGGGATGAGGCCGGTTTCGTGGATTTGATCGCCTCGGCTCTTGAGGCCCGCGGCTAAGCCGCTTATCTGTCGGCTTCCGCTATATCGCACATTTTTCCGCAAATCAGGACAGTGACATGCCCATCAAGATCCCCGCAGACCTCCCCGCCTATGACGTTCTGACGAACGAAGGCGTGATGGTCATGTCGCCGGATCAGGCGGCGCGTCAGGACATCCGGCCGATCCGCATCGGCTTGCTCAACCTGATGCCCAAGAAGATCCAGACCGAGAACCAGTTTGCCCGGCTGATCGGGGCAACCCCTCTGCAGATCGATCTGAGCCTGATCCGGATGACCGAGCATCAGACCAAGAACACCGCGGCGGAGCATATGGAGGAGTTCTACCACTCCTTCCAGGAAGTGAAGCACGAGAAGTTCGACGGGCTGATCATCACCGGCGCGCCGATCGAGCATCTGGAGTTTCCGGAGGTCACCTATTGGGACGAAATGCGCGAGGTGTTCGAATGGACCCAGACCAACGTGCATTCGACCTTTGGCGTCTGCTGGGGCGGCATGGCGATGATCAACCATTTCCACGGCGTGAAAAAGCACATGCTGGACCACAAGGCGTTCGGCTGCTTCCGGCACCGGAACCTGGCGCCGGCCTCGCCATACCTGCGCGGCTTCTCCGACGATTTCGTGATCCCGGTCAGCCGCTGGACCGAGATGAAACAGGCGGAGGTCGACGCGGTTGCCGGACTGAAAACGCTGCTGGGCAGTGACGAGGTCGGCCCCTGCCTGATCGAGGATAAGGCGCACCGGGCGCTCTATATCTTCAACCATTTCGAATACGACAGCGATACGCTGAAGCAGGAATACGACCGCGACGTGGCCAATGGCACGCCGATCAACGTGCCGGGCAACTACTACCCGAACGATGATCCCAGCCGACAGCCGCAGAACCGCTGGCGCAGCCACGCGCATCTTCTGTATGGCAACTGGATCAACGAGATCTACCAGACCACGCCATATGAAATGGAGCAGATCGGCCATTAGGAGGCTGATCTGACAAGCATGTTCCGCGTCCGGCTGTGCATTTCCGCTTGCAGCCTCCCGTTCCGCTGCAAGCGGATTCCGCCGGAAACCTGTCTCCAGGTCTCCGGCCTGCGCCCTGCCTGCTCGCAAATTGGCGCGTGAGCAGCAGCTACGCCCTGTTGAATGGAATCCCGGACGCTCAACTCAGGCGGAAAATTACCGCAAATTGTGTTATACTATCCTTCTGGTAATGGAGGGAAAAATGAAGCCATTCAAACTCGCCATCAGTGTAACGATTACTGGCACATTTTTGTTTGCGGCCGGCGCCTTTGCAGATCCGAAGCCAAGGAATGCATCGGTTACTGGCGGACAGGCGCTTGCGGCCCTGTACGGCGGCAAAACCCAGATATGGAAGAAATGCCAGGGGGGAATATACTACGGGCCCCGCTGGGAAGCGCAGGCCTATTGCGCCCAGCACCCGAACAGCGTTGGCGTCGGTACGTGGCGTATCGACGGAAAAGGCCGCGTTTGCCAAAACTTGACCTGGTACTGGTCCGTGGACGGCCAGCTCACATCCAAAGAGGGTGAGGAAGAATGCATTTCTCATCTGACAGCTGAGGATGGCATCGTTTGGCGAAGCTGGCCCAAGGACCGGGAATGGTGGAAGGCAACCAACAGCGCCAGCCTGGAAAAGGGATTCAAGCTGAAATCGAAAATCAGGCGGCTGCGCAAAAAACTCAAAGTATAAGGCAATCCCGGCTTGCAGCCCCGGCCAGGCCCGGGGCTGCAACGGGCCCCGCCGCCGGCGCGCTTTTGTCAAAGCGTGCAGGCGGAGCACGGGCACATTTGCGTCAAAGCGATTCACATTCCATACTCTCTTCCCGTATAAGGGATTGAGGACAGAAGGGTTTTGCACATGCCGCTGCCGTTTGACGGGGCCATCAGCCGCTATTTCCAGAACGGCGCACCGAAGGACGTCCGCAAGGCCATCCGGGGCGCGGGCGAGGATGACATCCTCAGCCCCAGCTATCCGCACCGGGAGCGGATGAAACGCAAGGCCTATGAGGCGGAACTGGAAGCGCTGCAAATAGAACTGGTGAAGCTGCAATCCTGGGTCAAATCCAGCGGTGCCCGCATTGCCCTAGTCTTTGAGGGCCGCGATGCGGCAGGCAAAGGCGGCACCATCAAGCGGTTCCGGGAAAACCTGAACCCGCGCGGCGCGCGCGTTGTGGCGCTGCCCAAGCCCACTGAGACGGAACAAGGCCAGTGGTATTTCCAGCGTTATGTCCAGCATCTGCCGGGCGGCGGAGAGATCGTGTTTTTCGACCGCAGCTGGTACAACCGCGGCGTGGTGGAGAAGGTTTTCGGCTTTTGCACGGACGCGCAGCGCGAGCGGTTTTTCCATCAGGTTCCGGGATTCGAACGGGCGCTGGCCGAGGACGGCATCCACTTGTTCAAATTCTGGCTGAATGTCGGCCGGGCCGAACAGCTGCGCCGGATCCTGGCGCGGGAATCCGATCCCCTGAAGCAATGGAAGCTAAGCCCGATTGACGTGAAGGGGCTGGAAAAATGGGACGATTACAGCTCCGCCATTGCAGAAACCTTTGCGCGCAGCCATAGCACTGAGGCGCCCTGGACCATCATTCGGTCGGATGACAAAAGGCGCGCTCGGCTGGCAGCGATGCGCACCGTGCTGCACGCCATCAGCTATGGCAACAAGGACACCCGGGCCATCGGCGCTCTGGACACCAAGATTTGCGGAGGCCCGGATATCTGGGATGCCTAAACGCGGTTATCATCACGGCAACCTGCGCCAGGCGCTGGTCGAAGCCGCCCTGCAGCTGATCGAGGCCAAGGGCCCGGCCGGGTTCACCCTGTCGGAAGCGGCCAAGCAGGCGGGTGTTACCCCGGCGGCGGTCTACCGCCATTTCGAAGGGCGCGAGGACCTGATCGCCGAGGCCTCGCGGCAGGGCTATGTGATGTTTGCCGACCTGATGCGGCACGCCTATGACAAGTACCAGCCCTCGGCGCTGGCGGCGTTCGAGGCGACGGGACGCGCCTATCTCGCCTTTGCCCGCAAACATCCCGGCCACTACATCGCCATGTTCGAAAGCGGCATTTCAGTGAACCGGACGCCGGAGCTGGCCGATGCCGCCGCCCGTGCCCGGGCGATCCTTGAGCGTGCCGCCGCGGACCTGAGCCAGCATATCCCGGCGGACAAACGCCCGCCGGCCTCGATGTTCTCGGCCCATGTGCTGGCCATGAGCCACGGGGTGGTGGAGCTTTATGCGCGCAATTCCCCCGGCGCCGCCTCGCCTTTCCCGCCCGAAGACCTGCTGGAAAGCGGCATCGGCATCTACCTGCGCGGGCTTGGGCTGATTGCGCCGGACGGCTAGGCCTGCCCCCTAGAACCGGCTGGCCGGCTGCGGCGTGCTCAGTTCGCCGCCGACATTGACCAGATGAACCTCGCCAATGCCCTTGATGTCCTCGGGTCCGATGTCGGTGACGCGGAATTCCTCCGAAAGTGCCTCCTTCATCTCTGCTGGTGCCACAATTTTCATGGGATTGGCAAAGACCTGCAGGCGTGAGGCCAGGTTCACCGCCGGGCCGAAAACGTCATAGACGTATTTCTGGATCCCCACCACCGAGCCGACGGCGGAGCCGGTGCCCAGCCCGATCCGCGCCTGCCACTTGTGCTGATGGCTTTGATTGCGCCGGTCCAGGTAGCGCAGGAAGCGGGTGGCGCAGTGGGCGACCGCGGTGGCGTGCTCCGGCACCGGTTCCGGCATTCCGGACACCGCCAGATAGGCATCGCCGATGGTCTTGATCCGCTCGCAGCCGAATTGCTCGACGATGCGGTCGAAGGCGGTGAAGATGTCGTTCAGCTCTCCAAGGGTTACGGTCGGATCGGTGCGGGAGGCGAAGTCGGTGAAATTGACAAAATCCAGCATCACCACCGACACTTGCGGATACAGCTGCGGGGTCACCACGCCGAAGGTCTTGAACTCCTCATAGACCTGGCGCGGCATCAGGTTCAGCAGCAGCCGCTCCACCCGTTCCTTTTCGCGCTCCAGTTCGCGGGTGTTGCGCTCGACCATGGCGGAATAGCTGTCGATCATGCTCTCCAGCTCGCGGATGCGGGTGATGTTCTGGCATTCCACCACCAGAAGCGCCTCGTCCAGATGGCTGGCTAACGAGATGTTGATGGCAAAGACCAGGGTGCGGCGCTTGCGCTTGATTTTCAGTTCCGCCGAATAGCGCAGACCTTCCTCGCACAGCGGACCAAGATCCTCCGGGCTCAACCCCTCGATAGCGTCGGTCAGGGCGGCGTGCGGGCCCGGGGTGCCGAACCATTCCGCAAAGGGCTGGTTGTGGAAAACAAAACCGAAGTCCGAGGCCCGCACAACCGCCACCCCGACGCCAATCGCCCGGAGCAGCTGCTCGTTGATGGCGGCAATGCTCATGCGGCAGTCCTGGCAACGATGATATTCCGTTTGGCCTCGATCGCCGAGAGTGTGGTCCGCACATCCGGTTCGGACAGGCCATGCTGCTCCAGCGCCGCCTTGAGCAGCGCCCCCATTTCATCGAAATCCTCATGGCTGATGGCCAAGGCCCGGTGCACCGCCTCCAGCCTTTCGTCGCTGAATGATGCAGGCCCGCCCAGCAGCGAGGAAATGAATTTGGTCTGGTGATCGATCAACCGCGCCATATCGACATCGGCGAAGTAGTCTCCGATCTGATCGGACTCGAGCGCCATCTCGTAAAAGGTCATCACCACACGGCTTATGGCACTGAATCCGCCGTATTTCTCGTAGATGGATTGCGGCATAGCAGCGTTCCCCCAACAGGAAGCAGTGCAGCCCATGTTACGCCACTTTTGCAGAAAAGTTAACGGCCCAGGGATCCGGCGGGGCCGCGGGCCGGTGTTCCAGCCGGGTTGGCGGGGGCAGCAGCCCTGCCCCGCGTCAGGCTGCGCTGCCGTCCGCGCTGCCGCCGGTGAAGGTGACAAGGTCACTGACGATCCCCTGCAGCCCCTCGATCAGCTCTACCGTGGGCTGCGCCGACAGCAAAGGCGCCATTTCCTGGATCAGCGGCAGCGGCAGGTCCCACCAGCGCAGCTCCTGCAGTTTTTCACAGACCGCATTGTCAAAACGTTTGCTCACCAGCCGGGCCGGGTTGCCCGCCCAGACCTCATAGGCGCCCACATCGCCCGCCACGGTGGCATTCGGGCCGATCACCGCGCCATTGCCGATGGTCACCCCTGCGAGCAGGGTGGCATTGGCCCCGATCCACACGTCATTGCCGATCGTTACATCGCCGCCGCGCTGCTGCGGCACATGCACGTCGGCGCCGCCCAGCTCCTCGGTGAACACCTCGCCAAAAGGGAAGGCCGTAATCCGGTCCAGCAGCGGCGAGGCATCCAGCATCACCCGCACGCCCCGCCCGATCGAGCAGAAGGAGCCGATTGCCACGTTGGAACCACCGCCCTGTTCCTGGATATCCATTGCCTCATACCCGTAGGTAAAGCGGCCGATTTCCAGCTGCCCGTTGCCAATGGGAGCAGTCTTGAAGTTCTCCGGTGTCGCCATGGTCTGTCCTGCCTTCGCTTTCTGGTTCCTCGAATCCCGGAACAAACTAGAAAATCTTTCTAAAAGAACCCTGAAAATCTTCGGAGAAAACCCGGGGCTGGCGGCTCAGCGGGGTTCACCATGCCGGCTGGCGCAGCGGATCGCCACCGCAATGCCGGAGGATTCCGGGCCGAGGATATCCCGGCTCCGCCGAAGACGGCCCGGTGCCGTGCGGCTGGCGCTCCGGCTGGAACTGGGGAGAGAAACTGCAACGCCCGGAGCAGCCCCTGCGCCGCATTTTCGGGAATTCCTTGGCCTCGAACAAGGGGCAACGGCAGTGGCCGGCGCGTTGCCGCAGCGCACAAACGCTCTTCACGGTTCGGCCAAAGGCTGAAAATTCAGCGCGCTGCGCCCCCCGCGGATTGGTGCAACGCGCGCACAAGGCCGCAATGGACGTCCCGCGAAACAGGAAGCCACCAACAAAAAAGGCCCGCCGGCGGCGGACCTTTCCAGTACACAGTGTGTCCCGAATTAACGCTTCGAGAACTGGAACGAACGGCGGGCTTTGGCCTTGCCGTATTTCTTACGTTCCACAACGCGGCTGTCGCGGGTCAGGAAGCCGGCGGCTTTCAGAGCGCCGCGCAGCGACGGGTCGAACAGCTGCAGCGCTTTGGAGATGCCGTGCTTGACCGCGCCGGCCTGACCGGACAGGCCGCCGCCCTTGACGGTGGCGTAGACGTCGAACTGGTCTTCGACGCCGGCCACCTGGAACGGCTGGCGCAGGATCATCTGCAGCACCGGACGGGCAAAGTACTTGTTGATTTCCTTGCCGTTCACCTCGACCTTGCCGGAGCCCGGCTTGATCCAGACGCGGGCAACAGCGTCTTTACGCTTGCCGGTGGCATAGGAGCGGCCCAGTTCGTCACGAACCGGCTCACGCGCGATGGTTTCTTCAGCCACTGCTTCCACACCGGTTGCAGCTGCGAGCTCTTCGAGAGTGTTGATCTGATCAGCCATCGATATCAGCTCCGGGTGTTTTTCTTGTTCATGGATGCAACATCCAGAACTTCAGGTGCCTGGGCTTCATGCGGGTGCTCGGCACCGGCATAGATACGCAGGTTGGTCATCTGCTGGCGCGATAGGCGGTTGCCCGGCAGCATGCGCTTGACGGCCTGGAACACAACGCGCTCCGGGTGTGCACCTTCCAGGATTTCCTGTTTGGTGCGCGACTTGATGCCGCCCGGGTGGCCGGTGTGCCAGTAGAAGTGCTCGTCGCGCTTCTTGCCGGTCATCTGCACCTTGTCGGCGTTGATGATGATGACGTTGTCGCCCATGTCCATATGCGGAGTGAAGGACGCTTTGTGCTTGCCACGCAGGCGCATGGCAACAATCGAGGCCAGGCGGCCCAGAACAACGCCCTCGGCGTCGATCAGGATCCACTTCTTCTCGATATCTGCCGGAGTAGCAGAGAAGGTTTTCATGGCAGGTCAATCCTGTTTGTCGTGAAGGCAGAATCCCAATGAACGCTGCCTGAATGCGATGGAGGGGGTTTACGGGGATCACATAGCCACGTCAACACGTGCAAACAACAATAAATACAGTGAAAACAAATGCTTAAAAATTAGGTATTATAATACCTCAGAAATTCTCATGCCCCCGGCCAAGCGGCGGGCTGAATTGGCAACACTTTCCATTGCTCTGCGCCGCCATCTTGCACCGGCACAGCCGCCTCCGCTAGTCCCGCGGCAGAAATTCAACCACGGGAACACTCAATTGAAACTGTCCAATTTCACCCTGCTGCCCCTGGCCCTGCTGGCTGGCGGCTGCATGCAGTATGCGCCGGTCGAACAGCCGCCGGTCACCGTAGCCTTCAAGGCAGCCCATACGGCCAGCCGCGTTACCGGCTATTCCGAGCCGGTCATGCGCACGTTCATCAACGTCATTGACGAAGAGGCCAAAAAACGGGCCGATCATGCCAGCGTCAACCGGGCCACCGCCGGTGTCGAGCGCAAGGAAGTGACGGGCGCGGCCTGCACCCTGGATTCCGCCGAAGTCTCGGCCTCCTTCACAACTCCGGCCATCGTCCGGCTGCCGAAGTTCAAGGGCCGGCCGACGCCTCTGCGGGTCACCTGCAGAACCCCTGACCAGAAAGCGGAGTTCAAATTTGGCCCGTCGCTGGATGGCGTGGTCGTCGGCGGCGGTTCTGTTGCCGGGCTGGTCGCGGCCGCAGTCACCGCAGGCATTGCCGCCAGCAAGGACAACTGGTCCTATGGCGTCAATGAAGTCCCGGTCTGGATCCCGCTGGAAGACCAGTAACTATCCGCCCGCGGTCCGCGCAGACGGCCCCCCGCAGCGGGGGGCCTTCCTTTGGTCATACGCTGATCTGCTCCGGCGGGTTGTCCAGCAGCGCGCGCAGCCGCAGCATCGCCTCCTCAAACTGCTTCAGAGACACATGCGCATTGATGGCAATGCGCACAGCGTGCGGCGCGCGGCCGTCACGCAGCGCGAATTCATCGGCCGAACGGATCTGCACCCCGTTTGCCTCCGCCGCCCGGGTAAAGGCCGCCGCCCGCCAGCCGGAGGGAAGCCGCAGCCAGACAAAGGGCACATCCGGATTCCAGGTCAGGTCAAATCCGCCGAGCGCATTGACCGCCACCCGCACATAGCGCGCCATTTCGGCACGCACGTTTTCGACCAGTTCCGGCAGCCGGGGGTCGCTCAGCAGGATGCGGACCAGTTCCGCCAGCGGCTGCGCCAGCCCGAAGTAGCCGTATTCCGCCACCCGCCGCAGATCCGCGGCGCGGCCTTCAGGCGCCAGCGCAAAGCCGACCCGCAGGGCCGGTGTCAGGATCTTGGAGATCGACGACACATGCCACGCCAGTTCCGGCGCCAGTGCCCGGTAGCTGGGCGCCCGGGACTCTCCCAGGCGGTAGCAGTCGTCCTCGACGATCTGCACCCCGTGGCGGCGGGCAATTGCAACGATCTGCTTGCGGCGCTCCAGCGGCGTGTATTGCCCGGTCGGGTTATGCACCTCCGGACTGGTGCATAGAACGGTTGCACCGGTTTTGCGGATCGCAAGCTCCATCGAATCCGGCCGGATGCCATGCGCGTCCATCGCCACCTCGACCACTTGCGCCCTCAGCAGTTCCGCCGCGCGGCGGAAACCGGCATAGGTGAGATCCTCGACCATGATCACGGGCTGGGCCCCCTCCAGGATCGCCTGCAGCACCACCATCAGCCCGTTCTGGCCGCCATGCGTCAGCACAACGTCATTTTCGGTGACAGTGCCGACCGGGGATTGCGCCAGCCAGGCGGCAGCGGCCTGGCGCACAGGCAGATAGGCATCGCGGGTCGGGTAATTCAGGAACTTGCGCGCGTCGCCCTCAGCCACTTTGCGCAGCGCCTCGCGCACTGCAGCCACCTGCCCCATGTCGGCAATCCGCGGGCTGAACAGGCTGACATGGCCGGGATCGCGCGCCTCCAGAAGATGCAGCTGCCGCGACCATACGTCATCGGGCACCGGGGTTTTCTTTTCGGCTACAAAGGTGCCGCGCCCGACCTCGGCCTCCAGCACCCCCTCATCGGTCAGAATGCTGTAGGCACGGGCAACGGTGCCGGGCGTGATGCTCAACTGGTACGCGAGATCGCGCACCGGCGGCAGCTTTGTACCAGTTTTCAAACTGCCCGTTTCGACAGCAGAGCGGATTGTATCCGCCACTTTTTTGTACTTCGGACCCTTGGCCTCATCCAGGCTCTGCGGCCAAATTGTACCCATTACAATCCATCCTTGGACAATATGCCCGCCCCTTTGTATCAGAACACTACGACAAATCAACAGGATTGTATCAACACAATACAGGATATCTCCCATGGTACAGCACTCTCAAACGGCACAAACGAACATGTCCTATCTGATCAGCCGCCCGGGCCTTCCGGTGCTGGCGCAATGGGCCGTCCTCTTTGCCGTGCTGGTGACCAAGTGGAGCCTGCGCCGCCGCACCCGCAGCCATCTGAAACACCTGAGCGAGGCACAGCTGAAAGACATCGGGCTGAGCCGTGCCGACGCCCATTATGAAGCCACTCTTCCGTTCTGGCGCCCATGATCCCCAGGGCAATAGAACAACCTGACGGCCGGGGTTCGCCCCGGCCTTTTTTTTGCCCGCAGGCCGCAGCGGCTGCTGTGTTACCGGCTATGCAGAAATTAAAGGTTGAACGAATCTCTCAGCCCGCCTAGATGCGCCTGACTTTCGGCACCGATCCCAACCCCGGACTCTTATCCGGGGGGGCGCTAAGGGCCGTCTGGATTGTCATCTACTGGAACGAAGGGGAGCGCCATGAAAGACGCCAACCTCTTCCAACTGGGGATCGGTCTGGAGACAGGCGCCCATGAGGAAGATACCGCCCGCGGTGTAACTGCCGCGAACATTGACTCCATTGTGGATTCGGACCGCGAAGACCATTTCATCCGCAAGGATGGAAAGGTGTTTGCCGGCACCCACTTGATTATCGAAGTCATGAAAGGCACCGGCCTGGACTGCGAAGAGCGCATCCAGAACGCCTTCCGCAAATGCGTGGACGTCTGCGGCGCCACCTTGCTGCACATCCACACCCACAAGTTTTCGCCCCAGGGCGTCTCCGGCGTGGCTGTGCTGGCAGAAAGCCACATCTCGGTCCACACCTGGCCGGAAATCGGCTATGGCGCTTTTGACGTGTTCATGTGCGGCGACGCCGAGCCGTGGAAAGCCGTCGACGTGCTGAAAGAGGCTTTCTCCACCGACATGGTGGAAGTGCGTGAACTGCTGCGCGGGGAGGAGCTGATCGCCAAAGAGGTGGCGGCATGAGCAATGAATGGGTGACGGAAAGCCTGCACGCGCATTACGCCCAGCGTCTGCGCGTGGACGAGATGCTCTATGACAGCAACACCGAGCACCAGCGCCTGAAAGTGTTCCAGAACGGCCAGTTCGGCCGCATTCTGACGCTGGACGACGTGGTGCAGACCACCGAAGGCGACAACTTCATCTACCACGAGATGCTGACCCATGTGCCGATTCTGGCGCATGGGAACGCCAAGCGCGTGCTGATCATCGGCGGCGGCGACGGCGGCATGGCCCGCGAAGCGCTGCGCCACGCCTCGGTCGAGCACGTGACGATGGTAGAGATCGATGGCGGCGTGGTGGATTTTTCCAAACAGTATCTGCCGATGCTGAGCAATGGCGCCTTTGATGATCCGCGCCTGAACCTGGTGATCAACGACGGTGCGCTCTTCATGAAAGAGAACACCGGAAAATTTGATGTCATCATCGTTGATTCGACCGACCCGATCGGCCCCGGCGAAGTGCTGTTCACCGACACCTTCTATGGCCACGCGGCGCGGTCGCTGACCGAGGACGGCATCATCGTGACCCAGAACGGCGTGCCGTTCATGCAAGGCGACGAGCTGACCGGCACCCTGCACGCCTTCCAGGCCTTGTTTGCCGATGCCTCCTGCTATCTGGCGACGGTGCCGACCTATGCCGGCGGGCCGATGGCGTTCGGCTGGGGCAGCCACTCGGACAAGGCCCGCAATGTGACCCTTGGCGATCTTGAAACGCGCTTTGCCGCTGCCGGGATCGACACCGGCTATTACAATCCGGAGGTTCACAAGGGCGCGTTTGCCTTGCCGAACTACGTGAAAAAGCTGTTCCCCTGAGGAACAGCCGGGACAGGGGGCCGCGGCCCCCTTTTTCATGTCTGCAATCTGCTTCCCGCCGGGCAGCACTGTGTGCGCTTCCAGGTGTGCAAGGCCACCCCCGCTGTTGCAGGTCATTTCCGCTCTTGGCGCGGGCTCCGCGCTTTGCTAGGCGCAGCGGGACGAAATCAGACATGGCGGAACTGATGCAGCGCGACCCCATCCTTGTTGTTGACCGCGACACCGGCAAGACTTTCGAAGAGGCGGTGCTGGGCGAAAAGTGGATCCGCTGGGCCTATCAGAACGCCAGCGCGCGGCCCATCGAGAAACTGCTGTTCCACTCTTCCCTGATCAGCCGGCTGATGGGCGCCTGGTTCGACTCGCGGCTGTCCAAGGGCAAGATCAAGGCAGTGATCGAAGACCTGTCCATCGACATGTCCGAAGCGTCTGCCGACACTGAGAGTTTCTCCTGTTTCAATGACTTCTTTGTCCGCCATCTGAAACCCGAAGTGCGCCCCTTCAGCGCCGATCCGCATGAGATCGTCTCCCCTGCCGATGGCCGGGTGCTGGTGTTCCCGGAGCTTGCAGAAGACACTTTTGTGCCGGTCAAAGGGCATCCGATGTCGGTGTGCACCATGCTGCCGGGGATTGCGGAGCGGTTCGTTGGCGGCGCGCTGGCCATCGCGCGGCTGTGTCCGGCGGACTACCACCGCTACCACTTCCCTGCCGCCGGCCGGATCATCGCGGCGCAGGACATTCCCGGTGCGCTGCATTCGGTCAACCCGATTGCGCTGGGGGCCGGGCCGGACGTTTTCGGGGAAAACAAACGCAGCTGGACGCTGGTTGAGACCGAAACGCTAGGCACCTATTGTTTTGTCGAAGTCGGGGCCTTTGGCGTCGGCAGCATCATCAACACCCGCACGACAGGCGCGGTGCAGAAAATGGACGAAAAGGGCTACTTCAAGTTCGGCGGCTCCACCGTGGTGGTGGTGTTCGAGCCGGGTAAGATCCGCTTTGCCGATGATCTCATGGAAAACAGCGCCAAGGGCCGGGAAACACTGGTGAAGGTTGGCCAGCCGCTGGCCACCGCGCTTTAACGCCCGGGCGGAATGGAATAGGTCATCGAGGCCCGCGCCACCGGCGCGTCCTGCCCCTCGGAATACATCAGCACATCGGCCACCGCCAGAACCCGGCCCAGCTTCAGCAGCCGCGCCTCGGCGATCACATCCGCCCCCGCCACGGGTTTTCGCATGAAGTCGAGCGAGCAATTTGTGGTCACCGCCAGCGCCTCGCGCCCCAGCCGTGACAGGATCAGCGCATAGATCGCGCAGTCGGCCAGCGCGAACATCGACGGCCCCGATACCGTTCCACCCGGCCGCAGGTGCCGTTCCGCCGTCAGCAGGCGCATCCGCAGGCCCTGCTCATCCATCGCGTCGATGGCAAAATCATCCTTCACCTGCGGAAAGATCTCGTGCAGATAGTCCGTCAGACCTGCGACATCAAATGCCAGTGCCATGCTTTTCCTTTCCCTTCGCGCTGACTAGAGTTGCCGCAACCCTTGATAGGAGAGCAAGATGGCAATTCTGGAACGTTGCGACACGGGGGCAATTGCCCGGCTGACCATGAACACGCCGGAAAAGCTGAACGCCCTGTCGGACGAAATGCTGGCGGCGCTGCAGGAACAGATCGAATCCTTGCGCGAAGACAGCAGCATAAAGGTGGTGATCCTGTCCGGCACCGGCAAAGGCTTCTGTGCCGGTCATGACATCAAACAGATGACTGCGGGCCGCAACGCGGAGGACGGCGGCAAGGCCTATTTCCAGGATCTCTTTGCCCGCTGCACCAGCGTGATGACGGGGCTGCAGTCCCTGCCCCAGCCGGTGATTGCCCAGGTCCACGGCATCGCCACGGCGGCGGGCTGCCAGCTGGTGGCCTCCTGCGATCTGGCGGTGGCGGCAGAGGGCACCAAGTTTGGCGTCAATGGCGTCAATATCGGCCTCTTTTGCTCCACCCCGATGGTGGCGCTGTCGCGCAACATCCCGCGCAAACAGGCGTTTGAGCTGCTGACCACCGGCGAGTTCATCGACGCCGCCCGCGCGGTGGAGCTGGGGCTGGCCAACCGCGCCGTGCCGCTGGACCAACTGGAGCCGGAAACCAACCGGCTGGCCGAAACCATCGCGTCGAAACTGGGGTCCGCGGTGAAGATCGGCAAACAGGCGTTTTATGAGCAGCTGCAAATGTCGCTGGATCAGGCCTATGCCTACACCAGCGGGGTGATCGTCGAGAATCTGATGTACCGCGACACCATCGAAGGCATGGCCGCTTTCATCGAAAAACGCGCCCCCGATTGGCAGGAAAGCTGAGACGGCAGAAAATTTCCGGCTGCCGCCGGAATTTTCCGAAAATTTTAGGCTTTGTTTACCAATCGGGATTTATTGTTTCCTTAAGACGCCGGTCAAACGCCTTTCAATAAGGGCGGAAAGATGGCAAAGATTGGGCAAGGCCGAGAGCCTGCACAATTTGGGCCGCGGCTGCGGAAGGGTCCCTCCAACCGGTTCTCTCTCACCGGTCGATCATTCCCGCAGCGGCGGCCCCAAATTCCCCTCCTCCCCGGACAGACCGCACCGACCTGGCCAGCGCCGTCGGAATTGCGGCAGCTCTGCGGCCGGCCTTGGACCGCCAAGCCTGTTGCACCGGCTCTCCCCCTGCCCTATGTGGCGGGCATGACAGATCATTCGGCACAGACATTGCATATCGTGGGCGGCGGCATGGCCGGGTCCGAAGCGGCCTGGCAAGCGGCAAACATGGGCGTATCGGTGGTGATCCACGAAATGCGCCCCAAGGTGGAGACCTTTGCCCATCAGACCGGCAACCTGGGCGAGATGGTCTGCTCCAATTCCTTCCGCTCGGATGATGACGAGCAGAACGCCGTCGGCCTGCTGCACTGGGAAATGCGCGCCGCAAACGGGCTGATCATGGCGACTGCGGATGAGCACCGGCTGCCCGCCGGCGGCGCCCTGGCGGTGGACCGCGAGCCCTTTGCCGAAACCGTGACCGCCAAGCTGAAGGCGCATCCGAATGTCACGGTCTCATATGAGGAAATCACCCAACTGCCCGCGGACGGCCACTGGATCTTTGCCACCGGCCCGCTGACGTCGCCGGAGCTGGGCAAGGCGATCCAAGCCGAAACCGGCGCCGAGGCGCTGGCGTTTTTCGATGCCATCGCGCCGATTGTTTATGCGGAAAGCATCGACATGTCGCAGGCCTGGATGCAGTCACGCTATGACAAGGGCGAAACCGAGGAAGAGCGCACCGCCTACCTCAACTGCCCGATGGACAAGGACCAGTACGAGGCCTTCATCGACGCGTTATTGTCTGCTGACAAAACCGAGTTTCACGAGGGCGAAACCGCCGGTTATTTCGACGGCTGCCTGCCGATCGAGGTGATGGCCGAGCGCGGCCGCGAAACCCTGCGCCACGGGCCGATGAAGCCGGTGGGCCTCACCAATCCGCATCAGCCTGAGGTCAAGGCCCATGCGGTGGTGCAGTTGCGCCGCGACAACGCGCTGGGAACGCTGTTCAACATTGTCGGTTTCCAGACCAAGATGAAATACGGCGCCCAGACAGAGGTGTTCCGGATGATTCCGGGGCTGGAGAACGCCAGCTTTGCCCGGCTTGGCGGCATCCACCGCAACACATTCATCAATTCACCCACCCTTCTGGATGCGCAGATGCGGCTGAAATCAAAGCCTAACATCCGCTTTGCCGGCCAGATCACCGGCGTCGAGGGCTATGTCGAAAGCGCCGCCATGGGCCTGCTGGCAGGGCGTCTGGCGGCGGCGGAAATCCTCGGGCAGGACCTCGCCCCGGTGCCGCAGGACAGCGCCATGGGCGCGCTGATCCACCACATCACCGGCGGCGCCGAGGCCAAGACCTTCCAGCCGATGAACGTGAACTTCGGCCTGTTCCGCCCTGTGGATGGCCTCAAGGGCGGCCGCCGCGGCCGCAAGGACCGCTACAAGGCCTACACAGACCGCGCCAAGGAAGCCTGGCAGGAGTGGCTCAGCAAATTTCCCTAGACGCTGCGCAAACCGCGGGTCTAGGATTATCCCATGAGCAACAAATTTCTCGATAAATCCTACGGGATTGAAGGCCCGGAGGCGACCCGCAAGCACTATGACAGCTGGGCCGCCACCTATGACGCGGAAATTGCGGAAAACGGCTATGCAACGCCGGGGCGGATTGCTGCGGCGCTGTGGAAATACCTGCCGGAAGCCGAAACGCCCGTCCTCGACTTCGGCTGCGGCACCGGCCTCTCCGGCCTGGCGCTGCGGGCCGCCGGATTCAACGTGGTGGACGGGCTGGAACCTTCGCCCGAGATGCTGGCCCAAGCCCGCGCCAAGGGCGCCTACCGGCAGCTGACGCAGCTGGATGTCGCCGACAAGGCCCCGGTGAAACCTGGCAGCTACCGCGCCATCGTCGGCTGCGGGCTGCTGACCAAGGGCGCGGCACCGCCCGCGACTTTCGACGTGATCATGCGCGCCTTGGACCGCAAAGGTCTGTTTGCCTTCTCCTACAACGACCACGCGCTGGAGGACCGCGCCTATACCGGCAAGCTCAATGACTGGCTGGACTGTTCGGCCGCACGGCTGCTGTTCAGGGAATACGGCGACCACCTGCCCGGCATCAACCTCAAGTCCACCGTCTATGTAATTGAGAAAGCGTGACATTCACCACACGTTTCGCGCCCTCGCCAACCGGACCGCTGCACCTTGGCCACGCCTATTCCGCACTGCTGGCGCATGATATGGCCATGGCCAAGGACGGCCGCTTCCTGCTGCGCATCGAGGATATCGACCAGTCCCGCGCCCGGCCCGCCTGGGAGGTGCAGATCTATGAGGATCTGCAATGGCTGGGCCTCGCCTGGCCGCAGCCGGTGATGCGCCAATCGGACCGGATGCCCCGCTACCGCGCCGCGCTGCGTCAGCTTTCGGCAATGGGCCTCACCTACCCCTGCCGCTGCAACCGCGCCGATATCGAGGCCGCCGCCGGCGCGCCGCAGGAAGGGGTGCCGCAATTCGGCCCCGACGGGCGCATCTACCCCGGCATCTGCCGCGGCCGCCTGCCATCCGATGCAACGGACAAAGACGTGATCCGGCTGAACATGGAGAAAGCCGTCCAAGCCGCGCGGCTGCGCAGTTTCACCGAGACCGGACCGGGCTTCGCAGGCACCCGCCAGCTGGACCCGGAGCAGCTGATCTCAACTGTCGGCGACATCATCCTGGTGCGCCGCAGCATGGGCAGCTCCTACCACCTGTCGGTGGTGGTGGATGACGCGGACCAGGGCATCAGCCATGCGGTGCGCGGCGCCGACCTGTTCGAGGCGACGCAGATCCACGTGCTGCTGCAAAGCCTGCTGGACCTGCCGACGCCCGTCTACCACCATCACCGGCTGATCCGGGACGATGCGGGCAAACGCCTCGCCAAACGCGACGACGCCCGCGCCATTGCCAAGTACCGCACCGAGGGCGCCACCCCGCGGGACATCCGCAAAATCGTGGGCTTGCCCGCTTCTTCTGGCTGAACATATCCCCGCCGGAGGCACGGCCCGCCAGGGCCGTCTCCCCGTCATCCGATCACCCCATCGGCTGCATCAGCTCGACCTCGCCTTCCTCCCGTACCGCGGTGTAGAAACAGGTCCGACGGTTGGTGTGGCAGGCCGCACCGGTCTGGCGCACCAGCGCCAGCAGGCAGTCGCGGTCGCAATCGACCCGCAGGTCCGCCAGCTCCTGCACATGGCCCGAGGTCTCTCCCTTCACCCAGAACGCCTGGCGCGAGCGCGACCAATAGGTGACCCGGCCGGTCTCCAGCGTACGGGCGACGGCATCGGCATTCATCCAGGCCATCATCAGCACCTCGCCGGAGGTTTCGTCCTGCGCAATGCAGGGGATCAGCCCGGCGTCATTATAGGTCAGGCTGGCGGGATCAAAGGACATGGGAAAAACCTTTTGCATCTGCTGTTCGGCTCCCTATGTATGGGGAACCAGCAAAATGGGAAAGACCGGGAAAGCGATGTCTGGCGATAGTGATCTGATCAAGCTGTATTCCTCGCGCATTCTGGCGCTGGCTGCGGATATCCCGCATCTGGAGCGGCTTGCGGATCCGGATGCCACCGTCAAGAAGCGCTCGCCGCTCTGCGGCTCCACAGTCACCGTCGATATCAACGCTGCGGACGGCCGGATCACCGGGTTCGGCCAGGACGTGAAGGCCTGTGCGCTGGGACAAGCCTCGGCAGCGATCGTCGGGGCCAATGTGGTCGGGCGCACACTGGCGGAGGTTGAAACCGCCCGCGACCAGCTGAAGGCCATGCTGACCCAGGGCGGCCCGGTGCCAGACGCTCCCTTTGACGGGTTGGAAGTGCTGCAGCCCGCACGGGACTTCAAGAACCGCCACGCCTCGATCATGCTGGCGCTGGAGGCAACGCTGGAGGCGATGCAGACCGCCGCCAAGGAGCAATGCGCCTGACAGCGCGCGTTGCGTTTCCGCACCCCCTTCCCTAGCCGAACCTAAGCTGCCCTGCACTTCTGCACGGCCTGATGACGCTCACCGCGCCCCAGAACCTAAAAAACCGCCGCGCATCCGGGCAGGATGGCGGCGGCAGGCATGCTCTGCTGTGCGGGACCCGGGCGGGCCAGGCTGGATCTTGAGGCAATCCATTCGGGGATCGGGACAGGCGGTTGATCCCTTGAGCAGTCCGGGACAGGAAAGGGCCGGCCCGGCACAGCAGTGCAATCAGGAAAAGGAACGGCTTACAGGAGCCCTGGAAGATGCAGCGCCGCCACCAGCATCACCATCAGAGAGGCCGCACCAATGGCGTCCTGCAGCAGTGTCGAATGGGCATTCTGAATGGTGGTTTTGATCTGTGCAATCATGGCTCGGGCCTCCTCCAGTCTGTCTTGTTGCTCTCTGGCAATTTTGTTGCCCCTTTGTTCTCATTTTCAGACCGCCCTGTAAAGAACTTTTTGAGAACATTTGCGAACAGAGTGGAACATCACCGGGGGATACCCGCCGGAACGCGGGTTAACCCACTGTAATCAAACGGATTGCCTGGTCCTGCTTCATCAGCCACAGAAGCACCCGCGCCGCCTTGCCGCGGGGACTCTCCAGCTTGGGATCTGCCGCCAGGAGCGCCCGTGCATCGCTTTGCGCCACCGCCATCAGCCCGGCCTGGCGCTCCAGATCGGCAATCCGGAACTTCGGCAGCCCGGATTGCGCGGTGCCGATCACATCGCCCGCGCCGCGCATCTGCAGGTCGGTTTCCGAGATCCGGAACCCGTCCTCTGTTTCGCGCAATACTTCCAGCCGCTTGCGGCCGCCTTCGGTCAGCGGTGGCTGGTACATCAGCAGGCAGGTCGACTCAGCGCTGCCGCGCCCGACCCGGCCGCGCAGCTGGTGCAACTGCGCCAGCCCGAAAATCTCTGCCCGCTCGATCACCATGATCGAGGCATTGGGCACGTTCACCCCCACCTCGATCACCGTGGTGGCAACCAGAACCTTGGTCCGGCCCGCCTGAAACGCCGCCATGGCGGCATCTTTTTCGGCGGGCGGCATCTGGCCATGCACCAGGCCCACGGTCCCCTCACCCAGCAGCGCGCGCAGGTGCTTGAAGCGTTCCTCCGCCGCGGTCAGGTCGCTCAGCTCGGATTCGTCGACCAGCGGGCAGACCCAGTAGCACTGCCGTCCCTCGCCAATCGCCTTGCGCAGGTGGTCCACCACCTCCTGCATCCGTTCGGTGCTGATGACCGCGGTCTTGACCGGCTTGCGCCCCGGCGGCTTCTCATCCAGCACCGAGACATCCATGTCCCCGTATTGCGCCAGCGCCAGCGAGCGCGGGATCGGCGTCGCGGTCATCACCAGCACGTCGGCGCCCTTGCCCTTTTCCGCCAGCTCCATCCGCTGGCGCACCCCGAAACGGTGCTGTTCGTCGACAATGGCGAGTCGCAGGCCGCAGAACTCCACGTCCTGCTGGAACACCGCATGGGTGCCGACCAGGATCTGAATATCCCCGCGTTTGAGCGCCGCCAGCTTGGCCTTGCGCTCGCTGCCCTTATCGCGGCCTGTCAGGATCTCGATCACCACCCCGGCATCCTCGGCAAGCGGCGCAAGACCCTCCATGTGCTGCTGCGCCAGAATCCCGGTCGGGGCCATCATCACCCCCTGCCCGCCCGCTTCAACTGCGACCAGCAAGGCCATGAAAGCAACCAGGGTTTTCCCGGACCCCACATCGCCCTGCAACAGCCGGTTCATGCGTTTGGCCGAGGCCATGTCGGCGGAAATCTCCTCGATCGCCCGGGCCTGGGCATTGGTGGGCTTATAGGGCAGCGCCTTCAGAACGCGCGACTGCAGGCGGCCGGTGGCCTGGCTTTCGATCCCGCGGGCCTTGCGCTCGGTCTGCCGCGCCAGCGCCAGGGTCAGCTGATGGGAAAACAGCTCATCATAGGCCAGCCGCGCCCGGGCGGGAGCCTGCGGGCTCAGATCCTCCGGGCCTTGCGGAGCGTGGGCAGTGCGCAGCGCATCATGCCAGGCGGGCCAGTTCTCCCGCAGCGCCTGCGCCGGGTCGATCCATTCCGCCAGCTCCGGCATCCGCGTCAGGGCGCTTTGCGCCGCCTTGTACATGGTTTTCTGCGTGACCCCGTGGGTCAGGCTGTAGACCGGCTCATATTCCGGGATCTCATGCGCCTCTTCCACCGGCAGCATGTGATCCGGGTGCACCATCTGGGCCAGGCCGTCAAACAGCTCCAGCTTGCCCGAGACCACCCGCCGCGATCCCTCCGGCAGCTGCGCCTCCAAGTAGCGGCTGCGCCCGTGGAAAAAGACCAGCTGAAACTCGGTCTCCGAATCCTGCACATGGATCCGGTACGCACCGCCCCGGCTGCGCGCCGGGCGGTGGCGGCCAATGGTCACCTCAACCGTCACCGTTGCGGGCAGATCCACCCCGCGGATGGTCTGGCGCCGCCGCCGGTCCACCACCGAATACGGCAGCGAAAACAACAGGTCCCGCGGCGTTTCTATTTCGATCTGAGCCAGATTCTGCGCGGTTTTCGGGCCGACGCCCTGCAGGGTCTCGGCGCCGGCAAACAGCGGAAACAGGATCTCCGGACGCCCGCTCATGCCCCTGCGATCAGCTCCAGCCAGCCGTCTTCATCCATGGTCCGGATCCCCAGCTCTGCCGCCTTCTTGGCCTTGGAGCCCGCCCCCGGACCAGCCACCAGAATGTCGGTCTTCTTGGAGACGGAACCGGAGACCTTGGCCCCCAGCGCCTCGGCCCGCGCCTTGGCCTCGGCCCGGGTCATCTTCTCCAGCGTGCCGGTGAAAACAACGGTCTTGCCGGCCACCGGGCTGTCGGCGGCCGGTGCATCGGGCGGCACGATGGTCAGTTTCACCACCAGCCGGTCGATGGCCGCGCGCTCCTCCGGGTTGGCAAAGGCATCCGACAGCGACAGGCCCAGCACCGCGCCGATGCCGTCCACGCCGATCAGATCCGCCCAGGCAGCAGCGGCCTCTTCCGGAACCTCGCAGGCGGCAATGGCTGCGGCCCGGGTTTCCGAAATCCGGGCCCGGCGGCCTTCGTCCGCGGCGGCCTGGCGCTCAGCCTCCTCCGCCTCATCGGCGGCGCGGTGCGCCAGGGCTGCCGGGCGGGCAGTGTCAATCGCATCCGCCATCACCTGCCAGTCCCGGTAATGCAGCGCCAGATCGCGGCCCGCAACTTCCCCCGCATGACGGATGCCGAGGGCAAAGATCAGCTTGGCCAGAGGGATCGTGCGCTTTTCCTCGATGGCGGCAAAGAGATTGTCGGCGGATTTCTCTCCCCAGCCCTCGCGGTTCTTCAGCTGCTGCAGGCCGGAGCCGTAGTTTGCTTGCAGATCAAATATATCCGCGGGTTCCTTGATCCAACCGTCGCTGTGGAACTGCTCTGCCTGCTTGGCGCCCAGCCCTTCGATGTCGAAGGCCGAGCGGGAAACAAAATGCTTGAGCTTCTCCACCGCCTGCGCCGGGCAGATCAAACCGCCCGAGCAGCGCCGGACGGCGTCGCCTTCCTCCCGCACTGCAGGGCTGCCGCATTCCGGGCAGGTCTGCGGGAATTGGTAAGCCTCCGCACTTTCCGGGCGCTTTGACAAATCCACTTCGGCCACCTTGGGGATCACGTCCCCGGCCCGGTAGATCTGAACCCAGTCGCCGATGCGGATATCCTTGCCGCCGCGGATTTCCTCGCCCTTGGAATCGCGCCCCTGGATGTAATCCTCATTGTGCAAGGTGGCATTGGAGACCACCACGCCGCCGACAGTGACCGGCGTCAGCCGCGCCACCGGGCTCAGGGCGCCGGTGCGTCCCACCTGGATGTCGATGGCTTTCAGCCGGGTCCAGGCGAGCTCTGCCGGGAATTTATGCGCAATCGCCCAGCGGGGCGTGGTGGAGCGGAAGCCCAGCCGCCCCTGCAGCGCCAGATCATTGACCTTGTAGACCACCCCGTCGATGTCATAGCCCAACGTTGCGCGCTGCTCTTCGATGCTGCGGTAATGGGCAACCATGTCGCCAACGCCGGTGCACAGCTTGGTCAGCGGGTTGGTCTGAAACCCGAGAGACTGCAGCCGCGCGATCGCCTCCATCTGCGTTTCTGCCAAGGCTTCGCTCAGTTCGCCCCAGCTGTACGCGAAGAACCGCAAAGGCCGGGCCCGGGTGATTTCCGCATCCAGCTGCCGCAGCGAGCCGGCGGCGGCGTTGCGCGGGTTGGCAAAGACCTTGCCGCCGCGCTCAGCATGGCGGGCGTTCAGCGCTTCGAAATCCGCGTGGCTCATATAGACTTCGCCACGCACTTCCAGCACATCCGGCGCGTTTTCAAGATGGTGCGGAATATCGTTAATGGTCAGGGCATTGGCGGTCACGTTCTCGCCGACACTGCCGTCGCCGCGGGTGGCGGCCTGCACCAGTTCGCCCTGCTCATAGCGCAGCGACAGCGACAGCCCGTCGATCTTGGGCTCCGCGGTATAGCCAAGCGCGGCCTCGGCACCCAGGCCGAGATATTTCCGGATGCTGCGGTCGAAATCGGCGACATCCTCCTCCTCGAAGGCATTGCCCAGGGACAGCATCCGCACCGAATGGGCGATCTTGCCAAAGCCGGAGGCCGCCGGCGCACCCACCGCGTCAAGGTGGGCCGCCGCATCGGCGAGCTCGGGATGTGTCTCGGCCAGCGCGTGGTAGCGCCGCTTCAGCGAATCATACTCGGCGTCGCTGATTTCCGGCGCATCGGCCTGATGATAGGCCAGATCCGCCGCCCGCAGCTGCTCTTCCAGTGCCAGAAACTCTGCCCGGGCGGCTTCCGCCGTCCGGCTGGCCATTTTTTTTTCCGAATTCTCTGCCACGCGCGGTCCCTCTTCGTTCTCACCCTTGGTGATAAGACGCCGCGCGCGCCGCGTCCAGCGCATCCGTCAGCAGGGCTGTCCGGTCCGCCGAATGGCAAAAAGACCCGCCATCAAGCAGGTCCTTGCAACCGGCGGCACGTGTACGCGTGCCGCCCAGGTCATTGGTCTTTCAGGCGCCGACCGCCAGCCGCTGGCCGCCAGCCAGATGATCCTCCTGCGGATCGCGCAGCACATAGCCGCGGCCCCAGACGGTCTCGATGTAATTCTCGCCGCCTGTCGCGTTGCTGAGCTTCTTTCGCAACTTGCAGATGAAGACGTCGATGATCTTCAGTTCCGGTTCGTCCATGCCGCCGTAAAGATGATTGAGGAACATCTCCTTGGTAAGCGTGGTGCCCTTGCGCAGGGACAGAAGCTCCAGCATCTGGTATTCCTTCCCGGTCAGATGCACCGCCTTGCCTTCCGCCTCGACTGTCTTGGCATCCAGGTTGACCGAAATCTTGCCGGTCTTGATGATCGACTGCGAATGGCCTTTGGAACGGCGGATAATGGCATGGATCCGCGCCACCAGTTCCTCGCGGTGGAAAGGCTTGGTCAGGTAATCATCCGCGCCAAAGCCGAAGCCCTTGATTTTATTGTCGGTATCATCGGCACCGGACAGGATCAGAATGGGGGTTTCGATGCGGGACATGCGCAGCTGGCGCAGCACCTCATGGCCGTTCATATCCGGCAGCCCCAGATCCAGCAGGATCAGGTCGTAGTCATAGAGTTTGGCCAGATCGATCCCTTCCTCACCCAAATCCGTCGTGTAGACGTTCAGGTTCGCATGGGTGAGCATCAGCTCAATGCTTTTTGCTGTGGTCGGATCATCCTCAACCAAAAGAATGCGCATATTTTTTTCTCCGCCTGTACACTGTTTCCCTCAGGTCGCGTTAACCTTGGTGGAAAAAAGTTAATGCCTCGTTACCATGATGGTTAATTTAGAAATGCAACTCAAGGGCGGCCCAGGTTATTTTCCATCCGGGACGCGGAATTTCTTGAGCCGTGTGGTTTTCAGCGCCTCTTCGCCATGGTCGGCCACGGCGGCAACCCAGCTGCGGAACTCCTCCTCGCTGAGGCCATAGCGGCGCATCGCCTCTTTCTGCGGCAGAAGGCCGTAGAGCACCCCGCGCACCACCGCCGCTTTGCGCGAGGCCACCCAGCGCTTGGTGGTTTCCGGCGGCAGATCCGCGCGGGTCATGATGGTGCCATCCGGCAGGGTGACTGCCCGCGGCCCGTCGACTTTCTTCAAAAACATCTTTCTTCCCTCTGAAGATCTTGTTCGTTGAGGTCTGGCAAAAGAATTTCCGATCAGGCTTAACGGCACGTGAACCACGCCCCTTGAGAGTCTGTAGGATTTTCCTATATTCTGCGGCGCCTGCCCCCTTGCCTTCAGGAGCTGCCCCATGGCGCTGGACCACCCCACCACTTTGAACTCGCTCGGCTTTGCCAAACCGCCCTCGGAGACCCGGGTGGTGGTGGCCATGTCCGGCGGCGTCGACAGCTCTGTTGTGGCTGCATACTTGGCCGATCAGGGCTATGACGTGGTCGGGGTGACGCTGCAGCTCTATGATCACGGCGCGGCGCTGGCCAAGAAGGGCGCCTGCTGCGCGGGCATCGATATCCATGATGCGCGCCGGGTGGCGGAGGAGCGCGGCTTCCCGCACTACGTCCTGGATTATGAGAACATTTTTAAGGATGCGGTGATTGACGAGTTCGCCGACAGCTATCTGGCCGGCGCAACCCCGGTGCCCTGCATCCGCTGCAACGAGCGGGTGAAGTTCAAGGACCTGCTGGAAACCGCCCGCGACCTGGAGGCCGACTGCATGGCCACCGGCCATTACATCCAGCGCAAGATGGGGGACCAGGGGCCGGAATTGCACTCAGCCGAGGACGCCAACCGCGACCAGAGCTATTTCCTGTTCTCCACCACGCCGGAGCAGCTGGATTACCTGCGCTTCCCGCTGGGGCATCTGCCGTCCAAGGACGCCACCCGCGAGATGGCGGCGCAATACGGACTGGCGGTGGCGGACAAGCCCGACAGCCAGGACATCTGCTTTGTGCCCAATGGCGACTACGCCAGCGTGATCGAGAAGCTGCGTCCGGGCGCCGCCGAGCCGGGCGAGATCGTGCATGCGGACGGCCGGGTGCTGGGCAGCCACGAAGGGGTCATCCACTACACCATCGGCCAGCGACGGGGCCTCGGCATCGGCGGCCTCAGCGAGCCTCTCTATGTGGTGAAACTGGACGTGGACAAGAAACAGGTGGTGGTCGGCCCCAAGGAGCTGCTGGCCACACGCACCATTCCCGTGCGCGAGATCAACTGGCTGGGCGATGCGCCCTTTACCAGCCGGGACGAATGGCATCTGAAGGTCAAGGTCCGCTCCACCCGCCCGCCGCGCGAGGCGATCATCCGCCCGCTCAGCGGCACCACCGCCGAGGTGGAGCTGCTGACACCGGAGGAAGGCGTCTCCCCCGGCCAGGCCTGTGTTTTCTATGCCGGTGAAGGCAGCCGCATCTTCGGCGGCGGCTGGATCTGGCGCGGCTGCTGATCTCCTGCCCGCCGGGTCAAGGAAGGCGCAGCCTCCGCGCGCCAGCGCGGCTTGTCCTTGACGCGGCAGCCTTGCATCAGAATCGAAAAAGCGCCTAAGGGCAGACCTGCCCTTAGGCGCTTCTCAGCAAATAGCCTCGGGCATATCGTCTTGACCTGAACACAAGCGTTCTGCGCCTCCGCCGCGGCTTGCCCCGCGCGGGTGCGCAAGCGCCCGCGCCACCAGCAGCCGCGCGCCGGAGGCTTTGGCATCCGGCGCGCTCCGGCGTCACTTCCCCGGCAAACGTTCAAGAACAGCGCGGGCCGCCCGCAGCCCGGGCGCCTCGCCGCCCTGGCCCAGGCGCTGCATGGTCAGCTGCATGGCCGCCAGCTGCGCGCCGGGGTCTGCGGCCAACGCCGCGAGTTGCCCGGCAATGTTTTCCGGCGTGCACTCCGGTCCCAGGCACTCCGGCACCACCCGGGTATCGCTCACCAGGTTGACCAGCGTGACGGTGTCGATCAGCGCCATCCGCTTCATGATCTGCCAGGTCAGCCATTGGAACTTATAGGCTATCACCATCGGCGTGGCCGCTGCTGCCAGCTCCAGCGAGACGGTGCCGGAGGCGGCCAGTGCCAGATCCGCCGCGGCAAAGGCGGCGCGCTTATGGGCTTTGGCCGCCGCAGCCTCAATTTTGTTCGGGTCGACCAGCACAGTGCCCGCAGGCCAGCTTTGCAGGGCCTCCTGGACCAGCCCGGCCACCGGTGCGGCGGCCGGCACCACAATCCGGAAATCCGGGTGCGCCGCCGTGAACCGGTGCAGCGCAGCACCGAAATCCGGCGCCAGCCGTGCTACTTCGGAGCGCCGCGAGCCGGGCAGTGCCAGAACGAAAGGCGCCGCTCCCAGGCCGAATTCGGCCCTGAAGGCAGCGACTTCGGCATCCGTGGCCCGCGGCTCGGCCACCACCGGGTGGCCAACGAAATCGCAGGCCATTCCTGCCGATTCCATATAGGGCGGCTCAAACGGCAAGAGCGCCAGCACATGGTCGATCACTTCGGCCATCCTAACCGCCCGCTTCGGCCGCCAGGCCCAGACCGAGGGCGCCACATAATGCACCGTGCGGATGCTGCTTTGCGCCTTGACCAGCCGCGCAACGCGCAAGCTGAAATCCGGGCTGTCGATGGTGATCAGCACATCCGGGCGGGTGTCCAGCACGGCATCTGCCGTTTCCCGGATGCGGCGCTTCAGGTGGCGGTACTTGGGCAGCACCTCGGCCAGCCCCATCACCGACAGCTCGTCCATCGGAAACCGCGAGACCAGCCCCTGCTCCGCCATCAGCGCGCCGCCAATGCCGTCAAAGGTGACACCTGGCTGCAGCTGTTTCAGCCCCGCCATCAGCGCCCCGCCCAGCCGGTCGCCCGAAGGCTCGCCGGCCAGGATGAACACCCGCAGGCTCATGCCTCACGCAGCCACAGGAACAGGCCCAGCCGGTCACAGGCCGCGATCACCGCGTCCTGGTCCAGCACGATCACCCCGCCCGCCTCCAGCACGATGCCGGAAAGGCCGGCCTTGGCGGCGGCCTCGACGGTTTCGACACCGATCGCGGGCAGGTCAGCCCGCCGGTCCTGAGCAGGCTTGGGCGCCTTGAACAAGAGCCCCCCCTGCCCGTCCGGCCGCTGCAGCAGCGAGGCCAGCATCCAGTCGGTGCCAAACAGGTTCTCGACCGCAATCGCCTGCCGCCCGCGCACCGCGCAGGACTGGCCAACGTCGGCAGCAGACATCGCGGCAACGATCTCAGCCCCGCGGGCAGCATCCGATTTGTCCAATTCACCCGGCTGCACCTTGGTCGGCACACCTTCAGCCATCAGCAGGTCCGGAGCCACCTCATGAGCCGCACGCACGGCAAAACCGGCCTGTTCGAATATACCGATGATGGCCCGCAGAGCGCCATCATCGCCCGCCGCCAGCGCCCCCTGCAGAACCGGCACCAGCGGCATCGTGGCCGTATCAATGGCAGAAGGGTCGATATTCGGGCGGCGCACCGCGCCTGCCATGCAGATCTCGGTCACCTCAGCCGCTTTCAGCCGCTCCAGGAAGGTGCCGAGCTGTTCGAAACGGAACGTGATCTCGGGATCCACTGCATCCGGCTCGGACCCTGCCATCGCGCAGATCAGCGGACGGCCTGCCGCACGGGCCGCCACTTCGGCCGGCAGCGCTCCGCTGCCTGCAATAATCGCCAGCATGGCTTCAGCCTCCCGGCGTCAGGAAGGACCGGTCGCTGCCGCCGGTGATGAAGGCGACGATCCGCTGCACATATTCGCTGTCGGCCTCATCCCCCAGCCGCTTGGCGCGTTCCTGAAAGGTGCCCTCGCCCTGCGCCAGCATCTGGAACGCCGCCCGCAAGGCGGTGATGTCGCTGCGGGCCACGCCGCGGCGCTTGAGGCCGACCAGGTTCAACCCGTCCAGCTCCCCGCGCTGCGCCTGCACCAGGCCGTAGGGGATCACATCGTTGGTCACCATGGTGACGGCACCAATGATCGCGCCCCTGCCGATGCGGACCCACTGGTGGATGCCGGACAACCCGCCGATGATCACCTCATCCTCCAGCACGCAATGGCCTGCCACAGCAGCAGAATTCACCACGATCACCCGGTCGCCGACCTGCGCATCATGGGCGATGTGGCAGCCCGCCATGAACAGCCCGTCATCGCCGATGCGGGTAACGCCGCCGCCGCCTTCGGTGCCGGCATTCACTGTCACATGCTCGCGGATGCGGTTGCGCTTGCCGATCACGGTGCGGCATTTCTCGCCCTTGAACTTGAGGTCCTGCGGGATCTCGCCCAGCACCGCAAAGGGGAAGACAACCGTCTCGTCACCGATTTCGGTATCGCCGGTGACAACCACATGGGACTTCAGAACAACCCGATCCCCCAGCACCGCATCGGGGCCAACCACGCAGAACGGGCCGATTTCACAGTCCTTTCCAAGCCTGGCGCCCTTTTCGATCAGGGCACTGGGGTGAATCCGGCTCATCTTCATCCGTCCTTCTGCACGTCGACCATCGCCGAAAATTCAGCTTCTGCCGCCACTTCGCCATCGACGGTCGCCCGGCCGGAGAACTTGAAGATCTTGCCGCCGGGCTTGCCGCGCAGGGTCTCCACATGCATCTCCAGCACATCGCCCGGCACCACCTTGCGGCGGAACTTGCACTTGTCGATGTTCATGAAATAGATCAGCAGATCGGTGTCGACCATATCCATGCCAACCCCCAGCATCACGCCCGCGGTCTGCGCCATCGCCTCGATGATGGTGACGCCGGGCATGATCGGCGTGCCCGGGAAATGGCCCTGGAAATGCGGCTCGTTCATGGTGACATTCTTGATGCCGCGCGCCGATTTGTAGCTGTCGATGTCAACCACCTTGTCGACCAGCAGGAACGGGTAGCGGTGCGGCAGAATCCGCTGGATCAGTTGAATGTCAGCGCTTTGCAGCTCGGTGGTCATGCTTGGTTTCCCATATTCGTCAAATGTGCTGCGCCGTCCCTAGCAAGCAGGCGGCGATTGGGCAAGCTGGCGCGGCCTAAGGCTCGCCGTATTCATCCGCCGTGCCGTCGCCCAGAACCTCGTCGATCCGGGTGATCGCCAGGCTGGTGATATCGGCCGCATCCGCGCTCAGAAATACCGATGCATGATCCAGGATCGCCCCCGCCCCGGTTTCCCGCATGATCTGCTGCAGCACCGGCAGCGAGGCGGCAATGAATTCCCGCCGGGCTTCTTCGCCCATCAGGTTGATTTCACGCAGTTTCTGATCCTGCCGCCTGCGGGTTTCCTGAACCTTCTGGTCAAAAGCATTGGCCAGGGCCCGGAACGCTTCCGGCTCCATCCCGCTGCGGCGCCCGGTCAGTTCCAGCTCTTCGGCACGCAGTTCGGCCTCGATGCGGCGGTTCTCCGCGGTCAGCACCGCGCCTTCGGCCTCGATTTCGCGTTCGGCCCGCTGGCCAAATGCGCTTTCGGAGAACAACCGGTCGGGCTGGATGGTGAGGATGCCGCTCTGCGGCAGCCCCAACTGGAATTCAGCACCGGTATTCGGCGCCTGCGGAGCCGCCTCCTGGGCAGAGCCAGGAGCGGCCGCAAAGCAGGCCAGCGCAACTGCAACGCCGCTTAATGCCCGTTTGCAAAGCGCCGCCCGCAGCACCAGATCAGAACCTCGCCTGCAAGGTCAGGTCAAAGCTCTGCTCCTGGTCAAAGTCCTCTTTCTTGAGGGCTTTGGAGAAGTTGAACCGCAGCGGGCCGATGCCCGTGGTCCACAGCAGCGAGACACCAACGACGTGCCGGAAGGACCGGTCCCGGCCAACAACGCCGTTACCGCTGGTCCCGGACGTATCTGCATTCTGCAGCCCCCATAGGCTGCCGACATCATAGAACAGGGCGCCGCGCATCCCCAGTTCTTCAGGCAGGCCAAGCGGGAATTCCGCGTCAAAGCGGGCCACAGCATAGTAGTTGCCGCCGAGGAAGTCATTGTAGGTGCCGTTGCCGGGCGCGCCGTTGGACTGGTCCCGCGGGCCAATGCCCCCGGGTTCAAAGCCGCGCATGATCGACGGCGCCAGGACAAAACGGTCAATCGAACGGCTGGAACCGCTGCCTTCCCACTGGAACGCGCCGGCTTCGACTGTGGCGCGCAATGTCACTTCCTCGTTCAGGATCTTCTTCTGCGCGACAACTTTCGTCGTGGTCTTGATGTACTCGGAATCGCCGCCCAGGCCCGCATAGTCAGCCCCCACTTCCACCAGGAAGCCTGCATTCGGGTCAAGTCCGGTCAGACGGCTGTCGTAACGGTAGGTGAAGCCGACAGCGCTGGCCGTGCGTTCCCCTTGTGCAATTTCGTTCCGGATAACGGGGCCAGCCAGGAACGTGGTCGGATCGTCATCTTCGTTTTCATCGAAGAGCATCTCGTCCGAATCCCACGTGTAACGGACCTGCAGCGTGGTATCTTCGCCGGTATTGAAGGTCAGTGCCGGGCGGAAGAAGATGCGTTTGGTGCGGTACTCGGAAAAGCTGGAGTCGGTTTCATTCAGCCCCAGATCCAAATCGAACTTCAGATCCCGGCCCAGCAGAAACGGCTCGGTAAAGCCCAGAACATAGGAATCGGATTCCGTCGCCGTGGCGACCTGGAACGACAGCCGCTGGCCGCGGCCCAGGAAGTTGTTCTCCGAAAGGCCGATACTGACCCCGAAACCGTCTTCAACGGAATAGGCACCGCCAAGGTTCAAGGAACCGGTCGGCTGCTCTTCGACATCGACATCAACAACCACCTGGTCGGAGGAGCTGCCTTCGCGGGTGTCGACATCCGCGGTGGCGAAATACCCCAGCGCCCGGATCCGCTCGGCGCTGTTGCGGATCGAGCGCGGGTTGAACGGGTCGCCTTCCACCGAGCGGAACTGCTGGCGGATCACCCGGTCCAGGGTTGTGGTGTTGCCTTCGATGTCGATGCGCTCGACAAAGACCCGCGGCCCGCGGCGGAGCACAAACTCGAGATCCAGTGTCAGGTCCCGGTCGTTGCGGGTCACCCGCGGCTCGACCCGCAGAAAGTCGATCTCGTTCTTGACCGCAAGGCCCTCCAAACGGTCGATCGAATTCTCCACCAGGGTCGGAGAATAAACCACTCCGGGCTTGATTTTCAGCACCGAGCGGAACAGGTCGGCGTCCGCCTCGGGCATTTCGCTGGTGACAGAAATGCTGCCGAACCTGAACTGCCGGCCTTCGGTCACATCGACGACCAGAAAGACCGCATCGCGTTCCTGGGTCACTTCCGCATTGGAGCTGTTGACCCGGAAATCCACATAGCCGCGCGACAGGTAGAAATCGCGCAGCACCTGCTTGTCGAATTCCAGCCGGTCCTCGATCAGCGTGTCGGCATTGATGAAGGCACGCAGGAACCCGGCCTGCTTGGTTTCCAGCACCCGGCGCAGACGGCGGTCTGAGTAAACCCGGTTGCCGGTGAACGAGACCCGCTCCACCTCGATGGTGTCGCCTTCGGAAATCTCGAACACCAGATCGACGCGGTTGTTGCTGCGCCGGATGATACGCGGGGTCACGCGCGATGCCAGACGCCCTTGCACGCTGTAGGCATCTGCAATCAGCGCGGCGTCCCGCTCCGCCTGCGACGGGCTGAACACCCGGCGCGGGGCGGATTCGATCACCTCGCCCAAGGTGTCATCCTTGATCCGGCGGTTGCCCTCGAAACTGATCTGATTGATGGTCGGGAACTCGGTGACCTTGATCACCAGCGTATTGCCGCGCGGCACCAGTTCGACTGTCTCAAATACGCCACTGTCAAGAATGCGCTGATAGGCGTCGTTCAGCTCGCCCGCGCTGACCGCCTGGCCGCGTTCGATGCCGGTATAGGCCACAACAGTGGATGTCTGAATCCGCTGGTTGCCCTCGACCTGGACTGAATTGAAGCGGTAGCTCTGCGCCTCTGCGGGCAGCGGCAACAATGCATATCCCAGCGCAACTGCCAGAGATATAGCCGAAACTTTCCGATACAAGATATTGATGCCCGACGTGCGCTCACCACAGGACTTGCCTGCGACTTTCCCCCAAACCATTTTTTCAGAACCCGATTATTATAGCAGCTTTGGCATGTGCGTAGCGGGTTTGAAAGCGCTTGTCAAAACCAACAAAGCGCATTCTGGCAGCAACCGGCGCGACGGGATTGCGCACCGGTTGCGGGAATCACAAGGTGGCCAGCCAGGTCCCAGCGGTCAGCGCGCCCAGGACGGCAAACCCGGTCAGAGCCCGGTCCCAGTTCAGCCGGACCAGCAGCCCGAGGCCACGGTAAGATTGCGAGAGTGTCTGCATCGGTCGTTCCCCAGTGTTCGTCCACCCGTCCGCGGATGCGCTGCACGGCGCATTCCGCGGATTGATAAAAAGTTAACAAGGGATTGTGGCAGCAGTTGGGCGGCACTATGGCCGCCCTAAGCCGTCACATCTGTCCGGAGTTGTCAGCAGAACAGGTCATTGCCAAGCGCAAACACCATCAGCGACAGCACTATGGCTATGCCAAGCGACATCAGCACCCGCACCGCCCGGTCGCTGGGCGGGCGGCCTGCCACCGCCTCATAGGCGTAAAACATCAGATGGCCGCCATCCAGCGCGGGCACCGGGAACAGGTTCAAGAGCCCCACCGCCGTGGACAGCACCGCAATGAAGCGGATGAAGCTTTCGGCGCCCTGGCTGGCCATCGCGCCGGAGGTCTCGGCAATGCCGATCGGACCGGACAGGTTGCAGGTGCTGATGGCGCCGGTGATCATATGTTTCAGCCCCGACAGAGAGGTGTCGACCACCGCCCAGACCTGATAGGCACCCGCCGCCAGAGACTCGCCGATTCCGGCCGCGTCGGTGGCCGGCTCGAACGCCAGCCCGCCGATGATGCCGATCCGCCAGCGGGTGGCAAAGCTGCCGTCCGGCTGCGGCTCATCCGTGCGCCGGGGCGCCAGCGCCATCTCAACCTTTTCACCGCCGCGCCAGACCTCCAGCACAAGCACCTTGCCGTCCGCGGATTCGACATGCGCCTTCAACTGATCAAAGGACACCAGCGGCGCGCCATCGACCGCGACAATCACGTCTTCCGGCTGCAGCCCGGCATCCGAAGCGGCGCTGCGCGGCACCACACCGCGCACATAAGGCGGGTACAGATACGGCCCGCTGACACTGACCTCGGCCCCGTCGCGGCGCACCCGGTATTCCAGCGGCTGCTGCTGCGGCAGTTCCGTGCGGAAGCGTTCCCAGGCCTCGGCGTCCAGATAGTCCGGCACCGCAAGGCCGCCCGCGGTGATCAGCTCATCGCCCTGCTGCAGGCCGTTCTCGACACCGGGCAGCGGCGCCAGCTCCCCGACCGTCAGCGGATCGCGCATCACCCCTTGCGACATCGCCACGGCGGCAAAAATGATGGCCGACATCACGAAGTTGAAGACAGGCCCGGCCGCAACGGTTGCAGAGCGGGCCCACAGGGGGGCGCCATGCATGGTGCGGCGCAGGGCCGCCGGATCGTCCGCGGCTGCATGCATCGCCTGCGCATCCTTGCCCGAGGCCGCATCAGCGTCGCCAAGGAACTTCACGTAACCGCCAAAGGGCAGTGCCGCGACCTGCCAGCGGGTGCCGCGCCGGTCCACCCGGCTCCACAGCACCGGACCGAAGCCGATCGAGAACACCTCTGCGTGAATGCCCGACCAGCGGCCGACGATGTAATGGCCGTATTCATGCACGGCCACGATCACCGACAGCGCGATGACAAAGCTGGCGATTATGTAAAGGAAACCGCCGAACTGCGGGACAAAAGCAAAAATGTCCAAAGATCTACCCTATGCGTTCTTCGGCGGCTTGTGCCGCCTGTTGCCGGGCGAGATGGTCAACCCGGGTCACGTTATCAAGTGTCATTGCAGCATCAATAAGGCCGCTCTCCGCCGCAAGGCGCTCCAGCACGGTCTCGGTGACTGCCGCCATATCGGTGAACCGGATGCGGCCGGCGATGAAGTCATCCAGCGCCTGTTCCTTGGCGGCGTTGAAGGCCGCCCCCATCATTCCGCCGCGCTCCATCACCTCATAGGCCAGCCGCAGCGCCGGATAGCGGGCGGGGTCCGGAGCCCGGAAATTCAGCTGGCCGATGCGGGCCAGATCCAGCCGTTCCACCGGCAGATGCTGGCGGTCCGGCCAGTGCAGCGCGTAGCCGATGGCGTGCCGCATGTCCGCGGCCCCCAGATGCGCCATCAGTGCGCCGTCGTTGAAGCCGACCAGCGCATGAACCAGCGACTCGGGATGCACCAGCACCTCGATCTGGTCCGGACGGACACCAAAGTATTCCCGGGTTTCAATGACTTCCAGCGCCTTGTTGAACATGGACGCGCTATCGATGGTAATCCGCTGCCCCATGTCCCAGTTGGGGTGCGACGACGCCTGCGCCAATGAGGCATTGGGCAAGTCTTCCAGCGGCCAGTCGCGGAACGCCCCGCCCGAGGCGGTGATGATGATCCGCTCGACCGCGTTGATGTCCTCGCCCGCCAGGCCCTGGAACACCGCCGAATGCTCGCTGTCCACCGGCAGCAGCCGGGCGCCATGCTTCTCAGCCGTCTGCAACAGCAGCTTGCCCGCGCAGACCAGCGATTCCTTGTTGGCCAGCGCCAGGGTGCTGCCGTGCTTCAGCGCTTCCAGACCGGGCGCCAGCCCCGCCGCGCCGACAATCGCCGACATGATCCAGTCGGCAGGCCGCGCCGCGGCTTCGGTCAGGGCTGCCTGCCCGGCCGCGGCTTCCACGCCCGACCCCGCCAGCGCCGCGCGCAGCTCCGGCAAGCGGTCCTCATAGGCGGTGACCGCCACCTCTGCCCGCAGCGCAATCGCATCTTCCGCCAGCCGCGCGATATTGGCGCCGCCGGTCAGGGCCACCACGCCATAAGCCTCCGGCACGCGCCGGATCAGGTCGATGGTGTTCTGGCCGATCGACCCGGTGGCGCCGAAGATCGAAACTTTCCGCATGGTACTTCCTGACTGGTTATCCCCAGATGGCGGTCACGGCCAGGAACATGGCCGCCGCACCCAGCATCCCGTCAAAGCGGTCGAACAGCCCGCCATGGCCGGGAATGAGCGCACTGGAATCCTTGACGCCCGTCATCCGCTTCAGCGCGCTTTCCGCCACGTCGCCCGCCTGGCTGGCCATCGACAACAGCACCGACAGCACCACGATGCCGAAACCCAGCCCCATCTGGGAGGCAAAGACCGCGCCCAGAAAGGCGGCCGCCAGCCAGCCGGAAGCAGTGCCGCTCCAGGTCTTCTTGGGGCTGACCCGCGGCCAGAACTTCGGCCCGCCGATGATCTTGCCCGCAAAATAGCCCGCCACATCGGTCACCACCACAATGCCGATCAGCCACAGCATCCACGGCAGGCCCATTTCAGGCTGGCCGCGCAGCCAGATGAAGCCAAAGCCGGCCAGCAGCACCCACAGGGCAAAGCCGGTGAAATACTGCCGCCGATCACTGATCTGGCCGAACCCGGCCGCCACAGGCGCCGCCAGCACCGGCAGCACCCAGAAAACCGGCAAGAGCGACGCCAGCAGCACCGCCGCGCCCGAGACCGCGCCCAGCTGCAGCGCGGTGCCGCTGCGCGCAGGTTCCAGCATCCGCACCAGTTCCCAGACCATGCCGCCGCAGCACAGCGCGATCATCACGTCAAAGACCAGCCCGCCGGTCCAGACCGCATAGCCGCCGACCGCCACCATGACCACGGCGGACAGCACCCGCGGCAGCAGATCGGCCCAGCGGCCCCTGGCAGCGCTCATGTCTTGACGGCCCCGAAGCGGCGGTCGCGGCGGCCATAGCTGTTGCACAGCCGCGCCAGCTCCTCACCGGAGAAATCCGGCCACAGCGTGTCGATGAACTCATACTCCGCATAGGCCGACTGCCACAGCAGGAAGTTCGAGATCCGCGCCTCGCCGCTGGTGCGGATCACCAGGTCCGGGTCCGGCAGCACATGGGTGTCCAGGTAGCGCGGCAGGGTTTCCTCATCGACGTCATCGGGGTTGAGCCGCCCGTCGGCCACATCCCGTGCCAGCCGCTTGGTGGCGCGTGCCACCTCGTCGCGGCCGCCGTAATTCAGCGCGATGGTCAGCTGGGTGCCGTCGTTGCCTTCGGTCTTCAGCTCCAGCTTGTCCATCAGGTCGATCAGCTTGGCATCCAGCCGCACCCGGTCGCCGATAAAGCGCACCCGGACGTTCTTCTCGGCCAGCGCGTTCATTTCCTTGGAAATATAGCGCCGGAACAGGCTCATGAGGCCAGCGACCTCGGTCTGCGTCCGTTTCCAGTTCTCGGTCGAGAAGGCAAAGATGGTCAGATATTCGACGCCCAGACCCGGGCAGCACTCGACAACTTCACGAACCCGGCGCGCACCGGCATGGTGGCCGAACAGCCGCGGCCGCCCGCGGGCCTGCGCCCAGCGGCCATTGCCGTCCATGATGATGGCCACATGGCGCGGGCCGGAGCGGACCGCCGGCGCTTCTCCGGCGGTGCTCATGTGCGGATTTGCATCTCCCGGCATGATGCGCCGTCAGACCTGCATGATTTCGGCTTGCTTGTGCTCAAGCGCGTCATCCACAACCTTGATCATCTTGTCGGTCAGCTCCTGCACCTCGGCTTCCCAGAACTTCTGATCGTCTTCCGACATGCCGTCGGCCTTGGCCTTCTTGATCTGGTCCATGCCGTCGCGGCGCACGTTGCGGATCGACACACGGGCGTGCTCGGCATACTGGCCGGCCACCTTGGTCAGCTCGCGGCGGCGTTCCTCGTTCAGCTCCGGGATCGGCAGCATGATGATGGTGCCGTTGAGCTGCGGGTTGATGCCGAGGCCGGATTCGCGGATTGCCTTCTCGACCTTTCCGACCAGGCCCTTGTCCCAGACGTTGATGGTGACCATGCGCGGTTCCGGCACGTTCACGGTGCCGACCTGGTTGATCGGAGTCGGCGATCCATAGGCATCGACCATCACCGGCTCCAGCATCGAGGCGGAGGCGCGGCCGGTGCGCAAGGAGGCAAATTCGGTGCGCAGATTGGCCATCGCGCCGTCCATGCGGCGTTTCAGATCATCGGTATCCAGTTCAAATTCATCAGACATGCTGCTCTCTCCCCTTATCTGAGGCGGTCTTCTTCTGGCTCATAAGCCATTGGAAGGCTGATGTATAGCGATCATGGGGAGGATTTACCGCGGCGCCCTGTGCACAGCGGCGCACGGGTTCCTGCTCCCGCATTCAAGAACTTAGTCCGCCCGCCGCGGTTTTCCTGCAATTGCTGCGGCGGCGCGGAAACAGAAAGCGGCCTGCGCAAGCCGGCGGACAGGCAGTCTCCGACGGCCGCGCAAAAACCGCGGGCCCCGGATCAGGCCCGCGCGCATTCCGCATGCCTGGCCGGCGCTCATCCCTGAACCTTGGTGTAGGTCCCCTTGCCAGACAGGATGCCGCGGAAGCCGCCCGGCTCATCCAGCGGAAAGACGATCAGCGGCAGGTTGTTGTCGCGTGCCAGGGCAATGGCGGAGGCATCCATCACCTTCAGCCGCTTGGCAAAGACATCGTCATAGCTGATCTCGTCATAGCGGACCGCATCGGCGTGGACCTTCGGGTCCTTGTCATAGACGCCGTCGACGCCGTTCTTGCCCATGAAGATCGCCTCGCAGGCCATCTCATTGGCCCGCAGGGTCGCCGCGGTGTCGGTGGTGAAATAGGGGTTGCCGGTGCCGGCCGCAAAGATGCAGACCCGCTTCTTCTCCAGGTGGCGCACGGCGCGGCGGCGGATGTAGGGCTCTGCCACCTCATCCATGCGGATCGCGGAAATCACCCGGGTGAACACGCCCAGCCCTTCCAGCGCCGACTGCATCGCCAGCGCATTCATCACTGTTGCCAGCATCCCCATGTAGTCTGCGGTGGTGCGCTCCATCCCCTGCGCCGAGCCCGAGAGCCCGCGGAAGATGTTGCCGCCGCCGATCACCATGCAGATCTCGACACCCATTTCCTGCACGGACTTCACTTCGCGGGCGATGCGCTGCACGGTCGGCGGATGCAGGCCGTACCCCTGATCCCCCATCAGCGCCTCGCCGGAAATTTTCAGCATGACGCGTTTATAGGCGGCGGCCGGATGCAGCTCCGGCTTGTCTTGCGGTTGAGGCATGTTGCGCTCCAGAAGATGTGAGGGTTAGTTTGCGCGCAAAATGAAGCAATTCGCTGCCGGTTTCAATCCGCGCAGCGCGGTTTCCGCCGAGATTTGCGGAACTGGCCTTGGAGACGGATCAAACCCGCATGAACCTGCCTGACATCGACCCGGATCTGCCTGTGCTGATTGCAGGCCCCACCGCCTCGGGAAAATCGGCGCTGGCGCTGGAGATAGCCGAGCGCCAGGGCGGGATCATCGTCAATGCCGATGCCAGCCAGGTCTACAGCTGCTGGCGGGTGATCACCGCCCGCCCCTCGGCCGAGGAAGAGGCCCGGGCGCCGCATGCGCTCTATGGCCATGTTGCTTTTGACGCCGAATACTCCGCCGGCCATTGGCTGCGCGAGGTGCTGCCGCTGCTGAACGGACCGGAGCGGGTGATCATCGTTGGCGGCACCGGCCTCTATTTTACCGCGCTGACCGAAGGCATGGCCGAAATCCCGCCCACCCCGCCTGCGGTCCGGGCCGAGGGAGACCGGCTTTCGCTTGAAGCGCTCAAGGCCGGGCTCGATCCGGAAACCGCCGCCCGTATCGACTTGCGGAACCGTGCCAGGGTGCAGCGGGCCTGGGAAGTGCTGAAAGCCACCGGCCGCCCGCTGGCCGGCTGGCAGGATGGCACGCCAGCACCGGCACTGCCGCTGAAAAACTGTACCGCTATGGTTCTGAATTCGGAGAAATCCTGGCTCGAGGCCCGCATCCGCAAACGCTTCGGCCTGATGCTGGACCTGGGCGCCATGGCCGAGATCGAGGCGATGCGGGACCGCTACGACCCCGCCCTGCCCTCCTGCAAGGCGATCGGCGTGCCGGAACTGATGGACTATGCCACCGGCCGGTCGACGCTGGAGGAGGCGGAAGAACGCGCCGCCATCGCCACCCGGCAGTTTGCCAAACGGCAGCGCAGCTGGTTCCGCGCCCGCATGAAGGATTGGCACCAGGTGGACCTGGCCTGAGAACCCGCGCCGCCATTCCGGGATACATCTGGTCCGGGATACATCTGGAAAAGTTTAAGCCTTTTCCGCTTTGCTCGGCAAAAACTTGCCAGAATCAGCGTTTCATGCGCTGGTGCGGCAATATTTTTGTTCCCTGCGGCCCAAGTCAGCTGATGCCATTTGACCAAAACCTTGCCGTCGAAATACAAGCCGCCCCATTGTCCAGGCTTGCCCCCGACGGCGTCTGGCAGACCAGGCTGGCGCATACTCGCCGCGAACATCTGCTGATCTGGATCACGCGCGGCCAGGGCCGCATCAGCCTCAATGGCGAACAGCGCGGCTTTGGCCTGCACAGTGCGATCTTCATTCCGGCCGGAACGCTGTGGTCCGCTGATTTCACCCGCCAGTGCCTGGGCCAGGTGCTGACGATGACTGGCCCCCTGCCGCAGCCCTTTCCCGGCGCGCCCGTTCAGAAACGGTTTGCCAGCCTGCAGGACCAGGCTGCCCTGACCGCTTTGTTTGAAGCCATCAGCCGCGAGCAGAATGCGCAGGCGCCGCTCTGGCGCCGCTCCGTTCAAGCCCATTGCGAGCTGGCCGCCATCGCGTTGCACCGGCAATCTGAAACACCCGTCCGGACTGGCCGGCCGACTGCCGCGCGGCGTTTGTGCCAGGCCTACTGCCTGCGCATCGCCGAATTGCACAGCCCCCAGTCCAGCATGGCCGATCATGCCGCCGCCCTGAAGGTGACGCCGACCCATCTGACGCGGGTCTGCAAGGCCGAGACCGGCAAGACCGCCGCATCCCTGCTGACCGAGCGCCAGCTGCATGCCGCGCGCACGCTGCTGATCTCGTCCGAGCTGCCCATTCGCGACATCGCCGCCCAGTTGGGGTTCGGCAGTGCCGCCTATTTCACCCGGTTCATCAGCCAGCACACCGGGCTGACCCCGAGCGGACTGCGCAAGATGGCTCGGTCCAGATCGCAATAGATTGATCCGCCAGCAGTTTCTTGCCGTCACCCGGTGCGCCGCACGAATCCGCCCGATTACTGGGCAGTTTTGAACAGTATGCCGCTGCATTCCATTTTGATTTGAAAAATCGAGCGTGAAAATGTCGTATTTTTACCTCCAAACGCCGAAACTGTGCATTGACGAAATGCTTTATCTCTGCCCGAATGAGGGCATGGGGAAACTTTAATCCGAAACACCAATGACAAGCGCCCGGCCAGCCGCTGGGCCAATACCCGTTTCGCAAGACAATAATACCGAACGGTACAACAGGGAGACCTACATGACCAAAGACACCATCAATGGAGCACCGGTACACTGGGCCGCCAAGATGCACGCCAAGGAAGTGCTGGACGGCAAGCTCGACCGCCGGGAGTTCCTGACCCGCGCCACCTCACTCGGTGTCACCGCCGCAGCCGCCTATGGCATGATCGGCATGGCTGCCCCCGCAAAGGCCGCTGAGGAAAAGAAGCAGGGCGGCACCCTGCGTGTTCAGACCGAAGTCCGCCCGCTGAAGGACCCGCGCACCTTTGACTGGTCGCAGATGGCCAACAAGACCCGCGGCACCATCGAATACTTGGTGGAATACAACAACGACGGCTCCTTCACCGGGATGCTGCTGGAAAGCTGGGAAATCAACGAAGACGCCACCGTTTACACCCTGAATGTCCGCCAGGGCGTGAAATGGAACAACGGCGACGATTTCACCGCTGAAGACGTGGCCCGCAACATCGCGGGCTGGTGCGACAAAAGCCTGGAAGGCAATTCCATGGCCGGCCGTTTCGCAACGCTGATTGATACCGAAACCGGCCAGGCTGTGGAAGGCGGCATCGAAGTTGTCGACAGCCACACCGTGAAACTGAACCTGCCGGTCTCCGACATCTCGCTGATCGCAGGCATGTCGGACTACCCGGCGGCCATCGTTCATTCCTCCTTCCAGACCAACGACTTCACCCAGAACGTCGGCACCGGCCCCTTCCTGCTGACGGAACTGGAAGTCGGCGTGCGGTCTGTGCTCGAACGCAATGACGACCACACCTGGTGGGGTGAGGCGATTTACGGCAAGCCCGCGCTGGACCGCATCGAATATGTCGATTTCGGCACCGACCCGTCGTCCTGGCTGGCAGCGCTGGAATCCGATGAAGTCGACATGCTGTATGAATCGGTTGGCGAATTCATCGATGTGATGGACGGGCTCGGCTACAAGAAATCCGAAGTTGTGACCATGTCCTCGATCGTCATCCGCACCAACCAGCTGGCGGAAATCGACGGCAAGCAGCCCTATGCCGACAAACGTGTCCGCAAGGCGATCCAGATGGCCGTCGACAACTCGGTCTGCCTGGAGCTCGGCTATGGCGGCCGCGGCGAACCGGCTGAAAACCACCATGTCGGCCCGATCCACCCGGAATACGCCGAACTGCCGCCGCAGAAGGTCGATCCCGAAGGCGCCCGCGCGCTGATGGAAGAAGCCGGCATGATGGATTTCGAGCATGAGATCCTGTCGATCGACGACGACTGGCGCCGCAACACCACCGACGCTGTCGCGGCGCAGATGCGGGACGCGGGCTTCAAGGTGAAGCGGACCGTTCTGCCCGGCTCCACCTTCTGGAACGACTGGGCGAAATATCCGTTCTCCTCGACCAACTGGAACCACCGCCCGCTGGGCGTGCAGATCTGGGCGCTGGCCTACAAGTCGGGCGAGGCCTGGAACGAATTCGGCTGGTCGAACCCGGAGTTCGACGCCCTTCTGGAAGAGGCCCTGTCGATCGCTGACGCCGACAAGCGCCGGGAGATTTCCGCCAAGGGCCAGGCACTGATCCAGGAAGAAGGCGTAACCATTCAGCCCTACTGGCGTTCGCTGTACCGCCACATGCGCGAGGGCGTTGTTGGTGCGGACATGCACGTCTCCTTCGAGCACCACCACTACAAATGGGGCTGGGCCGCCTGAGCAGCGGCGTTTTCAGGCTCCCGGCATACGCACCGCCCCCGTCCGGGGCGGTGCACTCCAGCACCGACGATAAGAGACCCGCAGCTGCAACCGGGTCCGTTCCGCCAGACTGACAGGGGACCCCATGGGACTTTTCATTCTCCGACGCTCGGGCGTGATGCTGCTGACGGCCCTGTGCCTGACGTTCATCGTGTTCTTCCTGACGAACCTCTACCCAAACCTTGAGAAACTCGCCAAAACCCAAGGCAACTTCCGGATGTCGGACGAAGCCGTGGCCAGCTGGCTGGATGCCAATGGCTATGGCGGATCCATGGTTTCGAAATACGGCCAATGGCTGGGTGTCCTGCCCGGCTGGACCCGCGAGACCGATGACGGCGTTTCCGGCCGCTGCATGACCGGCACCGTTTCGCCCGAAACGGCGGCTGAGGCCGCCACCTTCTGCGGCATTCTGCAGGGCGACTGGGGCTATTCCACCCGCTTCAAGGACGACGTTTCCACCATCGTCGCAGAGCGTCTGGGCAATACCGGCCGCCTGATGTTCTGGGTGCTGGTGCTGATGATCCCATCGGCGCTGCTGATCGGTGTCCTGGCGGGGATGCGCGAAGGCTCGGTGACGGACCGAAGCCTGTCGACAGCCTCAATCCTGACCACGGCAACGCCCGAATATGTGTCCGGTGTTATCTTCATCGCGGTTTTCACCTCCTCCACCGTCGGGCTGAAATGGTTCAAGGGCACCGCCACATCGGCGATGGACAACCCGAACTTCGAGAACTTCTTCCTGCCGGTGCTGACCATTGCGCTCTACGGCATGGGCTATATCGCCCGGATGACTCGCGCCTCGATGACCGAGGTGATGACGGCGCAATACATCCGCACCGCGCGCCTCAAGGGGGTGAGCTTTCACAACATCGTTCTGAAGCATGCGCTCAGGAATGCGCTGATTGCGCCTTTCACCGTCATCATGCTGCAGTTCCCCTGGCTGCTGAACGGTGTGGTGATCGTCGAGACCCTGTTCAACTACAAGGGCTTCGGCTGGATCCTGGTGGAAGCTGCCGGCAATAATGACATTGAACTGCTGCTGGCCGTCTCTGTGGTCTCAGTTGTTGTGGTGCTGGTCACCCAGCTGATCTCGGATATCGGCTATGTGTACCTGAACCCGCGTATCCGCATTTCGTAAGGGAGAATGATAACAATGGAACCCCTTGCTTGGACTGGATCAATCAGCTTTCTGAATCCCGTTCTGATGATCGTTGCAGGCCTGCTGGCCGTCGCAATCGCAATCTGGATCTTGATTGGCCTGCTGGAAATGGTGTCAGCGATCAACGTCGAAGGCGATACCGCCTCGATGTCCGGCCCTGCTGCCTTTAACGCAATAATAAAATCAGCGGTCGTGTACATTTTCTACGCGCTTGTCGCCGTTGTCCTGGCCTATGCTGTCCTGGGCCTCTTTTTGGGGACAAGGGCAGGCATTGTCGGCGGCGTGTCGCATCAGCTGTCTCCGGTCTGGATCTCGCTGGTGATCCTCTACGCCTTCTCCATCGGCTTCAAACGGCGGCTTGGCCTTTATGGCAAGCTGTTTGACAGCCCCATCGGCATGATCGGCTTCGGCCTGGTGATGTTCTGGGTGTTCACCGGCATCTACGGCGCCATGGACATGATCATCACCCATGACCCGCTGGCCCAGATCTCGGGCATGAAGAACAAGATCCCCGGAACCCCGGTGCGCGGTGCCGCCGAAGCGGACTACCCCTATTACCTTCTGGGCGGCGACAACCTGGCGCGCGACGTCTTCAGCCGCCTGGTCAAGGGCGCCTGGGAAGTCATCAAGATTGCTCCGATGGCCGCGGTGTTCGCCTTCATGGTCGGCATCACCCTGGGCCTGCCCGCGGGCTATTACGGCGGCAAGCTGGACACCGTGCTGTCCTTTGCGGCGAACCTGATCCTCGCTTTCCCGGTGATCCTGCTGTTCTACCTGCTGGTCACCCCGGAAATCGTCGCCACCGGCGTGCCGAACTACATGGCGATCGTGCTGTTCGTGTTCCCGATCATCTTTGTCGGGGTGCTGCTGAACTCGCGCTACTACACCCGCCCCAAGCTGCGCAACTGGCTGCTGCCGGTTGTGCTGGGAACCATCATCTGGTTCTACCTGCAGCTGGTCTCCAACGGCGGCTACCTGATCAACACCAATACCGGCTTCAAGATCCCGGGCCTGCCCAGGGCAATGGATATGTTCGACATTCCCGGCGGTATCCTGGTGGTGTTCGTCTCGGTGGTGTTCGTCAACTCGCCGACGGTGTTCCGGATCGTGCGCGGCCTGACCCTCGACATCAAGACCCGCGACTATGTGGCTGCCGCCCAGACCCGCGGCGAAGGCCCCTGGTACATCATGCTGTGGGAGATCCTGCCCAACGCACGCGGGCCGCTGATCGTCGATTTCTGCCTGCGCATCGGCTATACCACCATCCTCCTGGGTACGCTGGGCTTCTTCGGCCTCGGCCTGCCGCCGGAAAGCCCGGACTGGGGATCGACCATCAATGACGGGCGCAAGCTGTTGTCGATCTATCTGCACCCGGCGCTGCCGCCTGCCTTTGCCCTCCTGACGCTGGTTCTGGGTCTGAACCTGCTGGCCGACGGCCTGCGCGAAGAGAGCCTGAAGGATTGATCCGAACCGGCGGGACCGGGGGGCCAGCCCCCGGCCCCCCGGGATATTTGGAGCAAGAGGAAGCAAGGCTTTCCGCTCCAGCAGGGAGAGTAAACTATGAACAAAGTGGCAGAATACGACGGCCCGATCCTGGAGATTAACAAGCTGTCGATCTCCTTCTTCACCCGCCTGCGCGAAATTCCCGCGGTGATGGATTTCTCGGTCACCGTGCAGCCGGGCGAGGCGGTCGGCCTGGTCGGTGAATCGGGCTGCGGCAAATCCACCGTGGCGCTGGGTGTGATGCAGGACCTTGGCAAGAACGGCCGCGTTGTCGGCGGCACCATCAAGTTCAAGGGCCGCGATCTGGCCGAAATGAGCAGGGAAGAACTGCGCGACATCCGCGGCAATGAGATCGCGATGATCTATCAGGAGCCGATGGCCTCGCTGAACCCGGCGATGAAGATCGGCAAGCAGCTGATGGAAGTGCCGATGATCCACGAGGGCGTGAGCGAAAAGGAAGCGTTTGCCCGCGCGCTGGAAGTGGTCACCGACGTGCGCCTGCCCGACCCGGAGCGGATGCTGAATTCCTTCCCGCACCAGCTGTCGGGCGGCCAGCAGCAGCGCATCGTGATCGCGATGGCGCTGATGTCGAAACCATCGCTGCTGATCCTCGACGAGCCCACCACCGCGCTGGACGTGACGGTGGAGGCCGCGGTGGTCGAGCTGGTCAAGGACCTGGGCAAGAAATACGGCACCTCGATGCTGTTCATCAGCCACAACCTGGGCCTGGTGCTGGAAACCTGCGACCGGCTCTGCGTGATGTATTCCGGCGAGGCGGTGGAGCGCGGCTCGATCCACGACGTGTTCGACGAGATGCAGCACCCCTATACCCAGGCGCTGTTCCGCTCGATCCCGCTGCCGGGCGCTGACAAGAACGCCCGGCCGCTGGTGGCGATCCCGGGCAACTTCCCCCTGCCCCACGAGCGCCCGCCCGGCTGCAACTTCGGCCCCCGCTGCGATTATTTCGAGGCCGGGCGCTGCGACGAGGACCGGGTCATCCCGATGAGCCCGGTGCATGGCGATGACCGGCATGAAACCCGCTGCCTCAGGTTCCAGGAAATCGACTGGAACGCACCGCTGACGCTGGCCGAAAAGAAGGAAAAGACCGCCCCCGGCAAGGTGATCCTGAAGATGGAGAACCTCAAGAAATACTATGAGGTGGCCGCCAATGCGCTGTTCGGCGGCGGCGACAAGAAGGTGGTGAAGGCCAACGAGACGCTGAGCTTCGAGGCGCGCGAATCCGAAACCCTCGCCATCGTCGGCGAATCCGGCTGCGGCAAATCCACCTTTGCCAAGGTGCTGATGGGTCTGGAAACCGCGACCGAGGGCCAGATCCTGCTCGACAACCGCAACATCGAGCAGATCCCGATCGAGGAGCGCGACACCAAAACCATCTCCGACGTGCAGATGGTGTTCCAGAACCCGTTCGACACGCTGAACCCGTCGATGACAGTCGGCCGCCAGATCATTCGGGCGCTGGAGATTTTCAAGGTCGGCAATTCCGAGGCCGAGCGCAGAAAGCGGATGCTGGAGCTTCTGGATCTGGTGAAGCTGCCGCGTGCCTTTGCCGACCGGATGCCGCGGCAGTTGTCGGGCGGCCAGAAACAGCGTGTCGGCATCGCCCGCGCCTTTGCCGGCGGCGCCCGCATCGTGGTGGCGGACGAGCCGGTCTCGGCGCTGGACGTGTCGGTGCAGGCGGCAGTGACCGACCTGCTGATGGAGATCCAGCGCAAGGAAAAGACCACCCTGCTGTTCATCTCCCACGACCTCAGCATCGTGCGTTACCTCTCTGACCGGGTGATGGTGATGTATCTCGGCCATGTGGTGGAACTGGGCACCACCGACCAGGTGTTCGCGCCGCCCTACCACCCCTATACCGAGGCGCTGCTGTCGGCGGTGCCGATTGCCGATACTTCGGTCCAAAAGGAACACATCGTGCTGGAGGGCGACATCCCTTCGGCGATGAACCCGCCGCCGGGCTGCCCGTTTCAGACCCGCTGCCGCTGGAAGTCCGAAGTGCCGGGCAACCTCTGCGAGCGCGAGGTGCCGCCGCAGCGCCAGCTGGGCGATGGCCATCAGGTGAAATGCCACCTCAGCGACGAGATCCTGGCCCGGATGACCCCGGTGATCAAGATCGCCGCGGAATAACCCCTGCCGGTCTGGCAAGACACACGAAATGACGCCGCCGCCTGTCACAGGCGGCGGCGTATTTCATTTGCGGCCAGGCAGCGGCCCGCGGTTCCCTCAGCGCGGATCCGGGGCGAACCGGCCGGTTTCCGCGGCATGGCGGTCCCAGTGCTGCCATTGCGCAATCCACTCGTCCCCGCCCAGAGCCGCCTTGAGCGGTGCCAGCTGCGCCTCGTAGCGCTGCCATTTCCCCAGAGCCCCGGTATTGATGCTCTCCCGCACTTGCATCAGCGAGGCCGTCCTGACGCTGCGCGCATTCTTCTCCGGGCTGAGGCAGCCTTTGTCCCATGACAGACCGGCATGCGTCAGCATCCCCCGGATCTGCTCCTCCGGTGCAGTCACCAGAGCCTCATAGGATTGCACCCGCATCGCCTCCCCCAGCTTCGCCTGGTAATCCCGCGCCGACCTGTACACGCAGCGGGTCATGTGACCGATCCAGTCCAGCTGGCAGGAAAACCTGTTGCCGGCTGCAAAATTCGTCGTGAAATTGGACAGCCCCGTATCCAGCGGATGCCGTGACAGAAACAGGAACCTTGCGTTGGGCAGCAGCAGATGCGCCAGCCCCATCTCGAAACAATTGAGCGGCATCTTGTCGATGACAACCGGCGCCTGCGGCCGAGCCTGGCCAAAGGCACACTGCCAGAACAGCCTGCGGAACTGCTGCAGTTCCTCGGGTTCCAGCCGCCCCAGCCAGTTCCACCAGCCGGTGTCCCCATGCATGGCGGCGGCATGGCGGCGGACCGCAGCCGCGGTTTTGGACAGCGCTTCGCTTTCGCCGATGCTGGCAACATCCGGGTGCTGCGTCAGACAGGTTTCCACCAATGTCGTTCCGCTCCGCGGCAGACCGGTCACAAACAGCAGGCGCGGGCTGCCCGGCACCTCACCGCCCCGGGTTTCCGGCCAGTCGGCCTCCAGTTGCGCACGCACCTTCGCCTCCTGGAACGCCGGATCATACCCATCCGCCTTCAATTTGTTGGCCAGCGCAAAATAATCAAAAGCCGTGGCGGCATCTCCAGCCTTGCCCTCGATTTTGCCCAAGGCAAAAAGCGCCTGTATCTTTTGCGGTTTGGGTGTGCCGTCTTCCTGCGCAGCCGCCCGCAGGAAATCCGCGTTGGCGCTGTCTTGGCCAAAAGGCTCCAGGTGGTTGAACGCTGCCAGCAGCCCGACATCATCCGGTTGCAGACAAAGCGCCTGCCGGTAGGCCTGCGCAGCCCCCTCGATGTCGCCGGATGTGGCCCGCACAGCTGCCAGCTTTCCCCAGGCCTTCGGCAAGCCGGGGTCGTGTTCCAGCAGCATTTCCAGAATCTTGGCCGCCGACCTGCTGTCTCCCACCTGCACAAGGCAGGTTGCCGTCAGATCGAGCACCGGGATGTCGGAGGGGTCCTGCCGCAGCAAGGGCAAAAGCAGCCTCAGCGCTTTGCCGAACTTGCCTGCCTTGACAAACTCCCCTGCAGCTGCGGCCGCATCAGCGGGCGGCTGCCCCGGTTCTTCCCGTAACTGGGAGTGTTGCATGGTTTCTCCACGGTTCCCTCGTTTCACGGCAGACCATAAGAAACCGGGCTGAAAATCCGGTAAATGGGGACCTCCGCCGGGGAACGCAAAAGCCCCATGCGCCGCGCGTCCGCAGCACATGGGGCTCCACGCCAGTCCCCCACTCCCACGGGGGCAGCCGATCTCAGCTCAGCAGCACAACAACGATCATCAAAAGGTTCATCGAGGCAAACTGCATCAGCCGCGGGGCCTGATTTCCCTTGGCCGCGGCCATCAGGGCCGCGGGCACCGAAGCCGCAAGCCCGGCCAGCGCCAGGCTGCCGCCAATGGCACCCGCCAGCCCGGTTTCCGGACCCCAGGGAGAGCCGGGCAGAACCATTCCCTTGAGACCGAAGCCGATCAGAATACCCGTCACCGCGCCCGCCAGGCTCAGCGCCGCACTACGCGGCTGCCGCTGCAGGCGGCTGCCCAGCACGCTGTCGATCATCTGCCGGGTCGGCACCTCGCTCGGCTGCCAGTGAAGCCGGTCAATGCGCTCGTCGAAGCTGTTGATAAACAAGGCGTGCCCTCCTGAATTCGGATCCAGATTCACGAAAAATTAAGGCAAATACGTGACACCTTGGCGGAGTTAACGGGGCATTAAGGAAGGTTACCTGGAGATTGACAGGCCCGGCGTGCTGCCGCGGCAGGCCGCGATCCGGCCGGCACAGCCAAGAGGCCCGCGTCAGCTGCCCCAGATCTTCTTCACATAGTTCTGGGTTTCCTTGTAGGGCGGCACCCCGCCGTACTTCACCACCGCTTCCGGCCCGGCGTTATAGGCTGCCAGCGCCAGCCGCCAGGACCCGAACTTCCGGAACTGCCGCGCCAGGTAGCGCGCGCCGCCCTCCAGATTCTGCCGCGGCACATCCGGGTTGACCCCCAGCGCCCGCGCAGTGGCAGGCATCAGCTGCGCAAGCCCCAAAGCCCCCTTGTGCGATTTGGCTTTCGGGTTCCAGTTGCTCTCCTGCTGCACCAGGCGCAGAAACAGTTCCTCGGGCACACCGTGCTGGCGCGCCGCGTCCCGCGCCATCTGCAGGTACTGGCCCCGGTATTTGCCGCTGTAGGGCAGCGCGCCCGCAGCGGAAGGGATCTGATAGGTCTTTGGCTGAAGCCGGGCAGAGTTCTTGTACTGGGCCGCCGCACGCCCATCCAGCACCCTGGTATGGGCGGCAAACAGATCCCGCCGGTTCTTTGTACTGAACACATCGGCTGCGGCAGGCTGACCAGCCCCCACAACCGCAATCACCAACCCCGCAACGGCATTGCGCATTTCCGCTGTCCTGACACTGTCCCACTCCGCGCAAATATACCTAATGCGGAACAAAATTAAAGCAACACAGGCATGACCAGCCGTGCCGGCCGCCGAAAATGCGCCGAAAGCATCCACAGATGCCTGCTTTTCACGCTAGTCGCAGGACGATACTGTGCCTGAAACGCGGCGCGGCCGGATTCGCGCCCTTCCGCTGCTGGACAAGAAAATCACAGGAAAAAAGGACGGACCCCATGGCCGGCTCACTCAACAAAGTCATGCTCATCGGCAATCTGGGCCGCGACCCCGAGGTACGCAGCTTCCAGAATGGCGGCAAGGTGTGCAACCTGCGCATCGCCACCTCGGAAACCTGGAAGGACCGCAACACCGGCGAACGCAAGGAACGCACCGAATGGCATTCGGTCGCCATCTTCAGCGAAGGCCTGGTGCGCGTGGCGGAGCAATATCTGCGCAAGGGCTCAAAGGTCTATGTCGAAGGCCAGTTGCAGACCCGCAAATGGCAGGACCAGAGCGGCCAGGACCGTTATTCGACCGAAATCGTGCTGCAGGGCTTCGGCTCCACCCTGACCATGCTTGACGGCCGCGGCGAAGGCGGCGGCGGGAGCGGCGGCGGCCAGGGCGGCGGCTATGGCGGTGCCGGCCAGGGCGGCGGTTACGGCGGCGGCTATGACAGCGGCTCGCAAGGCGGCGGCGGAAACTTCGGCGGCGGCGCATCGCACAATATCGACGACGACGAAATCCCGTTCTGAGCCACCTGGTCCGGCCCGTTCTCCTGATAGCCTTAAAGGCAAGCCCCCAAGGTTCGAAACCTTGGGGGATTTTCCGTTCTGCCGCCATATTTGCTGCTGATTTCACGGTTCGCCCTGCACTGGAAAGCAGCCCTCAAGGAAGCTTGCCCGCGACTGGACTCTTGGGGTTCCGCTACCGGGAATACTCACCCAGAATTATAAATTCACAAACTATTTCAACTAGTTAAGAAGAAATCCTCACCTCCGGCCGGCCGCCCTCCTGTGCACGGGGAATCGCCGCATCCGGGCGCGGGCCGGGGTATGGCCGGGGTAGGCGAATATTAAGAGACCTTGTGCAAGCTGCAATACAACCAAAACGGTATCAGTACAGCAAGGGTTCATAATATGGGTATGCGAGTTATGCAGCATCTCTCGATCAAGGTGAAGATAACCATGCTTCTGGCGGCTCCACTGCTTCTCAGCCTCTGGTTCATGGGCGCAAAGCTGATCGAGCTGTATCAGCGGGCACAGGTGAATACCGTGCTGGCCGGGGAACTGCTGGAAAGCACCAGTAGCCTGGTGCACTCATTGCAGGTGGAGCGCGGGATGAGCGCGGGCTTCCTGGGCAGCGGGGCCACGGTGATGCCGGAGGCGCTGGTCAAGATCCGTCAGCAGAATGACGCCGCCATGACAGACTTCCTTTCCCGGCTTGAGGGAGTTGACCGCGACCGGTTGAGCGGCGAAGCCGCGCAGGCCATCCGCGTCGCGCAGGCCGAGCTGGCCCGGAAAACCGAAATCCGCCAGCAGATTGCCAGCCGCTCCCTGCCGGTGGGCGCTGCCGTCGGCTACTACACCGACCTCAACACAGCACTGATCCAGACGGGGCTGTCCGTTGCCCAGACGATCGACAATCCCGGGATCGCCCAGAAGGCCATTGCCCTGTCGATATTCCTGCGCACCAAGGACGCCGCAGGGCTGGAGAGGGCCGCCGGTGCGGTTGGCTTTGCCAACAATTGGGATCCGGCCAGCTTCCAGACCTATGTTGCGGCCAACGAACGCTACAAGGAGCGCATGCGCCGCTACCTGGATTTCGCCACCACCGAAGAACGCAATGCCGTCACCGCACTGAACGCGCTGCCCGAAGTCAAGCGTTTCAACACGCTGCAGGAAGCGGTTCTGAGCGGCGGCGATACATCCGGAGAGGATTCCAAATCCTTCTTTGCCAAGGCGACCGGCCTTCTCAAGGTCCTGCGCAGCCAGGAGACCCAGCTGACTGCGGCGTTGAAGGCGGACATGGCTGCCTATGATGCCAGCAACAAACTACTGCTCACCGAGATGGCAATCTTTACGGCTGTACTGATGGCCGGCGTCCTGATCCTGAGCCTGGTGATTGCGCGCGACATGACCAAGGGCCTGTCGGTGCTGAACAACGCCCTGAAGCAGCTCGCCAGCGGCGACACCAGCGCCGAGGTGCCCGGCTCGGACCGCCGTGACGAGATCGGCTCAGTTGCCCGCAATGTCGTCGATCTGCGCACCGTGACCCAGCAGAAGCAGGAAGAGGAAACCCGGATCGAGGAAGAGCGCCGCGAAGAAATCGTCTCGATCGCCCGCCGGATCGGCAGCGCGCTGCTGGACCTGCAGAACATGCGCCTGAACAACCCCATCGTCGAGTACTTCCCGGAAGAGTTCAAATCGATCCGGATGGACTTCAACGACTCCTTGAAGGCGTTGAGCAATTCGGTGTCCTCCATCGGCGAGCTGACCAGCAGCGTCGATGAAAGCACCAAGTCGATTGCCGAGGCATCAATGGATCTGGCCCACCGCACCGAAGCGGAATCGGCGACGCTGGAAAAGACAACCCAGTCGATCAATGTGCTGACCGGCAATGTCCAAAGGTCGGCTGAAAATGCCGGCCGCGCCGAACGCCTGGCGGACAGCGCCCAGGACGAAGTCAAATCCTGCGACCAGGTGGTGAAGAACACCATTGTCGCCATGGACAAGCTGCAGGAATCCTCCCAGGAGATCTCCCAGATCACCAAGGTGATCCAGGACATCGCCTTCCAGACCAACCTTCTGGCGTTGAATGCCGGGGTCGAGGCCGCCCGGGCCGGCGAGGCGGGCCGCGGCTTTGCGGTGGTCGCCAGCGAGGTGCGCATGCTGGCCCAGCGGTGTGCCGATGCGGTTCAGCAGATCGACGAACTGACGGCCCGCAGCTCCGAACAGGTCAAGAACGGCGCCACGCTGGTTGACCAGGCAGGCCAGGCCATGGCCCGCGTGAATGAGCAGGTCGGTGAGATCTCCACTCTGGTGGTGGAGATTGCCGGCAACATCAAGGAGCAATCCGTGCAGATGAGCGACGTCAACACGGCTATCGGCGAACTGGAAATGATGGCGCAGCAGAATGCCGCCATGGCGGAACAAACCACCGCCGCAACCACCTCCTTGTCGGAGCAGGCGCAGGAACTGCGGGCACAGGTGCAGAAATTCAGCGTCGGTGAGTTTTCCGAAGTCGGCCCGGGCCGGCCTGCGCCGGTTGCCGCGGCGGCGGAACCACTTGCAATAAGCTTCGACGACGAGGCGCCGGACCCGCAGGCGTTCGGCTCCGGCAGCGCGGCAGCCTGAGCCAGCGGCATTTCTCACCGGAAAACTCAAGGACAGGGCAGCCTCAGCGGCTGCCCTCCCTGATTTCCGGCCCTACGCCCCGCCGCCGCGCAGGACCGACAGAACAGCTTCCGGAGGCACGTCCGCGGTCACAAATGCCTCGCCGATGCCGCGCGCCAGGATGAACCGCAGCTGGCCGGCCACAACCTTCTTGTCCTGGCCCATCAGCTCCAGCAGCGCCTCCGCACCGGGCAGATCGCCCGGGATGTCCGCCAGATCGGTCTTCATGCCCATCGCCTTCAGGTGCGCCCGCACCCGGCTCGGCTCCTCCTGGGCGCACAATCCCAGCCTCGCCGACAGCTCAAACGCCAGTGCGCAGCCGATGGCCACCCCTTCGCCGTGCAGCAGCCGGTCAGAATAGCCGGTCGCCGCCTCCAGCGCATGGCAGAAGGTATGGCCCAGGTTCAGCAGCGCCCGGTCGCCCTGCTCGGTCTCGTCGCGCACCACGATATCCGCCTTCATCTGCACCGATCGCGCCACCGCCTCGACCCGCGCGGCCACGTCGCCTGCAGCCAGCGCCGGGCCGTTCTCTTCGAGCCAGGCAAAGAACTCTGCATCGCCCAGCAGACCGTATTTCACCACCTCGCCATAGCCGGACAGGAAATCGCGCGGCTGCAGCGTTTCCAGCACCGTGGTATCGGCCAGCACCAGCGACGGCTGATGGAAGGCGCCGATCAGGTTCTTGCCCTGCGGCGCGTTGATGCCGGTCTTGCCGCCGACCGAACTGTCGACCTGCGCCAAAAGCGAGGTCGGGATCTGCACAAACCGCACCCCGCGGCGCAGCACCGCGGCGGCAAAGCCTGCCAGGTCGCCGATCACCCCGCCGCCGAAGGCAACGACGACATCATTGCGCTCGACCTTCTGCTCCAGCAGCCACTCCACCGCGCGGCTGAACTGCGGCCAGCCCTTGGTCGCTTCGCCCGGCGGCAGCGCCAGTGCCGTCATCTCGATTCCCGCGGCGGCCAGCCCGGCCCGCAGGCCCTCCAGGTGCTTCTCCGCCACGGTCTCGTCGGTCAGCACTGCCACCTTCGGCCGCTTCAGCAACGGCCTGATCCGGCTGCCTGCCTGCGCCAGCAGGCCGGGGCCGATCAAAACGTCATAGGCCCGGCTGCCCAGAGGCACGTGAACCGTGCGTTCCATCATTTCCACTCCAATACATCGGGGCGTGCCTTCAGCGCTTCCAGCACGCGGTCCACCATCGTCTCAATCGCCGCCTGCCCGTCGGAGGCAACCGCCAGATCGGCCTTGGCATACAGCGGCACCCGGGCGCGGTACAGGTCGCGGAGCGTCGCACGCGGGTCCGCCGTGCGCAGCAGCGGCCGGGTGTCGCGGTGGCGCACCCGGTTCCACAGCACCTCGAGATCGGCATCCAGCCAGACCGACACCCCCATAGCGGTGATCACGGCGCGGTTTTCCGGCGCCAGAAAAGCGCCGCCGCCGGTCGACAGCACGCCGCGCTCCTCCTCCAGCAGCCGCGCAATCACCTGCCGCTCCTTCTGGCGGAAGAACGGCTCGCCGTCGCGCGCGAAAATCTCCGGAATCGTCATGTTGGCAGCGGCCTCGATCTCGTGGTCGCTGTCCAGAAAGGGCACATCCAGCCGGGCCGCCAGGGCGCGGCCCACGGCAGTCTTGCCTGCCCCCATCATGCCCACCATCACGATGGTCTTCTTCAGTTTCCCCGGCACCGGGCCTGCGGCCTCCTGGCCGCTGCTTTGCTCTTTTTCGCTCATTCTTCAGTGAATGACGTGATCTTGCGGAAAAGGGAATATATAACTTGGGCAAAAGAGCAGGAAACAGGCATTGGATACACCATGGGGCGATTGATTAAGTATTTGGTCTATTTAGCGGTTCTCGCCGGGATCGGACTTGTCTGTTATGCCTATGTGGGGCCGTGGTTCGGCGCTGATTTCCGGGCGCCCAGCACCGAGGTGCGCAAGCCGGTGGTGCTGAATGCGGATTAAGGCGGCTGCCGCCGGGGTGATGCTGGCAGGCAGTGCATTTGCCAATGAACCCCTCGCGGCAATCGACTGGCTGAACCAACCGCAGCCGCGCAGCGGGCTGCCCGGCACCGTGCTGCTGGAGCCGCCGGTCACCGGCACGGCGGCCCTGCCGCCGATCTCGGTCACCCCGCTGGAAACCCTGCTGCCACCGGTCGGGCTGGTGCCCGCCGCGGCCACCGGCCTGCCCGCCGATCTGTGGCGCGGCAGCAGCGCGGATGACGTCGCGCGCCTGATCGAATCGGTGCCGGTGCGCGGCAATCCCGCCATGCAGGCGCTGCTGTTCACCCTGCTGTTGTCAGAATCCCGCCCGCCCGCCGCAACCGGCGACCGGATCCTGCTGGCACGCCTTGACCGGCTGCTGGCTCTGGGGGCCACGGATCCCTCCCAGGCTCTGGCAGAGCACGCAGGCCCCACGGACAGCAAGGCGCGCTTTGCCCGCTGGCTCGACGCCACCCTGCTCACCGGCAGCGAGGACGCCTCCTGCGCGGCGCTGACCGCCTCGCCGCATCTGTCGGACAGCTACGCCGCCAGAATCTTCTGCGCCGCACGGCGCAGCGACTGGCCGACCGCGGCGCTGATGCTGGAAACCGCCCACGCGCTGGAACTGCTGCCAAAGAACCAGATGGAGCTGCTCGACCGGTTCCTGAACCCCGACCTGTTCGAACTGGCGCCGCCGCTGCGCCGCCCGCAGGACCCCGATCCGCTGACCTTCCGCCTGTTCGAAACCATCGGCGAGCCGATGCCCACCGCATCGCTGCCGCCCGCCTTTGCGGCTGCGGATCTGCGCGACATTTCCGGCTGGAAGGCGCAGCTCGAAGCGGCGGAGCGGCTGGCCCGCGGCGGTGCGCTCAATCCCAACCAGTACCTCGGCCTGTTCAGCGCCCGCAAACCCGCGGCTTCGGGCGGCATCTGGGACCGGGTCGCGGCGGTGCAGCAGCTGGAAAGCGACCTCGCTGCCGGCGATCCGGATGCGCTGGCCCGCTCCCTGCCCCGCGCGTGGGACGCGATGCAGCAGGCAGGCACCGAAACCGTCTTTGCCGATCTCTTTGCCGAACCGCTGGCCCAGGCCAAGCTGACCGGTCCGGCCGCCGCACTGGCCTGGCGCATCCGCCTGCTGTCGCCGCTGTACGAGCTTGCCGCGCATGACGCCCCGGAGGCCGGCGCCGGGGTTCATTTCCTGGCAGAACTGGCCCAGGGCCGCCCCGGCAGCAGCACCGCGCCGTCGCCGGTGGCCGAAGCCATTGCCCTGGGCTTTGCCGCGGACGCGCAGGTGCCGCAGGCGATCCGGCAGATGCTGGACGACGGCCAGCTCGGCGAGGCGATTCTGCGCAGCATGGTGCTGTTTGCCCAGGGCGCCGACGGCAACCTGGGCGACCTGACCGCAGCGCTGGCGGCCTTCCGCGCCGTCGGGCTGGAGGACACCGCGCGCCGGGCCTCGCTGCAGCTGATGCTGCTGGAGCACCAGTGACATGATGGCACCCCGCGACAATTTTCAGTGGATCTCCACCTTCCTGGACGCCCAGGCGGCCGAAACCGGCGCCTCGCAGAACACGCTGCTCGCCTACGGCCGCGATCTCAAGGACCTGACCGCCTGGCTGGAGCACCGCGGCCAGGGTTTCCTGACGGCCGAACAGGACGACATCGAGGCTTACCTGATCAATTGCGACGCCCAGGGGCTGGCCCGCTCGACCCGGGCGCGGCGGCTGTCTGCGGTCAAGCAGATCTACCGTTTCGCCTTCGAAGAAGGCTGGCGCCAGGACAATCCCGCAATCCAGATCCGCGGCCCCGGACGCGACAAACGGCTGCCGAAAACGCTGGAGGTGATCGAGGTCGACCGCCTGCTGGACGCCGCCCGCAAGACCGGCCGCAGCCTGTCCGACCGGCTGCGCAACACCTGCCTGATGGAGCTGCTCTATGCCACCGGCATGCGGGTGACCGAACTGGTCTCGCTGCCGGTTTCCGCCGCGCGCGGCGATCCGAGGATGCTGCTGATCCTGGGCAAGGGCGGCAAGGAACGCCTGGTGCCGCTGTCGCCTCCCGCCCGCGAAGCGCTGGCCGCCTATTTGATCGCCCGCGACGATACCGACGCCGCACGCGAAGCAGAGGGCCATCCGCCCTCCCGCTTCCTGTTTCCTTCGCGCGGCAAATCCGGCCACCTGACCCGCCACCGCTTCTATCTGCTGATCAAGGAGCTGGCGGTCACCGGCGGCATCTCGCCGGACAAGGTCACCCCGCACACCCTGCGCCACGCCTTTGCCACCCACCTGCTGGCCAATGGCGCCGATCTGCGGGCGATTCAGGCGCTTCTGGGCCACGCCGACATCGCCACCACCGAGATCTACACCCATGTGCTGGACGCCCGCCTGCAGGAACTGGTGCTGGAGCACCACCCGCTGGCAAAGGATATGCGCTGAACGCCGCTGGAACTTGAAGCGCGGCGGCCAAACCCCCATAAATACGGCGAACATTCAACAGACCGGATCTCTGGACCCCTCATGGACACTGCCTCCACCGTACTCGACAGCGCCTTCTGGATCACTGCCGGGGCCATCGTTCTGCTGCTGGTCCTGTCAGCCTTCTTCTCCGGCTCCGAAACCGCCCTGACCGCTGCTTCGCGCGGCAAGCTGCGCAGCCAGGCCGACAAGGGCTCGCACGGGGCGCAAAAGGCGCTGGCCCTGACCGAGGACAGCGAACGGCTGATCGGCTCGGTGCTCTTGGGCAACAACCTGGTCAACATCCTCGGCACCTCGCTGGCGACCGCGCTGTTCACCCGGGCGCTCGGCGAGGGCGGCGTGGCGATGGCGACCCTGGTGATGACCCTGCTGGTGCTGATCTTCGCCGAGGTGCTGCCCAAGACCTATGCCATCTCCAACGCCGAAAAGGCCGCATCTGCCGTGGCACCATTGATCACGCTGCTGGTCAGGCTGCTGTCCCCGGTCGTCGATACCGTGCGGCTGCTGGTGCGCGGCGTGCTGCGCGTCTTCGGCGTCCGGATCGACCCGGACAGCCACATCATGGCGGTGCGCGAGGAAATCGCCGGCGCGCTGCACCTCGGCCATTCCGAAGGCGTGGTGGAAAAGGAAGACCGCGACCGTATCCTTGGCGCGCTCGACCTGTCCGACCGGTTTGTCGAGGAGATTATGCTGCACCGTTCGAACATCGCGATGATCGACGCGGACGCGGATCCCGAAGTCATCCTCGAGCAGTGCCTGCAAAGCCCGCACACACGCCTGCCCGTATTCCGCGGCGAGCAGGAGAACATCATCGGCGTTGTGCATGCCAAGGACCTGTTCCGGTCGATGTACAAACAGGCCGGAGGCGCCGGAGGCGACGCCAGAAAGCTCAAGTCCTTCGACATCTCGGAAATCGCCAACGCCCCCTATTTTGTGCCGGAAACCACCACCCTGGACGAGCAGATGCGCCAGTTCCTGCGGATGCGGTCGCATTTTGCGCTGGTGGTGGATGAATACGGCGCGCTGCAGGGCCTGATCACGCTGGAAGACATCCTGGAAGAGATCGTTGGCGAGATCACCGACGAATTCGATCCGGACGAGGAACACATCGTCAAGAAGACGGCGGACGGCTCTTTCCTGGTCGAAGGCGCCACCACCATCCGCGATCTGAACCGCGCCACCGATTGGAACCTGCCGGACGACGAGGCCAATACAATTGCCGGCCTGGTGATCCACGAGGCGCAGATGATCCCCACCAAAGGCCAGGTGTTTTCGTTCCACGGCTTCCGGTTTGAGGTCACCGAACGCGAAGGCAACCGCGTCACCGGGCTCAAGATCCGGCCATTGGCATGACTGGAAACCGGTCATGAGCCGTGCGGCGGTGCTGGCCTGGAGCTGGTTCGACAACACCATCCTTGAGCTGTTCCGCCAGCTGCGCTGGACCTTCCTGCCGCCGCTGCTGATCTATTTTGCTTATGGCACGCAGGGCATCACCACCGTTGCAGCGTCGTTTTTCGTCAAGGAATACCTGGACCTCTCCGCCGCCTTTCTGGCCGGGCTGGCGTTCTGGGTGGGTCTGCCCTGGGCGCTGAAAATGCCGCTGGGACATTTGGTCGACCTGATCTGGCGCTGGAAATACCTGCTGATCCTTTTGGGCGCCGGTCTGATGGCCGGCAGCTATGGCATCCTCGCGGCCATCGTGCTGGAGCCTGCCATGATGAGCGCGGCAATGCCGCTGGGCGCCTGGTATGTCACCGCCGCACTGCTGGCGCCATGCGGGTATGTCCTGCAGGACGTGGTTGCCGACGCCATGTCGGTAGAGGCCGTGCCGCACACCGACGGCCAGGGGAACCCGCTGCCCGAATCCGAGACCAAATCGCTGCACACCACCATGCAGACCTTCGGCCGCATCGCGCTGATCGGCGGCTCCAGTGCCGCCGCGGCCCTCAACGTCGCCCTGTTTGACGGCGCCGGTGCGCTGCCGCAGCCGGACAAAGGCGCGCTCTACGGCTTGGTCTTCACCCTTGCCCTGCTGATCCCGGCAATCTCGCTCTCCGGCGTGGCGCTGGCGATCTGGCAGAAATGGCGCAAGGCCGCCCGGCTGCGCTGGGCCGGCGTGTCCGAGGCAGAGATCCGCAGCCGCATTGAACTCCCCCGCGAGCCGGTGGCCCCGAACCACTGGTACTTCATCGGCGGCGGCGCCTTTGTCGCCCTGTCGCTGGCCGTGGGCCTGGGCGATATGCCCTACTCGCAGGAGATCGTCTTCGCCGGATCCATGGCCATCGTGCTGTTTCTGATGCGCCAGCTGGTGTCGGTGCTGCCCACGGACCAGGCCCGCGCCCTGATCGGCACCGCCATCATCATCTTTGTCTACCGCGCGACGCCCCTGCGCGGCCCCGGAGCCACCTGGTTCGAAATCGACGTGCTGGGGTTTGATCAGCAGTTCCTGTCGGTCCTCTCGCTCATCACCTCGCTGCTGACGCTGGCCGGCATGCTGGTCTTCCGCCCGATGATGGCCAGCCGCCCGATTGCCTGGATCGTCGCCTTCCTGGCGATCACCGAAGCCGTCCTCAGCCTGCCCAACATCGCGCTTTACTACGGCGCCCACCACTGGACCGCGGCAATGACCGGCGGCGTCGTCGACGCCCGCTTCATCGCCATGGTCGACACCGCCGTCGAATCGCCGCTGGGCCAGGTCGCGATGATCCCGATGCTCGCCTGGATCGCCCGCAACGCGCCCTCGGGGCTCAAGGCCACTTTCTTTGCCGTCATGGCCTCCTTCACGAATCTGGCACTGTCGGCCTCCAGCCTCGGCACCAAATACCTGAACGAAATCTTCGTGGTGACGCGCGAAGTGACAGATTCGGCCGGCAATATCACCACCCCTGCCGACTACTCCCAGCTCGGCATGCTGCTGATCACCGTCGGCGTGATCCTCCTGGCCGCCCCGCTGACAGCGATTTTCATCATCCAGAACAGCCGATTCCGCACATCTGAATAAAGTTCCCCTGCCCTGACGCCCTGAATACGGCACGCCTTGCCGTTTTTCTGCTGGACTACTGTTCACTTCTGTACAGAATGCAGGCAACACCAATTCAGGGAGGCCCTCATGAAAACCACCACCCGCGTGGCAGTGATCGGCGGCGGCGTCGTCGGCTGCTCTGTCCTCTACCACCTGACCAAGCTCGGCTGGTCCGACGTCATGCTGATCGAACGCTCGGAACTCACTTCCGGCTCCACCTGGCATGCCGCGGGCGGCTTCCATACGCTCAACGGCGACACCAATATGGCCGCTCTGCAGGGCTACACCATCAAGCTTTACCGGGAGCTGGAAGAGATCACCGGCATGTCCTGCGGCCTGCACCACGTCGGCGGCGTCACCCTGGCCGAAACCCAGGAACGCTTCGACATGCTGAAGGCCGAGCGCGCCAAGCATCGCTTCATGGGACTGGAGACCGAAATCGTCTCCCCCGAAGAGATCAAGAAAATCGCCCCGGTCACCAACGTGGACGGCATCATCGGCGGGTTGTACGACCCGCTGGACGGCCACCTCGACCCCTCCGGCACCACCCACGCCTACGCCAAGGCCGCGCGCATGGGCGGCGCCACGATCGAGACCCACTGCAAGGTGATCGAAACCAACCAGCGCCCCGACGGCACCTGGGACGTGGTAACGGAAAAAGGCACCATTCACGCCGAACATGTCGTCAACGCTGGCGGCCTCTGGGCGCGCGAAGTCGGCGCCATGGCCGGCGTCTACATGCCCCTGCACCCGATGGAGCACCAGTACATCGTCACCGACGAGGTGCCGATGATCGCCGAAATCATCGACGGCGGCGGCGAGCACCCGCATGTGATGGACCCGGCCGGCGAAAGCTACCTCAGGCAAGAGGGCCGCGGCCTCTGCATCGGATTCTACGAACAGCCCTGCAAACCCTGGGCGGTGGACGGCACGCCGTGGAATTTCGGCCACGAACTGCTTCCCGATGACTTCGACAAGATCGAGGACTCAATTGCCTTCGCCTACAAACGCTTCCCGGCGCTGGAGGCCGCGGGCGTCAAATCGGTGATCCACGGCCCCTTCACCTTTGCCCCCGACGGCAACCCGCTGGTCGGCCCGGTGCCGGGGATGCGCAACTACTGGTCGGCCTGCGCCGTGATGGCCGGCTTCTCCCAAGGCGGCGGCGTCGGCCTGATGCTGGCCCAGTGGATGGTCGAAGGCGAATGCGAACGCGACACTTTCGCGATGGACTGCGCCCGCTTCGGCGGCTGGATCACCCCGGGCTACACCCGCCCGAAAGTCATTGAAAACTATCAGAAACGCTTCTCCATCGCCTACCCGAACGAGGAGCTGCCCGCGGCCCGTCCGTTCCGCACCACCCCGATGTACGACGTCTTCGATGGCATGGGCGCGGTCTGGGGCGCGCAATACGGGCTTGAGGTCCCGAACTACTTCGCCGAAGGGACCGAGCCGCGTTTCGAAACCCCGTCCTTCCGCCGCTCCAACGCCTTCGAGGCGACCGCGCGCGAGGTCAAAGCCGTGCGCGAAAACGCGGGCATCAACGAGGTCCACAACTTCGGCAAATACCTGGTCAAAGGCGCCGACGCCCGCGCCTGGCTCGACCGCATCATGGCCGGCCGGGTGCCCCAGCCTGGCCGCCTGTCGCTGACCCCGATGCTGTCGCCCAAGGGCCGCCTGATCGGCGATTTCACCATCTCCTGCCTGTCTGAGGAAGAATTCCAACTCACCGCGTCTTATGGCTCGCAGGCCTACCACATGCGCTGGTTCCTGCAGAACCTCGATGACGGTGTCAGCCTCGAGAACATTTCCGACACCCGCAACGGCTTCCAGATCGCAGGCCCCAAGGCCCGCGAGGTGCTGCAAGCCTGCACCAGGACCGACATCTCGGACATGCGCTTCATGGATGTGCGACGCCTGACAGTGGGCATGGCCGACTGCATCGTGCAGCGCGTCAGCTATACCGGCGACCTCGGCTATGAAATCTACTGCGACCTGCTCTCCCAGCGCGCCCTGTGGGATGCGCTCTGGACGGCCGGCCAGCCGCTGGGTATGAAGCCTTTTGGCATGCGGGCGATGATGTCGCTGCGGCTGGACAAGTTCTTCGGCTCCTGGCTGCGCGAGTTCTCGCCCGACTACACGGCCGCCGAAACCGGGCTGGACCGCTTCATCTCCTTCAAGAAACCCGTTGATTTCATTGGCCGCGCCGCCGCCGAGACCGAACGCGACGCAGGTCCCGCCCGCCGGCTCTGCGCCTTTGAGGTCGATGCAGACGACGCCGATGTGGTCGCCTATGAGCCGATCTGGCTGGACGGCGCCGTGGCGGGCTTCTGCACCTCCGGCGGCTATTCGCACCACTCGCAGAAATCCATCGCCCTGGGCTTTGTCCCCACGGACCGCGCCAGCGAAGGCCTGGAAGTTGAGATCGAAATCCTCGGCAGGATGTACAAGGCCCGCCTGATCACGGAACCGCTCTTTGACGCCGACAGCGCCCGGATGCGCGGGTGAGCCTGAACAGGCCAGGTTTCAGGTCAGCATCCCTGACCTGAAACCGCCCCGTTGCCCCGGCAGCGCACGCTGCCGCCGGGGAAGCCGCGCAACATATAGGTCAGCCTCTCCCGCCAAATGTTTCGCGCGCGAAACATTTGGTCAGCATTAATGACCCATTGCGGCCCCAGATCCACCGGCCCCGCATTTTTTTCAGACTCTTGATCTTCTTCTTTGTAAAAATACTCCCGCCGGAGGCATCCGGCCTCGCGGCCCAGAGCAGGAGACCGGATTTCCATGACCGCCATAGCCATTCTGCTGCTCGCCGCCGGCGCGTCGTCCCGGATGCAGGGCCGCGACAAGCTGATGGAGGATGCGGGCGGCCAGCCCCTGCTGGCTCTCATGTGCCGCCGCGCTGCGCTGACCGGGCTTCCGGTCTACGTGACCCTGCCCGGCACAACCCACCCGCGCGCCACTGCCACCGGCGCTGCGGCCCTGGTGCCGGTTCCTGATGCCGCTGAGGGGATGGCGGCGTCGATCCGCCGCGGAGTGATGGCCTTGCCGGCAGAAACCGAAGCGGTGATGATCCTGCCGGCTGACATGCCCGATGTTGAAGCTCAGGACATGCTGCATCTTGCCGCGCATTATCATGGAAAAGAGGGGCCAATCCTGCGCGCCACGGCTGAGGACGGCACCCCCGGCCATCCGGTGATCTTCCCAAGCCGCTGCTTTGAAGCCCTGAAAACGCTTTCCGGCGACCAGGGCGCGCGCAGCATCCTCAGATCCGAGACCGTCCAGGCGGTGGCATTGCCGGGGCGCCGCGCCCTGACAGACCTGGACACGCCCGCCGACTGGGCCGCTTGGCGCAGCCGCCGCTGACAGCCCCCGAAACAGAGAAGGCAGGACACAAGGTCCTGCCTTCCTGCGCATTGCCCGCTGCTGCCGCCTCCCCCAAAACGGCAACTGCATCAGTCAGTGCACAAGCAGATGCGCCTCGTGTTTGCGCAGCGAACGGCGGGCCGCGGTATAGGCCGCGCGGCCCTGCTGCGACTTCAGTTCCGGGAACAGTTCGAACAGCTCGTTGCGCTGCGCGTTGTCCAGGCCCCGCAGGCTCTGGTCACCGGGCTGGAAGCTTTCTGTCCAAGCGCCGTCCGACAGAACAACCTCGTGCTGGTCGAACATGAAGTGGATGTAGGTGACCCGGGAGGTCTCCACCACGTCAACGCCCGCCAGCCCGGTCAGATGCTTGGCCGCCACCAGAACCTCACGGTCCTCGAAATAAAGCGCGGTCTTGTCGTTGGCGACCAGCACCCGGTGGTTGGGACTGACCATCATGTCGCGCTCGGGCAAGCCATTGCCCAGGGCGCCCTGGCGGATCAGCACCGGCTGCAGATGCGAGGCCCCGGCCAGATCCCGGCCTTCCAGCGTCCGCATGCCGATCCAGCGGATTTCCTGGATGCCGTTGTCTCGGGTGATCACCCGGTCGCCGGCCTTCAGATCCTCGACCCGGCATTCGCCCAGCGGGGTCGCAATCAGCGTGCCCGGCGTGAAGCAGGGAATGATCTGCTCAATCTCGCCAAAACTCATGGAGCCGGTTACCGTGCCATCGCCGTCCAGGAAGTTGACGGTGCCCGAGATGCTGTTGCCGTCCGCATCCACGGTGACGCCGCTCAGCTCGAACGGCCCGGTGCCGGTCAGGTCCAGGGTGTCGAAGTCATCGCCGCCGGAGCCGCCGTCGACAACATCGCCCGCCGTGGCTCCCAGGAAGATGTCGCGGTCGTCGCCGCCCGACAGGGTGTCGGCGCCGTGGCCGCCGGTGATCACGTCGTTGCCGGCGCCGCCATCGACCAGATCGTCGTCGATGCCCGCATCGATGGTGTCATCGCCATCGCCGCCGCTGATGACGTCGTCGTCATCCTGGCCGAATATCAGGTCATTGCCGGCGCCGCCGTCAATGGTGTCCATCCCGTTGGTGGGATCCGGGTCCGCCGGGCGGCCGTCGCTTCCATCATCGGTGATGTTCAGCCCGTCCGGGAAGGCCGGGTTCAGCCCGCCGAAAATGGTGTCATCGCCGCCGCCGCCCAAAAGGATGTCGGAGCCTTCGCCGCCGACCAGCACATCCGCGTCGTCGCCGCCGTCAATGGTGTCATCGTCGATGCCGCCATCGATCACATCCATGCCGGCGCCGCCCTCGATCAGGTCGGCGTCGTCGCCGGTCGAGATGGTGTCATTGCCCGCACCGCCCAGGACGGTGTCCATGTCGTCAAAGGGATCCGGGTCGGCCGGAATGAACGGAATGTCCGGATCGGTGCCGGTATAGCCGGGGAAACCGCGGTCCGGCAGCGGCACGCCGCTGTCCTTGGAGGTATCGATCAAATCGTCACCGTCGCCGCCGTCGACCGCGTCCGCGCCGTCGCCGCCATCGATGGTGTCATCGCCGCCGCCGCCGAGAATGGTGTCATCGCCCTCACCGCCGATCAGCAGGTCATCACCCGGCACAACCGGGTCCGGAGAGCTGGAGTGGTAGTCGAAATGCGCGTTGTCGAAGGAAGCGCCCGAGGTGCCGAGATCCACGGTCAGCTTGACGTCGTTGAAGTCCCGGTCACCCAGATTCCGCAGATCCTCGAAGCCAAGCTTCACAGAGCCGTCCGGGTTCTGGCCGAAGCCCTTGGTGTGGACCAGCCCGTCAGGGTTCAGGCCAACGTTGCTGCCATGGCCGGAGGAGAAGAAGGTGCCTTGCGGGCTGATGATGCCCACCCCGACCACGGCGCCTGCCGGCGCGTCATAGGTGAAACTGTCGCCGACGCTGTCCTTGGCGTTTTCGGTCAGCACGACAACATTGCTGATTTCGCCGGTGTCCGGGTTGATCGTGTAGGCAAAGACCTGGTTCTTGAAGGCGGCACTGGTCGAGTCGATGGTAATGGTCACCGGTTTGGAGGCGCCGGACACGCCGTCGCCCAGGATCAGGTCGTCGCCGCTGCCGCCATCCACGGTGTCGTCGCCCGCGCCGGCAAAGATGCTGTCATTCCCCGCGCCCGCAACAATGACGTCATCATCCGGCCCTGCCGCCGGGTCGATGGCATCCGCGTTGTCGACCCTGTCGCCTTCCGGGTCGCCGGTGTAAGCGGCGTCGATCAGGTCATCGCCCGCGGTGCCTTCAACGATTCCGTCCAGCGCCGGGTTCGGCTTTTCGTAACTCTTTGTCATTACCCTCTCCTCACCGGTCAGGCGATAAGCCCCATCTGCCGGGTCAGCCGGGCAGCCGCACAGCCATGCGGTCTGCCACAGTCAAAAACACCAGCCCAAGCGGGACGGGGGCCAGAACACGCACGCGTCCTGGTTTGCGCGCAAATGCAGCGCGCAGCCGGATAGCAGAAGCATTCGGATCAGTGGTGTGCCCGTAAACTCGGCACCGGGACCTGTTTCAGAAATTGGCAGTCCACCACAGTCCAGCAGCTCGCAGAACTCGCCCCCCCAAATGGGCTAATCCATGCATACTTTAGGCGCTTCCGGCCACAAAGCCAAAAAATTGCCTAAAATTCCCCGCATTGAGCCGGCGCGGCACCCAAACGCAGCCTTCCTGGAGCCTGGCCGCCCGCCTATTGTTTCCGAAAAACGGCGCAATTCACCGCACAGACGGATGAAACATGCCCATTGCCATGTGAAAACACAGGTTTTGCACTGGAATAGTTTCCGATTTCGAAACATGGAAACTTTGTGGCCTTGCCGCGCGTTTCAGCCACCGCGCCTGGCTTGTCCGCCGGGAAATAGGCTGAATATGCTTCCAATCCTTACATTTTTCAGAGTTTGTTTCCCGGAAAACCAGCAAGCGCCGGAAAACTTTCGAATCAGAGCACCTGACCGGAAGGTCATCGCAGGCTGACCGGAAAGTAAATAACGCTGAAGAGTTTATTCAAACCGGCCGCACCCAGGCCGCAGCGTGCGGGCGGCGGGCTTGATGCCCGTGGCGGGCACCCCCTGGCCGCATCAGAACCGGCCGCAGCTGCCTCAAGAGCGGCGCAATCCATTCTGGCGAGCGTGTGAAAATACGGACCCATTTGAATGTGTCTTGAATAGAGTGAAGGCCGGGGGAAAGCAGCCGCGGGGCGTTCAGAGACCGATTTCGGGCCCACGGCCAGTCCTTGAAAATCGGATCGCTCCGCCAACCCCGTTGAACCGAAAAGAAAAAAGGCCCGCAATGGGGCCTCGTCCGGGGGTCGCGACTGGTTTGTGGCGGAGGGAATGGGACACCCGTCGAACCTTCTCCATCTTGCGCGCCTTCGAAGATGATCGGCGGCCCCGTTAAACTGACAGTTCTGCTGTCAACTCGCTGGAGAGAAGCAGACTTTGAAGCCGATCAATTATGTTTCCACCATTCGCTACATCGATGCTGGCGATCTCCAAGATTGTCGCGTGACCGGTTATTCGATGTCTAGCGTGGATAAGCTCTGTTGCACCCAGCCCTGAATGATGTGGATAAAGAAGCGTAAGCCGAGGTGCGCGATAAAGCTGTGCATAGGCCATCATCTGATAGACGTCGCCTTGAGCAACCCCTTGTTTTCGATTGTCGATACGCGACGAAATTCGCTTCCACTTCGTGTCGATCACATGGACAACCCGCCCATCACGCCAGATCAGGATATCGGGCTTCGTCTGGAACACAGCGCGTTCATCATCGAGCGATTTCAGGCAGAACAGTCTCCCGCCCTGTAGAGAGACCCGATACTCCGTGCGTGCCAAAGCGCGTGTGATCAGCCGGCCGACATATTCCTCGAAAAGTGTATTCATCTCAAAGAGAAGCGCAGTACCTCGCCCCGCCCCGGCACTCGTCGTTTGGTAGCGACTACGCAGAAAAAGTTGCGCCATCCCGAACAATTCCTGCCAAGCTCGGTTGGTCCGGTCGATAACGACCTCGTCCCATTTCAGCGAAGACACAGCGACTTCGGCAATATCAGCGTAGACGAAAGCCAATTCGCGCAAGCGCTGTTGGTTGGACGGGCTACGGGACATTCTGAAGAGATGTGCGACCGTGGCTTTCATGATGCGGTTCAGAGCGATGTCCTCAGAGAGCTCATCGAACTTGCAGGCAAGCCGTGAGGGGGTCGCGGCGTGGCGTGTGAATTGACGTGGAAGGTCGAGCGTCCCGCGCAAAGCCGCAAGGTCATCCTCTTGGACCATGTATCGTCTCGGCATGCCGCGACGAACGGCATCGATCAGCTTACTGCAGAAAATTCGGATGAGAATTTCGAGAAGCGTTTCGCGCTGCCAGTCAAGCTCTGTGATTTGGCCTGTCTCTATCTTTAGGTCGAGCGCGACAGCAAGCATGTGAACAAGGCGTTTGCGAATGGCAGCGTTTTGCATTGCTTCACCACCCTGCACCTCGACGTCGATCTTAGGAAGGATCTCGAGACTGCACTCGTCGGTCGCCAAGACGCCGACGACACCACGCGCTCGCAGGTCATGGCGCCGATCCTCAAGCACTCCGCCGCCGCTGCTGCCGACAAAGGTAGATTTCTTGGCGAGCGCCGCGAGACGCTCGGCAAAGTGTTCGGGAATGCAGCCGTCCCCTTCGCCGTGGGGCAACGTTTCCCATTCGCGCAGGGTGAAGGCCGACATCAGGCCGCAAACTCTGAGAAGTCGAATTTGTCTTTGACCGTCCACCGCAGTTTTTCGCTAGAAAAGTCGTCTTCAGTCATGCCTCCGGGTACAGCAATTCGATTGGCATCGAGGAAACGGGCGGGACCGTGAGCAGAGTCGCCAAGAACAGCTGCGACCTTGGACCAATCCTCATAGAAATACTCAGCCAGAAGAGGGATCACCTTGTCTCGCATGACGCTCTCGATATCCGACCGCGTCTGGCAGCCTGTGAAGTAGGCGTGCCCGACTTGATGCTCCCGGTCGAACAGATACTCGATCCGCTCGTTGATCGTAGACAGCAGCTTTTGCAGATCGACCCCCTCAACGTTGTCCGACAGAACTGAAGGGTCGGGCATCAGTTCCTTGAAAGAGAACCGGCGGCGTAGTGCTGTATCCAAGAGCGCGATGGAGCGATCGGCTGTGTTCATCGTACCGATGACATGGAGGTTTTGAGGTACCCCAAAAGACTTCTTGGAATAGGGAAGCGTGAGGCGGATTTCGTTGGCCATCCCGAGCCGCTTATCGGGCTCGAGAAGCGTGATCAATTCGCCGAAGACCTTGGAGATATTCGCCCGGTTGATCTCGTCGATGATAAGGACATGCGGTCTTGCCTCGCGATGCACCGGATCGCCGCCGCTATTCATGTAGCTTTCGAGGGCAACGGTATCGAGGCGGGCCCGATCGAGAGCATAGATCGACCTCATGGTGAAGTTGCCATCGTAGATCTCGGAGGCAGAAACCCCATCTCTGTCGACCCAGAGCCACCGCACGGACCGCCGGTGGCAGTACTTCCGGTTGTCCCGCTGCCGGTATTCGTACTCGCCCGTGACCTCGCCGATGGCCCGGAATAGTCGGTTGCCCTTGGTGACGACGATGATGTCTCCGACGTCCAACTGGTTGCGGAAAACGTCCACTTGGCTCACTTGGCCCGACTGGAGAGTGACCTCGCCTTCGCGCTCGCCCTGGGTACGACAAGTCTCCAGTATTTCCTCGACATCGGAAAACCTGTCGTCGGAGAAGTCGATGTCCTCCCAGCCGAGGAGCGTGTGCCCCTCGGAGATGGCCTCCTCGAACAGGTAGTCCTCCGCGGCCACGTTGGCGCGCGGGATCGACATCTTGAAGACCTGCCGCCCTTCGAGGGAAACGACGTTCTCTCGCGGTACAGTTGCCACGCCCTTCTCCGCACGCTCCGAGATGCGCCTGAATATCCCGGGTGCCGGCTCCAGCCGGAACCCGGTGCCCGCCGAGCTGTCTTCGGACTGATCCGTGGTCGGTCGCAGCCCCTCGATGAACTCCTCGTAGGACATCGACTGGTGGAAGGTCACGAATTCGATGCGCCCCTCGCTCACGAGGCTGCGGTACGTGCTCATGAGCTCTGCTCGGCTATCCTGTCCATTTAAGAAAGCGGCAGCCTCGTCTCCCAAGCACAGCCGTACTGCTTCCCATGCCGTCTGATACGTCTTGCCCGTGCCAGGCGGGCCATAGAGGATCAAGTTTACGGCGGATGGCGAGGGCGCTTTTCTTGTGTCGGTCACGGTGTCCGCCTCCGGTTGGGAATTGAGCGTATATGTGAAAACGGTCGAGCTGCTTGGATTCGGTTCGGTGCTCGTGGGCGGCGGTACTTGCGCAAGATTCTGGAACTTCTCACCGCCAAGGGCCTGGCAGATGTTCGGGAATGCGTCTTTCAGCCCGATCGCCGTAGCCAAGTCTCCTGCGCGGATGGAGACCTCGCTGGCCGCCTTTTCCCGGGCAGGTTCTATGTAATAATTCAGGGCGCAAAGCCTGGTCCGGTCGGCACCTTCAATCAGGTGTTCGTAGCGTTTTGGGGGCTCGATGGGCTGATCGTTTTGGTCGACAATGATAAATCCGGCGTTGTGAAGACGCGCAGCAGCATCTGCCTTCTGTCCCCAACCACCGTTTAGTTCTGTCTTGCCCAGAATGAAGCCAATCACCGGTTTGGTGGGATAGACGCGATTTTCGCGCTCACGCGATGACCGGACCCAATAATCGCGTGGTTCTCCGAAGGCACCAAAGATTTCGCCATGCGCCCCTGTCGTACGGTAGCTGTCGAGTGCGTCCATCGCGGCTTCGACGCTTGTGCGGCTCAGCGTTTCGTCATCGCGGTCCAACTCATACCCAAGTTCTTCGAGACGCGCGAAGGCCTTCTTTTCGCCGAACCCGTTGAAAAATGTCTTGGCGGAGAACCTAGGACCGGCAGGCAAATACTGAATTGCAACAGCAACAGTCGCCTTTGCAGGATAGCGGTGATTGTTGCGCAATGCCCATACACGAGGTTTACCGAATTCATGTTCGGCAAGAAAGGCACTCAAGCCCTTCCTATCGCACTCATCCATCGCCAGTTCGATATGGCGCCTCGTTACCTGCGCGACCAAAGCAACCAGCGACGGCGAGCCCCCAGCTTCCTTCCAATGGTCGCCATTGCTGTTTCCGTCAATGACAACGCCCGCTGCTGTACTCTTGCTTGAAAAAACATGGTCCTGAGAAAAGCGGAACAGCGCGACATTGGCATCTGGAACCAAAATCCCTTGCTGAACCAAACGATCACGCTCTGGACGATTGCGTTTCACCTTTGGGGTGCCTTCGCGCATGGCGGTTGAGCCAGCCCTGACCAAGAATTCCGCCTCGGACAATTTCTTTCCGTAGGCTTCCGCCTGCTCTTTGCGGATGACAAGCCAGCCGCTTTCGCTTGCCATATTATCCATACCTTCTAGTTCCTTATATCAAAATGCCGACAATGCGCAGAGCGTATTCACCAGCTGCATTTGCTCAACAGTATTGCACTTCGCCTCACGCAATCGCGGGGCTCCAAATACCAATGCGAGTCCCTTGGCGCGGGAGACCGCTACATTGATGCGGTTCAGAGAAAACAGAAACTCCATCCCGCGCGAGGTTTCTTCGGCGGAAGATGCGGTCATGGAAACCAGGCAGACCGGCGCCTCTTGCCCCTGAAACTTGTCCACGGTTCCGACGCGAACGCCCAACGGAAGGGCATCCCGCAAAGCGTTTACCTGTGCGTTGTATGGGGCGACGACGATGATGTCCGTATCGCGCATCGGCCGCGTGCTGCCGTCCTTCTCCGTCCAGCTGCCGTCAAGGAGGTCAGTGACGGTTTTGCCAATAGCGTCGACTTCTTCCTGTGCGATCTGGGCATTACCCTCATGCGGGACCGGCACCCAGAAAGCTCCGGCTTCGGGGAGCGCCGTGCCTGTCACGCACTGGTTAGCCGTATCAGGATGGCTGGTCAGTCGGCCTTCATACACCTGTTCTGAGACAAACCGACAGACGTCAGGGTGCATGCGCCGTGAAGTGGGAAGGAAAATGCCCCGGTCGGCTGGAACCGTCGCATGCTCACCGAGCATCCAATCCAGGCACGACAGGTTCGCAGGCTCGGGATGCGCTCCCTGAATGACTTGCGGCAACTGGCGTGGGTCGCCCACAAGGACGATGTTTCGCGCGGCACGCCCCATGGCAGCCATGTTGGCAAGTCCGACCTGACCTGCCTCGTCCACGAACAGCCAATCAAAGGCCTGAACATTTTCGTCGCGCGAAAAGAACCACGCGGTGCCGCCCACGACATGCCCGGTTTTCGCGGCTTCTGCGTTGTCAGTCGTACGATGTACAGGGCAGCCTTCGGGATAACCATCCTCGATGCTGGAAACCTTGTGGACGAGATCAAGATTGATCGGCAGGTCTTCGTCTTCCAAAGCTGAAAGACAGCCCATCAGCACATTCCTGATAGCCTCGTGGCTGTTGGATGCGACGCCGACGCGATGGCCCTTGCGCACCAAAGACAGGATCGCGCGCGCGCTCACATAGGTCTTGCCGGTACCAGGTGGCCCCTGGATCGGCAGGACCGTTCCATCCATGTCATTCACCACGGCAATAGTGCCCGCTACAGGGTCTGCCCCGCCCAAAAGATCGCCCCGCGGGCCAGAGCGCAGACGCGGTGCAGCGCGCGAGAGCAGGTCATCCACGGCCGTATATTGGCCCGCGCCGCATTGATCATCGATCACATCACGCAAAGCACTGGCAATGACGCCTGTCTGGATCGGCCAGTCCGGATGCAGCGTCAGCTGTTCCGTCAGTAGGTCGGCCTTGCCCGGGCCTGCTTTGACGGTGATCTGACGAGCGCGGCGATCCATAGACTCGATCCCAACCGTTGTAGGTGGGCTATCGAATACGGGAACCGTCGCCTTCTTGCCGCTCCGCAGTTTCGTCTCCTGTTCGGGATAGGTGTATCGGCGCGCGAAGGATCGCTTGACGGGTTCGACAGGACCCGCTGCCTCAAGCCCGCCAAGTGCATCGAGATCGTCGAGCAGATCATCCTCGTCCTTTGCGGTGCTATCGAATACGGCCCATTGCGCGGGCTTTAACTCGCGGTTGTGAAAGACGCCGAGGTTGAACAGCATATCCTGCCGCGCCTCGGGCAAGCCTGATGTTGCTAGCAGGTTGCGCAGAGCTTGCGTGTCGGCGTCCTCTTCGACTTCTTTATCGCCTGCATCCGGGGCAAGTTTTGGCCAAGGGCCGACAGGTCGGATGCCTACCAGCCAGTCGCGCAATTCCTCGGTCGAGATGCAATCGACGCGGTTGTAATCCTCGATCTCGTCCAGAATCTGCTGGTCTTGCGTTTTACGCCAACGCTCATAGGCCACGACCGAGCCACCCGCTGTCTTGACCTCACCGTCCCGCTTGCGGTCGTAAAATGCTTCCATCGATTTGATGGAATAGTTTGGTTCCGACCCGATCAGCCCGCCGCGGACCACGGCGAACAAGTCGACGAAGCGTCGTTCCCGGAGCAGCCGGTCGAGGAAAGCTTCACCGATACCATATTTCGCGGTCAGGCGTTTCAGCGCGGTGATCTCGTATGGCGCGTAGTGATAAATGCGCGCAGTGGGGTATTGCGAAATCCGCGCGCGAAAGAACGCCAGCAAGTCCGACAATGCCCGCGCTTCTGTGTCGTGGTCATGGGCCCAGAACGCCTGGAACTGCCCGTCGAACCAGATGCCGTGCAGATATTCGAGGCCGCCTTCATAGTGAGGATCGCCTTCGATGTCGTAGAACAGGTCGCCCGTCTGGGGTTCCGGCAGGAGGTCGAAACCTTTGCCAGGCTCCAGTGCCCGCAGTTCAAAATCTGGCTCCCCGGTTTTGCGGGCCTGTTGCAGGCGGGCCTGAGTGACCAATCGGGCCTGGGTGTTTTCGGCCATTCCGCGCACCGGGTGATCCAGCGTCGAGAGAGCCTCCAATGTGTTAACACCCGCTGCTTCTAGCTTTTTCACCTGACCACGACTGATGTTGGCGACATTGAACAAGCTGTCTTCGGCGTGCCAGACGCTGTTGCAATGTTCGACCCAGCGGCACAGACCGCAATCCGCACATGGCACCGGGCGTGTTGGCTGCGGATCGGCGACGAAGGCTTCCAACCGTTGTCGCGCCATCCGAGCATAGGAAGAGTAGTCTGCCAGGCGCAGCGTAGCGCGGGTGCCGTCTCCCAATTCGACATGCGCGAACTCGGGCACCACCCCCTGAATTTCCGCCAACAGATCGGAATACAGAACCAGCTGAAGCACATGTTTGGGATCGGCCCGACGTTTCAGCTTGGTGTCGGCCACCTCGTAGCTGAACGGTCCGAGCGCTGAGGGTGTCTCAACACGCTCCAGGAAGTCGGACCAGCCGCCCCAGTTCCCCGACAGAAACGCGCCCTGAAACACGACGTCCGGACCAGTAGTGAGCGCCGCGCGCGTGGTTTCAGCGTTTTCGCCAAGTTTGCCGCGCGCGATTTCCATGACCGTGCGCCCGCCCTTTTTGAGGCGAGCCAAATGCGCGGCCTCGTGGGCATCGCCCTGCTTTTGCAACAGTGCTGCGTCTTCGGTGTCGTCGCCCGGCTCCGGGCCCGTTCCCCGCATATGTGCCAGATCAAGGGTGGTCGCATGTGCGCAGCCTGTGAAGCGCATGAGATCCGTTGCGGACAGAAAGATGCGACCGTCGAGATCCCTCATGGCTACTCCATTACCTTTGCAAATCAATCTCCAAGGGAATCACCTCGACAGACCGCAAGGTCATCAATACCGTTTGAGGGTGTCAATTTCTGGCATGGAGATCAAATGTCTTTTGCAAAAGCGCAGGATTTGCTTCGGCTTGCCCAGATGGCGGCGTCCCGCCGGGGAGGTGTCAGCCTTGAGGACATCTGCGCCGAGTTCGATGTGTCGCATCGCACCGCTCAACGGATGACCGAGGCTCTCGAAGCAACTTTCGTGAATGTTTCGACCACAGACGATGCCGAAAGGCGGCGTTACTGGCGGATGGACGCACCCTTGCCAGACCGACTGCAGCCCCGGCAGGAAACGGCGATCGAGGCGCTGGAAATTGCGGCACGTACCGCGCGCGACGAAGGGCGAATAAGGCACTCACGCGCTCTGGAGGATCTCCGCGACGGGCTGCTGGCGCGTTTGAATCCAAGGGATGCGCTTCGGTCGGAAGCCGATGCAGAAGCGGTGCTGGCTGGATTAGGCCAGGTCACGCGCCCAGGCCCTACCGTCACACTTAAGCCTGCAGTGACAGATGCTGTCATCGAAGCGCTGCGCGGTCCGTTCCGGCTGCGCGTCTGCTATGGCGCTCAGGGTGCTGCGCCGCGCGTGATCGAACCGCATGGCATGCTGCTGGGGCACCGCAGTTATCTCGTCGCACGCCAACCCGCGCGTGGAGAAGACATCCTGAACTTCCGCATGGATCGGATTTATGAGGCGGAGGTTCTGAACGAGAGCTTTCAGCTGGCCTCGGGTTTCTCCCTAGAGACCTATGCCGCTCAGGCGTTTGGTGTCTATCAAGACCCTGAACAATATAGCGAAGTCGTGTGGCGCTTCTCGACGGAAGCCGCTGAGCGTGCCGCCGAATTCCGTTTTCACCCGACCCAAGTTGTCGAGCCTCAGGACGATGGCAGCCTGATCGTCAGGTTCAAGGCGGCGGGCTGGCTGGAAATGGCATGGCACCTTTATCAATGGGGCGACAAGGTGGACGTGTTGGCGCCTGCGGGCTTGCGCGAATTGATTGCGGGCCACCAGAGGTCGGATTTCGACGCTCTGCCATGACGATATCGAACAGGAATGAGTTATGAACAACGGTCTTGAGCATGCAGCCTTGAAAGCAAAACAACGCGCTATTCGCGAAGGCTTCCCCGAAACCATGGGACTGCGCGCCCATCGCGCCATCAGTTGGATCGGCCGTGCAGAAGCTTGCGGCGAGGACGATGATGCGCGTTTCATTTTCCTTTGGATCGCATTCAAAGCGCCTTTGTTGCGCAAATCTGTTGATAGGCAGGCTTCCGCCTTCCCCGGGCGGACTTATCCTACGGGCTCTGTGACTGGTGTGCCCAGAGCGGTGTAGCGATTTTGCGCGGCGACGCGGATTTGGATTTCCGCAACTTGTCTGTCGAAGTCGCGTGCCGTGAGTAACTGCCCAAGAAGTGTCACACAGTTCACCTTGCTCTCAACACGGCTTCTGCGGTGGTATCCGCTCCATCGCCGCCACAGGGCACGGCCCAGGTATCGCGACGCGTTGACCGCTTATTTTCGGGCGGTGGCCCCGGCGCTTGTGGGCTTCCAGGGTTTTGCGTTCTTGCGAGGCGGAATGACGGCGTCGGCACCACGGGCAGCAATCGCGTCGTGACATTTGCGCGTGCCATAAGCTCCGTTGGCGGTCACTGATCCGATGTCCTGATCAGACGGGATTTAGGCGAGCAGTTCCGGCAGCATCGGCGCATCACCAACATTGCTGGTGGTGATCTCGACCGCCCGAACTTCTAGCGTTACTTCGTCGATCCGCATATGAATTTCTCGCCAAATCCGGCGTTTGGGGCCACCATGCTTGCGGGCGTTCCACTCCCCTTCACCCTCGGCCTTGATGCCGGTGTTATCGATAAGAAGATTCAGCGGGCCGGTTCCACCGCGATACGGCAGGCTCACGTTCAGTGTCTTCTGACGGCGGCAAACTGTGCTGAAATCGGGCACGACCCAATCCCGTCCAACGAGCCGCAGCAGACTTTCGACAAACCCGGTCGCCTGTCGCAGCGGCCTGCCGAACAACACCTACAAGGTCAGGCAGGTCTGAATCGCAGCGTCGCTGAATTACTGTTGTCGGCGCCGCTTGTCGCTCTGCGGTGGCACCCAGACCATCTCAGGATCAATTCAAACCGAAAGTGATCCGCGCTGCCTTAGTGCTGTGTTGTACGAAGGCCAGTTCCTAGTTTTGTACTACCTAGGGACCCAACTTCTTATGCTGTTTCAGCTATCATACTGTATTCACGTAGTGAATTCCCAGCCGTCTTTTTGGCAACAAAGCCGCTTCCGTCTACGCTCTCGTTGAAGCCGAACTGCAAATTTGTGAATCACCTTCACTACCTGGACCGCCGAAACTTTTCGATGAGAACATCAGTAACTAAGCGCGCGGCCCGGCTGGTGGGACGCTGCTGGGTGGTCGTAAGTGCGACTGAACGAAGGAGTTGTGGGCTTTCTATGCGTGCAGAATGAAAAATACCTGAACGCAGTTCATCCTCGACTGCGGTTCGAGCGACCACCGAGAAGTACAGGCATTCCTGGATGATAGTCTTCTGCAGCTCGATGGCTTCAGCTTCCACCACTACATTGAGGGTGCTGCCGACTGATCTGGCCGCATCGCGCAAAAGCAATCTCAGTCCGTTGGGCTCAGGCGCGATCACCAACGGATACTCTGACAGCTGCTGCATGTTTACCACCTCGGGCAAACAGCGATGCCGCGCAGACCCGATGAGAAGTAGCTCGGAGCGAAACAGAACCGTTTCCCCCCCCTCGTCGGATCCCTTGTAAAAACCAAGCAGCCCGATATCGACACGGCCTTCGGACACCCAGCGATCTACCTGATCGCTGGATCCGACACGAAAGGACAGAAAAATCTCGGGCGCGTGATTTATCACATGTTTGGTGAGATCCGCTGCCACATGCTGGGCGACCGAGGGCAGCAAGCCGACGATTACCTTGCCTGATGGGTTGTCTGAAGCATTCCTTAGGTCGACCATCATCTGATCTGCCTCGAGCAGTAAGCGTTCTGCCCGTTCGAATGCTACCTCGCCAACTTCGCTGGGTACTACCCCCCGACCGGTTCGCAGGAACAGCGGCGATCCGACAGCCTCTTCGAGTTCACGAACAATTCGGCTGATGCTCGGCTGTGCCATGCCCAGAGCAACCGCGGCTTTCGAGAAGCTGCCCAGTCGGCAGATTTCGGAAAAAACGCGCAAGGCGCGGAGATCATTCATCCTTAGTCATCCGAAATTTGGATACCTGATATCTACTCTGACCGACTTTCTGATACCTTACCGGGCTTCTAACCTGACTGCATGTCAAAAATTCACATAGATGAAATCGTCCTACCTGCGCGCGAAGTTCCCGTTTGGCGTGAGGTGGATATTGTGGTCGTCGGCGGCGGGCTTGCGGGCGTCGGAGCGGCGATCGCTGCAGGCCGCGCAGGAGCACGCGTTCTGCTCGTCGAAGCCCAGGGATTTCTGGGCGGAACCATGACCGCGGTGACGGTCGGCTCCATTTGCGGCGAATACGTGCTTGAGAATGGGACACCCCGGCGCATCGTCGGCGGTCTGATCGAGGAACTGGTAAACAGGCTCATGGCACGTGGTGAAGCACGCGGTCCGGAGTGCTGGCTGCAAACCGCGACGACGATCTACGACCCCTTTGCGATGCGCTGCGTGCTTGACGAAATGATACATGAAGCCGGTGTCGAGACCTTGATGCACACCCGCTGCATTGACCTGGACCAGAAAGAGAACCGCATCACCGGCCTTGTCCTCGGCTTTCGATCCCAGCTTTTCGCGGTGCGCTGCCGACAGATTATCGACTGCACCGGCGATGGCGAAGTCGCGGCGCTGGCCGGAGTTCCCTGGGAGTGCGATCTTGAGCACCTGCAGATGCCTTCGGCCATGTTCCGGTTCGGCGGGGTGGCCCCTGGCACCCTCGACACGCTGGACCGCGCCGCGCTGCGCGCGCGGCTGGAGCTTGCGGTCGCCGAAGGAATGGATCTGCCCCGGACCGCTGGCGGTCTGTTCTCGCTGCGCGATGGGATGGTGCACGCCAATGTCACTCGGCTGGAACATGGAGCCCGCTCGCCCGATCCGCTGTCCGCCGAGGAGATGACGGCCACTGAGATCGAAGGGCGCCGTCAGGTCAAGCTGTACGAGTCCGCATTCCGCCGCTTCGTGCCTGGGTTCGAAAAGGCCTTCGTCGCCGACGCCGGCAGCCTGGCTGGGATTCGCGAAAGCCGCCGCATCTGCGGTCGGCACGTGCTGACCGCAGATGAAGTGCTGCGCGGTGCCAAGAGCGACACCGCCATCGCCTGTTCCGCCTGGCCGGTGGAGGATCACGGCGCCGATCGCAAGACCCGCTGGGTCTGGCTCGAGCCCGGCTCCTACTACCAGGTGCCGTTCGGCTGCCTGGTGCCGGAACGCGGCCCCGGCAACCTTCTGATCGCCGGGCGCTGCGTGTCGGCCGAGCATGATGCCCATGCCTCGCTACGGGTGGGCGCGACCTGCATGGCGATGGGCCAAGCGGCGGGCCTCGCCGCAGCGATTGCCATCGACGACAGCATCGCCGCGGTGGGCGCCATTGCGATCGACAAACTGCAGGCGCGGCTAACCGCTGACCAAGCTTTTTTGGGCTGAGACATGACTGACACTACCAAAAAAACACTCCGCAGCAATTTCGACCCGGGCAGCACGCGCTGGGCCGTCAGGCGGGCGCAATGGCGCGCCCTAGGCATCCCTCCAGAGGACCTGGAAAAGCCTAAGGTGGCGATCGTCAACACCTCGTCGGAGCTGTCGATCTGCTTTGCACATCTCGACGGAATCGTAGCTGAGTTGAAGGCAGCGATCCGCGCCGCCGGCGGCGTGCCCTTCGAGATCAGGACCACTGCACCCTCGGATTTCGTCACCGGCGCTGCCCGCGGCGGGCGCTACCTGATGCCGGCGCGGGAACTCGTCGCCCATGACATCGAGGTCAGCGTCGAGGGCGCGCAGCTCGACGGCATGATTTGCCTCGCCTCCTGCGATAAAACCGCACCGGCGCAGATGATGGCGATGGCACGTCTCGACATTCCGGCGCTGATCCTCGCCTGCGGCTACCATCGGAGCGGCCATATCGACGGCACGGCACTCGACATCGAAGATGTCTTTGAAGGCGTCGGCGAATATCTGTCCGGCAAGATCACGCTGGCGACGCTGACCGCCATGACCGACCGCGCGATCACCGGGCCGGGCGTCTGTGCTGGCATGGGTACGGCCAACAGCATGCATATCATGGCCGAGGCGCTGGGCCTCGCCCTGCCAGGCACCACTCCCGTGGCGGCGGCCGGCGAGGCGCTGCGGCACAACACCCAGAGCGCCGGCCGCCGCATCGTCGAGATGATCGCAGAGGATTTGCGGCCCTCCTCCATCCTGAGCCGCGGCGCATTCCGTAACGCGCTTGCGGTGTCATTGGCGGTCTCGGGATCGGTCAACGTATTGCGCCATCTGGCGGCGGTAGCGGCTGAGGCCGGGCTTGACCTCGACCTCTACGAGATGATCTCGGAGCTGGGCGAGCGCGTGCCGCAGCTGGCCGGGGTAAAGCCCTGCGGTCCGCATCGGATCGAAGACCTCGAGGCCGCCGGAGGCACCCGCGCGGTGATGCAGGCGCTGGCGCCCCTGCTAGACTTGAGTTGCCTGGGCGCGAGCGGGCAATGTCTGACAGACGAGATGCAGGCGGCCCCGAGCGCGCCGCCCCATCCAGCGCTGGGCAGCCTCGACAACCCGTTCCGCCACGGCCCGTCGGTCATGGTCCTGAGGGGTACGCTTGCGCCTGAGGGCGCCATCCTGAAATCCGGGGACGGCAGCGCGCCCGAGCGGTTCTCCGGCCCGGCGCAGGTGTTCTCATCGCAGGAGGAGGCGCTCGACGCCCTAACTGGCAATGAGATCGCCCCCGGCTCCGTTGTCGTCCTGCGCGGGCTCGGCGCGCGCGGCGGGCCAGGCGTCGCTTCGGCCTCCTGGTTTGTCGCGGCGCTCAGCGGATCGGGCTTAGCCTCACAGGTCTGCGTGGTGACCGATGGCCAGCTCTCGGGGTTGAACCACGGGCTGGTTGTCGGACAGGTCTGCCCGGAAGCCTCAGACCTCGGCCCCCTCGCCGCAGTGCGGGATGGCGATAGGATTTCGCTCGATCTCGGCGCACGGCGCATTGATCTCGATCTGGCGCCGGAGGTGATCGCCCGGCGCATTTCCGAAGCGCCGAAGCTGCGCCTGGCAGAGCCCAAAGGGTGGCTCGCGCTCTATCAGCGCAATGTCGGCCCGCTGCCAAAGGGCGCGACCACCGGCGCCCCTATAAACTTCTCAGACTCATCCGAATAACGAATATCTCATATTTCCGAAATCCAAATTCCGGAATTCAAGCAATGCTGTCACCTTGGGGATAGCAACAAGGGGAGGAAACATGCTGCAAGTACTTGCCGACCACGATCCGGTCCTTAACCCACGGAGCGTGGCCATATTGGGCGCCAGCGACGATCCCGACAAGGTCGGCGGGCGTGCCATTCGATATATGCTGGAATTCGGCTTCGACGGCACGATCTTCCCGGTCAACCCGAAGCGGTCGCAGATTCAGGGCTTGAGCGCCTATGCCAGCGTAGCCGATCTTCCCGCCGCGCCCGACCTCGGCGTTGTCTGCCTGCCTGCCAAGCTGGCGGCGAGAGCGGTCGCGGAGCTGGCCGAGATAGGCACCGCCGCCGCAATCGTCATGACCTCCGGCTATGCGGAAACCGGCGAGGCAGGGGCCAGCGCGCAGAAGGAGCTGACCCGGATTGCCGCAGCCACTGGCATGCGCATCATCGGGCCAAATGCCCAGGGGATCGCGAATTTCGCCACCGGCGCAGTGGCCAACTTCTCGACCATGTTCACCTCGGTCGCGCCGCAGGACGGGCCGGTCGCGGTCATCAGCCAGAGCGGCGCCGCCAGCGTGATGCCTTTTGCCCTGCTACGCGAGACCGGGATCGGCGTGCGCTACCTGATGGCGACGGGCAATGATGCCGACCTCTCGGCGCCGGAGCTGCTGACCCGGGTGCTCGAAGATGACGAGATCCGCGTCGTGTTGCTCTATCTCGAAGCGATCCGCGACCGCGAGACGCTGATCCGCGCCGGTGGCATGGCGCGCGAACGCGGAGTGACGCTGCGGGTGCTCAAGCCGGGCACCAGCGCCAAGGGCGCGGCCGCCGCCGCTTCGCACACCGGCGCGCTCGCCACCGAGGACAGGTCGGTTTCGGCCTTCTTCGACCGCCACGGCTATCAGCGCGCGACCAGCCTGCGCGACTGGCTGCGCCCGGTGCCGCTGCTGCTCGGAGCGCGGGGCGTGGGCCGCGGCCGCATCGCGGCGCTCAGCCACAGCGGCGCCGTGGGGGTGATGATCGCCGATCACGCCGCCGCCGCCGGGCTTGAACTGCCGGATTTCGCCGAGGAGACCCGCCGTGCGCTGCACGATATCCTGCCCAGCTTCGGCACCGTGGGAAACCCGGTGGACCTGACCGCCGGGCTGCTCGGCGACAATGCCATGTTCGGCCGCGCGCTCACCGCGATCGCAGCCGACCCCAACATCGACGTGCTGCAGGTCTCGATCCCGGTCGCGGGCGACGGCTATGACGTCCCAGCGCTGGCGGAGGCAAGCGCGGCGGCCGCAGCAGCCTCCGGCAAGCCGGTGGTCATGGCCGGCCCGCAGGCCGAAGTCCGCGCGGTCTTTCGCGCCAGGGGCATCCCCACCTATGACGAGGATCTCGACGTGGTGCGCGCCATTGCGGCGGCCGCCGCCCGACCTGAGCCATTGCCGATTGTCGCCGGGACCGCCCCGACGCTGCCCCCCCGGTCCGGCCCGCTTGACGAGGCCAAGAGCCTGTCGGTTCTAGCCGCGGCAGGGATCCGCTGCGTCGAGCATCGGGTCTGCGTGACGCCGGAGCAGGTGCTGGCCGCCTTTGATGAGATCGGCGGGCCGGTGGTCCTCAAGGGCTGCGCGGCGGAAGTGGCGCACAAGAGCGATCACGGGCTGGTGCATCTGGGACTCACTGACAGCGACGCGGTGCAGGCGGCAGTCACTGCGCTTGGCGATGGCCTCACCAGTCTCGGCCTGCCCTTCAAGGCCCTCGTCGCCCGCATGGAGCGCGGCAGCCGCGAGCTGATGGTCGGCGCGCGCCGCGACCCCGTGCTCGGACCGATGGTGGTGGTGGGCGACGGCGGCGTCTTTGTCGAGGTGCTGAAGGATGTCGCCACCCTGGCCGCCCCGGTCGACGCGGCCGCCGCCCGCCGCGCCCTGCAGGAGCTGCGCATCTGGCCAATCCTTCAGGGCGCGCGCGGCGCGCCGCCGATGGATGTAGTGGCGGTCTGCCAGGCCGTGGTCGGCCTCTCCGGACTGATGGAGGCCAACCCCTGGATCGAGAGCGTCGATGTGAACCCGCTGCTCGTCAAACCCGAGGGGCAAGGGGCCGTCGCGCTCGACGCGCTGGTGGTGCCGGCGCAACCGGAGGGTCTGGCATGAGCGTCGTGAGTGAGCGTCATGGCGCGGTGGAGGTCATCACGCTGAGCCGGCCCGAGCGGATGAACGCGGTCAACGGCGCGCTGCGCGACGGGCTGATCGCCGCCCTCCGGGCTGCCAATGACGATCCGCAGGTCGGCGCAATCGTGCTGACCGGGGCCGGCGATCGGGCCTTCTGCGCCGGGCAGGACCTTGAGGAGAGCCGGGCCGTCGCCCATGCGGATCTGCCGCGCTGGCTGTCGCATCAGCGCGCGATGTACCAGGCGGTGCGCGACCTCGACAAGGGCTGTGTCGCGGCGCTGAACGGTGTGGCGGCCGGCGCCGGGTTTCAGTTAGCGCTCTGTGCCGATCTGCGGATCGGCCATGCCGGCATCCGTATCGGTCAGCCGGAGCTCAAGGCCGGTCTGGCGAGCATCGTCGGCTCCTATCTCATGACGCTGCACGTAGGCCTCTCGGTCAATACACAGCTGTCGCTGGCAGGCGATCTGATCACCGGCACCGAGGCACATCGCCTGACGCTGATCAACGAGCTGGTCGCCCCCGAGGCGGTGCTCGAGACCGCGCTCGCGCGCGCCGAGGCCATGGCTGCCCTGCCCCGCACCGCGATGCGCGTGTCGAAGGCGCGCTTCCGCTCCCTCACCCAGCCTGGGTTCGACGCCGCCTGCGACGCGGCTGTCGGGCTGCAAATGGAATGCTACGCCAGCGGCGAGCCTCAGGCGGCCCAGGAGGCCTTTCTGGCCCGGCGCACCAGGAAAGAACTGACAGGAAAGACGCAATGATCGAGAAAACCGACCTTTACATCGACGGCGCATGGGTCGCGGCCGGGGACGTTCCCCTGGCCGAGGTAACCGATGCCGGCACCGGTGAAACCTTTGCCACAGTGCCGCTGGCCGATGCCGCTATGGCCGACCGCGCCGCCGAGGCCGCCGCGCGCGCCTTTCCCGCCTGGGCCGCCCTGCCCCCGGCCGAGCGCGCCGCCCATATCACCCGCCTGCGCGAGGCGCTGAAGGCGCGTCACGAGGCGCTGGTTGAGTTGATCTCGCGCGAGACCGGGATGCCCCGCAAGCTGACCGGTATGATCCAGGTCGGCGGCCCGCTGGCGGCGTGGAAATTCTATGCCGCGTTGGCGGCTGAGCCGCAGGTCCCGGAGGTCATCGGCAACTCGCGGGTGTACCGCGAACCGGTTGGGCCGGTCGCCTGCATCACGCCCTGGAACTACCCGTTGCACCAGGTCACCTCGAAGGTGGCCGCAGCGCTGGCCGCCGGGGCCACAATGGTGCTGAAACCCTCGGAAGTGGCGCCGCTCAGCGCCTTTGCTCTGGCGGAGGCGGCCGAAGAAGCCGGGCTTCCGGCGGGTGTCTTCAACCTCGTAACCGGCACCGGCCCCGAGGTGGGCGAAGCGCTGGTGCGACACCCGGCGATTGCCGCGGTGTCCTTCACCGGATCGACCGCGGCGGGCAAGCGCGTGGCGGCACTGGCGGCGGAAGGCGTCAAGCGGGTCTCGCTGGAGCTTGGCGGGAAATCCGCCGCCGTGGTGCTCGAAGGCGCGGACCTGGCGGCGGCGGTCAAGGCGACGCTCGGCTCCTGCCTGCTCAACTCCGGCCAAACCTGCAACGCGATGACCCGGCTGATCGTGCCTGAGGCGCGGCTCGACGAGGTGGCTGAATTGCTCCGGACGGGGCTGTCGAAATTCACCCTCGGCGCGCCCGACGATCCGGCAACGCGGCTCGGACCGTTGGCCTCCGCCGAGCAGAAGACGCGTGTCTCGGCGATGATCGCCCGGGCCGAGGCGGCGGGTGTGCCGGTGATCGCGCGCGGCGAGGACGCCGGTGACCGGCCCGGGTTCTTCGTGACGCCGGTGGTCTTCGGCCCGGTGCCGGAGGATGCCGAGATCGCCCGAGAGGAGGTCTTCGGCCCGGTGCTCTCGGTGCTGGTGCACCGCGGGACCGAGGATGCCCTGCGCATTGCCAATGACACCGCTTACGGGCTGGCGGCCGCGGTCTGGGCCGCGGATGACGCCGCGGCCGAGGACGCCGCCCGCGGCATTCGGGCCGGGCAGATCGACCTGAACGGCGCGCCCTTCAACCTCAGGGCGCCCTTCGGCGGCTTCGGCCAGTCCGGCATCGGCCGGGAGAACGGACCCTACGGGCTCGAGGAATTCCAGGAACTCAAATCGGTACAGTACAAGGAGGTCTGAGCATGGACGGCTCACGTTACGATTTCAGGACGCTCGCGGTCTCGCAGACCGGCCATGTGGCGACCGTCACCTTGGCCCGGCCAGACCGGATGAACGCCGTCACCCGGCGCATGGAGCACGAGCTTTTCGACGCGATGCGCTCGCTCGATGCAGACAGCTCGGTGCGGATCATCGTGCTGACCGGCGAGGGCCGCGCCTTCTGTGCCGGCATGGACATGGAAGAGCTCGAGGGCCTGCCGCCAGAGGACATCGACGATCCGGCGATGACCCGGCCCTACCGCATGTCGACCCGCCCGGACTACCAGTCGCGCTACGGCTATTTTCCCGGCTTCGACACGCCGATCATCGCCGCGATCAACGGCGCGGCAGCCGGGCTCGGGCTGATCTTCGCGCTTTACTCCGACATTCGCATCGCCTCGGAGAACGCCAAGTTCGTCACAGCCTTCGCCGGGCGCGGGCTGGTGGCCGAGCATGGAATCTCTTGGATACTGCCGCGTGTGGTGGGCCAAGCCCATGCCACCGAGATGCTGTTTTCCTCGCGCAAGGTGAGCGCGCAGGAGGCGCTGGCGATGTCGCTGGTGCACCGGGTGCTGCCCTCCGAGGGCTTTGCCGAAGCGGTCGCGGAGTATGCACGGGGGCTGGCCGAAGAGGTTTCGCCCCGCTCGCTGCGGGTGATGAAGCGCCAGGTTTGGGAGGCGCCCTTCGAAACCCTGGCCGAAGCCACGACCCGGGCCAACCGCGAAATGGTCGCCTCGATCCGGAGCGAGGACTTCAAGGAGGGCGTGGCGCATTTCCTCGAAAAGCGCCCCCCCGCCTTCACCGGCAGATAAGCCCCGGACCAGCCATTGAGGGAGGAGAACATGGCGACAATCGAACAGATCTACGCAACGGTGCATTCATGCCAATTTGACGGCGTGGCGGTGACCCAGGGCGTCGGCAACATGGTCAAGCGTGACCTCGTGCTGGTGCGCGTGGTGGCCAGCGACGGCACGGTGGGCTACGGCGAAGCGCATATGGGGCTGAACCCCACGGCCATCGCCGAGGTTATCAACCATTCCATCGCGCCACAGCTGGTCGGGCGCGACTCGCATGACGTGGAAGGCTGTTGGCAGGCGGTCTATCGCCATCAAATTGTGACCCACGGACTGGGCGCCGGCAGCGTCATCGCCATGAGCGGTGTTGACATCGCGCTCTGGGACCTACGCGGCAAGCTTCTGGGCTTGCCGGTCTACAAGCTGATGGGCGGCTCGAAAAAGCGACTGCGGGCCTATGCCGGGGGCATGGGACTGGGCTGGCAGCCCGATACCGACCTCGAGCGCGAAATCGGCAAACTCGTTGATCAAGGCTATACCGCCGTAAAGCTGCGGATCGGTCAAGGCATCGGACCCGATTCTTCAAAGGTGCGCCATATCCGCAAGGTCTTCGGCGACACGCTGGACATCGCGGTCGATGCCGCCACCCGCTATACCCAGAGCGATATCGCGGCGGTCACCCGGTTTTGCGAGGACGGCCAAGTGCTCTGGCTTGAGGAACCTTTCGCGCCGGATGATCTGCACGCCTATGCCGAGCTCCGCCAGGCGACGCAGGTGCCAATCGCGGCTGGCGAGAACCACTTCACCAAACATGCCTTCCGCGACCTGCTGGAGCGCCGTGCGATCACTATCTTGCAACCCGACAGCGCCAAGGCTGGCGGTCTGACCGAGACCAAGAAGATCGCGGACATGGGCGCCGCCTGGCACCTGCAAGTCGCACCACACACCAGTCAAAGCGTGATCGGCACGGCCGCCAACGTTCACCTGCTTTGCGCGATCTCTAACGGGTTGATCTACGAGGCCGATATTTCGGCCAGGAACCCGTGGCGCGACGATCTCGCAACGAACCCCCTGAAGGTAGAGAAAGGGTTCATCGAACCCAACGACCTTCCGGGATTGGGCTTGGAAATCGACGAAGCCATGCTCGAAGCCTACCCGGCAATCCCGGGCGCTTCCTATGTGCCGCCTGCCCGAACGGCCGCGGCTTAATCAATCAACCTTGGGAGGAGAAATCATGAAAGACATCATCAAATCCGGTCTCGCCGTCGCGTCGACGGTCGCGCTACTGTCCAGCGTCATGCCTGCGCAGGCAGTGGAACAAAAAGATGTAACTGTGTCGGTAGGTTCCATCGGCGGCGGCTGGTTCGTGCTGATGACCACCTTATTCGAAACCTATCAGAAAGAAATCGAAGGACTGCGTTACAACACCGTTCCAGGCGGCGGCGTCGCGAACCCGATCGCGGTCTCGGGCGGCAGCACGCAGTTTGGGCTGTCCTATTCGACCAACCTCTTCGCCGCCTCCGAAGGCAAGGACCCCTATGACAACAAGATGGAGAACCTGCGCGCCATCGCGAACCTCGAAATCACCGCTTATATCCACCCCTTCGTCAAGGATGACGTGGGCATTTCGAGCCTGAGTGAGATCGCCGAGAAGCAGATCCCCATCAAGATCGACACGGGCCCGCGCGGCACCGGCGGCGAACTGGCGGCCAGCCGAGTGATCGAGGCACATGGTGCGTCTTACCACAAGATCGAGGAATTCGGCGGCGCGATCACCCACAGCCCCTACCGTGAAGCCATCGACCGGGTGCGCGACGGTCATATCGACGCATTCATGAACGACGAACTGCTGGGCCAGCCGCTGTTTGCCGAGTTTGCCTCGGACGAGAACATCACGCTGCTGCCCCAAGACGAGGCGGCCATCCAGTACCTTAAGGAGACCTACGGCTATACACCGGCCGTGATCCCGGCAGGCACCTACGAAGGCCAGGATGCGGATCTGCCGACCACGCTGCAAAGCGTCGTCTTCTTCACCAATGCCGACACGCCCGAAGAGACCGTCTATCAAATGACCAAGCTGCTCTTCGAGAAGAAGGAAGACCTCGTGGCCGGGCATGCCTCCTATGGCAACCTCGACCCGCAGGCAGGCTCCAAAGGTGTGCAGATCCCTCTGCATCCGGGCGCGGAACGGTTCTACCGCGAAATCGGCGCGATCGAATAATTGCGCTGGGCTCCGCCAAGCGGCGGGGCCCGACCATCCGTGAGTGAGGACACGGATACCATCTGGGAGGAACATAAATGACCGTCCAAGTGACCGGACAACGCGATGGCGTTGGAAATCAACGACTTGTCCTGAAGGTTTTCGCGCTCTGCGTCGTCGCTTACCATCTTTATGCAGTCCAGTTCGGCGCGCCGAGCGTCATGCTGTTCCGCTCGTCCCACGTGTCGATGTACGTGGCCCTGATATTCCTGGCCTACAACGCCTTTCTAGGGCGCGAGGATGGCCGCATTCCCTGGCTCGACTTCGGGTTGGCGTTTCTGGCAATCCTGCCTGCCGCCTACATCCACCTCGAGCATGACAGGCTGCAGGATCGTTATCCCTACATCACCGCGCTCGAGCCGCTGGACTGGGCCATGGGCATTCTCATGCTGGTTCTCGTCGTCGAAGCCTGCCGCCGGGCGCTCGGCTGGACGCTGCCGATCATGCTGGCGGTTTTTGTCCTGCATGCTTTCTTCGGCCCTTACTTCCCCGGCGTGCTGCAACAGCCCGCAATCACGCCCGAGCGGTTCCTCGACCACAGCTTCCTGACCACCGCCGGGCTCTACGGTTCAATCACCGGGCTGTCGGCAACATACGTGCTGATGTTCGTGATGTTCGGCGCGGTACTCGACAAGGCGCGCGGTGGCGAGTTGTTCATGCATCTTTCCGCCCTGCTGACCGGCAAGATGCGTGGCGGGCCCGGCAAGGCAGCAGTGATCTCCTCCGGCCTCTTCGGCTCACTCTCGGGCTCGGCGGTGGCCAATGTTTATGCCACCGGCAGTTTCACCATCCCGCTGATGATCCGCAACGGCTTCAACCCGCGCTTTGCCGCCGCAGTCGAGGCCGTGGCCTCCTCCAGCGGCCAGCTGGTTCCACCCATCATGGGATCGGCCGCATTTCTGATCGCCGATTTCACTTCGACGCCTTACGTTGGTGTTCTGTCAGCGGCGCTGATCCCGGCAATACTCTATCTCTTTGCGGTCTTCCTGATGGTCCATCTCGAAGCCCTGCGTATGGGACTGGCTGCGATGGAGCCGTCTTTGGTGCAGCGTGCCCGCGAGGAGGTACTGGACTACATTCATATGCTTCTGCCGCTGGCCGTCATCATCTATCTGCTGCTGGAGCGGCATTCGCCCTTCAACGCCGCCTATTGGGCGATGCTGACCACCTTTGTTCTGGCGCAGCTACGGGCGCGTACCCGGATGTCCCTACGGGATATCTCAGATGCGCTGGAATTCGGCGGACGTACCATCGCCCCGATCGCCGCCGCCCTGTTCATCGCCGGTCTCATCATCAGCACCATCGAACTGACCGGGCTCGGTCTACGGTTTACCTCGCTGCTGCTGTCGATCAGCGGCGGAGAGCTAACTATCACCCTGATCCTGGTCATGATCAGCTGCATCATCATGGGCATGGGCCTGCCTACCGCGGCAGCCTATACCATCGTGGCAATTTTTGCGGCGCCAGCGCTGATCAAACTGGGGGTGCAACCGTTGGCCGCGCATTTCTTCGTGTTCTACTACGCGATCCTGTCAGCAATCACCCCGCCGATCGCGGTCGCCGCCTATGCCGCGGCCAGCATTGCCGGTGGCACGTCACTACAGGCGACAGGCTTCACGGCGATGCGTCTCGGCGCCGCGGCCTACCTCACTCCCTTCGTGATCGTGGCCAATCCGGCGCTGCTGATGATCGGTGATCCGCTTCAAATCGTGCTGGCCGCGGCGACCGCCATTATCGGCATCGTTTCGCTCGCCGCCTGCGTCCAGGGCTGGCTGATCGGCGCGCTGACCGTGATCCAGAGGGGACTGCTGGCGGTCTCAGCAGTGCTGCTTTTGCTAGGTAGCTGGGAAACCGACCTGGCAGGCATCGCGCTCCTGGCCGGCATCGCCGCTTGGCAGAAGGTGCGCAGCCCACGCCAAATCGAAAAATCCAACCGGGGAGCACACGCCTATGATGGCTAACGTCTCGACGCCGCAAGAGAAGCCGATAGCAGATCCGCTCTGGGTTCCCATACTCACCCACTATCAAGCCAACGCGCCCTCGCGCCTCGACGCAGAGTGTGCCGCGGATCACATCGCCCAGATCGCGCCGCACGTCCGTCAATTGCTGATCGCCGGCACCACTGGCGACGGCTGGTCCATGCCGCAGGCGTTGCTTGCCGACTGGCTCGATCTTCTACGCTCTGAAGACATGCCGCGCGGGCAAAAGCTGATGCTCGGCGTGCTTGAGCCGAACACCGAGGCGGTGGTGGCGCGGGCGCGCTGGATTGAGGGCCAGATCGGCAAGCGCCCATTGTCAGGCGAGGTCGTCGCGTTGACCATCTGCCCGCCGGTCGATCCGGCGGCGACCCAGGAGCGCATCCTCTCGCACTTTGAGCGTGTAATGGAGGCCACCGAGCTGCCACTGGCAGTCTACCAACTGCCGCAGGTCACCGGATGCACCCTGTCAGCCGAAAGCTTTGACAAGCTAGTGGAAAGCGGCCGCATCGCCTTCTTCAAGGACACCAGCGGAACCGACGCAATCATTTCCGAAAGTCTGCGGGCGTCAGAAGTGACCATGCTACGCGGCGCCGAAGGTGACTATGCCCGTTGGATCGCGCCGGAGGGGCCCTACGACGGGTGGCTGCTTAGCACCGCGAACGGCCTTGCCCCCGAACTGCGGCAGATCGAGCGGGCCGTTCGACAAGGGGACAGGCAGCGGGCGCAAGCTTTAAGTGGTACACTGACCGAGGTCGTTGAAAGCCTTTTCGAGATTGCAAGCCGCTGGCCGTCCGAAAACACATTTGCGCTTGCCAATCGCGGCGTGGACGTAATTAGGCGGGGGGGAGCCGCCAAACACTTGAGCGGCACCGGGTCTCCAATTGACCAGGACCTGCTGAAAGAAACTAGAGTTCTTTTGCGCTCTAAGCTTATGCCCCATTGATTTCAGCCGGGCTACATAATTCACCGCGTGTAACAGAGCGGTGAATTATTTCTTACTCTCACTGGCTGAGCGAAGTTCGTCTACTGCCCCCGCCCCGAAATTCGAACACTGCTGCACCGCTTCGACTTCCTCGACTGTACACAGTATTGTCCTGATCGGAAGGTCGGGAACGAGCAAAAGCCTTATCGCCACCGCCACCGGCGTGCAAACCATTGAGCACCATCGCAAATAAGTCCGCTTTTTCTAGACCGTCAAGCTGGTCAACGCCTTTGAACAGAAAAAGCCGCCGGCAAGGCGGGCGAGATTGTCGAAAGCCTACTGAGAACCGATTTGGCGGTCCGTGATGAGTTGGCCTAAGCGTTCATGTCCCCCTCATTCAACACGTGCGCCGATCAGTCGCTCTTTACGGAGACCGACATGATCACCTGTCAATGGAAATTGAGCTGGCCAAAGCTGCTCACCACCAGCGGCACCAAAAGCGCGCAGACCGCAGGAGAACGCCTGTTTGCTGTCTTGCTAATCGTCGCTTTCCCCTGCTCAGGAATCAAAGCCTCTGGCACACCCGGCACGGTTCACGAGGACTGCGCCGGTAGGTCGCCGGTGAAGAAGAAGCGGCAAGAAGATCTGAATAGCCCCCATAGAATCGCCCAGCGCAATGCACCAAACCAGTGTCAAGGCGTGCTTAGGCATTGGAATTTCATATACGACCCGAACAAAAAGAACACTCTGTGTTTCGTCTAACGGCAACCCTTCCCTTCTTGAAGCCACGAACAACAGGCAGAACAACTAAGATTATATTTCAAAACCTTAGGAACTTCAGGCGTTACAGCACTTATTCCGCGCCTAAGCCCGCCTACGTCCCCTCGAAGGACACATGCCAAGTTTCTCCTGCGTCAAAACACAGGAGCAAACCATGCATGCAAGCCTTCAACTGCGAACCGACCACTTGGTTCCAATCGCCAATACGGTACGCCTAAGAAGCAACGCTCGTCGCAGGATAGAAGACACAGGCCGAAGACAGGAGTGTCGCAGCCCGGGTTACCGGACCTCAGCCAGAAAAGTATTTCGGACCATAGTCGCCCTCAACCGATCATCTTTCGAGGTGCGCTCATGAGAACCGCGCAAGACATCACAAAGGCGCTGGGCGGGAAATGGTACGGTCGTTACGGCACTGCCCCTTGCCCTGTTTGCCAGCAGGATGCCGACAAGTCTCACAACGCGCTTACGATAAGCGACGGCGACTATCGTCTCCTGATGCATTGCAAGAAGTCCAATTGCGCCTTCAAGGATTTGGCGGTTGCCTGCGGGCTCGATTGGCAACGTTCAAAACCCGCATCGGCACAGTCTAATGCGTCACGCCGCCTCCCGAAACCCACTTACGATCGTTATGCAAAGAAGGCTTGGCACGAAGGCTGCTCGATTACCGGCACGCCCGCAGAAACCTACCTCCGCGTGGCTCGCGGCCTGAAAGGACCTTATCCGGACAGCTTGCGATTTCATCCCTCTCTTTGGCTTGGCCCCCTGCGTCGCAATCTGCCCGCCATGATCGCACGTATCGACGGGGGCTCGGGCTTCTCTATCAACCGGACATTCCTCCGCCCTGACGGTCATGGGAAAGCAGATATTGGCAAAGGCTTGCAAAAAGCGCGCCTGGGAACCACCGAAGGGGGACACGTCAGACTCTCGGACGGTGGAGGCACCCTGGTCGTTGCCGAGGGCATTGAGTCAGCCATGTCGTATCTTCAGTTCTGCAGGCCGCCCGCAGCGATGACGTGGGCCTCACTAGGCACAGCGGCAATGAGCAGCCTGAACCTCCCGCCCGAACCTAAGACGCTTATCATAGCAGCCGACGGAGACCGGGAAGGACACGCCGCCGCCCTCACACTGGAAGCGCGTGCAGCAGACCTCGGATGGGAGGTGGAGATCGACGCCGCGCCCTCCGGTCTGGATTGGAACGACGTGCTCCTGCGAACGCAGACCTGAGAGTGCTTTCGCCTCATCCCCCCTCACCTGTCTCTCCCCTTCCACTGAAAAGGAGACCAAATATGTCTTACTCGGCAATGCAATGGGCATTCGAGCAAACCGATCTCAACACGACGACAAAGCTCATTCTGATCGGCCTAGCCTATCACAGAAACGACAAGGACTACCGATGCTACCCCAGCCAGTCCCTTCTGGCCAAGGAGGTGGGCGTTTCGGTTTCCACGATCAACAAAGGGTTGCACGCGCTAGAACAGCGAGAGCTCATATCCCGTATGCGGCACTGTCACCCCGGCCACGGAGGAAGCATTTCGTCGTCTTACACCTTCCCGGCTTTAGACGGACCCCATGCAGCTGAGCGGCACACCCCCTATCAACGGCGCCTAACCGCCCTGCGCCCCATCAACCAATAAACAGGGGAGGAAACAGGGAAATGAACAAGACCGTAAAAAGAAGCGCCGCGAAAGAAGAAGGTGCGCTCCGAAAAAAAGCTGATGCGCCTGGATCTGCGAACACTTCCGAAAAGGACTGCGCGGACTGCCAATCTGCGATTGCGCCTTCCTCTTTCACGGAAAAATGCGCCTCAAGCATGGGGGCCGGAGATGGCACCCAGAGCGCAGTGCCTCACAGCCCGCCTTTTGGGTCCTTCCGTGGCACTTCCCTATGCGGGGGGCGAAAGCGCGCGAACTCGCTAGTTCCAGCGATTTTTTTTGGGTGCGCACCCGGGTTCGCAGGTGCGCACACACTCTGGTGCGCACCTATGCAAAACGATCTCGGGTATCAAACCCGCCGAGCGGTTGGTCCACTCACTTCCATTTTGCGGCACCGCATATCCCGCCGGTCCGTCGCAGATTTCGCGACCTCAATCCAGCAGCTCTCGAAGCGGCTCCGATTGGAACGGACTGTCCGCCTCTTCTCCCCTGTGCGGAGCATCGACCGATGAAGCGTCCTAACCCTATCTCTCCTGGCCACCTCGCACCTCACGAGCGTTTGCATGAGCTCTGCCGCTTGCTGGCGCTGGGCGTCCTGCGGCTCCGCCTGCGCAATAGCGACCAATATGAGACACGCAACGGGAAGAGAGATCGTTCGACTACACAAAGCCTCGCCGACGAGCAGCACTGGCATGGCTAGACTGGAGAACCGAAAATGACCGACACAATCCCTGCGCGTCTCGCCGCGCTGAAGACAACCCCGACGCCGGAATTGAAGGCGCAGTGGCGCACCCTGTTTGACAGCGAACCGCCAGCATTTAATCGCCGCTATCTCGAGAGCCGGTTGGCCTACCGCATCCAGGAGCTGGCCTATGGAGGCCTCAAGTCCCAGACCATCCGTCGGCTGGAGCGGATCGGTAATGACCTCGACGGCGGTGACCGCAAGAAGAGCCGCGTCCGCGCGAACCTCAAACCCATCGTCGGCACGCGGCTTGTGCGCGAATGGCAGGGTGTCGAGCACGTTGTCACGGTCACCACCGACGGGTTTGAATGGCAGGGCAGACCCTACAAGTCCCTCTCCGCCATCGCCCGCGGCATCGCCGGCACTCGATGGAACGGCTGGGTGTTCTTTGGCCTCAAGAGCCGGAGGAGCGCATGATCGAGCCTTCTCCGCGAAAACTTCGTTGCGCGATCTACACCCGGAAGTCCTCCGAAGAAGGGCTAGAACAGGAGTTCAACTCCCTCCACGCACAGCGCGAAGCCTGCGAGGCTTACATCGCCAGTCAACGCTCCGAGGGCTGGGTCCTTCTTCGTGACCACTACGACGATGGAGGTATCTCCGGGGGCACCTTAGATCGCCCTGCCCTGCACCGCCTTCTGCAGGACATCGAGGACGGGCTGATCGATGTCGTGGTCGTCTACAAGATTGACCGCCTTAGCCGTGCACTCACGGACTTCACCAAGCTGGTAGAGGTCTTCGATCGGACCGGAGTGACCTTTGTCAGCGTGACGCAGTCCTTCAACACCACGACATCCATGGGACGGCTGACATTAAATATCCTGCTCAGCTTCGCACAGTTTGAACGTGAGGTCACCGCCGAACGCATTCGAGACAAATTCGCCGCCAGCCGAAAAAAAGGCATCTGGATGGGGGGCATGACGCCCTACGGCTATCGCGTTGAGAACCGCAAGCTTGTTCCAGACGGCGAGCATGTCGAACACGTCCGCTGGATCTTCGAACGGTTCATAGAGATCGGCTCGGGAACAGAGCTGGCCCGCGAAGTTTGTAAGCGTGGCATTCGCACGCCAAAGGGCAACCGGATCGACAAGAAATTCATCTATCGCTTGCTGAACAACCGCACCTATATCGGCGAAGTTGCCTACAAAGGGAACGTTTATCCCGGCGAGCATGACGCGATCATCGATCGTACGACCTGGGACAAGGTCCATGCGATCCTTCAGGAAAGCCCGAGAAAGCGTGCGGCCCGAACCCGTGCCGAGACCCCCGCACCGCTGAAGGGACTGTTGTATGGCCCTGACGGCGCCGCATTCTCGCCGTCCCATACGCGGAAAGGCGCAAGGCTCTACCGATACTACGTGAGCCAAACCGTTCTGAAGCATGGCGCCGGCACGTGTCCCATAGGTCGTGTCCCCGCGGGAGAGATCGAGGCCGCGGTCATCGAGCACCTTCGCAAGGTGTTCCGCCAACCCGAGATCATCGCGGGGACTTGGAAAGCTGCAAAGACGCGGGATGGGGCCGTATCCGAGGCCGAGGCTCGTACGGCACTCCAGCAGCTCGATCCACTTTGGGATGAGCTCTTCCCGACCGAGCAGGCCCGTATCCTGGCGCTGTTGGTCGAGCGGATAGACATTGGCCCGGAGGGCCTGAACATCCGTCTCCGGATCAACGGGCTAACCTGTCTCGCCCGCGAGATGTTGTCTGGCGACAACGGAGTAGCGGCATGAGCCAACTCCGCGCCTCCCCCGAAACCCTGACCGTCCATGTGCCATTCCGATTGAAAAAGCGCGGCGGGCGAAAGGAAATACAACTCCCAGCGGATGCACCGCCGCAACCGGCGACCGACAACGCACTCATAAAGGCGCTGGGCAGAGCGTTTCGGTGGAAACGGATGTTGGACACTGGCGACTTCACAACCATCAATGAACTCGCCCGTCACGAGAACATCGCCCCCTCCTACATGACGCGCGTACTCCGCCTCACTCTGCTGGCCCCTGACATCGTCGAGGCCATCCTGGACGGCCGACAGGGCCCAGAGGCCACTTTGGCGCGGCTAATGCAACCATTCCCCCTGGAGTGGTGCGAGCAGGCGGACCACTTCAGTCAGTTGGGTGCGACGCTTTGAGAACATTCCACCCTACTGTCGCTCCTGTTCGTGCCCTCACTCTTCGGCGTGATCGAGGCGCTGCGACATCGCTACGGATGCGGAACGCAGTCCACGTCCAAGCCAGGAGGCGCGGCTTGTTGGCGTGCTCCGTCACTTGCGGCCGAGGCCCAGCGCATACCGCAGTTCCCTGATGTGATGCGCCGGTTCCAGTTTGCCGGTCTTCTTGTCGGTTTCGCGTCTAATGTCCGTGCCGCCTTTCATTTTCCAATAGGAATTGTGGGTCATTACGCGGCGGCGGTGGTTCGGGTCGCGCGCTCCAGTCTCCGGCACCAGTTGCGGCATCACAGCGATGTCGCGGATGCCGCAAAAATGCCCCTCGCCCTTGCCGATCCCGAATACCGATCCCAGCGGGCCGGAGATTAGGTCACCGGTCACCACGGCCTTGTGCGGCGAATAGATATTGGTCCAGCGAGTGTAGCCGAAGACCGCGGCATGATGCGGCCAGCGCGGCATCTTGACCTCGCTGGAAAGGTCGTCCTTTTCCTCGTCGGTCAGCTTGCCGATGCCGGCGATGGCGCCACGGCGGAAGGTGAAATGACACAGTTTGGTTTCGCCGTCATATTCGAGCGTTGGCGGGCAGGTCGCCAGCAGGCGTTCCTTCTTCCGGGCGTCGAGGTCTTCGCGGCTTTCGGCAAGCAGGAATTCAGCGTGGGTCAGCGGCGAGCCGAGGGTCACGAAATCGGTGACCTGCCAGGTGGCGCCAAGCTGGTTCAGCTCCTCTCGGGCGGCGTCCTGTAGCTGCTGGTAGCGCTCTGGTGTCAGCTTTTCGGGGAGTTCGCCAAGTGACGAGAGACCCAGTCGGTGGCGGACGGCATCTTCGAGCGCGGCGCGGGCCGGCTGCCTTGTATCTGCGTCTAACTCCTTGCGCAGTCCACGGCAGTTATAGGCGAAGCAGACTGACAGGATGTCATAGGCCACGATCGTGCCCAGCGAATGGGCCACAACGATGATCCGGTCGAAATGCGGCTCTTCGGGATGGGTCGTGTCCCGCTGGGCGATCAGCGCATTCAGGAAATCCACGCCCGTGCGGCGGATTTCCTCGCGCCGGGCGATGTTGGGCGGGTCGGCCTTGGTGTAGCGGACCACGTCGCCGAAGCGCGCGACCATGACGTTGGCCACCACCCAAGCGGTGGCCGCGCTGACCCCGGCCATCAGCAGCGACCATGCCGGCGCGACGGTTGCGTCCGGCGCCTTAGGCCAGGCCGCCCAGATTGCCAACCCAGCGATGACCAGCGTGATGATCCATAGTACGATCCATGCCGTGCGCACGTTGCGGGGCACACGGGTGAACGGGTTGCGAAACAGCAGGCCGAATATCCAGTCGCGGACCTGTTCCCAGGTGGTGCCGTGGACCAGATGCGCCCAGTAGAATTCGAAGAAGTCGGTGTAGTAGCCGTTGTTGCCCTTCTCGGTGGTGATCCGGCGGGTTTCGTACAGACCGGTGCGGTCGTCCGGACGGGTCCATGTCGGGTTCGTCGAGCGTTTCTCATCGTCGCCCTGAACCGGACGGTCCCTGTCGATGACATTCGGGTTCTCGCGCCAGACGGAGTCCACGAAGCCGCGCACGGTCTCCATCGGGACCTGTTCGCCCATGCCGTGCATGATTACCACGGCCTGCCGCAACTGTTTCTTGGTCATCGTCACCGCCCCGCTGAAATACAATCCTGAAATCCATTAGCAGAGTGAACTGCTGCGGCGATCCCGTCAAAAGCGAAGCCGATTTTGTGCTTTTACTTGCGAAAACCCCCTTCAATAGGGTCAATTCAAGCAAATCCCGTTTGGATAGCCCATGATTCTCGTGAACCGAAGCCGCGCGCCGAATCCGCTTGATCCGTCGACCAAGCTTGGCGAAGCCGCCATAGCCGAGATTGACCGGATCAGGCAGGAGCTGGAGAGCGGCGAGGCGCGGCAGCGCAGGCTGGTGTTTAAGGTCTACAGGGACAAACGGGTCCGGGAAGCCCTGGAAGAGTTGTTTCATGGCAAATGCGCCTATTGCGAAACCTCGATTTCTGCTAATCAGCCGATCGAGATCGACCAGTTCAGGCCCAAAGGCGGCGTGACCGAGGCGCCCAATCATCCGGGCTACTGGTGGCTGGCTAATAGCTGGGACAACCTGCTGGCGGCCTGCATCGACTGCAACCGGCAGCGCAACCACTTGTCGAAGATGGAGCCCTCGGTCCAGACCAGCGGCAAGGGCAACCGGTTCCCGCTTGTCGACGAGGCGCAGCGTGCCTGCAGCCCGTCAGACGATATCGGACGGGAACAGCCGCTGCTGCTGAACCCGACCATGGACGAACCTTCCAATCACCTTGTCTTCGATGCCGATGGCATGGTGCACAGCGACACCGAGCGAGGCAATGCCACGATTGCCGTGCTGGGGCTGAACCGTGTCGGTCTGGTTCAGGCGCGTCAGCGAGTGATGACCACGTTCAAAGCTTTGGCAGAGCCGTTTATGGCGGGACGGGATACCTCGGACGAGAACCTGGACCGGCTGATGAAGATGGCCGAGGACGATGCGCCTTATGCCGGCATGATCCGCCAAGCGTTGTCGCGGGAAGAGGAAATGCGCGCTCTGCTGGATTCGCTTGAGGCCGTCGCGCCCGCCAGAAAACCGGGCAAGGTCACCAAGTCGCGGCTGAAACGGGCGAAAGCGGAGTCGAAGAGCTACACCAGCCGGATGTCGGACTATTCGCTGGACACCCAAGAGGGCCGGCAGAAGTTCAAGTCGCAGCAACGTTTCATCGAACGGATGACGATCCACAATATCCGGGCGATCCGCGATCTGGAGATCGATTTCGGCCAGCAGTCGCACGGACCGACTCCCTGGCTGATGCTTCTGGGCGAGAACGGCACCGGCAAGAGTACCGTTTTGCAGGCCATCGCGCTGGTGGTGTCGGGCCACGACCAGGTGCACAACCTGCTGAAAAGCGGGCGGCTTGATCCGGCAACGCTGGTGCGCTACCGCTGCCAGTCGGGCCGGGTCACGGTCAAGCTGAGCGGATTTCCCAAGCCCCATGAACTGATCGTCTATCGCGACCGGCTGGAATTCCACAGCCCGCACGGACAGGTCATGACCCTGACGGCTGACGGTTCGGCCTCAGGCGAAGGCTGGGAGGCGCAAACGCTGGTCCTGGGCTACGGCGCGACGTGTCTGCTGCCGCGAAAGGAGAGGTCCGAGACGGGGGAGAAGTTTTCGCGGGTCGAGAACCTGTTCGACGCCTTTGTCCCACTGATCGACGCGCAGACATGGCTGATGGGGCTGGACGGCAAGACCTTTGACGAAACCGCAATTGTGCTGAAGGATCTGCTGGCGCTCGATGAGGCGTCGGAGCTGATCCGCGACCAGGGGCAAGTCTGGGTGCGTGATGGCAACAGCAAGACCGCGCTGAAGGACCTGAGCGACGGTTACCAGACCATCGTGGCGGTCACCGTCGATCTGCTGGAGGTATTGTCGCGGATCTGGCCCAACCTGACAGAGGCGGAAGGCGTCGTTCTGATCGACGAGATCGACGCCCACCTGCACCCGACCTGGCAGATGGAGATCGTCGGCAGCCTGCGCAAGGCCCTGCCCGGCGTGCAATACATCACCACCACGCATCAGCCGCTCTGCCTGCGCGGTCTGACCAGGGGCGAAGTGGTGGTCATGCAGCGCGGTGAAGACGGGCTAGTCGAGCCGCTGACCGACCTGCCCTCGCCGGAGGATTTCCGCGTCGACCAGCTGCTGACCTCGGATTTTTTCGGGCTGCGCTCGACCGTGGACCCCGAGGTCGAGGCGCTGTTCGACACCTATTACGCGCTGCTCGCGCTCGACACGCGCACGCCAGAACAGGAGGCCGAACTGGCCCGGTTGCAGGACGAACTAAAAGACCGCCGCTACCTGGGCAATACCCAGCGCGAGACCCTGTTCTACGAGGCTATCGACGCGATGCTGGCCAAACGGAAAACTGGCGAAAGGCGATCCCCGGAAAACCTGCGCAGCGAGGCGGTCGAACAGGTCAGCAGCATGTGGAAGCAGGTCCTGGCCGAGGAGGAGGGCGGGAAACCGTTATGATCAAGGTGCCGCGCGATCCGACACTGCCCGATCTGCCGGTCTACACCCGGCAGAATTCAAAGGCGCTGGATGGCACCAAGATCACCAAATACGACCAGGAAAAGGAAAAGGCGATTGCCTTCTTCACCGACCCGGCCAACTACGAAAATGACGAGAAGAAGACCAAGAAGTCGTTCAAGTTCGTGGTCTACAAGAACGACGGGCTGGTGGCGCTTCTGGAAAAGACCTTTGGCAAGAAGTGCGCCTACTGCGAAAGCAATTTCGCCGCGGTTACGCCGAGCGACATCGAACATTTCCGCCCGAAATCGGCAATCAAGATCGACGCCGGAGAGCTGAAACCCGGCTATTTCTGGTTGGCCGGAGACTGGACGAACTTGTTGATTTCCTGCCCCGATTGCAACCGGTCGCGCACCCATGAGGTGCCGGGGCAAAGCGCCGGGGTTGTGCTGGGCAAGGCCACGCAATTTCCGCTGGCGGACGAGGCCACGCGGGTACGCGCCCCCGCGGATTCACTCGCCGCAGAGGAGGCTGTGCGGCTGTTGATTGACCCCTGCGTCGAAGATCCCGAGGATCACCTGGAATTCGACCTGGACGGCAATGTCCGGGCGCGGATCAGGAACGGCGTGCCGAGCGACAAGGGCGCGGTGTCAATCGATGTCTACGCGCTGCGCCGCAAGGCGCTGGTAGAGGCGCGGAAGGCGGCGCTGCTCGATCTGGAGTTCTCGATAGAAGAACTGACCGACCTGGTGATCCAGAACAACCGGATGCACGAAGATGGCGTTGCCCCCGATATGATCGAGCGCAACAAGACCCAGATTGCTCGATGCATGAAGCGGCTGGCGGGCCTGTTCGATGACAATGCGGAGTACCTGGCGGCGAAGCATGATTGGCTGCGCGCACGGAACGAGGCCGGGGCATTTGCCCTGCTCGGCGATTTCGGGATCGACCCGATGGACCTGATCGCCGCCTGAGGCCCGCGTTTCAAGGTGGCCAGTCAGGCAAATGCGCCTGTCAATACGCGGTGCAGGCAGCTCCACCGGGCCACCGGAACTCTGAAAGGGACCAAGACCAAAACGATTGCGTGAAGCTGGTAGTTTTGGCGCATCTCGCGGTGGCCTTTGCCCCCCTCATCACCTTCCTGCTGAAGCTAGGGGTCGAGGACATCAATTCCGATTTTGACGCCCTGATCCAGACCGCGGTGGTTCTGGTGGCCCTTTCCGTTCTCGTTGGCGCGACCGGCAAGTTCCAAAGCCTCAGATCCGTCGGGCCGGGGACGTGGGTGTTCCTCATCCTGTCCGAGCTAGCGACGAGCGTGTCGTGGCTGTGCCATTCCCGCGCAATGCATTTGGGCGAGGCGTCGCGGGTCGCGCCGGCGGACAACCTGAGCGTGGTCTTCGGGGCGCCGATCGCGGCGGTGTTGCTGGGCGAGCGGCTGTCGGCCATGGGTTGGTTGGGCGCGGGGCTGATCGCGGCCAGTGCGGTGCTGGTTGCGGCAGCGCCATGAACGGCCCGCATCTGATCGTAGCAGGCCGCTTCAGATCAGCCCCCGTGGCGACAAAGTTCATATGCCGTGACGATATCGGCAGCGGCGGTGACTTTTTTCATCACCGACCAACAAGAACCACTGGGGTGATTTGGTGAGCGCGGTGCGCAACAAATAGCATCAAACCCCAGTAGGCTCTTGCCGTTACCGTCTTCGAAGCGCTTGATGACGTGTCCCGTTTTGAAGTCCGCAGCGCTGCCTTCCTGCCAAATGGCCGTTTGCCGAACTGGAACGGCCATCTGACAATTTTGCTTAGATGTCTCCATTGAGCGCGGACTTGCCCTCGCGGGGGTCGCGCCTGGTCTGCGAGTACATTCGACCGGTGCCAGCCCTAAGCGGTCGCAGACAACTGGTGCCACACCGACGATGCTGCTGGTGCGAAATTTCATGGTCAATTTCCCGGAAGCGGACGCTCGGCAGGGCCGAGCTGCTTCACGGGATGCTGCGGGTTGCACCGGGGGCAGCGGAGCTGCAGATAGCGACATTTGCAAAGTTGAGCGCACCGGCCGGAGCGGACATTCGCGGAGCAACTAACCGAAGGCGTGACGGCCAAAGTTTTGGCTGAATTGTCCACTGTCGCCTTTCTACTTCTCAAAAGCGATATTCCGCAGTGCAACCGAGCGGTCAGCGCGGCGGCGTTCCATGGCAAGCTGGTTGTTCGCGGAATTGATGAACCTCGCGGCAAAAGCTCGTACCGCCTCATTCTCGTCTGTCTCCCATTCGGCGACCAATGCCTTGCGCGCCTCCTGCGCTTCGACGCTGCCATATTCGCCTACGAGTACGCCGCTCGAATCGATGACGATATGGACGATCCCTAGCAACTCGTCTTCGGCCGTCAGGGAACCGACGATCTTCCGCAGCAGCGGGTGCAGAAACTTCTCACCCTCATATGCCCGCAGAACCGACAGCACGAATTGGATGCCTTCTCGGCTTTCTTCGATCTGACTGTTAAGCAGCGAGGAAATCGGATTTTCGAGATTTGGGAACAGCTGTGCAATCAGGCGGCCGCCACGAAACTCAGAAAAACTGGGGTCGGCATCGAACCAACTCCGAGCTGCAGCAACAACTTGGGTCGGCACAGCGGCAAGCGGCGCTCGCAGATAGTGGAGTGTATGCGGCAGGTCAACGTACCTGAGATCACCGTTGTCCCGCTCATGCAAGAAGCGCCGGCCAATGAGATCGATCACGGCTTGGACGTGCTCGTGCGCCACAACAGCCAGCAGCGCTTCGCCACCGGTGGTGAGTCGGGGCAATTCAACTAGGAGGTCGAGTAGAGGCTCGACCTGTTCCGATGATAATCCCTTGAGCAACCCCAGCTGATCCCAATTGAGCATGTCGTCAACCCAAGCGAACGACCTACGGGCCGACAGCGACTGAACCGCCGGGAGGAAAATAGTGTCGAACAGTCCGTCCGGACGCTTGGTGGACTGCCGCGCGGCGGCCACCACGACGTTGTGGAGGATCTGATCGTCTTCTGCCGCCAGACCTTTGGCTGTGATGGTCGCGAGCAGGTCCAACCGGAACGCCTCGGCGAATTGGAAATACCAGGCGATCGACGAGAGATGCTTGTCCTCCGCGACCCAGGTCTCGATCAGCGGATCGACCGCCGCGCCATGACCCGCGTCCGACAGACCATGTAGCATGCCAGGCAGCCAGTTGGCGAGGCGGTTGCTCAGTCGCGGCATCCAGTTGAGCATGATGTCAGGCTGAGCTGCGGCGAGCTTTTTTATGAATTCCTGAAAGCCCAAGAACGCCGCCCCATCCTCGTTACGGGTTTCGACAAACCGCTCGAGTCGCGCGAGCCAGTCACCGGCGCTTGCCGCATCGAAGCTCGCCACCAAGGCGTCGATCCCGGCGGAGCGCTCTTTTGCCGCCGCTTTATAATCGAACCCGGGCTTTGCCCACATGATCGGAGTCACGCTGTCGTGCCCGACGAGCAACCGGTAGCGGACGAAGTCGGGATCGCATTCGATCACTGCGCGGCACTCGGTAATCGCGTCAACCAACCGGCCCTGAGCGGCAACGAGTTCGGGCTTGTCTGCCATCCCCGGCGGAAGGGCGTGATACGCGTAGAATTTACGGTGCAGGTCGACCTCGAGTTGTCGCCTCGCTTCGAGGCCTAGGTCGGGCACCACAGCGGTGAAAAAGTCGATGACTTGCGCGAGATCGTCCATGATGACTTCGCCCAACAGGTCAGTATAGCCGACGTTGCTCGGCGTATCGCCTGCCGCGAGCATGGCGCGGCGGACATCCTTAAGCGCGTCATACTCGCTGAGCAGGGCATGCAAGCGTTCGAGCTGGTGCAGTGCGTCACGCCGCATCGCCTTTAAGTCTTCGGTCACCGTGACCGACCCTCTATGCCACGTAATCGATTCAGCCTGCCAGTTCGTCCCAGTCACCGTGCTCGACAGAGCCTCACGCAACACGATGGTAGCGCTCGGCGCCGCTGCGACGAGCGCTGCATCCTCAAGGCCTGTGATGCGGTCGACCAGCAGTCGCTGGAACCCCGGTCCGACCTCCTGCCAAGCGCGCCGGTCGTGCTGCGCGAAACGCCGGGTGAGATCGTCTATAGGCTTGCGCTCCTCCTCGGCCACCGCCGCCTGGCGCATCGCGATCAGCGCATCGAACATCTGCTCAGGGCTCGCATAAAGGAGATAGCCGCTCTCGAGAATGCGGCAAATCTTGGCGATCACCGAGTCGCTCTTCGTCCCGGGGTATTCGCCGAAATAGCTCTGGTGCGGTACGTCGGGCATCGCAGGTGCACGGATCACGGCATCCGACAGCGTGTCGATTATCTCGGGAGCGGCTGCGATATAGTCGTCATAGTTGGGCAGCACATAGTTCGAGAAATTCTCGACGGCATCGTCGAGGCAATTGCGATCAGTGCAGGCGCGGATCACGCCAAGCGCGTCGCTGTCGAACATCGCCTTGCCGTCACGCAATTGCGCATAGTCACTCGCGATCTTATCGAATGCATATCCTGCCGGCTGAAGGAACTCCTGCATCGTTTTGCGCAGCCGCTTGCGCATCGCCTCGACCTTGGCGGCCCCGAACCCGACATCGGTCATCGGCTTATAGATTGTGTCGTGAGCCATCTCCGCCCAGGCATGATCGAGGATCGTCTGAACCTGGATCTCGCAGCGCAGCCCAGCGAACCTGCGATACTCGGGAAGCGCACAGCGAGCATCGCTTAGCGTAACCACCCAGTTTTCGGAGATGAAAAACTCGGCGCCGTCTTCCCTGCTGTCGGGGTAGTGGATTTTCGAGCGATCATAATCGACCATAAAATTCTCGCGCAGAATGCGGCTCTGGCCGAAGCGGTGTACATCGCCATTGGTGTAGAAGATGAGACGGCAGCCCGAGACGTCCTTGGCGACATCACTGATTGCCGCATCCACTGCCGCCTCGGCCTTGACGAGCTTAGCGCGCAGCGAGTCTACCGTCTTGGCGCGGTGCTGGATGTTTTGCAGTCGCAGGTCGTTGTGCTCGGCGACCGCTGCCTTGAGGATCGCCGCTACCGCCTCCGCGAAGTCAGCGTAGAGCGCGCGGCCGCCATTCTTATATTCGTCGATGTCCATGCGACGCTCCTGTCCTCTTGTGACGCGATGGCATGATGCCTACCGCAATGTTCGCCCCTATCTCTAGTTCAGAAACACAACTGCGCACCTGACCGGCATCTGCCAACTTTAAGCCGTCGCATCTCGCAGTCCACCCATCTGGCGGTGTACCTGACTCTGCATTTCTCGGGGCGAGGACGTCCTTGCTTAGAGGCTAAACACCGAACGCGAAGAGCTTGCCCATATCGTATCAGGCATTTCGACGGGGCTATTCGTGTCGGAGAGCTTGATACCCCCAGAGATCCGGAAGCGCCAGGCGGTCAGCAAACGGCCCAGGACTGGTCATTCGTTCAATCCGCTGTGAATGTCCGTTTTCCGCCCGACGTGTTGGAAGGCCATGTCCGGTTTGGGCTGGCTTGAGCCGATCACAACTGGCCTGGAGCAGGCTGGTGCTGGATTCTCGGTGCTGTGCCGCCGCATGGCGGCAGAGAGCCCTCTCCGGACTTTGGACGAAGTCTTGAACTTCGCTTCTGCAGCATGCCGTAATGCGCCGACAGCGGGCATTGCATATCTGATCTAATGGCTAGCTGTTTCAGAGCTTTGAACGTAAATTGTGCGAATGGAAAATGTGTTTAACATTGCCTTGGCTTCGGAAGCTTTCAAGAAGCCCTCAGACCCAGGCTACATATACTTGTTGAGGGACAGAGGCCGATACAAGGTTGGGCGAACTAAATCACCCGAGCACAGGCTTAGTGTTGCGAAAACCTGGATCCCTGATGTTGAGGTGATCGGTATGAAGCCCTTTTGGTTTCACAGCGAACTCGAGTCGTACATGCATGTTGGGCTAGCTACGTTTGCTTACAAAGGGGAGTGGTTCGACTTCGAGGGTGATGATTTCGAAGAAGTATTCATAGATGAGTTTAGGTTCTTTACGGACGACAACCCAATCCGAAACACTCGATCATTCGTTTACTTTGTGAACGGAACCGGTATGAGCGAGCTCACTCTAGAGTGGTCTCGTCAAGGGGTTTCAAAGCGTAGGTTCCTAAGAGAAACTTCGTTTTCACAGCTCTCACGGATAGGCCGTTTCGAGCCAATGTGCATGTAGAGCCCTCAGCTGGTCATTGTCCTTGGTGCGGCCCTTCTCTGGCGCAGCACGTCGGTGACAGCCCGAAGCGGTCAGTCTCACTGAGCAAGGCTGCTGCCGCACTCAGGCCGAAAGGGGCGGGTAGCCCCCGCAAAAATGGGGGGACAACCGGGCGTACGAGCACTTTCGGTAGCGAATGGCTACCACGTGCAGCATATGCCTGCAGGTCGCCCTTTCCTACGCCCTAATCTCCGAAAGCTTCAGCTGTTAGCTCGGTCGCCTGAATCCAAATTTTGCATGGGCACAAGCAATCAAGAAAAAGATGCGCCAACGAAACCGAGTTGCCTTTGGGCGCGCGCAATGGCAACCAAGTCTTCTGATGCATCCCTGCCGCTTGACTTCAGTAGTTCAGATACGCGATCAAGCTTTCTTATGTTGTTGGCAATGATTTCCCTCTCGGCTTCGTCCATAACAGCCTTTTTTCTGACCTCTTCAGACCAGACGGTTAGACCATCACAAATAGCCCGAACAGCCTCTTTAGTTTGAACCTTTCGATCGAATAGTTCAAATCCGAGATCAGCGATGCGCAAGTTGTCGCGCGGTCTTTCAATGGACAATCGACAGTACTTGATCGAAAGATCGGCCAATTGATTTTGGTCCCGCACCAGGCTGCTAAATAGATCTGGGTCCAAATAGCTGTTTTGAATTTTTTCAGATAGCTTGCGGGTTCCGTCTTGGGCGTGCTTGGACGCCTCCAGATAGCTCCCTCGCTGGTTTGCAAGATCAACTAGATTTCGAACGGCAGTTAAATATGCGTCTAGGCCCGGATCTCTTTTGTTCGATTTGAAACGCTTCTTCTCGGCGTACGTTTTCAATCCCTGCCAGTCGCCCACCCCTGTCTTGGCGGCCACAACATACTCAAAAAGCTCGCTGCGGGTACATGAGGTGTTCAACGCGTTGGTACAGGCGTCATCAGCCTCTGCATACTTGGACGGCTTCACGCTTAGGTATGTCCTGGCAAGCATACACCACGCGTCCCCATTTCTTGGGTTCCGCTGAACCAAATCTTTGGCAAACAGCAAAGCCTTTCCAGTCTCCCCCTCATCAAGACAGCGGATAATGCTCCGAATGGTCCTCCCAATTTCACGCGCTTGCTCACCTTCACTTTTGCGCATGATTGCGCATCGCCTCTCGATTTCGTTGGCTCTCTCGCCCAGCTTTCTTTTCAAAATTCCCGCTGATGCGACCAACTCTTTCGAGGTTGAAAAAATAAAGTCACCTTGCGCATTTTCCTTTTTCCCCAAAAGGTGAAACGACTGGAGTTCGTTTATGCAGTCAAACAGTGACCTTTTTGTTGCCTCGACAACCTCAAGCAACTCTTCCGACGTCACCTCGCCTAGCTTGACCACGGCAAACAATACTGCCGCACTCGCGTTGGTAAGACGATCCAGCTCTCTTTTGAATGCAAATTCTCTGACGTCCTCGCCATCATGGGAAGACCATCTTTCACAAATCTCTTTAGGTTTCTCGCCTAGGCTGGCCATCCTAACGATGGCACTCGCGAAGAGTGGTGAACCAGATGATGCCGAATATATTTGCCGTGAAAGGCGAGGTTTAAATTTCTCTAAATCGAACTGCTCGCATAGGTTGCGGATATGAAGGTTGAAGGCCTCTTCGTCCAGTCCAGATATTTTTACGACTGACGTTGGGGAGAGCCCCTGATCAAGGCGGGATGTGAGTAGAAATTTGCTGCCAGCATGCTCCCGATCGACGGTCCTAAATCCAACCTCCTGCAACACAGTCGCACATTTTCGTTGTTCGTCAGGTGAAAGACTGTCTAAGTCATCCACAACGATGAACGACGGACTGTAGGTTAGCGCGTCAACTAGTATGTCCGCGTACTCCTCTTCATCTGCGTCCTCGTCCACCGAACTTTGCCCCGCCAAAATCCAAATCAGCCTTTGAAGAAGCTCCTCAACGGTCGAGAAATCGTGGCGAGTTGTCTTAACCATCGCGCCGCGTAGCGCAGCGTAAGTTGTTCTCTTGGCAGATACCCAAGCAACATACTCGAACTCTCCGGCACCAGAAGAAGCTAGCTCCTCGCAGAACCGATAGGCTACTGAGGTCTTTCCTAGCCCACCAATGCCGGAAATCATCTTAACTGGGCTTCGACGATCAAGTAGCCAGGTTCGGAGAATCGATAGCTCTTTCTCTCTCCCTACGAACTTAACCATGTCTGGGTCTCTCGGAGGGAGATTAGATGGAATTGCGTCTCTTACGGGCGTAGATTTTTGCGCGGAAATAATTCTGTCCGAGAATAGAAACGCCCAATCTTCAGGAGAGTTCTCTGCAGGGCGGCACTCATCAAGTTTCCGTATATAGACCGAGCCTTTTTGATAAGAAGGTTTTTTATTAGGAGTGCTCGGGGCTTGTTTCGTAAATTTAACAGGTTCATCAACGCGACGTCTTCTCGGCACAAGAAGCAGGAGAATATTTATTCCCCCTATGCTCAAAGTATTCTGAAAGAGTTCTATATCTCTTCCTGTGTGCGACTTAATCCGCCTCGAGATGTCACCAAGGTCCAGAGTTTGGTTGCAACCTACGACTCTATCCTCGCCAGAATCCTCGACTCCGAAGACGATATAACCACCGAAGGAGTTGTGAAAAGAGACGACGTCTTTGATCAGCTCGTGCATCTCTAACTTGTGACACAGCCGAGCATCATCATCTGGCTTCTCATCAAGAGAGGGGGGCTTTCTCTTGAAGTCCCACAGCTCTGTTTCGAAAGAAAGCGGTTTCCCCTCCGGGAAAAGGTACGACCCAACAGCTTCGCTAATATCTGTATCTCTTACGAGCTGAAACAGGTTGTTCTTAATGGTCTCTGCTTGCAAGGTGCCGCCCTCTTTTTTGCGCCTGCATCCTGACGTACCTAGCTCCAGAAAGAATCTCAATCGATATCGCCTTAATGTTCCCTTGGGCTCACGAGCGGATATGTGTCGCGTTAGGTACGAATGTCCGCAGAGGGCCGGTCGGGCCGGTTGTCCCCCAGTGGCAAGGTCCGGTTCCTGCGCAGTGCGACCGCCCTAGGTCGTTATTGCTGCGCCTGCAGCGAACGGCAGCAAGGTCCGGCACTGTGTGCGTTCACCGGCTTCAAATCCTCGCAGTCGCAGCGAACGGCAGAAACGGCGGGCTGCGCTGCAGCACAAAACCTCGGCTGGTTGCGTCAAACGGCCAAGTTTGCAAATGGCGCTTCCTGCGCTTTGCTGACGGCCACCTGCAGATTCTGATGCGTCGTGAGGGGTAGTTCCAGCTGAGCCTGACGGATCGAGCCACAGGCGCCGTTCGTCTCAGGACAATCGAACAGCGAACTATACTCCATCGGAGGCCTCCCGCACGCGCGCCCAGAAGGCTGCCTTTCGCTGATGCGCCTTTCGCAGGCCCTGAATGAAAGCGTCGTGCTCGGGGCGGCCCTGATAGTTCCCGATCGCCGCATCCGCATCGGCGCAAGAGGCTAGATGACGGGCGGCGTGGCCGTAGCGGCTCGATCGTGCGCGCTCTAGTGCGAACTCGATCATCGAGCGCCAAATCAGAACTGCGGCCAGCGGTTGCGCGGACGACAGCGCCTCCGCAGCCGGTGTGAGGATCTCGTAAGCGTCCCCATCAATCTCTTCGGTTCGGCTCAGCACCAACTGCGCCGCCAACGTAAGGTCCGGCCGGGCAAAACAGAACGCCAGGCCTGCTTCGATGGGCGAGAACAACAAGACCACCTCGCGGGCGCGGTCTTCGGTCTCGACATCATCGAAGTCCGGTAGGCGCTTCAACAGGCGACGAAGCGCACCACGGCAGAGGCATCGCTCGAAGCGAGCCCATAGCGAACGCCGCAGGCCCTCTTCGCGTCCCAGAGCTTCAAGGCAAGCGAAGTGGGCATCGTCCAACTCCGGCGGGTCGCACCACGCGCTATCGCGCGTTTCGCGGCTCAGTGCGATTTCCACGACCTGGAGGGCCTCCTCCGCACGCCCTGCGGCGAGCAGGCGCCCCGCGGCGTCCTGCGCGATAGTGTGATAGGTTAGCTGCTCGGCCAAGAGGTTCGGACAGAGCCGGCACGACACGATCGAATTCGCCATAGCCATTGCCCCGTAGCGCGTCGCAAATCATCTCCGCGAGTTCGAACGGGTGTTTGCTGATCTTGGGGGAAAGCCGTGCGATGGCCTCCTTCGCGTCATCCATGACGTCACCGATCAACCCGTTGCTGCCATCGGTCCGCTCATGGATGCCGGGCGCGAGATGCAGCAGCTCCCACAGGAGCTCGAAAGCTAGATCCGGGCTGTCGAATCCGATCCGCGTTTCGATCAGAGTGACCAGATCGCTGAGCTCTTTCACGAACTTCCTCTGGGTCTTCAGAGAGATGAAGCTGCCGGTTCGCCGGATCGACGCAAACCGCTTCCGAACATCCGCCGTCGCTTCCTGAGGGCTCTGATCCGCGGACAGCACCATGCGAACGCGTCGCTGTCGCGCGGCGTCGCCCTTCACGGCCTCGAGCAGAAGCTCCGCCAACACGTCCGTTCCAAGCTTGAAGAGGTTTTTTTGTCTAGGGCTCTCCGGGCCATGGGCTCTCCATTCTTCCAGCGTCAGTGCTAGCGCCAATGACATCGGACAGAAACCACTGCATCGGCAGCTCCTGCCCTGCCCCGCATTATCGACGTCGGCAGACGGCACCCTTCGCCGGTCCGCAAGGATGCTGCGTGCCTGGCACTTCGATGCGCGACACCTCTCGCGACCGAGTTTCAATCCACAAGTAACGCTCGTTCGACCCGAGTACCATTTGCGCGATCGCGACCGGCACCGAACACAAGAGCTACACAGGCAACAAAATCCATTTTTTCAGCTAGTTAAAAATCCATTCACCAAACAAGAACAGTCATCAGCTTGAGAGAAGACAGCGGTAGAGAGAGCACAGGCGCAGTACTTGGCGCTGGACACAGTCAACAGCTGGCCGCCTACAACAATCGAAAATATCGCTGATTTTGACCGCCAGACACGACCGGAGAACCATTCCTATCGGGCAAGTGGCGGAGAGACAGGGATTCGAACCCTGGAGACGGTTTCCCGCCTACACACTTTCCAGGCGTGCGCCTTCGACCACTCGGCCACCTCTCCGTGAGGGGGCTTTTGAAGGATCGGAGGGTGAAATGCAAGGGCCGAAACGGGAAAAAATGCATCCCGGCCCGCATTCTTTTTCAGGGCTCCAGATGCAGGTAGACCCGGCGGTTCTGCTGGCCCTTTTTCTCCACCTTGCCAAGGCGGATTTTGCCGATTTCGCCGGTGCGCCTGACATGGGTGCCGCCGCAGGGCTGCAGATCGATCTGCTCATCAGCGGTGCCGATGCGGACAAGGCGCACCTGCCCTGCCCCGCGCGGCGGCGAGACGGACATGGTTTTCACCAACTGCGGATTGGCCTCCAGTTCTTCGTCGGAGATCCAGTCCTCAGTCACTTCCAGATCGCGGTCAATCAGCGCCTGCAGCTGGTCCTGCAGCGCCTGTTTGTCTTCCGGCGCTTCCGGCATGTTGAAATCCAGCCGCCCTTTTTCGGCGCTGACCGAGCCGCCGGTCACCTCCAGCGGAATGACCACCGACAGCAGGTGCAGCGCGGTGTGCACCCGCATGTGGCCATACCGGCGGTCCCAGTCGAGCACCTGGGTGACCGGAGTTCCGGCCGGCGGCAGAGTTTCGCCCTCATGCGGGACCAGAACAACCGCGCTGTTTTCGCCTTTGACAGTGGTGGCAATGGTGCATTGGCCATCGCCCCAGAGCAACTGGCCGCTGTCGCCGGGCTGGCCGCCGCCCGTGGCGTAGAACAGGGTTCGGTCCAGGATGATGCCGCCCCGTTCTGTATGGGCCAGCACCTCCGCTTCGGTCATCCGGGCATAGGCGTCCTTGCGGAACAACGGTTCACTTGTCGGCATCGGCATCTCCATCGGAATCTTCATCGGGGTCCTGCTGCAGATCGTCCAGATCCGGCTTCAGCGGTGCCCGCGCAGGCGCGGCAGCGGGTGTTTCGGCAGCTGCTGCCGGTTTTGCCGGGGTCAGCGCCTCGGGATTGCGGATCCAGATGTCGCGCTGCATGAAGGGGATCTCGATCCCTTCTTCGCCGAACCGTTTGGAGATTTCATAGTTCATGTCGGATTTCACCGACAGAACCCAGTTCACGTCGCGCAATATCGCCCGGATCTCGAAATCCAGGCTGTCGGCGCCGAAACCCTGAAACACCACGCTGGGCGCCGGATTGAGCAGCACCATCGGATGCGCCTTGGCAACCTCGTTCAGGATCGCCTCCACCTTGCGCGGGTCGGTGCCGTAGGCGACACCCACCGGCACGATGACCCGGCCCACGGTGTTGCCGCGGGTATAGTTGGTGACGGTGCCCGAAATCAGGTCCGAGTTCGGCACGATCACGTCGGTGCGGTCGAAAGTCTCGATCCGTGTTGAGCGCACCGAGATGTCGCGCACGTAGCCCATCAGCCCGCCAACCTCGATCCAGTCACCCTTGGAGACCGGGCGTTCGATCAGCAGGATGATGCCGGAGACGAAGTTCGACACGATGGTCTGCAGGCCGAAGCCGATGCCGACCGACAGCGCACCGGCGACGATGGCCAGCGACGAAAGGTCCAGCCCGGCCATGGAGATCGCCACCACCGCGGCGAGGAATATGCCGACATAGCCAAGCCCCGAGGTGATGGCGTTCTGGCCGCCAGGGTCGATCTTGGTCTTGGGCAGCAGCGAATTGCGCAGCGAGCCCTGGATCAGCCGGGTCATCGCGTAGCCGACGGCAAAGACCACCGCAAAGGTCAGGAAAGCGGTGGGTGAGATCCGCGTCTCGCCAAAATGGAAGCCCTCGAGGAACTGCGACCACAGCTCTGTCAGGTCGGCCACGCGGGCGCCCCAGATCAGCGCCAGCGGCGGCAGCGCCAGCAGCGCCAGCACAAAGCCGATCAGCACCGAGAACAGCGACTCGCGCGCCTCGCTGCCCTTGCCTGAAAGCCAGCCGTAAAGGTCGCCGCAGAAGCGGTGCAGCACCAGAAGCGTCGCCAGCAGCGCCAGCGTCGTTGCGGCCGGGTAGACCAGCGCCTCGGCGGCGTTGACATAGCCGAACGCGGCCAGCAGCGGCGAGATGAAGCCAAGCAGGTAAATGGCGCGGCGCACCAGGGTGAACACATGTCCGGCGCCGGCCGCGATGGCCCCGTCGTCGCTTTCCCCGTCCTGTCCGCTCTGTTCCTGGCGCCGCTGGACGCCGATCCTGTGCAGCCGCAGCAGCACCAGCGCAGTGGCCAGAATGAGCGGGAAGCTGAGGACCGCGTGGGCGCGGTCCGAGACGTTTTCGAATTCCTCAAGCTGCCGCAGCGCGTCCTGCAGCACCAGCAGGACGGCCAGGACATCGACCATCAGCCGGGTGACGTTGCGGCGTCCCTCCTTGACCGGAATCAGGTCGTTGTCGATCTTGCTGGCAAACAGCTGATTGCCGAGCCAGTGGAAGGACAGGATCAGAAAGGCCCAGCCCGGCACGAAATCCAGCAGCAGCGACCCGCGGGAGCCGGTAAGACCGGCAAGGTTCACCGCAGCCACTGCAAAGACGATCCCGAGCAGCGGCAGGCCGACCTGCAGCAGTGACACGATGAACCCCCAGACGCCGCGGCCGCTGCTGCCGAACTGGCGCAGGTAGTCGCCTGCGCGGTGGGCCCAGGGGCGGCCGCGGAAGATCAGCAGGCCGGCAAACAGCAGCAGGAAGAGGATCGCGGGCAGGTTTCTGCGCACCCGCTCGTGGGTGGTGGCGCTGCTGATCTGTGCCAGGGTTTCGTTCCACAGCGCCTGCCCGGCCCGCACCAGCGTGCGCGCCGCCAGCCCCCAGTGCTCGGGGTTGAGCGGCGACGGGCCGCGTTCGAGCAGGGTTTCGGTGCGGCGTTCGCGGATGATCTTGTCAATTTCGCCGATCAGCCCGTCGGCCCGGTTGTAGGCCACCTGCGACACCATGCGCGGCACCCGAAGCTGGTCCAGCTCGCTGCTCAGGGCATCGCGCAAGGCGGCGATGTCCTCAGGCTCGGCATCGCCCTCGCCCGGCGCCTCGCCGAGCACGTCAAGCTGGCCCTGCAGTGTCTGGATGCGGTCGCTGTTGCCGTCCCGCTGCGCCAGGAAGGTTTGCCGGTAGTCGGTCAATTCCTTGCGCAGCTGCTCCAGCGCGGCGCTGGAGGCGCGGCGGGCGTCGATCACCTGCTCGGCGCGGTCAGCTGTCTTGAGCCACTGCTGAAAATAGGCGCGGTGTTCGGAATTGAGTTGTGCAATAGCAGGCAAAGCGAGGCTGGCCACGAAGGCCAGCCCCAAAATCAGGCTCCGAAGAGCAGTCATAACAGGGGTCATACGTCCTCAAAAACGCCTGGGATCGATGCGGGCGTGTGGGTCATCCACTCCGGCACCGGCAGATTTTTCTCGCGCAGGAAGTCCGGGTTGAACAGCTTGGACTGGTAGCGGGTGCCATAGTCGCACAGGACGGTGACGATGGTGTTGCCCGGCCCCATGTTCTTGGCCATGCGCACAGCGCCGGCAATGTTGATGCCGGAGGAGCCGCCCAGAACCAGGCCTTCCTCGTGCAGCAGGTCGAAGACATAGGGGACCGCTTCGTCATCGGGCACCTGATAGCTGAAATCAGGCGTGAAGCCTTCCAGGTTCCTGGTGATCCGGCCCTGTCCGATGCCTTCGGTGATCGAGCTGCCCTCGGCCTTGAGTTCGCCCTCGGTGTAGTAGGAATAGAGCGCCGCGCCGAGCGGGTCGGCCAGGGCGATCTTGACGCCCTTGGGCTGCAGCGCCTCGGCCACGCCGGCCAGGGTGCCGCCGGAGCCGACCGCGCAGACAAAACCGTCGACCTTGCCGCCGGTCTGTTCCCAGATTTCCGGGCCGGTGGTTTCCACATGGGCCTGGCGGTTGGCGACATTGTCGAACTGGTTGGCCCAGACGGCGCCGTTCGGCTCGGTCTGGGCCAGTTTTTCCGCCAGGCGCTGGGAATAGCGCACGTAGTTGTTGGGGTTCTTGTAAGGGGCCGCCGGAACCTGGACCAGCTGGGCGCCGGCCAGGCGCAGCATGTCCTTCTTTTCCTCCGACTGGGTTTCCGGGATCACGATGACCGTCTTGAAACCCATCGAGGCGCCCACCAGCGCCAGGCCGATGCCGGTGTTGCCGGCGGTGCCTTCGACGATGGTGCCGCCGGGCTTCAGCTCGCCGCGGGCCACTGCATCCTTGATGATGTAGAGCGCGGCGCGGTCCTTGACCGACTGGCCCGGATTCATGAATTCCGCCTTGCCCAGGATCTCGCAGCCGGTCTCTTCGCTGACACGGTTCAGGCGGATAAGAGGAGTGTGGCCGATGGCATCAGCCAGATCGCGTGCAATGCGCATGGTATCCCTTTCGATCGTTCCCCCAAGGTGTACCCAAGCGCCCCGGGGTTCACAAGGCGGGAAGCGGCTCAGGACGAAGCGTTGCGCAGCCGGCCGCGGTGGCGTGACAGCCACAGCGCCGCAGTCACCAGCGGCATGTCCTGATAGGCTTGCGCATCAACGCCCGCCATCAGTTCGTCATAGCTGAGGATCCTGCTGCGGATGTCCTCGCCCTCGCCTGCAACGCCGCCGCCGCCATTGACATCAGAAAGGTCTGCTATACCGATGAAAACATGTATGAATTCTGCCAGCGCGCCGCTGGAGGGATAAACCTGCGCCACCGGCTCCAGCCGTTGCACGGTGACGCCGGCCTCCTCCTGCGCCTCGCGGATGGCGGTTTCCTCAGGGCTTTCGCCCGGGTCGATCACACCCGCCACCGGCTCCCACATCCAGGGATGCGCTTCGCCCATGATGAAGGGGGGTGCGCGGAATTGCTCCACCAGCAGCACCTGATCGCGGACCGGGTCATAAGGCAGCACCACCGCCGCGTGGCCCGCCATCGCGGCGGAGCGCTCCATCACCGGGCTCATGCTGCCGTCATAGCGGCGGAACTGCAGCTCCATCTCTTCCATCGCGAAGAAGTTCAGATAGGCGCGGGTGTGGCTGTGGACGATCACGTCCTTGGAGAGATCATGGTGCGCATCGCCCGGACGGGCCTGCGCCTGCAGCCAGGCGGCGGCGCGGCGGCGGACCGAAGGGAAACAGCGGGCCACCTCGGCGGCGGTCATGCGGCCGTGGTAGGCCATCACCTCTTCGGCGGCACGCAGGGACAGCGCGCCCCATTTCTGCACCCAGGCGGCCAGGTCCCAGGGCTCCGCCGTCTGCCACAGGCCGGGTTCGGGGAAATAGACTTCGGCCGGGGCGGTGCTGCCGTCCTCCAGCTGCACGGAGACCGGTTTCAGCGCATAGCCAAAGCCGCCCTCGTAGAAGTTGAGCGCATCCAGGTCGGCGGGGGACAGCGCCTGCACCAGAACACCGTCGGCGGTGGCGCCCGGCCGCGCCTCGATCGACGGGAACGGCTGCCCCACGACCTGATAAACCCCATGCCCGGGCAGTTTCGCCGTCTGCGCGTTCAGCGCTGACCCGCTGCGGCCCAGCACCAGTTCAAGCAAAGGAAGATGGCGCAGCGTGCCAAAGAAAAAGAGATCAGCCACGGATGATAACCTGTTGTAAAAGAGTGCTTGTCAGCGCCAGCGGCGGGACGCGTTTTCGGTCACGAGCCCGGCCAGCACCCCGCCGGCCACCAGCGGCACCAGCACGGTTGGCACAGCGATAACAAAGAAATAGTCCAGTGCAATGACAAAGATGGCCGACAGCGCCTCAAACGGGCCGTCGTAGCGGTGGCGCATGGCCAGGCGGAACATTTCCCAGGCGCCCTGGATGAACAGAGCCCACAGCACCATCACCGCCATGCCGGTGAGGCCGTTGTTGATGGCCGGCACCAGGCCGCGGCCCGCGCGCTTGCCCATGAACACCCAGCCGCAGAGCAGCCCCAGCGCCACGTTCACGTACACGAAATAGCCGAAATCGGTGCCCTCGGGCATCAGCGGCATGACCAGGAATGACACAAAAAACGCCACCAGGCCCAGGCAAATAGCGGCAGTCAGTCGGGCTCCGGTGGGCATGTCTGGTCAATATCCGTGCGGGCAGTTCACTCAGCGATGCGCAACTGTAATCTGCGTCACATCGCAATTTCCAGTCTTAAAGGCTGCCGCGCAGGAAGTGAGGTAAAAGTTCCACATCTTGTGGAAGCGCTCGTCAAAGCCGAGGGTGGCAATCTGGTCCCAGCGGGCGTTGAACGTGTCGTGCCAGCGCCGCAGGGTCTGGGTGTAGCTGTCGCCGAACTCGATCGAGCGGACCACGCCGAGGCCCGCCCTTTCCACCTGCTCGCGCAGCACCTGCGGGGACGGCAGCATGCCGCCCGGGAAGATGTGCTTCTGGATGAAATCGACGCCCTTGCGGTAGACCTCCCAGCGCCGGTCGGCGACGGTGATGATCTGCAATGTCGCTTTTCCGCCGGGTTTCAAACGGTCGTGGATGGTGCCGAAATAGGCGGGCCAGTATTTCTCGCCCACCGCCTCGAACATCTCGATCGAGGCGATGCCGTCAAACTGGCCGCGGCAGTCGCGGTAATCCTGCAGGCGAAGCTCCACCTGCCCGGAAAGCCCTGCCTTTTCAAGACGCTGCCGGGCAAACCTTAACTGTTCCTTGCTGATTGTCAGGCCGGTGACCTTGAGCCCGCGCTGACCTGCGGCATATTCGGCAAAACCGCCCCAGCCGCAGCCGATCTCCAGCACGTGGTCGCCGGGCTTTACCCCCATCTGGTCCACCAGCGAGGCGTATTTGGCGGTCTGCGCCTTTTCCAGGCTGTCCTGGCCGCTCTGGAACAGGGCGCTGGAATAGGTCATCGTGTCGTCCAGCCAAAGCCGGTAGAAATCATTGCCCAGGTCGTAGTGATAGGAGATGTTCTTTTTTGCCTGGCGGCGATGGTTGCGCTGCAGCCAGAAACGGAAGCGTTCATAGGCCCGCGCCAGGCCGCGGCCCGGGAAGCCGTCATAGACGGTGTTGGCGCCCATATGCACCAGATCCATGAAGGCCTGCAGATCCGAGGTGCTCCACCAGCCTTCCAGATAGGCGTCGGAAAAGCCAAGGTCGCCTTCGCGGATCAGCCGGGCAAAGCATTCCGGATTGTGGATGTGCAGATCGGCCACCGGACCGGGATTGCGTCCCTTGGCCGAAAACACGCGCCCGTCCGGCAGATGGATGTCCAACTGCCCGACCTCCATGGCCTTGACCCTGGCAAACACCGCTGCGAAGTAGCGCGGCAGATTTTCCTGCCCCTCAACGGATGTGAGCTTCATACGCTTCCCCCTATACGTAAAACGGATGTTCTACTGGGAAAAAGCTAGGCCGCAGGGGGCTTTCTGCAAGACAACTGTGCGTCAGCGGGTTTCGCGGGCCGCGTGATAGGCCGCGAGCGCGCGTTCGCGGCCTGCCTGCAGGCTGACAACCGGGTCCGCGCGCGGCATGTCCGGGGCAAGGTCCCAGGAGAAGGGCGCAGCGTCGAAAAAGTCCAGCGCGGTCGGCGGCGGGCTGCCTTGGCCTTCGGCAATCCAGCGGCGGGTGTAGGTGCCTTCGGGGTCGAATTTCTCCAGCTGGCCGCTGGGGTTGAAGACGCGGAAGAAGGGGGCCGCGTCGGGGCCGGAGCCTGCCACCCACTGCCAGCCCATGGCGTTGGAGGCCGGGTCCCAGTCCACCAGCGTGTCAGAAAACCAGTCCATGCCGATTTTCCAATGTGTCATCAAGTGCTTGGTGAGGAAACTTGCAACAATCATCCGGGCGCGGTTGTGCATCGTGCCGGTCACATAAAGCTCCCGCATGGCGGCATCAACAAAGCCGTAGCCGGTCTGCCCGCGCTGCCAGGCCTGCACCTGCGGAGTGATGTCCTGCGACCAGGGGAAGGCCTGCCATTCCTCGCGCCAGCTGCCGGTCAGGATTTGCGGCGAGTTGTACATCAGGTGATAGGCAAACTCGCGCCAGGCGATCTCTTTCAGGAAGTGCTCGACGCCCTGGCTGCCGCGTTCCATTGCGGCGCGGCCCTGATGCCACATCCGGTGCGGGCTGATTTCCCCCCAGGCGAGGTTTTCCGACAGGCCGGAAGTGGCGTCCTCTCCCGGGAAGTCTCGGCGGGCCTTGTAGGCGTCCACCGCGTGTTCCAGGAATTCGTCCAGCCGGGCCTGCGCCGCTGCCTCGCCCGCCCGGCAATAGCGCTTCACCACATCCGCGCCGCGGCGCATGGCGGCATCCATGTGCCAGCTGGCCAGATCCTCGCTGGCGGGCCAGCTGTCTGGTGCCGATAGTTTGGCGGGAGCTGGCAGCAGGCTGGCCACATCCCGGCCCCGCACCGCCTTCCAGAACGGCGTGAAGACCTTGAACATCCCGTCGGCCTTGGTCCTTGCCGTCCAGGGTTCGAACAGCAGGCGGCCGCCGTGGGATTCGGCCTTGATGCCCTGTGCCTTGAGCTGCTGCTTGATGTCCGTGTCGCGAGTGATGGCCTGCGGGTCATAGAGGCGCGACCAGAACACGGCCCCTGCCCCGGTGTCCTTGATCAGCGCCTGCAGCACGGCACGCGCATTGCCGCGGCGCAGGATCAGGCGGGAGCCGGCCTTGGCCAGGTCCTGCCCGAAGTGCTCCAGCCCCAGGCCAAGGCGGAACTTTGGCGCGGCGCCCAGCGCCTCTTCCTGTTCGTCCAGGATATAGACAGGCAGGACCGGAGCGCCGCTGTTCACGGCAGCCGTCAGGGCCGGGTTGTCACCCAGGCGGAGATCCCGCCTGATCCACCAGATCACCGGGGGACGGCTGCTCATGTCGCTTTCCTTGTCCTGTCTGCGTTACAGCACCCGGTCCAGGGCCTCGATCAGCTTTGCGACCTCAGCCTCGGAGGTGTAATGCGTGAAGCTGAGGCGCAGCACGCCTTCGCTCGGATCAATGCCCATCGCTTCCAGCGCGCGCACGGCGTAGAAATCGCCGCCGCCTGCCATGATGCCGAATTCTGCCAGCTGGGCCGCCACCGGTTCCGCGGCGCGGTTCAGGGCCAGGGCAACCGTCGGTGCGCGGCTCTCGGCCGTGGACGGCCCCAGCAGGCGGACGTTGCTGCGGTCCTTCACCGCGTCCAGCAGCGGCTGCAGCAGGGTGATCTCATGCCTGCGCATCAGGTCATGCACAAAGGCGCCGGTTTCCGCCGCGGTGCCGGTGTGGCCGTGGCGGGCGGCCAGCGCTTCGAAGTAGTCCGCCATGCCGGCCGAAGCTGCCACCTGGGCGTGGTCCGGCCCTGCCGGGGTGAAGCGCTTGTAAAGGTCGCCTGCGTTGAAGTAATGCGCCTGGTTCGGCAGCAGTCCGCCCAGCGCATTGCGGATCACCATGACGCCCTGATGCGGCCCGTAAGTCTTGTAGGCGGAGAACAGGTAGATATCGGCGCCCAGGTCATCCACGTTCGGCAGCCCGTGCGGCGCATAGGAGACGCCATCAACACAGACAAAGGCGCCCGCGGCATGGGCCATGGCGGTGATCTCGGCCACCGGGTTGATCTCCCCCACCACGTTGGAGCAATGCGGGAAGCAGACCAGGCGCACGTTTTCGTCCAGCAGGGTTTCCAGTTGCGCGGGGTCCAGATGGCCGGACTGCGGGTCGATCTGCCATTCGCGCACCTCGATCCCCTCTTCCGCCAGCCGCCGCCAGGGGCCGCTGTTGGCCTCGTGGTCCTGGTTGGTGACAACAATGGCCTCACCCGGTTTCATGAGCTTGCGGAAGGCCTGGGCCAGCACATAGGTGTTCTGGGTGGTCGAGGGGCCAAAGCTCAGCTCTTCGGTGGCAACTCCCATCAGGGCGGCCAGACGGGCGCGGGCCTCGTCCATTTCGGCGCCTCCGAGGCGGGAGGCCTCATAAGGCGCATAGGGCTGCACCTTGCGCTGGGTGTAAAAGCGGGTCAGCCGGTCAATCACCTGGCGGCAGGTATAGGACCCCCCTGCATTCTCAAAAAACGCCTGCCCCGCAAGGCTGGGCTCGGCAAAGGCCGGAAACTGGGCCCGGACGAAATCGATATCCAATGCAGTCATTACAGATCTCTCCTCAATCGCTGCGGTCCGATGGGGAGGCCGGCACATGCCAGGGATCTCCCCGAACATGGCAGGTCTTCCAGCCGAGCCGCGCTCCCGCACAAGGATTGAGGGATCGCAGGCAGCCCTGCAAGCCGGAATTCCCGGCGCAGGACCCAAGCGTGATAGCGCCCCGGGGCCAGAGCGGTCAAGCCCCCGGACTGATGACAGAAACTGGCAACAGGCCGTGGCAGGCTGCTGCCAGGCAAACATGGAGGATATGACATGGCCTTTACTCCCAAGGATTTCCTGGTCTGGGGCGAGCTGCCGGTCAGCGACCTGGACGCGGCAGTGACGTTTTACTCCAAGGTCACCGGAGCCAGTTTGAGCATCGACACCAGCGGCCCCAACCCGATCGCGATGTTCAAACCCGCGGATGAGGCGGCAGGCATCGCGCTGCACCTCTACCCCGGCAGGCCCGCGGGCGACGGCCGCGGCCCGACCCTGCACCTGACCGCAGAAGGCGAACTGGAGGATGTGATGGAACGGATCACGGATGCCGGCGGCAAGGTGGTCTCGGAAACCATCGCCATCCCGCCCGGGCGGTTCTTCTATGCCACCGATCCGGACGGCAATTCACTGGGTTTCTTCAAATACAACAGCTGAAACGTAAAAGGCCCCGGGGGGAGTCCCGGGGCCTTCGTCTTTGGCAGGCTGCGGCGCGCTCAGTCGCCGCGCCGTTCCCGGGCCAGGCCGATGAAGACCGACACACACATCAGCACCAGCACGATGGCAAACGGGAAGCCGGTGGCAATCGCCGCCGCCTGCAGCGCCCCCAGGCCGCCGCCCAGCAGCAGAACGATGGCAATGGCACCTTCGAGGATGCACCAGAACACACGCTGTGCAGTCGGCGCATCGGTCTTGCCGCCTGCGGTGATGGTGTCGATCACCAGCGAGCCGGAGTCCGAGGAGGTGACGAAGAAGACCACCACCAGGATAATGCCGACAAAGGACAGGATGCCGGTCAGCGGAAAAGTCTCGAACATCTTGAACATCTTCAGCTCCAGCGCCGCCTCCTGCAGCGCCTGGCCGGTTTCTCCTGCCACCAGATCCAGCGCCGCGCCGCCAAAGACACTCATCCACAGGGCGCCGACAACGGTCGGGATCAGCAGCACGCAGGTCACGAATTCGCGCACGGTGCGGCCGCGGGAAATGCGGGCAATGAACATGCCGACAAAGGGCGACCAGGAAATCCACCAGGCCCAGTAGAATGTGGTCCAGCCCTGCAGAAAGTTGGTGTCCTCGCGGCCCACCCAGTTGGCCAGCTGCGGCAGGGTCACCACATAATCGGCAAGATTGGTGAAGAAGCCGGACAGGATCGCCACAGTCGGGCCAACGATCAGCACCAGAAGCAGCAAGGCGGCGGCCAGAATCATGTTGGCCTCGGACAGGCGCTTCACGCCCTTTTCCAGCCCGGCCACAACCGAGATCAGCGCAAACAGGGTGATGGCAACGATCAGGAACACCTTCATGCCGTCGGTGACGGGCACTCCGAACAGATAGTTCAGACCTGCCAGCGCCTGGGTCGCGCCCAGGCCCAGCGAGGTTGCCAGGCCAAAGATAGTGGCAAAGACCGCCAGCACGTCAATGATATGCCCCAGCACGCCCCAAGTCGCATTGCCGAACAGCGGAAAGAACACCGAGCGCATGGTCAGCGGCAGGCCGCGGTTGAAGGAGAAGAAAGCCAGCGCCAGTGCCACCACCGCATAGACCGCCCAGGGATGCAGGCCCCAGTGGAAGATCGTCGCGGCCATTGCCAGTCTCTGCGCGGCGGCATCATCGCCCGCGGCGGCCCCCAAGGGCGCCCAGTCAGTGCGCACCCCATCCCCGCCGGCAGCGGTGCCGCCCAGCGATGCGCCGAAATGCGAAATCGGCTCAGCGACGCCCCAGAACACCAGGCCAATGCCCATGCCGGCGGCAAACAGCATCGCAAACCAGCCGGCATAGGAATAGTCCGGCCGCGCATCGCTGCCGCCCAGGCGGATCGAGCCATAGGGCGAAACCACCAGGAACAGCGAGAACAGCACAAAGATGTTGGTCGAGATCATGAAGACCCAGTCGAATTTGCTGGTCAGCGCCGGACGCAGCCAGCCAAAGAACGCCGCTGCCTGCTCCTTGAACACCAAGGATACGACCACAAAGGCAACGATGGTCAGCGCCGAGATTGCAAAGACAGGATTGTGGACGTCCAGGCCCATCACCTGGATATTGTCCTGGCCGACCTCATAGTCCGCCTCGGGTTCGTTGGATTCTGTAGTCATGACGTGTCTCCCCGAATAGTCAGTGGGCTTTTCATCAGCGGGAATGGCGCCCGGAGGATTTGCAATTTGGACCCCTCATCGGCGGAAAGCGACATTGCAACGGATTTATGACAGGGGCGTCCAGCGTGAGCTGCGCAAATATCAACCGGAATGCCGCATTGCAAACATGTCTCCAGACCGCCGGTTTGCAGACGCCCCCGGGACCCGGTCCGGCGGTCCGGAACAGGAAAAGGGCCGGAAGAACCGGCCCCTTCCTATGCTGTCGTTCCAAGCTGGCTCAGCCGTTCACATCGACCACAACCCGGCCCTTGACCTGGCCCTTGAGAATATCCGCCCCCAGCCGCGGCAGGTCGCCGAGCGCCGCGGGCTGGATCATCGCCTCCAGCTTCTGCATCGGCAGATCCCTGGCAATCCGCTGCCAGGCGCGGAGACGGTTGTCATAGGGCTGCATCACCGAGTCGATGCCCAACAGGTTCACACCGCGCAAGAGGAACGGGATGACGGTGGCCGGCAGCCCGGCGCCGCCGGCAAGGCCGACGGCCGCAACCGAGGCGCCGTACTTCATCTGCCCCAGCACCCGCGCCAGCATGGCGCCGCCAACGGCATCCACGCAGCCGGCCCAGTTTTCGCTTTCCAGCGGCCGCTTGGTGGTCTCGTTGATCTCTTCGCGGGGCACAATCCGGGTGGCGCCGAGCGATTTCAGATAGTCCGCGGTTTCCGGGCGGCCGGTCACCCCGGCCACCTCATAGCCGAGATTGGCCAGGATCGCGGTGGCCACCGAGCCGACGCCGCCAGCAGCGCCTGTCACCAGAACCGGCCCGTGGCCGGGTTCCAGCCCGTGGTCCTCCAGCGCCATCACCGCCAGCATTGCGGTGAAACCGGCGGTGCCGACCGCCATTGCCTGGCGGGTATCCAGCCCCTCGGGCAGCGGCACCAGCCAGTCGGCGCGCACATTGGCCTTTTGCGCATAGCCGCCCCAATGGGCCTCGCCGACGCGCCAGCCGGTCAGCACCACCATGTCGCCGGGCTTGTAGCGGTCATCCGAGGAGGCCTCGACCGTGCCGGCAAAATCGATCCCCGGCACATGCGGATACTTGCGCACCAGCCCGCCGCCCGGCCCGATGCACAACCCGTCCTTGTAGTTCACGGTGGAATAGTCCACGGCCACGGTCACCTCGCCCTCGGGCAGCTGATCCAGGCTGATCTGCTCCACTGCGGCGGAGGTCTTGCCGCTGTCCTCGTCCTTGTTCACGACCAATGCATTGAACATCTCGCATTCCCTTTCCTCTGAACCCTGACCAGATCCCTTGTTCATCTGGCCCCAAATATCCCGGGGGAGCCGCGGCCTGCCGCGGCGGGGGCAGCGCCCCCTGCCCGCCCCGCCTCAGCGCCAGAACCGCTCCTGCACCGTTGCGGGCCGCATCCCTGCCGGCGTCTCCACTTCCATCACGGTGCCGGGCGCCCAATGGGACCGGTCCACCATTCCGATTGCCGCGTTCACCCCGAACTCAGGCGAAAACACCGCTGAGCCGGCTTGTCCCACCTGGCGCCCATCCGCGTAGAGCGGCCAGGCGTCCTGGCACGGCGGGATCTCTCCGCCGATCTCCAGCGGGCGGATCTGGCGGGACGGCCCGTTTGCCGCCTGTTCCGCCAGTGCTGCCCTGCCGATGTAGTCCTCGGGCGAGTTGCAGAACTTGCCCAGACCGCATTCATAAGGCGTGTTGTCGCGGGTCATGTCATTGCCGTAGCTGAGCAGCCCGCTTTCGACGCGCTCAATGGCGTTCGGGCAGCCTGCCCGCACATGCATGTCTTCGCCGGCAGCAAACAGCGCATCCCACAGCGGCATGCCAAGATCCGACCCTTCAACATAGATCTCGAAGCCCCCCTGCTTGGACCAACCGGAGCGGGCGACCACCAGTTCCACGCCCTCAAAGGCCAGCCGCTTGTAGCGGAAGAAGCGGATATCCCGCACCGCATCGCCGAACACCCGCGCCATCAGATCGTCCGCTTTCGGCCCCTGCACCGCCAGCGGCGAGACGTCCGGTTCTGCGATCTCGGCATCAAAGCCCTTGGCGATGGCAATGCCGAGCACGAACTGCAGCAGATCGCCATCGGCCAGCGACAGCCAGTAGTGATCCGCTGCCAGCTTGACCGCAACCGGGTCATTCAGCATGCCGCCGTTTTGATCCACCGCAGGCACATAATAACACTGATCGTCCGCCATCCGGTCCATGTCGCGCGGACTGATCAGCTTCATCAGCCGCAGCGCATCCGGCCCCTTGATGCTGACCTGCCGTTCGCAGGACACATCCCAGACCTGCACATGCTGCTTGAGGTGTGCGCAGTCATATTCCAGGCTGTCAAACACCGTTGCCAGCAGCATGTGGTTATAGACGGTGTATCCCTTGACGCCTGCGGCCTCGACACCCTTGGAAAAGGGCGTGCGCCGGATGCGGCGGGACGGAAAGATATTCGCCATGCTCAAGTCTCCGCATGTGTGTTACGCATTGCAATTCGCCTACGGCGGTGCCGGTCAGAGCCGCCCTGCGCCGTTACTTGGAGCCGGACCAGTCGATCGGGCAGATTTCAGCGGATTTGCCGCCGAAATCCCAGACCCGGCCGAAGTCGCGCACACGGGACTTGAGCCCCTTCGCCGCAATGATGTCCGGCCCCATCCAGTATTTCGAATTGGTGATCATCACCGGGTGATCCTCGCTGGCGCCCTCGATCATCTCGATCTCCCCCTGGATCTTGCGGCCGATCCTGATCACCCGGCGCCGGCCGTCGCGCTCGATCAGGACCTCGGTGCGCTCGGCGCCGATGATCTCGCTCACCAGCATGGTGAACAGACCGGTGGTGCCGCCCGCCTGGCCGCTGAAGATCTGCAGCAGGCCTTCGTAAGCCTTGTCCGAAGCGTTGTCGTCCACATAGGCCGCAACCTTCCAGTTGCCTTCCCCCATCCGGCCCGGGATATCCACCAGCAGGCCGACGTTCAGGCCGGACAGGCTCTCGCCTTCGAAATGGCCTTCCTCGATCGCGATGCCCATCCAGGCGTGGCAATGGCCTTCGGTCGGCGGGTGCGCGCCCAGCGACACAACGCAGGGGCAGAACACTTCGCAGGAGCAGTTCAGGAACAGCTCGCCCTTGACCGCCCAATCAGCAGGCGTGACCTGCGGACGCTGATAAGATGCCATTTGGTTATCCTCCGACAAAGACCGGGTAGGCGATCACAATGATCCCTGCGGCGGCAAGCGCGCCTCCCAGCGGTTTCATGATCAGGTGGCCGATCTGCGGCAGTTTTTCGAGCACCATGAAAAATGTGGCCAGCCCCATCCACAGCAGGCTCATGACGCCGCCGGCAAAGCCCAGCGCCATGAAACCCCAGCAGCAGCCGGCGCAAAAGACGCCAAGTCCCAGCCCCATCCGCAGACCGCCGCCGAACCCGGTTCTCCAGCGGGTCAGGAAATAGGTCATCGGGCTGTGGCAGACGCCGTGGCACAGTTCCTTGGCACGGGTGAACTGGAACACTCCGACGCCAATCAGCAGCCCGGCGGCAAAGAACCGGGACTTGGCGATGCCGAGCATGTCGACCATCCCGGCGAACAGCAGCACCAGCTGCAGCCCGGCAATGACCGCTGCAAACAGGATCCAGACCAGCAGATACCCCAGCAGCAAGCCGAGCCAGCCGGCACGGGTGCCGTTGGCGCTGGCGATCAGATCATCGTAGCTGCGCAGGGCTGGCACCATGGTTGGCAGCATCATTGCTGCCATCATGACCGCCCACATGGCAAAAACCGGACCAAAAGAGGCCATCGGCATATCCATGTCCATGCGCGGATCCATGCTGCGCATGGCCTCGGCCACCGGGCCGGGACGGCCGATCAGGTCCAGCCCCATGCCGGTGCTCATGGAATACAAACTCCACCAGGACGCCAGAATGGCCGCAAAGAAACCAAGCCACAGAACGTTGCGCATGGATGATCTGAGCATCGCCTTCTCCCGACTCAAGCCTTGCAATTTAAATGTCAGACTTTTAAATGTCAGACAAATGATTTTTTGCCGGAGCGCTTCCGGCGAACCGCTGCATCGGGGCCACCAGCATGAAGATTGATCCCAATAGTTCCGCCGACCTCTCGGTTCAGATAGCCCAGGCGATCAAGGACGCCATCATTTCCGGTGCGCTGATTGTCGATGAGCGCCTGCCGTCCGAGAGCGAACTGTCCGATCAGTTTCAGGTCTCCCGCTCCACCGTCCGGGAAGCGCTGAAACGGCTGGCCGCGCAATCTCTGATCCGAACTCAGCGCGGCGCGTCGGGGGGGGCATTTGTCAATCGCTTGAGCTTTGAAGACGCCTATTCGCAGCAGATCACCACCTCGACGCTGCTGCTCAGCATGAACGCGGTGAGCTTTGATACCGCCTGCGAGGCGCGCTATGCGCTGGAGCGCGCCTGTGCACCCTTGTCGGCGGAGCGGCGCAGCGCCGATCACCTGGCCACCATGCGGGCGGAGATTTTCCGCCAGGGCCAGCCCGGGCTGACCGACGTGGCGTTTTGCGCCTCCGACGTGGCCTTTCACCGGGCACTGGTGGATGGGGCTGGCAATCCGGTGCTGTCCTATCAGCTGGCCGGCGCGGTGGAAGCGATGCAGCCCCTGATGAACATGATCACCTTTACCGCCCGCGACCGCGAAGCGATCACCGGCCTGCATTCCCGCATTGCCGACGCCATCGAGGCCGGCGACGGCAGTGCAGCCGTATCCCGCTTGCAGGATCTGGAAGGCGAAACCCGCAAGCTGGCCTCCGATGTTTTCGCGGCACGGGCGCAGAAGTAAGACGTCAACGTTTTGTCAACTCTGAGCCGGAACACTCCGGGCATGGTCAAACCCGGCTCCGCCCTGTCTCCTGATATCTGGCTGCGCGATATCTTCGCCTGCAAGGCGGTTCAGAACGGCCAAGTGCTGCGCCGCAAAACCCGCGATATCGAGCGGTATGCCGGGATGGATGCCTTTCTGGCCGAAGTCCGCGCCCGCGGGTTTCAGGCGGTGCTGAACCGCGAGCAGATTGTCGTGTTTTGCAACAGCGCTCCGATCCGCAAACTGGTGTAGCGCAGCCGTTTTCCGGCGCGGAAAACGGCCAGAAATCCTGCGAGGATTTCTGGCGGCTCGGCTGGCGGCACAGCGCCGGTTTTCCGCGCAGGATTTCTGGCCGGAATCTTCGAAGGAGTCCGGTTGCCCCTTTGCAACCGCAAAGAAGCGCACTATATAGCTCCTGTTCCCTTGCGGAACTATGGACATAAACGCGCTCGTAATAAGCGGATCGGACCCGGGGGCGGTACCCGGCGGCTCCACCAACATCCTTCGTTTGGGGATCATGGGGCCGAAACAGGATCGACGGACGTCTAAAGGGGTTTGCTTTGTCTCGGCTGTCTGCCACCGTTACCGGCGAAAATAGTACAATTGCAAACGACAATCGTGCTCCGGTTGCTCTGGCTGCGTAAGCAGTTCGAGGAATCGAAATCTAAGCCCTTGCGCCTAGCCGTGTAAGGCGGGGTCCGCAGGTACCTGGCAACAGAAACCTGCACTTTCCGCACCGCGCATGCGATTCCGTCGCGTCACCCTGCTGCATCACTCGGATTGGAGGTTCAAATCCGGCCGCCGCGGCGGTACCAAGGATGCCTGAACCGAAACCGGTCTGCGGAAAGCTTGCCCTTGCCGTCTGTCTGTCCAGACAAGAACACCCTCGGGGTCAAAATGTCCAAATCCATCAGTATGCCCGGGAACAGCACTATGTCCCAGCGCCGGGCCGCGCCAGCGCACAGCCAGCCGATGCAGGCTGCGGAATGCATGCCCGCCATGGCGGCCCCGTTTGATCCGGCCGGCACTGACCGCATGCCGCTGACCCGGCTGCTGCACTACTGGTTCGAGGAGGTCTGGTGCAAAGGCAATCTGGCCGCCGTTGCCGAGGTGATGACCGCGGATACGCTGATTACCGGCGCAGTCTCTGCCCTCGCCGAGCCGGAATGCGACTATGGCGAGGTGGTCGCGGCGCTGCGCAACCTTCTGGGCCCGATCACTGTCACTTTTACACATGCAATGGAAACCCGGGACTGGGTGTCTGTCCGGCTGCTGGCCAGCACCAGCGATCCCAGGAACGGCACGCCCTTTGAGATTTCCGGCCAGGTCATGGCGCGCGTGGCAGAGGGCAGGATTTCCGAACTGCACTCCAACATGGATTACTTCCGGATGTTCGAGCAGCTGGGCCAGCTGCCGCCGGAGGCGCTGGCCATCTGCATGACCGGCGAGCGGCTGAAGTAGCCAGCGGCCCGCGGCCATTGCACAGCCTTGACAATGCCGGTGCAAATGCGCTTGTAAGAGGTATGGGGAAAACCGCGGACGCCCCGTGAGGCGACAGCCCAAGGTTCGCATGTTAACCTTGCTCGCGAGGAGACATGCCCATGGCTGCCCCGAATGAAATTACCCCTCTCCAGTTGTTGCGTCTGATTGGCGTGCCGAATGCGCCGGTGCTGGCGGATATCAGCATTGACGAAGACTTTGCTGCCGATCCCTATCTGATCCCCGGCTCCTTCCGGCATCCGCACACGGATATCGAAGGCCTCAAAACCCGCCTTGAGGGTCGGCGCTGCGTTGTGATCTGCCAGAAAGGCATCAAGCTGTCGCAAGGGCTGGCGGCCTGGCTGCGAAATGACGGGATCGAAGCGGAGTACCTGCAAGGCGGCATGCATGGCTGGCGCGACCTGAAGGGGGCGCCGCGCCTGCCCTTCAGCGCCCTGCCTGCACCGGCGGGCGGCAGCACTCTGTGGGTGACCCGGCACCGTCCCAAGATCGACCGCATTGCCTGCCCCTGGCTGATCCGCCGCTTTGTGGATCCTGACGCCCGCTTTCTGTTTGTGTCGCCCTCAGAGGTCGCGGGAGTTGCGGACCGCTTCGGCGCCACGCCTTTTGATGTCGAGGATGTGTTCTGGTCGCACCGCGGGGAACTCTGCACCTTTGACACCATGCTGGATGAGTTCGGCCTCAGAACCCCGGCGCTTGACACCCTGTCCCGGGTTGTGAGAGGCGCCGACACCAACCGGCACGATCTGGCACCCGAGGCGGCAGGGCTTCTGGCCCTTTCGGTGGGGCTGTCGCGCCAGTTCAAGGACGACCATCAGCAGCTTGAGGCAGGCATGACCCTTTATGACGCGCTGTACCGCTGGGCCCGTGACGGCCAGGGCGAAGGCCACGACTGGCCCGCGGACCGCAGGGCATGAGCCAGCCTTCCTGGCCGGAGATGTTCCGTGTGTTCGGGCGCATCGGGGTGCTGAGCTTTGGCGGCCCCGCGGCGCAGATTGCCGTGATGCACAAGGAGCTGGTCGAGGACCGCCCCTGGCTGAGCGAGGAAAGCTTCCTGCGCGGCCTGTCCTTCTGCATGCTGCTGCCGGGACCGGAGGCGATGCAGCTGGCGACCTACACCGGCTGGCGGATGCGCGGCACTCCGGGCGGGCTGCTGGCGGGGCTGCTGTTTGTGCTGCCGGGCGCGGCGGTGATTTCGCTGCTGGCCTGGCTCTATGCGCAATACGGCACCCTGCCTGCGGTGCAATCCGCTTTTCTGGGCATCAAGGCCGCCGTTGTCGTCATCATCCTGCAGGCGCTGCGGCGGCTGGCGGGCAAAGCGCTGCATGACACGCTGGACTGGATGCTGGCCGGCTTCGGCTTTGCCGCGCTGTTCCTGTTCAATCTGCCTTTCCCGGTGGTTGTTCTGGCGGCGGCCATCACAGGATATATGCGCAAGGCGGCTGTTTCAGAACGGCCTGCCTCCGCAGCCCCCTTCCGAGCCGCCGGCACGCTGCAGACCATTGCGGTCTGGGGCAGCCTGTGGCTGCTGCCGCTGATTGCGCTCAGCCTGTCCGGCGCGGGTTTCCTGGCCGACGCGGGATGGTTCTTTTCCAAGCTGGCGGTGGTCACCTTTGGCGGCGCCTATGCAGTGCTGGCCTATATCAGCCAGACCGTGGTGAGCCAGTTCGGCTGGATCACCGCCGGGCAGATGATCGATGCGCTGGGGCTGGCGGAAACCACGCCCGGCCCGCTGATCCTGGTCACACAGTTTGTCGCCATGCTGTCGGGTCTTTTGCAGGACGGCTTGGGGCTGTTCCTGGCGGCGGGTGCGGTGGCGCTTTGGGCAACCTTCATGCCCTGTTTCCTATGGATCTTTGCCGCAGCCCCCTATGTCGAGCGCATTGCGGCGCACCCTCGGCTGGGCATGGCTCTGAAGGCCGTGACCGCAACCGTTGCCGGTGTTATTCTGAACCTGTCGGTCTGGTTCCTGATACATGTAGGGTTTGCCGAAACGCAGGTGTTTGAGGCAGGTATTCTGCACCTTCCCCTGCCCCTCTGGAACAGCACGAACACCACCGCAGTGTTTCTGGTTCTTCTGGCGCCGCTTGCGGCCTGGATGGTACGCGGCAATATGCTGCTGCTGCTGGCAGTGATGGCGGCCGCCGGTTTGGCGATTGCGGAATTCCCGTTTGCAATCAGCTGACTGCCTCTGCCGCCGGATCGCCGCCGGCGGCAATAATTTTTGGTTCAGGCAAAAGGCTGCCCTTTTGTTTCCGGCAGAATCTCTTATGCTTGGGGGCAAATGAATAAAGGGTGACTGCATGTCCCGTGAAATCGACTATGGCAACCTGATGCATTCTGCGATGCGCGGCCTGATCCGGACCGTGCTGCAGGATATTTCCGAAAACGGATTGCCAGGTAACCACCACTTTTTCATCACTTTCGATACTGCCCATCCCGATGTCGAACTGGCAGATTGGCTGTCCGACCGCTACCCGGGTGAAATGACTGTGGTCATGCAGCATTGGTTCGACAATCTGACCGTTGATGAGGACGGTTTCGCCGTCACCCTGAATTTCGGCGACTCGCCGGAGCCGCTTTATATCCCCTATGATGCGATCCGCACCTTTGTGGATCCGTCGGTGGAATTCGGGCTTCGGTTCGAGTCAGCCGATGAAGAGGCAGAAGATTACGATGCGTTGCCGGAGGACGAAGGTGAACCCGACAGCGCCGAAGCGCCCGCTGAAAAGAAGAAAGACGCGGATGTCGTATCGCTGGACAGCTTCCGCAAATAATCCGCAAGACATCCTGAAACGCCAAAGGCGGCCGGACCGGCCGCTTTTTTAACGCCGGGCATGCGGCCGCTCACTGCTTCGTCAGGAAAGTTGCCAGTTCACGCCGGGGCTTGCCGTTCAAACGCGAAATATAGACCAGATCCAAGCCGCCGTCAGCCAAAGTGCGGTCATACTGCTGCATCTCGTAATCACCGTTAGGGTGAATGAACAGTGAAAACACCGTCAACGTTCCATTGGTGATGCGCCCCCAGACAAACGGTTCTCCCTCCATCGGATTCAGCGGCACCGAATGTCCGAACACATTGCGTGTCATTGCTGCGGAAAAGACGCCATTGCGGCCGCTGGGCAGGAATTCGACCTCGTAGGCCTTTGTTTTTCTGCGCCCGTCGTCCTTTTCCGTCGTCGCCGTCCACTTGATCGTGAAACCCTTCTTCATTGCACGGATTTCAACACTCATATCTCTGGGGTCGGTGTCGCCATCGTCTTTGACGATCTCGACGCTGCCGGTGTACTTGCCGGCAAATCGGGAAATATCCGCAAGCGCCTGCAGCGGCAGCAGCATGAACGCTCCTGCAGCCAGCAATAGTGCGGCACCCGTCTTGAACGCTCGGAATTTTCGCAAACGGATTGGCACGTGTTCTTCCTTTCCAGACCCCAAGGCCCGTCCCCCGCACTGTAACCATAGCATGGTTCAAGGCAATGGCATGGGCCGGATTGCGCCAATTCGGCACTATACCTGACCGTCCGAATGGCTATGCTGCGCGCAACTGGCCGATTGCACCGCATTTGCGCAGCGGCTAAACGGCATACAACCGCATACTTTACGGAGAGAAGACGGATGTCCGGAACCCGCACCGAAACCGACAGCTTTGGCCCGCTCGAGGTCCCCGCAGACAAATACTGGGGCGCTCAGACCCAGCGTTCGATCATGAATTTCCCGATTGGCTGGGAAAAGCAGCCTGTCGCCATCGTGCGTGCACTTGGCGTGATCAAGCAGGCCTGCGCCATGGCCAACAAAGCCTCGGGCAAGCTGGACACGGAAATCGGCGACGCCGTTATTCAAGCGGCCAGCGAGGTGGTCGCGGGCCGGTTCGACGACAACTTCCCTCTGGTGGTCTGGCAGACCGGTTCCGGCACCCAGTCGAACATGAACTCCAATGAGGTGATCGCCAACCGCGCAATCGAAATCCTGGGCGGCGTCATCGGCTCCAAGGACCCGGTGCATCCGAACGATCACTGCAACATGGGGCAGTCCTCCAACGACACCTTCCCCACGGCAATGCATATCGCCACCGCGATGTCGGTGCGCGACGTGCTGGTCCCGGGCCTGACCAAGCTGGCCGAAGGGCTGGAAGCCAAGGCCGAAGAATTCAAGGACATCATCAAGATCGGCCGCACCCATACCCAGGATGCGACCCCGCTGACGCTGGGGCAGGAGTTCGGCGGCTACGCCCATCAGATCCGCCAGGGCCTGGCGCGTGTCGAGGCGGCGATGCCCGGCATTTATGAGCTGGCGCAAGGGGGCACCGCCGTGGGCACCGGCCTCAACACTCAGAAGGGCTGGGGCGAGACCGTGGCTGCCAACATGGCGGAAATCACCGGCCTGCCCTTTGTCACCGCCCCGAACAAGTTCGAGGCGCTGGCGGCGCATGACGCCATGGTCTTCCTGTCCGGCGCTTTGGCGACGATTGCGGGCAGCTGCTACAAGATCGCCAACGACATCCGCTTCCTCGGCTCCGGCCCGCGTTCCGGCCTGGGCGAGCTGATCCTGCCGGAGAACGAGCCCGGCTCCTCGATCATGCCGGGCAAGGTGAACCCGACCCAGGCCGAGGCGCTGACCCAGGTGGCCGCGCATGTGATGGGCAATGACGCGGCGATCAAGTTCGCAGGCTCGCAGGGCCACTTCGAACTGAACGTCTACAACCCGATGATGTCCTACAACCTGCTGCAGTCGATCCAGCTCCTGGGCGATGCGGCGGACAGCTTCACCGAGCGGATGCTGAACGGCATCCAGGCCAATGAGCCGCGCATCGAAAAGCTGATGAAGGAAAGTCTGATGCTGGTCACCGCGCTGGCACCGACCATCGGCTATGACAATGCCACCAAGGTTGCCAAGACAGCGCACAAGAACGGCACCACGCTGAAAGAAGAGGCGGTTGCCCTCGGTTTTGTCGATGAGGCAACCTTCGAAGCGGTTGTCCGTCCCGAGCAGATGATCGGACCCAAGGGCTGATGGCCAAGCCGGTCAATCTGAACCGGATCCGGAAGGAAAAGGCGCGGGCGGAGAAAAAGGCCCGCGCTGACCAAAACGCGGTGACTTTCGGGCGCACCAAGGCGGAAAAGGACTTGGACAAGGCACGCAACGCGCAGCAGGCCCGGCACCTCGACGATCACAAGCGGGACAAATGAACGGGCGCCCCAAGAAGCATTCCCTGACCTTGCGCGGGCACCGCACCTCGGTGTCGCTTGAGGATGACTTCTGGAATGCATTTCGCGAGATTGCTGCGCAGGAAGACCGTGCAATCAACGACCTGGCGGCCGAAATCGATGAGGGCCGCGGGGAGGACTGCGGGCTGGCATCGGCCATCCGGCTGTTTGTGCTGCGCCGGTTAAGAGCACGTTAACCAGGATCCTGGACACTTGCCGCATGGCACATGTGTTCCGCACTGTTTCCCCCGAACTATGGATGCAGCAGATTTTCGACGTGAAATCTGCCCGCCAAGGCGGTGTCGTGCGGCGCAAGCTGCGGGACGTTGAACGCAACATTGGCCTGGCCCGGCTGCAAAACGAGCTGCAACGCCGGGGCTATCATGCGGTATTGAACGGCGAACAGGTCGTCATCTTCTGCAACAACCAGGCTGTCCGGCTGCTGTGCTGACGCCAAAGTTTTCTGAAAACTTTGGCCAAAACTTTTCATAAAAGTTTTGGCTGCCGCGGTGTCAGCTGCAGCCAGATCCCGTTCTTCGACCGCACCGTCAGATGCGCCACCGGCACCGGCACCTTGCCTGCTACCGGTGCAATGCGGAACTGGCGCAGGATCATGGACAGGATCAGCGGCCCCTCCACCATGGCAAATCCAGCACCGGTGCAAACCCTGGATCCCGCTGAAAACGGGATATAGGCTTCGCGCTGGCACTGCTTGCCGTTTTCGGTCCCCCAGCGCGATGGGTCGAACCGGTCCGGGTTCTCCCACAACCGCTCGTGCCGGTGCAGGTGCCAGGGGCTGAGCACCACCTGCGCGCCCTTGGGCACCTGGCGGTTGCGGAAGTGCTCGGGGCACGCGGCTTCGCGCACCATCATCGGCACCGGCGGGTAGAGACGCAGGGTCTCGCGGAACACATCCCGGCTGATTTTCAGTTTCGAAACCGCCGCAAAGCTCTCATCCTCCAGCGCGGCGGCCTCTGCCGCCATTTTCTCCTGCCATTCGGGGTAAAGCGCCGCCAAGTACAGCGCCCAGGCCAGCGCCGAAGCGCTGGTCTCATGTCCCGCGAGAAAAAAGATCGCCACCTGATCCACCATCTCGGCGGTGTCGAAAGAGCTGCCTGTTTCCGGATCCCGGGTTGTCATGATCTTGGTCGCCAGATCATCCGGCGCCCGGCCGGCCCTGATCGCCGCCATGCGCTCTGCCGTCAGCTGGGCAATCAGCGCCCGGATCGCTTTTGCGTTCTGGCGGGTGCCGCGGCGGAAGAACCGCGGCATCCAGCGCGGAAGCGGTACAAAGGCGGCCAGATTCAACAGCGGCTGGCTGCGCTGGTAATCGCGGAAGCGGGTAAAGACTTCGCCGGCAACCTCATGCTCGATCGGAATCGAGAACAGCGTGCGGAAAATCACATCTGCCGCCGCGTGCGAGGTCTCCTCCTCGATCTCCACCGGCCCCTGCCGGCCTTTAAGCCGCTCAACCGCCGCCTCCGCCGCAGCGCGCATCGCCGGGTAGGTATCCTTCAGCCGCCCGCCTTCAAAGGCCGGGTCGATGATCCGCCGCTGCCGCTTCCAGACCTCGCCGTTGGTCAGGAACACCGATTGGCCCAGCAGGGGCTTCAGCCCCTCGGCAATGCGGTCCGATTTCGGGAAATCCTCCGGGCGGTCCTTCAGCAGTGTTTTCACCAGATCGGGCTGATTGATCAGGAACGAGCGGAAGAACGGCGTGCGGAACTCAGCCATCCAGGCCCGGTAGAGCCGCGCGGGCTGCGCCGACAGGATATCCTGGCGGAACAGCTTCACATAACGCCACAGCGACACCCTGTCCGCGCGTGCAGGCGGTTTCGGCGGCCTTTCGTATGTCATCCAGCGACCACTGAGGTGAATTTCGACACTGGCACGTCGATCCTGGAATGCGAGGGGCTGCGGTCTTTGTAGCGATCCGCCAGTGTCAGCGGCCCGGCCGTGATGCGGAAGTAATCGTAGTCGCCAGGGCGGTCGAAGGCACAGAGATACTGGAAATGAAGCCGGAAGAACCGCCAGCGCAGCTGCTGCCAGCGTTCCGGGCTGAGCGTCTGGGTAAAGGCTGCGGAAAACACCAGCGGCCAGCGCTTGCCGTCCGGGGCCACGCCGCTGACGGCAACCGGATCGCACAGCGCAAAGGCGCAGCCGTCACCCGGGGCGGTGACATCGATCCAGGCAAGTTCATCCCGCAGAGAAAGGTATTTCAGATCCGCCCGCAAGCGGTCTGCCCGAGGCAGAAAAGACACCATGGGCACCACCTGCCCCAGCGTGAGGAACCCGAGCGCCGGACGGTCTGCAGGCAAACCCTCACGAACCAGATCCGCCAGCACCGACACCCCGACATGCGCGCCGGAGGAATGCCCCACGACCAGCACCTCATCCAGGCTTGGGTCCCGCATCGCCCCGGCTATCAACGCGCGGAACTCACGCATCCGGGCCTCCATTTCCGGCGGAACGGCCCCGCGGGAGGCCGCGGAATGGGCATAGTCGTGCATCAGGTAATAGGCGAAAATCCTGCCGTCCCGTTTCTTGAACCAGCGCAGCAGCGCATAGCCGCAGCCAAGACCCAAGGCCCAGCCGGTTGCGGCTGCCGTCTGCCCGCCCAGACCTCCGAACCTGGCCGCAACGCCAAAGGCATGCGCAACGCCCCAGGCCAGCAAGAACGCCAGCAGCGCCTGGAGGAGGAGCATCCCAACCGGGTAGAGCGCGGCTATCACCGGCCCCTTGCGCAGCCGCATCAGCCGTCTGAGCGCGCCTGTCGTGATATAGATCCAGGCGGTCCGCGCCAGCTGCCAATAGGTTGCGGGGATTGTCGCCTCCATGCTGCCGCGAACGATGTCGGACCAGACCAGCACGTCAATATCCGCTTCTGACTGAACCCCATCCATCACGGCGGCGGCATGCCAGCCGTAGGCCCCCTTGGTCCGCTTGGGAGACAAGGACAGGCTGTAGCCGGAAATCTCCGCCTGCGCGGCGCCTTCCTTGCGGTACAGCTCGCGGTAGCGGCGCGGATGAATCGGATCATAGCCGGGTATGTAGAATACCCGCCGCCTGCGTACCTGCTGGGAGTTTGAACCGGCTTGATCCACGTTGACCTGCTCTGAGTTTCTGAGGGCAGACTAGCAGCGCAATCCGGCAAGAGTAAGGCCGGATCAGGCAAAGAAAGAGGGCCCGGAGGCCCCCGAAGCATCCTGTCTCAGCCCAGCGTTGCCAGCGCCGGGAAGGTCTCCAGCAGCCACCAGGAGAATGTGGTGAACAGACCGGTGACCAGCATGATCCCGACAAGCAGCAAGAGGCCGCCCATCACCTTTTCGATCAGCCCCATGTGGCGCTTCATCTTGTTCATCAGCGTCATCGAGCGGTTGAGGAACATCGCCGCCAGAAGGAAGGGCACGCCCAGCCCCGCGGCATAAACGCCCAGCAGCAGGGTGCCGCGGCTGACCGAGGCCTCGGAGGCCGCCAGCGACAGGATCGCGCCCAGCTGCGGGCCGATGCAGGGGGTCCAGCCAAAGGCGAAGGCCAGACCCAGCACATAGGCCCCCAATGCGGAACCACCGGATTCGCCCGCTTCCATCCGCGCCTCGCGGTCCAGCAGGGGAATTCGGAAAACCGACAGGAAGTGCAGGCCGAAGATGATCACCACGACACCTGAGACCTGGGCGAAAAGCTCCTGATTCTGCAGCACAAAGGCGCCAAAGGCCGAGGCGGTGAAGCCCAGCAGCAGAAACACCGTGGACAGCCCCATGACAAAGAACAGCGCCGCAATGATTGCCTTGCGCCGTGCCGCTGATGTGCCCTGCATCTCGCCTATGGTAACGCCGCTCATATAGGCCAGATACGGCGGCACGATCGGCAGTACGCAAGGCGACAGAAAGCTGATCACACCGCCCAGCAGCGCCACCAGCATGGCAGGGAGCAGCCCTGCGTCGATAATCTCGATTCCAAACATGTCCCAACACTTATGCCAGCAACTGACCAACGTCACGGGGACGGCTGGTCACATCCTTGTGGACAGCATGAAACATCCCGCTTATCTGCACACCATGACCGAGATCAAAGAGACATTGGACGCCATTGGGCTGCTGTGCCCCCTGCCCGTCCTGAAGGCCCGCAAGCGGCTGAAACCGCTGCAACCCGGCCAGGTGCTGCAACTGCTGGCGGATGACCCGGCGGCAGTGATCGACGTGCCGCATTTCTGCAATGAAGCGGGGCATGAGTTCCTCGGCTGCCGTGACGGCTGCGGCCATCAGATATACCTGATCCGCAAGGGCGGCGGCCTCTGAAACCGAGCGCCGGAACGGCCAGCGCAGTAGTGATCTGAAAAGAAAAAAGCGGGCCATCCGGCCCGCTTTATCATTTGTCAGCCGCCCATCGACCACCAGCCGCGGCGTTTGGGCTTGGGCGGGGCCGCCTGTTCAGGCTCAGCGTCTGCGCCGGCCATGGCAGGTTCCGGCTGGTTCTCTGGTTCAGATGGCTTCGGGCCAGCTTCCGCAGCTTCTTCTGCTGCGGGCTTTTCCGCCCCTGTTCCGGCGGCGGGTTCCTCAGCAGCTTTTGCAGGCTCTTCCGCCGGTGCGGCGTCCTCTTCTGCCGCGGTTTGCTCCGCTGGAGCCGTATCTTCGGCTTCAACGGCAGGTTCAGCGGCGGCGCCAGCTGCCTCTTGCGCAGTGTCTTCCTGCACAGTGTCTTCCGCCTCTGCCGCAACCGGTTCCGCTGCCGCTTCAGCCGGGGCATCTGCCGCAGCCTCTGCTGCAGGCGCATCCGCAGCTTCAGCTGCAACCGGTTCGTCCGGAGCACTTTCCTTGACGCTGTCAGCGGGGGCAGCAGCCTCTTCCTGGGCTTCTGCCTCGGTGTCCGCCGGTTTGGCTTTCGGCTTGCGCGACCGGGTGCGGGTGCGGGACGGCTTCTTCTTTTCCTTCACCTCTTCCGCAGCGGCGTCGCCTCCTTCGGGCGCAGCCTCTGAATCCTCGGCAGCCTCTTCCTGCGGCTGTTCCTGGTCCTCGGATGCGTCGTCACCGTTTTCGCCCGCCTGCGGCTGATCGCCAGACCCGGGCTTCCGGCGGCGGCGGCGGCGGCGTTTTCGCTTTGGCTTGTCGTCCTGAGCTGCATCCTCGGCGGCATCAGGCGCGGCAGCGGTCTCGTCCTCGTCAACGTCCTGACTGGCCTCTTCGGCGTCCACCTGATCCATGATCGACGTGTCCACCGACACCACCGGAGCGGTGACAGCAGGCACATTCCGCGACGCGGTCTTGAATTTCTCCAGAACGAAGTCCGGGCTGACCAGATGCGGATCCCCTTCGATGCGCACGGACAGGCCGTAGCGCGCCTCGATCTGGGCAATATGCTCGCGCTTCTGGTTCATCAGGAAGTTGGCGATGGAGACCGGGCAGCGCACCAGCACCTCGCGGGAGCGGCGGCGGGTGCCCTCTTCCTCGATCTGGCGCAGGATCGATAGCGCCATCGAGTCGTCCGAGCGGATCAGGCCGGTGCCATGGCAATGCGGGCACGGCGCGGTGGTGGCCTCGATCATGCCGGGGCGCAGGCGCTGGCGCGACATTTCCATCAGGCCAAAGCCCGAGATCCGGCCCACCTGAATGCGGGCGCGGTCGGTCTTCAGCTTGTCCTTCATGCGCTTTTCGACAGCAGCGTTGTTCTTGCGCTCGTCCATGTCGATGAAGTCGATGACGATCAGGCCGGCAAGGTCACGCAGGCGCAACTGGCGGGCGACTTCTTCAGCCGCCTCCAGGTTGGTGTTGAGCGCGGTTTCCTCGATCGAGCCCTGTTTGGTGGCGCGGCCGGAGTTCACGTCGATCGCCACCAGGGCTTCGGTCACGCCGATCACGATATAGCCGCCGGATTTCAGCTGCACGGTCGGGTTGAACATCCCGCCCAGGTAGCTTTCGACCTGGAACCGGGCGAACAGCGGCAGCCCTTCCTGGTAGTTCTTCACGTTCTTGGCATGGGACGGCATGATCATCTTCATGAAGTCCTTGGCGATGCGGTAGCCGCGCTCGCCTTCGACCAGAACCTCGTCGATCTCGCGGCTGTAGAGGTCGCGGATCGAGCGTTTGATCAGGTCGCCCTCTTCATAGATCTTGGCCGGCGCGATGGACTTCAGCGTCAGCTCGCGGATTTGCTCCCACATCCGCTGCAGATATTCGTAGTCGCGCTTGATCTCGGATTTGGTGCGTTTGGCACCCGCAGTGCGCACGATCAGGCCTGCGCCGGTGGGCACGTCCAGTTCGGTGGCAATTTCTTTCAGCTTCTTGCGGTCGGCAGCGTTGGTGATCTTGCGGGAGATGCCGCCGCCGCGGGCGGTGTTGGGCATCAGCACGCAGTAGCGGCCGGCCAGCGACAGATAGGTGGTCAGCGCCGCCCCTTTGTTGCCGCGTTCCTCCTTGACGACCTGCACCAGCAGAACCTGGCGCACCTTGATCACTTCCTGGATCTTGTAGCGGCGCGGGCGCGGCTTGCGCGGCGGGCGGATATCCTCGCTGTCGTCCTCTTCGGCGACGGATTCAATGCTTTCATCCTTGGTCGCGGCATCAGCCCGGCTGACGTCCCGGTCGTCGTCTCCCTCAGCGGCTTCAGCCTCTGCGGCTTCGGCCTCAGCGGTTTCAGCGCTTGCTGCCTTGGTGCCGGTTTCCGCAGCCTCGGTCTCCGCAGCGGCCTCTGCCGAAACGTCTTCTTCCTTGGCTTCGGCCGCCTGTTCCGCAGCCTCGGCAGATGCATCCGCCGACTCAGCCGCTGCGGCATCCCCGTCAGGGGCTTCGGCATCTGCTGTTTCTGCAGCCTGGGGCTCTTCAGCAGGCTGAGCCGCCGCGGCATCCTCAGGCACCTCGGCCAGTTCCGCCGGTTCTTCCACGGCTTCAGCGCTGTCGCTCAGATCGATGGTTTCCATCCCGGCGATTTCGGCGGGCTTTTCTTCCGCAGAGTCCAGCTCTTTGGTTTTCACCGCATCACTGGAAGACGCCTTGGCCGCCTTGGCTGCGGACTTGGGCTTGCGCGAACGCTTGGGCTTGGCCGGTTTTTCGTCCTCTTCCTCGTCACGGGCGCGCAATGTTTCCGCATAGGCCCGCTCTTCTTCCATCAGCGCTTCGCGGTCGGCCACCGGGATCTGGTAATAGTCCGGGTGAATTTCGGAAAACGCCAGAAAGCCATGGCGGTTGCCGCCATAGTCCACAAAGGCCGCCTGCAGCGACGGCTCGACCCGGGTTACTTTTGCGAGGTAAATGTTGCCAGCAAGCTGGCGTTTGTTTTCGGATTCAAAGTCGAATTCCTCAACCTTGTTTCCATCGACCACCACAACGCGGGTCTCTTCCGCGTGGGTGGCGTCAATAAGCATCTTCTTTGCCATGTGTCCTTGGTGCACCTGCCCTGTGCGCCCGCAAGCCTCCTGCTTCCAGGCGGCCGCGCGCGTTTCGGGTGGTGTCTTGTCAGGGCGATCTGGGACGGCGCGGTGCAGCAGGTGGTCCCGGGTTTCATGCCCGGCCTTCCTGCCTCAGTGCTCTTCGCTCTCGCGCGCGTCATCGCGGTTCTTCTCCGGCAAGCGGGACGCACCCACTCCTGCCTTGTTATCCCTGCACCGGCTGCAATTCCGGTTTGGGCGCTAAACTGCCCCCTTGGTTAAGAGGGCCAATCGGTCTGACTGCAGCTTTCTCGGATCATGCCGGACAAAAGCCAGAGCCAGCGAAACTCATCGGAACGGGGGAAACCAGAAGCCGGTTTCCGGCCCGTTGGGTCAGCATAAGGCCTGTGGATAGGTAATGACAATGGCCATTCGTCACCCCAGAGCCTGAAAATGAATCCAGCCGCCCTTAGCAGGCAGGTTGTTAATTTCCCGTAAGTTTCCGGTGCAGCCAAGCCCGGTTCCGCGCCCGCCCGATGCAGTTTCGCGCTGCTGATCCAGCACGGGCATTGGCCGGTCCGCCCTGCGGCTCCGGCAGCCTGCAAGCAATCCGGAGCCGGGCATGAGATGTTTTCCAGGCCGTTTCCCGCATCGGGGAGCGGCCTCCGGAAGGCTTACGCCAGGTAATCCGAGCGCTGCAGGCCGTATTTCGCCATTTTCTCGTTCAGGGTGCGGCGCGGCAGGCACAGCTCATCCATGACGCTGGCGATCGAGCCCTTGTGGCGGCGCATGGTGTTGTCGATCAGCATCCGCTCGAAGGCTTCCACATATTCCTTCAGCGGCTTGCCTTCGGTGGTCATCACCGGCTGCATCTCCTCGTGATCGGACATCAGCAGCGAGGCAATTGTGCCGGAGCCGCGGCGCGACTGCAGCACCGCACGTTCCGCGATGTTGATCAGCTGGCGCACATTGCCCGGCCAGGGCGCCTGCAGCAGCTGCGCCGCTTCCTGGGCGCTGACCTGCGGCGCGTCGCAGCCGTATTCCTCGGAAAACTGCTCGCTGAGCCGGGTGAACAGGGTCAGGATGTCCTCGCCGCGCTGGCGCAGCGGCGGCACGGTGATGCGCAGCGCCGCCAAGCGGTAGAACAGGTCCGGGCGCAGGGCGTCCTCGCAGGTCTTGCCCGCTTCCTGCAGGTTCGAAATCGCAATGATCCGGGTTTCGGCCGGCGTCCCCTGCTCGTTGATCACGCTCAGCAGCTTGGCCTGCAGGGTTTCGGACAGCGCATCAATGTCTTCCAGCACCAGGGTGCCGCCGCGGGCATCCTCGACAGCGGGCAGCATGCTGTCTTCCGGCAGCATCGGGCCGAACAAGCGTTTGGCCAGCGCCTCTTCCTCCAGCGCGGCGCAGGAGATCAGCACGAATTTCTTGCCCGCGCGGCTGCCAACCGCATGCAGCGCATGCGCCACCAGCGTCTTGCCGGTACCGGTTTCACCATCGATCAGCACGTGGCCGTCGGCCTGGCCGAGATCCAGGATATCCTCGCGCAGGCGCTCCATCACCGGGCTTTGGCCGATCAGCTTTTTCATGATCTGGCCGCCGTCGGACAGCTCCCGCCGCAGCGCCCGGTTGTCGAGCGTCAGGCGGCGCGCACCGGTGGCGCGCTTGGCCAGCTCCGACATGCGGTCCGGGTTGAAGGGTTTTTCCAGGAAGTCGAAGGCGCCCACGCGCATCGCCTCAACCGCCATCGGCACATCGCCGTGGCCGGTGATCATGATCACCGGCAGCGCACTGTCGCTGCCCATCAGCTTTTTCAGGAACTGCATCCCGTCCATGCCGGGCATCTTGATGTCCGAGATCACGATCCCCGGGTAATCCGGCCCCAGAACCTTGAGCGCCTCTTCGGCGCTGGAGAAGGTCTCGGTGTCGTATCCCGACAGTGCCAGCCACTGGCTGATCGACTGCCGCATATCCTGTTCGTCGTCCACGATCGCGATCTTCATAGCCTGGGCCATGCGCGTTCACTCCTAATCTTCTGGGGCTGCCTCATTCCGCAGCCTCGATGCCGTCCACCAGGACCGGCAATTGCATCTCAAAGACCGCGCCGCCGTTCTGGCCGTTGCGGGCGGTCAGCCGTCCCCCAAGGTCGTTGACGATCCCCGAGGAGATGGCAAGACCCAATCCAACTCCGTCTCCGGGCTGCTTGGTGGTGTAGAATGGCTCGAACAATTCATCGAAGTCCTTGATCCCCACTCCATTGTCGCGCACCGACAGGGTTGCCGTCTCACCGGCCGCCAGCAGCACTTCCACCTCCGGGTCCGCCACTGACTTGGTGGCGTCCAGCGCATTGCGCAAGAGGTTGACCATGACCTGTTCCAGCCGCATCCGGTCGCCCATCACCATAACAGGTTCTTCGGGCAAAATCCGGGTGATTTTCACATGCCGCTGACGCAGTTGCGGCTCCATCATCGAGAGACTGGAAGCCAGCGCATCGCCCAAGTTTACAGGGCTGAACGCGTCGCCGCCCTTGCGCGCGTAGGATTTCAGCTGGCGGGTGATCGCCCCCATCCGCTCGATCAGGTCGTCGATCCGGCCAAAGGAGGCCAGCGCCTCGTCCGGGCGGTTCCGGTTGAGCAGCAGCCGGGCGCCGGCCAGATAGGTTTTCATCGCCGCAAGCGGCTGGTTCAGCTCGTGGCTGACGGCCGCCGACATCTCGCCCAGTGCGGCCAGCTTCGAGCTTTGCGCCAGGCTTTGCTCGGCCACGGCCAGGGTCTTTTGCATCCGTTCGCGCTCGGCAATTTCCCGCTGAAGGCGAGCGTTCAATACGCGAAGCTCTGCCGACTCGCGCTGGAACAGCGCCATCCGCAGCGCCGTCTTGCGGCTCAGCGCATAAAAGGCCAGCGCCAGCAGGATGGCGAATCCCATGATCTCCAGCGCCAGCACCGCATTCACCTTCTCGCGGACCGAGGAGTAAGTGGTGAATGACGCCATCCGCCAGCCCTGGAACGGCACCCTTGTCTCCAGCCGCATCACCGCCTCGCCCTGCAGATAGGCATCCGGCGGCAGCGCGGTCCAGTCGGTGGTGGCGCGGATCGCCCGCTGGATCGCGCCTTCAGGCGTCTGCAGGGTCAGCGCATCGCTCTCCTTCAGACCGCGCCAGCGGGCCTCGGTGGCCAGAATGATATTGCCGGTGCTGTCGGTGACCAGCACCGCATCGGAAATGCCCGCCCAGGCGCGCTCGAATTTCTGCAGGTCCACCTCGACCACAATCGCGCCAAGAACGCCTGTGGCGTCGATCATCCGCCGCGAATAGGTGAACCGGTAGCCGCCGACCTCGCGCGGGATCACCGAGAACACGGTCGACTTTGCCCGCACCGCATCGACAAAATAGGCAGCATTGCGATGGCTCTCGCCCAGCCGGTTTCGATCGGTTGCCGCCACCGTGCGCCCGTCCTGTGCCAACAGCATGATCGAGGCGGCGCCGATCTCATCGACAAAGGAGATAAGCCGCTGTGTTGACAGCGAGAAGTCATTGGATTGCAGCGCCGAGATCAGCGTCTGGTCGCGCGCCAGCAGCTGCGGCACAATGGCGTGCTGGCGCAGTTCGCTGAGGAGGTTGCCGGAATAGAGCGCCAGCCGCAGCTCGGCCCGGTTGCGGGTGCTTTCGGTGAAGCGGTGGGTCAGCGCCCGGTTGGTGGTCCAGACGGTAACCGCCGCCGCGGCCATGAACAGCACAAGCGCCAGCCGCGCCCGCCACGAAATGGTGCGCGAGCGTGTCTTGGATCCGCTGGTGTTCAAATCAGTGCGCGGGGCGGTCATAACCCATACCTATTGCGGCCGCCCCGCTTCCTCAAGTCACGCCGCGGCGACCATGCCCGCCAATGCGCGGAACACTGCCGTCCCGTCGGTGCCGCCGTGGCCCTCGTCCGCGGCCCGCTCCGGATGCGGCATCATGCCGAGAACACGGCGGTTTTCCGACAGGATGCCAGCAATGTCCGCGACCGACCCGTTGGGATTGTCCTCATAGGTGAAGGCCACCCGGTCCTGGTCCTGCAGCGCCTTGACGGTGTCCGCGTCGGCAAAATAGTTGCCATCATGATGGGCAATCGGCACGCCGATCACATCGCCCGCGCTGTAGCCCCGGGTAAAGACGCTGTCAGCGGTCGCCACCTTCAGGTCCACCGTGCGGCAGATGTATTTCAGACCAGCATTGCGCAGCAGCGCCCCCGGCAGCACGCCGGTTTCGGTCAGGATTTGAAAACCGTTGCAGACGCCGACCGCATAACCGCCGCGGCCGGCATGTTCGATCACCGCCTTGCAGATCGGCGACTGCGCCGCAATGGCGCCGCAGCGCAGGTAGTCGCCATAGGAGAAGCCGCCCGGCACCCCGACGATATCCACGCCTGCAGGCAGCGCGCTGTCCTTGTGCCAGACCATCGACACATCGAAACCGGCCTGCTCGAACGCCACCGCCAGGTCGCGGTCGCAGTTCGACCCCGGGAAAACAACAACCGCCGCCTTCATCACTGCATCTCGATGCTGTAGGATTCGATCACGGTGTTGGCCAGAAGCTTTTCGCACATCGCGGTCACGTCTGCCTCGGTTGCGCCGGCGGCCAGATCCAGATCGATCACCTTGCCCTGGCGCACGCCTTCGACCTTGTCAAAGCCCAAGGCTCCCAGCGCGTGGCGCACGGCCTCGCCCTGCGGATCCAGAACCCCGTTCTTCAGCATCACATGCACCCGTGCCTTCATCGCATCATCCCTCAGGTTTTCGATGGCGAAGCCCCATCCTGGGCTTCTTCTTTGCAAAAATACTCAAAGACCCGCGGCGCGGCAGGCGCAGCGGTCCCTCTGTCAGTTCACCAGCGTCGGCTTGCCCGGCGCAGGCGGGTTGTTCGGCATCACGCCCAGACGCCGCGCCACTTCGGAATAAGCATCCGTGAGGCTGCCAAGATCACGCCGGAAAACGTCCTTGTCCAGCTTCTGGCCGGTCTTGATATCCCACAGGCGGCAGCTGTCGGGGCTGATCTCATCGGCAATCACCAGGCGCTGGAAGTCGCCCTCGTAGACCCGGCCGATCTCGATCTTGAAGTCGACCAGGCGGATGCCGACGGCAAGGAACACGCCGGACAGGAAGTCATTCACCCGCAGTGCCAGGCTGAGGATGTCGTCCATATCCTGCTGGCTGGCCCAGCCAAAGGCCGCAATGTGCTCTTCGGTGACCAGCGGGTCGCCCAAGGCGTCGTCCTTGTAACAGTATTCCACCACCGGACGCGGCAGCTGGGTGCCTTCGTCGATGCCCAGACGCTTGGAAATCGAGCCCGCGGCGTAATTGCGCACGATGACTTCCAGCGGAATGATCTCGCAGCTGCGCACCAGCTGCTCGCGCATGTTCAGCCGTTTCAGGAAATGGGTCGGCACGCCGATCTGCCCGAGGCCCAGCATGAAGAACTCGCTGAGGATGTTGTTCAGGACACCCTTGCCCTCGATCACGTCGTGCTTTTCGGCATTGAAGGCGGTGGCGTCATCCTTGAAATACTGCACGATGGTGCCCGGCTCGGGGCCTTCATACAGTGTCTTGGCCTTGCCTTCGTAGATTTTCTTGCGACGCGCCATTGGGAACCTTTCGGGTCAATGCCGGGAATCCGGCCCTGCGATGTGCCGCTCTCATAGTGCAAGGGGGCTTCAGCCGCAAGCTTGCTGCACGGGGCCAGCACGCCGCCGTTTGCCCAGCCCCGGCAGCGGCTGCCTGCCGGCACGGGGAACACATTGCCCGGCCCGGTATGGACAGCTGCACAAAGGCTTTCACAGGCACAATTTTTTCTTGCCCTGGACTGTTATCATGCTCCTATCATTACTGAGGTGCAAACGTTAATGAGGATCAGCCATGACAACATTTGACGAGCGCGAACAGGCGTTTGAAGCCAAATTCGCGCATGACGAGGAGATGCAGTTCAAGGCACGGGCACGGCGCAACAAACTGCTCGGTCTCTGGGCCGCGGAGCTTCTGGGGAAATCCGGTCTGGCAGCCGACGACTATGCCCGGTCCATCGTCGCTGCCGATCTCGAGGAAGCCGGCCACGAGGACGTCGTGCGCAAGCTGACGGGCGACTTGGGAATCCAGGCCAGCGAAGAGCAGATCCGCCGTAAACTGCTGGAACTGATGCCGCAGGCACAGGCGGAGATCCTGCGGGAAGCCGGGTAACAGACTGGCCGGACCAGCCCGCCCGGAAAACCCCGGGGCTGATCCTGACCGCGATGCCCGGCGGCAGCGCTGATTGCCTGTGCCGGCCCTTCTGCGGTCCGCCGGAGCCTCCTCCCTGACGGCCGAAGCCCGCCGGGCCACCTTGGAAGAAGGGGGCGCCTTGCGGGTTAACCGATCCGAAAACCGCTTCATCTAGACTGGCGGAAAGGGCCTTGTGCGCTGCCAGTCAAGGATTGCCATGCTGTTTTTGAAATCCCCGGCCCTGAGACCTGCCGCACGGCGGATCCGGCTGGCCGCGCCGTTCCTGATCATGGCCGTCTGCCTTTGGCTGCTGCAGGCGCAGACGGATCTGCCGCTGCCGGGGGAACTTGGCGCCGCTCTGATCAGCCTGCCGGCCTGGAAATGGGCGGGCGCCGCGCTGGCGACCTGCATCAGCTTCTGGGCGCTTGGCCGCTATGATTCCGTTGCCCACCGCCATCTTGGCACCGGGTTTGACGGGCCTGCCGCGCGCCGCGCGGGGATGGCCGCGATTGCCTTTTCGCAGACCACCGGCTTTGGCCTGATCACCGGCACCTATGCCCGCTGGCGCCTGCTGCCCGGCCTGTCTCCGCTGCAGGCCGGACAGCTGACGGCGCTGGTTGCCGCAACCTTTCTCAGCGCGCTTTTGGTGATCTGCAGCGCTGCTCTGATCGCTGCGCCACCGTCACCGGGGCTGGCCGGAGCCGGCATGCTGATCCTGATTGCCGCAGCGGGTCTGGCGGCATTCAGCTTCCTGCACCCGGAAACATCCTTGTTCCGGCTGAAACTGCGCTGGCCGTCCCTGACCGCAATGGCGGCCTTGGGGTTCTGGGCAATGGCCGATGTGACCGCCGCGGCAACTGCCCTTTGGCTGCTGCTGCCCGCCGCTGCCGATGCCGCCTGGGCGCAGCTTCTCGCGGCCTACGCCATTGCCCTGGGGCTCGCCGTGGTCTCCTCGGCGCCCGGGGGCGCCGGGCCGTTTGAACTGGCCTTGTGCGCGCTGCTGCCTGCAGCCCCGCACAGCAGCCTGATTGCCGGGCTGCTGGCCTTCCGCCTGATTTACTACGCGGTCCCGGCTGCGATATCCGGACTGCTGCTGCTGTTCCCCGGCCTGATCGCTGCGCGCGCGGCGCCGGTGCAAGACGCGGAACTGCTGGGCAGCCGCAGCCTTCCGGCGGCCGCCCTGCCCCGCAACCGGCCGTGCTCCGAAGCCGGGATCATCCGGCAGAATGGCGGCCAGGTGCAGGCTTTCGGGCTGTCCCGGGTTGCGCTTCTCGACAGCCCGCAGGCGTCGATTGCGCTATTTGACCCGCTGTCGGGATTCGCCTCGGAAACCTTTGCCCCGCTGGCCGGTCATGCCCGCGGCCGGAACGCCGCCGCCTGCTACTACAAATGCAGCGGGCGCACGGCGCTGCTGGCCCGCATGTCCGGCTGGCGGGTGCTGCGGATCGCCGAGGAGGCCGTGCTGAACCCGCTTGAGTTCTCTGCTGGCGGAGCCGCCCGCCGCCAGTTGCGCCGGAAGCTGCGCCATGCGGAAAACGCCGGACTGGATGTCCGCCCCGCCGGCCCCGGCCTGCCTTTCGATCAAATGGCGACCGTGGATGCCAGCTGGCAAACCGCCCATGGCCCCGCCTACGGCACCACCATGGGCCGGTTCGAGCCGCACTATCTTTCCGGACAGGAAATTGTCCTTGCCTGCCGGGAGGGACGGCTGATCGGCTTCGCCAGCTTCCATGCCGCGTCGCGCGAATGGTGCCTGGACCTGATCCGCATACTGCCGGGGGCACCGGACGGGACCGGCCATGAGCTGGTTTTCGCCGGGATCAAGGCTGCGGCTGCTAGGGGCATCCCCCGCCTGTCTCTGGCCGCTGTCCCCGATCGCCGCCTGGCCAGGAGCACAGAGCGCGGCCTGCGCCGGTTCAAGACAAGTTTCGCGCCTGACTGGGAGCCGCGCTACATCGCAGCTCCGGATTGGCTGCAGATGGCGGTCTCGATTGCCGAACTGCTGCGGCTGGTTCACCGCCCTCCGGCAGTGCTGCCGGCCACGGCTGAAGCACAAACTCATAATGAAGATGAAGAAAATGAAATTGCCCTTGCCCGCCCGGCGTGAGACAGGGGAGAAAGACCCATTGACCGCCCGCCCCGCCGGAGCGGCCTGCTGACTCGGGACAGAACGCATGACAAACAACTTCAAACGGCTGCTGGAAACCAAAGACGTGCTGCTGGCCGATGGCGCAACCGGCACCAACCTGTTCGCCATGGGGCTGCAGTCCGGCGATGCGCCGGAACTGTGGAACGTGGACGAGCCGAAAAAGATCCTGGCGCTGTACCAGGGGTCGGTCGATGCCGGCAGCGACCTGTTTCTGACCAACAGCTTTGGCGGCACCGCCGCGCGGCTGAAACTGCATGACGCGCAGAACCGTGTACGCGAACTGAACCGCATCGCCGCCGAACTGGGCCGCGAGGTCGCCGACAAGGCCGGCCGCAAGATTGCCGTGGCAGGCTCCGTCGGCCCGACCGGGGAGATTTTCGAACCCGTCGGAGACATGTCCCACGCCGTGGCAGTGGAGATGTTCCACGAACAGGCCGACGCGCTGAAAGAAGGCGGCGCAGACGTGCTGTGGCTGGAGACCATTTCCGCACCCGAGGAATTCCGCGCCGCGGCTGAGGCTTTCAAGCTGGCGGACATGCCCTGGTGCGGCACCATGAGCTTTGACACAGCGGGCCGCACCATGATGGGGGTGACCTCGGCAGACCTGGCCCAGCTGGTGGAGGACTTTGACAACGCGCCGCTGGCCTTCGGCGCCAACTGCGGCACCGGCGCTTCCGACATTCTGCGCACCGTGCTGGGCTTTGCCGCGCAAGGCACTGAACGCCCGATCATTTCCAAAGGCAATGCCGGCATTCCGAAGTACGTTGATGGCCACATCCACTATGACGGCACCCCGGAGCTGATGGGCGAATATGCGGTAATGGCGCGCGACGCCGGCGCCAAGATCATCGGCGGCTGCTGCGGCACCATGCCCGATCACCTGCGCCACATGCGCGCCGCCCTGGACAGCCGCCCGCGCGGCGACCGCCCGGCGCTTGAGAAAATTGTCGAAGTGCTGGGGCCTTTCACCTCCGACGGCGACGGCACCGGAGACGATGCAAATACGGGCAATGAGCGCCGCTCCCGCCGCCGCCGCCGCGCCTGAAGGCCGCAACCTGCGGGCCCTCAAATTGGAAACGGTGCCGCATGCCTTCATGCGGCACCGTATTGCGTTTTGGCCCAAGCCCCCCGACGTCAGCTGTCGTCAGCTATTGCGGCGGCCTGCAGTATGCCATCCAGCCTGGCCTAACCGACAATCCTGAAGCCGCTGACGCCCGGTTCGGGGTCCGTCCGCTCCGTCTGGACATCCTTGACCGAGGCCGCGCCGGGGCCGCGCCCCATTCTGCGCACCATATCGGCAACGCCGGAAGCCGGCCCCATCAGCAAGGCCCGCACGGATCCGTCCGGCTCATTGCGGATCCAGCCGGACAGTCCGTGGCGCAGCGCTTCCGCCCTTGCCCAGGTGCGGAAGGCCACGCCCTGCACGTGTCCGGTCACACGTGCTGTCACAGCGACAGAAGTCATAGCACACCTTCCTTTCCGTTGCATACGGCCTCAGCATAGCACAAAAGCCCGGCCGGCTGATCAAGAATGGGTCAGAACAGCGCCAGCTGATCGCCCGGCTGCGGCGGGCGGGCAAACTGCTCGCAGCGCAAGTCCGCGGTCCGCTCCTGCAGCCCCAAGCGCCGGCAGGCCGCCCTGAACCGCTGCGCGATCATTTCGGCATAGCGCCCCTCGCCGCGCATCCGATGGCCCCAGCGCGGATCGTAATCGCGTCCGCCGTGCATCTCGCGCAACCGCGCCATCACCTTGGCCGCACGGTCAGGCGCGTGCTCGGCCAGCCATTGCTGCCACAGCTCCGACACCTCCCGCGGCAGCCGCAGCATGATCCAGCTGGCAGCGTCCGCCCCGGCCTCCGCCCCGGCCGCCAGCAGCGCCTCCAGTTCATGATCGGTGAGCCCTGGCACAATCGGGGAGGTCATCACCCGCACCGGCACGCCCGCCGCCGTCAGCCGCCGGATGGCAGCCAGGCGCCGGGCAGGCAAAGGCGCCCGCGGCTCCATCCGGCGTGACAAGTCCGGGTCCAGCGTGGTGACAGAAATCCCGGCCCGCACCAGGCCCTTGGCCGCCATCGGCGCCAGAATATCCAGGTCGCGCTCCACCATCGCCCCTTTGGTCACAATCGCCACCGGGTGGTTGAAATCGCGCAGCACCTCCAGGCAGGCCCGGGTGATGCCGTAGTCCCGCTCGCACGGCTGGTAGGGATCGGTGTTGGTGCCAAGCGCAATCGTGGCCACCTTATAGCACGGCGCCGACAGTTCCCTGCGCAGCACCTCCGCCGCGTTGGGCCGTGCCACCAGCCGGGTTTCGAAATCCAGCCCGGGCGACAGACCCAGATAGGCATGGGTCGGGCGGGCGAAACAGTAGATGCAGCCATGCTCGCAGCCGCGATAGGGATTGATCGACCTGTCAAACGGCAGGTCAGGCGACCGGTTATAGGTGATCAGCGTGCGCGCCGCCTCCTGGCGGACCTCGGTGGGAATCACCGCAGGCGGAACCTCCTGAAACCAGCCGTCATCAACTGGATCGCGCGCCATGTCATAGCGGCCTGCCGCATTGCTGAGACTGGCGCGCGCTTTGCGGCGCATTTGATTTGGCGTGAAATCCGGTGGCATAGGCGCAAAGTAACCCCCGCGAAGGAACAAATAAAGAACAAATGGGCAATTTCGAAGATTTCCATGTGGAATCTTCATTATTCTTGCGGGGAAATTGTCTCTATACGTCGGTTAGAACAGCGGCAATGTCGCAAATAATGCAGTCCGCGGACGGCATTCTGTCACAAAAGCTTCTGAAATAGGCCAACACCGGGGACTCCCCCGTCAGCAAGGATTAGGCGCATGTCGGACGAAGAAGACATCATCCTCTCGGAACTCGATGACGAGGAACTTGTTCAGCAGATGTTTGACGACCTCTATGATGGTCTCAGAGAGGAAATCGAAGAAGGCGTGAACATCCTTCTGGAGCGCAAGTGGACTCCCTACGACATCCTGACCAAAGCGCTGGTGGGCGGCATGACCGTGGTCGGCGCCGACTTCCGCGACGGCATCCTGTTCGTGCCGGAAGTGCTGCTGGCGGCCAACGCGATGAAGGGCGGCATGGCCATCCTGAAGCCGCTGCTGGCTGAAACCGGCGCCCCGCGCGTCGGTTCCATGGTGATCGGCACTGTCAAGGGCGACATCCACGACATCGGCAAGAACCTGGTCTCCATGATGATGGAAGGCGCGGGCTTTGAGGTTGTCGACATCGGCATCAACAACCCGGTCGAAAACTACCTGGAAGCGATGGCAGAGCATAAGCCCGACATCCTCGGCATGTCGGCTCTGCTGACCACCACCATGCCCTACATGAAAGTGGTGATCGACACGATGGTCGAACAGGGCCTGCGCGACGACTACATCGTGCTGGTGGGCGGCGCGCCGCTGAACGAAGAGTTCGGCAAGGCAATCGGCGCCGACGGCTATTGCCGTGACGCAGCCGTGGCCGTGGAAATGGCCAAGGACTTCGTTGCGCGCAAGCACAACTCGATGAGCGCCTGATTTGGCACGCAAAGGACGCGCAGCCCGCCTGACAGAGCGGGCTGCCTTCCGCCCGCCCACCGGGCGGACGCTTGAGGAAAGCTCCCTCACCGAACAGGGCCTGGCCGCCCCTGAAAAGAAGACCGGCCGCATCCTGCTGATCGCCTGCGGCGCGCTTGCGCGTGAAATCCTTGATATCAAGGAGAAAAACGGGCTGGATCACATCGACCTCACCTGCCTGCCCGCCAAGCTGCACCTGTATCCCGAGCAAATCACCGACGCCATCGACGGCGCCGTGGCGAAGCATTCAGCGGTCTACGACAAGATCTATGTGGTCTATGCCGACTGCGGCACCGGCGGCGCGCTGGAACGCAAATGCGCCGAGCTTGGCGTCGAGATGGTGGCGGGCCCGCATTGCTACTCCTTCTTCGAGGGCAATGACACCTTTGCCCGCCATGCCGATGAAGGCGAAATCACCGCCTTCTACCTGACCGACTTCCTGGTCAAGCAGTTCGACGCCTTCGTCTGGCGGCCGATGGGGCTCGACAAGAACCCGGAGCTCAGGGACATGGTGTTCGGCAATTACACCAAACTAGTCTACCAGTCGCAGATCAGCGATCCCAAGCTGGTGGAAAAGGCCAGGGACTGCGCCGACCGGATGGGGCTGGAATTCGAGCACCGCCATACCGGCTACGGCGATCTGGAAACCGCCATTTCCGGCTGGGCACGCTAGCCTCTTCATCTTTCTGGAAATACTCCGGGGAGCGCGCGGGGCCGGCCCCTCGCCCGGCAGCTTCAGACCTGCGCCATTGCCGTTTCGCGGATCCGTTCGATCATCGCGCGCAAGCCGTTGGAACGCTGCGAGGACAGATGCTCATTGAGCTCCAGCCGCCCCAGTTCCGCCTTGGCATCCACCACCGGCACCGCCTTGACCGGCAGCCCGTTGTACAGGCGGCGCAGAACCGCGATCAGACCGCGCACAATCATTGCGTCGCTGTCGCCGTCGAAACGGAATTCACCGCCCTCGACCGTGGCATGCAGCCAGACCTGGCTGGCGCAGCCGTCAACTTTGGTTGCAGGCACCTTCAGCGCATCGTCCAGGGGCTCCATCGCCTTGCCCAGATCAATCACATGCCGGTAGCGGTCCTCCCAGTCCTCCATGAACTCGAAGTCTTCCACGATCTCTTCAAAGGCGGCTGTGGCCATCGTCGGTCCATCCTCAAAAGCGCTATCCGGTGCTGTTCAGCACCTAAGCCCCTGCCCGACCCATTTCAACCGCTTTTCAAGCGGATGCCAATCGGGTAATCCGATGCAAAGACAATTTGAATGGGCGGGGACAGATGCACAAACCATTGGCTCTTACATTGGCCTGCGCGCTGGTGCTGGCTGGCTGCGGCGGTTGGCAACAGTCGCGGATCAACCCGTCCAACTGGTTTGGAGGCTCCGAACCCGCCGAGACAGCCGCAGCGGCGAATTCCAACCCTCTGCTGCCGCAGGACAGCAACGCCCGCGGAATCTTCGCCCGCCCCGAGCCCAAGGACAACACAGTGCTGGTCACCCGGGTCTCGGAGCTGCGGATCGAACGCACCGCATCGGGCGCCATCATCCACGCCACCGCAATCGCCGGCCGCCAAGGCGCCTATGACGTGGAGCTGCGCCCGGCCGAGACCCCGGAAGACGGCGTGCTGGCCTATGATTTCCGGGTGGTCTATCCGGAATTCCAAACCGGCACCGGAAGCGAGTTCAGCCGGACGCTCCATGCGGCGCGCACGGTATCATACCAGGATCTTGAGGGCATCCGTACCGTTCGGGTGAATGCCGCCCAGAACGCCCAGGAAAGCCGCCGCCGCTGAACCAGCCGCAGCCGAAAAAGGAAAACGCCCGCAGATGCAGGCGTTCCTCTTGTCCGTCAAAAGCCCTGCAGTGACTAAAGCTCCACAACCTGTACAGCCTGGCCGTCGGCTGCCAGGCCGATTTTGCCTTCGCACAGCCGCAGCGCATCGGCGCCGAAGACTTCCCGCCGCCAGCCGCTGAGCGCGGGAACATCGCGCAGGCCCGCCGCAATAGCATCCAGATCGGCGCTCGGGGCAATCAGCTTGGCCGCGACTCCTTCCGCCTCGGTCTTGGCCTTCAGCAGCACCCGCAGCAGGTCCGCCAGCGCCGGGTTCACCTGCAGCTTCTCCTTGCTGCGGTCCATCTTGGGATGGTTTTCCGCCGGGCAGGCGACGCCTTTGGCCACGGCCTCCAGAATACCTTCGGCAATCGCCCCCTTGCGCGCCTCGCGCAGCAGCAGGCGGGAGCCGCCCAGCTCGCCGCCCGTGCGCGGCTTGGTCGAGGCCAGCTCTACCAGCGCGTCATCCTTGAAGACCCGGTTGCGCGGCACGTTGTTGGTTTGCGCATAAACTTCGCGGAATGCCGCAAGCTCGCGCACGACTGCCAGAAACTTGCCCGAGGTGGTGCGTGTCTTGACTCGTTTCCAAGCCTCTTCCGGCTGGAGATCATAGGTTGCCGGATCTGTCAGCACCTGCAGTTCTTCTGTGACCCAATGGGCGCGGCCGCTCTTTTCCAGCTCCGCGGCCAGGAACTCATAGATCTTGCGCAAATGGGTCACATCCGCCAGCGCGTATGTCTTCTGCGCCTCGCTCAGCGGGCGGCGCGACCAGTCGGTAAAGCGCGAAGTCTTGTCCAGCCCCTGCTTGACGATCTTGCGCACCAGCGTCTCATAGCCCGCCTGCTCGCCGAAGCCGCAGACCATTGCCGCCACCTGGGTGTCGAACAGCGGCTTGGGGAATACCCCGGCATCAACCCAGAAGATTTCCAGATCCTGGCGGGCAGCGTGGAACACCTTGACCACGGTCTCATCGCGGAACAACGCATAAAGCGGCTCCAGCGAGATGCCATCGGCCAGCGGATCGACCAGAACCGCATCGGTCTCGCCATCGCCGGCAAAAGCCAGCTGGATCAGGCAGAGCTTGGAGTAATACGTCCGCTCCCGCAGAAACTCGGTATCCACCGTGACATAAGGATGCTGAGCGGCTGTTTCGCAAAAGGCCTGCAGTTCTTCGGTGGTGGTCAGAGTTTTCATCAATTACGGCTTTTCAATCTCGTGTGGGCCGGGACGTGATACGCGCTTGTCCCCGGCAATGCAAACAGCCGGGCTTCAGCCCAGCAGAACCGGCGTCTTGTGTCCCCCGGCAAAGCGGCGCAGCACCGCCGGATAGAGGTTGTGTTCTTGAACCAGAACACGTGCAGCCAGCGCCTCCGGCGTGTCATTCTCAAGTACCGGCACCCGGGCCTGGCCGAGGATGGGGCCGTCATCCAGGCGCGGCGTCACCTCGTGCACGGTGCAGCCATGCTCGGCATCCCCTGCCTCCAGCGCGCGCGCGTGGGTGTTCAGGCCCTTGTATTTCGGCAGCAGAGAGGGGTGGATATTCAGCATCCGGCCTTCGAACTGCGCAACAAACCCCGCGGTCAGCACCCGCATGAAACCGGCCAGGCAGACAATGTCGGCCCCGGCTTCGAAAATCGGCTTCACCAGCTCCGCCTCAAAGGCTTCGCGGTCGCCCCTGTACGGGCGGTGATCCACCACAGCGGTCGCCACGCCTGCGGCGGCCGCCTTGACCAGCCCGCCGGCATCGGCGTTGTTGGACAGAACCAGGCAAGGCCGCGCCGGATGGTCGCCGGTCATGCTCTCCAGCAGCGACACCATGTTGGAGCCGCCGCCGGAGATCAGGATGGCAACCTTCTTGTGGCTCACAGCAGCTTGCCCGCATAGCGCATGCCGGCGCCTTTGGTCACGGTGCCCAGGCGGGACACGGTCTCGCCCTCGGCCTGCAGCACTTCGGTCAGCGCATCGGCGCGGTCTGCAGAGACTGACAGGATCATGCCGATGCCGCAGTTGAAGGTCTTCAGCATTTCCGCTTCGGCAATGCTGCCGGTGGCTGCCATCCACTTGAACACGGGCGGCAGTTCCCAGGCGTTCAGGTCGATGTCGGCGCCCAAGTCTTCGGGCAGCACCCGCGGCAGGTTCTCGGTCAGGCCACCGCCGGTGATATGGGCCAGCGCATGCACGCCCCCTGCCCGCACCGCGGCCAGGCACTGTTTTACATACAGGCGGGTCGGGGTCAGCAGCGCTTCACCCAGGGTGCCCTCGCCAAACGGGCAATCCGCATCCCAGCCCAGGCCGGAAACCTCGACCAGCTTGCGCACCAGCGAGTAGCCGTTGGAGTGCACACCGTCAGAGGCCAGCCCCAGCAGCACGTCGCCTTCCGCCACGCCTTCGGGCAGCGCCGAGCCGCGCTCCATCGCGCCAACCGCAAAACCCGCGAGGTCGAAATCGCCTTCCGGATACATGCCCGGCATTTCCGCAGTCTCGCCGCCGATCAGCGCGCAGTCGGAGCGCACGCAGCCCTCGGCGATGCCTTCAATGATGCGGGCGGCGGTTTCGGTTTCCAGCTTGCCGGTGGCAAAATAGTCGAGGAAGAACAGCGGTTCGGCGCCCTGGCAGACCAGGTCATTGACGCACATCGCCACCAGGTCGATGCCAACGCCGTCCACCACGCCGGTGTCGATGGCAATCCGCAGCTTGGTGCCGACACCGTCGGTGGCGCCGACCAGGATCGGATCGCTGTAGCCAGCGGCTTTCAGATCGAACAGGGCGCCGAAACCGCCCAGCCCGCTCATCACGCCGGAGCGGTTGGTGCGCTTGGCGGCCGGCTTGATCCGGTCGACCAGGGCGTTGCCCGCATCAATGTCCACACCTGCGTCTGCATAGGTCAAGCCGTTCTTGCCGCTGGTCATCACTTGGCTCCTTCAAATCGGTTGCGCAGCCTTTAGCGCAAGGCGCATCAGAAGGGAACTAGGGAATCAGCTGCGCCATCCCGGACAGCGCAGCAGGGTGGTTTTCACGACAGGACCGCCGGTCTCAGATACCAAACTGCCAGGGGGCCGCCTGATAGGCGTAGGCTTCGCCTTGGCGCAGCACCCGGCCCAGCGCCGGAAAGTCCAGATGCGCACCTGTGACCAGCAGATTGTCCGCCGCCGCCCGGTCCAGCATCCGCCGCCGGGTGGCCGCCGTCTGGGCCGGATCGGTATCAAAGGCGATGGTCCAGTCCGGCAGGGCAAACTGCAGCGCGGCGCTGTGGATCAGGTCGCCCCAGAACAGCAGCCCCTCACTGCCCGCGTCCAGCATGAACCCGGTGTGGCCCGGTGTATGGCCCGGCAGTTCCAGCGCGGTGAAGCCGGCAGCGGCCTCCTCTTCTCGCTGCAGCAGTTTCAGGCGGCTGGCATACGGCGCGACCGAGTTGCGGGCGATGTCAAAGAAGCCACGGCTGCTCTCGGGCACACCGGCAAGGACCGCGTCGTCATGCCAGAAGTCCCACTCCCGCTGCGCAACCACCAGTTCGGCATTGGCAAAGACAGCCGTACCCTCCGGTGTGATCAGCCCGCCGGAGTGGTCCGGGTGGATATGGGTCAGCAGCACCGTATCGATACTTTCGGGTGCCGCTCCTGCTGCTGCCAGCCCTGCGCCCAGCGCGCCAAGGCCCGGCCCCATCAGCTGGGCAGTGCCGGTGTCGATGAGCAGCTTCTGCCCGGCACGCTCAATCAGGTAACCATTGACCGGGATCTGCAGCCCGCCGTCCTGCAGCCGGTGCAGCCCCTGCGCCAGCACAGTTCCGGCTTTGGCCGCGTCATAGCCGTTGAACAGCTGCGTCCCCAGGGGAAGATGCCCATCCAGAAGCACGGTGATTTTTGCATCTCCCAATGTGAAAGAATGGGTGACAGCCGCAGCCGTCCCCGCCGCGGCCCATGCCCAGCCAGTGCCGGCAAACCCGCTTCCCAGTGCCGCGGCCGGGGCAGCTGCCAGCCCGCTCAAAAACACCCTGCGATTGATTGTCATAAGAAACTCCGATATCCAATTGAGGCGATTTTTCCTGTGAGCCGGAAATAACCCCGCCAATCCGGCGATAGCAGCCCCGCAGATCCGATAACGGTTATAAGCAATACTGATAGGAAGATGATGGACAGGCTGACTCTTTTGGAGACCTTCACCCTGGCACTGGATGAAGGCAGCCTGAACCGGGCCGCTCAGCGCCGCGGCATCACGCAGTCCGCAGTCAGCCAGCAGGTAAAGCAACTGGAAACCCTGACCGGCCAGCAGCTGCTGCACCGGACCGCCAAAGGCATCCACGCAACCCGTGCAGGGGATCTGGTATACAGCCACGCCCAGACCCTTCTTACTGGCTACAACCGGATGACGGCAGAGCTGGACGCACTCGAAGGCAGCGTGTCAGGCACCTTCCGCATCAGCGTGAATTCCTTTCTGGGGCGCAGCGTGATCGGCCCGATGCTGCTGGATCTGAACCGCGAGCACCCGGATCTGAACGTCGTGATGCGCCTGGAGGACCGGCTGGTCGATGTGGTGCGCGAGGGCTACGACCTGGCGATCCGGACCGGGCGGCTGGGCGACACAGACGGATTCGGGCGCCGGATTTCCACCCTGGAAACCGTCCTGTTCGCCACACCGGCCTACCTGGACCGGGAAGGCCGCCCGCAAACACCGGAAGAGCTGCAGCGGCTCAAATTCATTCAGCATCACGAGGATCAGACCCGCGGTTTCTTCCCGCTGCGCCGCGGCGGGCAGGAATATCCCGCGCCGGTCCAGGTCGGCTTTACTGCCGACGACCCCGACCTGATCATGCGCGCGGTCAGCAGCGGCTCCGGCTATACCCGCGCGCCCCGCTTCATGATCGAAGAACAACTGGCCTCCGGCGAATACGAACTGGTGCTGCCAAGCTACGAGGCGCCGCTGAAAGCGGTCTTCGCTGTCTACCCCTCCCGGCGCACGCCGGACCGGCGCCGGGATCTGACCATTGAGCACACGGTTGCGCGGCTGGAGGCCCTGCACCGGAGCAGGCATGCGGATTCGCCTGTCCTCCCTGCAATCACCGCTTGACCTTATCCGCCCCATTTTCTAACCACATTGGCAATGGCGGGCCTGTAGCTCAACGGTTAGAGCAGAGCGCTCATAACGCTTTGGTTGCAGGTTCGAATCCTGCCGGGCCTACCAATTCCCCCGCCAAACAGCCGCCGCAATTTGGCCCGCGCGCAGCTTTGCCTCGCGGCGCGGCGCGCACCCGGGAAAGCGCTCCCATTGCCCCCAAGGCGCCTATAGCAATGCTCAACCGGCTGGGCTGCGGCGTGGCCGCAGGCTGACGCAAGGCTTTCTGGGGAAAACACCCTTCAAACCGCGCCAAGCTTTTGCTTTCCTAAAGCCCGCTGTCCGGTAGAGTAGCCCGAGAGCAGGCCCTTTCATTTGTTCCGTAGCGATTTCGACACGTTTCCAGGCCCCGCATTCCGCTGGAAAACCAACTTTGAGGCACGAGATATCATGGCGACCGAAAAACTTACCATTATCAAAGCGGACGTGAAGAATGAGGTCACCAAAGCGGTGAAGCCCAAGTTCGTCCAGCTCGGCAACATGAACTTCGCGGCAACCGTGGAAGTAGACAAGACGGCAGCCGCAGAGCTGGATACCGACGCCCGTTTTGTCGCCAAGCTCTATGATGACGCCACCAAGGAATACAAGAAATTGCTCACCGAGTGCAGCCTGCGTGTCAAGGCGGCCAATGATCTGGGTTCCGTGCTGCCGCTGAGCGACAAGGAGTGCAAGGAGCTTGACGATGACATCAAGAAGATCTTTGCAAAATACGAAAAGTCGATCGAACAGGTCGCGACCAAGCATTTCGACAAGTGGAAGCAGGCCAACAAGGACCGCAAGAAATACCGGGTCAAGGTGGTCAGTTCCATTGTCCTCGGCAGTGCCTGTGCCATCGGCAGCACCGCCTCACTGGCGGCTGGCGCGGTGACCGGCGGCGTGTCGATTGCAGCAAGCATCTATGGAATCGCACAAAGCATCGTTTCGGTCGCCCGGGCGGTTCAGAAGGTGACCTCGGACATCGTCAAAATCCACGGCGAACTGGAAAAGGCGCTGAAGCAGCTGGTTGCGGACTATGAGAAACAGTCCAAGGCCAAGGTGAAAGCCAAGGAGATCGGCAAGGAATTCCTTGCTGACTTTCTGATGATCGAAACAGCCGGCTTCAACCGGGTCGACAAGCATCTGGAAACCTACAAGGCCAAACTCAAGAACATCGACCTGGAAATTGCAGCACTGGGCAAGAAGCTGAACAAACTGCTGGACAAACAGGGCAAGCTCGACAAGGAGATCGAGAAAAAGCTGGGCAAGATGGCCAAGGACCGCAAGTACAAGAGCAAGAAGCTCGACGGGCTGTTTGCCGCCATGGAAGCAGCCCGCAAGGCCACTGCCAAGCTGATCAAGGATATCGAAGCCTATCACGTCAGCATCAAGCCTGCTGAGAAGTTCCGAGACAGCTCCCAGAAAGCGGTTGATGCGCTGCGCCACAAGGATCCGGTCTGGACCAAATGGGCAATCTGGATCGGCAGTCTGGGGCTGTCCACCGCTGTGACAAGCATCGCATCTGGCGGCGAAAACCTGGTCAAGGCCGCCTCGGCTATCGAACAGGGGTTCACCGCACTGTCCAAGGAACTCGCGTAGGCAGGAAGGGCCGCTCTGGCCCGCAGAATCCAGTCTGCCAAGCAATGCCATTTGCCTGGCGCGAAGGCGGCTCCCTGCCCGGGGCCGCATTTTGATTTTCCGGTGCCTCGGGACTGGACCGGCTCAGCGGGCAATCACGATATCTGCCTTCAGCCCGCCCAGATCAGTGCTTTCGCCCAGCCGCAGGGTCCCGCCGTGGGCACGCGCGGTATCGGCCACGATTGCCAGCCCCAATCCGACGCCGGAGCCGCGGTCCTGGTTTCGGGCCGGATCCAGCCGGGTGAAGGGGCGGATCGCGTCGCCGCGCTGTTCCGCCGGGATGCCCGGCCCGTCATCCTCGACCCGGATACGCATCGACCGGTCGGTCACCGCCACCGACACACGCGCCTTTGTGCCATAACGCACTGCGTTTGAAATCAGGTTCTCCACCGCCCGCCGCATCGGCTGCCGCCGCAGCATCACTTCCCCTGCTCCGGTCACCTCGCCCAGCGTCACCTGCTTTTCCTGGCGCTGCCAGTCGCTGATGATGGTCCGGACCAGCTCTTGCGGTTCCACCGGTTCAGGCTCGCTGACCGCAGCACCGCGGGTGAAATCCAGAAACGCATCCAGCAGCGCCTGCATTTCGTCAACGTCGCGCAGCATCGGCGCCGCGTCCTCTTCGTCCAGCATCGCCAGCTCCAGCTTCATCCGGGTGAGCGGCGTGCGCAGGTCATGGCTCACCCCCGACAGCATCAGGGTGCGCTGCTCGATCTGCCGCTCGATCCGTGCCCGCATGTTCAGAAAAGCGCTGCCCGCCGCCCGCACTTCAGTCGCTCCGGCAGGCGAATACGGCACCGCGCGCCCGCGCCCGAACGCCTCGGCCGCATTGGCCAGCCGCTTGATCGGACGCAGCTGGTTGCGCATGTAGAGGAAAGAGATCAGCATCATCAGAAAGCCGAACAGCAGCATGGTGACAATCAGCTGATGCGGCGCGGCGGCGGTCACCCGGCGCCGGTCGAAGCTCAGCTCCACCAGACCGTGCGCACTGCCGAAATAGACCTGCACCGTGCGGTCCGGGAGAAACCTGGCCGCCAGAAATCCCGGGAAGGTTTTTTCCAGCTCTTCACGCACCACCCGGCCGGAGAACTCGATCAGGCTGAATTGATCCTCCGGCAGCGGAGCGCCAGGCGGCAGAAACCTTGCCTGCATGTTCAGCGGCTGCAGCAGCGGCGTGATCTGCACCAGTGCCGTTTCCTGGTCCGGCGCCGCGTCCGCAACCTGGCGCAGCAGCTCGAACTCCCGCTGGATGGTGGCCGTCATCTGCACGGTCACATCCTCAAGATCCCGCTTGATAAACACCACGGACACCACGATTTGCAGCGCCACGATGGGCACCACCAGGATCAGAGCCGCCCGGGCATAGAGGCTGCGCGGCATATATCGTTTGAGCCATTTGAAGAACATGGGCTAAGCCTATAGGGCGTCAGGAAAAGAGGAAAGACAGTCCGGACGCGCATCGGCGCAGGACTGCAGCAACGGGGGCAAGACCATGCAGGCACCAGATGATTTCAACCCGCAACCCGGACCGGCCGAGGAACTGGAGCCCGGCCTGCGCCGAATCCTGGCGCCGAATCCCTCACCGATGACCTATCGCGGCACCAACACCTATGTGATCGGCACCAGCGGGCTTGCCGTAATTGATCCGGGGCCGGACTCAGCCGCGCATCTGGCGGCGATTCTAGCAGCGGTGCAGCCCGGCCAGCTGATCACCCACATCATTGTGACCCACAGCCACCTTGATCATTCACCGCTTTCCCGCGCCCTCAGCACAGCCACCGGCGCACCCGTCTATGCCTTTGGCGGGCCCGAAGCGGGGCGCAGCGGCGTCATGTCCCGGCTGGCAGTGCGCGGGCTGGCCGGCGGCGGCGAGGGCATCGACACAGCATTTGTCCCGGAGATCACCGTGTCCGATGGCGAGATCGTGCACGGGAACGGCTGGCAGATGGAAGTGATTCACACGCCCGGCCACCTCGGCAATCATATTGCGCTGGCGTGGGGCGACGCCTGCTTCACTGCCGATCACGTGATGGGCTGGGCCAGTTCGCTGGTCTCGCCGCCGGATGGCGACCTGACCGACTTCATGGCCTCCTGCCGCCGCTTGCGCCAGCGCAGCTGGCGGGTCTTTTATCCCGGCCACGGCGCGCCGGTCGGAGATCCCGCCGGCAGGCTCGATTGGCTGATCGCCCACCGCGAATCCCGCGAAGCAGCGATTCTGGAGGCCCTGGCCCGGGCTCCGGCTACCGCCCGCACCCTGGCAGAGCAGATCTACACCGACACCCCGCCCGCATTGCTGAAAGCCGCCGAGCGCAACGTCTTTGCCCATCTTGTGGATCTCACCGGCAGATCGCTGGCGGCGCCGCAAGGCCCTCTGTCTGCCTCCGCCGTTTTCGAGCCGCGCGGCGGCTGAACTTTTTTGAGAAATCTTCCTCCGCCCTCTGGACGCCTGTTTCAGGGGGCGCTATACGGCACGGACCGTTCCGGCGTAGCTCAGCGGTAGAGCAGTTGACTGTTAATCAATTGGTCGTAGGTTCGATCCCTACCGCCGGAGCCAACTTCAAAACACCTTATAGATCAGCCCATTAGGCTGACTTCCGCCAGATGCGGCCCGCGACGGTTTTCCTGATTGCGGGCTGGTGCTGTGCCGGTTTCCCCACCGAAATCTGAGCTGCCCCGCACCGGCTTCCGGACACAGGCAAGCCGCCGCACAGCAGTATCGGCCTGCCGTGCTGCTCCGCTCTGTTCCCCTGGACCGCTACCGCAAAATAATCGCCTGAAAAGCGAATTTTTCTCTGGACGCCACAGGTCGGAAATCCTATACGACGCCTCACATTCCGGCGTAGCTCAGCGGTAGAGCAGTTGACTGTTAATCAATTGGTCGTAGGTTCGATCCCTACCGCCGGAGCCAACCCTTCTTCAAGGTGTTGGCAGAAAACAAAAAAGCGCTCCATCTTGGGGCGCTTTTGTCGTTCTGGGCACATTCTCTGTCACATCCGGCTGCACACACCGCCTGCAGGTGTTGGAGCATTGAGAAGGCCGAAAACATGCCTGCATCGTCAGCGCCCAAACTGGGTCGATTTGCCAGAACCCCTTTCACAGGCGACGCCCGGGCTACGGCCCTTTTGCAGCGAGAAGGAAGCCCATTTTACCGCCTGGACGGGGCCGTAGCGGACGGCAAGGTCCTGCAGGCCGAGAAGTGCCTCAACCAAGGCTCAGCCCTTTCCGCCAAGTCGCGGCTCGAAAGCATCGCGCGCCGCGCTTCGCCAAGAAAGGTGATCCCAAGCAGCGCCAGCACCAGCGGGATACCCCCGACTCCGCCGGCCAGGGCGCGAGGCCGGCAAAATCGAAACCCTCCTGCAGCATCAGCCTCCGGCATGACGCCCACGACAAGGACGCAGAGAACCGCTTCGGCGGCGATCAGCAGGACGCAGGAAACCTGAACCCACCCAGTGTCACCGGATATGTGCGCAGAATTACCGTGTCATACATCAGCTTTCCGATGGCGGACCTGGCAAAGAGGATTTGCGCAACGACCGCGCCGCCCCGCATGTAGCCGACCCCGGCCCCAGCACAGTGATCGTTGGTGCCACCGCCATCCGCTGTGCATACCGGGAGATGATGCACGGCTCGCTCAGGCCAAAGGAACGGGCATTGCGGATACAGTTCGCCGTCCCCCCCTCGATCATCGAGGCCCGCACCAGCCGGCCCGGATAACCGGCCCGCCCGAGGCCAACCGCAGCAGCCGGAATGATCAGATGATGAAACGCCGGCCCGACCCCGCCCTCTCCTGCACCAATTGCTGGCTGCCGACCCTGTTGGGCAGAGAACAACAGAATTCCATAGATTGCGATGACGACCGAGGGGACAGCGGTCACACTGACAGAAAGCACCCCAAGGAACCTGTCAAACGCCCCGTTGCGGCGCACTGCCGCCAGACAGAAGCGGAATGCCCAGCCCCAGCCGCCCTGCGAATTCTGCCTTTGCCGCGCAGGCCGCCCGCGGCTCAATCATGGCGCTGGCCGGGCCGTCCGCCTCCACCATGAGTTCCTGCATCTTTTGGTTTGGCTTTCCGCGCTCCGTTTCATCAGTGCTGGTGCGCCCCTTCTGGACCCAGGCGTCACATTCCGGATTGCTCGGCCCTTCCCGGTTCCAGGCGCCAATCTGGTCCAAAGCGAAATACTGCATCGTGCAGATGCCGCCGGAACTGCCGGTCCAGGATTCCACATGCAGCTCCAGGTCGGCAGCGCGGGATGCATCGGCGCTCCAGAACGTGCCTTCGTCCTGACCGTTCAATCCGGCAACCAGGCCAATTTCAGCGGCATTGGCCTGAAGGATCTGGGCGACCATTGCCCGGTTGGCATTATTGACTAAATCCAGGCGCAACACAGTGCCTGCCGCACCGTCATCTGCAACCAGCGCGCGGGCGGCATCCACATCACGCGCGGATCGGTCGGCAAATATGCGGACACGTATGCCTTTGTGGATGGCCGGTTCGAGCTGCGTTTCAAAGGCCGCGCCCTGCCCTGCAAAACCTTCAACAGGATCAGCGCGTCACCCATGCCGCAATCACAGAGAACAAGCGCCTGAGCGCCGTTCCCGAACATATCAAAGAGATGCAGGACGCCGCGCCAGCCTACCCCAAGGTGAGGACAAACCCGGAGAAGATGGGATATGAGCCGAATGGCAGTCGGCAAGGCCGGCCGCCAGGGTCACGGACAGAGAGGCAACAGCGTGAAGCAAGTCAAACTGCGAGTAGTATCTGACGAAGGTGTCGAGGCGACAATTTCGACCGATGGCAGCCAGGGCGGCGCTGAAGACTACTAAGCTGTTGTTTCAGTGGACGGCTTTATCAAGGACAAGAAAGTCTATGGCATCGATCCAATCCAATCTTTCCAACTGGGTCTCCAGCTGATCGGGCAGCTCACCGAAGACAAGCGCACCGGCGATGACGATGAAGCGTCTGTCACGCCCGGCGCGTCATGGCCTATCGAAGTTATCGAGGGCTGACTCCGCAAGGCGCCATCGGTGACAGTCCTGTTTTGCGCAGCCGGTGACATTTCTGGATGGTTGCAACCTTGGAAACTCACCTCTCGGAGAGTCTCAGGCTGCTGTGCTGATATGGGTGTTCTGTCTCGGATAGCTGCCGGCATTTCAGCATTAACCGGCAGCAGTTCAGCAAATGCCTCACCGGCAGCGCCGCCCGCTGCCGTGCCGGAACAATCGAACACACTCCTCTCAATAGACGCAGCGGAACTGGTTCAGCCGGGCTGGACGTACCGGGTTCAGTTGCGCCGGCCAAGCCCTTCTGCTGGCTTTGCGGCAAGCACCCCTTTTCGCGGCCTCATACCGTCAGCAGTTTCTTATACATCTCGAAGAGGAACACTTCTGCCTCGGCAAAGCGGTCCTGCGCCTTGCCCGGGGCGATTTCCTCGATCTGGACGTCGAAGTCGGCATAATGCTGGGTGGTGGCCCAGATCGAGAACAGCAGGTGATGCGGATCAACTGCAGCCATCCGCCCGTCGCGCATCCAATCCTCCAGCACCATGATCTTGGCGTTGTACAGCTCTTTCAGCGGGCCGAAGATCTCGCTGCGGGACCGCGGCAGGCCGCTCAGGATCTCGTTGGCGAAGAACTTGCTTTCTTTGGGAAAATTCTGCGAGATCTCCAGCTTGCGGCGGATGTACTGGCAGATTTCCTCGATCGGGTCGCCGTGCGGGCTCAGCATGTTCAGCGGCGCCATCCACAGCTGCAGGGTGCGGCCCAGAAGCTCGCGGCGGATCGCATCCTTGCTTTCGAAATAATACAGCAGGTTGGGCGTGGTCAGCCCGGCGGTCTTGGCAATCAGGTTGATCGACGCGCCCGAGGATCCATGCTGGGCAAACACCTCCAGCGCGGCGGCCAGGATCTGCTCCGTCTTCTGCCGCTGGATCCGGGTCTTCGGCTTCTCAGCTGCCATGCGCGCCATGCGTAATCCGCCATTTCCGTTTCAAATACATTCTGGCGCCCTATTGGCACAAGTCAAAGGCGGAGGCCAGCGGCGCCGTGCAAATGCTGGTGGTTCAAAATGTCCTGTGGGGCCGGGAAAATGCCGCGGCCGAAAGGGATGCGGCGGGCAGCAAAGGCTGCCCGCCGGCTGGCGGTGTCCCTCGGGGAGAAGATCAGGACGCAGCCATCATCGGGGCGCGGGCCGCCTGCTCTTCGCGGAAGGCCGGGATGATATGGTCGCCGTAGTCGGCGATGATCTTCTCCTCGTCGCCGCTGTCCAGATAGATGTTGAACTGGGTGGTGCCGGCGGCTTCGAGATCGCGGATCTTGGCGATATGCTCATCCGGAGTGCCCAGAACGCAGAAGCTCTTGATGATGTCCTCGGTGATGAAATCGAGATAGGGGTTATCGCTCTGGCCGTGCTTGGAATAGTCATAGCCTTTGCGGTTCTTGATGTAGTCGGTCAGGCTGGAGGGCACCTGATCGCTGTCTGCACCGTATTTCTCGACGATGTCGGCGACGTGGTTGCCGACCATCGCCGGGAACCATTTCACCTTTTCGATTGCTTCGTCGATCGGGCCGGTGTGGGCGGGGGCGGCGGCCATCACCTTGTAGCCCGACATGTCGAGCCCGGCCTCGGCGCCCGCGTTCTTGGCCTGGTCCGCCAGCCATTTGATGATCTTGGGTTCCGCGATCTGCAGCACCACGCCGTCGCCCACCCGGCCGGCCGAGGCCAGCGCCTTGGGGCCGTAGGCGCCGATCCAGACCGGCAGCTCATAGCCGTTGGCCCAGGGGAATTTCACCGGCTCGGGGCATTCGCCGTATTGCACTTCCTCGCCGCGGATCAGCGATTTCACCACATGGGTGAACTCTTCCAGCCGCTTCAGCGTGGAGGGCTTCTTGCCCATCACCCGCACCGCGCTGTCGCCGCGGCCCAGGCCGATGTCGAAACGGCCGCCGGACTGTTTTGCCAGCGAGCCGAACAGCGAGGCCGCCACCGACCATTCGCGCGAGTTGGGGTTGGTCACCAGCGGGCCGAAGCGCATGTTGGTGGTGTGCTCCATGCACATCGCCATCGCGACGAAGCTTTCGCGCCACAGGATGTGGCTGTCGTAGAACCAGCAGTAGGTGAAGCCAGCGTTCTCGGCCTGGCGGACCAGAGCGCGGGCGCGTTCCGGTTCAACGAAGCCTTTGAAGCAAATACCGAATTCCATGTGTGTTTCCTCCTCTATTGGAATATCAGTGATCGGGAGCCCAGATGCGGATGCCCGCATGGGTGAAGGGCACCGCCTTGGAAATGTTCTGGCGGATCAGGATCGGGGTGATCGCCTCGATGCAGCGGGCGGCCTCGGCGTCGCCGGCGTTGTAGGCCTGCACGTCCAGCGCGCCGACCAGCTCGATCACCTTCTTGCGGGCGGGCAGGCTGTTGCCGCAGACCAGGATGTCGCAGTTGATCGGCCAGTCGAGATTGTTCAGCGTCGTGGCCGACACATTGTGCAGCGCGCCGATCACCGGGATCCCGTCGCCCAAGAGCGCCTGCGCGGCCTCGGTGGCGGAGCCTTCGGGCGGCATCTCCACCTTTTTGGGGTCGCCCTCCTTCAGCGGCACCACGATATCGACCAGGATCTTGCCCGCCAGATGCGGCTTCAGCGCCTCCAGCGTGGCGTTATGGGCCGAGAACGGCACCGCCAGCACCACCATCTCATCGGCGGCCTTGGTCGCGGCCTCGTTGTCCAGCCCTTCGATTTTCGCGGCGCCTGCCGGCAGTTTTGCCATCAGATCCGCGGCGATGCCTGCACTGCGGCCGCCATCGCGCGAGCCCAGTGCCACGGCGATCCCCGCGCGGGCAAACCGCAGCGCCAGCCCCTGTCCTTGCGGCCCGGTGCCGCCAATGATTGCGATCCTCATCGGAACATATCCTCCTGTTTTTTCCGTAGAATGTCGGCGCCGCGGCTGTCGGCGGGCTGCCAGTCGAGCCCGCGCAAGAGCACCGCCGGGGTTTTTCCGTTCTTGCGCACCACCAGCCCGGAGGCGGCGGCGATCTCATCGGCCAGCGCCGGTTCGGTCACCTGCAGGGGCCGGCCCCAGGCGTCCAGGTTGCCTTGCTCGCGGATGGTGGCCGGCACCTTGGACAGGCCGATGGCGACATTGACCTGCCCCAGCCGCCAGGGGCGTCCGAAAGTGTCGGTCATCACCACGCCGATTCCGGCATCAAAACGGCGCGACAGCGCCTGCTGCAGGCGGGCGCAGCTGGCATCCGGGTCGGGCGGCAGCACCATCGCCGCGTCTTCCTCGCCGAAGTTGGATTCATCGACCGCCGCATTGGCGGAGATGAAGCCAAGCCGGTGCTCGCAGATCATCGTGCCCTCGTTCTGGTCGGGGCGGCGGAAGGCCCGCACCACGCGGGTGCTTTCGCGCAGCACGATTTCGACCTTGCGCGGGTCCTTGTTCAGCTCCTCGCTGTATTTGATGGCTTCTGCCGATGGCGTGACCGAGGCGAGCGGGATGATGCAGTCCTCGGCCTTGGAGAACACCTTTTGCGCGACGCAGAGGATGTCGCCGGTTTGCAGGCCGAGACCCGATGCCTGCAGGCAATCGCCCAGAATGGCGGCCAGATCGTCGCCGTTGCGGATTTCCGGCACGCCGGGGATGGCGGCGAGCGATACAGAGAGGCTCATAGCGCGCCCTCCCGCGCGAGGACCCGGGGGTTCTGTTCCAGCAGATGGTCCAGATCCTCCGCGGTGTCGACGTCGGTGCGCAGGCTGTTCAGCGGCAGGACCACCGGGCAGAGCCCGGCCGCCTCCGCCGCGTGCAGATGGGCGATCAGCGACTTCTGCCCGTAGCGGAACGGAAAGGGACAGGGCAGCGGCGTCAGCAGCGCGTTGGTGCCGAGGTCGGCGGCCGGGCACAGCACCGCGCGGGTGCCGTCCAGCGGATGCGCCAGCAGCCGGGCGAGATCCGCCGGGGACGGGTCCGCCAGGTCGCCGGGCAGCACGCACAGTGCCTCATACCCCTGCACCGCCGCCCAGGCAGACGCCGCCTCTACCGCCAGCGACAGTGTTCCCGGATCGTTGTCGTCAATGCAGATCAGCCCGGCCCGCCGGGCGATGCGCGCGATCACCGGGCTGTGCGAAACTACGGCGATGTCAACGGTGCCTTCCGGCAGGGTTGCCGCGGCAGACTGCAGCCGGGCGATGGTGGCCCGGAACAGGCATCTGGCCAGCGCCTCGCGCTCTTTCGGCGGCAGGGCGATGCCCAGCCGGGTCTTGGCCTTTGACGGGTCCTTCATCGGGATCACGGCCAGCCGCTTGCCGGCGCCTGCCAGCGCGGTCATGCGCCTGCCTCCGCCGGAACCCCGGCAAAAGCCAGATCCAGAATTTCGCGCGCGAGGCGGGTCTTGTCCTCCAGCGATTGCATCAGGATCGCGCTGCAGGCAGGTGTCATGCCTTGGGCACGGATGCTGTCGGCCAGCGCGGCGTCCGCGTGGTCAATGACCAGCCTGCCGGCGAGGCCGCTGTAGCGTTGCGCCACCCCGGCCGCGTCGGCGCGTTCGCCAAGCGCCGTCATCATCCGGTCGGCGGGCCCCTTGACCACCTTGCCCGCGATGAAGGGGCTGACGGCAATCTTTTGCGCCGGGGACTGGCGCAGGGCCTCTGTGATGCCGGGCACGCCAAGGATCGGAGCGATGCTGACCAAGGGGTTGGACGGGGCGATTACAATCAGATCGGCAGCAGCCAGCACCGCCAGGGCTTCGGGCGCGGGGCGGGCCTGCTCCAGGCCGTGAAAGGCCAGCTCCCGCACCTCGGGCGCGCAGCGTTCGCGCACGAAATACTCCTGAAAGCTGAGCCATCCTGCATCGGTGCGCACCCGGGTCTGCACGGTGTCGTCCGTGGGCAGCAGGATCTCGGCCTTGATGCCGAATGCGCGCGCGGTGTCGCGGGCAATCAGGCTGGGCCGGTCGCCGCGGCGGCGGCGCATGGTGCGGTAGATGTGCAGGCCGAAGTCGCGGTCGCCCAGGGACATCCAGGTGTCCGCGCCCAGCCGGGCCAGCGTGTCCAGCGCGCGGTGGCCTTCGTCTGCAACACCCCAGCCCTGGTTGCGGTCGATCACATCCGCCAGGCTGTAGGTCAGCGTGTCGATGTCGGGGGAGACCCAAAGGCCGTGAAAATCGTCGTCATCCGCGATGTTGCCAATGACCGACAGCGCCACGTCCGGGAGTGCCGCCAGGCCTTCCGCCATCTTGGCACCGCCGACGCCGCCGGCCAGCAGGGTCACCTTGCGTGTCACCGCGCCGCTCATTCCGCTGCCTCCAGCACGGTGCCGCGCTCCGGGAACATCTGGAGAAATTCCAGCGGATCGCGCCCCTGCCGGTCGACCAGCGGCGCCAGCTCATCGGGGTCGTGATGCTCGTAGACTTCGCGCACCTCGTAGACCGTGCTGCGGCGCACCGGCACCCGGTCTGCGGCACGGATGATCTGCGCCAGCTCGCGCGCGGTGATTTCCTGGCCGTGGGCCGCACCGGCCGCGCGGGAGATGCTTTCGTTCATCAGCGTGCCGCCAAGGTCGTTCACCCCGCGTGACAGCATCTGCTGCGCGCGTGCCGCGCCCAGCTTGGTCCAGCTCACCTGGATGTTGTCGATCCAGCCGTGCAGCATGATGCGCGAGACTGCGTGCATCAGGTCCACCTCCAGCGCGGTGGGGCCGGGGCGCACCTTGTCCGGGTTCTGCGCCCACAAGGGCGATTCCGTGTGCACGAAGGAGAGCGGCACCAGTTCGGTGAAGCCGCCGGTGTCCTTTTGAATGTCGCGCAAGAGGCGGATATGCGCCGCCCAATGCTCCGGCCCGTCGATATGGCCATACATGATGGTCGCGGTGGTCGGGATGCCGGTCTCATGCGCCGCGCGGATGATCTCCACCCATTTCTCGGCGCTCAGCTTGTTCTTGGTGAGCTGCATCCGCACTTCGGTGTCGAGGATCTCCGCCGCGGTGCCGGGCATCGAGCCGAGGCCCGCGTCCTTCAGATCGGCCAGGAAGTCGTGATAGGACATCTTGGTCTTGGACGCGCCGTACCAGATCTCAAACGGCGAGAAGGCGTGGATGTGCATGTCCGGCAGCGCCGCCTTGATGGCGCGGATGATGTCGCGGTAATAGGTGCCTTCCATCTTGGGGTGCAGGCCGCCCTGGATGCAGACCTCGGTCGCGCCGCGGTCCCAGGCCCGCTGCGCGCGCTCGACGATCTGCGCAGGTTCCAGCCACTCGGCGCCCTTGTCCTCGCTGCGCTTGGCAAAGCCGCAGAAACGGCAGCCCATATAGCAGATGTTGGTGAAGTTGATGTTGCGGTTCACCACAAAGGACACGCGGTCGCCATTGGCGCGGCGGCGCAGCGCGTCCGCGACGGCATAGACCGCTTCGGCGTCGGCGCCGGTTGCGCGGAACAGCTCGGCGCCTTCGGCTTCGGACACCTCTCCGCCCTCCAGCGCCATCTCCAGGATGGCGCGGACCGGGGCGGAGGCGGCGGCGACGGCAGCCGGGACCGCGGCAAAATTCTCTGCGGATTGCTGGATGGTCATGCTGTCTCTCCGATGTGGCGCTGCTCGCGGGCCAGCCCGTTTTCCTGGGCCATGCCGGCCGCGCGGGCCAGCACGCCGGGGTTGATGAAGCCGCTGTCCCCGGTCAGGTAGCGGGGGTAAACGGTGAGCCGCTCGCGCAGCTCGAACCCGGCCCCGGCGCAGGAGCGTGCCAGCGCCCGGATCTCCGGCCATTCGTGCTGCGGGTTGATGAAGTCGATGGTGACGGGCGAGATGCCGCCCCAGTCATTGATGCCCGCCTCCAGATAGGCGATGTGGCGGGCGCTGAGGTTCGGCGGCGCCTGCAGGCTGATCTCCGGCGCGAGGATGATGCGGGCGGCAGAGATGGTGCGCAGCATGTCCTCCAGCGCCGGTTCCGGGTGGTTTGCCATCTCTATATCCGGCTTGCGCTGGAAGTTCTGGATGATGACTTCCTGGATGTGGCCATGGCGGGCGTGGGCGGCGTTGATCGCGTGCAGCGCCTCGATCCGCTCGGCAAATGTCTCGCCGATGCCGATTAGCAGGCCGGTGGTAAAGGGAACCTGCTTCTGGCCCGCGCGCTCCAGCGTGCGCAGCCGCTGCACCGGCACCTTGTCGGGGCAGGCATGGTGCGGCTGGCCCTTGCGGGTCAGGCGGCGGCTGACGGTTTCCAGCATCATCCCCATCGAGGCGGAGACCGGGCGCAGCACGTCGATCTCGTCGTCCGTAAGGGTGCCCGCGTTCACATGCGGCAGCAGGCTGGTTTCCGTTAGCACCAGCTCGCACATGTCGCGCAGATAATCTGTCAGGCGGGAATACCCCAGCCGTTCCAGACCCTTGCGGGCCTTCTCATAGCGCAGCTCCGGCTTCTCGCCGAGGCTGAAGAGGAGTTCTTTGCAGCCCTCGCGCTCGCCTTTCTGCGCCACCGCCAGCACCTGCTCCGGCGTCATGATATTGGCCTCCGGCGAATCCGGATGCTTGACGAAGGTGCAGTAGCCGCAGGTGTCGCGGCACATGTTCGTCAGCGGCACGAAGGCCTTGCGGGAATAGGTGACGGTGCGCCCCCAGCGGGCGTCGCGGATCCGGCGGGCACGGGCCATCAAGGCATGCAGATCTCCCGTCTCCGCCCAGGCCGCACCTGAGCTGAGCAATTGAATATTCATGGTCTCCTCCTGCCGCCAAGACTGTGGAAGATGCCGCGGCCTGTCAAATAGTTTTTATCACTAAGTCAAAAAATGAAGGGCGTTTCGAGATTATCTCCTTGGTAAAATAAAGAGAAATTCCAATGATGGAGAGGTTTCGAATAAAAATATTGACTACTAGATAAAAGATTCAAATACTCTCCGGCAACGCCAGGACCTGCAGCAACGGGCAGGCCGGGCGCAAAGGGAGGACAGAACCGTGCGAATTGGAACGCCCAGAGAATTGGCGGACGGCGAGAACCGTGTTGCGATGACGCCGGAGTCGGCGCGTCAGCTGCAGAAGCTGGGGTATGACTGCGCGATCGAGGCGGGGGCCGGGGCGGCGGCGGGGTTTGCGGACGCCGCCTATGAGGCCGCAGGCGTTGAAATCATCAAAACGCCGGCCGCCTTGTGGAAGGCCTGCGACATCGTCGCCAAGGTGCGCCAGCCGGACGAGACCGAGCTGAAGCGGCTCGCCAGGGGCAAGACGCTGATCTCCTTCTTCAACCCGGCCGGCAACGAGGCCGGGATGGAGGCCGCCAAATCCAAGGGCGCCAATGTGATCGCCATGGAAATGGTGCCGCGGATCTCCCGCGCCCAGAAGATGGATGCGCTGAGTTCGATGGCCAATATCGCGGGCTACCGCGCCGTGATCGAGGCGGGCAACAACTTCGGCCGCTTCTTCACCGGCCAGATCACCGCCGCAGGCAAGGTGCCGCCCGCCAAGGTGCTGGTGGTCGGCGCCGGCGTCGCGGGCCTGGCCGCCATCGGCACCTCGACCTCGCTCGGCGCCGTCACCTATGCCTTCGACGTGCGCCCCGAGGTGGCCGAGCAGGTGGAATCGATGGGCGCCGAGTTCGTCTATCTCGATTTCGAGGAGGAGCAGCAGGACGGCGCCGCCACCGGCGGCTATGCGGCTGTTTCCTCGCCGGAATTCCGCGACGCGCAGCTGGCCAAGTTCCGCGAGCTGGCGCCGGAGATGGACATCGTCATCACCACCGCGCTGATCCCGGGCCGCGAGGCGCCCGAGCTGTGGACCGAGGACATGGTTGCGGCGATGAAGCCCGGCTCGGTCATCGTCGACCTTGCGGCGGAAAAGGGCGGCAACTGCAAGCTCACGGTGATGGACGAGAAGATCGTCACGGAAAACGGCGTCACCATCATCGGCTACACCGACTTCCCCAGCCGGATGGCGGCGCAGGCCTCGACGCTGTACGCGACCAACATCCGCCACATGATGACCGACCTGACCCCCGGCAAGGACGGCCAGGTGGTGCATGACATGGAGGACGACGTGATCCGCGGCGCCACCGTGGCGTTCGAGGGCGGGATCACCTTCCCGCCGCCGCCGCCGAAAGTGCAGGCAATTGCGGCCAAGCCCAAGGAAACCGTGCCGGAGCTGACGCCGGAGGAAAAACGCGCCCGGGAGGTTGCGGCCTTCAAGGCGCAGACCAGGAGCCAGGTCACCCTGCTGGCGGGCGGCGGCGCGCTGCTGCTGCTGGTCGGGCTGTTTGCGCCGGTCAGCTTCATGCAGCATTTCATCGTCTTTGCGCTGGCCTGCTTTGTCGGCTTCCAGGTGATCTGGGGCGTCGCGCACTCGTTGCACACGCCGCTGATGGCGGTGACCAACGCGATCTCCTCGATCATCATCCTCGGCGCGCTGATGCAGATCGGTTCGGGGTCCTGGCTGGTGATCCTGCTGGCGGCGCTTTCGGTCTTCATGGCCGGGATCAACATCTTCGGCGGCTTCCTCGTCACCCGGCGCATGCTCGCCATGTTCCAGAAATCCTAAAGCGAGGCAGAACAGATGGATTACGGGTTCACCACCGCCGCCTATGTTGTTGCGGCTGTTCTTTTCATCCTGTCGCTCGGCGGCCTGTCGAACCAGGAAAGCGCCAAGCGCGCGGTCTGGTACGGCATCGCGGGCATGGGGCTGGCGGTGTTCGCCACCCTGATCGGCCCCGGCTCCGGCCTGTGGCTGTTGTCGCTCTTGCTGATCGCGGGCGGCGGCATCATCGGCACCTATGTGGCCAAGAAGGTGCAGATGACCGAAATGCCGCAGCTGGTGGCGGCGATGCACTCGCTGGTCGGCCTGGCGGCGGTCTTTGTCGGCTTCATCGCCCATTTCGAGATCGGCAATGTGGCGGCCGCCGCGGCGGCGGGCAGCACCGAGGAGCTCGGCACCTTTGCCAAGCTGATTGCCAAGAAGACCCCGGCCGAGATCGCCTTTCTGCGCGTCGAGCTGTTCCTCGGCATCTTCATCGGTGCCATCACCTTCACCGGCTCGGTGATTGCCTTCGGCAAGCTGGCGGGCAAGGTCACCTCGGCGGCGACCAAGCTGCCGGGCGGCCACGCGCTGAACGCCGGTGCCGCGGCGCTGTCGTTCATCTGCCTGATCTGGTACTTCAACTCCGGCGGCTTCCTGCCGCTGCTGCTGATGACGCTGGCGGCGCTGTTCATCGGCTACCATCTGATCATGGGCATCGGCGGCGCCGACATGCCGGTGGTGGTGTCGATGCTCAACAGCTACTCCGGCTGGGCCGCGGCCGCCATCGGCTTCAGCTTGGGCAATGATCTCCTGATCGTGGTCGGCGCCCTGGTGGGCTCCTCCGGTGCGATCCTCTCCTACATCATGTGCAAGGCGATGAACCGCTCTTTCGTTTCCGTGATCCTCGGCGGCTTCGGCGGCACCGCGGGCCCGGCGATGGAGATCGACGGCGAACAGATCGCCATCGACGCCGACGGCGTGGCGGCGGCACTGGACGAGGCCGATTCCGTGGTGATCATCCCCGGCTACGGCAGGGCGGTGGCGCAGGCGCAGCAGAACGTCGCCGAGCTGACCCGGCGCCTGCGGGCGAAAGGCAAGACCGTGCGCTTTGCCATCCACCCGGTGGCGGGCCGGCTGCCGGGGCACATGAACGTGCTGCTGGCGGAGGCCAAGGTGCCTTACGACATCGTGCTGGAGATGGACGAGATCAACGAGGACTTCCCGCAGACGGATGTGGCGATCGTCATCGGCTCCAACGACATCGTCAACCCGGCGGCGCAGGAGGACCCGAACTCGCCGATCGCCGGCATGCCGGTTCTGGAATGCTGGAAGGCGAAACAGGTGTTCGTCTCCAAACGCGGCCAGGGCACCGGCTATTCGGGCATCGAGAACCCGCTGTTCTTCAAGGAAAACACCCGCATGTTCTATGGCGACGCAAAGCAGAGCCTGGATACCCTGCTCAGCCTCTCCGCCGCCTGACCCCCGCAGATCAATGGAAAAGGAAATCACGTCATGACTGCAGCCCCGGCACTAAAGAATGACCTTGGCGCCTATTGGATGCCCTTCACCTCCAACCGGCAATTCAAGGAAACCCCCCGTATGGTCGCTGCCGCGGAGGGCATGTATTACACCACCGCTGACGGGCGGAAGGTGATGGATGGCACCGCCGGCCTGTGGTGCGTCAATGCAGGCCACGGTGCGCCGCGCATTACCGAAGCGGTGCAGAAGCAGGTGGCGGAACTGGACTACGCGCCGGCCTTCCAGATGGGCCATCCCAAGGCGTTTGAGCTGGCAAACCGGCTGGCCGAACTGGCGCCGGGCGATCTGAACCACGTGTTCTTCACCAACTCCGGCTCGGAATCGGTGGAAACCGCGCTGAAGATTGCGCTGGCCTATCACAAGGCCAAGGGCGCGGCGGGCCGCACCCGGCTGATCGGCCGCGAGAAGGGCTATCACGGGGTGAACTTCGGCGGCATCGCGGTGGGCGGCATCGTCAACAACCGCCGCTATTTCGGCAGCCTGCTGACCGGCGTTGACCATCTGCGCCACACCCATGATCCCGAACGCAACGCATACAGCCAGAGCGAGGCGGAGCATGGCGTGGAGCTGGCCGAGGATCTGGTGCGGCTGATCGAGCTGCACGGGGCGGAAACCATCGCCGCGGTGATCGTAGAGCCGATGGCGGGGTCGGCCGGGGTGATCCTGCCGCCCAAGGGCTATCTGAAGCGGCTGCGCGAAATCACCCGCGAACACGGCATCCTGCTGATCTTTGACGAGGTGATCACCGCCTACGGCCGTTTGGGACGCGCCTTTGGTGCCGATTACTATGGCGTGGAGCCGGACATGATCACCACCGCCAAGGGGCTGACCAACGGGGTGATCCCGATGGGCGCGGTGATGATCAGCAGCGAGATCCACGACGCCTTCATGACCGGTCCCGACCATATGATCGAGCTGTTCCACGGCTATACCTACTCGGGCAACCCGGTGGCCTGCGCGGCGGCGCTGGCCGCACTCGACACCTACCGCGAGGAAGAGCTGTTCGAGCGCGCCGCCTCGCTGGAGGGTTACTGGGCGGAGGCGATGTTCAGCCTCAAAGGTCTGCCGCATGTGAAGGACATCCGCTGTGCGGGCCTCGTTGGCGCGGTGGAGCTGGAGCCGGTTGCGGGTGTGCCGACCAAGCGCGCCTTCGACACTTACCTCAGGGCCTGGGACAAGGGGGCGCATCTGCGCACCACCGGCGACATCATCGCCATGTCGCCGCCGCTGATCATCGAAAAATCCGAAATCGACGAGCTGATCGGCATTCTGGCCGAGTCGCTCATCGCATGAGCAACCGGCAGCAGGCCTGGCGCAGTGGAGTGTGCGGGCCGGCAGCCGCCAAGGGAGAGAATACATGAAAGACGTGCAAAGCAACGCCCGCATCAACGGCAGCCGCCTGTGGGATACGCTGATGGAAATGGCCAAGGTCGGCCCCGGGCTGCGCGGCGGCAACAACCGCCAGACGCTGACAGATGCCGACAAGGAAGGCCGCGACCTGTTCAAGCGCTGGTGCGAAGAGGCCGGCATGACGGTCGGCGTCGACAGCATGGGCAACATGTTTGCCCGCCTTGAAGGCGCCGAGCCGGATCTGGATCCGGTGATGATGGGCAGCCATCTGGATACCCAGCCCACGGGCGGCAAGTACGACGGGGTGCTGGGCGTACTGGCCGGGCTCGAGGTCGTGCGTTCGATCCGCGATCAGGGGATCACCCCGCGCCGCCCCATCGTGGTGGTGAACTGGACCAATGAGGAAGGCACGCGGTTTGCGCCTGCCATGCTGTCCTCGGGCGTGTTTGCCGGTGTCCACACGCAGGACTGGGCCTACGATCGCGAAGATGCCGAGGGCAAGACATTCGGCGAGGAGCTGGCCCGTATCGGCTATGCCGGTGACGAGCCCGTGGGCAGCCGCAAGATGCACGCCATGTTCGAGCTGCATATCGAGCAAGGTCCGATTCTGGAGGCCGAAGGCAAGGATATCGGCGTCGTCACTCACGGCCAGGGCCTGAACTGGCTGCAGGTGACGCTGACCGGCCAGGAGGCGCACACCGGCTCCACCCCGATGCCGATGCGCCGCAACGCAGGGCTGGGTGCTGCGCGGATCACCGATCTGGTGCATGAGATCGCCATGAGCCACCAGCCCGATGCGGTCGGCGCTGTGGGCCACTGCGACTACTACCCCAACAGCCGCAACATCGTGCCAGGCAAGGTGGTCTTTACCATCGACTTCCGCTCGCCCAGCTTTGACACGCAAACGGACATGGAACGCCGCCTGCGCGAAGGCGCCGCCAAAATCGCTGAGGAGCTGGAGCTGGGTCTCGAGATCGAGCAGGTCGGCCATTTCGACCCCGTCACCTTTGACGAAAGCTGCGTCACCGCCGTGCGCCGGGCGGCGGAAAAGCTGGGCTATTCGCACCGAAGCATCATCTCGGGCGCGGGGCATGATGCCTGCTGGATCAACAAGGTGGCGCCGACCGCCATGGTGATGTGCCCCTGTGTCGATGGCCTGAGCCACAACGAGGACGAGGAAATCAGCCGCGAATGGGCGGCGGCGGGCACCGATGTGCTGCTGCATGCCGTGCTGGAAACCGCAGAAATCGTGGAGGGGCAGGCATGAGCCAGAGAACCGTAATCAAAGGCGGCACCGTTGTGACCGCCGACCGCAGCTACGAAGCCGACGTGGCCGTCGAAGGCGGCAAGATCGTGCAGATCGGCGCAAACCTCAGCGGCGGCAAACTGCTGGACGCGGCGGGATGCTATGTCATGCCCGGCGGCATCGATCCGCATGTGCATCTGGAAATGCCCTTTATGGGCACCCATTCGGCAGACGATTTTGAATCCGGCACCCGCGCGGGCCTTGCAGGCGGCACCACCATGGTGGTGGACTTCTGCCTGCCCAGCCCCGGCCAGTCGATGCTGGAGGCGCTGGAGGCTTGGCACGCCAAGTCGAAACGCGCCTGCGCCGACTACTCCTTTCACATGGCGGTGACCTGGTGGAGCGAGCAAGTGTTCGACGAGATGCAGGTGGTGGTGGACCACGGCATCAACTCCTTCAAGCACTTCATGGCCTACAAGGGTGCGCTGATGGTGGACGATGACGAGCTGTTCGACAGCTTCCGCCGCTGTGCGGCCCTTGGCGCGCTGCCGATGGTGCATGCGGAGAACGGCGACGTGGTTGCCACCATGCAGCAGAAGCTGCTGGCCGACGGCATCACCGGGCCGGAGGGCCACGGCCTTTCGCGCCCGCCCGAGGTCGAGGGCGAAGCCACCAACCGCGCCATTATGATTGCCGACATGGCGAGCGTGCCGCTCTATGTGGTGCATACTTCCTGCGAGCAGGCGCATGAGGCGATCCGCCGGGCGCGCCAGAAGGGCATGCGAGTTTACGGCGAGCCGCTGATCCAGCATCTGGTGCTGGACGACAGCGAATACCGCAACCCGAACTGGGACCATGCCGCGCAGCGGGTGATGTCGCCGCCGTTCCGGGACAAGGCGCATCAGGACAGCCTGTGGGCCGGTCTGCAGGCAGGCTCCTTGCAGGTGGTGGCGACGGACCATTGCGCCTTTTCGGTTGAGCAGAAACGCTTTGGCATCGAGGATTTCACCAGGATCCCGAACGGCACCGGCGGCCTGGAGGACCGGATGCCGGTGCTGTGGACCGAGGGGGTGGGCACCGGCCGCCTGACCCCGAACGAGTTCGTGGCGGTGACCTCGACGAACATTGCCAAGATCCTGAACATCTACCCGCAAAAGGGTGCGGTGCTGGAAGGCGCGGATGCGGATCTGGTGGTCTGGGATCCGGATAAGACCAAGGTGATCTCGCCCGAGACCCAGCAATCAGTGGTTGAATACAACGTCTTTGCCGGCCGCGAGGTCAAGGGCCTGCCGCGCTATACGCTGAGCCGCGGCGAGGTTGCCGTGGACAATGGCACCGTCTGCGCGACGCCGGGTCACGGGAAGTTCGTCAAACGCGCGCCTTATCCCGAAGTGAACAAGGCGCTGTCCAAGTGGAAAGAGGTGACAGCGCCGCGCAAGGTTGTCCGCGATCCGGACAACATGCCGGCCTGCGTCTGAAAACGATCCCCGGCCCCGGCCGGGGGCTTTGCCTTTTGCCGCCGGAGAGGAGCTGGCGGCAAACAACCAGAAAAACAATAAAAGCCATACCTTAGGGAGGAAACAAATCATGGCCGATATCACATCAGGATTCAGCTCAGGGGGCGCACAGGCGCCACAGCGGGCGGATCTGCCGGGGATCGACCCTGCGCTCTACAACGAGGACCAGCTGCCGACCACGGCGGCCCAACGCACCTGGGACTGGGTGGCGATCTCGGCTCTTTGGGTCGGCATGGTGGTCTGCATCCCGACCTACCTTCTGGCCTCCTACCTGATCGGCTCGGGGATGAGCTGGGATCAGGCGGTGATGACCATTCTGGTCGCCAACGCGATCGTGCTGATCCCGATGGTGCTGGTGGGCCATGCCGGCACGAAGTACGGAATCCCGTTCCCGGTGCTGCTGCGCTCTTCCTTCGGGCCCACCGGCGCCAAGATCCCCGCAGTGGCCCGCGGCATCGTGGCCTGCGGCTGGTTCGGCATCCAGACCTGGGTCGGCGGCTCGGCGATCTTCGTGATCCTCAACAAGCTCACCGGCGGCGCGCTGATGGGCGAGGCACTGCCGGTTCTGGGCATCAGCCTGGGCGAGTTCGTCTGCTTCCTCGCCTTCTGGGGGCTGCATCTCTACTTCATCCGCAATGGCACCGAGTCGATCCGCTGGCTGGAAACCTATGCCGCACCGTTCCTGCTGGCGATGGGACTGGCCCTGCTGGGCTGGGCCTATGTCAAGGCCGGCGGCTTTGGCGAGATGCTGTCGACCCCCAGCGCGTTTGACGCAGGCCAGCCCAAGGAGGGCCAGTTCTGGTCCGTGTTCTGGCCCAGCCTGACCGGCATGATCGGTTTCTGGGCGACGCTGGCGCTGAACATCCCCGACTTCACCCGACACGCCAAAAGCCAGAAGGACCAGTTGCTGGGCCAGCTTGTCGGCCTGCCCATCCCGATGGCGCTGTTCGCCTTCATCGCCTCGGCCGTAACCTCGGCCACTGTGGTCATTTACGGCGAAGCGATCTGGGACCCGATCCAGCTGTCCGAGAAAATGGGCGGCGTTTCGGTGATCATCGCCCTCTTTGCGCTGATCGTGGCCACGCTGACCACCAATCTCGCGGCAAACGTGGTGGCGCCCGCGCATGGGTTCGCCAACCTGGCTCCGAGCAAGATCAACCTCAAGCGCGGCGGCTACATCACGGCGGGCATCGGCATCGCCATGTTCCCCTGGATCCTGGTCAACCACATCGTCGGCTGGCTGATCGCCTATTCGGCGCTGCTGGGCCCGATCGCAGGCGTGATGCTGGCGGACTACTACCTGCTGCGCAAGACCAAGCTGGAGGTCGCCGACCTGTTCAAGATGAACGGCATCTATTCCGGCAGCAACGGCACCAACTGGGCCGGTGTCTGGGCGCTGGTGATCGGTATCCTGCCGAACCTGCCGGGCTTTCTGGCGGGTGTCGGGATCACCGGCGGCACCTCGGATTTCTTTGCGACGATCTATACTTACGCGTGGTTCGTCGGATTGTTCGTTGCCGGGGCTGCCTATCTGGTGCTGGCGAAAGTGATGAACAAGTGACCCTTGCCCCGGAGCGGCCCGCCTGCTCCGGGGTTCTCACCGCTGTGAGGCGGCGGCATGTCCAGATGACCAAAACCTGTTGGTTTGCCCATCTGACGGTGACCGACCCGGAGCCGTAGGCGCTTTATGCTGCCGGCGCGACCGAGGCCCTTGGCAAATTCAACGCCCGCATGCCGGCGCGCGGCAGCCCTTTCGAGCGGCTCGAAGGCATAGCCCTCCCGCAACACCGTCATCGAATTCGATCCGCTGAACGCGGGGTTGTCCTGCTGCAACCCGCAGGAGTACCAAGCAGCAAAGATCCTCCGCGAGAGCGGCCTCCGGGGGGCTCGTTTTCGTCCTCGCGGCCGCCACAGAACCACTCGCGATCGCATAACCGGTCCACCTCCAATTCCAGGAAGTCAGGGGAAGTACAAACCTGCGGCTGCGTCGCCTCGGTCAATCCGTCCGGCAAGACGGTGTTGTCCGCCACGGCGGCCAGAAGCGCGTCAACTGTATTGCGGGGGGCATTCCTGGCCTCCCCTGGCATGTGGAAGAACGCACGCACCCAATCCAGCCGCATTGCCCGGCACCGGATTGCGATGGATGCAGCCGCCGGGTTCCTTCATTGACTGCCCCTTTGCGGGCGGCGTGCTTCAATTGACGTGTGGGGCGCCTTCACTGTCCCCAAGGAACCTCAGGCGGTGTTTTTCCAGAATTCTGCCAGGGTGTTTGACGGCCTGGCGGAAACATCAGAGAAGAACCTCCTCCACAGATTTCGGATGCCGGGTGAGCGGCTCCCAGCCGTCCCCGGTGATGATGAAGCTGTCCCCCACCTGGGCGCGGAAGGTCTCGACCGAAACGGAACCGTCCACCGCCAGAACCATGCCCGGCTGCAGGACAGTCTTATCCCCGGTCACCAGCTGCGGCGCCTCCAGAAAGCTGAAGCCGGTCGCCCGCCCGCAGCGGAAGGGATATTCATAACCCGCGCTCTGAATGACCTCGGCATAGGCCGCGTGCACGCTTTCCGCGGTCACGCCGGGTTTCAGCGCATCAAGAGCCGCCTTCTGGCTTGCGACCGCCACTTCATAGACGGCAACTTGTTCCGGGTCAGCCTCACCAATCCAGAAGGTGCGGTCAAAGCCCAGCTTGAAGCGGTGGAAATTGGTCATGCCGCAAAAGCACAGGAACACCGGTTCTCCCCGGCGCATGATCCTGGTGGACGCGCGGTGATGAGTCTTCACGATATCCCGGCCTGAAGCCATGATCTGCAGGAAATGGGTGTTGGGCGACATGTCGCCATCGTCGTAATGCGCGGCCAGCAGCTCTGCAGCCTTGCGGGTGCCCGCTTGGCTGGTGGCAATCGCCACCTCGTACTCGGGCACCCCGTCGCCGATGGCAGCGCGCCCCGCCTGCATCATTGCCGTTGCCACCTGGCCGGCATGGCGGGCCAGCTGCAGTTCCTCCGCCGATTTGATCATCCGCATTTCCGCCAGGATCGGCGTGGCGCTGGCAATCCTTGAAGCATCCACCAGATCATCGACACAGGCCCGGACCGGCGGTGGCATATGGCCTGGCTCTATCGCCACCAGGCCTGCCTTGCGGACCGCCCTGGGCAGTTCCTCGCGCCACTCGTTGCCCATGCCGTCGTTCCAAGGCGCAATCCGGCCCACCCGCGCTGACGCCTTGGCGCTGTTGAGGTCGATGGCCGGGGTGATCAGCAGCGTATCGCCGTCCCTGGGCACCACCAGAATGGTCGGGCGGCCGAAATCCATATGCAGGTAATCGTAATAACCGGTCAGGTAATAGACGTTGTCGTCATCGGTGATCAGCGCCACGTCAATTCCGGCCTCGGCCAGTCTGGTCTGAAATCGGGACAGTCGTTCGGTGAACATGCGGTTTCCCTGCTGCTGGTTTGCGGAATCCTCTGGCGTCCGGCCATAGCTGCCGTTGGCAGAATGCTACGTCCAACACCCGACGTCTCAAAGTGGCATCTTGTCTGGAAGTGCAAAGACTGCAGGTGATGAAAACAACCGCCGCGACCTGCCTCCATTCGGCTATCTTCTGTTTTCCGAGGCCATTGCCCGGCCCGGCAGCTTCACCGGTTCCCCGGAAGAGCTGAATGCCCCCAGGCCGCTGTCCGCAAGCGCATCGCAGTGCTGGAAGACCGGCCGGGCGGCCCCTTGCGAACCGGCAAGGGCGCGGCCTTGCCCTTGGCTGCCCGGACGTGCCGCGGTTTGAGATCGATGCCGGGCGGCTGGTGCCGTTCACGGGCTATCAGCGGGTTACCGGCCGCAGTTGCTTTGTGATCCGGCGATCAGGCCTGCTCAGCGAACAGGCCTGCCAAGGTCTCAATCATGCGAAGGTTCCGGTCCGACTGCGGTCAGACCGCTTCGCGCACCGCGCTCAGGAACTGCTGCGTGCGCTCCCGCTGCGGGTTGCCGAACAGCTGGGCCGGCGGGCCCTGCTCCTCGATCTTGCCGCCATAGAAGAAGCACACCCGGTCGGAGATATCGCGGGCAAACCCCATCTGGTGGGTGACCATGAGCATGGTCAGATTGTGCTCGGCCACCAGTTTGCGGATGACGGTGGTGACCTCGCCGATCACCTCGGGGTCGAGGGCCGATGTCACCTCGTCAAACAGCATCACCTTGGGCCGCATCGCCAGCGCCCGGGCAATCGCCACCCGCTGCTGCTGGCCGCCCGACAGGCGCGAGGGATGCTGATCCTTCTTGGAGATCATGCCGACCATTTCCAGCAGCTCCTCCGAACGGTCGCGGGCTTCGGCCTTGGACAGGCCCAGCACCTGCACCGGCCCTTCCATGCAGTTCTCCAGCGCCGTCATGTGCGGAAACAGGTTGAAGTGCTGGAAGCACATGCCGATGTCGGCGCGGCGGCTGCGCAGATGGCGCTCGCTGGCAGGAACCAGCTGGCCGCCTTTGGGCATATGCGTCAGCGGCTTGCCGTCCACATAGATCACCCCGCCATTGATCTGCTCCAGCGTCATCAGCATCCGCAGCACGGTGGTCTTGCCGGATCCCGACGGGCCGATGATGGACACCATCTCGCCTGCGGCAATGTCGAGGTCGAGGTCATCAAGGACGGTCAGCGGGCCATAGGATTTGCGCACCTTGCGAAAGCTCACCATCGGTGTGTCTTCACCGGTCATTTCAAGCGGAAGGCCAGTCTTGTCCAGCATAGTTACAGTCCCAGTTTGCGGCGCACATACCCTTCGAACAGCCGGATCAGGCCCGCTGCCGGCAGGGAGATTGCCAGAAAGATGATGCCGACCATCGTGTAAGGCTCCAGAAAGCGGTAGTTTTCCGAACCGATGGCATTGGCGGTATGGATCAGCTCGGCAACCCCGATCACCGAGAGCATCGGCGTGTCCTTGAAGATGCCGACCAGATAGTTTCCCATGCCCGACAGCGCAGGCGGGATCGCTTGCGGGATGATCACCCGGAGGTATTTCTGCGCCGTTGTCATGTTGAGCGCGGTTGCGGCCTCCCACTGGCCTTTCGGCACGCTTTCAATGCCGCCGCGGAAGACTTCCGACAGGTAGCAGGCATAATGCAGGCCGATGGCGATCATGCCGGACATCCACGGGCTGAGCCGGATGCCGAACTGCGGGCCGACGTAGAATACAAAGAAGATCTGCAGGATCAGCGGCGTGGAGCGGATGAACTCAACCACTTCCCGCACCGCAAAGGCTGCGGCTTTAGAAGGTGTCCGCTGCGCCAGTGCCAGCGCCATGCCCAGCACCACGGCAATCGCATAACCCGCAAGAGCCGCAACCAGCGTGTTGCCGGTGGCCGTGATCAGACGCGGCAGGATTTCCCAGGTGAAGTCCCATTGCCAGTCAAACATTGCTCACGCCCTCCCCATCTTGCGCGCCATATGGCGTTCCAGCCAGCGCATGAACGGCGTCACGAAAAAGCGGGCCAATATGTAGTAGATGACCAGCGCCGCACCAAAGACCTGCGCCGACAGGAAGGTCGAGGCGTTGATCTGGCGGGATTCGAACATCAGATCGGCCACCGAGATCAGCGAAACCAAGGCCGTGCCCTTCAAAAGCTCGATCATCAGGTTGCCCCAGGGCGGCAGCATGCTGACCAGCGCCTGCGGCAGGATGATCCGCCGCATCCGCTGGGCCGGGCTCATGTTGATGGCCAGTGCTGCCTCCCATTGGCCCTTGGGCACAGACAGGATGCCGCCGCGCACCAGTTCGGCCCCGTAAGCGCCGATATTCATGCCAACCGCCAGATACCCGGCAGTGAATTTTTCGATCGTCAGCCCGAACAAAGGCAGGACGAAGAAGATCCAGTAGAGCTGGACGACAAGCGAGGTGCCGCGGAAGATTTCGATGTAGGTGACGGCCGCACCATGCAGCAACCGGTTCTGCGAGAGCTTCATCAGGCCCATGCAGAGCGCGATCGCAATGCCGATTGCCGCCGCGAGCAGGAACTGGACGACGGTAACGCCCATCCCCGACATGAGCCGCGGCCAGTACTGGACCAGGAATTCGTAGAAACCCATCAGTAATCCGTATTGCATAAGAAGTAGATTATGCGGCGGAACCTATGGCCCCGCCGCGCTGCCGGATCAGCGGTTGCTGCAGGTCCATTCGGTGGTCTTGCCACCAGGCAGGGTGCTTTTGGTGTAGCCGTACTGCGCGACCGCCTGCATCATCTCCTCGGAGCCGACGTATTCCGCCAGCGCCTTGTTGAACTCGGCCAGGAAATCGCCATCCGTATCCCGGAAACCGACGCCAACCCAGTTCAGCGTCCATTCCGGCAGTGCGCTGGGATCGGTCACATCGACGGCCGCGTCGCTGTTCGCCAGATGCGCGGCTTCGAAATAAGTCATGCCGGCGGCATCCGCGCGGCCGGCCTTGACGGCTGCCAGCATTTCGGTGGGTCCGGGCACCTGCATGATCATGGCGTCGGTCAGCCCTTCCTTCTTGGCGGCTTCGACGGTGTTGTAGCCGGAACCGGCAGCCAGAACCGCTTCTGCAGCCAGGATGTCCTGATAGGTCTGGATACCCTTGGGATTGCCGGCCGGAACGATGAAGGCGTCACCGGACTGGGCAATCGGCTCGGAAAAGGAGATGTTCTCGCAGCGGCTGTTGAGGATATAAAGCCCGCCGGTGATCAAATCATAGCGGTTCGCCTGCAGCCCCGGGATCAGCCCGCCCCAGTCGGTCACGGTGGCTTCGACGTTGTCGTGGCCCATCTTCTTCAGAATGCCGATGGCGATCTCGTTCACGAAGCCCTTGGCGTCGCCGTTCTCGTCCGGGTAGCCCCAGATCGGAATGTTGGAGAAGCCGATGCGGAGCGGCTCGCCTGCGGCTATCCGGTCATCAATCGGCCCGGCCAGCGCTGCTGCCGAACTGGCCACGGCTGCAACCGCCGCTGCGCCCAGAGTGTTGAGTAGTTTGAAAGTCATGGTTTCCTCCCTGAATTTAACCTGTCGTCGATATGGATCACGCGCCTGCCGATCGGCTGGGTCTGCCGCTCCATCGCCACGGTCCTGAACCCGGCCCGATGATGAGAGCGGGACATCGGGCATATGCTCCAGGACCGTGAACGCCTCCCTGATGCCGGGCGCCGCTAGGCGCCGGACAGCATCCGTTTGCTTTGCGGGTCATAGAACGGGGTCAGGCTGACATCGGCCTCAACGCTCTTGCCTTCCACCAGCACCGTGAACCCGCCGTTTTCCACGGCTGCCTTGTCTGTTTCGCCGTCCGGCAGAGTCAGCAGGCACAGGCCGACAGCCGCCCCGACCGCCTGCCCCCAGGCGCCGGCGGTCACATAGCCTGCAATCTTGCCATCCCGCAGCACCGGCTCGTTGTGATGCAAGAGCGGCCCGGCATCGCGCAGCTTGACCGAGCACAGGAACGGACCCTTGTTTTCCGCCTTGCGCGCCAGATAGGCGTCGCGGCCAATGAAGGGGATGGGCTTCTTGGTCTTGCAGACAAACTCCATGCCCATCTGATGCGGCGCCTCGGTATAGGCCATGTCGTGGCCCCAGTGGACAAAGCCCTTTTCCAGCCGCAGCGCATTCAGCGCCTCGCCGCCGATCAGGCGGATGCCGAACTGCTCGCCGGCCTGCATCAGCACCTCGAACACGTGTTCGGCAAAATCCGGGGTAATGAAAATCTCCCAGCCCAATTCGCCGGAATAGGACAGGCGCTGCGCGAACACCGGGGCGTGGCCGATATGGAAATGCCGCAGGCTGTTGAACGGGAACGCCGCATTTGACAGTTCCGCATCGCTGACCATCTGCAGCAGCTCGCGGCTGTTCGGCCCCATGATCCCCAGCACGCCATAGGCGGTTGTCGCATCGCGCAGGCGCACATCCTCATCCTCGCGGATCAGGTCGCGCAGGTGCAGGTAGTCGCGCCGGGTGTGCGAGATCGAACTCATCACCATGAAGCTGTCATCGCCGTGACGGGCAACCGTGACATCGCTCTCGATACCGCCGCGTTCGTTCAGCATCAGCGTATAGGCGACGCGGCCATTGACCATCGCCATATTGTTGGTGCAGGCCCGCTGCAGGAAGCTCTCGGCGTCGCGGCCCTCGACCATCAGCTTGCCCAGCATGGTGTAATCGATCATGGCAACAGCTTCACGCGCTGCTTTCTGTTCTTCCTGAACGTGCGGAAACCAGTTCTGGCGGCCAAAGCTGTATTCGTACTTCGGCTCAACGCCCTCGGGCGCGAACCAGCCGGGGCGTTCCCAGCCCTGGGCCTCGGTGAAACAGGCGCCGCGGGCCTTCATCGGATGATAGAACGGTGTGCGCCGCAGGTTGCGGACGGTCTCGCGCTGGTGGTTCGGCCAGTGCATTGCATAGGTCAGCACCAGGGTCTCCGGGCAGCGTTCCTGCAGATAGGGATCGCGCGCCTGGAATTCCTCGCAGCGCTTGGGGTCCATTTCGCTGAGGTCGATCGGCGCATGACCGTCAATGATCCATTGCGCCAAGGCCCGCCCTGCCCCGGAGCCCGACTGGATACCGGTGGAGTTCACCCCGCCCAGCACGAAATAGTTCGGGATGTCCGGTGCCTGCCCCAGGATGAAGCGGCCATCGTAGGAATAGCTCTCCGGCCCGTTGAAGAAGGTGCGGATGCCGGTGTCCTGCAAGAGCGGCACCCGGTTCATCGCCAGTTCCAGCACCTCCATCACGTCGTCTTCGACAAACGGCAGGCTGTCGAATTCGAAGTCCTCCGAAATCCCCCTCATGCCCCAGGGTTTGGCCTGGAAATGAGCAAAGCCGAACAAGAGCTTGCCGGCGTCTTCCTTCCAGTAGGTGCCATCGCAATAGGAGCGCAGCACCGGCAGGTCGCTGGGCAGATTATTAATCGCCTCGGTCACCAGGTAGTAATGCTCGCAGGCATGCAGCGGCACGCCGACACCGTTCTGGCGGCCCAGCTCGCGCGCCCACATGCCGCCGCAGTTCACCACGTAATCCGCACTGATGGTTTCCTGCCCGGTGCGCACGCCCACCGCCTTGCCGTCGCGGGTCAGCACCTCTTCGACCTTGATGTTCTCCAGGATCTTCGCGCCGCGCATCCGCGCGCCCTTGGCCAGCGCCGTGGTCAGATCCACCGGGTTGGCAGAGCCGTCGCTGGGCATGTAGATGCCGCCCAGCACGCCCGCGGGGTTCATCAGCGGCCAGCGCTCCTGGATCTCGGCAGTTTCCAGGTAGTGCGCCTCCACCCCGAACAGCGCTGCAAAATCCGCCTTGCGCTTCAGTTCTGCCATCCGTTCATCGTTGACGGCGATGGAAATCGACCCCGACCGCCGGTAGCCCGGGTTCTGGCCGGTCTCCGCCTCGATCTCCTGCAGCAGCTCAATGCCGTATTTGGCAAAGGCGGTGGTGGCGTGGCTGCCCTGCAGCTGCCCCACAAGACCGGCCGCGTGCCAGGTGGTGCCGCTGGTCAGCTGCTTGCGCTCCAGCAGCACAACATCGGTCAGCCCCTGTTTGGCCAGGTGATAGGCCACCGAGCAGCCGTGGATGCCGCCGCCGATGATGACAACCTGTGCGTGGGACGGGAGTTGTTTGGTCATTCTGGTGAAACCCGTGGCTTATGTGATGATCGGAAGCTCGCGCGCAGCACGGCGCGACAGCAGTTCGGCGCCATCCTCATGGATGACGATATTTTCCTCGTGCAGCATCATCTTGCTGCCGCCAAAGGCGAAACCGGGTTCAAGCGTCAGCACCATGCCGGCCTCGATCACCGTATTGTCGCCGGGCATCAGCGAGGGCCATTCGGTCACCTGCATCCCCAGCCCGTGACCCATCCGGCCGATCTGATGGCCGCTGCAGCCGCCCTCCTCCAGCACCTTGGCCATCGCGCCCCACAGATCCGCGGTGGTGATGCCGGGCCGTGCGGCCTGCAGGCCGGCTTCTGTCGCCCGCCAGGCCAGGTCATAGGCGGATTTGGCCTCGTCCGAGGCATGGCCGAATGCAAAGTTCCGGTCGAAGTCGCAGCTGTAGCCGCCCCACAGTGAACCGGTGTCCAGCAGCAGCATGTCGCCGTCTGCAATCACCCGGTCCGTGGGACGGTTGATCACGTCCGCAACCCCGCCGGGACCGGAACTGCCCACCAGATACGGCACGTCATCGGCGCCCTTCTGCAGCAGGTCGATCTTGAACTTGGCAAAGGCCTGACGCTCGGTATCGCCTGCCCGGATATGGCTCGGCAGATCCTCGAACGCGGCGGAGGCGATGCTGCAGATCCGTGCGATCTTGGCAATTTCAGAAGGTGATTTCACCATCCGCAACCGGCGCACCACTTCGGTGCCATCGGAAAAACTGATGCCGCCCAGCATGCCGCGCAGCGTCTGAAAGTCGGCCGCCGGCATCCGCACATGGGTTTCATGCCCCATCGGAACGCCCAAAGTGCCGCCACCCGGCAGCACCTCGCGCAGGGTGTCCGCCAGCAGGGAAATGCCGTCATCTTCCGGCTGCGGCGCCAGCCAGGTGCGGATATCGGAAATCCAGGTCAGCGACATGCTGGGACCGCCGATTTCCGGAATAACCGCAATCGGCGCGCCGCTGGCCGGGATTACCACAAACCAGGGCCGCGTCGGGCTGAGCCAGAAGATGGTGTCGAACCCGGTGAAATAGCGCACTTCGGGTTCCGTGGTCAGCAGCAGGGCGTCCAGCCCGAGATTTGCCATGATCCTCTGCGCCGCCGCGGTCCGCTGCTCGAATTCGCTGGTGGAGAAGCCGCGTTCGGCGGCGGGGTGCAAGTCCGTCATCATCTTAATCCTGAGGCTTCAGTTGAGTGTGAAAAAGCATGCCTGCCCCCGCGATGCTGTCGCGAAGCCCTGCCAGCCGGGCCAAGTGCCAGGCGGTGACCTGGTTGCTGGACAGAACCGGCTTGCCCAGCGCTTCCTCTGCCTCGGCGATGATGGGCATGGCGCGCAGGCTGGTGCAGGACACAAACACGCCATCGCAGTCAGCGCGCTGGCCGATTTCCTTGACCGCGGCCAGAATGCTTTGCGAGGAAATCCGGGCGACCTTGAAGTCGTCCGATTGATTGAAGGTGCCGATCGCATTCACCTCAAACCCGGCCTCAGCCAGATTGTCCCGCAATTCAGTCGTCACTTCAGCAGCATAAGGCGTGACGAGCGCGACCCGTCTGAGCTTCAGCGCCTTCAGAGCGGCTTTGCAGGCGGTCAGCGGATTGGTGGTTTTTGCTTGGGGATGCGCCCTGCGAAGGATTTCATCTACCCGTGCCTCGCCAATCAGTGTGGCGCCGGAAGTGCAGCAGTAGCCAATCGCGTCCAGCCCAAAGGCCGCAGGCAGCAGCGCGGCAGCGGCCGGAAGATCAGCCTCCATCTGCTGAAGCGTGCCGCAGGAAACCTCCATCTCGTTCGGGATGCGGGCATGGTACAGCGCAACCCCGTTGCGGCGGAGCAGCATGGAAAGCTCATGTTCGATGGTCTGATCCGACTGCAGCACAATCAGCCCGATCCTGGCCGTTTCGCCCAGCCCGCCGTCAGCTGTGAACTCAAGAGCCTGAATGTCCGGCACCATGTTCATATCCTGTCTCCAGAAATTCGCGGGCCAATGCCCTTCCTCCCCCTGCTCCATCGCCTTGCATTTCATGGGCGCCCCATGCAGTCAGGTAGTGGAACTCTCGATAGCTGGTATATACCAATTATCTGGTATATACCAAATAAAAACTGTGGGAGCAAAGCACATGACCGCGGCCAACTCGAGCGAAGAGAAAAAAATACCTGTTTTTCAAAAAGTTATAGACCATATGCGTCATCAGATCCGCAGCGGGGAACTGCCGGAACATGCGGCTCTGCCCTCGGAAAGGGCCATCGGAGAGCAGTTCGGCATCAGCAGAATGACCGCCCGCCGCGCACTTTTGGCAATTGAAATGGAAGGTCTGGCCTACAGTTCCGGGCGCCGGGGCCGATTCGTCTCTCCGCGGCGGCTGACGTACGACATCAGCAAGACGGTCAGCTTTTTTGCACATGCCGAGAGCGGCGAGCTTGGCCTGAAGATCAAGTTGATCTCAAAACAGATGACGCAGGCCAACGCTGCCCTGGCCGCCAGGCTGGCCGTTGGCGAAGGTGAAGCGCTCTACAAATACACCCGTCTGTTTCTGCTCAAGGGGCATCCCGCCTTCATCGAAGAGGAGTTTGCAGTGGCGCATCTGTTCCCGGATCTCTTCAGTCATGACCTGCAGCAATCGACAACCCTGCTCATGGAGCGGGAGTACGGCATGCCGCCGCACTCCGGCGACATCTCCATCCGCATGCGCGCCTTGAACGAGGAAGAGGCCGGCTTGCTTGGCCTGCCCACCTACAATGCCGGGATCGAACTGGAGCAGGTGATCTACAGTGCAGACGGACAGCCGTTCTGCTTTGGCCGCCAGATCTGGCGCGGCGAACTGGCCGAATTCACCGCCCATGCCATTGTCCGGGACCGCAAAATGCCATCGCCAGACAAAACCTGAACGTCCAGAACGTTTGCGGTGCATGACGCGGCGTCCGCAGACGACTGGCACCGCCGTTTTGCTGCCCGATGCTCAAATCTGAGCAACCGGCTTCAAATGACGGCCGCGAAGTCGGCCGCACTGCTGGACCAGCAGCGCGCAGTCCGGACCGGGTGCAATACCCGAAACAGTCTGTGCGGCCTGGCCCCGCCAGCTTTCCCAAGCGCTTTGCCATCGCGGCGGACTTTTTGCACCGGGCGCACTGTCCGCCGGACTGCGGCCGGACAGGGATTGAGCGCGGCCAGCCCCAAACACAGCACTTTCTTACTTGAAAGAGCGCGGAAATCCCCAGTTAGCGGCTTCATTCTGTGACGCTGATCTGCGCAACTTCTGGATGCTCTCCCAGCTGCGCCCTCCGAACCATACAGATCCGGGATCGCGCCCCTGATGGCCAGCCGGCAGCCATGCGCAAAGCCGCAAATAGGCCCCGGAGGAACGCCGCCGCGTGATCACCGAAGAGGAAACATGACGTGTCCCGTCCCGCGATGGCCCCCGCCAGTCCCGCGCGGCATAATACCGAGGGCTGATGCGGGTCCCGGCACAATCGCCGCACTGAATTCATTGCTTTAGCCAGCCCGCATGAATAATGCCGCCCGGCCCGACCGGGGCCAGGGCGCCAAAAGCCGTTGCAGCGATGCGTTGGCGCCTTTGATTTCCGACGTCTCAGCAGGCCTTCACGCCCGCGCCTGACGGCGGTCAGGAATGCAGATGCGGTGCCAGAACCATGGCAGCGCTGGACCAGGCCTGCTGGAACGGCACTACCGGCGGCGGCTCTCCCGCCTCCGCGGTTTCGATCGCCAGCATCGCCTTCCGCAGATCTGACAGTCCCAGCACAGCCGCCGAGCCTGCCAGACGGTGGGCCTCCTTGCGCTGGCCGTCTTCCAGCACCGCGCAGCCGTGCAACCCGTCCTGCAATTCATTCACCTCGTCGCAGAAGGCAATCAGGAAACCACGCGCCCGGTCCTGTCCCAAAGCCTCGAAGAACTGGTGGATGTCCGACTCGGTGCTGGGCAGCACCTTGACGCCGCCGCCGGCCCGGCGGGCAATTACATCGGCAAGTTCTGCCTTGTTGACCGGTTTGGTCAGCACTTCGGCAAAACCGGCCTGCAGAATGCGGGCATGATCCTCTGCCGCGGCATGGGCGGTCAGCGCCACGATATCGGTGCCCTCGGCCAGCTGTCCGGCGCGGATCCGGCGCAGCGCTTCGATGCCGTCCACCTGCGGCATGCTGATATCCATCAGGATCAGATCGAACCGCTCCTCACCGGCCGCCTGGACCGCCTCGGCGCCGCCGGGCACGGCCGTGACGTGGTGCCCTTCCTGGCGCAGCATGGTGGCCAGGAGCTCGCGGTTGATGTCGTTATCTTCGGCAATCAGCAGCCGGCAGGCGCCGTTCTGCCTGGGCTTGTCCTGCTCGGCCCGCAACGGCGGTGCCTTCGCCGCGGGCAGCGCCAGGGATATTGTGAACAGGCTGCCCTCGCCCGGCTCGCTTTCGCAGGTGACTGTCCCGCCCATCGCCTGGACCAGCCGCTTGGTGATCGAAAGGCCCAGTCCGGTCCCCTCGCTGCCACGGCCGTAGCTGGCATCCAGGGTGATGAAATCCTCGAAGATCCGCTCAATATCCCCGGGCGCGATGCCCTGGCCGGTATCAGCCACGTTGAATTCCACCGTTTCGCCGTCCGGCAGGCGCATGACATCCACATTCACGGCGCCTTCGCTGGTGAATTTTATCGCGTTGCCAATCAGGTTCAGCAGCACCTGCTGCACGGCACGGGGCCGGCCGGCGACCACGGGTTTGCCGCCCAGGCTGCAATGCAGCGACAGATCAATTCCGCGGCCGCGGGCACTGGGCTGCTGGCTTTCCACCAGTCCGCTGACCAGCTCTTCCAGATCGAAGATCCGCAGTTTCTCCGAATCCGCGCCGGACTCCAGCCGCGACAGCTCCAGCACATCGTTCACATGATGCAGCAGCAGCTCCCCTGAAACCCGCATTGCCTGCAGGTAGCGGCGCTGCTCCGCTGTCGGGCCGGTGCCTTCGATCAGGTCGATGGCGCCCAGCACCCCGGTCAGCGGCGTGCGCATCTCGTGGCTCATCACCGTGAGAAGGTTCTGCTTGGCCCGCGCGCCCGCCAGGGCATCGTCCCGGGCCCGGCGCAGTTCCTCCTCCGCCGCGATCCGCTCGGAGATATCGCGCAGAAAGCCGACAAAGACCGTATCGGTTCCCGATTGGCTGACAGAGACCGACAGCTCCACCGGGAACAGCTCGCCTGACTTGCGCCGCGCCTCCAGCTGCAGCCGCCCCTTGCCGGCCACGCGGGCCGTGCCGGTCTGCAGAAACCGCTTCATCCCGGCCTTGTGGGCCTCCTGCAGATGGTCCGGCACGATCAGGTTGACCATCTGCTGGCCCATAGCTTCGCTGCGGCTGTAACCGAACACCGATTCCGCCGCGCCGTTGAAAGCCTGGATCCGGCCGTCCGCGCCAACCACCAGGATCGCATCCAGCGAAGAGGCGATCATCGCCTCCATCCGCGCCGCAGCCCGGCTGCGCTCCATCGCCAGTCTGCGGCCCTTGCGGTAGAGGCGCCCGAGCATCAGCGCCGCCAGTGCCAGCGCCAGCACCAGGGCCAGAACCACCCAGCCCAAGCGGGTCAGGATCGTGAACAGTTTCAACCGCTTGTCCATGGTGTCCTCGACCTGCAGCACAACACCGAACAAGGCCAGGTCGCGCACATCAGCGCTGTTTTGCTCCAGTTCTCCGGCGAGCTCCGGCAGGCGGGCAAGCAGCGCCTGGTCCCCGCTATCGGCAACCGCCGCCATACGGTCCAGCCGGGCGTGCATCTGCTGCAGCAGTCTCGCGCCAGGCTCACTCTGGCGCAGGTCTGCAAACAGCGGGCTTTCGCGGAAAGTGGCAACCCGGCTGTAGTAGATATCGAACTGGCGCCGCAGCCGCCGCAGATCACCGGGCACCCGGGCCGTGAGCACGGCGGTTTCCAGTTTCAAATGCTCAACCTCGGCCTGGGACAGGTTCCACTGCATATTGTCGGTGGCCGCCGTCGACAGCCCGCCCAGATGCTGCAGCACCTGGTGGCCCAGACGCACCGACTGCGCGGCCAGCGCGGCCGCAATCGCCAGCACCAGCGCCAGAACCCAGCGCGGCACGGCGGGAAACCCGCGAAGCATCAGCTGCCTGCCCCCTGCCTGCCTGTCACTGCCGGATCACGATCCGGTCGAGCTGCCAGATGCTGCGCGAGTATACCTCCTCGGTCTGATAGGCTGGATTGCTGTCATAGGGGTAGACCACCCACAGCGGTCCCTTGTTGCGCAATGACATTTCCGCGCCGTTGCGTTCAAAGGCAACGATGGGCCCGCCTTCGACTGCATCCGCAACCGGAATCTCCACCGAATAGTCATTCACCGCATGTGCCACCAGCTGGCCGCTGCTGACGCCGGCCCGCGCCATCAGAACCGCCAGCGGCACGCCGGTGAACTGCTGGCGTCCCGTGGTCCAGATGGTCTCCGTTTCGATGGTGACTGGCGCCAGGGCGCGCAGATCCTCGATTGTGTAGTGCGCGGCAGGTTCCGTCCCGTCCGCCATGCGCACGGACAGCAGCACCGGCGGCTCCTCGCCAGCCATGACCGCAGCGGCGAGGAGGGTGCAGACAGCAGCCCCCAGCGCCGTGGCCCGCGAAATCAATCCGTTCATTCCAGCTCTCCTTTCCTCAGGCATTTGCATGGCACCCGGACGCAGGATGCCATATCCGCGCGCCCCGGCAACCGGCACCAGCGGATAGGCTCCTGACCTTCCGTATAGGGCGCACAACCAAAAGAGTATCATCAGCACCCTAATGCAGGCTTACCAGACTCCGCCCGGCGCGCATAAAATCATCGGAATTCCGGCGAATTCACAGGAGCTGCAGACCATGTCCCTTCCTCTGACCAGACCGCAATCTACGGTTGACAGTTTTGAAACCCTTGTGGCTGTAGACTGGGATCGGGAAGTCAGGAACAGGTCTAGGGGCATCATGCGAATATTGCTGGCAGACGACCATGATATGGTCCGCGAAACGATCTCCGCCTACCTGCGCTCCGAGGGCGGCGCGGAGGTCTCCTTGGCCACCGATCTGCCTGCGGCGATTGAAGAAATCTCAGACCAGGGTCCCTTTGACCTAGTGCTGCTCGACTACAACATGCCGGGCATGATGGGACTGGATGGCCTGTCAAAGGCGCTGGCGGCCAACGGCGGCAAGGGCGTGGCCATCCTGTCGGGCAGCGCCCCCGCACGCACGGCGCAGGAGGCCCTGGATGCGGGCGCAATCGGCTTCATCCCCAAGACGATGGGCGCGCAGTCGCTGCTGAACGCGGTGCGTTTCATGAGCGCAGGGGAAATCTACGTGCCCGTCAACCTGATGCGCGAGCAAGCGGCCGCAAACACCCACCCTCTCGCCGAAAAGCTCACCCCCCGGGAGCTGGAGGTGCTGGACGGGCTGTGCCGCGGCCAGTCAAACAAGGAAATTGCCCGCGATCTGGATCTGCAGGAGGTGACCATCAAGCTGCACGTGCGCACGCTATGCCGCAAGCTGGATGCCAAGAACCGGACCCAGGCGGCACTGACAGCCAAGGAGGCCGGCCTGTTCTGATCCGGCCGCCGGCGCCATTTAACCTTGCCATCACCTCAGCCTGGCCGGCAGGGACGCATATCCCCGGAAGCGGATCCGCCCGCCCGGCACCCGGCCCGCCAGCACCTGGTACTCCGGAAACCGGCGCAGGAAACGTTCAATCGCAATTTTTCCCTCCATCCGCGCCAGCGTCAAACCGACGCAGACATGCGGACCTCCGGCAAAGGCGAGATGCCGGTTCGGAGTCCGGGAAATGTCGAAACGACCCGGATTCTCGAACACCTCATGGTCGCGGTTGGCGGCACCGATCATCAAGTGCAGGTTGGTTCCCGCGGGAACCGCGACGCCGCCGATCTCAACCTCAGCCGTGGTTTCCCGGTTGCCCAACTGGTTCGGTGAGCGGAACCGAAGCATCTCCTCGACGGCGGGTTTGATCAGTTCCGGATTGTCCAGCAGCCGCTGTTTCTGCTCCGGATGATCGTGCAGCAGCGCCAGCCCGTTGCCGATCAGATTGGTGGTCGTCTCGTGTCCTGCATTCAGGATGAAAATGCAATTCTGGATCAGTTCAGTCTCGCTGAGCGCCCCTTCAGCCCCTTCCCCGCGGATCAGCCGGGTCAGAACGTCGGTTTCGGCATCTCCTGGCCTGGCACGGCGCCGCGCGGTCAGATCCTGCAGATACGCCTTGAACTCACTCACCGCCCGGTGGCCCGCGGCCAGTTGAGCGCTGCTCAGCGCAGGCTCCAGCGCGCCCAGGATGGCCAGCGACCAGTCCCGCAGCGGCGCCCGTTCGGCTACCGGCACATCCAGCAGGTTGCCGATGATCTGGATCGGAATGGAAGCGGCAAAATCCTCGATCAGATCGGCCTGGTCCCGGCCCGCCATCCCGTCAAGCAAGTGATCGACCGTTTCAATCAGCCCCGGTTCCATCTTGGCAATTGCCCGCGGGGCCAGCGCCGAGGTCATGATCCTGCGCACCCGCGTGTGCAGCGGCGGATCAGAAAACACCAGGGAGGTTGTATGATGCTCAAACAGCGGGGAGCCCGGGCCGAACTTGGGCGCAAACACCCGTTGCTTGTCCGAAGAAAACAAAGTGGTGTCGCGGTATACCCGGTCCAGATCCGCATGGCGGCAGACCAGCAGCGACCCGTCCGGCTGCGGCAGCACCGGTGCATCGCGAAGGAGCGCGTCGTAATAGGGAAACGGATCGGCTGCAAACCCCTCAGGCGGGTTTGCCAGGTCGAAACCCGCAATATTCACGGACGTTTGCTGGCTTGTTCTCATCGGTTTCTCCGTTCGGCTGCACCGGACAGGGTTCCTGCCGGAAATGCGACTGTCAATCTGCCAAAACGGCCGGCGCCGCGGCGTCAGGGGGCGGCCCCGGCATTAACGGACCTGGCAGATTGAAGCGTGACAACGGCGGCTGGAACAGATAGAAACAAATCATGAACACAGCCATTTCCTCCATCCGCAACCTTGGCCCCGCTTACGAGGAAGCCTGCCTGCGCGCAGGGATCACGTCAGCCGAGGAATTGCGCGCCATTGGCGCCGACAGCGCTTATGCCAAACTGCTTCAGACCGGCACACGGCCGCACTTCATTGGCTATTACGTGCTGGTGATGGCCTTGCAGGGGCGGCCCTGGAATGACTGCAAGGGCAAGGAGAAAGAGGAACTGCGCAAGCGTTTTGACGCGATCAAGGCTGAGGCCCGGCCGCAGCACAGCTCAAAACTCCTGGCAGAACTGGACGCAATCGGCGTGCGCGCAACGCCTGCCGACCTGCAGGTAACGGATCCCGCCCGGCGCTGACCGGGTCCCCTGCCCCAAAAAAAGGACCGCCCCGGCACTGCGGAGCGGTCCATGCATTGCGGTAAGCCTATGGCTTAGCCGACCAGCTCGATGCCGGAGAAAAAGTAAGCGATCTCGACTGCCGCGGTTTCCGGTGCGTCGGAACCGTGGACCGAGTTTTCGCCAACCGATTCAGCAAATTCGGCGCGGATGGTGCCGGCGGCGGCATCTGCCGGGTTGGTGGCGCCCATCACTTCGCGGTTCTTGGCAATGGCGTTTTCACCTTCCAGAACCTGCACGACAACCGGTGCGGAGGACATGAACTCGCACAGTTCGTCGTAGAACGGGCGCTCGGCGTGCACTTCGTAGAACTTGCCTGCCTGGGCTTTGGTCATGTGAATGCGCTTTTGCGCCACGACGCGCAGGCCGGCGTCTTCGAACTTGGCGTTGATCTTGCCGGTCAGGTTGCGGCGGGTTGCATCGGGCTTGATGATCGAGAAAGTGCGTTCCAGAGCCATTTGGCATTCTCCTGATTGATGGGCCGCGGGGGGTGCCCCGGGCCGGAAACTCCGCGCGCCGGGTAACATGGCCAAGGCCGCATGGGAAGCCCCTGAATAGCGGCATCCGGGATCGTGCCCGACTGTCCCGGCGCAGCCCAGCCGTCATCCAGCGCGCCGGTGCGCATGCCATCCGGCTGTTCTGCCGAAGCTGCCGGTACGGGCCATTTCACCGCTCCCGCGGATCGGCCTGAACATCGCAGGTTCCCGCAGCAGGACAAGGAGGCAAGCACGCAGTTTTGCCGCAGGGTCGGATTCAGGGCTTGCAATTACCTGACAATTTAAGTCAGTTAGGCCTGCGCGAACAGGGTTGAAACTTGAAACAAGGTTGAACAATGAACCCCGTACCCGCTCTGATTGCCTGCCTCTTCGCAGCACCGGCTTTTGCTGCCGACATACCTCTGCCGTTGACCTACCAGCTTTTCGAAACGGCCGTTGCCCACACCGATCTGGACAGCTGCCCCGGCGACCTCGCCCAGGACGGCGTGTTCTGCCGCGCCACCCTGCGCCATGACGAGCTGCACGTCTTTGCCTTCAGCAGAGACGGAGAAAACCCGCTGGTCGGCTTTGCCTCTTATTCCTTTGATGATCTGGCCGCGCATCTGAAATAAGCCGGCCACAGCCAGCCGCCGCCAGCTTCCGCACCGGGCCTACCCCATTGACAAGGGGCAGGCAGTGCCGCAGTGCTCGGCTTATGTTACGTATCAGCGATATATCCTATGCGGTCGAAGGCCGCCTTTTGTTTGATGGCGCCAGCGCCACCATCCCCACCGGCCACAAAGTTGGATTGGTCGGCCGCAACGGCACCGGCAAAACCACGCTGTTCCGCCTGATCCGCAATGAGCTGTCGCTGGAATCCGGCAGCATTTCCCTGCCCAGCCGGGCCCGGATCGGCGGCGTCGCACAGGAGGCGCCGGCCTCGGATGTTTCGCTGATCGACACGGTCCTGGCAGCGGATACCGAACGCGCCGAACTGATGGCCGAATCCGAGACCGCGCAGGATCCCCACCGGATCGCCGAGATTCAGACCCGGCTGACAGATATCGACGCCTGGTCGGCCGAGGCGCGCGCCGCCTCCATCCTCAAGGGTCTCGGATTTGATTACGAGGCGCAGCAGCGCCCCTGTTCCGACTTCTCGGGCGGCTGGCGGATGCGCGTGGCCCTGGCTGCAGTGCTGTTTTCCCAGCCCGACCTCCTGCTGCTGGACGAACCGACCAACTACCTGGACCTTGAGGGCGCGTTGTGGCTCGAGGCCTATCTGGTGAAATATCCGCACACCGTCATCATCATCAGCCACGACCGCGAGCTGCTGAACCGCTCGGTGAACGGCATTCTGCATCTCGAAGACCTTGGCCTGACCTTCTATTCCGGCAACTACGACCAGTTCGCCCGCCAGCGCGCCGCCAACCGCGCCAATCAGGCAGCACTGGCCAAGAAACAGGACGCCCGCCGCGCCCATCTGCAGGCGTTTGTCGACCGGTTCAAGGCCAAGGCCAGCAAGGCCAAGCAGGCGCAAAGCCGGGTGAAGATGCTGGAAAAGATGGAAACCATCCGCGCGCCCGAAGATGCCGCGCGCACCGTCTTCACCTTCCCGGAGCCGGAGGAACTGTCGCCGCCGATCATCGCCACCGAAGGCGCCTCGGTCGGTTATGACGGCACCGCGGTCCTCAGCCGGCTGGACCTGCGCATCGATCAGGACGACCGCATCGCCCTGCTCGGCAAGAACGGCGAAGGCAAATCCACCCTGTCCAAGATGCTGTCCGGCCGCCTCGATGTGATGGCGGGCAAAATGACCCAGTCCGGCAAGCTGCGGATCGGCTTCTTTGCCCAGCACCAGGTGGATGAGCTGCACATCGACGAAACACCGCTGCAGCACTTGCAGCGCGAACGCCCGAATGAAGGCCAGGCCCGCCTGCGTGCCCGGCTCGCCGGATTCGGCCTTGGGTCGGATCAGGCCGATACCGAGGTCGGGCGCCTTTCCGGCGGCCAGAAGGCGCGGCTGTCGCTCCTGCTGGCCACCCTGCCCGCACCGCACCTGCTGATCCTCGACGAGCCGACCAACCACCTCGATATCGAAAGCCGCGAAGCCCTGGTCGAGGCGCTGACCGCCTATTCCGGCGCGGTCATTCTGGTCAGCCACGACATGCATCTGCTCAGCCTGGTCGCGGACCGGCTGTGGCTGGTGTCCGGCGGCACGGTGAAACCGTTCGAGGGCGACCTGCCGGCCTACCGCGACCTGCTGCTGACGCGGGACAAACCCGCAGGCAAGTCCAAGGCCGCCAAGCCCAAACGCCCCTCCCGCGATGCCATCCTGGCGCTGCGCGCCGAGGTCCGCAAAGGCGAAGCGCGGCTCGAAAAAGTGAGCGAGATGCGCGACAAGCTGGCCAAGAAGCTGGCGGACCCAGCCCTCTACGAAGATGGCCGCAAGGACGAAGCCATTGTCTGGCAGCGCAAATATGCCGAAGTGATGGAAGCGCAGGACCGCGCCGAGGATCTTTGGCTGAAAGCCGTGGAGAAACTGGAAAAAGCTGAGGCGCAATGATCGACACAGGCATTCTGATCACCTCTTTTGTGACGCTGTTTGTCATCGTCGATCCGATCGGGCTGACGCCGATCTTCCTGGCGCTGACCCAGGGCATGAGCCCGGCCCGGCGCCGCTCCATCGCCCTGCGCGCCACCGTCACCGCCGCCATCCTGCTGGCGCTGTTTGCAGCGCTTGGCGAGGCCGTGCTGGGTTTCATCGGCATCTCCATGCCCGCCTTCCGGGTGGCCGGCGGCGTGCTGCTGTTCCTCACCGCGCTTGATATGCTGTTCGAGCGCCGCAACAAGCGGCGCGAGGACCGCAGCGAGGAAGACGGCGTCGACGACCCCTCGATCTTCCCCCTGGCGATCCCGCTGATTGCCGGGCCTGGCTCAATCGCCACCGTGATCCTGCTGACGGGCCAGCAGCCGGGTTTCGCCGGCTTTGCCATGGTCATGGGAGTGGTGTTTGCGGTGCTCTCGATTCTGCTGGTGATGTGCCTGTTTTCCGGCCTGTTCGAACGGCTGCTGGGCAAGACCGGCATCACCGTTGTCACCCGTCTTCTGGGCATGCTGCTGGCGGCGCTGTCGGTGCAGTTCGTTCTGGACGGCCTGCGCGCGTTTGGCTTTGCAGGCTAGCATAACGCCCCGGCCCGCCTACTTTATATGCAGGAGGTGAGCAGATGGGCGACTATGAAATCGGACGTTTTCTTTACCTGGTGCTGCTGCTGATTGCGGTGGGCTCCTGGGTGTTTGTGCAAAACCGCCGGAGCCTCGGCAAAACCTTGCAGATGTTCGCCGTCTGGGGGTTCATTTTCCTCGGTGTCATCGCCTCTTACGGGTTGTGGGAGGACATCCGCCAGACCGTGCGCCCGCAGCAAAGCGTCGCGGTTGAGGACGGCCGGGTCGAGGTTCCGCGCGCACCGGACGGGCATTATTACCTGACATTGGATGTCAACGGCGCGCCGATCGAGTTTCTGGTCGATACCGGCGCCAGCCAGGTCGTGCTGAATGCAAGCGACGCCCGTCTCGCCGGGATCGATACGGACAGTCTCGCCTATCTCGGCCGGGCCCGCACCGCCAACGGCGAAGTGCGCACAGCCTCGGTCTGGATCGACAAGATCTCTCTGGGCGGCATTACCGACACCGATGTCCGCGTCTGGGTGAATCAGGGAGAACTGGAGCAATCCCTGCTTGGCATGGGCTATCTGCAGCGCTGGTCCAGCATCGAAATCCGCAACGGCGCACTGGTCCTGGTGCGATAGCCAGAAGACCGCCCGGCAAGTCCCGCTAGCGCATTGCACCTCCTCCCTTTATAATTGCGCTTCGTACAGAAAGTCAGCCTGAGGTGTATCAGCGTGCCCAATATCACCGGCAATTCCCTTGGAAACATTTTCACCTCGACAGACACTGAAGACGAATTCTTTTTCGGCCTGCGCGGCGACGACATGCTGCTGTTCAACGGTGATCTCACAGACCGTTTCTTCGGCGGGCGCGGCGATGACACATTTGTGTGGAATACCCGGCGCCTCTACGAAGGGGATGCCCCATCCGCACTGTTCGACGTCATCGAGTTCCAGGGCGGCCGCGGGATCGATACAGTCGAATTCCGGCTGGAGATAGCCACGGAGGTCAGCAGCCTCCGCCTTTCGCCGTTTCATGACCTCTTCACCGGGGCCGAAGCCGCTGCCGTGAACCTGACGTTCCGGGCAGGCAGCCCCCAGACCGCACCGCGGGATTTCGAAATCTCCGGAAGCCGCTTCGCAGATGGTGTTCAGGTCCAGAACCGCTTGGGGGATAATTTCCATGTGAACACAAAAGGCGGGCACGACACTGTCGCAATCTATCTGTCGGACCAAACCGAAAGCCTGGTCATCAGAACCGGAAAGGGAAATGACACGGTCCGCAACACGTCCGGTGCGGATGGCGCCAGAATATTCACGGGGCCTGGACAGGACAGCGTCACTGCGGACGGCGAGACCTCCGGCACCTACCATCTTGGCAAGGGGGCCGACCGCATCACATTTTCCTATGCCACAAGATTTGCCCCGGACACGGTTCTGACAGGCGGCGGCCGGGATGTGATCGAATTCACCCGGCTGCCAACAGGGCTGGTGTCGGCAAAGGTGCTCGATTTCGACCCTGCAAAAGACCGGATCAAACTGAGCTTCGATAATTTCGATCGCGGTATTTTCTTCCCGTGGAACGCGGAGGACGCCAGTCAGAGAGATGCCGTCGTCACCTTTGCTTCCGACAACAGCGCGGTGTTCGTCAATGGAAGCCAGTTCATCTCGTTCGAGCAGCCCGTCAGCCTGACCGAAGACAATTTCCTGCTCGCCTGAAGTGTCTGTGACGCATTCGGGCCGCCGCCCCGGCTGAGCTGTGGCCGTGCATGCGGCGGCCAGCCGTGCAGAAACCTGTTTGCGGCAAACAGCGGCCCACCTCTGTCCGGCCGGGACAGCTCCGGAGGGCATTCGCCGCCAGCCCGATCGGGGCGGCGCCCCTATTACAGCGCTTCAGCCTTCAGCCGGTACGGGCAGAATGAACCCGTTGACCGGATAGACGCGTCCGAAGGCGCCGGGATTGCTCTCCAGGCGCACGGCGGACCAGTCATTTTGCGCCGACACGTCTATGACCGCCATTCCCAGGGAGACCTTGTTGCGGTGCCAATTGGCGTGATTGACCCGGATCCTGCGCGAATCCTCAACCCTCGATACCACAGCCACATGCCCCAGCGGGTTGGACCGGGTCGCCCGGAATGCCATCACAGCGCCCGGCAGCGGCTCCTGGCCGCGGCTGAACTGGCCCTTGGCCTGTTCCCACCAGGTCTTTGCATTGCCGAAGATCTCGATCCCGCTGGCATTGCGGGCAAACGGCACGCACCAGACCCGCCGCCCCTTGGATTGCAGGGTCTGGACTTCCTGCACCGCATATTCCAGCCGCGCAGCCTCAACCTCCGCCCGGGCAACCGATCCGCCCTCGGTCGCGGCACAATTTGCCAGAATTAACAATCCCGCGCCTGCCAAGACCAGACGCCGCACCCGCCTTGCAACCTGCCCTGATGTCATTCAGTTCCTCACTGTCCCTTGTTTTGGGCAGGAGCAGTAATGCGGGAATGCGTTTCGCGCGAGCAATTCCTGCACAATTGAAACAAATCCGGAGGGAACCGGCGAAATCCCGCCGAAACGTCCGGCAGCGGCAGCGGAAACCTGCATATGCAAGAGGCTTGGAGCGCGGGTTACTTTTCCGCCTTTTTCTCCCAGCGGCCGCCCTCCTCGGACCAGTATTGGGCAGAGCAGCCTGCATCCGTCAGGCTCTTCCATTGCCCGCGGGCGTGCTGCACCGCTTCGGGATCGGTGCCGTCAAACAGGATGCAGACCCGCTGCAGCGCCTGCACCTCTTCTGCGTTGACGGCAGCGCCATCCACCGTCATCACGCAATCCGGGCTGTTGGCCGCCTCCGGCCCTGCCGTCAGCAGGACCGGCTGCAATGCATCATGGGGGCCGCCCGCCAGGCCGTGCGGCAGAAAGCTGTCCTCCGGCCCCTGCCACAGGCGGTCATCCAGCCAGGCCATGCGCTCGGGATCACGGCCGCGCACCGCGATGCGCCAGCCCGCCCCGCGCGCCTTGTCCAGCAGCACCGGCAGGGTTTCCTCCAGCGGCCTGCGGGTCAGATGATAGAAATAGGCAGCCCCCATAAACCCTTATTCCGCCTCGAACTTATCCGCGACCAGCCGGTTCAGCGCCATCACGCCCCAGCCGGTGGCCCCCTTCGGCGCGTATGCGGTATCCGCGCTGACCGAGGCGACCCCGGCGATATCCAGGTGAATCCAGGGCATGCCGTCCTTGATGAACCTTGCCAGGAACTGCGCCGCGGTAATCGAGCCCGCCGGGCGCCCGCCCACGTTCTTCATATCGGCAATGCGCGACTTCAGCTGCTCGTCATAGGCCTTGCCCAGCGGCATCCGCCAGGCGCCCTCATCCTCGGCCCTGGCAGCCTTCAGGAAGGCATTGCACAGCTCGTCATCGTTCGAGAACACCCCGGCGTTTTCATGCCCCAGCCCGATGATGATGGCGCCGGTCAGGGTCGCCAGGTCGATCACGCCCGCGGGCTTGAACCGCTCCTGCGCGTACCAGAGCACATCGCACAGCACCAGGCGGCCTTCGGCGTCGGTGTTGATGATCTCCACCGTGTCGCCCTTCATCGACTTCACCACATCGCCGGGACGGGTGGCATTGCCCGAAGGCATGTTTTCCACCAGCCCGACCAGCCCGACCACATTGGCCTTGGCCTTGCGCAGCGCCAGCGCCTTCATGACACCGGTCACCACGCCGGCACCGCCCATGTCCATGGTCATGTCTTCCATGCCCGCTGCCGGCTTCAGGGAGATGCCGCCGGTGTCGAACACCACGCCCTTGCCGACCAGCGCCAGCGGGGCCGCATCCTTGGCGCCGCCCTGCCACTGCATCACCGCCACCTTGGACGGGCTGTCAGAGCCCTGGCCGACGCTCAACAGCGTGCGCATGCCCAGCTTTTCCAGATCCGCCTCTTCCAGGATCTCGACCTCCAGACCGATTGCCGTCATCTCTTCGATGCGGCGGGCGAAGTCCGTGGTGGTCAGCACGTTGGCCGGCTCATTGACCAGATCACGGGTCATGTGCACGCCCTCGGCCACGGCCAGCAGCGGCGCGCAGGCGGCCTCCAGATCGGCCGGCGCCTTGGCGGCGATCACCACCTCCCCGTCGGACTTGTCCTCTTTCGGCGACTTGTGGTTGTCGAAATCATAATCGCGCAGGGCAATCCCCAGGGTCAGATCGGCGGCCTTGCTCATGCTGCCGGCCATCACCGTCAGCCGCTTGCCTGCCGCGCCCTTGGCCAGCTTGGCCCCTGCCTGGCGCGCCTCCACCGGGGTCAGCTTGCGCGGCAGCACCAGCACGTCCAGCGCCTCGGCCTGCATGCCCGCGGGCCAGTTCAGCGAAATCACGTCGCCCGCCTTGGCCTTCTTGAACCCCTCCGATTCGATCAGCCGGGCAATGGCGCCCTTGGCCAGACGGTTGGCGCTGCGCGCCGCTTGGTCCATGCTGCCCTCCGGCGTCACCATCACCGCCACGCGGCCGGTCATGTCCGGCAAGGACTTGGGGTCGTATTCGGTAAACCGGACCGGGGTTAGGCTGCTCATTGCGCACTCTCCTGCTGGTATCGCTTGGTTGCTGGCTAAAGAGGTATCCTGCGCAAGCGGGCTTGGCCAGACCCGCCTTTGCGCCCGCGCCGTCTGCGGTCAGCCGCCGGTCGCAGGCCGCTGGTGAGAATGCAGTTTTCCCCGCCCTGCAAATCCACTAAGGTCCGGCAAAATAACAATGGCAAGGTCTGGGGGGATCGGGTGTCACGCTACGACAGATATGTGTTGTCGCAATATCTGCTCTTCTTCGGCTTTTTTGCGCTGATTCTGGTGGCCGTGTTCTGGGTCAACCGGGCCGTTGTGCTGTTCGACCGTCTGATCGGCAACGGCCAGTCCGCTTTGGTGTTCCTGGAATTCACCGCCCTCACCCTGCCGAACCTCATTCGCATGGTGCTGCCGATTGCCGCCTTCGGCGCCTCGGTCTGGGTCACCAACCGGCTGAACAGCGAGAGCGAACTGACCGTGCTGCGCGCCACCGGCACCAGCCCCTGGCAGATGGCCCGCCCGGCGCTGGCCTTTGGCGTGATCACCGCGCTGATGATGTCGGCGCTGACCCATTACCTGCTGCCGGCCTCGATCAGCCAGCTGGAAGTGCGCGAAAGCGAGGTCTCCCGCAACATCACCGCCAAGCTCTTGAGCGAGGGCGACTTCCTGCACCCGGCCGACGGCGTCACCTTCTATATCCGCCAGATCGACCCGGACGGCACCCTGAACGATGTCTTCCTGTCGGACCGCCGGGATCCCGGGACGACGGTGACCTACACCGGCGCCCGCGCCTTTCTGGTGCGCAATGAGGCCAGCGCGCATCTGATCATGGTCGAAGGCATGGCGCAGCGTCTGGACCACAAGACCCAGCGGCTGTCGACCACGTTCTTTTCAGATTTTTCATATGATATCAGCGCCCTGGCCCGCAAAGCTGAGAACCCGGTCCGCAATATCCGCGCCATCCCGAGCCTGGAACTGCTGACCGCCTCCGACGCCGTCACCCGCACGGACGGCTATTCCGCCGGCGCCCAGGCCGAAGAGGTGCACCTGCGCTTTGCCCGTGCCCTGGTCTGCGTGGCGGTGACGCTGATCGGCTTCTCCGCGCTGATGCTGGGCACGTTTTCGCGCTTCGGGGTCTGGCGCCAGGCGTTTCTGGCCTTTGTGGTGCTGATCTTTGTCGAAGGCCTGCGCGGGGTTGTCTCCGAGCCGGTGCTGGAAAACGCCAGCCTGTGGCCGCTGATCTACGTGCCCACCCTGCTGGGGCTTGCGGTTGCCTTGATCTTCCTGATTTTGTCCGCCCGCCCGAAACAGGTCCGGGCACATGCGCCGGAGGCGCCCGCATGAAGCTGGACTTCTATTACGCCCGCCGCTTCCTGCAGTGGTTCCTGGTGATCTGTGCGGTTCTGATGACGCTGGTGGTGCTGATCGACCTGAACGAGCAGATCCGCCGCTTCGAGGCAATCGATCTCAGCCTGGCCCAGCTGCTGGGGCTGACCCTGCTGAACATCCCGGCGGCGCTCTCGGAGTTCCTGCCGCTGATCATGATCCTGTCGACCATCGTGCTGTTTGTCGGCCTCGCACGCAGCAGCGAGCTGGTGGTGACCCGCGCCATCGGGCGCTCCGGCATCCGGGCGCTGGCGGCCCCGGTGCTGGCGGCGGCAGGGATCGGCGGCCTGACGGTCACCATGCTCAACCCGATCGCGGCGGCCACTGCCAACCGTTACCAGGACCTGGCCGAAACGTATCACAACGGCGGCCCTTCCGCCCTGTCGCTCAGCGGCGAGGGCCTGTGGCTGCGCCAGGGCGGCCCCCGCGGCCAGTCGGTGATTCACGCCAAGGGCTACAGCGGCGACGCGGCTGAAATCACCCTGTTTGACGTCTCCATCCACAGTTACACCATCGCGGGCGGACCGGTGCGCCGGATCACCGCCGAAACCGCCCGGCTCGACGGCAGCAACTGGATCCTGTCGAACGCCAAGGCCTGGCCGCTGGCCGCGGGCATTAACCCCGAAGCCGGGGCCGCCCAGCATGACGAGCTGCAGCTGCCAACCACCCTCACCACCGACCGCATCCGCGACACGCTGGGCACCGCCAAGGGCATCTCGATCTATGACCTGCCCGCCACCATCCGCGAACTGTCCGCCGCGGGGTTCACCACCAAACGCTATGAGGTCCGCTACCAGGCCGAGCTGGCGCGGCCCCTGTTCCTGATCGCCATGGTGCTGGTCGGCGCCTCGTTCACGATGCGGCATACCCGCTTTGGCGGCACCGGGCTGGCGGTGCTGATGGCGGTGCTGCTGGGATTCGGGCTTTATTTCATCCGCAATTTCGCGCAAATCCTTGGCGAGAACGGGCAAATCCCGGTGGCGCTGGCCGCCTGGGCACCGCCCGCTGCCGCAATATTATTGACTTTGGGACTGCTTCTCCATGCCGAAGACGGGTAACTTGCGCCGGGCGCTGCTTCTTTCCGCCGTGCTGCCCTGGCTGGCGCTGGCAGCCCCGGCGCCGCAGGCGCAAACCGCCGCGCCGCCGGATCCGGCGCAGCCCGCGATGCTGGTGGCCGACCAGGTCTTCATAACCCCCGACCGCACCCTGGTGGCCGAAGGCAACGTCGAGGCGTTTCAGGGCAACATCCGGCTGCGCGCCGAAAAGATCACCTTTGACCAGTCCACCGGCACCCTGCAGATCGAAGGACCGATCCGCATCGACCAGGAGGGCGATATCACCATCCTGGCCAATGCCGCGGAACTGGACCGCGATCTGCGCAATGGCCTGCTGACCGGCGCCCGCATGGTGTTCCAGCAGCAGCTGCAGCTGGCCTCGCTGCAGATGACCCGGGTCAGCGGCCGCTACACCCAGCTGTATAAAACCGCCGTCACCTCCTGCCATGTCTGCGAGGACGGCCGGCCGCCGCTGTGGCAGATCCGCGCCGAGCGCGTCACCCACGACCAGCAGGAGCGCCAGCTCTATTTCGAGGGCGCCCAACTGCGTGTTCTGGACGTGCCGGTCTTCTACTTCCCGGCCCTCCGCCTGCCGGACCCCTCTCTGGAGCGCGCCAACGGCTTTCTGATCCCGTCGCTGCGCTCGACCTCGAACCTGGGCACCGGGGTCAAGGTGCCCTATTTCTTCACCCTCGGCCCGCATAGGGACCTGACACTTGCGCCCTATCTGTCGTCCAGCACCCAGACGCTGGATGTGCGCTACCGCCAGGCCTTCCGCCGCGGCCGGATCGAGTTCAACGGCGCCTATACCCGCGACGACCTGTTTTCCGGCGAGGACCGCGGCTACATCTTCGGCGAAGGCCGTTTCGAACTGCCGAACAGCTTCCGCCTCACCTTTGACGTCAAGGCGGTCTCGGATGATGCCTATCTCGAAGACTACGGCCTGCCGGAACTGGACCGTCTGCGGTCCGAGGCGGTGCTCACCCGGGCCAAGCGCGACAGCCTGTTCCGCACGTCGCTGACCCATTACAAGACCCTGCGCGTCAGCGAAGACCAGGCAGACATTCCCTCCGGCATCGCAGAAGCCTTCTACCAGACCCGCCATTATCCCGGCCTCACCGGAGGCGAGCTGCGGCTGACCCTGCAGGGCCACGGCCACCACCGCAACTCCAGCATTGACGGCACCGCAACCGACAGCAACGGCCGCGACCTGGCCCGGCTCACCGCGGATATCGACTGGCGCCGCAGCTGGCGGCTGGGCTACGGCATCCTGGCGGAATGGGAACTCGGCGCCGCGGCAGACGCCTTCCGTGCCTATGACGACAGCGTCTTCAACGAAGATATCACCCGCCTGACCCCGCGCACCGCGCTGACCCTGCGCCTGCCGATGAGCCGCCGCGAGGCAGGCGGCGCCACCCAGTACCTGGAGCCGATCCTGCAACTGGGCTGGCGCGACGAAGGCGGCGGCAATGTGGTCACTGAGGAAAGCCGCTTTGTCGAGTTCGACCAGGGCAATCTCCTGTCGCTGTCACGGTTTCCCTCCACCGACGCCCGCGAGGACGGCCTGACCCTGGTCTACGGCGCCAACTGGGCGCGTTATGCGCCCACCGGCTGGCAGGCCTATGCCACAGCCGGCCAGGTGCTGCGCAGCGACGGCGACGACCGGTTCACCAAAAGCTCCGGCCTCAGCGGCACCACTTCCGACTTCCTGCTGGCCGGCCAGATCAAATTCGGCGACGGGCTGGCGCTCTCCAGCCGCGGCCTGCTGAACGGCTCGCTGAATTTTTCCAAGGCGGAGCTGCGCGGCGACTGGCGCACCAGCCGCTCCAGCCTCTCCGGCACCTATCTGTGGCTCGGCACCGACCCCGATGAAGACCGGGCGGAGGAAAGCTCGGAGCTGTGGGTGGACGGCAGCTATGACCTCAACCCCAGCTGGTCCGCCAGTGCCCGGCTGCGCTATGACATTTCCGGCGCCCGCGCCACCCGCGCAGGCCTCGGCGTGGCCTACAGCAACGAATGCGTGACGGTCGACCTTTCGGTCAACCGCCGCTATACCTCAACAACAAGTGTTGAGCCGACAACCGATTTCGGCTTTACCATCTCGCTGAGCGGATTTTCCGTGAACAGCGGCAACAAACAGTACAGGCGGTCATGCAGCAAGACGTGAAAACCCGGTTCCCGGCTCCCTTCCTTACCCGCGCCCTCAAAACCGCAGCCGCGCTGGTGCTGGCCGCCGGCCTTGGCTGGGCCGGCCTGCCCGCCGCCGCGCAGAACCTCTTTGCCCCGGCGATCACCGTCAATGACGAGGTCGTCACCCGCTACGAGCTGGAGCAGCGCGCCCGTTTCCAGGCGGCGCTGCGGGTGCCGGGCGATCCGCTGGAAACCGCCCGCGAGGAACTGATCAACGACCGTCTCAAGCTGGCGGTGCTGAAACAGGCCGGGATCGAACTGTCCGAGGAAGACGTCACCGCCGGCATGGAAGAACTGGCCGGACGCGCCAACCTGTCGCTGAACGACTTCCTGACCGCGCTGCAGCAGCAGGGGGTCGAACCGCAGACCCTGCGCGACTTCGCCAGGGTCGGCCTCGGCTGGCGGGAATACACCCGCGCCCGCTTCCTGTCCCGCGCCCGCCCCACGCCGGAGGAGATCGACCGCGCCATGGGCGCCTCAGGCACTGGCAGCGTCCAGGTGCTGCTGAGCGAATTCATCGTGCCGATCAACGAGCAGAACGCGGCCCAGGTCGAGGAACTGGTGGAGCAGGTCGCCCGGCTCAAGGGCTATGACAGCTTCTCTGCGGCCGCAGCCCAGTACTCCGCCGCGGCCACCCGCAACGACGGCGGCCGGCTGCCGTGGATGCCGCTGACCAAACTGCCGCCGCAGCTGCAGGAGATTGTGCTGGCGCTGAAGCCCGGCGAGATTTCCGAGCCGCTGCCGCTGCAGAGTGCCGTCGCCCTGTTCCAGATGCGCGGCGTGCGCGAAGTGGACGGTGCCGCCGCGCGCTATACCGCAATTGAATACGCGGCCTATTACGTGCCCGGCGGACGCACCCCCGAGGCCCTGGCCGCAGCGCAAGGCGTGGTCGACAGCGTCGACACCTGCGATGATTTCTATGGCCTTGCCCAGGGCCAGGATTCGTCCGTCCTGGACGTGCAAAGCCTGCCGCCGTCGGACATTCCCCGCGATATCGCGCTGGAACTGGCCAAGCTTGACCCGGGCGAAACATCCACAGCACTCACCCGCAGCAACGGCCAGACCCTGATGGTGCTGATGCTCTGCGGCCGCACGGCCGATCTGGGCGAAGGCAGCTCGCGCGAAACGGTGGCCAATGCGCTCACCGCCCAGCGGATGACCTCGCTGACCAACAGCTACCTGGAGCAGCTGCGCGCGGATGCGCGGATCGACATCAAATGAACCGGCCCGGGCCGGTTGCGCTGAGCTGCGGCGAGCCCGCCGGCATCGGCCCGGAAATCGCTGTCAAGGCCTGGGACAGGTTGCGCGCCGCCTGCCCGTTCTTCTGGATCGGCGACCCGCGGCACCTGCCCGCCGGCACGCCGGTCACCGAAATCGCCGCCCCGGCTGAGGCCGCGGCGGCCTGCGCCGGCAGCTTTCCGGTGCTGCCGCTCACCTTCGGCGGCAGTGCTGCCAAGGGCACCGCCGACCCCAATAACGCCGCCGGGGTGATCCAATCGATCGAAACCGCGGTGCGGCTGGTCCAGGCAGGCGAGGCCGCCGCCGTCTGCACCGCGCCGATCCACAAGAAGGCGCTGATCGACGGCGCCGGCTTTGCCTATCCCGGCCATACCGAATTCCTGGCCGCACTCGCGGGCCGCAGCCGCGTGGTGATGATGCTGGCCAGCGACCGGCTGCGGGTGGTGCCCGCCACCATCCACATCGCCCTGGCCGATGTTCCGCAGGTCCTGACCCCGGATCTGCTGCGCGAGACCATCGAAATCACCGCTGCGGGACTGCGCAGCCAGTTCGGCATCGCACAGCCGCGGATTGCCGTGGCCGGCCTCAACCCGCACGCGGGCGAAGGCGGTGCCATGGGCCGGGAGGAGCTGGCCTGGATCAACGCCCTGATTGCCCAGATGCAAGGCGAAGGGCTGGCTGTCACCGGCCCGCACCCCGCCGACACGATGTTCCACGCCGCCGCCCGCGCCCGCTATGACGCGGCTGTCTGCATGTATCACGACCAGGCGCTGATCCCGATCAAGACGCTGGACTTCGACCGCGGCGTCAACGTGACCCTGGGCCTGCCCTTCATCCGCACCTCGCCCGATCACGGCACCGCTTTCGACATCGCGGGCACCGGCCAGGCCAATCCGGCCAGCCTGATCGAGGCGCTGAAGCTGGCACAGGCCATGGCTGCCGGCCCTTGATTCTTCTTCTGGCGGGAAATATCCCCGCCGGAGGCATGAAAATTCCGGCGCCCCGCCCGCGCCATGTCCCAAGGTCCAGATGATATGAGCGCTATCGACAGCCTTCCCCCCTTGCGTGAAGTGATCGCGGCGCATCAGCTGTCGGCCCGCAAGTCGCTGGGCCAGAACTTCCTGCTGGATCTGAACCTCACCGCCAAGATCGCCCGCCAGGCGGGCGACCTCACAGGCTGCGACGTGCTGGAGATCGGCCCCGGCCCCGGCGGCCTTACCCGCGGCCTGCTGGCCGAGGGCGCCCGCCGGGTGCTGGCGGTGGAAAAGGACAGCCGCTGCCTGCCCGCGCTGCAGGAAATCGCCGACGCCTACCCCGGCCGGTTCGAGGTGATCAACGGCGATGCGCTGGAAATCGATCCGCTCGCGCATCTGACGCCGCCGATCCGCATCGCCGCCAACCTGCCCTACAATGTCGGCACCGAACTGCTGGTGCGCTGGCTCACCCCCAGGGACTGGCCGCCGTTCTGGCAGAGCCTCACCCTGATGTTCCAGCGCGAGGTCGCCGAACGCATCGTGGCGCAGCCCGGCTCCAAGGCCTATGGCCGCCTGGCGATCCTGGCCCAGTGGCGGGCCGATGCCCGTATCGTGCTGTCGCTGCCGCCCGGCGCCTTCACCCCGCCGCCCAAGGTCTCCAGCGCCGTGGTGCATCTGGATGCCCTGCCCGAGCCGCGCTTTCCGGCCGATGCCGCGGTCCTGTCCCGCGTGGTCGCCGCCGCCTTCAACCAGCGCCGCAAGATGCTGCGCGCCTCGCTCAAGGGCATCTCGCCGGATATCGAGACGCATCTGACCGCCGCAGGCATCCCGCCCACCGAACGCGCCGAGCAGGTGAGCCTGGAGGCCTTCTGCGCGCTGGCCCGCGCGCTGGCCAAGGCCTGAGCCCCTTCCTGAATTCCCCGACGGAGCCCGATTTCCAGATGACCCAAGCCGCTGCCCCCCGCCCGACCCTGCTTTCGGTCAACGTCAACGCCGTTGCCTATCTGCGCAACCGGCGCGAGGTGCCCTGGCCCGACCTCATCGGCATTGCCCGCGCCATTCTGCAGGCGGGCGCGCACGGCATCACCGTGCATCCCCGCCCGGACGAGCGCCACATCCGCTTTGCCGACCTGCCCGCCCTGTCGCGGCTGATCGCCGAGGAATTCCCGCAGGCCGAGTTCAACATCGAAGGCTACCCGACCCGCCGCTTCATCGACCTGGTGCTGGAAAACAAGCCGCATCAGGTCACGCTGGTGCCCGACACGCCGGAACAGTCCACCTCCGACCACGGCTGGGACTTTGCGGCCGACGGCGCCATGCTGCTGCCCGTCGCCGAGGAGTTCAGGGCCGCGGGCATCCGGGTCTCCTATTTCGTCGACGCCAACCCTGTCGCCCCCGCACTGGCGCGGCAGGCGGGCGCGGATCGGATCGAATTCTATACAGGCCCCTATGCGGAACAGACAACGCCGGACGCGGTCTCGCAGGAGCTTGGCAAGATCAGGAACACCGCCGATGCTGCCCGCGCTTTGGCCGCGGACGGCAAGGGCAGCCTGAGGATGAACGCAGGCCATGATCTGACGGTGGACAACCTGCCCGCCCTGCGCCGGGCGGTCCCCGATCTGGCCGAAGTCTCCATCGGCCACGCCCTGACGGCAGACGCGCTGATGCTGGGCTTCCCCGAAGCGGTGCGCCGCTACCTGCGGGTGCTGGGCCACGATGCCTGACCCGCCTCTGCACCGGCCTTCCCCGACCAGAAAAAGACCCCCGGACCATTGGTGCCGGGGGTCTTTTTTACTGATCTGCTACCGCATGGCCTGTTCGGCGGCTGCCGCTTACTCAGCGGCTTCCGCGGGGCCTTCCTCAGCCTTGGGCTTGGGCTTGGCCCGCGAGCGGGTGGTTTTCTTCGGTGCAGGCTTGGCTTCGGCATCGCCGCCGCCCTCCGCCGCCGCAGCGGCATCCTCTGCCTTGTCCGCGGGCTTGCGGGCACGGGGCTTGCGGGCCGGTGCCTTTTTCGCAGGTTCCGCCGGGGTCTCGGCAGGCGCTGCCGTCCGGCTCTCCGGCGTTTCGACCAGGCCGCTGTCCTGGCCATTGCCGTTGTCGCCGCGCGGATCGATCACCTCGGGCTGCGGCGCGGCTGCCGGGTCACCTGCCGGTGCCCCTGCTGCAGCGGACGCTTCCCGCTCCTGGCGCTCCAGCCGCTCGGCCCGCTCGCGGTCGCGTTCGGCCTGGCGTTCGCGGTTCTGCCGCTCCTGCTCCTCGCGGCGCGCGTCGATCTCGCGCTGCGCTTCATTCAGCATCCGCAGGTAATGCTCGGCGTGCTGCTGGAAGTTCTCCGCCGCAACCCGGTCATTGCTCAGCTGCGCATCCCGCGCCAGCTGGTTGTACTTGTCGATGATCTGCTGCGGGGTCCCGCGCACTTTGCCTTCGGGACCGGAGCTGTCGAACACCCGGTTGACCACATTGGCGCCATTCGGGCGGTTCCGGTTCGACTTGGAACGTGAACGTGATTTTGACGATCTCATATGCCTAACGTAAGCCTTGAGTTAATGCGCCGTAGACCCTGTGCAGCGCGCCTCAGCGCCGGATCGCTAGCTTTTTTGGGCTTGATGCCGCGGGAAGGCCTTGGAAGCGTTCTCCTGAAGCGGCTCCTCTTGAGTAACCATGTTACGAAACCGCAGACAAGGGGTACAATAGGGTTTTCTATGATTTTTCTTTCGAAAAGACGAATTTCCGTGCTAGAAACCGCTCTTTGCGCCGGAATGCGCCCGCACCACCCGGTCGCGCCCGTCCAGATCCGGCAGCACCGCAATGCCGCTCAGCCCTGCCGCTTCCAGCAGCGCGCCCACCGCAGCCCCCTGCGCCGGGCCGATCTCCAGCAGGACACGCCCGCCGGGCGCCAGATGCGCTGCTGCCTCCGCCGCAATCCGCCGGTATGCGCCCAGCCCGTCGCCGCCATCGGTCAGGGCAATTCCGGGCTCATGCCCGCGCACCTCTGCTGACAGCCCCTCCATCTCGTCCAGCGCGATGTAAGGCGGGTTCGAGACGATCAGGTCAAACGTGCCTTCGACGGCCTCGAACCAGTCCGATTGCTGGATATCCGCACGCGCTTCGACCCGGTGCAGAACCGCATTGGCGCTGGCCTGCAGGCAGGCCGCCGCGCTGATATCGACACCCAGCCCCGTGGCCTCCTGCCGCTCCGCCAGAAGCGTCACCAGGATGCAGCCGGAACCGACCCCCAGATCCAGCACCCGCGCGTAGGGGTCTGCCAACGCAGCTTCGATCAGGATTTCGGTTTCGGGCCGCGGGTCCAGCACATCGCGCGAGACCTTGAACCGGCGCCCGTAAAACTCCCGTTCGCCGATCAGATGCGACACCGGCACCCGCACCGCCCGCAGGGAAATCAGCTGCTCATAGCGTTCGGAAATTTCCGTTGCCAGTTCCTCGGGCGCAATCAGCGTCACCCGGCTGGCTTCGATGCGGGCGGCATGGGCCAGCAGCACCCGCGCATCCCGCGCCGGGTCCTGCACCCCCGCCGCCAGCAGCCGTGCCGTTGCTGCCGCCATTGCCTGTGCCGCCGTCTCCGCCATCTTCACTGCCCCATCTCGGCCAGAAGCCGCGCCTGGTTGTCCGCGGTCAGCGCCTCGATGATCTCCTCCAGATCGCCGCCCATCACCTGATCCAGCTTGTAAAGCGTCAGGTTGATGCGGTGATCGGTCATCCGCCCTTGCGGAAAATTATAGGTGCGGATCCGTTCCGAACGGTCTCCCGAGCCGACCTGGCTCGCCCGGTCCGCCGAGCGCTCGCTGTCGATCCGCTGCCGCTCCAGATCATAGAGCCGCGTCTTCAGCACCTGCATGGCGATCTCGCGGTTGCGGTGCTGCGATTTCTCCGAGCTGGTCACCACCAGGCCGGTCGGCAGGTGGGTGATCCGGACGGCGGAATCGGTGGTGTTCACATGCTGGCCGCCCGCGCCGGACGCCCGCATGGTGTCGATCCGCAGATCACCCGCATCAATGTGGATATCCACATCCTCGGCTTCCGGCAGAACCGCCACGGTGGCGGCCGAGGTATGGATCCGCCCGCCGCTCTCGGTTGCCGGCACCCGCTGCACGCGGTGGACCCCGGATTCATACTTCAGCCGGGCAAAGACATTTTCGCCCTTGATATGGGCCACCACTTCCTTGATGCCCCCCAGCTCGGTGGCCTGCTCCTCGATGATGTCGAACTTCCAGCCCTGCGCTTCGGCATAGCGCTGATACATGCGCAGCAGGTCGCCGGCAAACAGCGCCGCCTCGTCGCCCCCCGTTCCGGGGCGGATCTCCAGCATCGCCGGGCGGCTGTCGGCGGCATCCCGCGGCAGCAAGGCCAGCTGCAGCGCCTGTTCGGCTGCCGGCAGCGCGGCCTTCAGCACGGGGATCTCCTCCGCCGCCAGATCCTTCATATCCGGATCCGCCAGCATCAGCTCCGCCTCCTCCAGATCGCTCAGCAGCTTGCGGTAGGCGCCGATCTGCTCCGCCACCGGGCGCAGGCCCGAATATTCCTTGGCCAATGCAGCAATATCCCCGCCCCCGGCACCATCCGCCATCGCGGCTTCAAGATACTGAAACCGCTGCAGGATCTGTTCCAGCCGTTCTTCGGGGACCATGGGTGCGCCTATTGCTGTTCATGTTTTGGCCAAGTGACCCCCATGTGATATGCTAGAGCCATGAAACATGCCAGTGCCCTTGTCGTTTCCATTTTCATGGCTGCTTCCGAAAGCGCCCTGGCAGATGTGGCCGGCCCGGGCGGCAAGACCATCGACTGCTACTGCACCGACAAATCCGGCGCCCGGGTGGAACTGGGCGAGTTGCGCTGCCTGCAGGTCGACGGGCGCATGTTCATGGCGCAATGCCAGATGTCGCTGAACGTGCCGATGTGGCGCGAGGTGCAAAGCAGCTGCCTGTCGGCCTCGCTGCAGCCGCTGCCGCACTCACCCGGCGGCACATCGGACCTGCCGGAACTCTGACTCCACAGCCGCCGGGTCAAGGGGGGCGCAGCCACCGCGCGGCCACGCGCGGCCTGCCCTTGACGCGGCATGGATGAACACAATTGAACAGGCGTCTTCCGGGGCCGACCTTGCCCCCGGAAGCGCTTCTCTGCAGATCCAAGGCTTTTCCGCCCCGGCGGAAAAGCCCGCGCCGCGCTTTGCGCGGCGCCCGGCCCAACTGCGAGGGGCTTTTCCAAAGACCCGCGAGCAGGCGGGAGCCTCTGGCTACTCCTCTGCGGCAGCGGCCCGCGGGGCGGAGCCGTCCAATTCAGCCAGCCAGGTGTTGATCCGCTCCCTGTTGGCGCCCAGATCGGAGCGCCCGAACCGCAGCCGGGCGTAGACTTTCAGCAGATCCCCGTCCTGCGCCGCGGTGGTGTAGTCGGGAAAGCCCAGCACCTGTGTGCGGGTGATATAGGTCACCATGCCGTCCTCGGGCCCGCCCGCCAGCACGCTGGTGCGCGGCGCGGTGCTGGCAATCCGGTGGAACCGCTCCAGCCCGTCCGGCCCGCTGCGCACCACCCGGAACACGCCGCCGCGGAATTCCTTGTCCTCGGTGAATTCCGGCTGGGTATTCCAGTCCAGCGGATCGCTCGGCGCCAGCCGGATGAATCCCAGCACGGCGACCACGGCGGCCAGCACCAGCCAGCCGAACAGCATCAGCCGCTTCATTGCGGTTTCAAGGTCACCCCTTGCCTCCTCCCTGCGCGCGGCCCTCCGCCGGCCTTCTGCTCGAGGCCGGACCGCTTATTTCATTACCACGCCCGGCAGCACGCACAGCAGCTCATAGAGCAGGTTGGCCCCCACCAAAGCGGTGTTGCCCGAGGGATCATAGGGCGGCGACACCTCCACCAGGTCGCAGCCGACGATATTGACCCCCTTCAGCGCCCGGATCAGTTCCAGTGCCTGCGGCGTTGTCAGCCCGCCGATTTCCGGCGTGCCGGTGCCCGGCGCATAAGCCGGGTCAAGACTATCGATATCATAGCTGACATAGACCGGCCTATTGCCGATATCGCGACGAATTTCCGCACCCATCTGATGCAGCTGCCGCCCCCACAGCTCCGCCGCCGGGAAATGCTGGAAGCCCCAGCTCTGCGCCTCCGTGAAATCGGTGGCCGCATAGCCGGTGCCGCGGATGCCGATCTGATAGGTCTTGTCGGGAACGATCAGCCCTTCCTCATAGGCGCGGCGGAACACGGTGCCGTGGGTCTCGCGCTCGCCGAACATCTCGTCGTTCACATCCGCATGGGCATCCACATGCACCAGTGCGACGGGGCCGTATTTCTTGGCAATCGCGCGCAGCACCGGCAGGGTGATCGAATGATCGCCGCCCATCGCCACCGGAATCACCCCGCCGGACAGGATCGCCTCATAGCTGTCCTGAATGATCCTGAGCGAATCCGGCAGCGAAAACGTGTTGATCGCCAGATCGCCGATATCGGCAATGTTCAGGCTGTCGAACGGCGCCGCCCCGGTCGCCATGTTGTAGGGCCGCAGCATCGCGCTTTCGGCCCGGATCTGCTTGGGGCCGAACCGTGTGCCGGACCGCCAGGACGTGCCGATATCCATCGGAACCCCCAGAACCGCCACATCCAGCCCCTCCAGGGAGGTCGCCTGCGGCAGCCGCATAAAGGTGTTCGGGCCCGAGAACCGGGCCAGGTCATTGCCGCTGATCGGTTGATTGAACTCAGTCATTGTCTCTCATGTTCCAGCCCAGAAGGCAGATGATCTCCGTCGCCACATGTGCCCCGGCAATAGCAGTTGCGCCACTTGTGTCAAAGGGGGGAGAGACCTCCACCACGTCACCGCCCTTGATATTGATGCCGGCGGTCTCCCGCAGGATGCGCGCCGCTTGCGCCGAGGTCAGCCCGCCCCAGACCGGCGTGCCGGTGCCCGGCGCATAGGCCGGGTCCAGGCAATCGATGTCAAAGGTCAGGTAAGCGGGCCGGTCGCCCAGGATCGCCTTGATCCGCTTTGCTGTCTCGACGGGTCCGATCTCATGCACCGTGGGCGCATCGATGATATTGAACCCCAGCGTGTCTTCATTGGTGGTGCGGATGCCCACCTGCACCGATGTCGCGGGATCCACGATCCCCGTCTTCACCGCCTTGTAGAACATGGTGCCGTGATCCACCCGGTCCATGTTGTCGTCCGGCCAGGTGTCGGTATGGGCATCGAACTGCAAGAGCGAGATCGGCCCGTATTTCTCGGCATAGGCCTTCAGGATCGGAAAGCTGATGTAGTGATCGCCGCCCAGCACGACCGAGGCGGTGTCCGCCGCCAGAATGCCGCGGATATGGTCTGTCAGCGCTGCCGGAAACTCCGGCACATTGGCGTGATCAAAGGCCAGATCGCCGTAATCGGCAATTGCCAGCGTGCTCAGCGGCTTATGCGGCCAGCCATAGGGCTCGTCCGGGCTTTGCAGGGCAGATGCCTCGCGGATCGCCCGCGGCCCCAGCCGTGTGCCGGGCCGGTTGGTCACCGCCTGGTCAAACGGCACGCCGGTCACGGCAATATCCACCCCGGCCAGGTCCTTGGTGTATTTGCGGCGCAAAAAGGACGTGGCCCCGCCAAAGGTGATCTCGAAACTCAGCCCCTTCAGATCCTCGCGGGTGAAGGCGTGATCGATCATGTGTTTTGCGTCTTCCAGTGCCATGGCGGTGCATCCCTGTTCTGCGGCTTTATCTTTTGATCAAATACCCGCTTTGCCAGGTCCTGTCATCCGTGCAGCCCCTTAGCTGCCCGCAGGCTGCGCCCGCTCCACCAGCCGGGCAAAGAACGACGCCCCCACCGGGGCGATCTCGTCATTGAAGTCGTACTTCGGGTGATGCAGCCCGGCAGACTCCCCCTGCCCCAGGAACAGATAGGATCCGGGCCGGGCCTGCAGCATATAGGCGAAATCCTCCGCCCCCATCTCGCGCCCGCCGTCCGCCTCGACATTGCCCTCGCCCGCGATTTCCCTGGCAACCTCCACCGCAAAACCGGTCTTCTCCGCATCATTGAATGTCGCCGGATAGCCGACCTCATAGTCCAGCTCTGCCGTGACGCCATAGCTGGCCGCCTGCCCCGCCACGATCTCCGTCATCCGCCGCCTCACCATCTTCTGCACCTCCGGATTGAAGGTGCGCACGGTGCCGTTGATATAGGCGGTGTCCGGGATCACGTTGTCGGTGGTGCCGGTGTGGATCTGGGTGACGGAGACCACCAGATCCTCCAGCGTATGGTGGTTGCGGCTGACGATGGTCTGGATCGCCTGCGCCATGCCGCAGGCCGCCATCACCGGATCGCGGGTCTCATGCGGCATGGCACCATGGCCGCCCAGCCCTTTGATATGGATGTGGAAGGTATCCACCGCCGCCATCAGGGCGCCGGGCGTGGTCAGGAAATGCCCCGCCGGCAGGCCGGGCGCATTGTGCAGCGCATAGACCTCGCCGATATCGAAGCGGTCCATGATGCCTTCCTCGACCATGATGCGCGCACCGCCGATCGCCTCCTCGGCAGGCTGAAAGATCAGCGCCGCCCGGCCCTTGAAATTGCGCGTCTCCGCCAGGTATTTCGCCGCCCCCAGCAGCATCGCGGTGTGGCCGTCATGGCCGCAGGCATGCATGTTGCCCGCGTGGCCCGAAGCATACGCCGCCCCGGTCTCCTCCGGGATCGGCAGCGCATCCATATCGGCGCGCAGGCCGATGGTGGGGCCCGCCCCCTGCCCGTTGATGATCGCCACCATGCCGGTCCTGGCAATCCCCTCGTGCAGCTCATCCACGCCGAACTCCCGCAGCCGCTCCGCCACGAATGCCGCGGTCTTGGGCAGATCCAGCGCCAGCTCCGGGATCTGGTGCAGATGCCGCCGCCAGGCCTTCATCTCTTCGGCATAATCGGCAATACGGTTCACGACCGGCATGGGGTGGACTCCTGCTCCAGACTCGGGATGATGCATCTGACACCGGAACAAGCTGAGCCGCAATGCCCGAAACAGATCTGATTCACGACGAAACCGCAGGCATCGAGCGTCTGCTGGAAATCATGTCCCGCCTGCGCGACCCGCAGACCGGCTGCCCCTGGGACATCGAACAGGATTTCGCCAGCATCGCCCCCTATACCATTGAAGAGGCTTACGAAGTTGCCGACGCCATCGACCGCGGCGCCTGGGAGGAGCTGAAGGGAGAGCTGGGCGACCTGCTGTTCCAATCCGTCTTCCACGCCCAGATGGCGCAGGAGGCCGGCCATTTCACCTTCCAGGACGTGGTCGCCACCATGTCCAACAAGATGGTCTCCCGCCACCCGCATGTGTTCGGGGAGGAAAGCCGCGAAAAATCCGCCGAACAGCAGACCCGCGACTGGGAGGCGATCAAGGCCGCCGAACGCGCGGACAAGGCGCAAAAGGGCACCCTCGACGGCGTCGCCATCGGCCTGCCCGCGCTGCTGCGCGCCTACAAACTGCAGAAACGCGCCGCCCGCGTCGGCTTTGACTGGCCCTCCGCCGCCAACGTCATCGCCAAGATCCACGAGGAATGCGCCGAACTGGTCGAGGCCCGCGACAGCCTCTCCCACGCCGAAGTCGAGGAGGAATTCGGCGACCTCCTGTTTGTGATGGCCAACCTCGGCCGCCACCTGGGAGTCGAACCCGAAGCCGCCCTGCGCGCCGCCAACGCCAAGTTCACCCGCCGCTTCGAAGGCGTCGAGGCCAAGCTTGCCGCCCGCGGCAAACGCCCCGAAGACAGCGATCTGGCGGAAATGGACGCCCTCTGGGACGACGTCAAAGCAGACGAGCGCGCCTGAACGCGCCGCCCGCGGCTTCATCTATCCCCAACTGCTCAATCCCCGGCGGCCCCGCCGCCGGGCAACAGCTTCAGGCTTCAGGCCAGCCCGGCCTTTTTCAGGTTCCCCATGATGGTCTTGAAGTCCTGGATGATCTTTTCCTTCTTCATCAGGTCCTTCCACAGCTTCTCGGCGGCTTTCTTGTCGTCCACCGCGATATTGACCATCACATCCTTCAGCTTCTTCACATCGGTGATTCCCAGCAGCTTGGCCGCCTTCTTGGGATCGCCCATCCGGTTTTCGGCCACGTATTTCTTGTATTCGTCGCTGCCGGTGAAGCCCATGACATCCTTGTTGAGCATAAGAACGACCTCTTTCTTGCCGGTCTCGATGATCTTCTTCCAGTCACCGCTCTTGAAGTCGCCCTTCTCTGCCAGCACCTTGGCCGCATTATAGGTCTTCGAGGTGATATTGACCGGCTCCTTGCCCTTTTTCTGGTCCATGTAACGGGTCCAGAGCGATTCCGGATTGCCCTTGTTCTGGGTGAACATGAACTCGTTCAGGCAATAGCGCCGCTTGCAGTAGTCCATGTAGGCGGCAGTCATCTTCTTGTCTTTCAGGATGTCTCCGACAACTTTGGGATCATTGCCCATGCTTCATATTCCTCATGAAAATCAAAAATTTGCGTCTTCCGGCAAAACACCGCTGCACCAATACCGCCCGTTCCGGACCCAAACCCCGCCGCGCGCCCGGACCATCCCGCCTCAGCTGCCGCCACGTAAACAGACCATAGAAAGCAAACGCCGTCCCGGCAAATGTCCGTCGCAGAAAATTTCCGGAAATCTGCACCGGTCTGCGCGGCAGCGGTTCAATCCCGGCTGTTCTGGGCGTAGTCTCGTGGCTCACCACCAGCGGAGAGTGCCATGCGCGCCAGGAAAATCATCATCGACACCGATCCGGGCCAGGATGATGCGGTGGCCATCCTGCTGGCGCTGGCCAGCCCGGAGGAACTGGATCTGCTCGGCATCACCTGTGTGGCCGGCAATGTGCCGCTGCCGCTCACCAGCAGGAACGCCCGCATTGTCTGCGAGGCCGCGGGCAAAACAGATGTGCCCGTTTACGCCGGCAGCAAGGCGCCGCTTGCCCGCCCCCTGATCACCGCCGAACATGTGCATGGCCAAACCGGCCTCGACGGCCCGGACCTGTGGGAGCCGCAGATGCCGCTGGCCAGGGAGCACGGTGTGGATTTCATCATCGACACCCTGCGCGCGCAGGAACCGGGCACCGTCACGCTCTGCGCGCTGGGCCCGCTCACCAATATCGCCGCCGCCTTCAACACCGCGCCCGACATCATCGAGCGGGTGCAGGAAATCGTGATGATGGGCGGCGCCTATTTCGAGGTGGGCAACATCACCCCGGCGGCCGAATTCAACATCTACGTCGACCCGGAAGCCGCTGAAATCATTTTCAGATCCGGCGCACCGATCACCGTGATGCCGCTGGATGCGACGCATCAGGTGCTGGCCACCAAACCCCGCGTCGACGCGATCCGTGCCCTGAACAGCCGCGTCGGCCAATTCACCGCCGACATGCTCGGATTCTTCGAACGTTTCGATGTGGAGAAATACGGCTCCGAAGGCGGCCCGCTGCACGACCCCTGCGTCATCGCTTGGCTGCTGAAGCCCGCGCTGTTCTCCGGCCGCCGCGTGAATGTCGAGATCGAAACGCAGTCGCCGCTCACCCTCGGCATGACCGTCGCCGACTGGTGGGGGGTCACGGACCGCGCGCCCAACGCCTTGTTCATCGGCGATGCCGATGCGGACGGTTTTTTCGACCTTCTGACCGAAAGGCTTGCCCGCCTATGAGCGCCGCCCTGCATCTCGCCAAGCCCGAACACCTGGATCAGGTGCTGGCGCTGGTGGCCGCCTTCCACGCCGAAACCGGGCTGGACAGCACTGAAGACCACCGCCGCGCCGGGATCGAACCGCTCTTGAACGGCCACCCTTATGGCGCGGTCTACCTGATCGGCCCGGCGCGCGCACCAATCGGCTATATCGTGATCACCTTCGGCTGGTCCGTCGAGTTCGGCGGCATGGACGGCTTTGTCGACGAACTGTACATCCGCCCCGCGGTGCGCGGCCGCGGCATTGCCACCGAGGTGCTGACCGAACTGCCGAAATCGCTGGCCGGTGCCGGCATGCGCGCGCTGCATCTGGAGGTCGACCGCACCAACGAGACCGCCCAGCGGCTCTACCTGCGCACCCGCTTTCAGCCGCGCAAGAACTACATCCTGATGACCAAGGATCTGTAACGCCGCGCCGGCCAGCCGTTTCCCGGCGCGGGAAACGATCCGGAAATCACCTGATTTCCGGGCCGGAATTTTCGCAAAATTCCGGTACCCTGCCGCGCCCCCGGCGGAAGCCTGCCGCCGGGCGGCCTGCGCGGGCGGAACTGCGCCGCGGCCGCAAGGTCATGCAACAATGCGGAACCATCCGCCAGCGGCAGGCGTTATAGTGCCATCCGCGGCCGGAAAACCAAACCGTCCCGCACCCACTTGAATGGAGCAACACCATGAATTTCCGCTGGATCCCTGTCCTTGCAAGCACCGCCGCATTGGGCCTGGGCGCCTGTACCAACCTGACCCCGGAACAGCGCACAGTTGCCGGCGTGGCAGGCGGCGCCGCTGCAGGCCTGATTGCGGCTGACGCTCTCAAGGCCGATGACGACTGGCGCCTGATCGCAGCCCTGGGCGGCGCAGCGGCCGGCACGATGGTTGCGCAAAACAACCAGACCCGGCAGTGCGCCTATTCCCGTGGCGACGGCACCTATTACACCGCCGCCTGCTAAGGCCCCCGTCAAAACGTCACTCTGGCGCCCTGCCCCGGCCAGGGCGCCAGCTGCACTGGACGGATCCGTCCGGCAGATCACATCCCCGGCGGCAGTGCATGTCCGGCCATCATGTTCATCCGCATCACCGGGTCGCCGGCAGCGGCCGCCTGCCCGCTGAAAGGATAGGTGCCCGCTCCGCTGCACCCCAGAAGCGTTGAAAGAATTGCACAGATAGCCACTGTGCGCAGAACCCGCGTCGTCATGACCTGTTCCCCTTTCCTGCAGCGCCCATCGCGCTGTGCAAAAAAATTTAACATAACACTGACGTGAGCGTCTGTGATCCGGGCCACACATGCGGAAAACGGCGTATGACAGGTCAGATAGCCGCCTGCTCCCGGCAAGCGGCCGCCCGGCTGCGGCTGGCGCCAAGGAGAACAGGCGCAGCTTGGCATGGGCAGAGTGCCGGCGGTCTTCCGGCGCAGGGGCCTGCACTTGTTACGGCCCCTCATTGCCGCGGGCCATCAGGCCCGGCCCATGCCACCGCGCGCCATGCGGTCTGTGGTACAGTGAACCCGGGAAACACAAGGAGGGAAGCGCCATGCCTAGGCACACAGGCTCATGTTTTTGCGGTGCGGTGGAAATTGAAGCAACTGGCAAGCCCGAGGCGATGGGCTATTGCCATTGCAGCTCCTGCCGTTCGTGGTCTGCCGGTCCGGTGAACGCCTTCACCCTGTGGAAGCCCGAAGCGGTCCGCGTCACCAGGGGACAGGACAAGATCGCCACCTTCATCAAGGCACCCAGCAGCGAGCGGCAATTCTGCACGGACTGCGGCGGGCACCTGATGACCAACCATCCGGGTCTCGGGGTCGTGGATGTGTATGCCGCGGCACTGCCATCACTGGACTTTTCGCCGGCCGTGCATGTCAACTACGCCGAAACGGTTCTGCCGATGAAGGACGGCCTGCCCAAGTTCAAGGATTTTCCGGCGGATTTCGGCGGCAGCGGCGAGACGATGGAGGAATGACCCCGCCAGCGCCGGTTCCGCGCCCCGAAACGCAAGAAGCCCCGCCAACAGGCGGGGCTTCGTCCCGGCGCCAGGAAAATGTCCCGGCGTTCCGGCTGTTTACTTCAGGATCGAGCGGCCTGCGTATACCGCCACTTCGCCCAGCATTTCCTCGATCCGGATCAGCTGGTTGTATTTCGCCAGCCGGTCGGATCGCGCCAGCGAGCCGGTCTTGATCTGGCCGCAGTTGGTCGCCACGGCGAGGTCGGCAATGGTGGCATCCTCGGTCTCGCCCGAGCGGTGCGACATCACGTTGGTGTAACGCGCGCGGTGCGCCATATCGACCGCCTTCAGGGTCTCGGTCAGGGTGCCGATCTGGTTCACCTTCACCAGCATCGAGTTGGCGCAGCCGCGCTCGATGCCAGTCGCCAGACGCGCCGGGTTGGTCACGAACAGGTCGTCGCCCACCAGCTGCACCTTGCCGCCCAGCTCGTCGGTCAGCGCCTTCCAGCCGTCCCAGTCATCCTCGCCCATGCCGTCCTCGATGGAGATGATCGGGTAATCCTTCACCAGCGCCGCCAGATAGGCCACGTTTTCCGCGCTGGACAGGGTCTTGCCCTCGCCCGCCAGCACGTATTTGCCGTCCTTGTAGTATTCGGTCGCGGCACAATCGAGCGCCAGATAGATCTCTTCGCCGGGCTTGTAGCCGGCCTTCTCGATCGACTTCAGCACGAAATCCAGCGCCTCGCGGGTGGAGGCGATGTTGGGGGCAAAGCCGCCCTCGTCGCCGATCCCGGTGGACAGGCCCGCCGCCGACAGCTCTTTCTTCAGGGTGTGGAACACTTCGGAACCCATGCGCACCGCGTCGCGGATGTTCTCCGCGGCCACCGGCATGATCATGAATTCCTGGATGTCGATCGGGTTGTCGGCATGCTCGCCGCCGTTGATGATGTTCATCATCGGCACCGGCAGAACCCGCGCCGAGGTGCCGCCGATATAACGGTACAGCGGCTGCGAGGTAAAATCGGCCGCCGCCTTGGCCACCGCCATCGACACACCCAGAATGGCGTTGGCACCCAGGCGGCCCTTGTTCTCGGTGCCGTCCAGCTCGATCATCACCTGGTCAACGGCGACCTGCTCGCAGGCGTCAAACCCGACCAGCTCTTCGGCGATCTCGCCGTTCACCGCGGCCACCGCTTCCAGCACGCCCTTGCCCATGTAGCGGGAGGTGTCGCCGTCGCGCTTTTCCACCGCCTCATAGGCGCCGGTCGACGCCCCCGACGGCACCGCTGCACGGCCCATGGTGCCGTCTTCCAGGATCACGTCGACCTCAACCGTCGGGTTGCCCCGGCTGTCGAGGATTTCACGGGCGTGAATGTCGATAATGGTGCTCATCTGTCCGTCCTTGGTTTGGCCTGAAAGCGGCGCGTTCCGTTGCCAGCGTCATACCAGCCGCGGCGGAAATGTAAACCGGGATCGTTATCGCTAACACGCATGAAAGCGGCGGGTTAGGGCTAACATTGCCCTGTTTGCGCCAACAGCTTTGCGGAAAGGCGCCCGCCGGGACCTCAGGCCGCAGCCGCCGCAGCCGCCCGGCGGGCCTGCCGCGCCAGCCGCTGCTCGCGCACAAAGGTGTAAAGCCCGGAACAGATGATCAGCGCCGCCCCCGCCAGCGTCAGCGTATCAGGCCGCTCGCCAAAGACGATGATGCCCACCAGAATCGAAAACAGCAGCCGGGTATAGCGGAACGGCGTCACCGCCGAGGCATCACCGACCCGCATCGCCACCACGATCCCGTAATAGCCCAGAACGCCGAACAGCACCCCGCCCGCCATCATCAGGTATTCGCCGCGCGCCAGCATCTGCGCATCGCCCGGCGTGAACAGCAGCAGCAGAACGCCGGCCGGGACAACCGCCAGGAAGGCCTGGAAGCTCAGCACGGCAGAGGGCACCCCACTGTCCATCGTCCGGGTCATCAGATCGCGCGCCGCAACGCCCAGAACCGCAACCACCACCAGCAGCGCCGCCGGTTCGAACCCGTCCAGCCCCGGCCGGATGATCAGCAGAACCCCCAGGAAGCCGGCACAGATCGCCAGCCAGCGCCGCCAGCCCACGTCCTCTTTCAGGAACAGCGCGGCCCCCATGGTGATCACCAAGGGCGTTGCCTGAAACACCGCGGCAACCGTGGAGATATCGACCAGCGCCAGCGCCGAGGCAAATGCCATCGCCGAAACCGCCTCCGAGGCGGCCCGCAGCACCGGCTTTCTGCGCCAGGCCCGCGCCGCCAGCAGCCGGTGCCCCTGCAGCCTGGCCATCACCGCAAAGACCAGCCCGCTGCCCAGCCCCAGGCAGATCAGGATCTGCCCCACCGGCACGGTGCCCGACAGGCGCTTGATGAACATGTCCTCAAGGGTGAAAAACGCCATCGAGGCGATGACCAGCAGAATGCCGTGCAGGTTGTTCATGAGCGCGCGCCCCTCTTTGCGGCCGGCGGACCGCCGGGTTTACCGTGTAAAGACCGGCAAAGCAGCGCCGCGGCAACTCCGTTTCCGACCCGCCGTCATGACAAGTCGTGAGCACGCACATCAATTTCCGTGATATGAGCCGCTGCCCGCGGCACGCCCCCGGCCGCCTACTCCGGCTTGCGCGGCACCCCGTAAAGCTCCAGCTTGTGGCCGCGCAGCTCATAGCCCAGCTTGCGGGCGATCCGTTCCTGCAGCACCTCGATCTCCGGGTCGCAGAACTCGATCACCTCGCCCGAGTTCATGTCGATCAGATGGTCGTGATGCTCGCGATCGGCATCCTCGTACCGCGCGCGTCCGTCGCCGAACTCCAGCCGTTCCAGAATGCCCGCTTCCTCGAACAGCTTCACCGTGCGGTAGACGGTGGCAATCGAAATCGCCGCATCGCGGGCGCTGGCCCGGGCGTAGAGCTCCTCCACATCCGGGTGATCATCGCTGTCCTGCAGCACCTGGGCGATCACCCGGCGCTGGCCGGTCATGCGCAGCCCCTTGCGCTCGCAGCGGGCGATAATCGTCTTTGCCATCGGCGTCCTCGCGGTTTTCTGGTCTTCCTCTTTAGCGGAAGCAATCTGCATCGAAAACAGGCTTTTCATCTGCATCAACAGTTGACAAACGGCTTATCCACAGCCATTTGGCGTGCAGGCATCCCTCCCTGCCGCGTGAGCAGAGACCAAACCCGGCCGCGCCGCATGCGCAACCAGACGCCGGGGGTCAAGTGATATGCCGCCATTCCCAAAATCACGCGTGGGGATTGCAGAGGCCAGCGGCCTGGCATCCGGCCAGCGCGCGCCCGAGGTCCCTGCCCCGCAAGACACCGCTGCTTTGCGGCGGATCCGGCCCGTGCCGAGTGCAGGGCTGTGAAAGGATGATACGTGACTGAATTTTCGACCATGGGGCTGCCTGAAAAGCTCCTTTCCCGTCTCCAGGACATGGGCCTCAACGATCCCACCCCGATCCAGGCCCGCGCGATTCCGCATGCCCTGAACGGCCAGGATGTGCTGGGTCTCGCGCAGACCGGCACCGGCAAGACCGCCGCCTTCGGCGTGCCGCTGATCGCGCAGATGATGCAATACGGCCGCAAGCCCGCCGCCAACACCGTGCGCGGCCTGGTGCTGGCACCGACCCGCGAGCTGGCCAACCAGATCGCCGACACGCTGAAGGGCCTCACCGAAAACACCCCGATGAAGGTCGGCCTGGTGGTCGGCGGCGTCTCCATCAACCCGCAGATTTCCCGCATTGCCAAGGGCACCGACATCCTGGTCGCCACCCCGGGCCGCCTGATCGACATCCTCGACCGCGGCGCGCTGGATCTTGGCTCCTGCGACTTCCTGGTGCTGGACGAGGCCGACCAGATGCTGGATCTCGGCTTCATCCACACCCTGCGCAAGATCGCGGCGCTGCTGCCGACCGAGCGCCAGACCATGCTGTTCTCGGCCACCATGCCCAAGCAGATGAACGAGATCGCCAACTCCTACCTGCAAAGCCCGGTCCGGATCGAGGTCTCGCCCCCGGGCAAGGCCGCCGACAAGGTCACCCAGTCGGTGCATTTCATCGCCAAGGCGGAAAAGCTGAGCCTGCTGAAGGAACTGCTGGCCGACCACAAGCACGAGCGCGCGCTGGTCTTCGGCCGCACCAAGCACGGCATGGAAAAGCTGATGAAGGTGCTGGACAAGGCAGGCTTTGCCGCCGCCGCCATCCACGGCAACAAATCCCAGGGCCAGCGCGAACGCGCCCTTGCTGCCTTCAAATCCGGCGACATCAAGGTTCTGGTGGCCACCGATGTGGCCGCCCGCGGCCTCGACATCCCCGACGTGAAGCACGTCTACAACTACGAGCTTCCGAATGTGCCTGACGCCTACGTCCACCGCATCGGCCGCACCGCGCGCGCAGGCAAGGACGGCGCCGCCATCGCGTTCTGCGCGCCGGATGAGATGGATGAGCTGAAGGCGATCCAGAAGGTGATGAAGATCACCATCCCCGTGGCCTCCGGCCGCGCCTGGGAAGCCATGCCCGATCCCGCCGCGCCCTCCGGCAAACCGGGCGGCCGACCCAACGGCCGCCGCGGCGGCGGCGGTTTCGGCGGCGGCAAACCCGGCGGCCAGCGCCGCCGCGGCGGCGCTGGCGCCGGCAAGGGCAAACCCCAGGGCGCCAGCGCCGGCGGCGGGACCCCTGGCGGCGCCCAGCGCAGCGGCCAGAAACAGCGCGCGCGCTGACCTCCTCCCGCCGGCACCGGGTCAAGGGTCCCGCAGGGACCGCGCGGCACGCGCGGCCTGCCCTTGACGCGGTGACGGCGGGCAGCACACTTGAAACGGCGCCCAAGGGCACACCTGCCCTTGGGCGCCTCTCAGCAGCAAGATGCGCTGCGCAGCAGCGCTAGGCCCAAGGCCGCCAAGGGGGGGCAGGCGCCGCCTGCCCCCCCTGCGGGCGCGGGAGCCCCTCTGCCCGGCCTCACTCCGCCTGCAGATCCGCCCAGACCGGCAGATGGTCCGAGGCGATATGCGCAGGCCGCGCGCCATGCACCCCGTGCGCCACCGCCTTCAGCCGCTTGCAATGGGCAATCCGGTCCAGCGCGCCAAGGGGCCTGAGCGCCGGAAAGCTGGCTTTCGGCGGCAGAAAGGTCAGCGCCGGGGCGATATGCTCCAGCACCGGCGTGCGCGACCATTCATTGAAATCCCCCGCCAGCACCACCGCCGCGTCCTGCGCCTTGCAGGCGCGCGCCAGCGCATGCATCTGCTCGCGCCGGGCGCGGCCGGTCAGCCCCAGATGCGCGCCGATCACCCGCACCGGGCCCACCTCCGTCTCCAGCAGCGCCCAGACCGCGCCGCGCGGCTCCAGCCCCGGCAGCGCGATATGCCCCTTTGCCCGCAGCTGCACCCCGTTGCGGAACAGCACCGCATTGCCATGCCAGCCCAGCGATCCCGCCCCGCCCAGGTCCGCCGCCTGCCAGCCGGTCTCCTCGATCAGAAAATGCGGCAGCGCCGCGGGCCGCGGCGGCAGCCGCTTGTCCGCTTCCTGCAGCACCACGACGTCCGCATGCAGCCCGGCGATCACCTGCAGGATGCGCTCCGGCCTCCGGCGCAGGTCCAGGCCGACGCATTTTTGAATGTTGTAGCTGGCAATCCGCAGCGTGTCCGGCGGTGATTTCTTCAGCATCTGGTCTTCCCGCGGCTAGACCCCAAGTGTGGCGCACATTGCGTTTCCATCTCAACAGGCAATCAGAACGCGGCCGGCACAGGGGGCTGCCTGCCCCCTCTTGAGCTTTCAGCCAGAAGAACAAGGGATCAGGTGCCGCAGAAGGTTGCCTGCACCACTTCCTCCGGCAACGGCGGGCGCTGCAGATCGCCATGCTCCGGCTGGTCCTCGTAAGGGCGCGCCAGCACCGCGTTCAGCCGGTGGAACAGCGCATAATCCCCCGCCACGGCGCCCGCGATCATCTCCTCGATCCGGTGGTTGCGCGGGATGAACGCCGGATTGGCGGCGCGCATCACCGCCTTGGGGTCCGGCTCGCCCTCCAGCCGCGCCTGCCAGCCCTCCGCCCAGCCGTCAAACACCGCCGGATCGGTGAACTGGTCCCGGGCGGTGCCCGCGGCCAGTGCCCGGAAGGTGTTGGTGAAATCGCTCTGGTTCTCGGCCATCCGCGTCAGCAGGCCGGTGACCAGCTCCAGATCGCTCTCCCGCGCCGAGGTCAGCCCCAGCTTGGCCCTGAACCGCCGCAGCCAGGCCGCCTCGGTCAGCCCCGGCATCGCGTGGACAATCCCGGTGGCCTCTGCGACAGCGGCCTCCGGGTCATCCAGCTGCTGGATCAGCGCGGTGGCCAGCTGCGCCAGGTTCCACACGGCTATATTCGGCTGGTTGGCATAGGCATAGCGCCGCCCGCGGTCGATCGAGGAAAACACCGTGTGCGGGTGATAGACATCCATGAAGGCGCAGGGCCCGTAATCGATCGTCTCGCCCGAAATCGAAGAATTGTCGGTGTTCATCACCCCGTGGATGAACCCCACCGCCATCCAGACGGCAATCAGCTCCGCCTGGGCATCGCGCACCGCCTTCAGCAGCCCCATCGGCCCCTCGGCCTCCGGAAAATGGCGGGCAATCGCATAGTCCGTCAGCTGCCTGAGGCTCTGCTTGTCGCCGCGCGCCGCAAACACCTGGAAGGTGCCCACCCGCAGATGGCTCGCCGCCACCCGGGTCAGCACCGCACCGGGCAGCCCGCCTTCGCGCCAGACGGTTTCGCCTGTTTCCACGGCGGCAAGAGCGCGGGTGGTGGGAATGCCCAGCGCGTGCATCGCCTCGCTGACCACATATTCGCGCAGCACCGGCCCCAGCCAGGCCCGGCCGTCGCCGCCCCGCGAATACGGCGTGCGGCCCGACCCCTTCAGCTGGATATCGCGACGCTTGCCATCGGTGCCCACCGTCTCGCCCAGCAGAATCGCCCGCCCGTCGCCCAGCTGCGGATTGTAGGTGCCGAACTGATGCCCGGAATACAGCTGCGCCAGCGGATCGGCGCCATCCGGCTGCACATTGCCGCCAAAGACCTCGGCCATTTCCGCCGGCCCGCCGGGAGTGATCCCCATGATCCGGGCCAGATCCTCGTTGACGGCGATCAGCCGCGGCGCCTTCACCGCCTGCGGCGCCAGTTTGGAGTAGAACTGCCCCGGCAGGGCAGCATAGGTGTTGTCAAAGGGGATCGTGAATGCCATGGCCCAAACATATGCTTGCGATGGAGATTTACCAGCGCCAATGCGGAGAGAACAGACATGACCGCCGATCAGATCATCCGGCACCTCGGCCTGCAGCAGCACCCCGAAGGCGGCTGGTTCCGGGAAACCTGGCGGGCAGAGAACGAAGGGCGGCCCACAGGCACCTGTATTTACTTCCTGTTGCAGCAGGGCGAGCGCAGCCACTGGCACCGTGTCGATGCCACCGAGATCTGGCTTTACCACGCGGGTGCGCCACTGGTGCTGTCGATGGCAGCGTCAGAGGAAGGCCCGGCAGCAGACCGCCTGCTCAGCCCGGACCTGGCCAATGGCGCGCCGCAGCTGATCGTGCCCAAGGGGCACTGGCAAGCCGCCCGTAGCACCGGCGGCTTCACGCTGGTGAGCTGCACTGTCTCCCCCGGTTTCCAATTCGACGGATTCGAGCTGGCGGAACCCGGCTTCGAGATCCCGCACGGCTGACTCCGGGCCTTGCGCCGCACCGGCCGGCCGGGCCATTCTATCCATATGCCTGCACCTTCGGATCACACCTCTGTCGTCACAGCGCTGGCGCCGGATACCAGGGCGGCGCTGACGGCGCGCTCCAATACTGCCGGGCTCAGGCATCTGGCGCTTTACCTCGGTGCCCTTGCCGCCTGCACGGCAGGCATCGCGCTGCAAGCGCCGTTATGGCCGCTGCTGATGCTGCCGCAGGGGGTGCTGCTGGTGTTCCTGTTCACGCTGAGCCACGAATGCACCCACCAGACGCCGTTCCGCAGCAGATGGCTGAACGAGGCTGCGGGCCATGTCTGCGCATTGGCCATCGCCCTGCCTTTTGTCTGGTTCCGCTATTTCCATCTGGCGCACCACAAATTCACCAATGACCCGGACCGCGATCCGGAACTGGAGCATGGCCCCCGCCCGGAGACCCTGCCGCAATGGCTGCGGTATCTCAGCGGCTGGGGCTACTGGCGCGGCATGGCGCTGACGCTGTGGCGCAACGCCTTTGGCACCATGGACGCGCCGTATCTGCCGCAGCGCCGCCACGCAGCGATGCGGCTTGAGGCACGGGTGCTGCTGGCGGTCCATGCAGCCGCGCTGCTGACGCTGCTGGTGTCGCCGCTGGTCCTGTGGCTGTGGCTCCTGCCGCTGCTGATCGGCCAGCCGTTCCTGCGGGCGTATCTCCTGGCCGAGCACGGCCTTTGCCCGCCGGTTGCCAACATGCTGGAAAACTCCCGCACCACGCTGACCAACCGGCTGGTGCGTTTTCTGGCCTGGAACATGCCCTATCACGCCGAGCATCATGCCTTCCCGGCCGTGCCCTTCCACCAGCTGCCCGCCTTCCATGCCATCACCCGGGCCCATCTGGCATCGATGTCGCACGGCTATGGCGCCTTCACCGCAGATTACCTCCGCCAGCTTCCCCGCTGACCCGCCCGCCGCAGGCGGCAAATTTCTTGCTTAAGAAATTTGGCAAGAATTTTCTGAAAATTCTTGCGCTTGCAGCCGGGTGAGGCGCAGACGGTCAGCCTTCGGCCGCCCATGCAAGCGGTGCAGGCAAGGCGCTGTTTGCGTAGTCCGCCCTGATCACCCTCCGGGGCTGCTGCGACTGCGCCGGCAAAGACCTGTGCACCAGCAGCATGTCCATGACCAGCATGTCACCGCGCCGGGCCTGTTCAGTTTCCTGATTGCAACCTGCTGCCAGCGCCTGCACCTCTTTCTTCTTCAGAACACCCCTTTTGTGGCTGCCCAGCGCCATTTGCATGCCGCCGGTCTGTTCCGAGACGTCATCCAGATACAGGCGGACAAATAGCATTCTTCCAAGGACAGCGTCCTGCGGTTCGCAGTGCCAGACTCCCCCCTTGCAGGACCAGTTCCGGGCCAAGGGCGTTTCCAGCTTCTCCTTCACCGCGATGACCCGGTCCTGATGCCAGGGCAGCGACCAGTTCCGGCCCTCTGCCTTGTCAAAGGCCACCGCCCGGGTGGCAAAGGGATCCGGCCGCATCCAGTGCAGGGCCTGCCGGATCTCCGGCGCATTAAACGGCGCCAAGTCTGAAATCCGCGCTCCGGCCTCGCCGAAACCGGAATAGCACATGTCCAGCCGGGCAAGAGTCGCAGGTGTCAGTACCTGCCTCAGCCAGCAGCGGCCCAGAGTGTCCAGTTCGCTGTGCCCCGGCACCGCGTCACACCCCCGGCACGCTCACCACGCCGCCGCCGACACAGGCGCGCACCCCGGTGGTGCCGGGCGCCGATGTGGGCAGCCCGCGGGCCACCCGCACTGCCAGATGGGCAAAGGCCTGCGCCTCCAGCATGTCGCCGTCCAGACCCGCATCCTCCACCGGCTTCACCTCGCAGTCGAGCGAGACCCGCAGCATCTGCATCAGCACCGGATTGTGCCGCCCGCCGCCAGTGGCCAGAACCACTTCCGGCGGCTCCGGGCAATGCTCCATCCCCTGGGCCACGCTGGCTGCGCACATTGCCGTCAGCGTGGCGGCAGCATCGGCATTGTTAAGCTCGCGCACCAGCGTCACCATCTCGGCAAAATCGTTCCGGTCCAGCGATTTGGGCGGCATTCTTGCAAAATACGGCTCCGCCAGGAACAGCTCCAGCGCACCGGTTTCCACGGTGCCCGACCGCGCCACCCTGCCGTCCGCATCCCAGGGAATGCCCAGCCGCTCCTGCACCAGATCGTTGACCGGCGCATTGGCCGGGCCGGTGTCGAACGCCAGCAGTGCGCCGGGCTCTTCGGGGCGGTCAAAGCGCGGATCCGCATAGGTCAGATTGCCGACCCCGCCGAGGTTGAGGAAGCACAAGGGGCGCGTGGCGCCGATGTATTTCGCGCAGGCAAAATGAAAAAACGGCGCCAGCGGCGCGCCCTCGCCGCCCATCGACACATCGTCGGAGCGGAAGTCCCACACCACCGGCTTGCCCAGCCGCTCCGCCAGCGCCGCCCCGTCGCCCACCTGCAGGGTGCCCTGCCGCCGCGGCGCATGGGCCAGGGTCTGGCCGTGAAAGCCGATGATCTCGGCCTCCGGGAACCCGGCCAGTACCTCGGCATGGGCGGCATCGCAGACCTCTGCCGCAGCGTCCACCTCCGGTCCGGTCCACTTGCCCAGCCCGGCCCGCAGCACGCTGCGCTCCGCAGCGGTATATTCGCGGTAACTGCTCTCGCCAAACCCGTGAATGCGCGCGCCGTCTGTCACCACCACGGCGGCATCCACCCCGTCCAGCGAAGTGCCGCTCATCGCTCCCAGCGCCCGCACTGCACCCGTTTTTGCAATGGCCTTGCTCATCGCCCCCGCCCCTTCCAAGGATCCGGGCCGTGCCGCCCGTTCGGCGTGATACTACAGCGCATCATTTGCCGGGAAAACAGGTTCCAACCGGCACAAATGCGATTTATAGGAGCAAGGTGCAAAACCTAGAAACCGAGGCATGTTATGACCTACACTCCCAAATCGGATTTCATCGCAGTGATGATGGAACGCGGCTATCTGGCCGACTGCACCGATTACCAGGGCCTGGACGAGGCGCTGCTGAAGGGGGTTCAGCCTGCCTATATCGGTTATGATGCCACCGCGCAGTCGCTGCATGTCGGGCATCTCCTCAACATCATGATGCTGCGCTGGCTGCAAAAGACCGGCCATAAACCGATCACCCTGATGGGCGGCGGCACCACCAAGGTGGGCGACCCCTCGTTCCGCTCGGACGAGCGCCCGCTCTTGGGCCCCGAACAGATCGACGCCAATATCGCCGGCATGCGCAAGGTCTTCGCCAACTACCTCACCTACGGCGCGGGCGAAAACGACGCCATCATGCTCAACAACGCGGAATGGCTCGACAACCTGAACTACCTCGAATTCCTGCGCGATATCGGCCGCCATTTCTCGGTGAACCGGATGCTGTCGTTTGAGTCCGTGAAATCGCGCCTCGACCGCGAGCAGTCGCTGTCGTTCCTCGAATTCAACTACATGATCCTTCAGGCCTATGACTTCATGGAGCTGAACCGCCGCTACGGCTGCGTCCTGCAGATGGGCGGTTCCGACCAGTGGGGCAACATCGTCAACGGCATCGACCTCACCCGCCGGGTGATCGACCATGAGGTCTACGGCCTCACCTCGCCGCTGCTGACCACCTCGGACGGCCGCAAGATGGGCAAGTCCCAGGGCGGCGCGATCTGGCTCAACGGCGAGATGCTTTCCCCGTATGAGTTCTGGCAGTTCTGGCGCAACACCACCGACGCCGACGTCGGCCGCTTCCTCAAGCTCTACACCGAGCTGCCGGTCGACGAATGCGAGCGCCTCGGCGCGCTGCAGGGCTCCGAGATCAACGAGGGCAAGGTGATCCTCGCCAACGAGGTGACCAAGCTGCTGCACGGCGCCGACGCGGCGGCAGCAGCCGAGGCCACCGCCCGCGAGGTGTTCGAGAAAGGCGGCGTCGGCGACGACCTGCCCACCCTGACCCTGTCGCCTGCGGATCTCGGCGACGGCATCTCGATCGTGCAGCTGATCGTGAAATCGGGTCTGGCCAAATCCGGCAAGGACGCCAAGCGTCTGATCGCGGAAAACGGCGCCCGCCTGGACGACCAGCCGCTGACCGACGCGGGCCTGATGATCGACGCGGGCGCGCTGTCCTCGCCGATCAAGCTGAGCGCAGGCAAGAAACGCCACGCGCTGGTGCAGCTGGCCGGCTGACGGGCCGCGAAAAGGGCAGCCTCCGGGCCAAGCCCCCGAGGATAAACATTGACTGCACGGCTCCCTGCGGAGCCGTGCAGTCAGATCTTCGCCATCCGGTCGAGAATCCAGTCAATCCTGACTGCGTAATCGTCTAGGGAAAGCGAGCGGTCCGGGTCGGCCGCTGCCGCAAATGCAAACCCGTGCGTGTAATCGACGATCAAGTCCAGAACGGCATCTGCTTCTGCGCCGTCACCCCCCGCCGCCAGGATTTCGAGCTTCAGCTTTTCAGTCAGCGCCTGCACGGAGCCGCCGAACAGGCCGGGATTTTCCAGAATGGACGTCACCAATGCAGGATGGCGGATCACGCGCGCGCAATACCGATGTGCAAGCTCTCGAATGCGAAGGGCTGGCGTTGCAGCCTCCGGCTGCGCCTCGACGCCCTCGAAAACCATCTTTACAAGCAATTCCATCATGTTCTGGCGGCTGCCCACATGATGAGCAACCGCCATGGGGGTGATCTCCAGCGCTGCGCCGAGGGCTTTGAAGGTCAGCGCTGACTGGCCGCCCGTATCGAGCAGCCGCAAGGCCTCAGCCAAAACATCCGCCCTGCTGAGCGTTCTTCCCGCTTTGGGCGGGCGCCCCATCCGTCCGCCCATGTGTCACACTACGCGATAAGTTGTTTGAATCATGCTGGTTGCAAGCTGCCGCGAGTGCATCAGCTCAAGATCAATATCCGCCTCGACAGTGCCGAACAGCGGGATTCCCTCTCCGATCAGAATCGGAACCGATGTGATTGTCAGATCGGAAATCAGCCCCTCCCGAAGGAACGATTGCACAATCTTGCCGCCATCGACATAGGCGCGCTTCCACCCTTCCTGATCAAGTTCCTGCATCAGCGCCTTGGGTGAGGAACGGCTCAAGCGAACCTTGGTCTGCAGGTGCTTTGGAATATCCGCGCCGGTCAAACTGCTGCTCAGAACAATGACCGGTTTGGTGTAAACCCACTGCTCAAACCCAAGCAAGGTGCGGAACGAGCCGGACCCCATGATCAGCCCGTCAACGCTGTCCATGAAATTGGCAAAGCCGCCATCCTCGCCTTCGACGCCAGGCTTTTTGGCCAGCCAGTCAAGCGTATGGTCTTTTCTGGCCACAAATCCATCCACGCTTGTCGCAATAAACACATGCCCGGTAGTCATTCACACCTCCTTGCTCTAAAACTATACGGCATATAGTTTCAGCCGTTGGCAATGGCAAGAAAGAAGAGCCTCCCGAAGGTATCTTCTGGAGGCAATCAGCCTGAACTTTCGTAGCGAACCATGCGCGCTGCCTGACCAGCAGGGGAGCCGCCCCAAGGACAACCCCGCCCTTCACCGCTCCTCAAAAACGATGCGTGCTAAGCAGCCGCCCCTCCCAGGGCGCTGCCTGCCCCGCACTTGCGCGCGCGGTTCACGGGCCGCCACACCTGTGAGCAGTTCCTGGGACGAGTTCCGATCCGTATGCGCCACGCCTGCGCACAGCCCGGCAGCGCGCCGCGCAGCGGCGCCCAGCCCAAGGCCGCCAGGGTTCAGCGGCGCAGCCGCTGCATCTGCGGGCGCGGGAGTCGTCCCGGTTTCAGAAGGCCAGCGTGTCCAGCAGCGTCAGCAGCGCAAATACCGGCACCGACAGGCCGGTTGCGATCAGCAGGGCCGCCGCTTTGGTCATCCGGGGGGCGGCCGCCGCCTGCCCCATGATCTGTTTTGTCTGTTTCATGGCTCCATTAACCCTCATTTAGGTTTCCAGCGTGTTAATAGGAAACATGTTTGATGCCTCTCCGGTTCCCTCCCCGCCCTGCGGCAATGCCGCCCTGCGCCCCCGCGCGCTGCAGCAATCGGACGAATTCGCCCGCGCCCTGCGCGCTTGCGGGCAGTCTCCGGTGACGCTGCCGCAGCTGCAGGACATGCTGGTGCTGCGCCGCCGCCTGCCGGGCGGGCTGCCGCTGGCGATGGTGAACCGCGCCGCCATTGCGGACCCCGCCGCCCTGCGCGCGGCTCTGCAGGACCACGGGCTGGGCCGCACCCCGCTGATCCTGTCGCCCGAAACACCGGAGCCTGCGCTGGCCCGCAGCGGCGCGGTGCCGCTGATGAGCCCGGCGCATGCGGCGCTGCTCGACCTCACCGGCGGCCCGGACCAGCGCCGCGCCGCATTGCACCAGAAATGGCGCAACCGGCTGACGCACGGCGAGGCCCAGTCCCTGCGGCTCAGCCGCCAGAGCCTGCCCGCCGATCCGCGGCACTGGCTGTTCCAGGCCGACGCCCGGCAGCAGTCCGGCCGCGGCTACCGCAGCTGGCCCATCGGCCTGACCCTGGCCTACGCGCAGCAGAACCCGGGCAAGGCCAAGCTGTTCCAGGCCTTTGCAGGCAAGGAGCCGGTGGCCGCCATCCTGATCCTGCTGCATGGCACCGGTGCCACCTACCACATCGCCCACACCACCCCGCGCGGCAAACAGCTCAGCGCCCAGAACCTGCTGTTGTGGCACGCCGCCTGCTGGCTGGCGGCCAAGGGCATCCGTCAGTTCGACCTCGGGCTGATCAACACCGAGGACGCCGCAGGGCTGGCCCGGTTCAAACTCGGCACCGGCGCCCGGCTGCACCGCCTGGGCGGCACCTGGGGATGGTGGCCGCCGCTGGGCCGCCTGCTGCGCCCTCTGGCAGCGCTCGACCGCCGCCTGATGTCCGGCTGACATCCGCGCGCGCCCCTGCCGCGACGCCCCGTCCCGCTGGACAGGCGCAGCCTGCCCGCCTTATATGAACGCATGTTCATATAACCGGGAGGAGCCCCGCTCATGAAACTTGCTCAGACAGCTGCCGTCATCACCGGCGGCGCCTCCGGCCTCGGCGAGGCCACCGCGCGCTACTTTGCCGAACAAGGCGCCCAGGTGACGATCCTGGACCGCGACGCCGAACGCGGCGCCGGGGTGGCGCAGGAGATCGGCGGGCATTTTGCCCGGACCGATGTGACCAGCGAAGAGTCGGTCTCCGCCGCCATCGCCCACGCGGTTCAGCAGATGGGCCGGATCACCGCCTGCGTGAACTGCGCCGGCATCGCCATCGGCGCCAAGACCGCAGGCAAGGACGGCCCGCATCCGCTCGACGCCTTCCAGCGCACCATCGACATCAACCTCGTCGGCACATTCAACGTTGCCCGCCTCGCCGCGGTGGAGATCGCCAGAAATGACCCCGAAGAGGACGGCGCCCGCGGCGTGATCATCAACACCGCCTCCATCGCCGCTTTCGACGGCCAGAAGGGCCAGGCCGCCTATGCCGCCTCCAAGGGCGGCGTCGCGGGCATGTGCCTGCCGATGGCCCGCGATCTCGCGTCCTCCGGCATCCGGGTGATGACCATCGCGCCCGGCATCTTCATGACTCCGATGCTGGCCGGCCTGCCGGAAGAGGTGCAGCAGCAGCTCGCCGCCGATGTCCCCAACCCGGCCCGCCTGGGCGACCCGCGCGAATACGGCCGCCTGGCCGGTTTCATCGTCGAGATGGGCTACCTCAACGGCGAAGTCATCCGCATCGACGGCGCTCTGCGGATGCGCTGACACCCCGCCGCTGATTGCGGGTCAAGGGGTAAGCAAGCTCCCTGGAAACGCTCCGGGGGAGCGTTTCGCTTGCGAACCGGCGGAGCCCCGAACCGCCATGCGCCGCACGGGTTCATCCTTGACGCGCAAGCGGCGGCAAGCACGCTGGACATGGCGTCTTGCGGGGCACACCTGCCCCTCAAGCGCTTCTCAGCAAAACCCTTGGCACGGGCTGCAAGCCCGGGCCGCGCCCGACCCTCCCCACGGGAGGGCGCATCCGCCCCCTCCTCGGCTCGGGCGCGCCCCTCAGCGTTCTGCAGCGGAGCGGATGCCACTGTTGACAGCCGGCCCGCTCCGCCGTCCACTTCTTCGCAGGAGGCTCCGATGACCCGATCCGAACGGCAGAAAATGCAGGCAGGCGGCTGGTACTGTTGCCTGGACAGCGAACTGGAGGCGTTGCGCCACCAGGCCCGTCTCGCGGTGCACCGGCACAACACGGCCCCCCCCGATCCCGCCGGCCGGTTCAGCCCGGCGCTGGCCCGGCTGTTCGCAGGCCACGGCGAAAACTGCTTTGCCGAGGCCCCCTTCCACTGCGCCTACGGCATCCACATCACCCTCGGCAGCAACGTCTACCTGAACGCGGGCTGCACCATCCTGGACAGCGCGCCCGTCACCATCGGCGACGGCACCCTGCTGGGGCCGAATGTGCAGATCTACTGCGCCCGGCACCACAAGGACAGGGATTTGCGCGCCAGGGGGCTGGAGATTGCTCTCCCTGTCACCCTTGGCAAGGACGTCTGGATCGGCGGCGGCGCGATCATCCTGCCGGGTGTCACCATCGGCGACGGCGCCATCGCCGGCGCGGGCGCGGTCGTGACCCGCGATGTTCCGGCAGGGGCCACCGTGGCAGGCAACCCGGCCCGGCCTCTGAACGGGTAAACAAACGATGGGGGCAGCGCCCGTCGCGTAAACCCGCAACTCACATTTCCTGATGAATTCCAAAGTTTTACGGCAGTGTCTTTGACCAAATGTTTCGCGCGCGAAACATTTGGTCAGCCTTGCTGCCCTGACTGGACCGGCCGCTTCAGGCCTCTGCCTTTTCCTCCAGCAGCAGCCATTCCTCTTCGGCCGCCGCCAGTTTCTCCTGCCGCTCCACCAGCGCTTCGGTCGCCTTCTTGAACTTGACCGGCTCGCGGGTGAACAGCTGCGGATCCGCCATCAGCTCCTGCAGCTTGCCGATCTCCGCCTCCAGCCGCTCGATCTCCGCAGGCAGCGCCTCCAGCCGGTGCTTTTCCTTGAAGCTGAGGCCGTCCTTCGGCGCCGCCTCCTGCTTGGACTTCGGCTTGGCAGCCTTGGCCTTCTCCGGCTTCGCGCCGCCCTCCAGCGGCCCGCGCTGCGCAAGGTAATCGCTCCAGCCGCCGGCATAGGCGGTGGCCTTGCCGTCGCCTTCCATCGCAATCGTGGTGGTGGCCACCCGGTCCAGGAAATCGCGGTCGTGGCTCACCAGCAGCACGGTGCCGTCGTAATTGTCCAGAAGCTCCTGCAGCAGGTCCAGTGTTTCCACATCCAGATCGTTGGTCGGTTCGTCCAGCACCAGAAGGTTCGAGGACCGCGCCATCAGCCGCGCCAGCAGCAGCCGCGCCTTCTCGCCGCCCGAGAGCGAGCGCACAGGTGCGCGCGCCTGGGCGTCGTCGAACAGGAATTCCTTGAGGTAGCCCACCACATGCTTGGGCTGGCCGCGCACCATCACCTGATCCGCCTTGCCGGAAATCCCCAGCAGGGGATCGGCGGTCAGGTTCTCCCACAGGGTCGAATCACCGTCCAGCTGCTCGCGGGTCTGGTCGAACAGCGCGATCTCCAGGTTGGTGCCCAGCTTCACCGCGCCCTGATCCGGCGCGTCCATGCCCAAGAGCATTTTCAGCAGCGTCGTCTTGCCCGCCCCGTTGGGGCCGACAAAGGCCACCCGCTCGCCGCGCTGCACCTTCAGCGAGAAATCGCGCACGATCTGCTTGCCGCCGAACGCCTTGCTCAGCCCCTCGGCTTCAATCACCTTGCGGCCGGATTTCGGCCCGGATTCCAGCGCCATCTCGGCGGTGCCCTGGCGCTTGATCTGGCCCGCGCGTTCCGCCTTCAGGTCCTGCAGCGCGCGCACCCGGCCCATGTTGCGCTTGCGCCGGGCCGAGATGCCCTCCACCGCCCAGCGGCTCTCGGATTTGATCAGCCGGTTCAGCTTGTGGCGCTGCTGGTCTTCCTCGTCCCACAGCTTGTCGCGCCAGGCCTCGAAATGCTCAAACCCCTTTTCCTGCCGCCGCACCTCGCCGCGGTCCACCCACAGGGTGGCGCGGGTCAGCGCCCGCAGGAACGCGCGGTCGTGGCTGATCAGCACAAACGCAGCCCGGGTCGCCTTCAGCTCGTCTTCCAGCCAGGTGATCGCCTCGATGTCCAGATGGTTTGTCGGCTCGTCCAGCAGCATCAGGTCCGGCGCCTCGGCCATCAGCTTGGCCAGCGCCGCACGCCGCCGTTCGCCGCCCGATGCGGTCCCGACGGGCCGCGCGGGATCGAACTTCAGCCCCTCGCCCGCGCGCTCGACCTTGTACATCTCGCCCGGATCCAGCGCGCTGGCGGCAAAATCGCCAAGCGTGGCAAAGCCTTCCATCTTCGGGTCCTGCTCCATGTAGCCGACGGATTTGCCCGGCGGCACCACGATCGCGCCCTGATCGGCTTCGACAATCCCCGCCATCACCTTCATCAGCGTGGATTTTCCCGAGCCGTTGCGGCCCACCAGCGCCACCCGGTCGCCGGGCTGCACCACCAGATCAAGATTGGCGAAAACCGGATCGCCCCCAAAGGTGAGGGAAATGCCGGACATCTGCAAAAGAGGAATACGTGCCATGACAGGCTGCTACCCCGGCGGCAGAATCGCGTCAACGCCGCATCTTCTTCTTTGCAAAAATACTCATTCCCCGCCGGCCACCGCCCGCAGCAGCCGTTTGCGGGCGTCCGGGATGGCGCCGGTTTCCAGCCCGGTGAACACATGCAGCGTGTTCATACCGGCATCAACCACCGCATGGTCGCTGACCCAGCCGCCCATCATCAGATAGGTGCGCAGCAGCGGCGGCATGTGCCGCATCGCCTTCTTCGCATCCGGCTTGCGCCGCAGCCGGGCGGCAAAGCGGAACACCTCGGGCGCCTTCACCCGCGGCCGCCAGCACACCGGCGCCAGGTGCCGGTGCTTGAGCAGGGCAAAGGCGTCCAGGTAACGGTCCGGCGACGTGCCCGCAAAGGAGGAGCAGCCGAACAGCATCCGCACCCCGTGCCCGTCGACAAAGACGGCCATCGCGCCCCAGGCGATGCGCAGGATGTCCGGGTCGGTCCAATCCGGGTGGATGCAGAACCGGCCCATCTCCGCCATCCGCCCCTGGAACCCCTGCAGCCCCGGCAGACCGTAGAACTGCGCCGAATAGCTGCGCTCCAGCTCGGCGCCGCCCTCCAGCAGCAGCAGCCGGCAGCAGCAGACCAGCGCGCCGCTGGCCAGATCCTCCACCAGCATATGCGCGCAAGCCGCATCAAAGACATCGCAATCCGCGGCAGCAGTCTGAAAACACAATGCGCGCAGGTCCTGCGCCGCGGCCACATCCGCCGCCGCCGCCGCCAGGCGGGCGCGGTAGCGCCCCTTGCGCAGAAGCATGCCCGGCTCCGCCATCGCGGCCTCCCCGTTCTCCGGCCCGCCCTTCAGCACACGCGCCGCGGCAGCCCGGTGAAGCGCCGCGGATCCAGTCTTACTGGTCCTGCAGGAACTGGTCGGGGCCAAAATTGCCCAGGCTGCCCAGCAGCTGGCGCAGGAACGTGTTGTCCTGCACGCTGGAGCTGGTCACCCGGCGTTCCAGCGGCACCACCTTGCCGTCTTCCAGGCTGTAGCGCTCGATCCCCTGCACCACCCCGGCCGCGTCAAAGCTGATCGCCACCAGATCGCGCGCCACCGGCCTGGGCGCAGCCGCGCCGTAATGGCGGAACCGGGTTGCGACGTAATAATAGCCGCTCTCGTTCAGCACCCCGGTCGAGGATGGAATGCCGATGGTTTCAGCGACGGAATCCCGGGTGTCGATGCCCGGCACCACCTCGGCCAGCTGGCCGGGTGTCGGCACGTAGCCATGCTTGCGGTAGACCGACGAACAGGCCGCCAGCGCCAGCCCGGCGGCTGCGAATACCGCGCCGCGCAGAACGGACTTGTAGTGAAACGCCTTTGCAAACATGGGGGCCCCCCGAGCCTCGCCGCAATGTGCGGCTTGAATACGTCTTTGAACCCGATTACCTAATGACCGCCTCCGGTTCAAGAAACGAAAGTTCCCGATTATGTCTGAGAGCACCGCTTTGCGGGTGGCGGATCTGCCGCAGAACACCCCGACCGCCTTTGAAATCGTTCCGGGCAAGGAGGAACTGGCCGCGCTGGCGGCAGAGCTGGGGGTGACCGCCCTGCGCAAACTGCGCTTTTCCGGCGCCATCACCGCGCGCGGCAAGCGCGACTGGCAGCTGAAGGCGGACCTGGGCGCCACCGTGGTGCAGGACTGCGTGGTGACGCTGGAGCCGGTGACCACCCGGATCGACGAGAAAGTGGCGCTCACCTACCTGGCCCGCTTTGAAACCCCTGACGAGGCGGAGGCGGAAATGCCCGAGGATGACAGCATCGAAGCGCTTGGCAGCCATATCGATCCGGGCGCGGTGATGGCCGAGGCGCTGGCGCTGCATATCCCCGCCTACCCGCGCAAGGACGGCGCCGAACTGGGCGAAGCGGTCTATACCAGACCCGGCGCGGCGCCGATGCGCGACGAGGACGCCAGACCGTTTGCCGGGCTTGCCGCCCTGCGCGGTCAGCTGAAGGATGAGGACTGAACGCGGATTCTCGGCAGCCCGGAAAATTGCATCTGGAACCGGCGGCGGCGCTGCCCTAAAAAACACCTTGCGCCGCCGGAGATTCGCAGTATTTTCGCGCGCTCATCGGAATTTTTGGTTGGACAATGCTCGGGCAGCCGCCTAAACGCACGTCAGACTGATCGAACAGAACGCAATCGCGCCGCGGGGCTGCCCCCAAGGCCCAAACAGACAAAGGTTGAGACATGGCCGTCCAACAGAACAAAGTATCCAAATCGCGCCGCAACAACCGCCGCGCGCACGATGCACTGGTTGCTGCAAACCCGAACGAATGCGGCAACTGCGGCGAGCTGAAGCGCCCGCACCACGTGTGCCCGTCCTGCGGCCATTACGACGACAAGGAAATCGTCGCGGCAGCTGACGAAATCGAGATCGACGAGGACGCGGCATAAGCCACGGACAGGATCCTGATGCCAGGCAGGCTTTCGCATGACGGGTAAACCCGCGCAAAATCAGGCAGAAGCCGGCCGCATCACCATTTCTGTTGACGCCATGGGCGGAGACGCCGGCCCCGCTGTTGTGGTGGCCGGCATTGCCATGTCGGCGCAGAAGAACCCGGATATCGGGTTCATCCTGCACGGTCCTGCCGAGCAGCTGAAACCTCTGGTTGCCAAAAGGCGCGCCCTCAGGGGCCGCGTCGAGATCCGCGACGTCCGCGACGTGGTGACGATGGAGGACAAGCCCTCCCAGGTGATGCGCAACGGCAAGGGCACCTCGATGTGGTCGGCGCTGGATGCGGTCAAAAACGGCGAGGCGGCGGGCGCCGTCTCCTGCGGCAACACCGGCGCGCTGATGGCGCTCAGCATGCTGCGGCTGCGCAAGCTGCCCGGCGTCAACCGGCCCGCCATCGCCATCCTGTGGCCGTCGCTCAATCCGCAGGGCTTCAACGTGATGCTGGATGTCGGCGCCGACGTGAAGGCGGATGCCGAGGACCTGCTGCAATATGCGCTGATGGGCACCTCCTACGTGCGCAACTCGATGGATATCGCCCGCCCGCGGGTGGGGCTGCTGAACGTCGGCACCGAAGAGCACAAGGGCCGCGCCGAGCTGAAGGAGGCCTACGGGCTGATTGCGGAACACGCGGCACAGGCAAGCTATGAGTTCGTCGGCTTTGTCGAAGGCAGCGACATTCCCGGCAATGCCGTAGATGTGATCGTGACCGACGGCTTCACCGGCAATGTGGCGATCAAGACCGGCGAAGGCACCGCCCGGGTGATGCGCACCGCGCTGCGCGAGGCGTTCCAGTATTCGTTCCTGTCGAAAATTGCAGCACTGCTGGCGGTTACCTCGTTGAAACGGCTGTCAAAACGCATGGACCCGCGGCGCGTCAACGGCGGCGTGTTCCTCGGCCTCAACGGCACCGTGGTGAAATCCCACGGCGGCGCCGATGCCACCGGGGTCTCTGCCGCGGTCAAGCTGGCCTACCGGCTGGCTCAGCACGGATTCGCCGAAAAGCTGGCGGCGCGGGTTGCATCTGCCGGCGCGCTTACCCAAGATGAACCTGCCCCCCGCGCCCTGCGGGCGGCCACTGATAAAGATTAAAATAAGGCAGGCACCGGATGACGCGACGTGCGGTAGTTGTTGGCACTGGCCACTATCTCCCCGAACGGGTGGTTGAGAACGCGGAATTCGAAGCCACGCTGGATACCACGGATGAGTGGATCCGCAGCCGGTCTGGCATCGAACGCCGCCATTTCGCCGCCGAGGGGGAGACCACCTCGGATATGGCCGCCAAGGCTGCTGAACGCGCTTTGGCCGCTGCCGGCCTGACGGCCGATGATGTGGACGCCATCATCGTGGCGACCTCCACCGCCGACCTCACCTTCCCCTCCGCCGCCACCATGGTGCAGTCCAAGCTGGGCATGACGCGCGGCTTTGCCTTTGACGTGCAGGCGGTCTGCGCGGGCTTTGTCTATGCGCTCAGCAATGCCAATGCGCTGATCGCCTCGGGCCAGGCCGAGCGGGTGCTGGTGATCGGTGCCGAAACCTTCAGCCGGATCATGGACTGGACCGACCGCAGCACCTGCGTGCTGTTCGGCGACGGCGCCGGCGCGCTGCTGCTGGAGGGCCAGGAGCTGGCGGGCACCAACAAGGACCGCGGGATTCTCTCGACCGACCTCAATTCGGACGGCCGCTACAAGGACCTTCTGTATGTGGATGGCGGTGTGTCCACCCAATCCACCGGCCATCTGCGGATGCAGGGCAACCAGGTGTTCCGCCACGCGGTCGAGAAACTCGCCTCCACCGCCAACACCGCGCTGGATCGGGCCGGCCTCACCGCCGGCGACGTGGACTGGATCGTGCCGCATCAGGCCAATATCCGCATCATCCAGGGCACCGCCCGGAAAATGGGCCTCAGCATGGACAACGTGGTGGTAACCGTGCAGGATCACGGCAACACCTCCGCCGCCTCCATTCCGCTTGCCCTGTCCGTCGGCAAAGAGCGCGGCCAGATCAAGGAAGGCGACCTGATTGTGACCGAAGCCATCGGCGGCGGTCTCGCTTGGGGGGCTGTTGTGCTGCGCTGGTAACCTTCCCGCGCGAATAGCCACCCGAAACACCCTGTGCAATTCATTGATATTGACAGGGAATTTCCCCGCACCCTATGCTTTGCAAAACAACGGGGAATGGTATGGGCGAAAAAACACTGACACGAATGGATTTGAGTGAAGCAGTTTTCCGCGAAGTCGGGCTGTCGCGCAACGAAAGCGCCCAGCTGGTGGAAAGCATGCTGCAGCATATGTCGGACGCCCTGGTGCGCGGTGAACAGGTGAAGATCTCCTCGTTCGGGACATTCAGCGTGAGGGACAAGTCAGCCCGGGTCGGGCGCAACCCGAAGACCGGCGAAGAAGTGCCGATTCAGCCGCGCCGCGTGCTGACCTTCCGGCCCTCCCACCTGATGAAAGACCGCGTGGCAGACGGCAACCGTAAATAACGGGACCAATTGAGCCATGTCGAAATCACCGGACGCCTTCCGCACCATCAGCGAAGTTGCGGAATGGCTGGGCGTGCAGGCGCATGTCCTGCGCTTCTGGGAAAGCAAGTTCACCCAGGTGAAGCCGGTGAAGCGCGCCGGCGGGCGGCGCTATTACCGGCCCGCGGACATGCAGCTGCTGGGCGGCATCAAGAAGCTGCTGCATGACGACGGCCTGCCGATCAAGGAGGTGCAGGCGCTACTGCGCGAGCATGGCGCAGCCCATGTCGCCGGTTTCTCGCATCCGCTTGATGCCGCGGCCGAGGAACGCCCCGCCGATGTGCCCCCGGCCGACAAGCTCGGGGATGACTGGCAAAGCTCGCTGGATCTGACCCCAGAACCGGACGCGCAGGACGCGGCTTTCCCGGCGGCTGACGGCGGCAATGTCGTCGGCTTTCCGCAGCCGCCCGCCGCGCAAGGGTCCCGGCCCGGCAGCCCGGCGGAGGGTGCCGCGCCGCAGATGCGGATGGATCTGGATGCGCCGGCGGCGCAGGAGCCCGCCGCCGAGGACACCTCGGAGCCCGCCGCGGATGCCGCAGCCGGCGCAGAGCCGGCCTCGCCCTGGCAGGACAGCCTCCGGGACGACGCTCCGGAAGACGGCGCGCCGCCGCCGGAACCGCCGCCAGCCGCCGCCCGGGATACCGCCCCGGAGCCTGCGGAGGCCCCCGCGCAAGAGCCGCTCCCGGCAGACGGCCTGCTGCCGCCCGGCCCCCCGCCTGCGGCTGCGGAGGCAGAACCGTCTCCGGACGCTGCACCGGTGGAGGATGACGGGGCGGAGCCCGCCGCCGAAGCCCCCCCTGCCTTCGCCCCCGAAAGCGAGCCGGCAGCGGTGCAGGACACCCGGCCCGCCGCCGCGGAGGCTGCCGCAGAACCAGCGGACCGCGCGGACCGGCCGGACGCCGGACCCGGTCAGGATCTGGCGCCGGCGCCCGCTGCCGCCGCAGATCCGGCCCCGGCGGCAGAGCAGCCTGCCCCGGAACCGGCAGACACGGAAGCTGGCCTAGAGGCTGGCCCGGAGCCGGCGGACGAGCCGCTTCTCGAAGCTGAACTGGCGCCTCTTGGGGAACACGGCCCCGAGCCGCTGGCAGACACCGGGACCGAATCCGGGCCTTTTGCAGACCTGGAGCCGCTGGCGGAGACCGCGCCTGCAGCCGGCCCGGCGTTGGCGGACACCCCCGGTGCTGCGGCGGAACCTGTTGCCTTTGATGCGCCGGACCTGGCAGGACCGGACTCCGCACCCGAAGCGGAGCCGGCCGCCGCCCAGGACACGCTGGTGGCCGCGGCCGGCCTGCAGCCCGAAGAGCCGCTGGACTTTGGCAGCCCTGCCGACCCCTTGGCCGGACACCCGCCCCACGGCCAGGCTGACGGCGCGCAGGACGCTCTGGAGGATGCTTTGGAGGACCCGGCGGCCGACCCTGCGGTCTCCTTCCCGCCGCACGACCTGGACGCGGCAGCCCGGCAGGTGGATGCGCTGGAGTTCGCCTCCGGCTTCAATGGCCCCGGCGGCGCGCAGCCCGCGCCGGAAGCCGCCGAAGCCGCGCCGGAAGTCCCCGAGGCGGCGGAACCAGAGGCGGAGGAGGCCCCTGCTGCCGCGCCGCACCCCGGAATCCTGGCCCATCTTGCCGCCATCCGCAGCCTGCCGCCGCAGTCCGTGGCCGCCATTCAAGCCTGCGCCGAAGAGCTGCGGGCACTGGCCTCGAACCGCTAACCGCCTCGCCCGGCAGGTTTTCTGCGCGGCAGCAGAAAAAATGTTGCCGCCCCCTCTTGCCCCTGCCGCCAAAACGGTTAGAAGGCTTTTCAACGGGCTATGGCGCAGCCTGGTAGCGCGTCCGTCTGGGGGACGGAAGGTCGCAGGTTCGAGTCCTGCTAGCCCGACCATATGAAAAACGCCCGGGTGTTCACGCACCCGGGCGTTTTCGCATCCGGGCCCGGCTGTGCCGATGGCGCACGGGGATTGCGAACCGCGGCCGATTGGGCCAGCATCGCCGCAAAGACGGCGCGGAGGGGGACATAGGATGACAGGCGTTTTGCCCAGCCAAACCATTGAAAAAATGCTGGATCGCGGCGAAATCGCGGTCAGCGTGCCGCTGGTGGAGGGCCAGGTGCAGCCTGCCAGCCTCGATTTGCGGCTGGGCACTGTGGCCTACCGGGTGCGCGCCTCGTTTCTGGCCGGCCAGGGCCGCAGCGTCTCCGACCGGCTCAGCGAGTTCGAGATGCACCGGATCAGCCTCGACGGCGGCGCGGTGCTGGAAAAGGGCTGCGTCTACGTGGTGCCGCTGATGGAAGGCCTGGCGCTGCCCAGGGATGTCTCGGCGGTGGCCAATGCCAAAAGCTCGACCGGGCGGCTGGACCTTCTGACCCGCACCATCACCGACGGCGGCGAGGAATTCGACCGCATCAAGCCGGGCTACACCGGCCCGCTTTATGCCGAGATCTGCCCGCGGTCGTTCTCGGTGCTGGTGCGGCCGGGAATGCGGCTCAACCAGATCCGCTTCCGCACCGGCCAGGCGGTGCTGTCGGATGCCGAACTGAAGATGCTGCACGCAGGCTCCCCGCTGGTTGATGGCGAGGCGGTGATCGAGGACGGGCTGGGCTTTTCCGTCGACCTCAAGCTGCCGGGCACCGATCTGGTCGGCTACCGGGCCAAGCCGCACACCGGGGTGATCGACCTGGACCGGATCGGCGAATACGACCCGCAGGAATACTGGGAGGAGGTGCGCACCGGCGACGGCCGCATCATCCTGGACCCCGGCGCGTTCTATATTCTGGTCAGCCGCGAGGCGGTGCACATCCCGCCCGCCTTTGCCGCCGAGATGGCGCCCTATCTGGCGATGGTGGGCGAGTTCCGGGTGCATTACGCCGGCTTCTTCGACCCCGGTTTCGGCCATGACGCGGCCGGCGGCACCGGCTCGCGCGGGGTGCTGGAGGTGCGCTGCCACGAGGCGCCCTTTGTGCTGGAGCACGGCCAGATCGTGGGGCGGCTGGTCTATGAGAAGATGGCCGAGGTGCCCGAGCAACTCTATGGCGCCGGGATTGCCTCCAATTACCAGGGCCAGGGGCTGAAGCTGTCAAAGCATTTCAAGACGCCCGCCTGACCGCGGTCAGGACCGAAACGAAGTGCCCGCCCGTGGGGGCGGACGGGCCTTCGGCCAGGCGGAAGATCAATTACTTCACCGGCCCGCCCGCGGCCAGCGCCTCTGTCGTGCCCGCCTGCACCGGCCGGTCCAGATGCGTCGACAGCACCGTATAGGTGCGGGTGGCGCGCACGCAGCCGACCTCATAGATCCGCGCCAAGAGCCCCTCCAGCGCCCGCGGCGACGCCACCCGCACCTTCAGAATCAGGTTGGTGTCCCCGGCCGAGCTGTGCACCTCCTCCAGCTCCGGCATTTCCTGCAGCGCCAGCAGATCCGTGGTCACCCCCCAGCCTTCGGTATCCACATGGATGAAGGCCAGCAGCGGCTTGCCGACCGCGGCGCCGTCCAGCCGCGCCACCGTCGCCTCGATGGCGCCGGAGGCGCGCAGCCGCTTGACCCGCTCATGCACCGCCGGCGCCGACAGGCCGGCCACCTGCCCGATCGCCGCATAGGACAGCGTCGCGTCGGCGCTCAGCGCGCCTAATATCTTTCGGTCCAAAGCGTCCGGCACCCGCTCCGCCCCGGCGCTTTTCCGAACCCCATCTGTTTTTTCCTCCGCCATATCCGCCCGCTCTTCACAGAATTATGTTCAGCACATACCAAATGTATCCGAACATCATTCGAGAGCAACCCCATGCGAACCCCCATCCTTATCCTGATGAGCGCCATCGGCGTGATTGGCGCCAACTCCCTGCTGCTGGCGCCGGTGGTGACGGCCGTCAGCGAGACCCTGAATGCCGCCGCGGCGGAGGTGATGCGGGCCGCCAGCGCCTATGGGCTGGGGGTGGCGGCGGCGGCACTGCTGCTGGCGCCGCTTGGCGACCGCATCGGTGCCGGACGGCTGCTGCGGGCCGCCCTCCTGCTGCTGGCCGCCGGTCTGGCCGCCAGCGCCGCGGCGCCGGATGTTTGGATGCTGATGGCGGCGCAGGCGGTATGCGGGCTGGCGGCGGGGGCGGCGCTGCCGTCGATCTACACGCTGGCGATGGTGATTGCCCCCAAGGGCCGCGAGGCGCGGGTGCTGGGCTATGTGCTGGCGGGCTGGACGGTGTCGATGGTGCTGGGCGTCAGCGTCAGCGCCTGGGCCACCGATCTGGCGGGCTGGCGCGCGGTCTATGCGGCGCTTGCCGGCGTTGCCGTGCTGCTGTGGGGCGGCTCGGCGCCTTTGCGCGGCGCGGGCAGCCCCAGCGGCCGGGCGACCTCGCCGCTGACCGCGCTGCGGGTGCCGGGGATCTTCCGCGGTCTATTGGCCACCGCGCTGATGATGCTGGGGTTCTACAGCAGCTATTTCTTCACCGGCGCCCACATCACCCAGGCGCTGGGGCTGAGCACCACCCGGGCCGGGCTGCTGCCGCTGTTCTATGGCGTCGGCTTCGGCTTGGCGGTGCTGCTGGATCCGCTGCTGGACCGGCTGGGCCAGGCCCGCGCGGCGCCGCCGGTGTTCCTCTGCGTCACTGCCAGCTATTTGCTGATGATGGGCTGGGCGGACAGCTATGCGCTGCTGCTGGGTCTGGCCGTGCTGTGGGGGATCACCCAGCATCTGGCGCTGAACCTGGTGGTGGCGCGGGTGACGCAGCTGGACCCGCACCAGCGCGGCGCCATCATGGGGCTGTTCAGCACCGTGACGTACCTGTGCGTGTTTGCAGCACCGTTTGCGGGCGCCGCCGCCTATGCCGGCTGGGGGCTGGCGGGGTGCATGGCCGTGTCGGCGCTGCTGTCGGCCAGTGCCGCGCTGGAGGCACTGGGACTGAAACCTGAGGCGCCTAGCTCCGGCGGCGCCCCGGCTTGACCGAAGGAATGCGGGTGCGTCCGGCCTGCGGGGCGGCCCCGGGCTGCCGCTTGCTGCGCTTGGCAACCGCGCTGATGCCGGCATTCACACCTGCACTGACGGCCCGTCCGACCAGCCGCCGCAGCACCATGTTGATGATCCAGTTGATGTTCATGGCCTTGGCCCCCTGTCTGCTCCGACTGCCATCTTAAGCGCAAATTAAGACAATTCCGGGGCGTCCAGGCCGGGAACCGGCAGATAAACCCCGGGCGCAGCGCCGGGCGCGCTATTCCTCGAACAGTTCCGCCTGCTCTTCCGGCTCCTCGCCGTCCTCGCTGCCGTCCTGGCCCATCGACAGGGCCCCCGGCGGCGGCCGGTTCTCCAGCAGCCCGGCGGCGCGCAGCTCCTTCAGGCCCGGCAGGTCGCGGGCGCTCTCAAGCCCGAAGTGGTCGAGGAAAACCGGCGTCACCACAAAAGTCACCGGGCGGCCCGGCGTCATCCGGCGGCGGCCGAGGCGGATCCAGTCCATCTCCATCAGCTGGTCGATGGTGCCGCGCGACACCGACACGCCGCGGATCTCCTCGATCTCGGTGCGGGTCACCGGCTGGTGATAGGCAACAATCGCCAGCGTCTCGATCGCGGCGCGGCTCAGCTTGCGCAGCTCGGTGGTTTCCTTCTGCATCAGGAAGCCCAGATCGGGGGCGGTGCGGATCGCCCAGGCATCGCCCAAGCGCACCACCCGCACGCCGCGCCCCTCGTAGCGCTTGCGCAGATGCTCCACCGCCTCGCGCGGGTTGCAGCCATGCGGCATGCGGCCTTCCAGATCGCGCAGGGTCACAGGCTCGGCGCTGGCAAACAGCACCGCCTCCACCATCCGCTCCTGCTCTGCCATCGGCGGCGCATCGAACAGCGTGTCGTTGCCGTCGCGGATCGGAGCGCCGTGGCCGTCCATGATCTGGTCTTCCATCAGGTATCCTCGTTCAGGCTGCGCAGCTGGATCGGCGCAAAGGTGTCGCTCTGGCGCAGTTCAAGCCTGCCTTCCTTGACCAGCTGCAGCGAGGCGGCAAAGGTCGCCGCGGTGGCCGACCGCCGCTTGACCGGGTCGCTGTGCCAGCCGTCGGGCAGATAGCTGATCAGATCGGTCCAGTCGCCGGTAAAGCCCAAGAGGTGGCGCATCCGGTCCAGCGCCTCCTCCATGGTGAAGACGGACTCCCGGTCCATCACGAAGGGGCGGAAATCATCCTTGGTGCGGATGCGGGCATAGGCCTGCATCAGGTCCAGCAGATTGGCGGTATAGGTGACGGTCTTGATCCGGGCGACGCTCTCCTCCTCGCCGCGGCCAAAGAAGTCGCGGCCCAGCCGGTCGCGGCCCATCAGGCGCGCGGCCGCGTCGCGCATCGCCTGCAGCCGCTCCAGCTGGAACGCCAGATGCGCGGCCAGCTCCTCGCCCGACGGCCCCTCTTCCTCGGGGTCCGGCGGCAGCAGCAGGCGCGATTTCAGATAGGCCAGCCAGGCCGCCATCACCAGATAGTCGGCCGCCAGCTCGATCCGCAGCTCCTTGGCCTTGTCGACAAAGGTCAGGTACTGGCGCGCCAGCTCCAGCACCGAGATCCTGCGCAGATCCACCTTCTGGGTGCGCGACAGCGTCAGCAGCAGGTCGAGCGGGCCTTCGAACCCGTCCACATCCACGATCAGGGCCTCGGCCGCCAGCCGTTCCTCCACGCTCGTGTCCGCTTCTGAAAAAAGTGTCTGCTCAGCCATACACCTGCCCGCCCATGAAGGCGGCAAGTTCGTCTTCGGCGGCCTGAATGTCAAGATCCGCAGGGGGTTTGCGGGCTGCCAGCGCCCGCTCTGCGCGGCTTTGCGCCGCCTCTGTCATGGCACCTGCGGCCTCTGCCACCGCGATGCGGTCCTTGAGCGCGGCGTTGCACAGCAGCACCACGTCGCAGCCCGCCGCGATGGAATCGCGGGCAATATCCGTCAGCGATCCCTTGAGCGCCTTCATCGAGATATCGTCGGTCATCACCAGCCCGTCAAAGCCGATTTCTTCGCGGATCAGCTGCATCATCCTGGGCGACGTGGTGGCCGGGCGGCTGTCATAGGCGTCATAGACCAGATGCGCGGTCATCCCCAGCGGCAGGTCGTTCAGCGCCCGGAAGGCGGCAAAATCCGTCTGCTCCAGCGCCTCGGCCGGGGCGCCGACCCGCGGCAGGTCCAGGTGGCTGTCGGCGGTGGCGCGGCCGTGGCCGGGGATGTGCTTCAGCACCGGCAGCACGCCGCCGTCCAGATGCCCCTGCGCCACTGCGCGGCCCAGCCGGGCGACGGTGGCCGTGTCCGTGCCATAACAGCGGTTCTTGAGGAAGTAATGGGTCGCGGCACAGGCCACATCGGCAATCGGCGCGCAGTTGCTGTCCACCCCGAGGCCGTGCAGCTCATGCGCGATCAGCCTATAGCGCAGGTACATGGCGCGCTCCGCGTTTTCCCCGGCCCGCTGCACATGCTCCAGCGGCGCCAGCCACTCGCGCGCCAGCGGCCGCCGCAGCCGCTGCACCCGGCCGCCCTCCTGGTCGATGGTAATCGGGCAATCGCGGCCCACCGCCTCGCGGAAGTCGCCGCACAGGGCGCGGACCTGATCCGCGGTTTCGATGTTGCGGGCAAACAGGATGAAGCCGAACGGATCGGCATCGCGGAAAAACGCCTTTTCGTCCGCGCTCAGGCGCAGGCCGTCTGCGTCGAGGATGGTGGCTCCGTAGGTCATGATCGCCCTCTGCAATGCCCCCTGTCTGCGGCGCGGACAGGGCTGGGCCCGGCCGCGGGTGGGTGCAAAGCGCCCGCCCTGGGGGGCGGACGGGCGCTGCCCGGCCTCGCGGCCGGGCGGAACATCAAGCCGGTGCGCGGCTTAGCGGGTGGTTACCGGAATGCAGTCGGCATTGCCAGCCACCAGCGCCGAGCAGAAGCGGCGGGCGTCGGACAATCCGTCAAAGCCCATCGCCCGCAAGCGGTAGAAGGTGCGGCCGCCGCTTTCGGCGCGCTGGATCACCCGCTGCTTGCCCTCCAGGAAATCCGCAAAACGGGCATGGATGCGGTCCCATTCGGCGCGCGCCACTTCCGGGCTTTCATAGGCGCCCAGCTGCGCCAGCCTTGTGCCGGCCGCCAGTGCGGCCGGGTCGACATCGACGGTGGCGGCACGCGCTGCCGGTGCGGCTGCGGCCGGAGCCGGGCTGAACCGCGCGGGCCGGGCCGAGGGCCGCAGCGACTGCTTGACGCCGGGCGCATTCAGCAGCGCCGGGGCGGGCGCGGCGGCGGCGGCGGCAGGCCGCAGCGGTTCCGGCTGCACGATGGCAGGCGCCTGGGCGGACGCGGGCACCGCGGCGGACAGCGATTCTGCCTCGCGCGCCAGCTCCGCCACCAGCGCATCGATATCGCCGTTCCGGAACGAGGCCACCGCGTCTTCGCTGACCTCCGCGCCGGCGGCGCCGGGGGCCGCAGGGGTTTCAGGATCTGCCGGGGCTGCGGGCACCTGCGCCGCCGGCGCGGCCTCGGCGGCCAGCTCGGGCAACGGCTTGTCATCTTCGGTCAGCTCGATGGCTGCGGGGGCCAGGGTCAGCCGGTCGGCGGGGGCCTCGGCGCTGCCGCGGGCGGCAACGGCATTCACCGCCAGCCCCTGGTGATCCGCCTGGGAGCCGCCCGGGTTCGCCGGCTGCTCGCGCATCGGGCCTTCCGCCGCGCGCACCACCGGCACGCCGCTGACGTCGCGCATCACCAGCTTGTAGCCCCAGAAGCCGACGCCGGCGACCAGCGCAACCGACGCCACCGCGCCCAGGATGCTCAGCGTTTTCGAGAACCGCGCCCGCAGCGAGGCCGCCGCGGCATAGCCGCCGCGGTCATGGCTGCCGCCGAAGCTGTCATAGTCCTGCCCTTCGGGCTGATAGCCATAGGCCGGGTCCTCATAGCCATAAGCCGGCTCGGCTCCCGGACCTGAATAGGGCTGATCGGAGTACTGCTGTCCGTAAGAACTGCCAGAGGCGGACTCCTGCTGCCGTCCGCCGTCCTGTGTAAAGGCGCGCCCCTGGCCCGCCTGCGCAAAATACGCCATCTTCCGCCTCACTGCCCGGTTCGGCGGCACGAGAATCAGCGCCGCGCCCCAGGTCTCTTGAACTGCCTCAGCCCGGCGGATGTGCAATTTTGACCGCAGGGGCTGGTGCCCCTTCTGGTTATCGCATCTCTTCTGCCGGTTTCACGCCAAGAATACCAAGACCTGCGGAAATGACAACGGAAACGGCCCGGGCCAGCGCCAAATTCGCATGTGTTGCCGATTGGCTGCTCTCCTTAACAAACCGTAAATCTTCATTCGATTTGCCAAGATGGTAGAGCCCGTGCAGCTCCGAAGCCAGGTCATAAAGGTAGAAGGCCACCCGGTGCGGCTCATGGGTGCGGGCGGCGATTTCCACCTGGCGCGGCCATTCGGCCAGCTTCCGGGCCACTGCCAGCTGCGCCGGGTCGGCAATCAGCTCCAGATCGGCGCCCGCCAGGGTCGCATCATCCGCCGCGATGCCCTGCTCTGCCGCCTTGCGCAGGGTCGAGCAGATCCGGGCGTTGGCGTATTGCACATAGAACACCGGGTTGTCCTTGGACTGCTCCAGCGCCTTGTCGAGGTCGAAGTCGAAGCCCTGGTCGTTCTTGCGGGTCAGCAGCATGAAGCGGGTCACATCCGCGCCCACCGCATCGACCACGTCGCGCAGGGTGACAAAGGTCCCGGCGCGCTTGGACATCTTGAATTCCTGGCCGTCCTTGAACAGCTTGACCAGCTGGCACAGCTTGATGTCGAGCGGCACCCGGCCGTCCGACAGCGCCGAAACCGCCGCCTTCATCCGTTTGACATAGCCGCCGTGATCGGCGCCGAAGATGTCGATCAGCTCGTCAAAGCCGCGCTCCACCTTGTCAAAGTGATAGGCGATATCGGGCGCGAAATAGGTCCAGGAGCCGTCCGATTTCTTCACCGCCCGGTCGACGTCGTCGCCGTGATCGGTGGATTTGAACAGCGTCTGCTCGCGCGGCTCCCAGTCGTCGGGCTTCTTGCCCTTCGGCGGCTCCAGCACGCCCTGGTAGATCAGCCCCTTGGCCTCCAGCGCCTTCAGCGCCGCCTCGATCTTGCCGGTGCCGTACAGCGATTTCTCGGAATAGAACACATCCATTTCGATGCCGAGCTGGGCCAGATCCTCGCGGATCAGCGCCATCATCGCATCGGTGGCGAATGCGCGCACCTCGGCCAGCCAGACGTCCTCGCCCTTGCCGACATAGGCATCGCCCGCCTTGTCCTTCAGCGCCTGCCCCACCGGCTTCAGGTAGTCGCCCGGATAGGTGCCATCGGCAAAGGCAACCTCCTGGCCGTGCGCCTCCAGGTAGCGCAGGTAGACCGAGCGCGCCAGCACATCGACCTGGCCGCCGCCGTCGTTGATGTAATATTCGCGGGTGACGTCATAGCCGGCATAGGCCAGGAGCGACGCCAGCGCATCGCCGAACACCGCGCCGCGGGTGTGGCCCACATGCAGCGGCCCGGTCGGGTTGGCCGAGACATATTCCACGTTCACCCGCTTGCCCGCGCCCATGCCCGAGCGGCCGAAATCCGTGCCTGCGTCCAGGACCGATTTCAGCACCCGCTGCCAGACGCCGGGCGCAAGGCGCAGGTTGAGAAAGCCGGGACCCGCAACCTCTGCCGAGGTGACCCGCGCGTCCGCGGCCAGTTTGGCCGCCAGCGCTTCGGCAATGTCGCGCGGCTTCATCCTGGCGGGCTTGGCCAGCACCATCGCCGCGTTGGTCGCCATGTCGCCATGGGCGGCATCGCGCGGCGGCTCCACCGCCACATTGGCAAAATCGAGCCCCCCGGGCAGCACGCCGTCCGCGGTCATCGCGGTCAGGCTGTCAATCACAAGCGAGCGGATATCGGTAAAGAGGTTCATATCTGGCGTCCCATATGTTCAACAGAGCGGATACCGAGGGCCAGAGGCAGGGTCAACAGGGATGCGTCAGATGGCCATGCCCGCGGCGCGGGCCGCCGGATGCGCCGCCGCCGCGGCGGTCAGGACAGAATCTGCTGGATGGCAGAGGCGGTGCCCCATTCGGTGATCGTGTAGCGGCGCAGCGCGGCCACGTAATAGGGGTCCTGCAGGATCAGCCGCTCGACGTCCTGGCGGGTCTCCGCCTCGACATTCCAGATCGCGCCGGGGAAATCCTGCATCGGCCGCATCGCCAGCGCGCCGCCGATCTGCAGTTCGGGCCGCGAGCGCACAAAGGCGATATGCGCCTCGCGCCGCGCCTTGTCGCCGCGCACCCGGTCCATTTCGGGTTGATCCGTGAATGTGACGGTCCAGCGTGCCATGGCTTTTCCCTTTGCTGCCCTCCCCGGGGCTTACCGTCAATGCGCAAATGCATCATAGGGCCAGATGATAGCACGGATTAGGACCAAACTGGAAAATCAGAGCGTAGGCAGGGCGGGCCATCCGCCCTGCGTCCCTCCCTATCTAGGCCGGATGCCCCTGCGACTGCTTGGCACCGTCGCAGATCCCGTACCAGCCGGGCTTTTCGCCGACGAATTCATGGAAGCTGTTCCCGGCCTCCAGTTCCCCGTCCAGCGCATTTGCGGCGATGGGGAAGCTTTTCTCCTCCGACAGGATTTCCCCCAGGGAGCTGCCGCAGTTCCGGCAGAAGCAGCGGCCGTACTTATAGGGCGGCGCGGGCTGGTACAGCGCCACCTCCTCCTTGCCCGCAATCCAGCGCAGGTCTTCCTTTTTCACAAAGACAATGGTGCTGGCCCCGGCCTTGCGGCAGCGGGAGCAATGGCAGGTGCCCATCAGTGCGGGCTGCGCCAGCAGTTCAAACTTCACCGCGCCGCAGCAGCAGCTTCCTTCAATCATTCCGGTCATCCTCCAAGTTACATGATCCCGATGAGAACATTACGGGAACATCTACCCCGGCACAAGCCACCGCACGGCGTTGCGCCAAAGCCCGCCGCAGCGCACGCCCCGCTTGCGCGGCCTTAACCGGGATCTGCGATAGTCATTTCCGCTGCAGCACATGGCGCGGGTCTGGCACCCCGTGCGCACAGGAGACCAGGCCCCCCAAGACCACCTCCACAAAAGGTGCAGGGGCGTCACATGGCTGAAGCTTCTGACCGGACCCGGAGCGCGCTGGCGTTCCGGCCTGCCCTCCGCCCCTGTTGGCGGCGCCGCCATCTCTAACCGCCCTTCTGACAGGCACAGCACGCAAGGACATCAGCACAGACCGCAGGCAACCAAGCCCTCAGACCTCGACCTTCACCCCGATCAGCCGCTCATGCTGCTGCAGGGCGAAACGGTCGGTCATGCCGGCGATATAGTCCGACACGATCCGCGCCAGCGCGGTGCGGCCCTGTGCCGCCGCGATATCGGCGTGCCAGCGCTGCGGCATCTCCAGCGGGTTGTCCAGGAAATAGGGAAACAGCGCCTCCACCACCTTGGCGACCTTGGCGCGCTTCTCCATCACCGAGGGCGCCCGGTACATGCGGGTGAACAGGAAGGCGCGGATCTCCTTCAGGTCGCGCCACAGGGGATCGGAGAATTTCACCACCGGCTGCCCCAGCGCGCGGACCTCCTCGACGCTCTGCACGCCGCTCTCCGCCAGCAGGCCGCGGGCGGTGGCGATCACGTCGCTCACCATCATGCCGAAGAACCGGCGCAGCGCCTCGTGGCGGCGGCGGTTGGGGTCAAGCCCGGGATAGCGCCGGTCCACCGCGCCGTAGGCCGCATCCAGCAGCGGCAGCCGGGCCAGATCATCGTCGCTGAACAGCCCTGCCCGCAGCGCGTCATGCAGGTCGTGGTTGTTGTAGGCGATGTCATCCGCCAGCGCCGCCACCTGCGCCTCGGCGCTGGCGTGGGTGTGCAGCTCCAGGTCGATCTCGGCGTTGCATTCGGCCAGCGCCCAGGGCAGCTCCCCCACCACCGGACCGTTGTGTTTGGCAATCGCTTCAAGGGTTTCCCAGGTGAGGTTCAAGCCGTCGAACTCGGCGTAATGCCGCTCCAGCCGGGTCACGATGCGGATCGCCTGGGCATTGTGGTCAAAGCCGCCGTAGGGCGCCATCAGCGCATGCAGCGCGTCCTCTCCGGTGTGGCCGAACGGGGTGTGGCCCAGATCATGCGCCAGCGCCACCGCCTCGGTCAGCTCCTGGTTCAGCTCCAGCGCGCCGGCAATGGTGCGCCCCACCTGCCCCACCTCGATCGAATGGGTCAGCCGGGTGCGGTAATTGTCGCCCTCATGCTCGACAAACACCTGGGTCTTGTGCTTCAGGCGCCGGAAGGCGCTGGCGTGGATGATCCGGTCGCGGTCGCGCTGATACGGCGAGCGGAAGGAGCTTTCCTCCTCCGCAACCTGCCGCCCGCGGCTGCGGTCCGGCATCGTGGCATAAGGTGCATGCATCAGAAATCTTTTCCTTCACCAATCTTGCCGCCTGAATTGCACCTTCATATATAATAAGTTGCGCCGCAACCTGAGCTTTGGAGATCCGTAATGAACCTGCCCCCGAAAGTCACCGACCGTGCGTTTGCCCGGCTGGCCGAGATCGGCGCTGCGGATCAGGGCCAGGCGCTGCGCGTCGCGGTCGAAGGCGGCGGCTGCTCCGGCTTTCAGTACGAGATCGCGCTGGACGGGGCGAAACCGGATGATCTGGTGCTGGAGGGCCAGGGCGAGAAAGTGGTCGTCGACGCGGTCTCCCTGCCCTTCCTGGAAAACGCGGTGATCGATTTCACCGAAGAGCTGATCGGCGCCCGGTTCACCATCGAGAACCCCAACGCCACCTCCAGCTGCGGCTGCGGCACGTCCTTCTCGATCTGATCCCGCCGCTTCCCGGCAAGGAAAACGGACCGGAAGACACCTGTCCTCCGGCCCGGATCCATCGCTTGTTTCCGGCGCCCCTGCGGAGCGCGGCAGGCGCGGTTCAGTTCAGGCGCAGCCGCTAAGGATCGGTCTGCAGCCGCCCGGCACTGCGCAGGCGCGGCATCGCGGGGGCGAACTGGTCCCAGACCAGATATAGCCCGGAGGCGATCACGATCGCGCCGCCGATATACGTTGTGCCGGACGGCAGCTCGCCAAAGAATGCCGCCCCGATGAAGGCCATCCAGATGAACTGCAGGTTCATCAGCGGGGTGACCGCATAGGACGCCAGCAGCCGCAGCGCCACCACCAGCAGCCAGCGCGCTCCGAACAGCAGCAGCGCATAAGCCGCGGCCCAGGCCAGATCCGCCAGCGGCATCGGCATCCAGACAAACGGCAGCACCAGCAGCATGGCCGCACAAAGTGTCAGGTTGGGATAAAACACCTGCGCCAGCGCGTTGCTTTCATAACGGCCGATAAGCCGCGCCATAGTCATGGAAAATGTGCCGGACACCGCAGCCCCCAGGGCCACCAGATGCCCCGGCGACACCGCCGCGACCCCGTCCGGAAACAGGAACAGGACCCCGGCAAAACCGGCCCCAAGCGCCGCCCAGGACGCCGGGCGCACTGGCTCTCCCAGCAGCAGCCCGGACATCGCCCCGGCCAGCAGCGGCATCAGCCCGATGAACACGAACACTTCGGCAAAAGGCAGCAGACGGAAGGCGTGGAAAAAACAGACCGCAGCAATCAGCGTCGCCACGGAGCGCAGCGCCATCGCCCGCGGGCAGCTGGTGCGGAACCCGCGGCGCTGGGACGGCAGGCGGTCCGCCAGCAGGCAGAAGCCCGCCACCAGGGCGCCGGAGAGCGCATAGAGCTGGGCCGCGGCATACTGGCCCGCCAGCAGCTTGGTGATCCCGTCCGCCGAAGCAATCAGCCCGGTATAGGCCACCGCCAGCAGCGCGCCGCCCAGGGCCTGGCTGCGGGCGCCGGCCATCACGCCGCCCCCGCGCTGCCTGCGCGGGCAAAGCCCTCGAAGAAGCCGGCAAACCCGGCACAGCTGCGTTCCGCCGCGGCGAGCAGCCCATGCTCCTCCTCGCTCAGAACCGCCTCGGCGCGCAGCTTGACCGCGCTCCAGCTGGCACGTGCCGTCCCGGCGTCGAATACGGCTTCTGACAGGCGCCTCAAAATGCTCCCTCCCGGCTGCGCCGACACATGCACGGCCCCTTCGGGGACCGCCTGCCGGAAGGCACACCGTCCGGACAGCAGCATGAGCCAGTTGACCACAAAATACTCGTGATACGCATCATGAAGTCCAGAGAATTCATCTTTAGCGAGCATATAGGCGGAAACCTGCCTGTCCAGCCAGGCCTCCCATGCGGCGGGCGGCTGCCGCCCGGAAAACCGCAGGGCGATGCAGATCTCCGCCAGCAGGTCGGCATTCTGATCCAGGAAGGCCACCAGGCCGGCAAATTCCAGACTGGTGACGGCGGCCTCCGGCAGCTCCGGGTCCCGGCGCCCGTATTCGGACAGGTAAAAGACGATATGAGTCAGCTCATAGGCCGCTTTTTTGTTGGGAATGGCAAAGGTTTGCGGGTTTGAAATGAAGCCGCGCAGCCGGTCGTCGAGTCCGTCGCAGCGCATGTTCACACCGCGCCGCGCCAGCAGGCGGCGGGCCTCCGCGCGCTGCAGATCGGACAGTTCCGCCTGCGCCAGCCCCTGCTCCGACACCCAGCCGGCCAGCTGCATCCCGGTCTGCCCCGGCAGGCCCAGATCCTCCAGATCCAGGCAGATCGACAGGATGAAGCGGTAATATTGCCGGAAGAAGCTGATATGGCGCGCCGCACCCTCGTAGAACTGCTGCAGGGGCTGCAGGGCGTCAGCGGCAACATCCGCCCCGGTGCATTCCAGAATATTCAGCAGTTCGGCGTTCTCCTTGAGCCAGAACACGTCCTCCCGGCTGCGCCGGTGCGACGCAAAGCCGGTAATCAGCGCCTCTTGCGCACAGGCCCGGGACTGGCGGGCGGCAGGAGAGAAGAACGGGATGATCTGGGCCATGGAAACCTCGTACAGAGTGATGCGGCGCGATGTCGGCGGCCCCGGCTGCAGGGCCGCGCAAGGTCAGGGTCCGGGCCGGATCAGCTGCCCGAGGAGAACAGCCGGGTGGCATCGCCGGCGCAGGTCCGCGCCCCGGCTGCCGGGGCGGAACCGGACGAGAACAGATGCGTCCCCTCGCCCGCCTCCGCCTGGGCCGACGCGGCCGGAGCCGAACCGGAGGAGAACATTTCCGTCAGATCGCCGGCACCGGCGTCCGCCTGCGCCGCCGGGGCCGAACCGGAGGAAAACATTTCCGTCCCCTCGCCGGCCGCCGTTTCGCGCAGCCCGGCCGGGGCCGAGCCGGAGGAAAACATTTCCGTCAGCCCCCCTGACGCAATCTCAGATTGTCCGGCCGGCGCCGAGCCGGACGAAAACATCTGCACCAGATCGCCTGCGCCGCAGTCGGAGCGGGCGGCGGGGGCCGAGCCCGAGGAGAACATCTCCACCAGGTCGCCGGCCGCGGTTTCGCTGCGGGCCGCCGGCGCCGAGCCGCTGGAGAACAGCCCGGTTGCCCCGCCGGTCCAGTGTTCGGCCTTCTGCGGCATCGACCCGGAGGAAAACAGCGAAACGCCCTCTCCGGCCATCAGATCCGCGGTGCATTCAGGCGCCGAACCCGAGGAGAACATCTCTGCCCCTTCGCCCCCGAACAGGCTGGCGCCTGCGGTGCGGCCGGTTGCGCGGGACGTCTGGATTTTGTGCTGAGCAGTCATTTGGAACCCCATTCGTTTGAGACAAAAGGCTCCCTGACGCTGGCACGGTCTCCGCGCAGCGCAAATAGAAAATGCAATTTCACATTGTATTTTCTAGCGCCGGCAACATTAACTTCAACTCGCTGTTTTTTGCGCAATTACAATTATTTCAATTCATCCACAGCTTATTCACCGCGTTATTCACACGCATATTACTGCAAAATAAAATAACTCAACCTGAGGGATATTTTTCACCCATGCAAAACAGCCCTGATTCGCTGCGCTGCCAGTGATTCGCGAGTCGCGCATCGGGCTTGCCCCGGGACGCTGATTCAGCGATAGATCGGCTTCGAATAAAGCAATCTGTGCCGGAGGCAAGCCATGAAAATCGCCACATTCAATATCAATGGCATCAAGGCCCGGGCCCAGGCGCTGCCGGACTGGCTGGATGACGCCCGGCCCGACGTGGTGCTGCTGCAGGAAATCAAATCGGTGGACGAGGCGTTCCCGCGCGAAATCTTCGAAGAGCGCGGCTACAATGTCGAAACCCACGGCCAGAAAAGCTTCAACGGGGTGGCGATCCTGTCAAAGCTGCCGCTGGAGGATGTGCGCCGCGGGCTGCCCGGCGACGACAGCGACGAACAGGCGCGCTGGATCGAGGCGACGGTGACCGGCAAGCAGGCGATCCGCATCTGCGGCCTGTATCTGCCGAACGGCAACCCGGTGCAGCTGGAGGCCGACGGCCGCCCGGCGGCGGGCGGCAAATACGCCTATAAACTCGCCTGGATGGAGCGGCTGAAGGCCCGCGCCGAGGCGCTGCTGGATGACGAGATGCCGGCGCTGATGGCGGGCGATTACAACATCATCCCGCAGGCCGAGGACGCCAAGCGGCCGGAGGCCTGGCTGGAGGACGCGCTGTTCCGCCCCGAAAGCCGCGCCGCGTTCCAGCGGATCGTCAACCTGGGCTTCACCGAGGCGTTCCGCGCCCGCCACCAGGGACCGGGGCATTATTCCTTCTGGGACTACCAGGCCGGCGCCTGGAACCGCGACGACGGCATCCGCATCGACCATGTCCTGCTGACGCCGCAGGCCGCCGACCTGTTGCTGGACTGCCAGATCGACAAGGATGTGCGCGGCCGCGAGAAACCGTCCGACCACGTGCCGGTCTGGGTCGAGCTGGACATCTGACACCCAGCGCCGCCCGCGCCGCGCATCGGCGCGGCGCCACGCCCAAGGTTTTCAGGGTCATTTCCAATGATCCGGAAAACGGCGGGAGCCCCCCTTTTTCCGCGGCCGTTCAGGCGGTGACGTCGTGGCGGTAGATCCAGTCGAACCGGCCCGTCATCCTGCCCGGCGCATAGCGGCCGCCCAGCTTCAGGACCTGATGCGCCGGCCAGCTGAGCGGTGCGCGCAGGTGGTATTTCCAGGCGTTGCCGCTGGCTGCCTGCACCACTTTCTCCGCCCGCCCGCGGCGGCGGGACTGGTACAGCGCCAGGCCGCGCTCCATATCCGGCGCCTCCTGCAGCGCGCGGGCCAGAACCCAGGCATCCTCCAGCGCCAGATTGGCGCCCTGCGCCATGAACGGCAGCGTCGGATGCGCCGCATCGCCCAGAACCGCCGTATGGCCCTGATGCCAATGGGTTGCCACCGAATGGCGGAACAGCCCCCACAGCAGCACGTCGTCCACCGCCTCCAGCAGGGCCGCGGCGGCGCCGCCGAAGCGCGAGAAGGCGGCGCGCAGATTGGCCGGGTCGTCCTGGAAATGCCAGCCCTCCTCGGCCCAGGCGCGGCGCTCCTGCACCGCGACCAGGTTGACCAGGCTGCCGTCCCGCAAGGGGTAGGCCACCAGATGCCGCCCCGGCCCCATGAACACCTGCGCCTCGGGCGGCAGGCCAAGGCGGTTCGGCACGATGGCGCGCCAGGCCACTTGGCCGGTGAAGAAGGGGGTGCTGGCGCCGTTCAGCGCCAGCCGGGTTTTCGAATGCAGCCCGTCGGCGCCGACCACCAGATCGCCGCCGCATTGCGCGCCGTTGCTGAGATGCACAACCGGCTGCGGCCCGGGCTCGACCCGCTCGGCCCTTTGCAGCAGCCGCACCTGCACGCCTTCGCGGCGCGCCGCCCCGGCCAGGATGCCGATCAGGTCGGAACGGTGCGCGAAGTAATAGCGCAGGCCCGCGGCGTGCTCATCCAGGTCCAGCCGCAGCACCTGGCCGCCGCGGCGGTGGCCGCGCAGCACCACGGCGCGCGCCCGCTGCGAACACCAGGCCAGATCGTCGGCCAGCCCCAGCGCCTTCAGCACCGCCACCCCGTTGGGGGTGATCTGCAGGCCCGCGCCCACTTCGGAAATCGCCTCGGCCTGTTCCAGCACGGTGACGGATGCGCCAAGGCGGCGCAGCGCCAGCGCTGCGGTCAGGCCGCCGATGCCGGCGCCGATGACAGTGATTTTCAGGCCTTTGAGTTCCATGGGCTCCCGCAGATTCTCCGTCCGCCCCCAATGGAACAAAAAACGCCGGAGCAAAAGGCCCCGGCGTCATGAATCCGCGCGTTTTCACCGCCACGGCCGGCGGTCAGTCGTCGCGGTGGACTTTCTCGCGGCGCTCGTGGCGCTCCTGCGCCTCCAGGCTCATGGTGGCGATCGGACGTGCATCCAGCCGTTTCAGCGAGATCGGGTCGCCGGTCACTTCGCAGTAGCCGTATTCGCCCTCGTCGATGCGGCGCAGCGCCGAGTCGATCTTGGCGACCAGCTTGCGCTGGCGGTCGCGGGTGCGCAGCTCCAGGGCGCGGTCGGTCTCTTCGCTGGCGCGGTCGGCGACATCCGGGATGTTGCGGGTGTTGCCCTGCAGCCCTTCGATGGTCTCGCGGCTGCCGGACAGCAGTTCCTGTTTCCATTCCAATAGTTTGCGTCGGAAATACTCAAGCTGCCGTTCATTCATGAACGGCTCATCTTCGGCCGGTCGGTAATCGTCCGGCAGAAACACTTCTTGCTTCATTTCGGCTCCTTCGGTCTGGCCCATAATGTTGGTCATAATTTGCACCTGAACATTTTGGCTACCCCCTCTGCCGCAGCGTTTATCCCTATCGGAAAGGAATGTCACTACACAATAGTGGCGCTGTTTGGTTAAAACCGTGATAACAACAGGGCGCTGCGGCGCCAAACCGGACCGGAACAGGAAAGATATGCAATTTCAGGGCACTAAGGAATATGTCGCAACAGATGACTTGAAAGTTGCGGTGAACGCGGCGGTGACGCTGGAGCGGCCATTGCTGGTCAAGGGCGAGCCCGGCACCGGCAAAACCGAGCTCGCCAAGCAGGTGGCCAGCGCCCTGGGGCTGCGGATGATCGAGTGGAATGTGAAATCCACCACCCGCGCCCAGCAGGGGCTGTATGAATACGATGCCGTCAGCCGGCTGCGCGACAGCCAGCTGGGCGAAGAGCGGGTGCATGACGTCAAGAACTACATCCGCAAGGGCAAGCTGTGGGAGGCCTTTGAGGCCGATGAGAAGGTGGTGCTGCTGATCGACGAGATCGACAAGGCCGACATCGAGTTCCCCAACGACCTGTTGCAGGAGCTCGACAAGATGGAGTTCCACGTCTACGAGACCGGCGAGACCATCAGGGCCAGGCACCGCCCGGTGATGATCATCACCTCCAACAACGAAAAGGAGCTGCCGGACGCGTTTCTGCGCCGCTGCTTCTTCCATTACATCCGCTTCCCCGATGCCGAGACCATGCGCAAGATCGTCGCCGTGCACCACCCGGGCATCAAGGAGGCGCTGCTGACCGCGGCGCTGACCCAGTTCTACGAGATCCGCGAGACGCAAGGGCTGAAGAAAAAACCCTCCACCTCGGAAGTGATCGACTGGCTGAAACTGCTGCTGGCCGAGGATCTGAGCCCGGAGGACATCGCCCGCGACGGCGCCAGCGCGCTGCCCAAGCTGCACGGCGCGCTTTTGAAGAACGAGCAGGACGTGCATCTGTTCGAACGGCTTGCCTTCATGGCCCGCGGGCGGCGCTGAGCCGGGCACCGCGGACACACCGGACAGGCAGCGCCGCGGCCCTGCCTGTTTCGCTTCAAATTGCTGCCGCATTCCCCTATCAGAGGAAACGGAGCCGGGCTGCTAGGGCCGGGCTGATAGGAGACGCCTGTATTGCCCGCTGACGCTGCTGCACCGGATTCACATCGTATTGCCCGGCAGCCCCGGCGGCGGCTGCTGCGGGCGGCCGCGGCGGCCCTGGCGGCGCTGGCGCTGACCGCCTGCACTGCGCCGCTCCACCGCGCCGAGGCCCCGACCCGGGCCGCTGCCGCCCCTGCCGCCCTGCCCCCGGTCAAGGTCTTCACCGCCCGGCGGCCGCCGCGGCCGCAGCGGTCCAACGCCAGCATCGCGCGGGATTTTCTGGACCTGCACTTCCAGCTGGAGGGCGGCACCACCCTGCCCCAGTTCACCCGCTTCGAGGCCCCCATCACCCTGCGCGTGACCGGCGCCCCCGCGCCCGGCTTCAACCGCGACCTGACCGCGCTGCTGGCGCGGCTGCGCGATGAGGCCGGGATTCCCATCCGCCGCGTGTCCGGTGACGCTGCCAGCATCACCATCCAGTCGGTGCCGCGCGCCGAGATCCGCCGGGCGCTGCCCAAGGCGGCCTGTTTCGTGGTGCCCAATGTCTCCTCGCTGGCCGAGTACCGCCGCAGCCGCCGCAGCCCGCGCACCAACTGGTCGCTGCTGCGCAGCCGCGAAAAGCTGGCGGTGTTCATCCCCAACGACACCAGCCCGCAGGAGGTGCGCGACTGCCTGCACGAGGAGCTGGCGCAGGCGGTCGGGCCGCTGAACGATCTGTACCGGCTGCCGGATTCGATCTTCAACGACGACAATGTCCACGCGGTGCTGACCGGGTTCGACATGCTGATCCTGCGCGCCACCTATGCGCCGGAGCTGCGCACCGGCATGAGCCGGGCCGACGTGGCCGCCCGCCTGCCCGCGGTGCTGGCGCGGCTGAACCCGGCCGGTGTGCGGGCGGCAGCCGGCTGGCTGCCGGAAACCCCGCGGGCCTGGATCACCGCCTATGAGCAGGCGCTGGGGCCAAGCACCGCCCTGCGGGAGCGGCTGCGGGCCGCCAACAGGGCGGCGGCGATTGCCCGCGACCTGGGCTGGCAGGACCACCGCCGCGCGATGAGCCATTACACCCTGGGCCGGATGCTGCATGTGCGCGAGCCGGAGCTGGCGCTGCAGCATTTCCGCACCGCGATGACCTATCTGCAGGGGCTGCCCGGCACCGCGATGCACCAGGCCAGGCTGGCGGTGCAGCTGGCCGCCTATGAGATCGCCTCCGGCAACGGCGCCGCGGCGCTGGCGCTGCTGGAGCCGGCGGCGGCGGCGGCGGCGGCGCATGAGAACGCGGCGCTGCTGTCGACGCTGCTGATGCTGCAGGCCGAGGCGCTGGACCTGGAGCACCGCACCGCCGAGGCGCGCCGGGTCAGGCTGGACAGCCTGGGGTGGGCGCGCTACGGGTTCGGCCCGGATTGGGTGGTGGAGGCGCGGCTGGAGGAAATCGCCGCGCTGCGCCCCTCGGCCCCCTGATCCGGCGCAGATGAACTGGTCCTGAAAGACTGGCCCTGAAAGACAGGAAACGGAACACACCATGATCGTAATCGCCGGCTTAGTGCTGGGCGCCCTCACCGGCGCCATGAAGGCCCGCAAACGTGGCGGCAACAAACTGGACATGCTGCAATACGGGGCTGTCTATGCCATCGTTTTTGGTATTGTCGGCCTGCTGGCAACCATCCTGATGCACCGGGTGCTGGCGTAACCCTGCCGGAGGCCCGCGATGTTCCAGCCGTTCTTTGAAAACCTGCGCAAGGCGGCGGTTCCGGTCAGCCTGCGCGAGTATCTGACCTTTCTCGAGGGCATGAAGGCGGGGCTGGCCACCTATGACATCGAGGCGTTCTATTTCCTCGCCCGCGCCGCGATGGTGAAGGACGAGCGCAACATCGACAAGTTCGACCGCGCCTTTGCCGCCACCTTCGAGGGGCTGGAGGCGATCCCCGCCGAGGCGGTGATGGAGGCGGTCGACATCCCCGAAGAGTGGCTGCGCAAGATGGCGGAAAAGCATCTGTCGCCTGAGGAAAAAGCCGAGATCGAGGCGCTTGGCGGCTTCGAGGCGCTGATGGAGACGCTGAAGGAGCGCCTGAAGGAGCAGCAGGGCCGCCACCAGGGCGGCAGCAAGTGGATCGGCACCGCCGGCACCTCGCCCTTCGGCGCCTATGGCTACAATCCCGAGGGCGTGCGCATCGGCCAGGACAAGAGCCGCCACCAGCGCGCGGTCAAGGTCTGGGACAAGCGCGAGTTCAAAAACCTCGACGGCGATGTGGAACTCGGCACCCGCAACATCAAGGTCGCCCTGAAGCGGCTGCGCCGCTGGGTCCGCGAAGGCGCGCGGGAGGAGCTGGACCTTGACGGCACCATCCGCGCCACCGCCGAGCACGGCTATCTGGACGTGAAGACAAGGCCCGAGCGGCACAATGCGGTGAAGGTCCTCTTGTTCCTGGACGTGGGCGGCTCGATGGATCCGCATATCCAGGTGGTGGAGGAGCTGTTCTCGGCCGCGCGCGCCGAGTTCAAGCACCTGGAATACTACTATTTCCACAACTGCCTTTATGAGGGCGTGTGGCGCGACAACCGGCGGCGCTGGGGCGAGAAGATCCCAACCCATGAGGTGCTGCGCACCTACGGGCCGGATTACAAGTGCATCTTTGTCGGCGATGCCTCGATGAGCCCTTACGAGATCGCCTATCCCGGCGGCGCCAACGAGCACTGGAACGAGGAAGCGGGCCAGGTCTGGCTGCAGCGCGCGCGCGAGGCCTGGGCGGCGCATCTGTGGATCAACCCGGTGCCGGAGACATACTGGGACTACACCCATTCGATCGGCATGATCCGCGAGATCTTCGAGAACCGCATGGTGCCGATGACGCTGGACGGGCTGGAGCGCGGCATGCGCGAGCTGAGCCGCTAGCCGCCGCACAGCCGGCAGCCCGCCCGGGCCGGGCAGCGAAGCCCTCCCGCACCCGCAGGCGCGCCGGCTTGCGCCGGCACGCCCTGGCGGGTTTGGGCATGGCATCCTGCCAAGGCAGGATGCGCGCCGGACCTGAAGGTCCGGCGCCGGGCCCAACCGGCAGGCCGGCATTTTCAATGCGGGCCGGACGGGCGGGAGCCCTGCCCTGCCTGCTCCCCCCCGCGTCCTCGGCTGCCCCGTTCGCCCCCCTCGGCCCTGCTCCCCCTGAGCGGTTCTGCTTGCGGGCCCTGCCGGCACCCCGGTCTTGTCTTGCCCGCGCGGTTCCGCCGGCCTCCGGCCGGTGTCCGGGCCGCCTGCGTTCCAGCCGGTGCGGATGCCGCCGGGGCAATCCCTTTCTGCACAACCAAAAGCAGTTTGCCTGCGGAAATCCGCCGCCGCGCCCGGCCACCGGCGCAAGTCCGCCGAAGCCGCTGTCCCATGGTTGAACAGCCGCCCCGCCGGGGGCTACCCAAGAGGATAAAGGCGCGGCGACCAGACCCGCCAATCCCCGAGCAGGAGCATCGCGTGAGCGTGCCGCATCAAGACACAAAACCCCGTGGCGGCGCCCCCGCCGCCGCCGTGAAGCCGTTCCAGATCCGCGGCCGCTACTTCACCGCCGTTGCGCTGCGCCCGGAGGACGGGCCGCTGGATCAGGCGTTTTATGCCGCGCTTGACGCACAGCTGCGCTGGAGCCCGCATTTCTTTGACGGCGCGCCGCTGATCCTGGATCTGGCCCAGGCGCCGGGGCTGACCCGCCCGGCCGAGCTGCGGGCCCTGGCCGACAGCCTGCGCAGCCGCGGCCTGGCGGTGTTCGGGGTGCAGAACGCAACGCCGCTGCAGACCGCCGCGGCCGAGGACGCCGGGCTGATCACCATCGCCAGCGGCAAGGATGCGCCGCTCAACACCGAAGGGCCGTCGCGGCCGGGTACCCGCCGGGAACTGCCCAAGAAATTGCGACCGCCGCAGAACCGGCTGATCACCCAGCCGGTGCGCTCGGGGCAGACGGTGGTGGCCGAGGGCGGCGATCTGGTGGTGGTCGGGCCGGTCAGTTCCGGCGCCGAGCTGATTGCCCGCGGCAGCATCCATGTCTACGGCCGCCTGCGCGGCCGCGCCATGGCCGGGGCCGAAGGCGACGAGAGCGCCCGCATCTTCTGCCACAGCCTGGACGCCGAGCTGCTGGCGGTCGCGGGGCTGTACAGAACCAGCGAGAATTTGGAGCCGGAGCTTTTGAACCGGCCGGTGCAGGTGTTCCTGCAGGACGGACGGCTCTGTGTGGAAGCCCTGGGATGAGAGCAGGGATAAGGAAGGCAGGACGATGAGCAAGGACCTGAAACTGGAAGAGCCGCTGGGCCGGGTGATCGTGGTCACCTCGGGCAAGGGCGGCGTCGGCAAGACCACAACCTCGGCGGCGGTGGGTGCCGAACTGGCGCGGCGCGGCCACAAGACGGTGGTGATCGATTTCGACGTCGGCCTGCGCAACCTGGACATGATCATGGGCTGCGAGCGCCGGGTGGTGTTCGACTTCATCAACGTCATTCAGGGCGATGCCAAGCTGAAGCAGGCGCTGATCCGCGACCGGCGGCTGGAGACGCTGTCGGTGCTGCCGACGTCGCAGACCCGCGACAAGGACGCGCTGACCCGCGAGGGCGTCGAGAAGGTGCTGGACGAGCTGCGCCAGGAGTTCGATTACATCATCTGCGACAGCCCGGCCGGCATCGAGCGCGGCGCCCAGATGGCGATGCATTTTGCCGACGAGGCGATTGTGGTGACCAACCCCGAAGTCTCCTCGGTGCGCGACAGCGACCGGGTGCTGGGACTGCTCAACAGCATCACCGAACGGGCCGGCAGGACCGGCGCCGAGCCGGTGAAGGCACAGGTGCTGATCACCCGCCACGACAAGTCCCGCATCGACAGCGGCGAGATGATGACCGTCGAGGATGTGCTGGAAGTGCTGGCGGTGCCGCTGCTGGGCATCATCCCGGAAAGCACCGCGGTGCTGCGCGCCTCCAACCTCGGCGTGCCGGTGGTGCTGGATGACCCATCGGCGGCCGGAGCCGCCTATGAGGATGCGGTGGGCCGGCTGATCGGCGAGCAGATCGAGATGCGGATTGCCGCCGATCCCCGCCGCGGGCTGCTGCAGCGGCTGTTCCGGCGGGCGGTGTAAGCGGATGTTCGGTTTTTCCCTGCGTCCCCGCAAAGCCTCGGCCAGCACCGCCAAGGAGCGGCTGCAGATCCTGCTGGCGCATGAGCGCAGCGGCAGCGGCGGCGCCCGCCCCGACTGCCTGCCGCAGCTGCAGCGTGACATCCTGGAGGTGATCCGCCGCCACATGCAGATCGGCGATGAGGCGATCGACATCCGCATGGAACGCGGCGACGAGCTGTCGAGCCTTGAAATCAATATAGAATTTCCCGGAAAACTGGGCGTGAACTAGGGCCGGGGCCCCCGGGGCCGCCGTCCGGCGGCTCCGGAAATTACGTCAAATCAGCGCAAAACAAATCCTCGCAACCCGCGGCCCGGTAATCCCCGGTTAAGCCGCCGCTGTCCAGCATGGCATTCACCGTTTCCTGCGATGAGTGCCCATGACGCCTGCCATTCCGACCGATTCCGCCGCCCCCGGCACGCTCCGCCTTGGCGAGCTTCTGGGGGCGTTCAGCCATGCGCTGGACCTGACCGAAGGCCAGCCCAAGGGGCATTGCCTGCGCTGCTGCTGGATCGGGATGCAGGCGGCGGCCGCGCTGGGGCTGCCGCAGCAGGCGCGCTCGGGGCTGTATTTCACGCTGCTGATGAAGGACCTGGGCTGCAGCTCCAACGCGGCCCGGATCTGCCAGCTGTACCTGACCGACGACCTGAACTTCAAACGCAATTTCAAGACCGTCAGCGGGGCCCGCCAGGGCATCGGGTTCCTGTTCCGCAACACCGGCCTTGGCAGCGCGCCGCTGCAGAAGCTGAAGACGCTGGGCCATGTCATCGCCAGGAACGGCAGCCTCTCCGGCGAGCTGATCGAGACCCGCTGCAACCGGGGCGCCGCCATCGCCCGGCAGATGCGGTTTTCCGAGGATGTCGCCGCCGGCATTGCCGCGCTGGACGAGCATTGGGACGGCGGCGGCCGGCCGCAGGGGCTGCGCGGCAGCGCGATCCCGCTTTATGCGCGGATTGCGCTGATGGCGCAGGTGGCGGATGTGTTCACCGTCTCCCTCGGGGCCGGCGCCGCCGCGGCCGAGCTGGAGCGGCGCGCGGGCAGCTGGTTCGACCCGGAACTGGTGCCGGTGTTCACCGCGCTGATCCGCCGCCCCGGCTTTGCCCGGGCGCTGATGGATCCCGGCCTGGAGGCCGAGGTCTTTGCCGCCGAGCAGGCGCAGCACAGCCGCCCGGTGGACGAGGATTACCTGGATGAGATCAGCGAGGCGTTCTCGCTGGTGATCGACGCCAAGAGCCCCTTTACCCACGGCCATTCCCGGCGGGTGGCGCGCTATACCGGCATGATCTGCGATCAGCTGGGCTATGCGCCGGCGCGGCGGCGCTGGATGGTGCGCGGCGCGCTGCTGCATGACATCGGCAAGCTGGGGATCTCCAACACCATCCTCGACAAGCCCGGCCGGCTGACCGGCGGGGAGCTTGCCCGGATGAAGCTGCATCCGGTGCTGGGCCATGAGGTGCTGAGCCGGATTCCAGTGTTCCGGGAGCTGGCCGATGTCAGTGCCGCCCATCATGAGCGGCTGGACGGCAAGGGATATCCTTACGGGCTGGGCGCCGATCAGCTGACCACCGATATGCGGGTCCTGGCGGTTGCCGACATCTTTGACGCGCTGACCGCCGACCGCCCCTACCGGGCGGCGCTGCCGCTGGAGGAGGCCTATGCCATCATGGACGGACTCGCCGGCCCCGGCATCGATCCGGACTGCTATGCCGCGCTGCAGGACGCGGTGACGGCCAGCGGCTGGCCCTCGAGCCGGGAGAGGCTGGCGGAGGCATCCGGATGGGACAGCGGGGATCTGGCAGAAACCGCTTGAGACTGGCGCCGCCAGCCCCCATATCTGAGCCATGCTGCGCCTCATGCCGATCCTGCTGGCCCTGCTCTATGGCCTTGTGATGTACCGGATTTCCATCTGGCGCACCCATCGCGAGCTGGACCAGCGCTCGACCGAGCTGGCGGACCCGCGGCTGAAGCGGCTGACCGACCGGCTGGCGGCGGCGCTGAACATCGCCCGCATCCCGGTGCATATCTACGAGGTGGACCCGGTGAACGGGCTGGCGGCCGCCGACGGACGGATCTTCATCACCCGCGGGTTCTACCGCAAATACCAGAACGGCGAGGTCAGCGCCGAGGAGCTGGCCTCGGTGATCGCGCATGAGCTGGGCCATGTGGCGCTGGGGCATGCCAGGAAGCGGATGATTGATTTTTCCGGCCAGAATGCGCTGCGCACGGCGCTGATGCTGATCCTGGGCCGCTATATCCCGATCGTGGGCCCGTGGATTGCCGGCGTGCTGACCGGCCTGATTGCCGCCCGGCTGTCGCGCGGCGACGAGTATGAGGCGGATGAATATGCCGCGGCGCTGCTGACCAAGGCGGGCATCGGGCTGGCGCCGCAGAAGAGCCTGTTTGCCAAGCTGGAAGCGCTGACCCAGCAGCGCGCCGGCATGGCGCCGGCCTGGCTGATGAGCCATCCGAAAACGGATGAGCGCATTGCCGCGCTGGAGCGGCTGGAAGACAAATGGGCCAAGGGGTGATATGGCTCAAGGCTTGAGGGGCCGGCCCCTCAAACTCCCCGGAGTATTTTTACAAAGAAGAAGAGAGGGCCTTGGCGAGCCTTGGCAGGCGGGCTTTCTTGAGCAGCGGACGGATTTCCCAGCCGCCGCCGGAGAGGCGGTTGGCCTCGGCCAGGATCCGTGCGCCAAGGGTGTCCATGCCAGTGCCGTCTGCGAGCCAGAACCGGTAGAGGAGTTCATCGGGGCCGAAGCGCTCCAGCCCTTCCTCGGCCAGGGTGTGGCGCGGGAAGTCCTTGTTATTCAAAGTGACAATGCCGTCGGCGTGGCCGGTGACGGCGGCGGCCAGCACATGGATGTCGGCGCTGTCGGGCAGCCAGAGGCGGGCCTCGGTGCCCGGCGCCGGGGCCACTTCGGCCTTTGGCCAGGCGGCGCGGGCCAGGGCGATCTCGGCCCTCGCCTGGGCGGTGCCTTGGGGGCCGAGTTTCTGGGCGGCGCGCGCCCATTCCTCGAGAATGCGGGCGGACCAGAGCGGGGTGAAATGGCCCAGTCCGGCGGCGCCCAGCAGCATCTCGCGCATCACCGTCGGGTAGAGGACGCAGGTGTCCAGAAGCAGCTTCACCTGGGTCAGTCCAGCCGGAAGAAGACAGCTTTGAGATAGCCGCTTTCGGCCAGCTGCGGCAGCTGCGGATGGTCGGGGCCTGCGTAGCCGGTGTGGATCAGGGTGCTGCGGCGGCCCGCCTTGCCGATGCCGCGCGCCGAGGCGTTGCGGAACCTGGCCAGGTCGGCCGCATGCGAGCAGGAGCACAGGCCGAGATAGCCGCCCGGTTTCACCAGCGGCGCCGCCAGTTTGGCCACCCGCTCATAGGCGCGCAGGCCCGCCTCCAGCGCCTGTTTCGAGGGCGCAAAGGCGGGCGGGTCGCAGATCACCGCGTCAAAGCTCTCGCCCGCTTCGCCGAGGGCCGTCAGCACCTCGAAGGCGTCGCCCTGGCGGGCGGTGAACTTGTCCTGATGGCCGCTGGCGGCGGCGCCCTGCGCGGCCAGCTCCAGCGCCGCGGCGGAGCCGTCGATGCAGGTTGCGTGCCCGGCCCCGCCCGCCAGCATCGCCAGGCCGAAGCCGCCGGCGTGGGAGAACACGTCCAGCACCCTGGCGCCGGGTGCGGTGAGGCGGGCGGCAAAGGCATGGTTTTCGCGCTGGTCATAGAACAGGCCGGTTTTCTGGCCGCCGGTGAGGTCGGCCATGTAGGTCGCACCGTTCATCATCACCGGCACCGGCGCGGCGGGGGCCGCGCCCAGCAGGGTCTGGTTCCGGTCGTCCAGCCCTTCCAGCGCGCGGGTGCGGCCGGCGGCGTTTTTCAGGATCACTTCGGCGCCGGTCACTTCGGCCAGCGCCGCGGTGAGCGCCTCCAGATGGGTTTCGGCCCAGGCGGCATTGGGCTGCACCACGCAGGCGGCGCCGAAGCGGTCGATCACCACGCCGGGCAGACCGTCGGATTCGGCATGCACCAGCCGGTAGAAGGGCGCATCATAAAGCTGCGCGCGCATTTCCTGCGCCCGCGACAGGCGGGCGGCGAACCAGGCCTGATCGATCACCGCCTCCGGGTCGCGGTCGAGCATGCGGGCGATGATCTTGCTTTCGGGGTTCACCGAGACCAGCCCCAGCGGGCGCTGCGCCTCGTCCTCGAGCACCGCCAGGGTGCCGGGCGCCAGCTTGCGGGTGCGGCGGTCGGTCACCAGTTCATTGGCGTAGACCCAGGGAAACCCGTGCCGGATGGCGCGGGCGTTCGACTTGGGCTTCATTTTCACGCGGGGGCGCTGGAGCGCATCTGAGGAGGCTGTCATGCCTCCTCATATCGCTGTCGCCCGGGCAAGGGAAGAGGCGCTGCGGCCCCCTGCCCCGGCAGATTACTGCAGCATCTGCAGCAGGCCGAGCCGGGGGGTGCGGTAGCTGCCGGGCCGGGTCAGCTCCTGGCGGATCACATTGGCGAGATGGCCGGTGATGCGCACCTTCTGGGTCTGGCCGCGGGCCATGGCTTCCAGCGCACGGGCGCCGCCGAAGGCCTTGAGGTCGGCCTCTACGGTCCGCTCTGGGCGCAGCAGCGCGCCGGTGGCCGGATCGGTCAGCCGCATCCGGAAGGTGATGGCGTGGATGCCGCCGGTGGTATAGCGGGCTTTCTGGGTCAGCGCGTGGAAGCGCAGCACCTCGACATGCAGATGGGCACCGATCGGACCGTCCAGCCCGGCGCTGCCTGCGGTCATGGCGTGCTGAACAATGGCCTGCACCTGGGCATAGCGGTCGCCCAGCGGGTCCTCGCGCCAGACGATGTCCCCCTTGGGCAGGTAGCTGTTGGTCTCCGAAACGGTCAGGCTGCGCGGCACCTCCACGGTCACGCCGCTGATCCGCAAGGCCGGCACCGGGTCGGCCTGCGGCAGCGGCTCATAGCCTTCGGGCACGCGCACCGCGGCATCGGGGGCCGGCTCGAACGGCAGGTTGCGCGACGGCATGTCGACCGAGGCGCAGGCCGAGGCCATCAGCCCGAGGGAGACAAGTGCGAGGCTGCGGATGATCTTCATGGCTCTGCTCCTTACCGTATTGTGCTGCCGCCGGGCGGGGTCCGGCTGGCGGGGTCAAGGGCAGGATGCGCGCCAAACAGGGCGGAATTGGGACAATTTATCGAAAAATTAACGAATGTTGATGGCCGGGTAACATTTGCCCCGGCCAGGCCCGCTGCTGCACCGCCGCAGGGGTCAGCGCGGGCGCGAGCGCCAGCCGCCGCGGCGGCGCGGGGCGGCGCCGGCTTGCAGCCCGTCGCGCAGCACCGCGGTCATCGGATGGTCCGGATTGGCGTTGCCGTAGATCTCCAGCAGGGTGCGGATGTCTTCCCGGCTGTCGCGGGCCGCGTCCATGCCCAGCGCCCAGTCAAAGAAGATGCTGCGGCATTGCGCATCCGAAATGCCGTCGATCCGGTAGGATTCGTAGATCAGACCGCGCGGGTCCTGTTCAGTGCTGCCCTTCATCCGCCCCCTCCGTTGCCAAGGCTTCCGCTATGATCGCGGCGCAGCGGGTGTAGCGGGCCTGCAGCTCCTGCTCCAGCGTCTCCAGCCGGGCAAATCCGGTGGTGCGGCAGAGGAACTGCGCCCCGCCCTCGCCAACCGTTTCGGCCGCGGAGGCCTTGCCGGACAGCAGCTGCGCTGCGCATTGCACCGACCAGAATAGCCGGTAACCGGCCGCCAGGTATTCTGCATCCGCGTCATTCAGCCATCCGGCAGCGACAGCACCGCCCAGTCCCGTGGCCACATCGCGGGCCACGGTGTCCGAAGTGAGCGCTCCCGCCTGCGACAGGAGTTCGATGTCCATCATCCGCCCGGCGCCGTTCTTGGCGTCCCAGACGCCCGCGGGCACCTTGGCCGCGGCAAGCCGCGTGCGCATCTGCGCCACTTCGCGCAGCACCTTGTCCTGCTGCCGCGGCTCCGACAGGAAACCGGTGCGGAAATCCTCGATTTCCGCCGCCAGGCCGGCATCCCCGGCAACCACGCGGGCGCGCGTCAGCGCCAGATGCTCCCAGACCCAGGCCTCGTTCTGCTGGTAGAGGGTGAACCCCGCCAGGCTGACCGCCACCGGCCCCTGGGTGCCGGAGGGGCGCAGGCGCATGTCGACCTCATAGAGGCGGCCCTGCGCCATCGGTGCCGACAGCGCGGTGACAAACGCCTGGGTCAGGCGGGCGTAATAGGGGCGCGTGGCCAGCGGCCGTTTCCCTTCGGACATCTCGGCATCGCCCGGATCGTAGATCACGATCATGTCGAGATCGGATTGCGAATGGATCTGCCCTGCCCCCAGCGAGCCCATCGCCAGAACCGCGGCGCCGCGGCCCGGAGGGGGGCCGTGCTTGCGGGCGAACTGGGCCACCACCTCCGGGGCGATCCCGGCAATCACCACCTCGGCCAGCTCGGCATATTGGGCGCCGGCCTGCTGGCCGTCGATCAGCCCGCGCAGGTGATGCACGCCGATGCGGAAATGCCATTCCTTGCACCAGCGGCGGGTGCCATCCAGCCGGGCCTCGTAGTCGCTTTCCTGCGACAGCCGGTTTTGCAGTTCCGCCCGCAGCCTGTCCGCTCCCGGCCAGGGGTCGAAGAAGGAGCCGCCGATCACCGCATCGAACACCCCGGAATTGCGCGACAGGAAACTGGCAAGCTCGCGCGAGGTGCCGGCAATGTCGACCAGCAGATCGATCAGCTGCGGATTTGCGCCGAACAGCGAGAACAGCTGCACCCCCGCCGGAAGCCCGGCCAGGAAACCGTCCAGCGCCACCAGGGTTTCGGCCGGTTTGGCGGTCTTGGCGACGCGCGCCAGAAGCTCCGGCTTCAGCCGTTCGAAAATCCGCGCGCCGCGGGAGGAGCGCAGCGCCGGATAGGTCGGCCAGCGGGCGATGACGGCACCGTCCAGCTCGGCGCTCGCGGCCGGCAGCGCCGCAGGCGCCGCAGCGGCGCCGGGGGAAAAGAAGCCCTCGGTCAGCGCATGGACCTCTTCCAGCCGCCCCCTGATGCCCGTCAGCAGGTCCTCCGGGTTCCGGTCCATCAGGCAGGCGATCCGGGCGATGCCGTCCGCGGACTTCGGCATCTGGTGGGTCTGTGCGTCATGCACCATCTGGATGCGGTGCTCGACCTCGCGGTGGGCGCGGTAGTGGGCGGTGAGGGTTGCTGCCGTGTCCGGCGGCACCCAGCCCTTGGCGGCCAGCGCGGCCAGCCCCTCGACGGTGCCGCGCAGGCGCAGGGTTTCATCGCGCCCGCCCGCGATCAGCTGCCGGGTCTGGGTGAAGAACTCGATCTCGCGGATGCCGCCGCGGCCCAGCTTCATGTCGTGGCCCGGCACATGCAGCGCGCCGCCGGTGCCCTTGTTCTCGCGGATGCGCAGGCGGATGTCATGGGCGTCCTGGATGGCGGCGAAATCCAGATGCCGCCGCCAGACGAAGGGGCGCAGGGTGTTCAGGAACCGCTCCCCCGCGGCAATGTCGCCCGCGCAGGGGCGCGCCTTGATGTAGGCGGCGCGCTCCCAGGTGCGGCCCAGGCTTTCGTAGTAGCGCTCGGCCGCTTCCATGGCGAGGCAGACCGGGGTGACCGCCGGGTCGGGCCGCAGCCGCAGGTCGGTGCGGAACACGTAGCCGTCGCCGGTGCGGTCGCTGAGGGCGGCGCACATGTTCTTGGTCGCGCGCACCATGCCCTGGCGCGCGTCATAGAAATCATCCGGGTCGAACCGGGTTTCGTCGAACAGGCAGATCAGGTCGATGTCGGAGCTGTAGTTCAGCTCATGCGCGCCCATCTTGCCCATTGCCAGGATGGTGAGCCCGCCCGCGGTCTCCACGTCGTCTTCGGTCAGGCCGGGCAGTTTTTTGCGCCGGATCAGGGCGGCGATTTCCGCCTTGATGGCCACATCCGCGCACAGCGCGCCGAAATCCGTCAGCGCCCCGGTCACCTGCTCCAGGCTCCAGCCGCCGGACAGGTCGCAGAGCGCCGTCAGCAGCGCCAGCCGCCGCTTGGCCTGGCGCAGGCCGGGCTTCAGGCGGCTGCCCTCCAGCGCCCGGCAGTCCGCAAATACGCCGTGCAGCGCGGCTGAGGGATCGTGCAGCGCTTGCGGCAGCCAGCCGGCCTCGCGCGCCGTCAGTTCCTTGAGGTACGGGCTGGAGCCGCAGGCGCCCGCAACCAGCGCGGCCGGATCGCCGGACAGCTCCGGCACCAGGCTGCGCGCCTCGGCGCCGAGCTCGGGGTCGAAGGGACGGGGTATGCGGGAGATTGTCAGGCCGGTGCTCATGCTACCGACACTGTTCCGCCTGCCTGAGCGCGTCAATGGCCGAATGCCGCGTGGATTGACCTGAAGTCAGGAAAACCCGCCTGTCTATTGCTCTGCATTCAACTTACTGTTTGCGGTACGGTTATGCTCCCGTTCCAGGGCCATTTCGAAGTAAAGAGTATGTTGTTGACAGGGGACGCCCGGGCCAGGCTGCTTTTCCGGCAGCACCGCCGGGCATGATACGGCTGCCGCTGCAGCGTCCCCAGCCCGGCCAGGGGGCCGGAGCATGACCGCGCTTCCCTTCTCCTCCCCCCTGCGCGTTTCACGGTTCGGGCGGCGGAGTTCCCGGCCCTGCAATGCGAAGCGTCCCGCCCCGCTGTTAGGAGACACTTCATATTGCAGTAACCGGAAGAGGCCGGAAGACCCCGGAAGAACCCGGATAGGGTCATACAAAAAAGGGCTTTCAGGCAGGCTTGAACCTGGAATGAGGCCCGGAGTGTTTGTCCTTCAATACCTGGCAAAATGGCTGATATGGTGCTTGAAGGCAAATCTGGGACACTTCCCGTTGCAAACTCCCCCCCCCTGAAAGGCCCGTAAAACAGGGTTTTAACGCGAATGCGGCGGCAAGAAGTCTGCTGAAATCGCGTTCCCGAACTTGGAACTAGCCCTAAAACTTGCGGACATTTCCAAGAACGAGATTACCGATGGAAAAACATGCCCTTAGGAATAACAACGGAAGAAATCGGGAGGGGCGAACTTGGAACCGATTTGTCATCCGAACAGGCCTGAGCTTTGCGCACAAGTCAAACTGCGGCGTGAAAAATCAAATATCCTCAAAATCGTCGTCAGTGTCTGGCGCTGGATTGAAGTTTTCGAAGTTCTGCTGCCTGTATAGGTGAATGTTGATCCTGGCTGCCGCCGCTTTCTTGGGGTGCCCAATCAAAGAAGCATCTTTCGGATCAAACGCTTCGCTTTGAGCGGTCGAGGCTATTAGGTACGTTCCCCAGATATCTACGCCGTGGGGGTAACTTGGGCTCGCAAGCGCTTGTGTTGCAGCCTGGCGGTAGCCTCCATCATCCCGCCTATAGCGGAAAAACTCCCAACCATTCGCATAAGGAAGATCTATGCGTGGTGGGATTTCAGCTTTGATAGGAAGACTTTCCCCCGGAGGGCGGCTGCTTGCCCAATCGCCGTAGATCAGCCTCGCCTGGTTGTTGTTGGAAACCAAGTTCTGAAAGGCAAGCCGTTCCAGCAATGGAGCAGTTCCCCCGTCTTCGAATTGAGTAAAACTGTTCGGGAAACTACTTCCATTAACGCAGACGGGAATGCCGTCACCTCGGTTAGCAACTACCCTTTTTACAATTCTGTCAGCCCATTCAATACGGCTTAGAAGATCCTTACTCCACTCCAGATCGATCACAAAGCCAAAGTTCGAATGATCGGTCTGACAAACCAAGTCTACAATTTCTGACCAGTCACGGCCGTTTCCGCCTCCGTGATTCAGCCGAATAAGAAAGGGTCTGTCCATCTCAGTGAACGCTTGGATCTGTTGCCCAACGCTTTCAAGCGTAGAATTGTGCATTTGAATACAGGGGGAAGCATTCGGGTAACCTTCCAGAAATTCGATCCAGTTTTGCACCGCATTCTCTTCATCCACCAGCGCCAAGAACTCCTCTTGCGCTTCGCGCTTCACTTCCTCAACTTCATAAAATGGATCAATGTCCAAAAAATACTTTCGGTTGGCACCAAATACCGCCTCAATTTTGTCAACGGCCTGAGAAAGGAACTTGCATGTTGCCCATGGCTTCAAGCAAAAAATTGGGCAGAGGGATTCCTTAGTGGCTTCTGGAAGCTCAGATACCGCTTGAAGTTCAGATTGCCTCAAAAAAATTGTGGGAATATACTTTGCTTCAAATAGATCTATAGCCAATCAACTAAGCCCCAGTCTGATCTTCATCGCAGCTTCCGAAACTTCGAATCTTGCTGCCATTACCTTCACCACTTCGCTTGTAACGCTGCCGCCAAGTTCCCGCAAGAGTTGACGCACTAGGTGCTGAGGTAGGATCAGATCTGCGGCCAAGCGGTTAGCCTCGGCCTCGCGAGCGTCTGAAAGTGTCGAACGGTATAGTATCGTGTCTTCTAAGCCATCACCGATATACTCTCTATGAAGCAAGTAGTGGCCAACCTCATGAGCGACCGTAAACCTCTGCCTAACTTTAGGTTCGTGACGATTGATACGAATTCGAAATCCTGACACGCTGGTAGCAGAAGGTTGAATTTGACCTGAAATTCTAGGCTTCAACGTAGCCGATTTGACCTCGAGACCAAGAGCACGAGCTATACCTGCCACTTTAACAGGTACGTGTTGCAAGAACGGTAAAATAACGGCCCTCTCAGGTTCCGAAATCCTCTCCCACTCACGCCCCATTCTCTTCTCCGTTCTCATCAAACTCCGTGTCGACAGCTTCAATGCCATGATACTTAAAGATGTCTCGGACTTCCTTTCTTACCGCCAAGTCCAACTCACCTCCGCTCAGGAGGGAGTTTTTCACCACTTCTTGAGCTGATGCGGCGGCGATAGAGCTAATCGACTTCCAACCAACGATGGCCAAGACCGCAACTACAAAACCCAACGCCGCTAGAATCACCGTTACTCCGGTCAACATCAGCGAGATCATATCGATGTAACTTACTGTGACCGAATGGGTATCTAGGTGCGGCGAAACAGCTTTACCAACGATGGTGAGAGGCACCATGTGCTTAGCAACGCTCCACAATGCTCCGCCCAAAAAGACCCCAACAGCCACCGAAAGAAAGAGCTTCATGAATCACCAAACTTATACTTTGGGTTGAACGTCGCACTATTGTAGCAGGAGCGCAAGCTTTTCGGAACATTAAGAGAACACAAGGATAAAAACGCTCACATTTCATAGTCGTGCCACATACTTCTCGTTGTGCGATTGAACAGGGCTCAGGAGAAAGGCAAGAGTTCATAGGCCGATGGCTCGAACCTTGGTTCCACATTCACATCACAAGCACGCTTATGTTCTCTCCGGCGCCGACTCGAGAACGGTGCTACAAGGGCCAATATGTGAACACTGTTCAGGGCACCAAAGGCGCGCCTATACTGGAAGTTTGGCAAGAAAAGACATACTTCTGGGATCATGACTGATGCCAGAAAATTTAACGATGAAATAGTCGAACCGACACTTGCCGAGTTTGGTGCAGATTTTTCCTGCCTACGGCGAGCCTTCTTGGCTGTGGCTGTAGTTGATGCTCTTGCGGCGCAAATCTATGCACAGGCTGTAGAGAACCGCATGAATCCATTCGACCTGCTGGGATGGCACCAATCTGGTGATCCGTCAGCCCCAAATGACAGCGTTTTCAGGCACCGCATTGCTGAGAATTGCACCGGCTTCGGGATTATCCTCGACGTAGCAAAGGCTAACAAGCATGCGGTTCTGACGCGTGGAACACCCATAGTAAAACGATCAGATCAGATCGTATCACAATCCAAGGGTTTTGGCCTTGGACGGTTCGGAGAAGGCAGATTTGGCGGAGTTGACCAGATAATTGTTAAGTTTGGTGGCGGCGAAGAAATTTACCTAGAACATCAGCTTCTTGAAGCGCACAGCACGCTATTGAATCTAGTTGATCTGCTAGAACAACGCTTGGCCTAACCCCACGCACCTTCAGGCCTAAGATCTGAAGTGGACTACGAGCGGTTTACAGCGCGCGCAGCATTCACGCCAGGAGACCTCTGCAACCAATAGCATGTTCACCCAGGCACCGCCTCACAGCGGCACCATAAGCGCCCTTATGTTCACTTTGGCGGCCCGAGTGACCGCCAAAGAAAAAGACGGGTTATGCGACCTGCCTTAGTTCGCGCAGCAAAGACGCGGAACCAGGCGAAAGATAGCGAGCTGCCAAACTCCGATTTACACTGGCCTCACACATCATCCGAAATACTCTGTACTCTCGCCCGTCATCTTCGCAAGTGTAGCGTGCCGCCTCTCTTCTAACCTTGTAACCGAACCGCCTGAGCAGAGCCCCCAGTCCTGGAGGCGACAGCGATATCAGTTCAGATGCTTCAAGACGGAAGCTCGCCAAGCACAGGCCCGCAACGACCAGCTTAGTTTCGACAGAACGTTGGCTTGCATCGGCGCGGGTTTCATCCATGACAAAGCGCGTGCATTCCCATGTTTCGCTCGTTCCCGGATAATCGCTAAGTAGGGTCCCAGGGATGCCAGGGATCTTACCGTCCTCTGCATCCTTCAACATGTAGGACCACTGCCCATCACTGCCGCCGCAGGACACAGCGCGTGCGCCGGCAATCACCCTTCCGCACCGCGTAACGATGGAATAAACCGCACCAACCCGGTCGTACTGGTCCTTTTCATAGGTCCCATCATGGGCCAAACCCCAACCAAGTTCGTCTACCAGCTTCAGCTTACGGAGGGCAAGGAACCCTTTGTATTCCGCCTCAAATGCGGAGCGTTGTTCGAAAGAAAAGACATGTAGTTGCATGGCGCTCTCCAAGTTGAAGCGCCATGATCAAAGAGCCTGATTTGAATGGAATCCTTGGCCTTTAGATGAGCCCGAATTTTATCACTAATGATACTAGTTGCGCGGTGGAGGTAGCATCGACAGCCTGCATCGCTCCTCTTCGGCGCTGCCTTACAGTTTCCAACTTCACTCCGAGCCGTACCGCAATTTCTTGATCTTTGAACCCAGCACACATCAGGCGAAGCACATCTTGGGCTTGCGGTGTGATCGAATAATGGCGCGTCTGCTCGTGATGTAAGCAGTGAACGGTGTAGAGAGCCGCTTTCCCGCCTGGCTGTCCGCAGGCGAGAGCGTCATCACCGCCAAGGCCACCCGGCGCTACCGGCCGCTGCTGCAGGCGATGAATGACGGCGTGGAAATCCCCGGCTTTGCGGGCGGGTTCCTCCCTGCCAGCGCCACCGGCGCCTCTTTGGCCGCTGCCCAGGGCGGTCAAGGAACATCCCATGTAACGCTGCGCATTCTGCCTTCACCGATGTTCGAGGCGGTGGTGGACGAACGCGCCACCGAGATCGGGGTGGATCTGATCCAGGACTATGACCGAGGTCCGGCACGATCCACCGTCAAAGACACGCTGGAAGATCCATACAAGGTTTAATCATGGCACTGGCTTGGCCCCTCCCTCTCGACAAATTCTTCGATGATCTGCCTATCGCCCGGTTCACGGCACGGCCTGGCGACGCAAGCACCCTTTCCGAAACCTACGGCGGCGAGGTGATCAAGCACCGGCACGGCAGCCGCCTCTGGGCTGGCCGCATTGTCCTGGACAAGGACTACCACCACGTCCTTGCCGCCATAGAGGCGCGGCTTGCTCTGCTGGAAGAACCCGGCGCATCGTTTCTCCTCACGGATCCCCGGCAACCAGATCCAATTGCCGATCCCGGAAAGGTCATTCTTGGTGGCGCATCCCCGGTTATCGAAAGCCTGACTGCGAACAACCGCGAACTGAAGCTGTCCGGCCTGCCTGCAGGATATGTGGTCAGCCGCGGCGACCTGCTGGGCTTCACCTATGGGGACAACCCTGCCCGCTACGCCTATCACCGGGTTGCAACAGGCAAGACCGCAGACGGCTCCGGAGTAACCGGAAACATCGAAGTGACGCCGTTCATCCGCCCCGGCGCCGAAACCGGCGCGGCTGTCACGCTGGGAAATCCGGTTCTGAAGGCCGTCCTCACCACCTCCCAGTACGGCGAAGGCCGCTCGAAGGTCAGCGACGGCCTTTCCTTCAATTGGCAGCAGACACTGAGGTAACGATGGCTTACTCAGCAGAGGCACAACAGCAGTTCGAAGAACGCCGCGGCACTGCCGCCCACGTCCTGTTGTGGTTTCAGGCCAGGAACCGAACCACCGGTGCCCCGGAAACATTGGGGTTCTGGACCGGTGACGATCATCAGGAGTTCCTGATCGATGGCGGGATCCGCACATACTTTGGTGCGGGCAGCGTGATTGATGTTCCCCCCATCATTGCCGCACCCGGCTTTCAGGTGCGGCAATACCGGGTCAAGCTGCCGCCCATGCTGGATGAAGTGAAGCAGCTCCTGCAGCAGTATGAACCCCGCCACGCCGAAGTGCAGATCCATTCCGCCGTCTTTGACATCGACACCGGCAACCTGATGCCCCCTGTTAAACGCAAGTTCAAGGGCGTGTTGAACGAGGCGCCGGAAGAGCTGGGGGCCAAGGGCCAGCCCAGTTTCACCCAGCTTGTCCTGGTTTCCCCCGCGCGGAAGCTGACACAGGGTCTGCCCCTGAAACGCTCCAACGCCGAACTCAAGCGCCGCAACGCGAACGATCGGGGCCGCGAGTACAGCGACGTCGCCGGGGAATGGCCCGTGCCGTGGGGGACCTGATGCAGAGCCGGGCAGAACTCCTCCTCGACTATCTGAACGCCATCCGCGCCAGAAAACGCCTGCTGCGGCCGTCGCATTTCGACTGCGCTCATTTCGCGGCCGGATGGGTGAAGGCATGCACCGGCGTTGACCTGGCCAGCGCCTGGCGGGGCCAATACCGCAGCTTTGAAGAAGGCCGGGCAAAGCTGCAGGACGCCGGCTTTCCTGACCTGGCAGACCTTGCCGCTGCCCGCTTGCAGGAAATCAAAGGCTGGACCTGTTCGGCGCCGGGCGACATCGCCGCGATCCGTGAGGAAGGCCATACCGCGCTGGGGATCATCGGCGGGCCGCAAATCCATGTTCTGGGCCTCAAAGAGCTGGACTATGTCCGGCTGGACCGGGCGGAAAGGGTGTTCCGGCCATGAAAATGCTCGCCTATGCCTTTCTGTTCTTGCTGGCGCTGAGCCAGCCTGCCGCCGCCGACCCTGTAACGGCCACTATCGCCGCGCTTGGCACCGCTTTTAAAGCAGCTATTGCGTCCATCACCATCAAGTCGCTGACAACTTTCGCCCTTAGGACGCTGATATCCACCGGCGTCTCGCTGCTGATGAAAAAGTTCAAGCAGCGCAAACAACGCCGTCCGGGCATTCAAACTTCAGCAACGACGTCTGGCGGAACCGACCCGCAAGGCTCAGTGGTTGGCCGCTACGCCACGGCAGGCCACCTTGTCTACCAGAACAGCCACGGCGAGAACCGCGTTTACCTCACGCATGTGATTGAGCTGGGCGACATTCCCGGAGCAAACCTGCGCCGCCTGATCATCGATGGTGAATATTCGGATATTGGCACCGAGTGGGATCCGAACGTTGGCTACCAGATCCTGAGCAAGGCAACTGAAGAGTGGGGCTATGGCTGGATCCGGTTTTTCGACGGCAGCCAGCTGGCCGCAGATCCCCGCATGGTGGAACTCTACGGAGATGACCCTGACCGGCCGTGGACTGCAAACCACATTCTTACCGGTCTCAACTATGCTGTGCTGACCTTCCACCGCAGCGACAAGATGTACCCGAATGGCCGGCCGCAAGTCCGGTTCGAGCTGGACGGGCCGGGTTTCTATGATCCACGCCAGGACAGCACCGCCGGGGGTGCCGGGCTGCAGCGCTGGGATGATCAGTCCACCTGGCAGCCAACCGAAAACCTGATGGTCATCGCCTATACCGTCATGCGCGGCATCACCCTGCCCTGCGGCAGTGTCTGGGGCGGCGGCTTTCCGGCGGAGGATCTTCCCTACGCCGAATGGGCGGCGGCATTGGATGCCTGCGACCTGGGGGTGGGCGGCAATAGTCGGCCGCAATTCCGCGGCGGCATGGAAGTCCGGTTTGAAGAACCTCCGGCTGATTTCCTTGAGGAAGTCTTTGCCTCCGCAAATGCCGAGATTGTCGAACTGGGCGGCTATTGGTATCCGCTGGTGGGATCTGCCGACGCCTATGCGGCCGATCTGACCGAAGACGATCTGCTGGTGTCTGAAGGCTGGAAGCAGGACCCGTTCCCCGGCCTTGAAAAGGCCTACAATGCCGTCACGATAACCCACCCGTCTCCAAATGCACTTTGGAACCCTTCTGCCCCGATTACGCTGACCAAACCGGACTGGGAGGCGGAAGACGGCGGGGAGCGGGTCTTCGACCTGAAGCTGCCGATGGTGTTCAACGCCCAGCAAGCGCGGCAGCTCGGCAACGCGCTGCTGAAGGAAAACCGCCGCTTCAGGTCGCACCGTCTGCCGCTCCCGCCAGAGTATTCAAGCTTGCGCCCCTTGCAAAAGCTCCGCTTCACCTCTGAATGGTACGGCTACATCAGCAAGGGGTTCACCATCACTGAGATGGCGTTTGACCTGCTGAAGCTCAATGTTTCGGTGAGCCTGCGGGAGTGGGACCACAGTGACTTCGATCCGGATCCGGCTCTTGAAATCCCGGACGCAACGCAGGTCACCACGCCCATCGTGACACAGGACGCCGGCGTGCCTGGCTTCGGGGTGTCTGGCATCGAGATAAAGGATGCCGGCGGTGTGGTGCGCGGGGTCGGCGTCCGCACGGTCTGGAACCCCTCTCTGGCGTCCACCGCCGACGGCATTTCCTTCCAGGCGCGTGTGAAGGACGGCGATGATGACAGGTTCAGTGCCAGTGCTGCGGATCTGGAGCTGGGTTCCTTCCGCCTCGAACCCATGCAAAGTGAAACCGAATACGAGGTGCGTGCCCGGGCACTCTCCCGCTCCCGCGATACGGTCTGGACCGCTTGGCTGCCCGTCACCACCCCTGAATTCCTGCTCCGGCCCGACATGCTGGCCAGCGAGATCACCGACAGCATTGACGCGGCTCAAAACGCCGCCGATGCAGCCGCCGATGAGGCGGCCGCAGCGCAGGCCGGAGCGGCGGCCGCCCAGGCTCAGATCGACGCGGTGCGGGAACAGCTGATCCCGGCCGATTTCAGCCAGGACGGCACCTACTGGACCAGTGAGGAAGACGGCGCACCCGGTGCTCACCTCCTCGATGCCCGCTGGACCTTTGCCGATGACCCAGGCGAGGGCAGGATTGCCCGGATCGCGGATCTGCAAACCGCCCAGGAGGATCGTCTCTACAGCCGCGGGGTGTTCGCTCCGCGGGTGGGCCGGACCTACCGGGTGACCGCACGGGTGCGGGTTGCGGGGGCGGTTTCCGCAGGCACGAACTTCAACATCACCCGGCGCAGCCTAGACGCGGGCTATGCCAAGATCGACAATGCCGGAAGCCAGTTCACTGCGACCGATACCTGGGCGGATTATTCCGAGGAATGGCTCTGCACTGCGGGAAATGTTTCGGCGTTCTGGCGGGCGGGGATTTACCGCCGGAGTTCCGCAGTCGGCACCGGCAGCTTTGAGGTCGCCTATGTGCGGATCGAGGACGCAACCGGGGAGAGCCGGCTGTCCGGCGAAATTGAAACCATCCGCACTTTGGATACCAGCGGGCTGACCGGCAGCGCTCTGGCAGGGTTGATTACTCAGCTGGATGTGGATGCGGGCGGCAACTCTGCCACCATCACCGATCACGCCACTGCAGTTGCGGACATGGACGGGTTCGCGGCCGCCCATGCGGGTGTGACGGTTGAGACCAGCGGCGGCAAGATTGCCGGTTTCAAGGCCACCAGCTGGCAGAACCCGGACGGCACTGGCGGCGGCACCCTGGAATTGCTGGGCGATGTAGTGGCCGAGGGCAGCATGGCTGCCAGCAAGTTCGTGTCCGGCTTCGGGCGCAACCTGCTGGAAAACCCGGACCTGTCGCATGGTGAAACCGCGATTGCCAAAACCTCCAGCAGCACAATCGGCAGCGGTGCCGATTTCATCGTGCGCGGGGATGGAAGTTACAGCGATGCCTATAACAGGACCATCCGCCTGCGCACCTATGCGGCGGCCACCACCAGCGGGTATATCGGGGCGGAGTTCCGGCCGCCGGATGGCAACGCGGGCGCTCTGGCGCCGGGCTACCTTGTGGAGCCGGGCCGGTTTTATGAGTTCTCCGCCCAGCTGGCGGTGCGGCGGGTGCGGGTTGCCATGCGGCTTTACTGGCTGGACAGCAGCGGTAACGGCATTTCGAATGATGATGTCCTGGACAACAACTGGGGAATGTCTCTGGAGGGGGACGGCACTGACATTGGCAGCTGGGTCCGTTATGGTGGCATCGGCCAGGCTCCGGCGGGTGCCAAGTATGTGCGGCCGGAAATCCGCATTATCGGCACGGATGCGGACGGCGGCAGCCAGAATTGCGACGTGCATATCCTGCGGCCGATGCTGGCGGTGGCGGAAAGCGCCGATGTCCCTCTGTCGGAATACGCCCCTGGCGGAACCACCCTGATGGATGGCGGCCGGGTTGTGACGGACAGCCTGTTTGCGGAAGCCATCAATACGGCTTCCTTTGCCGCGGCCGGGCTTGCCGTTTTTGGCAACGCGCTGAAATCCAGCAATTTCAACGGCACCATCGACGGCAGCGGCGATATTACCGACGAGGGAAGCGCAGGCTGGGCGATCAGCAAAGGCGGCACCATGGTGCTGAACAACCTGGTGGCCCGCGAGTGGGTCAGGGTGGGGGCTGTATCGGATGGCGGGGACTATTCCAGGTCTTCCACCATCGGCCTGGATGGTGGAGACGTGCTGACCACACTTCCGCTCGGAGCCTTCAATCTGGGGCAGTTCTGGCAGATTGCCTGCCAGGTAAAGTTCCGCAGCCGCAGCGTGTCCAGTGTCTACAATGACGGGGGCAAGGGCGATCCCTTCCATGCCGTCACCTGGACACGAACACAGGTTAAGCTGGAGTGGCGCACGAAAAACGGCAGCTGGTCTTCCTGGTCAGATCTGCATGACTTTGGCACCACCGGCAACAACAACAGCTGGACCACAGCGAACGTGGTCATCCCGAAGCATGGCGACTACGACGACGTTGAGCTGCGCTTAAAAATCTACACCAACACCGACAGTTATCCTTCAAGCGATGAAGGTAACAGCACCTGGAACAATGTGGATGACACCTCTCTTGTAGCAAGGGCACTGGTAAGATGAGCTTTCCCTATTTGGAACTGGACCCCAGCGGCGTTTACGTCACCGGCGCAGGGCATGCACCCCGGCTGTCTGAGCGCATGATTGAAGTCCCGGCCGGAATGGAGCCGTCCCGGTTCATGACTTCATACATCCAGGATGGGGTCCTCGTTCCCCGCCCGGTGCCGCCGTCGCCGGTGCCGGTAGATGGCGGCTGGGAAATTACCGGCTGTCCGGTTGGCACCCAGGTGATGGTGTTTGATGTGATCGGGGGTGAGCTTCTGGATCAATTCACGGCGGCGGCTGGCAATCAGGATTATGCCTTCAGCTTTCCCGACCCCGGCACATACCGGGTGGAGGTGGATGCGCCGCTTCCCTTCACGGATACGAAAACGGTTATCGAGGTGCCGGAATGAAGCAGCTGGGACGGTCACAGGCCAGCCTGGAGGCGCCTTTGCGCCGGGCAAAGGAAATGGCTCGGCAAGAAGTGATCGGGATCACGGAGGCAACGCGCCGCAGGTATCTCACTCCAATCACCGGGCAGGAACTGACCTACGACGAGAAAAAGCATCAGGCTATCGCCTTTCTCGCGGCTGACCCGGAACCGTCCGAACCGGGGGAGGATTTCACCTTCATTTTCGGGGAGGTCGGGATCACTGCAGACACTCCCTATGAAGTGGCCCAGGTGGTCGTCAACATGGCGCACACCTACAAGACATCCTTGGGTCCGATGATCGAGCGGCTGCGGCTTCTGGCCGGGAAACGGATCAGTGAGGCGGCCACCGTTCTCGAAGTGGAGCAAGCGCTGGCCGAGTTCGCAGAAGATATTGGGGAAATCTGATGCGCTACAGTTGCCACCCGCTTGCTGAACTGCGTCACCGCTTCCGGGAACTGGCCGCGATTGCCGGCGGCCGGGATCGGGTGGAATACCGGGGCTTCCTGCGCCGCATGGCCAATGCCGGGCTGCATATCTGGATTGCCGAGGAAAAGGGCTGGATCACCGGTTCGCTCGGTTTCACACCTGAACCGGGGCGCATCGGTTTTGGCATTGATCCGCAGCTGGCAGCGGCGGTGAACGAGGCCGGTGGAGACATGAATGCGGTCCAGGTGCGAACCCTGATCTATGTCGCCCCGCAAAACCGGGGCCGGGGCATTGCCAGCTCACTGGAGGACCGCGCAGATGCCCAGGCCGTGGAAAAAGGTTTTTGCCACGTCCTGGCGTATGGCTTTGACACCCCGGAAATCAGCACGTGGCTGGCCCGCCACGGAAACGGGATAGAACTGGGTTTGCAAGCCCCCAACGGCCTCCCTTGCAGGCTTATCCCCATACGAAATCAATCAATCCGGTAAGGAGACTGCAAAAATGCCGTATTCCCAAGAACCTATCCAAGTTCCCAAGGACGAATGGGTCGAACTGACCGCAAACGACATCACCCAAATCAGCTTTCAAGTTCTGGACGGCGAAGTCGAAATCCGGCGTGGCGGCACTGACGCGCCGGCGCCTGCCAGCAGAGGGTGGATCTACCCGGGCGGAAGCGGAGAACAGCAGGCTAGCCTGTCTTCCATCAGCGCAGCATCTGGCGACCGTGTTTGGGCAAAAGGCCGCCGCGGTCCCGGCTCAACCGTTCTGGTGGATCATGCGTAGCCCGTTCAGCTCTGGCCCGTTCAGCCTGCGCACACCGCTGTCCGCCAGGCTGGTGCCACAACTCCCGCCAGGCCTTGGCTGGGACGATGAACAGTTTCCCCTGCCGTTGCACCCCGCGGCGCAGGGCTACGCGGTGGATCTGGACCCGCGGGCGCTGGTAGATCCGGCGGTCTGGTCAGGGCCTGCAATCCATGTGGATATTGCCACCGGCGATGACGGCAACAGCGGCCTGGGCGCGCAGGATGGTGATTTCTCCGCCGCGGTGAAGACGATCCACGCAGCCTTCACCGCGGGAAACGCCACCGGCGGCGCCTACCGTGTCCTGGTCAAAAGCGGCTTCTACAAGGAAAACCATTTCACCAACAACGGCGCGGTGGAGCCGGATCAGCCGGTCGCGCTGGTGGCCTGGGGCGGCAGGGTCCTTTACCGCACCGGGCCGGAAAACCCCGCCTTTGCGTTCGATCAGGGCACGACCTATTCAACCTCCCTCAGCTCCACCCAGCGGGTGTTCCGCACCGATGTCACTGACGCGCAGGGCCGTTACCAGGAACTCTCAGCCGCAGCGGATCTGGCGGCCTGCCGCGCGACGGCGGGAACCTTCTTCAAGGACGGCAGCACGGTCTATGTCAACATCGGCGCTGATCCGGATGGCAAGATCGCTCTGATCCGCAGCATTCACGGGGCGCGTTTCCTGACCCATGCCGAGGATTTCTATATCGAGGGCTTCGACATCGAGGGCGGGATCACCGGTGCCTTCCACATGGACGCTGCAGCTGCCCGCAACGTGATCTGCGACGGCTGCACCTTCCGCTATTCCGCCACTGGCACCCCCGGCGCCCAACAGGATGCGTTCCGCGTATTGCGCACCAACGGGCTGGTCTGGGCGCGCGGTTGCGATGCGGCCTATGGGGCCAAGGACAACTGGAATTTTCATGAAAACGGAACGCCCGGAATGCACGTCCTGCTGGAGGCCTGCACCGGTGGCAGGCCGGGCTGGGATGCGGCCGCGTCCTGCAACGACTTCACCACGCACGACGGGGTGACGGCGGCAGCCATCAGTTGCAGCTTCGAAGGCGGCGGCCCGCGTCCCGGCAGCACAGTGCATTGCATTGAAACCGCCCGCAGCTGGCTGCTGGACTGCCGCATCCAGGCCGACGACAGCGATGGCGATGGCCAGGCAATCGCGCTGTCCTGTTCCAACGACGCTTCTATGTGGCTGGAAGGCTCCTCTCTGCAGGCCCTGGGAGCGGCGCAGGACAATATCGCACTGCGGGCCAATGGCGGCCAGATCTTCCTGCGGCGCAGCACCGAGGCCGGAACGCGGGACATTTCGGCGGGCGGATCGATTTCCGGCTACTGACCTGCTGCCAGCCGGACAGGAGCCAAATCCATCGAAAACCGTTCACCCGCCGTTGAAGAGGCGTTTAAAGCCTCCTCCGCCCGGCATTTTTAAACGGTTTGGGCGGCGGGTGTCCCGGATTTGAAACGGGAAGTGTCCTAATAAACTGCCGCGTCAAATCGCGGTGCCGGTGCCGATCCCGGCCGGATAAGCCACGGATTCACGCTTAGAAATCAGGGGAAACACAAAATGAGTTGCTGCAACGGGAAGTGTCCCGCACTGCAAAACGAAGTGTCCCGCTACACCCGCACATTCATTCCCCCGGACATTCCCCCGGATCCCGGCCGCCCCTGCGTCTGCGCACCGTAAAAATGTGAAAAAGATTTACATAGGGCTTGAAAGCCTGGCGGCGGCTCCCGATATGCATTCATGTGAAAGGCATTTACATTGACTTGGAACCAGGAGGACCCCGATGACGAGTTTCACCCAAACCCACCCCGCTGCACCGGTGCAGGGCTGGTTTTCCCGCAGCGAAGCCTGGCTGGACAGCAAGGGCAAAGGCGCCTGGATCGCCGCCATGGTGCTGGGCTTCGTGTTCTTCTGGCCGCTGGGCCTGGCCCTTCTCTTCTACATGATCTGGAGCAAACGCATGTTCAGCAAATTCTCCTGCCGCCACCGCAAATCCTGGGCCCATCACGGCTATTCGGCGATGAAACCGTCGGGCAACAGCGCCTTTGACGCCTACAAGGCCGACACCCTGCGCCGTCTCGAACAGGAACAGCACGACTTCGAGGCCTTCCTGCAGCGCCTGCGCGAAGCCAAGGACAAGGCCGAGTTCGACGAATTCATGGAGGAACGCGCCGGTGCCGCATCCAGCGACGAACTGGAGGACGGGGAAGACGGCAGCGATGACCGCGGCGGACCCAAGCGCCACTGACCCCCGGTTGCCTCCGGCTGCCCCGCCCGTCCCGGGCGGGGCTTTGCGCCCTCATGCCTGTCACTTGAAAAGGACCCCCGTACATGACCGCCCTGCCCGATCCCGACTACCAGGCGGAGTTCTATGCCTCCGTGCCCGCCAAGCGGCTGCTGGCCTGGATCATCGACAGCATCCTGATCTTTGCCCTCAGCGCGGGTGCGGTGGTGCTGACCGCCTTTACCGGGCTGCTGATCTGGCCGCTGCTTTTTCTTGCGGTGGGCTTTGCCTACCGGACCGCGACCATCGCCGGCGGCTCCGCCACCTGGGGGATGCGCTTTGCCGGGATCGAGCTGCGCGACGGCGCCGGACGGCGGCTCGGCACCGGCCTGGCGGCGCTGCACACCGCGGGCTATACGCTGTCGCTGGCGTTGCCGGTGCTGCAGGCGGTCTCGGTGATCCTGATGCTGGTGTCGCCGCGCGGCCAGGGGCTGACCGACCACGTTCTGGGCACCGTGATGCTGAACCGGCGCAGCTGAAACCTCGGATTCGGGGAAAACCGGAAAGATGCCGTTAAACCATTTTCCACAACGCTACTTGGCGCACCGGGACCGCGTTGCTATCATTCTGGGGACCACTTGCCGCCTGTTCCGGTTGCCCCGTAAAACTGCTGAAGAGTTCCGATGCGCCATACCCTTCCCATTGCACCGCAGTTCTATGTGACAGCGCCGCAGCCCTGCCCCTATCTGGAGGGCAGGATGGAACGCAAGCTGTTCACCGCCCTGCAGGGCGACGGGGTCGAGCAGCTCAACAACAGCCTCAGCCAGCAGGGCTTCCGGCGCTCGCAGAACGTGCTGTACCGGCCGTCCTGCTCGGAATGCTCGGCCTGCCTGTCGGCGCGGATCGACGTGGCCGCCTTTGCCCCGACCCGCAGCCAGAAGCGCACCCTGAAACGCAACGCGCATCTGGAGCGCCGCGCCACCTCGCCCTGGGCGACCGAAGACCAGTTCGCCCTGTTCCGCAGCTATCTCGACAGCCGCCACGCCGATGGCGGCATGGCCGACATGGATGTCTTCGAATACGCCGCCATGATCGAGGAAACGCCGGTGCGCAGCCGGGTGGTGGAATATGCCGGGGCAGGCAGCAGCAAGCTGACCGCGGTGTCGCTGACCGACGTTCTGGAGGATGGCCTCAGCATGGTCTATTCCTTCTACGCGCCGGACCAGCCGCAGAACTCGCTCGGCACCTTCATGATCCTCGACCACATCAGCATCGCGCGCGAAGCCGGGCTGCCCTATGTCTACCTCGGCTACTGGGTGCCCGGCAGCACCAAGATGGGCTACAAGGCCAAATTCTCCGGCCTTGAGATCTATCACCAGAGCGAATGGAAGAAGATGACCGACCCGTCCGAGTTCGAGGCCGCCGGCCATCCGCTGTCGACCGATCCGATTGCCGAACAGGTCGCCAACATCCAGCTGCCCGAACAGCCGATCCACCGCAGCCGCTGATGCAATACCTTCACGCCGTCTCGCTGGTGGTGCCGGATTACGATGCCGCCATCGCCTTCTATTGCGGCCGGCTCGGCTGGCACCTGGCCGAGGACATTGATCAGGGCCGCAAGCGCTGGGTGCGCATCCTGCCGCCCGGTGCTGCGCAGGGCGGCCTGATCCTGGCCCGGGCCGAAGGGGCGGATCAGCAGGCCGCCATCGGAAACCAGTTCGGCGGCCGCGTCGGCCTGTTCCTGGCCACCGACGGCTTTGCCCGCGACCACGCCGCGATGCTGGCCCAGGGCGTCCCCTTCGAAGAGGAACCGCGGCACGAGCCTTATGGCACCGTCGCGGTCTGGCGCGATCCCTTCGGCAACCGCTGGGACCTGATCCAATTCGCCTGAGCCGCCCGCCCCGCCTGACGGTCCCGGCAAGGATCCCCTATTCATCTGGCTGAAAATATCCCGGGGTGAAGGCGCGCGCCGCGCGCAGAGGGGCAGCGCCCCTGCCCTGGCAAGACCTGCAAAGGGGCCCGCTCGGGGCCCCTTTGCCGTTTTCTTGTCCTGTATCCGTATCCCGGATCAGTTCGGGATCAGCGCCGGAACGATGGTCACAATCGACGGGAAGGCCCAGAGAATGGCAATCCCCACCACCTGGATCAGCACAAACGGCACGATCCCGCGGTAGATATGCGCCGTCGTCACCTCCTTGGGCGCAACCCCGCGCAGGTAGAACAGCGCAAACCCGAACGGCGGCGTCAGGAACGAGGTCTGCAGGTTCACCGCAACCATGATGGTCACCCATTTCGGATCGAACGAGCCGCCATAGATCACCGGCCCCACGATCGGGATCACGATGTAGATGATCTCCAGGAAGTCGAGCACGAAGCCCAGGAAGAACAACACCAGCATCACGATCAGAAACACCGTCATCTCGTTGTCGAAGCTCTTCAGGAACTGCTGGATGTAATGCTCGCCGCCAAAGGAGATCACCACCAGGTTGAGCAGCTGCGAGCCGATCAGGATGGTGAACACCATCGAGGTCACCTTGGCGGTTTCCCGCACCACCGGTGTCAGCACGCCCGACCTGAACAGCACCCAGCAGCCGTACAGCAGCCCGAACAGCGCATAGAGATACAGGCCATAGGCCGCGATGAAGGCGATCCAGCTTTCCAGGGACACCCCGCCCTGGTTGACGCGCAGATCGAAGTTGATGCCGATCAGGATGCACAGCATCACCGCAAAGGTGGACCAGATGATGATCCTGCCGGAACGCCCTTCATCCTGCAGCTTGCGGTAGGCCGCCAGCATGATGGCGCCGCCCGCCCCCAGCGCCGCGGCGGGCGTCGGGTTGGTGATGCCGCCCAGGATCGAGCCCAGCACCGCAACGATCAGCACCAGCGGCGGGAACACCACCCGGATCAGATCGTTGCCGGCGCAGCGGATGGCGGCCTCGCGGCAGCCCCACAGCGCCAGCAGCAGCGGCAGCGCGATCCACAGGACGGTCACGCCTGCCGATGTGGCCGGCGCAATCGCCACAATATCCACCAGCGCAACCAGCAGCAGGCCGACCGCCCCCAGGATCAGCGGCTTGGCATCGCGCGACGGCGCCACGCCGCGGCCGAACGCCAGCACCAGGCCCAGCAGAACCATGATCACGGCGATGCCGGTGCCGATGGGAGCGGCGGCTGCGGTCTTGGCCTCGACAGCGGCGGCGATTTCCGCCTCGCTCAGCCTTGCCGCCAGGGCAACACCGCCTGCGGCGTTGATGGCCTGCTGTTCTGCCACCGCGGCGTCCCAGGCCTCCTGCCCGTGCAGCTCGATCATCGAGGCCTTGCACTGTGCCCGCACGCTGGTGCGCAGGGAGGCGGTCTCGCCGGCGTCCGAGAAGGTCGAAACGGTGATGTTCTGGCTGCCGATCACGTTGAAGCTGCCCAGCAGGATGGCGCCGCCGATCAGCGCCGCCGGCACCGCCAGGAACCAGGTCAGGCCTTCGCCGCGGGTGATCACGTCGCCGGTGCCGGGCTCCATCGCCACGGCCGGCGCCTTATGCGGGTTCAGCAGCGCATAGCCAAAGGCATAGAGCGCATACAGCAGCGCCAGCAGGATGCCCGGCAGCAGGGCCGCCTGGAACAATGTGCCGACCGAGACCACCGCCGGTTCGCCCAGATAGGTCAGCGCGTCGGAGCAGCCTGCCTCCATCGCGCGGGTTTCCTGCGCAGTGGAGTAAATGTCGCCCGCCAGCGTGCCCAGCAGAACGATCACGATCGACGGCGGGATGATCTGGCCCAGGGTTCCGCTTGCCGCGATCACCCCGGTTGCCAGCTCCGGCGAATAGTTGTTGCGCAGCATGGTCGGCAGCGCCAGCAGGCCCATGGTCACCACGGTTGCGCCGACGATGCCGGTGGAGGCCGCCAGGAAGGCGCCCACGACGACGATCGACACCGCCAGACCGCCCGGCAGCGGGCCGAACACCCGTGCCATCGTGGTCAAGAGGTCATTGGCGATCTTGGAACGCTCCAGGGTGATGCCCATCAGCACGAACATCAGCACCGCCAGCAGGGTTTCGATCGACGCCCCGGCCAGCACCCGCTCGTTCATCCGGTTGACGATGAAGGAGATGTTGCGGTCCAGCGCCACTTCCCAGCCCTGCAGGAACACGGGCTCGGCGATCCTGGGCAGGTCCGGATAGCGGAAGGTGGATATCGTGTCGGGCCTGACGCCCGAGTTCAGCAGCTCGCGGTAGGCCTGCGACGAGGAGTCGATGGCCTGGTGCACCAGGATGCCGGCGCTGTCCAGCGCGGCGATGATCCCGAAGGAGATGATCCCGGCACCGCCGATGGCAAAGGCCACCGGAAAGCCGGAGAGGATGCCCCCGAAGAGGCAGAAGAAGACGATGAGCAGGCCGATTTCGACGCCATCAAGTCCAAATAGCATTTTTTGACGTCCCTTTAGTGCGTGCCTTCGTAGGCTTCTTCACCCTCGCCAAGACTGTCCTTGTCGAGATATTTGTTTTCGCTGTCCGGCCCTTCGCTGAACTCGAGGAACGAGCGGTAGAAGAAGGCGATGGCGTGCAGGAACACGAGGCCCGCAAACAGCACCAGCAGGATCTTGAACAGGAAATAGGCGTTGAACCCGTTGGGGCTGAAGCCGATGGTTTCCACGTTCCAGCGCAGGGCGCGCGCCTTCATCACCAGCCGGTCGAGGCTGTCCGAGGCCGAGGGTTTCGGCACGATCAGGTGGCGCCACAGGAAGAACCAGCCGTACATCCAGGTCAGCACCGCGGCGGGCATCATGAACAGCAGCGAGCCGAGCATGTCGACCACCCGCTTGGCGCGGAAGCTGATGCCGGAATAGATCAGGTCCACCCGCACATGGCCGCCCTGCACAAACGTGTAGGTCACGCAAAGACAGACGACCAGGGCATTGTAGAACTTCAGTTCTTCGGCAAACCAGCTGATGTCCTGGTTGAACGGGATGCCGAAACCGAAACTGATGTCGGGCCGGGCAAACACGCGCTGCATGAACACGATGATGATCTGCTGCACCACCATCAGAAGCCCCGCCCAGGCAAAGAAGCGGCCGGTTGTGTTGGCCAGCCCCTCGAGCCCCCGCACCACGCCCCACATGACATTGCGGAAATAGAGGCCGATGGCGGTCAGCACCAGGAAGGCGGTGAAGACGACAAAGAAGAACTCGACCGAGCCGCCGTAGTAGACAAAGCGCATGATCGAGGCCTTGTCGGACCAGTCGAGCCAGAGCTGCGGATGGGTGACGGCGTAGCCGAAATTGTAAAAGGCGCCGGCGATGTTCTGGATCAGCCAGACCAGCCCGCCCCAGATTGCGCCAAAGAAGGTGATGCCACTCTCTTCCTGCATGTTTCCCCCGGGAAGATTGCTGCGAAGCTGCGGCGGCGGGTTGGGCACACGGCGCTTCCGGCCGGCCGTCCCGCGCTGTCTGCAACTGCATGTGGACCCCCCGCGCGGCGGCGGAGGATCCGGTTAAGTCCAGTCAGACGGATCAGCCGAGAACGCGGTCACGCTGGGTGCGGTAGGCGCCTTCGGATTTGGTGATCCAGCCGGAAGAGGCCTTCATCGAGGATTCGACGCTGTTGCGGATCTTGGCAAACAGCTCGTCGCCCATGAACTCGTCCAGGGTTTCCTTGGTCGCGGTGCCGAAGGCATCCCAGACACTGTCCGGGAATTCCAGGGTCTTGACGCCGCCGGACTGCAGACGCTGCAGCGCGGCGCCGTTGTTGTTCATGAACTGCGCCAGGCTCCACTGGTGGCCGGCCGCGGATGCGGTTTCGATGATTTTCTGATGGGCCGGCGACAGGCCTTCAAAGACATCGCGGTTGGTGGCAACCGACAGCGCCGCACCCGGCTCGTGGAAGCCCGCGGTGTAGTAGGTCTTGGTGATTTCCTGGAAGCCGGCCTTCTCGTCCGCCCAGGGGCCGATCCACTCGGTGCCGTCGATGGCGCCGGAGGACAGCGCCTGGTACACTTCGGAACCCGGAATGTTCTGCACCGAGGCGCCCAGCTTGCCCAGCGCCTTGCCGCCCAGGCCCGGCATCCGGAATTTCAGGCCATTGAAATCCTCGGGGCCCTTGATCTCCTTGTTGAACCAGCCGCCGGACTGCGGGCCGGTGTTGCCGCCGATGAAGGACTTCAGGCCGAAAATCTGGCCCAGTTCGTCATGCAGCGCCTGGCCTTCGCCGTGGTAGTACCAGTTCACCAGCTCCTGCGCGGTCATGCCGAAGGGCACCGCGGTGAAATAGGCATAGGCGGGGTGCTGGCTGACGAAGTAATAGTCAGCGGCGTGGTACATGTCGGCCTGGCCTGCGGTCACGGCGTCGAACACTTCGAACGCGCCGACCAGTTCGCCGGCCGCCTTGAGGTCGACGGTCAGGGCGCCGTCGGACATGGCGGTGATGGTGTCGGCCACATACTGTGCGGAATCATGCACACCGGCCAGACCGCGGCCCCAGGTGGTGACCATCGTCAAGGTGCGGTTGCCCTGGGCATAGGCCGGAGCCGCCAGGGTGCCGGCGGCTGCTGCGGACCCGCCCAGTGCGGATGTCTTCAGAAAAGAACGGCGATCCATTTATTATTCCTCCCATTATCAATTCGGATTGCCCGGGTGTTCCCCCCGGGCGGATCGGTTCGAGTGCGGCCAGCCTAGCGGCGGCGGATTTTATGTGAATACCTACTACTGCGTAGAACGGCACGTTTTTCCGGGCTGCACGGGGAAAGTTGGCGCATTTCTGGCGCGAATCGTCAATTGGCAGGACACGCCAAGGGCGCAATCGTGTCGTGCCACTTTGATTCCTCTGGGCGGCTGCGCAATGATTCGGTACAAGAATCTGACCAATTCCGGGGCCCTGCCGATGCGCCTGTTCCAACCTCTTCTGCGTCCCACTTATGCGCAGAAACTCTCGCTCTTGATGACCCTGCCGCTGATCGTGGCGGGCACCGCGATTGCGGTTCTGGTGGGCTACCAGTCGCGCGCGCTGGCGGAACGCGAGATCCAGGCGCTGGAGCTGCAGCTGCTGGAGGCCAAAAAAGCGGAGCTGCGCAACTACGTGACCCAGGCGCGCAACGGCTTTGCCCATATCTACGGCCTGGCCGCGCCGGATGATGCCGAGGCCAAGGAGCGGGTCACCCAGATCCTCAGCGCGATGATCTACGGCAAGGACGGGTTCTTCTTTGTCTACGACTATGACGGCATCAACCTGGTGAGCCCGCGGCAGACCGAGTTCATCAACCGCAACTGGGCGGGCCTGACCGACAGCGCAGGCGTGCCGGTGGTGGATGAGTTCATCCGCCTCGCCCGCGACGGGGCCGGCTGGCACAGTTTCACCTGGGAAAAGCCCTCGACCGGGGAAGAGGCGCAGATGATCGCCTATGTGCTGGGCCTGCAGGACTGGCAATGGGCGATCGGCACCGGCGTGTTCATCGACGACGTGCTGGCCACGGTGGCCGCCTCGCGCGCCGAGGTGGAGGCGCGGGTACGGCGCACGTTCCTCTATATCGGCGGCATCACCCTGATATCGCTGGGGCTGGTGTTTGCCTCCGGCATGTTCCTGAACATCCGCGAGCGGCGGCTGGCGGATGCCAAGCTGAAGGAGCTGACCCAGCGGGTGTTCGACGCCCAGGAAGAGGAGCGCGGCCGGGTGGCGCGCGAATTGCATGACGGCATCAGCCAGCTTCTGGTCGGCGTGCGCTATGCGCTGGACAACACCCGCCGCCGCCTGGCCCGCGGCGACGGCGACGGTGCCGCGGCGCCGCTGGAGAAAGGCACCGAAAGCCTGCTCACCGCCATCACCGAAGTGCGCCGGATCAGCCGCGACCTGCGTCCCGGGGTGCTGGACGACCTCGGCCTCGGCCCGGCGCTGAAGGCGCTGACGGATGATTTTGCCGCCCGCACCGGCATCGAGACGGCGTTCTCCACCGTGGTGTTCCGCAACCGGCTGGACCAGGACGCCAAGATCGCGCTGTACCGCATCGCCCAGGAGGCGCTGACCAATATCGAGCGCCACGCCGAGGCGACCAAGGTCAGCATCGACCTGCGCGGCCATACCAAGGGCGCCACCATGCGGATCACCGACAACGGCCGCGGATTGCCGCCGCGCGATGCCCGCTCCGGCCCCGGGATCGGGCTGCGCAACATGCAGGAGCGGATCGAGCAGCTTGACGGCACGCTGCGCATTCTGTCATCACGTGGCACCCAAAGCGGCACCGTGATCGAGGCAAGCCTGCCTCTGAGCCACCTGCTGCCGCCTGGCGAGGAGGGAACGCCTGCGCAATTGCCGTGACCGGGGGAGGATGCGGCGGCTTGCGGGGTCTCTTGGAAATGGAAGGCTGTCTTGAGGGGGAATATGGCTGATCCGGTGAAAGTTCTGATCGTGGATGACCACCCGATGGTGGCCGAGGGCATCCAGTCGATCCTTGAAAACTATGACGATATCGAGGTTGTCGGCTCCTTGACCGACGGGCGCGATGCCGTGGACCGGATGGGCGCACTGGCGCCCGATGTGGTGCTGATGGATCTGAACATGCCCAAGCTCGGCGGTCTCAGCGCCACCGAGATCATCCTGGAGCAGCACCCTGGCACCCGCATCCTGATCCTGTCGATGCATGACAGCGCCGAATACATCTCCACCGCGCTCAGCCATGGTGCCATGGGCTATGTGCTGAAGGATGTGCCGACGGAAGAGATCAAACAGGCGATCGACGCGGTGATGGAGGGGCAGACCTATCTGTGCACCGGCGCGGCCGGCTCCTTGAAGCCCAAGGGGGACGAGGCCCGCGAGGCGCTCACCGGGCGCGAGCAGACCATCCTGCTGGAGCTGGCGCAGGGCAAGTCCAACAAGGAAGTCGCATTGGCGCTGGATATCTCGGTCCGGACCGTCGAGACGCACCGCAAGAACATCAAGCGCAAGCTGGGCATCTCCTCCACCGCCGGGCTGACGCGCTATGCGCTGGAGCATGGCGTGCTGCAGGGGACCGGCGCCGGGTTCTGACCCTTTGCCCCGGTATTTTCTTGGTGATCCGCGGCCCCTGCCCTAGCCTTCCGGGCCAAGGAGCCGTGCCATGACAACAGACAAGCCCCCGATCCCGCCGGACACCCAGGCCAAATGGCAGCGGGTGGTGGACCTGGTGGCGGAACTCACCGATGTGCCTGCCGCGCTGATCATGGCGACGGTGGACAGGGATCACCGGGTGAAAGTGTCGAACTCGGCCGGGAACACCCCCTATTACCCGGGCCGCACATACCACCTGAATGAAAAGCTCTATTGCTTCGGCGTGATTGAGGCCGACGGCGAACTGGTGGTCGAGGACGCCCGGTGCGAGCCGCGCTGGCGGGACAACGAGGACATGGAGCATGCCATGTCCTTTTACATCGGCTATCCGATCAAATGGCCCGACGGGGAGGTCTACGGCACCATCTGCGTGCTGGACACGCGGCGCAACAAGCGCGCGCTGATGTTCCGCAAGGGGTTGCAGGAGTTCTGCCGCGTGGTCGAGGGCGATCTGGCGCTGCTGCTGGAGGTTGCCCAACGCAAGCAGGCCCAGGCAGAGCTGCGCGAGACCGTGCGGGCGCGCGAGGACACCATAAGGCGCCGCACCGAGGCGCTGGAGGATGCCAATACCGCACTGCGGGTGCTGATCGACAATGTGGAGGCCTCCCGCCACGAGACCGAGCAGCAGATCGTGCAGCAGATCAAGGGGATGGTGCTGCCCTATATCGCCAAGCTCCGCCATCTGGATGCGGATCGGGACCTGCAGAGCGCCTATCTCATGATGATCGAGGACAACCTGAAAAACATCACCTCGGCCCTCTCCTCCAGGCTGGCGGAGACGCTGGAACGGCTGACGCCTGCGGAGACCGAGATCATGCAGCTGATCATGATGGGCCGCACCACCAAGGAGATCGCCGCCGCCCTCGGGCGCGGGACCAGCACCATTGACTTCCACCGCAACAACATCCGCCAGAAACTGGGGCTGAGCCGCCGCGAGAACCTGCGCCAGCATCTGATTGCGCTGAGTTCGGCGGAGCAGCACCCGGCGCGCATCCGCTCCGAATGAGCTGAGCCCGCGCGGCCGGGGCCGGGCAGCGCCTTTATCCGCAGCGTTTCCCGAGGTGCCGCCGCCTAGAGGAGACTGTTCAGCAGCGCCTGGGACGGCTCTCCGGTGGCGGGCACTCCGCGGCTGGACTGGTAGGCGCTGATCGCGGCGCGGCTCTTTGGCCCCAGCACCCCGTCGGCGCCGCCGGTGTCGAAACCCTTGGCGGTCAGGCGCTTTTGCAGCGCGATGCGGTCATTCTTGGTCAGCCCGTACTGATCCGGCGGAAAACCGGCCCGCAGCGGACCGCCGCCGGCGATGCGGTCGGCCAGATGGCCCACCCCGATCGCGTAGGAATCGGAATTGTTGTAGCGCTTGATGGCGTTGAAGTTGCCGGTGACGGCAAACTGCGGCCCGCCCGGCTGCGGCTGGATGATGCGGCCCGCGGGGGTGCCGGGCGCGCCGGCCTCGCCGCCCCATTTGACGCCGCGCGCCCAGCCGTTGCGCTGCAGGTAGGCGGCGGTGGAGGCGAGCGCGTCGGCGGGATCCTCCGACCAGATGTCGCGGCGGCCATCGCCGGTGAAATCCACTGCAAACGCCTGGTAGGAGGTCGGGATGAACTGGGTGTGCCCCATGGCGCCGGCCCAGCTGCCGGTCATCCGCGCCGGCGTGATGTCGCCGTTCTGCAGGATCCTGAGCGCCGCCAGCAGCTGTTTTTCGAAAAACGCCCCGCGCCGCCCGTCATAGGCCAGCGTCGAGGTGGCTGAAATCACCGGCACATTGCCGCGGCGCTCGCCGTAAAAGCTTTCCAGCCCCCAGATCGCGCAGATGATTTCCGCATCGACGCCATAGGCGCGCTCCAGCGCCCGCAGCGTGGACTGGTGGCGGGCAAAGGCGGCGCGGCCCTTGGACAGCCGCTCGTCCGAGACCGCGATGGACAGGTAGTCCTCCAGGCTGCGCTTGAATTCCGTCTGGTTGCGGTCGCGCTTGACGACACCCGGCAGATAGCCCGCACCGCGGAACGCCGCGCGCAGGGTGGCCTGGGAAATGCCTCTGGCCTCCGCCCGGGTGCGGAAGCCGGCGACCCAGGCGTCATAGCCCGCATTGGCCGCGGGGCGCAGGTCTGCGGGCAGGCCGGCGGCCCCGCTGGAGCCGCTGGTGCCGCTGCCCGAAGGGACAGCCCCGCTGCAGGCCGTGAGCCCGAAGGCCGCAAGACCAAATCCGAAGTGACGCCGTGTGATGCTCATGCCGCTGCCTGTTCCGCTGAGTGCTGTGCTGCCCGTTGCTGCCGGGTCGTTTGCAGACAGGCTGCCAGAATCCGGCACCGCCGCCAAGGCCCGGAAATCCGCCACAGCGGAGACCTGCCGCCGTGCCCCTGCGCCTCGAATAGGGGGGCTGCCCCCCTGTTTTCCCCATAAACTTCCGGGGCACCCCTTGGGCCCGGCCTCGCCTAGCCTGTCTGCAGCCCCGCCAGTGCGGGCAAGGCATCAAAACAGGGAGGCAAGACCAATGGATGAGAAAAGGAACAACCTGAAACCGGCCCGGCTGGACGGGCGCCGCGACGACCTTGCACCGGGGCTGTCGCGGCGCAGCTTCTTCAGGGCGGCGGGCGCTGCCGGGGTCGGATCTGCCGCCAGCCTGCTGGGCAGCGCCAGCGCCCAGGCGCAATCGACCGACTGGCTGCAGCCCGGCAACAACAACCATGTGATCGGCCTGCAGAACGCGGGGACTTTCCCGGATGGCGAGGTGAAGATCGATTTTTACGGCCACTGCGCCATCAAGATCACCTCGCCCGGCGGCGCGTCGGTGCTGTTTGATCCGTGGCGCGATGACCCCTCCGGCGCCTGGGGGCTGTGGTTCAAGCAGAAGTTCCCGGAGACGCTGGTGGATATCACCATGTCCACCCATACCCATTTCGACCACGACGCCATCGACCGGCCGCAATCGACCATGGTGCTGGACCGGATGGCCGGCACGTTCGAATTCGCCGACCTCAGGATCACCGGCTACGCCGACAAGCATGCCTGCGTGGCGCCGGGCTGGTATCCTTGGACCGACGCGCTGGCGGAATTCGGCGTGGACGCCTGCCCGCCCAACAATCCGGGCCACATGGACATGGTCACCTACGTGGTGGAGACCGGCGGCATCCGCACCCTGATCTGGGGCGACAACCGGCCCGATCCGGCCGACGGGTTCTGGGAGGCGGTCGGACGGATCGACGTGCTGACCCTGCCGGTGGACGGCTCCGAGCACATCCTGTCCTATGACCAGGCCAACGCGCTGGTCGCGCGGATCCAGCCCAAGGCGGTGATCCCCACCCATTACCTGTCCGAGGCCACCACCTATACGCTGTCGACCCTGCAGCCGGCGGACGCCTGGGTTCAGGAGCAGAAGAGCTTCAGCATGCTGGAGGGCGCCTCGCTCACGCTGGCGGCAGCCGATGTGCAGGGGATGGACAAGGAGTTCCTCTATTTCGGGCACAACGCGCTGACGGAGTGATCCCCACATCGCCGCAGCAAAGCTGTGCCCGGCCCGCCGGGCGCCCTCCCCCGGGGCGTCCGGTTTTTGCAGCCGCTGGCCGCTCAGCCTGCGGCAAACCGCTGCCGCGGGAAACCGGCGCCGGCGAAGATCTCCCAGATTTTCTGCTCCAGGCCGGGTGCTCCGATTTCGAGGCAGTTGTTGCGGAAATACCAGGTCAGGAACTGGGCATAGCCGCCGGTGCGGGCCTGCGCGCGGTCCAGCGCACCGGCGAACTGCCCCGGCCCAGTGATGGTTTCCGCGAAGTGATGAAAGTCCGACACGCCGTAGAGAACAGCCGGCGTGCGGTGCAGGAACCCTTCGATGGCCACCGAGGAGTTCACCGAAACCGTCGCGCAGCTGGCCGCCACAATGTCGTGTATGTTGGCCCCGGTGATCACCACCCGGCTGTCCCGGGCAGCAATCTCCGCAAGCTCGGTCATGGTTCCGATATCCGCCAGCCTTGGGTGCGGCTTGACCAGCACCGGCCGCCCGCCAGCCCCCTGCAGGACATCCTGCAGCATGGAAATGTCGGTGAATGATGTCGCCCCTGTCCGGTACGGGTGCGCCCCCTGGAAAAAGACCGAAATGCACCCCGGGGGAATGGTCTCCCTCTCGCGGGGCGGACTGTAGCGGGTCCGGCGCGTGTCCTTCCATTTTGCCTGCAGCTTGCCATAGAACTGCGCCGCGTATCTGTAGGGGATCATGTCCGCGCGGAACGGCTTGCCGCCGATGGAGCTGAACCCCCGGGTGCCTTTGGGATCCAGGTGCCAGTACCCCTCCAGATAGGCCATCGACCCGTTCAGCACATTGGGCATCTGCAAGTGCTGGTCATCCAGAATGTGCAGGTTGCCGTCCTCGAACCGCCGGTCGCCGGTATGCCGCAGACCGCTTTTGATATCGGGATCCATCACCCGGCTTTCCGCCTGCAAGCCCTGCTCCCGGAACATCCGCACAATGATGCCGTAAAGCTCAAGAAAGCTGCGGGACAGATCGCAATCGGCGTGCTGGCGCCGCACATGGACAATCACTTTGGGCAAATGCGGCCTTCCTGCACAGACTTTCTGCCGGTCAATTATCCCATTCGGCCGCATCAGGTCCAGCCATTCCGCCCGGCCGGTCAATCCCGCAGGGCGTCGGCCCGCAGCCCCTCGCGCTCGTAGTGGCAGGGCAGCACCCGCCCGTAGAGCTGCCGGGTGCGCTCCACCCCGCCGCACATGCCCGCCTTCTCGACAAAGGAGAAGATGCCGACATAACGCCGCCGCGCGCCTTCGACCGGCGCCACCCGGTGCAGCGAGTACCGTCCGCGGAAAATCTGCAGGTCGCCCGGCTGCAGCATCAGCCTGCGCACCAGCGGCGAGCCGCCGGCCAGCACCCGCGCCACCCCGTCGTAATTCTCGTCGCACGGGGTGCGCAGCATCGGCGCATATTCGAATCCGCCGCCTGCTTCGCCGTTCTGGATCGCCAGCGTCACGGTGTAATTGTTGGTGTCGAAATGCCAGGGAAAGCCCTGCCCCTCCTCGACCATGTTGATGATCACATCAGCCAGCGGATCATCATAGCGGAAAAACCTGTCCTCCGGCTCTCCCAGGGCCTCGCGGATAAAGGGCATGAACCCGGCAAATTCGTAAATCGCCCGCAGCGGGCTGCCGGCGCCGAAATTGTCGGCCGGAATGAAGGCGTTGGAGCGGTCATAGAACCGGCGCACCGGATGGGTCTGCGGCAGCGTGCTGTCATCCTGGCTGAAATAGGCATTGGTGCGGCTGAAGGACCTGTGGCCGTTGTCCGCCACGGCATCGGCCTCGGCCGCCAGCCTGGCAATGCCGTCCTGATGCACGAACCCGGGCAGCACAGCGCAGCCGTCGGCCTGCAGATCCCGCTGCAGATCCGCCAGCAGCCGCGCATACGCCTTGGAGCCGGGCCGGTCGATCGGATAGCGGCCCAGATCCACCAGATCACTGAGTTGAACCATGCATGCATCCTTCCCTGCGAACTCTTTTGGGTTGAGCTTGCCCGCTGAGAGACAGCCGATCTGGCACAAACGGGACACGCCCGTGCCGGTTTTGAACGATTCCGGCCCGCAGCGGCGGCGCATTTTCGCGGAAATTTCGCCGCACCCCCGGGTGCGAGCAAGAAAATGTCCCCGTGCGGCCCTTTTTTGACACGTTTGCAGGTTGACGCCCCTGTCCGGCGACCATAATGTCGCCCGCAACGCAAAAAGGAGCCTGTGGCCGTGACCACCCTAGTCGTAATCGTAGGAACCAAGCGCATGGGCCGGTAACGGTAGACCATAATCGAACCCATGCGCCTCCGACTTGAAATCGGGGGCTTTTTTTATGCGTAACGGACGATGCCGCCAATTGGAGCAAAAAGCAGATGACACGTGAAATGACCGGCGCGAAAATGGTTGTTCAGGCCCTGAAGGATCAGGGGGTGGATGTGGTCTTCGGATACCCGGGCGGCGCCGTGCTGCCGATCTATGACGAGATCTTTCTGCAAAACGACATCCGCCACGTGCTGGTACGCCACGAGCAGGGCGCGGTGCATGCCGCCGAAGGCTATGCCCGCTCCACCGGCAAGCCGGGTGTCGTGCTGGTGACCTCCGGCCCCGGCGCCACCAATGCGGTGACCGGCCTGACCGACGCGCTGCTGGACTCGATCCCGATTGTGGTGCTGACCGGCCAGGTGCCGACCTTCATGATCGGCTCGGACGCCTTCCAGGAGGCCGACACCGTCGGCATCACCCGCCCCTGCACCAAGCACAACTGGCTGGTCAAGGACACCGACGCGCTGGCCGCCACCCTGCATGAGGCATTCCATGTCGCCAAATCCGGCCGCCCCGGCCCGGTTCTGGTCGACATCCCCAAGGATGTGCAGTTCGCCAGCGGCGCTTACAACGGCCCCAAACCCGCGGCCTCGCATTACCAGCCGCAGCTCAAGGGCGACATGGAGGCGATCACCGAACTGGTCGAAGCGCTGGAAACCGCCAAGCGCCCGGTGTTCTATACCGGCGGCGGCGTGATCAACTCCGGCACTGCTGCCAGCCAGCTGCTGCGCGAGCTGGTGGATGGCACCGGCATCCCGGTCACCTCGACCCTGATGGGCCTGGGCGCCTACCCCGCGTCCGGCAAGAACTGGCTGGGGATGCTGGGGATGCACGGGCTTTATGAAGCCAACATGGCGATGCACGGCTGCGACCTGATGATCAACATCGGCGCCCGTTTCGACGACCGCATCACCGGCCGCATCGACGCCTTCAGCCCGAAGTCGAAAAAGGCGCATATCGACATCGACCCCTCCTCGATCAACAAGGTGATCCGGGTCGATATCCCCATCGTCGGCGACGTCGCGCATGTTCTGGAGGACATTCTGAAGGTCTGGAAATCGCGCGGCCGCAAGGTGAACCGCGAAGCGCTGGCCAAATGGCAGAAGCAGATCAGCGAATGGCGCGCGGTGAACTGCCTGAACTTCAAGAACTCGGAAAAGACCATCAAGCCGCAATACGCGCTGCAGCGGCTCGAGGAACTGACCAAAGGCATGGACCGCTATGTCGCCACCGAGGTGGGCCAGCACCAGATGTGGGCGGCGCAGTACCTGGGCTTTGAGGACCCGAACCGCTGGATGACCTCCGGCGGCCTGGGCACCATGGGCTATGGCTTCCCGGCCTCGATCGGGGCGCAGATGGCGCATCCGGACGCGCTGGTGATCAACGTCGCGGGCGAGGCGTCCTGGCTGATGAACATGCAGGAAATGGGCACCGCGGTGCAGTTCCGCCTGCCGGTGAAGCAGTTCATCCTCAACAACGAGCGCCTGGGCATGGTGCGCCAGTGGCAGGAGCTGCTGCACGGCGAGCGCTACAGCCACAGCTGGTCCGAGGCGCTGCCCGATTTCGTCAAGCTCGCCGAGGCCTTCGGCTGCAAGGGCATCTGCATCAGCGATCCCAAGGACCTGGATGACGCGATCATGGAGATGATCGAATACGACGGGCCGGTGATCTTCGACTGCCTGGTGGAAAAGCATGAGAACTGCTTCCCGATGATCCCGAGCGGAAAGGCCCACAACGAGATGCTGCTGGGCGAGGCGGAGACGCAGGGGGTGATCCAGGCCGGCGGCGCGGTGCTGGTGTAACGCGGCCGGGCCGCAAAATTCTTATGAAGAATTTTGCCAAAAGTTTTCAGAAAACTTTTGGCAGCGACAAACGAAAGGACGGCGACCGATGTCTGCCCTGCATATCAAAAAAGGCTCCAACCGCCATTCCGCCTACAATCTGCGCCCGACGTTTTCGGATGTGCAGGAGCGGCACACCATCGCGGTGCTGGTGGAAAACGAACCCGGTGTTCTGGCCCGCGTCATCGGCCTGTTCTCGGGCCGCGGCTACAATATCGAAAGCCTGACCGTGGCCGAGGTGGACCACACCGGCCATCTATCGCGCATCACCATCGTCACCACCGGCACTCCGCAGGTGATCGAGCAGATCAAGGCGCAGCTGGGCCGCATCGTCTCGGTCCGCGACGTGCATGACCTGACCGTCGAAGGCGTTGCGGTGGAGCGGGAACTGGCGATCCTGAAGGTGGCCGGCGAGGGCGACAAGCGCGTGGAAGCGCTGCGGCTGGCGGATATCTTCCGCGCCAATGTGGTCGACAGCACGCTGAACAGCTTTGTGTTCGAGATCACCGGCGCGCCGGACAAGATCGACGCCTTTGCCGATCTGATGCGCCCGCTCGGCCTGGCCGAGATCGCCCGCACCGGCGTCGCCGCGCTGCTGCGCGGCAACTGATAAGGCGCCGGCCCGGCGGCGGGCCGGCGCTCAGCCCCGGCCGGCCTGAAGCGGTGCGGGAACACACCGCTTTTTCGATGCCTGCAGCGGAAAGGGAACCACCGTGCCGCCGTCCGGCCCGCCTGCGGCGGGTTCAGCGCCGCAGCAGGCCGCTTCCGACAGCTGCTCTGCCAGACCGGGGCTGCCCTGTTCAAGCACAACGGCAAGATTTTCCGCAATTCTGAAATTACCGCTCAAGGTTAAGTCGAACTCAACCCAGTCTCCCGGGTTCAGTTCCTGGAACCCTGTTTCTGCCTTGTTTGTGTAAAAAGCGAGATCCCCCTGATCGTCGCACCAGATTACGGCTTTGTTCAGGGGTTCATCACTCCATAAGACAACTCCAATCATACCAGTCCTCGCATTGCCGCATACCAATTCTGGAACAATTGATGTGACGCCAACATGACAAAATCAGTGCTGGCCTATTGCATTTTGTGTCGGTTTGATTAGCCTGCTGACGTGGATTAGCGCCAGCCCTGACGCTACCGGGCGGCAAAACCCGGGATCTTTCGGCCGGACTCTGGCACAAATCGCGCGCGGGCGGCGCAAATTCACCGCAAAATATCAAGCCACCAGGGGCAAAGATGACCAGCCAAAGCCGCTCTCCAGCTGATTTGAGGAACATGTTTGGCGCCAATTTGCGTCAATTGTCCCGGCAATACCCGTCAATTTCGGAATTATCGCGCCAGCTGGGCATCAACCGGACCCAATTCAACCGGTATTTGTCCGGCGAAAGCTTTCCGCGCCCGGACGTGCTGGACCGCATCTGCCGTTTTTTCGAAGTGGACGCCCGTATTCTGCTGGACCCGGTTGAAAAACTGTCCAAGGCCGGGCAGGTCGTGAACGGCCCGTTTCTGGCGGATTTCCTGGGCCGCGGCGTGCAGCAGCTGGGGGAGGAGTTTTTTCCCTCCGGGTTCTACCGCTTTACCCGCCGCAGTTTCATCAATGACGAGAAGTTCGTGATCGGCGTGGTCTATGTGTTCCGCGATGCAGGCGTGACCTATATCAAGGGGTTCGAGGCCAAGGAGGCGATGTACAGCCAGGGCCTGCCGGCCAGCCCGGGGGTGCGTGAGTTCCGCGGTTATGTCAGCGGCCACGAAGATGGCGTCGCCTTTGTCATCGCCCGCCGCAAGGCAATGACCTATTCCTTCAACTACCTGGCCCGGGTAGCCTCGCTGGAGAACAACTTCTGGTCCGGATACGTGGCCCGCACGGTCCGCGAGAACAATACCGGCGAGCGCGTCACGCGGATGGTCTACGAACACCTGGGCCGCGACACGAAACAGGTTCTGGCCGCCGCGCGCAGTGCCGGATTTGCGGACGAGGACGCGCTCCTGCCCTTCCACCGCCGTCTGCTGCACACCGGCCAGCCCTTCCGCTGACGCTAACCGGCGGCAGCCTGGCGGTAGATGTGCCAGGTGGCGTGGCCCAGCAGCGGCAGCACCAGGAACAATCCCAGGAACCAGGGCAGCAGCGCCGCAAACGTCACCGCCGCAATCAGCCCGGCCCAGGCCATCATCACCAGGAAGTTCTGCTGCACATACTGGAAACTGGCGATCATCGCGGTGACAAAGTCCACCTCCCGGTCCAGCAGCAGCGGCAGCGAGATCACCGTGATCATGTAGAGCAGCAAGGCAAACAGCGCCCCCGCAGCGGTGCCGACCGCCAGCATGGCCAGCCCGTTTGCAGTCAGGAACACCCCGGCTGAACTGGAGATATTGGTCATTGTCGCATGGCCCATGAACAGCGCAAAGATCATGTGGCCGAGGAAGAACCAGAACAGGAACACAACGACAATGATCGCGCAGATCGAGGGCAGCTGGCGGCGGCTTTGCTGCAGCACCACCCCAAGGATGCCGCCAAAGGCAATCGGCTGCCCCTGTTCCAGCCGGTGCGACACTTCATAAAGCCCGACGGCCGCAAAGGGGCCGATCAGCGGGAACCCGATTGCGGCCAGCACCAGCCAATAGGTGGTGCCGGTCCGCACCGTGATCCAAGCCATCGCCCAGCCTGCCAGCACGTAGAAGCCGGCAAAGAACAGCCCGTACAAAGGCTTGGCCCGGAAATCGGCCCAGCCCCGGCGCAGCGCCTCGGACAGCATCGGCATCGAAGCGGGCCGCAGCTCGGGCACTCCAAAGGGCTTTTCAGTGGTCATTGCGGTATGATCTCCCGGTTAGCTCGTCCGGGCAGACTAGCCGCGAATCCGGGCTGAAAAAATGCCCTGCAGATACATATTAAGGCGGCCCCTGCGATTTTCGCCGCCCGCCCCGGTGCGGGTGATGGCCACAGCACAGGTCCCGATGGCGGCGGCATCGCTGCTGCTGACCGGGCAGTTATCTGCCGCATCGCCGAAGCGGGCAGTCCTGGCCGTCCAGCCGTCTGCGGTGGGATCGGTATCCGCAGCCAGGCATTTGCCCGCACCCGCTTCAAAGCCATTGCAGGTGGTCATAAACCGGCCGGACCATGCAATGCCGTTCTCCCCGCCGGGCCGGAGCGATTTCCCCCTCAACGGTGAGAGTCAGCTCTGCCTTGGCCATGGCAGCGATCTTCTTTTCCAGCAATCGAAATCGATGGCACGGGTTTCGCTACCGGAAACAATGCGCGGGAACCGCAGGTTTAGTTTGCCAAAAGCCGGCTAATGAATGCATCAATACCGCAAAAGAGCCTTGAAGCGCGCACCTCAAGGCTCTTTTGACTGAAGCGGGGAAATTCCCGGAATGCGGGCGGGGCTGCCTGCCGGCTCAATCCTCGCCCTGGGCCTCCGAGCGGCTCTTGCCGGAGACGTTGAGCGCCAGCGTTGCCGCCATGAACCCGTCCAGATCGCCGTCCAGCACGCCCTTGGTGTCGGAGGTCTCGTGCTGGGTGCGCAGGTCCTTCACCATCTGGTAGGGCTGCAGCACGTAAGAACGGATCTGGTTGCCCCAGCCGGCATCGCCCTTGGCCTCGTGGGCGGCGTTGATCTCGGCGTTGCGGCGGTCCAGCTCCTGCTGGTAGAGCCGCGATTTCAGCGCCTTCATGGCGATATCGCGGTTCTGGTGCTGCGATTTCTCGGAGGAGGTCACCACGATGCCGGTCGGGATGTGGGTGATCCGCACCGCCGAGTCGGTGGTGTTGACGTGCTGGCCGCCCGCGCCCGAGGAGCGGTAGGTGTCGACGCGGATATCCGAAGGGTTCACGTCGATCTCGATATTGTCGTCGACCACCGGATAGACCCAGACCGAACTGAACGAAGTGTGCCGCTTGGCCGCCGAGTCATAGGGCGAGATCCGCACCAGCCGGTGCACGCCGCTTTCGGATTTCAGCCAGCCATAGGCGTTGTGGCCGGAGATCTTGTAGGCGGCGGATTTGATGCCCGCCTCGTCGCCGGCACTTTCCGACTGCAGCTCGACCTTGTAGCCCTTCTTCTCGGCCCAGCGGACGTACATCCGCGCCAGCATCGAGGCCCAGTCGCAGCTCTCGGTGCCGCCCGCACCTGCGTTGATCTCGAGGAAGGTGTCATTGGCGTCGGCCTCGCCGTCCAGCAGCGCTTCCAGCTCCTTCTCGGCGGCCTTGTCCTTCAGCGCGGCCAGCGCCGCCTCGGCGTCCTTGATGACTTCGGCGTCCTCTTCCATCTCACCGAGCTCGATCAGCTCGATGTTGTCGGAGAGGTCCTGCTTGATGCCCTTGTAGGTATCAATGGAATCGACCAGCGCCTGACGCTCGCGCATCAGCTTCTGGGCGGCTTCCGGATCGTCCCACAGGTTCGGATCCTCGACCCGCGCGTTGAATTCCTCGAGGCGGAATTCGGCGGTTTCCCAATTCAGCCGCTGGGCCAGCAGCTCCAGCGATTTCTCGATCTCCGCCACGATGTTCTGGGTTTCCGCGCGCATGGGGTGTCCTTGCAATATCCGGGCAATCTCAGGTCAGGCCTGCGTGATAAACCACCCGTGCGCCGCTAGCAAGCCGCCACCCCCTGCGCCGCCGCCGCGGGTGCTGCAGAAAAACCCCTTAAAATGCCGGGCAGATTGCGGGGCGGGAAAACGCGGTCTTAACGCCGTCTGCCTATTGCTTGAAGCCGGACCAACTGCCGGCGGGCGGCCGCCAATGAAACCGGGGAAAGGGGATCATGCCAACCGGGTATCTCGTCAATCTGGGCGACGGGTCGCTTGACGCGGGCGACTCGATCAGTGGCAACTCCAGCAGTTTTACCACCGACTCTTCTCTGGGCACCGGAGAATGGACCTGGTCGGGCTATTACACCGGCAACAACAATTACTATTCCAACGTAACCGACACCGGCACCTATTACCTGGGCACCGACGGCAACGTCTATTTCGTGCCCGACACCTGGGATATCTACAACGGTTCCGCACAGGCCGCATCGGCCCCGGCTTACAGCGAGAGCGATGGCAGCGTCGAGGGCACCGCGGCCGGGGACGTGATCGACAGCAGCTACGGCGACGGCGATGGCGACCGCATCGACAGCGGCAGCGGCGGCGGCGCCTCGGGCAATCAGGACACGGTGGAGGCCGGCGGCGGCGACGACACGGTGGATGCCGGCGCCGATGACGACCTGGTGCTGGGCGGCGAAGGCGGCGACAGTCTCGAGGGCGGCGCCGGCGATGACACCATCTATGGCGACAGCAGCACCGAAGCGGGGCTGGGCAGTTCGCAGGAAACCATCGACGATTCAAACGTCACCGATACCAGCAGCGGCTTCACTGTCACCGCCAGGGATCTGTCGGGCACCGCCAGTGCGGCCAACATCTCGTACTACAGCGATGCCTTCGGTGTTGCCGGGGCGGTCTCTGATTCCGACAGCGGCGTCGACGCGCAGATCGGCTACGACAAGGCCTCGGGCGTTTCCGAAGAGCTGATCATAGATTTCGACCAGGACACCACGGACGCCAGCTTCTCCTTCAAGCACCTGTACACGGACGGGTACGGCGAAGAAGGCCATTGGGCGGTCTACAAGGACGGGGTGCTGGTTGCCGAGGGCGATTTTACCGAAGATGGCGCCGGAACCGGCGCCGGCACCGTTGACATCAGCGGCTATGGCGCGTTTGACCAGCTGGTTCTGTCCGCCAACCTGCAGACCGATGGCACCGACGGCTCCGACTATGTCGTTACGGACATCACCTTCACGGTGCCGCCGGAGGACCCCGCAGACGGCGACGACAGCATCTCCGGCGGCAGCGGCGACGATGTGATCTACGGCCAGGGCGGCGACGACACGCTGGAGGGCGGCAGCGGTGCTGACACGCTGGAGGGCGGCAGCGGCGATGACAGCCTGATTGTCGGCGAAGGCGATTCAGCCTCCGGCGGCGCAGGCGACGACTATTTCACCATTGCCGATACCGGCGACAGCGGCAGCAGCAGCATCACCATCGCGGGCGGCGACGATGGCGAAACCGCAGGCGACACGCTGGACTTCAACGGCCAGCTCGACAAGGGCACGCTGACCATCACCGACAGCACCGGCGGCAGCCTCACCGGCACCGCAACGCTGCTGGACGGCAGCGTGGTCAGCTTTTCCGGCATCGAAAACATCATCTGCTTCACCGCCGGCACACAGGTCGCCACCACCGCCGGGCTGCGCGCCATCGAAACGCTGGAGCCGGGCGATCTGGTGATTACCCGCGACAATGGCCTGCAGCCGGTGCGCTGGGTCAGCTGCTCCACCGTGCCCGCCGAGGGCAGCCTGGCGCCGGTGCGGATCCCGGCGGGCCTGTTCGGGGCCGAGCGGGATCTGCTGGTCTCGCCACAGCACCGGATGCTGTTCACCGGCGCCCGCGCAGCCCTGCTGTGCGGCGAGTATGAAGTGCTGGTCTCCGCGGTGCATCTGGTCAATGGCGGCAGCATCCGCCAGCAGACCGGCGGAACCGTCACCTATGTGCATCTGCTGTTCGACCGGCATGAAATCATCTATGCCGAAGGCGCCCCGTCGGAAAGCTTCCACCCCGGCGCCCAGGCGGTGTCCGCGCTGGAGGCGCCGGTGCGGGATGAGCTGTTCCGGATCCTGCCGGACCTGCGCTGGTGCCCCGGCACTTACGGCGACACGGCGCGCCAGTGCATGGCGCGCCACGAGACGGCGCTGCTGGTTCAGGCCGCCCGGCCGGGCGGTCCGGCCCCTAGTACAGCCCGCCCGAACTGATCGTGCCAAAGGTCGCCTTGGGCCCCAGCACCGCGGTGCCGCCGCTGGAGGTGGTGACCTTGCGGCCCGATTCCTGCACCTCTTCGATCAGCGGCAGGTTCGAGCCCATGGCAAAGCCGCCATCATAGGTCAGGCCGAAGATCGGCTCGGCACCGTCGCGGAAATACTCGGCCACCACATAGGCGCCGGAGGCATCATCGGGCAGCCGCGCGCCGGTATAGCGGTCGATCTTGATGAAATGGCCGCCTTCCGGCACGTCGAACGGGCCGCCGCCGAATTTCTCCACTGCCTTGGTCATGAACTGCTGGAACACCGGCCCGCACATGGTGCCGCCATAGGCGCCGCGGCCCATCGGGCGGGGCTGGTCAAAGCCCATGTAGCAGCCCGCCACGATGTTGGAGGTGAAGCCGACAAACCAGACATCGCGGGAATCGTTGGTGGTGCCGGTCTTGCCCGCGGTGGGCACCGGCAGGTTGATCACGCTGGAGGCGGTGCCGCGGTCGACCACGCCCTTCATCATCGAGGTCAGCTGATACGCGGTGATCGGGTCCATCACCTGCTCGCGGTCGGTGACAATGCGCGGCGCCTGGCCGGGAGCCAGCTCCGGATCGGCACAATCCACGCAGTCGCGGTCGTCATGGCGGTAAATCGTCTGCCCGAAGCGGTCCTGCACCCGGTCGACCAGTGTCGGCTGCACCCGCTCGCCGCCGTTGGCGAACATCGCGTAGGCCGCCACCATCTTGTAGAGCGTGGTCTCCTCCGCGCCCAGCGAGTTGGCCAGGAAAGTGCCCATGTTGTCATAGACGCCGAACCGTTCGGCATAGCCCGCAACCACCGGCATCCCGACCTCCTGCGCGAGGCGGATGGTCATCAGGTTCCGGCTCCGCTCGATGCCGGTGCGCAGCGGCGTCGGCCCGTAGAACTTGTTGGAGGAGTTCTTGGGCCGCCACAGGCCCTGCGGCGTGTTGATCTCGATCGGGGCATCGACCACGATGGTCGCCGGGCTGTAGCCGCTGTCCAGCGCCGCCGCATAGACAAACGGCTTGAAGCTGGAACCCGGCTGGCGCAGCGCTTGCGTCGCGCGGTTGAACACTGAATGCTGGTAGGAGAAGCCCCCCTGCATCGCCAGGACCCGGCCGGTGTTCACATCCATCGCGACAAAGCCGCCCTGCACTTCCGGCACCTGGCGCAGCGACCAGTGGCTGAAGGCGCCGTCCTTTTCCTCGGCCCGCACCAGCACCACGTCGCCGCGGGCGAAGTTTTCGGCAAAACCGCCCCTGATCCATTTGATGTCGGAACGCGGCACACTGCCGGTGCCGGCGCCATGTTCGACCCCGACGGTCAGCGCCTCGCCGCCGACCTCCAGCACCACCGCCGGATACCAGCGGCCGCCCAGAACGATATCGCGGGGCACGTCAGCCCTGGCCAGTGCCGCGCGCCAGGCGGCTTCATCCGCCAGCTGGTCTTCCTCCAGCGCAATCCCGGTGCCGCGCCACTTGCCGCGGGAGCGGTCGTATTTCTCCAGCCCGCCGCGCATCGCCAGCGCCGCCTCGGCCTGCATCTCGTGGTCGATGGTCGCCCGCACCGTAAAGCCGCCGGTGAAGAACTCGCCCTCGCCGAAGTCCTGGGTCAGCTGGCGGCGGATTTCATCGGTGAAGTAGTCGCGCGGCGGCAGCGTGGTGCGGAAGCCCTCGAAATCGCCGTTCTGCACCGAGCGCAGCGGCTGCGCCACCTCGACGTCGTAGACATCCCGCGAGATATAGCCGTTCTCGCGCATTTCCCGCAGCACGTAGTTGCGCCGCGCCAGCAGCCGCTCCTTCTGCCGCACAGGATGGTAGTCCGACGGCGCCTTGGGCATCGCGGCCAGTGTTGCCGCCTCATGCGGGGCCAGATCGCCCAGCGTCTTGTTGAAATAGGTCTGCGCCGCAGCGGTCACGCCATAGGAGTTCTGGCCGAGGAAGATCTCGTTCAGGTACAACTCCAGAATCCGTTCCTTATCAAGCGTCTCCTCCAGCCTTGTGGCGAGGATGATCTCCTTGATCTTGCGCTCGGCGCGGCGGTCGCCGGACAAGAGGAAGTTCTTCATCACCTGCTGGGTGATGGTGGAGGCGCCGCGCACGTTCTCCCCGCGCGAGCGCACCGCTTCGATCGCGGCGGCGGCAATGCCGCGCGCATCATAGCCGGCGTGGCTGTAGAAATTCTTGTCCTCGGCCGAGATGAAGGCCTGTTTCACCAGATCCGGGATCTCATGCGAGGGGGTGAACAGGCGGCGTTCCTTGGCGAATTCATCGATCAGATGGCCCTCGCCCGAATAGATCCGGCTGATGGTCGGCGGCTGGTACTGGGCCAGCGATTCATGGCTTGGCAGGTCGCGCCCGTAGATCCAGAACACCGCCCCGATGGTCAGCGCCACCATCGCCACCCCAAGGGTGATGGTGCTGAAAATGGAACCGAAGAAGGAGAGTATGAACCTGAGCACGGGTTTGGCCTTTCTCGCGAGGTGCCGCCTATATAGGGGCGGCGGTCCCCCGGGTCAAAACAGGAAACAGCGGATATATGCCAGAGAGATGGGAGAATCCTAGCACAATTCCCCGCCTTTTGCGGCGTCTTACGCGGCGGGACCGCCCAGGCCGGAACTGCAGAACTGGCAGTGCTGCAGGATCAGCCCCTCCGCCGTGCCTTCCAGCACCGTCAGCGCCGGGGCTTCGGCGGCCGGCCGGAAGCTGTCCCAATCCCATGCGGGATGCGGCGGCGGCGCCTGGTAAAGCACCGATTTCGCAGTGGCAAAGGGGATGCCCCGCGCGGTGCCGGAACAGGGCCGGTGCACGTGGCCTGCCAGCAGGTGCAGCACGTTGGGGTAGCCGGCCAGCAGCTCCAGCAGCGCGTCCCCGTTCTTCAGATTGTCCGGGTCCTGCATCGGCAGCCCCAGCTTCATCGGCGGATGGTGCAGGGCCACGATGGCGGGGCGGCCGTTCAGCGCCTCCAGCCCGGCTTGCAGCCAGGCCATCCGGTCCGGGCACAGAACGCCTGCCGCCCGGCCCGGAATGAGCGTATCCAGACACAGGACGGAAAGCGCCCCGAAATCCGCCCGGTACTGGATGAAACCGGCCATCGCGCTGTCCGGCACGGGCAGTGTCTCCCGCAATGCCTTGCGGTCGTCATGGTTTCCGGCCATCGGCAGGACCGGCATCGGCAATTGGTCAAGAACCCCTTTCAATGCCCTGTAATTCAGCACAGTTCCTGTCTCCACCAGGTCGCCGGTGATCAGGCAGGCGGCAGCATCGGCGTGGTGCTGCGCGATGAAATCAACCGCCGCCTGCAGCCGCAGGCGCGGGTCATGGCCCAGCACCAGCCCTTCCGCCTCGAAATGCAGGTCCGACATCCAGATGAGTTTCATCTGCGCTCCCTACTGGCGCACCAGCGCGCGGCGGGCGTCATCCTCGGCCCGCCAGGTGATCAGCCCGTTCAGGATGCCGCGCGCGGCCTTGGTGCGCCAGTCCGGATCCACCAGATTCTTCAGATCGCGCTTGCTGGACAAAAAGCCGATCTCCACCAGCACCGAAGGGATATCCGCCGACTTCAGCACCGAAAACCCGGCCGAGCGCAGCGGCCGGTTGTTGATCGGCCTGCCCTGTGCGCGCAGGCCAGCAATCAGCGCAACCGCCAGCGCATCGCTGCGCGGCTGGGTTTCCTGCCGGGCCAGGTCCAGCATCACGCCCGTCACCCGGTCGTCCGCTTCGCTCAGGTCGGTGCCCGACAGCAGATCACCGCGCAGATGCCGCTCCGCCAGTTTGGCAGAGGCCACGTCGGAGGCCTCCTTGGACAGGGTATAGACCGTGGACCCATGGGCGCGGCCCTCGGAGATCGTATCGGCATGCAGCGAAAGGAACACATCGGCGCCCGCCTGATGCGCCATCGCGATGCGCCGTTCCAGCGACACGAAATAGTCGTCGTCCCGGGTCATCATCACGGTGAACTGGCCCGAGCGCACCAGCGCCTCGCCCAGCTCGCGGGCAAACTGCAGCATCAGGTGTTTTTCGACGACATGCTCCGTCTCCGCCCCCGGGTCGATGCCGCCGTGGCCGGGATCCAGCATCACCAGCAGCGGCGCGTTTTCATCCCGCGCCGCCTTGCCCGGCATCGGCTCCGGCGCGGGCAGGTCCCAGCGCGGATCCTGCGGCGCGCCGGCCTTGGCGGTGAATTCCGCCGCCGTGGCCGGTTCCAGCGATACCGCCAGTTGCGCAGCAGCGGTTACCTGATCGATGGCCATTGCGGCACGGGACACCTTCATCGGCGCCGCCAGCTGCAGCACCAGCCGCGACCAGCCGGGCACATAGGTGCCGAACTTCGCCGCGGTGATCTGCTCCCCTTGCACAAGCTTCTCTGCCGTCAGCCCGGTCCAGTCGACCTCCTGGAAGTCCAGCACCAGCCGCGGCGGGCCGTCCAGGGTGAACAGCCGGTAAGGCACCCCCTGGCTCAGCCCCAGCGTCACCTCGGCCCCCTGCCCGGCATCGCGGACCTGGCTGGCATCCGCATCGATGCGCGCCAGCCCGCTGAAGCCGCTGCCGCTGTTTTGCGCCCAGGCGCCCGCGGCCAGCAGCCAGATCAATGCGGTAAAGGAAATCAGTCTGCCCATGCTCGTCTCTTGGTGTTTTGCGGGCAGACTAGGCAATTCCGGCCGGATTGGAAATCCGCCTTCTGCCGCTGCCGCCGGTCAGCCCCTGGACGCCATGAACAGTTCCAGCCGCGCCAGCCCCTCCTCGATATCGGCGGTGGAGCGGGCATAGGAAAACCGCAGCGTGGTGGCGCCGCGGACGGGGTCGAAATCCAGCCCCGGCGTCACCGCAACGCCCGCCTTGTCAAGGATTTCGGCGGCAAAACTGCGGCTGTCACCGGTCAGGTCCGACACATCGGCATAGACATAGAACGCCCCGTCCGGCGGCGCGATTCTGGTGAAACCTGCCTTGGGCAGCCCGTCCAGCATCAGCTGGCGGTTCCTTGCATAGACGGCCAGGTTTTCGCGCATCTCGTCTTCGCAATCGAGCGCCGCCAATGCCGCCACCTGGCTGGCGTGCGGAGCGCAGATGAACATGTTCTGGGCAATGCGCTCCACCACCCGCACGTGGTCCTCGGGCACCACCATCCAGCCGGCCCGCCAGCCGGTCATCGAGAAGAACTTGGAAAAAGAGTTGATGACATAGCATTCATCGGTCAGCTCCAGCGCGGTCACCGCCTTGGCCTCGTATTCCAGCCCGTGGTAGATCTCGTCCGAGATGAAGCTGGCGCCCTCGCCCCGCGCCGCATCGATCAGCGCGCCCATCGCGGCGCGGTCCAGCATGGTGCCGGTCGGGTTGGCGGGCGAGGCCACCATGAGCCCCGACAGCTCCAGCCCCTTGAGATCCGCCGCCACCGGCTGCAGCCGGTTTTCCGGCGCCGTTTGAATATCCACCGGGGTCAGCCCCAGCGCCTTCAGGATCTGCCGGTAGGAGGGATAGCCCGGCGCGCCGATGCCGACCCGGTCGCCGCTGTCGAACAATGCGGTGAAGCTGAGCAGGAAAGCGCCGGAGGAGCCCGGCGTCACGATCACCCGCTCCGGGTTCAGATCGACATTGTACCAGTCGCCGTAAAGCCGCGCGATGCGCTGGCGCAGTTCCGGCAGGCCAAGCGCAACAGTGTAGCCCAAGGCATTGTTTTCCAGCGCATTCCCCAGCGCCTTGAGGGCCCCCGACGGCGCCCCGGTGGAGGGCTGGCCCACTTCCATGTGGATGATGTGGCGGCCGGTCTCCTCCGCCTTGCGGGCGGCCTCCATCACATCCATCACAATAAACGGATCAACGCTGGATCGGCTTGAGTTTCGCATTCTGATCTCCCATGGTGCGCGCATGAGTTTTGACCGTTTCTTCCGGCTGGCGTCAATCCCGGCACTTGTGGTTTGCGCGCTGTTCACCTTTGCGGCCGCAGCGGCGCAGGCGGCGTCGGTTTCGCTGCTGCGGGACCCGGATATCGAACATGGGCTGAACAAGCTGTCGGCCCCCGTCCTGCGCGCCGCCGGATTGAACGCGAACCGGATGCGGATCCTGCTGGTCAATGATTCCTCCTTCAATGCCTTTGTCTTGGATTCCCGAACGATTTTCGTGCATTACGGGCTGATCCTGAAGGTCACCAGCCCCGAGATGCTGCAGGCGGTAATCGCCCATGAGGCCGCCCATATCACCAATGGCCACCTGGCGCGGCGGATGCAGAACCTGCGTTCGGCCAACAGCGCCGCGGGCCTCGGCCTGGCGCTGTCGGTCCTGGCCGCCGCCGCTGGCGCCAGCGAGGCGGCGGGCGGCATTGCCATCGGCACGCAAAGCTCCGCCCTGCGCAGCTTCCTGGCCCATACCCGGGCCGAGGAAAGCTCCGCCGACCGCTCGGCCGCCGATTTCCTGAACCGCGCCGGCATCAGCCCGCAGGGCCTGGTCGACCTGCACCGCGCCTTTGCCGGCCAGGAGGTGCTGAGCGCCTCCAGCCAGGATCCCTACACCCGCTCCCACCCCTTGAGCCGGGACCGCATCCGCGCCGCCCAGGCCTATCTGGCGGCGCATGGCGACAAGGGCCAGGCCAGCGCCGAGGCGCACTACTGGTTTGCCCGGGTGCGCGGCAAGCTGTCGGGCTTTACCCGGGCGCCGAAATGGACCCTGCGCCGGGTCCGCGAAGAGCAGTACAAGGACGTGCGGCTGATGCGCGAAGCCGCCGCCTATCACCGGCAGAACAACTTGAAAAAGGCGCTGACGGCGGTGAACGGCGCGCTGGCGGCCCGGCCTTCGGACCCGTTCTATCACGAACTGAAGGGCCAGATCCTGATCGAGAACCGGCAATGGAGCGCCGCCCTTGCGGCCTATGGCAAGGCGGTGAGCCTGGCCCCCGAAGACCCGCTGATCCTGGCCGGCTACGGCCGGGCGCAGCTGGCGGCGGACCAGCCCAAGGCGGCGCTGGCGAGCCTGGAGCGCGCCCGCGCCATCGATTTCCGCAACCCGGTGCTGCTGCGCGACATGTCGCTGGCCTATGCCCGGACCGGGCAGACCGGCATGGCCGCGCTGGTCACGGCCGAACGCTATGCCTTGCAAGGGCGTCTGGATGACGCCGGCATTCACGCCAAACGGGCCGTTGCCCAGCTGCCTGCAGGATCGCCCGCCGCGCGGCGGGCGCAGGATGTGCTGACGGCCCATGAACAAGACCAAAAGAGAAAGAGACGAAAATGACCCCTTTCATCCGCACCGCCACGGCGGCTGCCGCCGCTCTTGCCCTGCTGGGCGGACCGGCCCGGGCCTTTGACATCAGCAATATGTCCGACGCCGAGCGCGAGGCCTTCGGCGGGCAGGTGCGCGCCTATCTGCTGGAGAACCCGGAGCTGATCCTGGAGGCCGTCGACCTGCTGGAGCAGCGCCAGCAGCAGGCCGAAGCGGCGCGCGACGAAACACTGGTCGCCGGCAATCTGGACGAGCTGGAGAACGACGGCTATTCCTGGGTCGGCGGCAACCCGGAAGGCGACATCACCCTGGTCGAATTCATGGACTACCGCTGCGGCTACTGCCGCCGGGCCGCCCCCGAGGTGGCCAAGCTTCTGGAAAGCGACGGCAATATCCGGCTGGTGATCAAGGAATTCCCGATCCTGGGCGACGCCTCGGTGCTGTCCTCGCGCTTTGCCGTCGCGGCCAAGCATGTGGCCGGCGATGACGCCTACAAACAGGTGCATGACGCGCTGATCGCGTTCGGCGGCGAGCCCAATGAGGTTGCGCTGCGCCGCCTGGCCGAGGAGCTGTCGCTGGACGCGGACGCGGTGTTTGCCGGGATGGACAGCGAGGAGGTGACCGCCGAGCTGCGCCGGACCCGCGAGCTGGCGCAGAAACTGGCGATTTCCGGCACCCCGACGTTTGTGCTGGGCGGCGAGCTGCTGCGCGGCTACCTGCCTGCCGACCAGATGGAGATCATGGTGGCGGAGATCCGCGACCAGCAGAGCTGATCCGAAAGGTCCGGACCGGGGCCTTGCCCCGGACCCCAGAGTATTTTCACAAAGAAGAAGCCGGTTCGGCGCTTGAGGCGCCTTACTCCGCCGCCTCTTGGGCCGCCTCGATCCGGGCGGCCTTTTTCTCGACCTCCTCGACGATGTGGTCGACCATCTGTTCGTTGGACATCTTGTGGCTGGCCTTGCCCGCCAGGTAGACCATGCCGGAGCCCGCGCCGCCGCCGGTGAAGCCGACATCGGTCATCAGCGCCTCGCCGGGGCCGTTGACCACGCAGCCGATGATGCTGAGGCTCATCGGGGTGTGGATATGCGCCAGCCGCTGCTCCAGCGTTTCCACCGTCCTGATCACGTCGAACCCCTGCCGCGCGCAGCTGGGGCAGGAGATGATGTTGACGCCGCGGTGGCGCAGGCCGAGGGATTTCAGGATCTCGAAGCCGACCTTCACCTCCTCGACCGGATCGGCGGAGAGGCTGACGCGCAGGGTGTCGCCGATGCCCATCCACAGCAATTGGCCGAGGCCGATTGCCGATTTGATGGTGCCGGAGACAAAGCCCCCCGCCTCGGTGATGCCGAGGTGGATCGGCGCGTCGGTGGCCTCGGCCAGCTGCTGGTAGGCGGCGGCGGACATGAACACGTCGGAGGCCTTCACCGAGATCTTGAACTCGTGGAAATCATGGTCCTGCAGGATGCGGATATGGTCCAGGCCCGACTCCACCATCGCCTCCGGGCAGGGCTCGCCGTATTTTTCCAAGAGATGCTTTTCCAGGGAGCCCGCATTGACCCCGATGCGGATCGAGCAGTTGTGGTCGCGCGCCGCCCGGATCACCTCGGCCACGCGTTTCTCGTCACCGATGTTGCCCGGGTTGATGCGCAGGCAGGCCGCGCCCGCCTCGGCGGCCTCGATGCCGCGCTTGTAGTGGAAATGGATGTCGGCGACGATCGGCACCGGGCTTTCGCGCACGATCTCCTTCAGCGCCCTGGAGGACGCCTCATCCGGCACCGAGATCCGCACCAGGTCGGCCCCCGCCTCGGCCGCGGCCTGCACCTGCGCCACCGTCGCCGCCACATCAGTGGTCAGCGTGTTGGTCATGGTCTGCACCGCGATCGGGGCGTCGCCGCCGACCGGCACATTGCCGACATGGATCTGGCGGCTCTTGCGGCGCTCGATATGGCGCCAGGGGCGGATGTGGTTGATCGACATGGCGGCTGGTGTCCCGGCTGGTCCTGGTTAGCCGTTAGATACGCGCTGACAGGCGGCGCTGCAATGGCAGGCGCCGGTCCCGTGCCCGGATTTCCGCAAAGGTCATTCCGCGGCGGGCGGTTCCGCCTGCAGCTGCGCCACCAGGGTGGCCAGCGCCTCGTTGCGGCCGTCCTGCAGATCGGCGAGTTCGAACCGGCCGGTGATCGCATCCACCGACAGCTCGATGTTCTTGGTCACCTGGCCGCGCTTGCCGACGGGGCCGAAATGCGCGCCGTTAACCGCGAAATAGATGGCGCTGCTTTCGCCGGTGCGCAGTTTCGGCGCCTCCTCGGTCAGCGGCACTTGGAACCGCTGGCCCGCGTCCATGATGGTTTCCAGGATCACGCTGCCGTCCGCCGCGGTGACCTGAACCCAGGACGGGCGCACCGCCACCATTTCGACGCCCGGCTCGATTTCGGCGACGACTTGCGGCACCGATTGCAGCGGGCCCTCGCCCTCGTAAGGCCGGCTGGCCTCCGCCAGGGCCAGCGACGGCACCTCAGGCGCGGCAAAGTTGCCCAGCGTGGACGGATCCAGAGTGGCAATCGGCGCATCGCGCGCCACCAGAACCGGCACATCCAGCGCCTGCGGGCGGTAAAGCCGGTCCAGCGCCTCGGCCGCCGGGTCCTGCGCAGCGCCGGCATCCGCCAGCACCGCACCGCTGAGCGGGTCGAGATCCGCCAGCACCGCGGGGGTCTGGTCCACCGGCGCAAACTGCACCTGCTGCACCTCTTTCAGCACCGCCCAGCCGCCATAGGTGATGCCGCCGATCAGCGCCGCCAGTACCATCAGCGAGGCAACCGCCCGCGGTTCGATCTGGCTGAGGAAGCTGCTGGGGGCAGGAATGAAGGGCGTGCCGGGCGACGCGAAGGCATCACCGCCAAGCCCCTTTGCGGAGGCCTTCGGAGCGGCGCCTGCCGGGCTGCGGCTGGAGGCTTCGGCCGACATGCCATGCGCCACGGTAAAGCCGCTTTCTCTGCAGAAATCCTGGAATGCCTCCTCGGCGTTCATATTCAGATAGCGCGCATAAGACCGCACGTACCCGGCAATGAAGCCGGGCGTGTCAAAGGCCGAAGGATCGGAGTTTTCGATGGCAGCGATGTAAGATGCCTTGATCCGGAGCTCGCGCTGGACGTCGAGCAGCGATTTGCCCATTGTCGCCCGCTCGCCGCGCATCACGTCGCCAAGCTTCAGTTCGAAATCGTCAAAACCTTTCGGCTCTGCCGGTTCTCCATGGTCTTCTTGCTTGCGCTGGGTGAAGCGCCCGATCATGCCTGCCGTCCCATCAATGCCTGCCGCAATCGTTCCTGAGCGGTGAAAGAATCACGGATGCGACTCAAATCCACTCATTGATTGACAGCAGCGTAACACACTCAGTGTTAATTTACACTGATCAGTATGTTAACCGGCAAGTTCGGCACGATTCAGCGCACAATGCGACCACAATGCGTCCATCGCCTTGACCAGCGCATCGATTTCCTTGGGCCCGTGCACCGGCGACGGCGTGAAGCGCAGCCGCTCGGTGCCGCGCGGCACGGTGGGGAAGTTGATCGGCTGCACGTAGATGCCGTAATCCTCCAGCAGGTGGTCCGACAGCACCTTGGTGTGCACCGGATTGCCGACGATCACCGGCACGATGTGGCTGCCGTGGTCGATGATCGGCAGGCCCAGGCCCTTCAGCCGCAGTTTCAGAACCTTGGCCTGGTCCTGATGCTTGCCGCGCAGATCCTGCGCCCCCTTGAGGTAGGCCACCGAGGCCGCCGCCCCTGCCGCCACCGCAGGCGCCAGCGAGGTGGTGAAGATGAAGCCCGGCGCATAGGAGCGGATCGCATCGCACATCTTGGCCGAGGCCGCGATATAGCCGCCCATCACGCCATAAGCCTTGGCCAGGGTGCCGTTGATGATGTCGATCCGGTGCGCCAGCCGGTCGCGCTCGGTGACGCCGCCGCCGCGCGGGCCGTACATGCCGACCGCGTGCACCTCGTCGATATAGGTGAGCGCGCCGAACTCGTCCGCCAGGTCGCAGATCTCCGCGATGGGGCCGAAATCGCCGTCCATCGAATAGACCGATTCAAAGGCGATCAGCTTGGGCGCCTTGGGATCGTCCGCTTCCAAGAGTTCGCGCAGATGCGCCACGTCATTGTGGCGGAAGATGCGCTTGGCGCCGCCGTTGCGGCGCACGCCTTCGATCATCGAGGCATGGTTCAGCGCATCGGAATAGATGATCAGCCCCGGAAACAGCTTGGGCAGGGTGCTGAGCGTCGCGTCATTGGCGATATAGGCCGAGGTGAACAGCAGCGCCGCTTCCTTGCCGTGCAGGTCGGCCAGCTCGGCCTCCAGCTGCTTGTGGTACACCGTGGTGCCGGAGATGTTGCGGGTGCCGCCGGAGCCTGCGCCGGTCGAGTCGATCGCGTCATGCATCGCCTCCAGAACGACGGCATGCTGCCCCATGCCCAGATAGTCATTGCCGCACCAGACGGTGATGTTCTTCTCCGTGCCGTCGGGCCGGGTCCAGACCGCATGCGGGAACTGGCCTTTCTTGCGCTCGATATCGATGAAGGTCCGGTAGCGGCCTTCGTCGTGCAGGCTGGCAATTGCTGCGTCCAGTTTCGCGGTATAGTCCACCGGCATCTCCATAGCTGAGTGCGCGCTCATGGCACGCGGGCTGTGTAAAGGGCACGGGTCTTCTGACGATAAGGCCTCATTCACGTAGCGGAATGGTTACCTCAGGCGCCCCTTTTGATCAACTGCATACGCGCCTTGCAGGGTGCGCAACATTGATGCAGGTCAAATAAAACTTAAACAATGGCCGGGCAAGGACAGCCGCGGCCAACCTTTGGCCGTTTGCGTCGTATCTGCCGTCAGGAAAAGCAGCTCATGCGCAGGATCGGAAATTCCCGCTCCGGCCAAGCGGCAGCTGCCCTGCTTTCCAGCCGGACACAAACCGCCCCGCTTGACCTAGACACATTTCCAAACCGGCGCGTGCATCTTCCCGTCCAAGTTAAATTCCATCGTCACGAAATAGTTGATGCCGTCGTCGGAAAATCCTGCAACAGCTTCAATTGCCTTTTTCCGGTTCTTGAATTTGAAGAAGGCCCGGACTTTTCCGTTAACCGGAATTCTGAGCATCTTTTGCGGTGCGGCGCCGCCAATATGACCACCATGGCGGCTTACATTCAGGACCCTACCGCCCTTTGCCAAATATGCCTTGACGTAAGAAGGGTTGTAGAGACCATAGAGTTCTTTCGGCGCCCGGGCCTGCTTGCCGTCTATGAAATATTCCAAGCCGACTGCACCTGCAAAATCACATGTGATCTGCCGCGCAAATGCCTGGTCGGTACAGGTGAAAACGAAAGCCGCGGCCAGTAAACTCTTCAGCATATGAAATCCCTTGAATTGAATACCTATTTCCGTAGGGATCATGTCCAGGGCTTCTTGTAAAGGCCGCGCGCCCCGTTTCAAAACCTGGACAAGGATCCAATCCGCTCCCGGTTCAGGCCCGGTTCAGGAGAGCGGGGCCGCCTGGCCGGCCAACCGCGCAAGTCCGCCTTGGCCGATGCCGGTTCGATGCAACGATCCGAATACCCTTAACGGGACTTCGCTAAGCTGCCCCCTCTGGCCCCTCCCTGACCGCACTGCTAGGCTCCGCGGCAAATTGACCTTTACCCGGGCCCGCCCCGGAGATGCAGGAGAGCAAGAGATGGCACTGAAAGATGTTCTGGACCGGATCGACGCAGAGCTGGACGCCGCAACCGAAAGGCTGATGGAGCTTCTGCGGATCCAGTCGATTTCCACAGACCCGGCCTACAAGGCGGACTGCGGCAAGGCCGCCGACTGGCTGGTCGCCGACCTGAGCAGCATCGGCATCAAGGCGCACAAGCGCGAGACCCCCGGCCATCCGATGGTGGTGGGCCATGTGGGCGAGGAAAACACCGAAGCCCCGCATGTGCTGTTCTACGGCCATTATGATGTGCAGCCGGTGGACCCGCTGGAGCTGTGGAACACCCCGCCGTTTGAACCGCAGCTGGAGGACACCCCGAACGGCACCGTGATCCGCGGCCGCGGATCGTCGGACGACAAGGGCCAGCTGATGACCTTTGTCGAGGCCTGCCGCGCCTGGAAAGCGGTGAACGGCTCCCTGCCCTGCCGCATCACCTTCTTTTTCGAGGGCGAAGAGGAGAGCGGCTCACCCTCGCTGATTCCCTTCATGGAGGCCAACGCGGAGGAGCTGAAAGCGGATCTGGCGCTGATCTGCGACACCTCGATGGTGTCGCGCGGGGTGCCGTCGATCTCCTCGCAGCTGCGCGGCATGCTGAAGGACGAGTTCACCATCACCGGCCCGCGCATCGACCTGCACTCCGGCCACTACGGCGGCCCCGGCCTGAACCCCCTGCGGGTGCTGTCGGAAGTGGTCGCCTCCTTTTATGACAATGAGACCGGCCGTGTCGCCGTCGAAGGCTTCTATGAAGGCGTGCATGAGGTGCCCGAAGACCAGCTGCGCCAGTGGCAGAGCTGCGGCTTTGACGAGGGTGAATACCTGACCTCGGTCGGCTACAGCCGCCCGCACGGCGAAAGGGCCTATTCCGCGCTGGAGCAGCAGTGGGCCCGCCCGACGCTGGAGGTGAACGGCCTCTGGGGCGGCTACAACGGGGCCGGCTCCAAGACCGTGATCCCGTCGCAGGCGCATTGCAAGTTCACCTGCCGCCTGGTCGGCGACATGGACCCGGACGCGCTGCGCGCGAAGATCCGCAAACATGTGGAAGACCGCCTGCCGGTGGACGCTTCGGTGCGCTGGGACAACGATCTGGAAGGCTCCCGCGCCGCGGTGATGAACACGTCGCGGCCCGAGTTCGAGGCCGCACGCGGCGCATTGTCGGACGAATGGGAACGCGAGGCGGTGTTCTGCGGCATGGGCGGCTCGATCCCGATTGCCGGTTTCTTCAAGTCGATCCTGGACATGGACGCGATGCTGATCGGCTTTGCCAATGATGATGACGCGATCCATTCGCCGAACGAAAAATACGACCTGAAAAGCTTTCACAAGGGCATCCGCTCCTGGGCCCGCGTCCTGGACGCCATGTCCCGCAGGTGACCTCTGGCCGGGCGGCAGCTCTTCCGGGCGCTGCCTGCGCCAGCAGGTCCTGCAGTGAAACCGCGCCGGGACGCACTCCCGCCCGTCATCAGGCCTCTGAAGAGGCCGTCTTCCCGTTGGGCTTGGCGCCGCTGACGCGGCGCGCGCCGTGCCTTGGCACGGCGCCGGGCCCAAGTCTGCGAGCTGCATCTTTGATGCTGCGCGGCGGCGCGGGAGCTCCCCGCCAGGGATCTGCCCGCCAGGGATCTGCCCGCTCCAGAGGCTGCCTGCACCGGCCTGCGGCCGTTCTGCCTGCCGGCCGCGGATGGCTGGACCCCGGCTGCCCCGCTCCCCATTTTTTACCAGCATTTTATTCCCCGGCCGCAACCGGTTAAGACTTGATTATCGCCCCCTGCCGCACTCTGGCCGCAGCCCCTTGCAGATGGAGACAGCACATGCCGCAAAGCAGGTTCAAGCGCCCGCCAGGCTTCGAAGGCAATCAGACCGATCCGGAAGAAAGCTACCGGGCCGGCTATCAGCACAGCGGCCGCGTCATACTGCGGTTTCTGGAATCCAGCCCCGAACCGGACCTCGAGCGTCTCAGGAAATGGGTGGATGCCGAATTGACCGGCTGGCGCCACGACACGGAGGCGCAACCAACCCCGCCGGAGCTGTGACCCCCCGCCCGCCGCTTGCCGGGACCACTGCGCCTTGCCAGAAGCACTTCTGCCCGTCAGGCTGGCGCCATGACCGGAACACCGAGACAGATTCTGACTGACGGGCCCCTGCTGGCCTCTATCCTCGCCCTGGAAACCAAGGTCTGGGAAGCACTGGCAGCCGGCGATCCGGAGGCCGACGGCCGGATGCTGTCGGAGGATTTTCTCGGCGTCTACCCCAGCGGGTTTTCCGGCAAGGCCGGCCATTGCAGCCAGCTGGCGGACGGGCCGGTGATGGCGGAGTACCGTCTCAGCCAGGCGCGGCTGCGGGTCATTGCGGAGGGCGCCGTGCTGCTGAGCTACCGTGCGGACTACCGGCCAGCGAACAGCCGCAGCTGGAACAGGATGCTGATTTCCTCTCTCTGGGAGAAAGGCGCGGAAGGCTGGCTCAACACTTTCAGCCAGGACACGCCGGAAACCGGTGCCTGAGACCGGCAGCCGGACACGCAGGCGGATACCATGGCGGCAGGGACGGCAGGACGGCTGAAGATATGCTCCGGGAGAAAATGGCGCGGTTGACGGGGCTCGAACCCGCGACCCCCGGCGTGACAGGCCGGTACTCTAACCAGCTGAGCTACAACCGCGCATGCGCCTTTCGGCTTTGGTCCCCGTCCGGGGCGGACCCTGGAACGCCAGGGCGGCGGGCGAAAGTGGCGCGGTTGACGGGGCTCGAACCCGCGACCCCCGGCGTGACAGGCCGGTACTCTAACCAACTGAGCTACAACCGCATTTTCGCCTTGCGGCGGACCGTCTCCAGTCCAAGTCCCCTCCGGGGCGGATCCCGTTTCAGCCCCGGGACAGGGGCGCAGCAGTGGCGCGGTTGACGGGGCTCGAACCCGCGACCCCCGGCGTGACAGGCCGGTACTCTAACCAACTGAGCTACAACCGCCCGCTGCGCATCCAGCATCGCTGCTGAATGTTGGGCTGTAATATTCTCCACCCCCTGTACCGTCAAGCGGAGTTTTGGCATTTTCTGCACCCAAGGCGAAAAAAATTCCCGCACCACCCTAACCATACGGAATTTAGGGATTTTTTGCGCATTGACCGGCGCGGCCGCAGCTGCCCTTCGCCCAACAGTGCACAGGCCGCAGCAAATGCGGCCCCAGCACCACCCTTGCCGCAGCCGCGGTGCGCGCTCTTGTTAAAGCGATATGCCCGCTTCAACTGGAGGAGACCGCATGTTTTTCGTCTATACCGGATCCCCCCTTCAAACCGGCAACCTCGGCCTGGAAGGCGCGCTGAAGGCAACCCCCGCGTCCTTGCAGGACGAGTTCAGTTTTGCGCTTGACCTGGTTTGGGTGCTGCTGCCGCTTGCCGAACAGTTTGCCGCCCTGCAGACAGGGGTCATCGACATTGTCGTCTCCGAAACGCCGCGGCCCGACCTGGAAGGCTTCTTACAGTATGTGGCCGAAGATGACGGCGATCTCTTCCTGTTCGAGGATGCGTTTCCGGCCGCCACATCCGGAGACGATACGGTGCAGCTTGGGACGGCCGGATTCGACATCGAAATTGACGGGCTGCGCGGCAACGACAGGATTGTTGCGGGCAGCGGTGCCGATGATCTGCGCGGCTCCGGCGGCAATGACACGCTCCGGGCAAATGACGGAAGGGATTACCTTGGCGGGGGCTCCGGACGCGACACGCTGTCCGGCGGCGCAGGTGCCGACACCCTGAAGGGCGGCAACGGCGCTGACCGGCTTGCCGGCAACAACGGGGCTGACATTCTGCGCGGCGGCGGCGGCGCCGATCTTTTGATTGGCGGAAAAGGAAAAGACACCCTGAAGGGCGGCGCGGGGAACGACACCCTTCTCGGCGGAGGCGGAGACGACGTTTTCGTGTTCTCCGGCCGCTTCGGCGACGATGTAATCAACGGATTCGCGGCCGGCGGAGCTGACGGGCAAATCGACCTGAGCGGTGTTGACGGCATCCGCGGCCTTCGCGACCTGCGCCAGAACCACCTGTCGCAGCAAGGTGATGACGCGGTCATCCACGACGGCAGCAACAGCATCACCCTGTCCGGAACCGACATGGGCGCGCTGACGGCGGATGACTTCATTTTCTGAGCTTCAGCCACCCCTAAACAACCGCCGCAGCCAGCCGGGAGGCAGGTTCAAAGGCTCTGTGCTCGGGAAGGGATGGTGGGTCGTGAGAGGCTCGAACTCCCGACATCTTCGGTGTAAACGAAGCGCTCTACCAACTGAGCTAACGACCCGGTGAGCGGGGATTTAGCCAATGGCGCCGGGCAGCGCAAGAGCAAAAAGAAAGATTTCCCGCCCTGCCCTCCGGGTTACTCCAGAACGGTTTCCGTTCCGTTTTCCAGCACGTAGACACAGCCCTGCCCGTTCGGCAGAACTGCCATCCGCTCACGGGGCAGCCCGCAAATGATACCGCGCATCACCTGCCCCAGCAAACCATGCGCCACCACCACCGAAGGACCGGCCAGAGACCGCAGGAAATCGAGGATCCGGGCATGAAAACCGGCATAGCCCTCGCCGCCCGGCGCTTCGCAGAACAGATCCAGGTTGCAGGGGTTGGCGCCATGGATCTGCGGATACTGCTGTGCGACCTCGTCCAGCGTCATGCCCTGAAAATCTCCGGCAAAGGCCTCCGCCAGGCGGGCATCGGTCACAAAAGGCGCCCCGCCCAAAGCGATATCCGCAGTCTGCTGCGCCCGACCCAGCGGCGACACGAAACAGGCCGGGTTCTGCGCCATCACCGGCGCCATCAGCTGCGCCTGCTTGCGGGCGTGGTCAAGCCCCAGCGGTGTCAGCGGCGATTCCAGCTGTCCCTGAATGCGCCGCTCGGCGTTCCATTCGGTCTGCCCGTGCCGCAGCAGCCAGATCTTCGGAAATTGCATCGCATGCCCCCTGCTCGGTTTTACCGGCAAAGTGGTAACGGCAAGCCGCCGGCAACGGAACCCCGGAAAGTGCGGAAAAGAAAAAGGCGCTCAACCTTTGCAGGGAGCGCCTTTCAGAAGAATGGTGGGTGATAAGAGATTTGAACTCCTGACATCTTCGATGTGAACGAAGCGCTCTACCACTGAGCTAATCACCCGTGAGGCAGGCTTTTACCCGTCCGATGCGGCCTCCGCAAGAGGGTCCTTGGAAGAATTTCGGTCTTCTTCCGCAATTTCTGATGCCGCCCCTTTGGCCGCTTCGGGCCGGCGCAGCTTGCAGACAAATACCTTGCCGTTGCTGCGCTCCTGGCTGCGGTTGATCTTCAGCTTGCCGAACGGCTTGAGATTCAGCTCGCGCCCCTCTGCAATCGCCTCGCCCAGCAGCCCCAGAACCGCTTCCACAACCGGCTTGGCATCCTTTTTCTTGATGCCCGAGCGTTCCACCGCCTGCTCGACCAGCTCCTTCTTGCCCAGCTCGGGCGCCGCGACAACCGGGGCAGCCGCGGCAACAACCACCGGCTCCGGCGCGGCAGAGCCCCCGGCCGCAGGCGCGGCCTGCGGCAGCTTGCCGGCCGCGGTGCCCGTGACCGGCGGCGGCGCGGCATCCGGCCCGGCGGCTGCAGAAGCCGCGGCGGATTTGCCCGCCGAGGCGGTCAGCGTGCCCGGCTTGCGGGAGGAGGTCTTGCGCGTGCTGGTGTTGCGGGCGGATGCGCCGCCCTTGCTTGTTGCTCTTGCCATGTCATGCTCCATTGAGCTGTTTTCTGCCCTCTCCGCGGCCGGGGCTTCGGTTGGCTGCCGGCTGGAAAAAGCCTGTCCTGTGCCGCCAGCCTAGCACAGCTGGACCGCAGGCGTGAACCAATTAGCAGTCCGGCAGGGCATCGCGCCGGATCATCGTGCGCAGGGTGAAGCTGGAGCGGGTGTTGCGGATACCGGGCACCCGCATCAGCCGGTCCTCCAGGAACCGGTCGAAATCCGGCAGGTCCTCGGCCACCACCCGCAGCAGGATATCCCGCGTTCCGGTCATCAGATAGCACTCCATCACCTGGTCGAACCGGCGCACCGCGTTTTCAAAGGCGCTCAGCGCCTCCGCGGATTGTTTCTCCAGCTCGACCGCGACAAATATGGTGACCGGAAGCCCCAGCTTGGCCTGATCGACGCGGGCCGAATAGCCGCAGATCACGCCCCGCTCCTCCAGCAGGGCGACCCGGCGGGCGCAGGGCGTCGGCGACAGGCCGACCATGGCGGACAGGTCTGAAATCTTCAGGCGGCCATTGCGCTGAAGCGCGGCGACAATCTTGCGGTCAATCGAATCCATGGAGGTTTCCCGTGCTTTTGGCGGCCTTGTTGGAGAATACCACCAAACTTCACAAGTCCGGCATGGATTTTTGGTGAAAACCCGCGCCGCCGCCCCAGTATTATCGGGGCGATTTGAGGAGGAGCGATCCAGATGACAGTGACTGCCGTCGCATCAGGCACCCATGAGGAAATCTACCGGGTCGAGGAGCCATCGGTTGGCCTCCTGGGCTTTATTGCCGTCCATTCCACCCGGCTGGGCCCGGCTGCCGGGGGGCTGCGGATGCGCCCTTACGCCAGCGAAGAGGACGCGCTGACCGACGTTCTGCGGCTGAGCGAAGGCATGACGTACAAAAATGCCGCCGCCGGGCTGGCACTGGGCGGCGGCAAGGCGGTGATCATCGGCGATCCGGCCACAAGCAAGACGCCTGAGCTGCTGCGCGCCTTCGGCCGCGCGATCGAAGGGCTGGACGGCCGCTACATCACCGCCGAGGACATGGGCATGAGCCCGGCGGACCTCGCCGTTCTGGCGGAGGAAACCCGGTTTGCGGCAGGCCTTCCCGACGGCGAATTCGCCAGCGGCGATCCCTCGCCCGTCACCGCACGCGGCATTTTCAACGCAATCCGGACCGCCCGCGCGCACAAGCATGGCAGCCGTGACCTCGGCGGCGTCACGATTGCCGTGCAGGGGCTGGGCCATGTCGGCTGGTATCTCTGCCAGTTCCTGAAAGAGGCCGGCGCCAAGCTGATCGTCACCGACATCGACGAGACCCGCGTGGAGCAGGCGATTGCCGCGTTCGGCGCCAGGGCGGTGCCGCTGGCCGGCATCTACGGCGCCGATGCAGACATCTTTGCGCCCTGCGCCATCGGCGGCATCCTGAACGCCCGCACCATCCCGCAGCTGAAGGCGGACATTGTCGCAGGCGGCGCCAACAACCAGCTGGCCACTGCAGCGGACGCCGCCGCGCTGCACGCACGCGGCATTCTCTACGCGCCGGACTTCGTCGCCAATGGCGGCGGCATCATCAACGTGGCGACCGAAATCCTGCGGATCAAGGACCGCGAAGGCTTTGTTGCCGAGAAGCTGAAGGCGCTCGACGAGACAATGGCGGCGATTCTGACCCAGGCCGAAGCTGCGGATGCCAGCCCGGCAGAAATGGCCATCGCCACGGTGCAAGCAAAAATGGCCCGGTCCAGCAAAGCCGCCTGACGCCGGCAGCCTGCTGATGCGGCCCCCGGGCCGCACCGCCCTGCGGCGCGCGCAGGCGGCGTCCGGTCCACGGAGCAGGCAGACTGCCCCGGCACGGGGCAGGCTGCGCGCCGGACCGGAAACCGGTCCGGCGCCACGCCCAACGGCCGCGGATGCGCCCCGGCGCATCCTGCGGCCGGCGGGAGCCCTGCCCGGCTCCGGAGCCGAAGCCCCCTGAACAGCATGCCCCGGCAAGAAGGGCCAGAACGGAAGAGACCACCTGAAAAGGGCGGCCCCGCGGGACCGCCCTTTCTTTTTTGCGGGATCTCCGGCCGGATCAGTGGGCTGTCGCCCCCGCCCCTTCGCCGGATCCCTTCAGGGCTGCCTTGGCCGCGGCTGCTTCCTCGGCCGCCTCATCCCATTCGATGGGTTCAGGCTTGGACACCAGCGCATGGTCCAGAACTTCCGACACATGCGAGACCGGGATGATTTCCAGCCCCTCTTTCACGTTGGCGGGAATGTCCGGCAGGTCCTTTTCATTCTCCTGCGGGATCAGCACCGTCTTGACGCCGCCGCGCAGCGCCGCCAGCAGTTTTTCCTTGAGCCCGCCGATTGCCAGCGCATTGCCGCGCAGGGTCACCTCGCCGGTCATGGCGATATCCTTGCGCACGGGGATGCCGGTCAGCACCGACACGATCGAGGTCACCATGGCAAGGCCGGCCGACGGCCCGTCCTTGGGCGTTGCCCCTTCCGGCACGTGCACGTGGATGTCCCAGTGGTCGAACTTCGGCGGCTTGATGCCCAGCTTCGGCGATACCGAACGGACATAGCTGGAGGCCGCCTCGATCGATTCCTTCATCACGTCGCCCAGCTTGCCGGTGGTCTTCATCCGGCCCTTGCCGGGCAGCCGCAGCGCCTCGATCGACAACAGTTCGCCGCCGACGGAGGTATAGGCAAGCCCGGTCACCACGCCGACCTGGTCTTCCTTCTCGGCCAGGCCGAAACGGAATTTCGGCACGCCCAGGAAATCATCGAGGTTCTCCGCCGTGACCGTCACGCTGTCGGCCTCTTTCTTGATGATCTTGGTCAGCGACTTGCGCGCCACCTTGGCGATCTCGCGCTCCAGGTTCCGCACGCCGGCCTCGCGGGTGTAGGTGCGGATCATCTCGGTCACCGCCTCCTCGGTCAGCTCGAACTCCTTGGCCTTCAGGCCGTGGTTCTTCACCTGCTTGGAAATCAGGTGCTGCTTGGCGATCTCGCGCTTTTCATCCTCGGTGTAGCCCGACAGCGGAATGATCTCCATCCGGTCCAAGAGCGGCCCCGGCATGTTGTAGCTGTTAGAGGTGGTCAGGAACATCACGTTCGACAGATCGTATTCCACCTCAAGGTAGTGGTCCATGAAGGTGTTGTTCTGTTCCGGATCCAGCACCTCCAGCATGGCGCTCGCCGGGTCGCCGCGGAAATCCTGGCCCATCTTGTCGATTTCATCGAGCAGGATCAGCGGGTTGGTGGTTTTCGCCTTCTTCAGCGCCTGGATGATCTTGCCCGGCATCGAACCGATGTAGGTGCGGCGGTGGCCGCGGATCTCGGACTCGTCGCGCACGCCGCCCAAGCTGATGCGGATGAACTCGCGCCCCGTCGCCTTGGCCACCGATTTGCCCAGCGAGGTCTTGCCCACGCCCGGCGGGCCGACGAGGCACAGGATCGGCCCCTTCAGCTTGACCGAACGCTGCTGCACCGCCAGGTACTCGACGATCCGCTCCTTGACCTTCTCAAGCCCGTAGTGATCCGCATCCAGGATCTCCTGCGCCTTGTTCAGGTCCTTCTTGACGCGCGACTTGGTGCCCCACGGGATCGACAGCATCCAGTCGAGATAGTTGCGCACCACGGTCGCCTCGGCCGACATCGGCGACATGTTCTTGAGCTTCTTCAGCTCGGCATCGGCCTTCTCGCGCGCCTCTTTCGACAGTTTGGTGGCGGCGATCTTCTCTTCCAGCTCGGCGATTTCGCCGGCGCCCTCTTCGCCGTCGCCCAGCTCCTTCTGAATGGCCTTCATCTGCTCATTCAGATAATATTCGCGCTGGGTCTTCTCCATCTGCGATTTGACGCGGGTCTTGATCTTCTTCTCGACCTGCAGCACCGACATCTCGCCCTGCATCAGGCCATAGACCTTCTCCAGCCGCTCGCTGACGCTCAGCGTCTCCAGCAGTTCCTGCTTGCGGTCGACCTCGATGCCCAGATGGCCGGCCACCAGGTCGGCCAGCTTGGCCGGCTCGGCGGTCTCGCCGACGGCAGACAGCGCCTCCTCGGGGATGTTCTTGCGCACCTTGGCATAGCGCTCGAACTCGTCGCCGACGGTGCGCACCAGCGCCTCGGTGGTGGTGACGTCGCCGGGCATCTCCGCCAGTTCTTCGGCTTTCGCCTCGAAGAAATTGTCGTTCTCCAGAAACTCGGTGATCTTCACCCGGCTCTGGCCCTCGACCAGCACCTTGACGGTGCCATCGGGCAGCTTCAGCAGCTGCAGCACATTGGCCAGCACGCCGACGGTATAGATGCTGTCGGTTTCAGGGTCGTCCTCGGAAGGGTCGATCTGGCTGGACAGCAGGATCTGCTTGTCATCCGCCATCACCTCTTCCAGGGCGCGCACCGATTTTTCCCGGCCCACGAACAGCGGCACGATCATGTGGGGAAACACCACGATGTCGCGCAGCGGCAGGACTGGGTAGGAGGAATTGAGTGGCTCTTGCATACTCGGTCCTTTGGTTTGGCAAGACGGCCCGCCCCGGTCTTCGGCAGCGTTGGCCCGTCTCCTCATTGGATGTCTTTATCTGGGGGGATGGTTAACAGTTTTCAACCAGCCCGCCGCAAGGTCGGGACCCACCTTGCCCGCTGCGGGCCCGGACCACAAGGGCGCAAATAGGGAAAGGGTGAGCAAAGAACTAACGTTTGCCCGGCGGTCCGCCGGGCGGCCGGGCAGGACGGCGGTCAGCGGCGCCACAGCGTCACCAGGCCGCGCTCCAGCCGGCCCGCTGCGCCGGTTTCGCGGTAGATCCCGCTGATCCGGGACTGGTCGATCAGATACAGACGGTATTCCTGCCGCAGCACGTCTCCGGTTCCGGTGTCCGGGCTGGCTTGCATGTTCAGCCGCAGCAGCTGCTCCGGGCCGCAGGGCAAGGGGCCCAGCGCGATCTCGTCCAGAAAAACCTCGGCGCTGTCCGGCAGATCGCCGCGGCCTACGCTTGCGGCCCTCAGCCCTGTGCCCGGCTCCGGCGGCGCCCGGTCCTGGACCGCCACCGGCAGGAATCCCAGAACCGGCGAATCCGCCACCAGCCGGCCGTTCCTGAAATCCAGCGAAACCACATCGCCGGTGCGCTGCGGCAGCGGCAGCATTTCAACACGCCCTGCGGCGGCGAGCCCCATTTCGCCCGGCCCCTTGCGCATGATCCAGCGCCCGCGCAGCGCGCTGGACTTGCCCTTGAGCAGCTCCTCCAGGGTGAGTGCACAGCCGTCCAGCCGCGGCGCCTTGAAAAAAGACGAGGCTTCAGCCAGCGATCCCGGCGCACCGCCGCTTTGCGCGGTCTGCGCCTGCACGGCCGAACAGCCGCCGAGCATGGCCGCAACAGCAGCCGCACGCATCCAGGTCATTGCCATCCCCTCCGCTTTTTCGCGCCAGCATAGCAGAGAGGATCTTCACAACTGATGAACGGAACAGGCGGCTACAGCGGCTCGATATCGCCCTGCGCGCGGGTGCTGTGGAAATCCTGCTGCCAGGCCTCAAACGTGCCCGCCGCAATCGCCTCCCGCATGCCGCCCATGATGTCCTGGAAATAATGCAGGTTGTGCCAGGTCAGCAGCATCCCCGAGATCATCTCGTTGGAGCGGAACACATGGTGCAGATAGGCGCGGGAGTAGTTCGCGCAGGCCGGGCAGCCGCAGGCCTCGTCCAGCGGCCGCGGGTCGTCCTGGTGGCGGGCGTTCTTGATGTTCACCACGCCGTGACGGGTGAACGCCTGGCCGGTGCGGCCCGAGCGCGACGGCAGCACGCAGTCCATCATGTCGATGCCGCGGGCAACGGCGCCGACGATGTCGTCGGGCTTGCCCACCCCCATCAGATAGCGCGGCTTGTCCTCGGGCAGGAAACCGGGAGCGTAGTCGAGGCAGCCGAACATCGCCTCCTGCCCCTCGCCCACCGCAAGGCCGCCGACGGCGTAGCCCTCGAACCCGATTGCCTTCAGCGCTTCCGCCGATTCCTCGCGCAGGTCCGGCTCGAGCCCGCCCTGCATGATGCCGAACAGCGCATGCCCCGGCCGGTCGCCGAAGGCCGCGCGCGACCGCTCCGCCCAGCGCATCGACAGCCGCATCGATTCAGCGATCCGGTCCCGGTCCGCAGGCAGCGCCGGGCATTCGTCAAAGCACATCACGATGTCCGAACCCAAAAGCCGCTGGATCTCCATCGAGCGTTCCGGCGTCAGCTCGTGCTTGGAGCCGTCGATGTGGCTCTTGAAGGTGACGCCCTTCTCGGTCAGCTTGCGCAGGCCCGCCAGCGACATCACCTGAAAGCCGCCGGAATCGGTCAGGATCGGGCGCTCCCAGTTCATGAACCTGTGCAAGCCCCCCAAACGGTCGATGCGCTCGGCGCTGGGGCGCAGCATCAGGTGGTAGGTATTGCCCAGCAGGATATCGGCCCCCGTGGCGCGCACGCTTTCCGGCATCATCGCCTTGACCGTTGCGGCAGTGCCAACCGGCATGAAGGCAGGCGTGCGGATCTCGCCGCGCGGCGTATTGATGACACCTGTGCGCGCTTTGCCGTCCGTTGCCTTCAGTTCAAAGTTGAAAAGCTCTGCCATCTCGTATTCCTGCCGTTACCATGACACCGGCACACCGGTGATTCCCCCTAATGCCAAGGAGCCCCGCGCATGTCCACACAAGACCAGGCGCCGAAACTGAAACTCGGGTGGGAGGAGTGGGTCAGCCTGCCTGACCTCGGCCTGCCCGCGCTGCGCGCCAAAGTGGACACCGGCGCCCGCACCTCCGCCCTGCATGCAACCGAGATCGAGACCTTCGGGCCGGCCAATGCGCCCAAGGTGCGGTTCATGGTGCACCCGATCCCCGGCCAGTACGATCTGGAAATCCCCTGCTCGGCGCTGATCACCGACCGGCGCGAGGTCACCTCCTCCAACGGCGAAAGCGAGCTGCGCTTCGTGATCCGCACGCCGCTGCAGGTGGACGGCCAGAGCTGGCCGGTGGAGATCACCCTCACCGACCGGCGCGGCATGGCCAAGCACATGCTGCTGGGCCGCCAGGCGCTGACCGAAAACGTCACCGTGGTGCCGGGCGAGCGCATGTGCCAGCCGGAACTGGACTATTCCGTCTACGCCTCTGCCGCCATCCGCAAGGCGGCGCCGAACCGCGCCCTGCGCATCGCCGTGCTCAGCCGCGAGGACAATTATTCCACCCGCCGCCTGGTCGAGGAGGGCGAGAAGCGCGGTCATACGGTGGAGGTGATCAACACCACCCGCTGCTACATGGCGATCAACGCGCTGGCGCCGGAAATCCACTATGACGGCAACCGCCTGCCCCGCTATGACGCGGTGATCCCCCGGATCGGCGCCTCGGTCACCCAGTACGGCACCGCGCTGCTGCGCCAGTTCGAGACCCTGGGCACCTATTGCGTCAACGGCAGCGCCGGCATCACCGCCAGCCGCGACAAGCTGCACGCGCACCAGATGCTGGCGCGGCAGAAGATCGGCATGCCGTCGACCGCCTTTGCCGCCTCGCCCAAGGATACCGCCAACCTGATCGGCATCGCCGGCGGCGCGCCGCTGATCGTCAAGCTGCTGGAAAGCACCCAGGGCAAGGGCGTGGTGCTGGCCGAAACCAAGAAGGCCGCCGAAAGCGTCATCACCGCCTTCCGCGGCCTGCAGGCCAACTTCCTGGTGCAGCAGTTCGTCAAGGAGGCCGCGGGCGAGGACATCCGCTGCTTCGTGGTCGGCGCGCGGGTGGTCGCGGCGATGAAGCGTTCCGGCGCCGAGGGCGATTTCCGCTCCAACCTGCATCTCGGCGGCAGCGCCGAGGCGGTGCGCATCACCAAGGAGGAGCGCAGCACCGCGGTGCGCGCCGCCAAGGCCTTCCACCTCAATGTCGCGGGCGTCGACCTGCTGCGCTCGGACACCGGCCCCAAGGTGCTCGAGGTCAACTCCTCGCCCGGGCTGGAGGGCATCGAGAAAACCTCCGACAAGAATATCGCGGCGCTGATCTATGCCGAGATCGAAAACCACGTGCGCCCGACCCCGCTGCGCCGCAAGCTTGCAAAAACCCGGTCTGCCGCGGACAGCGGCAGCGACACTTGACCTGCCGCTGCGCACCGCCGATCCTTTGGTCAGGGCTTTGATACAGAAAGAACATTCATGAACGAAGACGACATTCTCGATCTGCTGTCCGGCAACCTGCTCTACCTGCTCGGGGCGGTGCTGCTGATCATCGTGGCGCTCAAGGGCATCCGCATCGTGCCGCAATCGGAGAAATACGTGGTCGAACGCTTCGGCCGCCTGCACTCGGTGCTGGGCCCGGGCATCAATTTCATCGTGCCCTTCCTCGATGTTGCGCGCCACAAGATCTCGATCCTCGAGCGCCAGCTGCCCAACGCCAGCCAGGACGCGATCACCAAGGACAACGTGCTGGTGCAGATCGACACCTCGGTGTTCTACCGCATCCTGGAGCCGGAAAAGACCGTCTACCGGATCCGCGACGTCGATGGCGCCATCGCCACCACCGTGGCCGGCATCGTGCGCGCCGAGATCGGCAAGATGGACCTGGACGAGGTGCAGGCCAACCGGTCGCAGCTGATCGGCCAGATCCAGGCCAGCGTCGAGACCGCGGTGGATGACTGGGGCATCGAGGTGACCCGCGCCGAGATCCTCGACGTGAACCTGGACCAGGCCACCCGCGACGCGATGCTGCAGCAGTTGAACGCCGAACGCGCCCGCCGCGCCGAGGTGACCAAGGCCGAGGGCCAGAAACGCGCGGTCGAATTGCAGGCCGACGCAGAGCTGTATGCCGCCGAACAGGCCGCCAAGGCGCGCCGCGTCCAGGCCCAGGCCGAAGCCTATGCAACCGGGGTGGTGGCCAAGGCGATCCGTGAATACGGCATCGAGGCGGCGCAGTACCAGGTGGCGCTGAAACAGGTCGAGGCGCTGAATGCGCTTGGCAACGGCGACGGCAAGCAGACCATTGTGGTGCCCGCCCACGCGCTGGAGGCCTTTGGCGATGCTTTCAAGCTGCTGAAGGGGGGCAAGTGATGGCGGGCCAGTTCTGGACGCTCTGGTGGGTCTGGGGCGCCGCGGCGCTGGTGCTCGGCATCCTCGAGGTGCTGGCGCCCGGGTTTGTCTTCCTCGGCTTTGCCATCGGCGCCGCCACCGTGGGACTGCTGCTGGCGCTGACCGGCGCCAGCTGGGGCCTGCCGCTGCTGCTGCTGGTCTTCGCCGCCCTGTCGCTCGCCGCCTGGCTGATCCTGCGCCGCGTCTTTGCCATGCCCGAAGGCCAGGTGAAGACCTTCGATCACGACATCAACGACTGAGCCAGCCCCGCTGCCGGGGCGGCAGGATGGCAGGCGGCGGCGCGGCGGAGCCGCCGCAGGCTCAGAACCGGAACCCGACCCCGGCCAGCAGCCCGTGGGTCACCGCATCATGGCGGAAGAACCCGGCGGTGCCGGGGGCACCCTCGCGGTAGTCCACCCCCAGCCCGCGGTACATCACATAGACCGAGGCCCGCTGCCAGCGGTCATAGACCAGCCCTCCCATGGCCGACCAGCTCTGTTCCGAGCCCGCGCCGAACCCGCCGATATCCCCTTCCAGCAGAATGCTGAACTCGGGCGACAGGCGGCGCTGCCAGCGCAGGCCGGCAATCGGATCGGTCCAGCCGGCGCCGCGCCGCAGGGCACCGCCGGGCAGTCCGGCCGTCACATCCACGTCCCAGTGGCGCAGCCCGCCGAACAGCTCGAACCGGTCCTGCCCGCGGCCGAAGCTGTAGGTCACCACCGCCTCCGCCACGTTCTGGTCGAACCCCGCCGTCAGCGGCCCGGCCGAGCTGGTGGCGCTGCTGTCGGAATCCAGCACCGAATACCGCAGCCGGAAGCCCAGGCCGCCCGCGTGCCTGCCCTCGAACTGCAGCATCCCGCCGGCCTGCAGCTGGTTCCAGACATCGCCCGCGTCGATCGACACATCGCCCCCGGCCCGGCCCAGCTCGGTGGAGCTGTCCACCGACGGCGCCAGCACAAACGGCGTCAGCTGCCATTCCCATGCGCCTTCGGCACAGGCTCCCGCAGCCCCCGACAGACCCGCAGCCAGCGCCAGCAGGGCGCGTGCAGCTGCTTGATGGGGCACAGACGGATTTGGCATGGTTCCTCCCCGTTCCTGCAGCCCCCCGCGGCACGGGCGGTCATCCGCGCCGGCCCGCTGCGTCCTGCAGCCAAAACAAAAACTTCCTGGGGGACCACAATTTAGCGCGGGAATCCGCTCAAATCAAATACTCACGAAGAAGTGATTAACAGAAGATTTCCACCGCTGGCCCCGCCGCCTCTGGACGCCGGGCCGCATATTCCCTATATAAACCGTCGGATAATCACACCGGGATCCCCATGACAAACCCTTCCGAACCGCTTGAAGGCGCACCGCTGATCGCGCCCTCCTCCGTCAGCCACCCGCTGTACGAGGCCGTGACAGATGCCTGCCGCACCGTCTATGACCCGGAAATCCCGGTGAATATTTACGAGCTGGGGCTGATCTACACCATCGATATCAATGACGAAAACGACGTGAAGATCATCATGACCCTGACCGCGCCGGGCTGTCCGGTGGCGGGCGAGATGCCGGGCTGGCTGGTCGATGCCATCTCGCCGGTGCCGGGGGTGAAAAGCGTTGATGTGGAACTCACCTGGGAGCCGCCCTGGGGCATGGAGATGATGTCCGACGAAGCGCGGCTCGAGCTTGGCTTCATGTAAGCCGCCGCACCCGGGCGGCGCCTGCCGCCGCTTTTCCGTGCCGTCCCGCCCTTGAGGCTTGTGCCCTGCGCGCCTAGATTGAAGGCAACGCGCGAATATTGGAGATCCGGATGTTTGGAATTCCCGGCAAACAGGCTGTGACGATGACGCCCAAGGCGGCGGCGCAGATTGCCAGGCTGATGCAGAAGGACGGCCATGCCGGCCTGCGCATCGGCGTCAAGAAAGGCGGCTGCGCAGGCATGGAATACACCATGGAATACGTCGAAGACCCCTCGCCCAACGACGAGGTGGTGGAACAGGACGGCGCCCGCATCCTGATCGCGCCGATGGCGCAGATGTTCCTGTTCGGCACCGAAATCGACTATGAGGTGACGCTGCTGGAAAGCGGCTTCAAGTTCAACAACCCCAATGTCGCCGAGGCCTGCGGCTGCGGCGAGTCGATCAGCTTCAAGGAACAGCCCGGCTCCTGAGCGGGCCACGGCCAGGGCGTGCAGCGGGCGGGGTCTTCCCCGCCCCTTTTGCGTTTCCGGCGCGCGCCAAGCGAATTGCGCCGCCCGCGCGCCGGTGCTACCAGTCACGCCCAAACAAAGGATCGGAGGCACCCCCATGCGGCGGAAACTGGCAGCAGGCAACTGGAAGATGAACGGCACCGGCGAAAGCCTGGCGGAACTGGCAGCCCTTGCCGAACGCCATCCCGGCCCGGCCGCGGACATCCTGATCTGCCCGCCCGCCACCCTGCTGTGGCGCGCCGCCGCCGCCGTTCAGGGCAGCGCTGTCGCCATCGGCGGCCAGGACTGCCACGCAGCGGCCTCCGGCGCCCATACCGGCGACCTCAGCGCTGCGATGCTGAAAGAGGCCGGCGCCAGCGCGGTGATCCTCGGCCACTCCGAACGCCGCGCCGACCACGGCGAGACTGACGCGCAGGTCTGCGCCAAGGCCGAAGCCGCCATTGCCGGAGGACTGACTGCCGTGATCTGCATCGGCGAAACCCTGGCGCAGCGCGAAGCGGGCGACACGCTGGCGGTTGCCGGCGCCCAGCTGGCGGGATCCGTCCCGGCAGCGGCCACTGGCGCCAGCACGGTCATCGCCTATGAACCGGTCTGGGCCATCGGCACCGGCAAGGTGCCGACGCTGGACCAGATCGCCGAGGTGCACGATTTCCTGCGCGCCGAACTCACCGCCCGGTTCGGGGCCGAAACCGCCGGCAGCATCCGCCTGCTCTACGGCGGCTCGGTCAAGCCGTCCAACGCCGCGGAGATATTCGCCGTCTCCAACGTCGACGGCGCGCTTGTCGGCGGCGCCAGCCTCAAGGCCGCGGATTTCTCCCCGATCATCTCCGCGCTGGAAACCAGCTGAACGGCGCGCTGCGGCGCGGGCTTCGGATTTGAGTATTTTCAGGAAAGATGAAGCCAATCAGTTTTCTTCTTTGCCTAAGTACTCCGGGGTGAATTGGCCAAGGGCCAAGAGGGGCAGCGCCCCTTTCCGAACTCAAGCCTGCGGGGCAGCGCCCCTGCCCTGAAACGAAAAGCGCCCCGGTTTCCCGGGGCGTTAATTTTTTTTCCAAACCGCCTAGTTGGTTATGATCTCCGGCCCCATCACCGCGTTGGGCAGCACGGTGGACAGCCACGGCACATAGGTGATCAGGATCAGGAACACGAACAGCACCGCCAGGAACGGCAGCGCCGCCCGCACCACCCCCATCATCGGCATCCCCGCCACGCCCGAGGTCACAAACAGGTTCAGGCCAACCGGCGGGGTGATCATGCCGATCTCCATGTTCACCACCATGATGATGCCCAGATGGATCGGGTCGATGCCCAGCTCGATGGCAATCGGGAACACCAGCGGCGCGACGATCACCAGCAGGCCCGACGGTTCCATGAACTGGCCGCCGATCAGCAGGATCACGTTCACGATCACCAGGAACATCACCGGGCCGAAGCCTGCAGACAGCATTGCATTGGCAATCTGCTGCGGCACCTGCTCGTCGGTCAGAACATGCTTCAGGATCAGCGCATTGGCGATCACGAACAGCAGTGTCACCGTCAGCTTGCCCGCCTCGAACAGCGTGTGCTTGGTATCGCTGTGCAAGAAGGCCGTGATCAGCGCATAAGGCTTGCGCAGCAGCGGCGTCTTTGCCTCGCCTTCGCGGTTCGACAGCGGCCCCATGTCCTTGTAGACAAAGCAGGCGATGAAGAAGGCATAGACCGCCGCCACCGCTGCCGCTTCGGTCGGGGTGAAGATGCCGCCGTAGATGCCGCCCAGAATGATCACGATCAGGAACAGGCCCCAGCCGGCATCGCGGGCCGACTCGAAGATCTCGCCCCAGCCCTTCCACTCGCCCTTGGGCAGGTTCTTGACCTTGGCCATCACATAGATGGTGACCATCAGCATCAGCCCCGCCATCAGGCCCGGGATGACACCGGCCAGGAACATCCGCCCCACCGACACTTCGACCGCCGCCGCATAGACCACCATCACGATCGACGGCGGGATCAGGATGCCCAGGGTGCCCGCGTTGCAGATCACCCCGGCCGCAAACTCCTTGGTGTAGCCCACCTGCCGCATGCCAGCGATCACGATGGAGCCGATCGCCACCACGGTGGCCGGCGAGGAGCCGGACAGCGCGGCAAACAGCATGCAGGCAAACACGCCCGCAATCGCCAGACCGCCCGGCAGATGGCCGACACAGGCGATGGAAAACCGGATGATCCGCCGCGCCACGCCGCCCGTGGTCATGAAGCTGGAGGCGAGGATAAAGAACGGGATCGCCAGCAGCGTGAAATGCCCCTCGAAGGCTTCAAACAGCGTGCCTGCCACGCTCGCCAGCGAGCTGTCGGAATAGATCAGCAGGAAGATGGTGGAGCTCAGCCCCAGCGACACCGCAATCGGCACCCCGATCAGCAAGAGGCCGATCACCATCGCAAAGAGAATGACAACTTCCATCAGTCCTGCTCCCCGCGCTTGGCCTGCACTTCCGCAATTTCGTCTTCAACTTCATGGCTGGCGACCAGCCGGTCGGCCTCGCCGCGGGCAATCTGCACCGCCGCCTGGGCAAAGCGGAACACCAGCAGCAGCATCGACACCGGCAGCACCACATAAGGCACCACTTTCGGCAGTTTCTCGTAGGAGTCGCCGTAATTGATCAGGTCTTCCAGAAACTTGAAGGCCCCCACCATCGGCACGTCCTGCACCTCATAGAAGCTCTGCGAGCGCGCCTTGAAATCCAGCCCGGTCGGGAACCAGCGCCCCGAGGTGGGCGGCAGATCGGCAAACACCGCCCAGTAGTCATAGGCGCCTTTCAGCAAAAGCAGCGAAAACACCAGGCAGCAGGCCACGGCAAACAGGCCCACTGCCCGCCGTGCGCCGGGCGCCAGCATGTTGACGATGGCATCGACGCCCAGATGCGCATGGGCCTTGACCGCATAGGACGCGCCCAGCAGCACCAGCCAGGCAAACAGGAACACAGTCAGCTCCAGCGCCCATAGAATGTTGGAATTGAACACAAACCGCGCAATCACATTGGCGAATGTAATCGCCGTCATCAGCCCCAGCAGGAGCGCGATCAGGGTTTCTTCGAGTGCGTTGATAAGCCCGCTCGGGCCGGTTCTGGACCCCGCCATGGCTGCCTCCCAAATTTTGCGGAAAAAGGGTGCAGGCGGCGGATCCCCGCACCGCCTGCGCTCGGGCGGCCCCGTTGCGGGCCTCCCGGAAAGGGCCTGTGTTACAGGCCTGCGTTGATGGCTTGCGCCGCGTCGATCTTCTCCTGGCCGACGTCGCCTGCGAATTTCTCCCAGACCGGCTTCATCGCCTCGACCCAGGCCGCGCGCTGCTCGGGCGTCAGCTCGCGCACCACGCCGCCGGCATTGATGATCGCCTGCTTGGCCTCGCCGTTCACCTTGGTGGATTCGGCGTTGCGCACCGCGGTCACCTCATTGAGGATGGTCAGGAACTGGTCGCGCACCTCCGGCTCCAGGCTGTCCAGCCAGTCGACGGAGGTCACCACCAGGTAATCCAGCGCGCCGTGGTTGGTCTCGGTAACGCCGTCCTGCACCTCAAAGAACTTCTTGCCGTAGATGTTGGACCAGGTGTTCTCCTGGCCGTCCACAACCCCCTGCTGCAGCGCGCCGTAGACCTCCGAGAACGCCATCTTCTGCGGGCTGCCGCCGATCGCTTCCATCTGCGCCACCAGCACGTCCGAGGACTGCACCCGGAACTTCAGCCCGTTGGCGTCCGACGGTTCCAGCAGCGGCTTGTTGGCCGACATCTGCTTCATGCCGTTGTGCCAGTAGGCCAGCCCCTGCAGGCCGCGGCGCTGCATGCTGTCGAGCATCGCCTGGCCGGTTTCCGAGCCCTGGAACGCATCCACCGCCTCGATGTTCTTGAACATGAACGGCAGGTCGAACAGGCGGAACTGCTTGGTGAACTTCTCGAATTTCGACAAGGACGGCGCCGCCAGCTGCACGTCGCCCTGCAGCATCGCTTCCAGCACCTTGTTGTCATTGTACAGCGTGGAGTTCGGATAGACTTCCAGGCACATGGTGCCGTTCATCTCCTCGTTCACGCGCTTTTCCAAAAGTGCGGCCGCAATCCCCTTGGGGTGCTTGTCGGTGTTGGTGACGTGGCTGAACTTCACCACGATTTCGCCATCATCGCAGGCCGCGCTTGCGGCGCCTGCGGTGACAGCCAGTGCCAGTGCGGTGGCGGCAGTTGCCAGGAATTTCATGGTCTTTTCCTCCCAGAAAAATCATCCGTAAATCCGATGTTGCATTCAGCGCATGGCTGAAGCCTGCTCAAAGCATCCCAAGTTGCGGAAAACCGCTCAACAATTGATTCGGGACTCACCGGACACCTGAATTTTCCGCATTTTTGCATAGACTTACCGACCGTCCCAACCGCGTGCAGGCCGCGCGGTCCGGAATCTGTGCGAAATCCCGCACAGGGCGCTTCCGGCTTTGTGCGGAAATCCGCACAAATGTTAGCGCCCGACAGGCCCAACAGGGAATCGCCCCTTTCTTCTGGCTGGAAATTTCCCCGTCCCACCGCCCGTCAGGCGGCTATGCCGCCGAGAGGGGAGGCATCCGGCCTCTCCGCAAACGCCGTCCGCCGGGGTGTTGCGGTCCCGGCGCACGCCCCGCTTGCCGCTCCTTAACCCCGCCCTGCGATACTGCTTCCCGTCGCGACACCAGGTGCGGACTGACACCCCGCACCGCCAGGAGACCACAGGGCCCCCCAGACCACCTCCTCATCGGGTGCAGGGGCGTCCCGCACCGAAGGCTTCAGCGGACATGGGATTAAAACCCCGTCCTCCCTCCGCCCATGGCCCCCTCCGGGGTTCCCGGCGGCGCCGCCTCCTTTACTGCCCCGGCCGCAGCGCCGGACCAGACGAATTGCAATGCCCCCGGCCCGGCGCCCTCAGCGGCGGTAATCCTCGGGCCGGACGCCATAGCGGGCCAGCTTGTCATAAAACGTCTTGCGCGGCAGCTTCAGGGCTTCGGCGGCCGCAGCCGCGCGCCCGTTGGCGCGGCCCAGCGCCGCAATCAGCAGCGAGCGCTCCACCTGCGCCATCTGCTCGGCCAGCCCCAGCCCCGCCGCAGCGGCGGCTTCCTCCGGCATGCCCAGCACAAACCGCATCGCCGCCGACATCAGCGAGCGCGCATTGCCCGGCCAGTCCTGCGCCATCAGCGCCGCCAGATGCTCCTGGCCGATCTTTGGCGCCGCAATCCCTGCCTGCTCCGCGGCCTGCGCCACGTAATGGCGGAACAGCACCGGAATATCGCCGGGGCGCTCCGCCAGCGACGGGATCCGCACCCGCATCACGTCCAGCCGGTAGAACAGATCCGGGCTGAACCCGCCCGCCGCCACCTTCTCCGCCAGAGCAGCGCTTGACCCGGCGATGATCCGCACGCCGCTGCCCTGTTCCAGATGCGCCAGCAGCGCATATTGCGCCGCTTCCGGCAGCGCCTGCACCTCGTCCAGAAACAGCGACCCGCCCGCCGCCTCCTGGCACAGCTGCGCCACGGTCTCTGCCGCCAGCCCGGCCGCCGGGCGTTTCACAAACGGTCCCTGCCCTGCAGGCGACATCAGGTGGATGACCTCCGCCACCTTGGAAATGCCGCTGCCCGGCGCGCCGGTGACCAGCACCTCCGCCCCCGTCGGCGCCACCGCCCGCACCCGCTGCCGCATCTCCTCGGCCTGCGGCGAGGTGCCGAACAAGAGCCGCGAGGCCGGATCGCCGGTTTCCAGCTGCCGCTTCAGCCGCCGGTTCTCCAGCACCAGCGCGCGGGTTTTCAGCGCCCGCTCCAGCACCGGCAGGAAATCCCCCGCCGCGCAGGGTTTCTCCAGGAAATCGAACGCCCCCTGCGACATCGCCTTCACCGCCATCGGAATGTCGCCCTCGCCGGTCAGCAGCACCACCGGCAGTTCCTCGTCAACCCCGCGGGCATAGTCCAGCAGGTGGAACCCGTCGCGCCCCGGCATCCGGATGTCCGACACGATGATCCCGCCGAACGCCGGGGTGATGTGATCCTTGGCCGCCACAAACGACCCGCAGACCACCGCCTCCAGCTCGTTCAGCTCCAGCGTCTGCGCCAGCGCCTCGCGCACCGCCGCATCGTCATCCACCAACAGCACCTTGCGGGTCATGCGGCATCATCCTTCTGTCCGGTTTCACGCCACGGCTCCAGCTCGACGGTGAACACCGCGCCGCCGCCGGTATTGGTGCCGCGGATATTGCCGCCAAAGCTCTGCACCAGGCCATAGGAAATCGACAGCCCCAGCCCCATGCCCTCGGAGCTGCCCACCGCCTTGGTCGAATAGAACGGGTCGAACATCTTCTCCGGCTCCTTGATGCCGGGGCCGCTGTCCTGCACCCGCACCTGCAGCCGCGCGCCGGTCCCGATGGAGACCGCAATCCTCTTCTCCGCCTGCCCCTGCATCGCATCGGCGGCATTGTTGATCAGGTTCACGAACACCTGCGTCAGCCGCACCTCGCCGCCCCAGGCATAGACCGGGTCGCGGTAGGCCTGCGCGTCCCAGCCCAGCGCCACCTGGTCCGCCTTCAGCCGCGGCGCGGTCAGCTCGGCGGCGGCAGTGATCACCTGCACCAGATCGACCCGGCCCATCGGCTCGCTCTCGTTGCGGGCGAATGCGCGCAGGTTCTTGATGATCCGCGCCATCCGCGCCGCCATGTCGGCAATCCGCCCCAGGTTTTCGCCGGTGCGCTCCGCCTTGCCGCGCGCCAAAAAAGCGGCGCCGTTCTCGGCATACTGCTGGATTGCCATCAGCGGCTGGTTCAGCTCATGGCTGATGCCCGCCGACATCTGCCCCAGCGCCGACAGCTTGCCCGCCTGCACCAGCTCCTGCTGCGCCCGTTTGAGGGCCGCCTCGGCCTCCATCCGCTCCCCCACCTCGCGGCGCAGCTGCGTGTTGGCCGCCGACAGGTCGCGGGTACGCTGCGCCACCCGGCTTTCCAGCACCGCATTGGCCTCGGCCAGGGTGCGGCGGCGCTCCATCACAAAGAACAGAATGGCGCCGAACGCCAGGCACACCGCCGCAAGTGCTGCCGCCTGCAGCAGCGCAATCCGCCGGGCCGGCGCCACATCCACCAGGATCTCCCCGGTCATGCCGATCACCGGCAGCCCCACCGTCAGGTGCAAGGCCCGCTGCGGCAGATACGGGCTGCCCTGCAGCGACCAGATCTCATGCCCCGCATGCATCCGCCTGGCCGTGACCCGCGGCACACCATCCGCCTGCGGCTGCCGCCAGAACAGCAGCTCCGAGCGGTTGGCGATGAACACCTCGCCGGATTCATCGGTGAAGAACACCGCCGGCAGCGAGCCGCGCCAGGTCTGCTCCACATCGGCGACATCGGCCACCACCACCAATGCGCCGCGCACCCGCCCGTCGGCCGCAAAGGCCGGCGCCGCATAGAAATAGGCGCGTTTGCCGTCCGGCTGCAGCACCCCGTGGCCGGTGCCCAGCGCCCCCTGCATCGCCCGGATGAAATAGCCCTCCCGTGCCACGCTGGCGCCGGTCACCCCTCCGGCGGCGGCCACCACGCGGCCGCCGGGGCCGGCAAAGAACACATCCAGCGCCGCGGTCTTGTCCGCCACCGAGCGCAGCAGCTCAGCCGCCTGCGCCCGTGCCGCAGGGGCAGAGAGATCCGCCAGCGCCGGGTGCTCCACGGTCAGCACCGCCAGCTCCTGATAGACCTGCAGCTGGGTGCTGACCCGGTCCGACGCCAGCGCCAGATCCGCCGCGCTGCGCTCGGCCAGGCTGTCCAGCGCCTGGCGGTAGCCATAGGACCAGACCGCCAGCGCCAGCGCCGCCACCGCCAGCAGGAACCCGGCCGGCAGGCTCCAGCGAAGATAGTTTTGTGTTTTCATGACGGCACGTTATCAGCCGCCCCCTTGCATTGGCCAGCCATGCCGGCAAAATCCTGTGGATGAAAATCTTGACCCAATCCCCCACCGATCCGGCCTTTGTGCAGGATCCCTATCCGTTCTATGCCGCCGCCCGGGCGCAGGGCCAGCTGCACCATTGGCAGGACTTCGGCATGGCGGCCGCCTTCGGCCATTCCGCCGTGCACATGCTGCTGCGCGACCGCCGCTTCGGCCGCGAGGTGCCGGAAGAGCTGCGCAAACCCGGCCCCGCCCATCTCGCCCCGTTCCTGGCGGCGGAGGCGCATTCGATGCTGGAAGCCGAGCCGCCCCGCCACACCCGCCTGCGCCGGCTGGTGCTGCGCGCCTTCACCTCGCGCGCGATCGCGGCGCTGGAGCCGGGCCTCCGGGAGCTGTGCCACCAGCTGATCGATGCCTTCCCGCAGCAGCCCTTTGACCTGCTCGACGCCTATTGCACCCAGGTGCCGGTGATCACCATCTGCCGCCTGCTGGGGGTGCCCGAGGCGATGGCGCCGCAGCTTTTGGACTGGTCGCACAGGATGGTGGCGATGTACCAGGCGGCGCGCACCGAAGAGACCGAACATGCCGCGGCACAGGCCGCGCAGGCGTTCACGGATTTCCTGCGCGGTTACATCGACGAGCGCCGCAGCGATCCCCGCGACGACCTGATCACAAGGCTGATCGCGGCGGAGGAGGAAGGCGACACGCTCTCGACGGATGAGCTGGTCGGCACCTGCATCCTCTTGCTGAATGCCGGCCACGAGGCCACCGTGCATTCGCTCGGCAACGGGGTGAAGACGATGCTGCAGCAGGGCTGGCAGCCGGAATGGCTGGCCCCCGGCGGCATCGACCGGCTGGTGGAGGAAATCCTGCGCTATGATCCGCCGCTGCACATGTTCACCCGCTACGCCTACGAGGAGGCCGAGGTGTTCGGCCATACCTTCCAGCGCGGCGACCAGGTGGCCTTGCTGCTGGCAGCTGCCAACCGCGACCCGTCGGCGCTGGAGGACGCGGACAGGTTCGATCCCGCCCGCCCCGCAAAGGTGAACAAGAGCTTCGGCGGCGGCCTGCATTTCTGCGTCGGCGCGCCGCTGGCGCGGCTGGAGATGCAGATTGCCCTGCCCGTCCTGTTCGCGCGCTGCCCGGACCTGGCACTGGCGGCGGCGCCGGAGTATTCCAACACCTACCACTTCCATGGCCTGACCCGGCTGCTGGCGGCCCGCAACTGAAGCCGGGGGCGCTCCCGCCCGCGCGGCAGGGATCACAGATCCCCTGGCGCGGTTGGGCCCGGCGCCGCTGACGCGGCGCGGCGCTCCACCCTTTCTTCTTTGGCAAAATACTCCGGGGGTGAGGCGCATCAGCGCCGAGGGGGCAGCGCCCCCCGCCGCACTTTCCGGGAGGCTACGCCAGTGCTGCCGGGACCCCGGCCAGGCCGGGACTGTTCAGCAGCCACTCCCGGAAGGCGGCGACTTTGGGGTCATGCCATTTCTGCCGTTCGCCGATCAGCGCATAGGCGCCGTCCGGAGTTCCGCAGACCATGTCCGGGAACGGAAGCACCAGGTCGCCGCGGGCCAGTTCCTCCTGGCACAGCACCAGATCCGCCATCACCACGCCGGCCCCCATCACCGCCGCGCGGGTGGCCATGTCGAGGTTCGGGAAAGCCTCCCCGCCGGCAGGGTCCGCCTGCTCCACCCCGAAATGCTGCACCCAGGTTGCCCAGTCCTCGCGGCGCGGGCTTTCATGCAGCAGCCGCTGGCCCGCCAGCGCCGCCGGGCCCTCCGCCAAGGCCGGCAGCAGCGACGGGGCGCAGGCCGGGGACAGGATCATTTCGAACAGCGGCTGCACCTCGATGTCCGGCGGCCGCCCAGGACGGTTCTGAAGGGCAATGCCAAGATCGTATTCAGCCCTCTCGAAGCCCTTGCCGCCGTAGAAGCTGGTTGTCAGCCGCACCTTGATCTCCGGATGCGCGGCGCGGAACTGCTCCAGCTGCGGCAGCAACCAGCGGATCGACAGCGTCGGCGGGCAGATCACCCGCAGCTCCGAGGCGTCCGCCGCGATCTGCTCGACCTCGCGCAGCACCCTCGCAAAGGCATCCGTCAGCACCGGGCAGAGCCGCTGCCCCGCCGCCGTCAGCGCCACCCCGCGCGCGTGCCGGTGGAACAGCGGCACACCGATGTGGTCCTCCAGGATCTTCACCTGGCGGCTGACGGCGCCGCGCGTCACGAACAGCTCCTCCGCGGCAGCGATGAAGCCCTGATGGCGGGCAGCGGCCTCGAAGGCGCGCAGGGCATTGAGCGGCGGCAGGCGCATGGCATCTCCATGGGTCAGTTTTCCTGATCCATGGTGCAGATTAACTGGTTTGCGCGCAAGCCCCCGAAGGCCGTATCCCTTGGCCCTGGAATGGAGGAAAAGCTATGATGGCATACCTTGCCAAAGCGGACGCGCAACATCCTGTGCCACCCGCCCGCCGCGCCGCACGGTGGATCGCGGGCCTTTTCATGTCGAAAAAAGCTGAGCCTCACTCACCTGCGGGACAGGCAACCGTACAGGTGCCGCGCGCTGAGTTGGAGCGGCTGGCCGGGACATCTCCGCATCTGCTGGCCGATATCGGCATCACACAGACCGCCACCGCCGGGGACACATCCCCCTGGCGGCTGAAAGACGGGCGGCACCTGCTGCTGCGCCCGCCCCTGTGACAGCTGGCATGGCTGGCAGGACACCGGTCCTGCCAGCTGATGCAGCGCGGCGCGCGGCGCTTAACCACCCAGCGGCAGCATCGTTGTCGACTTGATCTCCTCCATCGACAGAAGCGCCGTCACGTTGTGCACCTTCACCTCCGAGATCAGCGCCTGATAGAACACGTCATAGGCGCGCGCGTTCTGCACCCGCACCTTGAGGATATAGTCGATGTCGCCCGCCAGCCGGTGCGCCTCCTGCACCTCGGGGCGGTCGCGCAGCGCCTGCAGGAACTTGGCCTGCCACTCCGCCTCATGCTCCGAGGTGCGGATCAGCACAAAGAAGCAGGCCTCGAATCCCAGCGCCTCGGGGTCCAGCAGCACCGTCTGCTGGCCGATCACCCCGGCCTCCTTCAGCTTGCGGATCCGATTCCACACCGGGGTCTTGGAGGAGCCCACCCGGCGGGCGATTTCGTCCAGCGACTGGCTGGCGTCGCGCTGCAGTTCCGCCAGAATTTTCCGGTCCGTGCCGTCGATCCGCACCGTCATTCCTGTTTTCTCCTATTGTGAGGACCAATCGGCCCGGCATCCTGCCTCAGTAAAACCAACGTTCTTATTTGAGCACCCATATAGCGCAATACCGGGAATATTTCCTATATCTACCCTCAAGTCAAACACACCGCAGAGGGAACAGGAATGTCCGCACCATCGACACATGCTGCCAATGCCACCGCTCACGTCCGCGGCAGCATGGACTGTCTGGTTGCGGGCCAGGTTGCCTTTGCGGGTTCCGGCCCCGGCGACCCCGGCCTGCTGACCCTGAAGGTCCTGCGCGCGCTGCAGGAGGCCGACGTGATCCTGTATGACCGTCTGGTCAGTGCAGAGATCATGGCGCTGGCCGGTGCGCAAGCGGTGCTGGAGAATGTCGGCAAGGAAGGCTTCGGCCCGCAGGTCAGCCAGGACGAGATCTGCGCCCGGCTGGTGGCCCACGCCCGGGCCGGCAGGAAGGTGCTGCGGCTCAAGGCCGGCGATCCCACCCTGTTTGCCCGCCTGGACGAGGAGCTGACCGCCTGCGAAGCGGCCGGCATCGCCAGCCAGATCATCCCCGGCATCACCGCCGCATCGGCGGCGGCCGCGGGCATCGGCCAGAGCCTGACCCAGCGCGGCCGCAACTCTTCGGTGCGGTTCCTGACCGGCCATGACATGCAGGGCTTTGCCGATCACGACTGGGCAGCCCTTGCGCGCCCCGGCGCGGTTGCCGCCATCTACATGGGCAAGAAATCCGCCCGCTTCGTGCAGGGCCGCCTGATCATGCACGGGGCCGACCGCGCCACCCCGGTCACCCTTGTCGAAAACGCCTCCCGCCCCGAACAGCGGGTGCTGGAAACCACGCTTGACCGCCTGCCTGCCGACCTTGATGCGGCCGGCCTCAGCGGCCCCGCCCTTACCTTCCTGGGTCTTGCACCGCGCAAAGCGGCCGCCGCCCTGAACGATCTCAAGACGGAGCTTGCATAATGCCTCGCGCCTTTACGCCCAAAGTCATCACCGCCAACGACCTGCTGGAAGGCGACGTGATCTATTTCACCGCCCAGGACACCTGGACCCGCGAGCTGTCGGAGGCCGAGCTGATCACCGATGAGGCCGAAGCCCAGCTGCGCCTGATCGAGGCGGAGAAGCAGAACATCAAGATCGTCGGCGCCTATCTGGCCGACGCCAAGGCCGGCCCGAACGGGCCCGAGCCGACCCACTTCCGCGAGGAATTCCGCCGCACCGGCCCCTCGAACTACTTCCACGGCAAACAGGAGGCCGAAGCCAATGTATAAGTACAACGAATTCGACGAAGCCTTCCTGGCCGAGCGCAACGCCCAGTTCCGCGCCCAGGTCGAGCGCCGCATCGACGGCTCCCTCACCGAGGACGAGTTCAAGCCGCTGCGCCTGATGAACGGCGTCTACCTGCAGCTGCACGCCTACATGCTGCGGGTTGCGATCCCCTATGGCACCCTGAACTCCGGCCAGATGCGCACCCTGGCGCTGCTGGCCGAGAAGTGGGACAAGGGCTATGGCCATTTCACCACCCGCCAGAACATCCAGTACAACTGGCCCCGCTTGCGCGACCTGCCGGACATGCTGGACGCGCTGGGTGAAGTTGGCCTGCACGCCATCCAGACCTCGGGCAATACCATCCGCAACACCACCGCCGACCATTTCGCCGGTGCCGCCGCGGATGAGCTGACCGATCCCCGCCCCTATGCCGAGCTGATCCGCCAGTGGTCCACCGACCACCCGGAATTCCAGTTCCTGGGCCGCAAGTTCAAGATCGCCATCACCGGCAGCGGCTCTGACCGCGCCGTGATCAAGGCCCATGACGTGGGCCTGCAGGTGGTGGAACAGGACGGCAAGACGGGCTTCAAGGTTATCGTCGGCGGCGGGTTGGGCCGCACCCCGATGATCGGCCAGGTGCTGCGCGAGTTCCTGCCGCAGGCGGATCTGCTGCCCTATCTGGAGTCGGTTCTGACCGTCTACAACGTGCTGGGACGGCGCGACAACAAGTACAAGGCGCGCATCAAGATCACCGTCTCCGAGAACGGCATCGACACCTACCGCGCGATGACCGAGGAAGCCTTCATGGCGATCCGCGGCCAGTATGACGGCACCGACCAAGAGCTGCTGGAAGAGATCAAGACGCATTTTGCGGCGCCGGAGTTCCGTTCCGGTTCGACCGAGGCCTTTGACGCGGCCTACGCAAACGACCCGGTGTTCCGCGCCTGGGCCGACACCAACCTGCACCCGCACCGCAAGGGCGACCACGCGATCGTCACCATTTCGGTCAAGGCGCATGGGGCTACTCCCGGCGACGCCACCGGCGAACAGATGCGGGTGATGGCGGATCTGGGCGAACAATATGCCTATGACGAGCTGCGCATCAGCCACCAGCAGAACGTGATCCTGCCGCATGTCCACAAGAACGACCTGCCCGCGATCCACGCCAAGCTGAAACAGCACGGGCTGGCCACCGCCAACGTCGGCCTGATCTCGGACATCATCGCCTGCCCCGGCATGGACTACTGCGCGCTGGCAACCGCCCGCTCGATCCCGGTGGCGCAGGAGATCGCAACCCGCTTTGACGAACTGAAGATGGAGCACGACATCGGCCATCTGCAGATCAAGATCTCGGGCTGCATCAACGCCTGCGGCCATCACCACGTCGGCCACATCGGCATTCTGGGCCTCGACCGCGCAGGGGTGGAGAACTACCAGATCACCCTGGGCGGCGACGCCACCGAGACGGCTGCCATCGGCACCCGCACCGGTCCCGGCTTTGCCTATGACGAGATCGTGCCTGCGGTGGAGCGCATCGTCGAGGTCTACATGGCGCAGCGTGAAAGCGCCGAAGAGACCTTCCTCGAGACTTACCGCCGGATCGGCATGGAGCCGTTCAAGGCCGCGCTCTATCCCGAGGCCCAGAAAAAGGTCGCCTGACCCATGTTCGACACAGCCGGAAAACAGCCCGCCGGGGGGGCCAGCCCCGCCCGCGACCGGGAGCTGGCCGCCAAGGCGGAGGCGCTGAACGCGCGCTTCCGCCACCATTCGGCCACCTCGGTGATGGAGGGCGCATTACGGGACGCGGGGCACATCGCCCTGGTCTCCTCTTTCGGCGCGGAATCCGTGGTTCTGCTGCACATGGCCGCGATCATCGACCCGATGACGCCGGTTCTGTTCGTGGACACCGAACTGCTGTTCACCGAAACCCTGCTGTACCAGCAGGAGGTGAGCGAGCGGCTGGGCCTGCGCAACGTGCGCATCATCCGCGCCGATGACATCGCCGAAAAGGACCCCTACGGGGCCTTGCGGTTCAGCGACAAGGACGCCTGCTGCACCCTGCGGAAAACCGTGCCGCTGCAAAAGGCGCTGGACGGCTACGACGGCTGGATCACCGGCCGCAAGCGGTTCCAGTCCGGCACCCGCGCCGCGCTCGACTTCTTCGAGGTCGAGGACGGCACCGGGCGGCTCAAGATCAACCCGCTGGCCCACTGGGCGCCCGAGGACGTGCGCGCCTACATGGATGAAAACCGCCTGCCCCGCCACCCGCTGGTGGCCAAGGGATATCCGTCGATCGGCTGCGCCCCCTGCACCAGCCCGGTCAAGGAAGGCGAAGACCCCCGGGCCGGCCGCTGGCGCGGGGAAAACAAGGAAGAATGCGGCATCCACGTGGTGGATGGCAAATTCGTGCGCACAGGAGCGTGAGTGAGATGACTGTTATCGTGACCGACACCGGCTTTGCTGCCGATGACTGGACCGGCGGCTTTGACGGCGCCAACGTGCTGGAGCTGGCCTCGGACGCCAGTCTGAACGACGTGGCGCTGGACGGCGTGGAGCTGGTGCGGGTACACTTCCCCAGCTTTGCCGACGGCCGCGGCTTCACCCTCGCCCGGCAGCTGCGGCTGAAGGGCTACGATGGCCGCCTGCGCGCCTTTGGCCATGTGATCGCCGACCAGTACGCGATGGCCCGCCGCTCCGGCTTTGACGAGGTGGAGCTGAGCGATGATCTCGCCGCCCGCCAGCCCGAGAACCAGTGGCTGGCCCGCGCCAACTGGCAGGACCACAGCTACCAGGCCCGCCTGCGCGGCAGCACCGCTGCCCGCTGAGCCGGCCCTCCCGAACCCGGGAAAGCCTCTGCAGGACCGGTTCCGTTGCGTCGCGCGCGGGGCCGGTTGCGCAAAACAAGGGGTTTTCCTGACCTGTATCAAAGACTAATCAGAGGTGCCGGCTTCTCCTCCGGCAGAGCAACCGATGAATGAGATGACGCCCGTGACCGATATTGCGACCGACACCGCACCCAACGCAGCGCCCGCCAAGGCCGTGCCGGCCCTGCCCGACGCGCAGACCGTGACGCATGTGAAGCACTGGACCGACCGGCTGTTCTCCTTCCGGGTGACCCGGCCCGCCAGCTTGCGCTTCCGCTCGGGCGAGTTCGTGATGATCGGCCTGATGAACGACCCGGACCCCAAGACCGGCAAGCAGAAGCCGCTGTTGCGCGCCTATTCCATCGCCTCGCCCAGCTGGGACGAGGAAATGGAATTCTACTCGATCAAGGTGCAGGACGGCCCGCTGACCTCGCGCCTGCAGCACATCCAGGAAGGCGACGAGATCATCCTGCGCCCCAAGCCCGTCGGCACCCTGGTGCATGACGCGCTGCTGCCCGGCAAGCGGATCTGGTTCTTTGCCACCGGCACCGGCTTTGCCCCCTTTGCCTCGCTCCTGCGCGAGCCGCAGACCTATCAGGACTACGACGAGGTGATCATCACCCACACCTGCCGCGAGGCGGGCGAGCTGACCTATGGCCGCGAACTGATCGAGAGCCTCAAGGACGACGAGCTGCTGAACGAGGTGATCGGCGAAGGCTTCTGGAAGAAGATCAAGTACTACCCGACCACCACCCGCGAGGAGAGCGCCAAGATGGGCCGGATCACCGACCTGATGCGCTCCGGCGAGGCGTTTGCCGATCTCGGCGTGCCGCCGCTGAACCCGGAAAGCGACCGCGCGATGATCTGCGGCAACCTGGCCTTCAACCTCGAGCTCAAGGACCTGTTCGAGAACACCTACGGGCTTGAGGAGGGCGCCAACTCCAAACCGGCGCATTTCGTGGTGGAAAAGGCCTTCCTGGACTGATCCGGCACCGGGTCGGCTCGGGCGGCTGCCCAGATTTTAACACTGTTTTGACGGGAGGCCGCCGCCTCCCGTTTATCATTTGTTGGGGATGATTCTGTATTCCGGAAGCTGAAATCCAGAACGGAGCAGCAGCAAATGCAGAATGAATCGGCCACCGGGCAGCCGCCCGTCTTCATGTCCGTCAGAACCGAATCGGGCAAGGCACGCGTCAAGGCCGCGGTTGCAGGCTTTCAGGCCCGGCCCGGCCAGGTCCAGCCCTCGATCCCCGACAAGATTGCCAGCATCAAGGCGCGTTACGATGCGCGCGCCATCGCCCCCGGCGACATTGACGAGATGTTCGATGCGCTGGTGCAGGCGGGCCATCCGGTGACGGCCCCGATGCTGCTGCTGAACTCGATGGGCCGGAAATTCCGCAGCCATCTGGCCGGCATCACCGGCAGCGACTATGACGGCGCCAGACCGCTCGACCTGGTCGGCGTGGCGCAGCTGCAGATCCAGCGCGCCCGCAAGCAGGGCGGCAGCAGCGCCGGGTGGGAGACGTTTCTCGCCTTCCTGGCACCGCAGCCGCAGACCAGCGGCCAGGCTCCCCTCGACCACATGGCCCGGGTCGCCCAGCAGGCGCAGGTACGGCCCCACTGATCAGCCGCACCGGCGGCGGCACGGGGGCCGGGCGCCGGTGCTCCGCTTGCCGTTGCGGCCCGGTCAGTTGCTGCCGGCAGCGCTTTCCGTGTCCGCGGCGCCGGCCTGCTCCGGCGCTTGCCCGGTTGTGCCGGTCGTGCCGGTTGCGCTGCCTTGGGCTTCCGGCGCGGCGCCGGCCGCCTCAGACGCGGCACCGGCCGCGTCCCGCACCGCATCGGCCGCGGCCTCAGCCGCCCCCTGCGCCGCCTCGACAGCATCCCCTGCCGCCGCGGCAGCGGCTTCTGCCGCTTCGCTCACCGTGTCCTGCACCGCATCAACCGCGGCACCGGCAGCCTCGGCCCCGGACTCGAGGGCGCCCTCCACCGCCCCGGCGGCATCGTCCACCGCCTGCCCGGCCGGCGCTGCGCTGTCCTCGGCCGTTTCCGGCACCGTGCTGCTTTGGCTGTCCTGCACCTGCGGCACCTCCGGCGCGGCGTCCTGCGGTGCCGGGCCTGTCAGCAGCACATAGCCGCCCACGGCGGCAGCCCCCAGGGCAATCAGGATCAAGAACTGTTTCATAATGCACTCCTTCATTGGCCGGCCGCCTTCGGCCAGGCTGCGCCATCCGCGGCGCCTGCCCTGCCACATGGCGCCGGACGCAGTGCCGCTCAAGGGGAAAGTTGCCGGCAGGCGCGTCACGGGCGGGCGCCTGCCGCCGCCGGTGCCGGAACCGGCGGAGCCCCGCCGCACGCCTGTGTTTTCAGCCGGTTGCCGGGGCCGCCCGCCCTCCGCCCCGGGCCGCATTTGCGCCGGTTTAAAGGGCCATTTGCAATATGCGGCCTTGAATTACGGCTTTCCTGCCGCCATACCGCCCATAAGTCTTGAATCACATGCGCGGGGGCAGTAGCGTTCCCGCACTTTTTGCAATGACAGAAGGATCGCAGTCATAGCCCGCAGACCTCATAACGCGCCGCCGCAACGTGACACCGGCCCGCGCGTCAACGAAAAAATCCGCGCCTCCGAAATCCGCCTGATCGGTGCCGATGGCGAAAACGTCGGTGTCGTGCATCCGGCGAAAGCGATGGACATGGCCGCCGAAGCCGGACTCGATCTGGTTGAAATCTCGCCCAATGCCAACCCTCCCGTGTGCAAGATCATGGACTTCGGCAAGTTCAAATACGAACAGCAGAAGCGCGAAAGCGAGGCCCGCAAGAAGCAGAAGATCATCGAGGTCAAAGAGGTCAAGTTCCGTCCCAACACGGACACGCATGACTATGACGTGAAGATGCGCAACGTCTACAAGTTCCTGGAAAACGGCGACAAGGTGAAAGTCACCCTGCGCTTCCGGGGCCGCGAGATGGCGCACCAGAACCTCGGGCGCGAGCTGCTGGAACGGGTCGCGGAAGACACCAAGGATCTCGGCAAGGTCGAAAACATGCCGAAGATGGAAGGCCGCCAGATGATCATGATGATCGGCCCGCTGGCGAAGAAATAAGCCGCGCCGCCATTGGCGCACCAGGGATCAGCCCCGCTGGCATTGCCGCGGGGCTCTTCTTTTGCCCGCCGCCGTTGCGGTTAGCGCTGAATTAACGCCTTCGGTTTAAACCGGTCATGTCCCCAATCAAGGCAGAGGCATGACGAGTTTAACCGACGTTCAGAACACCGCATTCATGGCCATCGGCCCCAGCCGCATCGCTGCGCTTTCACTGCTGGCGCTGGCCCAGGACCAGCGCGGGCAGGACCAGGGCGGGCAGGACGGCAGCGACCCCCAGACGGTGCTGGACTTGTCGGTGCAGCGCATTGCCGCCGCCCACGCCATGCTCGGCGAGGGGCTGGACGGGCTGCTGCACGCCAGCGGCTACAGCCTGCCGCCGGACCTCGCCGCGCGGCGCCAGGCCTGCCTGGAGATGCTGTCCCCGCTGCACCGCGCGCTGTCGCAGACGGACGCAGGCCCGCTGGACAGCCTCCGCAGGATCCCGGATCTCGCGGGGCTTTGCCTGTACCGGCTGGAGCCCGCTGTCTCCGGCTTCCTCAAGCAGATGGTGCAGATCCTGCACGAGGCACAGCAGGACCGCGACAGCACGCGGGAAAAGGGGATGCGGGAAACCATTGCCAGCGCCGAAGACGTGGGCCGCAACATCAAGTTCATTTCCTTCAATGCCTCGATAGAAGCGGCCCGGATCGGCGACATGGGCAAGGGATTTGCAGTGATCGCAACCGAAATCCGCGAGCTTTCCGGCAAGACGCAGACCCTGCTGGAAGAAATATCCGGCTACCTGCGGCACTAGCGTCAGGCCGGGCAGGCACCGGTATCCGGATGCCTGCTGCGCCGGGGCCGTCAGGCCGCCGCGGCCACGGCCCGTTTGGCCATCACCGCCACCAGGTGGGCGCGGTACTCTCTGCTGCCGTGCAGGTCGGCCATCATGCCGGCGGCATCCGCGCTGAGGCTGTCCAGCGCCTCCGGGGCAAAGCGGGCATCCAGCGCCGCCTCGGCCTCGCGCCAGCGGAACACGCCCTCTTCCGAGGCACCGGTCACCGCCACCCGCACGCCCGCGGCGTATTGCGCCACGAACACCCCCACCAGCGCAAACCGCGAGGCCGGCTGCAGGAACTTCTGGTAGTTCGCCTTTTGCGGCACCGGGAAGCGCACCGCGGTGATGATCTCGCCCTCTTCCAGCGCGGTTTCGAACAGGCCGCGGAAATAGTCATCGGCGGTGATCTCGCGGCGGCTGGTGACGATGGTGGCGCCGCTGCCCAGCGCCGCCGCCGGATAGCAGGCGGCCGGGTCATTGTTGGCCAAAGAGCCGCCGATGGTGCCGCGGTTCCTGACCGCCGGGTCGCCGATATGGCTGGCCAGATCCGCCAGCGCCGGATAGGCATCCGCCGCGGCCTCCGCCACCGCCGCATGGGTCACCGCGCCGCCGATGGTCAGCATGCCGCCATTGTCGCTCAGCTCCTTCAGCTGCGGAATGCCGGTCAGGGAGACCAGTTTCGACGGCATCGCCAGCCGCTGCTTCAGCGCCGGGATCAGCGTCTGGCCGCCGCCCAGCGCCTGCGCGTCCTCATCCGCCAGCGCCGCAACCGCTTCACCGATGGTCGCGGGTTTCTCGAACTCGAATTCATACATCTTGTCGTCCTTCCCAAAGAGCAAGAGGCCGCAACCTCTTCTTTCTGGTTGAAAATACTCCGGGGGTGCGGGGGCAGCGCCCCCCCCACTCCGGCTCAGCCATTCATCGCCGCCCAGACCCGCGACGGGCTCAGCGGCATGTCGATATGGGTCACGTCTTTGCCCGCCGATTGCAGCGCGTCCACCACCGCGTTGACCACTGCCGGCGGCGAGCCGATGGCGCCGGCCTCGCCGCAGCCCTTCACCCCCAGCGGGTTGTGGGTGCAGGGGGTCTGGCAGGAATGATCGACCCGGTAGAACGGCACGTCATCAGCCCGCGGCATCGCGTAATCCATGTAGGAGGCCGACAACAGCTGCCCATCTTCGTCATAGGCAGCATTCTCCAGCAGCGCCTGGCCGATGCCCTGCCCCAGCCCGCCATGCACCTGCCCGTCGACGATCATCGGGTTGATGATATTGCCGAAGTCATCCGCAGCCGCAAAGCGCTCGATGGTGACCTTGCCGGTGTCCGGGTCCACCTCCACCTCGCAGGCATAGGCGCCGGCCGGATAGGTGAAGTTGGCCGGGTCGTAGAACGCGGTCTCCTCCAGCCCCGGTTCCAGCTCCTCCAGCGGGTAATTGTGCGGCACGTAAGCCGTCAGGGTGACATCGCCCCAGGCCACCGACTTGTCGGTGCCCGCAACGGTGAACTGGCCGTCCTTCAGCTCGATGTCGGCGTCCGAGGCCTCCATCAGGTGCGCCGCGATCTTCTTGGCCTTGGCGATGATCTTCTCGGTTGCCCGCACCATGGCGGAGCCGCAGACCGCGATCGAGCGTGAGCCGTAGGTGCCCATCCCGAACGGCACCCGCCCGGTGTCGCCATGCACGATATCGACCATGCTTTCGTCGATGCCGATCATCTCTGCCACCACCTGCGGGAAGGAGGTTTCATGCCCCTGCCCGTGGCTGTGCGCGCCGACAAAGACGCTGATGGTGCCGGTGGCGTTCACCCGCACCGTGGCGGCATCGTACAGGCCCGCACGCGCGCCCAGCATGCCGACGATATTCGACGGAGCAATGCCGCAGGCCTCGATGTAGCAGTTCACACCAAAGCCGCGCAGCTTGCCGTTCTTTTCGCTTTCCGCCCGCCGCGCGGCAAAGCCGGCCACGTCGGCGACTTCCTCCAGCTTGTCCATGGTGGCGACGTAATCGCCGGTGTCATAGGTCAGCGCCACCGGGGTTTCATAGGGAAACTCGGTGATGAAGTTCTGCCGCCTGAGCGCAATCGGGTCGGCGCCCAGCTCGCGCGCGGCCTTGTCGATGACGCGCTCCAGCTGATAGGTCGCCTCGGGCCGGCCCGCGCCGCGGTAGGCATCGACCGGCACCGTGTTGGTGAACACGGTCTTCACGTTCACCTGCACCACCGGCGTCTTGTAGTTGCCCGCCATCAGCGTGCCGTGCAGGTAGCTGGGCACCGAGGTGGAGAAGGTCGACAGATACGCCCCCATGTTGGCCATCGTATTGGTGCGCAGCGCGGTGAAGTTGTTGTGGCTGTCCAGCGCCAGCTCGATCCTGGTCACATGGTCGCGCCCGTGCGCGTCGGAGATGAACGCCTCCGACCGGGTCGAGGTCCATTTCACCGCCCGCCCGCAGGCCTTGGCGGCATGGGTGCAGAACGCCTCCTCGGCATAGTGGAAGATCTTGGAGCCGAAGCCGCCGCCCACATCGGGCGCCACCACGCGGACCTTGTGCTCGGGCAGGCCCAGCACAAAGGCGCACATCAGCAGGCGGATCACATGCGGGTTCTGGCTGGTGGTGTGCAGCGTGTATTCATCGGTGCCGCGGCTGTATTCACCGATCGCCACGCGCGGCTCCATCGGGTTGGCGACCAGCCGGTTGTTGACCAGCTCCAGCGTGGTCACATGCGCGGCGCTGTCAAAGGCCGCCTGCACCGCCTCGTCGTCCGGGTTGCCGAACACCCAGTCATAACAGAGGTTTGAGGTCAGATCCTCATGCACCTTGGGGCTGTCCTCGGCGAGTGCTGCGGCCATGTTCACCACCGCGGGCTTGTCGCTGAGGTCCAGCTCGATGGCTTCCGCCGCGTCGCGGGCCTGCTCCACGCTGTCGGCCACCACCGCCGCCACGATCTCGCCCACGTGGCGGATGGTGCCATCGGCGATGATCGGGTGGCGCGGCTCCTGCTGCGGGTTGCCGTGGCGGTCGGTCACGCCCCAGCCGCAGGGGATGCCGCCGACCTCGGCGAAATCGGCGCCGGTGAAGATCCTGACCACGCCGGGCATTGCCTCGGCTGCACTGGTGCCGATGGAATTGATGGTGGCATGGGCCACATCCGCGCGCAGGAAATGCACATAGGCCTGGCCGTGCACGTTGATGTCGTCGGTATAATTGCCGGCGCCGGTGAGGAACCGCACGTCCTCGCGCCGCTTGGGGCTGGCACCGATGCCGCCGCCGTTGGGATTGTCCTTGGGCATGTCTGAAGTCTCCTCCCTGGAGGGTGCTGCCGCAGCGCACCTCTTGGTCTGCACTCCTTGTTCAGCTCAGGCCGCGGTCCGGCCTGGGGTCGTCGCGCTTCACTCGGCCGCGATGGCGGACACATCCTGGCCCGAAGCCGCCATGATCGCCTTGACGATATTGTGGTAGCCGGTACAGCGGCACAGGTTGCCCTCGAGATAGTCGCGGACCTCCGCCTCGGTGGGCTTGGGGTTGTCCTTCAGCAGCGCCGCCGCAGACATCACCATGCCCGGCGTGCAGAAGCCGCATTGCAGCCCGTGGTGGTCCTGGAACGCCTGCTGGATCGTGTTCAGAGAGCCGTCGGCGTTGGCCTGGCCTTCGATGGTGGCGACGTCCGCCCCCTCGGCCTCCAGCGCCAGCATGGTGCAGGATTTCACCGCCTTGCCGTCCACATGCACCACGCAGGCACCGCATTGGCTGGTGTCGCAGCCGATGTGGGTGCCGGTGAGGCCCAGCTTCTCGCGCAGGAATGCCGACAGCAGCGTGCGCCCTTCGACATCGCCGCTGGCAGCCTTGCCATTCACGGTCATGGAGACCTTGGCCATAGTACCCTCCCTTTAGCTTGTTCTTGTCTGGCTGAGGGGAGTTAAGCACGGGGTGAGCGATGTGCGAAGTGTTTTCCGGGCGGTGCCGGGGGTAAAATTCGCGTCAGCATGGCTTACCTATGGTTGTGACCTTGCGTCACAAATCCCGCGCTGCGCCGCGGCATCAGCCTTCCGCATCGCGGCGCGGCATCGGGCGGGTGGGAATCTCCTTCAGGAGGCCGCCAACGCCCATCGCGGCGATGTCCCGGGCCGAGACGGGAATGCCGCAGATCACCCGCTCCAGCACCCAGTCGGCGCCGTTCAGCGCCGGAGAGCGGGCGCAGCCCGGCAGGCCGATCACCGGCTTGCCGTGGAACGTGCCCAGAAACAGCAGGTTGCCGGGATCGACCGGCATCCCGAAACGCGTCACCGTGCCGCCTGCACTGCGCAGCGCCTGCGGCGCCACGTCATGGCTGTCAGAGGTGGCGGAGCCGGTCAGCACCAGCAGCAGCTGCCCCGGCGCGTTAGCAATGGCCTCCGCCAGCTCTGCCTCCCGGTGCGGCACCACCGTGCGCTCCGACAGGCTGAGGCCCATCCGGTGCAAGCGGCCCGCCATCGCGGCGCGGCCCTTGTCCGGCGGGGTGTCTTCCGTGACCGCCGTTTCGATCAGCGTGGCAGAGGAGAACACCGGCGGCAGCACCCGCATCGCATCAGCGGCCCCGTCGCTGGCGCGGCGGATGGCGTCGGCGGGCACGCCATAGGAGATGATCTTGATTGTCGCCAGCATGCCCCTTGCATCGGCCCGGTGGAAGTCCGGCACGGTGGCGACGGTGATCATCGGATCCACCGCGTTGACGGCCTCCAGCTTGTCCCGGTCCAGCCGCACCAGCCCGGCGCGGTCTGCATAGAGGTTCACCCGCCCGGTGCCTGCGCCGGAAATGCGGATGCCCTGCGCGGCCGGGTCCGGCACCAGTGCGTGTGCAAGGGCTTCGGCGGCGGCGTCCTCGTGCATGTCGGCGGGGTCGAGCCGGGCCACGGTCAGGGTTTCATGGCCAGCGGCGGCGAGGTCTTCGATATCCTTGGCATTCAGCACCGTGCCCTTGGCAATCTTGCGGCTGGCGCCCTGCAGGGAATGGGCGAGGATGGCGCCTTCGGCGTCCTTCAGGGGGACGGGGCCGAACCTCATGGCTGTTTGCCGCGCAGCACGGCGGTCATCTCGGCCAGGATCGAGACCGCGATTTCCGCCGGTCCCGTCGCGCCGATGTCAAGGCCGATGGGGCCATGGATGCGGGCGATCCGGGCTTCGCTGAAGCCGGCCTGCTGCAGCCGCGCCACACGGGCGGCATGGGTCTTTTTCGAGCCCAGCGCGCCGATGTAGAAGACGTCGGCCTGCAACGCGGCCTGCAGCGCCGGGTCGTCCAGTTTCGGATCATGCGTCAGCAGCACCAGTGCGGTGCGGCTGTCCAGCCCGAGCTTCTCCACCGCCTCGTCCGGCCAGTCATCCAGCAGGACCTCGCCGGGGAAACGCTCCGGCGCGGCAAAGGCCGCCCGCGGGTCGATGATTGCCACGTCGTAGCCGGCAACCCGGGCCATCGGCACCAGCGCCTGGGTGATGTGCACCGCGCCGACGCAGACCAGCCGCAGCGGCGGGTTGTGGACGGCCACAAATGTCTCGCCGTCCGCCTCCAGCCCGGAGCGGTCCATGCGCATGCGGTCGGGGTATGCATTGCGCAGCAGGTGCCGCGCGCCGGTGGCGAGGTTCATCTCATAAGCCACGGGCGCGCGGTCTGCGCGGGCCTGCACCAGTTCCGCCAGCAGGTCCGCGGGCAGCGCGCTGCCGACCGGCTCCACCAGCACCTTGATGGTGCCGCCGCAGGCGAGGCCGACGGCAAAGGCGTCCGCGTCGCTGACGCCGAATTCCAGCAGCCGGTGCCGGCCGTCCTGCAGCGCCTCCAGCGCTTCGGCCACCACCGCGCCCTCGACGCAGCCGCCGGAGACCGAGCCTTCGATCTGCCCCTCGCCGGACACCGCCAGCTGCGATCCGCTGCGGCGCGGGGCGGAGCCCCAGGTCTGCACCACGGTCGCAAGCGCCGCACCGGTGCCGGCGCGGTGCCAGGCAAGCGCGGTTTCGGGGGCGTGTTCGAACGGGGTCTTGGTTTGCATCGGCGGGCCTCCCAGCCCATGTTTCTTTTGTCCGGAGGGTGTTTGCAGTCAAAATCGGCACTTAGGCCCGGGATTGCAAGCCGCGGCCGCTGGAACCCCGCTAGAGCAGTGCCATCAGCCGCGCCTTCTCGCCCGCGTCGGAGGGGCTGGAGATCACCCGCGCCAGCTCTTCCAGCGAGGCGATGGAATGGCCGGCCCGGAAGCTGTCGGCATAGGGCAGCATGGCGCGGATGCCGGTGGCCCGGGGGGCAAAGCCGTCCCAGCGCAGCAAGGGGTTCACCCAGATCAGGCGGCGCGCCGACAGCTGCAGCCGCTGCATCTCGCGCGCCAGCGCCTGCGGGTCGCCGCGGTCGAGCCCGTCGGTGATCAAGAGCACCACCGCGCCCTGCCCCGTCACCCGGCGCGACCAGTCGCGGTTGAAGGCATGCAGGCAGTCGCCGATGCGGGTGCCGCCCTCCCAGTCCTGCGCCTCGGCGCCGGCCGCCGCCAGCGCCGCATCCGCGTCGCGCTGCGCCAGGTGGCGGGTGATGTTGGTGAGGCGGGTGCCGAAGGTGAAGCCGTGCACCCTGGCCCAGCCCGCGCCCCTGGCATTGGCGGCGGCGTGCAGGAAATGCAGGATGACGCGGCTGTACTGGCTCATCGAGCCGGAGATGTCGCAGAGCACCACCAGGCTGGGCCAGCGGAGGCGGCGTTTGGCGAGGGCCATTTGCTGCAGGTCGCCGCCCTGACGCGCGGCGTTGCGCAGGGTGCGGCGCCAGTCCGCCCGGCGGCCGCGCGGCGCGGCGGCCAGGCGGCGCGACAGGATCGGAGCGACCGGCAGTTCCAGCTGCGCCAGGATGCGCTTGGCAGCGGCGGTCTCGGCGGTGCTCATCTGTTCGAAATCGAGCGTCCGCAGCCGCTCCTGCTCCGACATGGTGCGGGCGGACTCGATTTCGATCCCGCTGCCCTCTTCGCCGCTGTCCCCGGCGGCGTCCTGCTGCTGCGCGCCGTCCAGCAGCGCCTCGGCGGCGCGCCGTTCGGCCGGTTGGGCGGCGCGTTCCTGCTGCACGCCGCGTACCGCGGGCAGCATCGCCGCCATCATGTGCTCCAAGTAGCGCGGATCGCGCCAGAACAGGCGGAACACCTGCGCGAACACCTGCCGGTGCTCGGGCTTGCTGACAAAACAGGCGTGCAGGGCCCAGTAGAAATCGGCGCGGCTGGTGAAGCCCGCCGCCGCCGCCGCCTCCACCGCGCCCAGCACCCGCCCCGGCCCGGCCGGCAGGCCCGCCTTGCGCAGGGCGCGGGCGAAGTGGGTGATGTTGCGGACCAGCTTGGGATTGTCCGGCAGGGAAAGCGGCGGATAATCAGGCACTACCGTTCATGGGGGCGCTGCCCCCAAACCCCCGGAGTATTTCCGCAAAGAAGAAGCATCACGCCGCATCGAGATTCGCACGGGCCTGATCCAGCAGGCGCTTGGCCTCGGAGCCGTGCAGGCGGGCGATGTCGTCCTGGTATTTCAGCACCGCGCCCAGGGTGTCGGAGATCACCTCGGGGCTGAGCGCGATGACGTCGAGGGCCAGCAGGCAGTTGGCCCAGTCGATGGTCTCGGCCACCCCCGGCTTCTTGAACAGATCCTCGGTGCGCAGGGTTTGCACAAAGGCGACGATCTCGCGGCTGAGCCGGGCGCCGGCCTCCGGCGCGCGAGCCTGGAGGATCTCGATTTCCCGCTCGAAGTCCGGGTAGTCGACCCAGTGGTAGAGGCAGCGGCGCTTGAGCGCGTCATGCACCTCGCGGGTGCGGTTGGAGGTGAGCACCACGATGGGCGGCTCGGGGGCGCGGATGGTGCCGAGTTCCGGGATCGTCACCTGGAAATCGGAGAGCGCCTCCAGCAGGAAGGCCTCGAACGGCTCGTCGGTGCGGTCCAGCTCGTCGATCAGCAGCACCGGGGCGCCGCGGTGGTCCGGGCGCATCGCCTGCAGCAGCGGGCGCTCGACAAGGTATTCGTCCGAGAACAGCTCGGCCTGCAGCTCCGCGCGGCCGGCGCCGCCCGCCGCTTCGGCGGTGCGGATGGCGACCATCTGGGCGGCAAAGTTCCATTCATAGACGGCGCTGGCGGCGTCCAGCCCCTCGTAGCACTGCAGCCGGATCAGGCGGCGGTTCAGCCCCGCCGCCAGCGCCTTGGCGATTTCGGTCTTGCCGGTGCCGGCCTCGCCCTCGAGAAACAGCGGGCGGCCCAGCTTCAGCGACAGGAACACCACCGTGGCCAGTGCCCGACCGCAGACATAGCCCTGCGCCGAGAGCATCTGCTGCACCTGTTCGATTGATAGCGCCTGCGCCATGGCGGGCCTCCCTGTTGCCGGGATCAACAGGGCATGCCGGCGGCGTGCGGTCAACCCGCAGCTGCCGCAACGCTGCGTTTGCAGCGGCCGGCAAGGGGGGAGTTGTATAACCCGGCCCGTCAGGTAAAACTCCCGGCCAGGGAGGCGGCGCCGCGGACGGGGGCCGCGAAGGCAGAGAACCGGATCATGCAAAACGCGCCGCACAATCAGGATGGCCTGCGCCGACGGGCCGGCGGGCGCCAGGGCTGATGCGCGTTCTGGCGGTCCTCTGCGTGCGCAACGAAGGCGCCTTTCTGCTGGAATGGCTGGCCCATCACCGGGCTGTGGGGTTCACGGATTTCCTTGTCTTTTCAAACGACTGCCAGGACGGAACGGCCAGGATGCTGGACCGGCTGCAGGAGATGGGGCAGCTGACGCACCTGCGCAACGAGGGGCCTTACGACAAGGGCGGCATCCAGTTCACCGCGCTGAAACAGGCCGACCGGCATCCGCTGATGAAGGCGGCCGACTGGGTGCTGGTGCTGGATATCGACGAGTTTGTCTGCATCAAGACCGGCGATGGCACCGTGGCGGACCTGCTGGCAGCGCTGCCGCAGGCGGATGCGGTGACGCTGACCTGGCGGCTGTTCGGCAATGCCGGCATCGTGCGCTATGAGGATGCGCCGGTCACCGCGCAGTTCACCCGTTGCGCGCCGGAGGTGATCCACTGGCCGTGGCGGGCGGTGATGTTCAAGACGCTGTACCGCAATGACGGCACCTACCGCAAATGCGGCGTCCACCGGCCGCGGGATGCGCGCGGCGCGGCGCAGCTGGAGCGCTTCCGCTGGTTCGACTGCGAGGGGCGCGAGCTGGGCGGGGCGTTCCGGACGCAGCGGCTGTTTTCCGATTACGGCCGCCCCAACCACCGGCTGGCGCAGCTGAACCATTACCCGCTGGGGGCGATGGAGAGCTATGTGCTGAAGGCCGACCGCGGCCGCGCCAACCGGCAGGCGGCGATGGGCATGGATTACTGGGTGGAGCGGAATTACTGCGGCGCCTCGGATATCTCGATCGCCCGTTACGGCGCGGCGCGGTCGGCACTGCAGGCGGAACTGGCGGCGGACCCCAGGCTGGCCCGGCTGCATGGCGCCGCGGCGGCCTGGCGCCATGACCGGTTTGCCGCGCTGATGCAGCAGGAGCCGTGCCGGGCCCTGTTCGCGCGGCTGCTGATGACGCCGCCGTCGCGGACGGTGAGCCCGGCGGCGGCGGAGCTGCTGCGCGGATTCGCAGCCCGGGACCCGGCGGAGCAGCCGCCGCCGCAGGATGGCCGCTGAGCCCTGCCCGCCCCCCGGCGAAACGCCGCCGAATGGACGCCGCAGGGCCGCATTGGGGCATGAGTTCTTCCAAATTTGGCCTTATTTCTCACCTAACTGTAAACGCAAACAGCGGGCCCGGACCTTACTTTGGGGGGCATAGAGGACAGCAGGCATGCAGGACGGACTTGAAAATCTGGATGAAGACCTTTCCGGGCTGAAGCCCGACCAATGGAAGGCCCGGATGGCGGCCCTGGCCGAGGCGCAGGGCATGTACCAGCCGCTCGGCGACCGCCATTTCGCGACCTTCATCGACCAGGGCAACACGCTGCTGGTGACCTTCGAGACCATCCAGGGCATCCACAACCTGTCCGACCAGGCGCAGCCCTTGGGGTTCGACCTGGTGAAGAACCTGGGCTGGTCGCATATGTGCGTGGTGTCGGACGGCGACACCTGGTTCCGCGACGGCCGCATCTACGGCTTTTTCGACCAGCTGATCGACGACGGCTTTTTCGACGAGTTCGACAATGTGATCTTTTACGGCGCGGGCCCCTGCGGCTATGCGGCGGCGGCCTATTCGGTGGCGGCCCCCGGCGCCGTGGTGGTGGCGGTGCAGCCGCAGGCCACCCTGGACCCGCGGATGACCGAATGGGACGACCGCTTTGCCGAGATGCGGCGGCTGTCGTTCACCGACCGCTACGGCTATGCGCCGGACATGCTGGATGCCGCCGAGCAGGCCTATGTGATCTATGACCCGCAGGAGCGGCTGGATGCCATGCATGCGGCGCTGTTTGCCCGCAAGAACGTCACCCGGCTGCGCGCGCCGCATATGGGCGACGCGGTGCAGACCCGGCTGATCGAAATGGAGATGCTGTATCATATCCTGTCGCTGGCCGGCAGCCGCAAGCTGAGCGCCGGCGCCTTCCACAAGCTGTTCCGCAGCCGCCGCAACAACTCCTATTTCCTGCGCAACCTGCTGGGGCGGCTGGAGCGGGACGACCGGGCCTACCTGATGGCGCTGCTGTGCCGCAACGTGACCGAACGGATGCGGGCGCCGCGGTTCCGCCGCCGCCTGCAGGAGATGGAAAAGCGCGCCGAAGACGGCGAGTTCACCTTTCCGCCCAAGCGCTGAGCAGCCCCCGGCTTTGCGCGGGGGCCGCCGCGCATACAGCCGCTTCTTTTCCGCCCGCTGCTGTGCTAACGCGGGCGCATGACCGAGACGCTGACCATCCCCCGCCCCGACGACTGGCATCTGCATCTGCGCGATGGCGCCATGCTGGAAGCCGTGCTGCCCGAAACCGCCCGCCATTTCGGCCGCGCCATCATCATGCCGAACCTGGTGCCGCCGGTGGTGACCGGCGCCCAGGCCGCCGCCTACCGCGACCGGATCCTGGCCGCCCTGCCCGAGGGCATGGCGTTCGAGCCCTTGATGACGCTGTACCTGACCGAGGACACCGACCCGGCAGATGTGGCCGCTGCCCATGCCAGCGGCCTGGTCAAGGCGGTGAAGCTCTACCCCGCCGGGGCCACCACCAACTCGGCCTCGGGCGTCAGCGACTTCAACAATGTCCGTGCGGTGCTGGAGAAGATGGCCGAGATCGGCCTGCCGCTGTGCACCCACGGCGAGGTCACCGATCATGACATCGACATCTTCGACCGCGAGGCGGTGTTCATCGACCGGGTGCTGGACCCGATCCGCCGCGCAACCCCCGGACTGCGGGTGGTGATGGAGCATATCACCACCAGGAACGCCGCCGATTACGTGCGCTCGCAGGACAGGGATCTGGGCGCGACGATCACCACCCATCACCTGATCATCAACCGCAACCACATCCTGGTGGGCGGCATCAAGCCGCATTACTACTGCCTGCCGGTGGCCAAGCGCGAGGAGCACCGGCTGGCCCTGCGCGCGGCGGCCACCTCGGGCGATGCGCGGTTCTTCCTGGGTACCGATTCCGCGCCGCACACCGACCCCAACAAGGAAAGCGCCTGCGGCTGCGCGGGCTGTTTCACCGCCACCAACACCATGTCCCTGCTGGCGCATGTGTTCGAGGAAGAAGGCGCGCTGGACAAGCTGGCGGGCTTTGCCTCGGAACACGGCCCGGCGTTCTATGGCCTGCCGGTGAGCAGCGAACGGCTGACCCTGGCCAAGGGCGATGCGCCGGTGCAGTTCCCGAAGAAGATCGAGAGCGGCGACGGGCCTGTCACCGTATTTGATCCGGGGTTTGACGTCTACTGGCTTGCCGAATAGCAACACTTGTTAACCAACCATTAAGAAATCCCCCCTCGCCCCTTGCCGTGAATCAATGGCTCTTTGCAATCTCTGAGCCATTGATTTCGGCCAGAGGTTGCGTCTGGCCTTATACCAGTAGGGGACAAGTATATGACGACTTTTACATTCAGCGGTGCACGGGTTGATTTCGACGACAACGGGGATCCGGAGACCGTAAAAACAATCGAGGCGGCAATTACGGTTCCTGCCTCATCCGCAACATTCAGCTATTCGGTAACCGGTGATGACGAAGGGGTCGACATCATCGACATGAACGAAAACATCATTCAGCCGATACTGGATGGCATCAACCTCGACAACCCGAGCATAAACGTTCTGGCCGAGGAAACACTGATCACGCAAGTCAACTGGAAGAGCGGCGGCTCCAGCGTGATCCTGATCATCTCGCTGGAAACCGGACCCGATACCGACACCGAATTCTATTTCGTGCTGAACGGCAAGGCATTGCCAAAGGTTAAATCACCTGCGAACTGGGCTGCGGTTGATGCCGATATTGCCAGCCTCGGCACACCTACCGGTGCGTTCGCGCCCGGCCAGGCCATCGCTTGGTCCAGCATACCCGGCGCGTCCTCGACGGAAGAAGATGAATTCTGGGGCACCCCCGGCCGCGACAATTACAAGGGCGGCAAAGGGGATGACTATTTCATCAGCTCCAACGGGCGTGACACCTATGACGGCGGCGCAGGCGGCTATGACCAAGTGACCTTCGCCAACGATCCCGGCGGTGTGATCGCCAACCTGAAGACCGGCAAGGCCACCGACGGCTGGGGCAAGACCGACACGCTGAAAAGCATCGAAATGCTGCGCGGCTCGGCCCATGACGACAAGTTCACCGGCAACGGCAAGGCCAACTTCTTCCGCGGCCTGGAGGGTGACGACACGATAAACGGCGGCGACGGCCGCGACCAAGTGCGCTATGACCGTGACGAACGCTATGGCGGCAGCGACGGGGTCACCGTCAAGCTGAACAAGGGCTTTGCCATCGACGGTTTCGGCGACCGCGACACGCTGAAGAACATCGAGAACGTCCGTGGCTCCGAGTTGCGCGACGAGATCACCGGCGACAAGGGGCGTAACGATCTGGAAGGAGAAGGCGGCTACGACAAACTGTGGGGCTTTGGCGGCAAAGACACGATCTCTGGCGGCCGTGGCCGTGACACAATCGATGGCGGCAGCGGAGATGACGTACTCTCGGGCGACCAGGATGCCGACAGGTTCGTCTTCAACGATGGCTTTGGCAATGACGTCATCAACGACTTTCAGACCAAAGGCCGCAAAGAGAAAATCGATCTGGACGGTGTCAGCGCCATCAAGCACTTCCGCGATCTGAAGAACAACCACTTGTCGGAAAACGGGGACGGCGACGCGGTTATCAGCGATAACCGCGGCAATACCATCACTCTGGAAGATGTCTCGATTGCCGATCTGTCGGCTAACGATTTCATCTTCTGACGAACACGAACACCGCGCGGGCCGAATTGCGGTCCGCGCTTTGTCGCAAGCGGCCGCCGGGGCTTCAAACCGGTCCGCATCCGGTTTATGGACAGCAAAACCGCTGCCGCAAAGGATGACCCGATCATGATCCCCTCCTCCTATCCTTCCCCCGAAGAAATTGCCCGCCTGTCGGCCCGGATGCTGCTGGAAATCGGCGCGGTGAACTTCAATACCGAGACGCCCTATACGCTGGCGTCCGGCCTGCCCTCGCCCAGCTATATCGACTGCCGCAAGCTGATCTCGTTCCCGCGCATCCGCTCGACGCTGATGGATTTCATGGCCGTCACCGTGATGCGCAACGCCGGCTTTGAGGCGTTCGACAACATCGCCGGCGGCGAAACCGCGGGCATTCCCTTTGCCGCGCTGGTGGCCGAGCGGCTGGCGCTGCCGATGACCTATGTGCGCAAGAAGCCCAAGGGCTACGGCAGGAACGCCCGCATCGAAGGCGCGATGAGCGAGGGCGAGCGGGTGCTCTTGGTCGAGGATCTGACCACCGACGGCGGCTCGAAACTGTCGTTCGTGGATGCGATCCGCGAGACCGGCGCCAGCTGCGGTCACACCGCGGTGATCTTTTATTACGACATCTTCCCGGAAACCACCAAGACGCTGGGCGATCACGGGGTGGAGCTGCATTACCTGTGCACCTGGTGGGACGTTCTGGCCGAAGCCCGCGCGCAGGGCACCTTCAGCACAGAGACGCTGGATGAGGTGGAAACCTTCCTGAAGGATCCGCGCGCCTGGCAGGAGGCGCATAAGAAGGGCTAGGGCCCGCGCCCGGCCGGCCGCTCCGGCGCCGGCCCTGCGGCCGCCACGAACGGGAGGTGCCTGGCCGCATCTCCCGTTTGCCGTTCCGGCGCCTGTCAGACCGCGGCATCCTTCGGCTTGGTCAGATCCGGCGTGGCGGTCAGGCTGAGCTTGGCGTCGGTGTGCGGCAGGTTGCCATTCTTCAGCTCTGCGGTCACAGGAGTGCTGCCGAGCTTTGCCAGCTCCTTGGCAAATTCGAGCAACACGCCGGCTTGCCAATCGGCGCTCTGCGGAAACGCCTCGGACTGGTGCTTCTCCAGCACCTCCGAATAAGGCTTCAGTGTCGTCCCGCCGCCGCCGGGCGGCTGCCAGTTCAGATATTTCGACACCTGCTCCAGATTCTCCCCCAGAATTGGCAGGATCGACAGGGCCCGGCGGAAGCGGTTCTCGTCAAAGTTGAATGTGGTGGCAATCAAATCCCCTGCCCTCTCGCCGTAACGCTGCAGGCGTTCGATCTCGGCCGCCGGCATATCGAGGTTCAGCCCGCCCTGCCGCTGGTCCAGGTAGATCGTGGCGACGCGTTCGGCAAACCCGGTCAGGTCGCTCTGCAGACGGTCCTGCCAGTCCTTTGCGCTGTAGAACATGTACAGAAGAAAGCTGAAGACGCCATCGATCCGCACCGAGGGGTATTCCAGCACATTGCGCTTCGCATCCGTAAACCGCACGCGGTTGCTGACGTCGGCAGGATCTTCAGGATCCGCACCGTGGCGGTGCTTGTCATAGGTGCCGAGCGAAATGGCAAAGGTGGGGCGGCGCGGCAGCCAGGCGTCAAACATGTGGACCGGCAGATTCGAGGAGATCCCGCCATCGGAAAACAGGCAGCGGACCCACTCCTGCACCTCGCTGTCATACCGCCACAGCGGCACCGCCTGGATAAGCCCGGGAAAGCTCATCGACATGCGGGTCACCAGGATCACCGGGATGTCTTTCCAGTCAGGCAGCGGCAGAAAGGTTTCCATCCTGCCGCCGATGGAGATCCGCTTTGGCGTTCCGGCGCTTTTTTCCACCATCCAGCGCACCACGCGCGGCGGGATGACGCGTTTCAGGTCCTCCTCCCGGAAATAGTAATGTTCCGGCACCTTCAGCGGCATCTGAAACGGGCGCTGCGAGGTCAGATCGGTGGTGACGGAGGACAGAACGATGCCCTTGCCATGCAGATCGCCGGCCGTCAGCGGCGTCTCCGGGGCGGTGCCGCCGGGCCAATTGCCGGCAATCCTGTCGATCTCATCGGCGAGCCAGTCGATCACCGCCTGTTCCTTGTTCTGGCCTTGGGTGGTGCCGGGCAGGACCCCGTAATCGTGGGCCTTGAACGCCGCTTCTATGCTGCGCAGAACGTTCAGCGCCGTCTGGACCGCAAACACCCCGGCCCCGGCTACGGCCGCGGCGCCGGCAAGCGCCCCGCTTCCCAAGGCCAGGGCGCCGAGCACGCCGCCGCCGAAGACCAGACCGCCATTGCGCATCGCGGCCGGTTCCGCCTGCCTGCGGTATGGCTTGAGCAGCCGGTGGCAGTCCCGGAGGGTCCGGAACCTGGCCCGGACCCCGCGGCCCAGGCCGCCCTGCTCCAGATATCTGATCCCGATGTGGAAAACCGGGGCCAAAGCAGGAGACGGCTGCAGCATCGCCCTCATATTCGTTGCAAGATGCGTGTCGACGGCGTCGAGCGCCTGGTAGCCTTTGCCGCCGCCGCCCTGCTGCCGCCGGTATTCGGCGGCAGCTGCCAGCGCCGCCGCCATGGCTCCGGCCGATGTTCCGCCGATGGACCTGAGACGGTAGTGTTCGCCGATCTTCCGGATGGCCTTGGGATAGACGACGCCGGACGTCACCCCGCCCTTCAAAATCAAATCGCATTCTTTCATGACAGCCCCCTGAAGACGTCGCCGGAGGTGAGGACATGCCGCCCCGTGCTTGCACCCGCACGCCCCCCGGCAACGTTTCCGTGTTTTGGGCGGCCTGTCAAATTCCGGGGCCGCCCCCGCGCATGGGCCCGGCTGCCCGGCGGGGCCAGCCGCGCGGGGTCCGCGCAAGCCGCGGCGGCTGCAGGGTTATTTTCCGGCCGGCGCCTTTCTGCCGGTGCGGCCCGGACAGGGCGGCCTTCCGGCCTGTGGAAAAGCCCGATTCGAATCGTCATCCACAACTTTGAGATGCGCAGGTATTGAAGAGTTTTCTGGCCGCGCCACATCATATGGTGTTAGGAAGGAGGAAACAGCCCGCCTGCAGGGAAACCGCCCACAGACCGGCGGGAGATATTCACAGGCTATCCCCAGACATTTGCAGATAGCCAGCAACAGCCTGCCGGCCTTATAAGGCGGGCTTAACGACGAGAGCAGTGATGAACGAGATTACCCCTTTCGACGGCGATATGCCGCCTCCGGCCCCGATGCCTGAGCCCGCCGCGGCGCAAACCGCGATGCCGGACAACGAGCTGCCGCATTCGGTGGAGGCGGAACAGCAGCTCTTGGGGGCGATCCTGACCAACAACGAGGTCTATGACAAGATCGCGCTGATCATCGATTCGTCGCATTTCTACGATCCGGTGCATGCCCGGATCTATGAGGTGGCGGCGGCGCGGATCTCCAAGAACGCGCTGGCCTCGCCGGTGACGCTGAAGGCGTTTCTGGAAGACCATGAGGGGCTGAAGGAACTGGGCGGGCCGGCCTATCTGGCCAAGCTGGCGGGTGCGTCGATCTCGGCCTTTGCGGTGCGCGATTACGCGCAGATGATTTACGACCTGGCCATCCGGCGCGAACTGATCGCCCTGGGCCAGAGCATTGCGGAAAAGGCGCGCCGCGTCGACGTGGCGTCGGAACCAAAAGAGCAGATCGTTGAGGCGGAGCAGTCGCTGTACCAGCTGGCAGAGCAGGGCCAGACGGAAAGCGGATTCAAATCATTCCTGAAGGCCGTCACAGAAGCGGTCAATGTGACCAACGAGGCGTATCAGCGGGGTGGCGGCATGGCCGGCATCTCGACGGGCCTGATGGACCTCGACAAGCAACTTGGCGGCCTGCATCCCTCGGACCTCCTCATCCTTGCGGGCCGCCCCTCTATGGGGAAAACCTCGCTGGCGACCAACATCGCCTTCAACGTCGCCAAGGCCTACAAGCGCGGGGTGAAACCCGACGGCAGCGAAGGCGCGCTGGACGGCGGCGTGGTCGGCTTCTTCAGCCTCGAGATGAGCGCCGAGCAGCTGGCGGGCCGTATTCTGGCGGAAGCTTCCGAGATTTCCTCGCACAAGATCCGCCAGGGCGACATGACCGAGGAAGAATTCCGCCGCTTTGTGCAGGCGGCGAAGGATCTGGAAAGCTGCCCGCTGTTCATCGACGACACGCCGGCGATTCCGATCTCGCAGCTGGCCGCGCGGGCGCGGCGGCTGAAGCGGACCCACGGCCTGGACCTGCTGGTGATCGACTACCTGCAGCTGTGCCGCGGCATGGCCGACAACCGGGTGAACGAGATCGCCGAAATCTCGATGGGGATGAAGGCGATTGCCAAGGAGCTGAACATCCCGGTGATCGCGCTGTCGCAGCTGTCGCGCCAGGTGGAAAACCGCGAGGACAAGCGGCCGCAGCTCAGCGACCTCAGGGAATCGGGCTCGATCGAACAGGACGCCGACGTGGTGATGTTCGTGTTCCGCGAGGAATACTACAAGGAACGGGAAAAGCCCGGCGACCACGAGCTGGACAAGATGGAAGAGTGGAAGCAGGCGATGGAACGGCTGCACGCCAAGGCCGAGGTGATCGTCGGCAAGCAGCGCCACGGCCCCATCGGCACGGTGGAGCTGTCGTTCGAGGCGCAGTTCACCCGCTTCGGCAACCTCGCCAAGGCCTGGCAGCAGGGCTACGACGAACACTGATCCGGGCCGCCCGGGCCTGGCCGCGGAATTTCAGCGCTGCTGCCTGCCGGATCCATTGACCGTCAGGCCATCAGCACCAGCCCGGCCCGGCTCCCCCGCCGGACCGGGCTTATTTACTGCCGGAAGGCAAACCTCCGCCGGCATTCCGGTTTTTCCCCCTTGACCTGCGCCCCGCCCATGTCATGAACACCGCATGAGCACGGCAAGATTGACAATCAACCTGGATGCGCTGGTCACCAACTGGCGGAATCTGGATGCGCTGACCGGCTGCGAGACTGCCGCGGTGGTCAAGGCGAACGGGTACGGCCTGGATGCAGGCCGGGTGGGCAAGGCGCTGGCCAGGGCCGGCGCGCGCAATTTCTTTGTGGCCGCGGCCGAGGAAGGCGGCGCGCTGCGCCGCGCGCTGGGGCCGGGCCCGGGCATTTCGGTGTTTTCCGGCCATATGGAGGGCGACACCAAGCTCTTGAAGGATTTCCAGCTGACGCCGATGCTGAATTCGCTGGACCAGATGCTGCGCCATTTCGAAAGCCTGCCGGGGCATCCGTTCGGGGTGCAGCTGGACAGCGGCATGAACCGGCTGGGCATGGAGCATGGCGAATGGGCGGCGGTGGCGGAAATCGCCCTGGGCCAGAACCCGGTGCTGCTGATGTCGCATCTGGCCTGCGCCGATGAGCCGGGCCACGCAATGAACGCCCGCCAGCTGCACACCTTCCGCGAGATGACCGACGGGCTGGAGATCCCCCGCTCGCTGGCCGCCACCGGCGGCATGCTGCTGGGTCCTGATTACCATTTCGACCTCTGCCGCCCCGGCATCGGCCTGTATGGCGGCCTGCCGTTCAACGACGCGCTGCCGGTAGTGCAGCTGGACCTGCCGGTCATTCAGGTGCGCGACCTGGAGCCGGGCGAGACCGCCGGCTACGGCAACACCTGGACCGCCAAGCGCCCCAGCCGCATTGCCACCGTTGCTGCGGGCTATGCCGACGGGCTGCACCGGGCGATGGGCAATGGCGGCATTCAGGTCTTTGCCGGCGGCACCCCCTGCCCCGTGGTGGGCCGGATCTCGATGGATCTGATCACCGTGGATGTGACGGATCTGGCAGAGGTGCCCGGCGTGCTGGCGATCCTCAACGAGCGTCAGACCGTCGATGTGCTGGCCGATGCGGCCGGCACCATCGGCTACGAGATCCTGACCTCCACCGGGCACCGCTACGCACGGACCTATCGGGGATGAGTCCGGTGGCACTCCTGGCCCGGCTGGGCCGCACGGCGCTGGCGTCGCTGGCCGCGGTCGGCCGCGCGGCGCTGTTTGCGCTGCGCGCCTTCAGCCACATGGTCCGCCCGCCCTATTACCCGCGCGAATTCCTGCACGCGCTGCTGAACATCGGCTGGCTGTCGCTGCCGGTGGTGGGCCTCACCGCGATCTTCACCGGCGGCGCGCTGGCGCTGCAGATCTATGCCGGCGGCGCCCGGTTCAACGCCGAAGCGGTGGTGCCGCAGATCGTTGCCATCGGCATGGTGCGCGAGCTGGGCCCGGTGCTGGTCGGGCTGATGATCGCGGCGCGCGTCACCTCGTCCATCGCGGCCGAGATCGCCACCATGAAGGTGACCGAGCAGATCGACGCGCTGGTGACGCTGTCCACCCATCCGATGAAATACCTGGTGGCGCCGCGGGTGCTGGCGGCGCTGGTCACGGTGCCGGTGCTGGTCGGTGTCGGCGACATCATCGGCATCATGGGCGGCTATACGGTGGCGGTGCAGAACCTCGGCTTCAACGCCGCGGCCTATTTGAAGAACACCGTCGATTTCCTGGAAACGCTCGACATCGTCTCGTCGCTGACCAAAGGCGCCGCCTTCGGCACCATCGCGGCGCTGATGGGCTGCTACTACGGCATGCAGTCGGGCCGCGGCGCCCAGGGCGTGGGCCGCGCCACCAAAGGCTCGGTGGAATCCGCCGCGGTGCTGATCCTGGCTGCCAATTTCATTCTGACGGGGGTGTTTTTCTCGCTATGATCCGAGCATGCGGGACATTAGCCTATGCGGTCATTCTGGCAGGCTGTGTCCAGCCGGAGTACAGAATTGTGCGAGATAGTACATTGAGCTCAATAGCTCCTGCAGGAGTGAACGACACCCATCTCCAGTCCGTTGCTTTTGAAAAGCTGCGTGGTTTCACCAGTTCTCAAGCCATTTCCTTCCTAGTTAAAGATGGATTCGGCTGTACAGGCACAACTTGCACGTACGTAAATGAATACAAGCGCAGCACTGCGGAAATATGGTTTGGCCTTGTCCCGCCCGGAGAGAAAGTGCTCGATGACCGGCATGCCTCCAAAATCACATATCAGGTCGAAGTTCTTAAAGATCCCATTCAAAACCTTGAAGATGTCAGCGCGGATATTCGGTGGGAAAGAGGAAAAGTTCCATGGCATCGCAGCCCCCGCCCCTCGGACTTTGAGGTGATCAATGATTAGAATGGAAAACGTCCATAAGGCCTTTGACGACAACCAGGTGCTGAACGGCATGACCCTGGAAATCCCCAAGGGCACCTCGATGGTGATCATCGGCGGCTCCGGCACCGGCAAATCGGTGGCGCTGAAAAGCATCCTCGGCCTGATCCAGCCCGACTCCGGCGAAATCCACGTCGATGGCAAGCCCGCAGGCTCCGGCGACCGCGACAAGTTCCTGGCCCGCTTCGGGATGCTGTTCCAGGGCGGCGCGCTGTTCGACAGCTTGCCGGTCTGGCAGAACGTCGCCTTCCGGCTGCTGCGCGGCGCACTGAAGCGGCCGGCTGAGGAAGCCCGCGAGATCGCCATCGAAAAGCTGCGCCGCGTCGGGCTCAAGGCCAATGTCGCCGACCGGCTGCCTGCGGAACTGTCCGGCGGCATGCAGAAGCGCGTCGGCCTGGCCCGCGCCATTGCCGCCGAGCCGGAGATCATCTTCTTCGACGAGCCGACCACCGGCCTCGACCCGATCATGTCGGGCGTGATCAACGACCTGATCCGCGAGATCGTGGTGGAGATGGGCGCCACCGCGATGACCATCACCCACGACATGACCTCGGTGCGCGCCATCGCCGACAACGTGGCGATGCTGCACGGCGGGGTGATCCAGTGGACCGGCCCGGTGGCCGAGATGGACCAGTCGGGCGATCCCTATATGGAACAGTTCATCCACGGCCGCGCCGAGGGGCCGATCGAGGCGGTGAGATAGCTGCTCAAGTTGCGCGGGCCTGATCCTCTTCTTCTGGCCGCAAATATCCCGGGGGAGCCGCGCGCCCCGCGCGCGGCGGGGGCAGCGCCCCCGGCCCCGGCCAGCCCCATGCCGGGCCGCCGCCAGTCAGGGAGACACCGATGACCCTCCGCCTTCTCACCTTGTCGCTCTTGATCCTCTACCCCGTCGCCTGGTTTGCGCCCTTGATGCGGGCGGGGTTGCTGCCGATTTTCGGGCTCAGCGAGATCTCGGTGATCACAGGCTTGCAATCCTTATGGGGCAGCGACGCGGCGCTGGCGCTGATCGTGACCTTCTTTGCGATCTTTGCCCCCTACCTCAAGACCATCGGCCTGGCGCTGGTGCAATGGGACCTGTTGGACGCCAAGGTGCAGCCGGTGCTGCATGTGCTGGGCAAGCTGGCGATGGCCGATGTCTTCCTCATCGCGCTTTACATCACCCTGGCCAAGGGGATTGGCCTCGCGACGATTGAGCCTGCCTGGGGGCTTTACATGTTCACCGCCTGCATTCTGGCCTCGATCGGGCTGGGGATGCTGACGGAACGCCGCCTGCGGAAACCGGCAGACCGCGCGTAATCCCTTGATCCCGGCGCAAACCGCTCCAGTTCATGAAAGAGAACTGTCCGGGATTCTGGTCCCGGGACCGGTAAGCCGTGCCTTGGTCAGGTCCCCCCACCTGTCTGGCGGCCCCGGTTCTGTTGATGTTGCAGCTGGAGGGGGGCCAATGGCCGGCTTTCAATCAATCCTGTTCACCGCGCAGACCGCTATGATGCGGCTGAGCTTCTTGATGGTCTGCCTGGCAGCGCTGGCAGCCCTTGCCGCCACAGGGCTGTCTGCCCTGGGCATCTGGCCCTGGCTCAGCCTGCAGGCCGGCATCGGCGCCGGGGTTTCTCCGCAGGCCGGCATGGCGGCGCAGATCATGCTCACGGCCGTTGCCGTGATGCTGGCCTTCTTCCTGCCCGCCAGCGGCCGCATCCTGGCGCTGGAAAATTCGCACCGGCGGTTTTCCCTGCGGATGGAGGACGTGCTGCAGGCCTATCAGCTGGCCCATGCGGCCGACCGCACCGGGGTGTTCACGCTGGCCTCCGAATTCGATGCGGTGAAGGAACGGCTGGCCTTCCTGCGCACCCACCCGGATCTGGCCGGGCTGGAGCCGGATGTGCTGGAGGTTGCCTCGCAGATGAGCCAGGTGAGCCAAGAGCTGGCGGACACCTATTCCGACGCCAAAGTGGCCCGTGCCCGGACCTTCCTGACCCAGCGGCAGGAAGAGCTGGACACTTTCAAGGCCCGGCTGGAGGATGCCCAGATCATCATGCATGAGCTGCGCCAATGGACCCGCGACGTGGAGATCGAGGAAAGCATCGCCAAGTCGCATCTGGGCCGGCTGCGCGGCGAACTGTTCGAGCTGCTGCCGGAACTGTCGGCGCAGCTGCAGACGCCGCCGGACGGCTCGGACCCCGAGGCGGGCAGCGTGGTGCCGATCCAGCCGCCGCGCCGCGGCGGCTGACGCGCTGCAGCGGGCTCTGCCCCCGGCCCTCCCGGCCCTCCTCCGGGATATTTTCAGCCAGAAGAAAACGGGATCCCTCCTTCATCTGGCCCGAAATATCCCGGAGCGCGAGGCAGAGCCTCGCATCCTGGGCGGCGACCCGCGGCACCAGCGCGTTGCGGCAAAGCCCCCTTGAACAAAACAGAAACATCTGCCACTGATCCAGCATGGCAAAAACATCCTTCTCCTGCTCGGCCTGCGGCGCGGGCTTTTCCAAATGGTCGGGCCGCTGCGAAGGCTGCGGCGAGTGGAACACCATCAGCGAGGACCAGGGGCTGTCCTCCGGCCCGGCGAAAAAGTCGCTGGGCGTCCGGCGCGGCCGCACCATCCAGCTGAGCGATCTGTCGGCCCGCGAAACGCCGCCGCCGCGCACCTGCTGCGGCGTCGGCGAGCTGGACCGGGTGCTCGGCGGCGGGCTGGTGCCGGCCTCGGCCATCCTGGTCGGCGGCGATCCGGGCATCGGCAAGTCCACCCTGCTGCTGCAGGCGGCGGCGCGGTTTGCCCATGCGGGCCTCAAGACCGTCTATGTCAGCGGCGAGGAGGCCTCCGCCCAGGTGCGGATGCGGGCGCAGCGGCTGGGGCTGGCGGATGCGCCGGTGCAGCTGGCGGCGGAAACCAACCTGCGCGACATCCTGACCACGCTGGAGGCGGAGAAGCCGCAGCTGGCCATTATCGATTCCATTCAGACCATGTGGGCCGATCACGTCGACAGCGCCCCCGGCTCGGTCAGCCAGGTGCGCGCCGCCGCGCATGAGCTGACCACATTCGCCAAGCGCAACGGGGTGTCGGTGATCATGGTCGGCCATGTCACCAAGGACGGCCAGATCGCCGGCCCCCGGGTGGTCGAGCATATGGTCGACACAGTGCTGTATTTCGAAGGCGAGCGCGGCCACCAGTTCCGCATCCTGCGCGCGGTCAAGAACCGGTTCGGCCCCGCCGATGAGATCGGCGTGTTCGAGATGACCGGCGGCGGCCTCAGCGAAGTCGTCAACCCCTCGGCGCTGTTCCTGTCGGAACGCGGCGAGCCCTCGCCCGGCTCGGTGGTGTTTGCCGGCATCGAGGGCACAAGGCCGGTGCTGGTCGAGATGCAGGCGCTGATCGCACCCTCGCCGCATTCGCAGCCGCGCCGGGCGGTGGTCGGCTGGGACTCATCGCGCCTGGCCATGATCCTGGCGGTGCTGGAGGCGCGCTGCGGCATCCCGTTTGCGGGGCTCGACGTCTATCTGAACGTGGCGGGCGGCATGAAAATCTCGGAACCCGCTGCCGACCTCGCCGTGGCGGCGGCGCTGCTCAGTGCGCGGGAAGACGTCGCCCTGCCCGCCGATACCGCGGTTTTCGGAGAAATTTCGCTGTCCGGTGCCCTGCGCCCGGCGCCGCAGACCGAAAACAGGTTGAAAGAGGCGCAAAAACTTGGTTTCACGGCGGCGATTGCCCCTGGCGGCAGCAAAACCGTGTCCGTAAATGGCCTGACCTTGAGAAAGTCCAGCGATCTGGCCGGTTTTGTTGGCGAATTCTTCGGGGCCGGCTAAGGTCGCAAAAAATTTGAAATCGCAGGCAAACGGGCGAGGGACATGGAAGGTTTCACTATCATTGACGGGGTTGTGGCCCTGGTCATCGTCGTATCGGCGCTGCTGGCGTATTCGCGCGGCTTCGTGCGCGAAGCCATGGCCATTGCCGGGTGGATCGCTGCCGGTGTGCTCGCCTTCATCTTTGCTCCGCAGGTCGAGCCGCTGATGGCGGAGATCCCGGTGATCGGCGAATTCATCGCCGACAGCTGCGAACTGTCGATCATCGCCGCCTTTGCCGCAGTGTTTGCGCTGGCGCTGATCGTGGTCTCCTTCTTCACGCCGCTGTTTTCCACCCTGGTGCAGCGCTCGGCGCTTGGCGGGCTGGATCAGGGCGCGGGCTTCTTCTTTGGCGTGCTGCGCGGCATCCTTCTGGTGGCGATTGCCTTCTTCCTCTATGCCGTGGTGATGACCGGGCAGAGCTTTACGATTGTTGACGAAAGCCGCTCGGCCGAGGTGTTCGAGCGCCTGATCGGCAAGATCGAGGAGCGCAACCCGGAGCAGGCTCTGGGCTGGGTCACCCAGCAGTATGAGGCGCTGATCGGCTCCTGCGGCCAGTAGCCGCGCCGGAAACAGGACCGGAGCAAACATGCACGGGCGCCGCGCTGGCGCCCGTTTTTCTTTGCTTTCAAAGCGTTCACACAGTTATCCACAGAGTCATCACCGCAATTATTAACAGCGCAATTATGGGTTAACACCTTGTTAACCAAAAAGAATCGCACGTCCCGGCACCGCCGGCCGACGCGTGAAAAGCGGGTCAAATCTTAATAAATCCTCATCCCCGCCCGTGAAAAGGTTAACAATCCCCCGGAAACCGCAGCTTTTGTCCCCGAAAAACCGTGTCATCCCGAAATGGGACGCAAGCCCGCCCCAATTTGGTCCCAATTCGGAGGCTTGATGGCTTCAACGGCAGAACGCCGGGCTAGAAAAGCTCAGAAGGGACGACAAGATGCAGCTGGATCACACCACAGATTTCGCCGACTACCTGCCGGTTGATGCGCTGCTGCTGACCGATCCCCTGCCCCGCACTGCCGCCCCGGCACCGAAACGCGCCCGTCTGCGCAGCGGCGGTTTCCTGCCCGCAACCCTGGTGGAGACCGAGGAAGGCTTCAAGCAGGCCCGCGACATCAAGCCCGGCGACATGGTGTTCACCTTTGACGGCGGCGCCCAGGAAGTGAAAGCGGTCCGCCATGCAGTGCCGCGCCTGACCACGTGCCTGCATGTGCCTGCCGGTGCCCTGGGCAATGATACCGACCTGATGCTGCCCTCGGACCAGAAGGTGGCCCTGGAGATGGACACCGCCGAACGCCTGTTCGGCCTGCCGGTTGTGGTTGCCAGGCTGATCGCCCTGGCCGGCTACAAGGGCATCAAAGCCGCCGCGCCCGAGCGCCTGGGCCGCATCCATTTCGAATTCGAGGAAGAAGAGCTGGTCTGGGCCGAAAGCGGCATGCTGCTGCCCGCCGGTGATGCCGCCGGAGACTCTGCCTTCCACCAGCTGTCGCTGACCGAAACCCGCCAGGTTCTGGCCAGCGGCGAGGGCCGCGCCCTCGCGGAAACCGGCATGGGCGAGGTGGACGCCCGCCTGCCCGCGCCGCTGGACAACCTGCTGGACCGCATCCTGGCGGCCTGACCCCGAAACGTTTTCCCTCCCCCCTCGGGCCCGCCTTTGTGCGGGCCTTTCCTTTTGCCGCAGGGACCGCCCGGGGTGGAGGGACAGTGTTCCGCCCGCCTGCAAATGCGGCCGGGCAGAGCGGGATTTCCGCAAGGCAAATGGAACATCCGTTTCGCACAGCAGCGTCATTTCGAAAGAAATTGCCCGGACAGGGGATGTGTGACAGCATCGGGCCGGGCGCATCTGGAAGACCAATGTTCCCGGCGCCTGCTACCAGGGAGGATTTGACGATGAACTTGAGGCCTGACCCCACTTTTCATGCCACCCCCAGGCTTGCCATGGAGGCGCCGGCGGAAACGCTGGCCTTTACCCTGATGCTGAGCCCGGACGGGTCGCAGCCCGACGGGCTGGCGGTGGTCGATACCGATCCGAAGTCAAAGCGATACGGCCAGATCGTGCATCAGCTGATGATGCCCAACAAGGGCGATGAATTTCACCATTTCGGCTGGAACGCCTGTTCCTCGTCGCTGTCGCCGCTGTCCGGCCACGCGTTCCTGGAGCGGCGTTACCTGATCATTCCGGGCATCCGCTCCAGCCGGATCTATGTGGTGGACGTCAAGGAGCCGCTGAAGGCGAAAATCCACAAGATCATCGAACCCGAGGAGGTCTTTGCCAAGACCGGATATTCGCGCCCGCATACCATCCACTGCGGCCCCGAGGGCATCTATGTCTCCACCCTGGGCGGCGGCGGCAAGGACGGCACCGACGGCCCGCCGGGCATCTTCATCATGGATTGCGAGAGCTTCGAGATCCTGGGCCGTTACGAGATGGACCGCGGCAAGCAGGACAAGCATTACGACTTCTGGTGGAACCTGCCGCGCGACTACATGGTGAGTTCGGAATGGGCGCTGCCGCCGCAGTTCGAGAACGGCATCGTGGCCGAGGATCTGCTCAGCAACAAATACGGCCATTCGATTCACTTCTGGAACCTGCGCCAGCGCAAGAACGTGCAGACCATCGACCTGGGCGAGAACCACCAGATGGCGCTGGAGATCCGGCCCGCGCATGATCCTGCGCGCGATTACGGGTTCTGCGGCGTGGTGGTGGATACCGCCAACCTGCAGGGCGCGATCTTCACCTGGTGGCAGAAGCCAGACGGCACATTTGACGCCAAGAAGACCATCACCATCGACCCGCGCCCCGAAAAGCCGGAGAACCTGCCGCCGCTGCTGCAGGGTTTCGAGGCGGTGCCGCCGCTGGTCACCGATATCGACCTGAGCCTGGATGACCGGTTCCTTTATGTGGCCTGCTGGGGGCTGGGGGAGATGCACCAGTATGATGTCTCCGACCCGATGCAGCCGAAGCTGGCCGGCAAGGTGGAGCTTGGCGGCATTGCACGGGGCGCCAAGCACCCCAACGGCAAGGCGTTTGCCTATGGCCCGCAGATGGTGGAGATCAGCCGCGACGGCAAGCGGGTCTACTGGACCAACTCGCTCTATTCCACCTGGGACGATCAGTTCTACCCGGACGCCGAGGGCGGCCAGATGGTGATGGCCAACGCCGGCGAAAACGGCGGGCTGGAGCTGGACAAGGATTTCTATGTGGAGTTCCCCAAGGGCTACCGCAGCCACCAGATCCGGCTGGAAGGCGGCGACTGCTCCACCGACAGCTTCTGCTACCCCTCCGTCTGACGGGTGGCGGAGATCGGCACCGCGGCGGCCCTGTGGGGGGCCGTTGCCGCCTCGGGCGTGTATCACGGCGTGAACCCGGCGATGGGCTGGCCGCTGGCGGTGTCGGCGGCGCTGATGGACCGCGCGCAGAACAGCCTGTGGAAGGCGCTGCTGGCGCTGGCCGGCGGGCATCTGGCGGCGATGGCGGCGATCCTGTTTCCGTTTTCGGCGCTGCTGCTGCTGGCAGAGTGGCAGCACGAGATTCAAACCGGCGCCGCCTGGCTGGTGATTGCCCTGGGCCTGTACCTGCTGTGGAACCGCCGCCATCCGCGCATTCTGGCCCGGGTGCCGCCGTCGCGGCTGGCGCTGTGGTCGTTCCTGGCGGCAATGGCGCATGGTGCCGGGCTGATGCTGGTGCCCATCTACCTTGGCCTCTGCCGCACCGTCGAGACGGACGCGGGCCACGCGGCGGCCGGCACGCTGATCGGCGGCAATGCCGGCATCGCCGCACTGGTGGCGGTGCTGCATACCCTTGCCATGACCGCTGCGGGCGGCGCGCTGGCGTTCGGCGTCTACCGCTGGCTGGGGCTGAAATTCCTGTCGCGCAGCTGGTTCAACCTCGATCTGGTCTGGGCGCTGAGCCTCGTCCTGGTCGGCGCCATCGCCCTGCTGACGCTGCACTGACGCACGGGCTGCAGCCGCCGGGATGCCTGCGCCCCGCCAATGCCAAGCTGACGGAAATGTGATATGATCCGAAGCGGGGGACGCGCGGGCTGAAACTGTGCGGCATCCTGTCCATGGGCGGCCCGCTCCCCCCAGGGAGAGTCATTATGCCAAGATTTATCGTGACCGGCAGCTACACGCCCGCTGCCATGAAGGCGGTGATCGAGAACCCGAGCGACCGCGAGGCGGCGGCCCGGTCCCTTGTCGAGGCCGCGGGCGGCACGCTGGAAAGCTACTACCTGACCACCGGGGAAAACGATTTCGCCATCAAGGTGACCATCGACGATATCAGCGACCTGCTGGCCGGCCTGCTGGTGACCGGCGCCAGCGGCGCTGTCAGCAACCTGAAAACCGTGCGGGCGTTCACCTCGGACGAGTTCACCGCGATACAGAAAAAGGCCGGCAAGATCGCCAGCGCCTACAAGGCGCCGGGCGGCTGAGCAAACCGGCCGCAGTTGCAGCCGCCGGCCCGCCCCGCCGCTGGGGCGGGCCTGTTTTTTGCGGCGGGCCGGGCCGTGGCGGCTGCCCGCTTCCCAGCCCGCCGCCGCGCTGCAGCAGGGATTTGTGATCCTTTGATGACAGACGGGAAGAAAGGCACTATGTGAGGGCCGGAACAGGAAACGGATTCGGAGCAACCCCGCCTTGCCGCTGCCGCAGACGCTGCCCGCCTGCCCCTCCGGCCATGTGCCGCCGCGCCCAGCGCGTGCTGCCGCGCATGCGGAAGGTCTCCAGGCCCCGGCCAGTGCCGCCGCATCGGGACAGGGCGCGGCCAGAACGCTCCGGTTGGCGCGCGGGCGCGAAAATGCGCTAGACTGCCGCCACAACCGCTTCCAGCAGCAACCGAACAGCAAAGCCTAAGTGGGATTGGAGCCAGCCAATGTGCGGGATTTTGGGGATCGCAAGCCGGGACACCGATGTCTTTGCGGAAATTTATGACGGGCTCCTGATGCTGCAGCACCGCGGCCAGGACGCCTCGGGCATCGTGACCTACACCGGCGAGTTCTTCCGCGAGCGCAAGGCCAACGGCCTGGTCAAGGACGTGTTCGGGCCGTCGGACGCCGAAACCCTGACGGGCCGCGTCGGCATGGGCCATGTGCGCTATCCCACCGCGGGCTCGCTGAGTGCCGCCGAGGCGCAGCCGTTCTTTGTCAACGCGCCCTATGGCATCTATCTGGTGCATAACGGCAATATCACCAACACCGCCGAGCAGCGCGAGAAGGTGACCGGCAAGTACAGCCGCCATCTGCGCACCACCTCGGATTCGGAAATCCTGCTGAACGTGCTGGCCGACAAGGTGGCGGACGCGATCAAGGTGAATGGCAACGCCGAGCCGATCCGCAACATCTTTGCCGGCGTCAAGATGACCATGGAGCGGGTGCAGGGCGCCTATTCGGTGCTGTGCATGATCGCCGGTGTCGGCATGCTGGCGTTCCGCGATCCGCACGGCATCCGGCCGCTGTCGGTCGGCAAGCGCCCGGCGCAGGGCGAGGGCGATGACTACTGCATTGCCTCCGAAGACGTGGCGTTCGGCATCAACGGGTTCAAGAAGCTGCGCGATGTGAAGGCCGGCGAAGCGATCCTGATCGATCTGGACGGCAACATGCACAGCTTCCAGGCGGTCGAGGGCAAGCTGACCCCCTGCATCTTCGAGTATGTCTATCTGGCGCGGCCGGACTCGATGATGGACGGCGTCTCGGTCTACAAGACCCAGCTGCGCATGGGCCAGGCGCTGGCCAAGCAGATCCAGGAGGCCGGGCTGGAGATCGACAGCATCATCCCGGTGCCTGATTCGGCGCGGCCCGTGGCGCTGGAAGTCGCCAACTCCACCGGCATCCGCTACCGCGAGGGTCTGGTGAAGAACCGCTATGTGGGCCGGACCTTCATCATGCCGGGCCAGGCCGAGCGGCAGAAATCGGTGCGCCGCAAGCTGAACGCGATCCCGCTGGAGTTCAAGGACCGCAACGTGCTGCTGATCGACGATTCCATCGTGCGCGGCAACACCATCAAGAAGATCGTGCAGATGTGCCGCGAGGCCGGCGCCAAGAAGGTCTATATCGCCTCCGCCTCGCCGCCGGTGAAGTATCCCAACGTCTATGGCATCGACATGCCGACCAAGCACGAGCTGATCGCAAACGGCCTCAGCGTCGAGGAAATCCGCGAGGAGCTGGGCGCCGACGGGCTGTTCTACCAGAAGCTCGAGGACCTGATCTGGGCCGCCCAGGAAGGCAACCCGGACATCCAGGGCTTTGACTGCTCCTGCTTTGACGGCAACTACATCACCGGCGTCACCCCGGAATACCTCGCGGCGCTGGAAGGCAGCAGCCGGGTCAGCGCCAAGATCCAGGACATGCCCGCCCCCGGCGCCTCCTGGAACGCCTCCAAGCTGGCCGCGGGCTGAGGCTGCGGCCTGCCCCGCCGGCAGGGGGGTTTGAACTTCCGGCCGCATCCGCGTATGAGGGCCGCGAACCGTACAGGGAAAAGGCGCTGGCCGCGGCGGCCCGCGCCTTTTCCTTTGCTCCCAGATGAAAGGCCGCCCCTTGGACGCGCATCTTGCCCGCATGCTGACCTCTCCGCGCCAGTGCCGCTGCTGCGGCGCGACCTTTGCGCAGCTTCTGAGCCTCAGCTGCGACCGGCCCGACATCTGCCCCGAGGACATGGAGGTGGAGGACAACTCCGCCGTCCTCGCCACCCGCGGCGATATCCTGACCGAGGATTTCTGCCGCCTGGGCGAGCTGCGCTTCATCCGCGCGGTGCTGGCGGTGCCGCTGGCGAACAGCCGCGGCGAGGAGTTCATCCTGGGCACCTGGGCCAGCCTCAGCCGGGATGATTTCGACGCCTATCTCGACCTCTTCGAGATGCGCGAGACCGAAAAGCTGGGCGACCGCCCGGCCTGGCTGGCCAATGCGATCCCGCCCGACATGCCGGTGCCCGCAGGCTGCATGCTGGAGATGCGCCCCGGCGGCCAGTACCCGGAACTGAAGGTCACCGAGCAGAATCACCCGCTTTATCCGCTGCAGAAGGACGGCGCCGAGCTGGAGGAGCTGCTGGAGCTGCTCTATGCCTATGGCCACGACCTGCCGTCGCTGGTTTTCGACGCCTGAACGGGTGCTGCGGCGCGGCTGTTCCCGGTCCTGTTGCAATGGTCCGCGGCTTCCCGCCGATGCCCGGCAACAGGCGGATAGAACCGCTTGATGCGGCGCCCGGGACAGCCCAGATACGTCCGGACTTTTCAGGAATGGACGGCATGGAAAACCCGACGCACGCTGACAGCACCTCTGCCAAGGTGGCAGGGCTGGCAACCCAGAACAACGCGGTGAACCGCAGCAACCTGAGCCTGCTGGGCCTGTTCGGCCCCGAGGACAGCATGACCGCGCTGATCCGCCTGCCGTCGGGCCGCACCCGCGCGGTCACCCGCGGCACCCGCCTGTCCCAGGGCCAGGTGGTGGCCATAGACGCCCAGGGGCTGGTGCTGAACCAGCGCGGCGAAACCAAACGCCTGCTGATGCCGGGCAGCTGAACCGGCCGCAGCCCCGCCTGGCAGTGGGCAGTTTCCCGGCCGGGCATCAGCCCGGGATTTCCGCGCATTCCCCCCTTGCGGCGCCGCCGCGGCGCTTTGCCTGCCTGCCCTCTGCGCTGCCCCCTTGACCTGCCCGCGCCTGCGGCCCACAAGGCGTGCCATGACAGACAAAATCGCTCTCATCACCGGCGCATCGCGCGGCCTCGGCAACGCCCTGGCCGAGGCGCTTGCGCCCACCCATCACATTGTCGCCGTGGCCCGCACCACCGGCGCGCTGGAAGAGCTTGACGACCGCATCAAGGCGTCGGGCGGCTCTGCCACCCTGGCGCCGATGGACATCACCGTGCCCGAGGCGATGGCAACGCTGTGCCGCGGCATCCATGACCGCTGGGGCAAGCTGGACCTGTGGCTGCACACCGCGATCCATGCCACCGCGCTCTGCCCGGCGCCTTCGGTGGCGGCCAAGGACTGGACCAAGGCGGTTGCCATCAACGCCACCGCGGCATCGGTGCTGATCGCCTATGTGGCGCCGCTCCTGGGCCAGACGGGCCGCGCGGTGTTCTTTGACGACCCCAAGGCGGGCGAGAAGTTCTACGGCACCTATGGCGCCACCAAGGCGGCGCAGATGGCGCTGGCCCGAAGCTGGCAGGCGGAATCCGCGCGCACCGGCCCGCAGGTGCGCATTCTGGAGCCGCAGCCGATGGCCACCGCCCTGCGCGCCCGCTTCCACCCGGGCGAGGACCGCGGCCCTCTCAGCTCCATCCAGGACGAGGCCGCACGCCTGCTGCCGCAGATCCTGGCAGACTGACGGCCCCCCGGCGCGCGCCCGCGCCGCGCCCGGCGCGGCGCCCGGCCCAACGCCCGGGACGGCATCTTTGATGCAGGTCCGGGCGGCGGGAGTGCCTGCCCGCCGCCCTTCTGCCGCCCCGCCTGTTGCTTCCCTGCCCGCCTGCAACACCGATCGCCCAAAGCACGGTGAAAACCTTGCCCCGTTCCGGCGCAGGTCCTATTCAATCGAAAACCCGGTTGAAAACGGCAGGCAGACACCCCATGCGCATTCTGATCACCAATGACGACGGCATCAGCGCCGAAGGGCTCGCCATCCTCGACGCCATCGCCCATGAGGTCGCAGGCCCGGACGGCGAGGTCTGGACCGTGGCGCCGGCATTCGAACAGTCCGGCGTCGGCCATTGCATCACCTACACCCGCCCCACCATGCTCAGCCAGCTGGGCAGCCGCCGCTTTGCCGCCGAAGGCTCGCCCGCCGACTGCGTGCTGGCGGGCATTCATGTGGCGCTGCAGGGCAACAAGCCCGACCTGGTGCTGTCGGGGGTGAACCGCGGCAACAACTCGGCGGAAAACGCGCTCTATTCCGGCACCCTGGGCGGCGCCATGGAAGCGGCGCTGCAGGGCATCCCGGCAATGGCGCTGTCGCAGTATTACGGCCCCGCCAACCGCGAAACCGAAAACCCGTTCGAGGCTTCCGCCGTGCATGGCGCCGCTTTGGTGCAGAAGATCCTGGCGGCCCAGCCGCAGGATGCGCAGGACTACCGGCTGTTCTACAACATCAATTTCCCGCCGGTCCCGGCGGCGGACGTCAAGGGCACCCGCGTGGCCCCCCAGGGTTTCCGCCGCGGCAGCCATTTTTCGGCCCAGGAGCAGCTGTCCCCCACCGGGCGCCGCTGCATATGGATCCGCGGCGGCAACCAGCAGGCCGGAACCGCCCCCGGGTCGGACGCGGCGGTCAATCTGGACGGCTATATCTCGGTCACCCCGATGCGCGCCGATCTGACCGCGCGCGACGCCATCGGCGCGCTGAAGGCGATTGAAAGTGCCGGCGCATGAGCGGACCCGGCCCGGAAACCAAGATGCAGTTCCTGTTCTCGGTGCGCTCGCGCGGCGTCACCGACACCCATGTTCTGGAGGCCATCGAGGAGATCGACCGCGGCCTGTTCGTGCGCGGCATCTTTGCGCAGCGCGCCTATGAGGACGTGCCGCTGCCGATTTCCTGCGGCCAGACCATCTCGCAGCCCTCGGTGGTGGGGATGATGACCCAGGCGCTGCAGATCTCGCCGCGCGACACCGTGCTGGAGGTCGGCACCGGCTCCGGCTATCAGGCGGCGATCCTGTCGAAACTGGCGCGCCGGGTCTATACCATCGACCGTCACGCCCGGCTGGTGCGCGAGGCGCGGGCGGTGTTCGACGGCCTGCGCCTCAGCAATGTGACCTCGCTGGTCGGCGACGGCAGCCACGGCCTGAGCGAACAGGCGCCGTTCGACCGCATCATCGTGACGGCGGCGGCCGAGGATCCGCCCGGGCCGCTGCTGGCGCAGCTCAAGGTGGGCGGCATCATGGTGCTGCCGGTGGGCCAGTCCAACCACGTGCAGACCCTGATCCGGGTGCGCAAGACCGAGGACGGGCTGGAGTATGACGAATTGCGCCCGGTGCGCTTTGTGCCCCTGCTCGAAGGGCTGGGCAAGGACAGCTGAGGCCGCGGCCCGGCGGATTCAATGCATCCATTTGAAATTCACCGTCCCCGGCCTTAAACTGACGGCGGAAATCAGCCGCCGTCCCGGCGGCATGGGCTATAGTGATTGACGCGAGAGAATCCCCGCGAAAAAGGGGAAGCGTGTTTTGAGGAGAGCAAGATGACCCGGACCCCCCCCACCCGGACCGCCTTCGGCGGGCTGCCCCGTGCACGGCTGCTGGCCGTATTGCCGCTGGCCGGGGTGCTGGCTGCCTGCCAAAGCCCGCTGGATTACGACCTGCGCGGCCAGCTGGGGGCTTTCAACACCGCCGGCGCCGCCCAGTCCGCCACCGCCAACCGCCCCTCTCCGGATGCCCGCGGCCTGATCACCTACCCCTCCTACCAGGTGGCGGTGGCGCAGCGCGGCGATACCGTCTCGGATGTGGCCGCCCGCATCGGCCTGCCGCCCCAGGAAGTGGCCCGGTTCAACGGCATGGAATCCAGCGACAAGATGCGCCAGGGCGAAGTGCTGGCCCTGCCGCGCCGCGCGCCGGACAGCCTGCCCGCGGGGGCCGGCTCCTCGCCGGGATCGGTCGATATCGCCAGCCTTGCAGGCCAGGCCATCGACACCGCGCCGCTGACCTCGCCCAATCCGGGATCGGTGACCACCACCTCGATCCAGCCGGTCCCCGATCCGCAGCCTGCCAAGGTGCAGCGCGGCCCGGAGCCGGTGCGCCACAAGGTAAAACGCGGCGAGACCGCCTATACCATCTCGCGGCTCTACCAGGTGCCGGTGAAATCGCTGGCCGAGTGGAACGGGCTGGGCAGCGATTTTGCGGTGCGCGAAGGCCAGTTCCTGCTGATCCCCCTGAAGGAAGAGCGCGCTCCCGAGCTGGCGCCGGCGGCAGCCCCGGTGGCGGTGACCGAGCCGGGCGCCGGCTCTGAAACGCCAGTGCCGCCCAGCGCCAGCCGGCCGCTGCCGGAAGAGAAGGTCGAGCCCGCCGCCGTCAAGCCGGCTGCGGAAACCCTGCCCACGCCGGAGCTGCCCAAGCCCAGCCGCGCCAGCAGCGCCGCGATGGCCTATCCGGTGCAGGGCAAGATCATCAAGACCTACGCCAAGGGCCGCAACGACGGCATCGACATTGCCGCGGCCGCCGGCGCGCCGGTCACGGCCGCCGAAGCGGGCACCGTGGCGGCGATCACCAAAGATTCCAACAATGTGCCGATCGTGGTGATCCGCCACAGCCAGAAGCTGCTGACGGTCTACCAGAACGTCGGCAACATCACCGTCAACAAGGGCGACAGCGTCGTGCGCGGCCAGCGCATCGCCTCACTGCGCAGCGGCGACGACGCCTATGTGCATTTCGAGGTCCGCGACGGCTTCGAAAGCATCGACCCGCTCAGCTACCTGAACTGACGGCGGCAGCGCCCTTGGAACACACACAAGCCCGGCTGATTGGCCGGGCTTTTTCGCACTCTCCCGCCCGGCTTGTCCCGACGGCGCATCTGCTGCGCGCTCAGCGCAGGGCCACGCCGTGCCGCCCGGCCAGATCGGTGAAGAACTGCCAGGCCACCCGGCCCGAGCGGGCGCCGCGGGTGGCCTGCCACTCCACCGCTTCGGCCCGCAGCTCCTCTGCGTCCACCTCGACGCCATAGGCGGCGCAATAGCCCTGGATCATCGCCAGGTATTCGTCCTGATCGCAAGGATGGAAGCCCAGCCACAGCCCGAACCGGTCCGACAGCGACACCTTTTCCTCCACCGCTTCCGACGGGTTGATGGCGCTGGAGCGCTCGTTCTCGATCATGTCGCGCGGCATCAGGTGGCGCCGGTTCGAGGTGGCGTAGAACACCACGTTTTCCGGCCGCCCCTCGATGCCGCCGTCCAGCACCGCCTTGAGGCTCTTGTAGTGCTGGTCGTCATGGCTGAACGACAGGTCATCGCAGAACAGGATGAAGCGGTGCGCCGCGCCGCGCAGATGGTTGAGCAGCCGCGCCACCGACGGCAGATCCTCGCGCTGCAGCTCCACCAGTTTCAGCTCCGGGTGATCCGCGGCAAGGGCGCCATGCACGGCTTTGACAAGGCTCGATTTCCCCATCCCGCGCGCGCCCCACAGAAGCGCGTTGTTGGCGGCGTAACCTTGCGCAAAACGGCGGGTGTTGTCCAGCAGCGTATCGCGCGAGCGGTTGATGCCGACCAGCAGGTCCAGATCGACCCGGTTCACATCCGGAACCGGCTCCAGCCGCTCCGGGCCCACATGCCAGACAAAGGCGCCGGCGGCGTTGAAATCCGGGGTTTCCAAGGGGGCGGGCGACATCCGCTCCAGCGCCTCGGCGATGCGGGTCAATGCGTTCTGGTCCATGGGGTGCCTCCGTCCGTCAGTTGGCGGATTTCAAAGCACGTTCCGGCAAGGGCGGCAAGAGGGGGCGGGCCAGTCCGGGCAGGAAGGCGGTCCTGCCCCCACCGCAGCGCCAGCCCGGCGGATCCGGCAGGCGCCCGCGCGGCGCCTGCGGTTCGTTCCGGGCGGCAGGATCAATCCGCGGCGAAGCAGTAGAAATAGCCGTTGCCGCCGGTGGCGCGCAGGTTGTCCGCGCTGCATCCGCGCGACTCATGCGCCGCATTCCAGGACGTGTTGCCGCCGCCATGCCGGTCATGGTGGCCGACCGTGGCCGCACCGTCGCCGTTGGAGGTCCAGTTCGAGCAGGTCTTGTCGCCCTCCTGCCAGGGGAAATAGGCGGTGCCGTCGGCCTGGGTGCCGGTCAGGATGTCATGCTCGTTGACATCATCGCCGCGGCCCTTGATCCGGTTGCCGTTTTCGTCGACCGCGGTCCGCAGGACCAGGTTGGGCATGATGTGCAGCTGGTCCAGATCGACCGCGATCAGCTCGCCGTTGGCGTTGTACCAGGGGCCGGTGCCGATGCGGGAGCGGGCGGAGATGCCGCGCTTGCCCTCTTCCTGGGTGCTGAGGTAGGCGCGCCAGGTGCGCCCGGCAGAACCCGCCGCTTCGGCCAGCTGGGCGCAATGGGCATCCGCCCCTTCGAGCCCGCCAAGGTTGCCGCCATCGCCGGGGCCCGCCGAGGTCACGAAGAACCCCATGGGCGGATCCTCCGCCAAGGACGCGGATGCAAACGCGCACATCGCTGCGCAGGAAAAAACAGCCAGAACTTTTTTCATGGAAACCTCCCAACACTCAAATACTGGCCGCAGCATGCCGCATGGCCGGAGGCAAAGAAACAACGGCACACGGGTTTTCACGAAAGAGTGTTGCTGGGCAGCAGCCCGGCCAGCACGGCAAAAAGGCGCGCCATCCCTGGCGCGCCTTCCTGTCTCAAACCGTCAGCGGCTTACTTGTCCCTGCCGTCCTCGGCCTCGAACTCGGCCATCAGCGGATCGTCGGGATGGGCATCCATCTCGTCCTCGCCGTCGTAGTAGCCCTCGGCGCGCAGCTTGGCCTCGCGCTTGGCCTCGACCCGGCGGACCAGGAATATCGAGATCTCGTAAAGGCCATAAACCACAACGAACAGGATGATCTGGGTGATCACGTCGGGCGGCGTCACAAGGGCTGCCAGCACCAGAATCGCCACCACCGCGTATTTGCGGACCGATCCCAGGCCCTCGGCGCTGACCAGCCCGGCCTTGCCCATCAGCGTCAGCAGCACCGGCAGCTGAAAGCACAGGCCAAAGGCGACGATGAACTTGATCGTGAGGTTCAGATACTCCTGTGCCGAGCCCTGAAACACCACGCTGAGCCCCTGGTTCACCTCTTGGCCGGTGACAGCCTCGCCGCCGGACCCGAACTGCTGGAAGCCCAGGAAGAAATCATAGGCCAGCGGGGTCACCACATAGAAGGCAAAGCTGGCGCCCAGGATGAACATGAAGGGCGAGGCGATCATGAAGGGCAGGAAAGCGCCCTTTTCGTTCTTGTACAGCCCCGGCGCCACAAACCGCCACATCTGGAACCCGATATAGGGAAACGCCAGGATGAAGCCGCCCAGGAAAGAGATCTTGATCGCGACAAAGAAGCCTTCCTGCGGGCTGATGAAGATCAGCGCACAGTCCTGGCCGCTTTCGGCCAGCACCTGGCACAGCGGCGCGGTGAGAAAGTTGAACACCGGCGTCGCCACGGTGAAGCAGATCACCATGCCGACGATGAAGGCCGCAACCGAATGGATCAGCCGGTTGCGCAGTTCGGCCAGATGCTCGATCAGCGGCGCGGTTGAGTCGTCGATCTCATCCGTCTTGCTCATGGTTTGGCCTCTTCATCCGTCTTCAGCGCCGCCTCGGCAGCTTCCGCCTTGGCCAGCGCCTCCTCGGCCTCGCGCGCCTTGCGCTCGGCCGCGGCCCGCGCGGTCGACGCCTGGATCTTCTTGGCATCCTCGGCGCGCTGCGCTGCCAGCTTGCCGGTTTCGCTGCCGGGGTCGAATTTGGTCGGGTCGATCGACTTGGCCATGTCCTGCGCAGCCTGCTTCACCCCGTCCATTGCAGACCCCATCGGGTTGCTGGCAGCCTTCAGCCCCTTGGCCATTTCATTGACCCCGGCCTCATCCGCCGCGTCATGCATCGCCCGGCTGAATTCACGCGCCATCCCCTTGGCCTTGCCCACGAACCGCCCGACATTGCGGAACAGCACCGGCAGGTCCTTGGGGCCGACCACGATCAGCGCAACCACGCCGATGACCAGCAGTTCGGTCCACCCAAGATCGAACATCGGCGCTTAGACCTTGTCTTTTCCGGTCTCTGGCGTGACGTCCTTGGCCTCGGCCGCAGCGTCCTCTTCCAGCTCCTTGCTGCCTTCGCTGATGCCCTTCTTGAACGAGGTGATGCCTTTGCCGACTTCGCCCATCAGCGAGGAAATCTTGCCGCGGCCGAACAGGACCAGAACCACGACGGCGATGAGCAGAAGGCCAGGCAGGCCGATGTTGTTGAGCATGTGAGTCTCTCCTTGCTTGATCCGGTGCGGATTGAGGGCGCCGGTGGAATTGTTCGCTACGGGTTTAGCGCGGGCGCTGCTTTGAGCGAAAGCAACTCCGCGCGCAGAAAGCGCCTGCAAGCGCGGGATTGCGAAGTTTTTGCCACCGCCCGCATTCAACTGACAGGTATATGTCAGTTGTGAGGCGGTAAATCCACCCCATCACAGCAATCAAGGAGACATCGTGATGACCAACCCCGTCGCTGAAATCGTGACATTCGCGCTCGCGCCTTCGGTCACTGCCGAAGAATTCGTGGCCCTCAGCCGGCAAAGCGAAGCCTATGTGCGCGCGCAGCCCGGCTTCCTGTTCCGCCGTCTCAGCCGCGGCGCCGATGGCCGCTGGAGCGACCACGTGGTCTGGCGCGACATGGACACTGCCCGCCGCGTGGCAGAGGAGTTTCCGCAGCAGCCCTTTGCCCCGGCGCTGATGGCCGCCATCGCTCCGGGCAGCGCCGAGATCCGCCATGAAGAGATCCTGTGGCAGATGAGCGCTTGACCAAGGCGCCCCGGGCCGGCCAAGGCTAGGCCCATGCGCCGCACCGACCGCCTCTTTGAAATCATCCAGATCCTGCGCGACGGCAAACTGCACCGCGCGCAGGACATCGCCGAGCGGCTGGAGGTCTCCACCCGCACCATCTACCGCGACATGGACACGCTGGCAGCCTCCGGCGTGCCGGTGGAGGGCGAGCGCGGTGTCGGCTACATGGTGCGCGAACAGATCAGCCTGCCGCCCCTCACCCTGACACCGGAGGAGCTGGAGGCGCTGAACCTCGGCATGGCGATCGTCGCCGAGGCCGCCGACCCCGAGCTCAAATCCGCGGCCCAGTCGCTGGCGGCAAAAATCGACGCGGTGCTGCCGGAACAGACCATCGCCGAGGCGGACGCGTGGAAATTCGCGGTCTACCCCTTTGCCGATGCCGCCCGCGGCTTTGCCCATATGCCGGCCCTGCGCGCGGCCATCAAGGCCCGGCAGAAACTGCAGCTCAGCTACCGCCGCATCGACGGCACCCTGACCGAGCGCCGGATCCGCCCCTTGCACATGGAATACTGGGGCCGGGTCTGGACCCTCACCGCCTGGTGCGAAGCCCGCGGCGATTTCCGGGTGTTCCGGGCCGACCTGATCGAAGACGCGCAGGCCCTGCCCGAACTGTTTGTGGATGAGCCCGGCAAGCGCCTGCAGGACTACGACCCGCACGGGTCGTGAGGTCCTTTATTCATCTGGCTGAAAATATCCCGGTGGAGGCCCGCAGGGCCGGGGGCAGCGCCCCCTAGCCCAGCTCGAAACTGGTGACACCGTAAATCAGGTCCGTCTCCAGTTGCGGCGCAGCCCCCCGGTACATCCGCGCAGTCCCGAACACCGGCTCCAAGCCCAGCGAGCGCGCCAGATCCACCGCCGCCGCGTGCGGTTCCGGCACATCCAGATACACCTCCTGGCCCGCTGGAAGCTGCTGCAGCAGCCGCGCCAGCACCGCCTCCGCCGCCGGGCGGGTCTCTGCCGCCAGCGGCCCGATCTTATACCCGCTGCCGCAGGGGCGCAGGGTTCCGAAACCGGCAAGCCTGCCGCCCTGATGCGCCGCAACGGAGAAATGCCCCGCCGCCCCTAGCCAGTGCTGCCAGAACGCCCGGCGCGGTGCCGGGAAGACGCGGGCATCCAGCGCCTCCAGCTCCGCCGTCGGCGCGCTCAGCGGAGTCACGTCGAAATCCGCGGACGCTTCCAGCCCGCCGGACGGCACCCCGCCAAACCGGATATTGCGGTACGCCAGCGCAAAGCCTGAGCGGCGGTAATTCTCTTGCTGGTCCTCCACCCCGTCCAGGCCGATGGCCCGCCGGCCCGCGTGCTCCAATGCCTTTTGCCACAGGGCAAGCCCGAACCCCTGGCCGCGGTGCTGCGGCGCGACGATGTAGAACCCGAGGAAAGCGAACGCTTCGCCGTAGTTCACCACCGAAATGCAGGCAATCATCTGCCCGTCCAGGAACCCGCCCCGGAATCCTTCGGGGTCAACGGCGGCAAAACAGGCCGCATCCTGATGGCCGGGGTTCCAGCCTTCTTGCGCGGCCCAGTCCACGGCGGTCCGGATTTCCGCAGGCGTCAACGCCCGGATCTGATAGCTGTCCTGCATCTGCACCTCCTGTTGCACCGGATGCAGAATGCCCCTTAAGCCTCAAGCCGGAAAGACAAAACAGCGGTTGCGGCGCACCGTCAGCCACATCACCCGGCCCTTTTCGGGCAGAAAGACGTTGGGCACCGTCGCCTTGAGGATCGAGCCGTCGAAATCCATCCGGAACTCGACCAGGCTCTCGCTGCCCAGGAACCGCGCCCGCTCCACCACCGCGCGCGCCGGAACGCCCTCGCTGGGGGTGGGCAGCGGCCCCTGGCCGCCGCGGTCGAAGTCGATGCGCAGATGCTGCGGCCGGAACACGATCTCCACCGCGGTGCCGTCCGCCACGCCGGGGGCCAGGAACTCGCCAAAGGCGGTGCGCGCCAGCGCGCCGTTCACCTCGGCCTTCAGAACATTCACATCGCTGAAGAACGACATCGCCGCCTTGTCCACCGGGTGGGTATAGACGTTGTAGGGCGCGCCCTGCTGCACGATCCGCCCGCCCCGCATCAGCGCGATCTCATCGGCCATGCGCATCGCCTCCTCCGGCTCATGCGTGACCAGCAGCACCGCGGTGTCTTCTTCTTTCAAGAGGCTCAGCGTCTCGTCGCGGATGCCGTCGCGCAACCGGTTATCGAGGCCGGAGAACGGCTCATCCATCAGCATGATGCGCGGGCGCGGCGCAATCGCGCGGGCCAGTGCCACCCGCTGCTGCTCGCCGCCCGACAGCTGGTGCGGGTAGCCGTCGATGAACCGCTTCAGCGAAACCCGGTTCAGCAGTTCCTCGACCCGGGCGCGTTTCGCATCCTTGCTGCCCTTCAGGCCGAAGCCGACGTTGTCCGCGACGCTCAGGTGCGGGAACAGGGCAAAGTCCTGGAACATCAACCCGATTTCCCGCCGTTCGGGGGGCACCCGGAACACGGTGTCGCAGATCAGCTTGCCATCGACATGGATCTCGCCGCTGTCCTGCATCTCCACCCCGGCGATCATCCGGAGCGTGGTGGACTTGCCGCAGCCGGACGGACCCAGCAGGCAGGTCACCTGCCCGGCCTGGATCTGCAACGAGACATCATTGACCACCGCGCGGCCCTCAAAGAAGCGCCGGATATTGCGGATTTCCAGCCGTGGCGGGGCAATCGTGCGGCTGATGCCGGCGGGGACAGTGTTCATGAGGCCTCAGTGCTGTTTCCGATGAAAACGCTTGGGTTCACGCCGGGATAGCAACCCAGCTCTGCCGCCGCAAGCGGTCAGAAATTCGGCAATCAGGAACGGCAGCGCCGTTAAGCGATGAGGACAGCGCCCGTCCCGGCGGGGCAGGAAGCGAAGCGCCCTCCCCGTGGGGGGCGGGACGGGCGCTGTCCGGCCTATCGGCCGGACGGTACCAAACGAATAAGTACCGCTCTAACAGCACCCCGACGCGGCGCTGTCCTGCTCCAGCCCGTTGAAGGGCGAGTTGCCGCCGCAGCCCGTGAAAATCCCGTAATGGGTATCGAAATTGCCAATGAACTCGAAATGCGGCGCCAGGCGGGTGTCCTGCAGTATCATCCAGGTGTTGCCGCAGACCGGGAACACCTTGCCTGCCTCAATCACATGATGGTCGTCCAGCGCAAACACATGCGGCGAGTGCGGGATCGTCCCCTTGTAGATCACCGCCTGGCCGTAGTCCTCGCACGCGGGCTCCAGGGCGGGCAGCTTGAACAGCCGGTAGGTGGCCGACAGGAACTTCAGCGGCTGCACCCGCTGCTCCAGCTCCGGGTTCTCGATGGTCAAAAGGCGCGAGGTCACCAACCGCGGGTCCTTGAACCCGGATTCCTTCGCAATCGACAGGAAGTCGTTCCAATAGAGCGCCCCGGACAGGCATTCGCCGTACAGCACCGCGTCCTCCGCCATCGCCTGCGGCACCCGGCGGTCGGCGTAGACGTCGGAGAAATACATCTCCCCGCCCTCTTTCAGCAGATGATGCGCGCCGCGCAGCACCGCGCCCTTGTCGGTGGCCAGGTTGATCACGCAGTTGGAGACGATGATGTCAAAGGAGCCCGGCTCCAGATCCAGGTCCTCCAGCGTCTCGATGTAGCCGTGATGGAATTCGACGTTGGATTCGGCATGGCCGAAGGCTTCGGCGTGATAGTCCTGATGGCGCCGTGCCACTTCCAGCTGCGCCGGCGTCATGTCGACGCCCACCACCTTGCCATGCTCGCCCGCCAGCGCCGACAGCGCATAGACATCGCGGCCCGCGCCGCAGCCGAGGTCGAGGATTCGCGCGCCCTCCAGCGCTTCCGGCGCGATCAACCCGCAGCCGTAATAGCGGATCAGCACCTCGTCATGGATGTCCGACAGCACCGCCTTCACATGGTCCGGCATGTCATCCGGCGTGCAGCAGGCGTTGGTCTGCAAGTCCCCGCTGCCCTGCAGCACCTCGCCGTAATAGGTCTGCACGTTTTCGTGGTTCATGGCGCGGCCTTTCCTGCTGGTCCCAGACCTTCGGGATAGCGGCCTCCGGACACTCGGGCAATCGGGTTGGCGGGCGGCCTGACGCAACTGTGATGATGTGAGGGGATTGCGGCAGCTCGAGGAGGGCAGCGCCCGGCCCGGCGGGGCAGGAAGCGAAGCGCCCGCCCCGTGGGGGGCGGGACGGGCGCTGCCCGGCCCTTCGGCCAGGCGAAACAGAAATTCTTTGACTGGAGTTAAGTCTCCTTACCCTTCCGGCAGCAGCTCGAATTCCGCTCCGGCGCGCACCTTGCCGTTCACCATCAGCTCGATCCGGTGCGGCCCGGGCACCAGTTTGAACGTGGTCGCATCGCCCTTCAGCTTGTGCTTCTTGCCCAGTTCCAGAACGCCGCCGGTGATCCTGGCCTGCTTCAGCTTGAACACCTTGGCCGAAGCCTTGCCGCCGGGGCGCTGGAAATGCAGGATATAATCCACCAGAACCGGCGCGCCCGCCGCGCCTTGCAGCCGGCAGGAGAAATCCAAGGCCTCGCCGATGCGCACCTGATCCGGGACGGCAATCAGCGCGTCCAGCGTCAGCTCCGGATCATAACCCAGCATCGCCATCGCCCTTGGATGGCCCGCCTTGACCAGCCCGCGCAGGGCGTGGGAGGTCATCCAGTCCAGCTCCTTGCGGTCCTGCGCCCCGGCCTCGCGCCAAGCCTGCAGCCGGTCCATCACCAGATCCGGGTGCGCCGCCACCCCCTTGGCCGCAACATACTCCCCCAGCGGGGCAAAGATGAAATCGCCGAAATCATCGTCCGTCCTGCCGGGGTCCAAGGGCGGCGGCAGCGCCTTCAGCAGGACCGGCGCAGCCGCGGGCAAAGCCTCCGGCAGATGGTCTGCCAGCACCTCCGCAATCAGCGTCATCCGCTGCTTCAGCTCCAGCGACGGCAGCTCCGCCATGACCTGCGCTTCGAACGCTTCGGCATCAAACCCAGGTTCAGCCGCGGCAAAAAGGCCCGCCAGATAGCGGACCTTTTCGCGGTTGAACAGCTGGTCCTTCAGGGAAAACCCGCTGGCCATTTCCGCCCCCTTACATCGTGGTGTTGGTGGCGCCGCCATCCAGCAGGATATTCTGCCCGACCATGAAGCCCGCGTGCTGCGAGCACATGAAGGCGCAGGTGGCGCCGAACTCAGCCCGGGTGCCGTAGCGGCCCGCCGGAATGGTGGCGCAGCGCTGCGCCTTGGCTTCCTCGGGCGTGATCCCCTGCGCCTGCGCGGCTCCGCCGTCCAGCGACACCGCGCGGTCGGTGGCATGAATGCCCGGCTGCAGGTTGTTCATGATAACGCCCCTGCCCGCCACCTGCCGCGCGGTGCCCGCGACATAGCCGGTCAGCCCCGCCCGCGCCGCATTCGACAGCCCCAGCACCGGGATCGGCGATTTGACCGAGACCGAGGTGATATTGACCACCCGGCCCCAGCCGCGTTCGATCATGCCCGGCACCAGCGCCTTGATCAGCGCGATCGGGGTCAGCATGTTGGCATCCAGCGCGCTGATGAAATCCTCGCGGTCCCAGTCGGTCCACATGCCCGGCGGCGGGCCGCCCGCATTGGTGACCAGAATATCCACGCCCGCAGCCGCATCCAGCACCTTCTGCTGGCCCTCCGGGGTGGTCACATCGGCGGCCGCCGTCACCACATCGACGCCGTACCGATCGCGGATTGCCTGCGCCGAAGCCTCCAGCGCCTCCGCCCCGCGGGCGTTCATCACCAGATTGACGCCCGCCTCCGCCAGCGCCTCGGCACAGCCCAGCCCCAGCCCCTTGCTGCTGGCACAGACCAGCGCGCGCTTGCCCGAAATACCCAGATCCATCGTCGTCCTCCCTCGGGAATCTTCACCGTTTTGCGGAGCTTGCACCGCCCGCCCGCCGAAGGCCAGCCCCGCCATCCGCCCGCCGCATCCCGCCGCAAACGTCAGGCTGCCGGAAAATCTGCCCCTTCCCACCCCCATTCCGCCACAATCTGCAGGCAAATCTATTGGACGGCGCCCCGTGCGCGCCCACATATAGACGAAGAAACACCCGCAGATGGGACAGACCTTGACCGCCAGCCTCTCCTCCGTCCAGGCCTACCCGGCCGAGCGTTTCCGCGTCGAATACGGCGCCAACATGGGCGATCCGCTGGGGGTGCTCGAAGATCTGGTGCTGGACGACATCTACCTGCTGGCCCTGGCCGAAGCGCCGCGGCGGCTGAGCATCGCCGCCCATCACGACGGCAGCTTCCGCATCGCGGACGACACCGCGCTTGGCACTCCGGGCGCCGCGTTGCATCTCGACTGCCTGCTGACCCTGATGCCCGACAGCGGCCCCAACACCGAGACTCTGGTGCTGGTCGAGGCCGACGCCGAGGGCTATATCGCCGCCATCTACCTGGTGCCGCTGGCGCCTTTGCAGCCGCAGATGCCATACACCCTGGTCAAGGCCGAGCGCGAGCCCGCCCGGCGCAAGCTGGCGCAATCGGCCTGCGTCTCCTTCACCCGCGGCACCCGCATCACGCTATCGACCGGCGAGCAGCGCCCGATTGAACAGATGCGCGCCGGCGACCGCGTCCTGACCCGCGACGACGGCATCCAGGAGGTGCGCTGGGTCGGCCAGTCCACCCTGCGCGCGGTCGGCGACCTGGCTCCGATCCTGATCCGCAAGGGCGCCCTGAACAACGCCAATGACCTGGTCGTCAGCCCCGGCCACCGGCTGATGGTCTACCAGCGCAGCGACGAGATCGGCGCCGGATCCCCCGAGATCCTCGTCCGCGCCCGCGACCTGGTGAACGGCCATTCCGTGGTGGTGCTGGACGGCGGCTTTGCCGATTACTTCCAGATCCTGTTCGACCGCCACCACATCATCTATGCCGAGGGCATTGCCGCCGAGAGCACCTTCCTCGACCCCGTCACCCGCCCGGCGCTGCCGGAGGATTTCTGGACCACGCGCCCGGGACACCAGCATGGCACCCTGCCCGCCGCCCACAAGAGCGGCGCCCACGGGCTGGACGTAAGCCGGTCGCTCTTGGACCGGCCGGACGCGGTGGGGGTATTGAAACGGGCGTCGTTGCGGTAAGAGAGTACCAATATAGCCAGGTCACCCTTGGCCCTCCTCAGATTGACACTCGCAAGGCGAAAATTGCGAGGAGAATCTAGCCCCAACTTCTTGGGATGAGCCTTCCCCTTTACTGTCGTTTTGTTCTTAGTGGATCAACACCACCAACCCAATCCGATAACGGAATCTCTTCCGCTGAGGAAACAATGTACTTTGTTAAACGCCCACTGTTGGTTGCCCGTCCGCTGTTTGTCTCTACACGCTCGGCAACTATTCGTATCGTACCATTTCGCCCCAAGGAATATTGATCCATGCTTAGAATAAGGGCAGTTGCGGTTCCGTGACGTGTCGTTTTTTGCAAACTGAAAGGGATTGTAGTCTCCGCCTCGGGATCGTACAGGCGGCCGTTACCGGTTAGAACATTAAACGAAGTCACGTTTGTATCAATGGTATCGTATTTACCCGATGGCTGCGCATTAAGGTTTTCCTTTGTTATCTCATCCAGCGTCGCTAGTGTCGCTCTTCTGCTCTTAAAAACAACTTCGTCAGCCGTCCGCCCAATCACTTTGTGAGCACGTGTCAATGGGGGTTCTATTCGACGAGATATGGTGTTGAGGTCATCACCATTAAGCTTCTTAAGATATTGCTTTGCATCTTCTGCAAACTCCGTACCAAGCCCCAATGCCTGCCCAAAAACGTAGCTGATCAGTCCATTTATGTAAGGGGTGACAGTATTCACCGCATAACCCCCAGCAGTTATAGCCAGAAATGGATTCTCCTGAACTAGAATATTCAATTCAAATAGGACGCTACCGCGTTTTGGTGGCGAGATTAGAATTCTCGCTGAGCGTGACAAATCGCGAGAGTATCGTGTCCTTCCTGTAACGCCGTAGTTCAATGTGAGCGCAAGCGCCCATGAAAATCCCTCGATGCTATGCCCTGCTGGATGCGCTTCCAGATAGTGTTTGTCTGCATCCCTCCCTTTGAACTCGAGTGTATAGGTAAGCCAAATAGGTGCCGCTTGATCCACTGATCTTCTCCAGTATTTTTTACGACATTGGACGCAGTCCTCTGTTTTCGCAATAGCTTCACTTAAATAGAACAACCTAAACCAAAGCGTGTATATTGCATGACCGTAAGGCGACTGGCAGTTCCTAACCCAGTTCTTGAGATTGGCCGGATGGGAACAGTGGAGAGGCATCAGCGCAACAAAGGCCACATTCTGCACACAGTTGCACCCTCCCCCCTCACTCCTTCTCCGTCCCGTCCATGTTCTTCCCCTCCGCCAGATAGCGGGCGGCCAGGCTGAGGCGGACGATGGTGTTGTCCTTGTCATGGGCCTGTATGCAGCCGGCCATCAGCGCCATCCAGTAGGTCCGCAGCACCGGGTTGATGCGGCGGCTGTCGTTCGGGCCCGGCTTGCGGAACCATTTCAACATGTCCGCGTCCAGCCGGATCGTCCACCGGGGCTTGGGCTTCTCCAGCCGCTCCCAGCTGTCCATGCGGTCCCAGTCTCGCGGCAGGCTCTTGTCAGCCAGTCGCGGCGCAGGTTCCGCTGCCGCGCGTCCAGCTCCAGCTGCATTTCATTGCCGCAATCGCGCTGGCTGGGCATCCCGTGGCTTTCCCTTCATGGCGGCGGCTCGCGGCGGGGCGTACGCCGCAAGCGCAACACCTCTTCAGAGGGCAGCGCCCGCCGGGACGCCGGGCGGGATCACGATACACCGCCCGGTGCACGGGGGATGCACGGGAGTGCACGCCTGCCGCCCCCTGTTTTTCTTGCCTCCTGCGGCATTCCTGCTATACGCGCGCTCATGCTGGATTCCGTCACCAACCGCCCCGAACTGCCGCCCGAAATCGCGCGGCGCCGCACCTTTGCGATCATCTCGCATCCGGATGCGGGCAAGACCACGCTGACTGAAAAGTTCCTCCTGTACGGCGGCGCGATTCAGATGGCCGGACAGGTGCGCGCCAAGGGCGAGGCGCGGCGCACGCGCTCGGACTTCATGCAGATGGAGAAGGATCGCGGGATCTCCGTTTCGGCCTCGGCGATGTCGTTTGATTTCAGCGGCTTCCGGTTCAACCTGGTGGACACGCCCGGCCACTCGGACTTTTCCGAGGACACCTACCGCACGCTGACGGCGGTGGATGCGGCGGTGATGGTGATCGACGGCGCCAAGGGCGTCGAGAGCCAGACCCAGAAGCTGTTCGAAGTCTGCCGCCTGCGCGACCTGCCGATCCTGACCTTCTGCAACAAGATGGACCGCGAGAGCCGGGACACCTTTGAGATCATCGACGAAATCCAGCAGAATCTGGCGATTGACGTCACCCCCGCCAGCTGGCCCATCGGCGTGGGCCGCGATTTCATCGGCTGCTATGACATGCTGCGCGACCGGCTCGAGCTGATGGACCGCGCCGACCGCAACAAGGTGGCGGAAAGCATCGAGATCAACGGCCTGGACGATCCCAGGCTGGCCGAGCATGTGCCCGCGCACCTGCTGGAAAAGCTGCTGGAAGAGGTCGAGATGGCGCGCGAGCTGCTGCCCGCGCTTGACCCGCAGTCGGTGCTGGAAGGCCACATGACCCCGATCTGGTTCGGCTCGGCGATCAACTCCTTCGGGGTCAAGGAGCTGATGGACGGCATCGGCGCCTATGGCCCGGAACCGCAGCCGCAGTCGGCCGAACCCCGGCAGGTTTCGCCGGAGGAAAAGAAGGTCGCGGGCTTTGTGTTCAAGGTGCAGGCCAACATGGACCCCAAGCACCGCGACCGGGTGGCCTTTGTGCGCATGGCCTCGGGCCATTTCAAGCGCGGCATGAAGCTGACCCATGTGCGCACCAAGAAGCCGATGGCGGTGTCGAACCCGGTGCTGTTCCTGGCCTCTGACAGGGAACTGGCCGAGGAAGCCTGGGCCGGCGACATCATCGGTATTCCGAACCACGGCCAGCTGCGCATCGGCGACACCCTGACCGAGGGCGAGGCGATTCGCGTCACCGGCATCCCCTCCTTTGCGCCCGAGCTTTTGCAGGGCGTGCGCGCGGGCGATCCGATGAAGGCCAAGCACCTGGAAAAGGCGCTGATGCAATTTGCCGAGGAAGGCGCTGCCAAGGTGTTCAAGCCCTCGATCGGCTCCGGCTTCATTGTCGGCGTGGTCGGCCAGCTGCAGTTCGAGGTGCTGGCCAGCCGGATCGAGATGGAATACGGCCTGCCGGTGCGGTTCGAGGCGAGCCAGTTCACCTCGGCCCGCTGGGTCAGCGGCGACAAGGCGGCAGTGGACAAGTTCACCAACGCCAACAAGCAGCACATCGCCCATGACCACGACGGCGACACCGTTTATCTGACGCGGCTGCAATGGGACATCGACCGGGTGGTGCGCGACTATCCGGAATTGAAGCTGACCGCGACCAAGGAAATGATGGTCTGAGAAAAACGCCCGGCCATCCGGGCGTTCGTTCTTTTTCGCCTCATGCGCTTTTGTCTGCCTCTCAGAGCTGCCGGCGGACAGGGATGACGCGCGGACGGGAGCTGCACCCCCGCGTGCCAGGGGACGCCGCGCAGGCGCCATCAAGGCCGATGCAGAACCCCGGGCTGAAGAATCGCCTCTCCGGCCGCAAAGCCGCCCGGCCTGGACGATCTGCAGTTTTTTTGCGGAATTGTTTCTTTTCTGCATGGCCCGAAGGCAAAAATACTGTAAAATCCGGCGTTAATTGACGTTCGCGCGGGATTTTGATATGCCGCCCCACGAGCCGGCAGCTGCCATCCCGCATGACCTTTGCGGAGCCGGCTGGAACATACACGCGCGGGCCAGGTCAGTGTCCGCAATGACGGATACAGATGACAAAATTCACCGATCTGAACCTTAATCCCAAGGTCCTCAAAGCTGTTGAGGAAGCTGGATATGAAACCCCCACACCGATCCAGGCCGGAGCGATACCGCCCGCACTGGAAGGCCGGGATGTGCTGGGCATAGCCCAGACCGGCACCGGCAAGACCGCGTCCTTCACGCTGCCGATGATCACCATGCTGGCCCGCGGCCGCGCCCGCGCCCGGATGCCGCGCAGCCTGGTGCTGTGCCCCACCCGGGAGCTGGCCGCACAGGTGGCGGAAAACTTCGACACCTATGCCAAGCACGTGAAGCTCACCAAGGCGCTGCTGATCGGCGGCGTCTCCTTCAAGGAGCAGGACGCGCTGATCGACAAGGGCGTCGACGTGCTGATCGCCACCCCCGGCCGCCTGCTGGACCATTTCGAGCGCGGCAAGCTGCTGCTGACCGGTGTGCAGATCATGGTGGTGGACGAGGCCGACCGGATGCTCGACATGGGCTTCATCCCGGATATCGAACGGATCTTCTCGCTGACGCCGTTCACCCGCCAGACGCTGTTTTTCTCGGCCACCATGGCGGCGGAGATCGAACGGATCACCAACACCTTCCTGTCGGGTCCGGCCCGCATCGAAGTGGCCCGCCAGGCCACCGCATCGGAGACCATCGAACAGGCGGTGGTGCAGTTCAAGGCCTCGCGCCGCGACCGCGAGAGCAGTGAAAAGCGCAAGGTGCTGCGGGCTCTGATCGACAATGAGGGCGACAAGCTCACCAATGGCATCATCTTCTGCAACCGCAAGACGGATGTGGATATCGTCGCGAAGTCACTGAAGAAATACGGCTATGACGCGGCTCCGATCCATGGCGACCTCGACCAGAGCCAGCGGACCAGGACATTGGACGGGTTTCGCGAGGGTTCCCTGCGCATCCTGGTGGCCTCGGATGTGGCGGCACGCGGCCTCGATGTGCCCAGCGTCAGCCATGTGTTCAACTTCGACGTCCCCGGCCATGCCGAGGACTACGTCCACCGGATCGGCCGCACCGGCCGTGCGGGCCGCGAAGGCAAGGCGATCACCATCTGCATCCCCCGCGACGACAAAGCGCTGGATGCAGTGGAAAAGCTGATCCAGAAGGATATTCCCCGGTTGGAAAACCCGGTGAAGGCGGAGCCCAGAACAGAAAAGCCCGCCCGCGCTGCCAAGCCGGACACCGGCAAACCGGAGGCGGCCAAGCCCGCCGCCACCGAGGCGCGCGCGCCCCGCAAGGACGACAAGCCTGCACAAAAGCCCGAACGCTCTTCCGCGCGCGGGAAATACGGCAAGCGCGACGACAAGGCGGTGGTCGGCATGGGCGACCACCTGCCGAGCTTCATCGCGCTCAGCTTCGCCGAACGCCGCGCCAGCTGACCCTTCGCACCCGGAGAATTCCAGGGCCGCTCCCGTTGGGGGCGGCCTTTTCGTTTGCGGCTGGCGGGCGGCCGGCCTTGCACCCGCAGCATTCCGACCTTTGCAATTGCAGCATAACGGGTCTTCGATCTTGGCTGGCGTCAAACCGCGCAAACCGGCGTATTGCAGTGCCAACACTGAAACGCGCCATTGATGATGGGCCACGCCATGAACACCACCGACACCAACACCCTGACCATCGCCCAGTTCCAGGCCATTGAGGCCCGCGCCCACGAGCTGCGCGCCGAGGCTTTTGCCAGCCTGATGCGCCGCCTGTTCCGCGCCCTGTTCAGCGCCCCGCGCAAGGTGGTCTCCTGCCCCAGCTGCGCCCGCCCGCTGCACGGCTGAAGCCGCCGCCGGTCTCCGGCAGCACCCGAATTGAAAACGCCGCGTGCCCAAGGGGCCGCGGCGTTTTGCTTTTCAGCCCGCTACGTCTTATCCCGCCTCGGAACCCACCGGGATTGCACACACCCTCCTAGGCCCTGGCATCGGCATACCCGCCCTCAAAGACCTCCTCCGGCCTGGCCATCTCAAGCGTCCGCCCGGTCAAGGCAATGAAGGCCAGGGTGCCATCCAGGCTCCAGCTCATCAGCCCCCGGGGTCTGGGAGACGCAGCCTCCAGACTGCAGACCTCGGGATGCTTTGCGGAAGCAATCAGAAGGGCTCAGCCTTGCTGAGCACCGGCAACGGCACCGTGTCGCTGTGGTGCCGGATAGCTCTACCGGCAGTCATGACAACTGCACCTCGGAAACGCTTTTTGAGGCAGCCTGGATCACCCGCCGCCGGACGCAACAGCGCCGCGGGCCCGTCAGGGCCCGCGGCGCCAGGCCCAACGGGGCCTGCTGCATCTTTGATGCGGCTTGGGCCGGGCGGGAGCACCACCCGGCCCTGCCATGTCGCGCCCCGGGGATCAGCGCATGCGGCTGACCACAATCGTGACTTCGGGCTTCTTGCCGATCTCGCTGAAGGCGCTCTGGCGGGCGATGCGGCGCAGTTCCTGCTCCAGCTTGTCTTCATCGCGCAGGGTCTTGGCGCCGGCCCGCATCAGGAACTGGTTCAGATCCTCTTCCATCACCTCCACCAGAGCGGCGTTGGAGCTGCCGGTCTCCGGCAGGCCCTTGACGTCGCACCAGGGCTCGCCCAGCGGCTCGTCGTCCTCGTCCAGGATCACCGTCACCACCACATGGCCGTTCAGGGCCATGCGGATGCGGTCGCGGACGATGCCGTCCATGGCACCGTATTTCACCGTGCCGTCCAGATAGGTGCGGCCGGTAACGACATAGCCCGCCGCCTTGGGCGCATCGCCGGTCAGGTCCATCATCATGCCGTTGACCACGACCGCGCTGGCGATGCCCTTGGCCTCGCCCAGGCGGGCGTGCTGGCGCAGGTGGCGGTGCTCGCCGTGCATCGGGATCAGCATCTTGGGCTTCAGCAGGTTATGCACCGTCTCCAGATCCGGCCCGTTGGCGTGGCCGGACACATGATAGAGCCCGGAGCTGTCATCGACCACATCAACCCCCATTTCGGAGAACTGGTTGATAATGCGGATGACGCCCTTTTCGTTGCCGGGGATGGTCTTGGAGGAGAACAGGAACAGATCGCCCTCCTTCAGCTCCAGCCCGCGGTACTTGCCGCGCGCCAGCTGGGCGGTGGCGGCGCGGCGTTCGCCCTGGCTGCCGGTGGTGATCAGCATCAGGTTTGCGCGCGGCACGCTGCCGGCATCCTCGGGGCTGATCGTCTTGGGGAAATCGGTCAGCACGCCGGTTTCCACCGCCGCCTCGATCATCCGCCGCATGGCGCGGCCCAGCAGCACCACCGAACGGCCGGCCTTGACCCCGGCCTCGGCCAGGGTTTTCACCCGGGCGACGTTGGAGGCAAAGGTGGTGGCCGCAACCAGGCCCTTGGCCTCCGAGAACAGCCGGGTGATCTCCACCGGCAGCTCGGATTCGGAGCGGCCCGGATGAGTGGAGAACACATTGGTGGAATCGCAGACCAGCGCCTGGATGCCGTCCCTGGCGATCTCCGCCCACATCTCCGGGTCAAACGGCTCGCCCACCAGCGGGTTCGGGTCGAGCTTGAAGTCGCCGGTATGCACGATCCGTCCGGCCGGGCTGTCGATCACCAGACCGCCGCTTTCGGGGATCGAGTGGCTCATCGGCGCCACGCCGACGGTAAAGGGGCCGAGCCTGGTCGTTTCGGGCCAGGCCTGCACCGTATGCACGTTTGCCGGATCGTGGCCGGCCTCTTCCATCTTGCGGCGTGCCAGGTTGGCGGTGAACGCGCGGGCATAAACCGGCACGTTCAGGCTGGAGTACATATGGGCGATGGCGCCGATGTGGTCCTCGTGGCCGTGGGTGATGAAGATCCCCTCCAGCCGGTCCACCCGCTCCTTCAGCCAGGTCATGTCGGGCATGATCAGGTCGACGCCCGGGGTGGTGTCCATATCGGGGAAGGTCACGCCCAGGTCGACCAGGATCAGGCGTTCCTTGTCCTGGGGCCCATAGCCGTAGACATAGGCATTCATGCCAATTTCACCCGCCCCGCCGAGGGGCAGATAGATCAATCTTTCACTGCTCATGCGTCAGTACCATTATCCTTGTTGTATTTATGGATGATCTGCAGCCCATGCATGGTGAGGTCATCCTCGAATGCGTCAAACAGATCAGCAGATTGCTGGAACAAAGGCGCCAGCCCGCCTGTCGAGATTACTTTCATCGCCACGCCGCGTTCCGCCTTGATCCGGGTGCAGATCTCGCGGACGAGGCCGACATAGCCCCAGAACACGCCGGACTGCATGCAGGCGACGGTGTTGGTGCCGATGACATTTTCGGGTTTCGTGATATCCACGTGGGGCAGCGCAGCCGCGGCCTGGTGCAGAGCCTCGAGGCTCAGGTTCACACCGGGCGCAATGACGCCGCCGACATAGGCGCCGTCCTCGGCCACCACGTCGAACGTCGTCGCGGTGCCGAAGTCCACCACGATCAGGTTGCCGCCGTAGGTGTCGAAACCGGCAACCGTGTTAACCAGCCGGTCGGGGCCGACGGCGGTGCCTTCGTCCACCCGCACCGCGACGGGCAGCAGGCAGCCGGGCTTGCCCACCACCAAAGGCCGGGTGCTGAAGTAGCGGTCGGCCAGCACCCGCAGGTTGAACACCACCCGCGGCACGGTGGAGGAGATGATCATGTCGGTGATATCCGCCTCGATCCCCTGCAGCCGCATCAGCGTGCTGAGCCAGACATAATACTGGTCGGCGGTGCGCTGCCAGTCGGTGGCGGTGCGCCACATGCCGATGAACTTCTCGCCGTCATAGATCGAGAAGACCGTATTGGTATTGCCGCAATCAACTGCCAGAAGCATCGCTGCCCCTTCCTAGAAATAGATGTCCGCCGCCGGAATGCTGACGCGGCCCTTGGCGGTGTTTAGGACAAGGTTGCCGCCGGCGTCCACCGTTTCAAAGGTGCCTTCGGTCTCGGAATTTGCGGTGCGGGCGGTGATCACCTCGCCCAGCTTGGCGGCGCGTTCCAGCCAGGCGGTGCGGATCGGCTCGAACCCGTAGGTGCTGAACTGCTGCTCGTAACGGGCAAAGGCACCGGCGACGGCTTCCAGGAACTCCTCGGGCGAGACCTGCACCCCGGTCTCCGACAAGAGCGACACCGGGTAGACGGCGCCGGGTTCCAGCCATTCCTTCATCGGGGTTTCCACCAGGTTGACGCCGATGCCGACAAACAGGTGAGTGACCCCCTGCCCGTTGCCGGCGCTTTCCAAGAGGATGCCCGCCAGCTTGCCGCCCTTCAGCAGCACGTCGTTGGGCCATTTCAGCGACAGCCCCTCGCTGCGCCCGGTGACCGCAACGCAGGCGTCATAGACCGCCAGCGCGGCGACGAAGCTGCGCAGCGCCGCCTGGCCCGGCGCGCCCTGGGGCCGCATCACCAGGGTGGCGGCGAAATTGCCCTTGGGGTCTTTCCAGCCGCGGCCGCGGCGCCCGCGCCCTTGCGTCTGCCGCAGCGCCAGGATCCACTCCGGGCCCGCCAGTTCGCCCGCGGTGCGGGCGGCTTCATTCAGGGTGCTGTCGACCTCGGCAAGCACCCGTTTTCCGTATCCTGCGGGCCAGCTCATGCGCGCTCCTTACGTGCGAAAAGGCCCGGTCGCGCGACCGGGCCCCCTCAGCCTGCCTGAAAAGCAGATCAATTTACAAGGGTTGCCGCGGCTGCAGCCGCCGCAGTGTCCACGCCGAACTGGTAAACCAGCCCGACCAGCATCATCGCCGCAGAGGCCATCAGCGCAACGGTCAGGATCGGCGAGCCGTTCGCCTCGACATCGTCTTCGCCGGTGCCGAAGTACATGTAGAAGACGATGCGGATGTAGTAGAACGCACCGATGACCGAGGCCACGGCAGACGCCACCACCAGCCCCATCAGGCCGGCGTCCACACCTGCCTGCCACACACCCAGCTTGGCAAAGAAGCCCAGCATCGGCGGCACGCCGGCCAGCGAGAACATCAGCACCAGCACCGCCAGCGCCTTGCCCGGCTCGCGGGCGGCAAACTGGTTCAGCGCCAGAATGTCGGTGACCGGCTTGCCGTCCTTCTCCAGCATCAGGATGAAGGAGAAGGTGCCGATGTTCATGGTGACGTAGATCGCGAGATACACCAGCATCGCGGTGATGCCCTGCTCGGTACCGGCTGCCAGCCCGATCATCGCGTACCCCATGTGGGCGATCGAGGAGAACGCCATCAGCCGCTTGATGTCGCGCTGGCCGATGGCGGCAATCGCGCCGAGGAACATCGACAGCACCGACAGGACCACGATGATCTGCTGCCAGTCGGAAATGGCACCGCCAAAGGCGTCATGCAGCACGCGGGCAAACAGGCCCATCGCCGCAACCTTGGGCGCGGTGGCAAAGAAGGCGGTGACCGGGGTCGGCGCGCCCTCGTAAACGTCGGGGGTCCACATGTGGAACGGCACGGCCGAGACCTTGAACGCAAGCCCCGAGATCATGAACACCAGGCCGAACAGCATGCCAATCGACATATGGCCTTGCTCCGCCACCTGGATAATGCCCGCGAACTGGGTGGTGCCGGCAAAGCCGTAGACCAGCGAGGCACCGTACAGCAGCAGGCCCGAGGACAGCGCGCCCAGCACGAAGTATTTGAGGCCCGCCTCGGTGGACTTGACGCTGTCGCGGCGCATCGCGGCGACGACGTAGAGTGAGAGCGACTGCAGCTCCAGCCCCATGTAGAGGGACATCAGGTCGCCGGCGGAGACCATCATCATCATGCCGACAGCCGCCAGCGCCACCAGGATCGGGTATTCGAACCGCAGCATGCCGCGGCGCGCCATGTAGTCCTGGCCGATCAGCAGCACCGCAGCGGCGCCCAGCAGCAGCGCCACCTTGGCAAAGCGCGAGAAGCCGTCGTCGATGAACATGCCGCCAAAGGCGGTCTGGGTGCCCGCCGGGCTGGTGGCAATCCAGAAGGCCATCACCGCCAGCAGCGCCGCGGTGCTCCAGACCAGCGGCACCGCCAGCTTGTCCTTGGTGGTATAGACCGCGCCAATCAGCGCGCCCATAGCGTAAAGCGCCAGAATGATCTCTGGCAGGATTACAGTAAGATCAGCTTGGATCATCTGCCTGATGCTCCCTTAATGCGAAGCAATCCGGGTGGCGGCCGAGGTATCGGCCGCCGCCAGAGACTGGTTGAAGTTTGCAATCAGCGCCTCGGTCGAGGGCGCGATGATGTCGGTGACCAGCGACGGGTAGACGCCGAGCAGCAGGGTCATGGCGACCAGCGGCGCAAACACGAAGCGCTCGCGCGCCGACATGTCGCGGATGCCCATCAGGCTGCCCTTGATCAGATCGCCGAACACCACGCGGCGGTAGAGCCACAGGGCATAGCCGGCCGAGAAGATCACCCCGGTTGCCGCCACGGCCGTTACCCAGGTGTTTTTCTGGAAGGCGCCCATCAGGGTCAGGAATTCGCCGACAAAGCCGGAGGTGCCCGGCAGGCCGACGTTGCCCATGGTGAAGAACATGAACACCAGCGCATAAGCCGGCATCCGGATCACCAACCCGCCATAGGCGTCGATGTCGCGGGTGTGCATCCGGTCATAGATCACGCCGACGCAAAGGAAGAGCGCGGCGGAGATGAAGCCGTGGCTGAGCATCTGGAAGATGGCGCCATCGATGCCCTGCTGGTTGGCGGCAAAGATGCCCATGGTGACAAAGCCCATATGCGCAACCGAGGAATAGGCGATCAGTTTCTTCATGTCCTCCTGCACCATCGCCACCAGCGAGGTGTAGACCACGGCAATCGCGGACATCCACAGGACCACATCGGTCATCACGTCCGCGCCCACCGGGAACATTGGCAGGCTGAAGCGCAGGAAGCCGTAGCCGCCCATCTTCAAGAGGATCGCCGCCAGCACCACGGAACCGGCAGTCGGCGCCTGCACGTGCGCGTCCGGCAGCCAGGTGTGCACCGGCCACATCGGCATCTTCACCGCGAAGGAGGCAAAGAACGCCAGGAACATCAGCGTCTGCGCGCCGCCCACGATGTGAACCCCCAGCACGTCAAAGGACGCCGCCGAGAAGCTGTGGGTCAGCAGGGTTTCGATATCAGTGGTGCCGGCATCCACATACATGAAGACCATCGCCACCAGCATCAGCACCGAGCCGAAGAAGGTGTAGAGGAAGAACTTGAAGGAGGCGTAGATCCGCTCCTTGCCGCCCCAGATGCCGATGATCAGGAACATCGGAATGAGGCCTGCCTCGAAGAACAGGTAGAACAGCACCAGGTCCAGCGCCATGAAGACGCCCAGCATCAGCGTTTCCAGCAGCAGGAAGGCGATCATGTATTCCTTGACGCGGTCGGTGACGCTCCAGCTGGCCAGGATGGTCAGCGGCATGATGAAGGTGGTCAGCATCACGAACAGCACCGAGATGCCATCGACGCCCATCTTGTACTTCAGCCCGAAGATCCACGCCCGGTCCTCGACGAACTGAAAGCCGGTGTTGGCCGGGTCGAACTCGAAATAGATCCCCAGGCTCACCAGGAAGGTGATCGTGGTGGCAAAGAGCGCCACAAACTTGGCGTTGCGCTGTGCTGCCTTTTCCTCGCCGCGCAGGAACAGGGCCAGAATGGCCGCCGCAAGCGCCGGGATGAAGGTGACAATAGAAAGGAGATTGTCCATCAGTGCGCTCCTCCGCCGATCGACATCCAGGTGACCAGGGCGGCAATGCCCAGCACCATCCAGAAGGCATAAGTGAAGATGTAGCCGGACTGTGCGCGGCCTGCGAGGCGGGTGAAGAAGGGAACCACGCCCATGGCGAGGCCGTTCAGGAAGCCGTCGATGGTATTGCCATCGCCGCGCTTCCAGAAGAAGCGGCCCAGGGCCACCGCCGGTTTGACGAAGATCACGTTGTAGATCTCGTCAAAGTACCATTTGTTGAGCAGGAACAGGTACAGCGGGCGCTGCTGCTGTGCCAGACGTTTGGGCAGCGACGGGTTCACGATGTAGAAGAGGTAGGCCAGGATCAGGCCGCCCAGCATTGCAATGAACGGGGACAGTTTCACCCATGTCGGCGCCGCATGGGCATCCTCCAGGATGTGGTTGTCCTTGCCAATGTAGATCCCGCCCTCGCCCGGCTTGCCGGCAAACACATAGTGGTGCCCGCCTTCGGCCGCAGCGCCGCCATGCGCGGCCTCTTCGCCGTGGCCGGCCTCTTCACCATGTGCCGCTGCGGAGGCTTCCGCCATCGGGATGCCGTAGAACTTGCCGACCTGATCGGCGTGGCCGAAGAAGCTGCCGTACCAGATCATGCCCGCGGTGATCGAACCCACCGCCAGCACGCCCAGCGGCACCAGCATGGTCCAGGGACTTTCATGGGCGTGGTCGTGGGTGTGCTTGTCGCCGCGTGCCTCGCCGTAGAAGGTCATGAACATCAGGCGCCAAGAGTAGAAGGAGGTCATGAAGGCCGCGATCACCAGCGCCCAGAAACCGAACATCGAGCCGCCCGCATAGGCGCTTTCGATGATCGCATCCTTGGACACGAAGCCGGCAAAGCCGATCCAGCCGCTCAGCGGAATGCCGACGCCGGTGATGGCCAGGGTGCCGATCATCATCGCCCAGAAGGTATAGGGGATCTTCTTGCGCAAGTTCCCGTAGTTCCGCATGTCCTGCTCGTGGTGCATGGCGTGGATCACCGAACCGGCGCCCAGGAACAGCATCGCCTTGAAGAAGGCGTGGGTGAACAAGTGGAACATGGCGGCGGAGTACATGCCGACGCCGGCGGCCACAAACATGTAGCCGAGCTGCGAACAGGTCGAATAGGCGATCACCCGCTTGATGTCGTTCTGCACCAGCCCCACGGTCGCGGCAAAGAATGCCGTCGCGGCGCCGATCACGGTGATGAAGGCGGCAGCCTCGGGCGCGAATTCCATCAGCGGCGACATGCGGCAGACCAGGAACACGCCCGCGGTCACCATGGTGGCCGCGTGGATCAGCGCCGACACCGGGGTCGGGCCTTCCATCGCGTCCGGCAGCCAGGTGTGCAGCAAGAGCTGCGCCGATTTGCCCATCGCGCCGACGAACAGCAGGAAGGCAATCAGGTTTGCGGCATTCCACTCGGCCCACAGGAAGGAGACCTGGGTTTCCGCCAGCGCGGGGGCTGCGGCAAAAATGTCTGCCAGGTTGATGCTGTCGGTCAGGAAGAACAGCCCGAAGATCCCCAGCGCAAAGCCGAAGTCGCCGACGCGGTTGACGATGAACGCCTTCATCGCGGCGGCATTGGCGCTTGGCTTGCGGTAGTAGAAGCCGATCAGCAGGTAGGAGGCGACGCCGACGCCTTCCCAGCCGAAGAACATCTGCACCAGATTGTCGGAGGTCACCAGCATCAGCATCGCGAAGGTGAAGAACGACAGATAGGCAAAGAAGCGCGGCTTGTAGCTCTCGCCCTCTTTCCACTGCGGGTCATGGTCCATGTAGCCGAAGGAATAGAGGTGCACCAGCGAGGACACGGTGGTGATCACGATCAGCATGATCGCGGTCAGCCGGTCCAGACGGATCGCCCAGGAGGTCGACAGCGAGCCGCTTTCGATCCAGCGGAAGATCTCGATGTTCTGGGTCAGCCCGTCAAACGACAGGAAGGTGATCCAGCTGAGCAGCGCCGCCAGGAACAGCAGCGCCGTGGCGGTCACGGTGGCGGCTTTCTCGCCGATGAACTTCCAGCCGAAGCCGCAGATCACGGCCCCCGCCAGCGGGGCAAAGAGGAGGATGGTTTCCATGGTTCTTCAGCCCTTCATCACGTTGACGTCTTCGACGGCGATGGTGCCGCGGTTGCGGAAGAAGCAGACCAGGATCGCAAGGCCAATGGCGGCCTCGGCCGCGGCCACGGTCAGCACGAACAGGGTAAAGACCTGCCCCACCAGATCGCCCAGGAACGACGAGAAGGCGACGAGGTTGATGTTCACCGCCAGCAGCATCAGCTCGATGCTCATCAGCAGGATGATCACGTTCTTGCGGTTCAGGAAGAGTCCGAAGATGCCGATGACGAACAGCGTCGCCGCGACGGTCAGATAATGTTCAAGTCCGATCATGTGCTCACAGCCCCTGCCCCGGTTTCACGTCCCTAAGCTCCATCGCCACGGCCGGGTCGCGCATCATCTGCGCAACCACGTCCTGGCGCTTGACGTCGGTGCGGTGGCGCAGGGTCAGCACGATCGCGCCGATCATCGCCACCAGCAGGATCAGGCCCGCCAGCTGGAACAGAAGGAAATATTGATCATAGATGATGAGGCCGAGCGCCTCGGTGTTGTGGCGGTCCGCAGGCACCGGATTGGCCAGCAGCTCCGGCGCCTTATGGGCGGTTTCCCAGACCCCGAACGCCATCACGAATTGCATCAGGATCACCAGGCCGATCAGCAGCGCCAGCGGCATGTAGCGCGCCATCTCCGCCTTCAGCTCGGCAAAGTCCACGTCCAGCATCATCACCACAAACAGGAACAGTACCGCAACCGCCCCCACGTAGACGATGACCAGCAGCATGGCGACGAACTCCGCCCCCAACAGCACAAACAGCCCGGCCGAGGAAAGAAAGGCCAGGATCAGCCACAGCACCGAATGCACCGGCTGGCGGCTGATCACGGTGAACAGCCCGCCGGTGATGGCGCTGACGGCGAAGAGGTAGAAGGCAAAAACGCTCATGTCTCATCGTCCCTTTGTTCGTCCATGACCGCCTGCGCCAGCTCCAGCGCCCGGTTCATGGCCGGAATGCCGGCAAACACCGACATCTGTCCGATCGTTTCCACGATCTCTTGTTTCTTTGCCCCCGCCGCAACTGCGTGGCGCACGGTCTGGCGCACCGCACTGTCGGCCTGGGCGCCCTGGCAGGTCAGCCCGGCCAGTGTCAGCAGCAGCCGGGTCTTGGCATCCAGCCCGTCCTTGTTGATGGTGTTGCCGAACATCATTTCCATGACCTCTTTGGGCATGGTGGGCCACAGCGCCTCGAACTCCCTGAAAGCCTCGGAGGGCGAGAAGTTCTCCAGCGCCGGGTTGAACGCCTTGGCCATCTGCTGGGCCTGTGCCTGCATCTGTTCCATCATGGCCTCAAACGGATTGGGCGGCTGTTTGGTCATGTCCTCTCCTCCGGTCCAAGACTTTTCAGAAAAGTCTTGGCAAAAGTTTTCAGAAAACTTTTGCGCAGCGCTCTCATCGGTACGGCGCGTCGATTTCCAGGTTGCGGGCAATCTCGGCTTCCCAGCGTTCGCCGTTGGCCAGGAGTTTTTCCTTGTCGTAGAACAGCTCCTCGCGGGTCTCGGTGGCAAACTCGAAATTCGGGCCTTCGACAATCGCGTCCACCGGGCAGGCTTCCTGGCAGAAGCCGCAGTAGATGCATTTGGTCATGTCGATGTCATAGCGCGTGGTGCGGCGGCTGCCGTCCTCGCGCGGTTCCGCGTCGATGGTGATCGCCTGCGCCGGGCAGACCGCCTCGCAGAGCTTGCAGGCAATGCAGCGCTCTTCGCCGTTCGGGTAACGGCGCAGCGCGTGCTCGCCGCGGAAGCGGGGCGACAGCGGGCCTTTTTCGTGCGGGTAGTTCAGGGTGGCCTTGGGCGCGAAGAAATACTTCATCCCCAGTTTGAAGCCGACCCAGAAATCCTGCAGCAGGAAATATTTGGCGGCGCGGGTATAGTCGATTTGGGTCATTGCGGAGCCATTTCGTCATCAAGCCGGGTTGCGCCGGCGTTTCCGTGGCTGTGCCACTTGGTTTCATAATCGCTTTGCAGCACCAGATCCTTCATCGCTGAACCCCTGGTCTTTTCGATTTCGTAATAGAGGTACATGCGCCCCTCCGGTATCTTGCCCTTGAGCCGCATCCGTTTTCCGGTCTCGGCGGGGTCCTTGAATTCGATGTGGTAATTGCCCCCGCGCGGGCGCTTCTGGATACCGCGGCAATCATGCACTTTGCAGCCGCAGTTCCGCCCCCAGAAGGTCCAGACCAGTTCCGGATTGAACTGGTAGATTCCATGCGCGGGCCAGCCATTGAAGCCGTTTGCGGAAATGAACCGCCCGCCGGGTTTCAGCATCCGGAAAACCGTCTCCAGAGCCCTCGGCACATTGAAGACATGCTCAATCGTGCCGCCGTCAAAGATCAGATCGAACTGCCCTTCCAGCTCGGCTGCAACCGGGCGGTTGAGGTCATGCAGGATTGTTGCGCCCTCATAATCCGAAAAATCCAGCGTTTCCATGTCGCCGAACCCCAGCTTGCGCATCAGGGTTTCGCAGTAGCCGTCCTCCTGCACCAGCTCCTCGTGGGTCAGATCGAGCCCCTTCTTGCGCAGGATCCGGTCAAACTTGTGCTTGATATGATCCTCCACCCGGAAGGAATGGCGCCCAAGCATGAGCGTCCGGCCTTCCGGCTGGAAACGGGCCGACAAGTCGGCCAGCCGTTCGAAGAGCTCGATATCGACGCCCATTGCTGGTTACCCCCCCACGGTCCAACGGGCGAAGATGCCCCAGAACCAGTCGAATTTCGCAGCAAAGGACACGAACACCACCCAGGCCAGCGAGAACGGCAGGAACACTTTCCAGCCCAGCCGCATCAGCTGGTCGTAGCGGTAGCGCGGGGTGATCGCCTTGACCATCGCGAACAGGAAGAAGAAGAACGCCATCTTGCCGACCATCCACAGCACACCGTCGGGCAGGCCCGGGATCGGGGACAGCCAGCCGCCGAAGAACAAGAGCGAGGTCAGCGCGCACATCAGGAAGATGGCGATGTATTCACCGGCCATGAACAAGAGGAACGGCGTGGCCGAGTATTCCACCTGGTAGCCCGCGACCAGTTCCGATTCCGCTTCCGGCAGGTCGAACGGCGGGCGGTTTGTCTCCGCCAGTGCCGAGATGAAGAACAGGAAGACCATCGGGAAATGCGGGATCCAGTACCAGTTCAAGAGGCCCAGATCGCCGTCCTGCGCGCGCACGATATCGCCGAAGTTCATGCTGCCGGTGGAGATGATCACGCCGATGATGATGAGGCCGATGGAAACCTCATAGGAGATCATCTGCGCGGCGGAGCGCAAGCTGCCGAGGAACGGGTATTTCGAGTTCGACGCCCAGCCGCCCATGATGACGCCGTAAACCTCCAGGCTGGAGACCGCGAAGACGTAGAGGATGGCGACGTTGATGTCGCTGAGCACCCAGCCGTCGTTGAAGGGGATCACCGCCCAGGCAATCATCGCCAGCACGAAGGAGGTCAGCGGCGCCAGGATGAAGACGGTGCGGTCGGCGCCGGCCGGGATCACCACTTCTTTCACCACATATTTCAGCGCGTCTGCCACCGATTGCAGCAGGCCAAAGACACCCACCACATTGGGCCCCCGGCGCATCTGGACCGCGGCCCAGATCTTGCGGTCCCCGTAGACCAGGAACAGGAGCGAGATCATCACAAAGGCAACAACTGCAAGCACTTGCGCCAGGATCAGAACAGCGATGCCGCCTGGAGTGTTAAAGAAATCAGCCATAGGTCCTCACACCGTGGGTATTCCGTTCGCCGCGCAATCCGCAACCACGACTTCGGCGTCGATGGTGCGCAGGCCGCGCGGCAGAGAGGGCGAAATCAGATAGACCGCATCAGCGGTCCGGCTGCCTCCTGCCTGTGTCAAAGTTGTGCGCACATGGCGCGCAAACCCGTAGCCCCGGATCAGCGCGTATTGCGCGGCGGCGCATTCCGCATAGGTATCAAGGTCCGCCGGCGCGGCCGCACCGCGCATGGAGACGTGAAACTGCACCAGGTCGCCCTCCAGCAGGCTGGTTTCCACCCCTTGGTAAACCGGGGCGGGCCGCTCGCCTCCGCTGCCGGGCGCCATTGCGCAGGCGGCCAGCAGAAAGGCGGGTATGAGGGCGAAACGGATCATTCGGCGGCCAGTTTTCCGGGTACGCGGGACTTAACCCCTGCCGACATCTCCGCCATCAGCTCGGAGGCGCGGGCAATCGGGTTGGTTAGATAGAAATCGCGGATGGCCGGCAGGAAGCCGGCCTTGCCGAGCTTGTCCAGCTCCAGCGCTTCGCCGTCCTTCTCAGCCACCTCGTCGATCCGGGCCAGATGCGGCACCTCGGCGACCAGGGCCTGGCGCAATTGCGCCAGCGAATCATACCCCAGGCGGGCACCTGCTTCGGCGCTCAGCGCACGCAGGATGGCCCAGTTTTCCTTGGCCTCCCCCGGCGCAAACCCGGCGCGCATCGCCAGCTGCGGGCGGCCCTCGGTGTTCACGAACAGGCCGTTCTCTTCGGTATAGGCGGCCCCCGGCAGGATCACGTCGGCGCGATGCGCGCCGCGGTCGCCGTGGGAGCCCTGATAGATCACAAAGGCACCGGCGTCGATCTCCACCTCATCAGCACCGAGGTTGTAGATCACTTCGGCCCCGTCGATGGCCGCGGCCATGCCGCCTTCGGTCACCGCGCCGATGTCCATCGCGCCGACGCGGGAGGCGGCGGTGTGCAGCACCATGACCTTGGAACCGGTGTCGGCGGCAAACTTCTGGGCGTGCGCCAGCACGGCGAGGCCATCCGCTTCGCGCAGGGCGCCCTGCCCCACGATCACCAATGTTTCTTTCTCCAGAGCACCGGAGTGGTCCAGCCCGTGCAGCGCTTCGAGAGCGGCGCGATCGGTGCCGAGGTGGTGGTAGTCGTACGTCAGGTCCACGGCCTGGCCGACCACACCGATGGTGGCGCCGTTCAGCCAGGCTTTGCGGATCCGGGCGTTCAGCACCGGCGCTTCATCGCGCGGGTTGGTGCCGATCAGCATGATGGCCTTGGCGTTGTCGATGTCTTCAATGGCGGCAGTGCCTGCATAGCCTGCGCGGTTGCCGATCGGCAGACGCGCATTGTCGGTGCGGCATTCCACCTTGCCGCCCAGCCCTTCGACCAGCTGCTTCAGCGCAAAGGCGGCCTCGACCGGGACCAGATCACCGATGAGGCCCGCAACCTTCTTGCCCTTCATGGCGTTTGCAGCAGCAGACAGGGCTTCAGCCCAAGTGGCGGGCTTCAGCTTGCCATCGATGCGCACATAAGGGCGGTCAAGACGCTGGCGGCGCAGCCCGTCCCAGACAAAGCGGGTCTTGTCGCTGATCCACTCCTCGTTCACGCCATCGTGGTTGCGCGGCAGGATCCGCATCACTTCGCGGCCCTTGGTGTCGACGCGGATGTTCGATCCCAGCGCGTCCATCACATCGATGGTTTCGGTCTTGGTCAGCTCCCACGGCCGTGCGGTGAAGGCGTAGGGCTTGGAGGTCAGCGCGCCGACCGGGCAGAGGTCGATAATGTTGCCCTGCAGGTTCGATTGCAGCGTCTGGTTCAGATAGGAGGTGATCTCCGCATCCTCTCCGCGCCCCGTTTGCCCCATCTGGGCGATGCCCGCGACCTCGGTGGTGAAGCGCACGCAGCGGGTGCAGCTGATGCAGCGGGTCATGGTGGTGGCGACCAGCGGGCCGAGGTCCAGATCATCCACCGCCCGCTTGGCTTCCTTGAAGCGGCTGCCCGACAGGCCATAGGCCATCGCCTGGTCCTGCAGGTCGCATTCGCCGCCCTGGTCGCAGATCGGGCAGTCCAGCGGGTGGTTGATCAGCATGAATTCCATCACGCCTTCGCGGGCCTTCTTGACCATCGGCGAGTTGGTCTTGACCCGCGGCGCCTCGCCTTCGGGACCGGGGCGCAGGTCGCGCACCTGCATGGCGCAGGAGGCGGCGGGCTTCGGCGGGCCGCCGACAACCTCAACCAGGCACATGCGGCAGTTGCCGGCAATCGACAGCCGCTCGTGGTAGCAGAAGCGCGGGATCTCGACACCGGCCTCCTCACAGGCCTGGATCAGGGTCATTGCCCCGTCCACCTCGATCTCGGTTCCGTCAATGTTGATCTTGCGGAGGTCAGACATGGTCTATTTCGCCCTCAGTAACACGCCGATCGCGCTGTTTTTCTCAATCTCCGCGCGGCCATAGGCGCAGAAGCTTTCCGGTTTGCCGTAAGTGACGCCGTTCTGCGCCAGGAGTCTCTCTCCCTTGGCGCGCATCCGGTCCTTTTCGGCATCAGAGTCGATGTAGCCGCGGATTTCCGCGTCCGTGTATCCCAGCGCGTTTGCCCGCGCTTTGAGCCGGCGCAACTCGACCAGCCCTTTCAGGTAGCGCGGCGCAATGTCGTCGCAGTAGTCTGAGACTTCCTTGGCCACGGCAACGGCAAACAGCGGGTCTTCGATTTCCTGGACGTCACGCAGGGACGGTTTCGCCAGTGCGGCGGCAGGCAAAGCAACAAATGCGGACAGAACAACAGCAATCAGGGCACGCATCATAAGGGACTCCTTCAGTTTCGAAGCCCCCATGCGCAGGCGCGCACTGCTGCTATGCAATAGCAGCCTGGCCGCAAGGCCCTGATATGCCGGAAATCCGCTCACGGGGTGCAAGTCCCCTGGAAGACGGCGCGGCCATCGGTGAGGGTCAGCTGAACCTCTGTGTCCGCCGGGTCGTTGACCCAATCAATCTTGGAAGAGCCATAGTTCACCACGCAGTAGGTGGTGCCGGCATGGGCCGCCGCCTCGCGCGCGCCTTTGGCGGAACGGTCCGCGCCCTTGATCTCGACCTGAAAGACGGCCCGGTCCGTCTTTTTGTCGACCGGCTTGGCCTTGGCCTTGAACGGCACGCCGTCATACAACGGCCGGTTCTTGTTGGTAACGGAGCTGCCGCAAGCCGAAACCAGGGCCGCTGCCGCCAAAAGGGCCACAGGTACGGCCATCCGGTATGTCTTAAGAATGCTCAAAATACTGCCGCCAATGTCAAAATTGCCAAGCCGCCCATGCAGGACCAGCCGATCACGTAGAAAACCGAGCGCAGGCCGCCGTGCGGTTTGCCGCTGCCGCGCAGATGAATGAGGATCATGATGACCCGCGCCACCAGCGCCAGCGAAGCCAGAAGATTCACCCAGAACGGCGCCGCGCCTGCCAGGATTGCCGCCACGGTCACGGTCAGGAAAGCCGGCAGGGTTTCGCAGCCGTTCAGATAGGCCCGGTTCAGACGGTAGGCCTTTTCGGCATAGTCTTCCGGCGGCGTGGCACCGGGCGCAAGGCCCGCTTTCTGCTTGGCCAGCGCCGAAAACGGCGACAGCGCCAGGATGATCAGGGTAAAGATCACCAGCGCGGCCAGAGCGTGGGAATATGCGGCGAAGGTTTCCATCAGATTACCTTGGCCTTGCATTTGCAGTCCGCATTGCAGAGGCGAAAACGCTTAGATTGCATCCTTCAACCTCCTTGCAGCCTTTTGGGACTGCCAAAGCACCATGAGGCCAACTACCCCAATCATTGTGCCCCCAATCTGAGGGTAGAACGCCCCTCCGTAGCCTAGGCCAACCGACAGAAATGCCAGCCCATACCCAATGACCAGCGGGCTAATGCCTACGCAAATCGCCACCAGGCGCGCCGCTCCGTTCGCTCTTAGCAGAATAATTAAGCTAATAACGGTCAGGCCGACGCCCAAAACAGCCAGGTATGAGGAAACAACTGCCATCGGTTACTCCGCCGCCATCGCGCCCATGCGGCCAGTCTTCTGGGCCTTGATGCGGTCCTCGATTTCCTCGCGGAAGTTCTTGATCAGGCCCTGGATCGGCCAGGCCGCCGCGTCGCCAAGCGCGCAGATGGTGTGGCCCTCGACCTGCTTGGTCACGTCCCACAGCATGTCGATTTCCTCCAGCTCGGCCTCGCCCTTCACCAGACGATCCATCACCCGCATCATCCAGCCGGTGCCTTCGCGGCAGGGCGTGCACTGGCCGCAAGACTCGTGCTTGTAGAACTTGGACAGCCGCCAGATCGCCTTGATGATGTCGGTCTGCTTGTCCATCACAATGACCGCCGCAGTGCCGAGGCCCGAACCCAGCTCGCCGCGCAGGTAGTCGAAATCCATGATCGCACCGCGCATGTTCTCGCCGCGCACGCACGGCACCGAGGAGCCGCCGGGGATCACTGCCAGGAGGTTGTCCCAGCCGCCGCGGATGCCGCCGCAGTGCTTTTCGATCAGTTCCTCGAAACCAATCGACATCGCCTCTTCGACAACACAAGGGTTGCTGACGTGGCCGGAGATCGCAAACAGCTTGGTGCCCGCGTTGTTCTGGCGGCCAAAGCCCGCGAACCAGTCGGCGCCGCGGCGCAGGATGGTCGGCACGACGGCAATGGACTCGACGTTGTTCACGGTGGTCGGGCAGCCATAGAGGCCGGCGCCTGCCGGGAACGGCGGCTTCATCCGCGGCATGCCCTTCTTGCCTTCGAGGCTTTCAATCAGGGCGGTTTCCTCGCCGCAGATATAGGCCCCTGCGCCGTGGTGCAGGAAGACGTCGAAGTCCCAGCCGGAGCCGGCCGCGTTGCGGCCCAGCAGCCCCTTGTCATAGCATTCGTCGATCGCGGCCTGCAGCGCCTCGCGCTCGCGGATGTATTCGCCGCGGAGATAAATGTAGCAGGTATGCGCGTTCATCGCGAAGGAGGCGATCAGCGCGCCTTCGATCAGCGTATGCGGATCGTGGCGCATGATTTCGCGGTCCTTGCAGGTCCCGGGCTCGGATTCATCGGCGTTGATCACCAGATAGGCCGGGCGCCCGTCGCTCTCCTTGGGCATGAAGGACCACTTGAGACCGGTCGGGAAACCGGCGCCGCCGCGGCCGCGAAGGCCTGAGTCCTTCATCGTCTGAATGATCCAGTCGCGGCCCTTTTCGATCAGCCCCGCGGTGCCATCCCAATGGCCGCGCGCCTTGGCGCCCGCCAAGGAGCGTTCGTGCATCCCGTAAAGGTTGGTAAAGATCCGGTCCTGATCCTTCAGCATGTGTGCCTACCTTTGGTTTTCTTGTTCAGTGGCCCGGCGCATGCGCCAGAGTTGAAATATGTTGACCAGGGCATAGATCATGCCCGCCAGCGCGGCGAAGTCGAACAGCAGCGCGAAGCGCCCCGGCAGCCCCAGCAGGGGGCCGATGAACAGCGACAGCACGACCCACAGCGAGATGGTTCCGGCAATCACAAGCGCGATGTGCCGGCCCTTTGCTGCAATGGCCTGGTCCTGTTCCTTGCTCATTTGTTCCCTATCACCCAAACCCGGCCCCCTGTGGCCGCAGCCTGATTATTCGTCGTCACCGTAAATGTGCTCTTCCTTTGCACGTCTGGCGAATTCGGTCTCGTCGCCCACCTGCAGCCGCTTGGCCTGTTCGATCCAGCCGTCGCGTTCGATCCGGCCCCTGAACTGGAGCCGCGCATCCACCCAGGCGGCCTCCGCTTCGGTCCAGTCGGCAATCTGTTCGAAGTGGAAGAACCCCAGTTCGTTGAGCTTTGCCTCCAGCTTGGGCCCAACGCCTTTCAGCAGCTTCAGATCGTCCGGCAAGCCGCCGCGGGCCTCTTTCAGGATTTCCGGCCGGGCTTCCTCGGGCTGGCTGTCCGCGGGCTGGCTGTCCGCGGGCTTGGCCGCCGCGCCTTCCGGCGAGGACGGCTCTGCCGCAGCTGATTTCCGGGGTGCCGCCTTGGCCACCTCTTCGGCCTGTTTCGCAGCGGTCTTGGGGGCTTCCGGAGCTTTCGGCGGTGCGTCAGCTGCCGCTCGTCCCGCAACCACGCCGTCCTTGCCGACCCACGGGGTCAGCAGCGGCACTTCATCGCCCTGGATGCGCTTGACGCCATCCTTGATGTCCATCGCCAGCTGCACGCTGGCATTGTACTGGGTCTTGCCGCTGTCGAAGTCGGTCAGCGAGGTGAGGCCCGACTTCGGCTCCGCCGCGTAGCGGCCGTTCTGCGGGCCGGGCGTGACGTCCTTGCCCGCCGCCAGATCGTCCAGCAGCCTGGTGAAGCTCTCGACGGTCAGGTCCTCGTAATAGTCCTTGCCGATCTGCGCCATCGGGGCGTTGGTGCAGGCGCCCAGGCACTCCACCTCTTCCCAGGTGAACTTGCCGTCCGCCGACAAGGTGTGCGGCTTGGCAGCGATCTTTTCCTTGCAGACTGCCACCAGGTCCTCGGCGCCGCAGATCATGCAGGAGGTGGTGCCGCAGATCTGCACATTGGCAACGGACCCCGTGGGTTGCAGCTGGAACATGAAATAGAAGGAGGCGACTTCCAGCACCCGGATATAGGCCATGCCGAGCATATCGGCGATCGCCTCGATCGCGGGCTTGGTGACCCAGCCTTCCTGTTCCTGCGCGCGCCACAACAGCGGAATGACCGCCGAGGCCTGGCGGCCTTCGGGGTATTTGGTGATCTGCGCCTCGGCCCAGGCTTGGTTGGCCGGGGTGAAGGCAAAGCTTGCGGGTTGTTCGGAATGCAGACGGCGCAGCATCAGATCACCTTTTGGTGGGTGTTGCCCGCGCGGAAGCCTCCGGCGGGAGTATTTTCACAAAGAAGAAGCAGCGGGGACTGGCTCAACGGTCGATCTCCCCGAACACAACGTCCATGGTGCCGATGATGGCGGCGACATCGGCCAGCTGGTGGCCCTTGGCAACGTGGTCCATCGCCTGCAGGTGCAGGAAGCCCGGCGCGCGGATCTTGGAGCGGTAGGGCTTGTTGGACCCGTCCGCCACCAGATAGACGCCGAATTCGCCCTTGGGCGCCTCGACGGCGGCGTAAACCTCGCCTGCGGGCACGTGGAAACCTTCGGTGTACAGCTTGAAATGGTGGATCAGGCTTTCCATCGAGGTCTTCATGTCGCCGCGCTTGGGCGGGCTCAGCTTGCCGCGGGCCATCACGTCGCCGGTGGCTTCGCGCAGCTTGGCAATCGCCTGGCGGATGATCGAGGTCGACTGGCGCATCTCTTCCATCCGGCAGAGGTAGCGGTCGTAGCAGTCGCCGTTCTTGCCGATCGGGATCTGGAAGTCGAATTCGTCATAGCATTCATAGGGCTGCGCCCGGCGCAGGTCCCAGGCGAGGCCGGAGCCGCGCACCATGACACCGGAGAAGCCGTATTGCTGGATCTCCTCTTCACTCACCACACCGATGTCGCAGTTGCGCTGCTTGAAGATGCGGTTTTCGGTCAGGAGGCCGTCGATGTCGTCCAGAACCTTGGGGAATTCCATCGCCCAGAGGTCGATATCATCGAGCAGATCGTCCGGCAGGTCCTGATGCACGCCGCCGGGGCGGAAGTAGGCCGCGTGCAGACGCGCGCCGCAGGCCCGCTCGTAGAAGATCATCAGCTTTTCGCGCTCTTCAAAGCCCCACAGCGGCGGGGTCAGCGCGCCGACGTCCATCGCCTGCGTGGTGACGTTGAGGAGGTGGTTCAGAACCCGGCCGATCTCGGAGTAGAGAACCCGGATCAGCTGGCCGCGGCGGGGCACCTCGACGCCGGTCAGTTTTTCAATCGCCAGGCACCAGGCGTGTTCCTGGTTCATCGGCGCCACATAGTCGAGGCGGTCGAAGTATGGCAGGTTCTGCAGGTAGGTGCGGCTTTCCATCAGCTTTTCGGTGCCGCGGTGGAGCAGGCCGATATGCGGGTCGCAGCGCTCGACAATCTCGCCGTCGAGTTCGAGCACGAGACGCAAAACCCCATGCGCCGCAGGGTGCTGCGGGCCGAAGTTGATGTTGAAATTGCGGATCTTCTGCTCGCCGCTCAGCGCATCGACGCTGCCGTCGTCATACTTGGGGTCAAGTTTGGAGCCGTCCATCATGCCCGAGCCTCGCTAACTACGATATTTACGTAGCTCACAGTTTTCTTAAAAGCGGGCGCGGCCGCGCCCAGCATGGCCGCACAGCCCGCCAGCAACGTCCCCACTTCGGCCAGAGGTTCAAACCACATCAGTTTGCCCCCTCCTTCTCGTCACCGGGCAGGATGTATTCGGCACCCTCCCACGGGGACATGAAATCGAACTGGCGGTATTCCTGCACCAGCTTCACCGGCTCGTAGACCACGCGCTTCTGCGCCTCGTCATAGCGCACCTCGGTATAGCCGGTGGTCGGGAAATCCTTGCGCAGCGGGTAGCCGCGGAAGCCGTAGTCGGTCAGCAGCCGGCGCAGGTCCGGGTGGCCGGAGAACAGGATGCCGAACATGTCGTAGACTTCCCGCTCGAACCAGTTGGCCGATGGGTGCACGTTCACGATCGAGGGCACCATCTCATCCTCGCGCACCGCGGCGCGCAGGCGGATGCGCTGGTTCCGGTACATCGACAGGAAGTGGTAGACCATGTCGAACCGCTTGCTCCGGTCGGGGTAGTCCACCGCAGTGATGTCCACCAGGGTTGAAAACTTGCAGTTGGCGTCCGATTTCAGGAACTCCGCCAGACCGGCGATATTCGAGGGTGTGACGTCGATGTTCAGCTCATCAAAGGACACATCCCAGGCCACCACGCAATCGGGGCGTCTGGCTTCGATCTGGGCGCCAAGCTCTTTCAGTGCTTCAGTCATGTTGTCTCCGCCCTTCCTTAGCGCACCAGGGTGCCGGTGCGGCGGATCTTGCGCTGCAGCTGCATCAGGCCATAAAGCAGCGCCTCGGCGGTCGGCGGGCAGCCCGGCACATAGACGTCGACCGGCACAACCCGGTCGCAGCCGCGCACCACCGAATAGCTGTAGTGGTAATAGCCGCCGCCATTGGCGCAGGAGCCCATCGAGATCACATAGCGCGGCTCCGGCATCTGATCGTAGACCTTGCGCAGCGCCGGCGCCATCTTGTTGGTGAGGGTGCCCGCGACGATCATCACGTCCGACTGGCGCGGCGAGGCGCGCGGCGCGATGCCGAAGCGTTCAGCATCATAACGCGGCATCGAGGTGTGCATCATCTCCACCGCGCAGCAGGCCAGGCCGAATGTCATCCAGTGCAAGCTGCCGGTGCGGGCCCAGTTGATGATGTCCTCGGCCGAGGTGAGCAGGAAACCCTTGTCCTGCAGCTCGGCGTTGAGGGCCCGGGTGGCAGCTTCCTTGTCCGCACCGGCGGTGTTGGCTCCGGTCATCACTGCCATTCCAAGGCCCCTTTCTTCCACTCATAGGCGAAACCGATGGTCAGCACGCCGAGGAACACCATCATCGACCAGAAGCCTGTGTCGCTGATGTCCTTGAAACCGACGGCCCAGGGAAACAGGAAGGCGATTTCCAGGTCAAAAATGATGAAGAGAATCGACACCAGATAGAACCGGACATCGAATTTCATACGGGCATCGTCGAAAGCGTTGAAACCGCATTCGTAGGCACTGACCTTTTCCGGGTCCGGGTTGCGGACCGCCAGCACAACGGCTGCCAGGATAAGGACAATCCCCAAACCCGCCGCTACGGCCAGGAAGACCAGGATCGGCAGGTATTCCCTCAACATCTCTTCCAAGAGCAGCTCCTTTCCCCGGCGGTTTCCCGCGCGACGTCAATTGGCGTGTTGATTTGGACCGTGTCTACCCCTCCGCCCCTACAGCGTCAACTAAGGCGAGGTTAAACGGCAAGGGTTTGTGACAGGAAAAAGCACTGCCGCAACATGTCTGTAATTTCTTAGTGATTTCATAAGAAAAGCGGCCGCTCATAAAGCTGCGGCCGCCCTTCAAATGTGAGGCAAGGATGCTGGTTTTCAGGCCTGCCAGCCGGGCTTGCGCTTCTCGAAGAAGGCGCTGATGCCTTCGCGGGCTTCCTCGCCCTCCCAGCGCTCCACAAGCGCCTTGATTGTATGGTCGATCACCGCGTCATCCAGCGTTGGCCCCAGGTCGCGCGCCAGCTTCTTGGCCGCGGCCACGGCGCCCGGCGCACAGTTGAGGTAGGGGGAGATTTCCGCCTCAACCGCCTCGGCCAGCTGATCCGCCGGGACCGCCCTGGCCAGCAGCCCGAGCTCCACCGCCTCCTCAGCCCCGAACAGCCGCGCCGACATGAACACCCGGCGCGCCCTGGCCTCGCCCATGCGGGCAATCACATAGGGGCCGATGGTGGCGGGAATCAGTCCCAGCCTGGTTTCGGTCAGGCCCATCTTCAAGTGATCCGCGCCGATGGCCACGTCGCAGACCGAGGCCATGCCGACGCCGCCGCCGAAGGCATTGCCCTGCAGCGCGCCGATCACCGGCTTGGGCAGGGTGTTGAGCGCCATCAGCATTTCCGCCAGCACCCGCGCTTCCCGCCCCCGGGTTCCGGCATCGGCGTCCATCTGCTGGCGCATCCAGCCCAGGTCGCCGCCCGCGCAAAAGCTCTTGCCTGCGCCGGTCAGCACCACCGCGCGGACAGTTTCATCCGCCGCCAGCCGTTTGGCCGCCAGGGTCAGCTCCTGCAGCATCTGGCCCGACATGGCGTTGTGCTTGTCCGGCCGGTTCAGCGTCAGGGTGCAGACGCCGCGGTCATCGGTGTCCAGGGTGATCGTTTCAAACATGGTTCGCTCTCCGTCTCTGCTTCAGGCCGCGCCGCGCATGGCCCGCGCCATCTGCGCCGCCTCTTCCAGAACGCCTGCGTCCAGCCCGGTATCGTAGCCCAGCCCTGTCAGACGCTCATGCACCGCTTCCGTGGCCACATTGCCGGCTGCCCCCGGCGCATAGGGACAGCCTCCCAGGCCGCCCACGGCGGCATCGAACACCCGCACGCCCAGCGCCAGCGAGGCTTCGATATTGTCCAGCGCCCGCCCCGCGGTGTCGTGGTAATGGCCTGCCAGCTTGGCCGCCGGGACCCGTGCGGATACGGCCCCCAGCATTGCCGTGATGGTGTCCGGCGTGCCCTGCCCGATGGTGTCGCCCAGCGAGATCTCATAGCAGCCCAGGTCATACAGCCGTGCCGCCACCTCTGCCGCCTTCTGCGGCGGGGTCGGGCCGTCAAACGGGCAGTCCGTCACGCAGGAAACATAGCCGCGCACCGGCAGGCCGATGTCCTTAGCGGCCGCCAGAACCGGCAGGAAGCGGCTGATGCTCTCCTCGATCGTGGCGTTGATATTGGCCTTGGAGAACCCCTCGGAGGCCGAGGCAAAGACCGCGATCTCATCGGCCTTGGCCGCAACCGCATCCTCGAACCCGCGCATGTTGGGGGTCAGCGCGGCATAGCGGACCCCGCCGGCGCGGGTGATGCCCGCCAGCACCGCACCCGACCCCGCCATCTGCGGCACCCATTTGGGCGACACGAAGCTTGCCACTTCGATCCGCGAGAACCCGGCCCGGCTGAGGCAATCAGTCAGCGCCACCTTCTCTGCGACGGGAATTTCGCGTTTTTCGTTCTGCAGACCGTCGCGCGGACCGACCTCGAAAATCTCGACACGCTCAGCCATCTCCGGGCCTCCTGCTTCTTTCTGGTCCCAAAATACTCAAATTCCAACGGCAGCCGCAGGCGCGCGGTCAGCCGTCATTCTCCTCCAGCCGCACCAGCGCCGCCCCGGCCTCGACCTGATCGCCGGCCGCAGCCAGCACTTCGGCCACAACCCCGTCGCGGGCGGCCAGCAGCGAGTGCTCCATCTTCATCGCTTCCAGGATGGCAAGCCGGTCACCCGCTTGCACCGCCTGGCCGGCCTCGGCGAATACCGCCTTGACCAGACCGGGCATCGGCGCCTCGACCACGTTCATGTCGCCGCCCGCGGCGGCGTCCCGGTCCAGAGGATCCACCACCGTGAATTCCAGCCCGTAGGCATCATGCACGGTAATCCGGGATGCGGATTGCGAAACCGCGGGCATCTGGCGGCCGCCGATGCGCCACTGGCCCTGGCTGCGCTCGGCCAGCACCGTTTCGCCGCCGGTGGTCCAAAGCTGCCGGTCCGGCCCGTCCACCTGCACATCGGTCTCGAACTCTTCGCCCTGCCAGCTGAGCGTCACCGCCCGGTGCAGCGGCGCCCAGAGGGTGAAACCGGTGTCCGGCGCGGAGTCTGTCAGCCCCAGCGCCACCATGCCTGCTGCAGCCTTGTGGCGGGGTTCCACCGCGGGCGGTGCCGCCAGCGCCTCCAGATCGCGGCCGATCAGTCCGGTGTCCACGTCGCCATTGGCAAAGCCTTCATGCCCGGCCAGCGCGCCAAGGAAGGCCAGGTTGGTGACGGTGCCGCCGACTTGGGTTTCCTCCAGCGCGCGGGCCAGCCGCGACAGCGCCACCTTGCGGGTGGAGCCATGCACCACCACCTTGGCGATCATCGGGTCATACCAGGGGCTGATGGTGTCGCCCGCCCGCACGCCGCTGTCGGCACGGGCCTCTGCCGGAAAGGACAGATGCGTCAGCGTGCCGGTTGCGGGTAGAAACCCCTTCGGCACGTCCTCCGCGTAGAGCCGCGCCTCGAACGCATGGCCGGTGATGCTAAGGTCCTCCTGCCTGGCGGGCAGGCTCTCGCCCGAGGCAACCCGCAACTGCCACTCCACCAGGTCAATGCCGGTGATCAGCTCGGTCACCGGGTGTTCCACCTGCAGGCGGGTGTTCATCTCCATGAACCAGAAGCCGTCGGGGCGCAGCCCGCCGGAGCCATCGACGATGAACTCCACGGTACCCGCGCCCTTGTAACCGATCGCCTCCGCCGCGCGCACGCCGGCCTGCCCCATGGCCTCGCGCATCTCTGCGGTCATGCCGGGCGCCGGGGCTTCCTCGATCACCTTCTGGTGGCGGCGCTGAAGGGAACAATCGCGCTCGAACAGATGCACTGCGGTTTCGCCGTCGCCAAAAACCTGCACCTCGATGTGGCGGGGCTGCTGGATGTATTTCTCGATCAGCACATCCGGGTTGCCGAAGGCCGTGGTCGCCTCGCCCTGCGCGCTTTTCAGGGCATCGGCAAATTCGGCCGCCTTTTCGACCAGCCGCATCCCCTTGCCGCCGCCGCCGGCCACCGCCTTGATCAGCACCGGGTAGCCGATCTTCTCAGCCTCAGCGGCCAGGAACTCCGGGTCCTGGTTGGAGCCGTGGTAGCCGGGGACAACCGGCACGCCAGCCTCCTCCATCAGCGCCTTGGCGGCGTCCTTCAGGCCCATCTTGCGGATCGCAGCCGCCGACGGCCCGATAAAGGTCAGGCCCGCGGCCTCGACCGCCTCGACGAATTTCGGGTTTTCCGACAGGAAGCCGTAACCCGGGTGGATCGCCTGGGCGCCGGTTTCCTGGGCAACGCGGATGATCTCATCGCCCTTCAGGTAGCTGTCCGCAGGGGCCGGGCCGCCGATATGCACGGCCTCGTCCGCCAGGGCCACATGTTTGGAGGCGGCATCGGCGTCGGAGTAAACTGCCACGGTCCGCACCCCCATGGCGCGGGCGGTTTCCATCACGCGGCAGGCGATTTCGCCGCGGTTGGCAATCAGGATCTTGTCGAACATGGGGTTGGTCCTTTGTCTGGAACGTCGGACCGGGGGCTGCCTGCCCCCGGACCCCCGGGGATATTTCTGGCCGGATGAAAAGCGGATCCCTACATCCGGAAGACGCCGAATTTCGTCTCTTCGATCGGGGCGTTGAGGGCGGCGCTGAGCGAGAGCGCCAGCACGTCGCGGGATTTCCGCGGGTCGATGATGCCGTCGTCCCAGAGCCGTGCGGAGGCATAGAGCGGGTGGCTCTGCTCCTCGAACATGTCGATGGTGGGGCGTTTGAACTCGGCTTCATCTTCCGTGCTCCAGCTGCCGCCCTGGCGTTCAATGGCGTCGCGCTTGACGGTTGCCAGCACGCCCGCCGCCTGCTCGCCGCCCATCACCGAGATGCGGGAGTTGGGCCAGGTCCACAGGAAGCGCGGGCTGTAGGCGCGGCCCGACATGCCGTAGTTGCCGGCCCCGAAGGAGCCGCCGACCAGCATGGTCACTTTCGGCACATTGGTGGTGGCCACCGCGGTCACCATCTTGGCGCCGTGGCGGGCGATGCCTTCGTTTTCGTACTTCCGCCCCACCATGAAGCCGGTGATATTCTGCAGGAACACCAGCGGGATCTTGCGCTGCGAGCACAGCTCGACGAAATGCGCGCCTTTCTGGGCGGCCTCAGAAAACAACACGCCATTGTTGGCGATAATGCCGATCGGGCAGCCCTTGAGATGGGCAAAGCCGGTCACCAGGGTTTCGCCGAAGCGCGGCTTGAACTCGTCAAAGCGGGAGCCATCGACCAGCCGCGCGATCACCTCGCGGATGTCGTAGGGCGTGCGCAAATCACCGGGCACCACGCCGAGGATCTCCTCTGGGTCATAGGCGGGCTCTTCCGGGCTGGCCCAGTTCACCGTCAATGGCTTGGTAATGTTCAGGGACTGCACCGCGCGCCGCGCCAGCGCCAGCGCGTGGGCGTCGTCTTCGGCCAGATAGTCGGCCACGCCCGAGAGGCGCGTGTGCACGTCGCCGCCGCCCAGATCCTCGGCGCTGACCACCTCGCCCGTCGCGGCCTTTACCAGCGGCGGGCCTGCGAGAAAGATGGTGCCCTGCTCCTTGACGATAATCGTCACGTCCGACATCGCAGGCACATAGGCGCCGCCCGCGGTGCAGGAGCCCATGACCACGGCGATCTGCGGGATGCCCTTGGCCGACATCCGGGCCTGGTTGTAGAAGATGCGCCCGAAATGGTCGCGGTCGGGGAAGACCTCATCCTGGTTCGGCAGGTTCGCCCCGCCGGAGTCGACCAGGTAGATGCAGGGAAGGCGGTTTTCCTCGGCGATCTCCTGTGCGCGCAGGTGTTTCTTGACCGTCATCGGGTAATAGGTGCCGCCCTTCACGGTGGCGTCGTTGCAGACCACCATGACCTCCTGCCCGTGCACCCGGCCGATGCCCGCGATGACGCCAGCACAGGGCGCGGCGCCGTCATACATGGCGTGCGCCGCGGTGGCGCCGATTTCCAGAAACGGAGAGCCGGGATCGAGCAGGTTCGCCACCCGGCGGCGCGGCAGCATCTTGCCGCGGCTTTCATGCCGGGCGCGGGATTTCTCGCCGCCGCCCATGCGCGCAGCCTCTGCCGCCTCGCTGATCTGTGCGAGGGCGTTCAAATGCGCCGCGCAATTCTGCTTGAAGCCGTCCGAGGAGGGCATCGCCTTGGATTGGAGTTTCATGTCCACACTCCCGTTAGAGAACCCGTTATAGGGTGTAGGTCTTTCATTTCCTTGACCGCGGCGTGCGCCGGGCACGCAACGGGCAGTCTCATCCGGCGACTTCCCCAGCGGCCCGCGCCTTCAATTCCTTGCGGATCACCTTGCCGGTCACGGTCATCGGCAGCGCATCAAGGAACGCCACCTCGCGCGGATAGGAGTAATGCGCGAGGCGGTCCTTGACGTAGTCCTGCAGCTCCCGCTCGGAGGCCGCGGCGCCGGCTTTCAGCACCACATAGGCCTTGACGATCTCGGTGCGCAGCGCATCGGGTTTGCCGACCACGCCCACCGTTGCCACCGCCGGGTGGGTCAGCAGGCAGTCCTCGATCTCTGCCGGGCCGATGCGGTAGCCGCCGGAGGTGATCACGTCATCCTCGCGGCCGACAAAGCGCAGGTATTCGTCCTCCCAGATGCCGCGGTCGCCGGTCACCAGCCAATCCCCGCGGAACTTGGCGGCGGTTTCTTCGGGCCGGTTCCAGTACTCCAGCAGCATTGAGGCGGAGCCGCGGCGGATGGCAACGTCGCCCTCGCCCTCAGTTGGATTGCCCGCCTCATCAATCACCGCCAGTTCATGCCCCGGCACCGCCTTGCCGATGCAGCCCGGTCGCGGCTCGAAATCCGCAGCGCAGGAGGAGGCCACCATGTTGCATTCGGTCTGGCCGTAAAATTCGTTGATGGTGACGCCCAGATGACGCCGGCCCCATGCGAGCATCTCCGCGCCCAGGGGCTCTCCGCCAGAGGCAACCGAGCGCAGGCCGTCGAGCCCCTGCCCGGCTGCCTTGAGCATCCTCAAGGCAGTTGGCGGGAAGAAGATGTTGCGCACGCCAGCCTTCCTGATCAGATCGGCGCAGGCCTCGGGCGTGAATTTGTCGAGCCGCGCGGCCACAACCGGCACGCCCAGCGCAAGACCCGGCATAGCCACATCGAACAGACCGCCGATCCAGGCCCAGTCCGCAGGCGTCCACAGGCAATCGCCCGGCTGGCCCAGATGGTCATGGCTGATGGCGACCCCCGGCAGGTGGCCGGTCAGCACCCGGTGGCCATGCAGCGCGCCCTTGGGGGTGCCGGTGGTGCCGGAGGTGTAGATCAGAACGGCAGGGGTTTCCGGGGTGGTATCGGCGAAGGGCACCGGCGGGCCGTCGATTCCGGCGTCCTCAACCATCACCACTTCGGCCAGGTCCCCCAGCAGGTCCGCGCCCTCGGCATCGGTGAAGACGAAACGGACGCCTGCATCCCCGGCACGGGAGGCAAGCGCATCGCGTTTGAACAGTTTGAACAGGGGCACCGAAATGCCGCCCGCCTTCCAGATGGCCAGATGCGCCGCCGCGCACCAGGGCGACTGGCTGAGCAGCACGCCGACCCGGCCGCCCGGCTGGATACGGCCCAGCAGATAACGGGCCAATCCGTCCGCCATCGCGGCCAGTTCGCCATAGGTGATGCTGCGCCGCTCCGGGCCGGTCATGTCGATCAGCGCGGTCTGTTCCGGCGGATGGGACAGGCACTGGCGGGCCATGTTCAGCTGTGCGGGCAGATCCCAGCTGCCGTCAGGGAGCAGGCCCGGAATATCTTGCGGTTCAGCCATCATACTTCCACTCCCTGCACGGCACGCGGAAGAAACTGCCCCGGCGCCGTGCAATGCTTCCAGCCCCGCGGATCACATGGTGCTCATCAGCTCACGGCCGATCAGCATCCGGCGGATCTCAGAGGTGCCCGCACCGATCTCCATCAGCTTGGCATCCCGGAAGATGCGGCCGACCGGGTTGTCGGACAGGTAGCCAGCGCCGCCGAAGGCCTGCACCGCCTGATGCGCCTGGGTCATTGCCACCTCGGAGGCATAAAGGCAGCAGGCCGCGGCGTCCTGACGGGTCACCGTGCCCTTGTCGCAGGCTTTGGCCACCTCATAAACATAGGCGCGGGCCGAGTTCATCGCGGTGTACATGTCGGCGATCTTGGCCTGCATCAGCTGGAAATTCCCGATCGGCTGGCCGAACTGCTTGCGCTCCGCCATGTAGGGCATCATTTCATCCATGCAGGAGGCCATGATGCCGAGGCCGATGCCCGCCAGCACCACGCGCTCGTAATCCAGACCGGACATCAGCACGCGCACGCCCTTGCCCTCTTCGCCCAGTACATTCTCGAACGGCACCTCGACGTCTTCAAACACCAGCTCCGCGGTGTTGGAGCCGCGCATCCCCAGCTTGTCGAAATGCCTGGAGGTGGAGAAGCCCTTCATCTCCTTTTCGATCAGGAAGGCGGTGATGCCCTTGGAGCCCGCCTCCGGATCGGTCTTGGCATAGACCACCAGCGTGTCGGCATCGGGGCCGTTGGTGATCCAGTACTTGTTGCCGTTCAGGCGGTAGTGGTCGTTGCGCTTTTCCGCGCGCAGGCTCATCGACACCACGTCGGAGCCCGCGCCCGCCTCGGACATCGCCAGTGCGCCGACATGCTCGCCGGAGATCAGCCGCGGCAGGTACTTCTGCTTTTGTTCGGCATTGCCGTTCAGCTTGATCTGATTGACGCACAGGTTGGAGTGCGCGCCGTAAGACAGCGAAACCGAGGCGCTGGCGCGGGCGATTTCCTCTACCGCGACGGTATGGGCCAGATAAGACATACCGGCGCCGCCGAATTCCTCCGGCACGGTGATGCCCAAAAGGCCCAGCTCGCCCATCTCCTGCCACAGGGCGGCAGGGAATTCGTTGGTCTGGTCGATCTCCTGCGCCATCGGCTTGACGCGGTCCTGCGCCCAGCGGTGAACCAAATCACGCAGGGCATTCACATCCTCACCCAGATCAAAGCTCATGCTTGCATTGAACATCCGCATATCCTCCCGGGGGCACGGCCATTATATGAACAGTTGTTCAATTCAATAGCCGGCCGCATGATTCGCGTCAATCGCGTTGGCCGCGTGACGCTGCTATCCCGCGCAAACGCAAACGGGCGGCCCCGATGGGACCGCCCGCAGTTCAGAAAACATTCAACCGGTTCAGCGGACGACGTGGATCACGGTCCGGTTCTCGGCTTCAACCAGCACCGGCACGCCGTTGATATAGGCATAGCGGTATTCCGATTCCGGAATCTCGGCGAGCTGGACTTCCTGCGGAACGATGACACCGGTCACCACTTCGCCCTGCACATAGACCGGCTCGGTGGCATGGGTGCGCACATAGGTCACCACCTGCTCATCCGGAACCGCCGCTTCACCCGCGGCAGCGCCCGCAACCGCACCGGCGATCACGCCCGCCGGGCCGGCGATCAGGCCGCCAGTGATGGCACCGCCCACGGCGCCCAGCGCTGCATCGTTTTCACCGGTCCTTTCATAGGTCACGGTTTCGACGGCAACCGGGCTCTCCTTGGCAACCACCGGAACGTATTTGTCGGTGATGGTGCCGGTGAGGTATTCACCGTACGCCCAGCCTTCGGCGCCTTCATAGCTGACCTTGCACCAGTTGGACTGCTCCAGGCAGCCCTGCAGATCGACTGCGCCGTCGGCGGAGATCACGCCAACGATCTCGTGCTGCGGCCCGGGGCCGGTGCGCAGGTTCAGATCGGTCACGGCCTGCACTTGCGCACCGGCGAAAACCGGCGCGGCAACCAGCGCCAGAGCAGATGCCGTCATAGCGAGCTTCGGCGTAAACATGATGTTCTCCTCAATGTCGTTTCAGTTTGCGGGCGCTTCCTTGCGCCGTTGAGTAGCAGTAACGCCGCGGCACCGGGTTGGTTCCACGGATCCTTTCACTGTTTTGCGCGTAAGCTTGGCATGACAGGAGCGGACATTGCGTGGTCCGCAACACGAGGAGAACAGCATGAAACGCCTGAAAACCGCCCTGGCCGCCGCAGCCTGCCTGCTGAGCCTGCCCGCCGCCGCCGAGGAAATCGGGCAGATCGGAGTGGATTGGGTCGGAAACGATATCGTGATCGAGGCCATTACCGACCCGAAGGTGCCCGGCGTGACCTGCCACATCGCCTATTTCGAGCGGGGATTGTTCGACCGCCTGTCCAAGGGCAACTGGTTTGAAGACCCGTCAAACGCCTCGCTGGCCTGCCGCCAGACCGGGCCGATCACGCTGGGTGATATCGACCGCGACCGCGACGGCGAGGACGTGTTCCGGGAATCCCGGTCCATCATCCTCAAATCGCTGCGGGTGAAACGCATCTTCGACGAGGCAAACCAGACTCTGGTCTATGTCGCCCATGCAGCCGAGCTGACGGACGGGTCGGCCAAGGTGTCGATCTCGACCGTGCCGCTGTATCAGCCCGACTGATAGACTGCCGAGACCTCGGCCCGGATGATGCGGGCGATCTGGGCGCAATCCTCGAGGCTGAAGGTCAGCGGCACCCGCATGTCGATGATGCCGGCCAGGATGCGGTCGCTTTGCGGCAGCCGTGGGGTATCCGCATAGCGCCAGCTGTCATAACGCGAGGTGAAGGCCACAGGTTCAGGCGTGCCGAACCATTTCAGCTCGACGCCCCGGGCGGCACAGCGGCGGACCGCCTCCTGCACCGCCGCCTCGCTCCAGTCCAGCAGCAGGAACTGGATCGAGGAGCCGACATAAACCTCCTGAGCGGGCCGTTCCACCACCGTCAGGCCAGGGGTGCCGCGCAGGCCGGTTTCAATCTCGCGGTAGCGGTCGTTCCAGCGCTCCACTTGGGTACCCAGATCGCGCAGCTGCGGCCGCAGGATGGCGGCGCGCAGGTTGTCCATGCGGCCCGAGATGTTGGGGGTCTCGTATTTCACCCGCTCGAACACCTCCGGCCCCGGCGCGGCCAGATGGCGGCCATACAGCATGTAGGAGCCGGACAGCATGATGGCGCGGGCGGCGATGTCCTCGTTATCGGTGACCAGCAGCCCGCCCTCGCCGGAATTCACATGCTTGTAAGTCTGGCAGGAGTAGCAGCCGACCGCACCATGGCGGCCCGACAGCACGCCATTCCAGGACGCGCCCATCGTGTGCGCGCAATCCTCGATCACGGTGATGCCGGCCGCGTTGCAGATTTCCATCAGCCGGTCCATGTCGCAGAGATGCCCGCGCATGTGCGACAGCATCAGCACCTTGGCCTGATCCGCCTTGGCCGCTAGATCATCAAGGTCGATGGTCAGGTTCTCTGCCACCTCCACGAACACCGGCACGGCACCCACCGAAGCAATCGAGCCCGGCACCGGCGCGAGAGTGAAGGCGTTGGTCAGAACCTTGTCGCCGGGCTTGACCCCCACCGCACGCAAGGACGTGGCCAGCGCATAACCGCCCGAGGCCACCGCCAGGCAGTATTTCGCGCCCATCTGGGCCGCGAACTCCTGCTCCAGCAGCGCGGTCTCGCCTGCTTCGCCCTCCGCCACGTTGTAGCGGTGCAGCCGCCCGCTGCGGAGCACCGCCAGTGCGGCCTCGATGGCATCTTCAGGAATGGCTTCTTGCTGGGTGAAGGACCCGGAAAATATCTCGCTCATGCCGCGTTTGTGAGCCGCTGCCCGCGAGCGGTCAAGAGGGAAGCAGCGCGGCTGAAAATCCCGAAACTAAGTTGCGAGATCACGCAATCAACCGGTCCGCGACCTCCAGCAGGTCCTCGAACCGGTGCAGCAGCGCCTCAGGCTTAAGGGCCGCCATGTCGTCCCCCGACGGGCCAAATGTCACCAGCACCGACGGCACGCCTGCATTCGCAGAGGTATTTCGGTCGGTGTCGCTGTCCCCGACCAAGAGGGTGCGCGCCGGGTCGCCGCCTGCACGGCGGGCGGCCTCGAACAGCGGTTCCGGGTCCGGTTTGCGCACCGGCAGCGTGTCCGCCCCGACCAGCGAGGCGAAGGCGTCGCGCGCGCCAAGGCTCCGCATCAGCTGATCCGCCAGCCCCTCCGGCTTGTTGGTGCAGATGCCGACGCCGAAGCCTGCGGATTTCAGGGCATCCACCGCCTCCATTGCGCCGGGATAGAGCACCGTGTGATGGTCGATGGCATCGCGGTAGGCGGCCAGCAGCACCGGATAGAATTCATCGACGGTGGCTTCCTTGAACTGGTTCGTCCGCTGCAGGCCATGGGACAGCATCATCCGCCCGCCGCGCAGGGCAATGCCGGCATCCTGCGGATGGGTCAGCACATCGCCCAGCCCCATCTGCCTGAAACAGGCATTGGCGGCCGCCAGCAGATCGCCCGAAGTGTCGGCCAGGGTGCCGTCAAGATCGAAGATGACTGTCCGCATGATCCGTCCTTTCGGCGCATTTCCGCCGCCCGATGTTGCAGCCCGCAACCTTGTTTGATGGCGCTGTCTCTTGCGCCCCGCCCCTCAGCGGATAAAACGGAAGCGATAAAAAGACAAAGAGAAAAGCGATTATGAGCATTGCCCTTGTCATCCTGGCGGCCGGAAAAGGCACCCGGATGAACTCCGACCTCCCCAAAGTCCTGCACCCGATCGCCCAGGCACCGATGCTGGAGCACGCCATGGCCGCAGGCCGGGCGCTGGCGCCGGAGCGCACCATCATCGTGGCAGGCCACGGGGCAGAGGCAGTGCGCGCCGCAGTGTCAGAGATCGACGAAGAGGCCGAGGTTGTCCTGCAGGAAGAGCAGCTGGGCACCGCGCACGCGGTCGACCAGGCCCGCGCCGCGCTGGAAGGCTTCGAGGGAGATGTGGTGGTGCTCTACGGCGACACCCCCTTTGTCAGCGCCGACACCCTGGAGCGTATGGTCGAGGCCCGCCAGCGCGCCGATCTGGTGATCCTGGGGTTCGAGGCCGCCGACCCGGGCCGCTATGGCCGTCTGGTGACGGAGGGCGACAGCCTGGAGCGGATTGTCGAGTTCAAGGACGCAAGCGAGGCCGAGCGCGCCATCACTCTGTGCAATTCCGGGCTGATGGCCTGCAAGGCCGGCGTGATCTTTGACCTGATCGCCAAGGTGGGCAACGAGAATGCATCCGGCGAGTATTACCTGACAGACCTGGTGGAGCTGGCCCGGCGCGGGGATCTGAAAGTGACCGCAGTCTCCTGCGCCGAAGCCGAAACGCTGGGCGTCAACTCCCGCGCCGAACTGGCGCAGGCGGATGCGCTGTTCCAGGACCGCGCCCGCGCGGAGCTGATGGACCTGGGCGTGACCCTGATGGCGCCGGAAACCGTCTACCTCGCCTTTGACACGCATATCGGCCGCGACACGGTGATTGAGCCCAACGTGGTGTTCGGCCCCGGCGTCACGGTGGAAAGCGGTGCGCTGATCCGGGCGTTCTCGCATCTGGAGGGCTGCCATGTCAGCCGCGGCGCCAAGGTCGGCCCCTATGCCCGGCTGCGCCCCGGCGCGGAGCTGGCGGAGAACACCCATGTCGGCAACTTTGTCGAGATCAAGAACGCCGAAATTGCCGAAGGCGCCAAGGTGAACCACCTGAGCTATATCGGAGATGCCTCCGTCGGCGAAGCCACGAATATTGGCGCAGGCACGATTACCTGCAACTATGACGGCGTGATGAAGCACCGCACCGAGATCGGCGCCCGCGCCTTTATCGGGTCCAACACCATGCTGGTGGCCCCGGTGCGGGTCGGCAACGAGGCGATGACGGCGACCGGCGCGGTGGTGACCAGGAATGTCGAAGACGGCGATCTGGCCATCGGCCGCGCCGAACAGACCAACAAACGGGGCCATGCGCGCAAGCTGATGGACATGCTGCGCGCGAAAAAGGCCCGGCTGCAGAAGGGAGCCAAGTGATGTGCGGAATTGTCGGCGTTCTGGGAAATCATGAGGCGGCCCCGATCCTGGTCGAGGCGCTGAAGCGGCTGGAATACCGCGGCTATGACAGCGCAGGCATTGCCACTGTGAACAATGGCGAGCTGCGCCGCCGCCGCGCGGTGGGCAAGCTGGTGAACCTTTCCGACCTGCTGGTGCATGAGCCGCTGGCCGGCAAGTCCGGCATCGGCCACACCCGCTGGGCCACCCACGGCGCGCCCTCGGTCGGCAATGCGCACCCGCACCGCGCCGGGGCCGTTGCTGTGGTGCACAACGGCATCATCGAAAACTACAAGGACCTGCGCGACGAGCTGTTGAACTGCGGTCTGGAATTCCGCACCGAAACCGACACCGAAACCGTCGCCCTGATGACCGAGCGCTATCTGCAGGAGGGCCTCTCCCCTGCCGCTGCCGCCTTCAGGACATTGGACCAGCTGGAGGGCGCCTTTGCGCTGGCGTTCCTGTTCGACGGCGAGGAAGACCTGATCATCGCCGCCCGCAAAGGCTCGCCGCTGGCCATCGGCCATGGTGATGGCGAGATGTTCGTGGGCTCCGATGCCATCGCCCTGGCGCCGCTGACCGACCGGATCACCTATCTGGAAGAGGGCGACCGCGCCATCGTCACCCGGGCAGGCGCCGAGATCCGCGGTGCAAAAGGCGAACTGGTGAACCGCGAAACCAAGACCATCCAGATCGACTCCGCCCAGGTCGACAAGGCCGGGCACAAGCATTTCATGGCCAAGGAAATCGCCGAGCAGCCGCATGTGATCGCCGAGGCGATCCGCCATTACCTGCCGGTCGAGGAAGACGCGGTGCGCCTGCCCGGCGAGGTGGATTTCTCTCAGGTGGAGCGGCTGACCATGGTGGCCTGCGGCACCGCCTATTACGCCTGTGTGACTGCGAAATACTGGTTCGAGCAGATCGCCCGGCTGCCGGTCGAGGTCGATATCGCCTCGGAATTCCGCTACCGCGAGCCGCCGATCCCCGGCAAGACGCTGGCGCTGTTTGTCTCGCAGTCGGGCGAAACCGCCGACACCCTGGCAGCGCTGCGCTATTGCCAGGAGAAGGCAGACAAGATCCTGTCGGTGGTCAACGTCTCCGAAAGCTCGATCGCGCGGGAAAGCGATCTGGCGCTGCCGATCTACGCCGGGCCGGAGATCGGCGTCGCTTCGACCAAGGCATTCACCTGCCAGCTGACGGTGCTGCTGGCGCTGGCGCTGAAGGCCGCCTGCGACCGCGGCCATCTCAGCGCAGAGGAAATGGCCGAATATGCCACCGCCATCCGCGGCCTGCCCAATGTGCTGTCTGCCGCGCTGGAGCAGAACGAGGCAATCCGCCAAGCCGCCCAGAAGGTCAGCGAGGCCCGCGACGTGCTGTTCCTGGGCCGCGGCCTGATGTTCCCGCTGGCGCTGGAAGGCGCGCTGAAACTCAAGGAAATCAGCTACATCCACGCCGAGGCCTATGCCTCCGGCGAGCTCAAGCACGGTCCCATCGCCCTGATCGACAAGAACATGCCGGTGGTGGTGCTGACCCCCAAGGACGCGCTGTTCGACAAATCCGTCTCCAACATGCAGGAGGTGCTGGCGCGCAAGGGCAAGGTGCTGATGATTTCGGATCAGGACGGCATCGACGAAGCCGGCGACGACGTCTGGTGCGCGATCCGGATGCCGCGCATCAAGGAAGCGCTGACGCCGATCCTCTATGCGATCCCGGCACAGCTCTTGGCCTATCACACCGCGGTCGCCAAGGGCACCGACGTGGATCAGCCGCGCAACCTGGCGAAATCCGTAACGGTGGAGTGAGACATGGCAAAGCAGTTCCCGCAGATCGAAGACGCGCACCGCAAGTTCATTGAAGAACAGCACGTGTTCTTCACCGGTTCCGCAGGTCCTGAAGGCCGGGTGAACATCTCGCCCAAAGGGATGGACTCGCTGCGGGTGCTGGGGCCGGACCGGATTGTCTGGATGAACCTCACCGGCAGCGGCAATGAGACAGCGGGCCACCTGCTGGAGGTGAACCGGATCACCCTGATGTGGTGCTCCTTCACCACCCGCCCGATGATCCTGCGCACCTATGGCACCGCCAGGGTGCTGCACACCGGTGATGAAGGCTGGCACGATCTGGCCGCCCTGTTCCCCGCCCACCGCAGCGCCCGGCAGATCTTCGATGTCGCGGTCGATATGGTGCAGTCCTCCTGCGGCTATGCGGTGCCGTTCATGGAATACCAGTCCGAGCGCGGCACCATGCAGAAGTGGGTCAACGATAAATCGGACGACGAGATCCGCGCATATTGGGTGGAAAAGAACCAATCCACCATCGACGGCAAGCCCACCGGCGTGCCGGTGTGACTTCCGTGACCGGGAACGCGATGCTGGACACGCATCTGGACCAGCTCAAGGCCCTGGCCGACCCCGGCCGGGCAGAGCAGATGGCCGCCTATCACAAGCAGACCCGCCAGGTGCTGGGGGTGCCCAACCCGGCCACCAACGACCTGACCAAATCCTGGCGCCAGTCCCTGAGCCTGGCTGCGCGCGCGGATTTGGCCCGCGCCCTGTGGGACACCGACATCTTCGAGGCCCGCATCGCCGCCGCCAAGCTGCTGACCCAGGCCCGGATCAAGGAAGACGCGCTGGTCTGGGAGCTGCTGCAGGCCTGGGTGCCGGAGTTCGACAGCTGGGCGATTGCCGATCACGCCTGCTCTGCCATTGCCAAACGGCTGCAAGCGGACCCTGCACGGCTGGACACGGTGGAGGCCTGGACGCAGTCGGACCGCATGTGGACCCGCCGCGCCGCCCTGGTGGCCACCCTGCCCTGGGCCAAGATGAACAACCTGAAACCGGCCGATCAGGAACGCCGCGAACGCATCCTTGGGTGGGCGGTCTCTTACGTGCCGGACCGCGACTGGTTCATTCAAAAGGCCATCGGCTGGTGGCTGCGCGATCTCAGCAAGCATGACGCCGCCCGCACGGCCGCCTTCCTGGCGGAACACGGGCCGGGCATGAAAGCCTTCGCCCGCAAGGAAGCGGCCAAATACCTGAAAAACGCCTAGCCCTGCCGCACCGCCGCCCCAAGAGGGCGGGCGCTTCTCGCGTCACCGGCAAAACGCTCAGCCTGCGGGCAGCACCTGCACTTCGGCCAGCTCGGTCAGCGGCAGGCCCAGCGCCCGCATGGCGCCGATCGACAAGCGGCTTCCGCCTGTTTCCGCGCCCGGGATCGGTTTCAGCGTCAGCACAACTTGAGTATTGCGGCTGGAGCGGACCAGCGCCTGCTGCTCGGCCGCCACCAGCGGTGTCTCCATCCACATTCCCGGCAGCGAAGGATCACCCAGCGACGCCACCGTGGTCGCGGAGCCGCGGAAGGACGGCGCGGCGGGGTCCGTCTCTGCCACATCGACGCCAGGCGCTGGCTGCAGGACCGGGTCCTGCGGCTCTGCCGCCGTGGGGGCGCCCTGGCCGCCAAGAATGGAAGAATTCAGCTGAATGCCGTTGCAAGCGGCCAGCAGGGAAATCGAAGCAAGGGAAATGACTGTCATACGCATGAGGCGACCCTAGCTTCCGGCGAAACTCTTTGCCAGACACAAATGCCGTCCCCCCTTGCCGCGGGCGGTGCCCCGCTTTACCTAGGAAGCATGACAGCTCCGCTCATCGATCCCTTCGCCCGCGCAATCACTTACCTGCGTGTCTCGGTCACCGACCGCTGCGACTTCCGCTGCGTCTATTGCATGTCGGAAAACATGACCTTTCTGCCCAAGAAGGACCTGCTGACGCTGGAGGAGCTGGACCGGCTCTGTTCCACTTTCATCCGGCTGGGCGTTGAGAAGCTCAGGATCACCGGCGGCGAGCCGCTGGTGCGCCGCGGCATCATGACGTTCTTCGACGCGATGAGCCGCCATCTGGAGACCGGTGCGCTGAAAGAGCTGACGCTGACCACCAATGGCTCGCAGCTGATGAAATACGCCGATGACCTCTATGCCGCCGGGGTGCGCCGGGTGAATATTTCGCTCGACACGCTGGACGAGCAGAAGTTCGCGGACGTGACCCGCTGGGGCCGCCTGCCGCAGGTGCTGAAAGGCATTGATGCGGCGCAAAAGGCCGGCCTTCGGGTCAAGATCAACACGGTGGCGCTGAAAGGCTTCAACGAGCAGGAGCTGCCTGCCATCACCCGCTGGTGCGCCGAACGGGACATGGACCTCACCTGGATCGAGGTGATGCCGATGGGCGAGGATATCGGCAACATGGAGCGGATCGGCCAGTACTGGTCGCTGGAGGATGTGCGCGCCGAGTACGAAAACCACTACACCGTCACCGATCTGGCCGAACGCAGCGGCGGCCCGGCCCGCTATGTGCGGCTGGAGGAGAGCGGCCAGAAAATCGGCTTCATTACCCCCTTGTCCCATAACTTCTGCGAAAGCTGCAACCGGGTGCGGGTCACCTGCACCGGCGAGATCTACACCTGCCTCGGGCAGGAGGGCAAAGCCGACCTGCGCAGCCCCCTGCGCGCCAACGAGGAAGGCACCGGCGTGCTGGAGGCGGCGATCCGCGCCGCCATCGGCGACAAGCCGCGCGGCCATGACTTCGACTATTCGCGGCAGGAAGTCGGCGGCAAGATGACCCGCCACATGAGCCACACCGGCGGCTGACCATGTCCGGGGACACGCCTGCGCGGCCGACGCTGCTCTATTCCCTGTATTGCGGCGCCAGCGCGCTGATTGCGCCGTTCGCCTGGCGCAAGGTGGCGGCCAAACTGCGCGGCTACGGCCTGCCGGAAGAGCGCGTGCGCGAGCGCCGCGGCCATGCCTCCCTGCCGCGTCCCGCCGGGCGGCTGATCTGGTTCCATGCCGCCTCGGTCGGCGAGAGCCTGTCGGTGCTCACACTCATCAGGCGCATGGGAGAACAGGCGCCGGATGCGGAGTTCCTGATCACCTCCGGCACCCCGACCTCGGCCGAGCTGATCGCCAAACGGATGCCGCCGCGCTGCCGCCACCAGTTCCCGCCGCTGGATACGGCTGCTGCGGTGGACCGCTTCCTGACCCACTGGCGCCCCGATCTGGGGGTGTTCGTGGAAAGCGAGCTGTGGCCGCAGATGCTGGTGCGTGCCCGCAAAACGGGCTGCCCGCTGGTGCTGCTGAATGCGCGGCTGTCGGACCGCTCGGTGAAGGGCTGGAAGAAACGCCCGCAAACGGCACGCTACATCCTGGATCAGTTCGGCCTGCTGGTGACCCAGAACCAGAAAACGGCTGCGAACCTGCAGGCAATGGGCGCCGCCCCCGGCCGCATCCGCCCCGGCAGCAACCTCAAGGCGGTGTCGGATCCCCTGCCGGTGGACCCTGAGACGCTGGCCGCGGTCCGCAACGCGGTATCCGACCGCCCGGTGTGGGTCGCGTCCTCCACCCATGACGGCGAAGAGGAGACTGTGCTGGAGGCGCATAAGGCGCTGCTGCGCCGGCACCCCGAGCTGTGCCTGCTGCTGGCCCCCCGCCATCCGGAACGCGGTGACAGGGTCGAGGCGCTGATCAAACAGGCCGGGCTGACCCTGGCCCGCCGCAGCATGGGGGTTCTGCCGGGCGCGGGCACCCAGGTCTATCTCGCCGACACGCTGGGCGAGGTGGGCATCTGGTATGCGCTCTGCCCGCTGGTGTTCCTGGGCGGGTCCCTGCATGACATCGGCGGCCACAACCCGTTTGAACCGATGCAGGCCGGCGCTGCGGTGATCACCGGCACCGGGCATTACAATTTCGCCGAGACCTATGCCCAGCTGACCGCCCTTGGCGCCGCGGCCGAGGTGCGCTCGGCGGCAGAGCTGGCGGAACAGGTTGCCGGATGGCTGGAGCAGCCGGAGCGCTTTCAGGCAGCCCGCGACGCCGCCGGGCAGTTCATCTCCCGGCAATCCGATCAGCTGGACCAAACGGTGGAAGCGCTGCTGGCGCTTCTGCCCCCGCCCGCAGGGAGGCCGTGATGGCACAGGTGGACGCCAAAACAATCGAAGTCATCGCGCCGAATTTCAAGCGCCGCCTGTCCGGCGTGACCTCGACCATCGTGCGGCTGGTGCCGCTGCAGCGCAAGCAGATTGCGATTGCCACCGCAGGCAGCGGCCTGCCCGGGGACATGCCGCATCTCTCCGTGCCCCAGCTGGTGCTCATGCCCCGCAACGGCCCGGCCGGCGCCCGGGTCTGGCACGCCCGGCGCAATGTCGAGATGCTGGGCGGGCTGGCGCTCAAGTACCTTCTGGGCAAGCGGCTGAAACTGCTGTTCACTTCCGCCTCCCAGCGGCATCATTCGGGTTACACCAAGTGGCTGATCTCGCAGATGGACCGGGTGATCGCCACCTCGGCCAAGGGTGCCGCCTATCTGGAGAAGCCGGTGCAGGTGGTGCATCACGGGATCAATACCGAAGAGTTCTGTCCGCCCGCGGACAAACCTGCGCTGCGGCGTGAACTGGGTCTGCCGGAGGATGCCGTCCTGATCGGCTGCTATGGCCGTATCCGGGCACAGAAAGGCACCGACGTTTTTGTCGGCGCCATGCTGGAAGTGCTGAAAGCCCACCCCAAGGCCGTGGGCCTGGTGATGGGCCGTGCCACCGAAAAACACGTGGCGTTCGAAAAGGAGCTGCGCGCCAGGGTCGAGGCCGCGGGCCTGTCCGAGCGGCTGCTGTTCCCGCCCGAGGTTCCGGTCTGGGAGGTCTCCCGCTGGTATCAGGCGCTGGATCTCTACGTGGCGCCGCAGCGCTGGGAAGGCTTTGGCCTCACCCCGCTCGAAGCGATGTCCTGCGGCGTGCCCGCCGTCGCCACCTGCGTCGGCGCCTTTGAAGAGCTGATCGCGCCGGGGGAGACCGGCCTGCTGATCGATCCGGGCGAGACGGAGCAAATGGTGGCGGCGATCAATGACGTGCTGTCCACCGAAGGCCGGCTGGCAGAGTGGTCAAAAGCCGCCCGGAAACACGCCATGACCAACTTTGCGCTGGAGAAAGAGGCGGAAACGCTTGTCACCATCTACCGCGAACTGCTGGAGCACTGACCCCTGCGCCATAGCGCACCCTGATCCCTGTTCTTCTGGCTGAAAATATCCTCGGGGGTGAATTGAGCCGCAGGCTCAAGAGGGGGCAGACAGCCCCCTCCCCCTTGCAAGGCTCAAGCCGCGGGCATCCGCTGCTCGACGATCTCCGCCCACCAGCTGCAGCCCGCCGGAATGGCATCGTCGTTGAAGTTGTACTCCGGGTGATGCACCATCGCGGTGTCGCCATTGCCCATCAGAATATAGGCGCCGGGGCGCTCTTCCAGCATGAAGGCAAAATCCTCGCCGCCCATCACCAGCGGTGCATCCGCGCAGGCGCCGGAGACGCTGGACGCGACCTTGGCGGCAAACTCGGTCTGCGCCTCGTGGTTCACCATCACCGGATAGCCGCGGTGATAGGTGACATCGGCAGTGCCGCCAAAGGTCGCCGCGATGCCGGTGCAGACCTCGTTGATCCGCTTCTCGGCCAGGTCGCGCATCTCCTTGGACATGGTGCGCACGGTGCCCTTGATCTGCACCTTCTGCGGGATCACGTTGAACGCTTTCGACGACGTCTCGAACGAGGTCACCGAGACCACGATCTGATGCACCGGGTCGGCATTGCGCGAAGCGATGGTCTGCAGCGCCAGCACTGCCTGCGCGGCCAGCACGGTGGTATCGACGGTCTCATGCGGCTTGGCAGCATGGCCGCCCCGGCCCTCGAAGGTGATGTCGAACTGGTCGGTTGCGGCAAAGAACGATCCCGGACGGATCGCAAAGGTGCCCAGCGGCTGGCCCGGCCAGTTGTGCAGGCCGTAAACTTCCTGCACGCCCCAGCGGTCCATCAGCCCGTCGTCGCACATCACCTTGGCGCCGCCGCCGCCCTCTTCGGCGGGCTGGAAGATCACCACCACCGTGCCGTCGAAATTGCGGGTCTCCGCCAGGTACTTGGCCGCGCCCAGCAGCATCGCGGTGTGGCCGTCATGGCCGCAGGCATGCATCGCGCCGGGGGTCTTGGAGGCATAGTCGAGCCCGGTCTGCTCATGGATCGGCAGCGCGTCCATGTCGGCGCGCAGGCCGATTACCTTGCCGGAGGTGTCCGCCTTGCCCTTGATGACGCCGACCACGCCGGTGCGGCCGATGCCGGTCACCACCTCGTCGCAGCCGAATTCCTGCAGTTTCTCCGCCACCAGTGCGCTGGTGCGGTGGGTTTCAAACAGGATTTCGGGGTTTTCATGGATGTCACGGCGCCAGGCGGTGATTTCATCCTGCAGTTCGGCAAAGCGGTTCTTGACCGGCATTTCTCACTCCTTTGGTTGTCTTTCCCCCGCAGCCTCAGGCCGCGGGCATTCTTCGTTCCACCAGCTCGGCAAACCAGCTGCATCCCAGCGGAATCGCCTCGTCGTCAAAGACATAGGCCGGGTGGTGGCACATCTGCGTGTCGCCGTTGCCGAGGAAGATATAGGCGCCGGGGCGCTGCTCCAGCATGTAGGAAAAGTCCTCGGACGGCATGATCGGCGGGGTGTCGGCGTTGACCTTGGCCGCCACCGCCTGCGCGGCCTCCACCGCATGGGCGGTGCCGTTTTCGTCATTGATTGTCACGGGATAGCCCGGGACCCATTCGACTTCGGCCGTGGCGCCAAACGCCGCTGCCGTGCTTTCGGCCACCCGGCGCACCCAGGTTTCGGCCTGGGTGCGGTATTCGGGGTCCAGGGTGCGCACGGTGCCCTGCAGCCTGGCGGTATGGGCAATCACATTCGACGCCGTGCTGTCGGTCTCAAACGTGCCGACGGTCAGCACCACCCGTTTCACCGGGTCCACATTGCGCGACACGATGGAATGCAGCGAGACCACGATCTGCGAGGCCACCAGCGTGGTGTCGACCGCGTCATGCGGCGCAGCGGCATGGCCGCCCTTGCCGGTCACGGTGATGTTGAACTCATCCGACGAGGCCATCAGCGGCCCCGGACGGATGGCGAATTCGCCCACCGGCAGGCCCGGCATGTTGTGCAGGCCATAGACCTCCTGGATGCCCCAGCGGTCCATCAGACCGTCGTCGCACATCGCCTTGCCGCCGCCCCCGCCCTCTTCGGCCGGCTGGAAGATCAGAACCGCCTTGCCGTCGAAATTGCGTGTCTCTGCAAGGTACTTGGCAGCGCCCAGCAGGATCGAGGTATGGCCGTCATGGCCGCAGGCATGCATCACGCCGGGCGTCTTGGAGGCATAGCCCACACCCGAGGCCTCGGGGATCGGCAGCGCGTCCATGTCGGCACGCAGCCCGATGGCGCGACCGGAGGTGTTGGTCCTGCCCTCGATCACCGCCACCACGCCGGTCCGGCCGACGCCGGCGGTGATATCGGTGATGCCGAATTCCTTCAGCCGCTCCACCACAAAGGCGGCGGTTTCGTGCACCTCGTACATCAGTTCGGGGTTCTCATGCAGGTGATGGCGCCAGGCCGTGATCTCCTGGTGCATCTCGGCAAAGCGGTTCTTGGCCGGCATATTCCCCTCCCCTTTTTGTTTCAGGTTCCGTTGCGGCAGACTGTCCGCGAAAAAACTTAGCTTCGCAAGTATCCGGTAGCCGTCAGGACGCCGCGGAACACGCCAGGCCGGATGCACGAGGCGAGCACCCCCTATGTACCGCCCGTACACCCCCTAGGCATCAATCTGAGCACGAAAGGCCCGGTTTCAAGGTGCCGGGTTTTACGCCCGCAGCTTTTCCACCAGCCCGCGCATGAAGGCGTGGCCCGCGTTGAACTGCGCCACGGTAATATACTCATTCGGCTGATGTGCCTGGGCGATGTCGCCGGGACCGCAGATCACCGCGGAATAGCCTGCCTGCTGGAACTGGCCCGCCTCGGTGCCGTAGCTGACCACGTGGGAGCCGTTGTCACCGGTCAGCAGCCGCACCAGCGCCTCGGCTTCGCCGTCCTGTTCCGGCACCAGGCCGGGGACGTCGAAATGCTTGGAGACGTCGATGCGGGCGTCCAGGTGGATGGCCTGCATCTCTGCCTCCACCTCGCGGACCTTGGCCAAATAGGCCGCCTCCCAGTCGGCGGGGTTTTCGCCCGGCACCACCCGGAAATCCATCATGAAGCGGCAGTCCTTGGCGGTGATGTTGTGGGCGGTGCCGCCCTCGATCATGCCGACATGGCAGGTGGTCCAGGGCGGCGTGAACATGGCCTGCACCTCACCCGGTTCCCTGGCCATGTTTTCCGTATTCATCTGGTTCGCCCAGTCTATCAGCCGGGCGCCCTGCATGATGGCGCTGACGCCGGTGTGCATCAGCGACGAGTGGACCTCGAACCCCACCAGATGGGTGGCATAGCCGGTGCCGCCCTTGTGGCCGGTCACCGCCTTCATCATCGACGGCTCACCGACGATCACCGCCGAGCCTTTGGGCAGCAGGGGCTGCATCGCTTCGATCATCGGCGGCGCGCCGGTGCAGCCAATTTCCTCGTCGAAGCTGAGCGCCAGCTGCAGCGGGCGTTTGACGCCCTGGCTGTGACCCTCGACCAGCGCCCAGATGGCCAGCGCATCATAGCCTTTCATGTCGCAGGTGCCGCGGCCGAAATATTTGCCGTCCTTCTCGACCACGGTGAAGGGATCCGTGTCCCACGGCTGGCCGTCCACCGGCACCACATCGGTATGGCCCGAGAGCACCACAGCGCCCTCTTCCACCGGTCCCGCATGGGCAAAAACGGCGGCCTTGTGCGGCTGGTCCGGGTCCACCCACCGGTGGCTTTCGATGCCGTGGGCGGACAAATACTCCTGCACCCAGTCCACCAGCGGCAGGTTGGTGTCCCGGCTCACCGTCGGGAAGGAGACCAGCTTTTGCATGATCTCCAGCGGCGTCAGTTTCGTGGCCATGATCAGTACCCGCTATCGGTGGTCAGCACGAAATGGCCGGGCTCAAGCTCCAGATACTCCGACGGTTCCGGCTCGTACCCGACCTCATGGATCGGCGACGGGATCGGTTTGAAGTTCAGCTCCTTCTCCGACTTGCGCCGGCGCGGGTCGGCGATCGGCACCGCCTTCATCAAAGCCTGTGTGTAGGCGTGCAGCGGGTTCTCAAAGACGCGCTCGCGCGGGCCGAGTTCGACGATGCGGCCCAGGTACATGACGCCGACCTGATGGCTGACGCGCTCCACCACCGCCATGTCGTGGCTGATGAACAGGAAGGACAGGCCCAGCTCCGCCTGCAGCTCCATCATCAGGTTCAGCACCTGCGCCTGCACCGACACATCGAGCGCCGAGACCGCCTCATCCGCGACGATCAGCTTGGGGTTCAACGCGAGCGCCCGGGCGATGGCGATGCGCTGGCGCTGGCCGCCGGACATCTCGTGCGGATAGCGGCGCATGAAGCTGCGCGGCAGGTGGACGCGGTCGAACAGGCTGGCGACCCGGTCGTGCAATTCCGAGCCTTTTGCCAGACCGTAGTTGCGCAGCGGTTCTGCGACCTGATCCAGCAGCTGCATCTGCGGGTTCAGCGATGCAAAGGGGTCCTGGAAGATCATCTGCATGTCCTGGCGCGCCTTGTGCATCTCGGAGCCGCTGAACTTCAGCACGTCGCGGCCTTCGAAATCCACCTTGCCCGACAGCGGTTCCACCAGACGCAGGATCGAACGGCCTGCGGTGGACTTGCCGCAGCCGGATTCCCCCACCAGCGACAGGGTCTGGCCCTTGAACACCTTGAAGGACACGTCTTCGACGGCATGCACGTTGGAAATGGTGCGGCGCAGCAGCCCGCCCTTGACCGGGAAGCGGGTGGTCAGGTTCTGCACGTCCAGCAGCACCTCGTCGGTGCCCATGATAGGCTCGATCTTCTGGTTTTCGACCCCCATCAGCTTCATCGGCTCAGGGTACTGCTTGCCGCGCATCTCGCCCAGTTTCGGCACTGCCGCCAGCAGCGCCTTGGTGTAATCGTGCTGCGGGTTCTCGAAGATCTCCTCGACGGTGCCCTCCTCGACCTTGTTGCCGCGGTACATGACGACGACGCGGTCGGCCATCTGGGCCACCACCGCCATGTCGTGGGTGATGAACATCACCGCCGTCCCCGTCTCGCGCTTCAGGCGGTCCATCAGCGCCAGGATCTCCGCCTGAATGGTCACGTCCAGCGCAGTCGTCGGCTCATCCGCAATCAGCAGCCGCGGCTCGCAGGCCATCGCCATCGCGATCACCACCCGCTGGCGCATGCCGCCGGACAGCTCATGCGGGTACTGGTGCAGGCGGCGCTCCGGCTCGGGAATGCGGACCTGGCGCAAAAGCTCCAGCGCGCGCTCCTCGGCCTGGGCCTTGGACATGTTCTTGTGGATGCGCAGGCCCTCGGTCAGCTGGCGGCCCACCGTGAACACCGGGTTGAGCGCGGTCATCGGCTCCTGGAAGATCATGCCGATCTCATTGCCGCGGATCTGCTTCATCATCTCCTGCTCGGTGGTGGCGAGGTTCGTCTCGCCGCCCTCGCGCCGGTTGAACAGCAGCTCGCCGCCCGCGATTTCGCCGCCGCCGAACTCGACCAGCCGCATCAGCGACAGCGAGGAGACCGATTTGCCGGAGCCGGATTCGCCAACGATGCAAACGGTTTCGCCCGGGCTCACGTCAAAGGAGACATTCTCCACCCCGACGACCGGGCCATCCTTGGTCTGAAACTCAACACGCAGGTTTCTGATGGACGCAATTGCGGTGTCCAGCATGATGGGTCCCCTATCTGTCAATCACCTTATCCGCCACAGAAGGCGGCTTCAGCTTCCGGAGTAAACTCTACTTTGCACAAAAATGCTCATGCAAATAATGCATAGGGTGTTCGAAATTGGAATTTGCAATTTTCCGGGAAGTGGTCTTCGATACCCCTGTGGTTGCCTGCAGGGCGTCACGCGCCGGTGCGTCCGGACACATGTTATTGAGTGCTCGATGTCTGCGCTTTTGCTCTGCCTGCAGGTGCAATGGCCACACTTCCGCAGCGATGCGGCAAATCTCCGGGCCCGAACCGGCCCGGCCGGAAAAAAAGACACAAAACGTGTCCGACAAGGAGAGTGCGATGAAACTCAAATCCCTATTGATGGGGGCCGTTGCCACGGCTGCCCTGGCGCCGGCGGCCTTTGCCGAGCGCGGGTCTGACGGCCAGGTCAACATCATCTACTGGCAGGCGCCGTCGATCCTGAACCCGTTCCTGTCCGGCGGCACCAAGGACATCCAGGCCGCCTCGCTGGTGATCGAGCCGCTGGCCCGCTATGACCCCGACGGCAACATGGTGCCCTATCTGGCGGCCGAGATCCCGACCGTGGAAAACGGCGGCGTCAGCGAAGACCTGACCTCGATCACCTGGAAGGTCGCACCGGGCATCAAATGGTCCGACGGGACGGACTTTACCGCCCACGACGTGAAATTCACCGCCGACTACTGCATGCATCCCGAGGGCGGCTGTGCGCAGCTGACCAAATTCGAAGGCGTCACCTCGGTCGAGCTGCTGGACGACATGACCGTCAAGGTCAATTTCGACAAGCCGACCCCCTTCCCCTATGGCCCGTTCTCCGGCGGCGAAAGCCCGATCCTGCAGAAGGCGCAGTTCGAGAACTGCATGGGCGCGCGGGCGCCGGAATGCACCGAGGCCAACTTTGGCCCGATCGGCACCGGCCCCTTTGTGGTCGATGAATTCAAGCCGAACGACGTGATCACCATGTCGGCGAACCCCAATTACCGCGATCCGGCCAAGCCTGCCTTTGCCAAGGTGCTGTTCAAGGGCGGCGGCGATGCCACCGCTGCGGGCCGCGCGGTGATGGAAACCGGCGAATTCGATTATGCCTGGAACCTGCAGCTGGCGCCGGAAGTGATCGCCCAGATGGAAGCAGGCGGCAAGGGCAAGCCGGTGGCCGGCTTCGGCTCGCTGGTCGAACGCGTCATGCTGAACCAGACCGACCCGTCGCCCAGCCTGCCCGAAGGCGAACGCTCCACCGCCAAGCATCCGCATCCGTTCCTGAAGGACCCGGCGGTCTACAAGGCAATGTCGATGGCCATCGACCGGCCGCTGCTGGTGGAAATCGGCTATGGCAAGGCCGGCAAGGTCGGCTGCAACTGGGTGCCTGCGCCTGCCGCCTTTGCCTCGGACACCTTTGACTGCTCCGTCCAGGACATCGAAGGCGCCAAGGCGATGCTGGAGGAAGCCGGCTACAAGGACACCAATGGCGACGGCGTGCGGGAAACCCCGGACGGCAAGCCGATGAAGATCCTGTACCAGACCTCGACCAACGCCGTGCGCCAGGACTTCCAGGCGCTGATCAAGGAGTGGTGGGGCCAGATCGGCATCGAATCCGAACTGCGCAACGTCAATGCTTCGGTGTTCTTCGGCGGCGACCCGGGCTCGCCCGACACCTTCCAGAAGTTCTATGCCGACGTGGAAATGTACGCCAACAACTTTGACGGCACCGACCCGCAGGCTTATCTGGCCAACGGCTTGTGCGACAAGGCGCCCAAGCCCGAATCCCAGTGGCAGGGCGAGAACATCTCGCGCTTCTGCAACGAGGAGTTCGACCAGCTGCACGCCGAGCTGACCAAGACCGCCGGTCTGGAGGCCCGCGCCGAAATCGGCCGCCGCCTGAATGACATCATGGTGGAAAACGGCGGCATGATCCCGCTGGTGCACCGCGGCCGCCTGTCGGCACATTCCAACACCCTGGGCGGCGTCGACCTGAACGTCTGGGACAGCGAGCTGTGGAACGCCGCCGACTGGTACCGCATCAAGTAAGCAGCGCTTGCCTCACCTGGGGCCCTGAGGTTTCATCGGGGCCCCTTGCCACTCAGCATTGGTTACATTTAACCGCCTGCGCGTGACATGGATGTGAGGCCTCCCCGCCTGCTCCGACCTTAATACAAGCTGCAAAGGCGCCTACCTGATGCTGACCTTTACAATCCGGCGGCTGATCCTGGCAGTTCCGACACTGCTGTTCATCAGCCTCGTGATCTTCCTGCTGCTGGAGCTCGCCCCGGGCGACCCGATGGCGCAGGTTCCCCTGACCGTGCCCCCTGAAGTCAAAGAGAAAATGCGCGAGGCGCTTGGCCTCGGCCAGCCGATGCATATCCGGTTCTGGAAGTGGATCGTGCAGTTCTTCTGGATCGAGCCGCAGGTGCTGATCGACCACTACCTGGGCACCAGTTTTTCCGCTGGCGACCTGCGGGTGATCTCCTGGCAGACCCGCTCGCCGGTGATGGACATCGTGATCCAGCGCATGCCGCAGACCCTGTGGGTTGTCGGCACCGCCTATGTGGTCGCCATCCTGATCGCGCTGCCGATCGGCATCTATTCCGCCTACCGCCAGTACAGCTGGTTCGACCAGCTGGGGACATTCGTGTCGATGGTGGGTTTCTCGGTGCCGCCGTTCTTCTCGGGCGTGCTGGTGATCGTGATCTTCTCGGTACAGCTTGGCTGGTTCCCGTCGATCTATGACACCACCCACGTGGTCGACAGCTGGGATGCCTTTGTCTACCAGCTGAAGCAGATGATCATGCCGGTGATGGTGCTGGCGCTGCAGATCACCGCGCAGCTGAGCCGCTTCATGCGCGCCTCGATGCTGGACAACCTCAACCAGGACTATGTGCGCACCGCACGGGCCAAGGGGCTGAGCGAATACGTCGTGGTCATGGTGCACGTGCTGCGCAATTCGATGATCCCGGTTGTGACCGTGATCGCGCTGGGGATCCCGTCGATCTTTGGCGGCGCCATCATCACCGAGCAGGTGTTCAAGGTGAACGGCATCGGCCAGCTGCTGATCGGCGCCATTCAGGCCAACGACCTGCCGATGGTGCAGACGCTGACCTTCATCTTTGCGGTGCTGATCGTGCTGTTCAACCTGATCGCCGACGTGCTGTACGGCATTCTTGACCCGAGGATCCGCTATGACTGACAAGGAACGCTTTGTGCCCGACGAAGGCATGGCGCCGGCCTCGACCGCGGTGCCCGGCGCCGGCGCGCTGGAGGAGTTGCACAACCCGCCGCGCAGCCAGTGGCTGGATGTCTGGGACCAGTTCAAGTCCCACCGCGGCGCACTGATGGGCGGGGCCTTGTTCCTGTTCATCATCCTGGCGGTCTATGCCGGGCCGCTGGTCTGGGAGATCGACGCCACCAAGATCGACATCCGCGCCCGCAACCAGGGCCCCAGCTGGGCGCATCCCTTCGGCACCGACCAGCTGGGCCGCGACATGCTGGCGCGGATGATGGCGGGCGGCGCGACCTCTGTTTCTGTCGGCCTGACGGCGATGCTGCTGGCGCTGTTCCTGGGCTCCTTCATCGGGGTGGTTGCCGGCTTTTTCAAACGGCTGGACGGGCCGCTGATGCGGCTGACCGACCTGTTCCTGGCGCTGCCGCTGCTGCCGCTCCTCCTGGTGATGATGCTCTTGTTCCGCGAGCCGCTGAACGCAACATTCGGGCCGGAACAGGGGATCTTCATCCTGATCGTCGCCTCCATCGGCGTCACCAGCTGGATGCCCACCGCCCGCATCGTGCGCGGCGACGTGCTGGCCCTGAAGGAGCGCGAGTTCGTGATGGCGGCGCGCTCCATCGGCACCACGAACACCGGGCTGATCACCCGGCATATCCTGCCCAACGTGCTGTCGCCGATCATGGTTTCGGCCACCCTGGGGATCGCCACCGCGATCATCACTGAGTCGTCGCTGTCGTTCCTCGGCCTCGGCTTCCCGCCGGATTTCCCGACTTGGGGACGGCTGCTGTTTGATGCCACCGATTACCTGCAGCAGTACCCCGAACGGGTGTTCTGGCCCGGCATGGCGATCTCGCTGACGGTGCTGAGCGTGAACTACCTGGGCGACGGGTTGCGCGATGCGCTGGATCCGCGGATCCGCGGCCGCTGAGGCAGAACACACGCACACATTCAAATAAAAACATGACTATTGGCCGCCGCCCTGCAGGCGGCCAATTTGTTTTCCCCAAGGCGGAACCGGAAAACAAACCTTTGAGCCGGGCTGCAATTAGCGGGAAACCCTCCCTGCATTTCGCAGCACCCCAAGACGTCCGGGCCTTGCCTGACCGGCGAAAGACCGTCATTTCGGGAAAAAATTCCGTCTTTCCACCTGGTGACCGCGATGTTCGAAACATTTGGCTTTGAAGAGACCTCCGCGCGGGACGTTTCCGTCCTGTTTGCCCTTGGCGTCGGCATTCTGTTCGGGGCACTGGCGCAGCTGACCCGTTTCTGCTTTCGCCGCGCCCTGGTTGGCGATGACCGCCGTCAGGCGGCCGGCATCTGGGCCATCGCCCTCGCGGTGGCTGTTGCCGGCACCCAGGCGGCGGTGGCGCAGGGCTGGATCAGCTTTGCGGATCACCGGCTGATGGCCGGGGATCTGCCGCTGCTGGCCATCGCTGCCGGCGGGCTGATGTTCGGCGCAGGCATGATCCTGACCCGCGGATGTGCGTCGCGGCTCGTCGTGCTGGCAGGCAGCGGCAACCTGCGGGCGCTGCTGGTGATCGCGGTCTTCGCAGTTGTGGCCCATGCGACGCTCAAAGGTGTTCTGGCACCGCTCCGAACCGCGCTTGGTTCCGTAACGCTGCCGTTGGCTGACCATGCATCCCTGGCGACCCTGCCCGGCGGCCCGCTGCTGTGGAGCGCTGTGATCGCCGCCGCCGCGCTGCTGATTGCACTGCGCTCGGGCAACCGGATGCCGGCGCTGGCCGGCGGTGCCCTGATCGGGCTGCTGGTGCCTGTGGCCTGGGTGGGCACCGGCTATGTGCTGTTTGACGAATTCGACCCCATCGCGATGGAGAGCCTGTCCTTCACCTCTCCGGCTGCCGACTCATTGTTCTTCGTGATCGCCTCCAGCTCGATTCCCGCAGGCTTTGGTCCCGGACTGATTGGCGGCGTGCTGCTGGGGGCGCTGGCGGCATCTCTGCTCAGCGGCCGTTTCCAATGGCAAAGCTTCGAGACCCCGCGCCAGACCGGCCGCTACCTGACCGGTGCCGTGCTGATGGGCGCGGGCGGCGTGCTGGCCGGCGGCTGCACCGTAGGCGCCGGGCTGGCGGGCATTCCGGCCCTGAGCCTGGCGGCCCTGCTGGCGCTGGCATTCATCGCGCTTGGCGGCCTGGGCATGAATGCAGCGCTTAATGCAGCTTCTTCCGGATCCGCTGGATCCCCAGCCACACCAGACCAACAACCGGCAGAGTGACCGCCGTAATCAGCAGCTTCTTGTTCAGCCCGTACCGTTCGGCCAGCGGCAGGAAAAAGTCCGACACTAGCGACACCGCGTAATAGCTGACCGCCACCACCGACAGCCCCTCGACCGTGTGCTGCAGGCGCAGCGCAATGTCGGCACGGCGGTCCATGCTGGCCAGCAGCGCCTGGTTCTGCGCCGAGCGTTCCACATCCACCCGTGTTCTGAGCAGCTCTCCTGCACGGCGCGCCCGGTTGGCCAGCGCTTCCAGCCGCTTTTCCGCGGACTTTACCGTGCGCATGGCCGGTTCAAACCGGCGCAGCATGAATTCCGCCAGCGTCTGGAACCCCTCGTGCCGGCCCTCGCGCAGCAGGCTGACCCGCTGGTTGACCAAAGCCTCATAAGCGCCCGTTGCGCCAAAGCGGAAGGCGGACCGGGCGGCCATTGCCTCCAGTTCAGCGGACACCGTCAGCAGCTGCGACAGCGTTTGTTCGGCAGGTGCGGTGCCGCCGGTCATCTCCACCATCATCTCGCTCAGATGCGTATCCAGCGCACTGATGGTCGGGGTGAGGCCGCGGGCGCGGGAAAAGCCCAGCATGGCCATTGCCCGGTAGGTCTCGATCTCGCACAGCCGTTGCACAATTCGGCCGATGCGCTGGCTGCCGGTTCCCGCATTCGGCAGCACCGCAAAGCGCATGTGGCCGGCCGGGTCGATGCGGAAATCCCCGGCTACCACAGCGCTGTCATCCAGCACTTCAGATACCGCCAGGCTTTCCGGCACAAACCAGTCGTGCAGGGTTGCCTTCAGCTTTGCCGGAGCGGTGCGCGGCACCACCCGGATCAGCGCCGAGGTGATCCGCTGCCCAGGCACCTGTGCCAGCCAATCCTCAGGGAAGACGTCAAAATCCGCCGGATCAAACGCCCGCGTGCTGACGCCATCGCGGTAAACGGTGTAGCTGACGAATTCTGTGTGCTGCTCCCATTTGATCATGTGCCGCCCGATCTGCGCGGTGTGATGCGTCGCCCCCGGCTGGGGATGCGGCGCACCGTGGCGGTCGAGAAGGTCCGTCAGATGCTGGAGATCCTGCAGCCTGTCGCGGTGCTCGGCTTCCTGCGGTTGCTTCACGGCCAGGTAGACCACCGTGCAGGGGCTCGACATGGCGGGGAAAGGCCGCGCGTGCAGCTCGTTCGTGAGCTGATAACGCAGAGGGTGGTCCTGGATCTGGGGCATTGAGGTCTCCGGGGCAATGCGGCGGACCATAATGCCTGCCGAAAAATATGTAAAGAAAGCCTTTATTTCAATGTGTTAAATGGATGCAACAGTATGCAGAAGCCGCCCTATGGGGCTCTGCCCCCGGCCTGCGGCCTCCCCCGGAGTATTTCCGGCCAGAAAGAAGCGGCAAAGGAAAAAGGCGCCCCGATTGGAGCGCCTTCAGTCAGTTTTCCCGTCTTTTAGCTGATCATGCCCAGCAGGGTATCCAGGCTCTGCTTTGCGTCGCCATAGAACATGCGGGTGTTTTCCTTGAAGAACAGCGGGTTCTCGATGCCCGAATAGCCGGTGCCCTGGCCGCGTTTGGAGACGAACACCTGTTTCGCCTTCCAGCATTCCAGAACCGGCATGCCGGCGATCGGCGAGTTCGGGTCCTCCTGCGCCGCCGGGTTGACGATGTCGTTGGAGCCGATGACGATCGCCACATCCGTCTGCGGGAAGTCCTCGTTGATCTCGTCCATCTCCAGCACGATGTCGTAAGGCACCTTGGCCTCCGCCAGCAGCACGTTCATGTGCCCCGGCAGCCGGCCCGCCACCGGGTGGATGGCAAAGCGCACGGTCTTGCCTTTCGCCCGCAGGCGCCGGGTCAGCTCGGCGACGTTCTGCTGCGCCTGCGCCACCGCCATGCCGTAGCCGGGGATGATCACCACGGAATCGGCCTCGTCCAGTGCCGCCGCCACGCCGTCGGCGTCGATGGCGATCTGTTCGCCGTCGATCTCCATCGCCGGGCCCGCGGTGCCGCCGAAGCCGCCGAGGATCACGGAAACGAAAGAGCGGTTCATCGCCTTGCACATGATGTAGGAGAGGATCGCACCGGAGGAGCCCACCAGGGCGCCGACCACGATCAGGAGATCATTGCCCAAGCTGAAGCCGATGGCGGCCGCGGCCCAGCCGGAGTAGCTGTTGAGCATCGACACCACCACCGGCATGTCGGCGCCGCCGATGCCCATGATCAGATGGTAGCCGATGAACAGCGCCGCCAGCGTCATCAGCAGCAGCGGCAGGAAGCCGCCGGAGTTGAAGTACCAGATCAGGCAGATGAACGACAGCGCCGCGGCACCGGCGTTCAGCGCGTGGCCGCCCGGCAGCTTGGTCGCCGCCGAGGTGACCTTGCCCGCCAGCTTGCCGAAGGCAATCACCGAGCCGGTGAAGGTGATGGCACCGATGAAGATGCCGAGGAACAGCTCGACGCGCAGAAAGGCGATCTCGGCCGGGGTCTTCTTGGCAATCAGCTTGGCAAAGGTGCCGAGCTCCTCGGTGCTGCCCGCCGCCGCGGCGGCCGCCACATTGCCGATCTCGAAATGGGCGATGAAGCCGACAAAGACCGCCGCCAGGCCGACCAGCGAGTGCATCGCCGCCACCAGCTGCGGCATTTCGGTCATCTGCACCTTCTTGGCCACATAGGTGCCGATGATGCCGCCGCCCGCGATCAGCAAGAGCGACAACAGCCACAGGCCGGAGCCGGGGCCGATCAGGGTGGCGAACACCGCCAGCCCCATGCCCGCGATGCCGTACCAGACCGCGCGCTTGGCGCTTTCCTGGTTCGACAGGCCGCCGAGCGACAGGATGAAAAGAACAGCCGCAACAACATAGGCGGCGGTGGTGAACCCGTAATCCATCTGTTCTGCCTCGCTTTAGGATTTCTGGAACATGGCGAGCATGCGCCGGGTGACGAGGAAGCCGCCGAAGATGTTGATCCCGGCCATGAAGACCGAAAGCGCCGCCAGCAGGATCACCAGCCAGGACCCCGAACCGATCTGCATCAGCGCGCCGAGGATGATGATCGAGGAGATCGCGTTGGTCACCGCCATCAGCGGCGTGTGCAACGAGTGCGCGACGCCCCAGATCACCTGGAAGCCGACAAAGCAGGCCAGCGCAAAGACGATGAAATGCTGCATGAAGCTGACCGGCGCAAACAGCCCGACCAGCAGCAGCAGCGCGCCGCCGCCCGCCAGCAGGGTGACCTGGCTCCTGGTCTGCGCCTTGAAGGCCGCAACCTCCCGGGCGCGTTTTTCCTCCGGCGTCAGCTCCGGCACGGTTTCCTTGGGCTTGGCCGCAATCGCCTGCACTTTCGGCGGCGGCGGCGGGAAGGTGATCCCGCCCTCGAACGCCACGGTGGCGCCGCGGATCACGTCGTCCTCCATGTCATGCACCACCTGGCCGTCCTTGCCGGGGGTCAGGTCGGTCATCATGTGGCGGATGTTGGTCGCGTACAGCGTCGAGGCCTGCGCCGCCATCCGGCTGGGGAAGTCGGTGTAGCCGATGATGGTGACGCCGTTTTCCGTGACGATCTTCTCGTCCATCACCGTGAGCTTGCAGTTGCCGCCCTTTTCCGCCGCAAGGTCGACGATGACCGAGCCGGGCTTCATCGCCGCAACCATGTCCTCGGTCCACAGCTCGGGCGCCTCGCGGCCCGGGATCAGCGCGGTGGTGATGACGATGTCCATCTCCGGCGCCAGCTCGCGGAACTTGGCCAGCTGCGCGTCGCGGAATTCCGGCGAGGAAACAGCCGCATAGCCGCCGGTGGCGGCGCCGTCCTGCTGCTCCTCCTCGAAATCGAGATAGACGAACTCGGCGCCCATCGATTCCACCTGCTCGGCCACCTCGGGGCGCACGTCGAAGGCATAGGTGACGGCGCCGAGCGAGGTCGAGGTGCCGATGGCGGCCAGGCCCGCGACGCCGGCGCCGACCACCAGCACCTTGGCGGGCGGCACCTTGCCTGCGGCGGTGATCTGGCCGGTGAAGAAGCGGCCGAAGTTGTTGCCCGCCTCGATCACGGCGCGGTAGCCCGCGATATTGGCCATCGAACTCAGCGCATCCATCTTCTGGGCGCGGGAGATCCGCGGCACCATTTCCATGGCGATCACATTGGCGCCCTTGGATTTGGCGGCCTCCATCCCGGCCTCGTTGCCGGCCGGGTTGAAGAAGGAGATCAGCGTCTTGCCCCTGGCGAGCCGCTTCAGCTCGGTCTCGTCCGGCTGGCGCACCTTGGCGACGATGTCGCAGGCCTTCCACAAGGCGGCCGGCGTTTTGATGATTTCAACGCCTGCGGCCTCATAGGCGGCGTCCGCAAACCCCGCCGCCGCCCCGGCCCCCGCCTCGATCGCGCAGTCATACCCCAGCTTCTGCAGCTGACGCGCCGACTCCGGCGTCATCGCAACTCGGTTCTCGCCCGCAAATGTTTCTTTTGGTGTCCCTATTTTCACCGTGTCATTCCCCCTCGTCCTGCCCGCGCCAGTCGTTCCTGGGTACGGATCACAATAATTCTCTACTACTATGCGCAAGATTGTTGCGCAAGGATTTTGCTGCGTTGCCGCAAAGTCATGCCGCAATGCCGCATTCCAGTCAGATCCAGCGGCGCACCTTCTGTTCATAAAGCGCCCAGCCGGCCCGGAAGGTCCGCCGCATCCGGTCCTCTTCCGGCAGCACAAACCGCTTCTCCAGCACCCAGAGGAAGATCGGGATCAGCGGCAGCGACAGCACCGCATCAAACCACAGGATCAGGCCTGCCAGGATCAGCACGTCGCCCAGATAGATCGGATTGCGGCTGCGGCTGAAGATTCCCGATTGCACCAGCCGGCTGGGTGTCTGGTGCGGGATAACCGTGGTCTTTTGCCGCCGCATCTCAGTAACGGCGAGCAGCGCCAGAAGAATGCCGCCCCCCAGAAGGATGCCGCCGAGGAACTCTGCCCAAGGCCCCCCGAAGGAGAGCCGGAATGCAAAATGCGCCGACTGCAGCCAGGCCGCCAGAACAAAGCCTGCCAGCCAGACAGGCGGCACGTCCAGCCATCGCATCATGGCCTGCCCTTTTGCAGATTATGTCCTGAAATCATGCGCATTGCGGGCAATCTTCCCTTATCCGGCTTGGTCGTCCAGACCAGTTCGGCCGGGAGTCTCAGAAAAGGACAAAATGCCCCCGACGCGCCGGAAACGACGAATCTGTTCCGGCTTGCGGCACGATCCTGCATAGTTTCGCCCGAATGCCTACGTATATTTATGTGTACTGACCGGTGAGCGGCTTAGTCCCACTCCATTTCCTCGAAAACCCGGCCTGCATTTCTGGTGGCAAGCGCGTCGAATGCATCCAGCCCCTTCCAGCGTGACTGATCCACATAATAGGCGCTGGCGAGGTCTCCGCCCGCCTCGATATGGGCGCCGATCCTGGCCCGCAGATCGACCAGGTAGTCGAGCGTATAGCGGCGCAGCTGCGGCAAATTGGTCGGGTGGCCGTGGCCGGGGATCACATAGGCGGGGTTGAGCGGTTCCAGCTTCTCCTGCCAGGTTTCAACCCAGCATTTGGTGCAGGTGTGCGCGAAAACCGGCAGCATCCGCTCGTGAAAGGCGATGTCGCCGGCAATCAGCAGGTTCCATTCCGGGATCCAGACCTGGACGTCGCCCGGGTCATGCGCCGGGCCGAGGTGCAGCACCTGCATCTCCACCCCGCCGAGGGTGAGGTTGTAGCGGTCTTCAAACGAAATATTGGCGTGCTCGACACGGGTTTCCCCGGCCCGGTCCCGATTATAGCCGTGCATCCGCTGCAGGATCAGGTCGCTGTTTTTCCGGGTTTCGGCGATCGCCTCTGCGTGGGCCAGCACATCGACGCCGATGTCGCGCCAATAGCCGTTGCCCAGCATCGCATGGCCCTGGCCGTTTTCGTTGATCACCAGAACCACCGGCTGATCGGTCACCCGCTTTATTTCGTCGTGCAGGGCCCTGGCCAGCGCATCGGACGCGCCGGCATTCACCACCACCACGCCTTCGGAAGTCACGATGAAGGAGAGGTTGTTGTTGTGGCCCGCGTTTTCATAGGTCGGAGGCGCGGTGGCGCCGATGGCGGAGAACACATGGGGGATGACCTCCACCGGCTTGGAATATAGCTCGGACTGCGGATACTGGTCGGCGATGTCTTCGCTGGCCTGTGCGGCTAGGGGCATCAGCAAGGCTGCGCTGAGGGCGGCAATGGCTTTCATCGGAAATCTCCCTGGGCAAGCGCTGCGACATTCACACATTCGAATATGACTGTAAACGCCCCAAGTGTTCGGCGTGACGGCACGGCGGGGTTGCCAGATGGGACTGCCCGGTTAGGCTGGCCTGCAAAACAGGGAGGCCATAGGGATCATGACATTGCAAGGCAAACACGCGCTGGTCACCGGCGGCGGCACCGGGATCGGGCTGGCGATTGCCCGGGCTCTGGCCGATGAAGGCGCGCTGGTCACCATCACCGGGCGGCGGCCCGAGGTGCTGGAGAAAGCCGCAACAGACGGGCTGCACCCGCTGGCCATGGATGTGCGCAGCGAGGAGGACGTGGCTGCCAAGGTGGACGCGGCGGCGGCCGCCCGCGGACCGGTTCAGATCTGCGTGGCCAATGCGGGCGTTGCCGAGGGCGCGGCCCTGCACAAGACCTCGATGGAGTTTTGGCGCAACATGATGGCAACCAACCTGGACGGGGCCTTTCTGACCATCCGGGAGTGCTTCAAGTCGATGCGGCAGACCGATTGGGGCCGGGTCATCACCGTGTCCTCCATCGCGGGCCTGCGGGGGCTGAAGGGCGGCGCCTGCTACACCGCCAGCAAACACGGGCTGGTCGGCCTGACCCGCGCGCTGAGCGAGGACTACCTGGGCACGCCCTTCACCTTCAACGCGCTGTGCCCCGGATATGTCGACACCCCGATCGTCGAGCGCAACATCACCGCGATCTCCCAGCGTGCGGGCATGAGCGCGGTGGAAGCGCTGGACGTGATGGTGAACGCGAACCGCCACAAGCGGCTGATCGAACCGGACGAAGTGGCGGCCGCGGCCCTGTGGCTGTGCGGGCCGGGCTCGCAGTCCATCAACGGCCAGTGCATCGAGATATCAGGCGGGCAGACCTGATGGACCGGGACGGGTTCAACGCGTTCTGCGGGACATTTCCGGCGGCGGAGCATGTGGTCCAATGGGGCAACTCAGATGTCTGGAAGGCGGGCGGCAAGCTGTTTGCCGTCTGCGGCTGGGCCGATGGCAGGGATGCCTTCACCTTCAAGGCCGGAGAAATTACTTTTGAGGTGCTGCAGGAGCGACCCGGCGTCCGGCCGGCACCGTATCTGGCATCGCGCGGCATGAAATGGCTGCAGCAATTTGACGAAGATGGCCTCACGGACGCGGAGCTGAAAGAGCAGATCACCCTGTCCTATCAGATGGTCACTGCGAAGCTGTCCAAGAAGAAACGTGCCGAGCTGGGCATCCCGGAGCCGCAGCCGGCCAAGTGCTAGGCTCTGGACAGAATGATACGGATGCGGTAGCAATCGCGAAAAGCTTTAAGCTTGAAATACCTCTAGCCATGCGAGGCTCCCAATGACTGATTTTGCTGCAACCAAGGCGATGTTCGAGCTGCCGGAAGGTGTGATCTACCTGGACGGCAACTCGCTGGGCCCCCTGCCCCGCGCTGCCAGGGAACGGGTCGGGTCGATGATGCAGGACGAGTGGGGGCAGATGCTGATCACCGGCTGGAACAAGGCCGGCTGGATGGACAAGCCGCGGGTGCTGGGGGACCGGATCGGGCGGCTGATCGGGGCGGAACCCGGCCATGTGGTGATGGGTGACACGCTGTCGATCAAGGTTTACCAGGCGGTCGCCTCGGCGCTGGAGCTGAACCCGGGCCGCAAGGTGGTGCTGTCGGACAACGGCAACTTCCCGACCGACCTCTATATGGCCAGCGGGCTGCTGAAATCGCTCGGGCCTGACTATGAGCTGCGGGTGGTCGATCCGGAGGCGGTGGAGGACAGCATCACCGAGGAAATCGCGGTGCTGATGATCACCGAGGTGGATTACCGCACCGGACGCAGGCACGACATGAAGGCGCTGACGGAGAAAGCCCATGCAAACGGTGTTCTGACGGTCTGGGACCTCGCCCATTCCGCTGGTGCCGTGCCGGTGGATCTGGCCGGCTGCCGCGCCGATTTCGCGGTCGGCTGCACCTACAAATACCTCAACGGCGGCCCCGGCGCGCCGGCCTTCATCTATGTTGCGCCGCGACACGCAGAGACCGCCCGCCCGGCCCTGTCAGGCTGGCTGGGGCATGAGGCGCCGTTTGCCTTTGACCTCGACTACCGCCCGGGCCAGGGCATCGACAGGATGCGCGTCGGCACGCCGCCGGTGATCCAGCTGACCGCGCTGGAGGCGGCGATGGATATCTGGGACATGGCGGACATGGACGCCGTGCGCGCCAAATCCATCGAGTTGTGCAATCTGTTCATTGCCGAAGTCGAGGCAAAATGCCCGCAGCTCGAGCTGGCCTCGCCGCGCGACCCCGCCTTCCGCGGCAGCCAGGTGTCGTTCAAGTTCGACGAGGGCTATGCCGCGATGCAGGCGCTGATCGCCCGCGGCGTGATCGGCGACTTCCGGGCCCCGGACATCATGCGCTTCGGCTTCACGCCGCTTTATATCGACGAGGGCGATGTGCGCGCCGCGGCGGAAATCATCACCGATGTAATGACCAACGCCCTGTGGGACCGCCCGGAATACATGGTGCGCAGCGCGGTCACCTGATGCGCCGCGCCCGCTCAAGCAATCTGCCGCTCTGCCGCCCGGCCGGCTGGGTCGCTCTGTGGCGCCGCCTGGCCCAATGCGGCACCCTGAACCGGAGAAGCGTTTCCTTTCCCTGAACCGTGATACACTTAGGAAAAGGAACGCTTCGATGACACAACCCTATGATCCCGCCGACGACGGCGCCCAGATGTCCTTTGACGGGCGCATGTCCTATGGCGATTACCTGTCGCTCGACATGCTGCTGAACGCCCAGAAAACGTGGACCAATACCCATGACGAGATGCTGTTCATCATCCAGCACCAGACGTCCGAGCTGTGGATGCGGCTGGCCATTCACGAGCTGACCGCCGCCCGCGAACGGCTGCTGGCGGGCAAGGCGCACCACGCGTTCAAGATGCTGGCCCGCGTCGCGCGGATCTTTGAGCAGCTGAACTCCGCCTGGGACGTGCTGCGCACCATGACGCCGTCCGATTACACCGCCTTCCGGGATGAACTGGGTCAAAGCTCCGGTTTTCAGTCGCACCAGTACCGGCAGATCGAATTCATGCTGGGCAACCGCAACAAGGCGATGCTGCGTCCGCACTCCCACCGGCCGGACATTCTGGCGCTGCTCGAGGCCGAGCTGGCGCAGCCCTCGCTCTATGACGTGGCGCTCAAGGCGCTGTCGCAACATTTCCCGCTGCCGGACGAGGTGCTGAACCGGGACGTGTCCGAGGCCTATGTGCCGCATCAGGCCGTGCAGGCTGCCTGGACCGAAGTCTACCGCGACACCGAAACCCATTGGGAGCTGTATGAGCTGGCCGAGAAGCTGGTGGATTTCGAAGATTACTTCCGCCGCTGGCGCTTCAACCACGTCACCACGGTGGAGCGCGTCATCGGCTTCAAGCGCGGCACCGGCGGCACCGGCGGCGTCAGCTATCTGAAACGGATGCTGGAAGTGGAGCTGTTCCCCGAACTGTGGCACCTGCGCACCGAGCTGTGATGCGCGCGCGGGCCGGTGCGTCCGGCCCGCCTTACCGCGGCGTCAGCCCGGCCCCGACCAGAACCGCCAGCTGGCGCACACCGGCTTGGTAGGCAGCATAATCCCCGGCGGTTTGCTTGATGCCCTTGAGGGACGCGCAAATAGTCCGGGCAATCACGTCCGCCTCCCCGTCCAGCATCGCCTGCCCGGCCTCTGCCTGCTGCTGCAGCCAGGCGGTATAAAGCCCGCGCAACGCTGCCTCGCCCGCGTCGATTTCCTCTCCGGCGACGTTCTTGGTGACTTCGAACAGCTCCATCCCGTGCGGCGAGGCCATCATCGCCTTGACCGCTTCGCCGCCCTGCCCCGCAAAGGCGGCCAGCAGGCGGTCGGCCAGCGATCCCTCTGACGCCAGCCCGGCCCGGACCATCTCCGCCGCATTGCCGTAATATGCGGCGACAAGCGCCCGGAAGATCGCTTCCTTGTTCTTGAAATGCAGATACAGCGCCGGGCGTGACATGCCCGCGCCCTTGGCGATGTCATCCATCGAGGTCTTGCGGAAGCCATAGGTGGAGAACGCCGCCCATGCGGCCTCCAGGATTGCCTGCTGCTTCGATTCAATGCCTGCCATGTTCATGGCTCCATTTCTGACACTGTTTGTAAAAAATGTCAATTGACACACTGACACTTTCAGTTACATTTGTCATAAACCCAGCAAAGGAAGACACCCCATGTCCACCACGCTCCGCATCAATGGAAAACCCCATCAGGTGGATCTGCCTGATGACGTGCCTCTCCTGTGGGTACTGCGCGATGAAGTTGGCCTCACCGGCACCAAATACGGTTGCGGCGTGGCTGCCTGCGGTGCCTGCACTGTGCATATCGGCGGCGAGGCAGTGCGCTCCTGCCAGGTGGCGCTGTCGGATGTCTGGGGCGAGGTAACCACGATCGAGGGCCTTGGCACACCGGAGGCGATGGCGGCGATCCAGCAGGCCTGGGTCGACCATCAGGTGGCGCAATGCGGCTACTGCCAGTCCGGCCAGATCATGCAGGCTGCCAGCCTGTTGTCGCAAAACACGGCCCCCACGGATGCGGAGATTGACGAAGCGATGCAGGGCAACCTGTGCCGCTGCGGCACCTACCCGCGCATCCGCGCCGCCATCCATTCCGCCGCCGCGAAGATGCAGGAGGCGTAAGACATGGCCAGCTTCAAGAAAATCGCCCGCCGCTCTTTTCTGATCGGCTCTGCCGCCATCGTTGGCGGGGTTGCCTTTGGCGCCTACTACGTCAGCCGCCCTGCCCCCAATCCGCTGCAGCCCGGTGAGGGAGAAGTCGCATTCAATCCGTTTGTGATGATTTCCAGCGACAAGATCACCCTGATCGCCCCGCGCGCCGAAATGGGCCAGGGCGTGCACACCACCTGGGCCGCGCTGATTGCCGAGGAACTGGACGTGACGCTGGACCAGGTGGAGGTCCTGCACGGACCCGCCGCCAGGGCCTATTACAACTCCGCCCTGATGAGCGAGACGCTGCCCAGCACCGGCTATGACAAATCCGCCTTCATGCATTCGCTGGGCGCGGTGCTGGGACAGGCGGGCAAGCTGCTGGACCTGCAGGTGACCGGCGGATCATCCTCGATGAAGGACGGGTATGAGCGGATGCGGCTGGCCGGGGCCTCTGCCCGCGAAACGCTGAAGGAGGCCGCTGCCCGGCGCCTTGGCGTCAGCCGCAGCCAGCTCAGCACCAAGGAAGGCAAGGTTGTGACGCCGGACGGAGCGGAGATCGCCTTTACCAGTCTGGCCGCAGAGGCCACCCGGCTGGAACCGGTCGATGCCCCCCTGCGCCCGCGCAGCGAATGGCAGCTGCTGGGCAAATCCCAGCCCCGGGTGGACATGGCGGGCAAGGCCACCGGCACCGCGCAGTTCGGCATTGATGTGCGCCTGCCCGGCATGAAGTTCGCAGCTCTCAAGGCAAACCCGCATCTGGGCGGCAGGATGAATGGCTTTGATGCTGCGGCGGCCTTGGAGATGCCGGGCATTGATCGCGTCGCCGATCTTGGCGATGCCGTTGCCGTTGTCGGCAGCAACACCTGGCTGGCGATTCAGGCGCTGGAGGCCATTGCCTTCGACTGGGGCGCAGCGCCGATCCCGGCCACCCAGGCAGAGATCTCGGGCGCGATCCGCGCGGCGTTTGACACCAAACCGAATTCCACCCTGCGGGACGACGGCGACGCCGCAACCCTGCCGGAGGGCGCACGGGAGGTGACGGCAGAATACGAGGTGCCCTATCTGGCCCACGCCACCATGGAGCCGCTGAACACGACGGCACTGTTTGATGGCGCGCGCCTGCAGATCTGGTGCGGCAATCAGGGGCCGATGCTGGTCCGCGACCATTGCGCCAAGGCGCTGAGGATCGCGCCGGAACAGGTGGAGGTGAACACCACCCTGATGGGCGGCGGTTTCGGACGCCGGGGCGAGGTCGACTTTGCCGTCCATGCCGCGCGCCTCGCCGGGCAGATGCCGGGCACGCCCGTCCAGCTGACCTGGAGCCGCGAAGAGGACATGACCCATGACTTCTACCGCCCGGCCGCCATGGCGCGGTTCCGCGGTGCGGTGAAGGACGGCAAGGCGCTGCTCTTGGATGGGCAGATTGCCGGCCAGTCCCCCGCCGCCCAGGCGATGAACCGCTGGATCGGGTTGTCGCCAAGCGGCCCGGATGCCGCCCTGACCGACGGCGCCTTCAACCAGCCCTACGGGATCCCGAACTACCGTATCCGCGGCTATGCCGCCGATCTGCAGGTCCCGGTGGGTTTCTGGCGCTCGGTCGGCGCGTCGATCAACGGCTTCTTCATGGAAAGCTTTGTCGACGAGCTGGCCCTTGCCGCCGGGGCCGACCCGCTGGCGTTCCGGCTGGAGCTTGCCCGCAAGGAATGGGCCCCTGCCGCCAAGGTGCTGGAAGCCGTCAGGGACATGTCCGGCTGGACCGGCAAGACACCCGCAGGCGTGGGCCGCGGTGTGGCCATGACCTACAGCTTCGGCACCCCGGTGGCGCAGGTCATCGAAGTGGCCCAGGAGGACGGGGGGATCCGGCTGCGGCGGGCCTGGATTGCCGCTGACCTCGGCGTGGCGCTCGATCCGCGAAACCTGGAGGCGCAGATGTTTGGCGGCATGGCCTATGGGTTGTCGGCGGCGATGTTCGGAGAGATCACCTTTGCCGATGGTGCGGTGGAGCAGGCCAACTTCCCCGATTACGACGGCATCCGCATGCACACGATGCCGCAGGTAGAGGTGCGCATTCTGGAAGAACAGGCGCATATCGGCGGTGCGGGCGAGCCCGGCACCCCGCCTGCCGCCCCGGCGCTGGCAAACGCGCTGTTCGACCTCACCGGCAAACGGGCGCGGCGGCTGCCGCTGGCGCAGGATTTTGACCTGCTGACCTGAGCGCTGCGCGGCCTGCCCGGATTGGCGCAGGCCGCCACGGCAAATTCAGCCGAGGATCTTGACCATCCGGTAGTTGTGTATCTTCACACCGCTGCGCTCGAATTCGCGCCGCCGGTCCACGGCAAAGCCCTGCCGCTCGAAAAAGCGGCGCGCTGCTTCGCTGGCCTCGACGTACAGCAGCCCGATGCCCTGCCTCAGTGCCGCCGTTTCCAGTCGCCCGTAGAGCGCCGCCGCAGCGCCCTGCCCGGCGGCGCGGGGATGGCAGAACAGCATGTCGATATGGCCATCCGATTCCAGGTCGATGAAGGCAACCGGAACATCCGCTTGATCCACCGCCACCCAGGCCGCGCGCCCGTCTGACAGCTTCTGCCCGATGGCCGCGGCCGGCGGCGCCTCCGGGCACCAGGCGTTGATCTGTTCCGGGGAATAGAACCGGCTTGCAATCCCATGCACGGCAGCTCTGAAGACTTCGGCCAGCGCTGCCGAGTCACCCGCTCTGAATTGCCTGACCCTGTACGGCCCCTGCCTGCAGGCTAGGGCCTCGTCCGCATCAAATTCCATAACCGAACCTTTTGAAACGCTTATGCAGATTTCTGAAAACCACCCTGCGCCACGCCGTCGGCCCAGACCCGTACCGCCGAGCCGAAAGCCTCAAACAGCGGACGCGACACCGGATCGGCTGCCGCCTCCCATTCCGGGTGCCACTGCACTGACAGGGTAAAGCCAGGCGCATCCTTGATAAAGACTGCCTCGGGCGTGCCGTCGGGCGCCTGCCCGTCCACCATCACCCGCGCGCCCGGACGCTTGATCCCCTGGCCATGCAGGGTGTTGGTCATCACTTCCTCGGCCCCGAACAGCCGGTGGAACACCCCGCCCTTGGTGAATCTGACCGGATGGCGCAGGGCAAATTTCTCCTCCAGCGTGCCATCCGGCGGCATCCGGTGGTTCATCCGCCCCGGCAGGTCGCGGATTTCCGGATGAAGCGTTCCGCCCATGGCCACATTCACCTCCTGAAAGCCGCGGCAGATGCCCAGGAACGGCTGGCCGCGTTCCACGCAGGCGCGGATCAGCGGCAGGGTGATGGCATCGCGCGCCCGGTCAAAGGCGCCATGCGCCTCGGTCTCCGCCTCGCCGTATTCGGCAGGATGCACATTCGGCCGCCCGCCGGTGAGCAAAAAGCCGTCGAATGTCGCCAGCAGCTCCTCGACGGTGACAAAACGCGGGTCCGAGGGGATCATCAGCGGCATGCATCCGGCAACCTCGGCAATCGCTTCGGAATTCATCGTGCCGCCCGCATGCACGGGGTACTGATCGTTGATCAGATAGGAATTGCCGATAATGCCAACCTTGGGGCGCGCCATGATCCACTCGCAAATCTGTTTCCTGCAGAAAAACCTAGCCCTGCCAATGGCAGGGTTCAACAGGAAGCGCGGCGCAACAGACTGTTCACACACGCACACGGAGCAAATCCGAGCGCCCTGACACAGCGGAACCACGCGCCGCCGCCCCGGCCGGCATTTCGGGGCGGCGGCAGAACGCCGTCAGATTTCGCCCTGCAGGCCTGCGGCTTCGATCCCCGCCGTGGCGGCAATCGCATCGTTGTCGGAGGTATCGCCGGTCACCCCGACCGCGCCGATCACCGCGCCATCCGCACCGCGCACCAGCACGCCGCCCGGCACCGGCACCACCTGGCCGCCGTAAACCCCGTTCACCGCCGCCATGAAATAGGCCTGCGCCTCGGCCCGGGCCATCTGTGCGGTGCCCGCCATGCCCAGCATCACCGCGCCATAGGCCTTGCCATGGGCGATTGCGAACCGGCCCGGTGCGGCGCCGTCCTCGCGTTCAAACGCCTGCACATGGCCGCCGGCATCCAGCACCACAACCGACAGCGGCTTCAGCTTGAGCGCGCGCCCGCTTTCCAGCGCCGCGCGGATGATGGTGCGCGCCTGATCCAATGAAATCCCTGCCATGAATGGTCTTCCTCCCGGTGACGTTGCGTTACCAAAGGAAAAGGAGGCCAAAAGGCCCCCTTTGACTACCCGCTAATTCAGGGAAACTGTTTCCCGGGGTCAGTTTGCCGCAGTCAGGCCGAAGCTTCCTGGGCCTTCAGCTCCAGACGCCGGGCGTGCAGCACCGGCTCGGTATAGCCCGAGGGTTGCACCCGGCCCTTGAACACCAGATCGCAGGCCGCCTGGAAGGCAATGGTGTCAAAGCCCGGCGCCATCGCGCGGTAGCTGTTGTCGCCGCGGTTCTGCTCGTCCACCACCTTGGCCATCTTGCGCAAGCTGCCCATCACCTCCTCTTCGGAGACGACGCCATGATGCAGCCAGTTGGCGATGTGCTGGGCGGAGATCCGGCAGGTGGCGCGGTCCTCCATCAGGCCGACGTCATTGATGTCCGGCACCTTGGAGCACCCCACCCCCTGATCGATCCAGCGCACCACATAGCCCAGAATGCCCTGGGCATTGTTGTCCACCTCGCGGGCGATCTGCTGCGGCGTCCACTTGCGGTAGGTTGCCAGCGGAATCTCCAGGATGCCGTCCACATGGGCGCGGCGGCCGCCGGCCTTGAGCCGCTCCTGCACCGCAAACACATCCACCTTGTGGTAGTGCAGCGCGTGCAGGGTGGCCGCGGTCGGGCTTGGCACCCAGGCGCAGTTGGCGCCGGATTTCGGATGCTCGATCTTCTGCTCCAGCATCGCCGCCATCATGTCGGGCATCGCCCACATGCCCTTGCCGATCTGCGCCTTGCCAGACAGGCCGCACTCCAGGCCGATATCCACGTTCAGGTTCTCATAGGCGCCGATCCAGCCCTTGCGCTTGATGAAGTCCTTGCGGCTGAACGGCCCCGCCTCCATCGAGGTGTGGATCTCGTCGCCGGTGCGGTCCAGGAAGCCGGTGTTGATGAAGGCCACCCGGTGCTTGGCGGCGCGGATGCATTCCTTGAGGTTCACCGAGGTGCGGCGCTCCTCGTCCATGATGCCGATCTTCACGGTGTGGCGCGGCAGGCCCAGGATGTCCTCGACCTTGCCGAAAATGCGGTCGGCAAAGGCTACTTCCTCCGGCCCGTGCATCTTGGGCTTCACCACATAGACCGAGCCAAGGGCGGAGTTGCCGCCGTCGCGTTTCAGATCGTGCTTGGCGATCATCACGGTGATCAGCGCGTCCAGCAGACCCTCATAGGCCTCCTTGCCGTCCTGATCCAGCACCGCCGGGTTGGTCATCAGATGGCCCACGTTGCGCACCCACAACAGGGCACGGCCCTTGACGGTCCTGGCGGAGCCATCCGGCGCGGTGAAGCCGAAATCCGGGTTCAGGCGGCGGGTGATGGTCTTGCCGCCTTTTTCCAGACTGGTCTCCAGGTCGCCCTTCATCAGGCCCAGCCAGTTGGAGTACGCCTGCACCTTGTCCTCGGCATCGACACAAGCGACCGAGTCCTCGCAGTCCATGATCGCCGACATCGCGCTTTCCAGCCGCACATCCGCCAGGCCCGCCTGGTCGCGCGCGCCAATCGCGTGGGCGCGGTCAAAGACCAGCTCCACATGCAAACCGTTGTTGCGCAGCAGCACCGATTCCGGTGCCTTGGGATTGCCGCGGTAGCCTGCGAATTTCTCCGGCTGCGCCAGCGGCAGGTCGTCGACCAGCAGCTGGCCGTCCTGCACGTAATAGCGGCGCACATCGGCATGGCTGGTGCCATCGACCGGAAAGGCCTCGTCCAGGAACACCCGCGCCCGCGCCACAACCCGCGCGCCGCGGCCCTTGTCGTAGCCGCCCCCGGGCGCCGGCGTGCCCATGGCATCGGTGCCGTAGAAGGCATCATACAGGCTGCCCCAGCGCGCGTTCGCGGCGTTCAGCGCATAGCGGGCATTGGTGATCGGTACCACCAGTTGCGGCCCCGGCACCTCGGCGATCTCCGGGTCCACATTCTGCGTCTCGATTTCGAAATCGCCGCCTTCGGGCAGCAGATAGCCGATGTCTGCCAGGAACGCCTTATAGGCCTCGTGGTCGTGCGGCTTGTCGCGGTTGGCGATATGCCAGGCGTCGATCTGGGCCTGCATTTCGTCCCGCTTGGCCAGCAGCGCCCGGTTTTCCGGCCCGAAGCCGTTCACAAGTTCCGCCAGGCCTTTCCAGAACGCCTCCGCCTCGACACCGGTGCCGGGCAGCGCCTGCTTCTCGATGAAATCCGCCAGTTCCGGCGCAACCTGAATTCCCTGTTTCTCGACCCGGCTCATGACTTGCTCCTTTAGGCGGTACACCACAGTATGCCAACCTAACTAAGACAGAAGTTTCCGATCGGCAACAAAACAGCCGCCCGCTGAAACCAAACTCACTTTCTTGACTTTCAAGAAAGTGCTGCGGATTTTTCCGGTTGCTCCCTTGCTGCCACCAATCCGCTTGCAGTCCTGCCCCTATCCTCTACACCTGAAAAGAAGCAGTGCAGAGGAGAGCGAGAATGGCCAAAGACACGCCCCAGACCTTCTACCTGAAAGACTACACGCCCTTCGGATATGACGTTGAAAGCGTTCACCTGACCTTCCGCCTGACACCGGAAACCACCCGCATTCTGAGCCGGATCCGCTTTGCCCCGAAACCGGATGCGGCGGACAGCACCTTCTTTCTGCACGGCGAGGATCTGACGCTGATCTCGGCCCGGATCGATGGCCAGGCGGTCACGCCGGACCTGGTTGAGGGCGGCCTGAAATGCGAGGTGCCCGGCACCCCCTTCACCTGGGAAGCCGAGGTGGAGATCAACCCGGCCGGCAATACCGCGCTGGAAGGCCTCTACATGTCCAACCGCATGTACTGCACCCAATGCGAGGCCGAGGGCTTCCGCAAGATCACCTATTACCCCGACCGCCCCGACGTGATGTCCACCTTCACCGTCCGCATCGAAGGCGACGAGCCGGTGATGCTGTCCAACGGCAACCCGATGGGCCAGGGCGAGGGTTGGGCCGAATGGCATGACCCGTGGCCCAAGCCGGCCTATCTGTTTGCGCTGGTGGCGGGCGATCTGGTCAACTACCCCGGCGCCTTCACCACCAGATCCGGCAAGGAGGTGGAGCTGAACATCTGGGTCCGCCCCGGCGATGAAGGCAAATGCGCCTTTGGCATGGAGGCGCTGAAAAAGTCGATGAAGTGGGACGAGGACGTCTATGGGCTTGAATACGACCTCGACCTCTTCAACATCGTTGCCGTGGACGATTTCAACATGGGCGCGATGGAGAACAAGGGGCTGAACATCTTCAATTCCTCCTGCGTGCTGGCGTCGCCCGAGACCTCGACAGATGCCAATTTCGAGCGCATCGAGGCGATCATCGCGCATGAGTACTTCCACAACTGGACCGGCAACCGCATCACCTGCCGCGACTGGTTCCAGCTGTGTTTGAAGGAAGGGCTGACGGTGTTCCGCGACGCCCAGTTCACCGCCGACATGCGCTCCGAGCCGGTGAAGCGGATCGACGACGTGATTGCCCTGCGCGCCCGCCAGTTCCCGGAGGATGGCGGCCCCCTCGCCCATCCGCCGCGCCCCGAGGAATTCCAGGAAATCAACAACTTCTACACCGCCACCGTCTATGAAAAAGGCGCCGAGGTGATCGGCATGCTGAAGCGGCTGGTGGGGGATGACAACTACTACAAGGCGCTGAAGCTTTATTTCGAGCGCCACGACGGCCAGGCCTGCACCATCGAGGACTGGCTGAAGGTGTTCGAGGATGCCACCGGACGCGACCTGCAGCAATTCAAGCTGTGGTACAGCCAGGCGGGCACCCCGCGCCTGAAAGTCTCTGAGGACTACGCCGACGGCACCTACACGCTGACGTTCGAGCAATCGACGCCCCCCACCCCCGGCCAGCCGGACAAGGCGCCGCGGGTGATCCCGGTGGCGGTCGGCCTCTTGTCACCCAACGGCGATGAGGTGCGCGCCACCGAAGTGCTGGAACTGACAAAAGCCAAGCAGAGCTTCTCCTTTGACGGCCTCGCCGCCAGGCCGGTGCCGTCGATCCTGCGCGAATTCTCCGCCCCGGTGATCCTGCAGCGCGAGACCACAAATGCCGAGCGCGCCTTCCTGCTGGCGCATGACACCGATCCGTTCAACCGCTGGGAGGCCGGCAACGCGCTGGCCAAGGAAACCCGCGTGACGATGGTGCTGGATGGCGGCGCGCCGGACGCCGCCTATCTCGATGCGCTGGAGAAACTGGTGCGCGACGATGAACAGGACCCGGCCTTCCGGGCGCTGGTGCTGACGCCGCCCAGCCAGGCCGATATCGCCCAGACCCTGCACGAGCGCGGCTTCACCCCCGATCCGCAAAAGATCTATGACGCGGCCGAAACCTTTGCCCAGACCCTGGCGCAGCAGCTGGAAACCAGCCTGCCCCGGCTTTACGCGGCCACCACGGCCGACGGCGCTTATGTCCCGGATGCCGAGGGGGCGGGCAAGCGCGCCCTCAATGGCCGCATCCTGTCGCTGCTGACCCGGCTGGACGGCGGCGACCAGGCCGCGCGGCAGTATGCGGCAGCGGACAACATGACCCAGCAATACGCCGCCCTCGCCGCGCTGATGAAGGCCGAGAAAGGCGCGGCGCAATCGCAGGCCTTCTTTGATCAGTGGCAGGACGACCGGCTGGTGATGGACAAATGGTTTGCCCTGCAGATCGCCTGCGCCGCGCCGGAGAAGACCGCCGCCACTGCCGCAGCGCTCACCCGGCACGCGTTGTTCGACATGAAAAACCCCAACCGCTTCCGCGCGGTGATGGGGGCGCTGGCGGGCAACCACGCGGGCTTCCACCATGCCAGCGGCGAAGCCTACCAGCTGCTGGCCGACAACCTGATCGCGCTGGACACGCTGAACCCGCAGACCACCGCCCGCATGTGCGCCGCTTTCCAGACCTGGAAGCGCTACGGCACCGGCCGCCAGTCGCTGATCCGCGCCCAGCTCACCCGGATTGCCAATGCCCCGGACCTCAGCCGCGACACCACCGAAATGGTGACCCGGATCCTGGATGCCTGACACGCCTGACGCACCTGCCCCGGCGGACTACAGCTTCGCCCGCCGGGGCCGCTCCGCCGCGGCCCTGCTGGCATCCGGCGGCTGGCTTGCCGCCTTGCTGGTGCTTTGGCTGGTGCTGGATGCCGCGCTGTGGCTGGTGATCCTGCTGGCGCTGCCGGTGCTGCCCGCGCTCCTGGATCTGGCCCGCAACCCGTTATCCGGACTGACGATTTCCGGCAAACGGGTGGAGTGGTTCTCCGGCGGTCTCACCGGCACGGCGGACCTTGGCGAAATCGATCGTGTGCGGTTTGACACCCGCTGGGATTTCTCGGTGCGCGCCACGCTGATCCTGCGCAGCGGCAAGCGCATCCGGCTGCCGCAGGAAGCCACCCCGCCGCACGCCGAAGCCGACGCGCAATTCCAGGCGCGCGGCATCAGGACCGAACGCCATCATTTCACAACCTTCTGACCTGCGCTGCCCGCATTGGCCGCGGGTTTGGAAACCGGCCGCCCCTCCCGCCGCACGATAAACCCGGATGGCACCGGAACTTCCCCAGTGCCGCCATCTTTGCGCCCCATTGCCTGACAAAACTGTGACCAACGACAAGCTGCCACTCATCAGGAAGCGCAAATGCTCACACCGTCACGACAGGCGCGGGATCTTCTGTCCCGGATTTCAGGTCTGGTTCCCGGCCGTTCACGCCCTGCCGCACTCTCAGCCCCTGCACCTGCTCCAGCCGAAGAATTGCTGACCCGGCGCCTGGAAGACAGCCTGTCGATCCCGGTCTGCAGCGCCAGGGGCGATCCCCGCTGCATCGACGCCCAGAACCACGGCCAGTTCCTGGCCCGCCAGGAACGCTGGGAGGAGCTGTCCCGGCAGATCAGAGAAACCGATCTGAACCGTGCCAGCGCCCGCTGCGGGCTGCCGCTGGCCGATCTCATCGCCTATGGCGCCCGCGCCGATGTGGTGCATGCCACCGAGCACGCGCTGGAAGAAGGAGAGGACGCAGGCAGCCGCGCCCTGATCCGCGGGCTGATGGCCTTTGAAGCCCTGCGGGCGGAGCACCGCCGCGACCCCTATCTGACCGCCCTGGTGGCACTGGCGCATATCGATATCGGCTGGGCCTGGCGCGGAACCGGTACCGCGCGCAAAGCGGCGCAGCACGGAAGGCGCCGCTGTGCTGCCCATTTCGACCGGGCCGCTGCCCTGCTGGATCCGATTGCGGAGGACTGCCGGAACAGCCCTTTCCTGAAAGCTGCGCATTGCGCGCTGTTTGCCGGCCGCAGCAGCGGGGCCCTGCGGGTGGCGGACGAATTTGGCATGCTGATCGATCTCGCGCCCGGCAACCACCGCCACATGCGCACGCTCGGCACCCATATGCTGCCGCGCTGGTCCGGCTCCTATCCGGCGCTGGAACTGGAAGCCCGCCGCACCGCCGCACGCACCGCGGAAACCTGGGGCGCGGGCGGCTACACATGGGTCTATTTCGACGCCATCGCAATCGACGATCAAGCCTGTGCAAGGGTGGACACCCGGCTGTTCCTCGACGGCCTTCGGGACATCGTCAATGCCAATTCCTCGCAGGAAATGATCAACCTGCTGGCGGCCTATTGCACGATTTCCCTGCGCAAGGGGCTGGGGCGGAATCTGCAGGCTGACGTGCCGCGGCTGAAGCTGGCCGAGGCGGCGGACTGGCTGATCCGCGATCATCTCACGGAACTGCATCCGCTGGTCTGGGCCCATGCGGCCGAAGGGTTTGACAACAGCGCCCGCATCCCTTCGATCAACCGCTTTGCTGCCCGCGGCCACGCCGGCGCGCTTGCCGCAATCGCCAGCCAGTTCCGCGATGAAATCGAAGGCGGCCAGAAAATCGCCTTTACCGACCAAGGTTTGCAGCTCAGCCCGGCCTAACCTGCGGGCTGAGCAATAAAAGGGGCCCAGGCCCCTTTTTCGTCATTTCTTCTTGAAGGCATCCAGCAGCGCCGCGCCCAGCGCCCCCGTGCCCTGGTCCGAGCCCTGGCCTTTGTTCCGGCCGCCGCCGCCGGGGGCTGCGGACATCTTGCCCTTGCCGCCGCCCGGCTTGCCGCCCCGGCGGGGGGCCGCGTCTTTGGCCGGACCGCGCGCGCTGCGCTCTTCCCTGGCCGAGGTGCCGCCGTCCTTCTTCATGGTCAGGCCGATCCGCTTGCGCGGCACATCCACCTCGGTGACCGTGACCTTCACCACCTGGCCGGTCTTCACCACCTCATGCGGGTCCTTCACAAACCGGTCGGCCAGCTGGCTCACGTGCACCAGCCCGTCCTGATGAACGCCAATATCGACAAATGCGCCAAAGGCCGCAACGTTGGTCACCGTGCCTTCCAGCACCATGCCCGGCTTCAGGTCGGTGATCTGCTCCACGCCGTCCTTGAAGGAGGCGGTCACAAAGGACGGGCGCGGGTCACGGCCGGGTTTCTCCAGCTCCTGGAAAATGTCGCGCACCGTCGGCAGGCCCACTTCGCCGCCCACGAAATCCTCCGCCCGCACCCCCTTCAGCGCCGCACCGTCGCCCATGATCTGCCGGATATCCCGGCCGCAGGCCGCGACGATCCTGCGCGCCACGTCATAGGATTCCGGGTGGACCGAGGACGCATCCAGCGGCTCCTTGCCGTCGCGAATGCGCAGGAAGCCCGCGCATTGCTCAAACGCCTTGGGGCCAAGCCGCGCCACCTTCAACAGTTCCCTGCGGGACTTGAAGGCGCCATTCATGTCCCGATGCGCCACAACCGCCTCCGCCAGACCGGGGCCCAGGCCCGAGACATGGCTCAGCAGCGGCGCCGAGGCCATGTTGAGGTCGACGCCCACCGCGTTCACCGCATCCTCGATCACGGCCTCCAGCGATTTCGACAGCTTATGCTGATCCACGTCATGCTGGTACTGGCCGACGCCGATGCTTTTTGGTTCAATCTTCACCAGCTCCGCCAGCGGATCCTGCAGGCGCCGCGCAATCGACACCGCCCCGCGCAAGCTCACATCCAGATCCGGGAACTCCCGCGCCGCCAGCTCGGACGCGGAATAGACCGAGGCGCCGGCCTCCGACACCACCACCTTGGTTGGCGCCTTGATCTTGGCGGGCAGGTGTTTCAGCACCTCCGCCACCATCCGCTCGGTCTCGCGGCTGGCGGTGCCGTTGCCGATGGCGATCAGCTCCACGCCGTGCTCGGCAATCAGCTTGACGATAGACACCTGCGCGCCGCGCAGATCATTCTTCGGCTGGAACGGATACAACGTCTCTGTGGCCACCAATTTCCCGGTTGCATCCACCACTGCCGCCTTGACGCCGGTGCGGATGCCCGGGTCCAGCCCGAGAGTCGGCCGCGCACCGGCCGGAGCTGCAAACAGCAGGTCCTTGAGGTTGCGGGCAAAAACCTGAATGGCGTCTTCCTGTGCGCGCGCCCGCAGATCGCCCATCAGCTCCAGCATCATCGAAAGGCTCAGCTTCACCCGCCAGCACCAGCCCGCCACCTTGCGCAGCCATTTGTCGCCGGGGCCATTGCCGCCCGCGCCCAGCTCGGCCGCGACCATGGACTCGGCCCGTGCCGCGCCCTCCTCCGGTTCCGGCCCCGCGTCCAGCGTCAGCACGCCTTCGTTGGAGCCGCGCAGCATCGCCAGCGCCCGGTGCGAGGGCACATCGGCCCAGCGCTCGGAATGCGCGAAGTAATCGGAGAACTTGGCGCCCTCCTGCTCCTTGCCCTCGATCACCTTGGCGGTCAGCACCGCCTCCCGCTGCAGGAATTCCCGCAGCCGGCCCAGCAGAGCGGCGTTCTCGGTCAGCCGTTCGGTCAGAATGTCCCGCGCCCCGTTCAGCGCGTCCTTCACCGTGGCGACTGCCTCGGTAATGTAACCTTCCGCCAGTTTCTCCGGGTCGGCGCTGCGGTTGCCCAGAATGGCGTCGGCCAGCGGCTCCAGCCCGTTTTCGCGGGCAATCATCGCCTTGGTGCGCCGCTTGGGCTTGTAGGGCAGATAGATATCCTCCAGCTGCGCCTTGGTTTCCGCCTTGGCAATCGAGGCCGCCAGATCATCAGTCAGCTTGTCCTGTCCCTTGATCGACTCGAGGATCGCAGCACGGCGCTTTTCCAGCTCGCGCAGGTACTCCAGCCGCTCGGCCAGGGTCCGCAGCTGGGTGTCATCCAGCCCGCCCGTCGCCTCCTTGCGGTAGCGCGCGACAAAGGGCACGGTTGCCCCCTCATCCAGCAGCGCGACGGCGGCACTGACCTGTTTCGCAGCGGCGCCGATCTCTGTGGCAATGGTCTGGGCGATGCGGGCGGATGTGTCCAAGGCGGCCTCCTGAAATTCTGTTCGGGCTGCCAGTTCTAGCCCTCCTGATGCACTCCGCCAAGAGGCTGAATCGGGACCAAGCGAAGCATTGCGAAAGGCAGTGCCCGTCCGCGGGCAGCAGCAAAGCGCCCGCCCATGGGGGCGGACGGGTGCTGCCCGCGCGTGCGGCCCGAGCAAAATAAGGAGTATCAGCGCCGCTCGGAGTTTTCTCCGCCACCTGCCCCCTTGCCCCTGCCCGCCAGCGGGCCTAGAACGCTTGCCAACATCGGACATTCGGATACGGCGGAAAACCATGCTCGACCTGACATATGAACTCCCCAAGCCCAAGGTGATCGCGGGCGCCAAGCATGACTGGGAACTGGTCATCGGCATGGAGGTGCATGCCCAGGTCAGCTCCAATGCCAAGCTGTTCTCCGGCGCCTCGACCAAGTTCGGCGCCGAGCCGAACTCCAACGTGGCCTTTGTGGACGCGGCGATGCCCGGCATGCTGCCGGTGATCAACGAATACTGTGTTGAACAAGCTGTGCGCACCGGTCTCGGCCTCAAGGCCGGCATCAACCTGTGGTCGGCCTTCGACCGCAAGAACTACTTCTACCCCGACCTGCCGCAGGGCTACCAGATCTCGCAGCTCTACCACCCCATCGTGGGCGAAGGCGAAGTGCTGGTGGAACTGGGCGACGGCACCGCGCGCAATGTGCGCGTGGAGCGCATCCACATGGAGCAGGACGCGGGCAAGTCGATCCACGACATGGACCCCAACATGTCCTTTGTCGATCTCAACCGCACCGGCGTCTGCCTGATGGAAATCGTCTCCCGCCCCGACATCCGCGGGCCTGAGGAAGCGGCCGCCTATATCGCCAAGCTGCGCCAGATCATGCAGTATCTGGGCACCTGCGACGGCAACATGCAGAACGGCAACCTGCGCGCCGACGTGAACGTCTCGGTCTGCCTGCCGGGCCAGTACGAGAAGTACCAGGAAACCCAGGACTTCTCCCACCTCGGCACCCGCTGCGAGATCAAGAACATGAACTCGATGCGCTTCATCCAGCAGGCGATCGAGGTCGAGGCGCGCCGCCAGATTGCGATCATCGAGGCCGGCGGCAAGATCGACCAGGAAACCCGGCTGTACGATCCGGACAAGGGCGAGACCCGCTCCATGCGCTCCAAGGAAGAGGCGCATGACTACCGCTATTTCCCCGACCCCGACCTGCTGCCGCTGGAAATCGAACAGGCCTGGGTGGATGAGATCAAAGCCAATCTGCCGGAGCTGCCGGACGAGAAGAAGGCGCGTTTCATCAAGGACTTCGGGCTCAGCGACTATGACGCCTCGGTGCTGACCGCCGATGTGGAATCGGCGGCCTTCTTTGAAGAGACCGCCCAGGGCCGCAGCGGCAAGCTGGCCGCCAACTGGGTCATCAACGAGCTGTTCGGCCGCCTGAAGAAAGAAGACCACAGCATCACCGACTCGCCGGTCTCCCCGGCGCAGCTGGGTGGCATCATCGACCTGATCGCCTCGGACGCGATTTCGGGCAAGATCGCCAAGGACCTGTTCGAGATCGTCTACACCGAAGGCGGCGACCCGGCGCAGATCGTCGAAGAGCGCGGCATGAAGCAGGTGACCGATACCGGCGCCATCGAGACCGCCCTGGACGAGATCATCGCCGCCAACCCGGCGCAGGTCGAGAAAGCCAAGGTGAACCCGAAACTGGCAGGCTGGTTCGTCGGCCAGGTGATGAAAGCCACCGGCGGCAAGGCCAACCCCAAGGCGGTGAACGAGCTGGTCGCCCGGAAGCTGGGCGGCTGAGCCAGCTGCAGACCGGAAACCGGAAAGGCGCCCCGTGGCGCTCTTCCGGCCCTTCAGGCCGGTGCCGTTTGCGTATCTGCGGCGGCTGCCTCCTGGCCGCGTTCCACAAAATCCGCGCCGCCTGTTCCGGCGGAACTGGACCCGGCGTGCGCCGGTGTGCAAGGGTGCCGGCATGACGGAAATCATTGATATTCTTCAGGAACGCAAGGAACTGCCTCAGTTCCTCGGCCGCGGTGGCCTGATCGGTGTGGAACTGGGGGTGGCGTCGGGCTGGCATTCCAGGCGGCTCTTGGAAACCGGCCTGTTCCAGGCGCTTTACGGGGTCGACATCTACGGCGACCACCATGACACCCGGGAATACATCCGCGCCATGCAGAATGTCGGCATGGGAAAGCCCTATTGGCTGCTGCGGATGAGCTTTGACGACGCCCTGGACGCATTTCCGGATGCGTATTTCGATTATGTGTACATAGACGGCTACGCGCACACCGGCGAAGAGGGCGGCAAGACGATTTACGACTGGTATGCCAAGGTCAAGGTCGGCGGCATGATTGCGGGGCATGACTACCACCCGAAGTGGCCGCTGGTTCAGGCCGCCGTCGACGCATTTGCCCTGGCCCTGGGCCAGCCGGTGATGCGCACCGCGCTGAGCCGCACCCCGGACCCGCAGGACGCGTTTCCCTCCTGGGCGCTGCACAAGATATCGCCGGAATTGCCGGTATATCCCGAAAGTCTGCGCCCCCCGGCCTGACACCAGGCCCGGGAGAGGTTATATCACGGGCCGTACGCGCAGCAGCCAGCCCCCTTCAGGATCCAAAGCCAATGACAAAATACGAATACAAGGTTGTCCCCGCCCCGGCCAAGGGCACCAAGGCAAAGGGGGTCAAGACCCCGGAAGCACGCTTTGCCAATTCGATCGAGATCCTGCTGAATGAAATGGCCGCAGGCGGCTGGGAGTTCCAGCGGGCCGAGCTGCTGCCCAGCGAGGAGCGCTCCGGCCTCACCGGCTCCACCACCAACTGGCGCAACGTGCTGGTCTTCCGCCGCGCCAGTCCAGCCGAGCAGCCGGCAGAATCACCCGCGCCGGGCCGCAGGGAGCCCGCGGCGCCATCCGTCGCGTTCCGCCATTCCGAACCGCAGTCCCCGCCGCTGACTGCCGCCGCAGGCGATCCCGAAGCACCACCGGAAGCCGCGCAGGTTCCGGGGCCGGGAGCGGCAAAGATGCAATCGGATGACGGGGTCGAGGAACTGAGCCCGGTGTCCGGCATGACCGCCGCGCTCAAAAAACGGGCCGAGCAAAAAGGGCACGGGGAGGACTGATCCCCCCGCTTCAGGCCTCCGGTTCAGGCCCCGGTGTCCAGCGCCAGCGCGTGGATGCGCGGCACGATGTCCCCCAGCGCCTTGTGCACGGCACGGTGTTGCGCCACCCGGCTCATGCCCTGAAAAGCCTCCGCGCGGATCATCACCGCAAAATGGCTCTCGCCCGAGCCGTCATCGCCGGCATGGCCTGCGTGCTTGCGGCTTTCGTTCACGACTTCCAGCGCGCTGGGGGCAAATGCCGCCTGCAGCGCGGCTTCCATTTCTTGCTTCACGTTCATTTTCCGCTCATCCCCATATTTTTTCCCTGCGCCCCCTTCTATCTGGCGCCCCTTAGACTAAACTGCTGCCTCCGAGTCGAACAGATGCGTCTAGAAGGTGCGCCCCATGAGCAAGTCCGATCCCTTTGGCTTTGATATGTCCATCCGCTCTGCCAAGAAAAAGAACCCGCGCGGACGCCGGGCCGCCAGCGGCGCGTCCGAAACCTCCGTGCGTGTCTGCGACAAGGACGGCTGCGAGGAAGCCGGCAAGTTCCGCGCCCCGAAGGCACCGGATGTGCTGGATGATTTCTACTGGTTCTGCCAGGAGCACGTGCGCGAGTACAACAACAGCTGGAACTTCTTCGAAGGCACCACCGAGGCGGAGCTGAACGCGCAGCGCTCCAAGGACAAGGTCTGGGAGCGCGAGACCAAGCCGCTGGGCGACCCGGAGGCCCGCGCCTGGGCGCGGCTGGGCATCGAGGACCCGCATCAGGTTCTGGGCGCCAACGCCACCCAGAACCCCGGCCGCGCCGCCAAGACCGGCCGCCGCCTGCCGCCCACCGAACGCCGTGCCATCGAAATTCTGGAGGCCAAGGACGATTGGACCAAGGCCGACATCCGCAAGGCGTACAAGAAGCTGATCAAGGTGCTGCACCCCGACATCAACGGCGGCGACCGCAGCCAGGAGGAGCAGCTGCAGGAGGTCATGTGGGCCTGGGATCAGATCAAGGACAGCAAAAGCTTCAAATAAGCCGTCAGCTGATGGATGCGCAGAGGGCGGCCCGGGGCCGCTCTGTTCATTTGGCGCCCCCGCCTTTCCAGCGTCCCGACAGCGCAGCCGCGCGCACAAAAGGCGAGACGCCTATCCGTTGGCATAGGCCGGCGCGCTTTTGCTGCGGATAGCGCAGGGGTTCTATCCTTTTGCGGCCCCGCAGGAGCGGCGGTTTCCGGTTAGGTTGGGATGACCGGCCAGGCAGGCAGCCGCCGGCGCCCAAAGGAGACAGCCCATGCACCGCCTCATCCTCACCACCCGCCTTGCCCCCGGCACCCGGCACCTGGAAATCGGCAGCTACATCAGCCGCAACCGGCCGGCCCTGCGCCAGGGCGGCGCCACCGGCATGATGATCCGCAGCGGAGAGGCCGTGCATTTTGTTCTTGAAGGGCCGCAGGCCGTGTTGGAGCTTGCAACCGCCCAGGCCAGGTCGAGCCGGCTGTTTGCCTCTGTGCAGGTGGCGGGCCTCGTGCCGGTTAGCTGCCGCGCGTTTGACAGGCTCTGCCTGGCATACGCCAGGCCGGAGCTTCTGACAGAAGAGATACGCCATGAAATCGCCACGCACACCGGGCTGAAATTCCAGCAGGCGGCGCTGGCCGCCTGAAGCGCCGCCCCCTCAGGGCTGCCGTCCGGCCCTGCGCCATGGGCGGTCTTTTGCCGAAAACTTACGATAGACTCTTTATTTCTTTGACGCCGCCCCGCGCAACCGGCTAGGCAAAGACGTGTCGGCCGCAGCCTACCCCCCCAAAGCTCAATGAGAGCCGGCAGACGCGCCCCCTGCTGCCCGGCCGGGGGCGCTGTGACTCTGCTGCGGTCCGGAGCGGCCTGCCCGGCCCCTGCAGCGCAGCCTGTCCAGTTCCGGAACAATCGCAGCCTCAGCTGGTTTCCGGCGCGACTTTCCCTTGCCCTCGCGCGCCAGATCGGGCACCAATCCCGCGGATTGGCCCCTGATGCCAGGGAAGTGAGATAAGGATCGACTGGGATGACCGACGGCTTTGTGGACATGAATGCGAAACCGACCGAAGCAATTTCGGTCCGCGATGTGTTCGGGATCGACACGGATATGACGGTCAAGGGCTTTGCTGACGGCTCCGACCGGGTGCCGGCGCTGGACCACACCTACAAGTTCGACCCGGAAACCACGCTGGCGATTCTGGCCGGCTTCAGCCACAACCGCCGCGTCATGATCCAGGGCTACCACGGCACCGGCAAGTCGACCCATATCGAACAGGTCGCGGCGCGGCTGAACTGGCCCTCCGTCCGGGTGAACCTCGACAGCCACATCTCCCGGATCGACCTGATCGGCAAGGACGCGATCAAGCTGCGCGACGGCAAGCAGGTGACCGAGTTCCACGAAGGCATCCTGCCCTGGGCGCTGCGCAACCCGGTTGCCATCGTGTTCGACGAATACGACGCCGGCCGCGCCGACGTGATGTTCGTGATCCAGCGGGTGCTGGAGCATGACGGCAAGCTGACCCTCTTGGACCAGAACGAGATCATCACCCCGAACCCGTTCTTCCGCCTGTTTGCCACCGCCAACACCGTCGGCCTGGGCGACACCACCGGCCTCTATCACGGCACCCAGCAGATCAACCAGGCCCAGATGGACCGCTGGTCGCTGGTCTCGACCCTGAACTACCTCAGCCATGACGCCGAAAGCGCCATCGTGCTGTCCAAGGCACCGCATTACAACACCGAGAAGGGCCGCAAGACCATCAGCCAGATGGTGACCGTTGCCGACCTCACCCGCACCGCCTTCATGAACGGGGATCTCTCGACCGTGATGAGCCCGCGGACGGTGATCAACTGGGCCCAGAACGCCGAGATCTTCCGCGATGTGGGCTATGCCTTCCGCCTGTCGTTCCTGAACAAATGCGACGAGCTGGAGCGCCAGACCGTGGCCGAGTTCTACCAGCGCTGCTTTGACGAGGAGCTGCCGGAAAGCGCCGCAAGCGTGAGCCTGGGATAGGCAAAGCCGAGCCGCCCGGCCGGCAGGCCGGGCAGTGCCCGACCGCCCCCACGGGCGGGCACTTCGTTTCCCGCCCGCGGCCGGGCACTGCCCTTTGATAACTCCAAAGAAGGCTGGACATCGGCTGCTCTTGGCGGAATGCTTCGACCAAGGACACCTTGCGACCATGAAAAAGCCGAACGACAACCCAGCCGATCCGTTCAAGAAGGCGCTGGCCGAAGCCACCAAGGTGATGGCCAACGACCCCGAGCTGTCGGTCAGCTACACGGTCGACCCTTCGGGGCTTTCGGGCGACTCGATGCGGCTGCCGCAGGTCTCCCGCCGGATGAGCCGCGAAGAGGTGCTGCTGGCCCGCGGCACCGCCGACGCGCTGGCGCTGCGCCACAAATTCCACGACAATGCCACCCACGCCCGCTACGTGCCGCAGGGCGAAATGGCCCGCGATCTCTACGAGGCGATGGAAACCGCCCGCTGCGAGGCGATGGGCGCGCGCCACATGCCCGGCACCGCGTCGAACATCGATGTGAAGATCCGCAACGAGTCGATCCGGCGCGGCTATGACCAGATGAAATCCTCCTCCGAGGCGCCGCTGGCGGCCTCGGCCGGCTATCTGATCCGCCATCTCGCCACCGGCCGCCCGCTGCCCGAAGGGGCTGCCAACATCATGGAGCTGTGGCGCGGCTTCATCGAATCCCAGGCCGGCGGCACGCTGGAGGATTTGCAGGACAAGATTGCCGACCAGACGGAATTTGCCAAATTCGCCCGCCAGATCATTTCCGATCTCGGCTATGGCGACCAGCTGGGCGATGACCCGGATGAGCTGGACGACGACGCGGGCGACGAGGCCGAAGAGGGCGCCGAGGAACAGGACGATCCGGACAGCACCGGCCAGGACGACTCGGACGAGGAACAGGCCGACGCCAGCCCCGAGCAGAGCCAGGAACAGCAGCAGGACGAAAGCCAGGCCCAGGTCTCGATGGACGAAATGGCCGACGAGGAGCTGGCCGAGGACACCGAGATGCCCGACGGCGAGGCGCCGCTGGAGCCGCCTGCCCCGCCGCCCGCCTCCGAGGCGGATCCGGATTACAAGGTGTTCCTCGATACCAACGACGAGGAGATTGCGGCCGAGGATCTGGCGGAACCGGCCGAACTGGAGCGGCTGCGCGCCTATCTCGACCAGCAGCTGGAACCGCTGAAGGGCGCGGTGTCGCGGCTGGCCAACAAGCTGCAGCGCCGCCTGCAGGCGCAGCAGAACCGCTCGTGGGAGTTCGACCGCGAGGAAGGCATCCTGGATGCCGGCCGCCTCGCCCGTGTGGTCGCCAACCCGACCACGCCCTTGTCGTTCAAGGTCGAAAAGGACACCGAATTCCGCGACACCGTGGTGACGCTGCTGCTCGACAATTCCGGCTCGATGCGCGGCCGCCCGATCTCCATCGCGGCGATCTGCGCCGATGTTCTGGCCCGCACCCTGGAGCGCTGCAGTGTGAAGGTCGAGATCCTCGGCTTCACCACCCGCGCGTGGAAAGGCGGACTGGCGCGCGAGGCTTGGCTGAACGAGGGCCGCCCGCAGCAGCCCGGCCGCCTCAACGACCTGCGCCACATCATCTACAAGGGCGCCGACGCCCCGATGCGCCGCACCCGCGCCAACCTCGGCCTGATGATGAAAGAGGGCCTCTTGAAGGAAAACATCGACGGCGAGGCGCTGGAATGGGCGCACCGGCGGATGGCGGGCCGGCGCGAGGCGCGCAAGATCCTGATGGTGATCTCCGACGGGGCGCCGGTGGACGATTCGACGCTGTCGGTGAATCCGGCGAACTACCTGGAGAAGCACCTGCGCGACGTGATCGCCATGGTCGAGAAGAAGAAGCAGGTGGAGCTGCTGGCGATCGGCATCGGCCACGATGTGACCCGCTATTACCAGCGCGCGGTGACGATCACCGATGTGGAACAGCTGGCCGGCGCGATGACCGAGCAGCTGGCGGCGCTGTTCGACAGCGACCCGCGCGCCCGCGCCCGGGTGATGGGCATCAAACGCGCCGGCTGATCCCGCCCTGCAAGCGGCAAGGGCGCTCTCCCGCGCCTTTGGCCTGCATCAAAGATGCCGTCCTCAGCCTTGGGCATGGCCGCGCGCCGACGCGCGCGGCGGCGCCGGATGCCTTGGCATCCGGCGCCCGGCCCAACGGGCCTTTGAGGGCATCTTTGATGCCCCGGGGCCGGGCGGGAGCCTTCCCCTCGCGGTGTGCCGTCAGGTCCGATGATTTCCCGCCGCTGCCGCCCTTGCCAGCACCGGAGCGATTTGGGACAACAAGGGCGCGCGCTTGGGCCGCGCCTGTCTTTGCCGCGGCCTCCGGGACCCCGTCCCGCCGCCCCCCGCCCGTCATCAGGAGAGACGCCGATGTATCAGACTTTCGATGCGACCGCCCGCCCGGAACAGGGCCCGCCGCGGCTGGCAGCCTTGCGCAAGGAACTGGCCGCCGAAGGGCTGGACGGGTTCCTGGTGCCCCGTTCCGACGCCCATCAGGGGGAATATGTGGCACCGCGGGACGAGCGGCTGGCCTGGCTCACCGGCTTCACCGGCTCGGCCGGCTTTTGCGCGGTGCTGCGCGATATTGCAGGTGTCTTCATCGACGGCCGCTACCGCACCCAGGTGAAGCGCCAGGTGGCAGCGGATTACACGCCGGTGCCCTGGCCCGAGGTGCAGCTGGCGGAGTGGCTGAAGAAGCAGCTTCCCGGCGGCGGCAGGATAGGGTTCGACCCCTGGCTGCATGCAGCAGGCCAGATCACATCCCTGACGCGGGATCTGGAGGGCAGCGGCATCACCCTTCTGCAGTGCGGAAACCTGGTGGACCGGATCTGGCCGGACCAGCCCGCACCGCCGATGCAGCCCGTCACCGCGCACCCGATCGAATACGCCGGCGAAAGCGCCGCGGACAAATGCGCGCGGCTGGCCAAGGGCCTGCGGGATGCAGGCCAGGCGGCGGCGGTGATCACGCTGCCGGACAGCATCATGTGGCTGCTCAATATCCGCGGCCGCGATGTGGCGCGCAATCCGGTGGCGCACGGCTTTGCCATCCTGCACAGCGACGCGCGGGTCGACCTGTTCATGGCGGCGGAGAAGCTCACAGCCCTTGAGGGCCATTTCGACAGCACCGTCACCGTGCACCCGCCCGAAGACTTCCTCAAGGCGGCGGCCGCGCTCAATGGTTCCGTCGCCGCGGAGTCCGGCACCCTGCCGCAGATCGCGGCCGACGCGCTGGGAGACCGCATGGTGCCCGCAGGCGACCCTTGCGCCCTGCCCAAGGCGCGCAAGAACACCGCCGAGATCGAAGGCAGCGCTGCCGCGCATCTGCGCGACGGTGCCGCCATCGTGGAAATGCTGGCCTGGCTCGATGCGCAGCCGCCCGGAACGATCACCGAGACAGACGTGGTGAAGAAGCTGGAAGGCTTCCGCAGCGCCGACCCCGCCCTGCGCGACATCAGCTTTGAGACCATCGCAGGCACCGGCGAGAACGGCGCCGTGATGCACTACCGGGTCACCGGGGAAACCGACACCCGGCTGGAGGACGGCCATCTGCTGGTGCTCGACAGCGGCGGCCAGTACCTGGACGGCACCACCGACATCACCCGCACCATCGCCATTGGCACGCCCGGAGAAGAGGAGCGCGACGCCTATACCCGGGTGCTGCAGGGGATGATCGCCATGTCCCGCCTGCGCTGGCCCAAGGGGCTGGCGGGCCGTGACATCGAATGCATCGGCCGGATGCCGTTGTGGCTGGCGGGGCAGGACTTCAACCACGGGCTTGGCCACGGCGTCGGCGCCTATCTCAGCGTGCATGAGGGCCCGCAGCGGCTGGCCCGCACCAGCCATGTGCCGCTGGAGCCCGGCATGATCCTGTCGAACGAGCCCGGCTACTACCGCGAGGGCGCATTCGGCATCCGCATCGAGAACCTGCTGGTTGTGCAGGAGGCGCCGCCCCTTGACACCGGCGACCCGGAGCGCGACATGCTGTGCTGGCGCACCCTCACCTTTGCCCCGGTTGACCGGCGGCTGGTGAATGCTGCTATGCTGTCCGCCGGTGAACGGGACTGGCTCAACGCCTATCACCAGGAGGTGGCGGCAAAGACCGGCCCGCAGCTCAGCCCCGCCGCAAAGGCGTGGCTTGATGCCGCAACCGCCCCCTTGTGACACAGTGCTGTTGCATAGGCTGCTACATAGACTGAACAACACGACGACACGAACAAGAAGAATGGGAAAGCACGCATGACAACTATCCGTATCCGCAAGGCCGAAGGCACCTGGACCGTCCGCTCCGGCGGCGCCGTATTGGGGGAAACATCCAATGCACTGGAGCTGAGCGAGGGCGATATGGATCCGGTCATCTATTTCCCGCGTGACGATATCGCCATGGCCTTCCTCGACCGGACCAGCAAGTCCACCCATTGCCCGCACAAGGGGGACGCCAGCTATTTTTCGATCGCCAACAAATCCTCGGTCACCGAAAACGCGGCCTGGAGCTATGAGGATCCGTTGGGGGCGGTGGCGGAAATCAAAGGCTACCTGGCCTTCGTGCTGAGCGACTCCGTCAAGGTTGAACAGGTCTGATCCGCCTGCTGCGGCTGCGGCGCCGCCGCAGCCTGCCGGCCCGCCGGCAGGGGATCACATGTCCGGAACACTTCCGCACCGGCGCCCTGGCGCCGGTGTTTCCGTTTCCAGCCGGACCGGGGACGGACACCGGCAGCGGCAGCCCGTGCCTGCCCGCCTCTCTCAGCGGGGGCCGGGCCAGTTGCGCAGGCGCGGGGACAGGCTCAGGTGAGAACCGCCCGGCTGAGGTTCAGCCTGGCTTCCTCCAGCGCGTCGCCTGCGCCCAGGATATCCGTTTCGTGCGCGCATTGGATCGCGTAGTTGATCACCGCTTCCAGTGCCGCCCGTTCGTTTTCCCGCTCGTTCGTCTTGTTTTTCGCACCAGCCTCTTGCGGGCCGATTTCGAAGTTTCGCATGATTTCCTGCCGAAGTGAGTAAGCCTTGCTGTGTTCCACTCACAGTGTTGGGTCAGGCTCCGCTTCCGAGCAACGAAAATATTTACTTTACCTTTACGTGTCACCGAATTCGCACAGGTCCGGGGAAATGCGGTGAATTTTTCCCCCTTCCGGTGCAGCCTCCGCCCGCCGCAAGACCGCCAGACCGGGCCGCCCGGCGTTTGCGGCCTATCTGTGCTCCTCGGCGGCGGTCGCGGCCAGAGCGCGGTTGTACGCTTTCAGCGCATCCACATGGTAAAGCGCGCCGATGATCTCCTCGCTGCCGCCGTCCTCCATCAGCACCGGCAGCCAGGCCACATCGGCGCGGTCGAACACCGGCATCGCCGCCTCCAGCGAGGCGGAAGCGCGGATGCCCAGCCCCTGCTCCGCCAGCGCCTGGCAGTCCTCCAGCGAAGCGCAGCGGCTGTCGCCCATCGGGCGCATCACGGCGCCGGCGCGGATCAGCGCCAAAAGATAAGCCTGCGGCCCGGCGGCGCAGTGGATGTTGCGCAGTTCCAGCTGGGTCAGGAAGAACGACCGGTGGACCAGCCTCGAGGCCAGCGCGGTGGACATCGACACCGACACCATCACCGCCAGGCCGATCTGCCAGTCGCCGGTCAGCTCGAACACGATCAGCGTGGTGGAGATCGGCGCCCCCAGCACCGCCGCGGCCACCGCCCCCATGCCGGCAAAGGCATACAGCGTATGGGTGCCCGACACATCCGGCAGCACCGCAGTGGCGATCAGGCCAAAGGCCAGCCCGGTCAGCGCCCCGATCATCAGCGAGGGCGAAAACACCCCGCCGCCCATCCGCCCGCCCATGGTGACCGCCACGGCGGCCGTCTTGACCACGGTGAAGATCACCGCCTGCCCCAGCAGCAGCCCGCCGGTCAGCGCCAGCACCGTGGTTTCATAGCCGACGCCGATGATATGCGGATACCAGACGGCAATGACACCCAGCATGGCGCCCGACACCGCCGGGCGCAGCCAGCGCGGAAGATGCAGGTGCCGCTGCACCCTGTTGCCCACCCTGTCGGCAAAGAAGATCGCCTTCATCAGCGCCACGGCCACCAGGCCGCAGATCAGGCCGAGGATCAGGAACGCGGGCAGCTCGACATAGAACTGCAGCGCGCCGGGGGTGGCCAAGGTGAACTCGGTGACATCGCCGTACTCCAGCCGGTTGATCACCGTGCCCGCAACCGAGGCCACCACGATCGGCGCAAATGCATTGATCGAGAAATGCCGCAGCACCACCTCCATCGCAAACAGCGCGCCGGCAATCGGCGCGTTGAAGCTGGCCGAGACCGCCGCCGCCACCGCGCAGCCCAACAGGTCGCGCCCGGTGATGCCGTCGGCGTTGATCCGGTTGCTGACCCAGGTGGCGATCACCCCGGCCATATGCACCACCGGCCCTTCCCGCCCCGATGATCCGCCGGTGGAGAGCGTGATGAAAGACGCCAGCGCCGAGGCGGCGCCGGCGCGGATTTCCACCCGCCCGTCCCGCAGCGCCGCGCCCTCGATCACATCGGCCACCGCCCGCACCCGCCCGTCCGGGGTGAAGCGGTCCAGGATCAGGCCGACCGCCAGCCCGCCGCCCGCCGCGATAGACACCAGCACGTACCAGGGCAGGCCCTGCGCAAAAGAATGCAGGTAGTCGACATCCGGCGCGCCGTATACCCAGGCCTGCAGCGCGGCGATCCCCTTGCGGAAGAACAGCGCGGCAAAGCCTGCGGCGATGCCGATCAGCAGCGCGATCAGCCAGAACTGGAACTGGCTGGGGCCGCGGTGGCGCAGCACCCGCCAGATATCCTTCAGGCCGGCCAGCCACCGCACGGAAGCTGCAGAAAGGGACGAACGGATGTCTTGCACCATAACCTGCCAGCGGTTCTTTTGATTTCAATAGCCTATAGCTGCCATAAGCCTGTTAAAGAACCCTCACCCGGCCGGTCTTTTCGGCGGGTCATCCGGCCAGCAATGCACGGGCCGCAGCGCGGGCCTCGTCGGTGATGGTATCACCTGACACCATGCGGGCAAGCTCATCCACCCGCTCGGTCTCGGCCAGCGGCACCACCTGCGACAGGGTCATGCCGTCGATCACCTGCTTGCGCACCTGCCAGTGATGGCCGCCAAGCGCCGCCACCTGCGGCGAGTGGGTCACCACCAGCACCTGGCCGCTGCCGGCCAGGCTGCGCAGGCGGCGGCCCACGGCATCGGCCGTCGCGCCGCCGACGCCGCGGTCGATCTCGTCGAAGATCAGCGTCTTGCTGGCATCCTCGCCGCGCAGGCAGACCTTCAGCGCCAGCAGGAACCGGCTCAGCTCGCCGCCCGACGCAATCTTGTTCAGCGCCCCCGCAGGGGCGCCCGGGTTGGTGGCAACGGTAAAGGCCACCGCATCGGTGCCCTCAGGCCCCGGCTCCGCCGTCGTGATGCGGGTCTCGAACACCGCCCGCTCCATCTTCAGCGGCGCCAGCTCGGCCATCACCGCCTTGTCCAGCGCCGCGGCCGCCTGCCGGCGCACGGCGCCCAGCTGCTTGGCGGCCTGCGCATAGGCCGCCTCCGCCGCCTTCAAAGCTGCTTCCTGATCGGCCAGGTCCTGGTCGCCCGCGTCCAGCGCCGCCAGCTTGGCTCGCAGGGTTTCGGCATACTCCCCCAGCTCATCCGCCAGCTTCCCGTGCTTGCGCGCCAGCGCCCGGATGGCAAACAGGCGCTCCTCGCAGTCTTCCAGCTCCCCCGGATTGAACTCCAGGGCATCAAGCACCCGCCCGACCCCGTCCTGGGCATCGCCCAGCTCGATCATCGCGCGGCTGAGCGCCGCCAGCGGCGCGTCCAGCCCGGTATCTTCCTCCTGGCCTTCAACGCCCTCCAGCCAGCGCTGCGCTTCGCCCATGGCGGTCTCGGCGCCCTCGCTCAGCAGCGCATGGGCGCGGGCGATGTCGCCGCGGATGCGCTCCGCCGCCTGCATCTGGCGGCGGCGGGTGTCCAGTGTCTCATCCTCGCCCGGCTGCGGGTCCAGCTTGTCGAGCTCGGCCACCGCATGGCGCAGGAACTCTTCCTCCGCCCGCACCGCGTCCAGCGCGGCGCGGGTAGCCGCCGCCGTCTTGCGCGCCTTGGCGGCCCCCGCCCAGGCCGCGCGCACCGCGGCCAGCAGCGGCTGGGTGCCGGCATACTGATCCAGCAGCGCCATATGCCCGCGCGGGTTCAACAGCCCGCGGTCATCGTGCTGGCCGTGCAGCTCCACCAGGGTTTCCGACAGCGCCCGCAGCACCTCGCCCGAGCAGCGCCGGTCATTGACCCAGGCCGTCTTGCGGCCCTCGGCGGTATTGACCCGGCGCAGGATCAGGCTGCTGCCGCCGGGCAGGCCGGCCTCTTCCAGGATCGCATGCGCGGGATGGCCCTCGGGCAGATCGAACTCCGCCAGCACCTCGCCCTGGGCCGCGCCCTGGCGCACCAGCTCCGCCCGGCCGCGCCAGCCCAGCACAAAGCCAAGCGAGTCGAGAAGGATCGACTTCCCCGCCCCGGTCTCGCCGGTCAGCACATTCAATCCGGGCTGAAAATTCAGCTCCAGATGATCAATGATCAGGATATCCCGGATATCAAGCGCGCGCAGCATTGCCCCGCCCCCGTGCCGCAGCGGCCGTTACAGCCACTGCCCCTTTACTGTCTGACGGTAGATCTGGCTCAGCCAGTTGTTGCCGCGGTCGCGGAGCTTGAGCCCGTTTGCGGTCAGCAGCTTGTAGCTGTCCTCATACCATTCGGTGGACTGGAAATTGTGGCCCAGGATGGCGCCGGCGGTCTGGGCCTCATCGGTCAGGCCCAGCGACAGATAGGCCTCGACCAGACGGTGCAGCGCCTCGGCGGTGTGGCTGGTGGTCTGGAAGTCCTCCACCACCACGCGGAACCGGTTGATCGCCGAGGTGTAATGGCCGCGGCGCAGGTAATAGCGGCCGATTTCCATCTCCTTGCCCGCCAGATGGTCAAAGGCCAGGTCGAATTTCAGGATCGCCGACGTGGCATATTCGCTGTCGGGATAGACCTCGATCACCGTGCGCAGCGCCTGCAGCGCCTGGAAGGTCAGCCCCTGGTCGCGGCCCACTTCGTCGATCTGGTCGTAATAGCTCAGCGCCAGCAGATACTGGGCATAGGCTGCATCCTCATCCGCCGGGTAGAAGTCGATGAACCGCTGCGCGGCGGCGCGGCTGTTCTCGTAATCCTTGGTGCCGTGATAGGCAAAGGCCTGCATGATCACCGCCTGCTTGGCCCATTCGGAATAGGGGTACAGGCGCTCGATCTCGGAGAAGTAATAGGCGGCATCCTTGGGCTGTTTCTGCGCCAGCTCGAACTCGCCGCGCTCGTAGATCTGCTCTGGTGAGAAGGCCTCCAGCGACTCGCCCCGCTTGACCGCGCCGCCGTCTCCGCCGCAGCCCGCAAGGGCCGCCATCAGAAGGACCGCGCCGAGGGTTTTGGCTCCCGCCCTGATGCCGTTCATAGTGCCTAACCTCACCGTCTTTGACTTACGGGTGTCCGCCCCGGTTATGCTGTCTCTAGCATATTCAAATGGCGCGCAAAACGCCTTTCGCCACTTCCGCGCTCACATGGCAGAGAAAGCCGGCGCGGGTCAAGGCTGCGCTTGGCTTCCCGGCGCGGCAACCGGCCCGCCGGCAGGAAAAGACCCGGGACATTCACGTCCCGGGCCAATCCGCCGCTCGTTCCTGTTTCTCTGCCTTATGCCACGCGGCGCTGCTCGGCCGGGATCTCCGACCAGATCAGCCCCTGCCCCGGAAGCCGTGCTGTCATCGCTGCATCGCAGACGACGGCCCGGACTGCGCCCGGCTCCGCAAACAGGGCACGCAGCAAGGTGTTGGTCAGCGCGTGCCCCGCGCGCTCCCCAACGTACCGCCCCAAGACCGGCCCCCCGGCCAGCGCCAGATCCCCCAGCGCATCCAGCATCTTGTGGCGTACAGGTTCGTCCGAATGGCGCAGGCCTGCGCCGCTCTCGACCCGTTCCCCGTCAAACACAACCGCGTTTTCGCCGGGCACACCGCCCAGGGCGAGGCCGTTGGCCTGCATGGTTTCAACATCCGCCTGGCGGCAGAAGGTGCGGCTGTCGCACAGCTCGCGCGCAAAGCTGCCGTTGCGCATGTCCAGAACCTTGCTCTGGCGGCCGATGGCGGCCTCGGCAAAGTCGATGTGGAATTCGATGGTCAGCCGGTCGCTGGGCAGCAGGGTGGCGCGGGCGCCGTCCGTTTCCACCGTCACCGGCTTCAGCACCTCATAGGCCATGATCGGCACGCCCTGGCTCTGCACGCCGCTCGTCATGATGCCGCGCACGAACGGCGCCGAGGAGCCATCGGCGATCGGCACTTCCGGCCCGTCGATCTCGATCAGCGCGTTGTGCACGCCGCAGCCGGCCAGCGCCGCCATGATGTGTTCGACAGTGGAGACGCTGACGCCGGCCGCATTGACCAGCCGGGTGCAGAGCGGGCTGCGCTCCACCAGGTCCCAGCGCGCCGGAACCACGGTGTTGCCCAATGCGATGTCGGTGCGTTTGAAGATGATGCCATGGCCGGCCGGAGCCGGGATCAGGATCATGCGCGCGGGCTTGCCGGAATGCAGGCCGACCCCTTCGAATGCCACCGATGCCTTGAGCGTATTCTGCACGTTGCGCCTCGTTTCATTGTTTCCGGCCTCAGGGGCCGTGTTGCGGAAGAGAGTTAAGGTTTTGCAAAAAAACCTACAACTCAATCTTTGTAACGGTTTGAAACATGGCTGTAACAGATAAGCAAAACACCGCTCAGAACAGCGCAAGGCCATGTAAATACAATAGAAAAAGCCGCCCTCAGGCGGCTTTTCCGGCGCGATATGTGATGGCTCAGTTGGCCTGGCGGCGCAGGAATGCGGGGATTTCGATGCGTTCCTGATCGGGATCCGCCTGCTGTGCCTGCGCTTGCTGCGGCTGCGCCGCGGGGGCCGGCGCATGCATGGCAGGCTGCTGGCGCACCGCCTGCGGCTGCTGTTTGGCCGCCGGGGCATCGGCGCTGCCGGTCATCCGGTGGATCAGCGAATTCAGGCCAAAGCGGCGCTGGCCTTCGGGCTGATGCTGTGCGCTATGCTGCTGCGGCTGGTGCTGCTGCTGCGGTGCCGGCGCGGCTGCCGGGCGCGGCTGCTGGGCCTGCGGCTGCTGAACCCGCTGCGCCGCGGCCTGCAGCCGCTCCAGCGCCTGCGGCGACGGGGTGCCCGGCGCCGGCGCCTTGGGCGCGACAAAGGCATCCGCCTGCGGCTCGGCCCGGTCCGCCTGGGGGCGGAATTCCGGCACCTGCGGCTGATAGGCCGGCGGCGGCAGGCCGTCGTCGGCAATCTGCTCCGGCTCTTCGAAAAGGTCCTCGGCCTGCTCCTGTGCGGCCGCCTGCTGCGCGTTCATCTCTTCGAACAGCGACGGCTCCTCCAGGGCTGCGGCCGCTTCCGGAACCTCAGGCGCCGGTGCAGGCGCGGCTTCCGCTGCGGCCGGCTGCGCAACCGGGGTTTCCAGCTCCAGCGGCGCCGGGCGGGTGCTTTCGACACTGACGGTCTGGCGCAGCGGCGCCGACATCGGGCGGCGCGGCACCGGCATGTCGGTGTTCACATCCACCGCATCGATGCCGGTGGCCACGACAGAGACCCGCATCCGGCCTTCCATGCCGGTGTCCAGGGTCGAGCCGACGATGATGTTGGCGTCCGGATCCACTTCCTCGCGGATGCGGTTGGCGGCCTCGTCCAGCTCGAACAGGGTCAGGTCGTGGCTGCCGGTGATGTTGATCAGCACGCCGCGCGCGCCCTTCAGGCTGATTTCGTCCAAGAGCGGGTTGGCAATCGCCTTCTCGGCGGCCTGCACCGCGCGGTCCTCGCCCTCGCCCTCGCCGGTGCCCATCATCGCCTTGCCCATCTCGTCCATCACCGCACGCACGTCGGCAAAGTCGAGGTTGATCAGGCCCGGGCGCACCATCAGGTCGGTGACGCCCTTGACCCCCTGGTACAGCACGTCGTCCGCCATCGAGAACGCCTCGGTGAAGGTGGTCTTCTCATTGGCCAGGCGGAACAGGTTCTGGTTCGGGATGATGATCAGCGTATCGACGACTTTCTGCAGGCTCTCGACACCGCTTTCGGCCTGGCGCATCCGCTTCAGCCCTTCGAACTGGAACGGCTTGGTCACCACGCCGACGGTCAGCACGCCCAGCTCCCGCGCGGCTTGCGCAATGATCGGCGCCGCACCGGTGCCGGTGCCGCCGCCCATGCCCGCGGTGATGAAGCACATATGCGCGCCGGCCAGATGGTCGACGATCTGCTCGATGCTCTCCTCGGCCGCCGCCGAGCCCACCTGCGGGCGGGCGCCGGCGCCCAGGCCTTCGGTCACTTTCACGCCCAGCTGGATGCGGCTCTTGGCCGAGCTCTGCTGCAGCGCCTGCGCGTCGGTATTGGCGACGACGAATTCGACCCCATCCAATTCCTTGGCAATCATGTTGTTGACGGCGTTGCCGCCGGCCCCGCCGACACCAAATACCGTGATCTTCGGCTTCAACTCTTCCTGCCCGGGCATCGATAGATTCAACGTCATGCTCATACCGCCTGTGTTACCCGCCCTCCCGCAAAGGGCTTATTCCTGTCCTATTCACCATAATCTTACCGCGCAGCACGTGTTACGTCATCCCAAAAAGCACAAAGTGCCACAAAATAGGGTCTCATTCTGAGATAAAAACGCGGTATTTCGCCGTCCCTAGCAGATATTGCGGTTTCAGCACAAGCAGCACACAACACAACTCTGCCACCCGCAAAACCGGGGCTTGCGGAAGAGGTCTTCGTATACCTTGGCTGGCCACTGCCCGGCCTGCTGACTCGCCGCGTTTGCCGCGGGCGTTAAGAACAACCTAACGGGTCCTGCCGGCGCTGTCACGCCCTCTTTGATACGCCAGTCAGAAATGAAAGAGCCTACCAGTTGTCCCGGAACCAGCGCACGGCGCGGCCCAGAGTGCCCGCTGGATGGCGGGTGGCAGGCATGTCGAAATCCCACCATTCATCCTGCGGATGGGCGGCAAACAGGCACAGGCCGACCGCCGAGGCAAAGCCCGGCCCGGTTGCCGACTGCGGCAGGCCATGCACCCGCAGCGGGCGCCCCAGGCGCACCTGCTGGCCGAGAATGCGGCTCGCCAGCCCGTCCAGCCCCATGATCTGGCTGGAGCCGCCGGTCAGCACGATCTGCTGGCTGGGCAGGTATTCGAAGCCGGCCGCATCCAGCCGCGCCCGCACCTCCTCCAGGATTTCCTCGACCCGCGGCCGCATGATGCCGATCAGCTCGGCCCGGCTGACGGTGCGGCGGTCATGCTCCCAGTCTCCGGTATCGCCGCCGATTTCGATCATGTCACGGTCGTCGGCACCGGTGGCATGCACGCCGCCGCGGAAGGTCTTGATCCGCTCGGCATTGGCCAGCGGCACCCCCAGCCCCATCGAGATGTCGCTGGTGATGTGGTCGCCGCCAAGGCGCACCGCATCGGCATAGATCATGTGCTTCTTCATGAACACCGAGATCGAGGTGGCGCCGCCGCCCATGTCGATGCAGGCAGCCCCCAGTTCCTGCTCATCCTCGACCAGCGCGGAAAACCCGGAGGCATAGGCCGACGACGCGATCCCCGCCAGTTCCAGGTCGCAGCGCTGGATGCAGCGCACCAGATTCTGCACCGCAATCGCATCGACCGTCAGCATGTGCATGTCGGCCGCCAGCGTCTGCCCCATCTGGCCGCGCGGATCCGCCAGGCCGGTGCGGTTGTCGAGCGCAAAGTTCACCGGCTGCGCGTGCAGCACTTCGCGGCCGTCGCCGTATTCGGGCACCTCGCAGGAGGCCAGCACCTGCGCCACCTCATGCTCCGACACCACCTGCCCCTCAAGGTCCAGCTTGGCATCCAGCCCGTAGGAGCGCGGATTGGCGCCGGAAAAACAGGCAATCACATGATCGACCCGCACCTCGGCCATCTTCTGCGCCGCCTGCACCGCGGTGCGGATGGCGCGCTCGGTCTCCTGCATGGCGGTGATCTCGCCGAACTGCACCCCGCGCGACCGCGTAGTTGCGGCACCGATCACCCGGAATCCCGACTGCCCCGCCAAGGCGCCGATCGAGCCGTCCTCGCTGAGGCGGCCGGTGCCGTCAAAGCGCAGCACCAGGCAGGCGATCTTGGAGCTGCCGACATCGAGAATGGCGACCACGCCGCGCTGCATCGCCTGGCGCCGCATCTGCCGCATCGCCCGCTGGGATTGATAGAGATCTGTCATGCTACTGCCCGCCCCCGTTCAACTGCCGGATCCGCCACCAGTTTTCCACCGAGTCTTCGGTCATGCGGATGGTCGGGCGCCCAGCCAGGCGCATGTCCACCGCCGCCACATCGCGTTCCAGCAAATCCTGCACTTCACTTACCGCCAGTACCCGCTCCAGCGCGCGCACCGGGTTTTCCGCCGGCAGCATGATCCGCTGCTTACGGTCCAGCACCACATCCCAGCGCCGCTCGCCGACCCGGACCAGCCCGCGCAGGCGCGGCCCCAGCGGTTTCGCCGCCGCAAACAGCCGCAGCGCCTGCGCCGCATGCCCGGCCGCCCCCTTGCCTGCAATCAGCGGCAGGTCCGGGTGTAGGCTGCGGCGGCCCAGCTCGGCCACGTGAATGCCATTCTCGTCCAGCAGAGCCAGCCCCTCGCGGCTGCGCCAGATCAGCGCCGGCGTGCGCTCCTCGACATCCACCTGCAGGATGCCGCCCGGACGGATCCGCACGCTGGCGGTCTTCACCGGATCCAGCCCGGTGATCACATCCCGGACCTGCTCCAGGTCCAGATCGAACGAGCTGACGGGGAACTCCACCGGCACCACTTCGCGGATGTCCTGGGCCACGCTGGCGCCCGCCCCGTCCACCGCCATCACGTTGACCATGAACTCGGGCCGTTCCTCGACCGCGGCACGGGCGTCGCTGATCAGCCCCTGCAGCGCATCGCGGCGTGCCTCATCGGCCAGATACGCGCTACCCGCGGCAAAGATCAGGCAGAACGGCACCCCGAACCGCAGGCCGAACCGGATGCCCGGCGTCAGCATCCAGCGTTGCAGCCGGTACTTCAGCCGCGACGGCGCCGGGTCCGCCCGCCCCTCGCCACTGCGGCGAAAGCGGCCCTTCAGCGGTTGCATGAGGCATCCTCCACCATCCAGGCGCAAAGCGCACCGAATGTCATGCCGCAGAAGGCCGCCTGCTCCGGCACCAGCGAGGTCGGCGTCATGCCGGGCTGGGTGTTGGTCTCCAACAGGATCAGCCCGGCGGCGCCGCGCGCCTCGTCCCAGCGGAAATCGGTGCGGCTGACACCGCGGCAGCCCAGCACCTCATGCGCCTTCAGCGCGTATTCCAGGCACAGGTCATGGATCTCCCGCGGCAGATCCGCGGGCAGCACATGGCGCGAGCCGCCCGGCTTGTACTTGGCATCGTAATCATACCAGCCGTCGGTCAGGATGTCGGTCACCGTCAGCGCCCGGTCACCGATCACCGTGGTGGTCAGCTCGCGCCCCGGCGCATAGGTCTCGACCATCACCTCGGCGGGCATCTCTTCCGACAGCTGCGGCGGGCCGTTGGCGGCCTCCTGCACGATGTAGATGCCGACGCTGGAGCCTTCGTTGTTGGGCTTCACCACATAGGGCGGCGCCATCACATGGCCGGCAGCGACGTCCTCCTTGGCAAACAGGCCGCTGTCCACCACCGGCAGACCGGCGGCGCGGTAGACCTCCTTGGAGCGCTGCTTGTCCATCGCCAGCGCCGAGGCCAGCACCCCGGAATGGGTATAGGGCAGCCCAAGCCATTCCAGCAGCCCCTGGACGCAGCCGTCCTCGCCCCAGCGCCCGTGCAGGGCATTGAAGACCACGTCCGGTTTCACGTCCGCCAGACGCGCGTGCAGGTCCGGACCTGCATCCACCTCGACAACTTCATACCCCTCACCGCGCAGCGCCGCCGCGCATTCGCGGCCGCTGGACAGCGATACCTCGCGTTCGGCCGACGGTCCGCCCATCAGCACCGCGACTTTCGGGAGTGCCCTGCTCGACTTACTCACCACAAGCGCCTCAATATGCGGGGCTTTGCGCCCCTGGTTTTTGGAACCCCTGAGCGGGTCCGCCTTGTCTCTCTGCGCCGGATGCAGCCCGGCTGATTCTCGCGCGGCCCTGCGCCCTGGAGCATGCGGCGCGGTCCGCTCCGCAAACCGGCAGTTCCTTGCCGCCTCTTCGGCACCCTAACGCCCGAAATCTTACCGGGCTGTTAACGCTGCCTTTACCAGTTTCCAGGGTTTCCGCCCCCCAAGGCCCTGCACCGGCAGCTGCCTGACCTGTGCGCCTGGCCGCAAAGCCCTTGGAAACGCACCGGTTTTTCAGTTATTCGGGAAGCGGATCACCAATCCGCATGATTTCCCACTCTAGCGTGATGCCGGAATCGTCGTAAACCTTTTTCCGCACATCTTCGCCCAAACCTTCCAGATCTGCGGCAGTTGCGCCACCGGTGTTGATCAGGAAGTTGGAATGCTTCTCGCTCATCTGCGCACCGCCGCGGCGGGCACCGCGCATGCCGGCATTGTCGATCACCTTCCAGGCCTTCAGATCATGCACGTCATCAGCCTGCCCCGTCGAAGAGAACCCCGCCGGGTTGCGGAAGGTGGAGCCTGCCGAGCGGTCGCGCGTCGGCTGGGTCTCATCGCGCTTGCGCAGCTGTGCTTCCATCCTTGCGTGCAGCTCTGCCGGGTCGCCCGCGGGGCCACGCAGCTTGGCCGATACCAGCACCGCGCCTTCGGGAAAGGCAGTCTGGCGGTACTGAAAACGCAGCTCCTCCGCGGTGATCTCGCGGATTTCCCCCGCCCGGGTCACGATGGTGGCAGAGACGAACACATCCGCCGTATAGCTGCCGTAGCAGCCGGCATTCATCCGCACCGCGCCGCCGACCGAGCCGGGAATGGTGCGCAGGAACGTGAGGTCGATCCCGGCATCGGCGGCCTTCTTCGCCACATGCGCATCCAGCGCAGCCGCCCCGGCGGTGACGATGCCGCCCTCCGCCGAAATGCCGTTGAAACCGCGGCCCAGCCGGATCACCACCGCGCGCAGGCCGCCGTCCCGCACGATCAGGTTGGAGCCGACCCCGATCGGAAACACCTGCACCGACGGATCCAGCTGGCGCAGGAAGGCAGCCAGATCCTCGACGTCCGCAGGCTGGAAAAGATGGTCCGCAGGCCCGCCCACGCGCAGCCAGGTCAGCTCCGCCAGCGGTTTGTGCCGGGAAAGCCGCCCGCGAGCCGCCGGAAGGTTGATTTCAGTTTGCGCCGCCATCGTTTTCTTCGCCCCAAGTTCCAGCCCGTGAACGCGCACAGTCCGTAAACAAGATGGCCGCAGAAATAAAGAGACAACCAAAGTCCATGATCGTGGTTCCTGTGAAACAGGCCAGGAGCCAGCCAGACCAGCAAAGCCGCCCAGAACAGCACCAGGCCCGCGGCCAGCCGGCGCCATTGGAACCGTGCAAGATAATAAAAGCCGATCAGCCAAACGGCCCCGAAGGCCATCCAGATTGCAACAACAGCGGCCATCCCGGACTCCACGGCCGGCAAAACCCGCGCCGGCGGCAACAAAGATAAGAACTACTCCCGCATAAGTAGCATGCAATCTGAAAACAATCCGTAAACGCAGGCAAATTCCCGCCGCCGTCAGCGGCTGACAGCGCGCCTGATCCGGCGCCCCAGATAGATCACCGGCCAGCGCAGCACCGACATGCCGCCCAGCAGCACCGCCAGCCCCCACCAGGGGCCGTTTTCATAGGTGACATAGCCCAGCAGCGGAATGCCGAAGGCGATCAGCACATAGGCGCGGGTCCAGTGGTTGTCGCGGCTGGGGATCAGCGCCAGCACATTGGCCGCCAGCGCCCAGACCGCGGCAAGGGTCAGGGAAAGCGTCATGTGCCGCTCCTCAGCCCGCCAGCTACTTCTGGCCGGAAATATCCCGGGGGGAGCCGCCGCAGGCGGCGGGGGGCAGCGCCCCCTCTGCTGCCCGCAGCCCTCACCGCTCCAGCCGCGCGGGCAGGCCGTTGGCCCAGGTGCTGATGGTGCCGGCGCCCAGGCAGACCACGATATCGCCGGGCCGCGCCTGCTCGCGCACCAGCCGCTCCAGGTCTTCCTCGCTGAGGATGGCGCGGGCGTGGCGGTGGCCATGGCGGATCAGGCCCGCCACCAGATCGTCGCGGCTGGCGCCTTCGATCGGCTCCTCGCCGGCGGCGAAGACTTCGGCAATCGCCACCACATCGGCCTCGTTGAAGCAGGCGCAGAAATCATCGAACAGGCTCGACAGCCGCGAATAGCGGTGCGGCTGATGCACCGCGATCACCCGGCCCTCGCTGGCCTGGCGCGCCGCCTTCAGCACCGCCGCGATTTCCACCGGGTGGTGGCCGTAATCGTCGATGATGGTGACGCCGTTCACCTCGCCCACCTTGGTGAAGCGGCGGTTCACCCCGCCAAAGGCCGCAAGTGCGGCGCGGATCTCGGAACTGTTCATGCCCAGATGCCGCGCCACCGCGACGGCGGACAGCGCGTTGGAGACATTGTGATCCCCCGGCATCGGCAGGGTGCAGCCCTCGATCACCCGGTCCTCCGCCTGCAGCACCACGTCGAAATGCGCAACACCCGCCTTGTAGGTCAGGTTCACCGCCCGCACGTCGGCCTGCGCGTTGAAGCCATAAGTCACCACCCGGCGGTCGGAGATGCGCCCGATCAGCGCCTGCACCTCGGGATGGTCGGTGCAGCAGACGGCGATGCCGTAGAACGGAATGTTGGAGACAAACTCCAGGAACCCGTCGCGCAAGGTGTCGAAATCGCCCCAATGCTCCATGTGCTCCGGGTCGATATTGGTGACGACAGCAATGGTCGCGGGCAGCCGGTTGAAGGAGCCGTCGCTCTCATCCGCCTCGACCACCATCCACTCGCCCTGCCCCATCCGCGCGTTGGAGCCGTAGGCATGGATGATGCCGCCGTTGACGATGGTCGGATCGAACCCGCCGGCCACCATCAGCTCCGCCATCATCGTGGTGGTGGTGGTCTTGCCGTGGGTGCCGGCGATGGCGACGTTGGACTTCAGCCGCATCAGTTCCGCCAGCATGTCGGCGCGGCGCACCACCGGCAGCCCGCGCAGGCGGGCCTCGTCCAGCTCCGGGTTGCCCGGCTTGATCGCCGAGGAAATCACCACCACCGCGGCCTCGTCCAGGTTCTCCGCCTTCTGGCCGACAAAAATGCGCGCGCCCAGCTCTTCCAGCCGGGCGGTGATCTTGGAGGATTTCAGGTCCGAGCCCTGCACCATGTAGCCCAGGTTCAGCAGCACCTCGGCGATGCCCGACATGCCGATGCCCCCGATCCCCACGAAATGGATCGGGCCGACGTCTCCGGGCAGTTTGGTTGCAGGGTTCATCACGTTATCCTTCCTCGGCCAGCTGTTCGACCAATGCCGCCAGACGTTCGGCGGCATCGGGAACCCCGGCGCTCAAAGCGGCTGCGGCCATCTGCGCCGCAGCCTGCGGGTTACTCAGAATTGCGCCCATATGCTCCGCCAGCACCGGGATATCAAGGGCGCTTTCCGGGATCATCACCGCGGCATCGGCATCAACCAGCCCACGGGCGTTGGCGCTTTGGTGATCGCCGGCGGCAGCGGCAAAGGGGATCAGAACCGAGGGCCGCCCGATCACCGAGATATCGGCCACCGACGACGCGCCGGAGCGCGAGATCACCAGCTGCGCCTCCGACATCCGCGCGGGCACATCGGTGAAAAAGGTCTGCACATCGGCGTTGATGCCATGTTCGGCGTAAAAGGCATTGACCCGGTCCAGATCCTCGTCCCGCGCCTGATGCGACACCCGCAGGTGCCGGCGGATCGGGCCCGGCAGCGCGGCAACCGCCGCAGGCACCACATCGGACAGAATCCGCGCGCCCTGGCTGCCGCCCATCACCAGGAGCGACATCGGGTAATCGCCCGGCGGGATATAGGCGGCGCCGGCCCGTTCCATCACCGCGCGGCGCACCGGGTTGCCGACATGCTCATGCGCGACGCCGTCCGGCAGCACCGTAGGCCAGGTGCCGCAGGCAACCCCCGCCACCCGCTTGGCAAACAGCTGGTTCACACGGCCCAGCACGCCGTTCTGCTCATGGATCATCCGCGGCAGTTTCAAAAGCGTGGCCGCCCCCAGCGCCGGGATCGACGGGTAGCCGCCAAAGCCGATCACCGCATCCGGCCGCTCCCGCCGCATCTGCATCATCATCGACGCAACGCCCGCCGCAATCTTCGGCCCGGCCAGCGCCTTGGCCAGCAGCCCGCCGCGGGCAAAAGTGGCCGAGGACACCTCGGAAATCTCAACCGAATGCGGAAAGCCGCCGGTATAGCGCGCGCCGCGCGCATCCGTCGACAGCTTCACCCGCCAGCCGCGCGCCAGCATCTCTTCGGCCAGCGCCTGGGCCGGAAACATATGGCCGCCGGTTCCGCCCGCGGCCATCAAAAGCAGTTTCTGTGCCATCCTCAGGGGGTCTCTTTTCCAGTCTCGTCAGCGGCCGCGGCCGTTCAGGTAATCGGCAATGCCGCCCTGCGGGCGCGTGCGGGTGAAGGCCAGCAGCATCCCCACCGCGATGCCGGTGGCAATCAGCGACGAACCGCCATAGCTGACAAACGGCAAGGTCATGCCCTTCGCGGGCAGCAGCCGCACGGCGACGCCCATGTTGATCATCGCCTGCACGCCGAACATGCAGACCAGGCCGGTGCCGGCGAGGCGGATGAAGGTGTCGCGCTCGCGCATCAGCCGCAGCAGCGAACGCACCACGATCGAGGCGTAAAGCACGATCAGCACCGCCACCAGAACCAGCCCGTATTCCTCGGCGGCGACGGCAACGATGAAATCGGTGTGGGCATCGGGCAGCGACCATTTCACCTGCCCCTCGCCGACGCCGACGCCGAACAGACCGCCCTCGCGGATGGCGTTGGTGGCATAGCCCAGCTGGGTGGTGGGATCGACATCGGGGTTCAAAAAGCCGTCGATGCGGCGGGCAAAATGCTCCGAGCTGTTATAGGCAAAGACGCCCCCCAGCACCACCACCCCGGCCATGAACACCAAGAGCAGCATCGGCGCGCCGGCCACGAAATACATCACCCCCCAGCCGAACAGCACCAGGCTGGCCTGGCCGAAATCCGGCTGCAGCACCAGCATCATCACCACCGCCATGCACAGGCCAAAGGACATCAGCGTGCCCGGCGGCCCGTTGATCTGCTGGCTGGCGGCAATCATCCAGGCGGCGGCCACGATGAACCCGGGCTTGAGGAATTCCGACGGCTGCAGCGAGGCAAAGCCCAAGCTGTACCAGCGCACCGCGCCCTTGCCGAAATCGGTGCCGAAGATCGGCAGGAACGCCAGCGCCACAAAGGACACCGCAAAGCCCAGAACCGCCAGCCGCCGCACCAGCGTCGGCGACATCACCGAGGTGACCAGCATCGCCGCCAGCGCTGTCAGCCCGAACACCGCCTGCCGCTGCACATAGTGGAAATTGCCGAACCCGTTGCGCTCCGCCAGCGGCACCGAGGCGGCAAGGCCCAGCAGCAGCCCGATCACGAACAGCATCAGGATGCAGGACATCGTCCATTTATCCAGCGTCCGCCACCATTTCGGAAGAATCGGCTCGCCTGTTTGCACAGGAACTGCGCCATAGACCATCTCAGTCATGGGAATACCGCCACTATATGCCTCGCTCCGCCCCATTTTTCGGGGTCTCTCCCAAACTGTAACGAAACGTGAGCCGCGGCGCCAGAAAAAGAACACAGTTCGGCGGAATCCCTCCGCCCCGCCCACCGCCGGGCTTGACAGGCAGGATGCCGCCCGTGCGGCGGCGGCCCCCGCAAGGACCCGCCGCCCGGCAGCCCTCTTGCGCCGGCGCCGGTTCCGTGGTCGATGCGCGCCATGCAGCTGAACACCCTGATTCTCGGCGCCGGCGCGGCCGGCATGATGTGCGCGCGCCATTCCGGCGGCAGCACCCTGGTGATCGACCACGCCAAGGCGCCGGGCGAGAAGATCCGCATTTCCGGCGGCGGCCGCTGCAATTTCACCAACATGCATGCGGCGGCGGACAACTATCTCTCCGCCAACCCGCATTTCTGCAAATCGGCGCTGGCCCGCTACACCCAGTGGGACTTCATCGGGCTGGTGGACCGCCACGGCATCGCCTGGCACGAGAAAACCCTGGGCCAGCTGTTCTGCGACGGCTCCTCGAAACAGATCATCGCAATGCTGGCAGAGGAAATGCAGCAGGCCGGCGCGGACCTCTGGCTGCAGACATCGGTGGAAAGCGTTGAACCGACCGCTGAGGGCTTCCGCGTCAAGCTCCTGCGCGAGGGCACGCCGCAAACGGTCACCTGCCGCAACCTGGTGCTGGCCACCGGCGGCAAGTCGATCCCCAAGATGGGCGCCACCGGCCTCGCCTATGACCTCGCCCGCCAGTTCGGGCTGGCAATCACCGAGACCCGCCCCGCCCTGGTGCCCTTCACCTTCCCCGACGGGCGGTTCCAGCCGCTGGCCGGGGTCTCGCTGCCGGCGCGGCTTTCGAACGCGCGCACCAGTTTCGACGAGGCCCTCCTGTTCACCCACCGCGGCCTGTCCGGCCCGTCGGTGCTGCAGCTCTCCTCCTACTGGCGCGAGGGCGAGGAGATCACCGCCAACCTGATCGCGGAGATCCCCCTTTACGATCTGTTGCGCGAACAGCGCCAGGCCGAGGGCCGCCGCGACCTCACCACAGAGCTGGCCCGCCACCTGCCCTCGAAACTGGTGGAGGTCCTGAAACCCCAGCTCGGCCTCAAGGGCCGCCTGGCGGACCAGTCCGACGCCGCGCTGCGCAGCCTGTGCGATGCGCTGGAAAACTGGCGCCTGCTGCCTGCCGGCACCGAAGGCTACCGCACCGCCGAAGTCACCCTGGGCGGCATCTGCACCGATGGCCTCTCCTCCAGGACCATGGAAGCCAAAGCCGCCCCCGGCCTCTATGCGATCGGCGAAGCGGTGGATGTGACCGGCTGGCTCGGCGGCTACAATTTCCAATGGGCCTGGTCCTCCGGCTTTGCCGCCGGCACCGCAATCGCCGCCAACGCCTAGCGCATCTTTACAACCAGAAGCGCAGCGGCTATTCAATTAGCATGATAACATAAGTGGAGTTTCCCATGACCAGCCCTTTTCAGCTGATTGCCAAGATCACCCCGAAACCAGAGCACATGGAGGACGTTCGCCAAAACATCCTCGCCATTCTCGGCCAGACACGCGCCGAGCCGGGCTGCCTGAAATTCAACCTGCTCCAAGGCCGCGACGGCGATTGCTTCTACCTCGACGAAGAATGGGCCGGCGACGAAGCGCTGGCGGCGCATTATGCCGCGCCATACATTGCCCCTGTCTTTGCCAAATACGAGGACTGGCTGGCGGAACCGGTGGAGATCCACAAGATGACACCGCTGGCCTGACCGCGATGTTCTTCCTCAAAGACCTTCCCTCCCGGCAGATGGTCGAGACCTACGCCGCGCCGTATGGCGCCGATCCGGCGCATGTCATCGCGGCCCTTCGGATGATGCGCAGCGCCAGCCTGCTTATCCGCAGGATTGAGGCCTATTTTGCCGCGCAGGGGCTGTCGCAGCTGCGGTTCCTGGTGCTGATCGTGATCGACCGGGAACCGGAGCGCAAATCACTTGCCCCGAATGAGATTGCCCAGCGCATCGATGTGTCGAAACCGGTCATGACGCGCACTCTGCAATCCCTTCAAAAGGACGCGCTGATCAGCATTTCGGCCAATCCGTCCGACAAGCGTTCAAAGGAGGTTGCGCTGACCCCGAAGGGCCGGCAGCGCCTGCAGGATACCCTGCCAGGATACTACAAGATTTTGTCTGAGGGGATGGAAAACAACTAGCTGAGGCAGACGCGGCCAGACGGCAAAGGCGGGCTGTTTCCGCAGCAACTGAAGCCGTCCGCCCGCCGCTGAAGGCCCTTACCCCGCCAGCTCCGCTGCCTCGGCCAGCAGCCAGCTGCGGAAGGCGGCAATCGCCGGCGCGTCGCGGCGCGCCTCCGGATAGACCAGCCACACCGAAATATCATCCTCCGTCACCAGGTCGAAGGGCTGCACCAGCGCGCCGCTGGCAATCAGGCCGCGGGCATAGGCCGGAGTCAGCAGGCAGGCGCCGTGGCCCGCCAGCGCCGCCTGCACCTCCAGCATTTGGGTGCCAAGGCTGTGCTGCTCCGCCCGCTTCGGCGGTTCAACGCCGGCAGCGCGGAACCACATCGCCCAGGCCGGGTCGCCGGCATCCACCAGCGGCACCCGCAGCAGGTCGGCCGGTTCCTCGATCGGCCCGTATTTTTCCATCAGGGCCGGTGTCAGCAGCGGCGTGTAGCTGGCGCGGATCAGCAGGTCGGCCGCCAGCCCCGGCCAGCTGCCGCGGCCCACGCGGATGGCCACGCTGGCCTCGCCCGCCAGCAGATCCGCAACCCGCGGATTGACATCGACCCGGGTGGTGATGCCGGGATGCGCCACCTGGAACAGCCCCAGCCGGGGACCCAGAATGAAGGCGGCAAAGCTGGTGATGGTGCTGATCACCAGCTCCTCGCCGCCGCCGCCGCGCAGCTCCGCCCAGCCCTGCCGCAGCAGATCCAGCGCCTCGCCCGCATGCCGCTGCAGCGCCTTGCCCGCCGCCGTCGTTGCCACGCCGCGCGGCAGCCTGCGGAACAGGGGCTGGCCCGCCCGGTCCTCCAGCAGCTTGATCTGATAGCTGACCGCCGCCTGCGTCATCGCCAGCTCCTCCGCCGCGCGGCTGAAGCTGCCCAGCCGCGCCGCCGCCTCAAAGACGCGCACAGCCGGCAGTGGCGGCAGGGGGTTTGCAGAGCGATCCATCAACACAGCTTATACCAAGGCCGCTGAGATTCAATTGGTCATCCGCACCGGAAGCGGCCACATCATGTTCGCATAGAACAAGGATCGCCCCCATGGCCGCAATGCTCTCGCAGATGACACTCTGGCACGCTATCAACCGGTTTTTTGCTTCTCACCGGCACGGCAGCGCCCTGCCCGGCCAGGCCGCCGGGCAGCAGCTGGCCCGCAGGCGGCTGAGCCACCTGCCCGAGCACCTGCTGCGCGACATCGGTCTTTGACGCGGGCGCGCAGGGTCCGCGGCTAGCTCTCCAGCCGCTTCCGGACCTCGGCGGTGAAATCCTCGCCGCGCTGTTCGAAATTGTCATACTGGTCAAAGCTGGCCGCAGCCGGCGCCAGCAGCACGGTGTCGCCCGCCTGCGCCTCGGTTTTGGCGCGCTCCACAGCGGCTGCCATGGTGGTGCAGACCTCGGCCTCCACGTCCAGCTGCAGCGCGAACCCTGCCGCCTCGCGCCCGATCACATAGGCTTTGACCACATTTGCAGTCTGCCCCTGCAGCGCCTCCAGACCGCCGTCCTTCTCCAGCCCGCCGCAGATCCAGCGGATGTTCTTGAAGGCGCTCAGCGCCTTTATCGCGCTGTCCAGGTTGGTGGCCTTGCTGTCATTCACATAGCGCACGCCATCTGCCTCAGCGATGGTCTGGCTGCGGTGCGGCAGGCCCGGGAAGGTGGCCATGGCGTCGCCGATCAGCCGCGGCGCCAGCCCCAGGGTGCGCGCCGCCGCATAGGCCGCGCAGGCGTTCTGATGGTTATGCGCGCCCGGCAGCCCCTGCATCTCCCGCAGATCGATCGAGGCCGCCTGCCGCCCCTTGCGGTACTCGCTCAGGAAGCCCTTGCGGGCAAAAACCTGCCAGCCCGGACCGGTCAGCTTCTGCGCTGCGGAAATCCGGATCACCCGGTCATCGCCCAGCCCCTCGGACAGCTGCCCGGCCAGGAACAGCCCTTCGTCCTCATCGATGCCGATCACCGCGCGGTCCGGCCCGCCCTCGGCAAACAGCCGCCGCTTGGCCGCAAAATAGCCGCCCATGCCGCCGTGCCGGTCCAGGTGATCGGGGCTGAGGTTGGTGAACACCGCCACATCCGGCGTCAGCGCCCGCGCCAGCTCGGTCTGATAGCTCGACAGCTCCAGCACCACCACGCCGCCCTCGCCCGGCGGGTCGATATCCAGCACGCCGCGGCCGATGTTGCCCGCCAGCTGGCTCTCGCGGCCCGCCTGCTGCAGGATGTGGTGCAGCAGCGCCACCGTGGTCGATTTGCCGTTGGAGCCGGTGACCGCCACCACCCGCGGCGGCTGGTCGTGCATCTGCCAGTCGGCATCGGCAAAGGAGCGGAAGAACAGCCCGATGTCATTGTCCACCGGCACCCCGGCCGCCATCGCCGCGCGGATCACCGGGTTCGGCCTGGGGTAGAGATGCGCAATACCGGGCGAGGTGATCAGCGCCGCCACGCCGTCAAAGGCGCCGGCCTTGTGCAGGTCGCGGCAGGCGAACCCCTCGGCTTCGGCGGCCGCGCGCGCGGCGGGGTTGTCGTCCCAGCAGACAGGCTCCGCATCGCCCGCCCGCAGGGCCCGGGCCGTCGCCAGCCCCGAACGCCCCAGCCCCAGCACCGCCACCCGGGCGCCTTCATAACCTTTGACCGGGATCATCGCCTGTCCTCTGCACGTTCATATTCTGCCACGCACCCTGTACCGCAGCCCAAGGGATTTGCAAGCCGTCGCCCGGCCGAAAGGCCGGGCAGCGCCCGTTGCGCAGCCGCCGCACGCTGCCCTCACGGGATCTTCACCCCGCCGGTCTACGCTCCACCCGTTGCAACGAAGACCAGGAGACCGGCCGCCCCCAGACCACCTCTTCATCGGGTGCAGGGCGGGTCCGCACAGGCCGCCAGACGGACATGGCTGCTGACAACAGCCATCCGATGCTCCGCCCCTCCGGCGGCGCCGCCTTCTTCTCAAAGACAAACCGCCCGAAGCCCCGGCCCCGCGCGGTTCCATGGATCAGAGCGTTCAAACCGCCCCGCCGAAGACACGGCGCGGCGGCCGGCCGGCGTGTCTTACCGCACCTTCAGCGTCGCCAGGCCGATCATCGCCAGGATCAGCGAGATGATCCAGAAGCGGATCACGATCTGCGGCTCCGCCCAGCCCTTCTTCTCGTAGTGGTGATGGATCGGCGCCATCAGGAACACCCGGCGCCCGGTGCGCTTGAAATACAGCACCTGGATGATCACCGACAGCGCCTCCACCACAAACAGCCCGCCGACAATGGCCAGCACCAGCTCGTGCTTGGTGGCGACCGCGATGGCCCCCAGCGCGCCGCCCAGTGCCAGAGAGCCGGTGTCGCCCATGAACACGGCCGCCGGCGGCGCGTTGTACCACAGGAACCCCAGGCCCGCGCCGAACAGCGCCGCGGTGAAGATCAGGATCTCGCCGGTGCCCGGCACGTAATGCACGTCCAGATATTCGGTGAAATCGACCCGCCCCACCGCATAGGCGATGACGCCCAGCGTGCCGCCCGCAATCATCACCGGCATGATCGCAAGACCATCCAGCCCGTCGGTCAGATTCACCGCATTGGCGGCGCCGACGATGACGCAGATCGAGAACGGCACGTAGAACAGGCCGAGATTGATCAGCGTGTCCTTGAACACCGGCAGCGCCAGCTGATTCTGCAGCGGCGCCGGGTGATAGGCCGCGGCCCAGACCGCCGCCGCCACCGCGATCATGATCCCCAGCGCCAGCCGCAGCTTGCCCGGCACGCCCTTGGTGTTCTGCTTGGACACCTTGGCATAGTCATCGGCAAACCCGATCAGCCCGTAGGCCAGCGTCACAAACAGCACCAGCCAGACAAAGGGATTGTCCCAGCGCGCCCACAACAGCGTCGCGGTCAGCAGCGCGCCCACCACCAAGAGGCCGCCCATGGTCGGGGTGCCCGCCTTGGAGAAATGCCCCTCCGGCCCGTCGTCGCGGATCGGCTGGCCCTTGCCCTGGCGCTTGCGCAGCACGTTGATCAGCGGCTTGCCGAACAGGAAGCCGAAGACCAGCGCAGTCATGAAGGCGCCGCCTGCACGGAAGGTGATATAGCGGAAGAGGTTGAAAACATCCCCCCCGTCCGACAAAGCGGTCAGCCAATAGAGCATCTGGGCTCTTCCCCCGTTCTTTACGCGTTTTCTTGTGCCGGGCCGGATTGGCCCATTTCTCGGATGCCGTCAACGATCTTGGCCAGCGCCATGCTGAGCGAGCCCTTGGCCAGCACGATATCGCCGCCCCGCAAACCGCGTGCCAGATGCGGCACCGCGTCGGCGCTGGTTTCATACCAGCCGCCGCGTTTCGCCTCCGGCAATGCGCCATGCAGCGCCCGCATCAGCGGGCCGATGCAGTGGATCCTGTCGATGCCCTGCACCGCCTCCAGACCGGCCAGCCCGGCGTGCAGCGCCTGCTCCTGCGGGCCAAGCTCCTTCATATCGCCCACATAGGCGATCCGCCGCCCCGCGCCCGGTGTCGCCGCCAGCACCGCCAGCGCCGCCGCCATCGAGGTCGGATTGGCGTTGTAGCTGTCGTCCAGCAGGGTGATCTCTCCGCTGTCCAGCCGGATGGTCTCGCGCACGCCGCGGCCCTTGACCGGCGACCACAGCGCCAGGCTTCCGACGGCGCGCGCCGGGTCGGCCCCCAGCGCCTCCACACAGGCCAGCGCGCCGAGCGCATTCATCGCGAAATGGGCGCCCAGCGATTGGATGTGCAGCTCAACCGCGCGGCCGTTTGCGGTGGCGCGGGCCACGGTTTCCTCGCCCTCGATCGCCGCCGAAAGCAGCCTGTAGTCTTCCGCGCTGCTGCCGAACCAGCGGGCATCTGCGCCCAGATCAGCCGCCGCGTCCCGCAGCACTTGGGCCTCGGCGATATCGGCGTTCAGCACGGCCACGCCGCCGGGCTCCAGCCCTTCCATGACCGCGGCCTTCTCAGCCGCGATGCCGGCGACGTCCTCGAACGCCTCCAGATGCACCGCGGCCACGGTGGTCACCATCGCCACATGCGGGCGCGCCTGCCGTGCCAGCGGCGCGATCTCGCCCGGGTGGTTCATGCCGATCTCGATCACCGCAAATTCCGTATCGCGCGGCATCCGCGCCAGCGTCAGCGGCACCCCCCAGTGGTTGTTGTAGCTGGCCACGGCGGCATGGGTGCGGCCCTGATCGGACAGCATCCGCGCCAGCATCTCCTTGGTCGAGGTCTTGCCGACCGAACCGGTGACGGCAACCACTTTGGCCCGCGTGCGGGCCCGCGAGGCCCTGCCCAAGGCCTCCAGCCCCGCCTGCACGTCATCGACCACCAGCAGCGGCGCATCCGCCGGAACCCCGTCTGGAATGCGCGAAACCAGCGCCGCACCGGCGCCCTTCTCCAGCGCCTGCGCCACGAAGTCATGGCCGTCCCGCGCCGCCTTCAGCGCCACGAACATGTCGCCCGGCGCAAGGGTGCGGGTGTCGATCGACAGGCCGGAGACGGCCCAGCTGCCCTGCGCCCGCCCGCCGGTGGCGGCGGCGGCCTCTGCCGCGGTCCACAGCGTCATGCCAGCCTCCCGTCCAGTGCGGCCACGGCAATGCTGGCCTGCTCGGCATCATCAAACGGCAGCACCTGGTCGCCCACGGTCTGGCCGGTCTCATGCCCCTTGCCGCAGATGATCAGCGCATCGCCTGCCTGCAGCATGTCGGCGCCGCGCAGGATCGCCTCGGCGCGGTCGCCGATCTCGATGCAATCGGGCGCGCCGCCCTTCACTGCGGCGCGGATCGCCGCCGGGTCCTCGCTGCGCGGGTTGTCGTCGGTGACGATCACCACATCGGCGTTCTGATGCGCCGCCTGCCCCATCAGCGGCCGCTTGCTGGTGTCGCGGTCGCCGCCGGCGCCGACGATGGCAATCAGGCGGCCCAGCACATGCGGGCGCAGCGCCTTGATGGCGCTGGCAACGGCATCCGGGGTGTGGGCGTAATCGACAAATACGGCGGAACCGTTGCCGCGCGACGCCGCCAGCTGCATCCGGCCGCGCACGGTGGTCAGATGCGGCAGGGTTTCGAACACCCGCTCCGGGTCCTCGCCGCCGGCAATCGCCAACCCGCAGGCCAGCAGCACGTTTTCCGCCTGAAAGCCGCCGATCAGGTTGAGGCGCACCTGATAGGGCTGGTCATGCCAGGAAAACCGCATGTCCTGCCCGGTGCCGTCATAGCGCAGCCCCATCAAGTTCAGATCGCCCAAGCCGCGGCCGACGCTGATCACCTCCTGGCCGCGGGCGGCGGCCACCGCGCGCATCTCGGCGCCGCGCGGATCGTTCATGTTGATGACGGCGACGCCCTCTTCCGGCAGCACCCGGCGGAACAGGCCTGCCTTGGCAGAGAAATAGGCGTCGAATGTCTCGTGGTAATCCAGATGGTCCTGGGTGAAATTGGTGAACCCGGCGGCGGCCAGCTGCACCCCGTCCAGGCGCCGCTGGTCGAGCCCGTGCGAGGAGGCCTCCATCGCCGCATGGGTGACACCCGCCGCCGCGGCCTCTGCCAGCGCGCGGTGCAGGGTGACGGGTTCCGGCGTGGTATGGGCCAGCGGATAGCTCCAGGCGCCTTCGATGCCGGTGGTGCCCATGTTCACCGCCTCATGGCCCAGCTCCATCCAGATCTGGCGCACGAAGCTGGCGACCGAGGTCTTGCCGTTGGTGCCGGTCACCGCCACCACGGTCTGCGGCTGGCCGCCGAACCACAGCGCGGCGGCATAGGCCAGCGTCTGGCGCGGGTCCTCGACGACGACCAAAGCGGCGTGGCTTTCGTCCAGCACCTTGGCGGCGATGCCTGCGCCTGCGGCATCGGTCAGGATCGCCGAGGCGCCCTGTTCCAGCGCGGCAGGAATGAATTTGGCGCCATGCATCTGGCTGCCCGGCAGGGCCGCAAAGAGATAGCCCTCGCGCACCTCGCGGCTGTTCACCGCCAGGCCGCGGATCTGCGGGTCGGCGCCGCCGCGGGCGGTCAGCCCCAATTGGCTCAGCGGCTGGTCTGGTCTGCTGCTCATGGCGGCCCTCTGCCCTGTTTCAGTTTGAGGTGAGGGTTATACCAGTCACCTCTGCGGGTTCAACTTGCGGACGCAGCCCCAGCAGCGGCGCCACGCGCCCGATCATCTCAGCCGCCACCGGGGTGGCGGTCCAGCCGGCGGTGCGGCGCTCTTCGCCATGGGCAATGATGGACGGTTCGTCCAGTGTCACGATCAGCACGTATTCGGGGTCATGTGCCGGAAAAATAGAGGCAAAAGTGGCGATCACCTTGTCCTCGTAATAGCCGCCCTGGGGCTTGGGCTTATCCGCGGTGCCGGTCTTGCCGCCCACCTGGTAGCCCTCGACCTCGGCAAAAGAGGCCGTGCCTTCGCTCACCACCTTGCGCAGCATTCTGCGCGCGGCGGCGGCGGTGGCCTCGCTCATCACCCGTTCGCCCGGCTGCGGCCCGGCCTGCTTCAGAATCGTCGGCGCCACGTAGCGGCCGCCATTGGCAATCGCCGCATAGCCCGCCGCCAGGTGCATCGGCGTGGTCGAGATGCCGTGGCCGTAGGAAATGGTCATCGCCGACAGCTCCGACCAATTGGCCGGCAGCAGCGGCTTGCCGCCCGCCGCCTCGGAGATTTCGAACGGCACCGGCGCCAGCATGCCCAGCGAGTCGAGGAAGCTCTTCTGCCGCTCCACCCCGATCTGCTGCGCCAGCCGGGCGGTGCCGATGTTGGAGGATTTGACGATGATCTTGGTCACCGACATCTCGTTGCCGTAGTTGCGGAAATCGCGGATCGCAAAGCGGCCCCAGCGCAGCGGCCCGCGGGTGTCGATCACGGTGTCGGCGCCGACCAGCCCCAGATCCATCGCCTGCGCGGCGGTGAAGATCTTGAAGGTGGAGCCAAGCTCGTACACCCCCTGCACCGCGCGGTTGAACAGCGGGCTGACCGAGGGGTCATTGCCCGAGGCCGGCGGGCGCGGCCGGTCGTTGGGATCGAAATCCGGGAACGACACCACCGAGATCACCTCGCCGGTGTGGACATCCATCAGGATCGAGGTCGCGCCCTTGGCGTTCATCAGCTTCATGCCGCCGTACAGCACCTGCTCCGCCGCCGCCTGCACCGTCAGGTCCAGCGACAGCTGCAGCGGCTTGCCCGCATTGGCCGGATCGCGCAGGTAGGTGTCGTACTGGCGCTCGACCCCGGCGACGCCGATCACCTCGGCGGCGTTGACGCCCTCCTTGCCGAACCCGGCGCCGCCCAGCACATGCGCGGCCAGGCTGCCATTGGGGTAAAGCCGCATCTCGCGCGGGCCGAACAGGAGGCCGGGATCGCCGATGTCATGCACGGCCTGAAGCTGTTCGGGGCTGATTTTCTTCTTGACCCACAGGAACTTGCGCTTGCCCGTGAAGTCGCGGATCAGGCGGTCGCGGTCGAGGTCAGGAAAGATCTGCACCAGCTTTTCCGCAGCGCCCGCGGGGTCGATCATCTGCGGCGGCTGGGCATAGAGCGAGTGGGTCTCGAAGTTGGTGGCCAGCAGGCTGCCATTGCGGTCGACAATATCGGCGCGCTGCGCGGCAATCACGCTGCCGGGGACGCTGGCGACCGGTTCCGCCGGTTCCGACACCGCGGTCATGCCCATGCGGGCGATGATCGCCCCGAAGGCGCAGACAAAGAACAGCCCCAGCACCAGCAGCCGCCCTTCGGCGCGCTGGCGGGCCTGCACCTGCATCTCCTGATGGCGCAGGCTGATGTTTTCCGCTTCGATCACATCCGGGTTTTCGCCGGTTGCGCGGGCGTGCAGAACCCGCGCCAGCGGGCGGAGCGGGGTGCGGATCATGGCTGTCTCTCCGCGTTCAGGCCGGAGACCTCGACCTCGTTGGTGATGTCCAGCTCGTCCGGCACCGGGTAGGAGACCTCGTCCACCCGGCCGAACTGGTCGGGGCGCAGCGGCAACAGACCGAGGCTGTCGAAGTTGATGTCCGCCAGGTCGCGCAGCCGCTGCGGCCGGTTGAGATAGGCCCATTCGGCGCGCAGCACGCTGAGCCGCACCTGGGCGGCGCCGATCTGCTGCTGCAGGGCACGGGTGTCTTTCAGCACCTGCTGGGTGGCATAGTTTTCGCGGTAGGCCCAGAAGGCGAGGCCGAAGACGGCCAGGCAGGTTGCGGCATACAGCAAAGTCTTCATTTGCGCGCCTCTTTCAGCTGCGGCATTCCAAGCTCCTTGGCCGAGATCGGCCCCGGCGCCGCCTCCGTGCGGCGGCCGACCCGCAGGCGGGCGGAACGGGAACGGGGGTTGTCGGCCAGTTCCCGGTCGTCCGGCCCCACCGCCTTGCGGGTGACCAGCGTGAACTGGGAAGGGGTTTCTTCCTGCTCCGGCGCGTAGCGGTTGGCCCGGCCGGTCTTGCCCGCACGGTGCTGGAAGAAGCGTTTGACCATGCGGTCCTCAACCGAGTGGAAGGTCACGACGGCCAGCAGCCCGCCGGGCTTCAGCGCCCTTTCAGCGGCCAAGAGGCCCTCGAACAGCTCGTCATATTCGGCATTCACCGCGATGCGCAGCCCCTGGAAGCTGCGGGTCGCCGGGTGCGACTGGTTCGGCTTGGGGCGCGGCAGGCAGGATTCGATAATCTTGGCGAGGCGCAGGGTGGTGGTGATGGGTTCGATTGCGCGTTCGCGGACGATTGCCTTGGCGATGCGGCGGCTGGCGCGTTCTTCGCCGTAGTGGAACAGGATGTCGGCGATCTGCGCCTCCTCCAGCCCGGCGATCAGATCGGCGGCGGAGGGGCCGGACTGCGACATCCGCATGTCCAGCGGACCGTCCTTCATGAAGGAAAAGCCGCGCTCGGCCAGGTCCAGCTGCATCGAGGAGACGCCGAGGTCCAGCACCACGCCATCGAGGCCTTGCGCATATTCATCCATGCGGGAGAACACGCCGGGCTGCAGGATCAGGCGCTCGCCGTACTCCCCTGCCCAGGGTTTCGCGAGTTCAAACGCAAGCGGGTCGCGGTCGACGCCGATGACCTGCTCCGCCCCGGCCTCCAGCAGGCCGCGGGTGTAGCCGCCGGCCCCGAAGGTGCCGTCCAGCCAGCGTCCCGCGACCGGCGCCACCGCCTGCAGGAGCGGGCGCAGAAGGACGGGAATGTGGGGACCATTGGCAGCTTTCTGGTCCTGGGTCATGTCTCAAGCGCTCCCGGCGCCATCTAGGAATTCCATCGGATCGAAGTCTTCGGGCAGCTCTTCCATCCATTTCTCGGCCTGGGCCAGTTCCTCGGCCTCATAGGTCTCCGGCTTCCAGATCTGGAAGGTGTCGCCCGCGGCGATGAAGAAAGCCTCGGCCTCCAGGTCGATCTTGCCGCGCAGCTTGGCGGGCAGCACCAGGCGGCCGGTCTCATCCACGTTGGTCGGGAAGGACTGGCCGTGGAACATCCGCTGCAGCATCTTGCGCTGCATCGAGCCGCGCGGCAGCTGGTCGATCTTGGCGTCCACTTCTTCGATCGCCTCGATAGTATAGCATTCCAGGAAGTTCCGGCGGTCATCGCCGTAGACAATCACCAGTTCCGGGTTCTGGCCGGGCTGCCAGTTGGGGTCGGCGGCCTCCAGCACACGGCGAAAAGAGGCCGGGATTGACACCCGCCCCTTGCTGTCCACCTTGTGGTGGCTTTCGCCTCTGAACCTGCGGCCCAATTTCCCGTCCTTTTCCGCGCGTCCCTCGCGTAAATCCGTCCCCCGGAATGAAAAGGGGCGGGTTGATCTGCTGCCACTGATCAACCCGCCGCCTTGGCCCGCTATGCGGGATGTCCGACTGCGCGCGCCACCTGGGGGGATGTCTGCTCGCCCGCGCGCCGGATCTCTTTGGTCGATGAAAGCGAAGGCCTGTATGAAACCTGCTTGTTTTGTTTTGGCTTGGGGTCGTTTGGCGCCCCGTCCCTCGTCTCATTCGATGTATTAGGGATACTATGGGAATTGATGGCCCTGCAACTGTTTTCTGCCAAAAACCGCTGAAGGGCTGGCAATCCAGGCAGAGATTCGCAAGAGATTCGTGGTCTGTTCAAGCCAAAAATGCGAAGCTGTTGTGAGTTAAGCAACCGCAAACACTAGATGTAGAGGCGAGTTGCAGCGGCAATTTTTTTCCCATAGTTTCCCGCGATTCCGTCCAGCGACTCACGAACTCCGCCAGTGTTCCCCCTACGTTCGCAAGCCGGCGCTGGCGGCAGCGCCGGAAATTGCCAATTGCAGCGTTTCAGCACGGAATGATTCGCACCGGCAAGGGGGTGCGGCGGAAATCCGGGCCATGAATTCCCATGACGCCCATGATTTCCCAGCCGGCCCATGATTTCCCAGCTGTCCCATGCGGTCCCGCGCGGGGCCGCCCACCCCGCGGGACCCCGAAGCGGGCGGGCAATCCCATCTGCGCCCATCCGAAGGGGCAAACAGCAAAAAGGCCCGCCGGAAAGGCGGGCCCTAAAGAGCGCAATTGCAATGAGAGCGGCCGGCCTCAGGCCATGCCGCCCTTGACCAGCCCCTCGGCAATCCGCGCATAGGCTTGGGCCATCGGCCCCTCGCCCGCCGCCACCGGGGTGCCGCTGTCGCCGGCCAGCCGGGTCTCCAGATCAATCGGCAGCGCCCCCAGCAGCGGCAGCCCCAGCGCCTCGGCCTCGGCCGCGACGCCGCCGTGGCCGAAGATGTGATGCTCGCCGCCGCAGTCGGGACAGGTGAAGAAGGACATGTTCTCGATCAGCCCCAGCACCGGGGTCTTCAGCGTGCGGAACATGTCCATCGCCTTGCGCGCGTCCAGCAGCGCCACGTCCTGCGGGGTGGAGACCACGATGGCCCCCGACACCTCGGCCTTGGTGCACAGCGTCAGCTGCACATCGCCGGTGCCGGGCGGCAGGTCGACGATCAGCACGTCCAGCTCGCCCCAGTTCACCTGCCCCAGCATCTGCTGCAGCGCCCCCATCAGCATCGGGCCGCGCCAGACCACCGCCTTGCCCTCCTCCAGCATGAAGCCGATCGACATCAGGGTGACGCCGTGGGCGTGCAATGGCTCGATGATCTTGCCGTCCGGGCTGGCGGGGCGGCCGGAGGCGCCCATCATGCGGGGCTGCGAGGGGCCGTAGATATCCGCGTCCAGAAGCCCGACCTTGCGCCCCTGCCTGGCCAGCGCCACCGCAAGGTTGGAGGCGACGGTGGATTTCCCCACCCCGCCCTTGCCCGAGCCGACGGCCAGGATGCGCTGGACGCCCGCCGGCTTCAGCGGTTCCGCCTGCGGTTTCGGATGGCCGCCGATCTTGAGGCTGGGAGCGGGCTGCTGCGGCGCATGGGCGGTGAGCGCGGCAGAGACCGTCTCCACCCCTTCCAGCGCCAGCACCGCCGCCTCCGCCGCCTTGCGCAGCGGCTCCATCAGCTTGGCGATCTCGGGGCTGGGCGCTTCGATCACGAAGCTCACCTTGCCGCCCTCGACGCGCAGTGCCCGCAGCAAGTCGCGCGACACCAGCGTGCCGCCATCCGGCAGGGCCAGCCGCTCAAGGGCGGCGCGAATCTGTTCCTGGGATACCGGCATGGCTGTTCTCCTGCTGCTGTCCGCCCCTGTATAGGCCGCCGCGGCGCGGCCGGAAACCCGTGCCGGAGACGGGACCGGCAGCAGGGCCCGGAGGGAAAGGCAAGCGCGGCGCGGCAGCCCTGCCGCCATTTGCGGCAGTTTGCTGCGAAAACCGGCAGCCGCGGCGGGTGCGGCAAAAATCTTCAGCAGTTTCCAGAGCATAGGGACCCGCCACCCATGCGCTCGCTGCATATCCGGATTGACGAAGCACGGGATTGTGCATCTGCAGCATATCCTTAAATTGTGTCTCAAGCGGCGCCACTGAGGCGCTGGACGATCACGGCGCAACCGGCGCACACGGCAAGACGAAGGAACGGATCCATGGCAGCAGCACAACAGATCTCCGCGGTGAGCATTGCATCCCCGGTGGGTTTCCTGGACTCGCTGATGGTGAAGTTTGTCCGCTACCGGCTGTACCGCCGGACCGTCAACGAGCTGTCGGAACTGACGGCCCGCGATCTGGCCGATCTGGGCCTGAACCGGTCCGAAATCAAACGCGTCGCCTATCAGGCGGCCTACGAACACAACTGATAGAGATCAGGTCCTTTCTCCTCCTCCCTTGAAGGGCCTGTCCTACGCGGCGGCATCCTCCTCCTCCCTGATGCCGCCGCACCCTATACCGGTCAGAAACCGGGCACAGATACACCGGGCCTCCTCCTCCCTGGTTTCCGGTGTGTGACAGAACGGCGGCGCCCCTCCTCCCTGGGCGCCGCCGTTTTTGCATTCTGTCTTCCCTGAATCGGGTTTACCGCCCGCACGGCGCGCAGGCTGACGCCGCCGGCCGACCGCGGCGCTGCACGGAAGCTTTGGGCAAGACCGTGGCGCAGGCGCGGCGGGCAGCCGGTCAGGCCGGCTCAATCAAACGGGGCCCTCAGAACGGAACGTCATCCGTGGCCGTTACAAAGCGGGCCACGACCTTCTTGCTGCCGGCCTTTTCAAATTCCACTTCCAGCTTGTCGCCCTCGATGCCGGTGATGGCGCCGTAGCCGAACTTCTGGTGGAACACCCGCTCGCCCAGGGTGAAGCTGGAGGTGGCGGTGAGGTCGATCACCTGATGCTTGCTTTCCTTCGGCTGCGACAGCCCGCGCTGGCCGGCCCGGGCCTGCATCCGCTTCCAGCCCGGCGAGTTGTAGCCATCGGCCTGCGCCACGCGCTCGTCAATGGTGGAGCGCACCTGCGCGCCGCCCATAGTGGAACCGCCCATGGATCCGCCCGGTGCCGCGGCGCCGTAGCCGCCGCCGTAAAGGCCCGGCGGGGTCAGCACCTCGACATGGTCCTCGGGCAGCTCGTCGATGAAGCGCGAGGGCAGCTGCGACTGCCACTGGCCGAACACCCGGCGGTTGCCGGCAAAGGAGATGGTGCAGATTTCCTCGGCCCGGGTGATTCCCACATAGGCAAGGCGGCGTTCCTCCTCCAGCCCCTTGAGGCCGGTTTCGTCCATCGAGCGCTGCGAAGGGAACAGACCATCCTCCCAGCCCGGCAGGAACACGGCCGGGAATTCCAGGCCCTTGGCCGCGTGCAGGGTCATGATCGAGACCTTTTCGTCCGCGTCCTGCTTGTCGTTGTCCATGACCAGGCTGACATGTTCGAGGAAGCCCTGCAGGTTCTCGAAGGATTCGAGCGCCTTCACCAGTTCCTTGAGGTTTTCCAGACGGCCCGGCGAATCCGGGTTCTTGTCGTTCTGCCACATGGTTGTGTAGCCCGACTCGTCGAGGATGATTTCGGCCAGTTCCATATGGGTGATGTCCGCGTCGCCGGCCATGCGGCCCCAGCGGGCGATACCTTCGACCAGCTGGCGCAGGGCGCCGCCGCCCTTGCCCTTGATCTGGCCGCTGTCGACCGCCAGCCGCGCGCCCTCCACCAGCGAAACGCCGTTTTCGCGGGCCAGCCCCTGAATGGTCTGCTGCGCCTTGTCGCCAAGGCCGCGTTTCGGCGTGTTGACGATGCGCTCGAACGCCAGATCGTCGTCGGGCGAGACCACGACGCGGAAATAGGCCATCGCATCGCGGATCTCCATCCGCTCATAGAAGCGCGGGCCGCCGATCACCCGGTAGGGCAGACCGATGGTGAGGAAGCGGTCCTCGAACGCGCGCATCTGGTGCGAGGCGCGGACCAGGATCGCCATGCTGTTGAGGCCGATGGGGCGCTGGCCGCGGGTGCCGCGCTGCATCGTTTCAATCTCTTCGCCGATCCAGCGGGCCTCTTCCTCGCCGTCCCAATGGCCGATCAGGCGCACCTTTTCGCCGTCGCCGGCATCGGTCCACAGTTCCTTGCCCAAGCGGCCCTCGTTGCCGCGGATCACCCCCGCGGCGGCGGCGAGGATATGGCCGGTGGAGCGGTAGTTCTGCTCCAGCCGGACCACCATGGCGCCCGGGAAATCCTTTTCGAACCGCAGGATGTTGCCGACCTCGGCGCCGCGCCAGCCGTAGATCGACTGGTCGTCGTCGCCGACGCAGCAGACGTTCTTGTGCGCGCCGGCCAGCAGCCGCAGCCAGAGGTACTGGGCGACGTTGGTATCCTGGTATTCGTCCACCATGATGTAGCGGAACCAGCGCTGGTACTGCTCCAGCACATCCGCATGGGTCTGAAAGATCGTCACCATGTGCAAGAGCAGGTCGCCGAAATCCACCGCGTTCAGCTCGCGCAGGCGGGTCTGGTACAAAGCATAGAATTCGGCGCCGCGGCTGTTGTAGGCGCCGGCATCGGCAGCGGGCACCCTGTCCGGGGTCAGGGCGCGGTTCTTCCAGTCGTCGATGATGTTTGCCAGCATCCGGGCGGGCCAGCGCTTGTCGTCGATGCCCGCGGCCTGGATCAGCTGCTTGAGCAGGCGGATCTGGTCGTCGGTGTCGAGGATGGTGAAATTCGATTTCAGCCCCGCCAGTTCGGCGTGGCGGCGCAAAAGCTTGACGCAGATCGAGTGGAAGGTGCCAAGCCAGGGCATGCCCTCGACCGCCTGCCCGAGCATGCCTGCCACGCGCTCCTTCATCTCGCGGGCGGCCTTGTTGGTGAAAGTCACCGACAGGATCTCGTTCGGGCGGGCGCGGCCGGTGCTGAGAAGATGCACGATGCGCGTGGTCAGCGCCTTGGTCTTGCCGGTGCCCGCCCCCGCCAGCATCAGCACCGGGCCGTCCAGGCATTCCACCGCCTCGCGCTGCGCCGGGTTGAGGCTGTCCAGATAAGGCATCGGCCGCGCCTGCATGGCGCGGGCCGACAATGATGCGCCCTCAAAGGCGTCCATTTCGTCAAAACTGCTCATGGCCGTGATCCTAACGTGATTCAAGCCCGGCGGGAAGAGGACGTTCACAGTCTGTTCCAAGGAAAACCGCGGCATCCGCCCGCCCCCATTCCAAGGCCTGAGCGGGGGCTGCCTGCAGATTAACGCGTCCTCAATCACTCCCGGCTTACGCTCGCGGGGCCGCCCCTGCGGAAACCCGGACTATTTCAGGCGCCGATGCATGACAAGGAATTTGAAATCCAGCCTCGCCGACAACGTCCGCGGCCTGTCCCTGATCCTTGTCCTGATTGCTGCCGCGGCGGTGTCTGGCTGGGCTGTTCTGGCTGTTCCCGAACCGATTGTCGACCGGATGCTGGAAGCCGACATGCGCAAGCAGGCCGAACTGTGGCAGCGGCGGGTCATCCTGCATATGGCCGATCCGGAGGCCACCTTCGAAGGCGGGCGCATTCAGCCCGGGGATGCCCGCGCGCTGTCTTTGCTGCCGGCGGAAACGGATGTCTTCCTGTTCCGCCTGCTCACCTCCGACGGGCAGATCTTCTGGTCCACCCGGCCGGAGGAAATCGGAGAATACGAGGTCAACGCCTTTTTCAGCAGCATCGTGGCCCGGGGCGAAACCTATTATCACCATCAGGCGCGCGCCGCCTTCGAGGTGGACGGGTTCCCGCTTCATGCCAGCGGTTATGATTCCAGTATTCTGCGCGACATAGCCGAGGTCTATGTGCCGTTGATGCACAATGGCCATTTCGACGGCGCCATCGATTTTCACACCGACATCACCGGGCTGCGGGACACCTTCATCCGCCGCGCCCGGCTGTCGCTGGCGGTGCTGACATCGATTGCGCTGCTTGCCATGACCATTGCGGTCTATGTGGTTTTCAGAACCAACAGGTTCAGCATGGACCAGATGCGCCAGCGCAATGAAACCGAGCGCAGCATTCTGGACGAGCAGCTGCGGCTGGCGCGCGAGGTCCAGCTGCTGGGGGAGCTGAACGAATGGCTGCAGTCGAGCCGCTCGCTGGATGAGCTGTTCGAGATGGTTGCCCACTTCATGACCCATATCCTGCCGGCGGCGGAAGGCAGCGTCTATGTCTACTCCAACTCGCGCGATGTGCTGGACGGCTGCGCCAGCTGGAACGGCGGCAGCCACAAGGATCACATCCACCCCGGGGAATGCTGGGGGCTGCGCCGGGGCCGGACCTATGAATTCGGCACCTCGGGGATCGATTTTGTCTGCGCGCACGCGGAGCCGCATGACGGCCGGAGCTATTACTGCTTTCCGATCCTGGCCCATGGCGAGACCGTCGGCCTGATGCATCTGCGCGCGACCACCGGCACCACCCAGGAATTTGCCGCCAGCAAGAGGCTGGCGCAGACCTGCGCCGAGCAGATCTCGATGGCGATTGCCAATGTGCGGATGCGCGATCAGCTGCACGACCAGTCGGTGCGCGATCCGCTGACCGGGCTGTTCAACCGCCGCCACATGACGGAAACCCTGCGCAAGAGCATCAATGCCAGCCAGGCCAGCGGCCAGCGGCTGAGCATTGTGTCGATCGACGTGGACCACTTCAAGAAATTCAACGACACCCATGGCCATGATGCCGGCGACATGGTGCTGCGCGCGGTGGGGTCGGTGCTGGAGCAGGCCTGCGACGGCGACGAGGCGGCCTGCCGCCCCGGCGGCGAGGAGTTCACGCTGATCCTGCCCGGCCTCAGCCAGGAGGATGTGATGACCAGGGCCGAACTGCTGCGCCAGGGCGTCGAGGACGTGGTGGTGCGCTATGGCGAAAAGGCGCTGCCGCGGATCACCATTTCGCTGGGCATTGCGCATTATCCGGCGCATGGCACCATGCCCCAGGACCTGCTGCGCGCCTCCGACGAGGCCCTGTATGACGCCAAGGCCAAAGGCCGCAACCAGATCTGCGTTGCCGCAGCTGCGGCCCCTGCCCCCCGCAATCCATCTGCGCGGCCGGACCCCGGCGGCGCGCAGGACGGGGACAGCGGCGCGGCTGCATAAGGCTTTGCCCCGGCGATGCCGGCAGCTGCCCCCCCCCCGGCGGCGCCGGCAACTGCGGGCTGCGGCCCTTTTCCTTGCGGAATCCGCGGCGGCGCGTACCAATGCCCGCATGGACCTGCATCAGCGTTATCCCGGCCTCGAAGACCTGAAACGCCGCGCCGAACGGCGGCTGCCGCGGTTTGTCTGGGACTATCTGGACAGCGGCACCGGTGCAGAGGCCGCCCGCGCGCGCAACCGCGCGGGCCTCGACCGGACCGGATTCCTGCCCTCCGTCCTGCACGGGCCGATGGAGCCGGACCTCTCGGCGCCGTTCCTGGGCACGGGCTACCCGCTGCCTTTCGGGGCGGCTCCGGTGGGCATGTCCGGCCTGATCTGGCCGGATGCCGAAGGCATCCTGGCCCGCAGCGCCGCTGCCGCGGGGATCCCCTTTTGCCTGTCCACCGTGGCCAGCCAGTCGCCCGAGGACCTGGCGCCGCACCTGGGAAACCACGCCTGGTTCCAGCTGTATCCGCCCAAGGACGAGGCCATCCGCGCCGATCTGCTGGCGCGGGCGCGGCATGCCGGGGTCCGCACGCTGGTGCTGACGGTGGATGTGCCCGCCGCCTCGCGCCGCGAGCGGCAGACCCGCTCCGGCCTGACCCAGCCGCCGCGGCTGAGCGCGCGGCTGCTGGCGCAGATCGCGCGGCGCCCGGCCTGGGCGCTTGGCATGGCGCGCCGGGGGCTGCCGCGGATGCGCACGCTGGACAAATACATCGCCGCGCCGCAGGCCGGCCTGCCGCCGACGGCCCACATCGGCTACCTGCTGCGCACCTCGCCCGATTGGGAGTATGTGCATTGGCTGCGGCGCAACTGGGATGGCCCTTTCATCATCAAGGGGGTGCTGCGCGCCGCGGATGCCAAGCGGCTGGAGGAGGCCGGCGCCGATGCGGTCTGGGTGTCCAACCATGGCGGGCGGCAGTTCGACGGCTGCCCGGCCGCCATCGACCTGCTGCCGCAGATCCGCGCCGCGGTGGCCATTCCGCTGATCTTCGACAGCGGCATCGAAGGCGGGCTGGACATTCTGCGGGCGCTGGCCCTGGGCGCGGACTTCGTCATGCTGGGCCGCGCCTTCCACTATGCGCTGGCCGCGCTTGGCGCGGGCGGCCCGGCCCATCTGATCGACATCCTGGCCAGGGACATGCAGGCCAATATGAGCCAGCTTGGGCTGTCAAAGCTGAGCGGCGCGCGCGGCCTGCAGCTGCGCAAACCGGTCTGACTGCGCCCGCTTCCGGCGCAATCCGGGCAAATTCAGGGGAATTGCGCCAAAATGACGCAGCGCCCGCACCCTTTTTATGCTGCGCTGCAGAAAAATAGTTACAAAATAATGCTGCGGATGCGAAATTTTGCAGAATCTGTACCTGTTTGCGCCGCACCCGGCAGCCCGCCGCCGGCCGGGGCAATGGGCAAACGACGGATCACGAATGGAAAAACAGGCCGCTTGAGAGCGCAATCATGCCGGAAATACCCAGAACTACTGTTGTGCGGTTCGCTAATATCCGCCTAACACTGCACCAACTTGCACGGACCCCGAGGGTGACATGACCGACTTCAAAAAAATCCTGATTGCCAACCGTGGTGAGATCGCCATCCGCGTGATGCGCGCCGCCAACGAGATGGGCAAGCGCACCGTCGCCGTCTATGCCGAGGAAGACAAGCTCGGCCTGCACCGGTTCAAGGCGGATGAAGCCTACCGGATCGGCGAGGGCATGGGCCCGGTCGCGGCGTATCTGTCGATCGACGAGATCATCCGCGTCGCCAAGGAATGCGGCGCCGATGCGATCCATCCGGGCTACGGCCTGCTGTCGGAGAACCCCGATTTCGTCGATGCCTGTGCGCGCAACGGCATCACCTTCATCGGCCCCAAGGCGGAAACCATGCGCGCGCTTGGCGACAAGGCCAGCGCCCGCCGCGTTGCGATCGAGGCCGGGGTGCCGGTGATTCCGGCCACCGAGGTGCTGGGCGACGACATGGACGCGATCCGCAAGGAAGCGGCTGAGGTCGGCTACCCGTTGATGCTGAAGGCGTCCTGGGGCGGCGGCGGCCGCGGCATGCGGCCGATCCACTCCGAAAAGGAGCTGGAAGAGAAGGTTCTGGAAGGCCGCCGCGAGGCGGAAGCCGCATTCGGCAACGGCGAGGGCTATCTGGAAAAGATGATCACCCGCGCCCGCCACGTCGAGGTGCAGATCCTGGGCGACAAGGACGGCAACATCTACCACCTGTATGAGCGCGACTGCTCGGTGCAGCGCCGCAACCAGAAAGTGGTGGAGCGCGCCCCGGCCCCCTATCTGACCGAGGAACAGCGTGCCGAGATCTGCGACCTGGGCCGCAAGATCTGCCAGCATGTGAACTATGAATGCGCGGGCACCGTCGAATTCCTGATGGATATGGAATCCGGCAAGTTCTACTTCATCGAAGTGAACCCGCGGGTGCAGGTGGAGCATACCGTGACCGAAGAGGTCACCGGCATCGACATCGTGCAGGCGCAGATCCTGATCGCCGAGGGCAAGAGCATTGCCGAAGCGACCGGCAAGTCCAGCCAGGATGAGATCCGCCTGCACGGCCACGCGTTGCAGACCCGGGTGACCACCGAGGATCCGCTGAACAACTTCATCCCCGATTACGGCCGCATCACCGCCTACCGCTCGGCCACCGGCATGGGCATCCGCCTGGACGGCGGCACGGCTTACGCGGGCGGCGTGATCACCCGCTATTATGACTCGCTGCTGACCAAGGTGACCGCCTGGGCGCCGACGCCGGAGAAGGCGATTGCCCGCATGGACCGCGCGCTGCGCGAATTCCGGGTGCGCGGTGTCAGCACCAACATCGCGTTTGTCGAGAACCTGCTGAAGCACCCGACCTTCCTGTCGAATGAATACACCACCAAGTTCATCGACGAGACGCCGGACCTGTTCCAGTTCAAGAAGCGGCGCGACCGCGGCACCAAGGTGCTGACCTACATCGCCGACATCACCGTGAACGGCCACCCGGAGACCGAAGGCCGCGCGGCGCCCGCCGCCGACCTGAAGGAGCCGCGCGCGCCGCATGCGGAGCCGGGCAACCTGCCCTATGGCACCCGCAACCTCTTGGAGCAGAAGGGTGCGCAGGCGGTGGCCGACTGGATGAAGGCGCAGCGCCAGCTGCTCTTGACCGACACCACCATGCGCGACGGCCACCAGTCGCTGCTGGCGACCCGGATGCGTTCGATCGACATGATCAAGGTGGCGCCGGCCTATGCGCAGAACCTGAGCCAGCTGTTCTCGGTCGAATGCTGGGGCGGTGCGACCTTCGACGTGGCCTACCGCTTCCTGCAGGAATGCCCCTGGCAGCGCCTGCGCGATCTGCGCGAGCGGATGCCGAACGTGATGACCCAGATGCTGCTGCGCGCCTCCAACGGCGTCGGCTACACCAACTACCCGGACAACGTGGTGCAGGAATTCGTGCGCCAGGCGGCGAAAACCGGCGTTGACGTGTTCCGCGTCTTCGACAGCCTGAACTGGGTCGAGAACATGCGCGTCGCGATGGACGCGGTGGTCGAGAGCGGCAAGGTCTGCGAAGGCACCATCTGCTATACCGGCGACATCCTGGACCCGAACCGTGCCAAGTACGACCTGAAGTATTATGTCGGCATGGCCAAGGAGATGGAAGCGGCCGGCGCCCATATCCTGGGCCTGAAGGACATGGCGGGCCTCCTGAAGCCTGCCGCTGCCCGCCAGCTGATCAAGGCGCTGAAGGAAGAGGTCGGCCTGCCGGTCCACTTCCACACCCACGACACCTCGGGCGTGGCCGGTGCCACCATCCTGGCGGCGGCCGACGCCGGCGTCGATGCGGTGGATGCAGCGATGGATGCGTTCTCGGGCGGCACCTCGCAGCCCTGCCTCGGCTCCATCGTCGAAGCCCTGCGCAATACCGACCGCGACACCGGCATCGACATCGCCAAGGTGCGCGAGATCTCCGGTTACTGGGAGCAGGTGCGGGCGCAGTACGCAGCGTTCGAGAGCGGTCTGCAGGCGCCGGCCTCCGAAGTCTATCTGCACGAGATGCCGGGCGGCCAGTTCACCAACCTGAAGGCGCAGGCGCGTTCCCTGGGGCTTGAGGAGAAATGGGCCGACGTGGCGCAGACCTATGCCGACGTGAACCAGATGTTCGGCGATATCGTCAAGGTGACGCCGTCCTCCAAGGTGGTTGGCGACATGGCGCTGATGATGGTCAGCCAGGGCCTGACCCGGGCGCAGGTGGAGGACCCGGCAACCGACGTGGCCTTCCCCGACTCGGTGGTCGACATGATGCGCGGCAACCTGGGCCAGCCCCCGGGCGGCTTTCCCGAAGGCATCGTTGCCAAGGTGCTGAAGGGCGACGCGCCGAACCTGGAGCGCCCGGGCGCGCATCTGGCGCCGGTCGACCTGGAAGCGGTGCGCGCGGAGCTCAGCAAGGAGCTGGAAGGCTTTACCGTCGATGACGAGGACCTGAACGGCTACCTGATGTACCCGAAGGTATTCCTGGACTACATGGGCCGCCACCGCCAGTACGGGCCCGTTCGCACCCTGCCGACCCGCACCTTCTTCTATGGCATGGAGCCGGGCGAGGAGATCACCGCCGAGATCGATCCGGGCAAGACCCTGGAAATCCGTCTGCAGGCAATCTCCGAGACCGACGAGAAAGGCGAGGTGAAGGTGTTCTTCGAGCTGAACGGCCAGCCCCGCGTGATCCGGGTGCCGAACCGTCTGGTCAAGGCCTCGACCCAGGCCAACCCCAAGGCCGAAGCCGGCAACCCGAACCATGTCGGCGCGCCGATGCCGGGTGTCGTCGCCAGCATTGCAGTGCATCCGGGCCAGCAGGTGAAAGAGGGCGACATGCTGCTGACCATCGAGGCGATGAAAATGGAAACCGGCATCCACGCCGAGCGCGACGCGGTGGTGAAAGCCGTCCACGTTCAGGCCGGTGGCCAGATCGATGCCAAGGACCTGCTGATCGAGCTGGAATAAGCAGCACGGTCTGATGTGAAAACAATGGGCGCCCTGCCAATCGGCGGGGCGCCTTTTTCATTGAACGGATGCGCGGGAATTTCCGCCCCGGCTAGCGCCTGCCGCCCAAGTCAGGCGTTGAAGTCAGCCGGCGCCGGGAGCTTGACGGTTTCCACCTGCACCGGGGTGATCTCCTCAATCTGCAGGATCCAGCTGTCGATCGGCGCCGTGCCGGGCTGATGCGCGCGCGGCAGGACACAGCCCAGGATGATTGCGGCAGCAAGGCCGCCGATCCGCAAATAATCTTTCCACAGCATGGCTCCAAACTCCCTCTGAAATCCGGCGGTTCGGACGTGACACGCCGCGCGCCTGCAGTTCCGGCGGAGGGCTGGCGGTTTTTTTCCGCCGAGGGCGGATTTTTTGCTTGCAGCCCGGCGCCGGAATTCCTATTTCACCGCTCACCGGATGGCAGCGCGGGCGTAGCTCAGGGGTAGAGCATTACCTTGCCAAGGTAAGGGTCGTGAGTTCGAATCTCATCGCCCGCTCCATCCGAAATCGAAAGGGCCGCCCCTCGGGGCGGCCTTTCGCATTCAGGGATTTGCCCCTACCCTGCCTCTTGTGCGGAATCATCTTTCCGCCTAGGAACAGAGCAAGAACGAGAACGGACGGGCGGAGCAGGATGCTGACATCGGTAGAACTATGCGCAGGTGCGGGCGGCCAGGCCCTCGGGCTCGAGGCGGCAGGCTTTGATCACACCGCGCTGGTCGAGATCGACAAGCATTGCTGCGCCACCCTGCGCCACAACCGTCCCCGGTGGAACGTGCTGGAGGAGGACGTGCGCAAGTTCAAGGACGTTGCGGGCGACTACAAGGGCATCGACCTGCTGGCGGGCGGCCTGCCCTGCCCGCCGTTTTCGGTGGCCGGCAAGCAGCTGGGCGAGAAGGACGAGCGCAACCTGTTCGATGACGCCATCGAGATCGTCGATGCAACCCGCCCCCGCGCAGTGATGATCGAAAACGTGCGCGGATTTCTGGATGCGGTGTTCCATGACTACCGCGAGAAGCTGAAGAAGCAGCTGTCCAAGCTGGGCTATGAAACCGACTGGCGGCTGCTGAATGCCTCCGATTTCGGGGTGCCGCAGCTGCGGCCGCGGGTGGCGATCGTGGCGCTGCGCCGCGAATTCGCGGGCCAGTTCAACTGGCCCGAGCCGCTGCCGCACAACCCGCCGACAGTGGGTGCGACCCTTGTCGACCTGATGAAGGAGCGCGGCTGGCGCGGGGCGGACGACTGGGCCGCCAAGGCCGATGAGATTGCGCCGACCATCGTCGGCGGCTCCAAGAAACACGGGGGGCCGGATCTGGGCCCGACCCGGGCGCGGCGCGCCTGGGCCGCATTGGGCGTCGAGGGACGCACCATCGCCAATGAGGCGCCGGACCCGTTCCATAATGACATGCCGCGCCTTACTGTGCGGATGGTGGCGCGCATCCAGGGCTTTCCGGATGCCTGGCATTTCACCGGTGCCAAGACCAATGCCTACCGCCAGGTCGGCAACGCCTTTCCGCCGCCGGTGGCGGAAGCGGTGGCGCGGGAGCTGAAGGCGGCGATTGCCAAGCCGAACCTGCATGCCGTGCGGGCGTAAAGCCTCCCTTTCATTTCAGAGCGAAGGGCAGCGCCCGGCCCTGGGCGGGTGCAAAGCGCCCTCCCATGGGAAGCGTCGGGCGCTGCCCGGCCTTTCGGCCAGGCGGGACGCAATATGAAACAGAAACTTCCCGGCAGCCTTGTTCTTCCCGGCCACCCGGATTTCGCCATCCTTTCCGAACTGGCGGAGGAGATCACGACCCGTGCGGGCGGGGCTTTGGCACTGGAATACGATGTGCCGCAGATGCTGCGCCAATGCATCGACGATGTGATCATGACACCCAAGACCGGGCGGCGCGCCTATGAAGAGCTGGAGAAGACTGAGAAGACCTATATCGGCACGCGGGTCGAGATCGAGCTGCGGGCGCTGCTGCGCTTGCGCAAGGGGCGGCTGGACACCGAGATCCTGGGCCGCGATGTTGACATCAAGCACACCATGGGCGGCAATTGGATGATCCCGACCGAGGCGCTGGACTGCGCCTGCCTGCTGGTGGCGGCGGATGAGGTCCGGGCGCGCTGCTATCTGGGGCTGATCATCGCGCGGCCCGAATACCTGACGGCCGGCCAGAACAAGGACGCCAAGCGCACCATCTCGGCCGAGGGGTTCCGCCATATCCTGTGGCTGTTCAAGGACCAGCCCTATCCTGCGAATTTCTGGCGGACGGCGGATGAGGCGGCGGTCCAGCAGATCTTTGCAGGCGGCACCGGCAATGAGCGCATGGCGCGGCTGTTCCGGCTGATCCAGGGGCGCCCGGTTCCCCGCGATGTGGTCGAGGCGGTGGCGCAGCAGAAGGATTTCATGCGCCGGATCCGCGCCGATGGCGGCCATGGCACCCGCGACATGCTGGCACGCGAGCAGATCGTGCTGCTGGAAGGCCAGAAGGATGCCCAGCTGATCAAGGCGCTGGACCTGCCGCCCTGCCCGGCCAGCGCCTTCATTTCCTGCCGGATTGAAAGCGGCTATCATGCCCGCATGGTGGAACAATCCAGGCATCACGTGGAATGGCCGATACCCTGACACCGGAGCGGCGCAGCGCCAACATGGCAAGGATCCGCGCCAAGGACACCAAGCCGGAGATGCTGGTGCGGCGGCTGGTGCACGGGCTGGGCTACCGCTACCGGCTGCACCGCAAGGATCTGCCGGGCAAGCCCGACCTGGTGTTCGGGCCGCGCCGCAAGGTGATCTTTGTGCATGGCTGCTTCTGGCACCAGCACAGCTGCCCGGCCGGGCGCATTCCGGCGTCGCGCCGCAGCTACTGGGAACCCAAGCTGTTGCGCAACAAACAGCGCGACGCAGAGCAGCAGGCCGTGCTGCAGGCGGCGGGCTGGCAGGTGCTGACCATCTGGGAGTGCGAAACCAAGGACCGTGACGCCCTGCAAAACCGCCTTGAGGCTTTTCTCAAAAACGCGGAATAGCGCTTATCCACAGATACTTGCGCGGGTTCACATTTTTCCTCTTGCAGCCCGTTTTGGAAAACCCTAAACACCGCTTCACCGGATGGCAGCGCGGGCGTAGCTCAGGGGTAGAGCATTACCTTGCCAAGGTAAGGGTCGTGAGTTCGAATCTCATCGCCCGCTCCATTCGGAACCGCACAGGCCGTCCCTTGGGGCGGCTTTCTGCGTTTCCGGCCTGCTGCGTTGGCTGCATTTTTTCACCCCCCGGTCATTTTCCGCTTGCAGCCCCCCGCCGGATTACCTATTCACCGCTTCACCGGACGGCAGCGCGGGCGTAGCTCAGGGGTAGAGCATTACCTTGCCAAGGTAAGGGTCGTGAGTTCGAATCTCATCGCCCGCTCCATCCGGAACCGAAAAGGCCGCCCTTCGGGGCGGCCTTTCGCTTTTCTGCAGCCTGCCGGAAAAATTTGATCAAATTCCCTTTGACGTGCCGCGCAAAACGCGCCAATGCTACGGGAAACATGCGCCCGAGGGCGGTTTACCGGAGGAGTTTGGCCATGGCCCCAGTGATCTATCCCACCACCAATTTCACCGCGACCGAGCAGCTGTGCCTGGACCGCGGCGAAGGCATCTATGTCTATGACACGGACGGCAACAAATACATCGAAGGCCTGGCGGGCCTGTGGTGCACCTCGCTGGGTTACAGCAACACCGAGGTGATGGATGCGATCACCGAGCAGCTGCACAAGCTGCCGTTCTCGCACACCTTCGGCGGCAAGACCCATGCGCCGATCATGGCCCTGGCCGAGAAGCTGAAGGCGATGGTGCCGGTGGAGGATGCCTATTTCTTCTTCGGCAATTCCGGCTCCGACGCCAATGACACCCATGTGAAGATGCTGCGCTATTACTTCAACGCCATCGGCAAGCCGGAGAAGCGCAAGATCATCACCCGCGAGCGCGGCTATCACGGGGTCACGGTGGCGGCAGGCTCGCTGACCTCGCTGCCCGCGAACCTGGCGCATTTCGACGCGCCGCTGGAGGCGCTGTCGATCCTGCGCTCGGATTCGCCGCACTATTACACTGGCCGCCAGGGCAACGAGACCGAAGAGCAGTTCGTGGACCGCATCATCGGCAACCTGGAACAGCAGATCCTGGCGGAAGGCCCCGACACCATCGCGGCAATGATCGTGGAGCCGATCACCGGCGCGTCGGGCGTGATCGTGCCGCCGGAAGGCTACTATGAGAAGCTGCAGGCGCTGCTGCGCAAACACGGCATCCCGGTCTGGGCTGATGAGGTCATTACCGGCTTCGGCCGCACCGGCGCCGATTTCGGCTGCACCACCATGGGCATCAAGCCGGATCTGATGACCTTCGCCAAGCAGTTGAGCTCGGCCTATTTCCCGATCTCCGCCTCGGTGATCCCCGGCTGGATGTACGAGGCGATGATCGCGCAGACCAACGAGGTCGGCGTGTTCGGCCACGGCTATACCTATTCCGGCCACCCGGCGGCCTGCGCCGCGGCGCTGAAGACGCTGGAAATCTATGAGCGCGACAATCTGTTCGAGCACGCGGCCGACGTGGGCGCCTACATGCAGGCGCAGCTGCGCGGGATCTTCACCGATCACCCGCTGGTCGGCGAGGTGCGCGGCAAGGGGCTGATCGCGGCGCTGGAGCTGGTGTCGAACAAGACCACCGGCGCCAGCTTTGACAAGGGTGCCGCGGGCGCCACCGCGCAGAAGGCCTGTGAAGCGAACGGGCTGATCATCCGGGCGGTGGCCGGCAATGCAGTGGCGCTCTGCCCGCCGATCATCATCACCCGCGCGGAAGTGGACGACATGCTGGCACGGCTGAAAAAGGCCGTCGACACCACCTATGCGGACCTGAAGGACAAGGGCCTGATCGCCGCCTGACCCGAACCGCGCCCGTGAAACGCCCCCGCCTTGGCCGGGGCGTTTTTTTCGCTATGCAGATGAAATGGCAGGATTTTCCGGTGCCGGATGCGGAAGTGCAGTTTTTCCTGAAATCCGCTTGGAAATCGGCTACACTGGAATGAGTTTGTTTCAGAACGAGATTTCACGATGACGCGCCGCGCCGGCATTGCCCGGCTCTTCCGCAAAATATCCCGCCGCCGGGTTCCGGTTTTTGAACCTGCAACGGCTTTGCCGCGAATCTCAGCCTGCTGAAACGCAGACCGGGAGCCTGTTCCGGTCACGAGTTCCGTTGGGGACCGGGGACCCTCGATGCCCCTCGCAGCAATGACCGCTGCGGGGGGCAATCTGTGCAGGCTTCAGAACACCTTGTAGGTCATCGTGGTCAGGGACCGCTCGATCCCCTCGATCTGCAGCAGCTGGTCGTTGATGTATTTGCCGACATCTTCGCCAGTGGGGATGTAAAGCTTCATCAGCAGGTCGAAATTGCCGCTGGTGGAATAGAGTTCCGAGTGGATTTCCCGCAGGGCGATTTCCTCGGCCACCTTGTAGGTGGTGCCGGGCTTGCAGCGGATCTGGACAAAGACGCAGGTGGACATGGGTGCCCCTTTTGACGGTTCGGTGGTTCGGGCCAAGCTCGCATGCGCCGCCGTCCGGCGCAAGAGAGCGGGGGGGGGCTGCAACAGATTGGCCCCCTTGCACAATGCCGCACTTGAGCCAGCCCCCCTGCCCGCCCTATAAGCGCCCGTGCAGCATGACGAAGGACAGCCCGCAGATGCGTACCGCCAAAGTGACCCGCCAGACCGCGGAAACCGATATCTCGGTCGAGATCAACCTCGACGGCACCGGGGTTTACGACAACCGGACCGGGGTCGGCTTCTTTGACCACATGCTGGACCAGCTGGCGCGCCATTCGCTGATCGACATGACCATCCGCGCCAAGGGCGATTACCACATCGACGACCACCACACGGTGGAGGACACCGGCATCGCGCTGGGTCAGGCGCTGGTGCAGGCGCTGGGGGACAAGACCGGCATCCGCCGCTATGGCGAGTGCCACCTGCCGATGGACGACGCGCAGGTGCGCTGCGCGCTGGACCTGTCGGCGCGCCCCTTCCTGATCTGGAACGTGGCGCTGCCGACCCAGAAGATCGGCGCGTTCGACACCGAGCTGGTGCGGGAGTTCTTCCAGGCGCTCAGCACCCATGGCGGCATCACCCTGCACATCGACCAGCTGCACGGGTTCAACAGCCACCACATTGCCGAGGCCGCCTTCAAGGCGGTGGCCCGTGCCCTGCGGCTGGCGGTGGAGACCGACCCGCGCAAGGCGGATGCGATCCCGTCGACCAAAGGGGCGCTGTGAGGTCCGCACTTTACGCTGAGGGCAGCGCCCGGCCGCGGGCGGAAGCGAAGCGCCCGCCCATGGGGGCGGACGGGCGCTGCCCGGCTTGCAGCCGGGCAATGATCGGCCCCGCGAAGGCACTTATGAGGAGTCTCCCATGCTGACCGCCATCATCGACTATGAATCCGGCAACCTGCACTCTGCCGAGAAAGCCTTTCAGCGCATGGCGCGGGAGCTGGACGCGGGCGAGGTCGTGGTGACCTCGGACGCCGATGTGGTGGCGCGGGCCGACCGGCTGGTGCTGCCCGGCGACGGCGCCTTCCCGGCCTGCGCGGCGGAGCTGCGCGGCCACAAGGGCATCTATGACGCGATGGCCGAGGCGGTGGAGCAGAAGGGCCGCCCGTTTCTGGGCATCTGCGTCGGCATGCAGCTGATGGCCACCACCGGCCATGAATACGCAGAGACCCCCGGCCTTGGCTGGGTCGGCGGCGATGTGGTGAAAATCACGCCCGCGGATGCGGCGCTGAAGGTGCCGCACATGGGCTGGAACGATCTGGTGATCGACCATGCGCATCCGGTGTTTGACGGCATCAGCAGCGGCGATCACGTGTATTTCGTGCATTCCTACCATTTCCGCGCCGCCAATCCGGCGGAGCGGCTGGCGCATGTGGATTATGCCGGCGACGTGACGGCCGTCATCGGCCGGGACACCATGGTCGGCATGCAGTTCCACCCGGAGAAGAGCCAGGACACCGGCCTGCGGATGATCGGCAACTTCCTGACCTGGAAACCGTAAAGGGACGGCGCTGGCGCGCCGTGGCCTTCGGCTTTGAGTATTTGGACAAAGAAGAAGCCTGGCGCGTCTAGGCCGCAGCGGCGCGCAGCGACACCGGCGCGACGCCATAGGCCTTGCGGAAGGCGCGGGTGAAGCCTTCGGGGCCGGCGTAGGCATAGCGGCGCGCCACCGCCTCGACCCGGTCGCCGCGCCGCAGGTCCTGATGCGCCAGGATCAGCCGCCAGCGGCGCAGGTAGCTCATCGGGGTTTCGCCGACCTCCGCTGCAAAGAGTTCGGCGAACCGGGACAGCGACAGCCCCGCCTGCTGCGCCAGATCGGCATTGCTCCAGCGCCGGCCCGGATGGTCGTGCATCGCCACGATGGCGCGGCTGAGGCGCGGATCGGCAAGCCCGGCCAGCAGCCCCGGTTCGGTCGCGCCTTTCTGAATTTGGTTGCGCAGGAGCCGCACCATCAGCACTTCGCCCAGCCGGTTGATCACCGATTGCGCGCCGCAGTGCCCCCCTTCGGCCTCCTGCCGCATCAGTGTCACCAGCCCCTGCGTCTCGGCATTGCCGGCGATGCGGTAATCCACCAGCGATGGCAGGGCAGCGAGGAACGGGTTGCCGTGGCCCGACCAGTCCACCCGCGCGGCCCACATCACCGCGCCGGGGTCCGGCGCCGGCAGAGCGCCCCTGGTGCAATACAGGATCCGTTCCGGGGCGCCCGCGGCATCCGCCAGCGCGATCAGGTTGGCCTCTCCCGGCCCGGCGGCCCGCACGGCCAGCTGGAAACGGTCCATCAATGTGGTCAGGCGGTCCATGTTCCGGTGTTCCTGTCAGGTTTTTCGGATTTATTTGACCTTAAACTGCGCGATACCTATGGGCAACCACCACTCACAAGGATTGTTTTCATGCTGATCCCCCGCCAGAAGACCCCGGGCCTGACTCTGCCGACGCTGGACCACGGCCCGTTCGACCTGTCTTCGGAAACCGCCGAGCGCGGCACAGTCATCTGCTTTTACCGCGGGTTGCACTGCCCGATCTGCGCCACTTATCTGAAAGAGTTCGAGAAGAAGGTTGCGGCCTTTGCCGAGCGCGGGGTCAACTGCATCGCCATCAGCTCCGACGGCGAGGAGCGCACCCGCGCCATGGCGGACAAGATCGAAGCCAAGGAGCTGCGGTTCGGCTATGATCTGCCGCTCTCCGCGGCCAAGGAGTGGGGGCTTTACATCTCCGCCTCGCGCGGCAAGACGTCGATCGGCATCGAGGAGCCTGCGCTGTTCTCCGAGCCTGGCCTGTTCATGGTGACGCCGGAGCAGACGCTGTATTACGGCTCGGTCCAGACCATGCCGTTTGTGCGCCCGCATTTCGCGGAACTGGTGGCGGCGCTGGATTTTGCCATCCCCAACAACTACCCGGCGCGCGGCGAATACACCGGTGATGTGTAAGCACAACAGCTGCCGCAGGGGCCGGTGCAATTCACCGGTTTGAACAATAGACAAGCGGTCCGCTTCGAGGCATACGGGGCGGACCTTTTGTCACTGCGGCAGCCCCCTTGCACATCCGTTTCGAGAAATACGACCACGCCGAAGGCAAGCACCGCTATTGCCAGCTGAGCCTGACGCCGACGCTGTTCGGCGACTGGTGCGTCGAGCGTGTGTCCGGGCCGCTGAACGCGCCCGGCGGGGTGCAGAAGCGCAGCTATTTTGCCGCGCAAGGAGAGGCGCTGGCGATTTTCGAGCGGTTCCGGGACCGGCAGATGAAACGCGGCTATGCGCCGATCCCGGTGCAGCTGGGGCTGCTGTAGAGGCCGCCCTTCAGGGGCTTACCTGACCCGGGTCCAGGTCTGTTTGGAGCAGATCAGCCCGCCCGCCACACAGCCGCGCAGGGCAAGCGAGTCGCCCGCCATATCCATCTTGCCGATGTAGATCTTGTCATTGGACGGCCGCCAGACCTTGCCCTCGTAAGAACCGCCGCCGTTCGGCACCATGTCGATCACCAGCGTTTTGCCGATGTTGGGGGACTGGTATTCGCCCTCGCTGTTGAAAGTCCGGGTGATCTTGCCGCAAACAGCTGCGCCGCATGCGGCCATCTGGATATGCGCGTAAGAGCCATCGTCGGGCTGGGTCTTCCAGACGCCCAGCACCGGATCCGCCGCAGCGGCGCCCGCCAGCCCGAGGGCCACGGCCATGCTTGCAAGAAGATGTTTCATTCCATTTCCTCCCTGTTTTGCGTCAGCCTGTCCCTGATCCGGCGCTTCTGGCAAGGTTGACTTCGGGTCGCGTTGCAATTCAGGCCGGGCTTGTGCAAAACACCGCCAGCTTGATTTCACGAAGGACCGCCCGGATGATCCTCTACCCCGCGATTGACCTCAAAGACGGCCAGGCCGTGCGCCTGCTGCATGGCGAGATGGACAAGACCACCGTGTTCAACGACAACCCCGCCGCGCAGGCGCTGGAGTTTGTTGCGGCGGGCTGCGAGTGGCTGCATCTGGTGGATCTGAACGGCGCCTTTGCCGGTGAACCGGTGAATGCCGCGCCGGTGGAGGAGATCCTGAAGCAGACCAAGGTGCCCGCGCAGCTGGGCGGCGGCATCCGCGACATGGCCACCATCGAGCGCTGGATCGGCAAGGGCCTGGCGCGGGTGATCCTGGGCACCGTGGCCGTTGAAAAGCCGGACCTGGTGCGCGAAGCGGCGCGCGAATTCCCCGGCAAGGTCGCGGTCGGCATCGACGCCCGCAACGGCAAGGTGGCCACCAAGGGCTGGGCCGAGGAGACCGACGTGATGGTCACCGATCTGGCGAAGTCGTTTGAGGACGCAGGCGTTGCCGCCATCATCTACACCGACATCCTGCGCGACGGCGCGATGAAGGGGCCGAATGTGGAGGCCACCGCCGCTCTGGCCAATGCGGTCAGCATCCCGGTGATTGCGTCGGGCGGCGTATCCTCGCTCGACGACCTCAGGGCGCTGAAATCCTGCGGCGCGCCGCTGAACGGGGCCATTTCGGGCCGCGCGCTGTATGACGGGGCAATTGACCTCCAAGAGGCGCTGGCGGTTCTGAAAGCCTGACGCCGCCTGCGCGAAGGGAGGCCGTATGCGTCTGATCCGCCGCATCCTTGCCATTCTGGCGTTAGGGCCCATTGCCCTGTGGCTGCTGTGCATTGCCTTTGTGATGCTGCTGGGGGTCGGGTTTGATTGCACAATCCACGAGGGTTTCTCCAACCCCTGCGTGGTGCTGGGCCGGGATCTGGGCGACACTGCCTACACCATGGGGGTCTTTGCCGCCTGGGGGCCGCTGATCTTCGGCCCGGTCTCCCTTGGGGCCGGGTTTCTATGGGCGATTGCCGTGGCGATTGACCGCCGCCGCTCCCGCCCCCGCCGATAAGGCACGGGGGAAGGCCCGCCGGTGTCCGGAGTTATTGCGCCGCTGCTGCCGTCAGCTTGCCCAGGGCGCCCTGCATCTTGGCGATGAAGCCTGCATCGGCGGGGATATCGAGACCGGAGAGCATTTCTGCCGGGTCTTCGTAACTCAGCCAGACCTGGCCGTCCGCGTCCTCGTAGGCCAGCACCTTGAGCGGCAGAAACAGGCCTGCCCGCATGTCGGCCTGCATCGCCGGGGTGCCCAGCTTGGGGTTCCCGAAGATCAGCAGCTGCGCGTCGTTCAGTTCCATCTCCGCCTTCTGCGCACCCGCAGCATGGTCGACGCGGGCAAAGACGGTGGCCCCTGCGCCCTCAACCGCGGCCTCCAGCGCATCCATGGTTTCGCCAACGGGTTTCTGGCTTGGCACTGTCACCAGCCCGGCGGCGGCGGGCAATGCGGAGGCGAGGGCGATGGCTCCGGCAAGGACAAAGGTCTTGGTCATAACATCAACTCCAAACTGTCAGACTATACGGCGATCTCAAGCTAGCAGAGCACCACGATCAAATCACGTTTCCGGCACACATTTACTCTTTATCCGCCTGCTTCATAATAGGCCCAGGCACACAGTTGAGGTTTCGGTTCGACACTTGTTGGATTTCCTTTTCACAACACTTCCCTTTTCTGCGGCCGCTGCAGTCTTTTTTGCAGCACCAAGAAAAGCCAAAACTATCGCCCTTGCTCCGCTACTGATGGGGCTTCTGGTGCTGGTCAACAAGGCGGTTATCAAGGGGTGCGGCGGCAACCACATAAAGGTTGGCTGGTCGAACTGCAGCCCTGAAGTTTTGGAACCCGTCGGCAATTTTCTGGCCTGGCCTTTCATCCTGAACATGCTTCTACTGCCCTTTGTCACGCTGGGCTTCCTGGGGCTGGCTTTATTCCTGGCCATTCGTAAACACAGGGGATCACAGCACCCGGATTAACGGCGGTTGCGAGCATGTCTTCGTGCAAAGGATAAAGCTACTGTACGCCCGGACCAAAACGCGCATCTTCCGCCATATCTGTTGCGCTTACCGCGGGCATTGCGTACCCACGGGGCCAAGCAGCTTGAAAGGCACGGCATCATGCTGAAGACCCGTATCATTCCCTGTCTCGACGTCGCCGACGGGCGCGTGGTCAAGGGCGTCAACTTTGTCGGCCTGCGCGATGCGGGCGACCCGGTGGAATCGGCCAAGGCCTATGATGCGGCGGGCGCCGATGAGATCTGCTTTCTGGACATTCATGCGACCCATGAAAACCGCGGCACCATGTTCGACGTGGTGCGCCGCACCGCCGAGCAGTGCTTTGTGCCGCTGACCGTGGGCGGCGGGGTCAGGACCAGGGACGACGTGCGCGCATTGCTGCTGGCGGGCGCCGACAAGGTGTCGTTCAACTCGGCCGCCGTGGCCAACCCGGATGTGATCGCCGAGGCCGCCGATCAGTTCGGCAGCCAGTGCATCGTCTGCGCCATCGATGCCAAGACGGTGGAGCCGGGCCGCTGGGAGATCTTCACCCACGGCGGCCGCAAGCCGACAGGCATCGACGCGGTGGAATTTGCCCGTACCGTCGTGGCCAAGGGCGCGGGGGAGATCCTGCTGACCTCGATGGACCGGGACGGCACCAAGGCGGGCTTCAACCTGCCGCTGACACGGGCGATCTCGGATGCGGTGGACGTGCCGGTGATTGCGTCGGGCGGCGTTGGCAATCTGGACCATCTGGTGGAAGGCGTGACCAAGGGCGGCGCCAGCGCGGTGCTGGCGGCCTCGATCTTCCACTTCGGGGAATACACCATCCAGGAAGCCAAGGAACACATGGCCGCGGCCGGCATCCCGATGCGGCTGAACTGAAGGGGCATGCGATGAGTCTGCTGCACGATCTCGAAGCCACCATCCTGTCCCGCAAGGGCGCCGATCCGGACACCAGCTGGACCGCCAAGCTGCTGGCCAAGGGGCCGGAGAAATGCGCCGAGAAATTCGGCGAGGAAGCCATCGAGGCGATCATCGAAGCGGTGAAGGGCGACGGCGGCAAGCTGGCCTCGGAAGGCGCCGATGTGCTCTATCATTTCCTGGTGATGCTGGCCGCCCGGGACGTGGCGCTGGACGATGTTCTGAAGGTGCTGGCAGAGCGCCAGGGCCTCAGCGGCATCGCCGAGAAGGCCGGCCGCCCCAAGGGCTGATCCCAGGTCCGCCCGGTCTGGCCGCGGGTCAAGGGAGGCGCAGCCTCCGCGCGCCAGCGCGGCTTGCCCTTGACGCGCAGAAGAAGAGCACAATCGGCAAAGCCCTTGAGGGCAGCTCTGCCCCTCAAGGGCATCTCAGCAATTTTCCACTTCGCGCCGCGCAGCGGCGCCGGGCCCAACCGTGCAGGCCGTCCGGCAGGACGGCAGGAACGGGCGGGAGCCCCCTGCCCCGCCGCACGCTCAAAGTTTCGAGGAAATGATCCCGGTGGCGAATCCGCCCATGCGCAGCTCGCCGAACAGGCGCTGGTATTCGATCTTGGGACAGCGGTTCTGGATCACCGTGACGCCGCGCGCCTCAGCCCTGGCAGCCGCTTCGGCATGCTCCACACCGATCTGCATCCATATGGTCTGCAGTGCGGGAAACACTTCCAGTGCCTCGTCCACAATCGGCGGCACCGCCTCGGACCGGCGGAAGATGTCGACCATGTCCACTGGCAGATCAATGTCCGACAGGCCGGCCCGCACGGTTTCGCCAAACAGCATCCTGCCGGCATGGCCGGGGTTCACCGGAATGACCCGGTACCCCTTGAGTCCCAGATAGCGGGCCACATAGTAGCTGGGGCGCACCGGGTTCATCGATACGCCCACCACGGCCACCACTTTGGCACGCTTCAGGATCTTCTTCAAATGCGCGTCGCTGCAGTCTGTCATGGCGTGCACCCTAGCCTTGCCATGCGGCGGCGCAAAGATGCATTCGCCGCCGCCGATACAAAAAAGCGCCCGGGCAAGCCGGGCGCCAAGTATGGAACGAGGGACAGTGAAAAAGATCTGCGGTGGTTCCACTCCGCAGTCTGTATTGAATATGGGCCACAGTCAGAAAAATAAAAGCCCCCCTCTCGAAATTGTGAGGTGACGCGCTATTTCCTGAGAATCACCGGCCAGTACTGCCGCGCCCGGGCGATCATCTCGCCGCGGCTGGCCGACCATATGCCACGCGCCTCGGGATTGTTGAGCAGAAACAGCTCGCCGTCCACAATCGCCCAAAGCTGCGGATTGCCGTCCAGCAGCCTGCCTTGCGACATCGCATAGGCGCAGTAGCCGCCAAAGGCCGGAGCATAGGCGCGGGGGTTGGCCTCGAAGCGGGCCTGGTTGCGGGCCGAGGCAAAGCGCCACACGGCCCCCTTCCACATCACCGCGTTGCCGCGCCGCCCGGGCTCTGCCGCGCCGTGCTCAAAGAACGCCACCGGGTCATAACCGCCGATGGCGACGCCGCCGCGCGCCGAGACCATGGCCGCATCCGCCCGCGCCAAACCCGGCAGCGACAGGCACATCACCGCAGCAGTCATCAGGACCAGGCGGGCCAGGCGCAGGACCACATTGTTCTCCAATCACGTTTCTTACAGCAGCTCAGAGACTGTGCCGCACCACCCTGCCGTTGCAAAGACAGCATACGCAGATGTGATCAGCCCGTGACGGGCTGAACCCGCCTAGCGTGCAATCGAAGCATAAAGCGCAATCGCCGCCGCGTTGGAAACATTGAGCGAGCCGAAACCGCCCGCGGCATCGATCCTGACCAGCTGGTCGACGGTTTCCTTGGTCTTCTGGCGCAGCCCCGGGCCTTCCGCGCCCAGCACCAGCGCCACCGGCAGATGCTTCTTGCCCTCCAGCGCCGACTCGACGGTCTGTTCGGCCTCGCCGTCGAGGCCCAGCACGATGAACCCCATGCCCTGCAGCTCGGTGATGGTGTCGGAGAGGTTGCGCATCCGCAGATAGGGCTGGCGCTCCAGCGCGCCGCTGGCGGTCTTGGCCAGCGCCCCGGTCTCGGGCGCCGAATGGTGGCGGGTGCCGATCACCGCGCTGGCGCCCAGAACCTCGGCCGAACGCAGGATGGCGCCGACGTTGTGCGGATCGGTCACCCGGTCCAGCAGCAGCACCCGCGGCGCCTCGCGGCCGATGCAGTTTTCAGCCAGCCCGCCCCAGTTCAAGGGCTTCACTTCCAGCACTGCGCCCTGATGCACCGACTGCGGATCGATCGGCGGGTTGAACTTGCGCGGATCGATCACCTCGGCCTCGACGCCGGAGGCGCCGATGGCGTCTGCCAGCTTGGCTTCGGCGTTCATGGTGACCATCAGGCGCAGCTTTTCGCGCTGGGGATTCATCAGCGCATCGCGCACCGCGTGCAGCCCGAACAGCCACACGGTTTCCGCCGCGGCGGCCTTTTTGGACTGTTCCTTTGCGACGACCCATTTGGGTTTCTTGGTCATTGTGCTCTCCGGCAGAAAGAATTTCCGGGCGCTGCGGAAAACTTGCTATTTTCCTGTTGACGCCCGTTTGGCCTGCTAGTAATCACGCCTCCACGTCAGGTGCAACACTCACCTGACAGTGGGCGACAGGCCGCAAGGTGTGGCAGGGGACTGTAACTCCCTCGCGGAGACGCACGCCTGGTTCGATTCCAGGGTCGCCCACCATCTTCTCTCTTTTTCAGAACAGTTGATGGTGGTCCAGCAGCAGGCCGGACAGGCCGCGCGCTGCCCGGCGCCGCAAAAAGCCCGCGTGAAGAACGCGGGCCTATTTATTGATTTCAGTAGACAATCCGCGGGTCAGGCGGTCTCGGCCACGGCCTGTTCCGCCCAGGCAACCAGCCCGTCAAGGTCCGGTCCGGCGGCCACGGCCATGCCATCGGCAAAGGCCTGGAACGGTTCCACATTCAGCTTGTTGACGCCGGAAATCACCGGAATGCCTTGCGCCAGCGCCTCGCCGATGATGGGGCGCATGCCGCGCCCGTCGGCCTCGTGCTTGCCGAATTTGTTGACGATCAGCAGCTGCGGCTTCTGCGCCGATTGCAGCGCGGCCGAGACCTGCCCGACCGCCCGTTCCAGCGCCTCGGGGTTGAGGCGGCAGCCGCGCGCGCCCGCGCCAAGGGATTGCGAAATGCGGATGGTTTCGCCGTCCGGCAGCACCCGCACATCCATGTCGCAAAGCCCCTTGTCATAGCATTCCACATTGGTTTGCACGATGCCTGCCAGGCGGATGCCCCTGGCCTGCAGTCTGTCTGCCAGCTCGCTCAGCAGGCGGTCGGTGGCACCGCGTTCTTCGGTCATCACATAGGCCAGGTGCATCGGTCGGTCTCTCCAGTCTCGTCTCATTTCATAGAGGGTCATGCAGCGTCCGGGGTCAAGCCCTACCAGGGCAGCGGATGGTAGCCGATGACCGGCGCATGCAGGATCAGAAGCGCCAGGAACACCGCCGCCGCTATCCCTGTTTCGGGTGCCGAAGGCCGCAGCCGCAGCAGGTTCAGCCGCGCGGTATTGCGGCTGAGGCGGGTCCATTCGCCCGGCCCCATCCGGCGCTGCGTGCGGCGGTCGATCAGCGCCATGCCCATCCAGGCAAAGCCCGCAAACAGCCCGAACAGGATCACATGGGCGAGGTCGCCATTGGCCAGCAGATGCGCCCCGCCCCACAGCGCCATGGCCGCCAGCAGCGGATGGCGGCTGACCGCCAGGATACCGGGATCATCCGGATCAAAGGCGCGCAGGCCCAGCCCGCCAAAGCTGAACGGGTTCTGCCGCATCATCCCCGCGACCGCCAGCAGGCAGGCCAAGGGCATCACCAGGAGCGGCGCCCAGCGGAACCCCTCCCAAGAGGGCAGCACGCCGACATAAGGCGCCCGCGCCGCCGCCGCCACCAGCCAGGCCAGGATCATCAGCGACAGCAGGCTGTAGGCGATGACATAGCCCCGCAGCCCCAGGCGGGCGACCAGCCAGGGCCGCACCGGCGGGCGCACCGGGATGGCATGGCTCGCCAGGAACAGCATCAGCGCTGCGGTGAATTCAAGCCAGCCCATCGTGTCACTCCTGTTATAGATCAGTCTGTTTTGCAGCTATAGGCGCCACGGCACTGTAAAACGTTGCCCCAGATCAAAAAGGGCGCCGCTGGGGCGCCCTTTTCATCGGATGCAGCGGAGGTCAAAGGCCCAGCGCCTTGCGCCGCTCCTCGGCAAAGCCCTGCACCATGCGGTCGGCAATCAGGGCCAGGATCGCCATTGCCGCCCCGGCAGAGATGCCCAGCCCCACATCCGCCTGCCCCAGCGCCAGATAGATCGACTGGCCCAGACCGGTGGTGCCGATCAGCGCCGCAATCACCAGCATCGCAAAGGCATAGAGGATGGTCTGGTTGAGCCCCAAGAGGATCGACGGCGCCGCATAAGGCGCACGGATGTCCTTGAGCATCTGCCAGCGGGTCGCGCCCGAGGCCGTCGCCGCCTCGACCATCTCGTCCGGGGTCGAGACCAGCCCGTGCCGGGTGTAGCGGATCATCGGCACGATGGCATAGGCGATGATCGCCAGAAACGCCGAGAACTCGCCGATCTGGAACACCATCAGCACCGGGATCAGAAAGACGAACAGCGGGATCGTCTGCAGCATGTCGCAGATCGGGCGCACCAGGCGCCACACACCCGGCGACACCGCAGAGGCCAGGCCGATGGCACCGCCCATCATGGCGCAGGCAAAGACCGCGGCACCGGAGAGGTACAGCGACAGCAGCGCCCGCTCCCACAGGCCCGACAGCAGGATGGTGCCCAGCAGGACCACTGTCAGGATCGCCAGCCCGCGCCCGCCCGCGACCCAGGCCAGCGCGCCTGCCCCCACCAGCACAAACGGCCAGGGCAGCTGCGAGATGCCGGTTTCCAGCATGCCCGCCGCAATCAGCAGCATCACACCCGGCGCCAGCTGGCCGCGCAGCGCCAGGACCATGCCCGCCGCAGCGCCCGCCGCAAACAGGCCGAGGCTCATCGCCGGGGTCCAGGCAAAGCCCCAGGTGAACGGCAGCACCGCCTGGTCCAGCCCGATGCGGACCGGCAGCAGCACATAGAACATCACATTGTTCTTGAGCGCCGTCAGCGCGCCGGCATTGGCCGTGGTGAAGGCCGACAGCCCCCGGTCGACACTGTCCGCCAGCGGGTTGAACAGCGCATGGGCACCGGGCTGCTGAAGGCTGCTCCAGAACGCAGCACTCACCGCCGCACCAAGGGCGAGAATGGCCCAGGCGACGCGCGCATCGTGCTTTTCGCGCCGGTCCTCGGTCAGGGTGCCGCTCATCCGGTCGATCAGGATGGCAAAGATCACGATCACCAGGCCGGCCAGCAGGCTTTGGCCGAACTGCGCCTTGCGCATGGTCAGAAGGACTTCCCAGCCGATGTCGTCAAAGCCGCCGATCACCGCCGCGATGATCACCATCGACAGCGCCGCCATCAGGCATTGGTTCACCCCCACCATGATCTGCTGCCCGGCCGAGGGGATCTCGCATTGAAACAGCTGCTGCAGACGGGTTCCCCCGGCCATGATGGCGGCTTCCTTGATCTCGGGCTCCACCCGTTCCAGCCCCAGCAGCACGTTGCGGGCCATCGGCGGCGCGGCATAGATGGCGGAGGCAATCAGACCCACCACGGGGCCAAAGCCGAACAGCACCAGCAGCGGCGTCAGATACGCAAAGGTCGGCACTGTCTGCATGATGTCCAGTACCGCCTGCACCGGCTGGCGGATGCGGGGGTATTCGTTGGCGAGGATGCCGATACCGCCGCCGATGACCAGCGCCAGCGGTACCGAGACGGCCACCAATGCCAGCGTGTTCATGCTTTCGGGCCAATACCCCGACGCCAGAACAAAGCCCAGCCCGATGACCGCCATCAGCGCCATCCGCACCCCGCCCAGGGTCCAGGCCAGCGCCGTGGCGGCGCAGATGACCAGCGGCCAGGGCGTGTGGCTCAGCACGAAGTTCGCCGCTTCCATCGGGTAGAACATCAGCGCCGAGAAGCCGCGCGCGGTGGGTTTGATCAGCGCCAGGAACCACTCCATCCCGGCCCCCGCCCAATCGGTTGCGGGCAGCACCCAGGCGGCGGGGAATTTCACCAGCCAGGGCAGGCTGCTTTCCAGCAGCAGGCACAAGGCTCCGACCGCCGCCGCCAGCAGCGCCGCGACGGACCCTTTGGACAGACCAGCCATCACGCCTGCTCCACCTGCAGCGCCGCCGCCAGGTCGGCCGGGTTCACGACGCCAACGAGCTTGCCCTCGGGCGTGCGCACCGGCACCGGCTCATAAAGCTCCATGCAGCGCGCCAGGGCGGCATCCAGTGTCATGTCCTGGCGCAGTCCGGGATCGTCGGCGCCATAGACCAGCCCCTCGCCCGTCTGCATCACCGAGGCGACGCAGGCGTGGCGGCCCTTGGCCACGTCCTTGGAGAACTCGCGCACGTAATCGTCGGCCGGGCGCAGCACGATGTCCGCCGGCGTGCCGATCTGCACAATCCTGCCGTCGCGCATGATGGCGATGCGGTCGGCCAGCTTGAGCGCCTCGTTGATGTCATGGGTGATGAAAACGATGGTGGTCTTCAGCTTGGCCTGGATCTCGAGGAATTCGTCCTGCAACTGGCGCCGGATCAGCGGGTCCAGCGCCGAGAACGGTTCATCCAGGAACCAGACCGAGCAATCCGCCACCAGCGAGCGGGCAATGCCGACGCGCTGGCGCTGGCCGCCGGACAGCTCGCGCGGGTAATGGCCCTCGCGCCCGTCGAGACCGACCAGTTCGATCACCTCCTGCGCCTTGGCCAGCCGCTGTTTCTTCTTCACCCCCTGCACCCGCAAGGGATAGGCGACGTTTTCCGCCACCGTCATATGCGGGAACAGGCCGAAGTGCTGGAACACCATGCCCAGCTTCTTGCGCCTGAGCTCGATCAGCCGCCTGGGGCTGGCCGCGACGATGTTTTCGCCATCGATGCGGATCTCGCCGCCGGTTGCGTGCAGCAGATGCGAAATGCAGCGGATCAGAGTGGACTTGCCGGAGCCGGACAGCCCCATGATCACAAACAGCTCGCCCTCCTTCACATCGAACGAGACGTCCTGCACCGCCGGGACCAGCCCCTTGCCGCGCAGTTCCTGTGCTGCCGCTTCGGAAGTTTCGTGCCGCGGCAGCGCCTCTTTCAAGGCGCTGTCTGCACTGTTGCCAAACACCTGCCAGACATTCCGGCAGGTGATGGCTGGCATCTCAGAGCCACTCACCGGGGTTGGCTCACTTGGTGGCGGCGTCGACAACCGGGCGCCACTTGCCCTCATTAGCGGCCATCCATTCGGCGACCACCTCTTCGACCTTGCCGCCGTCCACGTCGACCGCGCCCATCATCGGCTGCTGGTCCTCAACCGCCAGGGTATAGTTCGACAGGATCTCATAGGCCGCAGGCCAGGTTTCCTCCATGCCGGACCAGGCCGCCTTGAAGATGCGCGACGGCGAGAAGTCGCAGTCGTTCACCGCATCCGGGTTCGGGCCCCAGGCCGGGTCGGAGAAGCAGGCGTCCTCGCCCGGCGGCAGGTCGACGAATTTCACGTCATAGGCCGACATCGCCCAATGCGGCTGCCAGAAGGTGATCAAGAGCGGCGTCTTGCGCTCGGTGGCGGCGCGCAGCTCGACGATCAAGGCTGCTTCGGAGCCCGCAGGCACCGCCTTGAACGGCAGCCCCAGCCCGGTCATCCGGTCCGCACCCGGCGTGCCCCAGTCGGCAGGGTAATCCACCAGGCGGCCTTCGGGCAGGGTTTCCGCGGTGGCAAACTGCATCGCGCAGTCCTTCAGCGCCTCCCAGGCCGGCAGGCCGGGGCAGATTTCGGCCACATGCGCCGGATAGGCGATGCCTTCGCGCGCATTCAGCTCCAGATCGCCCAGTTCGACCACGGTGCCTTCGTCGATTTTCTTGGCGTATTCATCCGAGACGTTCGACGACCAGATTTCCAGCGTTGCGTGGATGTCGCCGTCCGCAATGGCCTGGAACTGGTTCATCATCCCGGCCGAGACGTACTCCACCTCATAGCCCGCGGCCTTCAGCATCCCGCCGGCAATATGGGTGGTGACATGCTGGCCGGTCCATTCGTTCACCGCCAGCTTGATCGGCGTGCCGGTGTCGCCCAGCTCAGCCGCCGAGGCAATGCCCGCGGCAACCGTCATCGATGCGGCGCCCAGCGCCAGCGCATATCCCTTGAAGTTCATCCTTCTACTCCCTGTCATTGTTCTGGCGCCGCCCATTGTCCGGCTTGGCGCGTCTTTTGGAACCCGGCGGTTCATGGCACCTGTCTGGCCTCAAGGCCGGTCTTGTTGTTGTCAGCAGGTGCCGATGGCCCAAGTGTGGCCGGGGATAATGCAAGTATTGGAACATATTGCGACGCTTTGTCGAGAGAATGCGGCGCAAAACGCGAATTATTTGAATTGACGGTTCAAGTTTTTGTCCAAACAGACAAGTTCCGGAATCACCCGGCCCGCCAGCCCCGCCGCCTTACCGCGGCGCCGCACCCGGCTGCAAGCCGGATGCCGCAGAACAAAAACAGCGCCCCCGCCCGGCGGAAGCGCTGCAATCGAATTCTCATGCCTGTGCCGGATCAGGAGCGGCCCTTGCCGGTGGCCTCCTCGACAACCGGCATCCACTTGGCCCGGTTCACCGCCAGCCAGCCGCGGGCAGCCCCCTGCGGGGTTTCGCCGCGGACATCGACCAGCCCGATCAGCGGCTGCTGGTCCCAGATGCTCAGCTGATAGTTTTTCAGGATCTCATAGGCCGCGGGCCAGCGGTCCTTGAAGCCGGTCCAGCTCGCCTTGACCACGCCGCCGCGGTAAAAGTCGCAATCGCCGGTGGCCTTGGGGTTCGGGCCCCAGGACGGGTCGGTGTAGCAGGCCGGCTCCGGCTTGGGCAGGCGCACGAATTGCAGCGCATAGGAGGACATCGCCCAATGCGGCGCCCAGAAGGTGGCAATCACCGGGCGCTTTTCCCGGTAGGCGTTCTGGAATTCCTCGATCATCGCGGCCTCGGACTCGGCGGCGACCACGTCAAACGGCAGGTCCAGCGCCCGGATCCGGTCCGCCCCGGGCGCGCCCCAGGACTCCGGGTAGGCCAGATAGACGCCCCGCTTGCCCTTGCCGTCCGCCGAGAAGATGCCGGCACAGTCGCGCAGCGCCTCCCAATTGGGCAGGCCCGGGCACATCTGCGCCACATAGGGCGGGTAAACCACCCCATTCCGCGCATCCAGCCCCATATCGCCCAGCTCCTCCACACGTCCGCCGTCGCGGGCGGCGTAGTAGTCCTCCGGGCTGCTGGTGGTCCAGACCTCCATCATGGCATGGGTTTCGCCCCTGCCGATCTCCTCATAAATGGCGGCCTGATCCCCTTCCACATATTCGACCTTGTAGCCCGCATGCTCCAGCATGCCGCCGGCGATATAGGTCGACAGATGCTGGCCGGTCCAGTTCTCCAGCGAGAGCCGGATCGGCGTCTCCACATCCCCCATGTCGGCGGCTTCTACGGCCCCCGAAACCGCCAGCGCCGCCAGCGCTGCCGCAAACGCTTTGATTGTCATTGGCGTCACTCCCGTACTGCCAGTCTTCCCAGATGCTGCGCACTGGCACAGCCCTGGCTCCGGCATAGCAGGGGGACCTTGAAAAAGATTAACACAGGGCGGAAACAGCCCGTCCGGCAGCCCGGAAAAAACCTAAAACTTTCCGCAAGAGCGGCATTCCCGGCGGCCGTGCCGCCCTGCCCGTCAGCCGGTCTTGCGCGCCGCCAGCAGCACGGGGTCATAGGTCAGCGGCAGCCGCCCGTCGCGGCCGAACTGCGCCCGGTAGGCCGCTTCGAAGTCCCGCAGCCGCCTGCGGCTCCAGCTGTGCTGGGCATGGCCGTTCACGCCGGTCTGGCGCAGATGCTTCAGCAGCTCCAGCGCGGTGCCGAATTCCAGCACCGCCGGGCGCTGTTCGATGGCAAGGATCTCCATGCTCTCCGGCAGCACCGCCCGCCACTCGGCGGCATCCAGGTAGCTCGGCGCCGCCGCCGCCGAGCCCAGCGCCGCCAGCTCGCGGAACTGGCCGCGGCCAAAGCCCGAAAGTGCCAGCCAGCCGCCGGGTTTCAGCCGCGCTGCCAGCCGCGCGGTCAGCGCCGGCAGGTCCGGGATCCATTGAACGGTCGAGGCCGAGGCGATCAGATCCAGATCCTGCGGCAGCGGCAGGGTTTCGATCGGGCCGGGTTCAAACCGGGCCTGCGCGGGCACCGTGCCGTCCAGGGCCCGCAATGCGCATGCCGCCTCCGGCACCAGGTCATTCAGGATCAGGCTGCCTGTCTCAAACCGCTGCAGCAGCTGCCGGGTCAGATGGCCGGTGCCGCAGCCGAATTCCAGTGCCGCTCCGATCTGCCGGGGGGCCCCCTGCGCCTGCAGCATCCCGGCCAGCCGTGCCGCAATATCCGCCTGCACCGAAGCGCTGCGGTGATAGCTGTCCAGCCCGCGGCGGAAACTCTGGCGGATGCGGCCCTGGTCCGGGTGAGGCCGAATGTGCGGAAACGCCATGTCTTTCATCAGAACAGTGCCTCCCAATCCGCGAACCGGTCAAACGGCGCATGCGGCGCCTCGATATAAGAGACATTCTGCCCCGCCCAGGCACGGGTCAGGTTTGCCGGCGGAAAGATCTTGTCGCCGGAGCTGATCCAGACCCGGTCGAACCGCATCCGCGGCGCGTCCCCGCGCTGCTCCACCGCCAGCAGCTCGGTCCGGCGCGCCTCCACATCCAGCATCTCCGTTTCCTGCGGAGCGCCGAAGACACGGGCCAGAAACTGCTGGAATGCGTCCGGGCTCAGTGTTTCCATTGTCCGGCGGAAGACCGCAGGCGGGATGCCCGCGCCGCGGTTCACCGGCTGCAGGCTGCCATTCACCGCCGCCTTGCGCTGGAACGGATCAGGGCGCCCCTGCTGCCAGTGGGCATAGGCCGCCACGCCAAAGGACCAGGCCAGCAAGCGCACGCGCTCATAGCCGGACAGATCCGGCAGTTCGGCGTTCAAACCGGTGTAATCGCCGGCAAACAGCACGTCCTGCGGCCCGGCCAGGTGCCGGAACACCTCCGGCCCCACGGCCCAGCCCCCGAAGACCACGATGGCCTCGGATGCGCTGTCCTGTTTGAGCCAGCGGAAGTCCATTCTTACAGCTCCCGCGCCAGCCGCAGCATGCCTGCGGTGATTTCGCTCAGCTGATCCGGCGAGGTGATGAACGGCGGCATCGTGTAGATGTTGCAGCCGAAGGGGCGCAGGAACACGCCCATCTCATGCGCGCGGGCATGCGCCTCATCGGCCGAGACCCGGTGCTTCATCTCGATCACCCCGATGGCGCCCAGAACCCGCACATCCCGGACATTGGGCAGATCGCGTGCCGGGGCCAGCTCCGCCGCCATCTGCTCCCCGATCGCCGCCACCGTGCCGCGCCAGTCCTGCCCGGTCAGCAGATCCAGCGAGGCCTTGGCCGCGGCGCAGGCCAGCGGGTTGCCCATGTAGGTCGGGCCGTGCATGAACAGGCCGGGATTGCCGCCGCCGATGCCCTCCGCCACGCGGTCATTGGTCATGGTGCAGGCGAATGAGATATGGCCGCCGGTCAGCCCCTTGCCGAGACAGATGATATCCGGCTCGACGCTGCAGAACCCGGTGGCGAACAGCTCCCCCGTGCGGCCGAAGCCGGTGGCGATCTCGTCAAAGATCAGCAGGATGCCCAGCTCGTCGCACAGGGCGCGGGCCTGATTGAGGTATTCAGGGTGGTAGAAATACATGCCGCCGGTGCCCTGCACGACGGGCTCCAGGATGAAGGCGGCGATCTTCTGCGCGTTGGCTTCCAGCACCCGGCGCAACTCGCCCAGCCCGTTCCGGGCCGGATCGTCCACCCAGCCCTCGTGGATGCGGACCGGCGGGCGGGACACGAAATGCTGCACGCTCAGCGCGCCCTGGAACAGGTGGTGCATGCCGGTGTCGGGGTCGCAGACGCTCATCGCCTTCCAGGTGTCGCCGTGATAGCCGGAGCGGATGGTGGCGAACTGCTGCCGCTGCGGCTGGCCGATGGCATGCTGGTACTGCACCGCCATTTTCATCGCCACCTCGACCGAGACCGATCCCGAGTCGCAGTAGAAGATGCGGCGCAGGCTGTCCGGCGTGATCTCCAGCAGCTTGCGGCCCAGGTCGATGGCCGGATCATGGGTCAGCCCGCCGAACATCACATGCGGAAGGGTGTCTAGCTGGTCATGAATCGCCTTGGTGATCGCCGGGTTCCTGTGGCCGTGCATCATGCACCACCACGACGACATGGCGTCGATCAGCCTTGTGCCGTCGTCCAGCGTGATATGCACGCCCTCGCTCTCCTTCACCACAAAGGTCGGGCCGGGCTTGGCCACATTGGTGTAAGGGTGCCAGAGGTGCTGCTGGTCGAACTCCAGCTGGGTGAGGCCGGATGCGCTCATGCCAGCGCCTCCCGGATCAGGTCGAGATGGATGTTTTCGGCAAAGGCCTCGGCCAGGGCTTCCGATTCCCTGCGCGGCTGCGGAGTGCCGCTGTCGCTGCCGGAGCCGGACGCGATCCGCAGCGCTTCGATATACGGCAGCCGCCCCAGATGCGCCACATGGGCGAACTGGCAGATGGTCTCCTCCACCTCCGGCTCCGGGTTGCCGATGAAGACCACGCCGACCACCGCGCAGCCCGCATCGCGCAGCGCCTTCAGCGACAGGAGTGTGTGATTGATCGTTCCCAGCTGGGTGCGCGCGCACAGGATCACCGGCTTGTCCCAGCGGGCAAAGAGATCCAGATACAGTTCCCTGCGGTTCAGGGGCACCATCAGGCCGCCGGCGCCCTCGGCCACCAGCACGCCCTCCACTTGCGGCAGCTCCAGCGTCTCCGGGTCGATCTCCACCCCTTCGGCCTCGGCCGACAGATGCGGCGAGGCGGGCAGTTTCAGCAAGTACCCTTCGGGCAGCGCCGGGCGGCCGGACAGGCGCGAGACGATCTGGCTGTCGGTCTCCTCCTCCAGCCCCGATTGCACCGGCTTCCAGTAGGTCGCGTCCAGCGCCTGCACCAGTCCTGCGGAGAAGATGGTCTTGCCGATGCCTGTATCGGTCCCGGTCACGATCAGCGCGCTCATGTCCTTGCCTCCATTTCCCGGGCGAGGTCGGTGAACATCGCGGTGATGACCTCCAGCCCTGTATTCAAAGTAACAGACAGCCGCAGCCGCGAGGTGCCGCGCGGCACCGTCGGCGGGCGGATGCCGCGGATGTCATAGCCGTGGCCCTGCATCCGGGAGGCCAGCGCCATCGTGCGCTTGTCATCGCCGATCACCACCGGCAGGATCTGGCTGTGAAAGCCGTCCAGCCCGCACAGGCGCCCGGCCTCGGCTTGTGCGTGGCTGATCCCCTCCCACGCCTGTTCGCGCCGGGCCGGATTGTCCTGCAGCTCGCGCAGCGCCGCCCTCACCAGCGCCGCATTCAGCGGCGACGGAGCGGTCGCAAAGATAAACCCGCGCGCCTTGTTGATCAGCGTTTCGATCAGCACCCGCTGGCCGCAGATCAGCGCGCCGGAAACGCCCAGCGCCTTGCCGCAGGTGTGCAGGGACAATACGTTGGGGCGGTGCGCGATCCCGTGCGCCAGCCCCCGGCCCAGATCGCCGAACACGCCTGAGGAATGCGCCTCGTCCACCACCAGCACGGCGCCCTCCGCATCGGCCAGCGCCATCAGCGGCGCCAATGGCGCCAGATCGCCGTCCATCGAATAGACCGCCTCTACCGCGATCCAGACCTGCCCCGTGCCGCCGGACGTGCGCCAGCCCTGCAGCACCCGCGCCGCATCCTTCGCGTCACCATGGGCAAAGCTGCGGGTGTCAGCCCGGCCCAGCCGCATCCCGTCATGGGTGCTGGCGTGGATCAGCGCGTCATAAAGCACCAGATCCCCCTGCTGCGGCAGGGCGGAGAAGATCGCCTGATTGGCGTTGAAGCCGCCGCCCATGAACAGAGCCGCTTCGGTGCCGAAGAACGCCGCCGCCTCGGCCTCCAGCCGCTGGTGTTCCGCGTCATTGCCGCGCAAGAGGCGCGAGCCGCCCGCGCCCACCGGCACGCCGCGCGCAAGCGCGTCCGCGGCAGCGGCGCGCAGCACATCGCTGCCCGCCAGCCCCAGATAGTCGTTGGAGGCAAAGTCATGCCCGTCCCGCGGCATCAGCTGCCGGTAGCGCCCGCGGCTGCGCAGCGCTTCCAGCGATATTTCATGCCTGGGGAAGGCGCCCGCCATCAGCGGCTGCCGTCGCAGCCCACGGCCATCGCGGTGATGCCCAGACGGTCGAACAGCTGCTGGTCCTTGTCCTCTTCCGGGTTGTCCGCGGTCAGCAGGGTGTCGCCGACAAAGATCGAGTTGGCACCGGCAAAGAAGCACATCGCCTGCATCTCGTCCGACATGTCAGTGCGGCCAGCGGACAGGCGCACATGGGACTTCGGCATCAGGATGCGGGCCAGAGCCACGGAACGGACGAATTCGATCGGATCCAGTTTTTCGACATTGGCGAGCGGCGTGTCGGCGATCGGGATCAGCATGTTGACCGGCACCGAATCCGGATGCGCCTCCAGCGTGGCAAGCGCCAGCATCATATCGATGCGGTCCAGCTGTTTCTCACCCATGCCGACGATGCCGCCGGAGCAGACCTTGATGCCTGCCTCGCGCACCCGGTTCAGGGTGTCGATCCGATCCGCGAAGGTGCGGGTAGTGATGATCTCGGAGTAGTAGCGCTCGGACGTGTCGATGTTGTGGTTGTAGTAGTCGAGGCCGGCATCGCGCAGGCGGAACACCTGTTCCTCGTCCAGCATGCCGAGCGTCATGCAGGTTTCCATGCCCAGATCCTTGACCCCCTGCACCATCGCCTCCAGCGCCGCCATGTCGCGGTCCTTGGGCGAGCGCCAGGCGGCGCCCATGCAGTAGCGGGTGGCGCCGCCTTCCTTGGCTTTCTTTGCCTCGGCGATCACCCGCTGCACCTCGATCAGCTTGGAGGCCGACAGCTGCGCGCCGTTGCGCGCCGACTGAGAGCAATAGGCGCAGTCTTCGGCGCAGCCGCCGGTCTTGATGCTGAGGAGCTTGGATTTCTGCACCTGGTTGGGATCGAAATACTGCCGGTGCACAGAGTGCGCCTGAAACAGCAAGTCCATGAAAGGCTTGTTGTAAATCTCTTCCGCTTCCTCGCGGGTCCAGTCGGTGCGGATGGGTGCAGCGTCCAGCATGCTGTCTCCTGTTCTCGTATACCTGTCGGCCATGCGCGGATGGCGTTGCCGATTTTATAGATAATTCACCCGCCCCCGATCAAGCACCAAAGCTGCAATGCAGCGATTTGCGCGGAAATGCCGCCGATAAGGCCAGTATCAAACTGATCTTAACGCCAAAAAATAATCTACAAAGATTCCGGTTGACGCACCCCCTGCGCCTCCCCTAGCCCTATGGCTACGCAGGGGAGTCCCGCCCAAGGGACTGAGAGGCGTTCAGGTGCGGGGCAACCCGTACCGGCGGCGCGACCCTTTGAACCTGACCCAGTTGACACTGGCGTAGGAAGCTAGGAGCGTCCATTGCTCCCCTTGGGGGCAACCGTTTGAAGCGGGCGCTTTCCGGTCAAGCAGGCCCCTTGCGCCTGCCGGTTTCCCAGCCAAAACTCATCTGGTGTCTTTTCTGAGTTTACGGCTTTGAGGAGCACCAAAATGAACGTCCCCAACCCCAAGATCACACCCAAAGTCACGGTGGGCGCCCTGCCCGCGTCGCGCAAGATCTATGTCGCAGGCGAGGTCCACAAGGACATCCGCGTGCCGATGCGGGAAATCTCCACCCACCCCACCGCAGGCGAAGCGCCGCTGCCGGTCTATGACAGCTCCGGCCCCTACACCGACCCGGAGGTGCTGACCGACATCCGCCAGGGCCTGCCGGGCTTGCGCCGCGACTGGATCCTTGCCCGCGGCGATGTTGAGGAATACCAGGGCCGCGATGTGAAGCCGGAGGACAACGGCTTTGTCGAGGGCGACCGGCTGGTGCCGGAATTCCCGGTGAAGCCCGCCCCCTTGCGCGGCAAGAACGGCGCCGCGCCGACCCAGCTGGCCTATGCCCGCGCCGGCATCATTACGCCCGAGATGGAATACGTCGCGATCCGCGAGAACCAGCTGCGCGAGCTGTCGCCCTGCCACGGCAAACGCGACGGCAACGACTTCGGCGCCAACATCCCCGACTACGTGACGCCGGAATTCGTGCGGTCCGAGATTGCCGCAGGCCGCGCCATCATCCCGGCCAACATCAACCACCCGGAAATCGAGCCGATGATCATCGGCCGCAACTTCCTGGTGAAGATCAACGCCAACATGGGCACCTCCGCCGTCACCTCCTCGATGGAAGAGGAAGTCGACAAGCTGGTCTGGGCGATCCGCTGGGGTGCTGACACGGTGATGGACCTGTCGACAGGCCGCAACATCCACAACACCCGCGAATGGATCGTGCGCAACTCTCCCGTGCCGATCGGCACCGTGCCGATCTACCAGGCGCTGGAAAAGGTCAATGGCATCGCCGAGGACCTGACCTGGGAAGTGTTCCGCGACACGCTGATCGAGCAAGCGGAACAGGGCGTGGATTACTTCACCATCCATGCTGGCGTGCGGCTGCACATGGTGCCGATGACGGTGAACCGGGTGACCGGCATCGTGTCGCGCGGCGGCTCGATCATGGCCAAGTGGTGCCTGCATCACCACAAGGAATCGTTCCTCTACGAGCATTTCGAGGAAATCTGCGACATCTGCCGCCAGTATGATGTCAGCTTCTCGCTGGGCGACGGCCTGCGTCCCGGCTCCATCGCCGACGCCAACGACGAGGCGCAGTTTGCCGAGCTGGAAACCCTGGGCGAGCTGACCAGGATCGCCTGGGCCAAGGATTGCCAGGTGATGATCGAAGGGCCGGGCCATGTCGCCATGCACAAGATCAAGGAAAACATGGACAAGCAGCTGGAGTGCTGCCACGAAGCGCCGTTCTACACGCTTGGGCCGCTGACCACCGACATCGCGCCGGGCTATGACCACATCACCAGCGGTATCGGGGCGGCGATGATCGGCTGGTTCGGCTGCGCGATGCTGTGTTACGTCACCCCCAAGGAGCACCTGGGCCTGCCCGACCGCGATGACGTGAAAACCGGGGTGATCACCTACAAGATCGCGGCCCATGCAGCCGACCTAGCCAAGGGTCTGCCGGGGGCGCAGCGCCGCGACGATGCGCTGTCCCGCGCCCGGTTCGAGTTCCGCTGGGAAGATCAGTTCAACCTGTCGCTGGACCCGGAGACCGCGCGCGAGTTCCACGACCAGACCCTGCCCAAGCAGGCCCATAAGGTGGCACATTTCTGCTCCATGTGCGGGCCGAAGTTCTGTTCGATGCGGATCAGCCACGACATCCGCGCCGAGGCGCAGAAAGAGGGCATGGAGGCGATGGCCGCCAAGTTCCGCGAGGGCGGCGAGCTGTATGTGCCTGCGGCCGAGGCTGCGGAGCCGGCGGAATGATCACCATTGCCGGGGCCGGCGTGGCCGGCCTCGCCAGCGCCTATGAGCTGGCCCGCAGGGGTCTGGCGGTGACCATCTATGAGACCGGGGAGGCTCCGGACGACAACCCCTGTTCCTGGTTCGCGGGCGGCATGCTCGCGCCCTGGTGCGAGGGAGAAACCGCCGATCCGCAGGTGGTGCGGCTGGGCGCCGGGGCCATCGCCTGGTGGGAGCAGGTGACCAACGTGGTCAAGCGCGGCACGCTGGTGGTGGCGCCGCCGCGCGACGCCGCCGAGCTCACCCGTTTTGCCCGCCGTACCGCCAGCCACCGCACGGTAGGTGCAGATGAGATCGCGGCGCTGGAACCATCCCTTGCCGGGCGGTTCCAGAAGGGGCTGTTCTTTGCGGAGGAAGCCCATCTCGATCCGCGCCGCGCGCTGCGCGACCTTGCCCGCGCAGTGCAGAACCTAGGCGTGCAGATCCGCTATGGCACCCCGGCCCCGGATCAGGTGGATGTCGATTGCCGCGGCATGGCAGCCGGCCTCCCGGGGCTGCGCCCGGTGCGCGGCGAAATGGCGGTGATCGAGGCGCCGGATGTGGAGATCACCCGGACCCTCCGCCTGCTGCACCCGCGCATTCCCGTCTATCTGGTGCCGCGCGGCGGCGGCATCTACATGATCGGCGCCACCATGGTCGAAAGCAGCTCCTGGCGGCCGATCACCGTGCGCTCGCTGCTGGAACTGCTGAGCGCCGCCTTTGCCCTGCATCCCGGGCTGGGCGAGGCCAGCGTGATCGAGACCGGTGCCGGTCTTCGCCCCGCCTATGCCGACAATGTGCCGCGGCTTACCCACCGCGGCGACACCACCCATGTGAACGGGCTTTACCGCCACGGCTTCCTCCTGGCCCCTGCCCTCGCCAAGGAACTCGCCGCGCAACTTTGTCAGGACCATAACCATGCAGATCACCGTGAATGCACAACCGCATGAGATCACCAGCAATACGTTGGATGCCGCCTTGATCGAACTGGGGTTCGCCAGCCCCGCCGTCGCCACCGCCGTGAATGGCGCATTCGTGGCGCGCGGCAAACGGGCCGAAACCCCGCTGGCCGAGGGCGACCGGCTGGAAGTGCTGGCGCCGATGCAGGGAGGCTGAGATGCAATTCTACGGAACAGAGATCGCCTCGCGGCTGCTGCTGGGCACCGCGCAGTATCCGTCGCCTGCCATTTTGGCGGAAGCTGTGAAATCCAGCGGCACCGGGATTCTCACCGTGTCCCTGCGCCGCGAGACCGCCGATGGCTCCGGTGCCGGCTTCTGGGACGGGCTGCGGCAGAGCGGCTGCCGGATCCTGCCCAATACGGCCGGCTGCCATTCGGTGCAGGAGGCGGTGACCACCGCCCATATGGCGCGCGAGCTGTTTGATACGCCCTGGATCAAACTGGAGGTGATCGGCCATGCCGACACTCTGCAGCCGGATGTGTTCGGGCTGGTGGAAGCGGCGCGGATCCTGAGCGATGAAGGCTTCCAGGTCTTCCCCTACACCACCGATGATCTGGTTGTGGGCGGCAAGCTGCTGGAGGCGGGCTGCGAGCTGCTGATGCCCTGGGGGGCGCCGATCGGCTCGGGCCAGGGCTTGCGCAACCCGGATGCGCTGCGGGCAATGCGTGCGCATTTCCCCGGGGTGCCGCTGATCGTCGATGCCGGCATCGGGCGGCCCTCGGATGCGGCGCAGGCGATGGAGTTGGGGATGGACGCGGTGCTGCTGAATACCGCCGTGGCCAAGGCAGGCGACCCCGTGGGGATGGCCCGCGCGATGGCGGCCGCCGTCGAGGCCGGACGCCAGGGCTTTGAGGCCGATCCGATGGAGCCGCGCGACATGGCGGTGCCCTCGACCCCGGTGCTGGGATTGGCGGAGCTTGCATGATGGAACGTTTCTACCTGATCACCGGTCATGTCGGCCGGCTGGAGCTGCTGGTGCCGCATGGGGTCAAGCTGGTGCAGCTGCGCATCAAGGATGAGTCTGTAACCGAGATGCGGCGGCAGATTGCCCGTGCCCGCGATTTCTGCGCTGTGCATGATGCGCAGCTGGTGGTGAACGACCACTGGCAGGCGGCGCTGGATCTGAACTGCAATTTTGTCCACCTCGGGCAAGAGGACATGGACACCGCGGATTTTGCCGCCCTGCGCCGCAAGGGGGTGCGGTTCGGCCTGTCGACCCATGACGAAAGCGAGCTGGAGCGCGCGCTGTCCTTCGGGCCGGAATACGTGGCTCTGGGGCCGGTCTACCCGACGCTTCTGAAGAAGATGAAATGGGGGCCGCAGGGGCTGGAGCGGGTCAGCCGCTGGAAGCAGATGGCCGGCGACACGCCGCTGGTGGCCATCGGCGGGCTGACACCGGAGCGGCTGCCCGGTGTCTTTGCCGCGGGCGCCGACAGTGCGGCGGTGGTGACAGACATCCAGCTGGCGGACGACCCCGAGGCCCGCACCCGCGAATGGGTGGAGGCCTGCCGGACATGAGCCGCTACGCCCGCCAGACGATCCTGCCGGAAGTCGGCGCCGAAGGGCAGGCAAGGCTGGCCCGGTCGCATGTGCTGGTGGTCGGCGCCGGGGGATTGGGCTGCCCGGTGCTGCAGTATCTGGGCGGCGCCGGCGTGGGCCGGATCACCGTGATGGATGCTGACAGGGTGGAGGAGAGCAACCTGCACCGGCAGGTGCTTTACGCCATGGAAGATATTGGCCTGCCCAAGGCGGAGAGCGCCCGGCGGCACCTGCTGGCGGCAAATCCGGACCTGCAGGTTACTGCAATGGTGCGCCGTCTGGATGCCGCCAATGCGGTCGAGATGGTGGCCAGGGCCGATCTGGTGGTGGATGCGGCGGACAGTTTTGCGGTGTCCTATACCCTGTCGGACGAATGCCTGCGGCAGGGCAAAACCCTGATCTCGGCTTCGGCGCTGGGGCAATCGGGCTATGCCGGGGGGTTCTGCGGCGGCGGGCCTTCGCTGCGCGCGGTGTTCCCGGACCTGCCCGCGCAAGCCGCGACCTGCGCCACTGCCGGCGTGATGGGGCCGGCCGTGGGCCTGATCGGTGCCTTGCAGGCGCAGCTGGCCTTGAAGGCGCTGCTGAATCATCAGCCGTCGCCGCGGGGGCAGCTGTTTGTTTTCCGGCTGGACCAACTGCAGGCCAGCAGCTTCCGTTTTGATGATGCGGAAGAGCCCGAAGACGCCCTGCCCTTTGTTGCAGCTGCTCATCTTTCAGACCGGGACACGGTGATCGAGCTGCGCGATGCCGCCGAAGCCCCCCGTTTGCCCACCCCCAATGCGCGGCGGATTGCGCGGGCGGATCTGGCGGCGGCGGGGCTGCCGCACAGTGGCCGGATTGTGCTGTGCTGCCGTACCGGGCTGCGCGCCTGGGCGGCGGCCCGCGATCTGCAGCAGGCGGGCTATGGCAACCTTGCGCTGCTGGCCGCCGGGGGCGGCGCATGACTGCGGTCCTGGCGATTGGCGGCACCGATAGCAGCGGCGGCGCGGGGATTACGCGCGATACCGCGATGGCGGCAAAGCTGGGTGTGACGGCCCGCCCGGTTGTCACTGCAGTGACGGTGCAGACCGATGCCGCTGTGCTGGCCGTTTATCCTTGCCAGCCTCGGGCCGTTGCACAGCAGGCGCGCGCCGCCTTGGCGGCACCGCCCGCCCCCGGCGCCGCGAAGATCGGGATGCTCGGCTCTGCTGCAGTGGCCGAAGCGGTAGCCGCCGCGCTGCCTGAAGATCTGCCGATCGTGCTGGACCCGGTGCTGAAGGCGAGTTCCGGCGGCACGCTGATGGAGGCAGAGGGTTTTGACGCCTTGCTGCGGCGGGCGCTGCTGGCCACCCCGAACCTGGCGGAGCTGGAGACGCTGTCCGGAGTGCGGGGCGGCACCGAAGCGCAGGCCGCCGCACTGCTGGCGCAGGGCGTGCAGGCGGTGCTGGTCAAGGGCGGCCACGGCACAGGTGCCGAGAGCATTGATCTGCTGTTCACGGCGGATGGTGCAGTTCTCCCTTTTGCGGCACCGCGACTGGCGGTTTCGAAACGCGGCACCGGCTGCAGCCTGGCCACCGCCATCGCCTGTTTTCTGGCGCAGGGGGCCGGGCTGGAGGAAGCCTGCCGCAGGGGCAAGGCGTCCGTGCACCGCTGGCTGCGCCGCTGAGTCGCGCGAGGTCGCTGACGGACAGTTTTGAGGCCGGTTTCAGAACGGAGCCCGCCACCGCGCCTCCCTAGTTTCACGGCAGCCGCTCACGCCAATGTCCGGGAGACCTGCCGCATGACTGACATCACCGCGCTCACCGCCGAGGATATGGCCGCCCTGCTGCGCGCCCGCAGCCTGAGCGCCCGCGAAGTGCTGGCGGCGCACAAGGCGCAGACCGAGGCGCGGGAAGGCACCGTCAACGCGTTTGTCACCCTGGATTGGCAGGCGGCAGAGGCGCGGGCGGCGGAACTGGATGCAATGGCGGCAGAAGGCCGCTTTGCCGGCCCGCTGCACGGGCTGCCGCTGGCCATCAAGGACTGCTTCGAGACCAAGGGCCTGCGCACCACCTGGGGATCCCGAAGCTTTGAAAAACACGTGCCGGATTTTGACGCGCTGCATGTGGCGCGGCTACGGACGGCCGGCGCGGTGATCACCGGCAAGAGCAGCACGCCGGAATTCACACTTTCCGGCCAGACCAGCAACCTGGTTTCCGGCACCACCCGCAACCCGCTGAACCCGGAGAAAAGCGTGGCCGGCAGTTCCGGCGGTGCGGCCGCAGCGCTGGCGGCGGGCATGGTGGCGCTGGCCGACGGCTCCGATCTTGGCGGCAGCACCCGCACGCCCGCCGCCTGGTGCGGTGTCGTCGGCTGCCGGCCGACCTCCGGCCTGATCCCCTATGCGCCGAATCCGGCGCCGTTTGACGGGCTGTCGGTGCCGGGGCCAATGGCGCGGACAGTGCGCGATCTGGTGCTGATGCTGGAGGTGATGCAGGGCAATGCCGCCAGCCAGCCGCTGGGCTTCTGGCAGGAGCTGCCAAACCTTGCCGGCCTTGAGCAGGCCCCTGCGCCGGGGTCCGGCCGGGTGTCCCTGTCGCTGTCCCCCTTCGGCGCCGGCGTGGACCCGTCGGTGCAGGCGGCGATTGCACCGGTTGAGCTGCTGTGCCGGGAGCTGGGCTGGCAGGTGGCGGAGGACGCCCCGGCCCTGACGCCGCTGCTGGCGCATGGCGCCATCATCCGCGGCCAATGCGCGCTGCAGATCCGGGCGGCGCTGGAGCCGGACATGGCGCTGGCAGGCGAAAGCTTCCGCACCGCCTGCGCCCAGGCGGAAGGGCGCAGCCTGGCGGAGCTGATCGCCTATCAGAAGACCCGCGCCCGGGTCTGGACGGATGTTGCCGCCTTTTTCGAGCGTTATGACTTTGCACTATGGCCCACAGCCACCGGGCTGCCCTTCTCGGCCGATCTGCGCGACGCAGAGATCACCGAAGACTGGCGCACGGTGACGCTGACGCCGCCAATGGAACTGCCCTCGGTCTCGATCCCGTTCGGCCATTCCTCGGACGGGATGCCGGCAGGGCTGCATATCACCGGCCCCAAGGGCTCGGATGCGCGGCTCCTGCAATTCGCACGCAGCATCGAGCGTGCGGTCCGGGCCTGAGAGCGGACGGCGTCAGCGCATCCAGAAGCCTTCGGATTTGATCCTGTTGCGGATCGCCTGCTCGCGCCGGGGCAGGTTTCCGCGGTCGAACAGCGCCCGCACCTTCTCGCCGCGGCCCTGATAGACCATGCGCTTTGCCGGCTCATAGGCCTTCAGCACCTTTTTGATCCGGTTCGGCGCGGCCACTTCGTGCAGCCGATCCACCACCCGGTCGCTTTCGCGCGCATAGAGCAGCGGGAACAGCCGGTAGTGGCAGCTGGTCTCCCCGTCCAGATACCCAGGCGGCAGCGCATCCCGGCCGCCGCCGAAGGAATGGATCACCAGCGGCAGCACGATCTGGTCCAGCCAGGGATCCAGCGACTGGCAGACCAGCTCCGGCGGCGGATCGTTCCTGACCGATTGCGCATAGACCAGGAACCGCTTGCCAAAAGCCCGCGGGCAGGCGCCGTAAAAGAAGCCGGCATTGAAATACAGGTACCGCTTCCAATGCTCATCCGGCTGGCTGAGGTCCAAGCTGGACAGGAAATCGAGGCCGAAGCGGCTGTACAGCGACTGCCAGATCCCGCTGTAGCCCGGCCCGTATAGCGTCGGCTTGGGCCAGCTGCCCTCCACCCGCAGGGAGGCCGAGGGGCGGGAGAAATCAAACGGCACATCCTCCAGCTCGCCGGTGATCAGCGTATCGGTGTCGAAGAACACAAACGGCTCGCCCTTGGGCAGGGCCTGCAGCGCTTCGATCTTGTTGCCATAGGGATAGGCAGCGCCAAAGACCTTGCTCTCAAACGGCAGAGTTTCCGCGCCCAGATCCGCCAGTGCCTGCAGCACCTCCTGGTTGCGGATGCCGGGGTCCTTCTGCCACAGCGGCCCGGGCTGCGGCACCGCCACAAACAGCCGTCCGGCAAACCCGGGCGAGCAATGGCGCAGCGAGGCGGCAAACAGCACGGCTTCATACTGCAGCCGGCCCGCCTGGCCGACGATCATCACGTTGAAGGGGGCATTTGCCATGGTTTTCCCCGTTTTCCGTCTCTTCCGGGCGGATAGATCTGCCTGATAGAGTAGCTACAGGCCTGCAGGAGGCCGCGCAACCGGCCTGCAGGCGAATTCATGCGGATCCGTGATACACGGGGCGCGAACCGGGGAGATATGAAGATGATTGACGTGATTCTGGCCGTTCTTGCCGCCGCAGCGCAGCCCGGCCCGGCGGCCAATGCGCCGGACACCGCGGCAGCTGCCGCACCCGCCCCGGCCGGATCCGCACTGGCCGGATCCGCATTGGCCGAACCCCCGCTGGCCGGAACGCTGACGGCAGAGCCGCAGCAGCCGGCAGGCCTTTTTACCACCGCGGTGGAAGTCAAGCCGATCCTGGCGGCGACCCGGGCCAACTGGATCCATGTGCGCGAGTTCAATGGCCAGGATCTGCTGTACGTGACCCATCTGTGGTCCTGGCGCTGCGGGCTGGCACAGGTCAAGCTGGGGGTGAACGGCAATGCGCCGGAAATCTGGCCGCTGCCGGACTGCCACCTGGAGGAGGGCTTTCCCAACATGATCAAGGAGGAAGACGGCCTGCCCTACCGCAGCTATCCGCTGGGCTCGATCCGGCAGGTCGCGGTGGAGCTCACCTATGACGACCTCAGCACCGAAAGCCTGGCATTCGGCCGCAACGGCCAGCCCTTGCAATAGGCCCGCGCCCGGGCCTGCCCGCCCGTCAGGGGCTGCCGGTGGCAGGAAAGGAGGGCTGCCTGCCCTAAGGCGCGATCAGCGCAACGCCGGGCATCCGCTGGACAGTATAGAGATCTTCCTCGTAGATCTCGCTCATCTCCTCCACCAGCGCCCCGGTCCAGCCGGGCAGATCCAGCTCCTCCTCCAGCGCGTCCAGGCGCGCGAATTTTTCGAGGAACGCGGCATAGACCCGGCGCCTGTGGATCTCCGGCATCTCCGGATGCGCCGCAAGATACGAGCGCAGGCGCGCCATCCCGGCAGGCTGCATCAGGGCCTCCAGCAGGTCCAGCCCGCCCTTGACCGGCGCGGTCATCTCCATCCCGCCCAGATCCCGCAACACCTGCCCCCAGATCATGGGCAGGTCCTCGTAGCACCAGACCGTGACAGGCATTTCGGGCACAGCCTGCCGGATCCGTTCAACCAGCCCGGACCAGCGCACCTGCACCGGATCGCAATCGCGCAGGATTTTGCGCACGGTGGCGCGGCTGGAATTGGCAAACAGCGCCGGCAGGAAGGTGGCGGGGTTGCGCAGCGCCATGAAAATCTCGAGCTGATCATTGGCAAACAGCTGCTGCAGCGCCTGCAGCCGCTGCTCGGCTTCCGGGTACAGGCTGCAGCCGGCCAACGACAGCCGCGGCGAACCGAAGAAATGCGGATTGGAGAGAATCACCCGCCCCGCCTGGCCGTCATCCAGGATCGCATCCCACAGCACGTCCGGCGCGTCCTCGGCGGCAGCGCCATTCTTCATCGCCTCCATGCATTCCCGCAGCAGCGTGCGGTATTTTCCCGGCCCCGGGACAGCGGTCCCCTGTCCGGACAAGGCACCGGCATTTTTCAGCAGCGCCTTCAGCAGCAGGTCTTCCTCAGTGGCATGCGCCCCGCAGTGGATGATGACCTGCATGACCTGACCTGTGTTTGCGGGCGTGTTCCGCTCCACAAGTACTGCGGCCCGGCTATGAGGTCAAATATTGCGCATGCGGCGGGAAGGATCTGCCGCTGCGCAACCGGGCCTGCCGTTCTGCCCCGGCTGGCTGCAGGCGCGGTTGCCGGCAGTGCGGAAAACGCCAGTCCGGTTCGGCACAGGCACCGCCCCTGCTGCATTTGGTGCCGGATGATGGGTCCATGCCGGCTTGACGGTCATTGCGGACTTTAGTACGTGTCCCGGCACAGGCCCGGCTGGATGCATTTTCCTCTCCGGACCCTGCCGGGACTTGTCTCAGCCGCTGCGTCCGGCCCCGGAAATCGGTGCTTAATGAGTGCCCCTATAGCTCAGCTGGTAGAGCAACTGATTTGTAATCAGTAGGTCCGCGGTTCGAGTCCGTGTGGGGGCACCATTTTTCCAATATAAATCAAACACTTGCAGGGCTTACTCATTCGCGCGATGTGCACAGCTTTCAAGTCCGGAAGCATATAGGAAGCAGCGGCAAGCAGATTTCTGGCGTGTCATCTCTGCATCGCTACAGAAAACTTTTTCACAAACGAATGCTGTGGGTCAGGCGCTGTGAGGCTCTTGGTCTGTGTGAAAGGCAAGGTTTGAAAGCGGAGCCCAAACGGGACCTTCCGGACATTCGCTGCAGTAGCAAATGCCCAGCAGTTTGCGGCCTCCATGGCTCTCACCGGACGGAAACCAGAAGTTCGCTGCACCGCCATGCCGGAAGAAAATCCAATTAACGTCGCCGACGAGATGAATGCGCTGGAAGTTGAGAACTGCCAGCTGTGCCAGGCGAACAAGAACCTACGCAAGGCGTTAGCATTGACCCTATCGCTCGGACCGGCGGGGCTTCTGCGGTCAACTTTGCGATGCTGGAGCTCGGCTATCGACCAAAGTAGTCGTGTACTTCATCGCAATGCTTCGCAGCCAGCTTGGGGCCGAGTGAAAGAACTAGCCTGTGCACGGCATTCTTCGTTCACCGTAGCGTGGCGAGCCGCCAGTCCACACGATCAAGTTGACATCCGAACAGTGAGAAATTAGCTGTTTCGTCAGCAAATTTACGGAATTTCCACAAAAATCGCGTTCTAATGCGGTGTGGAACAAAGGTGAAGGCCGGACGATGCTTCTTAGCTTCAGTGTAACCAACTTCATGTCGATTGGTGATCAACAGACTCTTTCAATGGTGGCGACAAAGCTCGCCGGGAGCCATGAACCGTTCGATGTCAGTATCCCATCGGTGACCGAAGGTGTGCTGCCCTGCGCCATAATCTATGGCCCCAATGCATCTGGGAAATCAAATTTGATCTCTGCATTCGAGCGTATGCGTAGTTTGATACTCACATCACATAGCCCAAGGAAATTGAACGCAAAGATTCCGCATCAACCATTTTTGCTGGGAGGGGGGTGGAGTGATTGTCCTACAACCTTTGACGTCTCATTCACCCTCAATGGGACACGATATGACTATGGATTTTCACATGATGCGGAAAGAATTCATTCAGAATACCTTGACGCCTTTCCAGAAGGTCGCCGCAGGAAACTCTTCTCCAGAAGTGGAGATGAAATAGATTTTGGCGCTACATTTAAAGGGGCAAAAAAGACAATTTCTGAACTTACAAGGCCTGATGCGCTGTTTCTTACAGTGGCTGCACAGCACAATCATGATGAATTAGCAGGTGCCGCCCAATTTTTTTCGTCATCCTACCTTTCAACACAGCTCTCGTTCGCCGATAAATTTGTCACTTCCTCTCTTGAACAGGGGGAGGTGGACGAGCGCGCAATTAAGTTTCTCAACTTAATTGGCACAGGTATTATTGGATACAAAACAAGGCGAGCGGACCTTACACCTAAGAAGCGCACTATTTTGAATGATATTGTGCGAGTAATGCAAAAGCATTCAGATGATGAAGAAGAATTGCCCGAAGAGGACATATTTCCTACGGACATGAAGGAAGTGAGTCTTCAGCTAGAACATAGAAGCGACAACGGTGAAGCGATCTACTTTAATATTGATCAGGAGAGCTTGGGTACTAGAAGGTTGCTCGAGTTATTGAACCACATCTTCAAGACTCTTGACGAAGGGCGTGTAGCGTTTATCGACGAGTTGGACGCTAGCTTGCATACCTTTGCGGTGAGATCGATTATTGAGCTATTTACGAATAGAAAAATCAACAAAAAAAACGCACAATTGATTTCAACAACTCACGACACTAATATTCTCAGCACCGATCACTTGCGGCGAGACGAAATTTGGTTCGTAGAAAAATCTCATGGAGGTGCCTCAGAATATTTTCCATTGTCGGAATTCTCTGTACGTCGAGACGAAATTCTTGAGAAACAGTACCTGGATGGTCGTTATGGTGCTGTTCCAGCGAAATTCAGTTACAGGCACTTCTTAAAAGATGACCCTGCTAGTGAGATCTAGGAAGCAGGTATAGTCAAATGAATAGATCGAATAGAATGGCTCGACGCTCTCCTGGGTCGCGCGAGCGGAGAAAGAAGTTTTACATTTTCTGCGAAGGAGTGAACACCGAACCTGAGTATATAGAGGCATACAATGTTTCCTATTGCCGAGCGTCAATTGAAGTAATTTTCGGAGAAGGTGGCGCAGATCCGAGTGCTCTGGTAAGGCGGTCGATTGCCAAAGAGCAAGAAATCTCGACGGAAGAGTATAGGGATGAATTTGGTGACCAAGATCAAGTATGGGCGGTATTTGATCGTGATGATCATGAACATTATCATTCCGCCATCGAACTGGCTTCAAAGAATAATGTGCGAATAGCGGCCAGTGATCCGTGCTTTGAGCTGTGGTTGGTCCTACACTTCGTGGACTATAGTAGCTCGCAACATCGTTCCAAGCTCAAGAAGCAATGTGAGGAGGTTTGCCCGGGGTACACCGCCGATAGAAAAAAAGTTCCCGATCATTCACAGGTTCTACCTCTGGTTTTCGATGCGGAGCGCAGGTCCGAAATTTTGAGAGAGCAGTGCAGAAAAGCAGGCACAGAAACTCCGACTACAAATGTAGATGAGCTCACACGCTGCATGAGATCGGCTCGGCTTGAGACAGTTTTCTTATACAATGTCTGTCAGATTGACGATAAGTTTATGGCAGAAAAGACACCACATGCGACTTCGGTCTTAGTGGATGTGGAGGAGATGAATTCTAGTCAATTGATTATGCAGTTGGAAAAGTTTGGCAATGAGAGAGCAAAATCTCTAGGCTTTGAAGGGAGTTTTTCTCGCGTAAGGGATTTGACACGGGCCAAAGTAGCGTTGATTTTTCCTTCGAAAGAAGGCGATGGCAGTATGGGGGACGTGTTGGATATTTTGGATTGTCCTAGAGTCATTCTGCTTGGTTGAACCGGCCTCTGCTCCGCATTCTCAACTTTGTCTATAGGCTCGGAGGAGCTTCTTGCGAATCTCCATATGTTGATCGGGCGATCCGCGAACTCCCAGTGCAACGGATTTCCCAGGACAACACGCTGACCGCAGGGTTTAGGCAGTTCGGGACGTACTGCACATGCAAGCTTAAACAAGGTGACTAATGTCTGCAAAGGGCTCTTGATGGCCAGGGCAACGTGCGGGCCTTCTGGGGGAACAAAGAAAGCGCCGCCGTATGGCAGCGCTTCAAGCTTGGTTTACTTGGTCTATAAGTGCGTTGCTGGACGAAGCGGGACCATCCAGAAGCATGCAGATCCTGTCACATTCCAGCATTTTCTATCATTTTCTATCATTTTCTAGCACTTCCGAGCACCTGCATTTCCTGACATTTCCGTACATTTCAGGCTGTAAAGTGCGACAAAAACCGTGAACTTCCGTGCATTTCAGATAAAAACATAGCGGTTCCTGGCATCTTCCAGTTGTTTCGCGACCTTTTCCGGGTACAGACGTGACTTGTGGGTCAGTTCGTCTGCCGTTGTCTGGAAGAATCCGGGCAGCTCCGAGTACTGGACGCCGCGCAGTGCGGCCAATGTGACCGTGCATCCGAGAACATTCCGCAAGATCATGGATATCTGCTGTTCCTTATGCACCTCTTTGAGCGGGTTTGGGTCACAACCGCTGCGCATCTCCATCAGGTCGCCATTCATTTCTGAACAGGCAAGTTCCCAAATGAGATGGTTTGGCCATCTCGCGCGGTTGCAATCCGTTGCATTAGGCTCCGTGTAGCGGACAACTTCACCTGTTTCCCGGCAAAGGTCGCCGAAGCGGTCAAAGAACTGCGCCCAGGTGCGGATGTTCCAGCGGTCTTTCAATAGGTCCTTGCCTGCGCGGAATTCGACACGCCAAACCCTGCTGCTGTCAGCGCATTTCGGATCAACCTCGCTCAATCCATTGCGGCGCAGTTCCATGTTCCAGATCTCCCACCAATGCGCTTTGCCTGAGTGGATGATTTCGGCCCGCTTGTCATAGACAATGACCTGCCGGTTGCGGGAACTGCCGACCGTTACGGAGGTTGTGCGGCCTGAACGGCCGTGCACGGCTTTGTCCGTTTCTTTCACAAAGTCCCTGCGGCCAGCGCTTGAGTGCATGACGAATTGCTCCGGGTTCAGTTCGAAATGCGGAGCCAGAACATCCACGCAGAAATCAGCCCTGGAAATGCTGATGTCGTCCGCGCCATAGCGGATGCCCAAGGCTGCTGTCACCATCTCCAGGTGGGCTTTGGCGGCGCCCAATCCATTCAATGCAAGGAAGGTGGAGCCGAAGTTGACGCGGATGCCCCAGGCGTCTTTTGGGTTCGGTTTCTTGAAGAACCACGTGGCCCCGTGCGGGCCGCCGCTGGCAATAAAGCGGTAGCCATGCCCGCCGTGTGACTTAAGGTGCAAGTGGATGCCGTTGTACTCGACAAGCACGTCCTGGCGTTCCTGTTCCGCACGTTCCCTTTCAGCGTCCAGATGGTCAAACAAAACTGGGGGAATGTTGGCCTGAACCGCCAGCGTCAGCGTGTCAAAGCCACAGTGGAGAATGGTCATGTCGGCAGGTTTTGATTGATCTGTATTTCTGGAGGGGGGTGCTACAATCACCCCCCTTTGCCCGTACTGGGTGCCAGTTGCGCCTCCGGCGGGGTAGCTAAGGTTTTGGGGCCGGGCAGAATGCCCGGCATCGATGTCATTTCGCAGCATTGACCTGCCTCCCGATCCAGATTTCTGCGCGCTCAGCGCATTTGGCAACGTTGAGCAAGTCCGCGTGGGAGAAGCTGGTAGAGCTCTGCCAGTTGCCGTCACTGGTCCTGTAGGCCCGCGTAACATCGACGGAATAGAACCCGTCATTGTCCCAGATGGCGGCTGTGATCAGCCCGAGTCTGATTTTGTGGATAGGCTGGTTTGCCATGTTGTTTTCCTTTTGATGATGGTTCCTGGCAGCAGACAAAGAGAGGGCGCGAGGTGCGTTTACCCCGCGCCCTGCAAGAGCCGTCCGGCCCCAAAATCCCTTGAAGTGCTACCAACCCTTCAAGGGCAAAACTGATTGTCAGATGGGTTGCGACGTGTGGGAGACTGTTCGCTCAGCAATCCAGTCCAAAAGGTCAGCGCGCCGGTAACGGACAGAGCGCGAGGATACTTTGACGAAGCGCGGGCCGCCGCCACGATGCCGCCAGTTCTGAAGAGCGCGCACGGAATAGCACAGGAACGATGCGGCTTCGCGCTCGTCTACTAGGGTGTCGGGATCGTGCCCGTTCAAGCGATTGTTGATCATTTGGTGGCCTCAGATTGCAGATGCAGTGTTTGTGAGGACAAGGTAGATGGGCGCAGAAGGCCGAAATAGACGCCGGGCCTTTTTTCTTGGGCGGGAAATGCCGGGCAGTATTTTTTTACTTATATATTTCAGTTATTTAGCTGGCTTGCAAAAAGTTCCTGTGTGCTAGCGCAAGGAAATGCTAGGCGGATTTTTTTGTGCGCCCAACCTTACGGATTTCGTCCACCGCCAGCAGCTTCCAAACCGCTTCAAACTTGCGTCCGAGATCCTTGCGCCCAAAGTGTTCTTCACACTCGGCCCTGACGTCTTCCTGCCGCACTTTGCGGCCTTCAGCTAAGCAAACCGCTCGGTACTTCAGGAACCATTCGATCATTCGCTCTTCAATCGGGGCAGCTTCGTAGGGAGTGAGCTCAGCCTCTTTGGGCTCTGCCCATGCATTAAAATCGCGGAGCTTAAAATAGGCAGGGAAACGGCGGCGGCCACCGTAGCTCTTGGGTGCAATGACATAGCTGAACCCGAAACTCATCTCGAAATAGCGGTTGTCAGCCTGCCAGTCGCCCAGCCTTATGCCGGTACCCGTTCCAAAATGGAGTAGAAGCTCCCGTTTCTCCATCGCCCGGCAGAGCAGACCCTCAACTTCGGTACGTCTAGCGTACGCCTCGGCATCTATAAAACGAGAGTCATATGCTCTTCCAAATTGGCTGAGCTTGTTTCGCGCCTGTTCTCGCTGAGCAGAAGCATCTTCTGCAGCTTGTTGAACCTGTTCCTGCTGATCAGCGTCCATACCGAAAGTATCCATCAGATGCAGATCAGTTGCCCTCTTGTTCAACCTCTGGAACTCATTCTCTAACTCTTCACGCTCATTCCTGAATAATTCAGGCGCGGCTTCAGGCCACGCAAACGCTTCTTGACCTGTCCATTCGAGCGGAAAGGTGAAACGCCCGGCCCGGTCGAACCCTTCGTTTAGGGTAATGAACTGGTCCCTATGAAAACGGAGCTTTGGAAGGTTATGACGCATATTTTGCAGTTCTGTGTGAATTCAGTTTGGGCTTTGATGCGGCTTTATCCCACGGCACGCAACCCATGCGGACGACCTTCGCTCCTCTGCATGGCGCTAGCCAGACGCGATGCAATCGACCCGGCAGCTCGTTGAACTGCGTCGTCTGCGAGATGCGCGTACCGCAGTGTTGTGGACAGGTTTTTGTGTCCCATGATTTCTTTGAGCATGAATGGGTCAATCCCATTTGTGACAGCAACCGAAGCATAGGTATGCCGCAGATCGTGCAATCGCACGTCGTGCAGACCGGCCTTGGCTCTGATCTTGCGCCACGGCTTTTGCAAATCGTTGTAGTGGCCTTCGGGACTGTCCCCCAGAATGACGTAAGGGTTTCCCTCACGGCGGGGCAAGGCGTCCAGGACTGTCTGTGCCTCTCTGGGTAGAGGAATGCGCCGTCTGCCTGTTTTGCTGTCTGGAAGCTCTAAATGCGTCGAGGTGACAAAATCCCACTGCAGCGCTTGAATTTCTTTGAGACGGCATCCTGTGAGCATCAGCAGGTAAATGGCGGCGACAACGTATTCTGAAAGCTCACCTGAATCGAGGCCCTCAAACAAGGTTTCCCCAAGCTGTGCCTGTTCGGCGTCGTTCAGGTAGCGCTTCTTTTCAACTTCGCGATACTTCTTGATCCGAGTGGCTGGGTTCGAGCCCTGCGGACGCAGGCCCCAGTCCTCGGCCACATTGAACATCTTGGACAGCAGGGCGACAGCACGATTTGCCTGATATGGAGTATCCCGTTTCTGGTGGTGGAAGTTGGCAATGTCGGCGCGGGTGATTTCGGTGATTTTAATCGGCCCCAGGGCAGGGTTGATCGTGCCTCGAACGGTATTGGAATAATCGTAATGCGTGGAAGGCTTGCAATGCAGTGCAACGTGCTCCGCTAGGAACCGTTCCGCCAGTGCGGCCACTGTCAGGCTGCGCAGCTTTGCCTTACGCTCCGCAGAGGGGTCGCCGCCCCGCGCGACGTCGGCTTGTACAAGCTTGGCCTCTTTGCGTGCTTCGTCTGCCGTCAAGACTCCGTGCTGTCCAAGGTTCTTGCGCCGCGTCCTGCCACTGCTGCGGTATTGCACGAGGTAGACCTTGCGGCCAGTAGGATAGATGCGGATGCCAAATCCGGGCAATTCCTGGTCCCAAATGATCCGTTCCTTCGCCTCTGGGGCAAGCCCGTCCACGATCCGTTTTGTAAGTTTTGTCATCTCAGTTTCTTCACTCTCGCAACGTTCGATTTTAAAATCCGGAAGCATATAGGAAGCAGTGTGCTTCGGAATATGGCGTTGAAAATGAGAGGAGAGCGTAGCGACCGTCAATAATAATCAAGCAATAACAGTCTTTTATGGGTGGTCAGCGAAGTTTGGCGAAATCCGGAGAAATGCCCTGAGGAATTTTTGTAATCAGTAGGTCCGCGGTTCGAGTCCGTGTGGGGGCACCATCTTTCTAAAAAATCATGATGTAACTGGATGCTAGCCGGGACTGCCATTTGCCAGCCCCACTACAGGCCCCACTTGCGGGTATCAGTACCCGCCTGACTTGCCGCAGAACGGCCGGTGCGGGGCACGGCATCCCGCTATTCTCACCAGGTGGCAGGCTTGCCGTCCGGCGGGACCAGGTTCTTGCGCTGGAAAATGGTCATGACCTGGACAGGACCGACACCGTGCTGTCAGCCGGGACCGATCCGGCTTTGCCCATCGCTCAAGACATTGCCTGTTGCCGGGTGAGCTCGACCGCCATCTGCAGGATATTTTTCACCATGGGAGACGGCGCCGCGCCGATCTGCGGCACACCCGGGCGGTGCCGCGCCTGCTTGGTCCGGCAAGGCGCTCTATCACAGCCCGCAGCCTGGCGGCGGGCGGGAGATTTCCGCCGCGGCATTCCCGCAATTGCCTTCTGTGCGCAGCCATGCTGTGGTGCGCGCGAAACGAAAAGGCCTTTCAGGGAGACATTCTCATGACCGACGCACCGTCCTACGGTTTTGACACCTTGCAGATCCATGCCGGCGCCAAGCCGGACCCGGCCACCGGCGCACGGCAGACGCCGATATACCAGAGCACGGCCTATGTGTTCCGCGATGCAGAGCATGCCGCGGCGCTGTTCAACCTGCAGGAAGTCGGATTCATCTATTCCCGCCTGACCAATCCCACCGTCGCAGTGCTGCAGGAGCGGCTGGCAACGCTGGAGGGCGGCGTCGGCGCGGTCTGCTGCTCGTCGGGCCACGCGGCGCAGATCATGGCTCTGTTCCCGCTGATGGGGCCGGGCTGCAACGTGGTGGCCTCGACCCGGCTTTACGGCGGCACCGTCACCCAGTTCAGCCAGACCATCAAGCGCTTCGGCTGGTCGGCCAAATTCGTCGACACCGACGATCTGGAGGCGGTGAAGGCGGCGATCGATGACAACACCCGCGCGGTGTTCTGTGAATCCATCGCCAACCCCGGCGGCTATGTGACCGACATCCGGTCGCTGGCGGATATCACCGATGCGGCCGGCGTCCCGCTGATTGTCGACAACACCTCGGCCACGCCCTATCTGTGCCGTCCGATCGAGCATGGCGCCACGCTGGTGGTGCATTCGACCACCAAATACCTGACCGGCAACGGCACCGTGACCGGCGGCTGCATCGTTGATTCGGGCAAGTTCGACTGGTCCGCCAACGACAAGTTCCCGTCGCTGTCCGAACCCGAAACCGCCTATCACGGGCTGAAGTTCCACGAGACCTTCGGGCCGCTGGCCTTCACCTTCCACGGCATCGCCATCGGGCTGCGCGATCTCGGCATGACGATGAACCCGCAGGCAGCGCATTACACGCTGATGGGCGTCGAAACCCTGAGCTTGCGGATGCAGAAGCACTGCGAGAACGCCGAGAAGATCGCCGCCTGGCTCGAACAGGACGCGCGCGTCGACTACGTGACCTATGCGGGCCTGCCGTCGTCTCCCTATCACGAGCGCGCCAAGACCTGTTACCCCAAGGGCACCGGCGGCCTGTTCACCTTTGCCGTCAAGGGCGGGTATGAGGCCTGCATCAAGCTGGTGGATTCACTGGAGATCTTCAGCCATGTCGCCAATTTGGGCGACACCCGCTCGCTGATCATCCATTCGGCCTCGACCACGCACCGCCAGCTGTCGCCGGAACAGCAGAAAGCGGCCGGTGCCAGCCCCAACGTGGTGCGGGTGTCCATCGGCATCGAAGATCCGGACGACCTGATCCGCGATCTGGATCAGGCGCTGGCCAAGGCCTGCAGCTGACGCGCCGCCGCAACTGCGCAGAAAAGAAGGCCGGGCACCCTGCCCGGCCTTCGCTGTTTCCGGCTTATTCGGACCCCGGCACCGCCATGTCGAAGACGACTGAGACGGAATGGGTGAAGGTCAGCTCTCCTGCCTCGACCGGCATCGCGTCGCTGCGGGCCATCTCCATCGCCATCATCGGGCGCGGGCCGCCGCCGCCGTGCTCGCTGATCGAGCGCACCGGTCCCAGTTCCATGCCCGCTGCTTCGGCCAGTTGCTCAGCCTTGCGGATGGCATCCTTGACCGCCTCGCCGCGGATCTGGTCCTGCATCGCCGCCGGGTCGGAGACGCCGAAGCTCAGCCCCTGGAACTGGTTGGCGCCGGCCGTCAGCACCCCGTCCAGCACCGGCCCCAGCTGCGCCAGGTCGCGGACCCGCACCATCAGCGTGTTCGAGCCCTGGAAGCCGGTGATCTCACGCCGCCCGCCATTGCTGCCGGACCGGTCCTGCGACCACACCGGATGCATTGAGATCTGGCTGGTCTGCATGTCCTCTGCGGCAATACCGGCCTCTTTCAGCCGCGCAATCACCGCGTTCATCGCCTCCGAAACAGCGCTCATCGCCGCGGCAGCTTGCTCGGCCTCCTCGGTCACGCCCAACGTGATGGTCGCCAGTTCGGGCGCCACCTGCAGGGTGCTTTCCCCGTTGACGGTGATCTGACGCAAGGCCGCGGCCTCTCCCGCTGACAGGGCGCCGGCGCTCATCGACAACATCAAGGCTGCCGCCAGAAGTTTCCTTGCCTTCATTTTCAAAAGCTCCTTTTGCAATGCCCCTTAGATGGGGATGGCAAACTGCCGCCCGCAAGCCCCCGCAGACGTCTTTTCCTTTAACTCGGCAGACTCCTGCTTTAAGGTCCGCGGCAAAACACCGGGCGCGCCAGGCTGCCCCGGGCAGTATGGATTTGGATGGTTTGACCCAAAGCATGAAACCGGCTTTTGCTCTTTCGCTTTCCGCAGATGGCGTTGAACTTCTCCACCGTGCCGATGACGGCTGGAGAAGCGTGGCCCGCACGCCGTTTGACGCCGAGGATCTGCCCGCCGCGCTGGCCGCGATGCGCGAGGATGCGCAGCGGCTTGAACCGGACAATGTGTTCAGCAAGCTGGTCCTGCCCAACGACCAGATCCGCTATCTGACAGCTGAGACCGGCGATCTGCCCGCGGAGGAGCGGATTGTTGCCGCCCGGCGGGCGCTGGAAGGCGCCACGCCCTATCCGGTGGCGGAGCTGGCGTTTGACATTTCCACCGAAGGCGGCCTGACCCATATAGCCGCCGTTGCGCTGGAAACGCTGGATGAGGCGGAAACTTTTGCCGTAGAGCATGGTTTCGGCCCGGTAAGCTTTGTTGCGGCACCTGAGACCAGCGGATTTCGGGGCGAGCCTTTCTTTGGCACCACGCGGGCGATCCGCGGCACAGAGGTAGAGCCCGACAAAACCGCGGTTTCGGTTATTGGACCGGCGGCGCTGCCGGACCCTGCCGCGGATAACAGCGCCGAGGATCAGGTCGCCAGGCCCGCCGAAGGCACCGCCGCGCAGGCACAGCCGCCGCAGCCCTCCGCGCTGCCTGCAGACACGGCAAAGCCGGAAACTGAAGGCACAGCCCCGGCCCTGGATGCCGAGCTGCCCGACCAGCCCGGCGTTTCCGGCCGAAGGACGCCCGAGAAAGCGGCACAGGCTCCGACGCCGGCAGAATTTCCGCCTGCGCCGCCGCCGGCCAAGACGGACGGCAAGCCGGTTCAGCAGGCCGCTGGTTTCGCCAGCCGCAGAAGCGACGCGGGTCCGGCAGCGAACAAGGCCGTTCCGCCTGTGTCCGCACCTAATGCCGCGCTGGCCGCGAAACCGGTTCCCGCACCGCCTGCGGCGGCGAAACCGCTGGGCGCAGCAACAGCCGCGCTTGCGCAGGGGACGGCCAAGCCGCCGGCGCCCGGCCCGGCGATCCCTCCGGCTCCGGCTGCACTGCGCGAGGCCCCCCGCGCTGCAGCCGCCCGGCCGGAAACACCCGCGGCTGGCAAAGCTGCATCAAGGGGCAAACCCCGCTACCTCGGGGTGATCCTGACGGTGCTTCTGCTGCTGATGATGGCCTCGGTTGCGGTCTGGGCTTTGTTTGGCGAAGACAGCTTCTTTACCGCGCCGCCGGCAAATGAGCAGCACCCGGCCGCCGCTCCCGCTGCGGGCCCGGGCGAAGAGCAGACGGACGGGAGCGCCGGCCCGCAGGAAACACCCCGGGCCGTGCAGGACCCTGCTGCGGGCGGCGGGCAATCCGCCATTGCCCCGCAGGTGAGCGTGCTGGCGGACCAGCCGGATCCCGGCCTGCAGGACACTTGGGCCGACGCGTCCGGCCAGGACCCCTCGGCCGAAGATGAAGCAACGGCCGATGGCGTGGAACTGCCGGAAGACGGCACGGACACCGCCTTTCCCGATGGCGGCGCTCTGCAGTCCGGCGGTGAAGACGAGGCCTCATCGGCATCCAGCCCTGCAGATGCTGCCGGCACCGGGCCGGTGGATGAATTGGCCCAGGCCGCGCGTTATGCCGCGACCGGGATCTGGCCGGTGGCACCGGACCTCGGGGCGCTCCCCTCCGCGCCGGACCTGGACGGGCTTTACACCGCTTCGGTCGACCGCACGGAGATTGCTGCCGATGCCGTGGCACTGCCGCAGCCGGAGAGCTTCCTGCCGGATCAGGAGCCGGGCGCCATTGCCTCCCCGGCCGCAGCCGGTTCGGCGTTTGCTCTGGACAGCCGCGGACTGGTGAAGGCCAGCCCCGAGGGCACGGTCAACCCTGATGGCATCGTGGTCTATCTCGGGCGCCCTGACGCAGCGCCGCCGCGCGCGCCGGAGCGCAGCGACCCCGCCGCCGAAGCCCTGGCCGAGACGGTCGCGCGCAACCAGGTACTGTCACGCAAACGGCCCATGGCACGGCCTTCGGATCTGGAAGAACAGGTCGAACGGGCGCAGCTGGGCGGCCTCAGCCGTGCGGAACTGGCTTCGCTGCGCCCGCGCCAGCGGCCGGCCAGCCTGAAGCCGGCAGAAGAAGAGCAGCTGCCGGCCACCGCCCAGGCCATCGCAGCGTCGGTCGTACCCCGCGGCCGACCGGCCAATTTCGCCAATCTGGTCGACCGGGCCCGGCGCAATACACAGAACCAGGTCCAGACCGCCGCTGCCGTGCCTGCCGCCGCTGCCGCGGCGGCGCCGAGCATTCCGACCAGCGCGTCGGTTGCCCGCCGCGCCACCGTCGGCAACGCCATCAATCTGCGCAAGCTGAATCTGATCGGCGTCTACGGCACCGCGTCCGACCGCCGCGCCCTGGTCCGCCTGCCCTCGGGCCGCTACAAGAAGGTGCAGGTCGGCGACCGTGTTGACGGGGGCCGGGTGATCGCCATCGGCGAAAGCCAGCTGCAATACCAGAAAGGCGGCCGCAACCGCACCCTGACGATGCCGAACGGCTAAGCGCCCGCACGCCTGGCCAGTCTGTCATGCGCCTTTTGGTCCGGACATGGCGACCCGCCTTCTCCGCCTTCTCCGCCTTCCCGCCCGCAGTCCGGCGGATCACTGACGCGTTGATTTCACCGTGATTTTCCGCCGGAGGGCCTCTTGCCGGGGCACCCTGCCGCGCGCGCCAGAGCGAGCATAGTCAAGCCCGCGGCTCACCGCTGGCAGCTTTGGCTGGCAGGGCAAATGGCGGCGGCCCTTCGCCGCCCGCGAAAAAGCCGGGCCTGCATCGCAGACCCGGCTCAATCCAGTTCCCTTTGCCGCTTATTCCGCGGCCTGGATCTCTCCGCTTTCGATCTGCTCGCGCTCGATCGATTCAAACAGCGCCTTGAAGTTGCCCTCGCCAAAGCCGTCGTCGCCCTTGCGCTGGATGAACTCGAAGAAGATCGGCCCGATCACGGTTTTCGAGAAGATCTGCAGCAGGATCTTGGTCTCGCCGCCATCCACCACGCCTTCGCCGTCAATCAGAATGCCGTGTTTGCGCATCCGCTGCAGCGGCTCATCATGGCCTGCAACACGCTCATGGCTGAGATCGTAATAAGCCGCAGGCGGCGCTGGCATGAACTGGATGCCGCGCGCGGAGATCTCGTCGGTGGCGTCATAGATGTTGCCGGTGCCGACGGCGATGTGCTGGATTCCCTCCCCCTTGTATTTCTTCAGGTAGGACACGATCTGCCCGGTCTCGCCGCGGTCCTCGTTGATCGGGATCCGGATCCGGCCGCAGGGCGAGGTGAGCGCGCGGCTGAGAAGGCCGGTGTATTTGCCCTCGATGTCGAAGAAACGGATCTCCTTGAAGTTGAACAGGTCGCCGTAGAACCTGAACCACTTGTCCATATTCCCCTTGAACACGTTATGGGTCAGGTGGTCGAGGTAATAGAACCCCACCCCGCGCGGCTTGGACTGCTTCAGCCACTCGAACTCTGCGTTGTACGGTGACGTGTCGTGATACTGGTCGATGAAGTAGATCAGCGAGCCGCCGATGCCCTTGATCGCAGGCACGTCCATGGTCTTGTCCGCTCCCTCATAAGGCTCGGCGCCTTTGGCAACGGCATGATCGAACGCCTTTTGCGCATCCGCCACGCGCCAGCCCATCGATGGCGCGCAGGGCCCGTGCTGTTCGACGAACTTCTCGGCAAAGCTGCCGCCCTGGGCGTTCAGGATGTAGGTGATGTCGCCCTGCTGCCACAATTCGATGCCGGGCTTGTTCTTGTGGCGGCCCACCAGCTCATAGCCCATCCTGGCGAACAGCTTCCGCAGCTCCTCCGGCTCGGGGCTGGCAAATTCAACAAACTCAAAACCATCGGTGCCAGCCGGGTTTTCAGGCGAAATTTCGGATTTCGGGGCATCATGCGGGAACGGGCCCATTGCGCGTCTCCTTTGGATCATGCGGGACAGGATGAATTCTTGCATCAAGAATACCGCATATCCGATACAGGTTTCCCGCATAGTTTCGCACCGCAAGCTTGAAATGCGCGTAGTTTGCGCGCATTTTCAGCGCATATTGGAGAATTCACGCATGCTCGACCCCGCCGATACAAAACTCCTCGCAGCGCTTCAGAAAAATGCCCACCTCACGGCGCAGGACCTTGGCGAGCTTCTGAACCTGTCGCCCAGCCAGGCCGGGCGGCGGCGGCAGCGGCTGGAGGCCGAGGGCTACATCCAGGGCTATGCGGCCCGGCTGGACCCGGCCAAGCTGGGGCTGGCAGTGCAGGGGTTCGTGCAGGTGCATCTGGGCAGCCACGGCCCGGAGCAATCCAAAGGATTTGCCCGTCTTGTGGCCAGCCAGCCGGAAATCACCTCGGCCTGGACAATGACCGGCGAGGCCGACTACCTGCTGCGCGTCTACTGCGCCAATCTGGAAGCGCTGAATACGCTGATCCACGGCATCCTGCTGCCGCATCCCGCTGTTTCCAGGGTTCAAAGCCAGATCGTAATGGCACAATTAAAACGCGATGCGCCCCTGCCGACTTAACCAAGCGGGAAGGAATTCCGCGTAAACAGACCGCACCGAATTCCGTAACCGAAAGTGGAATGTGCCGTGTCTTTTGTTGACCGCCGTGTCGAAACGCGCCCAACCAGCGGCGAAGCTCCGTTTGGTCTGAATGAGGTGTTCTTTTCCAGGACAGACAGCCGCGGTGTGATCCAGGCCGGCAACTACGTGTTCCGCCGGGTGGGGGCCTACCCCTGGGAGGAGCTGATCGGGGCCCCGCACAAGGTGGTCCGCCATCCGGACATGCCCAAGGGGGTGTTTTCGCTGTTCTGGGACACCATCCAGCAGGGCGAGGCCATGGGGGCCTATGTCAAGAACAAGTCCAAGGACGGGCTGTACTACTGGGTGTTCGCCGTGATTGTGCCCTGCCGCGACGGCTTTCTGTCCGCCCGGATCAAGCCCAGCAGCCCCCTGTTTGGCGAGGTGCGCGGCCTGTATGCAAAAATGCTCAAGCGGGAAAAGGACGAAGGCGTCACCCCCGAGGACAGCGCGCAATACCTGCTCGACTGGCTCAGCAGCCAGGGCTACGAGGACTACCATCAGTTTGCGGCCCACGCTCTGAGCCAGGAACTGATTGCCCGCGACCAGGGTCTTGGCAACCCGCCCCATACCCGCATCCAGGAGCTGACGGGCATGCTGCGCAACGCCGAAACCCTGGTGGAGGAGACCGAAGGCCTGATCACCGATTTCGACGCGATGCACACGATCCCGCACAATCTTCGGGTGCTGGCCTCGCGGATTGAACCGTCGGGCGGGCCGGTCACCGTGCTGTCGCAGAACTACGGATCGATGTCGCGCGAGATGTCGGACTGGTTCGCCGCGCATGTGATGGGGAAGAACAGCAACTTCGCCAAGATCAAATCCTCGGTGAATGACAGCCTTTTTGTCGAGGGCATGGCGCGGATCCTGATCGAATGCGACAACCAGCTGCAGAAGGAACGCCGCGACCTCGGCAATGTCGACATGGAGGCAGAGCGCACGATCCTCGGCGACCTTGTGAAAGAGCAGGTCGAGCGCTCGCAGGAGGGCATGAAGGAAGTGGATGAGGAAGCGGCGCGCATCACCAGCGCCTGCCAGATCATGCACCGGCATTTTCTGGGCCTCAGCTCCACCCGGGTGCTGCTCAAGATCGAAAGCGCCCGGCTGACTGATTCCGGTGAAACCCTGGCCGATATCATCGACCAGCTGGGCGGCTTCCAGGAGCGGATCTCGCGGCGGCTCGACCGGATCGGCAAGCTCAGCGAGGAAATCCGCCTGCTGGAGCAGTAACCATCCTGAAACCGGGATTGTCCGGGCCATGAATCGTCCGCGCCTGCCCCGGCAGGCGCGGAATTGCCATTGCAGCCCTCCGGCTGCCGGCAAAGCCATTGCCAAGGCACCGGCAGGATTGCGATACCTTTTTCATGGAAGAGTTTTTTTACCAAGCAACCGTCTATCTGGCAGCCGCCGTGATCGCCGTGCCGCTGGCCGCCCGATTGGGACTGGGGTCGGTGCTGGGCTATCTGGCGGCGGGCATCGCCATCGGCCCGGTGCTGGGGCTGACCGGCACTGAAACCGAGGATTTGCGCCACTTTGCCGAGTTCGGGGTGGTGATGATGCTGTTCCTGATCGGGCTGGAGCTGGAGCCGCGCGCGCTCTGGGCGATGCGGGACAAGCTGATCGGACTTGGCGGCATGCAGGTGGCGGCCTCGACCATGGTCCTGATGGGCGCCGCCGCGGCGATGGGCCAGCCCTGGCATGTCAGCCTGGCGGTCGGGCTGGCGCTGTCGCTGTCATCCACCGCAATTGTTTTGCAAACCCTGTCGGAAAAAGGGCTGATGCAGACCGGCGGCGGCAGATCCGCCTTCTCGGTGCTGCTGACACAGGACATTGCGGTGATCCCGATCCTGGCGTTCCTGCCGCTGCTTGGCACCTATGCAATCCCGCAGTTTGCCGCCGATGGCTCGATCAGCCGCGAAGGGGTCGGGCACGGCGGCGGCCACGGCTCTTTGTCGCTGGTCGACGGGCTGCCCGGCTGGGCGGTGGCGCTGGTGACCCTGGCGGCAATTGCCTTTATCATCCTGGCGGGGATCTACTTCACCCGGCCGCTGTTCCGCTTCATCTATGCCTCCAAGCTGCGCGAGATGTACACCGCGGTGGCGCTGATGATCGTGGTCGGCATCTCCTTCCTGATGACCCTGGTCGGCCTGTCGCCGGCCCTTGGCGCCTTCCTTGCAGGGGTGGTTCTGGCCAACTCGGAATTCCGCCACGAGCTGGAAAGCGACCTCAACCCCTTCAAGGGGCTGCTGCTGGGGCTGTTCTTCATCACCGTCGGCGCCGGCATCGACTACCAGCTGTTCCTGGCCGACCCCGGCGACCTGATCGGCCTGGCGCTGCTGGTGATCGTTGCCAAGGGCGCGGTGCTGTTTGCGGTCGGCCGCGCCTTTGGGCTGCGCCGCCGCGGCCTGTGGCTGTTCACCCTCAGCCTGGCCCAGGCCGGGGAATTCGGCTTTGTGCTGCTGGCCTTTTCGACCCAGCTCAACGTGGTGCCGGCCGCGCTGTCCGAAAAGCTGCTGCTGGTGATCGCGCTGTCGATGCTGATCACGCCGCTGCTGTTCATCATCTACGACCTGCTGTCCAAACGCATGGGCGAAGCCCGGCAGGAACACGAGCCGGACGTGATCGACGAGGAAGGCCCGGTGATCATTGCGGGCATCGGCCGCTTCGGCCAGATCGTCAACCGGCTGGTGCAGGCCAGCGGATTCAAGACCGTGGTGCTGGATCATGACATGGAAGCGGTGCAGCTGATGCGCCGCTTCGGTGTGAAGAGCTTCCTTGGCGATCCGACCCGGCCCGAACTGCTGAAGGCGGCGGGCATCGCCAAGGCCAAGGTGTTCGTGGTGGCGCTGGATGATCCGGAACGGGTGGTCCAGATGGTGACCTATGTGCGCCGCGCCTATCCGGATCTGCACATCATTGCCCGCGCCAAGGACCGCAACCATGTCTATGAGCTGTACCAGGCCGGCGCCGATGACATCGTCCGCGAACTGTTCGACAGTTCGATCCGCGCCGGGCGCTATGTGCTCGAGAACGTCGGCCTCAGCGAATACGAGGCGGCGCAGGCGGCGCAGACCTTCTACAACCACGACCGGGCAAATCTGCGGGACCTCGCCGAGCACTGGATCCCCGGCACCCCGGCGAGCCAGAACCCGGCCTATATCGAGCGCGCGCGCGAGCTGGAGAAGGCCATCGAAAGCGCGATCTTCGAGATGGCGGAACGCAAGCGGAAGAAGTCCTCGGAAGCGGCCGAATGACCCCTCCCCGCACGCGCCCGGGGCTGTTCCTCCCGCGCAATCACGCCCGGTGCCTGATCAGCTGTCCGTGACGCCCGCCTCGGCAAAGGTGGCCATGCCGCTGTGGCAGGCGATGGCGCCTTTCAGAACCTGAATCGCCAGCGCCGCGCCAGAGGCCTCGCCCAGCCGCAGGCCCAGCGCCAGCAACGGCTGCTTGCCCAGTTTCGCCAGCAGTTCCGGGTGCGCGCCTTCGGCGCTCTGATGGCCTGCCACCGCGTGGTCCAACGCACCGTCCGCGGTCTGCGCCAGGCAGGCCGCAGCGGCACAGCAGATGAAGCCATCCAGGATCACCGGGATCCGCAGCATCCGGGCTGCGGCAATGGCCCCGGCCATGGCCGCGATCTCGCGCCCGCCCAGGCAGGCCAGCGCGTCCAGCCCGTCCTTGATTGCGGCCCTGTGCCGGGCAACGCCCTGCGCCACGACGCGGGTCTTGCCGGCAAGCCCGGCATCATCGACGCCGGTGCCCCGCCCGGTCCACTCCGCGGCCTCGCCGCCGAACAGCACGCAGGCCAGGGCCGCTGCAGGGGTGGTGTTGCCGATGCCCATTTCCCCCACCACCAGCAGGTCCGCTGACGGATCCACCGCGTCCCAGCCGGTTTTCAGCGCAGCCAGTAGATCTGCCTGGCTCATTGCCGCATCCTGCGTGAAATCGGCGGTCGGACGGTCCAGTTCCAGCGCATGCACATCCATGCGGGCGCCGGCCAGCCTGGCCAGCTGGTTGATTGCAGCACCGCCGTGCTCGAAATTGATCACCATCTGGGCGGTGACTTCCGGCGGGAAAGCCGAGACCCCGCGCGCCGTCACCCCGTGATTGCCGGCAAAGACAATCACCTGCGGCGCGGTGATTTCAGGCCGGTCGCTGCCGCGCCAGCCGCCGTACCAGATGGCCAGATCCTCCAGCCGCCCCAGCGCGCCAGGCGGCTTGGTCAGCTGGCCATTGCGGGCTGCGGCACCGTCCAGTGCAGCCTGGTCCTGAGCGGGCGCGACTGCCAGTGCGGCGCGGAAATCATCAAGGGAAGAAAGCTGTGGCAGCATGTGAAAGCCTCGTTGCATCTGAGCGGGTGGCGCGGATAAAGCGGTACCATCCTGTTTACCTGCTGGCAGTCCCGCCGCAAGCACCGCAATAGGCCCCCGAATGCGAAAAAACGACATCCAGGCAAAAGACATCCTGCTGGCGCTGGTGCTGCTGACCCGTCTGCCGCTGCCGCATCTGCCGCCCGGGGCCTTTCAGCGCCACGCCAGGGCAGTCTGGGCATTCCCGCTCGCCGGGCTGGCGGTTGCGCTGCCTGCGGTGCTGGTTGCATCCCTGGCATTGACGGCGGCGCTGCCCGCCGTGGTGGCTGCGGGCCTGGCCCTGGCAGTGCAGGTGATGCTGACCGGGGCGATGCACGAGGACGGGCTGGCCGATACCGCTGACGGCCTGTGGGGCGGCTTCACCCGGGAACGGCGGCTGGAGATCATGCAGGACAGCCGCATTGGCGCCTATGGGGTGATTGCCCTGATCCTGGGGCTGGGCCTGCGCTGGAGCGCTTTGTCGGTGCTGATCCAGACCGCCGGCCCCTGGGTGCTGTTGCCGCTGGCGATGACGAGCCGCGCCGTGATGCCGACGCTGATGGCGGCGCTGCCCAATGCCCGCGCCGCGGGGCTGTCGCAAACCGTGGGACGCCCCCGTGCCCTGCCCTGCCTGCTGGCAGTGCTGCTGGCGATAGTGCTGTCGCTGCCGCTGATCGGCGCCGCGGCCATTGGCATCACCCTGTCCATGGGCGCGGCCGCCCTGGGCATGGGCGCGCTGGCCAAGGCCAAAATCGGCGGCCAGACCGGCGACATTCTCGGCGCCTCGCAGCAAATTGCCGAAATCGCCGGCCTGCTCGCGCTGCTCGCCATCTACGGCTGATCCGGCCCCGGCGACATAAAAAAGGCCGCGCCCTCGCAGGCACGGCCCTTTGCTTCCGTGATCGCGCAGATCAGGCAGCGCGGGAGGTCAGCACCTCGTCCACCTGCTTGGCGGCGGCAATCTCGTCATTGCCGGAAACGGCCGCCACTTCGCGGGTCAGGCGCTCGAGCGCGGCTTCATAAAGCTGGCGCTCGGAGTAGCTCTGCTCGCGCTGGTCATCGGTGCGGTGCAGGTCGCGGACCACCTCCGCGATCGAGATCAGGTCGCCGGAGTTGATCTTCTGCTCATACTCCTGGGCGCGGCGCGACCACATCGCGCGCTTGACCTTGGCCTTGCCCTTGAGCGTTTTCATCGCCTGGGCAATCACATCCGGAGAGCTCAGCGAGCGCATCCCCACTTCGGTTGCCTTGTTGGTCGGCACCCGCAGGGTCATCTTGTCCTTTTCAAAGGTGATCACGAAAAGCTCCAGCGCAAAGCCGGCCACTTCCTGCTCCTCGATCGAGAGGATCTGACCAACGCCATGCGCCGGGTAGACCACATAATCATTGGGGCGGAATTCGAGCTTCTTCGACTTGGTCATACAGGTTTTTCCTCACTCACAGCCGGGCGGCTCCGGCGTTTTGGCGAACAAAAGACCCGGTTCCGGTCAGTTCACCTTGACCAGCCCCCGGGACATTTTCTCCGCAGAAATACCGCCCAATCTGCGCACCGCTTCAGGCGTGCGCCGGGGGCGGACTCCGATTGTTTATGTCATTTGTGCCTTAAGTATATCATAAAAAAGGGCCGCCCGAAAGGCGGCCTGCTGGCAAGGGTTCGTAAAAACCAAATGCAATGCGGCGGTTTTCCGCACAATTGCGGCATCACCCCGTGAGGCAGGGAATCAGCCGCCTTCGCCAGGCGCCTCGGAGAAGTACTTCTCCATCTTGCCTTCTTCGCCGTCGCGCTCCTCGTAGCCTGGCATCGGATCCTTCTTGGAAACGATCACCGGCCACAGCTCGGCATACTTGCGGTTGAATTCAACCCATTTGTCCATATCCGGCTCGGTATCCGGGCGGATTGCATCAGCCGGGCATTCCGGCTCGCAGACACCGCAGTCGATGCATTCGTCGGGGTGGATCACCAGGGTGTTCTCGCCCTCGTAGAAGCAGTCCACCGGGCACACTTCGACACAGTCGGTGTATTTGCAGGCGATGCAGTTTTCCGTCACGACATAGGTCATAGTACCGAGTCCTGTTATCCGTTTGCGCCTAGCTAATCCAGACCGGCGACGGCTTCAAGCCGTCAAAGGGTATCCTGCTTGCGAGTAAGATCAAGCGCCCTGCGGGCTTTTTTGTCCGGGCGGCCTTTTCCTTCGAACCTGGGATTGGCCGGAATTTTTTCCTGCTTTTCCGTCATGTCGAAATACAGGCCCTGCGCTTCCGGCGCCGGGCCGCGGCGTTCGCCGATGGCTTCCACCCGCACCACGCGGATCAGCTTGCCCTGGGCAAAGGTCAGAACGTCACCGGGGGCGACGTTCTGGGCCGGTTTCAAGGCCTTGGCGCCGTTGACGCGCACATGGCCCGCACCGACCTGCTTGGCGGCCAGGCTGCGGGTCTTGAAGAACCGCGCATGCCACAGCCACTTGTCGATGCGGATCTTGGGCGCGCCGCCGGTCATGGCCGGGTCAGTCGCCCTGTTTCAGCCCCATCAGCGCAGCGGCAAAGGGGTTGTCCGGGTCGATCTGCTTTTCCTTCCTGGGCGGGCGCGCGGAATAGGTCTTGGAGCCCTGATCCTGGCGCGGACCGCCCTTGCGGCCCGGCTTGCCGCGGCCGCCCTCGCGGTCGCCGCCCTTGGCGCCGCGCGGCTTGCCCTTGCCGCCAGGCTTGCCGTCGCTCTGCGGACGGCGGTCCTGCTGGCGCTGGCCGCCCTGGCGGCCGCCCCGGTTGCCGCCCCAGGTGAAGGTGTAGAACACCTCCATCTCCGGCGCGTCCACCGCGGCATCGGCCGCTTGACCGACCGGGGTTTCCTCCGCGGCGGTCTCCGCAACCGGCGTCTCCGCCACCGGCTCGGCCGGTTCCTCGGCGATGGGGGCAACGCCTGCATCCTCGATCGCTTCGGTGCCTGCGGGCACATCGGCGGGGGCAGGTTCACCGGCCTCCGCCGGCGCGGCGGCAGGGGTGTTCTCCGCCTCGGCAGCGGCATCCATCACCGGCAGGCCTTCCGCCGGAATTCCGGTTTCCGCAACAACGGCATCCACCGGCTTCACCTTCTCGCGCTCGCCCTTCTCGGCCTTGTAGCCCAGGCCCTGCATCAGGTCGGCGAACTGCTCCAGCGTCATGCCGGTGATCGACAGCATGTCGGCCTTGGCCTCAAAGCCGCTGCGGCTGTCTTCGGCGCGCAGCATGTCGGCCAGGCGCTCCAGCATGTCGATGCGGATCATCCGCTCGCCGGCAGCACGGTAGCCGGACATGGTGTCATAGCCCTGGGGCGCGTCCTTGATGGACGGAACGGTGACCAGCCCCGGCGGCGGGGCCTCGGGGAAGTCCTGCAGGCCGCCCGCCAGCGACCACAGCACCAGGCGCAGACGGGTCGGCGCGGGCTTCAGCAGCAGCGGCATGAAAATGGTGAACTGGCCGAACCGGATGCCATGCTTGCGCAGCGCGCTGCGGGCGTCCTGGTCCAGCTCCTTGACCTCCTGCGCAACGCCTGCACGGGGCAGCACGCCGAGGTTCTCGACCATCCGGAAGGCAAAGCCGCGGGCCAGGCCGGTCAGCTCTTCGTCCTTCTGCAAGGCCAGCAGCGGCTCGAACAGCGCGTTGATCTTGCGGGTGATGAAATGCAGCAGGCGGCGCTCCACCTTCTGGGCGACATCCGGCCCGGCGGTGTCATCGACGAACACCTCGATCTGCGGGCTCAGGGCGTCGGCGCCTGCGACCAGCTTGCCCACCGCATCGCCGCCCCACATCAGGCCGCCCTGTTCGGTAAAATCGATCTCGGTATCGGGCGCGTTGTAGAACCGGTCCGCACGCAGATGGAAGTGCGGCGCCAAAGCCTGCAGCGAGGCCGCTTTCAAGGCCTTGGCCTCGGCACCCTGCGCACCTTTGTCCGGGCTGAACCGGAACCCCTCCAGACGGCCGACGAATTCGCCTTCAACCGTCACTTCACCCTTGTCATTCACTTCGGCCAAAAGGGCCTCCTTCTGTTTGAGCCGGCGCAGAAGCACGGATGTGCGCCGGTCCACAAATCTCTGAGTCAAGCGCTCGTGCAGCGCGTCTGACAACCTGTCTTCTACAGCGCGCGTCTCCCCGCGCCAATGGCTTTCGTCACGCAGCCATCCATTCCGCTGCGCGACATATGTCCACGTCCGGATAAAGGCCAGACGTTTGGACAATGTGTCGATGTTTCCATCGGTGCGGTCAATCCGCTTGATCTGGCGAGCCATCCAGTCGTCGGGCACCACCCCGCCGCCGTGCAAATGCTCGAATATAACGCCCAGAAGCGAGGAATGTTCCGCATGGCTGATGCCGCGGAAATCGGGAATCCGGCAGACGTCCCACAAGAGTTTCACCGATTGCGCGCTGGTGGTGCGGGCGATGATGGCGGATTCGCGCGACAGCATCTTCAGCGCGCCCAGGTCGTCGGCCTCCCGCGCCTTGATCAGGTTCTCGTCCGAGGGGCTTGATTCGAGCGAGTGGATCAGCGCCTCGACGGTGCCGAACTGCAGATCCGCAGAGCGCCAGTTGAGTTTCTTCAGCGGCGTGAACTGGTGGTTCATGATCGCCTGCGCGGTGCCCTCGTCCAGCGGCCGGGCATCGCCGGTGACGCCGAAGGTGCCGTGACTCATGCCTCGCCCTGCGCGGCCTGCGATCTGCGCCAGCTCATTGGGGGCCAGTTCGCGCATCCGGCGGCCGTCGAATTTGGCGGTGGAGGAGAACGCCACATGGTCGATATCGAGATTGAGCCCCATGCCGATGGCGTCGGTGGCAACCAGATAATCGACCTCGCCATTCTGATAAAGCGCCACCTGCGCGTTGCGGGTGCGCGGGGACAGCGCCCCCATCACCACCGCCGCGCCGCCCTTCTGGCGGCGGATCAGCTCGGCGATCGCATAGACATTATCAACCGAAAACCCGACGATGGCGGTGCGCGGCGGCATCCGGCTTATCTTTTTCGAACCTGCATAGACCAGATCGGACATCCGCTCGCGGCGGGTGAATTCGACGCCGGGCACCAGCGCCGCAATCGGCCCGCGCATGGTGTCGGCGCCCAGGAACAGCGTTTCATGGGTGCCGCGGGCGCGCAGCAGCCGGTCGGTGAAGACATGGCCGCGCTCCGGGTCCGCGCACAGCTGGATCTCGTCGATGGCCAGGAAGTCGCAGCCCATGCCCTCGGGCATCGCCTCGACCGTGCAGATCCAGTATTGCGCCCGCGGCGGCACGATGCGCTCCTCGCCGGTGACCAGCGCCACCACCGAGGGGCCGCGGGCGGCCACGATCTTGTCATAGACCTCGCGCGCCAAGAGGCGCAGCGGAAAGCCCATCACCCCGGTGCGGTAGCCCAGCATGCGTTCGATGGCGTAATGGGTTTTGCCGGTATTGGTCGGGCCCAGGACGGCCACGATCCGCGGTGCGCTTGCCATTGCTTCAGCCCCCGCCCCCGAGAGGGCTTAGAGTTCCCTGCCCTCGACGGAGGGCTTCAGACGTTCGAGGGCGCTGCTTACTTCCTCGTGGTGCGGATGTATAGCCTTGGCCCGCAGGTAGGCCTGATAGGCGCGTTCAGGCTCGCGGAACTGTTCGAACAGCGCGCCCAGCGCATAGATGGCGTTGTAATCCCTGGGGTTCAGGGCCAGTGCGCGCTCCAGGTCAGCGACCGAGGGGCCATAAAGCCCCAGCGCGAAATACACCCGCGCGCGTTCGTACCAGCCGCGGGCGAACTCCGGCGCATGATCTGTCAGCGCCGTCAGATGCTCCGCCGCCTGCTGCAATTCGCCGCGCTCCATCGCGTCGGTGCCGCGGCGCAACAGCAGATCCATCGACGGCGAGCCGCTCTTCGCCCAGAGCGCCTGCAGCTCGCGGTCAATCGCCGCAGCCTCGGAAACTTCGGCCAACGCCAGGTCCTGCAGCAGGGTCTCCGCGGACAGCGCCTGCGCGGAAACCTGCGCAGGCAGGGAAACCGTGACTGTGACCGCCGTTGCCGCCACGATAGCTTTGAGCTTTGGAAGATTTGCCAGCATGATGCCTCCCAGTGTAATCCCGCGCGCCGCAAATTCCAGTATTGGATGCACATGCTTCACAGGTTTGTGCTAAGAGCGTGCCAAACAGATTGAGGACCGATATGAGCGTTACCCTAGAACAGGCGGCAGAGGCCCTGAACGGCAAACTGGAGGCGGGCGAATTCGACGCCACCGCCAAATTCCAGATCGAGGGCCTGGGCGCCATCATGCTGGACAGTGCCGGCGCCCGTGCCGGCGACGAAGAGGCGGATGTGACCATGACGGCGGATGCCGATACCTTCCAGGCGATCCTCGAGGGCGAGCTGAACCCGACCGCCGCGTTCATGTCCGGCAAGCTGACCATCGACGGCGACATGGGCACCGCGATGAAGCTGGCCTCGGCGCTGGCCTGATGGACGGCGCCCCGGTGGAGCTGCAGCCCGCGCCCCTGTTCGCGGAGATCGCGCAGGGGCCCGCGGATGGTGCGGCCCATTGGGTGCAGACCGCTGACGGCGTGCGCATCCGTGCAGGCCACTGGCGGCCGGAAGGGGCGGCCAGGGGCACGGTTCTGCTGTTTCCCGGGCGCACCGAATATATCGAGAAATACGGGATGGCCGCGGCAGAGTTTGCCGCCCGCGGCCTTGCCACCCTTACCGTGGACTGGCGCGGCCAGGGGCTGTCCGGCCGGATGCTGGCGGAGCGGCGGCTGGGCCACGTGGGCCAGTTCACCGATTTTCAGACCGATGTGCAAGCGCTGACCGGGCTGGCCGCGCAGCTGGACCTGCCCCGCCCCTGGCACCTGGTCGGCCATTCCATGGGCGGCGCCATCGGGCTCAGAGCGCTGATGCAGGGGCTGGACGTCAAATCCTGCTGCTTCACCGGCCCGATGTGGGGCATCCAGATCCCGCCGCTGCTGCGCCCCTTTGTCCGCGTCCTCGGCGGCATCGCGCCCTATCTGCGCCTGGACGAACGGCTGCTGCCGACCACCGCGCTGGAGCAATACGTCCAAATCACCCCGTTCGAGGGCAATACGCTGACCACCGATCCGGAGATGTACCGGATGATGCACACCCAGCTGGCGGTGCAGCCGGATCTGGCGCTCGGCGGCCCCACCATCCAATGGCTGCGGGTCAGCCTGCAGGAATGCGCCTGGCTGGCCCGGCAGCCCTCGCCTGCTCTGCCCTGCATCACCTTCCTCGGCTCGGAGGAGCAGATCGTCAACCCGCAAGCGATCCGCGACCGGATGGACCACTGGCCCGGCGGCGAGCTGGATCTGATCAAGGGCGCCCGGCATGAGGTGATGATGGAAGCCCCGGACATCCGGGCCCGTGTGTTTTCCCGCATGTGCCGCCTGTTTGAGCAATACGGCGGCTGACGCCCCGTTGCCGGTGCGGCGCCCGGCCCGTTCACACGATCCTTACCTGTATGTGCCATTCTCCCCGGGTTCCGCACCCCGCCGCTTGTGATCCCGCAAACCGCCGCTTAGATGTTGGGTCAAAGCATTTCTCATGACAGGAGCCCTCATGTTCCAGCTTCCCTTCCCCGTTCGCGACGCAAACGCCTCTGCCGGTTCCGGCGGCCTCGGCAATCTGCCGGAATGGGACCTCAGCGACCTCTACGCCTCCGAGGACGCGCCCGAACTGGCCCGCGATCTGGACTGGCTGGAACAGGAATGCGCCGCCTTTGCCGCCGATTACGAGGGCAAGCTGGCGGGTCTGGACGCAGACGGGCTGCTGGAATGCGTGCAGCGCAACGAGAAGATCAACAATATCGCCGGCCGCATCATGTCCTTCGCGGGCCTGCGCTATTACCAGAAGACCACCGACGCGGACCGCGCCGCGTTCCTGTCGGATTGCCAGGAAAAGGTGACCGTGGCCACCACCCCGCTGGTGTTCTTCACGCTGGAGCTGAACCGCATCGAAGACGACGCGATGCAGGCGCATCTGGCCGCCAATGCGGACCTCGCCCGCTACGCCAGCGTGTTCCGCCGCATCCGCGCGATGAAGCCTTACCAGCTGTCGGATGAGCTGGAGAAGTTCATGCATGACCTCGGCATCGTCGGCGACGCCTGGGAAAAGCTGTTCGATGAGACCATCGCAGGCCTCGCCTTCACCGTCGATGGGGAGGAAATGGGCATCGAGGGCACCCTCAACCTGCTGACCGAACAGGACCGCTCCAAGCGCGAAGCCGCGGCCCGCGAGCTGGCGCGGGTGTTCGGGGAAAACATCAAGACCTTTGCCCGCGTCCACAACACCCAGGCCAAGGAAAAGGAAATCATCGACCGCTGGCGCGGCATGCCCAGCGCCCAGACCGGCCGCCACCTGTCCAACGATGTGGAGCCCGAGGTGGTCGAAGCGCTGCGCGAGGCAGTGGTCGCCGCCTACCCCAAGCTCAGCCACCGGTACTATGAGCTGAAGCGCAAATGGCTGGGCCTCGATGTGATGCAGGTCTGGGACCGCAACGCGCCGCTGCCGCTGGAAGACTCCCGCACCATCAGCTGGGAGCAGGCGGAAAAGACCGTCATGGACGCCTACAACGCCTTTGATCCCCGCATGGGCGAGATCGCGGCCCCGTTCTTCTCGGACGGCTGGATCGACGCCGGCGTGAAACCCGGCAAGGCGCCGGGTGCCTTTGCGCATCCGACCGTCACCAACGTGCATCCCTACGTGATGCTCAACTACCTGGGCAAACCGCGCGACGTGATGACCCTGGCGCATGAGCTGGGCCACGGCGTCCATCAGGTGCTGGCGGCGGAACAGGGCGAGATGCTCTCCTCCACCCCGCTGACGCTGGCGGAGACCGCGAGCGTGTTCGGCGAGATGCTCACCTTCCGCAAGATGCTGGACAAGGCCGAAACCCAGCAGCAGCGCAAGGTGCTGCTGGCGGGCAAGGTCGAGGACATGATCAACACGGTGGTGCGCCAGATCGCCTTCTACGACTTTGAATGCAAACTGCACGCCGCCCGCACCGAGGGCGAGCTGACCCCGGATGACATCAACGCCATCTGGATGTCGGTGCAGGCGGAATCGCTTGGCCCGGTGTTCGACTACATGGACGGCTACGAAACCTTCTGGGCCTATATCCCCCATTTCGTGCATTCGCCCTTCTACGTTTACGCCTATGCCTTCGGCGACGGGCTGGTGAACGCGCTCTACTCGGTCTACGCGAGCGGCGCCGAGGGGTTTGAGGACAAGTATTTCGAGATGCTGAAAGCGGGCGGCTCCAAGCACCACAAGGAGCTGCTGGCGCCCTTCGGGCTTGATGCCACCGACCCCAAGTTCTGGGACAAGGGGCTCAGCATGATCTCCGGCTTCATTGACGAACTGGAGGCCATGGAAAGCTGATGCCTGTCACCCTGCGCCCGGTCGCGCGCAGCGAATTTGATCTGGTTGCCCATATCCAGGTGGAACCGGACCAGACCCGCTACTCCGGCACTGTGGCGCAGGCATTTGAAGAAAACGAGGACGGCGTGGATTTCCATGCCGTCCTCGACGGGGCCCGCGTTGTCGGGTTCTTCAAGATCGACCGGCTGTATCATGAGAGTTACGGCTTTGCAGCCCCGGACGAGCTGGGCCTGCGCGCCTTCATGATCCACCGCGACGATCAGGGCAAAGGCTATGCCACTGCGGCCGTGGCGGCGCTGAATACCTACCTTGCTGCCCAATATCCGGAACGGCGTGCGGTGGTTCTTACCGTCAACATGCAGAACTTCGGCGCCATCCGCTGCTACCGCAGGGGCGGCTTTGCCGATACCGGCGGCATCTATCCCCACGGCACCGCCGGCCCGCAGCACATCCTGCGGATGGAATTGCCCCAGACCTAGCAGCGCGTGCCGCTGGCAGGCTGTCCCGCTTCGCATTTGTCCAAGACTTGCCTCCGGTGCGGACCGAAGCTGGACCGGCCAGCATCGGGAGGACACCATGCAAGGACGCTGCCTGTGCGGATCGGTCACCTTTGAGGTGGACCTGCCGGTCCTATCCACCGTCAATTGCCATTGCGAAAGCTGCCGGCGGCAGTGCTCGGCGCCAATGACCACCTATATCGGGGTCGAGGACGGCCAATGGCGCTGGACGGGTGCGCAGCCCAGGCTGTTCCGCTCCTCCCCCGGGGTGGAGCGCAGCTTCTGCGAAACCTGCGGCTCGCCGATGTCCTTCCGCTCGCAAACCATGTCCGGCGTGATGCATTTCTACGCGGCTGCGATGGCGGATCCAGAGGCGTTTCCTCCCGCTCTCCATGTCGCGCATGAGGAAAAGCTGTGCTGGCTCAACAGCGATGACGGGCTGCCCAAGCGCACCGGACCGGAGTACCTCTGACCGGCTGAAACGGTAAAAAGAGTGAAACTGCCCCGGCGCGGGCTAGCATCATGCTGCAACGGCATGAGCATCCGGTCCGAGCAGAATGAGTGAACGCCCCAGATCAGCCCCGCCCGCCTCAGCGACCAGCCAGGTGACCATGCTGCTTGGACTGGCGGGCTTTTTCGCGGCTCTTGCCCTGCTGTCCGGCACGGGTGCCGGGCGGGTTGAGGCCGGGGTGGCCGCACTGCTGGCAACCGCCCTGCCCATGGCGGTGTATGAGGTTCTGGTGCTGAAGGCCTATACCCATGAGGCAACCGGGCTTGGACGGCTGACCGTTCTGCAAACGGCCCGCATCCACTGGCCCCGAGTCCTGCTCAAACTGGCCGGGCTATGGGGAACGCTGGCGGTGATCGCTGCGGCCTATTGGCTGTTTCCGGAATATCACCGGTCCTTCTACACCCCGTTCTGGGAGGCCTGCCGCATCTGCCTGCCGGTTCTGCTGGTTCTGGCGGTCCCGTATTTCATCCTGGCAGACCTCTGGATGACCGAGCCGGAGGACGGCTATCTGCACGCGGGCTACCTGTTTCTCGGCCGTCTGGCCCGGGCCGACCGGACGGCGCTGCTGGACCACGCTTTGGGCTGGCTGATCAAGGGCTTCTTCCTGCCGCTGATGTTTGTCTATTTCAGCGGCGCGGCGGCCTACCTGCTGAACACCCCGCTGTCCTCCACGGTTGAGACTTTCCCCGCCTTCGTCAGCTACATGGGCAGGCTGGCGGTGGGAGTCGACCTGGCCTTTGTCAGCATTGGCTATGTTCTGACACTGCGGATCGCCAATTCGCATATCCGCTCCTGCAACCCGCTGTTCTGGGGCTGGGTTGTCACGCTGGCCATGTATGTGCCGTTCTTCTCGGTCATCGGCCGCAAGTATCTGGAGTACAATGACGGACTTGGCTGGCTGGACATGATCGGCGGCTGGGGCCCTGGGGTGTTCCTGTGGGGCGCCGCCATCATCGCGGCCAAGCTGCTGTGGGCCTGGGCCAATGCCTCCTTTGGCATCCGGTTTTCCAACCTGACCCACCGCGGCATCATCACCAACGGCCCCTACCGCTGGACCCGCCACCCGTCTTATCTGTTCAAGAACATTTCCTGGTGGCTGCTGTCGGTGCCGTTTTTCACCACCGAAGGCATGGGCGAGGCGCTGCGCCACTCGCTGCTGCTGCTGGGCATCAACGGAATCTATTTCCTGCGCGCCAAGGCCGAGGAAAAGCATCTGTCCGAAGATCCGGTTTACGTGGCTTACGCCCTGTGGATCGAGCAGCACGGCAAGCTGCGCTGGCTGGGCCGCCGGATGCCCTTCCTGCGCTATAAGCCGCCTGCGGACCTCAGCCTTGCCACCGCCGCCGAACACCCCGGCGGCCTGCCGCACGCCCGGTCCTGACTATTTCAGCTGGCTGTCCTTGGAGCCGCGCCGGTTGATGCCGCCGCGTGCCTGCTGCGCGCCGTCGCGCTCCTGCTGGCAGTCGATGCACAGCTTGACGCCCGGAAGGGCCACACGGCGCTTTTCCGGGATCGGCTCCTCGCATTCGGCGCAATGGGTGAGGCTTTCGCCCACCGGGCGTTTCTGCGCCTTCAGCCGCGCCAGTTCATCATTGATCGAAGCCTCGATCTGCTCATTCACCGCGCCGTCCTGCGCCCAGCCGCCTGCCATGGCTCCTCCTCCTGTGCCAGAGGCTGTGAATGTAAGGCCGCGCGGGTGCCCTGACCAGAGCCCGGCGGCGGCAATTTCCGAGTAAATCTATCAACTATTTGATTTCATTGCATTTTCCATTGACCGCCCCGTGCCAGACCGCTACACAGAATACAGAAATTGCAAGCAAGCCAGAATCACCAGGCCGCAAGCAGCCAGCCCTCCAGCCATCCTTCGGGACAGCCAGACCGCCAGCAATGCCCGCCACCAGAGTGATTTCAGCCAGCCACGCGCAGGTTTCCCAGCCAGCTTTTCTGCCAGCCCTCCCATTCAGCGGCGCACCCAGCCCGATTGCCAGGCCCGTGCCAGACAGGTTTCACAGCCAGCAAGCGCCAGCCATTCAGGTCAGCATGCCTGACCCGATGTTTCGCGCGCGAAACAATGCGGCAGAAGGGCTGCCGTAAAGCCAGCATGACCGCCAGCCGCTCAAGGCACAAAAAAGGCGGTGCATTGCACCGCCTTTTGCACGCGCTGAGGGCACCGGGATCAGGCGCCGGTCAGCATGCCTTTTTCCATCGCCAGCTCGCGCATCTTCTTCTGCAGCTTCTCGAACGCCCGCACCTCGATCTGGCGGATCCGTTCGCGGCTGACGTTGTACTGCGTGCTCAGCTCCTCCAGGGTCACCGCCTGATCCATCAGGCGGCGCTGGGTGAGGATGTCCTTCTCGCGGTCATTGAGCACATCCAGCGCTTCGGTCAGCAGCTCGCGCCGCGCCTCCAGCTCGTCACGGGCCTCGTAATCGCCGGCCTGGTCGGCGTCCTCATCCTCGAGCCAGTCCTGCCACTGCATGGTGCCCTCGCCCTCGGAGCCGACAGTGGCATTGAGCGAGGCATCGCCGCCGGACATGCGGCGGTTCATCGAGATCACCTCGTCCTCGGTCACGCCGAGGTCGGTGGCGATCCGCTTGACGTTCTCGGGGCGCAGATCGCCGTCTTCCAGCGCGCCGATGCGGGCCTTGGCCTTGCGCAGGTTGAAGAACAGTTTCTTCTGCGCCGAGGTGGTGCCCAGCTTCACCAGCGACCAGGAGCGCAGGATGTATTCCTGGATCGAGGCGCGGATCCACCACATCGCATAGGTCGCGAGGCGGAAGCCCTTTTCCGGGTCAAAGCGTTTCACCGCCTGCATCAGGCCGACGTTCGCCTCTGAGATCACTTCGGCCTGCGGCAGGCCGTAGCCGCGGTAGCCCATGGCGATCTTGGCCGCGAGCCGCAGATGGGAGGTCACCATCTTGTGCGCCGAGGCCGCATCCTGTTCCTCCACCCAGCGCTTGGCCAGCATGTATTCCTCTTCCGGCTCCAGCAGCGGAAACTTGCGGATTTCCTGGAGATACCGGTTCAGGCCGCCTTCGGGCGTCGGGGCAGGCAGGTTTGCATAATTCGCCATCTAAAGTGTCCCTCCCAAATGTATAAGGACTTAACATCAGCGCATATGGGTTAGCGCTAAATCCTTTTCAAGGACTGCTTAAGGTATTCTTGTATGTTAGCCCGGAGGAACTCGTCTGTGAATTGCATCACAGGTTGGAACACGCTTATTTGCTGTCAGTTTACTGGCGCAGGGCGGCCAGCAAATCCGCCATATCCTGCGGCAGCGGCGCCTCGAACCGCAGCGCGTCACCGGTGAGCGGATGCGCAAACCCCAGCACGGCGGCATGCAGCGCCTGGCGCGGGAAGGCCTGCACCGCGGCCTGTGCCGCTTCCCCCAGGGCCTTGGCCGCCAGCTTGCGGCGGCCGCCATAGGTGGGGTCGCCCACCAGCCCGTGGCCGGCATGGGCCATATGCACCCGGATCTGGTGGGTGCGGCCGGTTTCCAGCCAGCATTCGATCAGCGCCGCACAGGGCGGGCTGCCGAAGCTCTCAACGATGCGGGCGCGGGTCACCGCGTGGCGGCCGCCCTGGAACAGCACCGCCTGTTTCTGCCGGTCGGTCTTGTGCCGGGCCAGCTGGGTGGTGAGCTTGAGGATGTTGCCGGGCTCGAAGCTCGCCCCCTTGACCCCGCGCAGGCGCGGATCGTTGCCGTCGGGCACGCCATAGCAGATGGCCTGGTAGTAACGCTCCACTGTGTGCTTTTCGAACTGCGCCGCCAGCCCCTGATGGGCGGCATCGGATTTGGCGGCGACCAAAAGGCCGCTGGTTTCCTTGTCGATCCGATGCACGATGCCGGGGCGCTTGACGCCGCCGACGCCCGACAGGTTGCCGCCGAAGTGGTGCAGCAGCGCGTTGACCAAAGTGCCCGAAGGCGAGCCCGGCGCCGGGTGCACCACCATGCCCGCAGGCTTGTTGATGACGATCAGGTCCTCATCTTCGAAAATGATCTCCAGCGGGATGTCCTCGGGGCCGATGTGGCTGTCTTCGGCCTCCTCCACCTCAATCGCAATCTGCGCGCCCTCGGCGATCTTGGCCTTGGCATCCTGCACCACGGCGCCATCCACCGTCAGCGCCCCCTCCTCGATCAGCCGGGCCAGGCGGGTGCGCGACAGAGACGCCTCCTCTGGCACATCGCGCGAAACCGCTTTATCAAGCCGCTTAGGCGGGTTTTCCGCAATGACAAACTCAATCCGGCGGCTGCCCATGACTGATCCTTCCGAGACCGAAACCCAAACGGAGCCGCCGCAGATCCGGTTCCTGCGGCGGCTGGTGACCACGCTGACCGTGGTGATGATTGGCGGGCTTGTAGTGATAATCTCGCTGCTTGTCATCCGCCTGCAGGCAAGTGATGCGCCGCTGCCTGCCGAAATCGCCCTGCCCGAAGGCGTGGAAGCCGATGCGGTGACCCTGGGCCGCGGCTGGATCGCCGTGGTGAGCCGGGACAACCGCATCCTGATCTTCGACCGGGAGACCGGCGAGCTGCGCCAGGAAGTGCGGATCACGGAGTGAGCCGGGCCGTTCAGGACCTGAGCAGCACCTTGTTGGAATCGATGGCTGCGGCGATCTGAGCGTATTGGGTCTGCCGCCGCTGCGCGGTTTCGGCACTGCGCAGCAGGGTGGTGGCTGCCTCCTCCAGAATGCGGGCGGCCTCGCGGTTCACCGCGGCTTGGGACGAGGCGCTGACCGGGGTGAGCGGCCGGGCGGTGCGTTCCCCCGGGTCGGTGGCGCTGGAAACGGTGACCCGGCGCCGGTCCGGATCGCGGTTCTGGCGGGCCAGCCGCTTCAGCCGCTGGGACGTGTCCTGCAGCACCCCGCGCACCTCGTCGTAATCGGTGCCTTCGGGAATGCTCCCGGCCGCGGTTTCCAGCCGTTCGGACAGGCAATCCACCTGCAGCGCCGAATCGCCGGTGGCACGGCAGAAGGCTTTGGCCGCCGCCAGGGTTCCCAGCAGCTCAGCCAGGAAAGCCGCAGAGCCGAACTCCCCTGCAGGCACCACAACCGTATACACGACTGCGCCCGGGCTCTGCGCCAAGGCGGGAGCGGCGGCCAGACTCAGGCAGGACATCCCTGCTGTCAAGCTCTTGATAGTTCTCCGAAACATCCCTCTACCCCTTCAAAAAACCGAAACCCGCTCATTACGGCGGCACGGCTGCGCGGCATCTTGCCTGAACGGCGCGGCCGCGACGCCGCTATCTTGTCCGGCGCCTGGCCGTTCACTAGTCTTAACATGTTCCAAAACATAAGGTTGTTTTCCATGTATACCAGTATCTTGACAGCGGTTTCCCTGATAATTCCGCTTAGTTTCGCAGGCCAGGCCGCCTTTGCCCAGGCCGCGAACCCGGCGCTGGAAGAAGCCAAGCAGCGCCTGGCCTGCGGAGCCGGGGTTCCCGTTTCCGCCAGCTACCTGCCGGACGGTTCGCTGCAAGTGACCTGCCAGGCGCCGGGAGCCGAAGCCGTGGCGCAGGCCAACACCAACGGCCTGCCGGATACCGGGCTGTCAGCCGGTGCCGCAGCCGGCCTGGTGGCCGGGGCGCTGTTCCTGGTTCTGATTGCCGATGACGATGACGGCACCACCACCACCACAACAACCACGACGACAGGCGCATCAGACTAAGCCCAAGGCCGGGGGACCACCAGCAACGATACTTGGGGGCTGCTTCAATCAGCTGAAGCGGCACCCCAGGGCGGCGGCCAAGGGCCGGACCTCACTGCGGCCCGCGGGACCGCGGATCGCATCCGGCGATTTTCCTGCAAGCAATCCATCCGTGTCCAATGTCCGGTTCCGCACCGAAGGAAGCCGCCGCTGCGGGGCAACTGCGACACCGGCAGATGCGCTGCCAATCGCTCGTCTTCTGATCATTCTATTTTGGGATGGTACCGCCTCCCCGGCTTGAACGGGGGACCTCTGGATCCACAAACCCTACATATTGTGTTTGCCGTTCTTTGCCATAAGTCGCGATTCTTTCATTATCCGTTACAAAACATTGACTTAGATGCGTACAAGGTTTTCGCTCGCTTTCGTGCCCCGCCTACATTTGGCGACAATATGGCTTCAACGAAAGGTCGGACCATGACACAATCATCGCTCAACGCGAAGACAATCTCCGAACTCTCCAACCCCGGCGAAGGCTCCAAAATCGTCTGGGACACCGCGCTCCGGGGTTTCGGCATTCGGCTTACCAAGGCGTCCAAGACCTACATTGCGGAAGGTCGAGTACTGGGCAGGAAACGCCGGGTAACGATTGGCCGTTCTGATGTGCTCAGCGTTCAGGAAGCGCGCCGAGAAGCGAAGAAGGTTCTAGGCAAGATGGCCTCCGGCATCGATATAAACGCGGAAAAGCAGGAGGCACGCGCCCGCTCCATTACCCTCTTGGAGGCCTTGGACGAATACCTAAAATCCCGTGACCTGAAACCCGCCACCGCCGCAGAGTACCGAGCGCGGTTGAAAGCCAACTTTCCGGACTGGCTAGCGAAAGAGTTGAAGGCCATCACCCCTACCGCAGTTGTCAGGCGCTTCGACAAGCTGACCAAAGAACACAGCCCCCATGTTGCCAACGGCGCGTTTCGAGTGTTCCGTGCAGTGTATCGCTACGCTCGTGCTTACACAGCAACGGACGCTGGCAACTACACCCTGCCCGAGTGCCCGTGTCAGCGCCTTTCTGACCTAAAACGATGGCACAAGCCGTCTCGCCGCCTGAACCATCTGACCGATGATCAGTTTCCGGCCTTCTTTGAGGCACTGTCCCAGTCACACAACCTCGTATTTCCTGATTTCATGGAGCTAATCTTGCGCACCGGACTGCGCCGAAACGAAGCTGCAACCCTGACCTGGGAAGATGTGAACATGAAAGCGGGAACGTTCAGGATCCGCGCAGAGATTGCAAAGAACGGCAATGAACTGGTGCTGCCCATGTCGGACCAAGTGCGGGCATTACTTCGGAGGCGCAAGGAGGCCGCGCTAGGGGCCACAGCTGTGTTTGCCAGCTCCACCCGCTACGATCCGAGAAAGAGCCTTACGCGCCTCCGTGAGAGCCTCTCCTGTGAAATAACGATTCACGATCTTCGGCGCACCTACGCTATTCAGGCCGAACGCGCCGGGACGCCTTACAGCCTCTTGAAAAGGATGCTGAACCATTCATCGGCAGGCGACGTGACTCTCGCCCACTACCTAACGGGGAATGACCCCAAAGCCCTTCGCCCCTACGTCCAGAAAGTCAGCGATATGATTGATAAGCTAGCGGGTATCTCTACCGGGAATGGCAAACTGGCTCACATCGAGAGCCAGTAAGGCATACGACCGCCAACAAAGTATTGTTATGGCACTTGCTTGCACTACGATTGACATTGTTCGCGATGGTCCACGGAGGGAGCGGGACATTTCCCGCCGCGTTCATGAGCGGCAGCTATGGCTGAATCTGGTGTTTGGGCGGTTTGAAAGCTGGCGGTGCATCTGGTTGGTTTGATGTCGCCAAACAAACCACCAACCATCGAGGACGCACCACCATGAATGACGCTACCATCATCGAATTTGCCGGTCGAGACACCGTGTCGGACCCGCTGACGGATCTTCTGCGCAAGGGCGCGCGGGAGCTTCTGCAAACGGCGGTCGAGGCGGAGCTGGACGCTTTCCTGGCCGAATTTGCGAAACACCGCACCCCGGAGGGCCGGGCCGCGGTTGTTCGGAACGGACACCACCCCGAACGCGCCGTGCAGACCGGGATCGGCCCGGTCACGGTGCAGATCCCGAAGGTGCGCTCGAAGACGGGCGCGCCTGTGGCGTTCCGCTCGGCGCTGGTCCCGCCTTACGTCCGCAAGGCGAAGTCGATCGAGGCGGCGCTGCCCTGGCTGTACCTCCCGGGCATCTCTACGGGCGAGTTGGGCGCAGCACTCAAGGCGCTCCTGGGCCCGGACGCGACCGGCTTCTCGGCCAAGACAGTGGCGCGGCTGAAGGCGCAATGGGCGGAGGAGTACGACGCCTGGCGCAAGGCCGATCTTGGCCGTGATGAATGGGTCTATGTCTGGGCCGACGGGATCTACAGCGGCTTGCGCGGCACAGATGACCGGCTCTGCGCCCTGGTCGTGATCGGCGTCAATGCGCGCGGCGAGAAGCATTTCCTGGCCATCGAGGACGGCGTGCGGGAAAGCACCCAAAGCTGGCGCGAGGTCCTGCTGGGGCTCAAAAGCCGCGGCCTCAACGCTCCGAAACTGGCGGTCGGCGACGGGGCCATGGGATTTTGGGCGGCTCTTGAGGAAGTCTATCCCTCCACCCGGCAACAGCGCTGCTGGGTGCATAAGACGGGCAACGTTCTGAACTATCTGCCAAAGCGCAGTCAGCCCAAGGCAAAGAAGGCGCTGCACGACATCTGGCAGGCCGAGACCCGTGAAGATGCCCGCAAGGAGTTTGACTTGTTCGTCGGCACCTACGAAGCGAAATACCCCAAGGCGGTCGAATGCCTGGTCAAGGACCGCGACGAACTGCTGACCTTCTACGACTTCCCCGCCCAGCACTGGCAGAGCATCAGGACGTCAAATCCCATCGAGAGCGCGTTCGCCACCATCCGCCACCGCACGAAACGCACCAAGGGATGCCTGAGCCGGGACGGGATGCTCCACATGATGTTCAAGCTCGGCCAATGCGCTGAGAAAAGCTGGCGCAAGCTGCGCGGCTTCGCTCATCTCGCAGACGTCATCGAAGGCGTCGATTTCATCAACGGCATCAAGCCATCAACACAAGATCAGGCCGCCGCTTGATGACCGCCCAAACACCAGATTTGACAATAGCTCCATGAGCGGTGCTCTCGCACCAGATTGAAACGAGCCGTGGAGGATGAGCGATGCTCACAAAGAAACTGCCCGCCCGACTGAACACCCAAAAAGCCGCCGACTATCTCGGAGTGCCAAAGACCTTCCTAGAGCGTGATCGCTTTGAAGCCGGTCAGTCAGGGACGCCACCGAAAGTCCCGTTCCTGCGCTTTGGGCGGCGCACGATACTTTACAACGTGTCTGACTTGGACATGTACCTGTCATCTAGCCGCATCGCTTGAGGGCTGGGCGATGGCTCTCGGAGAAAGCACCTGCAAACCTCGCAAAGACAGAACTCAAAAGCTGGAGAGATTGTGTGGGCACATCGAAGAAATCACCGCTCATGAGGGGCAAGAGTTCGACGGGCACTACTGGGCGATACTGTCGCAAGAGGAATGGGCTGATTTGTTGGGCGTGCATATTCGGACAATACGCCGCCTCATAAAATTGCCGCCAATCCAAACCACCACCACACAAGTGGAAGGCGTCAGAGCAACGCTTTTGCGAGTTGGTGAACCGGGCAAGCCAACACCGCGCACAACTGCTCAGGTGATGGCGGGGATATTCCGCAAACGGACCAAGCAAAGTGTTAACCCGAACCAATTCGGCTGTTTGGTCGGGCTAGCTGAGACTTGGCCGGACAGGCATGAACTTGAGATTTTCAAGTACGTCATCAGCCCCGAAGGATGGGAATGGTTCATGACAGGCGTAGGCCTAGAGGTCGCAGTGGAACAATCTGAGGGCAAAGACACCAGGAAAATGTTCTTCAAGCACCCTCATATTCCCACCCTGCGGCGGTACGCGAAGGTCGCGTTTGAAGCATGGCGAATGCATCTGATGGAGAAAGGAAAGTGGCCCGCAATGCCCCTGAAACAGTAAGTGTCCGGATCTTCTTTGTCCCCTGTATGGATACATCATCAGATAATAACTTATTCCAGGGGGACAAAGAAAGAAGAGGACAGTTATTACCTGATGATGGCTTCCTCCTGTCCTGCGGTCAGGAACAAGCCACGGACCAGCTACAGGAGATTCCCCTGGGAACAGGGAAAAGATGAGAACGCGCGCGACGCGTAGCAAACACGCTAACTTCGAAAGGAACCGACCGATGCCAAAAAACCGCCGCGACGGCCTAACGCAAATCAACCTCGAACTGGCTGACCGAAACCTGCTGAACAATATGGTGAAAGCGTCTGGTCTGCCCCGTGCCACTTTCGTTTCCCGATTGATCCGTGAGAGAGCACGACAAGCCGGGATGCTACCGGGGCAGTCCGATAATTACGGCAAGAAGCGGAGCAAGCCCTATTGATCATTTGGTTGCAAATGATACTATCACTATTGCTGGCACCGAGGACTGTCAGCGTCTCCGAGGGTCATCGCCCTTTGCCTGCGCCACGATGAGCTAGCGTTTGCGGTTCATCACTGGACAAGCCGCCAGTGTGGCGCGGGCAGCTTCCAGCAAGCCCCGCAGCAGGCGCAAAATATGCTGCAATCGGTGCGCAGATCACCACATAACAAGGGAACCCTGCCGGAGGTGAACCCACCCACGCAACCTATCGGAGCGGAGGCGGGCTATCGCCTCAAGGGACCAAATTTTCCTACCACACTGTCGCGCAATGGTTGAATATCTGTTCTGCGAGGTGTTTCATCCGACGGAAACGCAATTTTCCAGGATGCAAGATGAAGTACGTCCCCCCTTCTGCGAAAGAAACCGCCTTCAACTGTCCGCATTGCGGTGCGCTAGCCAAACAGCACTGGCTCAAGGTTTACGCTGATCCACTAAGCGCCAAAAAACCTCTGCCGATAATTGTAGATAGCGCCGGCGCAAAGAACTTCGACTTCAAAGATCTGAAAGATGAAGACGCTAGGGATCAAATGACGGCATGGGCAAACAAAATGGGCAAAGGTTTGCCCTTCATCGAGAGGCGTGGAGGTTCAGAATACGCTCCGTATCACTTGTGGAACGTCAGTGCTGCCGAATGCTTCAACTGCAAGGATGTTACCATCTGGGTCTATGACAATCTGCTTTACCCAAAACAGGGTGAAGGGCCGCCGCCCAATCCAGACCTTCCGCCAGAAATCCGGCGCGACTACGATGAGGCAAGTTCTATATTGAGTCTGTCACCACGCGGAGCTGCGGCTTTGATACGCCTCGCCATTCAAAAGCTCTGCAAAGAACTCGGAGAACCCGGCGAAAACATCAATGCGGATATCAAGGCCCTCGTTGCAAAGGGGTTAAACGTTCGCGTGCAACAGGCACTAGACGTAGTTCGCGTCATAGGAAACAACGCCGTGCATCCAGGGGAAATTGACCTCAAAGATGATCGCGCAACGGCTGAGACATTGTTTAAGCTGCTTAATATCATTGCTGAGAAGATGATTTCGGAACCTAAACACGTGGACGAGATGTATGCGTCTCTTCCGCAAGGGGCGCTGGACGCTATCGAAAGGCGGGACAAAGCAAAGTAACTCCAAAGAGGCGCTGAACCTGAGTGGCGCAAAACATGCACCAGTTCGTGGCATTGACCTACTCTCAGATCTGAGGCAGTCTCCGAAGCCGTATCTAGCGAAAACTAGGACCCAGCCATGGAGGGCAAAAGGTTCTCAGCGATGAGGAACTTTGCCCATGCCGTTGCGGCTGGCGAAACCGAAGAAAGACCGAACTTCCCTGTTTGGGGAGTGGCTGGCTGATGCCTTCGTCATCCCATCCGGCATCAGCAGGGGCAAGCCCTTTACCCTGCACCCCTTCCAAGAGGATTTCGTCAGGGCCTTTCTGAGCCGTGACCTTGACGGCCCGACCTTTCGAACCTGCATTTTTTCAACGCCCCGAAAGCTGGGAAAATCCACCCTGCTTGGTGCTGTGCTGCTTGGGCACCTCTGCCCGGACAGTCCGCTTTACATCCCGCATTTCACCGCCGCCGTAGCCGCTCCGACCGAAAAACATGCGGGCTACATCTCGACGGCCATGCTGAACCTCATGGAGTTTGTCGAGCGCGAGGACGAGCTTGACCACCGTTTCAATCCGCGCCCCGGCAAACTGGTTCTGGGCAAGGGTGAGGTCTACCTTTCCACGGGCGACATTAAACAGGGTCACGGCATGGATCTCGATCTAGCCGTGATCGACGAAACCGGCTTGATCGCCAAGAACCAGGGCGAATTGATCACCGCGTTCTTCGACGCATTGGCGACCAAGGACGGCCAACTGATCCTGACCGGCACCAGGGGTGACAGCCCGGCATATAACGAGCTGATCGACAATCCCGACAAGCGGACCCACGTTACGCTATATGCAGCCGAGAAAGAGGACGATCCGTCAGCTCCGGCAACATGGCAAAAAGCCAACCCTGGCCTTGGGGCAATCAAGTCCCGCCGCTTCCTGCAAGACGCCCACGGAAAGGCCCTGCAATCCGGTAGCTTGACCGAGTTCGAAGTCTGGCACCTGAACAAACCTCTGTCCCCCACCCGGCAACTGCTGCTGGACTACGCCACCCTTGCCAAGTCCTACCGCGACGACCCGCAACCGGAACCCGATGAGCCGGTGCATGTGGGCATTGATCTGGGGGGCAGTGCATCCATGACAGCCGCCACCATCGCCTATGAGCACTCCGGCTTGCTGAAGGTGCTGGGGGCATTTCCTGGGGCTGACCTGGACTTGGTTGCCAGAGGTAAGCGAGACATGGTGGGCGACCTTTGGCATCGCGCGGCCCTTGCCGGTGATCTGATCGAAACATCCGGCAGCGTGTCGGACCTTCAAGAATTCCTGCCGGAGCTGATTGCCCGCATCGGCAACCATCCGGTGGCTTCTGTCTCCTGTGACAGATATCGCCAGCACGAATTCGAAACCGCCTTGGCCCGCGCCAAGATTTCCTGGCCCATCATTTATAGAGGCACAGGCCCGAAGGATGGCGATGCGGACATTCGCGCCACCCGCCGCCTGTTCCTGGCCGGGGCCGTCCAAATGCAGCGCTCCATTCTGCTGGAAGGCTCTATCGGCGAAGCTGATGTGCGCGTTTCGGCCACCGGAGCAACGCAGTTAGACAAATCGCACCTTCATGCCCGCATCGACGTTGCACAGAGCCTCTGTCTGGCGTGCTCCGCCCTGCTGCGGGCACGGGAGACGGTGCTGCCCGAATACTCCGTGGAGGTGCTCTGATGGGCGTGGGGCGCACAATTCTGGACCGCTCCGCCTGGAAGCATGAGACCCGGCAAGCGGTAGCTCTGCGGGCAGGATTCAGGTGCCAGCATTGTGGCCGCTATCTCGGAATGCATGGCGAGGCAGACCACATCATTCCCCGCTCCAAATGCCAGGAACACGGCCTAAGCGAATTTGACCAATCCAATCTGCAATGGCTCTGCCAGCCCTGCCACTCGAAGAAATCGAACGCTGAACGCTGGGAAGGAAAACGCCGCAAAGGCCCCAAGCCGGTCAAGCGGAGCAATGTGCCAGGCCGCAAGCTTTTCCTGGCGATGGCGGGAGTTCTGCCTGAGGGCCTGAACAGAGGGATGCCGCCTTGAGCCGCACTTTGCGCCAACAATTGCACAACTCTCTGAAGGAACTTGAAAAATGCTGAAATCCCAAGAAATCCAACTGGCGCAGTCGAAGCGCCGCGAGCGCATGGCCGCAATCCAGAAAGCGGACGAAATTAGCGACGATGGCCGCACGGAACTGCGGAAACTGGCAGATGAATATGAAGGCGCGGAAGTTGAACTGCGGGCTGCCCTGTTGCTGGAAGACGCGGAGCGCGAACAGATTAAGGAGCCGGACAAGGCCGCAACCGACTTTGACCGGGAGTGCCGATCCTTCGATCTAAGCGCCGTTATCGCGGCGCAAGTGGACGGTAAACCGCTGGCAGGCCGGGAAGCCGAAGTGAGCCAGGAACTTGAGCAGCGCCACGGCCAAGGGCAAAAGGGCATCCGTTTCCCCTGGGAAGCCCTGGAACAGCGGGCGGACGTAGCAACTGACGCCAGCGCAGGCACATCGCAGGAGCTTGCCAGCCGCCCGGTGATGAACGCACTGGAACGGTTCTTCGAAACCTCTGCGGCGGGCCGCTTCGGGGTGAATGTGCTCCAAGTTACGGGTACTCCCACCTTCCCGGAAATCACTGGCGGCACCGGGCTGTCGTGGGTGGCTGAAGGCTCCGGTGCGGATGCTGCGGCACTGACCACCACCAGCGCATCTCCTGCAATCCACACTGCAACGGGCCGGTATTTGCTGACCCGGCAGGCCATCCGCCAGAACAGCGCCCTGCAGTCCATCTTGCGCCGCGACCTTTCCGAAGTGATGCGCGAAGGCATTGACCTGGCGATTTTCCGGGGCACGGGGGCTGATGAACAGCCTGCCGGTTTTGAAACCGTGCTGACCGGCGGGCGCACAACCGCCCTGGACGACGTTGCCAGCTTCTCGGAATTCCTGCTGCGGGCAACCGAAATTCAGGAAACCGCCAAGCTGAGCGACCCTGCACTGGTACGGATTGCGGGTGCCCCGATTGTTCACCAGACACTTGCTGACACGCTGGTGAGCGGCACTGCTGTTTCCGAGTTGGACCGGCTGAAATCCGCAAGCTTCGGAATGCTGTGGTCCTCTCAGGTTTCGGCCCGTGGTGCGCGTGACGCCACCGACAAGGGTGCGTCCACGGTGTATTTCGGTGCTGGCAGCAACAACGCCTATGTGCCGACCTGGGGCAGCCCGGAACTGATCGTTGACCCGTATTCGGAAAGCAAAACAGGCAAGGTAGCGCTGACAATGTTTGCCTTCCTCGATGTGCTGATTCAGCGGACAGCAACCCACTACTTCAAGCTGACCGGCGTGCAGGACCGCGCATGATGGAACAGCGCGCCATCTGGGCTGCATCTGACCTAGAGGTGCGGCAGCTTGGGGGGCGACCCGTCATTGCGGGCCGCTTCCCCTATAACGCCTTGGCGGTGCTGGCGGATCGCGGGACCGTCAGGAAAGAGACCATTCTTCCGGGGGCGTTTGACTTCACGCTGAAAGACCCCGACCGCGAAGTGAACCTGCTGATGGGCCACAGCTTCGACAAGCCGTTAGCCAGCCGCAAGGCGGGCAGCCTGGAACTGAAGGACACTGAAGCCTTTTTGGAGTTCATCGCCACCATTCCTGAGGGTGCGGAGCGCGCGACCCATGTAACAGACGCCCTGGCTATGCTGGGCGCTGGCTTGGTCAAAGGCGTGTCGCCCGGCTTCCGGGTGCCACCCAAGGACGTAGTGCCGGGGGCGGAAACGCTGGAACCTGAGCCAGGAAATCCCGGCGTCATGATCCGCCGCCTGTCAGCCCTGCTGCTTTACGAACTCAGTCTGGTGACCCGTCCTGCCTATGAGGCCAGCAAAGCTGAATTGCGCGCCTGGGACCGGGCAAACGCTCAATCCAGTACCGGAGGAATTTGGCTGCCATGATCGAATCCATCGAAACCAACTTCACCAGGGGCGATGTGCCCTCTGTTCCCCAAGCCCCTTACGTAGCTCTTGAAGCCGGAACTCTTGAGTCTGACGCGCTGAAAATGATCGCGGCAGCTTGGCAGCAGGCAGAAGCATTCACTGGCCGGTGCTATTATCCGGTGACAGCCGGTCAGGTGGTGCTGACAATCCGAGGGCCGGAACTCTACACCTGGCCCCGGCATCCTTTCCCTGTCGCCTTAACGGTGGAAGTATGGAGCCAATCGGATTGGGTGCCACATTCGGAAACGTATATCCCCGCTCTGGGCCTGGTCGATCTGGAAGGTCCTCTGCTGTATCGCCTCACCCAAGTTGGCACCATTGATCCTGGCACGCCGCCGCAGCATGTGCAGCAGGCCGTATTCAACCTCGCCTGCTATCAGTTGATTCACTCTCCTGCGCGGCGGGAGTTCAAATCCCAGAACGCAGGCGACAGCGGGTTTACCCGTGAAAGCCTCATGGGCGTAATGTACGGCTCCGGTGCTGCGGCCCTGCTGGCAAGCGAGGTGCGCAAGCCATGATCTGGCCTTTCCGTAAGAAACCCGAAACTGAACAGCGCAGCCTGCAAACAGGCCTGACGCCGCAATACATCGACCTGCGCCGACGCAACCTTGTCTCGGATGGCTCAGCGGCTCTGTCAGCCACGGTTGGCACCTGCATAGGCGCTTGGAGCCGCGCCTTCGCTATGCTCTCACCTGAGCCTATTCCAGACGTGCTGACAGCCGACATTCTGGCGGCTATCGGCTTGGACCTGTGTCTAAGGGGCGAAAGCTGCTGGCACATCCGGGTTCACGCCAACTCCCTGGAACTGGTGCGGGTGGCGTATTGGGATGAACTGGGCAGCGGACGCTATCACCTTCACATCGCGCGAGTAAACACCACAGAGACAGTGCGGGCACTGGAACCTGAAGTGCTGAAGCTCAGGATCAACCCTGACCCGGCAACGCCCTGGAAGGGCCGCAGTCCATTCCAGCTTATGGGCCTGTCCCCCACGCTCATGGCGGAGATTGAACAGGCGATTTCCAGCGCGCTGCCGATGGCCGGTAAAGGGCTGCTGCCTATGCCAGCGACAATTCCCGAAGAACAGCAGGGCAAAGCCCTTCAGGGCCTCCGAAACGGGGCCTTGGCGGTTGTTACGTCCAAAGCGGACTTCGCCACCCATACTGGGGGCGACCGCTCAGAACTGAAGCGGGTGGACCTTACACCCGACATGCAGCGCATGGATTTGAATCCGGCAACAGATAGCCTGCACGAGCGCATTCTGACGGCCTGCGGCATTCCGCCCGCTCTGGTCACGTCCAACGGCAATGCAGGGGCCATGCGGGAAGCTTACAGGCTGTTTGCGCTGCAAACCGTTGATCCGCTGGCAAGGCAAATAATGCCCGAACTCAAGGAAAAGCTGGGAGTGTCCCGCCTAAGCTTGGATGCCATGATGTCCAGCGACGTGGCGGGCCGTGCCCGTGCTGTGGGTGTTCTGGTGAACGCTGGGGTGCCGGTTCAAACGGCAATGGAACTGGTGGGCTGGCAAGGTGTGAGCATTCCAGCAGCGCCCGCAAAGAAGGAGGCGGCACAGTGAGCTATGCCACCGCCCTGAAACGCGCAGCCCGCCACAATCCGGCCTGGAAAGCCGCGTCCGTCTATAAGGTCGCCGTGGAAGAATCCGGTGCTGCGGTCTTGGATGCTTCAGGAGAGTTTCAGTATGACCTCGCTGAAGACACCTATGCACTCAGGGACTTCACGCAGGAAGACCGTTTCACCCTGCATCAGCCATATGACGGTGACGCCGCCCTGACGGTCATTACCGCAAACGATCCAAATTCCGAGCACCTCATTCTGTGGGAAGGCCAATTTCACAAGATTCTGGAAGTGCTGGGCGCTGACGCACTTCGCGGAACTGTCCGGTACCGGGTGAAAGCTTTACCCCAAGATGAGGCCGTACCGATCCGGCACAGCATAATCATATGAGCGCCCCACTGAAATTCCCCCGCCCTCTGGAACACGACGCAAGCCTTGAGGAACTGCGTGACTATTTCGCTGATCTGATGGAGTGGCTGCCGAAGCAGCACGTAGCTACGCTAATGGAGCATGGCTTCTCGCCAATGGACATTTTCGCACTGAAGCGGGTGGGCCGCGCCTACCGATACGGCACAGAAAACGCAGACACCCGCCAAGACCTGGACCGGATAATCGGCAAGCTCGAGCTTCTAAACTTGCACATATAGTGCCTACAAAAGCGCGGCCCCTTCACCGAACACAAACCGCCACTGGGAACCGTCGCTCATCGAAAACTGACCTGAACCCGAAGTGCCACTTGCTGTTCGCGTAGCAGAGCCGATTCCAGTTCTACCGTCATCGCAGAGGATTGAGAGGGGAATCGTTAATGAAGTATCAAGCGGGTTGTAGTTCCCGGTGCATGTCACTTTACCGTCTGAAACATGGTAGCTCCCTGCCTGCATTGAGGCAGTCGCTTGCCCCCTCATGATGTGCCCATCTTCGCTAATCGCCGCAACAGGTGCTGTTACCGAACAGCCGGCAGCCCCAAGAAATGCAGCAACAACAAAAAGCTTGGTTCCCATGTTCATAGTTCTCAAAACCTTCCAAGAATGATCGCCTAAGGCTCTTACAAGTTCTTCTTGCTTGCAATCCCTCCAAACAACTCAACCAACAAAGCAAAATAAAAACACCCATAGACTTGGGATGGAGACAATCTGACACAGCCACAAAATGTGGTGTGGCTTCAATTTGGCTACAACGAACTTCTGACAGAAATTCACCTGCCACTGAGCGAGGCGTAAGATTTTGATTTTCAGGGGGTTTTAGTGGTACCGCCTCCCCGGCTTGAACGGGGGACCTCTGGATCCACAATCCAGCGCTCTAACCAACTGAGCTAAGGCGGCACTGAGGGGGCATTTATAGCACGTCCCAAAGGCGCGCAAGAGGTTTTTTTGCCTTTCCGCCGCAGAAATCCGCGGCACCGGGATTTCCAGTGCGGCGGCCCTGCCCGGCCACCCCCGCCAGCAGAAAGTTATCCACAAGCACTTGCAATTGCACCAAAATTTCGGCAGCCCCGACCGGTGCCCGCTAGGCTTCAGCCGCTTGGAATGCCAGCCGCCAAGTCTGTTCCACCAGGTCCTGGCCATAGCTTTGCACCGGGCGGCTGCCGCACAGCTTCCAGCCAAAAGCCTGATACAAGGCACAGGCGGTCCGGTGGCTTTCATGGGTCTTCAGCATCATGCCGCGGTACCCGGCAGCGCGGGCAAAATCCATGCAGTCGCGCAAGAGCCGTTTGCCCAGCCCCTTGCCGCGCGCCTCGGGCGTCAGCAGGAACAGCCGCAGCTGCGCGGTTTCATCATCCTTCTTCATGCAGAACACCGTGCCAAGCCGCTTGCCCTGGCTTTCGGCCACCCAGCCCCGTTCGCAGGCCGGATCATGGCCTGCGCAAAAGCTGTGCACGATATCCGCGACCAAGGCACCGAAGCTCTCGTCGAACCCGGCTTCGCGGGCGTAGAGATCCTGGTGGCGGGCTACCAGCCATTGCATGTCGGTCGGAGCGAATCGGCGCAGGGTCACATCCATCATGGGAACAGTGTAGCGCAAACCCGGCTTGCGTTTCAGCCTGCGCCGGGCTAGCACCGGCTGCAATCCGCTGACCGGCTTGGGAGTGCAAAATGAGTATCAACACCGAACGCGATGTCGAGGCAAACCTGCAAATCGGCCCCACCGATCAGGGCATGGTGCGGATCTTCATCGAGGCAGGCGGCACCGAGATTCCGATGGATTTCGATCCGGAAGAAGCCGAAGAGATCGCCGACGAGATCCGCGCAGCCGCCCAGGCGGCGCGCAGCGTGAAGTAACAGCGCGCAGGCCGCACAGGCCCCGGTAAATTTCAGTACCATCCGCTCGCTGAAACGCGCGGGCATGATGATGGCAAGGCCTGGTCCCGAAGGCTTTGGGCGATTGCTCCCAAAGGATACAGGGTGACGCCATGCGCCGTCCTTTCCGCCGCTATGCAAACCTGCTGCTGACGCATGCCTCGGTGTCTCAAACCGGCGCCGGTGCAGCAGGGCACAGACCAGACTGCGGGGACCGGTTGGACAGGGGAAGCTGCCCCGGAAAAATTGCGCCTGCATCAGGAGGAAGCTGCATTTTACCAGCAGGCGTCCGCGGCGGAGGCAGATCTGGAAACCCGGAAACCGACGGACCGGCTCAAGAACCTGCTCGGGAACGCGCGGCTGATTGAGACGTCTGCAGACATGGCAAAGGCGCTGGCCAATCTGCAGAAGCCGGCCGATCCGCATCAAAACAGGCTCATGTTTCTGTTTGCAAATGAGAATGGCGGTCTCACCTTTGCCTTCCCTCCGCCGCCCGCGGCTGTGCGCACCGGCGGCGGCAATGGCGCTGTTGCCTTTTCAGATGGCGCCAGCCTGGCCATCACCGCCGGAAGCGGCAAGATGACGGTGCAGACATAGAGAAATCGGAGGACAGACTGCGCATCGGATTTGCCGATGGCGGCTCACTGACGGTCAGCAGCCTGTCCGGCGGCGGCACAGTGGCCCTGATGGAGCTCCGGGAGGAGCTCACCATTCTGCAGTCTCAGCACCGGCTGAACCTGCCGCTCTGAACCTTTTGCCCGGGCCTGCCGGGCGGCTGGCACACCAGCAGCAACAAAGCCGCCCTCAGGCGTCCGGCATTGCCTCCTCCGCCCCGCCCAGCAGCAGTCCGTCCCTGCCGGGGCGCGGGTCGCGTAAGACCTGCAGGCGGCGGGCGGCGTCCATGGCGAATTTCTGCACCAGCTTCTTGCGCCGCGCAGGCGCCAGCTTGTCCTCCGGCGCCATGCGGATGATTTCCGCGTCATACGGGTCGGCGATGATCAGCCCGGTGCCGTCGGGCAGCAGCTCGTCCGGGAAGTCCACGTCCACCGCCCAGAAAAAGCGGTCGCACCATTCCAGATAGCCCTGCCACTTGCAGTCGGTCTGGAAATCGGCGCGGCTGGACTTGCATTCGATCACCCAGAGCTCCCCCTTGGGCCCCAGCGCCATCACGTCCACCCGCAGGCCGAGGGCAGGCACAAATTCTTCCAGCGGTGCAAAACCGAGGGATCGCAGATAGCGCGACACCCCGCGGGCCAGTCTCTGTCCGGGCTGCAGATCTTCCATCATGTCGGCAAATGTGAACAATTGGAGAACAAATTGCAATCCTGCGGTTTCACCCGGAATTGACCGCTCAGTGCCACGCGCCCCTTGTATCAGCGCGCAAGGAAGACTACTTACGGGCTTGGCGGGTTCTGCCCTTCTCGTGACCGGCAGCATTCCGGTGGCCTTAAGCAATTCCGAGGGAGCTGGCTCTGTCCGGATCCTGGTCCGTTTACCTGGCGCCCACCTGTACATACAGGTCCTCGGGAATCAAAGCCGCACGGTTGACTGGTGGTCCCGCCGCTTTTCCCTGCCCTGCAATGAAAAACCGCGCCTTCCGGTGGGAAAGCGCGGGCAGAAGTCCGCCGGTCTGTGGATCAGCGGCGTGTGCGCAGCTGACGCTGGCGCTGGGATGGCTGTTCCGCAGGCACTTTCACCGGCTGGAACGCATTCATCACCGGGGTGCCGCCGCGGGGGCCGGTGTCCTTTTCGGCCATCGCCATCACCGCCCAGGCGAACTGCACGCCGGCAAAGACAATGCCATGCATGAACCACAGCAGGAACACCGCGAGCAGCCCGGCGTCAGAGCCGGCGGCTAGCCCCCAAAGGTTCATCACGTTGAACCCAAGCAGCAGCGCCACAAAGGCGGCGGCAATGCCGAAGCCGATCACAACATTGCGGATATACATCTTCACCAGTTCAGGCATCTGACACCTCCAGAATTGCATATTGAGGTTATCAGCCTTTGCAGCGCCGTCCAGCGGTTCCGGAGCGCATGAGCGGAATTTGTCGCACCCTTTGCGCAGCGCCTGCCCAGGAAGCAAAAAACGCGCCCTGCGGCGCGTCTTTTCCATTTGAAAACCAGTGCTTCCTGTCTCAGAACGCTTCCGGCCTGGCCTCGCGCGCCATGTGGTCCAGCACGGCATTGACGAACTTCGGCTCCTTGCCTTCCGGGAAGAAGGCGCGGGCGATGTCGACAAACTCGTTGATCACCACCTTGGGCGGGGTGTCGGACTGGGTCAGCTCGGCGCCGGCCGCACGGAACAGAGCCCGCAGGGTCGGGTCGATGCGGGCAATCGGCCATTTCGCCACCAGCGCGCGGTCGGTCATCTGGTCAATCCGGGCCTGATGGTTCACGGCTTCGCGCACCAGCTTGCGGAAGATGGCTTTGTCGCCCTCCGCCATCTCATCGCCTTCATAGACAGCGCCGAAGCGGTGATCCTCGAACTCGGCAATCACCTTGTCGAAGGTGAGGCTGCTATGCTCCATCTGGAACAGCGCCTGCACAGCATAAAGCCGTGCTGCCGATCTCATCTGATTCTTGCCACTGCCCTTCGGGCGGCTGTCTTGGGTGCTCATGCGCTGGTGGGTCCGTTGTCTGTACCGGCAACCTGATACGCCCCTGCGGGCGCTTTGAAGCCGATGCCTTTGGTCTGGGCGCCCCACTTACGCGTGAGTGCGATCAGATGCAAGGCCGCAGCCGCCGCACCGCCGCCTTTGTTCTGATCGGCGGTATCGGCGCGCACCTCGGCCTGCTTGCGGTTCTCGACGGTCAGGATGCCGTTGCCGATGCACAGACCCTGCAGGCCCATCAGCTGGATCGCGCGGGAACTGTCGTTGCAGACGGTTTCATAGTGGGTGGTCTCGCCGCGGATCACGCAGCCCAGCGCCACGTAGCCGTCGAAGTTCGCGCTGCGGTCGGCGATGGCGATGGCGGTCGGAACTTCCAGCGCGCCGGGCACTTCCACGATTTCAAAGGTGCCGCCAGCGGCTTCAATCTCTGCCGCGGCGCCGGCAACCAGATTGCCGGCGATGTCCTGGTAGTAAGGCGCGACAACGATCAGCAGCTTCACCGGCTTGTCGAATTCCGCGCGCGGCAGGGTGTAGTGGGTTTCATGTCCAGCCATATCAGTCGTCCTTCAGAATGGGGCGGCTGCCGGTGATGGACAGCCCATAGGCATCCAGCCCGACGTATTTGGTCGAAGGCGAGTCGGTCAGCAGCACCAGCTTGTGCAGGCCCAGGCTCGACAGGATCTGGGCGCCGATGCCGGTCTGCTTGATGGTCACCGTGCGCGGGCCTTCGTCCTCGTTCGCATAGAGCGCGTTGCGCGGCTGGCGGAACAGGGTCACGACGCCGCGGCCTTCCTCGGCGATGATCTCCATCGCACGCGGCAGCTGGCGCGCCGATTTCGGGCCAAGGCCCAGGATGTCGGTCGCCTCGTGCAGCGCATGGGTGCGCACCAGCACCGGCTCCGGCGTGGTGATGTCGCCCTTGATCATCACCACATGCTCGATGCCGTGGGTCTGGTCGGTGAACAGCCGCATCTCCCACTCGCCGCCGATTTCCGAGGTCACGGTTTCACGCGACGTCTCGGTGACCAGGTTGTCATTGCGGGCACGGTAGGTGATCAGGTCGGAGATGGTGCCGATCTTCAGCCCGTGTTTCTGCGCATATTGCACCAGATCGGGCAGCCGCGCCATGGTGCCGTCTTCCTTCATGATCTCGCAGATCACCGAGGACGGGTAATGGCCGGCCAGCCGGGCCACGTCGCAGCCGGCCTCGGTATGGCCTGCGCGGACCAGCACGCCGCCGCGGCGGGCGCGCAGCGGGAACACATGGCCGGGAGTGGCGATGTCGGCCGCGGATTTCTCCGGGTCGATGGCGGTGGCGACGGTCAGCGCCCGGTCGGCGGCGGAGATGCCGGTGGACACGCCCTCGCGCGCTTCGATTGAGACGGTGAAGGCGGTCTCATGGCGCGAGGAGTTGTGCAGCGCCATCATCGGCAGGCCCAGTTCCTCGATCCGCTCGGCCGGCATGGTCAGGCAGATCAGGCCGCGGCCGTGGGTGGCCATGAAGTTGATCGCCGCCGCATCGGCAGCTTGCGCCGGGATCACCAGATCGCCTTCGTTCTCGCGGTCCTCGTGGTCGACCAGGATGAACATGCGGCCCTGACGGGCCTCTTCGATGATCTCTTCGATCGGGCTGATGGCGTCGCGCAGCTGCGCCTCGACCGGCCCCGGTGTTTCAAAGCTCATATGTCAGCCTTTCAATGCGCATGGGCAGCACGCCTGGCACTGCGGGTTCTTTCCCTGCCAGATAGCCCAGGCCGGCGGCAAATGCCAGTCCCGCAAACGGCAACAAGGGGTCTGGACGCGGCCTGTGCAGCCGTGCACAACTGGTTTTCGGATCCAATCTGCGGATCAGGCGTCCGGAAGACCGGGGAGGAGACAGATGCGCGCATCCCGCATACTGCAAGCGGTTGAAGCCCATGCCGAGGGCGAGCCGGGCCGGGTGATCACCGGCGGCATGCCCCTGCTGCGGGGCAATACGGTATTCGAGAAGATGCAGGACATGGCCGCGAACCATGATGAGATCCGGCTGCAGATGCTGCGCGAGCCGCGCGGCAATCCCGGCCTGTGCGGCAACGCCATCGTGCCGCCCTGCCATCCGGAGGCGGATGCGGGCTTCATCATCTTCGAGCAGACCGAATACCCGCCAATGTCGGGCTCCAACACGATCTGCGTGGTGACGGTGCTGCTGGAAACCGGCATCGTGCCGATGGCGGAACCGGTGACCGAGCTGACACTGGAGGCCCCGGCCGGGCTGATCCGGGTGCGCGCGGAATGCCGCGACGGCAAGGTGACGCGGGTGGCGTTCCAGAACGTGCCGGCCTTTGCGGTGCATCTGGATGCGCAGGTCGAGGTGGCCGGGCTGGGCACCGTCACCGTGGATGTGGCCTGGGGCGGGATGTTCTTTGTGCTGGCCGAGGCCGAACGGCTGGGGATTGCGCTGGACGCAGGCAACGGCGCCGAGATCGTGCGTGTCTCCGAGGCGATCCGCCATGCCACGGCGGAGCAGCTGCCGGTGGCGCATCCGGACAATCCTGAGATCACCGGCCCGACCATCACCAACCTTTGGGGCGCACCGGCGGCGGAGGGCACCAACGGGCGCGGCGCGATCACCATCTCCACCGGCCGGTTCGACCCGGAGCGCCCGCAGGACGCCAGCGGCATCCTCGACCGGTCCCCCTGCGGCACCGGTACCTGCGCCAAGATGGCGGTGCTGCATGCGCGCGGGGTGCTGGGCATCGGGCAGGACTACGTGAATGCCGGGCCGCTGGGCACCACCTTCACCGGGCGGATCACAGCCGAGACGCAAGCGGGGCCTTACAAGGCCATTGTCCCCACGCTGTCCGGCCAAGGCTGGATCTATGGCCTCTCCAGCTACACGCTGGATCCCAGCGATCCGTTCCCTGCGGGCTATACCGTCGGCGACATGTGGTGACGCGCGCCGCGCCAGCGGCGCGCCCGGCTCAAGGGGCGGGAGCCCTTGGCTGATGGCGGAGGAGGGGCGCCGCCCCTCGGCCTGCGGCCTCACCCCGGAGTATTTTCAACCAGAAAGAAGCTGGAAGGCCCGTGGCGTCAGCCGGCTTCCTGCAGACGCGCGACGTAGCGGGCCAGGGTGTCGATCTCCAGGTTGATGCGGTCGCCGGTCTTTACATCGCCCCAGGTGGTGACTTCCTTGGTGTGCGGGATGAAGTTGATGCCGAATTCGCAGCCGTCCACGCCGTTCACTGTCAGCGAGGTGCCGTTCAGCGCCACCGATCCCTTGGGGGCGATGAAACGGGCCAGCGCCTTGGGTGCGCGCAGAGTGACGCGGGTGCTGTCGCCCTCGTCCTTCATCTCCACCACTTCGGCGACGCCATCCACATGGCCGGACACGATGTGCCCGCCCAGTTCGTCGCCGACCTTCAGTGCGCGTTCCAGGTTTACCCGTTTGCCCACAGCCCAGGCGTCGAGATTGGTTTTGGAGACGGTCTCGGCCGACACCTGCACATCATACCAGTCTTCACCCAGCGCGATCACCGTCAGGCACACCCCGTCCGAGGCGATCGACGCCCCGATGTCGATGGTGGCAGTGTCATAGGCGGTGCGGATGCGGGCCCGCAGGTCGCCCTGCTGCTCCAGCTCGGCGATGGTGCCAACGTCGGTGATGATGCCAGTGAACATGGGTCCGCTCCTGCCGGTGAAAGGTCAATTCCGGGCCAGAGGTAGCCAAGCCGCGCGGTCTTCACAAGCCCCGGCTTGCCATCCCCCGTACGCCGGCCATAGTTTCGCCCTACTGAAATGTTAATCCCTTCTTGAGATTGCCGCCATTATTCTTGCCTCAGAGATGCCGAACCGCCCGATGAACTCCCGCCGCTTCCTGTTCCTGCAAGGCCCGCACGGTCCGTTTTTTGCTGCCCTTGGCCGGATGCTGCAGGCGGCGGGATGCGAGGTTGCGCGGGTGGGGTTCAATGCCGGCGACCAGGCGTTCTGGCGCCGCCGGGACAGCTACATTCCCTTCACCGGCTGCCAGCAGGAGTGGCCGGAGGTGCTCGCCGGGCTGCTGGAAAGCCGCGGCATCACCGACATTGTGATCTATGGCGATACCCGCCCCATTCATGCGACCGCAGTGGCGGCGGCGCGGCAGCGCGGCCTCACCGTGCATGTTTTCGAGGAAGGCTACCTGCGCCCCTACTGGGTGACCTATGAGCGCGGCGGCGCCAATGGCCATTCGCGGCTGATGGACATGACGGTCCCCGAGATGCAGCAGGCGCTGGCGCGGTCGGACATGGAAGCGCAGCTGCCGCCTGCGCATTGGGGCGACATGCGCCAGCATGTGTTCTACGGCGCGCTCTATCACTGGTTCGTCATGTTCCGGAACCGCAGGTACCGCAACTTCCGGCCGCACCGGGCGCTGCCGGTGACCAAGGAATTCCAGCTTTACCTCAAGCGCTTGCTGCTGATGCCCGCCCAGGCCCTGGAACGGCGGCTGGCGGAGCGGCGCATCCGCAGCGGCGGCTTCCCCTACCATCTGGCGTTGCTGCAGCTGGAGCATGACAGTTCGTTCCAGATGCACTCCCCCTTCAGCAGCATGCGCGATTTCCTGGCGGAGGTGATCGGCGGCTTTGCCGCAGGCGCCCCGCGCCATCATCACCTGGTGATCAAGGCGCACCCGCTGGAAGACGGCCGCGCCCAGGTGCGCCGCACGCTGCGGCGGCTGGCGCGGGAGCATGGCATCGCCGGCCGGGTGCATTATGTGCGCGGCGGCAAGCTGGCGCAGCTTTTGAACGAGGCCCGCACCGCGGTGACCGTCAACTCCACCGCCGGCCAGCAGGTGCTGTGGCGCGGCATCCCCTTGCGGGTGTTCGGGCGCGCGGTCTATGGCAAGCCGGAATTTGTCTCGGAGCAGCCGCTGGCGGAATTCTTTGCCGCGGCCTGCCGCCCCGACAGCCGCGCCTACAAGGATTACCGGCGGTTCCTGCTTGAAACCTCGCAAGTGCCTGGCGGCTATTATTCCCGCGACGGGCGCCGCCAGCTGCTGCGCCAGGTGGCCGACATGATGCTGGCACCTGACGATCCCTATGATGCGCTGCGCCTGGGCACAGCGGCACCGCGGCAACAGTTGCGCCTGGTGACCTGACGCCGGATGGCCCAAAGACTGGATTTTATCCCGCTGGCCGGTTAGGTTGCCGGTAAAACTTGAGGCAAACAATAATTGGTCGAGGAGACCGAGCAGTGAAATCCGTTCCCCTCCGCTGGGCGCGTCCGGTGGCCATGCTGGCGGCATTGGCCCTTGCGGCCTCTTGCGGCCTGCCCAAAGTCGGCCCCAGCAAGCGCCAGATCTTTGCCGGTTCCGTGCAGCGGGAAGGCGATGCCTTCATCGTCTCCGTCAACGACCGCGTCGCGCGCGCCACAGCTGTTGTGCCGGCCCTTGGCTTTTCCTCCGGCTTCACCTCTGCGGGCAAGCTGACCTCGGACACCATCCGGCCGGGCGACGTGCTCGGGCTGACGGTCTGGGAAAACGTGGATGACGGGCTGCTGGCGGCCGAGGCCACCAACTCCACCGTGCTGGAAGAGGTGCAGGTCGACAGTGCCGGCTACATCTTTGTGCCTTACGCAGGCCGCCTGCGCGCCTCGGGCAACACGCCGGAGCAGCTGCGCGAGACCATCACCAAGAAACTGGAAGACCAGACCCCCGACCCGCAGGTGCAGGTGCGCCGCCTGGCGGGCGACGGCGCCACCGTCAGCCTGACCGGCGCTGTGGGCGGCCAGGGTGTCTATCCGATCGAACGCCCGACCCGGACCCTGTCATCCATGCTGGCCCAGGCCGGCGGGGTGACAATCCAGCCGGAAATTGCCCAGGTCACCGTGATCCGCGGCCAGGAAAAGGGCAAGATCTGGTTCCAGGACCTGTTCGACCATCCGGAGCTGGATGTGGCCCTGCGCGGCGGCGACCGCATTCTGGTTGAAGAAGACACCCGTTCCTTCACCGCTTTGGGGGCGACTTCGGCCCAGGCGCGGGTGCCGTTTGAAAGCCAGGACCTGTCAGCCCTGGAAGCCATTGCCCAGGTCGGCGGCCTGATCTCCTCCGCCTCGGACCCGACAGGCGTCTTTGTGCTGCGCAATGAGCCGGCCGAGATTGCCAATCAGGTTCTTGGCCGCGACGATCTGATCGGCGCGCAGCGTTTGGTCTACGTGCTGAACCTGACCCAGCCGAACGGCTTGTTTGTCGCCCGCGATTTCGTGATCCGCGATGATGACACGCTCTATGTCACCGAGGCGCCCTACACCCAATGGACCAAAACCATCTCGCTGCTCGTGACCCCGGTGGGCTCGCTGTCCAGCGTCTCCACCGCGCTTGACGGCGGCTAGGACAGCATGCGCCTGAGTACAGGCCAGCAGGAAGCCGGGAGCGATGCGTCCCGGCTTTTTGTATACAACGGCGGCTTTCTGACCCAGCGCCGGGTGCGGCGGATCCTGCAGCTGGCCGGCTATGATATCCGGCTGGGCCTGCCGCGGCCGCAGGATCTGGTCGGCATCTGGGGCGCCTCCCCCACTGCGCACCGGGGCCTTGCGGTGGCAAAGCGGCGCGGCTGCGGGCTGCTCAGGGCAGAGGATGCGTTTCTGCGCTCGCTCCATCCCGGGCGCGCCGGCGAGCCGCCCGCAGGGCTGCTGCTGGACCGGGCCGGCGTGCATTTCGATGCCGCCACGCCCTCGGATCTGGAACAGCTTCTGGCCGGCCATCCGCTGGATGACGCCGATCTGATGCGCCGGGCGCGCGATGCCATTGCCCGCCTCAAGGCTGCGCATCTCAGCAAGTACAACGCCTTTGACCCTGAGAGCCCGGTGCCGGAGCCCGGCTATGTGCTGGTGGCGGATCAGGCGCGGAACGATGCCTCCGTCACTGCGTCGCGCGCCGACCGGGCGCGGTTTCTGGAAATGCTGGCCTTTGCCCAGGAGGAACACCCCGGCGCGCGGGTGCTGATCAAAACCCACCCCGAGACATTGCGCGGCTACCGGGCGGGCTATTACGGCGCCGGGGATGCGCAGGGGCGGGTCGAGCTGTTCACCGCCAGCGTCTCGCCCTGGGCGCTGCTGGAGGGCGCGGTGGGCGTCTACACCGTCTCCTCGCAGCTGGGGTTCGAGGCCATCCTGGCCGGCCACAGGCCGCGGGTTTTCGGCCAGCCGTTTTATGCGGGCTGGGGGCTGAGTGTTGACGACGCGCCGCCTGCGCGCCGACAGCGGCGGCTGACGCGGGCGCAGCTGTTTGCCGCGGCAATGATCCTCTATCCGAAGTGGTACGATCCGTTCCGTGATGAACTGTGCGGGCTGGAAACGGTGCTGGACAACCTGGAGGCGCGGGTGCGGGCCTGGCGGCAGGACCACGGCGGCTGGTCAGCCTCGGGCATGCGGATGTGGAAGCGCAAACCGCTGCAGAAGTTCTTTGGCTCCGAAAAGCGGGTGGCGTTCACCGGCGATCCCGCAAAGGCGGATAAGGGCGGCCGCCGCCGGATGGTCTGGGCCGGCAGGGCAAGCGAGGCGCATGCCGGCGCGGTCAGGGTGGAGGACGGTTTTCTGCGCTCGCGCGGTCTGGGCGCGGAACTGGTGCCGCCGCTGTCGCTGGTGACCGACACCCGCGGGATCTACTACGACCCGCGCCAGCCGTCGGATCTCGATACGCTGATCGCTCGCCGCGCGGAGATGACCCAGGCCGAGGAATTGCGGGCCGAACGCCTGGTGCGGTCCCTGGTTCGGGACGGCGTCTCGAAATACAATCTCGGCGGCACTGCCCCTGCCCTTCCCGAAGGCCATCGGATTCTGGTGCCGGGCCAGGTGGAGGACGATGCCTCAATTCTTTGCGGCGCTGCAGAGGTTCGGACCAACCTGGACCTTCTGCGCGCCGCGCGGAAAGCCAACCCGGACGCGGTGATCATCTACAAGCCGCACCCCGATGTGGAGGCCGGCCTGCGCAAGGGCGGCATTGCGGCAGAGGGGCTGGCGGATGCTGTGGCACCCCATACGGATCCGATGGCGTTGCTTGGCGAGGTGCAGGAGGTCTGGACAATGACCTCTCTGCTGGGCTTCGAGGCACTCTTGCGCGGTATCCCGGTGACGACGCTGGGAACCCCGTTCTATGCCGGCTGGGGCCTGACTGCGGACCTGGCACCGGTACCGCCCTGGCGGCGGGCGCCGGTGCCGCTCTTGGGCCTGGCCCATGCGGCGCTGATCGACTACCCGCGCTATTTCGATCCCGTCACGGGCCAGCCCTGCCCGGCAGAAGTGGCGGTGATGCGCTTGCGCGAGGGCCGCCTGCCGCATCCTGGGCTCGGCAACAGGCTGCTGTCCAAGCTGCAGGGTCTGTTTGCCACCTACGCCCATCTCTGGCGCTGACCGCCACCAGTTGCGCTGCAGCGCCAGGCGGGAAAACTCCGCTCAACCAAAAAGCGCAAAGCGTATCAGCGCAGCGCGCGGGTCCAGCGGTGCAGGATGTCCTTGCCGATGGGCCGGGTTTCAACCAGCTCGAAGCGCGGTGCTTCCTCCAGCCGCCCGATGCCGAGCGCGCCGATCGACGGCAGCCCTTCGGCGCCGATGCCGAGCCCGGCTGTGAAGCCGATCAGCTCATCCACCAGATCAAACGCCAGAAGCGACGCTGCCAGCGCGCTGCCGCCTTCGCAGAACACGCGGGTAAGGCCCGCTGCCCCGAGCTGCTGCAGCACATCCGCCGCGTCCAGCTGCACCCCGTGCGAGGCACAGGGGATCAGCCTGGCGCCCAGCCCTTCCCAGGCCTGAATCCGCTCATGATCGGCGCCGTGGCCATGGCACAGCCAGACCGGAACCTGCCTGGCGGTGCGGGCCAACTGGCCCATCAGCGGCAGGTCCAGATGGCGCGAAATAACCACCCGCACGGGCTGGTGCTCCACCCCCAGATCACGCACCGTCAGCGACGGGTCATCGGCGCGGGCGGTGCCGCCGCCGACCATCACCGCGTCATGGCGCGCGCGCATCGCATGCACGGCGCGGCGCGCCTTCCGGCCGGTGATCCATTTGCTTTGCCCGGAGCCGGTGGCAATCCGCCCGTCGAAACTGCTGGCCAGTTTCAGCGTCACCAGCGGGCGGCCCTGCTCGGTCTTCAGGAAGAACCCGGCATGGTCACGCGCGGCCTGTGCAGCCCAGACGCCGGAAACCACTTCGACACCGGCATCGCGCAGCATCTGGAAGCCCTGGCCTGACACCCGCGGATCGCTGTCTTCGATAGCGGCCACGACGCGCGCCACACCAGCATCGATCAGTGCCCGGGAACAGGGCGGCGTCTTGCCCTGGTGCGCGCATGGTTCCAAGGTCACATAGGCGGTGGCGCCGCGCGCAGTTTCACCCGCCTGCGCCAGCGCTTCGGTTTCGGCATGCGGGCGCCCGCCCGGCCTGGTCCAGCCGCGGCCGGCGATACGCCCATCGCGCACGATGACACAGCCCACCGCCGGGTTCGGCCAGCAGTTGCCCTGCCCGCGCCGCCCAAGGGACAGCGCCAGCGCCATGAAACGGTGATCAGCGTCCATTATTCTTCCGGTGCTGCTGGCGGGCGCAGTTCATGGACAAAGTCCTCGAAATCATCGGCTGCCTGGAAGTTCTTGTAGACGCTGGCAAAGCGCACATAGGCGACGGTGTCGATCCGGGCCAGCGCCTCCATCACGATCTCGCCGATCTTCTTGGAGGGGATGTCGGTCTCGCCCATGCTTTCCAGCCGCCGCACGATGCCCGAGATCATCTGGTCGATGCGCTCCGGCTCGATCGGGCGTTTCTGCATCGAGATGCGGATCGAGCGTTCCAGCTTGTCGCGGTCGAAATCCTCGCGCTTGCCGTTGGTCTTGATCACCACCAGATCGCGCAGCTGCACCCGCTCATAGGTGGTGAAACGGCCGCCGCAAGCCGGGCAGAACCGGCGCCGCCGGATCGAAACATGATCTTCGGCGGGACGTGAATCCTTGACCTGTGTGTCGATATTTCCGCAAAATGGGCAGCGCATCCGCCTGCTCCCTCAATCCTGTCAGTCTGTTTTTAGTGCCGGGATCCGCCCGGTTATCCACAACTATAGGCGACCCTCCAGAATTTGGGTAGAGGTGATTTCCCGCCGCTAGATAAAGAGGTTCACCCCAGGTGTGCTGCCACCTTGCGCCGGTGCGGGGCATCGCGGTGCTCAAACAGGTAAATGCCTTGCCAGGTGCCCAGCACCGGCGCGCCTCCTGTCACCGGGATGGACAGGCTCACCGGCATCATTGCCGCCTTGATATGGGCCGGCATATCGTCCGGGCCTTCGTAGGTGTGGCGCAAGTAGGCCATGGACGGATGGTTCGAGGGCGGCACCAGCCGGGCAAAAAACGCCCGCAGGTCGGTCTGCACGTCGGGGTCGGCATTTTCCTGGATCAGCAGCGAACAGGAGGTGTGGCGGACAAACAGCGTCAGCAGCCCGTCCCGCTGGCCGCTGCCTGCCGCCCAAGCCCGCACGCTGCCGGTGAATTCATAAAGCCCCTGACCGCGCGTCGGAATGGTGAACTCTTGATGCATGAGGCAGTTCTGGCCGAAACTGCCCGGCCAGACAAGCCGCAAGGCATTACCAGCGCCAGAGATCCCTGCCGGGCAAACGGTCATAGCAATAGGTCTGTGCCGAAGAAACCATCAGGTTGTCGCCCGCCTCGCGCACATTTAGAGATATGCTGGCGGATCTGTCCGGGACACCCGGCGGCAGGCCGAAGGCAAATTGCACCGCCTTGCGCCCGGGGCGGTTGACCGAAGGCCCTACCCCGCGCCACACATAGATCCGCTGGTTCACCGGCGCCCGCAGCTGGCGGATGGCAAAATCGCCGATACCGCACCAGTAGTCCTGCGCGCCGGAACCGACCCTGGCAACCACCTCCCAGACGCCTTCTGACACCGGCAGCACCTCATGCCGGTTCATTGCCCGCCAGGCTGACCCCGCATCGGGCAGAAGAAGAAGCGCGCCGGCCAGGCCGGCCAATACAGCATTTCGTGCGGTCATCTGTTTCTCCTTCCGTTTCCGGCAGCCTGGAGCCAGGCTGCCGCCGGATCAGGGTTTCCCCGGCAGCCTGTGGCAGTAGTCATACGCCCGCTGAACGCTCATGCTTTGGCCGGCCTGCAGGCTGTTGATATTGCCATGGATTGCCGCCGGAGCCAAATCCGCATTCAGGGTGAACTGCACCGCCGACACCCGGCCGGTTGTTGCACTACGCCCCAGGCCGCGGGTGATAAACAGATCTGCCGTCCATGGCGCTGCCAGGACCCGCTGCGCGTGATCCGCCGCGGCGCACCAGAAGAATCGGCCGCTCGCGATTTTGGGCACGACTTCAAAAACATCCTGCGAGACGGCATTGATATGCGCCGCCCGGCGGTCATTCCAGGCCGCTGCTGTTTCCGGCAGCGCAAGGGCAAAGGCGAGGGTGAGGACACTTGCCGAGGCTTTCATTTCAGACCCCTTTCAGACTTGATTGCACTGCCCGGCAGACAGGTATCCGAAAGGGTAGGGAGAATTGACACACAAGCGAGTCACAGTGCCGTGCGCTGCCCGCGCAGCAAAACGCTTCCTCGTGACGGACTTCGCCCCGCCCCGGGGCCCGCCGCCGGCAGCCGCCAGCACGCCAGAGTTCCGCCATTTCTGCCTATTCAGACCGCTCCCGGCTTTTTACAGCACCGGTTCGTTCACGCAGTAGCCATAGCCCTGCTGCACCGACATGCTGTCACCCGGCCGGAAGCCCAGCGACAGCCAGCCGGTTTTTGCGGGCACCCCTGCCCTCTCCGGGTAAAGAGTGAACTGCACCGAGGAACGGCGCCCGGTGGTCACGCTCACGTCCCGGCCGCGCACCACATAAAAACGATCGGTCCAACCCGCACCCAGCTCGCGGCGGGCATATTCCGCTGCGGCGCACCAGTAATCCCAGGTTCCGCCAGCCCCGCGGGGCACCACCTCATAAACCGTTTCGCTGACCGGCAGAACCCGCACGCCCCGGCTGGTGGTGAAGGCACCGGCCGTCGCGGGAAGGGCGGTGAGACACACCAGGCCCAGCGCAGAAATATAGTTTTTCATTCGGAAATATCCCTTTGCTTGCTTCAACATAGGGATAGCCTGCGCCTGCTCCAAGTGGCGCAGGCCGGATTTGCTGCAGCCTCTCGCAGATGTGTTGGGACCGCCTCAGGCCCGCGCCGGAAACGGGATGATCTCGGCACTCTCCTGCTGCAGGCTCAGCACATCCTCCAGGATGGCCAGTGCCGCGGCATTCGGGGCGGTGCCAGTGTCCGGGTGGAACCTGGCCCGCGCCTGCCTGCGCAGCATGTCCTTGGTCCCGGCACCGTCCATCTGCTTCAGCTCCTCACCCTGTCTGGCCAGCGCTTCAACCATGAACTGGTTGGCTGTCACCAGATCATTGAGCGACCGGAGCTTGTCCGTCAGCGCGGCAAGCGCCTCGTTCAGATCGGTATGTGCAGGCATTTTCTTCCCCCCGGAAGGCGTGAACGGCAATGACTGCAATTTTAGGGAGTGCCGCCGCGCCGGACAACGGCAGGGTTAGCAAATGGTTAACGCCTGAGATCCAGCTCCGGCAGCACGAGATACCCACTGTAGCGCACCAGCAGGCCGATGCGCGGCAGGCTGGCGGAGATGTCGAAGCCGAGATGCCCCTCCGGGGTTTCATATTCCATTGCAGCGCTTTGCGGGCACAGCGCAGCAGGCAGCGGCAGGCCGAACAGCCGCGCCTTTTCCACCGAGACCACCAGCGCGCCTTGCTGTGCCGTGGCGGTCAGCTCCAATTCTATGGGTCCGAAGCGCTCCACCGCCCTGCCCTTCCCGGGATCGAACCGCAGATGCGAACGGGTCCGGTACTTGCCGAAAATGCGCTGCCAGATGTGGCCGCCGCCCTGCGGGGCGACCTCCAGCCGGAAGCGGGTTCGCGGCATCGGCGGCGGAAAGCCTGCCAGACCAGCCAGCAGCCGCGCCCAGCGGCTGCCGCCCTCGACCGTGACCAGTCCCTGGCTGCGCACCGGCGGCTGGCCATGGAACCGCAGCAGGGCTGGCGGCACCTCAAGCTGTTGCGCCGCAATGATTTCGCCAAAGGCGTCCCTCATGCGCCATATCCCCCGTCGGCGAAGCGGGCGCGGAGCTCCGGACCGGGGATCATGCAGCTGTCAAAGCGGCCGAACAGCCGGTAGCGGTTGCGGGCGATGCTGAAATAGAGCGCGTCCTTCAGCCATCCCGGCAGGAACCGGCACAGCGACAGCAGAGGCCACGGCCAGGGCAGCGCCCGCATCGCCGCTGCAAAGGCATCGAGCCGCTGATGGGTGCACCCATTGACGATCACCAGATTGGTCTCGAAGTTCTCCGTGGGCAGCCCGTGCTGGCGGTAAAGCTGCTGCCCCAGCGGCGATTGCGCGGTGGCAAAGGCAAACCGTCCCGCCCGGTCACGGCGCAGCATGAAGCGGAAAAAGCCGGAGCACAGCACGCATTCGCCGTCGAAGACGATGAGGTTGGTATTTGTTTGCAGGGAGTTTCCCACCGCTCATTGTCTCTTGCAGGCAATCACTTTATCGACTGCAACCGCATTCCAATCAAACGCCAAAACACGCCCCTGCTCTGCTCTCAGGCCGGGCCAACCGCCGTGCTTTTCTAGAGCTTTCGGCGATGGCTTTATCTCTCCTGACCTTAAACTCTGTTGATCCACTACAACAGTTGCAACGTCGGGAAGTTTCGCCCGCTCACAGATCGCCCGTACCATATCGAGAGAAGCCCCCAGCAATCTGTGCTCTCCTTTACGTCCAATCATTTCTGCCAAGTCTCCGTATGATACAAAAACCTTGTCAGTTGATTGCCGCAGCTTGACGTATTCAGAGAAAATTCGATTTGCCCAATACTCGTTCGTCGCCATTGATCCCTCGCAGATAAAAAAGGCGCCCCGCGGGGCGCCCTCCAAATTACTGATCCAGGAAGCTGCGCAGCTTGCGGCTGCGGCTGGGGTGCTTCAGTTTCCGCAAGGCCTTCGCCTCGATCTGGCGGATCCGTTCGCGGGTCACGCTGAACTGCTGGCCGACTTCTTCCAGCGTGTGGTCGGTGTTCATGCCGATGCCGAAGCGCATCCGCAGGACCCGCTCCTCGCGCGGGGTGAGCGAGGCCAGAACGCGGGTGGTGGTTTCCTTGAGGTTTTCCTGAATGGCGCTGTCGAGCGGCAGCACGGCATTCTTGTCTTCGATGAAATCGCCCAGCTGCGAATCTTCCTCGTCCCCGATCGGGGTTTCGAGGCTGATCGGCTCCTTGGCGATCTTCATCACCTTGCGGACCTTCTCCAGCGGCATCTGCAGCTTGTCGGCCAGCTCCTCCGGGGTCGGCTCGCGGCCGATCTCGTGCAGCATCTGGCGGCCGGTGCGGACCAGCTTGTTGATGGTCTCGATCATGTGCACGGGGATACGGATGGTGCGGGCCTGGTCGGCAATCGACCGGGTGATCGCCTGGCGGATCCACCAGGTCGCATAGGTCGAGAACTTGTAGCCGCGGCGGTACTCGAACTTGTCCACCGCCTTCATCAGGCCAATGTTGCCCTCCTGGATCAGGTCCAGGAACTGCAGGCCGCGGTTGGTGTATTTCTTGGCGATCGAGATCACCAGGCGCAGGTTGGCCTCGACCATTTCCTTCTTGGCCTGGCGGGCTTCTTTCTCGCCCTTCTGAACCTGCTGAACGATGCGGCGGAATTCGGAGATGTCGAGACCGACATACTGGCCCACCTGGGCCATGTCGGCGCGCAGCTCCTCGACCTTGTCGGTGGAGCGTTCGATGAACATCTGCCAGCCCCGGCCCGGCTTTTCGCCCATTTCCGCCAGCCAGTTCGGGTCCAGCTCACGGCCTCGGTAAGCGTCCACAAATTCGCGGCGGTTGATACGGGCCTGGTCGGCCAGTTTGACCATCGAGCTGTCAATCTGCATCACCCGGCGGTTGATGCCGTAAAGCTGGTCGATCAGCGCTTCGATACGGTTGTTGTGCAGGTGCAGCCCGTTCACCAGCTGCACGATTTCCGAGCGCAGCGACTGGTAAGTCGCCTCGTCCTGGGTGCTGAAGGAGCCGTCCTCGTTCAAAGTCGCGGAAATCCGGCTGTCCTGCATCTCGGAAAGCTGGGCAAAGTCCGTCGAGATCCGCTCCAGCGTGGTCAGCACCCGGTCCTTGAGCGCCGCTTCCATCGCCGCCAGCGACATGTTGGCCTGATCATCCTCGTCATCGTCGTCATCGCTGGAAATCGGGTTGCCGTCAGCGTCCAGTTCCGGGCCTTCGTCCTTGACCGGCTTGGCGGGCTGCACAGCGGAGGTATCGACAACCGGCTCTTCCGCTTCGCCGTCTTCATCAAGCTGGTTGCCGAAGGTGGCCTCCAGATCGATGACGTCGCGCAGCAGGATGTCCTCGGACAGAAGTTCGTCATGCCAGATGGTGATCGCCTGGAAGGTCAGCGGGCTTTCGCAAAGCCCCGCGATCATGGTGTTGCGGCCGGCTTCAATGCGCTTCGCGATCGCAATCTCGCCTTCGCGGCTCAGCAGCTCGACCGAGCCCATCTCGCGCAGGTACATGCGCACCGGATCGTCGGTGCGGTCCAGCTTTTCAGTCTGGGCGCCGGCTAGGGCAACCTCGCGCGGGCCTTCGGTGGTCACAAGGTCGGTGGTGCCCTTGTTCTCTTCCTCCTCGGCCTCTTCGTCCTCGATGATGTTGATGCCCATCTCGCTGAGCATCGACATCACGTCTTCGATCTGTTCCGAGCTGACCTGATCCGGCGGCAGAACCTGATTGAGCTGATCGTAGGTGATGTAGCCTTTTTCGCGGGCTTCCGCGATCATCTTCTTGACCTGAGTCTGGCTCATGTCGAGGGAGATTTCGGCGTCCTGATCGTCAGGTTTGCGGTCGTCGGTGTCTTTGGCGGCCATTCATTGCTCCTACTCAGGGGCTGCGGGGCGATTCGAATCACGCGAATCATTAGCGCGATTCCCTGATTCGTCACCCCGTTTACCCAATTTTCCTGTGCTCTTCCTTAGCAAAACGCAGAATCCGGCGATCTGCGTCACTTCTCGGAAAAGCCGATCCGGTCCAAAAGGGCGCCAAAGGCATCGCGCTCATCCCGGTTGAGCCGTGCGCCATTCTTGCCCACATCATACTGCGCCTGGTCCTCATTCTCGCTGCGCACCGCTTTGTTCTTGGCCTCGGCGGCCTGCCGCAGACGCCAGGTCAGCGCCTCATCGGCAAGGCCGTCCAAATCCTCTTCGGCTTCTGCCAGTTCCGCGTCCAACCCGCGCCGCGCTTCGAGTTTTGCGAATTCCTCGGCCAGGGTCATGCTGGCCAGTTCGGTATCACCGGGTTTGCGCAGGCAGGGGATAATTGCGACATGGCGAAGGCCAAACAGGTTTTCAAGGGCCTGAGGCCCCAAAGACCAGTCGATTTCCTCACGCAGGCGCTCCGGCGCGTCGATGCCGTGGCGCAGCACCATATCACGCAGCACCGCCAGGTCCGGGTCGGCGCATTGCAGGCGCTCCAGGCTGGTTTCGAAATCCGGGATCACTGCCGGCGTAATGATCGCCGTGGCCAGGATCACCGCCTCGCGCATCGCCGCAAAATATTCGTCATCTGCACCCGCCACCAGCGAAGCACGGGTGGTTGCGCGCGGCTGCGGGATCGGACCAAAGCCCTTGCCCGGCTTCCAGGGCGTGCGGGACCCGTCGCGGAAGCCGCCGCCGCGGGTGCCACGCTGCTGGAAACTGCTGCCGCCGCCGCCCCGGTTGCCGCGGAACAGCTGCCAGCGCATCTCCTTGATGTCGTCGCCGTAATGCTTGCGGATCGACGGGTCGCGGATCAGCTTGATCTTTTCGCGCAGGCTTTTGTCCAGGGCCGCCTTGCGCTCAGGACTGTCGAACACCTTGCCTTCGGTCTCGCGCTGCCACAGCAGCCTGACCATCGGCATCGCCTGATCCAGCACCGCCTGCACCGCCTGCGGGCCTTCGCTGCGGATCATGTCGTCTGGGTCTTTGCCCTCGGGCATGATGGCAAAGCGCAGGGACTTGCCCGCCTCCAGCAGCGGCAGCGCCAGGTCGATCAGCCGCATGGCGGCGCGCAGCCCTGCGGTGTCGCCGTCCAGCGCAATGACCGGCTCGTCCGACATCCGCCACAGCATCTGCAGCTGGTTTTCGGTGATTGCAGTACCCAGCGGCGCAACGGAGGACTGGAAGCCGCCTTCGGCCAGCGCGATCACGTCCATGTACCCTTCGGCCACGACCAGCGTGGAGCCCCGCCCCGAGGCTGCCCGTGCCGGCCCGTGGTTATAAAGGCTGCGGCCCTTGTCGAACAGCTCGGTCTCGGGCGAGTTCAGGTATTTGGCATTGTCGTTCGGGTCCATCGCACGGCCGCCAAAAGCAATTGCCCGGCCGCGCGCATCGCGGATCGGGAACATGATCCGGTTGCGGAAGGTGTCATAAGGTTTGCCGCCCTTGCTGGAGGGCTTGGCGAGGCCCGCCCCGATGATCAGATCCTCGGGCACGTTCTTGCCGCGCAAGCCGTCCCACAGGTTCTGCCAGCCGTCGGGGGCAAATCCGATCTCCCAGCGGTCCAGCGCCGGCGGCGCCAGGCCGCGGCGCTGCAGATAGGCGCGGGCGTCCTGCGCGGCATTGGTTTTCAGCTGCAGGCGGAAGAACTGCACCGCCTGCTCCATCACGTCTGCCAGCAGCGTCCGGCGGTCCTGCTTCTCCTGCGCGCGGGGATCGCGCTTGGGCATTTCCATGCCCGCCTCGCCCGCCAGGATCTCCACTGCCTCCATGAAACCGACATTCTCGGTCTCCTGGACAAACTTCAGCGCGTCGCCCTTGGCGTGGCAGCCGAAGCAGTAATAGAAGCCCTTCCGGTCCTCGACGTGGAAGGACGCGGTCTTTTCGTGGTGGAAGGGGCATGGCCCCCAAAAGTCGCCCTTGCCCGGCTGCGACTTGCGCTGGTCCCACATGACTTTGCGCCCGACAACATCAGAAATGCTGATGCGGGTGCGCAGTTCATCGAGAAAGCCGGGCGGCAGGGACATGTCAGTTCGACTTCAGCTGTTTCTGCATCGCCTGGATCTGATCCCAGTTCTGCAGGCACTGCTGTTCGAACAATGCGCCAAGGTCGGCGTCCTTCAGGTCGCGCCGCTTCATCGCGTAAACGTGGTCCGTCAGCTGCGGGATCGCCTTGGAATAGGCTTCGGGCCATTCCGGACCGCTGTCCAGAATCGCCTGCTCCACCTCTTCCTGCTTCACCCGGTCCAGCCGCGCCTGCTGCACTGCGGCCATGACCTGGCCCTGGTATTTGCAGCTTTCTTCCTTGGTTTCAGAAGCATAGGCCGGAGCCGCCAGCAAGGCGGCTGCAAGGGCGATGCGGATCATAGATGCGCTCCGGGAATCAGTTGGTGATCCCGAAGATTACCCCCGCGCCGCGACAGCTTCCATCGCTGTTTTCAAATCATGCACAAGTGTCTTCGCCATCGAGCGGAACACCATGATCTGAAACGCCTGCGGGCCAACGCGCGTGACCGACGCCATCATGTGCTTCAGTTCAGTGCGCACCGTGTGGCCGCGCTTGAACACCTGGCCGCGCAGATCCACCGGCACCAGACGCGCCAGCACATTTTCGGCCTCTGCTCCGTCCAATCGCACGACGGCCCAGGCATCGCTTTGATCCGTCAGAGCCGCATGTTTGGCCAGACCGGCATCGGGCACAGGCCCCATCAGCAGCGCCATGCCGCGGCCAAACCAGACAGCCCGGCTGCCCGCCTTGCCGGTGGCGCGGTTCGGTGCCGGAAACGCCATGCCATGGGCGGCCTCCAGCGCCTTGCTGAGCACCTTCTGCTCACCCTTGAAGGGCGCCACGGCCCATATTGCACCAGGATGCTCCTCGGTCAGGCTCATGCCGCCGATGGTTGCCGGCAGCAGCCCCTCGCAGGGGCTTTTTGCAATCAGGTCAGCCACGGACACGCTCTCCTTCGGGGTCAAGGAACACAGGGGAAACAATCTCGCACAGGGTATCGACGCCGCGCATGTGATCAACCAGTCGCACGGTCTCGCCGATCCGGTCAGGCCCTTCCTTCAGGAAGGCAAGGCCGATCGGATGCCCCAGCGTCGGCGAGTAGCCGGCCGAGGTCACATAGCCCTGGTCATAGATCCGCTCCACCGGGTCGCCCGGCGTGAACAGATGCGCACCGGCGGTGATCTCTTTCGCCGCACCAACGGGTTTCAGGCCGACCAGACGCATCCGGTCCTCGGCCATAAGCCCCTCCCGGGTGGACATGGCTTTGCCCAGGAAGTCCTTCTTCTTGGACATCATCCCCTGAAGACCCAGATCAAAGGCGGTCACCGTGCCGTTGATCTCGGCATGGGTAATCAGGCCCTTCTCGATCCGCAGCACATTGAGCGCCTCCATGCCATAGGCACCGCCGCCCATCGCCTCGGCCCGCTTCAGCAGCTCACGGTACAGGCTCCCGCCATAGCGCGCAGGCACGGCGAGTTCATACGCATGCTCGCCCGAGAAGGAGATCCGGAACAGCCGCCCCTTGACGCTCAGCACGGTCGCCTCGCCGCAGCCCATGAAGGGCCAGGTCTCAGCGTTCACATCCTCGTCCAGCAGGCCGTTCAGCAGCTCCTGCGACTTCGGCCCCGCAACGGCAAACTGCGCCCATTGCTCGGTCACCGAGGTAAACCGCACGTCCCATTCCGGGCGCAGCACCTGGGACACGTACTCCATATGCGCCATCACCTGCCCCGCCGCGGCAGTCGTGGTGGTCATGACATAGTGGCTATCCCCCAGCCGCGCGGTGGTGCCGTCGTCCATGACGAAGCCATCCTCGCGCAGCATCAGCCCATAGCGGACCTTGCCGACCTTCAGCGTGCTGAAGGTGTTGGTGTAGAGGAAATCCAGGAACTTGCCCGCGTCCGCGCCCTGAATGTCGATCTTGCCCAGGGTGGAGACATCGCAGATGCCCACCGCCTTGCGCACCAGTGTGACCTCCCGGTCGCAGGACTGGCGCCAATTGGTCTCGCCCGGTTTCGGATAATAGGCGGCTCGGTACCACAGGCCCACTTCCAGCTGATGCGCGCCGCGCGCCTCGCTCTCGGCGTGCGAGGTCAGGAAGCGCTGCGGCTTGAACCCCTCATCGGTGGCCCCTGCCCCCATTGCACCGATGGACACCGGCACAAACGGCGGGCGGAAGGTGGTGGTGCCGGTCTCGGGGATTGTCCGGCCGGTCGCATCGGCCAGCACAGCCAAGGCGGCAACGTTGGAGTTCTTGCCCTGATCGGTCGCCATCCCTTGAGTGGTATAGCGCTTCATATGCTCGACCGAGCGGAAGTTCTCCACCGCGGCCTGCTTCACATCCTTGACGGTGACGTCGTTCTGGAAGTCGAGCCAGGCGCGCCCCTTGCCCGGCACCGCCCACAATGCGGCGATACGGTAGGGATCGTCCTCCGCCTGCGGCAGATCAGCGGCGGCGGATTTCAAGCCCAGCGCCTCCAGCACCTTGGCCGCGGCCTCTGCGCCTTCACGCAGCGCACCCGCGGTGGAGAAGGTGCCATTGCAGGCGCCCGCAGTAACCATGCCCGGCACCGCGCCCTCGGCGGGCACAAAGGCCAGCGCCTCGCGGTTCCACGCCGGACGGCTGTTCAAATGGCAGGTCAGATGCACCGAGGGGTTCCAGCCGCCGGACACCGCCAGGCAGTCGGTCTGGATCTTCTCCTCGCCCTTGACCGAGCGCACGGTGATGCTCTCGATCCGCTGACGGCCCGCAGAGCCGCAAACCTGCGCGCCCTTGATCACCTGATACGGCCCGCCATCCGGCGCCTCGTGGCGGCTGTCGATCACTGCCGCGATATGCACGCCGGCATCATGCAGGTCGCGCGCGGTTTGGTGCGCCTGGTCGTTGTTGGCAAAGACAGTGACCCGCTCGCCCGGCGCCACGCCCCAGCGGTTCAGATAGGCGCGCACGGCGCCCGCCATCATGATGCCCGGACGGTCGTTGTTGCGGAAAGCCACCGGGCGCTCGATCGCGCCCGCCGCCAGCACCGCATGCCTGGCCGCAATCCGCCAGAAGCATTCGCGCGGCAAATGGCTGCCCTTCAGGGAATGGCGGCGCGGCAGGTGGTGCGAGACCCGCTCCAGCGCTCCGAAAGTGCCCTGGTCATAGGCGCCGGTGACGGCGGTGCGGGTCATCAGCCGCACATTGCCCATGCCCTCCAGTTCGGCCAGCACCTCTGCGGCCCACTCATGGCCCGGCCTGCCGCCGATTTCCTCGCGCTCTGCCAGCAGGCGGCCGCCCATGCGGCTGTCTTCCTCCGCCAGGATCACATCCGCCCCGGCCCGGCCTGCCGTCAGCGCAGCCATCAGACCCGCAGGGCCCGAGCCGATCACCAGCACGTCGCAGAAGGCAAAGGCTTTCTCATAGCGATCCTGGTCCGCCTCGCCGGACAGCGCGCCCAAACCGGCGGCATTGCGGATCAGCGGCTCATAAACCTTTTCCCAGAACGCCGCCGGCCACATGAAGGTCTTGTAGTAGAACCCCGCGCCAAAGAACGGCGCCGCCAGATCGTTCAGCGCCATCACGTCGCGCTCGACCGACGGCCAGCAGTTCTGGCTGCGCGCCTCCAGCCCTTCGAACAGCTCCTGCTGGGTGGCCCGCACATTAGGATCCTGCTGGCCGCCGGTGCCGATGGTGACCAGCGCGTTCGGCTCCTCGCTGCCCGCGGTCAGCACCCCGCGCGGGCGGTGATACTTGAACGAGCGCCCCACCAGATGCACATCATTGGCCAGCAAAGCCGAGGCCAGTGTATCGCCCTCCAGCCCCATCATATGACGGCCATTGAAGGCGAAAGTGACCGGCTTGGCGCCCTGGTTCAGCCCTTTTCCGGGAAGTCTCATGTCTCGCCTCCCAGTCCGGCCTCGGAGGCCAGCCGCACGGCCAGAACCTCATGGCTCGCAGTATCGCGGGTGACCTGCAGCCAGGCATTGCAGCCCATCTCGTGATACCACAGCTCGTCCAGCGGCCCCGCAGGGTTCTGCCGCAGGTTCACATACTCATGCCAGGCATCCAGATCCGCGTCCTCTGCCGGGCGCACAAGAGCAGCGCCTTTGTAATAAAATTCGCGGCGGTCCCGTTCACCGCAGAGCGGACAGGCAATCCTCATGGCCAGCGCCCTTTCATCTTTGCAAAAACACTCCGGGGGTGAGGCCGCAAGGCCGAGGGGGCAGCGCCCCCTGCCGCGGCCGGCGGCACATCAGTGCAGGTTATGCTGCGCACCGGTCCCCTCCTCATCCATCAGGCCGACGCCGCTGCGGAAACGGTCGAGCTTCAATTTCGTGGCCGCCCCGTGCGGGCGGTCGGTGGCGATCAGATGGGCATAGACATGCCCCGACCCCGGCGTCGCCTTGAAGCCGCCATAGCACCAGCCGCAGTTCAGATAGAGCCCGTCAACCGGCGAATGGTCGATGATCGGCGAGCCATCCGGCGTCATGTCCATGATGCCGCCCCAGCTGCGCAAGAGCCGCGCCTTGCTGACCGCCGGCACCATCGCCACGAAGCTCTCCATCGTGTGCTCCGCCATCGGCAGGTTCCCGCGCGCCGCATAAGAGCTGTAGAAGTCCAAATAGCTGCCGAAGACCAGCCCGCCCTTGTCCGACTGGCTGATGTACAGGTGCCCTTCGGCGAAGGTGATCACGTGGTCCACGATCGGCTTCAGCCCTTCCGACACAAACGCCTGCAGAACGTGGCTTTCGATCGGCAGGGTGAGGCCCGCCATCGCCGCTACCTGGCCGGAGCGGCCCGCGGCGGCCAGCGCCACTTTCTTGGCCCGGATCGGGCCGCGCGCGGTCTGCACGCCGACCACCTTGCCGCCTTCAACGTCAATGCCGGTCACTTCGCAGTTCTGGATCAGGTCCACCCCGCGCATGTCGGCGCCGCGGGCATAGCCCCAGGCCACCGCATCATGGCGCGCGGTGCCGGCCCGGCGCTGCATCAGCCCGCCCATGATGGGGAAACGGTTGTTATCGAAGTTCAGGAACGGCGCCAGCTTGCGCACCTGCTCGCGGCTCAGCAGTTCCGCATCATCGCCCTGGTTGACAATGGAATTGCCCCGGCGCACCGCCGCGTCGCGCTGGCCGTCATTGTGGAACAGGTTGATGATGCCGCGCTGGGACATCATCGCGTTGTAGTTCAGGTCCTGCTCCAACCCCTCCCACAGTTTCAGCGAGTGCGAATAGAACTCCGAGTTGCCCGGCAAGTAATAGTTGGCCCGCACGATGGTGGTGTTGCGCCCCACGCTGCCGCCGCCCAAGTAGCCCTTTTCCAGCACCGCGACATTGGTGATGCCGTGTTCCTTGGCCAGGTAATACGCCGTCGCCAGCCCGTGGCCGCCGCCGCCGATGATCACCACGTCATATTCGGATTTGGGCTCAGGGTCCCGCCAATGGGGCTTCCACCCCTTGTTTCCGGTGAGCCCCTCCCGGAGCACACGCCAGCCCGAAAACCGCATGCTGTCCCTCCCCGTCAAATCACTTGTCCGCGCCCGGAAAATCTGTGGCCCGGGCCTTGGCGGCATTGCTACCCGCTTTCGCCTGCCGCTCCTAGCCCAAAGGCTCAATTAGCGGCACATCAGCACGGCTTTGCTGCAATTCACATGAACTGATCACTTGTGTCTAGTGCCAATTGCGACAGCAGGTGACGTATTGTGCGCCGGGTCGAAAAAGAACGGGGCAGAGAGTTTCCCCTCCGCCCCGGCGGTTCCTTCAGGCCTTGCGCCAGGTCATAGACCCTTGGCGTGATAGCTCTTGGCGACCTTGTCGATGGACACCAGATAGGCAGCGGTGCGCAGGTCGGTCACGTCATCGCGGCTGTGCCAGACTTCGCGCATCGACTGATAGGCTACCCGCATGGTGTCATCGAGACCGGAGCGCACCAGTTCCAGCTCGCCCGCGCCCTTCAGGTACTTGTCCTTGAAGTTCGGCGACATCGACCAGGTATCCCCCATCACGTCGTCCAGGCGCTGCAGCTCATCGATCACCAGCTGGTGGCGCGCCTCTTCCTGGCGGCGCTGCATCCGGCCGAAACGGATGTGGGAAAGGTTCTTCACCCACTCGAAGTAGGACACCGTCACACCGCCTGCGTTGGCATACATGTCGGGAATGATCACGGTGCCCCTCTTGCGCAGGACGTCATCCGCGCCGGCTGTTACCGGGCCGTTTGCCGCCTCGATGACCAGCGGCGCCTTGATGCGTTCGGCGTTCGACAGGTTGATCACCCCTTCCAATGCCGCCGGGATCAGGATGTCGCACTCTTCCTCCAGCAGCACCGCGCCGTTCTCGACAAACTGCGCGTCCGGATAGCCGGACACGCCGCCATGTTTGACAATCCAGTTGCGCACCGCCTCCACATCCAGACCACCAGGGTTCAGCAAACCGCCATCCCTTTCGATGATGCCGATGATCCGCGCGCCGTCTTCCTCGGACAGAAACTTGGCCGCGTGGTAGCCCACGTTGCCGAGCCCCTGAACAATGATCCGCTTGCCATCAAGCTGCCCGGTGAGGCCTGCTTCCACCATGTCGTCCTTGTGGCGGAAGAATTCCTGCAGCGCGTACTGCACGCCGCGGCCTGTGGCCTCGACCCGGCCGGCAATGCCGCCGGCATTCAGCGGCTTGCCGGTGACGCAGGCCTTTGCGTTGATATCGGTGGTGTTCATCCGCGCGTACTGGTCAGCAATCCAGGCCATTTCACGCTCGCCGGTGCCCATGTCGGGCGCGGGCACGTTCTGCGAGGGATGGATCAGGTCGCGCTTGGCCAGTTCATAGGCAAAGCGGCGGGTGATCAGCTCCAGTTCATGTTCATCATATTCGCGCGGGTCGATGCAAAGCCCGCCCTTGGAGCCGCCGAACGGGGCCTCCACCAGGGCGCACTTGTAGGTCATCAGCGCCGCCAGCGCCTCGACCTCGTCCTGGTTCACGCCGATGGCATAGCGGATACCGCCCTTGACCGGCTCCATGTGTTCGGAATGAACCGAGCGATAGCCGGTGAACGTATGCATGGAGCCGCGCAGGCGCACCCCGAACCGAACCGTGTAGGTGGCATTGCAGACCCGGATTTTCTCCTCCAGCCCCGGCGGCAGATCCATCAGGGACACGGCCCGGTTAAACATCAGGTCCACGCTCTCGCGGAAGCTCGGCTCTGTGCGGCTGCTCATCTAAAATCTTCTCCGTGCTCAAACATCGACTCGCTGCCGATGATGCCTTAACTCTATGCAGAGATGTTTAAGGAGTGCGACCTTTTTGACCCTTCCCTGCCAAAAAGATTCGCATTTTAGCCAAAGGTTCACGATTCGCCATTTCTGGGGAGGCCATTGTCTCCAAGTGCGGGACAACCCGCGGGAATTGCTGGAAATTGACAACCTAAACCCTTGCAATTGAAGCTTTTCCGGCGCAATCCCGCCCCATTTCCGCCACCATTGGCGCGCATTAATAAGTGTAAATTCCGCTGCTAAAGCCGTGCTGACCTGTTCCGAAGCCGGCGGGGGTGTTTAGATGAGTATGCGTCACAAGAATTCCACAGCTCTGAGCAATCCGCTCCTGCTGCGCTGCCAGGTCAAATTGAACGGCTTCCTGCAGGAAGAGGACGGGGTGCTGGCCAAACCGATGATCGGCACCTTCCTTGCCATGCTGGCGGTCGGCGGCATCGGAGTGGACCTGATGCGGATGGAGCGTGACCGCACCATGCTGCAATACACGCTGGACCGGGCAGCACTGGCGGCGGCGGACCTCGACCAGCAGAGTTCGCCCGACGCCGTGGTTCTGGATTACCTGTCGAAATCGGGGCTGGAAGACTATTACCAGGCGCCCTGGTGGGAATCCGGTCTTGGCTTCAAGAAGGTGCAGGCCACCATCGACACCACTTTTCCGACTCACCTGCTGAAATTTGCCGGCGGCGACGACATGCCGCTCTACGCAACCTCGCGCGCCGAGGAGAGCATCGACGGGGTGGAAATCTCGATGGTGCTGGATGTATCCGGCTCGATGAACTCCAACAGCCGTCTGACCAACCTCAAAGTGGCAGCCAAGGATTTTGTCGACACCATGGTGGCCAATACCACGGACGGCAAGATGTCGATCTCGATCATTCCTTACGCAACGCAAGTCTCGGTGCCGGAGGATCTGATCGACCAATACAATCTGAACGAATTGCACGAGTATTCCTACTGCGTGAATTTCGCAGGTTCCGACTTCTCCAGCACCAGCCTGTCGCAAACGGATTCACTGGAACAGACAATGCATTTTTCGCCCTGGTCCAGTAATGACCGGCGCGACAACGGCGACCTGGTTCAATCGCCCGTCTGCGAACCCGCCACCGACGAGACCCGGGCAATCCTGCCCTTCCAGAAGGACGCGACGGTCCTCAAAACATTCATCGAAAATCTCTGGGGCGGCGGCAATACGTCCATCGATATCGGCATGAAATGGGGCACAACGCTGCTCGACCCGTCAGCCCGGCCCGCGATCAACGCCTTGACCACTGGCTCGGATGCATCTGTTCCGAACGATTTCTCGGCCCGCCCGTCGGACTACACCGACTCGGATACCGTCAAAGTGATTGTTCTGATGACCGACGGCCAGAACACATCGCAATATTATGTCGAGAGCGATCACCGCGAAGGCGACTCCAACGTCTGGTTCACGACCACCAGCGACGGAACCGAAGTATACTCCACACTCAATCCGTCCAGCGGCCAGTACTATTGGCATTTGCCTTACGGCGCCCGGTGGGAAGATCACCCGTTTGGCACGGGAACCGACAGCTATAGGAATTGCTACAGCTGCAGTTGGAAACAGGAATCCGGCACTGCCGAACGGCTGAGCTATACTGATCTGTTTGCCCAAACGCCGCTGAAGTACTTGTACAAAGACATCTATGCCGACTGGATGGGCACGTCTTCCGCCCGCAGCACCTGGTACTACGGCGTTTATGACTATTACGGGAACTCGACCAAAAATACCCGCACCCGCAGCATCTGCCAGGCGGCCAAGGATCAGGGCATCATCGTCTACACCATCGGCTTCGAGGCGCCCAGCAACGGCGTGTCGGTGCTGCAGGATTGCGCCAGCTCCGACTCCCATTACTTCGATGTGGACGGGCTGGAAATCAGCGACGCCTTCGCCTCGATCGCAACTTCCATCCGCCAACTGAGGCTGACCCAATGATCCGCCGCGCCGCACAGAGCCTGCGCCGGTTCCGGGAACGCGAGGATGGCAATTCGACGGTGGGGTTCGCCATCACTATCCCCGCTTTCCTGATGATCATGATGTCGACTGTCGAACTCGGCATGATCAACCTGCGCCATTCGCAGCTGGAGCGCGCCCTGGACCAGACCGTCCGCGACATCCGCCTCACCACCGGCAGCAATCCGCAGCACGACGATATTCGCGACTCGGTTTGCAATCTTTCGGGATTTATCGATGAGTGCACCACCTCGCTGCGGCTGGAGATGGTTCAGGTCGATCCGTTCAACTGGGCGCCCATCGACCCGGATCCGGACTGCATCAACCGTATCGAGGATGTGCAGCCGGTCCGGAACTTTGTCAGCGGCCAATCCAACGAACTGATGCTGATCCGGGCCTGCATGAAGTTCAATCCGATCTTCCCGACTTGGGGGCTTGGAGCCGATCTGAGCAAAGATGACGATGGCCGGATCAGCCTGATCGCAACATCTGCATTTGTTCAGGAACCGAGGTAAGCCATGCTGACAGCCCTGACACGGAAAACCCGCTGCAATACTTTGCCGGCCCGTCTGCGCGCCTTCCTGCGCAGCACGGATGGCAATGTCTCAATCGAGTTTGCCTTCTACGCACCGCTGCTGCTGAGCCTGTTTGCGTCGATCTACACGTTTTTCGATGCGTTCCGGCGCGACAGCGTCAATCTCAAGGCTGCTTACACGGTCTCCGATCTGATCTCGCGCGAAACGACGGCAATCAACGACGATTACCTCGACAGCATGTATGAAATGACCAAGCTGCTGATCCGCCAGGATTCCCAGCTGGGGCTGCGGGTGTCGGTGGTGCACTGGGACGACGATGATGCAAAGTACTATGTCGACTGGTCCGAAGTGCGCGGCACGTCCGACATCACCTGGACGGACGCCACCATCAACACGGTGTCCACCAAACTGCCGGACATGCCAGACCAGGAGCGGGTGATTCTGGTTGAAACCTTCAACGAGATGGACCCGGCCTTCAATGTCGGGCTGCCAACACTGAACCTGGACAATTTCATCTTCACCCGCCCGCGGTTTGCTCCGCTGGTCGCCTTTGAAGGCAGCGCCACCGGCTCGGGCAGCCACGACGATGGCGGGGATGGCACGGATTAAGCCATCCTGAAATCCGGGGACTTCCGGCGCGGCCTTACTGGCTGCGCTGTGCCAGCATCGCGGCGAGGATCTCCGACATCGCCTTGCCCTGCGACCCCGGCGTCACCCCGCCAATGCCGATCCGGCGGCCAGCCCGCCACCACAGTCCCGGCATCCACACTTTCGAGCCTTGCGTCCGGGTCCGGACCAGAAAGCCGTTTGACGGCTTGAAGGCAAAGAAGCCGCGGTCGATGGCTTCGATATCCGCCACCCTGGCAATCACCTGGCCGTCAGAGCAGCGCAGCTCCTCGGCGGTCAGCTCGATCCGGTGCACAGTAGCCTGCCACATCCGCACCGCCAGCCACAGCGCCGCCGCGCCAACCGCCAGCAGGAACACCAGCCAGGCGGGCGACGGCGGCGCCGCGACGGCCACATAGACCAGCAGGCAGCCGGTCAGGCCCAGCATCGCCGTCCCCACCACCCGGCGCCCGCCGGAAGCTTCGATTTCGGCCAGAATTTCGTTGCTCATCAGCTGCTCCCCTCGCTGCTGCGCCGGGCATAAACCGGATTGGCACAAGAAAACAGCCCCCGACGCGGCGGGGGCTGGATGCAGGCCTGCCGTTCGGGGAAACCTACTCCGCAGCGGCGCGGCGCACGACAACCTCATACCCCGGCTCTTCCGGCTCGTCGTCGATCAATTCCGGCGGGAAGCCCGGCGCGGTGATTGACAGGCCGGTGGCCTCTTCCAGGCGCTCGATCATCCGGTCGGACTGCGCCCGCTCGCCATAGCGGCGCTGGCCGTCCTTCATCATCTCGATCATCAGCGGCGACAGCTCCAGCGGCACGTTGTGGCGGTCGGCCAGGGTCTGGAACAGGCCGATATCCTTCATCACCAGGTCCATGGTGAAATTCACATCGCGCGAGCCGGACAGGATCAGCTGGCTCTCGGTCTCATGGGCAAAGGACGTGCCCGAGGACATCGAGATCGCCTCAAACGTCATCCCCAGATCCATGCCGCAGGCCTTCATCACCGTCAGCGCTTCCATGACCGCCAGCAGGTTCATGTTGGCCAGGTAGTTGGTCATTACCTTGAGGGTCGAGGAATTGCCGATCTCCCCCACATGCAGGATGCGGCGGCCCATGGTGGTCAGGATTGGCAGGATGCGGTCAAATGTTTCTCGCTCGCAACCCGCATAAATCGAGATATTGCCGGTGTCTGCCCGGTGGCAGCCCCCCGACACAGGGCAGTCGACCGGCGCACCGCCGCGCTCGGCCACCAGCGCGCCCAGGCGCTTCACCTCCTCCACATCCGTGGTCGACATTTCCATCCAGATCTTGCCGGGCTGCACATGCGGCAGCATCTCACTGACCACCGCATCCGACGCCGCGGGACTTGGCAGGCAGGTGATCACCGCATCGCAGTCCTGCATCATCTGCGCCGGGCTGCCGCCCGCCCTGGCGCCGCGCTCCACAAAGGCCTGCACCAGCGCCGCGTCCAGATCATGCACCGCCACTTCCAGCCCGTTGCGCACCAGGCTGCCGGCCAGTTTGCCGCCGACGTTGCCAAGGCCGACAAAGCCGATCTTCATTTCCGTTTTCATGTCAGGGGTCTCCTCCCGGGGTATCCGTCTGCGCCATGGCTAGCTTGACCTCACCCAAAACAAAAACGAATAATAATGCGGAATGACCCCAAGAATATTTGCAACGTAATGTCCGATCTGCCCAATCTCGTCTGGCTGCGCGCCTTTGAAGCCGCCGCCCGCCTGCAAAGTTTCACTGCCGCAGCCGAAGAGCTGCGGCTGACCCAGGCCGCCGTCAGCCATCAGGTGCGCAGCCTGGAGAAAAGCTTTGGCATCACCCTGTTCATCCGCCGCGCCCGGCATCTGGAGCTGACACAGCTGGGGCACGCCTATTACCCTTCGGTGGCGCAGGCGCTGACCGATATCGCCTATTCCACCCGCGGCCTGCTGGGCCATGCGCAGACCCGCACCGTGACCCTGCGGGCGCCGGTCTCGACCGCGGTTCTGTGGGTGGCACCACGGCTGGGGGCGTTCCATGCCGCCAATCCGCATATCCGCATCCGGCTGATCTCCGCCGTCTGGGCCGACAGCACCCAGGACGAGGATGTGGATATCGACCTGCGCCTTGGCCCCTCCGGCTGGTTCGACCGGCGCGCGCATCTGCTGTCGACCGAAACCGTTATCCCCGTGGCGCAGCCGCAGCTGGCCGGGCAGCTGCACTCGGTCGATCAGCTGTTCGACCAGACGCTGATCCACATTCATGGCTACCAGGACCACTGGCTGAGGCTGTCGGAACAGGAAGGCGTGCCGCTGAACGACCGCAGCGCGCCGCTCTATGTCGATACCTCGCTGGCGGCAATCGAGCTGGCGGCCTCCGGCGCCGGGGTTGCCATGCTGATGCGCCGCTATGCCGGGCTGCCGCTGTCGCAAGGCCGGTTGGCGCAGGTTCTGGGCGCGGAGATTCCAATGGGCCAGGGCCACTACCTGATGCCCGCCGCCGGCGAGGCGCCGAACAGCGCCGAAACCGCCATGGTGCGGGACTGGACCGTGTCCCTGTTCCGCTGACCGGCCCGCCCCGGCGCGACGGCGATGCAGCCGCAGAGGCCGAAGTCACCGGTGATTTCGAGCGGTTCTCGCAGCGCAACGACATTTTCACCCGCGCTTTCTGCGACGAGCGGGTGAAATCCAAACACACCGCCAGGTTTTTCGCCTTCTACCGGATCCAAGCCACGCCACGGCGCCGCGACGGCTTCACCCAGCGCGACTTTGCCCTGCGCAAGGCGGCCTGGCTGATCTCCGACGTGATCTCCGGCCGCCGCACGCAGGAGGGCATCTGCGAAGGCTTCCAGGCCGCAATCCGCCCCGACACGCCGGTGGCAAAGAAGGCGCTGAAGTTTGACGAACCGGCCCGGATATCCGCCGAGATGAAACGCATCGCCAGGTTTTTTGGCGCCGGTTTGTGCGGCATCACCGACCTGGATTGAGCGCGGGCTTTATACCGCCCGCGTCGATGCCCGCGGCATGTCCGAAGCGCCGCATGACCTGCCGGAAGGCCTCAACAGCGTGATCGTGCTGGACCAGGATGGCCTTGGATTGCGCCATCTGCATGCGGATCTGCCGGTTCAACCGCGACTATTCGAATCGGCGCAACCGGCTGTGGCTGAAGCTGGCCCAGAAGCATCGCGGGTGCAGGAAGCCAGCGGAGTGATGGGATAAGGCGGCAGACGTTTCTTCAAAAGAAGGCGCATTTCAAAACCGGGGCGAAGCCAGCCTGTATCTTAACTGGTTGAAACCGCAAAAACTTCTTCCTGTTCTTGCAGCCCTTTCAGGGCCTGTTTGCCCAGCGAATGGCCTTTCAGCCGGGCTCTCTGCCGGAACTCCGCCGACACCAGCAGCGGCGCGTCCATGGCGCCGCACAGCGCCGCCACCCGGGCGGCCAGGTTCACGTCGCGGCCGATCACCGTGTAGTCGAGCCGCATCCCCGAACCGACATTGCCAAAGGCGACCTCGCCGAAATGCAGCGCGATTCCGACGCCGAACTGCGGCTGGTCGGTACGGGCGGCCACCCGCGCCAGCCCTTCCCGGGCGGCTGCAAGCGCCCGGGCGCAGGTCTGCTCCCCGTCCTCCTCAGCGCGGAATATCGCCAGGATGCCGTCGCCGATCAGTTTCAGCACTTCACCGCCCGCGCCTTCGACCGGCGGCACGATGCAATCGTAATAGGCGTTGAGCAACCCGGTGGCCTGTTCCGCGGTCATGCCTGCGGTCAGCTCGGTAAAGCGGCGCATGTCGGCAAACAGGATGGCGGAGCGGATATGCATGACCTCGCCCCGGTGCACATCCCCCGAGATGATCCGCCGCTGCGGCTCCTCGCCGACATAGATCCGCAGCGCCTCCTGCATGGCGCGGGCAGTCGTGAGGATCTCCTGGCAGGCTGACAGCGCCGGGAACACGGCCCGCAGGAAGCGGATATCGTCCGCCGGAAATCCGTCTGCCGCCCGGGTCGCAAAGCTGAAGGTGCCGGCCATGCCGCTGCGCATGAAGACCGGTGCCATGATATAGTGGGTGTAGCCATCCGCCTTCAGCTCGGGCACGATTCCGTAGCGGCCGTCCGGGGTGTCCGGCAGCCACAGGACCACCCACTCCCCCGTTTTGTGCACATCTGCGGCGGGGGAATGGGCATAGCCCTGCCCGCTTTCCGCGTTATAGGGAAAGAGATAGCTGCGCGCCCCTTTGCCGCGCTCCCAGAAACGCGCGCTGGCCACCGCCTCGGCATGCAGCAACGGCACGATGGAAGTGGCCCGGTCCAGCGGCACACCGCCTGCACGGATCAGTTCCGACATCCGGGTGAGCACCGTGTCGGCGTCCGCGGCAGCCCGCGCCTCCCCCAGCATATAAGAAATCAGGCGCAAGGCACCCGGCAGACGGTCGGGCGGCAAGTGCAGCAATAGGTCAGGGGCATGTGTCATTGGATCAGGCTACCCCGCCCCGCAGGCCCAGCGCAACGGAGGCGCTCCCGCCCGTCCTTGGCGCCTTTGGCGCCTGCGTCCCGTTGGGCCGGGCAGCCCTGCGGGCTGCGGGTCACTCTGTTCACCTGCGCACAGCGGGCGTGTTCTGCAGCTGGTTCCGGGGCGGCATCGCGCCCCCTATCTTAGCAGCAGCCAACGTTTACAGGAGGCATACGGATGTCCCTCAGACCCATTCTCGAAACCCGCGCCGCCCAGCCCCATACCGAGGGCGCCGGCGTCAAGCTGCACCGCGCCTTCGGCTTTCAGGACCCGTCGGAGCTGGACCCGTTCCTGCTGTTCGACGATTTCCGCAACGACAACCCCGAGGACTATCTGCGCGGCTTTCCCTGGCATCCGCACCGCGGCATCGAGACCATCACCTATGTGCTGGCAGGCTCGGTGGAGCACGGCGACTCGCTGGGCAACACGGGCACCCTTGGGGCGGGCGACGTGCAGTGGATGACTGCCGGATCGGGCATCCTGCACCAGGAGATGCCCGCAGGCAACGCCAAGGGCCAGATGCACGGCTTCCAGCTCTGGGGCAACCTGCCCGCCAGCCAGAAGATGACCGCGCCGCGCTATCAGGACGTGAAGGGCCGCGAGATCCCCGAGATCATCGACGACGACGGCACCCGCGTGAAGGTGGTTGCCGGCAGCTTCTGGGGCAAGCGCGGCCTGGTGGACGGCATTGCCGCCGACCCGCAGTATCTGGATGTGTACGTCCCGGCCGGTGTCAAGAAGACGCTGCCAATCGACACCTACCGCCGGGCCTTTGCCTATGTGTTCGAAGGTCAGGCGGCCTTTGCCGATGCCTCCGCCCCGCAAGGGGTGCTGCTGGAGAAGGAAGTCGCAGGCCAGGAGGTCAACATCCGCGACCTGTCCGGCGACCGCACCCTGATCCGTTTTGGCACCGGCGACGGGATCACCGTGCAGGCCGGCCCTGAAGGCGTGCGGTTTCTGCTGATCTCCGGCGCGCCGATCAATGAGCCGGTGGCCTGGCACGGGCCGATTGTGATGAACACCCAGGAACAGCTGCGCCAGGCCTTCCGCGATCTGCGCAACGGGACATTTATCAAACCCGCGCACTGACGGGCTGCGCCGCCAACGCCATTTCTTGTGCTATACTCCCCCCGTTCAATGATCAGATGGGGGGAGAGATGATTATCCGGGTGTTCCGTGCCACCGTCCGCGATGACAAGATCCAGGAATTCAAGGACTTTCTGACAAAAACCGCCGTGCCGCATGTGCGCCGCCAGCCAGGGTTGATCTCTGTCACCGCCGGGCTGCCGCGGCCGGATTCGCCCTCCACTTTCTGCGTCGTCATGGTCTGGGAGAGCATTGCCGCGCTGCAGGCCTTTGCGGGCGAGGACTGGGAGCAGCCGCATGTGCTGCCGGAAGAGGACCCGATGGTGCTGAGCCGCCAGATCGATCATTACGACATGATCGGACTGCTGAGCTGACAGGCCGGAGCCTGCCCGCGGGCCTTAGCCGCCCCCGCGCCAGCTGTAGACGGTTTCGCCGTCCGCTGGCGCCGGCGTGAAGCCCGCCTTTTCCAGCACCCGGGCCGAGGCCGCGTTTTGCTGCATGACACCGCCGGACAGTGTGACGCCACTGCCGCGGAAATGCATCTGCAGGCCGCTGATCAGCTCGCTCGCCAGGCCCTGGCCCCAGGCGGCTTCGGCAAATAGATAGCCCAGATTGCGGGTTTTGCTGCCGTCCTCCGGATAAGACAGGATCAGCAGCCCGATGCCCTGCCCCGCAGCGCCGCGCAAGCCGATCACCTCCGCCTGCTGCGCCACCGCGGCCAGAAAATCCCGCCGGGCCTGATCGCTGTCCTGCGCTTGGAACCCTTCCGGCAGCCATTGCACAACCTTCGGGGCAAACAGATCCGCCAGCTCCGCCTCCGTCAGCTCCTGCCAGCGTGCCGCACCCAGGCGGCTGGTCCGCAGATCGAGCAGATTCATGCACTGACCGCCTTTTGCACCATGCCCCAATAGACCCGCTCCACCTCGTCCAGCGAGAGCCGTCCTTCGGAGCGGTACCAGGTGTTGACCCCATTCAGCATCGCAATCACCGCCAGTGTTGCGATCTTGGTGTCGGGGATGGCGAACATGCCCTGTTCCACGCCTTCCTTCAGGATCCCCTCCACCCCGTTTTCGTAGTCGCGGCGCAGCGATTCGATGACGGTGAAATTTTCCTCTGTCAGGTTGCGCAGCTCCATATAGGCAATGAACACCGCATCCGGGCGTTCCAGGTGGAAGCGGATGTGAAAGCCGGTAAAGGCGCGCAGCCGCTCCATCGCACCGGCCGCCCGCGGCACCGCGTCCCAGGCGGCCTGCAGCTCTTCCATATGGCTGGACATCAGGCTGAACAGCAGGCTCTGCTTGTCCGGCGTGTAATTGTACAGCGCCCCGGCCTGCACCCCCACCTCCTTGGCGATCTGGCGCATCGACACGGCGGCATAGCCATGCTGGGCAAACAGCCGCAGAGCTGCCTCGCGGATGCGCGGGCCGGTGATATCGGAATGGGAACCTTGGGTGCGTGCCATGCCCGCAACAATAACTGAACAGTCGTTCATATAAAAGAGAGAAAGCAGCCGCTGCCCTCTGTAACCGCTTTGCCCGGCAAAGCCAACGCCCTGCTGCGGCGGGAAATCAATTGTGCCGGCGCGCCGGAGCCCCTAGAACCGGCGGTGCGGAACAAAGGGTTTAGGCAATGCAGATTTGGGCGCGGATCACTTTCCTCGTGGCTTTGGCAGGTGCTGCCGCCTGCACCCGGGTGCCCGAGCTCGAGGACCGGCTGACCCCGGACCTGCGCAATGCGGATTACCCCAGGCTGCTGCCGCTGGATGACGCGCTGGAGCCGCTGGACCCGCCGCAACAGGCCGGCGCAGAGCTGCAGGCAGAGCTCGACGCCCGCAGCGCCCGGCTGCAACGCCGCGCCGAGGCGGTGAAAAACGCCGAATTCTGACCGCTTCCCGGCATTCTCTCCTGCTTCTCCCTGCTGCATGCGGCAGCGCCGTTGCACGCTCGCGCCGAACCCGATAAGGCGGGGCGAAGCATTTTCGGAACAAAGGACCTCCAGCTATGACAGAACCGCTTCGTCTTGGGATTGCAGGTTTGGGCACGGTTGGCATCGGCGTGGTGAAGATCATCCGCCGGCATGCTGCGCTGCTGGAGGCACGAACCGGACGCCCGGTGGTGATCTCGGCAGTGTCGGCCCGCGATGCCAATAAGGACCGCGGCGTGTCGCTCAAGGATTATGCCTGGGAGACCGACCCGGTGGCGCTGGCGGTGCGGGACGATGTGGATGTGTTCGTCGAGCTGATGGGCGGCCATGAAGGCGCAGCCAAAGCGGCAACCGAGGCCGCGCTGGCCGCGGGCAAGGATGTGGTCACCGCCAACAAGGCGCTGCTGGCCATCCACGGCCAGGCGCTGGCCGAACAGGCAGAATCCGCAGGCCGGGTGATCCGGTTCGAGGCCGCTGTCGCCGGCGGCATTCCGGTGATCAAATCGCTGACTGAAGGGCTGGCCGGCAATGAAATCACCCGCGTGATGGGGGTGATGAACGGCACTTGCAATTTCATCCTGACCCAGATGCAGGCCACCGAGCAGGGCTACAACGCCCTGTTCGAGGAATGCGGCCGCCTGGGCTATCTGGAGGCCGACCCGAATCTGGACGTGGGCGGCATCGACGCGGGCCACAAGCTGGCGCTGCTGGCCTCTATCGCCTTTGGCACCAAACCAGACTTTGACAGCGTGCAGCTTGAGGGCATCCAGCGGATTCAGCTGGAAGATATCCACGCCGCCGCTGACATGGGCTACCGCATCAAGCTGCTGGGGGTGGCGCAGCGCTCTGCCCGCGGGCTGGAGCAGCGCATGTCGCCCTGCCTGGTGCCCGCGAACTCGCCGCTGGGCCAGCTGGAAGGCGGCACCAACATGGTGGTGATCGAAGGCGACTCGATCGAGCAGGTGGTGCTGCGCGGCCCTGGCGCGGGCGAAGGCCCCACCGCCAGCGCGGTGATGGGCGATGTGCTGGACCTGGCCCGCGGCCTGCGGATTTCCACCTTCGGCCAGCCGGCAGAAACCCTGCAGGAAGCCCCCGCCGCCCAGACCGGCCTGCCCGCGCCCTTCTACCTGCGCATGGGCCTCCTGGACAAACCCGGCGCGCTGGCCAAGGTGGCCGCGGTACTGGGCGAAGCCGGCGTCTCGATCGACCGGATGCGCCAGTACGGCCACTCCGCGCCGGTTGCCCCGGTGCTGATCGTCACCCACAAATGCACCCGCGCGACACTGGACGCGGCGCTCGAAGGCCTGACCGCCACCGATGTGGTCGACGGCACCCCGGTCGCCCTGCGCATCGAAGAGGTCTGAACCGCCCGGGCGGACAGGCGGAAGAGGCAAATAGGCCTGTTTTTCAGGCTGCGGCAGGGTTTCCTGCCGCGCTGAGCGCCTTCGGCCCTTGCGAGCCTGCCCCGCCCCGCGCTATTCGGCTTGAAACGCCCATTCACATCTGACCCGTTGAGACAGGATTTCCGGTATGACTTCGAACACCTCTGACGCGCCCTTTCATGACCGCATGCTGTCGCTGGGCCTGGCCCGCGTTGCCGAGCAGGCGGCGCTGGCCTCTGCCTCGCTGATCGGCCGCGGCGACGAGAAAGCCGCCGACCAGGCCGCCGTGAACGCCATGCGCGAGCAGCTGAACCTGCTGGACATCGCCGGCGTGGTGGTGATCGGCGAAGGCGAGCGCGACGAGGCGCCGATGCTGTACATCGGCGAGGAAGTCGGCACCGGCAACGGCCCCGGCGTCGACATTGCGCTGGACCCGCTGGAAGGCACCACGCTGACCGCCAAGGACATGCCCAACGCCCTCACCGTGATCGCGATGGGTCCGCGCGGCTCGATGCTGCACGCGCCGGACACTTATATGGACAAACTGGCCATCGGCCCCGGATTTGCCGAAGGCGTGGTGTCGCTGGACATGTCCCCGCGCGAGCGTGTCGAGGCGCTGGCCAAGGCCAAGGGCTGCGCACCGTCCGACATCACCGTCTGCATTCTGGAGCGCCCGCGCCATGAGGCAATGATCGCCGAAGTGCGTGAAACCGGCGCCGCCATCCGCCTGATCACCGACGGCGACGTCGCCGGCGTGATGCACTGCGCTGAATCCGAGGCGACCGGCATCGACATGTACATGGGCCAGGGCGGCGCGCCGGAAGGCGTGCTGGCAGCCGCGGCATTGAAATGCATGGGCGGGCAGATCTTCGGCCGTCTTCTGTTCCGCAACGATGACGAAAAGGGCCGTGCGGCCAAGGCAGGCATCACCGACCTGGACCGCGTCTATACCCGAGACGAAATGGTCACTCAGGACGTGATCTTTGCCGCCACCGGCGTCACCGGCGGCTCGCTGCTGCCTGCGATCAAGCGCACCCCGGGCTGGGTCGAGACCACCACCCTTTTGATGCGCTCCAAGACCGGGTCGGTGCGCCGCATGTCCTACCGCACGCCGCTGGCGCCGCATCAGAGTTAAGCTGACCGCCGGGAAGCGGCCTGCGCCGCTGCCTCCGGCGGGAGTATTTGGGGAAAGATGAAAGGGCCGGATCCGATTGGGTCCGGCCTTTGCATATGGGGGCAGAAGATGAGCTTTTTGAGTGTTGAGCAATCCTTGACCGGCCGCCGCTGGGTTGGGCCCGGTGTGGAAGTGGACCGGGCATCGGAAATGATGGCGCAGCAGACCAGCCTGCCCCGCTCTGTCTGCCAGGTGCTGGCCCGGCGCGGGGTGCCGGCGATGGAGGCGAAGGGATTCCTGGAACCCCGGCTGAAGGAGCTGCTGCCCGACCCGCGCGAGATGAAGGACATGGAAGCTGCCGCCACAAGGTTCCTGGACGCCGTTCGGCGCAAGCAGCGCATTGCGGTCTTTGCCGACTATGATGTTGACGGCGGCAGCTCTGCTGCCTTGCTGCTGGTCTGGCTGCGGCAGATGGGGCTGCAAGCCACGCTTTATATTCCCGACCGCATTGACGAGGGCTACGGCCCCAACGTGCCGGCGATGCAGGAGCTGGCCGCGGGGCATGACCTGATCATCTGCGTCGACTGCGGCACTCTCAGCCATGAACCGATTGCCGCCGCCAAGGGCGCCGATGTGATCGTGCTGGACCATCACCTGGGCGGCGAGACGCTGCCGGACTGCGTGGCCGTGGTGAACCCCAACCGGCAGGACGAAAGCGGCGATCTGGGCTATTTCTGTGCCGCGGGTGTTGTCTTTCTGATGCTGGTCGAGGCCGGCCGTCAGATGCGCGAGGCGGGCGCCAAAGGCCCGGACCTGATGTCGCTTTTGGATCTGGTGGCGTTGGCCACCGTCGCCGACGTGGCGCCTCTGATCGGGGCCAACCGGGCGCTGGTGCGCCAGGGGCTGAAGGTCATGTCGGCGCGCAAGCGGCCCGGGCTGGTCGCGCTGTCGGACGTCAGCCGCATGGATTCAGCGCCTTCCACCTATCATCTCGGCTTTCTTCTGGGGCCTCGGGTCAACGCCGGCGGCCGGATCGGCAAGGCGGACCTGGGCGCGCGGCTGTTGTCGACCGACAACCCGCATGAGGCCGCGGCCCTGGCCGAACGGCTGGATGAGCTGAACACCGAACGCCGCGATATCGAAGCCGCGGTGCGCGCCGCGGCCCTGGAGCAGGCCGGGGCACGGGGGCTGGAGACGCCATTGGTGTGGGCCGCCGGCGAGGGCTGGCACCCGGGCGTGGTGGGCATTGTCGCCTCGCGCCTGAAGGAAGCCGCCAACCGGCCCGCCATCGTCATCGGCTTTGACGGGGACGAGGGCAAGGGGTCGGGGCGTTCGGTGTCCGGCGTCGACCTTGGCGCCTCGATCCAGCGGCTGGCGGCCGAGGGGCTGCTGGTCAAGGGCGGCGGCCACAAGATGGCGGCGGGCCTGACCGTGATGCGGGACAAACTGGAACCGGCAATGCAGCGTTTGACGGAGCTGCTGGCCAAACAGGGTGCAGGCCAGGGCGGCCCCGCCGACCTGAAGCTGGACGGGGCACTGATGCCCGGTGCCGTGACCGTTGATCTGATTGAGCAGATCGAACACGCCGGCCCCTTCGGCGCCGGCGCCCCTGCGCCGCGCTATGCGCTGCCCGATCTGCAGGTGCGCTTTGCCAAGAAGGTCGGCGAAAGCCATCTGAAACTGTCCCTCAGCGACGGCATGGGCGGGGGCGTGGACGCGATCAGCTTTGGCGCGTTCGACACCGCCCTGGGCCCGCGGCTGCTGGAGCACGGCGGCGCCCGCTTTCACTTCGCCGGACGGCTGGAAGTGAACACCTGGGGCGGCCGCCAAAGCCCGCAGCTTCGCCTGGAGGATGCTGCAGAAGCGTGATTTTTCAAGACCTTGCGTCCTGTGGATAAGAAAATTCACGAATGCGTATTTTTTCTCTTGCGGGTTCCGGCGCTTGCAACTAAACACCCGCTCACGCACAGAGTGGCCCGTTCGTCTATCGGTTAGGACGCCAGGTTTTCAACCTGGAAAGAGGGGTTCGATTCCCCTACGGGCTGCCACTTCCCCCCCACCAGACCCGCCGCGACGGCAGCTCCGACAGGACACCAAATTACGGTTGTGCGTCAAGCACTTGCAGCACGAAGGCACTGCAGGAAAAACACTCTCCTGCTGTAAAAAACCTCTTGCGCCCGGCCGGAGCAATCAGTAAACACCGCCTCACAGACAGCGTGGCCCGTTCGTCTATCGGTTAGGACGCCAGGTTTTCAACCTGGAAAGAGGGGTTCGATTCCCCTACGGGCTGCCACTTTCCCGAGACTTACAATCCACTGGCGCATGCTGGCGCATGCATTATCTGGTCCGCCACCTCGGCAATTCAGCTGGCGGCACAACAGCTGCGGCCGCCGCCATCAATCCCGTCTGGCCCCATCCAATCCGTCTGCTGCGGTGTCTTTCTTCAGGAGGCCGGGCCGGGAGCCGCGGCCGGAAGCGGGGAAGCCGTGGCACTGGCACTGCCGCACGCCTCTTCCTTCTCCATGCCTTCGCGGTAGAAAAAATGCTGCGCCCGCCCGGCCCGTTTGGCAGCATAAAGCGCCAGATCCGCCTGGTTCAGCAGCTGCACCGCATCAGGAAGCTTTTGCCAGGTCGACAGTGTGGTGCCGACACTGGCGGAAATCCGGCAGGCCTGACCGCCAAAGGGAATCGGCTCTTCCAGCCGCTGAATCAGCCGCTTGGCTATGGCCGCCAGCCTGGCCGTGTCCAGAACCCCCTCGAGAATCATCACAAATTCATCGCCGCCGACCCGGGCGACTGTGTCCGACTGGCGGGTGCATTCCACCATGATCCGCGCCGCCTGCTGCAGCACCGCATCGCCGGCCGCATGGCCCAGAGTGTCATTCACCTGCTTGAAGAAATCCAAGTCCAGATGCATCAGAGCAAATTCGCGGCCGCTGTTGATCAGCCGCCCCAGCACATGGTCCATCGCCCGGCGGTTCTTGAGCCCGGTCAGCGTGTCGGTAAAGGCCTGCTCCTCAGCCGCGATCTTGGCGCCCTGCAGCCGGGTGTTCAGCTGGCGCGAGGCCTCCATCGCGGCGGATTTCGCTTCGACCAGATACAGCATTTCAATGGTCAGATCAGTCGGTGAGAAATCCGCGCTGGTGAGATCATAGTCGCGCACGGCTTCCAGGACCGAAATCCCGAAGGAGAGATTGACAAACGCCCCCTGGCCGTCCGGCAGCGGCGTGCAGACTCCCTTGAGGCCGGTCTGCGGCTCATCCCGGAACTGCAGGTGCAGCTTGCTGCCGGAGGTGCTCAGCAGATCCTCCACCGAGCGCACCGAACGCGGGCGGGACAGATCGAATACCCGGAAGAACCGCCGCCCCTCCCAACTCAGCTGCGGACGCAGCTTTTTCAGGGTCGGCCCGGCAGAGACGATCCGTCCCTTGGCATCTATGATGGTGTACATCGGGCAGATCACACCCGCCATTCCGGTCAGCTGCTGGAGTGTCATCATAAGGAATGCGCCCCCAAGTCGAATTCGCGCCCTGCAGCAAATTTGGTTTCCACCAGGGTGATCGAAATCACTTCGGCCCCGTCCTGCATGCCGCTGTGGTCCAGAAAGACCAGGTCGCCGTAATCATCCGCCATCGCCCGCAGGACCCCCATAAGAACATGCGCATAGCCAGGCAGCCCCGGCTGGCAGATCAGTTCAAACTGGTCCTGCGCCTGCTCCAGCAGCTCCAGCCCGGGAAGATTCAAATCCGACACCGCCAACCGCGCCCGGTCCGGCAGATCATCCAGAGAATGCAGGAATTCCACATAGTTGACGCCGCCGAAGCGCAACAGCCGGCGCAAGGCCTCCACCTGGGGATTGGATACCAGAAATGTGCCCATGTCCTCCAGCATTTCCGGCAGTGGGCGCGCGAGAACCTTTCCCATCGCTGCCAGCATCTGGCCGGACTGCTCGTCGGTGTAAAACAGCATCGCTTCGAACTCGGTAAATCCAAGCCCGGCCTCTTCCATAACCTCTTCCCAGCGGTCCGCCCCGTAGGTACTGGTCACAAAAGCCTGAATCGCCCTGTTGATCAGACCGTGCATGCAATGGCCCCTCTTTGCCTATGCCCCAGTCTTGGCGCCCGCAGGTTAAGAAAGGCCCAACAAAGCAAATTTGCGTGGTCAAACGCGCACATTTTACCCGATTCAATCAACTCTTGCACGAAACCTGCACCTTCAGCAGCAGAAACCGGCCCGGCGCGCAACGCAATTACTGGCTGGCAGCTGGCACTTCGGCCGATCTCATCCGGTGAAACTCATACCTTTCCAACACGTGCCTGCGCGCCCGCTGCGGCCCCCCTGGCACTGCCCCTACTGGACCGGCAGGCGATCATAGGCAAGCCCGCGGCACGTTCTTTGGCATCCGACCGGCGGTTTCTGTCCTTATGCCGCGCCCTGCGCACAAAAAAGCGGAGGGGCCCCCTCCGCTTTTCCCGGGCTTCCGCCGCTTCAGAAATCTGTTGGGGCACCGCCTTCAGTCTTGCGGCGGGCAACGAAGTCCGCCAGTTCTTCGCGGACCGCGGCGTCCATCGGCGGTTCCTCGAAGTCGGCAATGATCTCCTTGTACAATTTGTGCGCACGCTCCGCGGTCCAAGTGGCGCCCGCTGCCTCCCAGGCCTCATAGTTGCGCCAGTCGCTCAGGAACGGCTGGTAGAAAGCCGTCGCATAGCGGTCCTGGGTGTGCTGTATGCCAAAGAAATGGCCGTCGTTGCCGACCTCCCTGATTGCATCCAGGGCGATCTCATCGGGGCCGGTGGCCGAGATCTGCGGCTGCATGTAACGTTCGATCTGCTGCAGGATCTCGCAGTCCATGATGAACTTCTCGGGGCTGGCGATCAGCCCGCCCTCCAGCCAGCCGGCCGCGTGGTAAACCATGTTGGTGCCCGATTGCACCGCCGCCCACAGCGAGTTCGAGGTCTCCCAGACCGCCTGACCGTCCGGCACATTGGCGGCACAGACCCCGGACGAGCGCATCGGCAGGCCGTAGAACCGCGCCATCTGCCCGGTCATCTGGGTCGAGCGCATGTATTCCGGCGTGCCAAAGGCCGGCGCGCCCGATTTCATGTCCACGTTGGAAGTGAAGGTGCCGATCACGCAGGGCGTGCCGGGACGCACGTACTGGAACAGCGCTATGGCACACAGGCTCTCGGCAATCGACTGTGCCACCGCACCGGCCATTGTCACCGGCGCCATGGCCCCTGCCAGGGTAAACGGCGAGACGACGATGGCCTGCCCCCGCCGCGCCAGCCGCAGACAGCCGTCAATCATCGGGAAATCGTGCTTCAGCGGCGAGGTGGAGTTGATGTTGGTGTACATATGCGGCTTGGCATCGAATTCCTCATGGCTGAGCCCGCCGGCAATCCGCACCATCTCCATCACGTCCTCGACCCGCTCCTTGCCAAGCGAGTAGGCGTGCATCGCCTTGTCGGTCAGGGTCAGCTTGTCATAAAGCACATCCAGGTGGCGGATCGAGGCATGGATGTCCACCGGCTCCACCGGATAGCCGCCGGCAAAGTGGATGCAGTTGAAATACTGGGTCAGCTTCAGCAGGTTGCGGCACTGCTCGCGGTTGCCCGCCACTTTCCTGTTCAGCTCCATGTCCCAGTAATTCGGCGGCGAGGAGACATTGCCGAACAGGATGTGATTGCCGCCCAGCGGAATGGTCCGGTCGGGATTGCGCGGGGTAATGGAGAATTCGCGGGGCGCCTTGCCCACCATCTCCATCACAAAGTCCCGGTCCATCCTGACCAGTTCGCCCTCGACCTTGACACCGGCCTGCTTGAAGATCTCCAGCGCCTCCGGATTCAGGAACACCACGCCGATCTCTTCCAGGATCCGCATGGCGCCCTCATGGATCGCCTGGATGCCTTCCTCGCTCAACGGCTCGGTCGGGCGGTCGATGTTGACCGGGATCTGCCAGGGCATCTGCTCCAGCGCCGCACTGCCGCGCCGCGCCGCTGCGCCTGCCCTGCCCCCGCCCCGCCTCTTGCGCGCCCCTGTGTCTGCCATGCCGGTCTCCCCTGGATCAAAGTTTCGAAAATGCCGATAGCCACCCACTGTGCCGATCCCAGCCGGCGGGAACAGTCCGTTCCCGACCAAGCCTGTCGCATTTACTATGGGAACCGGCGGTGCGGGATATTTCTGTACACTTGTGCCTAGTATGCCGCAGCAAAACCAGCCGCACAAGAGCCGTGCGCCGGCGGGCCCACCCCCTGCCGTCTCAGTCCATGGGAATCACTGGCCGGTCAGCGGTCGATCCAGGCCGCGATGTGGCCGATGTCAGGCAGCACGATATCGGCATGCGGCGCCAGCTCCTCGCGCAGCGCCATGCCGGTCAGGACGCCGATCCGCCGCATTCCCGCAGCCGCACCGGCCTCCAGGTCATGCAGGCTGTCTCCCACCATTGCGGTGTGCTCCGGAGCCACGCCGGCGGCCTTGCAGAACGCCAGCAGCGGGTCAGGGTCCGGCTTGGAGCCATGGCCGCTGTCGCAGCCCGCGACAAAGGCGAACCGGTCCAGCACTCCCGCCCGCTGCAGCTGGATCCTGGCCGAACTCTCGGCGTCATTGGTCATGACCCCGAGCACCTTGCCGCGCGCCAGCAGCCCGTCGAGGAATTCCGCCAGCGGCACTGCCGGCGCCAGTTCGGCATCCGCCGCACTTTCAGCCAGGTATGCCGTCAGTTCTCCGAGGCTCATATCCGCGACATAGGGGGCAAGCGCTTCGGCCACTTCATCGTTGGAACTGGCAATGACCAGACTGTCCGGGTTGAACGCCTGGCGCTCCAGGTCATAACTGATCGCCTCAGCCATCGCCTGCTTGACGGTCCGGTCGCCCCTGGACAGGGTTTCAAGCAAATCTGCAGCCCAGCCATTCCAGGTAGCAGCAAAGTTGAACAGGGTTCCGTCCTTGTCGAACAGGAATGCATCAACGGGCATGGCGGGTCCTTTTCTCCGCTGGATTCTGGCGCGAGCCTAGGCACAGGCCCAGCCAATCTCAAGTCCAGTTCACCTGCGCACCGCCCGGAAGCGACATCCGCGCCTGCAGCGGCATGTCATAGGCCAGACCTTCGCAATCGCAGAACTGCATCACCCAATTGTCGTCCATCGTTAAGAAGTCGAGCACCGAGCCCAGAAACTCCGGCTCCGCCGCCCGCGCGCGCAGATCCGCTTCGCTGGCCCCGGTTGCACCCAGAAACACCGGCAAAAGCTCATCATTCCCGGCCAGCCAGGCCAGGGCTTTCAGCGCCAGGGTCTCAGCGCCATCGGCGGAATTCCGCATGTTCCCCACACTCCTGCCGCATTGCGGCCAATTTAGTAAAAATCCGAAAGAGTTTCTTAACCAGTCTCAGCAAAGCTGCAAGGCATAGGAATTGCAAGGGGCGAAAGGATACCGCGTGCAAGGCACTATCCTGGTCATCGACGGCGTCTCCACCAACCGCATCATGCTGAAGGTGCAGCTGGCGGCTGCCTATTACGATGCGGTGCAGGCCGGCAGCGTGGCTGAAGCGCTGCAGGCCGCGCGCCAGCACCGTCCCGACCTTGTGCTCTGCGCCATGTCGCTGCCCGATGGCACCGCCGCCGATGTGAAGCGCGAGCTGGCCGGAGATGAGGCGCTGGCCGACCTGCCGGTGATCGCGGTCTCCGACTGGGAGGGTTCCAAAGCCCGTTTGCAGGCTCTGGCCGCCGGCGTCGACGACGTCCTGCAGCAGCCGGTGGATGACGTGATCCTGCAGGCCCGCATCCGCAGCCTGCTGCGCGCCCGCAGCAGCACTGAAGAACTGAACCTGCAGCGCGACGCCTCGCATGGTTTCATCCTGCCGCTGAGCGACCGCGCTTGCGCCGAGGATCTGCGCGACGCCTCCGTTGCCCTGGTGGCGCAGGATCCGCGCACCGCCATGGCCTGGCGTGACCGGCTTTCCGGCCGGCTGCCCTTTGATCTGCGCACCTATGCGATCAGCGATATCCAGGGGCTGATGCAGGCACCGGTGGCAGACGCCATCGTCATCGAACTGAACGAGGCCTCGGCCGGCCCTGGCCTGCGCCTGCTGGCCGACTTGCGTGCCCGCGCCGCCACCCGCCAGTCGGTGGTGATTGCCGTGCCCAATCCGGCGGACCCGCATATCGCCGCCGAGGCGCTCGACCGCGGGGCCCATGACGTGCTGCAGACCGGCTTTGATGTCGAGGAACTGGAACTGCGGCTCTCCGCCCAGCTGCAGCACAAGGTCCGCAAGGACCGGCTGCGCGACAGCGTCCGCAACGGGCTGCGCGCCGCGGTGCTGGATCCGATGACCGGACTCTACAACCGGCGTTATGCCAAGCCGTTCCTGGACCGGGTGGCACATTCCGCGGCCGCCAATGGCGGGAAATTCGCCGTCATGCTGGCCGATCTCGATCACTTCAAACAGATCAACGACCTGTACGGCCACCCGGCTGGCGACGCTGTGCTGATCGAGGCCGCCCGCAGGATGCAGGCCGTGCTGCGCCCGGCCGACCTGCTGGCCCGCGTCGGCGGCGAGGAATTCATGGCGGTGCTTCCCGGCGCCAGCGAGGCCGAAGCCGGCATTGCCGCGATCGCCCTGTGCAACGCAATCAACTGCACCCCGTTCCAGGTGCCCGGCGCCGCCGAACCGGTCAGGATCACCATCAGCATCGGCGCGGTGATGGGCGGCGGCGGCAAGGATGACAGTACTGCCCTACTTGTCGAAAAGGCTGACCAGGCGCTCTACAATGCGAAAAACGCCGGCCGCAACCAGGTGACCCTGTCTCCGGAATGCATCCAAGCGGCCTGATCCGGCCGCCCGGCCGATCAAAAAAGGCAGCCCCCAGGGCTGCCTTCAGGCGCAGGAAACTGGCATTAATCAGCGCCGGCAGCTCAATCCCGTTTTTCCCGCCGTTCATGCCAGCGCCCGCCGCTGCGCTGCATCCGCTCTTCCAGGCGGTCGGCAAGGGCGGCCCGCTCGTGCAGTGTCATTGCTTCAAGCTTGCGCACCCAGGCCTCTTGCACCTTGGTGTGAAAATCATGCCGCGCCTCTGACTGGGTCCGCAGGCCCGCCAGCAGCGCGGCGCCATCAAACTCCGCGCTGCGCAGCGCTTGGATCACCGCCTCGCCTTCGGCACGGCGGCGCTTGGCATAACTGCCGTGGTCCCCGCCCGCGGCCTGCCGCAGCGCCTTGCGGGTATCGCGGTCCAGTTCGCGGAACATCATCGCGCCAATGTCCGGCGGCCGCCGCCAGTGTTTTTCCTTGCCGGAAAACCGCCAGGCCGCCCCCGCCGCCAGACCGATCACCGCCAGGTTCAGCGCCAGCGATCCCGCCAGCAGCAGCTTCAGCCATAACCGCATTCCGCTTTTGCCTTCCGCGTTCATTGCAGGTCCTCGCTCAGCACTGCCGCCATGTCGTAGCTGTCATAGGGAACGGCCGTATTGGCGTCCTCGAAACCGGCCAGCACCACCGGGTCCGGCACAAAGGAGGGCGGCGCCATCCCGATCCACAGGCCCGCCGCGCTGGCCGCTGCCAGGCCGCCGATGGCGGGCCAGCCGCCAATCGCCTCGATCAGCTGCCGCCACAAAGGCTGCCGTGCCGCCCGCCCCGGCGCCGCGGCCTGAAAGCCGGATTGCGCATGGGCCGCATCCGCCAGGATGGCAGCCGTCAGAGACTGCGGAAGCGCAGGCGGCTCGGCGCGCGCCGCGGCAAACAGATCCTCCAGCTCCTGCAGTGCTTTATCCGTCTCAGCCATCGCTATACCCCAACTCTTCGCGCCGCCCGGCCAGTGCCGCGGCCAGCGCCCGTTTGCCCCGGGCGGTCAGACTCTCCACCGCCTCGACGCTGATGTCCATGATCCCGGCAATCTCCGGGTTCGAAAGCTCTTCCAGATGCCTGAGCACCACGGCCTGCCGCTGCCGCTCGGGCAATCGCATCAGCGCCGCCTGCAGCGCATCCTGCCGCGCGCCCTCCTGCAGCTGGTCCGCTGCCGAGCGGCCCGGGTCCGGCGGCTCCGGCACCGCGTCCAGATCGACATGACCGCCGCGGGCACGCCGTTTGCGGTCAATGCACAGGTTCATCGCCACCCGGTACAGCCAGGTCGAAACCTGCGCCTCCCCCGGCCGCCATTCCGGCGCCATCCGCCACAGCCGCAGCATCGCCTCCTGGGTCACATCCTCGGCCTCGGCGCGGATCCCCATCACCCGCATGGCGACGCCGAACACCCGCGGACCCAGCCGCGCGGTCAGCTCAGCCGCGGCCCGTCCGTCGCCAGTGGCATAGAGCACCAGAAGCGCATCGTCGGAGATTTCCTCCGCCGCTGCGCTCATGGCCGCCGGCCCCGCATCGGGGGGCCGGCGCCGCAATATTTCCGCTTTATGCAGCACCCTTCAGCGATCAGTTCTGCTCCGTGTCGTCCCCGTGCCCGCCGTGACCATGCCGGTCTTTGCCGTGATGCATCCGGGCTTCATCGAACTCCTGCTTGGAGATCCCGCCGCTGCCGTCGGCATCCATGCGGTCGAACTTCTTGCCCGCCCGGCGCGGCTGCGGCAGCTCTTCCTTACTCAACGCGCCATCGGCGTCCTTGTCAAAACGTTCCAGCATCCGGGCGGCGCGCTCGTTCGCGCGTTCCTGGGCGCGCGCCTGCATCTCGTCCAGCGTCAGCTTGCCGTCGCCATCAGCATCGGCTCTGGCAAAATGCGCGTCCTTCATCGCCTGGATCTCGGCCTTGGTCACCTCGCCATTGCCATCCGCGTCGATTTCCTCGAAGGACATCCTGGCCCCGTGATGGCCAAATCCCTTGGCCAGGGCAGCGCCGCCTGCGGTCACAGTTGCAGCGGCAACGATGGCGGCGATGAACTTGACGTGTTTCATGTCGTCTTTCCTTTGTCCTGCGGCAGCCTCTTGCTGCCCGATGCATAGGAAAAACGCCCCAGCCCCGCGGATCCGTCGCAGAACCCGCAAGTTTTTTTCCACCCGCCGCCGCACGTTGCGGCAAACCGGCGCAGACTCCGGGCTTTCCCCTTTCGCGGACCTGCCGAAGCGCGCAAAGATATGCCCAGCACACAGGATTTATTCATGAACGAGTCCCCGGCCGCGGCCGCACCCGGCGCAGACAATGACCGGCCCACCTTGCCCGCCCTGGCCAGGGGCTGGCGCTGCAAATGCCCCAATTGCGGCACAGGCAGGCTGCTGCATTCCTATCTCAAGGTGAACGACCGCTGCAGCCGCTGCGGCCTGGACCTGACCCGGGCGCGCGCCGATGACGGGCCGGCTTACCTCACCATCCTGATTGTCGGCCACATCATGGCGCCGCTGATGCATGTGGTCTATTTCTCCTGGCGGCCCGAGCCGCTGGTGATGTTCACCGTGTTCGCGATTGGCTGCCTGGCCTCTTCCTTGTATCTTCTGCCGCGGATGAAGGGGATCGTCATCGCCTACCAATGGGCGCGGCGGATGCATGGGTTCGGCGAGGACACCCCGGCTGGAAAAGGGCAGTAAAAGCATGAGCAACACATTTCTTTGCGGCGAAACCACTACCGACAAGACCGCAGTCCGCAATGCGGCGACGGTCATTGCCATGCGCGGCCGGATGACCGGCGACCCGCAGGTGCTGATGGGCCAGCGCGGCGCCAAGGCGGCTTTCATGCCGAACAAGTTTGTCTTCCCGGGCGGCGCTGTAGATTTGGCGGACGCGCATGTCCCACTGGCCTCGCCAATCTCATCCGTCTGCCAGGAACGCCTGGCCGACAAGGCGCCCGTCGGCATGCACCATGCCCTCAGCGTCGCTGCCGTGCGGGAGCTGTGGGAGGAGACCGGCCTGATCCTGGGCGAGCCCGGCAGCTGGAGCGGCGAGGTGCCCGAAGACTGGCAAAGCTTTGCCGACACGGGACACCTGCCTTCGGCGCGCGCCATGCAGTTCGTGTTCCGCGCCCTGACCCCCCCGGGCCGCCCGCGCCGGTTCGATGCGCGTTTCTTCCTGATCGATGCCGATCAGATCACCGGCGACCTGGACGATTTCTCCCGCGCCGCGGATGAACTGTCGCATTTGCAGTGGATCCCGCTCAGCCGGGTGCGCAGTTTCGACCTGCCCTTCATCACCGAGGTGGTGCTGGCCGAAGTCACCGCCCGCGTCCGCGATGCCAAGCCGCCGCAAAGCGTGCCCTATTTCCACAACAACGACGAGGCCAGCCTGTTCCTGCGCCTCAAGGGCTACCCGATGCCCGCAGACGGGTAACGTTTCCCGGTGCGGGAAACGTCCCGGAAAATACGTGTTTTCCGAGCCGGAATTATCGTATAATTCCGGCTGCCCTGCCGCTGGCGCACCGGCTCAAATGGCCAGAACCAGCACAAGGATCGACAGGATCAGCAGTCCCATGCCCGCCAGTTCGCGGGTGGAAACTTTCTCCTTGAAAAACAGTACCGATGCCAGCAGCGACAGCAGCAGTTCCACCTGCCCCACTGCTTTCACATAGGCCGCATTCTGCAACGTGAAGGCCCAGAACCAGCAGAACGAGCCGCCCATGCTGGTCAGCCCCACCCAGACCGCCACCCGGCGGGCAGCCCAGACCCGGGCGATCTCGCCCCTGTCGCGCAGGCCCAGCCAAACCGCCATGAACAGCGTCTGCAAACAGACCACCGCCGCCAGCGTCACCGCCGCGCGGAACGCTGGTTCCAAGCCGCCAAGCTGCAATGAGGCGCCGCGGTAGCTGACGGCGGAAAAGGCAAACAGCACCCCCGACCCCAGCCCCAGCTGCGCCGCCCGGTTGGTCAGGTGCCGCCACCAGGCGCCCGCCGCATCCGGTGCGCGGGACAGCACCAGCACCGCCGCCAGCCCGATCAGGATCGCCAGCCAGCCGCCCAGCGAAACCGGGTCGCCCAGAACGACCAATCCAACAATGGCTGTCTGAATGACCTCGGTTTTCTTGAAAGTGATTCCCACCGCAAAATTGCGCTGTTTGAACAGCGCCACCACGCAGACCGTCGCCAGGATCTGCGCGGTGCCGCCAATGGCGGCATACAGCCAGAACGCAGGCGGCAGCGCCGGAAGAGACCGCCCGGAAACCGCCAGATACAGCGCCAGCCCGGCCAGGATGACCGGTGCGGAATAGAGGAACCGGGCGAAGGTGGCTCCGCCCGGCGTCAGCGTCACGCTGCTGAGGACCTTTTGCAGCATGAACCGCACGGTCTGAAAGGAGGCGGCGGCAATGGAAACGGGGATCCAGGCAAACATGGCCCCGCTTATGCGCCGTTATTCCCCCTGCTGCCAGAGCGGATGCGGCACCGGGTCCTTGGCGCGCAGCAGGTAGTTGCGGAAAATCTGCAGGTAGTTGCGGTAGATATAGCCGCCGTTGGCTTTCAGGAACTCCGCCCTGCGGGCCCTGTACAGCCGCGGCAGCGCATACCAGGGCACGCCCGGATGCATGTGGTGCACGATGTGCAGGTTGTTGTTGAGGAACAGGAAGGCCAATGGCCCCCTGTCTTCGATTACCACGGTGCGGCCGCGGGCGGTCTCATGCGCCCGGTGCTCCAGGAAGGTGCGGATCTTCAGCACGCCCAGCCCCGTATAGGCGCCGAGCACCGCCGCCCACAGCGGCGCAGGCGACTGAACCACCACCCAGATCACCACCACCAGGCCCAGGGCATGCAGCAGCCAGTCCCGCGCGATGCCCGGCACGCCCCTGCGCATCAGCCGCCAGTCTCCCGCCATAAAGCAGACCTGGCCGATCAGCGGCCCCAGCACGACCCGTCCCAAGAGCGTGTTGTTGATCCGCAAAAGGGCCTTGCGCCAGGCCGGCAGCCTGGACCAGACACCCGGATCCTGGAAATTGCTCTCCGGATCGTCATAGGGATCGGTCAGCGCCTCATCCTCGTGATGCGCCAGATGGGTGTCACGGAACCGGCCATAGGGGACTGCCAGGCTCAGCGGAAAGAACATCAGCGCCTCATTGAGCCAGCGGCGGCGGAACGGGTGCCCATGCAACGCCTCATGGGTCAGCGAGGAATGCAGCGCCGTCATCACCCCCAGCGCCAGAACCGTCAGCGCCAGACTGACCGAAGGCAGCAGCCACAGCGCCGCAAGCCAGCCGCCGTAACAGGCAACGATCAGCGACAGGGTGCCCCATTCCACGCCCCGCGGCATATGTCCGGTGCTGCGCTCAGACATGGCGCCGCCCCCAGCTGATCTGCGCCCAGACTCGCTCGTACATCAGATAAACGGTAAAACCGATGCCGGTATTGATCAGCGCCATCACCCCGCCCGCCTTGACAGAGCCGGTGGCCGCCAGCCCCACCAGCGTCATCGAGACCAGCCCGAGAACGTTCCAAATTACCGCCTTCACAATGGAGCGCTTGCGCGTTTCCATACTGCCTCCTGCTATTCTTGGATAAGTGCTTGTTTTCAAAGTACCGCAGCAGGAGGCTGTGCAGAATTCCGAATGCAGTTAACAAAATCCATCGAATGTGATATTTCAAAACATATGATAGAAAATATCGACAAACGGGTGCGGGCAGAGCAATTCCGGCAAAGACTGAACCGGGCGCTGCGCGACAGCGGCCTCAGCCAAAGCGCCCTGGCCCGCGCCGTCGGGGTGGACCGCTCCACCATTTCGCAGCTCTTGACGGATGAGGGCGCGCGGCTGCCCAACGCCCATGTGGTCGGCGCCTGCGCTGGGGCTCTCGGGGTCTCCGCCGACTGGCTGCTCAGCCTCTCCGACCGGCCCGAAAGCGCGGCAGAGCTGCTGGCCTCCAGCCTCACCCTCACCGAGGCGCCCCGAGCCCTGGTGGACGAACGGATCTTTGATTGGCATCAGGAGGCCGAGGGATACAAGATCCGCCATGTGCCGGCCGCCCTGCCTGACATGCTGAAAACCCGGGCGCTCCTGGAATGGGAATACTCCCCCCACCTGGGCCGCACCGCCGGCCAGGCCATCGGCGCCTCCGAGGACCGGCTCACCTGGATGCGCCAGTCGCCGTCAGATTATGAAATCGCCATGCCGCTTTATGAGCTCGACAGTTTTGCCCATGCGGTCGGCTATTACGAAGGCCTGCCGCTGGAGATCCGGATCGAACAGCTTCAGCAGTTCGAACGTCTCTGCGAGCAGCTCTACCCCCGCCTGCGCATCTACCTGTTCGATGCGAAGCGGCTTTACTCATCCCCGATCACCATCTTCGGACCGCTTCTGTGCGTGTTCTATGCCGGCACCCATTACCTTGCCTTCCGCGACAAGGAGCGGATCGCCACCTTCACCGGCCATTTCGACAACCTGGTGCGCGAAGCCGATATCACCGCGCGGCAGTTGCCCGGCCGCCTCCGGGCGCTGAGGGCCGCAATTTCCTGAACACACCGGCAGCGGCGCCGGAATTCGTCGCGAATTCCGGCTCGGAAAACACGTGTTTTCCGGGACGTTTCCCGCTCCGGGAAACGTTGCCCGTCTGCGGGCATTTGCGATTGCGGGAAAGAAAGCGCCCCGCTGGGCGCCCTCCTGTTCCCTTGCAGCCGGCCTCAGACCTTCGGATCCGGGTTCACCGTATGACCGTCGACGGCGATCACCTGCCCGGACACCAGCCGCGCCGCGTCGGAGCCAAGAAACACCGCCATATTGGCAATGTCGCGGGCCTCGACAAAGCTGCCCATCGAGGTGCCGGCAGCATAGCCCGCATAGACCTCGTCCCGGGTCATCCCCTTGGCCGCGGCCTCGCGTTCCAGCACGCCCTCCATCCGCGGGCCTTCCACCGCACCGGGGCAGATTGCGTTGGCACGGATGCCAAAGGGGCCAAGCTCCATCGCCAGTGTCTTCATCAGCCCGATGACAGCCCATTTCGCCGAAGCATAGGGCGCCCGGTTCGGATAGCCGTACTGCCCCGCGGTCGAAGACGTCACGATGATCGACCCCGCCTTGGCGGCCTTCATCATCGGCGCCGCGTATTTTGCGGCCAGAAAGCAGCCCTCCAGATTGACGCTCACGCATTTGCGCCAGTCTTCAAGTGCCACGTCCTCGATCAGCGCGGTCGGACCGGCAATGCCTGCATTGGCACAGAGCACATCCAGCCCGCCCCAAACGTCGGCGATTTCCGCAAACAGTGCTTTCACGCCCGCCTCATCGGTGGCATCCACCGCCGTTGTCCGCCAGCCCTCCGGCACGTCTGCCAGCGCAACCGCGCTGACATCCGTCACCCAGACCTGATGGCCGGCGGCGGCAAAGCTCTCGGCCATGGCGCGGCCAATTCCCGACCCGCCGGCAGTGATCAGAACCCGGCTCAACGCGGTGCTCCGATCGCGCGGCCCAGACCGTCCGGCACCGGCAGTGCCGCATGGGCCTCGGCCAGTTTCACCAGGTTGGCCTCGATATGCGCCGCAGGCGGCGCCGAGCGGCGGGTCTTCAGGTCCACATGCAGCAGCATATGCTCACCCGTCGCCAGCAGGCGCTCGCCGGAATACATCTCATGCCACAGATGCATCTTCTTGCCCGCGCCCATGATCACCCGCGTCCGCACCTGGATCGGATCGCCCGCATGCACCTCGTCGATGTGGCGGATATGGGTCTCGGCGGTGAAATAGCTGCCGCCATTGGCGATATACTCCGCATCACAGCCGATGATCATCATCAGCCGGTCGGTGGACTGCGCAAAGGCATCCAGATACCGGCTTTCGGTCATATGACCGTTGTAGTCGGTCCAATCCAGCGGCACCACGCGACTCTGGGTCAGCACCGGCTGGCTCAGGTCCTCCAGATCCTCAACCGAGCCAACCAGCCCGGCCTCGCCCTCGCGCCCCTTGTCATGGGCATTCTGCAGCGCGCCGGCGCCCCAGTCGTTGTTGCCCAGTGCGCGCATCATGCCGACCAGATTGCCGTCGCGGATCTGCTCCATCTTGCGGATCGGCAGATGGCCCGACTGGGCATCCGACTGGCCTGCGATCAGGTCTACCAGCTCATCATTGAATTCCGGCACATCCATCAGCTTGGTCCAGGGCCACGACAGGCAGGGGCCGAACTGCGCCATGAAATGCTTCATGCCGGCTTCGCCGCCCGCCACGCGGTAGGTGTCGAACAGACCCATCTGCGCCCAGCGGATGCCAAAGCCGTAGCGGATCGCATTGTCGATCTCCTCGGTGGTGGCGATGCCGTCCTTGACCAGCCACAGCGCCTCGCGCCAGACCGCCTCCAGGAAACGGTCCGCCACATGCGCGTCGATTTCCTTCTTCAGGTGCAACGGGTACATGCCAAGGCCCGAGATGATCTCCTTGGCCCGGTCAATCACACCTGCCGGGTTGGCCTCAGTCGTGACCAGTTCCACCAGCGGCAGCAGATAGACCGGGTTGAAAGGATGCGTCACCACGATCTGCCCCGGGTTCTCGCGCCCGTCCTGCAGCTGCGACGGCTTGAAGCCGCTGGTGGATGAGCCGATCACCGCATCCGGCGCGCAATGGGCCTGCAGCTCGGCATAGACCTTCTGCTTCAGGTCCAGCCGCTCCGGCACGCTCTCCTGCACCCACCCCGCACCGTCCACGGCTCCGGCAATGGTGTCATGGAAGGTCAGGCTGCCTTCCGCCGGCAACGCCACATTGCCGAGACCCGGCAAGCTGCGCCGCGCATTGTCCAGCACCTCGCCGATCTTGCGTTCCGCTTCCGGATCCGGGTCGAACACCCGCACGTCCCAGCCGTTGAGCAGGAACCGCGCGGCCCAGCCGCCCCCGATTACCCCGCCGCCGATGATTGCTGCTGTTTTCATATGACTTCCTTTGAGAACCGTCCGGCTCTTCTTCTGGCCGTAAATATCCTGGGGGTTTGGGGGGCTAGCCCCCAATCTGTCCTTTTTGCCGCAGCGCGGCGGTGCACAGGGGGTGTAAAAACGGTGCGCGCATGCCCCCCAATTTCCACCGCTTACTTTGCCGCCGGTGCGCGCTTGGCCAGGCCCAGCTTTTCGCGCACGTCCTGCGGGCCCATCAGCTTGCCGCCCATATTCTCGATGATGGAGACGGCACGCTCCACCAGCTGCCAGTTCTCCGCCAGCTGGCCCTTGCCCAGCCACAGGTTGTCTTCCAGACCCACCCGCACATTGCCGCCGGCCAGAACGGACGCCGCCACATAGGCCATCTGATCCCGGCCCAGAGAGAACGCCGACCAGTTCCAATCCGACGGCACATTGTTGACCATCGCCATAAATGTGTTCAGATCATTCGGCGCCCCCCACGGCACCCCCATGCAAAGCTGCACCAGGGCGGGGCTGTCCAGCACCCCCTCCTTCACCAGTTCCTTGGCAAACCACAAATGGCCGGTGTCAAAGGCTTCGATCTCCGGCTTGACGCCCAGATCGGTCATCATCTGCCCCATCGCCCGCAGCATGCCGGGGGTGTTGGTCATCACGTAATCGGCCTCGGCAAAGTTCATGGTGCCGCAATCCAGTGTGCAGATCTCCGGCAGGCATTCCGCCACATGCGCCACGCGTTCCGTCGCGCCCACCATATCGGTGCCCGCGGGGTTTACTGGCAGCGGGTTTTCGGTATCGCCGAACACCATATCCCCGCCCATGCCCGCGGTCAGGTTCAGCACCACATCGACATCCGCATCGCGGATCCGGTCAGTCACCTCGCGGTAAAGATCCAGGCGGCGGCTCGGCACGCCGGTCTCCGGATCACGCACGTGGCAGTGCACGATGGCCGCCCCGGCCTTGGCCGCTGCAATGGCCGACTCGGCGATCTGCTTGGGCGAACGCGGCACATGCGGGCTGCGATCCTGGGTGCCGCCAGAGCCGGTCACGGCACAGGTGATGAAGACATCCCGGTTCATTTCCAGAGGCATTTTGCTTTTCCCTTCGATGTACAGGGTTTTGCCTCGGGTTATCCCCAGGCTCCTCCCCAGATTCTGATTTGCGCTAAGGGCGACTCTGCCGCAGCCTTTTGCGGCACAGTTTACACCAGGCGAATCGAAGTTGATGAAATCCGCAAAAAACATCCTGCAGCCCGAGCACAAGCCGCTGAAAACAGCGCTGCTGGTGCTGGATGAATGCAACACGCTGTCCTTTGCCGCCGCGGTGGACCCGATGCGCGCCGCCAACCGGCTGGCGGGCCGGGCGGCTTTTGACTGGGACTACGTCAGCGCCACAGCCGAGCCGCCGATGCTGACCAGCGGCCTCACCGTGCCCAGCGTTCCCTTGACCCGGCTGCAGGGCTGCGAGCTGCTGATCGTCGTTGCCGGTTTCCAGCTGGCCCGCCACGCCACCCCCAGCCTGCTCGCGGGCCTGCGCCGGATCGCCGCCAGCGGCGCCACAATTGCCGGCATCGACGGCGGCCCCTGGCTGATGGCCGAGGCCGGGCTGCTGGACGGCCACCCCGCCACAACCCACTGGGAAGATCTGGAAAACTTCTCCGGCCGCTTCCCGGAGGTGGACACCCGCAATGACCGCTTCACGGTCTCCGAAGGCCGCCTGACCTCCGGCGGCGCAACCCCCGCGATCGAGATGATGCTGCATATCATCAGCGCCCGCCACGGTGCCGGTTTTGCCGCCCGCGTAGCCGGGCTGTTCCTCTACGACGGCCCGGCGCCATCCTCCCGCCCGCAGAGCCGCCTGGGCGGCCACAAGCACAATGCGCTGACCGCCAAGGCCAATGCGCTGATGGAGGCGGCGCTGGACGAGCCGCTGCCGCTCAGCGCCATTGCCGAGACCCTGGGCACCAGCCCGCGCAGCCTGCAGCAGCAGTTCCGCCTGCGCCTCAACACCACGCCGCAGGATCATTACCTGCAGCTGCGCCTGGCCGAGGCCCGGCGCCTGGTGACCGACACCGACATGCCGCTGATGGAGGTGGCGATTGCCACCGGCTTCACCTCGCAATCGAGCTTTGCCCGCGCCTTCCGCACCGCGCATGGCACCTCGGCGCGGGACCTCCGGCAGGAACAGGCGCGCCCGACTGCGCACTGACCGGCGGCATCTGCACGCCGGTCAAACGCCGCGCAGCGGCGGTGCGCAGCACATCGGCAACGAAGCACTCCCGCCCGTCACCGGCGCATTTGGAAAATGCACCGTTCCCGTTGGGCCAGGCTCAGCGCCTGCGGCGCTGAGCCTGGCCCAAGGCCGCCAAGGGGGTCCGGCAAAGCCGGATCACCTGCGGGCGCGGGAGTGCCCCGCCCTGCCTCAATAGGGCATCGGGTGCATCCTGTGGGCGGCGTTGATGTCATCCAGCACATCCTGGCTCAGCTCCAGCTCCACCGACTTCAGCAGATGCTCCAGCTGCGGCAGACGGGTGGCGCCAAAGATCGCAGAGGCCATGAACGGCCGCGTCCGGCACCAGGCCAGAGCCATATGCACCGGGTCCAGCCCGTGCCGCTCAGCAATCTGGAGATAGGCCGCCACCGCATCGTAGACCCGCGGCGAGTGGCGGCCGCCCAGTTCCGGGTTGATCGATTTGCGCGAGCCCTCCGGCACCGCCCCGTCCTGGTACTTGCCGGTCAAGAGTCCGGTGCCCAGCGGCGAAAACGCCATGAGCCCCACATCCTCATTCACGCTCAGCTCTGCCAGATCGGTGTCATACATCCGGCAGACCAGCGAATATTCGTTCTGGATCGAGGCCACCCGCGGCCAGCCGCGCTCCTCAGAGATCCGCAGCCATTGCGCAGTGCCCCAGGCGCTCTCGTTCGACAGGCCAAAGGCGCGGATGGTGCCGCGCTCCACTTCGCGCTGCAGCGCTTCCAGGCAGTCCTCCATATTGGCCAGCGTTTCCTCGCGGTTCTGGCTGGAGGGGTCATAGCTCCAGTTCTGCCGGAACATGTAGCTGCCGCGGTTCGGCCAGTGAAACTGGTACAGGTCGATGTAGTCGGTCTGCAGCCGCCTCAGCGAGGCCTCGATCGTCGGGGCGATGGTTGCCGATGAAATCGGCGCTCCGCCGCGCGCATGCTTCATGCCTTCGCCGGAATGCTTGGTCGCCAGAATATAGTCCCCGCGCCGCCCGGTCTTTGCATTCCAGCTGCCGATGATGCGCTCGCTGTTGCCGAGGGTGTCCGCACTCACCGGGTTCACCGGATACATCTCGGCGGTATCCACGAAGTTCACGCCGCCCGCCAGCGCCATGCCGATCTGCGCATGGGCCTCGTCTTCGGTCGTCTGGGTGCCAAAGGTCATCGTGCCCAGGCACAGCTCGGACACCATCATGCCGGTGCGTCCCAATGGGTTCAGTTTCATGCCGCGCTCCCCTGTTCCGGATTTGCCTGCGACCCTAGAGCCGCCCCCGGAAAGTGCAACCCGCTTGCACCCGCGCGGCAAACCCGCCAGCCTAAGCACAAACATGGAAGGGAAATCCGATGCCGCAGACCATCACCAAGGGCGTCAAGGCGCTGCTGGCCGAAGCCAACAGCCTGGTGGAGACCATGCCTGTCGAAGAGGCCAAGCAGAAGGTTCTGGACGAGGGCCATGTTTTCATTGACCTGCGCGACATCCGCGAGCTGCAGCGCACGGGCATGATCCCCGGCGCCTTCTCCTGCCCGCGCGGCATGCTGGAATTCTGGATCGACCCGGCCAGCCCCTATCACAAGCCGGTGTTCAACCAGGACAAAACTTACGTGTTCTACTGCGCCAGCGCCTGGCGTTCGGCGCTGAGTGCCAGAGCGGCGATGGAAATGGGGCTGAAGCCGGTGGTGCATCTGGAAGGCGGCTTCACCGAATGGGCCAAGCAGGGCGGCCCGGTGGTGCCGCGCGAGGGCTGAGTCCCGGGGCCTCAACAGGATGCGTCCCGCCCCCGATAGCCTCCGGCGGCACGGCCTCCCGCCGTTCGCGGCTGCCGTGCTCCACGGCGGCCCCGGCGCAGCCGGGGAAATGGCGCCGGTGGCGCAAGAGCTGGCCGCCCGCGGCTATGGCGTGCTGGAACCCTGGCAGTCTGCCGCCTCCGTGGGCGGCCAGATCTGCGAATTGCGGCTGCAGCTGGAGGCGGCCTGCGCCACACCTGCGGTTCTGATCGGCTTTTCCTGGGGCGCCTGGCTGGCCTGCCTGCTGGCAGCCCGGCATCCGGGCTTGGTATCCAAGCTGGTGCTGGCGGGCTGCCCGCCGTTCGAGGCCGGGTTTGCCGCGCAGATCGCAGCGGCCCGGCAGGCCCGGCTGCTGCCCGAGGAATGGCAGGAGCTGACCGCGCTGCTCTGCGGCGGCGGCATGGACACAGCGGCCGGACTGGCGCGCGCGCTGCAGCTTTTGGACAAGGCGGAGGCTTATGCGCTGCTGCCGGACCTTCCGCGTCCGCCCCTCTGCTTTGACCGCGGGATTTTCGGAAGCGTCTGGGCCGAGGCTGCAGAGCTGCGCCGCTCCGGCACGCTGCTGCGTGAGGCGGCGAGGATCCGCTGCCCGGTGCTGGCGCTTCATGGCGATCACGATCCGCACCCGGCTGCCGGCGTTGAACAGCCCCTGCGGAAGATCCTGCCGGATTTGCGCTTCCGCCTGCTGCAGCGCTGCGGCCACAAACCCTGGATCGAGACACATGCCAGAGCGGATTTCTTCCAGGCGCTGGAAGACGCGCTTGCCCCGGCCTGACTGCTTCTGAACCGGCCTGCCGCAAGCGCTGCCGCGCCGCGCATCGCGCGGCGCCCGGCCCAACCGGAAAGGCGCCTCCCGCGGAGGCGCGGACCCGGGCGGGAGTGCGCCTGCGCTCCCCGTGCTGCAGCCCGCAATTGAGAACAAAAAGGGAACTCGATATATTCCCCCCATGCCGACTCACCTGCTCACCCGCTGCCGCCACAGGCCCCGTCCCGCGCTGTCCCTGATGGACGGGATTGCCCTGGAACAGGGCCGCACGCATGAGGCCTGCGGTCCGGCCCGGCACAGCTTTGCGCTTTGGCTGGCCGCTGCCGCCCAGGACCCCAGGCCGGGGCCGGTGCTGTGGCTGTCCCCGGCCCGGGGCGGCCGCCAGCCGAACCCGGACGGGCTGGCAGGCGAGGCAAGCCCCATTCGTTTCCTGTTTGTGCGCGCCGCCCGGACGGAGGATCAGCTCTGGGCGATGGAGGAAGCCCTGCGCAGCGGCGCAGCGGCGCTGGTGGTGGCGGAACTGTCCGAACCGCCCGCCATGACTCCGGTGCGGCGGCTGCATCTGGCGGCGGAGGCAGGCGGCCGCTTCGGCCCGGCGCCGCTGGGGCTGCTGCTGACCCCCGGCCAGGGCGGCGCCCAAGGCGTCGAAAGCCGCTGGCACCTGGCCCCGGCCCATGCCTTCCCTGTCCATGCCTTCCCGGCGCAGGGGCTGCGAACCGGTGACGGCGCCACCGCCCCGCGGAGCTGCTGGACCTTGCAGCGCCTGCGCGCCCGCACCCTGCCCCCCCGCAGCTGGCAGGTCACACAAGCCGCCGCCGGCAGCCCGCTCCGGGCGGCCCCGCCCTGCCCTGCCGCCCGCGATCCAGCCCCGCCCTGCCCTGCCGCCCGCGATCCAGCCCCGCCCGCCCAAGGCCTGCCCCGCAGCCTTGCCGGAGCCCTCCCGCGCCCGCAGGAGGCCCTGGCTGCGCCAGCGCCGCCTTAGCGGCCTTGGGCCCGGCACCGGGCTTTGCCCGGTGCCGGGCCCAACAGGCGCAGGCTTTTGCCAAGAAGCCGGAGCCTGGCGGGAGCCCGCCGCCGCTTCACGGGCGCACGCGGAAAAGTGAGCAGCCCGCAGCAGACATACCGGATAAGCTCGGGCTGCAGCACAGAAAACGGATTGGTGCAGAATGGCAAAACCCGCATGAGCCCCCCACGGATTGAGCGCCGGACCCTGCTTGCCTGCCTCAGCGCCGCGCTGCTGGCGCCGCACCGGCTGCTGGCCGCACCCCTGCCGTACCGCCTTGTTCCGGAGGCCACCGAAGTGCGCTTCACCTTCCTGCTCAGCGGCCAGCCGCAGCATGGCCGGGTCCCGGTCCGCGCGGCCCGCATCCGGATCGACCCCCAAAATCTTTCCCGCAGCCAGGCCGACATCACCCTCGACGCACGCCGCGTCCGCACCGGGCTGATCTTTGCCACCGAAGCGCTGAAAAGCCCCGGCATGCTCGACACCGCCCGGTTTCCGGAGATCCGCTTCCGCTCCACCCAGGTCCGCCTGGGACCAGACGGGCGGCTCTCCGGCGGCGCGCAGATCCGCGGCGGCCTCACCCTGCGCGGCACCACCCGGCCGCTCACCCTGCAGGCCGCGCTCTACCGCCTGCCCGGCACCGCGCCGGACGAGCTGCGCGAACTGGACGTGCACCTTTCCGGCCGGCTCAGCCGCGCGGCTTTCGGCGCCACCGGATACCCGGAGCTGGTGGCCGACCGGGTGAACCTCGAAATCAAGGCCCGCATCCGCCGGACCGGCTGAGCCGCCGCCCCGTGCCCGGTGCGCAAAAGCACCGCCGCGCAAAAATACGACACCGGAATGGCGGAAACCGGCTGGCAATGGTGCCCCAGCCTGTCATGGTCGGGCCGTTATGCGCCTGATCATCTCCTTTGCCGCCCTGTTTCTTTCCGTCATCCTGCTGCAGCTGTCGACCGGAGGCGTCGGCCCGCTCGATGCCATCTCAGGCCTGACTCTGAACTTCACCAAAGAGCAGATCGGCCTCCTCGGTTCGGCCCATTTCTTCGGCTTCTTCATCGGCTGCTGGTGGGCGCCGCGGCTGATGGGCAATGTCGGCCATTCCCGCGCCTTTGCCGTCTGCACCGCGCTTGGCGCCATGGGGCTGCTGGGCCATACCCTGACTGAAAGCCCCTACGCCTGGGCGGCGATGCGGATCGCCTCCGGCCTGTGCGTGGCCGGCGCCTACACGGTGATCGAGGCCTGGCTCAACGCCAAGGTCACCAACGAAAACCGCGGCCGTGCCATGGGCACCTACCGGATTGCCGACATGAGCGCCTCGCTGGCGGCACAGCTGATCATCGCGGTGCTGCCGCCTGCGGCCTATGTCTCCTACAACCTGCTGGCGGTGCTGTGCTGCGCCGCGCTGCTGCCGCTGACCCTGACCAAGGCCAGCCAGCCCGAAACCCCCGACGCCCCGCGCCTGCGCCCCAAACTGGCCTGGCGCTGCTCGCCGCTGGCGGTGGCCGGGGTGATTGTTGCCGCGCTCAGTTCCGCCTCCTTCCGGATGGTCGGCCCGGTCTACGGACAGGAAGTCGGCCTCGCCATCGATCAGATCGCCTTTTTCCTCGCGTCCTTCGTGCTGGGCGGGGCGCTGGCGCAATACCCGATGGGCTGGCTGGCCGACAAATACGACCGCCGCTGGGTGCTGATCTGGCTGTCGGGCGTCGCCATCCTCAGCTGCGCCATCACCATGGCCGCCAGCGGCAGCGGCACCCTCGGCGTGATGCTGGCGGCCGGTTTTTTCGGCTTCACCACTTTTCCGATCTTCTCGGTCTCCGCCGCCCACGCCAACGACTTTGCCACTTCCGCCGAGCGGGTCGAACTGTCGGCGGCGCTGATGTTCTGGTATGCGCTCGGCGCCATCGCCTCGCCTTACGTCTCCTCGGCGCTGATCGACACCTTCGGGCCGCCTGCGCTGTTTGCCTATGTCGCCTGCGGCCATGTGCTGCTGATCATCTTCGGCCTCAGCCGGATGCGTGCCCGGCCGGTGCCGGAAGAGCGCACCCATTACGTCTACGCGCCGCGCACCTCCTTCACCATCGGCCGCCTTGTCAAACGCTCCCGCGAACGGCGCTAGGGAAGCCGCCCGCAATTTTCACCGAAATACGCACGCGGGGTTTCCGCCGCCTGCGCCATGCGGTAGACGGGCCTTTGACGCATTACCTGGATGGATGGCATGGCACGCATTCTGATCACTTCCGCGATCCCCTACATCAACGGGATCAAGCATCTGGGCAACCTGGTCGGCTCGCAGCTGCCGGCCGACCTCTACGCCCGGTTCCAGCGCGGACGCGGCAACGAGGTGATGTTCCTCTGCGCCACCGACGAGCACGGCACCCCCGCCGAACTGGCCGCCGCCAAGGCGGACAAGCCGGTGGCGGAATACTGCGCTGAAATGCATGGCATCCAGTCGGAAATCGCCAAAGGCTTTGCCCTGTCCTTCGACCATTTCGGCCGCTCCTCCAGCCCGCAGAACCATGCGCTGACCCAGCATTTCGCAGGCAAGCTGGCCGAGGCCGGACTGATCCGCGAAGTGACCGAGAAGCAGGTCTATTCCAACGCCGACGGCCGCTTCCTGCCCGACCGCTACATCGAGGGCACCTGCCCCAACTGCGGCTATGAGCGCGCCCGCGGCGACCAGTGCGAGGAATGCACCAAGCAGCTGGACCCCACAGACCTGATCAACCCGCGCTCCGCCGTGTCCGGCTCCACCGACCTGGAAGTGCGCGAGACCAAGCACCTCTATCTGTGCCAGTCGCAGCTGAAGGACCAGCTGGACGCCTGGATCGACTCCAAGAAGGACTGGCCGATCCTGACCACCTCGATTGCCAAGAAATGGCTGCATGACGGCGACGGGCTGCAGGACCGCGGCATCACCCGCGATCTGGACTGGGGCGTGCCGGTCCGGAAGGGCGATGAAGACTGGCCCGGCATGGAAGGCAAGGTCTTCTACGTCTGGTTCGACGCGCCGATCGAATACATTGCAGCCTCCCGCGAATGGGCCGATGCAAACGGCAGACCTGACGCCGACTGGCAGCGCTGGTGGCGCACCGACAAAGGCGCGGAAGACGTCAAATACGTCCAGTTCATGGGCAAGGACAACGTTCCCTTCCACACCCTGTCGTTCCCGGCCACCATCCTCGGCTCGGGCGAGCCGTGGAAGATGGTCGACCACCTGAAATCCTTCAACTACCTGAATTACGACGGCGGCCAGTTCTCCACCAGCCAGGGCCGCGGCGTGTTCATGGATCAGGCGCTGGAGATCCTTCCGGCTGACTACTGGCGCTGGTGGCTGCTGAGCCACGCCCCGGAAAGCAGTGATTCCGAATTCACCTGGGAGAACTTCCAGCAGTCGGTGAACAAGGACCTGGCCGACGTGCTGGGCAACTTCGTTTCCCGCATCACCAAATTCTGCCGCTCCAAGTTCGGCGAGCAGGTTCCCGCTGGCGGCGAATACGGGCCGCAGGAGCAGGCACTGATTGACGAGCTGACCACCCGCATCCGGGCCTACGAGGGCCACATGGAGGCGATGGAGGTGCGCAAGTCGGCGCAGGAACTGCGGGCGGTCTGGGTTGCCGGCAACGAATACCTGCAATCCGCCGCCCCCTGGTCGGTGTTCAAGGAAGACCCCGTGCGCGCCGCCGCGCAGGTGCGCCTCGGCCTGAACCTGATCCGGCTGTACGCAGTGCTCTCCGCCCCCTTTATCCCGCAGGCATCGGACACGCTGATGGCGGCGCTGAACTCGGACGACCGCAGCTGGCCGGAGGATGTGGCGGCAGCCCTCTCCGCCCTGCCCGCGGGGCACGGTTTCACCGTGCCGGAGGTGCTGTTTGCCAAGATCACCGACGAGCAGCGCGAGGAATGGCAGGGCCGCTTCTCCGGCACCCGCGACTGAGCTGCCTTGCCCGGCAGTAGCAAAGGCCGCTCCTGAAGAGCGGCCTTTTCCTTGTCAAAGCGCGATCCGCGCCCCTTCCGCGGGCAGCAGCAATTGCCAGTCTGGCGCAGTTGCCGCATGGCTGGCGCGCAGGCCCTCCGGCCCCTCCCGGTACAGCGCATAGGTCGAGTGATGCACCGGCAGCACCGCTTTGGGGGCCAGCCGTGCGGCAAACTCCGCCGCCTGGGCGCAGGTCATGGAGATCTGCCCCAGCGAACCGCCGCCGCCAACCGCGCCAATATGCGGAATGAACAGATCCGGTGCCTCCAGCCCGGCCAGCGCAGCAGAGACCGGCTCCGCATCAAAGCTGTCGCCCGCCCAATAGATGCGCTGATGCTGCCCGCCGGCTTTCACCTCGATCAGATAACCGTTGCCCATGCCCAGCACCGCAGAGACCTGCGGATTCAGCGAATGCACGGCTGGCACGGCGGTGACCGTCACCCGGCCTAGCGGCCCGTCGAAACGGCGGACGCCGCCATGTGACAGCGCCTGAGCGGCAAAGCCCCGGTCCGCCAGCGCTGCGGTGTCATGCTCCGGCGCCAGCAGCGGCGTCCGCCGGTCCAGCCAGGCCTGCGCCGCCTGGTCAAAGTGATCCTCATGCGCGTGGCTCAGCAGCACCAGATCATACCGCGCATGCGCCAGCCCCGGGAAGGGTGTCAGCCGCGCGTGCGGCTTGATGGCCGGGCCCTTGGCCATATCGAACATCTCGTTCGGGTCCCCCATCACAAAGGCTTCCGCCCCCTCTCCCAGGCAGGGATCGGCAAGGATCCGCAGCCCTGCCGCCTCGATTTCAAGGGTCGCTCCGCCCAGCCACCGCACCTGCGCACCGGTCTCATTGCTGCGGGCAACCGCCGGGCACAGCCCCGCCGCCAGCCCGGCGCTGCCGAGCTTCAGAAATTCACGTCGTTTCATCCGCACCTCCATTGTGGTGCCGAAACCCTAGCCACTCGACACCGGGCATATTATCCGCATTATTTCGAACGTACTAAACGGGAATTACGTTTAATGAGCAGCCTTCAAACCATCGAGACCTTTGCCGAAGTGGCCGGCCAGCTCAGCTTTGCCAAGGCAGCGCGGCGGCTGGGGCTGCCGCCCTCCACGGTCACCAGCCGGGTGCGCGCGCTGGAAGACAGCCTGGGGGTGCGGCTGCTGGAGCGCACCACGCGCCGGGTTGCGCTGACGCCCGAAGGGGCTCTGTTTCTGGAACGGTGCCGCGCCGGGCTGGAGGAGATCGAGGCCGCCCGCGCCCTGGTGTCCGCCGCAGGCAGCGCTGAGGGAACGGTCCGCCTGTCGGTCCCTTCAGCCTTTCCTGCGGCGCGGCTTGCCGCGCTGTGCCGCCGGTTTCTGGAGCTCCATCCGCAGGTGTCTCTGGACGTGACCGTCAGTGACGAACCTGCCGATTTCCTCCGCGATGCGGTAGATGCCGCCTTGCGCGGCAACCGCCCCGGCGGCAGCGGCGTGATTGCCCGGCTCTTGTCCAGGACACCGGTTGTCCTGGCCGCCCCGCCCGGCCGGGCCGGGGATCACAGCCTGCCCATTCTGGGACCTCTGGCCCGCCATTTGTCCAGCTCGCCGCAGCCCGGCCGCGTTTACTGCCACTCCCTTGAGCTGGCGCATGAACTGGTCCTGGCGGGCATCGCCCGCGCCTGTCTGCCGGAACCCCTCTGCGCCGCCAGCCTGACCCGCGGCGCCCTGCAGCTGGGACCGCTGCCGGACGGCGTGCCTGACAGCCTTGCCCTCTATCTGGTGTATCAGGACCGCCGTCACCTGCCGCAGCGGGTCCGGCTGTTCTTGGACTTCCTGATCGGCGAGTTGTCGGAGTGATCCCCTGCAACCCCAGACCATAAACTGGCCCCTGCTAGGCGGAAAATCAATTCCGACTAAAAAACTCGGATTGACATACCCGAGCAATTAATTCAGGAATACGGCATTCCAGCCAGCCTGACTCGGATCGGGCGAGCCCGAGTGACGTTTAATCAACCGAGATCGCCCCCATGCCGAACGGAGACAGCCGCCCCCGCGGCCCTCAAGTCAAGGAGCTGGACCCGGAGGACATGCGCCAGTTGTGGCCGCAGGTCTTTGCACCGTCCGGCGCTCTGTCCGGTTTTTGTCTGGAATGGCTTCTGGACAGGGCGGAATTCAGCAATGGGCGAAAGACATGAACCAGATTGCCTCCAAGCCGGTCCCGACCACCGCAACCACCGAAGTTTTCCCCACCTACCACGCCGAGGATTTGACCCGCGGCGGCGTGCAGGCCCGCATCCTGCTCAACGGCCAGATCTATTCGCTGCGCATCACCCGCGCGGGCAAGCTGATCCTGACCAAGTGAGCAGACCGGCATGAACCTTGCGCAGACCCCTCCCCGCGGCGGCGTGACCGTCGGCACCCTGTCCGACCTGCCGCCGCTGGAAGCGGGCGCCGTGATCTACCTGCGCCACTGGTTTTCCGGCGCCGGGACCCGCGAGCAGATGCGCCGCGACTTCGAGGTGAATTTCGGCCCGGAGGTGGCCGAAGCCGCGTTCGAGGCCTTTGGCCGCCTTTGCAACTTCTGCGCCACCCACGGCCGCCGACCGCTGGTGCGCCACGGCATGACCTGCAAGTGCCTGGGCGCGGATGAAAACTGTTTTGCCAATCTGCTGGCCTGTGCGGCCGCAGGCCAGCAGGACGACGCGCATATCCTCGCCTCGCTGATCGTCACCCCGCGCAACGCGCAGGAGCTGGCCCGGCTGGCCTCCGGTTGCGGTCTGCTGATGCAGCAGATCATGGGCGTTCAGCCGCCGCCGCAACCGGTCCGGCCCGCCGCCGCCACTCTTCACTGAGTTTACACGAACCAAGGACGCACATAATGAAAACCCTGTTTCTCGCAGGCACGGCCCTGGCCGGACTGACCTTTGGCACCACTGCCGCGCTTGCCGCCGACAAGGCCGCGGTGCTGACCACCTACGCCAATATCGCCGAAGCCAAATACCAGGACAGCCTTGCCACCGCGCAGGTGCTGAAGGCCGCCGTTGACGAACTGGTTGCCCGCCCCTCCGCCGAAAACCTGGAAGCCGCCCGCGCTGCCTGGATCGCCGCCCGGGTGCCCTATCAGCAGTCCGAGGTCTTCCGCTTCGGCAACGCCATCGTCGACGACTGGGAAGGCAAGGTGAACGCCTGGCCGCTGGACGAGGGCCTGATCGACTATGTCGACGCCTCCTATGGCGGCCCGACCGAGGAAAACACCCTGGCGGCGCTGAACGTGATCGCCAACCCCAGCTTTGAGCTGTCGGGCAAGGCGGTCGACGCCGCCAAGATCACGCCGGAGCTGCTGCAAGGCGCCCTGCATGAGGCCGACGGCATTGAAGCCAACGTCGCCACCGGCTACCACGCCATCGAATTCCTGCTGTGGGGCCAGGACCTGAAGGGCACCGAACATGGCGCCGGCGACCGCCCCTGGACCGACTACGCTGAAGGCGGCGCCTGCACCGGCGGCAATTGCGGCCGCCGCGGCGAATACCTGCAGGCGGCCACCGAGCTGCTGATCTCCGACCTGGAGTGGATCACCGCCCAGTGGAGCGCCGGGGGGGAAGCCCGCACCGCGCTGCTGGCCGATGAAAACGCCGGCATTACCGCGATGCTGACCGGCATGGGCTCGCTGTCCTACGGCGAACAGGCCGGTGAGCGGATGCGCCTGGGACTGATGCTGAACGACCCTGAGGAAGAGCACGATTGCTTCTCCGACAACACCCACAACAGCCATTACTATGACGGCCTCGGCGTGCAGAACGTCTATCTGGGTGAATATGTCCGGGTGAACGGGGAACTGGTTTCCGGCCCGTCCCTGTCGGACCTGGTGGCGGCCAAGGACTCCGGCCTGGACGCCGAAATGCGCGGCAAGCTGTCCGACACCATGCTCGCACTTGGCCGCATCAAGACCGCGGCCGAAGCCGGCTTTTCCTACGACCAGATGCTGGCCCAGGGCAGCACAGCCGGCGAAGCGCTGGTGATGGGCGGCGTCAACGGGCTGATCGAGCAGACCCGCTCGATCGAGCGTGTCGTGGCCACGCTGAAACTGGACGGTGTTGCCATCGAGGGCTCTGACAGCCTTGACAACCCCTCGGCAGTCTTTGAATAAGACTTCGCTACGTAATAACATAACAAAACCAAAATGACGGGGCCCGGCTGCCATTAGCGGCCAGGCCCTTCAGCAGAAAGAAGAATTCCCCATGAAAATCAAAACTTCCGCGGCGCTGGCCCTCAGCGCCCCCGTCTTCCTGTGCGCAAACGCCGCCCTGGCCCAGGGATTCAGCTGGGAAGGCGAGATCGAGCTTGCCAATGAAAGCGTGCTGTCCTCCGATGACGCCGCTGCCGAGATCCGCGACACCTTTGCCGTGATCACCGCCTCCGGCGCCTATAGCTTTGGCAACGGCGCGGGACTCTTTGCCACCGTCACCGCCGAGTCTCTGACCGACGCCACCGATGACCGCACCTTTGACGATATGGGCGTCTATATCGAAGAGCTCGGCGTCTCCTTCGGCATCGGCGGGTCCACAACCGTTTCAGTGGGCAAACTGCATCCTGTCTTCGGCACCGCCTGGGACGACGCGGCCGGCTACTTCGGCAGCTCCATTGCCGAGAATTACGAACTGGCCGAGCAGATCGGGATCCTGGCAGACGTCGAGCTGGCCGGCGCGGGCACCCTGTCGTTCGGCGTGTTCTACGCCGATGATTCCGGCCTCAGCCGCTCCATCGGCTATGACCGCGGCCGCACCACCACCGCCGATGGCGGCGCAGGCAATACCGGCGAGCTGGACAATTTCGCCATCCAATGGGCGCAGGAAACCGGCAGCACCCGCTTTCACATAGGCGCCCGCCACCTGAGTGCGGGCACCGGCGATGCGGATGACGAGCAGGGCTTTGTTGCAGGCTTCGCCCATTCCTTCGATGGCGGTTTCGATCTTTACGGCGAAGCGGCCTCCTTCTCCAACGCCGGGGGCAGCGCCGATGACGCGCTTTATGCCACTCTGACCGGCGCCTACGCCATCGGCAGCGTGACCCTGTCCGGCGGCCTGGTCCACCGCGATCTCGACACCTCCGGCGAGACCGACCTGATCACCATCGGTGCCGATTACGAATTCGCAAACGGCGCCACCGTCAGCGGCGGCCTGGCCCGCACCGACGAGGCCGGCATCAAAAGCACCGTTCTCGGCGTGAACCTGGTCCTGCCGCTGGGCACCTGAGTCTTCCCTCGGTGAGGTTGGGCATCCCCCGAACAGCACCCACTCGGGGCCGCGCTTTGCGGCCCCCTTTTTCAGGCGAGTTGCCGCCTCACGCCACATTCCCAAGCATTTTACTCTGGATACCCCTTGAATCCCCAGCAAATCTGTCAGATATATTTCCCAACGGAATCACTTGGCCATTCAGGCCGCCGGGCAAGGACGCAGCTGCATGATCGTTTGCCACTGCACGAATATTTCGGATCACGACATCCGCGCAGCCATCGACTGGATGCGAAATGCCGACCCTGAAACGATAATCACCCCTGGCAAGATCTATCACGCCCTGGGGAAAACCGCTGATTGCGGCGGCTGCATGCCGCTTTTCCTCGACACGATGCGTTCCAGCAGTAATCTGGAAGTACCTGCGCAGCTTACGAATTTACGCGCAGCATCAATTGGGGAGAAAAGCAATGAAGGGCGACGCCAAGGTCATCGACTATCTCAACAAAGCGCTGCGCCATGAGCTGACCGCGGTCAGCCAGTACTGGCTGCACTACCGGCTGCAGGACGATTGGGGCCTGGGCAGCATGGCCAAGAAAAGCCGCGAGGAAAGCATCGAGGAGATGCAGCACGCGGACAAATTGATTGAAAGGATATTGTTCCTCGGCGGCCACCCCAACCTGCAGAAACTGGACCCGCTGCGGATCGGACAGACGCCGAAAGAAACCCTCGAATGCGACCTTGCCGCCGAAGTGGACGCCCGCGCGCTCTACAAGGAAGCCCGCGAAGCCTGCAACAAGGCAGGCGATTACGTTTCGCAAAAGCTGTTTGAAGAGCTGATGGCGGATGAAGAAGGCCATATCGATTTCCTCGAAACGCAGCTTGAACTGCATGACCGGATCGGTGCCGAAAACTATGCCCAGCTCAACGCCACCAAGATGGAAGAGGTGGAAGACTGAACTCACGCTGGCTGCCGCGTTTGCGGCGGCCACCCCGCTTGCGGCGCTGGATCTGGCCAGCCGGTACCAGGCAGAGCCGCACCTCTCCCCCCTCCCCCGCACCAGTGCCGAACGCGCCCGCATCGCGGCCGTGACAGCCCCCGCCACCGATTTCGCCATGCCGGAACGGTTCGAGGATCTGCCCGCCGGCGCCGCCACCGTGCGCGCCCGGACGGATGACGAGGCATTTTCCCAGCATTCCGCCAACCTCAGTTTCGAGCAGGAGCTGGAATTCAAGCTGGGCAACGGGCTGTTCAAGAAGATCTGGGTGTTTTCGCCCGCCTCCACCAAGGCGTCCGACGGGCTCGGACCGCTGTATAACGCCCGCTCCTGCCAGCGCTGCCACCTGAAGGACGGCCGCGGCCATGTGCCGGGGCAGCCGGACTATGCCTCAGCCTCCATGTTCCTGCGCGTGTCCACCCCCGGCCCGGTGCCGCCGGAGCTGCAGGAAATCAGCGACTATATCGGCACGGCACCCGATCCGAATTACGGCACCCAGCTGCAGGATTTCTCTACCCCCGGCATTGCCCCGGAATACAAGCTGCAGGTCGGGTACGAGGAATTCGAGGTCGCCCTGAGCGGCGGCGAAACCGCCACTCTGCGCCGTCCCCGCTACACCGCTGCCAACCTGGGCTACGGACCGCTGGCCGAGGGCGCCATGCTCTCCCCCCGCGTGGCCCCGCCGATGATCGGCCTCGGCCTGCTGGAGGCAATCCCCGCCGCCGATATCCTCGCCCATGCGGATGAGGACGATGCGGACAGCGACGGCATTTCCGGCCGCGCCAACCTGGTCTGGTCGCAGGAGTTCAACCGCATCATGCTGGGCCGCTTCGGGCTCAAGGCCGGCGCGCCGACCGTGCATCAGCAATCCGCAGGCGCATTCTCCGGCGACATCGGCATCTCCACTCCGCTGCTGCCGGCGCACGCGGGCGAATGCACAGACCTGCAAACCGCCTGCCAATCCGCCCCGCACGGCGGCGGTGATTCCCGTGAAACCGAGATCGACCAGCCCAACATGGATCTGGTCACCTTCTACAGCCGCAATCTGGGTGTACCCGCCCGCCGCAACACCGCCGGCCCGCAAGTCCTGCACGGCAAGCAGGTGTTCTACGATGCGGGCTGCGCGTCCTGCCACGTGCCGAAATACGTGACCCACCGGCTGGCCGACCGCCCGGAGCAGAGCTTCCAGCTGATCTGGCCCTACACCGATCTCCTGCTGCACGACATGGGCGAGGGCCTGGCTGATAACCGCCCCGAAGCCCGTGCCACCGGCCGCGAATGGCGCACCGCGCCGCTATGGGGGATCGGTCTGACACAGCAGGTGTCGCCACGGGCCACCTTCCTGCACGATGGCCGTGCCCGCAGCCTGCTGGAGGCGATCTTGTGGCACGGCGGCGAGGCGGAAGCTGCCAAGAGCCGCGTCGCGGACCTCCCTCCCGAGGACCGCGCCGCCCTGATCACTTTTCTGGAGAGCCTCTGATGCGCGCCCTTGCCCTTTGCCTGGCCCTTGCCGCTGCGCCTGCAGGAGCGTCCGAGCTTTCGGCACGGATCACCGATCAGCAGATCCTGCCGGCCTTTCAGGACCTGGCCAGGGAGACCAAGGCGCTGTCTCAGGCCGCCCAGGCCGGCTGCTCCCCCACGTCCGAACCGCTGCGCACCGCCTACGGCGACGCCTTCGACTCCTGGATCGCTGCCAGCCACTACCGTTTCGGGCCGACGGAAACCGACAGCCGTGCCTTTGCGCTGGCCTTCTGGCCCGACACCCGCGGCAAAACCCCCAAGGCGCTTGGCAACCTGATCCGCAAGGAAGACCCCGGCATCTCGGACCCGGCGCAATTCGCCGGCTACTCGATCGCCGCACGCGGTTTCTACGCGCTGGAGTACCTGCTTTACGATCCGCAGCTTTCTGCTGCAGGCAGCGCGGACTACCGCTGCACCCTGACCCGCGCGATCAGCACTGATATCGCGGCCACAGCAGCGGCCATCAGCCAGGACTGGACAGAAGACTACGCCGCCGAAATGCGCAGCCCTGCCAGCCGCTATCAAAGCGAGGGCGAAATCGCCCAGGAACTGCTCAAGGCCCTCACTACGGGCCTGCAGGTGCTGGACGACGTCCGCCTCGGCCGCCCGCTGGGCACCTTCGACACGCCGCGGCCCAACCGTGCCGAGGCCCGCCGCTCCGGCCGCAGCCTTCATCACGTGCTGGTCTCGCTGCAGGCGCTCGAGCGGCTGGCGCTGGCTCTGGCGCAGGAGGACGCCGATCTCGCAGCTGACCTCTCGCATGGGTTCGAAAAGGCCCGCACCCGCGCGGAGGCGCTGGACGACCCCGTCCTTGCCGGCGTCGCAGAGCCGGCCTCCCGCATCCGCATTGAAGCGCTGCGCCAGGATGTCAGGGACCTGCGCGCACTGATCTCCGAACGGCTCGGCCCGGCACTTGGCGTCGCCGCGGGTTTCAACGCTCTGGACGGGGACTGATGACCTGCCGCCGCGGATTTCTGGCAGGCCTGCTGGCCAGCTCTCTTGCCCCGCATGCCACCTGGGCCAGCGCAGGCAGCCCGTCCTTTCTGTCGGCAGGCAGGGACCGCAGCGGAAGCTTTATCCTTGCCGGCCTCTCGGACACAGGCGGAATCCTGTTCCTCCACCCGCTGCCCGGCCGCGGCCATGCGGCAGCCGCGCACCCGGTCCGGCCCGAAGCCGTCGCCTTTGCCCGCCGCCCGGGCCGCTTTGCCGATGTGATCGACTGCCGCACAGGAGCTGCCATCGCCCGGCTGCAGCCCCCGGCGGGCCATCACTTCTATGGCCACGGCACATTCTCTTCCGACGGCAGATGCCTTTTCACCACCGAAAATGACTTCGAAGGCGCCCGTGGCGTGATCGGCGTCTGGGACGCGGCAGGCGGCTACAAGCGCATCGCGTCTTTCCCGTCGGGCGGCATCGGCCCGCACGACATGATGCTGCGCCGCGATGCGCCGGGGCTGGTCATCGCCAACGGCGGGATCGAGACCCACCCCGACAGCGGCCGTGCCAAGCTGAACCTGCCGGACATGCGCCCGAACCTCAGCTACCTGAGCGTTGACGGCACCCTGCAGGAGCAGGTGGAGCTGCCCCCGGAACTGCACCTGAACTCGATCCGGCACCTTGCCATGCGCGATGACGGCACCGTCGGGTTTGCCATGCAATGGCAAGGCGATCTGGGCGAACAGGTCCCCACTGCCGGCCTGCACCGCCCCGGTAGCGCCCCGCGCCTGCTGGCGGAAGACGACGCGCGGGTGCTGAACATGCAGGGCTACGGCGGCTCCATCGCGTTTTCCGCCGATGGCTCGCAGATCGGCGTCACCTCCCCGCGCGGCGGGGTGCTGCAAGTGATGGACACGGTGTCCGGCGCGCTGCTGCAGGAGCACCATATGACTGATGTCTGCGGCCTCTCCGCCTCCGCCGGCGGCTTCACTGCCAGCACTGGCAACGGCCAGTTTTTCGCAATCTCGGACAAGGGCAATCAGCCGCTGCTCCGCGCAGGCCCCGCCTGGGACAACCACCTGATCCCGCTCACCTGAGCCCTGCCGGATAGTGTCGTCCAAGGCGCGCCTCGAAGGGCGCGCCTTTTTCGTTTTAAGTGCTGACGAAACAGTTACGAAAACATATCGTGACTCTCCGCGCGCATTACGCTATTGAATCGCACCGAAAGGAAAGCAAATGGATGCCTCCAGCCGTCAGAACGAAATTGTCTCGCTGCTGAACCGGCAGGACCGGGTCGAGGTCGAGGATCTCTCCCGCCGCTTTGGCGTGTCCTTGCAGACGGTGCGGGCGGACCTGCGGGACCTGTCGGCGCGCGGCGCGCTGTCCCGCGTGCATGGCGGCGCGGTCCGGCTCAGCTCCGCGGCCAGCCAGGATTACGCCGACCGGCGCAAGCTGAACGCAAGCGGCAAACAGATGATGGCCGCCGCGGCCGCCGAGCTGATCCCCGACAACTGCTCGCTCACCCTCAATATCGGCACTTCCACCGAACAAGTGGCGCGGGCACTCTCCGGCCACCGCGGGCTGACGGTTCTGTCCAACAACATCAACATTATCAGCATGATGATGGGCGGCCAGGCCAAGGAGCTGATCCTGGCCGGCGGCACCGTGCGGCAAAGCGACGGCGCCATTGTGGGCGAGGACGCGGTGGAGTTCATCTCCCGCTACAAGGTCGATTTTGCGGTCATCGGCGCCTCTGCGCTGGATGCCGACGGTGCGGTGATGGACCACGACGCCCGCGAAGTCTCGGTCGCCCGCGCGATCCTGAAGAACGCCCGGCAAAAAGTGCTCGTCTGCGACGGCAGCAAGTTCTCCCGCTCCGCCCCGGTGCGCATCTGTGACGTGGCAGAACTGGACGTGGTGATCACCGACCGCCCGGTGCCGGACGAATTCGCCGAGGCAGCGCAGGCCGCCGGCACCCGGATTCTAACCGCCGCGCAAAACGAAAGCAGCGAAAATGACTGACACGCCCGTTACGGATCTTTTCATCATCGGCGGCGGCATCAACGGCTGCGGCATCGCCCGCGACGCCGCCGGCCGCGGCCTTTCGGTGATGCTGGCCGAGATGAACGATCTCGCCTCCGCCACCTCCTCCGCCTCGACCAAACTGTTCCACGGGGGGCTGCGCTATCTGGAATATTTCGAATTCCGGCTGGTCCGCGAGGCGCTGATCGAGCGCGAGGTGCTCTTGAAGGCAATGCCGCACATCTCCTGGCCGATGCGCTTTGTGCTGCCGTTTCACACGGACATGCGGTTTGACAGCGAAACGCCGACGTCGAAACTCCTGACAACCTTCATGCCCTGGATGAAGGGCCGCCGCCCGGCCTGGCTGATCCGTCTGGGGCTGTTTCTGTATGATTCCCTTGGCAAACGCGGCATCCTGCCCGGCACCGCCAAGCTGGACCTGGCAGCCGATCCGGCAGGCAGACCGCTGAAAGACAAGTTCAAAACCGCATTTGAGTACTCTGACTGCTGGATCGAGGACGCCCGCCTGGTGATGCTGAACGCCCGCGACGCGCAGGCCCGCGGCGCCGAAATCCTGACCCGGACCGAGGTGCTGTCAGCGGAGCGCCATGCAGGCCACTGGGTGATCCGCACCAGGGACCACGCCAGCGGCGAGGAGCAGGAACACCGCGCGAAGATGCTGGTCAACGCGGGTGGTCCCTGGGTGGCCGACGTGCTGCATCAGAAGCTGGGCCAGAACAGCCGCGAAAACGTGCGCCTGGTGCGCGGCAGCCATATCGTGGTGCCGAAACTTTTCGACCACGGCCGCTGCTATTTCTTCCAGGGAACGGACGGGCGGATCATCTTTGCCATTCCCTATGAGCAGGATTTCACCCTGATCGGCACCACTGACGCCGACCACCCGGATCCGGAGACAAGACCGCAGTGCACCGAGTCCGAGCAGGATTATCTGATTGATTTTGCATCGCAATATTTCGAGAAGCCATTGAGCCGCGAAGATATCGTATGGACCTATTCCGGCGTCCGCCCTCTGTATGACGACGGTGCCAGCTCCGCCACCGCGGCCACCCGGGAATACGTGCTGACGCTGGATCAGGCGCAGGCGCCTTTGCTCAACGTCTTTGGCGGCAAGATCACCACCTACCGCAAACTGGCCGAGGCGGCACTGGCCAAGATTGGCGAGGTATTCCCGCAGCTGCCCGGCGACTGGACCGCAGGCGTCGCCCTGCCCGGCGGCGATTTCGCGGTGGCGGATGTGGAAACGTTGAAGACCAGACTGGCTGCGGACTACCCGTTCCTGACGCCCTATTGGGCGGGCCGGATGATCCGCGCCTATGGCACCGAGGCCTGGGAGGTGCTGGGCGATGCCAAAACCGCCGCTGATCTGGGGCAGGACTTTGGCGCGACCATCACCGCGCAGGAGCTTGACTGGGCCATTGCCCGCGAATGGGTGCGCGCGGGCGATGACTACCTGTGGCGGCGCACCAAGCTGGGCCTGCGACTGGATGAGGCCCAGCGCGCAGCGGTGGATGCCTACATTCAAGGCAAGGCCGCACAGCTCGCCGCATAAATGATGAGCTGCCCGGCGGCACCGCCGGGCGGCGCCTGCCTGCCCCCGGCAGGCGCTTTTGCGCCTACCCAGGCAGGCTTCGCCCTCAGCTTTAAAACTCGACGCCCTTCTGCGCCTTTACTCCGGCGCGGAACGGATGCTTGATCTGGCCCATCTCTGTCACCAGATCGGCGATCTCGATCAGCTCTTCCTTGGCGTTGCGGCCGGTCAGCACCACATGGGTCATCGGCGGCTTCTGCTCCACCAGGAACTCCAGCACCTCCTCGAGATCCAGATACTCATAGCGCAGCGCGATGTTGATCTCGTCCAGCAGCACCATGGTGTTGCGCTCGTCCAGGATCATCTCCTTGGCCTTTTCCCAGCCTTTCTGGGCGGCGGCAATGTCACGCGCCTTGTCCTGCGTCTCCCAGGTAAAGCCTTCGCCCATCGCATAGAACTGGCACAGATCGCTGAAGTTCTCCTCGATCAGCGTGCGCTCGCCGGTCTGCCAGGCGCCCTTGATGAACTGCACCACGGCGGACGGCATCCCGTGCGCGATGCAGCGCATGATCATGCCGAACCCGGACGAGGATTTCCCCTTGCCCGGCCCGGTGTGGACGATGATCAGGCCCTTCTCGCCTTCCTTCGTCTTCATCATCCGGTCGCGGGCGGCTTTCTTCTTGGCCATCTTCGACGCGTGGCGGGCGGCTTCCGCTTCCGAAATGCCGGTTTCGGGCTTTTCGCTCATAAGGGCTCTCCAGCTGTTTGACCCCATGTCTTGACAAAGAAGGGCACGATAGCGCAAGGGGGTTTCGCTGGTTCCTGCAAATGCAGGCGAAGAGGGAATGTGAAGGCCCCCATATCCGATGGGTGCTCAAGCACAGCCGCCCCCGCGACCGTGACCGGATGAGGCCGCCATGCCACTGGGAGAGACCCCGGGAAGGCAGGATGGCCGGCAAGGCGCTGGCCTTGGCATCCGCAAGCCGGGAGACCTGCCAGCGTGTGAGAGATCAACGGGCGGGCGGGGTGTTCCGCGACCGGTTGAGGGGCTGGCACGCTGCCGCCCCTTTTCGGCCATCCCGCACGCCCTGCCGCGACAGGAGACGCGCCGATGGCTGACGATCAGGCGGTTACCCCCGCCAGCACCCCGGGACCGGTCACGCTGACCGTATGCCTCACCTGCCGCCGCGACGGCGCCGATCCCGAGGCTGCCCGTCCGGGCGCTGTCCTGCACGCCGCGCTGGAAGAGGCCGGAATGCCCGCAGGCGTCGCCTTGCGCGGTGTTGAATGCCTGTCCTCCTGCAAACGCGGCTGTGCCGTTGCACTGGTCGGCGGCGCGGAGCGCTGGACTTATGTCTACGGCGACCTCGACCCGGACCAGCATGTTCCCGAAATCCTGGAAGGCGCTGCAGCCTATGCCGCCACCGCCGACGGCCTCGTGCCCTGGCGCGAGCGGCCGCAGACCTTCCGCAAGCAATCCGTTGCCCGCATCCCGCCGGCCAAGTTCTTCTCCGAGGAGTAATCATGAGCGACCTCAACAAGATCCCCGTCACCGTCATCACCGGCTTCCTTGGCGCAGGGAAAACCACGCTGATCCGCCACCTGATGCAGAATCCCCAGGGCAAGCGCCTGGCGGTGGTGGTGAACGAGTTCGGCACTGCCGGAGTCGACGGCGACATCCTTAAATCCTGTGCCGACGACAACTGCCCGGCGGAGAACATCATGGAGCTGGCCAACGGCTGCATCTGCTGCACAGTGGCGGATGACTTCATCCCCACCATCGAGCAATTGATGGCGCTGCCGGAAAAGCCCGATCACATCGTGATCGAAACCTCCGGCCTGGCCCTGCCCAAGCCGCTGCTCAAGGCCTTTGACTGGCCCGCGATCCGCTCCCGCATCACCGTCGACGGCGTGATCGCGCTGGCGGACGCTGAAGCGGTCGCCAAGGGCCAGTTTGCCCCCGATCTCGACGCCGTGCAGGCCCAGCGCGAAGCGGATGACAGCATCGACCACGAAACCCCGCTCAGCGAGGTATTCGAGGACCAGATCTCCTGCGCCGACATCGTGCTGCTGTCCAAGGCCGACCTGGCCGGCGACGAAGGCGTCGAGAAGGCCCGCGCCGTGATCGAAGCCGAGGCGCCGCGCAAGCTGCCGATCCTGCCGATGAGCGAAGGCGTCATCGACCCGCGCATCATCCTGGGCCTCGGCGCGGCGGCTGAGGACGATCTCGACGCCCGCCCCAGCCACCACGACGGCCACCACGACCACGAGCATGACGATTTTGAAAGCATCGTTGTCGAATTGGGCGAAGTCTCCGACCCGGAAGCGCTGCAGAATGCCATCGTGAAACTCGCCCGCGAACGCAATATCCTGCGCGTCAAAGGCTATGTCGCGGTGGAAGGAAAGCCGATGCGGATGCTGGTTCAGGCCGTGGGCGAGCGTTTGCGCGCCCAGTACGACCAGCCCTGGGGCGCGCAGCCGCGCAAGACCGCCCTGGTGGTCATCGCCGAGCATGACAACATCGACGAACAGGCCATCCGCGCCGAGCTGGGGGCGTAAGCAGATGCGCCAAAGCGAAACTTCAAACGTTTCGCCCGGCGGCAACGCCGGGCAGCGCCCGACCTCCCCGTTTTGCCAGGGGCAAACCTTTGGTTTGACGGGAGGGCGCTTCGCTTCCTCCCGAGGCCGGGCGCTGCCCTCTGCTCTTCTTTCCGAAAGGGCCTGACCCATGCACGTCGTCTTCCGCGAAAGCCACGGCCTTGACGAGACCGACACCCCGCAGGACCTCGGGCAGACGCCTGCGGACCTTGTGGTGCTGTCCTTCTCCGACAGCGACCTCGGCGCCTTCGCGGCGGGCTGGCACCGCGCGGACGGCAAGCTGCCCTCCCTGCGCCTCGCCAATCTGGTGGCGCTGAAGCACCCGCTGTCGGTCGACGTCTACGCGGAACAGACGCTGGAGGGCGCCAAGGGCATCCTCGTCCGCCTGATCGGCGGTGAAAGCTATTGGTCCTACGGCCTGGCCACCCTGCAGGATCTGGCCCGCCGCAAGGGCATTGCACTGGCCATCCTCCCCGCCGACGGGCGCGAGGACGCGCGGCTTGATGAGCTGTCCACCCTGCCCGTTTCCACCCTGCGCCGGCTGCAGGCGCTCTGCGATGCAGGCGGTGCGGTTGCGGCGCAGGCTGCACTGGCGCAGCTGTCGCTGGCAGCCGGCCTTTACGCAGGCCCGGTGCTTGGCCTCAAGTCCATGCCCGAGCATGGCTTCTACGACCCATCCAAGGGCGTTCTGGCAGACCTGTCCGCACAGGACAAACCGCTGGTGCTGGTGAGTTTCTACCGCTCCTACCTCACAGCTGCCGATACCGCCCCGGTCGATGCCCTGATCGCGGAACTGCGGGGCCGCGGCTACGCGGCTTACGGCGTTTTTGCCGCCAGTCTCAAGACGCCCGCCGCCGCAGACTGGCTGCGCGCAAAGCTCCCGGAACTGGCCCCGGCCGCCATCGTCAACGCCACCGCGTTTTCAGCGCAGGGCACCGACGGCAGCACCTCGCCGCTCTCCGCCACCGGCTGTCCGGTCTTTCAGATCGCCCTCTCCACCGCCCGCAAGAAGGACTGGGCCGAGGCCGGCCGCGGCCTCTCTCCGGCTGATCTGGCCATGCATGTGGTTCTGCCCGAGGTCGACGGCCGCATCTTTGCAGGCGTCGTCAGCTTCAAATCGCCGGGCAGGAAAGACCCGGACCTGCAATACTCCCGCTTCGCCCACCGCGCCGATGCGGACCGCATCAAGGCTGCAGTCGACCGCGTCGAGGGCTGGCTGCGTCTGGCAAGACTGCCGAATGCGGATAAGCGCCTCGCCCTGATCCTGTCGACCTATCCAGGCCGCGACCACAACCTCGCGCATGCCGTGGGGCTGGACGCGCTGGCCTCCTGCGACGAGATCCTGCGCGCGCTGGCGGCACAGGGCTACGCTGTAGGCGCACTCGAAAACACCGGGCTGCGGCTGATGGAGGAGACGCTGAGCGTCCCCCTTTCTGACTACAAGGCTGCGCTCGCCGCCCTGCCGCAAGACCTTCAGGGCATGCTGGCCGAAGCCTGGGGCAGCCCGGAAGAAGACGCGGACTGCCGCGATGGCGCCTTTCATTTCAAGGCCCTGCGCGCAGGCAACGCATTGGTCGCGCTGCAGCCAGAGCGCGGCGAGGTGAAAACCCGCGTCGATGACTACCACGACCTCGACCGCACCCCGCGCCACGCCTATGCGGCCTTTTACCTGTGGCTGCGCTCCCAGGCAGACGCCCTCGTCCACATCGGCGCCCACGGCACGCTGGAATGGCTGCCGGGCAAAGCGGTGGCGCTGTCGGGGCAATGCTGGCCCGAGGTGCTGACCGGGCCGCTGCCCGTTGCCTACCCCTTCATCGTCAACGACCCGGGCGAGGCCGCCCAGGCCAAGCGCCGCATCGGCGCCGTCACCCTCGGCCACCTGCCGCCCCCCCTGGCGCAGACCAGCCTGCCTGAGGGCATGGCGCGTCTTGAAAGCCTGCTCGACGAATACTCTACCGCCGACGGCCTTGATCCGGCCCGCCGCGACCGCCTGATCGGCGATATCCGCGCCGAGGCGCAGGGCACCGGCGTCGAGGCCGACCTCGGCCTCACTCCCGATGCCTCCCCTGCCGAGGCGATCACCCGCATCGACGCCTTTGTCTGTGACATCAAGGAAAGCCAGTACGGCGAGGGCCTGCACATCTTCGGCACCGGCCAGTGCGGGGCGGAGGAACGCGCCGGGCTGATTGCGGCCTTAGACGGCAAGATCGTCCCCCCCGGCCCCTCCGGCTCGCCGTTCCGCGGCCGCTCGGACGTGATCCCAACGGGGCGCAACCTCTTTACCACCGACCCGCGGGCGGTGCCGTCGCGGGCGGCGCATGCGCAAGGGGTCAAACTGGCAGAAGAGCTGCTGCGCCGCCACCTTCAGGACCACGGCGACTGGCCCAAGGGGCTGGTGATCGACCTCTGGGGCTCCGCCACCATGCGCACGGCGGGCGAGGAATTTGCGATGGCGCTGCACCTTGCCGGGCTGGCGCCCAAGTGGGACGAAGGCTCCGAACGCGTCTCCGGCTTCGAGGTGCTGCCGCTCTCGATGCTGAACCGCCCGCGCATTGACGTGACCCTGCGGGTGTCCGGCCTGTTCCGCGACGTCTTCCCCGGCCTCGCCCAGATGTTCGAAACCGCCGCTGCCGCCCTCGCCCGGCGCGAGGAGGCCCCGGCGGACAACCCCTACCTCACCGAGACCCCGCGCGTGTTCGGCCCCAAGCCGGGCCAGTACGGCCTGTCGATGAACCCGCATCTGGACGACTACACCGACGAGGCCCGCGCCGCGGCAGGGGAAGCCTGGCTCAATGCCTCTTCGCACGCGATCGACGCCAAGGGAGCAATCAGCGATGCGCGCGAGGCGCTGGAAACCCGGCTGCAAGGCGCTGACAGCTTCGTGCACCTGCAGGATCTGCCGGAAACCGACCTGCTGGTCGCCTCGGACTACGCCGCGCATGAGGCCGGCTTTGCCGCCGCCATGGCCCGCATCGGCCAGGCTGCGCCCGCGCTCTATCACCTCGACGCCACCCGTCCGGACAAGCCGCAGGCGCGTTCGCTGGGCGAGGAAATCGCCCGCGTCACCCGCGCCCGCGCCGCCAACCCGGCCTGGGCCACCTCGATGATGAACCACGGCTTCCGAGGTGCTGCCGAGATCGCCGCCACCCTCGACCACATGGCCGCCTTTGCGCATCTGGCGCAGGTGGTGCAGCCGCATCTGTTCGACCTCTACTTCGAGGCCACTTTGGGCCGCGGCGATCTGGTCGACTTCATGGAGCGCGAAAACCCGGCGGCGCTGCAAGCGATGCGCGACCGCTTCCGGGCGCTGTTTGATGCGGGCCTCTGGAGCACCCGGCGCAATTCGATCATGGCCGATCTGGAGGGCGCCGCATGAGTGGCGCCGCTGAACCCAAGGTCTACGGCTGGTGCCCCGGCGCCCTGCGCCCGATGATGTCCGGCGACGGACTGGTTGTGCGGATTCGTGCGCCGCTTGGTAAATTGTCGGTTAACCAAGCGCGCGGTGTGGCAAGGCTTTCGCAGGAATTCGGTAACGGCCTCCTCGACATCTCCGCCCGTGCAAACCTGCAAATGCGCGGTATCCGCGAGGACGCCCATGAGGAATTGATCGCAGGGCTGCGCGATCTCGGCCTGATCGACCCGGATGCAAATGCCGAAGCCCGGCGCAACGTGCTCCTCGCCCCCTTCTGGACCGGGCATGATGACACCCGCGCCGTGGCCACGGAGCTCAGCGCCGCATTGACCGCGGACACCGGCCTGTCCCTGCCGGGAAAATTCGGACTCGCCGTGGACTGCGGTGAAACACCCGTGCTGCAGGACACCTCCGCCGATATCCGCATCGAACGCACAGGCGGAACCCTGATCCTGCGCGCCGACGGTGCGGAAACAGGCAAGCCCGTCACACGTGAATCCGCCGCCGGCGAAGCCCTCGCACTGGCCCGCTGGTTCCTTGACCAGGGCGGCGCGCCCGAAGGCCGTGGCAGGATGCACCGTCTCATCGCGCGCCGCGGCCCGCCGGCGGCGCATGCCGCACCGGTGGCAAAGGCCAGCTTCCGCGCAAAACCGGGCGCTGTTGCCGCTGGAACACTCGCCGCTTTGGAGTTCGGCCAGATGCCCGCGGCCACGCTCGAACAGCTGGCGGACCACGGCGGCATCCGGCTCACCCCGTGGCGGATGCTGCTGGTGGAAGGCGCCGGAACCCTCCCGGCCCTGCCCGGCCTGATCCTTGACGCCACGGATCCGCGCCTGCAAGTGGTCGCCTGCACCGGAGCCCCCGGCTGCCTGCAGGCGCTGTCCGCCACCCGCGACCTCGCCCGCGAACTCGCGCCGCATGTCCCGGCAGGCACCAAGCTGCACCTGTCCGGCTGCGCCAAGGGCTGCGCCTGCCCCGGCCCCGCCCCGCTCACCCTGACCGCCACCGGCACAGACGACTTCTCCCTGATCCGCAATGGCACAGCCGCGGATCAGCCGCTAAAGACCCACCTGAGCGCCGCTGACCTGCGCGCCGCTCCCGAACTTCTGACAGAGGGCAGCTGACATGCTCCACACCTATGAAACCAACGGCGCCGCGATCTACGCCGAAAGCTTTGCCACCATCCGCCGCGAAGCCGACCTCGCCCGCTTCAGCAAGGACGAGGAAAGCGTCGTCGTGCGCATGATCCACGCCGCCGGCATGGTGGGGCTGGAAGAGCACGTGCGCTTTTCCGAGGGCATGGCCGAAACCGCCCGCGCCGCACTCGCCAAGGGTGCGCCGATCCTGTGTGACGCCTATATGGTTTCCGAAGGCATCACCCGCCCGCGCCTGCCCGCGGACAACGAGGTGATCTGCACCCTGCGCGACCCCAAGGTGCCGGACATGGCCAAGGAAATGGCCAACACCCGCTCGGCGGCGGCGCTGGAACTGTGGCGCCCGAAACTGGACGGCGCCGTGGTCGCCATCGGCAATGCCCCGACCGCGCTGTTCCATCTTTTGAACATGCTCAAGGATCCCGCCTGCCCCCGCCCCGCCGCCATCATCGGCTGCCCGGTGGGCTTTGTCGGCGCGATGGAATCGAAAGAGGCGCTGATGGAAGACCTGCCGGTACCGTCGATGATCGTAAAAGGCCGCCTTGGCGGGTCCGCCATCACCGTCGCCGCGGTCAACGCGCTTGCGAGCTGGAAAGAGTAACCCATGGGCACAGTCATCTGCGCAGGGCTTGGCCCCGGGGATCCCGACCTGATGAGCGTCCGCTCGCACCGGCTGATCGGGGCTGCGCGCCACATCGCCTATTTCCGCAAGGCCGGCCGCCAGGGCCAGGCCCGCGCCATTGTCGAGGGCATGCTGGCCGAGGGCGTCACCGAACACGCGATGGAATACCCGGTCACGACCGAGATCCATTTCGCGGACCCCGAATACAACCGGGTGCTGGCAGAATTCTATGACCAGTGGGCCGATACGCTCGCCGAAATCGCCAAATCCGAGGACGTGGTGGTGCTGTGCGAGGGCGACCCGTTCCTCTATGGCTCCTACATGCATCTCTACACCCGCCTGCAGGGCCGCGCCGCGCAGGAAATCATCCCCGGCATCACCGGCATGTCGGGCTGCTGGACTGCCTCCGGCCAGCCGATCACCTGGGGCGACGATGTGCTGACCGTGGCGATGGCCACCCTCAGCGAGGATGAGCTGGCCGAGCGCGCAGCGAACACCGATGCGCTGGTAGTGATGAAAATCGGCCGCAACCTGCCCAAGCTGCGCCGCGCGCTGGAGCGGGCGGGCCGCGCCGAAGACGCCTGGCTGGTCGAACGCGGCACCATGCCGGGGCAGACCGTGCAGAAGCTCTCGGAGATCACAGGCGAGGTGCCCTATTTCTCCATCGTACTGGTTCACGGACAGGGACGCCGGCCATGAAGCTATCGCAAAACGGATGGGTGGTGATTGCGGGCCTCGGCCCCGGCAACGAGGCGCTGGTAACGCAGGAAGTGCGCGATGCCATCGGGGACGCAACCGATATCGTCGGCTATATCCCCTATGTGAAACGCATCGAACCGCGCGAGGGCCTGACCCTGCACGCCACGGACAACCGGGTCGAGGTGGACCGCGCCACCCACGCGCTGGAAATGGCCGCCGAGGGCAAGCGCGTGGTCGTGGTTTCCTCCGGCGATCCCGGCGTGTTCGCCATGGCCTCAGCCGTGTTCGAGGCGCTGGAGACCAGCGCCGCAGCCCACCCGGACTGGCTGAACCTGGAGATCAAGGTGCTGCCCGGCATCACCGCGATGCTGGCCGCCGCGGCTGCTATCGGCGCGCCGCTGGGGCATGATTTCGCGGCCATCAACCTCAGCGACAACCTGAAGCCCTGGAGCCTGATCGAAAAGCGCCTGCAGCTGGTGGGTGAGGCCGGACTGGCAATGGCGTTCTACAACCCGCGTTCCAAATCGCGGCCGCATCAGTTTGCCCGCGCGCTGGAAATCCTGCGCGAAGCCTGCGGCGCTGACACGCTGATCACCTTTGCCCGCGACGTGACCAAACCGGGACAGGAGCTGCTGACAGTGCCATTGAAGGACGCCACGCCCGAGATGGCTGACATGCGCACCGTGGTGATCGTCGGCAACCGCGACACGCGAAGGGTTGGCAGTTACGTCTACACCCCCCGCTACGCCGCCGAAGCCTAGGCCGCGGGATGAGACAGCCAGGCCATAACCTCTGCCACGCTGCCCAGAACGGGCCGCGCGGGCACCTGCGGCCTGCCGATCATGATGACCGGCAGGCCGAGGCTGCGTGCGGCGGTGAGTTTGGCCGCGGCACCCGCGCCGCCTGCGTTTTTGGCCACCACATGGGTAATGCCCTGGCGCTGCATCAGCGCGGTATCTCCCGCAACATCAAACGGCCCGCGGGCAATCTCGACCGTGGCGTGCGGCAGCGGCAGGGGCGCTTGCGGTTCGTCCACCAGCCGCAGCAGGTAGTGATGCTGGGGCTTGGCGGCGAACTGGGCGAGGTTCTGCTTGCCGATCGCCAGGAACACCCGCGCCGGAGCGTCCGGCAGAGCCTTGGCGGCATCTTCAATGCTGCCCGCATGCACCCATTGGTCTCCCTCCTCCGGCTGCCAGACCGGGCGCTCAAAGGCGCAGAGCTTCACGCCCGCCGCTTCACAGGCATGCACCGCGTTGGTGCTCATCTGCGCCGCGAACGGGTGAGTCGCATCGACCACACGGGCAATGCCTTCACCTCTCAAGTAGGCTTCCAGCCCTTCGACGCCGCCAAAGCCGCCGACGCGGGTGGGCAGCGGCTGGCTGACGGGCTTGGCGGTGCGGCCCGCGTAGGAAAACACCGCATCCGCACCCGCCTCCGCCAGCGTTCTCGCCAGCGCCGAGGCCTCGGTGGTGCCGCCCAGCAAAAGGATGCGTGTCATGTCTGATGGCCTCTCGGAACACTGGCTTACAATCATCGGTCTGGGCGAAAATGGACTGGAAGGTGTGAGCGATGCAAGCCGGAAGGCGCTGGCAGAGGCCGAGGCAGTATTCGGCGGCCCGCGGCATCTGGAGCTGGCAGGTGCAGGCAGCAAGGGCCAGCCCTGGCCGGTGCCGTTCTCGATCAACCCGGTGCTGGAAATGCGCGGGCGGAAGGTTGCGGTTCTGGCCTCTGGCGATCCGTTCTGGCACGGCGCCGCCGGCTCTCTGGCGCGTCACCTGGAGGCAGGCGAGTGGATCTCGCACCCGGCGCCCTCCACCTTTGCGCTGGCGGCCAACCATCTGGCCTGGAAGCTGGAAGAGGTGCTGTGCCTCGGCCTGCACGCGGCGCCTTATGCGCGGCTGCGCCCTCTGCTTGGGAACGGCACGCGCGTCATTTGCACCATGCGGGACGGGGCTGCCCCCGCGGAGCTGGCGGAGTGGCTCTCCGCTGAGGGTTTTGGCGCCTCGCAACTGACCGTGATGGAATGCCTCGGCGGGCCGCGTCAGAAAGTGCGCTCTGTGCGGGCGCAAGGCTTTGATCTGCAGGACATTCAGGCGCCTGTTGCCGTGGCAGTCGAAGCCGCGGGCCACAAGGGGCTGCCGCAGGCCTCCGGTCTGTCCGATGATCTCTTTGCCAGCGACGGGCAGATCACCAAACGCCCCGTGCGGGCGCTGACACTGTCGGCGCTGGCACCGCGGGCTGGCGAGCTGCTGTGGGACATCGGCGGCGGCTCCGGATCGGTCTCAGTGGAGTGGTGCCTGGCGGCCCGTGGGGCACGGGCGATCACCTTTGAGCCGCGCGAGAGCCGTCTGGAGAACATCCGTGCGAACGCCGCGGCCTTCGGGCTGGATCACCGGATGACGCCGGTTCTGGGCAAGGCCCCGCAAGTGCTGGAGGGTCAGCCCCGGCCCGACTGCGTATTCATCGGCGGCGGCGGCTCGCAAGAGCTGCTGGACCACCTGTGGGATATCCTGCCCGAGGGCACGCGGCTGGTTGCCAATGGCGTCACGCTGGAGACCGAGACGCTGCTGATGCGCGCCCATGCAGCGCGCGGCGGCCACTTGCTGAAGGCCGAAATTGCCGAGGCCGGCCCCTTGGGCAGCATGCGCGGCTGGGAACGGGCGCGGCCTGTCATCCAGTGGAGTGTCACGCGATGAAGGTGGCAGGCATCGGCTTTCGCGCAGCTGCCACTGATGCAGACCTGCAAGCGGCGCTGGCGCTGACCGGCGTGCAAGTGGATGCACTGGCCTCCATCGCGGAGAAAGCTGCGGCGCCCGCCATGCAGGACTTGGCGCGCAGCACCGGCCTGCCGGTGATTTCCTTGCAGGAACAGGACATTGCCGGGGAGCAGACCCTGACCTGCTCCCCCCGGATCAAGGCGCGGTTCGGAACCGGGTCGCTGGCGGAAGCCGCGGCGCTGGCCGGGGCGCGCCACGGGGTGCCGGGCGCAAGATCGCGCCTGCTCGCCCCCAGAGTTGTCACCGCGGATGGGCTTGCCACCGCGGCCATAGCAGAAAGACTTGAGCCATGACCGTTCACTTCATTGGCGCCGGACCGGGCGCTGCCGACCTTCTGACCCTGCGCGGGCGCGACATCATCGCGTCCTGCCCGGTGTGCCTCTATGCAGGCTCATTGGTGCCGGAGGAGATCCTGAGCCACTGCCCCGAGGACGCAAAGATCGTAAACACCGCGGCGATGGACCTCGACGCCATCGTGGCGGAGATCAAGGCCGCGCATGCGGCAGGCCAGGACGTGGCGCGGCTGCATTCGGGTGATCTGTCGGTGTGGTCGGCGATGGGCGAGCAGATCCGCCGCCTGAAGGCCGAGGGCATTCCGGTCAGCGTCACCCCCGGCGTGCCGTCCTTTGCTGCCGCCGCGGCGGCGTTGGGCACTGAACTCACCCTGCCCGGCCTCGGCCAGTCGGTGGTGCTGACCCGCACCCCGGGGCGCGCGTCCTCGATGCCCGAAGGCGAGTCGCTGGAGAACTTCGCGCGCACCGGCACCACGCTGGCGATCCACCTGTCGATCGGCAATCTGGACCATGTGGTCGAGAGCCTGACACCGCATTACGGCGCCGATTGCCCGGTGGCCGTGGTCTACCGCGCCAGCTGGCCGGACCAGCAGATCATCCGTGCGACCCTCGAAACCCTGAAAGAGTCGCTGGACGAGAAGATTTCGCGCACGGCGCTGATCCTGGTGGGCCCGGTGCTGAAGGGCGAGGGCTTTGACGAAAGCTGCCTCTATTCCACCGACTACGACCGCCGCTACCGGCCGCAAAGCGCCGACAGCCCGTGGTCCAGCTGGAGCCACGGGGACGACTAAGGCCATGACAAACTTGACCCCTCCCGGACTGATGATTTCGGCGCCGTCCTCGGGCACCGGCAAGACCACCGTGATGCTGGGCCTGCTGCGGGCACTGGCCGAGGACGGTCTGACCGTCCAGCCCTACAAAAGCGGCCCGGACTACATCGACCCCGCCTTCCACCTGGCAGCGGCCAGGCGGCCGAGCTTCAATCTCGACACCTGGGCGATGGACGGCGGGCTGCTGGACGCGGTCGCGGGCCAGTCGGCAGGTGCGGAAATCTGCATCGGCGAAGGCTCCATGGGGCTATTTGACGGCGTGGCGACACGCGGCCAGTCGGGCTTCGGCTCCTCCGCCGAGACCGCCAAGCGCATGGGCTGGCCGGTCGTTCTGGTCGTCGATGTGGGCGGTCAGGCGCAGTCGGCTGCGGCAACCGCGCTGGGGTTCAAAAACTACGACCCGGAGCTGCCCTTTGCCGGCGTCATCCTGAACCGGGTGGCCAGCCCGCGGCACGAACGGCTGACCCGGCTGGGGATGGAGAAGGCCGGCATCAAGGTGCTTGGCTCCCTGCCGCGGCGCGGCGACCTCACCCTGCCGGAACGCCATCTGGGCCTCATTCAGGCAGTGGAGCATCCCGATCTGGAAGCTGCGATTGCGGGCTATGCGGCCTTCCTGCGTGAACATGTGGATCTGGAAGCGATCAAATCCGCAGCCCTGGCGGGCCCGGCACCTGCTGCGGCCAGCCTGCCGGAACCGCCCGCCCAGCGGATTGCGCTGGCGCGCGATGCGGCGTTTTCCTTCACCTACCCGCACCTGCTGACCGGCTGGCGCGCGGCCGGCGCCGAGATCCTGCCGTTCTCGCCGCTGGCGGATGAAGCCCCGGCGGCGGACGCTGATCTGGTCTGGCTGCCCGGCGGCTACCCGGAGCTGCACGGCGGCACCCTGGCGGCGGCGGAAACCTTCCGCAGGGGCCTGCGCAGACATGCGGAAACCAAACCGGTGCATGGCGAATGCGGCGGCTACATGGCCCTGGGCGAGGCGCTGATCGACAAGGACGGCAACCGCCACCGGATGCTCGGGCTGCTGGGCCTTGTGACCTCTTACGAGAAGCGCAAGTTCCACCTCGGCTACCGCCGCGCGGTGCTGCAGGCCGGTATGCCCGGTTTCGCTGCGGGCACCGCCCTGCGCGGGCATGAGTTCCATTATTCCACCATCCTCGAAGAACCCGACGCACCGCTGGCCAATGTCATGGATGCCGACGGCGGCCCGGTGCCCGAGACCGGCTCCATCAAAGGCAATGTCACCGGCACCTTCTTCCACCTGATCACCGGAGAGCGCGCATGAGCGGTTTCGTCAGCTTTGTCTCTTCCGGCCCCGGCGACCCGGAACTCTTGACCGTCAAGGCGGTCAAGCGGCTGGAGGCGGCGGATGCGATCCTTTTCGATGATCTGTCCTCCGGCCCGATCCTGAGCCACGCCCGCGCCGATGCGGATCTGGTCGGCGTCGGCAAGCGCGCCGGGCGCCCCTCGCCCAAGCAGGACCACGTGAGCCAGCTGCTGGTCGATTACGCGTCTTCCGGCCTCAGCGTGGTGCGGCTGAAATCCGGCGATTCCGGCGTTTTCGGCCGTCTGGAGGAAGAAATCACTGCCCTGCGCGAAGCCGGCATCGGGTTTGAAATCGTGCCGGGCGTCACCGCGGCCTCGGCAGCAGCGGCGGCGGCCAACATCCCGCTCACCCGGCGCCAGACGGCGCGGCGGCTGCAGTTCATCACCGGCCATGACGTGACCGGCGGGCTGCCGGACGACCTCAACATGGCGGCGCTGGCGGACGGCGAGGCCACCACCGTGGTCTACATGGGCAAACGCACCTTTGCCGACCTGTCGGAAAAGCTGATGGAGGCCGGCCTGCCTGAAACCACCCCCGCGCTGGTGGCGCTCGGCGTCTCGACACCCGAACAATCGCTGCACCGGCACACCGTCGGCGAGCTGCCCGCCCTGCTGCGGCAGATGGAGACCACGGCGCCTGTGCTCATCCTCTACGGGCCGCTGGCCGAGCCGGAATGAGCCTGCCCACCCTCACCCTCACCCTCTGCCGCACCTGCCGCGGCGCCGACCCTGCCCTGCCCGGGCAGGTTTCGGCGGCGCTGGAGGCGGCAGGGGTGGACGCCCGGCTGCAACAGGCGGACTGCATGTCCGGCTGCACCCGGCCGCAGACGCTGGCGGTGCGCCAAACCGGCAAGACCGCCTATCTGTTCGGGGAGATCAGCGCCGCGGACCTGCCGGACCTGCTGACCTTCCTGCAGATGTATCACGAAAGCCCGGACGGCAATTTCGCCGATGCCCGTCCCCTGGGGGGGCTGCGGTTCAAGGCGATCGCCCGGATACCGGCCGGTCTGTCCTGATCCGCCAGCAGCGGGATTTCCCGCCGGTCATGACGCGGAAGGACCGGAACTTGGCGGTTTCTTCCTTGACCGGACGCTCCCGCGCGGGGCACAACACTCCGATATGGTGTCTGATAGTGCCTAAGCACTGGGACTGAAACGGGAATGAGGACGGTGGACCAAATCGCGGCACCGAAGCCTCAACCGCCCCCGCGACTGTGAGCGGCGAGCGGCCTTCCACTATCCACTGGCGCGCAAGACGCCGGGAAGGAGGAAGGCAGCAGCGACCCGCGAGTCAGGAGACCGGCCGTATGGGAACGCAAACTTACGCCGTCGGGTGTGACGGCAAGGAGGACGACAATGACGACCAAGACGCTTAAGGCTTCTGCCGCCGGCACCACTGTAATTCCGGCGCTGTTTGCCGTGGTTCTGGGCCTGGGGATCATCACGCTGACCGGCCATGTGCAGGCATCCGCCCTGCATGACGCCGCTCATGACGTGCGCCACGCAACCGGCTTCCCCTGCCACTAAGGCCATGTTCAGTCGCATTCTGACCAGCGGCCTGTTCGCTGGCGCTGCAGCAGGGCTGATTACCGCCCTGCTGCAGCTGTATTTCGTGCAGCCCGTGCTGCTCCACGCCGAACTCTACGAGGGCGGCGAGCTGGTGCATTTCGGCGCTGCCCCCGTAACTGCCCACCCCGATCTGCCCGGCCTGTTCGCCGAGCCCATGCGCGACGGTCTCAGCATCATCTTCACCATGCTGACCTATACCGGGTATGCGCTGGTGATGGCGGCGCTGATGTCCGTGGCCGAGCGCCAGGGGCATGTGATCAATGCCCGCACAGGCCTTCTGTGGGGATTGGCGGGGTTCATCACCTTCCACTTCGCGCCCGGCCTGTCGCTGGCGCCGGAAGTGCCGGGTGTCGCGGCCGCAGACGTCGGCGTGCGCCAGGTCTGGTGGACCGTCACCGTCGCAGCGGCCGGTGTTGCCATGTGGCTGATTGCCTTTGGCGGCAATCTGGTCAGCTACCTGGTCGCGGCGCTCCTGCTGATGGCCCCGCATATCGTCGGCGCACCTGAGCCGGAAACGTTCTCGGGCCCGGTTCCGACCGAGATCGGCGCGCTGTTTGCCGCCCGTGCATTCGGCATCGGCATGGCCGCCTGGGTGCTGCTGGGCAGCTTTGCCGGCTACTTCTGGCAGGCCGAAGGCAAGCGCGAAGCCGCGGCAGCCTGATCCCGCTCCGCATTGCTCCCCGCCGGCTCTGTCCGGCGGGGGTTTTCTTTTCCGAGGATGACAAGATGTCCCGCTCTCTCGCTCTCTTCGCGATCGGCCTGATCTTTGGCGGCGGCGCCGGTTTTGTGATTGCCGCCGGCAATGGCGTCACCTTTGACGGCCACGACCACGGCGACCCGGCCCATCACGGCGGCACTCATGCCGAGGCCATGGCCCATGATCACTCCACTGCTGTCGACCTGCCCGCGGGCAGCGATGCGCCCAGCGTTGCGATTCAGCTGATCAAGGATCCGATGGCCGGCTGGAACCTGCAAGTGCTGCCGCAGAACTTCCGGTTTGCCCCCGAAAACGCCTCCGCCGCGGATGTGCCGGGCGAAGGCCATGCGCATATCTATGTGAACGGTGAAAAACTCGCCCGGCTTTATGCCGGCTGGATGCATATCCCATCGCTGCCCGAAGGGGCCGAGGTGAAGGTCTCGCTCAACACCAACAGCCACAGCCCGCTGATGGTCGCGGGCGAACCGGTCGAAGCCAAGACCACCGCTCCCGCGGACGGCGGAGGCTCCTGACCGCAACTGCACACTTGCAAGACCCTCAGCGCGGCCCCATAGGGGGCCGTGTTTTCACGTGAAAGGCCCCGTCATGATTGAGCTTTCCCTGATCGGCATCGGCACCGGCAACCCGCAGCACATGACACTGCAGGCGATCGACGCGCTGAACGCGCAGGATTTGATCCTGATCCCCAACAAGGGCGCGGGCAAGGACGACCTGGCGGGCCTCAGGCGCGCGATCTGCGACCGGACGATCAAGGGCGATGGCCCGAAGATCGTCGAATTCGCCCTGCCGGTGCGGGATGAGGCCACCAAAAGCTACCGCCAGCGGGTCGACGACTGGCACGACGCCATCGCGGAGATCTGGTGGCAGAACATCACCGCACACCTGCCCGCGGGCGGCAAGGCCGGGTTCCTGGTCTGGGGCGATCCCTCGCTCTACGACAGCACCATGCGGATCGCCGAGCGGCTGAAGAAACTGGCGGAGATCAAGCTGACGGTCATTCCCGGCATCACCTCGATTCAGGCGCTGACCGCGGCGCATGCGATCCCGGTCAATGAAATCGGCGCGCCGTTCACCATCACCACAGGACGGCGCCTGCGTGAAGACGGCTGGCCGGACAGTGCCGATACGCTGGTGATCATGCTGGACGGGGAATGCTCGTTTCAGTCCATCGATCCGGCTGGGGTAGAGATCTTCTGGACCGCCTATGCCGGCATGGAAAACCAGATTTCCGTTGCGGGACCGCTGTCCGAGGCCGCCGAGCAGATCATCGAAGCCCGGGCCAAGGCGCGGGCCGCGCATGGCTGGATCATGGATATCTACCTGCTGCGCAAGGGCGGAAACGCGGGCCATCCAGCAGACGGCGGTTCTGAGGCCGGCTGAGTGAGTGGCGGGGAGACAGGGATTCGAACCCTGGGAACGCTCTCACGTTCAACGGTTTTCAAGACCGCCGCATTCGACCACTCTGCCACCTCCCCGGTCCGACCAGCGGTTTAGGGCGCAAAAACGGGCGAGGCAAGGGGAAATCCGTGCCGCAAGGGAAATCTGCGGACCGCGGTCCGCCGCGCGGATTTATGCCGCCGCTGCGGGTTTCCCTTGTGCCGCTGCCCCACAGGGTTTTCATGGCCGGATGCGCAGGCTATCATGCCGCCAAATCAAGAAGACCGGGCATTCCGGCGGGGGCGCACAGGCGCCGCGGGCACAGGCAAGGATGAAAGCATGACAGATACCGTGTCGAGAGCAATGACGGCCCCGCGGCTCGCCGCGGCGGTCGCAGGACTGCTGGTTCTGGCCGGCTGCGAGGACGGGCCGAAACTGGGTTTTCTGGAACCAAAACCAAAGACGGAAGGCGCCGTTCAGGCCTCCAGCAGCACCAAGCTGGTGGAGCGCGACGTGGAAGCGCCCGATGTGTTCCAGGTGACCGAAGCGGGCCTTTGGGACGGCCGCCCATCGATCGGCGGCGTCTGGGTGGCGCACCCGGACACCAAGGATCCTGAGCGGGTGATCATCCGCAACAACGCCAATGGCCAGTTCGTGATCGGTGCCCTGTTCCGGCGCGAGCGGGAAATTCCCGGGCCGCGCCTGCAGGTCTCCTCGGATGCTGCTGCCGCGCTTGGACTGCTGGCAGGCGCGCCGGTGGAACTGAACGTGACCGCCCTGCGGCGTGAAGAGGTCAGCAACGAGCTGCCCGCCGCGGATCAGGCGGCTGAACCATCCGCGGAAGACACGGATGCAGTGCAGGTCCTGGCCTCCGCCGCTGGCCAGGACATCTCGGAAACGGCACTTGATCCAATTGCCGGCGCTGCAAGCGCGATCGAGGCATCGGCCGCTGCCGCCGCCCCGGCACAAGCGGCTCCGGCCAAGGCAGAGCCCGCCGCGGCCCCGGCGCCTCGGAATTCCGCACTGGGCAAACCTTTCATCCAGATCGGCATCTTCAGCGTCGAGGCCAACGCCAAGCGCACCGCCAACATGATGCGCAGCGCCGGCATGGTGCCCGTGGTGCGCGAGCAGTCCTCCAGCGGCAAGACGTTCTGGCGGGTGCTGGTCGGCCCGGCGCAGAACAAGTCCGAACGCAGCCAGCTGCTGAAAAGCGTGAAGGAAACCGGATTTGCGGATGCCTATGCTGTCACCAACTGAATTTGAAACCCGTCGCATGGGCCATGCCCTGAGATCCGCATTGCGGCTGGCCCTGGCTGCCGGTCTGGCGGTCAGCCTTTCAGCGCTCTCCGCCGCCGCCTTTGATACCAAGGCGCGTGCCGCCTATGTAGTGGATGCGGGCACTGACACGGTGCTTCTGTCCAAGAACGCTGATGTGCCGCTGCCGCCGGCCTCGATGTCCAAGCTGATGACGCTCTATGTGGCGTTCGAAGCGCTGCGCGACGGACGGCTGACGCTGGACGAACGGCTGCCGGTCAGCGAGCACGCGATGAGCTACAAGGGCTCTACCATGTTCCTGGACACCCAGGACCGGGTCCGCGTCGAGGACCTGCTGCGCGGCATCATCGTCTTGTCCGGCAATGACGCCTGTGTGGTGATTGCCGAGGCGCTGAGTCCGGACGGCACCGAGGCCGGCTTTGCCCGCTACATGACCAAGCGGGGGCAGGATCTTGGCATGACGGCCTCGACATTCGCCAATTCCAACGGCTGGCCTGCTGCCGGACACCGGATGTCGGTGCATGACCTGGCCGTTCTGGCTGAGCGGATGATCGAGGATTTCCCCGAGTATTACCCGCTGTTCGCCGAAACCCAGTTCGAATTCGACGGCCGCGCACCCTCCAACATCCGCAACCGCAACCCGCTGCTGAAGCTCGGGATCGGCGCCGACGGGCTGAAGACCGGCCATACCGAGGAAGCGGGCTATGGCCTCGTCGGCTCTGCCAAACAGGGCGACCGGCGGGTGATTTTTGTGGTGTCCGGCCTCGACAGCGAGCGCGGGCGCGCAGAGGAGGCAGAAGCCCTTGTTAACTGGTCGTTTCGCCAATTTACCAAAAAGACCGTCGCCAAAGAGGGTATTGCCATCGCCGAAGCCGAAGTTTGGCGGGGCGCGGAACGATCGGTAGGGCTGGTGCCGTCCAAAGACCTGGAAATCCTGCTGCCATCGCTGGCGGCCAGCACCATCCAGGGCGAGGTTGTCTATAACGGCCCGATCGAGGCGCCGGTGAAACAGGGCCAGCGCCTGGCAGAGCTGGTGCTGCAGCCCGATGAGCTGCCGGAAGTGCGGCTGCCGCTGGTGGCGGAAAGCGACGTGCCCGCGGGCGGTTTCGTGGTGCGCGTGAAGACCGCGGCGCAGGTGCTGATCAAGCAATTCCTGACCGGTCCCGAGGGGGCGCTGTGACGGCAGACGGCAAGCGCGGCCTGTTCATCACCTTCGAAGGCATCGACGGGTCCGGCAAATCGACGCAATGCCGCCTGCTGGCGGAAGCCCTGCGCAGCGCGGGCCGCGACGTGGTGCTGACACGGGAGCCGGGCGGCTCGCCGGGCGCCGAGGAAATCCGCCGCCTGGTGCTGGAGGGCGATCCCGACCGCTGGTCGGCAGAGACCGAGCTGCTGCTGTTCATGGCGGCGCGGCGCGACCACCTGGAGCGCACCATTGAACCTGCCCTGGCAGCGGGCAAGGTGGTGATCTGCGACCGCTTTGCCGACAGCACCCGGATGTACCAGGGCCTGTCGCGCGGCGATCTGCGCGCGGCGGTAGACCAGATGCACAGGCTGATGATCGGCCGCGAGCCCGATCTGACCCTGCTGATCGACATGGACCCGGCCGAGGGCCTGGCCCGCGCCAAGGGACGGCAGGGCAAGGAAGAACGGTTCGAGGACTTCGGCGTCGGGCTGCAGGAGAAGATGCGCGCGGGATTCCTCGCGCTGGCGCAGGAATTCCCGGACCGCTTCCGGGTGGTTGACGGCGCCCGCCCCATCGCGGCGGTGACGGCTGACGTGCGCAGGCTGGCGGACGAAGCCTTAAGGGGAACCGGGGCATGAGCGCTGACGAAGACCTGCCCCGCGCCGACCAGGCCGAAGGCGCCCCGCATCCGCGCGAGACCCTGCGCCTCATCGGCCAGGAGGCGGCGGAACGCGATTTCCTGACCGCTTATAACTCCGACCGGCTGCACCACGGCTGGCTGCTGACCGGCCCGCAGGGCGTGGGCAAGGCCACGCTGGCCTGGCGGATCGCCCGTTTCCTGCTGGCCACGCCGCCGGCAGAGGACGGGCTGTTCGGCGCGCCGCTGCCGCCGGACACGCTGGACATCAGCCCCGAACACCCGGTCTCGCACCGCGTGCAGGCGCTGGCAGAGCCGGGACTGGCACCGATCACCCGCTCCTACGACGACAAGGGCAAGCTGCGCAGCCAGATCGTGGTGGATGACATCCGCAAGCTGAACCGCTTCTTCGGGCTGTCGGCGACCGATGGCGGGCGCCGGGTGGTCATTGTGGATGCTGCCGACGACATGAACATCAGTGCTGCGAACGCGCTTCTGAAAATGCTCGAGGAGCCGCCGGCGCGGACCACCCTGCTGCTGATCTCGCACCAGCCCTCGCGGCTGCTGCCCACCATCCGCTCGCGCTGCCGCACCCTGCGGCTGGGGCCGCTGGCGGCGCCGGACATGGAGGCCGCGCTGGCGCAATCCGGTGTTGGGCTGCCGGAGAACACGGAACACCTTGCCGCCCTGGCCGGCGGCTCCGTCGGCGCCGCGCTGCGGCTGATCAATCTGGGCGGGCTCAAGATCTACGCCGAACTGGTCCGGATCCTCGATTCGATGCCGCGGCTGGACCGCCAGCGCGCCATGGCGCTGGCCGAGGCGGCCGCCCAGCGCGGCGCGGCGGAGCGCTTTGAGCTGCTGCTGTCGCTGACCGAGATGGCGCTGGCCCGGCTGGCGCGCACCGGCGCAACCGGTGCGCCGCCAGCGCCGGAAGCGGCACCCCAGGAGGCGGCGATGCTGTCGCGGCTGTCGCCTGACCCGCGCAAGGCGCGCGCCTGGGCCGACCTCGCCGCAGAAGTGACAGCGCGCGCCCGCCACGGCCAGGCGGTGAACCTTGACCCCGCAGCACTTGTCCTAGATACGGTTTTCAAGATGCAGGAAACCGCGTCGCGCTGAGGCCCGAAGGCCCGCGCGGCACAGTGGCACCAGAGGATTCATGACCGAGACCGCTTCCCAGACTACGCCTCAGATCACGGACAGCCATTGCCATCTGGACTTCCCCGATTTCGAGGGACGGCTGGATGAGGTGATCGCCAGCGCGGCTGAGGCCGGCGTGACCCGGATGGTGACGATCTGCACCAAGATGAAGAACGAGCCGTCCGTGCGCGCCATTGCCGAGGCGCACGCGCCGGTGTTCTATGCCGCGGGCACCCACCCGATGAGCGCCGCGGACGAGCCGCTGGTTTCGGTGGACGAACTGGCGGCACTGGCGAAACACCCGAAATTCGTCGGTATCGGCGAGACCGGGCTGGACTACCACTACACCGCCGACAGCGCCGCCGTGCAGCAGGAGTCCTTGCGCATCCACATCGCCGCCGCCCGCGAGACAGGCCTGCCGCTGATCATCCACGCCCGTGCCGCCGACAGCGACATGGCCCGCATCTTAAGCGAAGAGATGAAGAACGGCGCATACAGCTGCGTCATGCACTGTTTCTCCTCCTCGGCGGAACTGGCCAGGGCGGCGCTGGACCTGGGCTTTTACCTGTCGATGTCCGGCATCGCCGCCTTCCCCAAGAGCCAGGAGCTGCGCGATATCTTCGCCGCCGCCCCGGTGGAGCGCATCCTGGTCGAGACCGACGCCCCCTACCTGGCGCCGCCGCCCTACCGCGGCAAGCGCAACGAGCCCGCCTATACCGCCTTTACCGCCAAGATTGGCGCCGAGGTGTTCGGCATGGACTACGCCGATTTTGCGGCGCAGACGCAGGCGAACTTCGACCGGCTGTTCTGGAAAGCCGCCCAGTATGAGGCGGCGGCCTGATGGCGGAGATACGTTTCACCATCCTCGGCTCGGGGTCCTCGGGCGGGGTGCCGCGGATTGGCGGCCATTGGGGCGATTGCGATCCCAAGAATCCCAGGAACCGCCGCCAGAGATGTTCGATGCTGGTGGAGCGCGACGGGCCGGACGGCACCACCTCGGTGCTGATCGATACCACCCCGGACATGCGCAGCCAGCTTCTGGATGCAGAGGTCAGCCGGCTGGACGCGGTGGTCTACACCCATTCGCACGCAGACCACCTGCATGGCATCGACGATCTGCGCATGGTCTATTTCAACATGCGCGAACGCATCCCGGTCTACGCTGATGGCCCCACTCAGAACGACCTTCTGAACCGCTTCGGCTATGCCTTTGCGCAGCCGGACGGCTCGCCCTATCCGCCGATCCTGGATTTGAAAACCATCGACGGGCCGTTCTCGGTCGGCGGCCCCGGCGGCGAGATCCCGTTCCGCCCCTTCGAGGTCAGCCATGGCTCCATTGATGCGCTGGGGTTCCGCATCGGCGGGCTCGCCTATCTGCCGGATGTGTCCGCCATACCCGACAGCGCCCTGCCGGAGCTGGAAGGGCTCGACATCTGGATTCTGGACGGTCTGCGCCGCACCCCGCACCCGACCCATTTCAGCTATCAGGAGGCGCTGGAGTGGTTCGGCAGGATGGCGCCCAAACGCGGCATCATCACCAACATGCATATCGACATGGATTACGCCACGGTCGAGGCCGAAACCCCGGACCATATCACCCCCGCCTATGACGGCATGGTGATCCGGATGGAGGTCTGAGGGGCGCGGTTCAGCGCCCTTTTTCTTTTGCGCGATTTGAGGAAGCACCGTGTTTCAGAGCCTTATTGACGTCATCCTGCCGGTGTTCCTGGTTGTCGGCGCGGGCTACGCAGCCACGGCACGGGGGGTACTGGGCCAGGACCATATCGAAGGGGTGATGAAGTTTGCACAGGGCTTCGCCATTCCCTGCCTGCTGTTCAAGGCGATGGCGGAATTGGACCTCTCTGCCAGTTTCGATCCGCGCTTGCTGGCGAGTTTCTATACCGGTGCCTTCACCTGCTTCCTGATCGGCGTATTCGGTGCCCGCACCCTGTTCAAGCGGGACTGGGAAGACTGCATCGCCATCGGCTTCTGCTGCCTGTTCTCGAATTCAGTCCTGCTGGGCTTGCCCATCACCGAGCGCGCCTTTGGACCGGAGAACCTGACCGGCAATTACGCGATCATCGCCTTCCACTCGCCGTTCTGCTATGGCGTCGGGATCACCGCGATGGAAATTGTGCGCAACCGCGGCGCGGGCGGGTTCAGGACCGTGACCTCGGTCCTGAACGCGATGTTCCGCAATGTGCTGATCCTGGGCATTGCACTGGGGTTTGCGGTGAACCTCTCAGGCTTTTCCATTCCCCTGGTGGTGGATGAGGCGCTGTCGCTGATCATTCGTGCCGCCCTGCCTTGCGCGCTGTTTGCCCTGGGCGGGGTGCTGGTGAAATACCGCCCCGAAGGCGACATGCGGGCGATCCTGTTCGTCTGTTCCACCTCGCTGATGATCCACCCCGCGATCGTCTGGACCATGGGGTCCGCACTGGCGCTGCCGCTGGATCTGTTCCGCTCCGGCGTGCTGAACGCGGCGATGGCGACCGGGTTCAACGGCTATATCTTTGCCAATATGTACGGGCGGGCCAAGCGGGTGGCGGCGTCCTCGGTGCTGATCGCCACCGCGTCGAGCATTTTCACTGTCTGGTTCTGGCTGCTGGTGCTGAGCTGAACCGGGCTGCGTAAAAAAGGTCAGACCTTCTGCCCAAATGTTTCGCGCGCGAAACATTCCGGCAGCAATGCTGACCTTAAACTTAGGGTTTCATTAATGAATTTTCAGGTGCTTCGATAGCGCCTCACCACCGCGGATCATCCAATTCCAGCGGGAACCCTTGGGGCAAGAGGCCGGCCTGGAACCAGGTGATAAAGGAATGGATCGAGAACACCGGCAGGCCGGTGGCTTTGCGCACGTCACGGGCATAAGGCACCATATTGGTGCATTCCAGCACGATGGCGCCGAGGTCCGGGGTGTCCGCCACCATCGCCCGGGCGGCGTCGATCATATCCAGCCGGCAGGACTCGAAGTCGATGTCCGGCGCGTCGCCCAGGATATCGCGGGTAAAGCAGCGGAGGCCGTCGGTGCCGGCAACCGGCGTGTCCTGCGGCACCCCTGCGGCCTGCAGATGGGCAGGTGTCAGGGTGGCCTTGGAGATGGTCAGGATGCCGCAGCGCTTGCCCGCGGGCAGCAGGGTCTGCACCATCGGCACCTGCATCAGCGACGACGTTGCCACCGGCACCCCCAGCGCTTGTTTCACTTCGTCCTGGATCAGCGCCAGGAAACCGCAGTTGGTGGTGATCCCGTCAGCGCCCATGGCAACCAGATCGCGGCCCGCCTCGACAAACAGTTCCACCAGCTCCTTGGGGTTGCCGCGCACCACGTTGTCGGGATTGGCGCCGCGCACCACCTTGTAATGCACCGGGAAATCCCAGGTCATCGCGTTGCCCATGTCGCCTTGGATGCGGGGGAAACGCGTTTCCAGCATCAGGATGCCAACCGTGGCTCCAAAAACTGTCTTGCCACCGTGTTCCATGGGGTCCCCCTACTCGTCCGGAACGTAGAGCTGGGAGAACGCGATGCGGACGGCCTCCGTCGCCTCCTCCCGGCGTTTTTCGATATGGCTGCGCATCGCGGCTACCGCTGCGTCCGTATTGCGGGCGGCGATGCCTTCGACGATCTGGAGGTGGGCCGAGATATCGCCCGGCGCCTTGCCCCCTGCCCGGTCGCCCATGCGTTTGAGGTCGATCAGCCGGATATAACGGATCCGGCCATTGAGGTTGTTGAGAATGCGCTGCAGCTCGCTGTTGCCCGAAAGCTGCGCCAGACGGGTGTGGAAGCTTTCATCCATCGCCAGCAGCGCCTCCGGGCCGGTGGCGCTTTGATACTCCGGCTCCGTCCGGTGGAGGTAATCCGCCAGCGCCGCGATATCCTCGTCAGAGGCACGGGTACAGGCCAGCCGCGTGGCCTCGCATTCCACCGCCACCCGGGCCTCGTAGAGGTCCATGATGTAGCTCGGGGTCAGCGGGCGGCAGAAAAAGCCGCGGTTGTTCTGGAAGGTCAGAAAGCCCTCGGCCACCAGCCGGTTCAGCGCTTCGCGCAGCGGCGTGCGGCTGGCCCCCAGCACCTCGGACAGGGCGCTTTCGTTGATCCGCTGGTCGGGCTTGAAGGCAAAATCCGCCGCCATCCGGCGCAGCGCCTCATAAACCCGGTCCACATTGCTCTCGCGTTTGGCCATTGCCCTGCCATCTGTTCAATCCGCCGTGCAGACTAGGCGAGCCGGCAACCCTGCGCAAGATTGAATTCGGAACTGCATACGATTTCCCGGAATGGTCAATCGTTCGTTATCGAATAAGGGGCCAGCTCCTGTTTCAAGAGCGCCAGGAACTCCTGCCCCACGACCGACAGCGGGCGGGACTTGGAGGTTATCACCGCCATTTCCATCGTGATCCGGGGGCGGAACGGGCGCGAGACAAAACCGCCGCCACCCTCGAAATCCAACACGAAGGGGTCGAGGATCGAAACCCCCATCCCCTCCTGCACAAAACTGAGGAGGTTCTTGAACAGATGCGAATGCACCCGGGTCTTGAGCGGAATACCGGCCTGCTGGAACACCTCGCGGGTGCGGCGGTGGGTCATGTGCTCCGGCCCCATCACGATGAATGGCACGCCCTCCAGCAGTTCCGGCGTCAGTACCTCGTGGTCTGCCAGCGGGCTGTCTGCCGGAATCGCCAGCCGGGTTTCGACGGTGATCGGGTGCGCCTCCAGCCCGTCATGGATCAGCGGCATTTCGCAGATGCCGATTTCGAACAATCCCGAAATCACCCACTCCTGGATCTTCAGCGAATACTGCGCCTGAAAGGAGATCGACAGATCCGGGCGGGTGCGGGCAAAGCGGGCAATCAGCGCGGGCATGAAACCGAAGGACAGGGAATGCTGCGAAGCCACCTGCAACTGGCCCGCCTGCTTGTTCTGCAGGTCGGTGACCGCCTGCGCCACATGGTCGAGGCCGCGCACCACGGTGTCGACCTCCTGAAACAGCACCCCGGCCTCGGGCGTCGGGATCAGGCGGCCCTTGCTCCGCTCGAACAGTTTGAGGCGGGTCTGGCGTTCCAGCTGGTAGAGCAGATTGGAGATGCCCGGCTGGGAAATGCCCAGCTGCTCTGCCGCGCCGGTGACGGTCCCGGTCTCGACAATGGCGTGGAAAGCCTGCAGCTGGCGGAAGCGGAGAGACATCGGTAGCTCATCACTTTTCATGATACTCTATCGAATTCTTTGTATTGGTAATGATAATCAAGTCAAGGCAGGCTTCCGCTCGCACCTGTGAGGAAGATCAAAGTGCTGGAAGAAAAGATTGCCGCAATGGACCTGTGGCATCTCGCGTTGCCCGTTTTGTCGCGCCGCGACCACGGGATCGGGTCTGTTGAAGGCTCCTGCGAGGTTGTGATTGTGCGGCTGCGCAGCGAAGGCGGTGCCGAGGGGTTTGGCGAGGCCTCGACCTGGTCAGTGTTCACCGGCACGCCGGAAGCCAGCCTGGCGGCGCTGGACCGTTACATCCGCCCGCTGGTGGAGGGGCGCCGGGTGGCGGATCGCGCGGCGATCATGGAGGATGCGTCCAAGGCCGTGGCCCATTGCACCGAGGCCAAGGCGGCGCTGGAGAGCGCCCTGCTGGATCTGACCGGGCGGATTGCCGGAGTGCCGGTCTGGGCGCTGCTCGGCGGCAAGTGCCGTGACACCATCCCGCTCAGCTGTTCGATTGCCGATCCGGATTTCGGGAAGGACATTGACCTGCTGCACCGGCTGCGTGCCGACAAGGTGGGGCTGATCAAGCTGAAGACCGGCTTCAGGGATCATGCCTTTGACATCATGCGGCTGGAGCGGATTGCCGAGGATTTCCCCGAGTTCCGGGTGCGGGTGGACTATAACCAGGGCCTGAGCATCGAGGATGCGCCTGCGCAGGTGCGCGATGTGGCCCGGTACAAGCCGGATTTCATCGAGCAGCCGGTGCGGTTCCATCACTTCGGCATGATGGCCAGGCTGCGGGAGATGATCGACGTGCCGCTGCTGGCGGACGAAAGCGTATTCGGCCCCGAGGACATGGTGCGTGCCGCGCGCGAGGGCATTTGCGACGGCGTGTCGGTTAAGATCATGAAGTCCGGCAGTTTGACCCGCGCCCAGACGGTGGCGCGGATTGCGGCGGCAAACGGGCTGTCAGCCTATGGCGGCGACATGTTCGAGGCGGGGCTGGCGCATCTGGCGGGCACCCACATGATTGCGGCCACGCCGGAGATCAAGCTGGGCTGCGAGTTCTACCAGGCGAGCTATTTCCTGAAGGAGGACATTCTGGAGACCCCCTTTCAGGTCGTGGACGGCCAGGTGGTGGTGCCGGAAGGGCCGGGGCTGGGCATCAAGCCGGACGTTGGAAAACTGGACCGTTACGCGGTCGCCAAGAAGGTCGCGGCATGACGGCCGGGAAGAAAACCGTCGCCATCATTGGCACTGGCATAGTCGGCGTCTCAACCGCCATCGAGCTGCAGCGCGACGGGCATCAGGTGATCCTGATCGACGGCAAGGGGCCGGGCGAAGGCACCAGCCACGGCAACGGCGGTATTCTGGCGTCCTGCTCCATCGTGCCCGTCACCGGCCCGGGGCTGTGGAAGAAGGCGCCGAAGATGCTGCTGGACCCGGAGCAGCCCTTGTTCCTGCGCTGGGGGTATCTGCCCAGGCTGGCCCCCTGGCTGATGAAATACATGGGCCATGCCAATGCCGAAGACACTGCCCGGATAGCCGCGGCACTGGCGCCCATCGTGGGGGACTCGCTTGCCGATCATCAGGCACTGGCGGCAGGCACCGGGGCGGAGCGGCATCTGAAGCCCTCGGATTACCTGTTCCTCTACAATGACCGGGCGCATTTCGGCGAGGATGCATTCGGCTGGGGCCTGCGGAGGAAACACGGGTTCCAGTGGGATGAATTGGAGGGCGCGGAGGTCCGCGCTTATGACGGGATTTATGCTGAGGAATTCGGCTTTGCCGCGCGGTTGAAGAACCACGGCATCATCACCGACCCGGGCCGGTATGTGAAGGATCTGGCCGCCCATGTGACGGCCAATGGAGGCCGGCTGATCCAGGCTTTTGCCGAGGATGTCGCCCGCGAAAACGGCCAAGTGACCGGCGTGCGCGCAGGCGGCGAGACCATCCCTTGCGACGCTGTCGTTATCGCGACTGGCGTCTGGTCCAAACCGCTGGCGGAGAAGTTGGGAATTTCCGCACCACTGGAAGCAGAACGCGGTTATCATCTTGAATTGTGGGAGCCTTCGGCGATGCCGAAAGCGCCTGTCATGGTGGCGGCGGCCAAATGCGTGGTGACCCCGATGCAGGGACGGATCCGGATTGCGGGCATTGTCGAATTCGGCGGGCTGGAGGCCGGGCCGTCCAAGGGTCCGCTTGAACTGTTGCGCAGGAACGCGCGGCGTATCCTGCCCGGCGTCGCCTGGAAGCATGAAGAGGAATGGATGGGCCACCGTCCGGCGCCTGCGGATTCAATTCCGGTGATTGGCAAGGTGCCGGGCCTGTCCGGTGCCTATGTTGGTTTTGGCCACCATCACATCGGCCTGACGGGAGGGCCAAAGACGGGCCGCCTCTTGGCGCAGATGATTTCGGGCCGCAGCCCGAACATGGACGTGAGCGCCTATGACCCGGCGCGCTATGCGATTTGAAAACAACCAGTGCCCCATAAGGGGCCGAAACTGAAACAGGGAGAAGACCATGAAGAACCTGACCAGACTGCTGGCCGCCACTGCACTGACTGCGGCTGCCGCCCTGCCCGCCACGGCGGAAACCTGGGATATGCCGATGGCCTATTCGGCCTCCAATTTCCACTCGGCCACCGGAGCGGAGTTTGCCGAATGCGTGACCACCGGCACCGGCGGCGAGGTTGAAATCAAGACCCACCCGTCGGGCTCGCTGTTCAAGGGCGCCGATATCAAGCGCGCGGTGCAGACCGGCCAGGCGCCGATCGGCGAGCGGCTCTTGTCCGGCCACCAGAACGAAAACCCGCTGTTCGGCTTTGACTCGATCCCGTTCCTGGCGACCTCGTTCGATGACAGCGACAAGCTGTGGAAGGCCGCCAAACCCGCCATCGAGAAGCTGCTGGCCGAGCAGAACCTGACCCTGCTTTATGCCGTGCCGTGGCCGCCGCAGGGGCTTTATTTCAAGAACGAGGTGAACTCGGTCGCCGAGATGAAGGGCATCAAGTTCCGCTCCTACAACAACGCCACTTCGCGGCTGGCGGAGCTGACGGGCATGCTGCCGGTGACCATCGAAGCGGCTGAAATCAGCCAGGCCTTTGCCACCGGGGTGGCGGAGTCCATGGTCTCCTCCGGCTCCACCGGCTATGACCGCAAGGTCTGGGAAAGCCTGAACTATTTCTACGAAGTGGATGCCTGGCTGCCGCGCAACTATGTGTTTGTGAACACCGAAATCTGGAACGGCACTTCCGAGGCTAGCCGGAACGTGATCAAGGGCTGTGCCAGGCTGGCCGAATACGCGGGCAATTGGCGCGCCAAGGAATACACCGGGTTCACCCTGCAAGGGCTGCGCGATGGCGGCATGACCGTCGGCCCGGCGTCGGAGCAGATGACCGGTGAGCTCAAGGAAATCGGCGTCACCATGACCGATGAATGGCTAGAAGCGGCCGGTGACGAGGGCAAGGCCATCGTCGATGCATTCCGCGCAGAATAATCAGCATGCCTGATACGGGCGGCGCGACAGGTACCGCCCGTATTCTCATACTAAAATAAGCCGATGGGGATGCTATGACTGTGCTCAGGGGGCTGCGCTCCGGTCTCGATTTTCTGTACCTCGCGGCGGGGGTGCTGGCCGCCCTCTGCCTGATTGCCATATTGGGCCTGATCGTTGTCCAGATGCTGGCCCGCTGGACCGGTGAAGTGTTTCCCGGTGCGCCGGATTACGCAGGATATGCAATGGCGGCGGCGTCGTTCCTGGCCTTTGCCAATGCGCTGAACCGCGGCAGCCATATCCGGGTGTCGATCCTGCTGAATGCCGTGCCCGAAGGTTTCCGCCGGATGCTGGAGATCTGGTGCTTTGGCATCGGCACTGCGGTGATGTGGTACTTCACCTATTACGCCTACCGCTTTGTCTACTGGAGCTGGAAGTTCAATGATGTGAGCCAGGGCCAGGACCGCACGCCTTTGTGGATGCCGCAAAGCGTGATGCTCATTGGCGCCGCCGTTCTGGCCATCGCCCTCACCGACCACCTGATCCATGTGATTTTCCGCGGCGGCCACCGCATCACCCGGGATCTGGAAGACCAGAGCCACGCGGAGTAAGGGCACATGGAAAATATCTCAGTCATCATTCTCTTTCTCTTTGTGCTATTCACCCTGCTGGGCAGCGGCGTCTGGGTTGGCCTGGCGCTGATGGGCGTGGCATGGGTCGGCATGGAGCTGTTCACCACAAGGCCTGTCGGCGATGTGATGCTGACCACGGTCTGGTCGGCATCGTCCAGCTGGACCCTGACGGCGCTGCCGATGTTCATCTGGATGGGGGAGATCCTGTACCGGACCCGCCTGTCCGAGGACATGTTCAAGGGGCTGTCGCCCTGGATGGCCCCCCTGCCCGGCGGGCTGGTGCATACCAATATCGTCGGCTGCACGGTGTTTGCCGCGGTTTCCGGTTCTTCCGCTGCGACGCTGACCACGGTCGGCAAGATGTCGATCCCGGAGCTGCGCAAGCGCAACTATCCCGAGCGGATGGTGATCGGCACGCTGACCGGTGCGGCCACGCTGGGGCTGATGATCCCGCCGTCGCTGACGCTGATCGTCTATGGCGTCACCATCAATGAATCGATTACCAAGCTGTTCTTTGCCGGCATCCTGCCGGGGCTGGTGCTGGCGGCGATGTTCATGGGCTATGTGGCGATCTACTCCAAGGTGGGCAAGGACTGGAACCCAACCCCCGAGGCCAAGCTGAGCTTTGCCGAGAAGGTGAAGAACTCCCGCTTTCTGGCGCCGGTGATTGCGCTGATCGTGGTGGTGATCGGCTCGATGTACCTGGGCTTTGCCACCGCGACCGAGGCGGCAGCGTTTGGCGTCATCGGCTCGCTGCTGCTGGCATTGGGGCAAGGCTCGCTGACCTGGAAGACCTTCACCGAAAGCCTGATGGGCGCCACCCGCACCAGCGCGATGATCGCGCTGATCCTGGCAGGCGCGGCCTTCCTGTCCTTGTCGATGGGCTTTACCGGCCTGCCGCGCGGGCTGGCGGACCTGATCGCGGGCTGGGAGCTGAGCCGGTTCGAGCTGCTGATGGTGCTCTTGGTGTTCTACGTCGTGCTGGGCTGTTTCCTCGACGGCATCTCCTCGGTGGTGCTGACCATGGCGGTGGTGGAGCCGATGATCCGCCAGGCGGGCATCGACCTGATCTGGTTCGGCATCTTCATCGTGGTGGTGGTGGAAATGGCGCAGATCACCCCGCCGATCGGCTTCAACCTGTTTGTGATGCAGGGCATGACCCGCCACGAGATGAGCTATATCGCCCGCGCTGCGGTGCCGATGTTCCTGATCATGGTGCTGATGGTGTTTGTGCTCATCGCCTTTCCGGACCTGGCGACCTATCTGCCCAACAACCTGCGGCCGGGCCCGGTCTGACCCCATGCTGCGCGCGCTCGCATTTGCGGCCCGGCACGGGCGGGCCGCCTTGGTGACGGGGCTGCTGGCCGGGCTGCTGCTGCCCGGGGCAGCCGCCGCTCTGCAGCCCTGGCTGCCGGAAATGGTGGCCGGGCTGTTGTTCCTGAACGCCTTCCGGATCGGCCTGCACAAAGCCGCGGGCGGGCTGGCAGACGGGATCGGCACGCTCAAGGCAATTGCCCTCTTGCAGATGGGATTGCCGCTGCTGGCACTTGGGCTGGCGTCAATGCTCGGCGTCGCCCAGACGCCTGCCGCGGTGGCGCTGATCCTGATGCTCAGCGCACCATCCGTCACCGGCAGCCCCAACATCACCGCGCTGATGGGGCACGCGCCGGAGCCTGCGTTCCGCCTGCTCATCACGGGGACCGCATTGATGCCGCTGACGGTGATCCCGGTGTTCCTGCTGGCCCCCGGCCTCGGCGACCTCGGCGACGTGCTGCGCGCTGCCGGACGGCTGATCGGAGCGATAGGCATCACCGTGACGGCGGCCTTCCTGCTGCGCCGCCTGACATTGCCGGAACTGCGCGAGGATCAGGCCAGGGCCATCGACGGGCTGACGGTGATTGCGCTGGCGGTGATTGTGGTGGGGCTGATGGCGGCGCTGGGACCTGCGCTGCGCCAGAACCCGATGCTGGTTGCGCAGTGGCTGGGCTTTGCGCTGGCCGCCAATCTCGGCCTGCAGGTGCTGGCCTTTGCGGTATTGCGCCGCCGCGCGGGCAGTGGCGCCGTGCCGTGTGCCGTTGTCGCCGGCAACCGGAACTTCGCCCTCTTCCTGATCGCCCTGCCCGCAGCCACCACCGATCCGCTGCTGATATTCCTCGGCTGCTACCAGATTCCGATGTATTTGACCGCGATCCTGATGAAGCCGCTCTACGGCCGCGCGGCGTTCAGCACAGGAAGGTGACCCCGGGCATCCCACGGATCAGCTCGGTATCGGCCAGATAGGCTTCGCTCATCTTATCCACCAGCCCCTGCGACCAGCCCGGCAGATCGATTTCCTCTTCCACCGCCTCTTCGGAGTGGAAATAAGTCAGGAACAGCGCCCGTACCCGTTCGCGCTGGTCCTCGGACAGGCCTGGGCGGCTTGCCAGATAGGCCTCCAGCCGTTCATAGCCGGACTCGGAAATGATGCCGCGGGTAATGTCCAGCTCACCGCTGAACCGGAAGCCGCCGCCCAGACCGGTCACATGGCCCAGAATGCCGGGCCAGATCACCGGAGTTTCCTCGTTGCACCAGACGGTGATGCGGCAGCCAGGGTTGCTCTGCAGGATGTCCGCGACCACGTCGGACCAGCGCAGGTTCAGGAAATCCGCGCCCGCGGCGAACTGCTCCCAGCTCCTGCTGGACTGCGACTTGAAAACCGGCCCGATCAGGGTCGCCGGGTTGCGCAGGCCAAGGAAGAACTCACAAGGGTTGCCGGGAAACAGACCCCGCAAGGCCGCTGTGTTGCTGCCGGCATTGCGGAACAGCCGTCCGCCGCTGAGCATCCAGCCCGGAACGCCGAGAAAACCGGAATTGGTCAGGATGATGCGGCTAACATCCTGATCCTTGACCATACCGGACAGCAGCGCCCCGCGCTCCTGATCGCCCGCGAGTTCCTGCTCCTGCTTGCGCAGGAGCTGGTTGATCGCCTTCATGTAGGTGCCTGGGCGGCGGATCATGACCCCGCGCTCCAGCAGCGGCAACGCGTCCTTGCGCAGTGACCAGGTCAGCTGGCCGTTGTCGGTGTTTGGAGCCCCGATGTGAAAGGCGAGAGTTATGTCCCGCATGCTGCTGTCTGTCTGTTTCATCGTCCTGTCCGGCCTCTGACCGGGCTCCGCCCCGCCGCGCAACCGCCTGCGCCGGTCACAGCCGCGCCTTCATCCGACGGAAGAACCGGTCTTCCCGCTGGCGCAGAATATAGTCGCAGACCTGTTTCGCAAGCCGTGGATGGCCGCGGTCCAATGCCAGGTTGGCAAGCTCTCGCTGGAACCGCGGGAAACTGTGCCGCCGGCGCAGCAGACGGTGGAACTGCTGCGGCAGAAGCTCACCGGCTATTGCGCCGCGGGCGATCTCCTGCAGGACGCCCATCTGCTGCAGTGATGAGCCCAGACGGTGCCCCAGCAAGGGGCAGCGCCAGAAAGTGACATTGGCACCGCCGAAACGGGCCGCATGGGCGGCATCGGGAGCCACGTAGGGGTCGAACAAGATGTGCACATCGCCTGCGGCCTGGCTGGCCTGCGCGGCATCGCCGAACGGCCCGGAAAAATCACGGTCCCAGACTTTCTTGTAGCGCATCTCCCAAGGCACAAGGGTCTTGTCGAGGGTCGACTGCGGGCTGATCGCAAAGACCGTCGCCCCCGGCGCCGCCGCAGCATAGGCCGCTGCCGCATAGCCGCCCATCGAGGCGCCGTAGAAGACCACACGAGAAAACTGCGCAAAGAACCCTTCGTCGCGCAGCTCCTCGAACTTGCGGCTGACCTCCTGGTGCCGGAACCAGGTCCAGCCGTTGGCCATCACGCCCAGCATCGACCAGCCCTGCGCCTCGATGAAGCTGAACCCCCAGGGGCGCCGGTCGTCCCGCTTGGTCATCGCGATGTCGAGATTGTCGAAGGTGACCACCAGCGTGCCGCCGCGCGGCATGAACAGAAAGGAATGCTCCTCCAGTTCGTCAAAGAAGCCGGCCTTGCCGGCCAGCCGGCGGGCCACTTTGGACCATTCGCCCGAGGGCGGCAGCATCTCCTGCGGCTCGGCTGAGAGGATCGCCAGGCCGTTCCTGCCAGCCTCGGGCGGCACCAGGGTGTTGCAGCTGCCATAGGCCTTGAGGAACGGGTAGCTGCCCGACCCCTTGCGAATCTCGATAACAAGGCGGCTGAGCGGATGCAGTACGCGGTCCAGCACCGGTTTGAAATTCTGGATCTTGTGGCGGGCGCCATAGCTGTTCAGCGCCAGGATCACGTCGTAGCTGTCCAGGCCGCGAGACTGATCCGCGACCCGGATCGCGTCCCGGTCCACACCGCCCTGTTCAAGCCGGGTCAGCCAGTTCTGCAGCCCCGTCTCATCCGGGCGGGCCTGCTGTCCCTTGCGGTCAAGGCTGATCAAGTCAATGCTGCAGCCAAAGCGCTGATGCAGCAGAATGCAAAGTTCAGGGGCCTGACCGTTGACATCGGCGACCGTGCGGACTTCGTCCACATCCAGCACTGGCAGAATAGCCTTGAAATCAAACTCTTGACTTAGCATGCGCCTTCAATTTCCTTCCACGGGCCTGCCGGTTGCGGCAAACTCCGGGGCCAGACAGCCCCCCGCGGCCCTGCCCTACCCGAAAAGGGTTAAGGATCCGGCTACCGGTCACGGCTCCTGCCCGGCCCGGGTAAGAACCGTGGAGTATTTTCCGTGCTTGGCCAAGACGTCGACGGTGCCAAAGCTCTTCATGGCACCAATGCCGCCGGAGCCCTTGCGGATATCCAGGACGATGCCGCCGCCGCTGCTGATCTGATGGCGGAACAGATCCTCGTATGTGCCGACAGGATAATGGAACCCGCAGGACGCCAGACTGATCACAAGATCGAAACTCCCCAGCGCCGCGGTATCGCCGGTCTTGGGGTTGACGGTGGTGATCTTCTCTGACGCCACGCCGTTCCTCTCCAGAAACGCGCGGGCGGTTGCCAGACTGGTGTAGCCTGCACCCTCCCCCTGAAAGCCGAAGTGGCGGCCGTTGCCCTCTTCGATATCGATCAGCACGATCTCGCATCCATAGCGGCGGTGCAACAGCAAGCTGGCAAAGGCATAGCCGCAGCCGATATCCGCCGCCCGCTTGGGGGCGATGGCATCGGTGGACTTCAGGAAGAAATCGCACTCCCGTTCGGCAATCCGGACCGACTCCTGCAGGATATGGTCCCGCTGCGCCCGGGCCTCCTGCAGCAGGAGTGCCTCGTCGCCCGCCATCCAGTCCTTGATGGTCTGGCCGGAGCTTGCCAGTTCGGAGCGCTGCAGCAGGATGTTGGCAACATCCTGATCGCTGAACATCGAATAATCCAGCGCGGCCGGATCAATTTTCTCCGATGCCGCTTCTTCCTGCCCGGCGGCGGGCTGCAGCAGGTGCCGGGTCTTCTCCGCATTGATCCCGTGCTTGGCCAGCAACGCGTGCACATAGCAGCCCGCCGCCGGCACACCGCCGTATTTGGCGGCGATATTGCGGAAGCGGCGCCCCCAGAAATGGATCGACAGCGTATCACTGCGGATATAGCCGTGCGCTTGGTTCGGGCGGTTCGGGTTCAGCACGACGCCAGCCCGTTTGAATGGCACCGGATAGATCACGTGACCGGGGCGGGAATTGGACACCTCGCCAGTTTTCTGCAGGAACCAGGTCAGCGCGTCCGGCCCCCAGACGCCCCACGGCAGGAGCGACACATGAACCCCCTGCCCGCTGTCCTTCAGCGCCTGCAATTCGGCCTGTTTTTCCGCGCTGTACCAGGGCGGTATGGGATATTCATCACTGGTGAACCGCAGCATTTCCGCCAGCGTCTTGGATGTCTTGGGCAGCCGCAGCACACCGTTGTTGACCATCGGTTTATCGTCGGAAATCCAGCCGTGGAAATGCTTGCCCTTGATATCCCAGGGCTGGCAGCAATAAGCATCGGTATCCGCCCAGATGTAATTGGTCCGGCGCAGCAAATGCAGCCGGAAAACATCGGCGTGATAGGCCGGGCTGCCCGTGCGTGCGTGGCGGATGATGCGGTCGGCCGGCAGGATTTCATTGGCATCCGCCAATTGCACCCCATCAGGCACCCCGCTGACCCTGTCATAGGTGAACAGGACCACTTCGTGACCGTTATCGAGAAAGGACTGCAGACAGAGCTGTTCCAGCCAGCTGAGCTCCGCGCCCACCCATAGCGACGCAATAGCCGGAAGTGCCATGATTTCTGCCCCTCAAAAAACCAATTAATGCAGCTGTTTAACCGCGCTTTTTTGTTAACGAATTTTAACCCGGCCTCTTGAGTCCTGTCAATGTGCAGGGCCGCTGAGCGTCAATGAGTGGTCTCGCCCCGCTCAACAGTGAACCAGAAGTCGCTGCCAGGCTCCTTTTCGGCAATTTCATCCGGGATCACGCCGGGACCGCTCAGGAAGACATTGGCGCCGAAATGCGCATGCATCCGCGACAGCTTGCGCAGTTTGTCCCCGGTCAGCTCGCGGAACAGCGCCAGCATGTCATCGCGGGTCTTCAGCTCCCCGATCTTCTCGCGGTGCTTGCGGCTGGCGAATTCATGCGCGGCGGCGATCTCCGGGTCGGCCAGCAGCCGCGCCATCTCTGCCTCCAGCGCCGGGATCATCCGCTGGATCGAGCGCTCCTCCTCGGCGTTGTTGTTCATGCGGAACCAGTAGGACAGTCCCTGATCCCGGTCGACGTGGTTCACCCGGCCGCGGTCGCGCTTGACCAGAAAACTCTCGGCGCTGCGCACCGCGTAATGGTTGAGCTGCACGAGATCATAGCCGTAGGTGCTCATCGACGAGCGCCAGCCGTTTCGGAACATCCCGCGCGGCATGTCCCGGCCGGAGCCGTTGACCCAGCGGATGTCCTCCCACAACTGCGGCTTCAGCCCCTTGGGCCGGTGGACCCCCAGCTTTTTGAAGATGCCGCTGTTGCGGAACAGGGTCTTGAACCCCCAGGCCTGATGCGGCTTGCGGGTGACCTCAAAGGCGCAGCGGGTGAATTCGCGCAGAATCAGATCGCCGGTGAAATCACGCACATCATTGTTGCCGAACAGCCGCCAGGTCATCGAGATCATGTTGGCGCCGCCCACTGCCTGGAACAGGTCCTCCAGCCGGCCCGCGCCGCATTTGATGTTGATGAATTCATCCACATCCATACAGACCAGCCAGTCGGCGTTCTGAATGACCGGCTCTTCCTCCGCTGCCTGCAGTGCCGCGTGCTGCGGCTTCAGCCCGGTGCCTCGGAACGGGTTTTCCCGGTGCTGGACAATGCCCTTCTCCTGCAGCATCTGCAGCATGGTGTCGGTGCCGTCGGTGCAGTCATTGGTGTAGACGAGGAAATCATCCACCCCGATCGCCCGGTGATACGCCAGCCATTCCAGGATGAAGGGGCCTTCGTTTTTCATCGTGGTGACAATAGTGGTCTTGGGCTTGCCGCCGCTTCGCTTGATGGCTTGTTCTTCGGGAATGCGCACTGGCTTGGCCTTGAAATAGCCCGTGGCCAGCGCCAGCAGTTCCGGCGTTTCCACCAGGCTGGTTTTCGGCACGATCTTGGAGACGGTGTCAGCCGGGTGGCGCAGTGCCATGCATCGGTAGAACCTCGCGTCAGACGCTGGATCGGGGTCCGCCCCGACCACCCGGATCAGCCGCCAGATACAGTCCTCCGCGGCCTTGGCCGGCGCCAGGCACCAGCGCGGCCGCAGCCCGGCGGCGTCGAATTGCGTGCAGATGTGATCCGCAAAGGATACCTGATCCCCCTTGCGCACCCGCCAAGGGTACGCCTGCACCCCGCCCAGGCGGAGACAACCGGAGGGCGCCTCGACGGCGCGGTCAAAGACATTCGGACCCTCGCCCGGTGCCAGCAGATCGAACAGGTCGATATTGGCCACCGCCCGGGCGCGGCCCAGGAAGCGGGCGCGCAGGATCTCGTAGACCAGGAATTCCCCCAGCGGCGCGCGCCAGGGATCGGCTGGCGGGATTTCCATCCGGTCCTTGCCCGGCGCCCCGGGAGCATTGAAAGGGTGCGCCTCCTCTGGCAGGCCCTCCTTGCCCAGCGGCAGCTTGCAATGCACCACCACAACCCGTTCGAGTCCCTTGATCGATCCAGCCTGCTCCTGCAGGTCCTGGAAAAAGCGGCGGCTGTCCGGCGGCGGCGCCCGGTCAAAGATGACTGCGCCTTGCGCACCGTGCTGTGTCACATGATAACGCAGCCAGTCAGCCGCAGATTGGGCCGTTTCGCCATTGCGAACCGCCGCCAGCGCATTGAGACCGGCGAACAGCCCCGTTTCATCCGGGTGCAGCGGCACATTGTAAAGCGCGCCATCAACGGATACCGCAACCGCAGCACGTCCTTTTTCGATCGCCGTCTCCAGAACCGGCGCCCCGCCGTAATTGCGCCAAACTGTTCTGCCATCCGGAGAAGGGACATCAAGCCGTTCGCGCGGCGTACCGGATTTGAAGAAGAGGCGGGCAAAGCGGCCATTGCTGCCAGGCATATCCACGGCATCCAGCAGCGCAGCCTGTGCAAGGGACAGCGCGCTGAACTCGCGTTCAAGGATCTTGCCGTCGCAACTGCCGGGGTCTGGATTGGGCATACTGCTGCTTCACGTTATGGCATTCTTGGTCCCGGATGCCGCGCACCCGGAGCAAATGCCCTTATAGCCGGCCGGCAGATGCGCCGGAACCGGGAAACACCAGGGCCTGCCGGCAAAGCCTGCGGCCGCTGATATTCCCGCAACAGGGCAGCGTGGCGCGGTGCCGCAAACGGCTGCTCAATCTGCACTTGGATTTTCGGGAAAGTATGGTGCGGTCGAGAAGACTCGAACTTCCACTCCGGTTAAGGAACAGCGACCTCAACGCTGCGCGTCTACCAATTCCGCCACGACCGCACTGTCTTAGGCTTGGTGTAGGGGCGTATAGACCAGCCCGGAAGCGATGTGAAGATGAAAATCATCTTTTTTGGGCCGAATGTTTGCCGCCGCGGGAAAGCGCTCTTAAGCGCAGGAAAACAGCCGGTTAATCCGGCTGTTTCTGTATCAGGCCCGGCGGCATCAGGTGGGATCAGTTGCCCTGGGCAGCCATTTGGCGGCGCAGCACCATCTCCCCGGACATCTGGTCGTAATAGGCCGGGAACTGATCGTGGTTCACCGTTGCCGCCAGGTCCTGCACATCGCGGCGCACCTGCTTGGCAAGCTGGTGCAGTGTCATGCCGGGTTCGTTCAGGCGCGACAGCAGCGCACGGGTGAAGACCGAATTCGGATCGGCGTCATTGTCCGACAGCCGGTCCAGCGCGGTCTGGCCTGCGCCCGCGGAGTAAAGGATGAAGGCGCCCTCGGGCGGCTCCATCCGCACCAGGCCGCGGCTGCCGCCGACCGAGCGCTGGCCATCCTGCGGGAACGGGTTGTTGCGGCAGGCGTCCAGAATCATGATGGTCGAGCGCGCACCCTTGCGCTGGAAGGTGCCCAGCACCCGGTCGGCAGCGATGCTTTCGCCGGTCAGGAAGCTTTCATCGCCGAAATTCACCATCGGCACGTCCGACGGCAGCAGGTAATTGCGCCCGTCCACCTCGACCCCGTGGCCGGCAAAGTAGAACAGCACCTCGTCCCCCGGCTTGATCTGGTTGGCAAAGGTGGAGACCGCGCCGTTGATGTCGCGGCGGCCGGCGTCATAAAGCGTCGTCACCTCAAAGCCAAGCGCCGCCAGGGTGCTGCTGACCGCCTGGGCATCGTTGCGCGCCTTTTGCAGCGCCGCGAGGTTCTGGTAGCCGTCGACCCCGATCACCAGAGCACGGCGGCTGATCTGCGGGGCGGCGATGTCGTTCTGCTGCAGCAGCACCGGCGTTGCCGCGGCGCCGCTGCCCTGGATGAAGGTGCCACTCTGGATCGGTGCCTGCCCTTGCGCAGCCGCCGCCATCTGGCCCTGCGGCACAAACTGACCCTGCTGCGGAAGCCGGCCCTGAGGGAGCTGGCCCTGCGGCAGGAGCTGGCCCGGCTGGCCCTGGTACTGCTGCTGCGGCACGCCGTAGGCCTGGGGCGCGGCGGCAAATCCCATCTGCTGCTGGCCGTAGGGCTGCTGCGGCGCCTGCCCGTACTGCTGCGGCACCCCGTAGGTGCCCGCGCCCGCCCCGGCCATCACCGCCTGCGGCGTGCCGTAGGGCTGCGGCTGCGGCGCCATCCGTTCCGCCAGGTAAATTTTCAGCAGGCCGCGCGGGCCGTCTGGATGCGCCATCGCCTGCTGGCTGGCCAGGTAACCGCTGGCTTGCGCCCGCTGGAACGAGCTGATCAGCAGATCCTTTTCGAAATCGTTCAGCTGGCCGGTGACGGGATAGCCCATATAGGCCTGATAGGTTGAGACCGCCTCGCGCGATTTGCGGCCCAGCTGGCCGTCCACCGTGCCCGCCGGAAAGCCGAAGTAGTTCAGCGATTCCTGGATCTGGCGCCCCTCTTGCGTTGAGGGCAGCCGGGAACGCCGGGGAGCCTTGCTGCCGGAGCGGCGCTGCTGATTCTTGGTCAGAGCGCCGCCGATGATGCCGCCGATTATCGCTCCGGCGGCAAAATCGCCCGCGTCAGCAGACACGCGGGCCGCCGGCGCCATGGCCAGCGACAGACTCAATGCGAATGTGGAAAGCAGCTTGAACCGCATGAAACCCCCTAAGAGAATGCACTTTCTGATTGCGCCGAATTTACCTGGAAACACGCCGCGTCAAAGACTGGATTCCAGCACTTAAACGTAAAAATTCTGCCAAAACCGCCGGGATGCCGCACAATTTCAACTTTTTTCCGGCCACAAAAAAAGGCAGCCGGCAATTCAGCCGGCCGCCTGACTGGTCTGAAACCAGGTCTGCGCCGTCAGTCAGTGCTGAAGGAGGGCAGCGCCGCCGCGCCGCCGGACGCCTGCACCGGCTGCACCCGGCCGCCCGCCAGCTTGGCCGAGGCGGCCTTGATCAGCTCTGCGCGCCCGGGCTGGCCGGGGGCAAAGACCGGCGGGGTGCCGCTTTCCAGCGAGATCACCGCCATGCCGTACCACTCCTGCGCCCTTGCGGAGGCAACCGGAGCGCCAAAGCCCAGCGCCAGGTGGTGGCCGATCAGCTCGGCATAGGGCCGCTGGCCGGTGCCGGTCAGGATCAGGGCAGCCCCCAGCGCCACATCCATGTCATCGCGGCGGTACCCCGAAAACAGGCAGATGCCTGCGGTATTGGCCAGCTGTTCCAGCGACATGCCGGATTGCAGCACGAACTTCTGCACATCCCCCATCACCTCGCCGCTGCCGGCGGTGCCGAGCTTGGCCAGGAACGGCGCCACCGCCGGGCCGAAGGCATCGCACTGGCTGTCGATCTGCGCCTGGCTGACGCCCTGCACCTTGCCGGCCCGGGTCTCGCCCGCGTTGATGGCATAGGTGCGCGCAAGGCAGAACTGCTCGCCCAGCGCCAGTTCCGGGTCGGTCATGCTGTCCGTCGTCATGAAGCCGCCGTTCGAACTGGTCAGCAGGCTCACCTTGCTGCAATAGCTGGTGAGCGAGGCGCTTTGCTCAGGCTGGTCGAACAGGGTGATACCGCCCAGCGAAGTATTCTCCTGCCCGGAAAATGCAGCCACCGTGCTGCGGTTCTGCTGCACCGCCTGCACCGGAGCGGCTTCACCGGGGTCCGCCATGCGGCAGGCGCCCTGGTCGCAGGCAAAGCTGGCCGGGGTCACGCCGCGGGCCAGAAAGTCGTTGCGCTGGTACCCTTGCGGGGTGGAGGCAAAAACCATCACTGAGCAATTCGACGCGCCGCACCAGAACGAACTGCCGGAAACCGAGGTGTCCAGCACATAGTCATTGCGGCCGTCACCGTTGAGATCGGCCAGCTGCATGAAGCCGGTGCGCTGCAGCAGCTGCTCGCCCGAGGGTTCGGAGCTGGCGGCGACCTCGTCCACCGCGTGGCTCACCTCGGGCGGCAGGCCGCCATAGGTGTTGCCGCCGTAGCTGCTGCCGGCGGTGCGCAGGCCTGCGGCCTCATCGCGCCAGGCATGCAGCAGGCCGCGCACGCCGTGCGGGCCCTGCATCGCCTTGATCACCTGCGGGCCGCCGATTTGCGCCCGGTTGTAGGAACTGACCAGGAAATTGCGCTCATAAGGCGCCAGGTAGCCGGTGGCGGGATAACCCATGTGGACCTGGTACTGGGTGATGGCCCCGCGCGAGCGGCGGCCCAGCACCCCGTCCGCAGTGCCCGCAGGGAAGCCGAAATAGTTCAGCGCCACCTGGGTCTCGCGGTTCTCGGCCCTTGCGGCGGAATAGACCGGCGCCCGCCGGTAGGTCCGGGTGGTGCTGCGCTGGCGCTGCTTGTTCTTGTGAATTTCATTGACGATCACGCCGCCAATGACGCCCCCGACAATTGCGGCGCCCAGATCGTCCGCGATGGCAGGGCCTGTGGCCGAGGTTGCCAGAAATACGGCAGTCAGGGCCGGCTTGAGCGGCTTGGTAAACATGATACTCGCCCCCTATGGATACTCGTTACGGAATCAGGATACTCCACAGGCAGCGCAGGCACCTAGGAGTTTTACGGCCGTTTAACCGGGCCGGCTCCGCCGGAAGGACGGAAAAGGACAGCAACGGCCATGGTTGAGTGGATCACATCGGACGGTCTTGTTGAATATGATCAAGCGGTTGCCTTCATGGAGGAGCGCGCCGCAGGGATTTCTGCGGGCACCGCGGAAGAATGCATCTGGCTGGTCGAGCATCCGCCGCTTTACACCGCCGGCACCTCGGCCAGGCGCGAGGATCTGACCGATCCGGACCGGTTTCCGGTTTTTGAGAGCAAGCGAGGCGGCCAGTACACCTACCACGGCCCGGGCCAGCGGGTGGTCTATGTGATGCTGAACGTCGGCCAGCGCGGCCACGACGTGCGCCGGTTCGTGCAGCAGCTGGAAAACTGGGTGATTGCCGCGCTGGACGAGTTCAACATCAAGGGCCATATCCGCGACGGCCGGGTCGGCGTCTGGGTCGAGCGCCCGGACAAGCCGCGCACCGCCAGCGGCGCCATGGCCGAGGACAAGATCGCCGCGATCGGCATCCGCCTGCGCAAATGGGTGAGTTTCCACGGCATCTCGATCAACGTGGAACCGGAGCTGGAGCATTTCACCGGCATCGTGCCCTGCGGCATCACCGACTACGGGGTGACCAGCCTGGTGGACCTGGGGCTTCCGGTCAGCATGGCGGATGTCGATGTCGCCCTCAAGCGCAGCTTTGAGCAGGTGTTCGGCAGCTAGGCCACATCCCGCGCTGCAGCGGCGCAATCCTGCAGCGCGGTCAGAACCAGCTCCGGGAAGGTGTAGAACAGCAGCGCGCCGGCTTCCTGGCTGACGCACAGCTGGGCGTTGCGCATGCCGCTGAGGGCCTCGCGCACCACCGGCAGCGGAGCCACATGGTCCTCGCCGCCATGCACGAAGACCGCGCGGGTGTCATGGGCCAGCGCCATTTTCTGAAACCCCTGCCGCAGCATCTGCACATCGGCCAGAAACCCGGTGCCGCCCTGCTGCAGGAACAGCGCCTGGCTTTGCCGCAGCAACGGCAGCAGCTCCATCCGGCCGAGCATCTCCCGCTCGCGGCTGCCGCGGGCGGTCTGAACCTGCAGCAACGCCTTGTGCCCGTACCAGTGCAAGGCGCCGGACCAGACCCTCACCAGGGCAGGCAGCAGCCAGCGGGCGCGGGCGGCGGCAAAGGCCACCATCCAGGCATAGCCGCTGAGGCCGGAAAACTGCCGCGGCGAGCTGATAGCGCAGTTGGACGCCGCCGCCACCAGGCCGGAGATCCGGCTGTGCAGGCGGTTGGCTGCCAGGCAGCCATAGAGCGCGCCGCCGCGGTGGCTGAGCAGAACCGGCCGCTGCAGGTTCTCCCGGGTGATCAGCGCATCGAGCTGCCGCACAAAGGCATCCGCCGGGTCCTGCCCGCGCGGCAGCGGCGCCGATCTGCCGTAGCCGGCCCGCATCGGCGCATAGACCCGGAACCCCAGCCTCCGCAGCTGCGGCTGCAGCCTCTGCAGCGGCGCAAGGCCGTCCAGGATCCCGTGCACATAGATGACCGGCTGGCCGGTCTCTGCTCCGAACCGGAAATACTGGCAGCGCTGCCCGCTGCTGTCGCGGAATTCCTCCGCGGGCGGCAGCAGTGCGCCCCGGGCGATTTTCAGATCCCGGGTGTGCTCGGTCATCAAGAAGGCGGTCAGGCGGATCAGCTCGGCGGTGCCCGGCGCCCCGGTCCTGGCCGCCACCTGCTGCAGCCCGGCGGGCACCCGGCCGCCGGCGCCGCTCATCACCGCCATCAGCGGCTCGATGCCGGAGTTCTGCAGACCCAGGGCTGCTGCAACCGGGCCGCAGGCTTCGCTGGTCCATTCCCAGTCCAGCCGCTCCGCCATAACCGCCGCCGTGCTGCCGCTGCCCTCCAGCCGGACCGGCCGGACCAGGAACCGCTCGCCGGAGCGGCGGGTGCCCAGGAGCAGGACATCCGTCCAGCAGAAAGCCCCCCCGCGCACCTGCTCCAGAAAATTGCGCCACCGGTCCGCTGCCCCGCGGGTCAGCCCCATCGCAGCAGGCAGGTCCGCACCGCCGCTGAGCTGCCGCGCCGCCCGCGGCGAGGCATTGAGCAGCCCGCCCGCCGGCCCGGCACCGGCCAGCAGCCAGAACCGGCTGCAATTGCCGGAGTATCCGCATGGATGCGGCCGCCCTTCACGATCCCACTGCTGCTCCTGGATTTCACCCGCGCGGGCGAAATGCGCCTGCAGCACCGGCGCCGTCCTGAGCCGGTCCAGCGGCTGCCCGGCACCGGACGCCTCTGCCCCGCCGGCTCCTGCCTGCGGCCCGGTGCAGAACCGGTCGAATTGCTCCGGCCGGATCATCGTCTCGTAAATTGCGGCGACGACCTGGTCCTGCGACAAGGCCTGCGCGCGGCACAAGAGCGTCACTGCGCCCCTCCAATACTGCTTTCCACGTCAAAGAGGCAGCGTGCCCTGCAATCCTGCGCAGAGGTGCGGGCCATCCGGCCCGGATGTTTCAGGCAGCCAGCCTGTCAACTGAAAATTCCCGGCTGATGCCACCCTGAGCAGAGCTGGCATACCATGCCGGATCACCCCCAATTCTTGGGGCCCCATACGCTTGGGCGCGCGCGCCCTCTTTGACCTACAACTAATTTGGGAAACAGCTATGATCAAATTCAACTAAAATTCAACATTTAATTCAAAAGCCCATATTCATGGGTGGGAACGCCGCCTTCTGCAAAGGCGGCGTTTGCCGGTTATCCGCAAAGCAATGCGGAGCGGGCATTACTCTTCGGAAAGGGCTGCGCGGATCTTTTCCGCCTGTTCCCCGATCAGCGCCATGTCCCCCATCTGCCCCGGCGGGCGCAGGCGGTCGCCTGCGCGGCGCGGCAGCACATGCATGTGCAGGTGGAACACTTCCTGCCCGCCTGCTGCCTCGTTGAACTGCTGCACGGTGACACCATCGGCACCAAACGCCTTGACCACCGCCTGCGACAGTTTCTGCACCGTCAGCATCACTGCCGCCAGCTGCGCAGGGCTGGCATCCAGCAGATTGCGGCAGGGTGTCTTTGGAATCACCAGGAGGTGCCCGTCGGCACGCGGCATGATATCCATGAAAGCCAGCGTCTCGCCGTCCTCATAGACGCGGGTCGCGGGGATCTCGCCGCGCAGCAGCTTGGCAAAGATATTGTCGGGGTCATAAGCGGGCATGCGCCGGGCCTCCTTTTTCTGGCGTTCCCCCGGTTGTGCGCGCGCCGCCCGGCCAGGTCAAGCACCCCCCTCCGCAGGGCCCGGAATGGCGTTCAAGTCCCTGCGGCAATAAATCTTGATCCAGATCAAACTCCGCCATTGAAGGCCCCGGCGGGCCGCTCTAATACTCCCAAGGAATCCAGGCCGCCCGGAGTCCGTCTCCGGGGGCCTTTCGTTATGCAGCAGGAGGCACCTAAATGGCAGACGCAGCCATTCATGGTCACGGCCACGAGGACGAGCGGAGCTTTTTCACCCGCTGGTTCATGAGCACGAACCATAAGGATATCGGCATTCTTTACCTGATCGTCTCGGCGATTGCAGGTCTCATCTCCGTCATCTTCACCGTCTATATGCGGCTCGAGCTGATGGAACCCGGCGTTCAGTACATGTGCCTGGAGGGTGCGCGCCTTGTCGCCGATTCCGCCGCGGAATGTACCCCGAACGGCCACCTCTGGAACGTGATGATCACCGCCCACGGCATCCTGATGATGTTCTTCGTGGTGATTCCCGCGCTGTTCGGCGGTTTCGGCAACTATTTCATGCCGCTGCAGATCGGCGCACCGGACATGGCCTTCCCGCGCATGAACAACCTGTCGTTCTGGATGTATGTCGCAGGCACCTCGCTGGCGGTCCTCTCGGTTGTCTCCCCGGGCGGCAATGACCAGCTGGGCTCCGGCGTCGGCTGGGTTCTGTACCCGCCGCTCTCCGTGAACGAGGGCGGTTACTCGATGGACCTGGCGATTTTCGCCGTGCACGTCTCGGGCGCTTCGTCGATCCTGGGTGCGATCAACATGATCACCACCTTCCTGAACATGCGCGCGCCGGGCATGACCCTGTTCAAGGTGCCGCTGTTCTCCTGGTCGATCTTCGTCACCTCCTGGCTGATCCTGCTGAGCTTGCCGGTTCTGGCCGGCGCCATCACCATGCTGCTGATGGACCGCAACTTCGGCTTCACCTTCTTTGACGCAGCCGGCGGCGGCGACCCGATCCTGTATCAGCACATCCTGTGGTTCTTCGGCCACCCGGAAGTGTATATCGTGATCCTGCCCGGCTTCGGCATCATCTCCCACGTCATCGCCACCTTCGCACGCAAGCCGGTGTTCGGCTACCTGCCGATGGTCTGGGCGATCATCGCCATCGGCGTGCTCGGCTTTGTCGTGTGGGCGCACCACATGTACACCGTCGGCATGTCGCTGAACCAGCAGGCCTACTTCATGCTGGCCACCATGGTGATCGCGGTGCCCACGGGCGTGAAGGTGTTCTCGTGGATCGCCACCATGTGGGGCGGCTCGATCGAGTTCAAGGCACCGATGATGTTCGCCTTCGGCTTCCTGTTCCTGTTCACCGTTGGCGGCGTGACCGGCGTGGTTCTGTCTCAGGCCTCCGTGGACCGTGCCTATCATGACACCTACTACGTTGTGGCCCACTTCCACTACGTGATGAGCCTCGGTGCCGTGTTCGCGATCTTCTCGGGCGTCTACTTCTACTTCGGCAAGATGACCGGCCGCCAGTACAACGAGCTGGGTGCCCAGATCCATTTCTGGATGTTCTTCATCGGCGCCAACCTGACGTTCTTCCCGCAGCACTTCCTGGGCCGCCAGGGCATGCCGCGCCGCTACATCGACTACCCGGAAGGCTTTGCCTACTGGAACAAGATCTCCTCCTACGGCGCGTTCCTGTCCTTTGCCTCGTTCCTGCTGTTCTTCGGCGTGGTGATCTATTCGCTGCTGCGCGGTGCCCGTGTCACCCAGAACAACTACTGGAACGAATACGCGGACACCCTGGAGTGGACCCTGCCCTCTCCGCCGCCCGAGCATACCTTTGAAATCCTGCCCAAGCAGGAAGACTGGGACCGCTCGCACTCGCACTAAGCGGCTGAGATCGTGACATCGGCAAAAGGCCCCGGCGCAGATGCTCCGGGGCCTTTTTCATGCGGCCTGCCTGCGGTAATGGCCCGCAGTGGAAATCCGCCATTTCCGCCACATCTTTCACTAAGACCACTCTTCTTCCGCAGGCGCAATCCAATGCCCTACAACTGGACCCGCCCTGAAACCGGCGCCGAGCGCGAGCTGCATCTCTGGCCGCATCAGTCGCTGCCTGCCCAAGGCTATGCACGCTTCCTCGGACTGACCGCGGCGCTGATCTGCGTGCCGCTGGTACCTGTGCTGGGCTCGACCCTGCTGTGGGGGGTGCTGCCGTTCCTGCTGCTGGCGCTGTTCGGGATGAAGTTTGCCCTCGACCGCAGCCGCCGCGACCACCAGATCCTCGAAGTGCTGACCATCGGACCCGAGGAGGCCCGGCTGGAGCGCATCAACCCCGACGGCGGGCGGCAAAGCTGGCACTGCAACCGCTATTGGGCCAGCGTCGAGATGCATGACGATGACGGGCCGGTGCCGCATTATGTCACCCTGCGCGGCTGCGGCCGCGAGGTGGAGATCGGCGCCTTCCTGTCAGAAGACGAACGGGTGGCGCTGTACGGCGATCTCAAAACCGCCTTTTCCCGCTGAGCAAATGGAAAAGGCCCGCCAAAGCGGGCCTGCTCTCTTCATCTTTCCGGCAATACTTCCGCCGGAGGCACCGCGCATCAGCGCGGTTCCCGCCCGCCGGAAAAGACCTCAGCAGCCGCCCTTGCTGCAGAGCTGGTCCTTGACCATCGGGCCTGCTTTGCCAAAGTCCATCTGGCCGGTGTATCTCGCCTTCAGGGCGCCCATCACCTTGCCCATGTCGCGGATCGATTCGGCACCGGTTTCCGCCACCGCCGCGGTGATCGCCTCATCGACTTCATCGTCGCTCAGCTGCTGCGGCAGGAATTCCTCGATGATGGCAATCTCGCCCAGTTCCCGCTCCGCCAGGTCCAGCCGCCCGCCTTCCTCGTAGGCGCGGGCGCTTTCCTTGCGCTGCTTGGTCATCTTGCCCAGGATGGCAAGGATTTCTCCTTCATCGATGCCGCCCTCCTCGCCATCGGCGCGGGCGGCAATCTCCCGGTCCTTGATCGCCGCATTGATCAGCCGCAGCGTGCACAGCCGCTCGGCCGCCTTGTCTTTCATCGCCTGCTTCAGGGCCTGATTGACCCGTGTGCGCGTATCCATATTCAAAAGCATCCCCATGGTTGCCGGACACTGATGGTTATCCATTCTGCGGCCCCTGTGCAAGTTTGCTGTAAATTTTCAATTCCGGACCCCGCGTCAGCCCGTCCCGCCTTGCAGGCTTGACCCGCTACTGCGCTCCCCTTACAAGCCCATGAATTTCACCGCATGGAGACTCGCGCAATGGCCGCTTCCGCCCCGTCCAAGCCCACCGCATGCCTGGCGCTCGCAGATGGCACCGTCTTTTACGGCACCGGTTTCGGCGCCACCGGCGACACCGTGGCCGAGCTCTGCTTCAACACCGCAATGACCGGCTATCAGGAGATCATGACCGACCCCTCCTATGCCGGCCAGATCGTCACCTTCACCTTCCCCCATATCGGCAACACCGGCGTGACGCCCGAGGATGACGAGACCGCCGACCCCGTCGCCGCAGGCATGGTGGTGAAATGGGATCCGACGCTGGCCTCCAACTGGCGCGCCACCGAGGAGCTGAAGGACTGGCTGACCCGCACCGGCCGCATCGCCATCGGCGGCATCGACACCCGCCGCCTGACCCGCGCGATCCGCCAGCAGGGGGCACCGCATGCTGCCCTGGCCCACGACCCGGAGGGCAACTTCGACGTCGAGGCGCTGGTTGCCAAGGCGCGGGAATGGTCCGGCCTGGTCGGTCTCGACCTGGCCAAGGAGGTTTCCTGCGCCCAGAGCTACCGCTGGGACGAGATGCGCTGGGCCTGGCCGGAGGGCTATGCCCGCCAGGAAGCGCCCAAGCACAAGGTTGTGGCCGTTGACTATGGCGCCAAGCGCAACATCCTGCGCTGCCTCGCCTCCGCCGGCTGCGACGTGACCGTGCTGCCCGCCACCGCCACCGCGGAAGAGGTGCTGGCCCACAGCCCCGACGGCGTGTTCCTGTCCAATGGCCCGGGCGACCCGGCCGCCACCGGCGAATACGCGGTGCCGATGATCCAGGAAGTCCTGAAGACCGGCCTGCCGGTCTTTGGCATCTGCCTGGGCCACCAGATGCTGGCGCTGGCCCTGGGGGCCAGGACCGTCAAGATGAACCACGGCCACCACGGCGCCAACCACCCGGTCAAGGAACACGCCACCGGCAAGGTCGAGATCACCTCGATGAACCACGGTTTTGCGGTTGACGCGCAGACCCTGCCGGAAGGCGTGGAAGAGACACACGTGTCGCTGTTCGACGGCTCCAACTGCGGCATCCGCGTTTCCGGCCGCCCGGTCTATTCGGTTCAGCACCACCCCGAGGCCAGCCCCGGCCCGCAGGACAGCTTCTACCTGTTCGAACGCTTTGCCGAGGCGATGGCCGCGCGCAAATCTGCGTAAAAAATCTGTTAACCATGCCGTCCAGCGGCATGGTTAACACTGAATTTACCAATTCTTAAAGCACCGCCGCCAGCCTGAGCGCCTGTAGGGTTCCTAGGTGCGGGCAGCCAATGGGTTTTGTGTCACAACCGTTGCGGCAGTTTCGGCAGCCGCAAACTGCCGGGAAACGGACTCCGGCTTTGCCGCAGCCGGTGGATGGCGGCAGCATGATGAAGGCGCTGGTGCTGCGCCAGCACCAGAAGGCGGCGCTGGGACGGGTGCTGGTGGCCGAAGGGCTGGCCAGCGAAGACCAGGTCCAGGACACGCTGGCCCGGCAATACCGGATGCAGCGCGCCGACCTGAACGGCCAGGTCGCCAATGCCCGGCTGCTGGCCCGAAAACCCGCTCAGTTCTGGCTGCGCCACTCCGCGCTGCCCTGGATGCAGCTGGGCCAGACCGTGACCGTCGCGATTGCCCATCCGGACCGGTTCGAAGAGTTGCTGAGCGAATTGCACGGCAGTTTTGCCAGCATCACCCCGGTACTGGCCAGCGAGGCGCAGATCACCGCGCTTCTGACCGCACATTTCAGCCCTGCCCTGGTGCGCCAGGCCAGCTGCAGCGTTATCCCGAGGCTGAGCTGCCGCACCCTGCAGCCCGCCAGGGGCCGTGCGCTGCTCGCCGCCTGCACCCCGCCCGCGCTGTACCTGGCTTGGACTGCACCGGCAGCAGTCTTCACCACTCTCAGCCTGCTGGCGCTGCTGTCGGTGCTGCTGTTCACGGTGCTGAAACTCTGCGGGCTTGCTGCCTACTGGTCCACCCGGTTCCGCCGCCGCGGCTTGCCCCGATGGCGGCCTGCCACCTGTCCTGCGCGGCCCGTCCGGCCAGTCATTTCGGTCATGGTCCCGCTGTTTAAGGAAGCCGAGATCAGCCGCGCGCTGCTTTCGCGCATTCGCAAACTCAGCTACCCGCGGGCATTGACCGACGTGATCCTGGTGCTGGAGGAACATGATGCTGTCACACGCGCTGCGCTGGCCGCCACCCGTTTGCCGCCCTGGATCCGGGTGGTGGAGGTTCCGGCGTTCGGCGGGCTGACCACCAAACCAAGAGCCATGAACTATGCGCTGAACTTCTGCCGCGGCTCGATTATCGGGGTCTGGGACGCGGAGGACGCACCGCAGGCGGATCAGCTGGACCTTGTGGCCGAGGCCTTTGCCCGTGCGGACAAGAGCACCGCCTGCTTTCAGGGCGTTCTCGACTATTACAACCCCGGCACCAACTGGATTTCCCGCTGTTTCACGCTGGAATATGCCAGCTGGTTCCGCATCGTGCTGCACGGCATCGCCAGCCTGGGCCTGGTGGTGCCTCTGGGCGGCACCACCATGTTTGTCCGCCGCTCGGTGCTGGAGGACCTCGGCGGCTGGGATGCCCACAATGTTACCGAGGACGCGGATCTGGGCGTCAGGCTCTACCGCGCGGGCTACCGCACCGAAATGCTGCCCAGCACCACATTCGAGGAAGCCAACTGCCGGCCCTGGCCCTGGGTCAAGCAGCGTTCACGCTGGCTGAAGGGGTTCATGGTGACCTACCTTGTGCATATGCGGCAGCCGCTGCGGCTGCTGGCGGAACTCGGCTGGAGGCGGTTCCTGGGGTTCCAGGCGTTTTTCCTTGGCACGGTCGGGCAGTTCCTGTTTGCACCGGTGCTGTGGTCCTTCTGGCTGATCGCCCTGGGACTGCCGCATCCCAGCGCAAGCACCGTGCCGCCGCTGCTTCTGTCACTGGCGGCGGCGGCTCTGGTGTTTTTCGAACTGCTCGGACTGGTCATCAGCATCACCGCGGCCTCTGCGATGGGGCGGCCCTGGCTGGCGGCCTGGGCACCTGCGATGATCTTCTATTTTCCGATGGGGGCAATCGCCGTGGCCAAGGCAGCGCATGAACTGCTCGCCCGCCCCTTCTTCTGGGACAAGACGGCGCATGGCGTGAAACCCGCGGCGAAACGGTGCCGCAAGCGCCGCCTGCTGCACAGCGTCACCGCCCTCTGGCGTCCTGCTTCAACCGGGTCATGAAGGCGATGGAGATGTGTTCCTTCAGCGCCTCGCCCGCAGCCCCCTCATCGCGGCGGCTGATCGCTTCGACAATGCCCTTGTGCTCGGACTGGGCAATCTCGCTGCGTCCCTCGGCGGCCAGAGAGGTGGTCGCCATCAGCGCCATCGTACGGTGCACCAGGTCCAGCTGCTGCACCAGGTAGCGGTTATGCGAGGCCAGGTGGATCTGCTCGTGAAAGCGGCGGTTGGCCTTGGACAGTGCCGCCGGATCGCCGATCAGCTTGTCATCCGCCTCGACCATCTCCTTCAGCACCTTGATCTCTTCCTCGGTGGCATGGCGCGCCGCCAGCCGCGCCGCCAGCCCCTCCAGCTCGCGCCGCACCACATAGAGCTCGGCCATCTGGTTGTGGTCCAGCGAGGCCACGATCAGCGAGCGCCCGTCGCGTTCCAGCAGCGATTGCGTCTCCAGCCGCTGCAGCGCTTCGCGGATCGGGGTGCGCGAAACGCCAAAGCGTTCGGCCAGGTCGCTTTCCACCAGCCGGTCGCCGGGCTTGTAGATCCCCGAGTCGATCGCCTCGAGGATCAGCGCATAGGCATCTTTCTGGTTGCTGCGGCTCTGGCTCATGGTCGTTCCTGTCTTTTCCGGTTTGCCAATCTCTACAGCCCGGCGGGCAGCAATCAACCCTGATGGCGCCAATGTGCTGAAAACCCGCAGGCAAAATGCGCTTTTGATTGCAATCGCGGCACGCCCGTCCTACTCCGGCACCATGCCCAAGCAGTCCTTTTCGCATGTCACCCAATGGGTGTTTGATCTCGACAACACCCTGTACCACCCATCCGCGCGGCTGTTCGACCAGATCGAGGTCAGGATGACGGCCTATGTGATGGACGCCCTCAAGGTGGATCGGGCCGAGGCCGACCGCCTGCGCAGCCATTACTGGCGCACGCATGGCACCACCCTGGCTGGGCTGATGCGCGAGCATGACCTGGACCCGGAACCCTATCTGGCGGCGGTGCATGACATCTCGATGGACCACCTGCAAAAGGACGCGCCGCTGGCCGCCGCCATCCGCAGCCTGCCGGGCAAGAAGATCGTCTACACCAACGGCTCCGCGCCTTATGCCGGGCGGGTGCTGGCCGCGCGCGGGCTGTCGGGGCTGTTCGACGGGGTCTTTGGCGTTGAGCACGCGGATTACCACCCCAAGCCGGAACGCCGCGCCTTTGACCGGGTCTTTGCCCGCGCCGGCGTGATCCCGCAGCAGGCGGCGATGTTCGAGGATGACGAACGCAACCTCGCCGCCCCGCATGCGATGGGGATGCGCACGGTGCATGTGGCGCCGGAGCCTGTGACAGCGGACCATATCCACCATCACTCCGATGATCTGGCCGGTTTCCTGGCCGCTCTGACCTGATTTCGCCCCTTGCCGGCGGCGCGTTCAGACGCCATCCGCCGCATATCCGAATGTGCACAACCGCATGCCGGCATTTCTTTGCACCTGCGGCAAAATGGACCTGTTTGCTGCATGTTTTCCTCCCTATATGCGCCGCGGAACCGTTCTTCTGGAGACCGACTCATGAGCGCATATGCCCTTCCCGAACGCCTGACTCTGTGGCAGCGGATGCTGTTCGCCGTGCCGCTGCTGGGGCGGATGATCAAGGAGGTCGCCTACGGCCCGGAAGAGAACCTCTATTATGCCATTGCAACCCTGGTCAGCCTGTGGGGCTGCTCAATCCTGCTGTTCGGAATTCCCGGCCTCTACATCCCTGCGGTCTGCATGGTGCCGGTGGTATTCACCCTGCTGATCACCATCACCCGCGGCTAAGGGGCACGCAGCCCGCGCCGGCCCCCTGCGGCCAGGTATCCGCTTGTCTTCCCCCTCCTTGCGGGCCTATTTCTGGCGGCAGAACGGAGGGCTGAAACATGGCCGAGACCTGCGACATCCTGATTTCCGGCGGCGGCATTGCGGGATTGACCGCAGCCGCCGCTTTTGGCTCCAGCGGTTTTTCCGTGATCTGCGCCGACCCGGCCCCGCCGGTGACAGAGCGCGACGCCGAAGGCTCCGACCTGCGCACCACCGCCTTTCTGCAGCCTGCTAAAGGACTGCTGGAACGCTGCGGCATCTGGGCGCGGCTGGCGGACCACGCCGCCCCCTTGCAGATCATGCGCATTGTCGATGCCGGAGGCGCCCGGCCGGAGCCGCGGGTAATCAAGGATTTCAACGCCGCCGATATCTCCGGCCAGCCCTTCGGGTGGAACCTGCCCAACTGGCTCTTGCGGCGCGAGATGATTGCCCGGCTGGCAGAGCTGCCCAATGCGGAGCTGCGGTTCGGCACCGGCACCACCACCCTGTTTACCCGCACCGGCGAGGCACGCGCCGGCCTCAGCGACGGCAGCCAGGTGACGGCCAAGCTGGTGATCGCCTGCGACGGCCGCAATTCGCCGATGCGCGAAGCCGCGGGCATTGCAGTCAAGACCACCCGCTACGGACAGAAGGCGCTGGCCTTTGCCGTCACCCACCCGGTGCCGCATGAGAATGTCTCCACCGAGATTCACCGCTCCGGCGGGCCGTTTACACTGGTGCCGTTGCCCGACTATCAGGGGCAGCCGTCGTCGGCGGTTGTCTGGATGGAACGCGGCCCGAAGGCGCAGGAACTGCTGAACCTGGCGCCGGCAGCGTTTGAGGCCGCCATGACCAGGCGCAGCTGCGGGTTGTTCGGGGATCTGAAGCTGGCCTCGCGCCGCACCATCTGGCCGATCATCAGCCAGTCGGCGGAGCGGCTGATCGGAGAGCGGCTGGCGCTGATGGCCGAGGCCGCCCATGTGGTGCCGCCGATCGGCGCGCAAGGTTTGAACATGTCGCTGGGCGACCTGCGCTGCCTGCTCGACCTGGCAGAGGCCCGCCCCGAGGGCCTGGGCGATGCGCAGATGCTGGCGGTCTATCACAAGGCCCGCCACAGCGAGATCCTGCTGCGGGTGAAAGGCATCGACCTCTTGAACCGCACCTCGATGCTGGCGCCGCGCCCGCTGCGCGATCTGCGCGCCTTTGGCCTCAACGCGCTATATTCGCTGGCGCCGGTGCGCAAGACGCTGATGCAGATGGGGTTGGGTGTGAAGTAAAAGCGGCTTTCCCAAGGGAAAGCCGCTGCCTCCGGCGGGAGTATTTTTACAAAGAAGAAGACTGGTGCCTTTACAGCACCTGATCCGCGACGGTTTTCAGCCGTGCGATGGTGGCATCCACATCATACAGCTTGTCCAGGCCGAACAGGCCGAGGCGGAAGGTGCGGAAATCCGCGGGCTCGTCGCACTGCAGCGGCACGCCGGCCGCGATCTGGGTGCCCAGCGCGAGGAACTTCTTGCCGTTCTGCACGTCCGGATCGCTGGTATAGCTCACCACCACACCCGGCGCGCCAAAGCCCTCTGCGGCGACCGAGGTGATGCCCTTGTCCTTCAGCATCGCCCGCACGCCGTTGCCCAGCGCCCATTGTGCGTCGCGCAGCTTCTCAAAGCCGTACTCCCGGGTCTCCAGCATGGTGTCGCGGAACGCCTTCAGCGCATCGGTCGGCATGGTGGCGTGATAGGCGTGTCCGCCGTCCTCATAGGCCTTCATGATGGTGCGCCACTGTTTCAGGTTGAGGGCGAAGCTGTCCGAGGCGGTCTCTTCCAGCCGTGCCAGCGCGCGCTGCGAGAACATCACCAGACCGGCGGAGGGCGAGGCGCTCCAGCCCTTTTGCGGGGCGGAGATCAGCACGTCGACGCCTGTCGCCTTCATGTCGATCCAGGCGCAGCCGCTGGCGATGCAATCGAGCACCATCAGCGCGCCGGCCTCATGCGCCGCTTCGGCCATCGCGGTCACGTAGTCGTCGGGCAGGATCACGCCGGCCGCGGTTTCCACATGCGGGGCAAAGACGATGTCCGGCTTCTGCTCCTTGATCGCGGCCACAACATCGGCAATCGGCGCCGGTTCGAACGGCGAGGCGGATTCATTGCCGGTGCGGCGCGCCTTCATCACGGTGGAGGAGGACGTAAAGCCGCCCGCCTCGAAGATCTGACTCCAGCGGTAGGAGAACCAGCCGTTCCTGACCACCAGCGCGCTGGCGCCGCGGGCGAACTGGCGCGCCACCGACTCCATCGCATAGGTGCCGCCGCCGGGCACAAGCGCCACCGCTTCGGCGTTGTAGACCTCTTTCAGCATCTCATTGATGTCCAGCATCACGGCCTGAAAAGCCTTGGACATGTGGTTGAGCGAGCGGTCGGTGAAAACCACCGAAAATTCATCCAGACCCTGCGGGTCGACGGTATCGAGCAATGCCATTGCGGCCTCCCTGAAATGTCTCATGAAACGGCTAGCCGGTGCTGCAGGCTTTGGCAAACCCTGACTTGGCATCCACCGGAGCGGCCGTTCTCCGAGGGGTGATATTGACGGCAGCCCGGCAAAAAGACAGCCCAGTCACGACAGAAACCACCCGTATTTGCGCCAAGCCGGTTTCACATCGGCAACAAAAGGGCTGCTTCAGCCCAGCGGCCCGGGACGGCGCTCCTCGCTCAACAGAACATTGGCCTCCACATTGCCGACGCCTGGCAGGGTCATCACCCGGCGGCGCAGCACGCGCTCGAAGTCGGAGATGTCCCGCGCTGTCACCCGCAAACGGTAGTCATACATGCCCAGCACATGCTCCACCGTCTGCACTTCCGGGATGGCCGAGACCGCACGTTCGAAATCCTCTAAGGAAACGCGGCCCTTGGTGGCCAGTTTCACGCCGAGAAAGACGGTGACGCCGAACCCCAGCTTCTCCTTGTCGAGCTCAAGTTTGCGGCCTGCGATGATGCCCGCCTCCTGCAACCGCCTGATCCGCCGCCAGGCGGCGGGCTGGCTGAGGCCCAGCTGCCGCCCCAGAGCACCCGCCGACCGGGTAGCATCCTCCGACAAGGCCCGCAGCAGGGCAAAATCGAGATCATCCAGGGAGGTCATACCGGCAGCACCTCATCCGACTTGATCCGCGCCACATGCATCAGCGCCTCGATATCGGTGATATGCGGCAGGTTCAGAATGCCCGCGCGGTAGATCTGCTGGTAATGCGGCATGTCGCGGGAGATCACCGAAAGCCGCACATCGACCTGGCCCAGAAAGGTCTGGATCTCGATCACTTCGGCAATGCCGCGGGCGGCCTCGATGAACTCGTCAAAGGCCCGCGGGTTGGTCTTGTCCAGCGTTACCCGCAGCGAGACCTCGACCTCATATCCCAGAGCGCGCCAGTCGATCACCGCGCGCTGGCCCAGGATCACGCCGGTATCGCGCAGCTTCTCCAGCCGCCGCGACAGGCGCGAGGCGGTCATACCCAACCGTTCGGCCAGATCCGGAATCGGTTGCCCCGGCTCGCTTTGCAGATGGCGGAGAATGCGCCGGTCGAGATCATCAAGCATGAATTTGTCACTATCATGTAAAAACACGAATAACTATCACAAAGATACCGCGTAATTCATGCGGAATGGCAATCGCCTTCCCTGCCCGCTTCCCTATGATGCCCTCAAACACCTAACGAAAGGACGTGGATCATGCGCGTTTATTACGACCGCGATTGCGATGTGAACCTGATCAAGGACAAGAAAGTGGCCATCCTGGGCTATGGCTCCCAGGGCCACGCCCACGCGCTGAACCTGCGCGACAGCGGCGCCAAGAACCTTGTCGTCGCGCTGCGCGAAGGCTCCCCCTCGGCGAAGAAAGCCGAAGGCGAAGGCCTGAAGGTCATGGGCATCGCGGAAGCCGCGGCCTGGTGCGACGTGATCATGTTCACCATGCCCGACGAACTGCAGGCTGAGACCTACAAGAAATACGTCCACGACAACATCCGTCCGGGTGCCGCCATCGCATTTGCCCACGGCCTGAACGTGCACTTCGGCCTGATCGAGCCGAAAGAAGGCGTTGACGTCATCATGATGGCGCCCAAGGGCCCGGGCCACACCGTGCGCGGCGAATACACCAAAGGCGGCGGCGTGCCCTGCCTGGTCGCGGTGCACACCGACGCCACCGGCAAGGCGCTGGAAACCGGCCTGTCCTACTGCTCCGCCATCGGCGGCGGCCGCTCCGGCATCATCGAGACCAACTTCCGCGAAGAATGCGAAACCGACCTGTTCGGCGAGCAGGCAGTTCTGTGCGGCGGCCTGGTTGAGCTGATCCGCTGCGGTTTCGAAACCCTGGTCGAAGCCGGCTACGCCCCGGAAATGGCCTACTTCGAGTGCCTGCACGAAGTGAAGCTGATCGTTGACCTGATCTATGAAGGCGGCATCGCCAACATGGACTACTCGATCTCCAACACTGCCGAGTACGGCCAGTACGTCACCGGCCCGCGCATTCTGAAGTACGACGAGACCAAAGCGCGCATGAAGGCGGTTCTGGAAGACATTCAGCAGGGCAAGTTCGTCCGCGACTTCATGCTGGAAAACCAGGTTGGCCAGCCGACCCTGAAAGCCTCGCGCCGTGCCAACGACGAACACCTGATCGAAGAGACCGGCGCCAAGCTGCGCGGCATGATGCCCTGGATCTCGGCCGGCAAGATGGTCGACAAAGAGAAGAACTAAGGCGCCCGCGGAAACTTCTGCTGACCTTACCTCTGCAGGGCGCTCCACATTGGGGCGCCCTTATTCATTTCAAATTGTGCAACTTCTGCCCGGCCGAAAGGCCGGGCAGCGCAGTCTTTCAGCAACCGGAATAGCTGCGTGTGATTGAGGAATTGTGATGCCCGACTCCCCCGGCACCGCCAATTGGGCCAAGCTTCTGTTCCTCGGCGTGATCTGGGGCGCCTCTTTCATGGCGGTGTCGCTGGCGCTCCGGGGTTTCCCGCCGATGACCATCGCCGCGCTCAGGATCTCGATCGGCGCCATCTGCCTGCTGGCCGTGGTCTATGCCATAGGCATCGGCCTGCCCTCCCTGCGCACGCGTGATGGCCGGATTATCTGGGCCTGCGCCATTGGCATGGGGTTCTTCACCAACGCCCTGCCCTTCACCCTGCTCAGCTGGGGGCAAACTTATGTGACCAGCGGCTTTGCCGGGGTCTGCATGGCGGTGGTGCCGCTGTTTGTGCTGCCGCTGGCGCATCTGCTGGTGCCGGGCGAGCATATGACCCTGCGCCGCACCATCAGTTTCCTGATCGGCTTTGCCGGCGTGGTGGTGCTGATCGGGCTCGATGCCTTCCGCTCCGCCGGCACCGACTTTGAATCTCTTGCCCGCCTGGCCTGCCTTGGCGCCTCGCTCTGCTACGCCATCGGCTCGATCATCACCCGGCTCTGCCCGCAGGTGAACATGCTGTCGCTCTCCGCCGCCGCCCTGCTGTGCGGTGCTGGCATGATGACCCCCGCCGCGCTCTGGGCCGAGGGCGTGCCGGAGCTGCCCGCCGCCATACCGCTGGGGGCCGTCATCTACCTCGGCCTGCTGCCCACGGCCCTCGCCCAAGTGCTGCTGGTCCAAGTCGCCCGCAGCGCCGGCCCTGCGTTCCTGTCCACCGTTAATTATCAAGTGCCGGTCTGGTCGGTGATCTTCGGCGCGGCCCTCCTGGGGGAATCCCTGCCGCCGCAGCTGTTTGCCGCGCTGGCACTGATCCTCGGCGGCCTCCTCCTCAGCCGCAGCCGCCGCCCGCGCATTGCCTGAGGCAAAAACACTTCGATAGGTAACAAAGCAATTCCCATTGACCCCGCCCGCCCGGCGGGGTCTTGTCGCGCGGAGACCCGGCACGAGGACCCCATGCCCGATATCGCACCTCGCGACACTCCCAAGCAATGGCTGAAGGCAATTGTGATCTGGGCCTTTCTGGGCTTTTGGATCTACTTCTTCTCCTTCAGCCTGTATGCATCCGGGTGCCACAAGTTCACTCGCCCGGCGGAGGAACGGCTACGCAAGTGCGAGAACAGCCTGCGGTTTACAGGTTTTTTGTATACCAGCTACCAGCGCGCCACCAACCTGATCAACCAAGGTATAGCACAGGCCGATCTTGGCGAAGATGCAAAGGCCATATCCCTGTTCACCAAGGCCATTCCCCTCCTCACAGGTGGCTCCTCGTCTCAACACCATCGCTTGCAACCGCAGCTTGAAGCACTGGAGCGCGTATTAAAGGACCCGGCAGTCCTGCCGCGAGCGCATGGCCTTTTCCAAACTGCCATTGATCAATGGGCCAAGGAGCAGTCATGACCAATAGCAGCGTCGCACCGCGCTACTGGCTGATGATTGCCACGCTGGGCTTTGTCTGGGGCGCGACCTTTCTGCTGATCAAGCTGGCGCTGGACGGGATCACCCCGTTCTGGCTGGCCGCCGGGCGGATCGGATTTGCCGCGCTGCTGCTGTGCGCGGTGTGGGGCTGGCGCGGGTTCAAGCTGTTTAAGGGCGAGGCCAACTGGCCCTCGCTGGTGATCATCGGCATTCTCAGCACCGCCCTGCCCTTCATGCTGATCTCCTGGGGACAGCAGTATGTCTCTTCCGGCTTTACCGGCGTCAGCATGGCGGCGATCCCGCTGATGGTGCTGCCGCTGGCGCATGTCTTTGTGCCGGGCGAGCAGATGACCCTGCGCCGCCTGATCGGCTTTGCCATCGGCTTTGCGGGCGTCGCACTGCTGATCGGCGGCAAGGCGTTTGAGACCAGCGGCGCCGCGCTGGAGGCCTATGGCCGCGCCGCCTGCCTGTCGGCGGCGGCCTGCTACTCGGTCAGCTCGATCCTGACCCGCCGCCTGCCGCCGGTGGATCCGGTAGGGCTGGCTGCCATCCTGCTGGTGATCGGCTGCTTCATCATCTTCCCGGCCGCCTGGGCCGCCGAAGGCCCGCCGGTGATGCCGGACACCCGCACCTTAATGATAGCCGCCATCCTCGGCCTGATCCCCACCGCCGGCGCCAATCTGCTGCGCGTCATAGTGGTGCGGGAAGCCGGGCCGACCTTCATGACCCTCACCAATTACCAGGTGCCGGTCTGGGCGGTGGTGCTGGGCGCGGTGTTCCTGGGAGAAGATCTGCCGCCCTCGATGCTGCTGGCAATGGCGATGATCCTGGGCGGCCTTGGCCTCAGCCAGCTCGGCAGGCTGAAGCGGCTGTTCGGCAGAGGCGGCTGACCAGCTCCCTGCCGGGCTATTCGGCGACCGCCGCCTCGACGGCGGCGACCACGCTGTCCACCGCCAGCGTCATCAGACCCGCATCCTCGCATTCCGCCATCACCCGCACCAAAGGCTCGGTGCCGGACTTGCGGATCAGCAGCCGCCCCTGGCCGTTCAGCGCCTTCTCAGCGGCAGCGATGGCGTCCTGCACCCGGGCATCCTCCAGAGGCGCCTGACCGGCCTCGAACCGCACGTTGCGCAGCCGCTGCGGCACGGTCTCGAACTGATGCGCCAGCGCGGAGGCTTTGTTGCCGGTCTGCACCATCTCGGCCAGGAAATGCAGCCCCGCCATCAGCCCGTCGCCGGTGGTGGCATAATCCGTCATCACGATATGGCCCGACTGCTCGCCGCCCAGGTTGAAGCCGCCCTCGCGCATCCGCTCCACCACATAGCGGTCGCCCACCGCTGTGCGCTCCAGGCCCAGGCCCTTGCGGTTCAGAAAACGCTCCAGCCCGAGGTTCGACATCACCGTGGCCACCAGCGCACCGCCCGCCAGCAGGTCCTGCTCGGCCCAGCGGCTGGCCAGCAGTGCCATCAGCTGGTCGCCATCGGCCACAGTGCCGGTCTCGTCGATCAGGATCACCCGGTCGGCATCGCCGTCCAGGCAGATGCCGACATGGGCGCCGTGTGCGACCACCGCCTCAGCCGCCGTCTGCGGTTGGGTCGAGCCGCAGCCGCGGTTGATGTTCAGCCCGTCCGGCGCCACGCCGATCGGGATCACATCCGCCCCCAGCTCCCACAGGACTTCCGGTGCCGCCCGGTGGGCCGCGCCATTGGCGCAGTCGATCACCACCTTCAGCCCGTTGAGGCCGAGATTGCGGGGCAGCGAGCTCTTGACCCGCTCGCCATAGCGGAAGCGGGCATCGTCGATCCGTTTGGCACGGCCGATATTGGCAGCCTGGGCCGGCTCAACGCCTTCCTCGACCAGCGCCTCGATCTCCATCTCGGCGCTGTCCGACAGCTTGAACCCGTCGGGGCCGAAGAACTTGATGCCGTTGTCCTCGGAAGGGTTGTGGCTGGCCGAGATCATCACGCCCAGATCCGCCCGCATGGAGCGCGTCATCAGCCCCACCGCCGGGGTCGGCACCGGCCCCAGCAGCAGCACGTTCATGCCGGTCGAGGTCAGCCCCGCCGTCAGCGCGTTCTCGAACATGTAGCCGGACAGCCGGGTGTCCTTGCCGATCACCACCCGGTGCACCCCGGTGCCGTCGCGCCGGAAATAGCGCCCGACAGCGGCGCCGATCCGCAGGGCCATCTCGGCGGTCATGGGGTGGGTATTGGCGGTGCCGCGCACGCCATCGGTGCCAAAGAGTTTCCGCATTATGCTTTTCCTGCCCAAAAGGCGTTAACGGACGGCCTGCCAAAGGCGCAGCGCCTGGACCGTCTCGGCCACGTCATGCACCCGCAGGAATTGCACGCCTTGCGCCAGCGCCGCAAGCCCCACCGCGATCGAGCCCGGCGCACGGGCATCAGCGCGCGGCTCCCCGCCGATCCTGCCAATGAACCCCTTGCGGGACACGCCCAGCAGGATCGGGCAGCCCAGCCCGTGGAACAGGCTGAGATTGCGCAGCAGAGTCAGATTGTGCTCCTGCGATTTGCCAAAGCCGATGCCGGGGTCGATCACGATCTGCTCGCGGATCACCCCGGTCGCCTCCAGCCGGTCGATCTGCTGTTCGAGGAAATCATAAACATCCAGCAGCACGTTGGCATAGTGCGGATCGTCCTGCATGGTGGCCGGGTCGCCCTGGGCATGCATAATGCAGACCGGCACGCTGGCCTGCGCGGCCAGCGGCGCCAGCGCCGGATCAAAAGTGAAGCCCGAGACGTCATTGAGCAGATCCGCCCCCGCCTCCAGCGCCTCCAGCCCGACAGTGGCCTTGCGGGTGTCGATTGAGATCGGCACGCCGCTTTCGGCCCGGATCGCTGCAATCAGCGGCGCGGTGCGGGCGATTTCGTCGGCTTCGGAAACCTCGGCTGCACCGGGCCGGGTCGATTCGCCGCCGACGTCGATGATCGTCGCGCCTTCGGCCACCATCCGCAGCGCAGCCGCCTTGCCCGCCTCGGCACCGGCATGCCTGCCGCCATCCGAAAAACTGTCAGGGGTCGCATTCAGAATGCCCATGATCTGCGGCTGGGTCATGTCCAGCCCGGCAATCGAAGCCCGGCGCGCGCTCAGGCGGCGGCGCAGCGGTTCCGGCACCAGTCCGGCCGGGGCAATCCGCGGCGGTGCGTCGCGGCTCAGGATCTCAACCTCGGTGAACCACAGGGCACTGCCCGCCAGCGGAACCGCGCCCTCTGGGCGCGCCTCGCCATGCTGAACCAACGGCCGGTAATATGTCACAGTTGTGCTTGCTCCACGCTGACGGCCCGCAAGGGGACGCCGGGATTATCAGGCAAATCCCCGCCAAGCACAATCATTTCACCCGCCTCGAAGGTGGAGGCGAACCAGGCCGCCAGCGCCACCGAATTCGACGGCGGCGCCGAGGGGCCTTCCACCGCATCCAGCACGATCTTGGAGGGCGCCCAGACGCAGATCTGGCCGTTCTTCATCGCCCAGTGCAGCTCGGTCCGGGTCGAGACCACCACGCAGCGGTCGTCCTTGGCCGCCAGCCGCCAGGCGTTCTGTTCGATCGCCAGCAGGTCGATGCGGCGCTGGGTCCATTTGTGGCCGGTGGTGGGCACTTGCAGAAGGTGGGTGCCGACGCACAGGATCAGCGGCCGCTTGCGGCATTGCATCTGATCGATCCAGGTGGTCAGGTTTTCGCTGTCGATGGCGTCATTGGACAGGTACATCAGCCGCGGGTGCGGGCGCTCTTCCTCATCCACCGGATGGGTGATCTGATCCTTCGACCGCACCACCTCGACTCCCAGCGCACCGGGACCGCGGTCCAGCTTCTCGATCCGCACAAAGGCGCGCACCGCCTGGTGCTCCAGCAGGATCCGCTCGGCCACGCGTTCGGCCAAGGTCTCCAGCAGGTTCAGCCGTTCCGCTGCCAGCTCATGGGCTATCGCCTCGGTCACCTTGTCATAAGACAGGATCCGGTCGACGTCATCGTCGAGGTCCTTGGGCAGCGGTGCCACTTCGACCACCACGTTGAAACAGATCCGCTGGGTAGTGCCGCGCTCGGCCTGAAAGGCACCGATCTCCACTTCGACAGTGTGATCGCGCAGGGAAATGCGGTCCAGCGGGCCCGGTGCGGCCGTGGCCACGGAACGTTCGGACGGGTGCGCAAAGGCAAGGCGGATTTCAGAGGGCATGGGAAACGGGCCTTTGGCTGGCTGTGTCGAGTGATGGGACCCAACAATAGTCTTTCGGCACCTTCATAACAGGCCCGCAAACGCCACGCCAGCAGCTGAAAGCGGCACTGCGATGCCGCGTTCAGGCGGTCAGTTGCTCATCGCAGTCTGATAGCGATCGTCACGGTAGAACAGGTGCACACCGATACGCGTGGTGTTTGTGAATGTACGGCTCCAGCGCGGGCGCACCGCGGTGGTATGATAATAGGTCGCGCCCTCTGTCAGCTCGGTCCTGAGCCCGTCCAGCGCCGCACGCGCCACCTTGGCCACCCGCTGATAGGCCTTCTTCTCGTTGATCACTTCCTTGTAGCCGTCGCAGGTATAGGTGAATTGGCACTGGTACTTGCGCCCGGTCCCCTGCTTGATCACCCCGCACAGCGTATTCGGGAACTGCGCGCTCTTGACCCGGTTCAGAATTACCTCGGCCACGGCAAACTGGCCTTTGACAGTCTCGCCGCGCGCCTCGAAGTACAGCGCCTCGGCCAAGCAGGCAAACTGCTCTCCGCCTTCGGCCTTCGGCTGGGTATCCAGCCAGGTCTTGGAGTACTCCACCTGCGGGTCGGACCTGCGGCTCTTGAACGGATTGGTGCGGAAACCGAAGAATCCGCTGAATTTCCGCGCAGGCACCGCGCTCAGACTAGCCTGTTCACGCTCGATCAGCGAATCCAGACCGGTTTCGGCAGCAACACTCTTACCCATCGTGATGGTGGCAGCCATCACGGCAATCATAGTCAACAATTTCATTCAGGGTTCCCCCGTCCTAGCAGCCCGCGCCCGGTTACCCCTGGCACATGCGGTCGCATCCCTTAATGGATAAGGCCCGAAACGTCCAGCTTTGGGGCAAGCCCATCAACCCGGAGACGCACACATAGGCCGCCGGCCTTGCACCGGCAGCGGCTGGATGCCCTGAATTTTCTTAATATTTTGCGTACGTTGGCGCGATCTGCCCGGTTCGTCCGGAAATTGCCAGCTGGGCGGCGGCCAAACGCGCAACCGGCACACGAAACGGCGAACACGAAACGTAGTCAAAGCCCGCATCGCGGCAGAATGCAATCGATTCGGGGTTGCCGCCATGCTCGCCGCAGATCGACAGGGTGATGTCCCCGTTTTCCGCCCGGCCGCGCTGCACCCCCAGCTTCAGCAGCTCCCCGACCCCATCGGTATCCAGCACGTGGAACGGGTCCTCCGGGAAGACCCCCTGATTGACGTAATCCGACATGAACCGCCCCGCGTCATCGCGCGACAGCCCATAAGTCATCTGGGTGAGGTCATTGGTGCCAAAGCTGAGGAAGGCGGTGTGCGGCGAGATCTCCCCCGCCCGCAGGGCCGCCCGCGGGGTTTCGACCATGACGCCCAGCCGGTAGGTGAAATCCTCGCCGCGCTCCGATTTCACCGCCGCCGCCACCGCATCAATGCGGGCCTTGACCAGTTCCACCTCGCGCTTGGCAGAAACCAGCGGAATCATGATCTCAGGCACCACCGGCTCGCCCCATTTGGAGGCTTCCAGCGTGGCCTCGAAGATTGCCCGCGCCTGCATGTCATAGATCTCCGGCACGGTGACTCCCAGACGGACGCCGCGCATACCCAGCATCGGGTTGTATTCGTCCATCTCTTCAACCCGCCGGGTCACATCGCTGACCGGAATGCCCAGCGCCTCGGACAGCTCCCGCTGACCGGTTCTGGTCGCCGGCAGGAACTCGTGCAGCGGCGGGTCGAACAGCCGGATGCAGACAGGCATCCCTTCCATGATCCGGAACAGCTCGCGGAAGTCGTCGCGCTGCATCGGCAGCAGCCGCTCCAGCACCGCCGCCCGCCCGGAAGGCGTCTCGGCAAAGATCATCTCCCGCATCACCGTCAGGCGGCCGGGTTCAAAGAACATGTGCTCAGTGCGGCAGAGACCAATGCCTTGGGCATTGAATTTTCGCGCCATTTCAGCATCTTCAGGCGTGTCGGCGTTGGCGCGGATACCAATGTCGCGGGCTTCGTCGGCCCAGCTCAGCAGGGTCAGCAGCGCCCCATCCTCGGCGGCCTCCAGCATTTGCGGCTGGCCCGCCAGCACCTGTCCGCTGCTGCCGTCGATGGTGATGATGTCGCCTGCCTTGAACACCCGGCCGTCCGCCGCTTCCAGCATCTTGCGCTTGCTGTGGAACTTCATGTTCAAGGCGCCGACGATGCAGGGCAGCCCCAGGCCGCGGCCGATCACCGCAGCATGGCTGGTCATGCCGCCCTTCTCGGTCAGAACCCCGGCGGCGGCATGCATGCCGCGCACATCCTCCGGCGAGGTTTCCCGCCGCACCAGAATGCAGGGCTCACCGCGCGAGGCGCTGGCCTGCGCCCCGGCCGCGGTGAACACCAGCTTGCCGGTGGCGGCCCCGGGGCTGGCGGCAATGCCTCGGCCGATCACATCGCGCCGCGCGTCCGGCGCCACCTGGCGGTGCAAAAGCTCATTCAGGATATGCGCATCCACCCGCATCAGCGCTTCTTCCTGCGGGATGATGCCATCCTCCGCCAGCGCCACCGCAATCCGCACCGCAGCCTGCGCCGAGCGCGCCACCCGCACCCCGTCCAGGATGTGCACGCGGCCGTTCTCGATGACGAATTCCAGCTGCATTTCCTCGCGCAGCTTGCAGCGCATCAGCGCGGCGTGGGTCTGGAGTTCCTCGAATGCCTCAGGCGCCAGTTCTTCCAGCGACAACCCCCGCGTGTCCCGGGCCAGATACAGCGCCTTGGCCCCGGCCCCCAGCGCATCGCGGCCCTGGCTTTGGCTCAGGTAGCGGCCGGTCAGCTGCCGCATGCCGGTGGTCGTGTTCACCAGCTGCAAAACGCCCGATCCGCATTCCCCCTGGCCGACACCGGGGATCATCTCCTGCACCACCAGCCCAAGGCCTGCGTCGGCCGGTGCGCCTTTGGCCTGGCGCAGGATCCGTGCGGAAGTCCCCTCCCAGGCCCGCGCCATCGACCGCAGCACCGCCGCCAGCTGCTCGCCCGGGTCCTGCGGGAACGGCTCGTCGGTCTCCGCCTCGTAGGCATGCAGGATCTCGCTCAGCGCATCCGGGCCGCCGTCCTCGACATCGTCGAACACATCCGGGTCCAGCCGCGCCACATGCACCGCGTAGGACTGCACGAACCGCAGGTACAGCGCGGCGGCGGCATCGCGCCCCAGGCTGTCGCACAGATCCACATAGCGCGCGTCATTCATGCCGATGTTCAGAATCGCCCCCGGCCCGCCCCAGTCGGGGTCCTCGGACGAGGGCCGCACGCACAGCAGCGCCTCAGGATCGAACTGGCTCAGCACCGCGGACAGATCCGGCATCTGCCCTTCGGCAATGGCATGCACCGCCGCAAAGGACAGCGCGACTGTGTGCGGCACCGGCAGGTCCAGCCGCACCAGCCGCTGCAGGCATTTCGCCCGCCCGCCGTGGGTCGCGGTGGCAATGGGGGCGGTGGCGGTGATCAGCGACGCCGGCGGGATCTGTTCGAAATCTTTCTGCACTGCAGCACGTCTCCTTTGAAAGTCACCATAAGGAGAAGACGCGCCCACGCAAGGGTCTTGTAACAGCCCGGTGACGCCAAGGACCCGTCCGGAAATGAAAAACCGGCCTTTCCTCGCGGAAAGGCCGGTGCTTCCGGCGGGTGTCGTTTCCGGAACGATGAAAGCGTGCCGGAAGTCAGCCTTCGACCCTGGTGAGGTCGGCAACCTGGCCGCAGACCTGGCGGATCTGGCTGAGAAGGTTCAGCCGGTTGCGGCGGACAATTTCGCTCTCCGCATTCACCTGCACCGCCTCGAAGAACGCATCGATGGGCGCGCGCAGGGCGGCCATGCCGCGCATGGCTGCCGCGAAATCCTCGGCCTCGATAGCCGGGGAGATCGCCGCCCCGCCTGCCTCCAGCGAATCGAACAGCGCCTGTTCCGCGGGATCCTCGGCAAACTTGCGGTCGGCGCCGTATGAGTATTCGACCCCGTCCTTTTCCTCTTCTTTCGAGAGGATGTTGTTGGCGCGTTTGAAGCCCTGCAGCAGGTTTTCGCCATCCTCGGTCTTCAGGAAGTCCTCCAGTGCGCGGGCGCGTTTCACCAGCAGGGTCAGGTCGTCGTTGCCCTCCATCGCGATGCAGGCGTCGATCACGTCGTGGCGGATGCCCTGATCGCGCAGAAAGACCTTGAGGCGGTCGTGGAAGAAGGAGAGGAGGTCTACCGGGATTTTCAGCGCATGCTCCAGTTCTTCGGAGGCTTCGCTATCCGCTGTGGGCAAATCCCTAGAAAGAAGTTCATTGAGACGCTCTTTGAACCTAGCAAGCAAATCAGACTCAGACCCGTCCTTGACTACGTGCTGAGAAAAGCCACGCAAGTTTAGCTTCCAAAGCGAACCACGTACATCATTCTCCAGCACCAGCCGGATCACCCCCAGCGCGGCGCGGCGCAGGGCGAAGGGGTCTTTCGAGCCGGTCGGCTTTTCATCAATCGCCCAGAAGCCGGTCAGCGTGTCCAGCTTGTCGGCCAGCGCCACCGCTACCGAAACCGGCTCCGACGGCACGTCGTCGCCCGGCCCCAGCGGCGAATAATGCGCTTCGCAGGCGTTCGCCACCTCTTGCGGCAGGCCAGCCGCCTCGGCGTAGTACCGGCCCATCAGCCCCTGCAGTTCCGGGAATTCATAGACCATTTCAGACGACAGATCGGCCTTGGCCACCCGGGCGGCCTGCTCTGCCAGATCCGCATCGGCCCCCACCACAGGCGCGATCTCGCGGGCCAGTGCCGCGATGCGGTCAATGCGCGCCGCCTGGGTGCCCAGCTTGTTGTGGAAGGTCACGTTGCCGAGGTTCTCCACCCAGGCGCTCATGCCCGCTTTGGACTTCGCCGTGCGCAGGTCGTTCTCCCAGAAGAACTTGGCATCCGCCAGACGCGCCGACAACACCTTTTGATTGCCCGCCAGGATGGTCGCGCCGTTGTCGGCGGTCTCGCGGTTGGCCACGGTGATGAACTTCTCGATCCGGCCGGTCTTGGGGTTCTTCACCGAGAAGAACTTCTGGTGTTCCTTCATGGAGGTCTGCAAAACCTCCGGCGGCAGCTGCAGGAACTCTTCATCAATCGCGCCCATCAGCACCACCGGCCATTCCACCAGACCCGCGACCTCGGCCAGCAGGCCCTTGTCCTCGACCACGTCCAGCCCGCTGGCAAAGGCCTGATTGGTCGCCTCCTGCCAGATCGCCTCGGCCCGTTCGCGGGGGTCCAGCACCACAAAAGCGCGTTTCAGCTTGGCGGCGTAGTCATCAAAACCGGTGACGGTTATCTTTTCCGGCGCCATGAAGCGGTGGCCGCGGGTGGTGTTGCCCGCCTTGATCCCGTCGATGTCCAGATCCACCACGGACGCGCCCGCCTCATCCGACAGGATGCACAGGATCGAATGCAGCGGCCGAACCCAGCGCAGGGATCCTGCGCCCCAGCGCATGGATTTCGGCCAGGGAAAGTTGCGGATACAGTCTTCCAGCACCTCGGCGATGATTTCGGCCGCCGCCCGTCCCGGCTTTTCGATCATCGCGAAATAGACCGCGCCCTTGGGGGTGTCGCGCTCCTCCAGCTGGTCGCGGCTCAGGCCAGCGCCGCGCAGGAAACCCTCGATCGCCTTGTCCGGCGCACCGACCTTGGGGCCCTTGCGCTCTTCGCGGAGGGTGGGGCTTTCGCCCAGCAGGCCATCCACCGCCAGAGTCAGGCGGCGCGGTGTCGACAGCGCCGCGGCGCCGGCATAGGTGAGGCCCGCCTCGACCAATCCGTCGGTCACGCGCTTTTTCAGGTCCTCGGCGGCGCGCGCCTGCATGCGGGCCGGGATTTCCTCGGAAAACAGTTCAATCAGCAGATCGGGCATCAGGTGTCCTCACGGGTGGCCGCGCGGGCGGGCGCAGCAGAAATTCGGGAAAGAGCCGGTGCAGCGGAGAATGTCATTCTTCCGCCTGCCCGGCTTCGGGTGCCTCGCCTGCCCCGGGACGGGGCGGGCATTCCTCGCCCACCACGGTGCCGTCATAGGCTTTCTGGCCGCAGTCGTTCAGCTCGTGCCAGACATAGCCGCGGCCGTCGCCGGTGACGGCAACAATCCGGTCAACGCCATAGGAGATGTTCTTGACCGACAGGAAGGACTTGGCGGTGCCCTCCGCCAGTTTGCCGCCGATTGCTGCGGCATCAAAGCAGGTGAACCAGTCCGGAGCATTGCGCGGCTCGGTCTTGCCGGACAGGGTAAAAACCTGTGCCAGCTCGTCCGGTGTGACCTTGGTCTGGAAACAGGCCCGGTAGCGGATCGGCGAGCTGTCCGCGTCGATGGCTTCAAAGCCGGAATAGGCAATCGGCTGCGCTTCACCGCCGCCCAGCGGCACCAGCACCACGTCGCGGCCCGGCTGCAGCTCGACCTCGTCGTAGAAGCCATAAACCTGCAGATAATACATTGCTCCCCCAGCGGCGAGGGCGGAGACGATCAGGATCAGAGCGAGGAACTTTCCCATAACTATCAGCTCCCTGCTCAGGCAGCACTTTCGGCCGCATGGCCGCCGGCTTCGGTCAGCACGAATGCATCGGCGCATTGCTTGGCCAGTGCGCGGACCCGGCCGATATAGGCCTGCCGCTCGGTGACCGAAATCACCCCGCGCGCATCCAGAAGGTTGAAGATGTGCGAAGCCTTGATGCACTGGTCATAGGCGGGATGCGCCATGATGATGCGCTTGCCTGTCTTGGGATCCATGTGCTCCTGCGCCAGAATGGCGGCGCATTCGGCCTCGGCTTCCTCGAAATGGCGCAGCAGCACTTCGGTGTTGGCCACGTCAAAGTTCCAGCGGGCGTATTCTTCCTCGGTCTGCCTGAACACATCGCCATAGGTCAGCGGGATCACCGCGTCCGGATCGTTGAACGGCATATCCATGACGTGATCAACGCCAAGGATGTACATCGCCAGACGCTCCAGCCCATAAGTCAGCTCGCCGGACACCGGATGGCAGTCATGGCCGCCGACCTGCTGGAAATAGGTGAACTGGGAAACTTCCATGCCGTCGCACCAGACTTCCCAGCCGAGACCCCAGGCCCCCAGCGTCGGCGACTCCCAGTCATCCTCGACAAAGCGGATGTCATGCATCGCCATATCGACGCCGATTGCCTCCAGCGAGCCAAGGTACAGCTCCTGCAGGTCCGGCGGGCTGGGTTTGATCAGCACCTGGTACTGGTAATAATGCTGCAGCCGGTTCGGGTTCTCGCCATAGCGCCCGTCGGTGGGGCGGCGCGACGGCTGCACATAGGCCGCAGCCCAGGCCTTGGACCCCAGCGAGCGCAGCGTGGTTGCCGGGTGAAAGGTCCCGGCGCCGACTTCCATATCATAGGGCTGCATCACCGCGCAGCCCTTGGCGGCCCAGTAATTCTGAAGCCTCAGGATAATCTCTTGGAAGGAGCGCGGCGCGCCATTGGTCTGGGTCATTTCTCATCCCTTTAGGGGCAGCTGGGGCAGCAATTGCGGGGATCTTCCTATGCAAGCCTATGGTCAGGGTCAACGCCCTCTGGCCCCTGCGCCGCCGCCTCCGGGCCCCTGCCCGCCCTGCATCGGCGCAAAAGTTGAGGAAATGCGGCAACGGGCCGGCAATTCCCCCCGTGATGAGGAGTTCCCTTTGCCGCCGCAAAATGCTTAACCTCCGCGGCAAAGAACAAGAGTACTTCCGGGATACGAGGCCCTGACAATGAAAAAACTGATTGCCGCTCTGGCCCTGCCGCTGATTGCGCTGGCCATAGCGTTCACTGCGCCGGTTGCGGCGCAAAGCAGCCGGGACGCGGTCTGGATCCAAATCGCCGCCCGTCCCTCGCTGCGCGAGGCCGAAGGCGAAGCCCGCACCTATGCGGCGCGCCTGCCTGACGTGTCGGGCTATGCGCTTGGCGGCGGCTGGTACGGGGTGGTTCTGGGCCCCTACGCCCGCGACGACGCCGAACGGGTGCTGCAGGTCTACCGCGCCGAGGGCCAGATCCCGCGCGACAGCTTCATCGCCTTTCAACGCAACCTGCGCGGCCAGTTCTACCCGGTGGCCGCAGATGCTGCTGCATCGGCGCAGCCAGCCCCTGCCCCGCCGGAACCTGCAGCCCCGGCAACGGCAGAGCCCGCACCGCAGCAACAGGCGGCCTTGCAGTCGAACCTGCCTGATGAAACACCCGCCCAGGCACGGCGCAGCGAAAGTGCGCTCAGCCGCGAGCAGCGCATGGATCTGCAGGTCGCACTGAAGGCGGCAGGCTTTTACGACTCCGGCATCGACGGCGCCTTCGGCCGCGGCACCCGCGCTTCGATGAGCGACTGGCAGGCTGCCCGCGGCTTTGAGCCGACCGGTGTGCTGACCACGGCTCAGCGCCAGGTGCTGATGGATGAATACAACGCCCCGCTGATCTCCGTCGGCATGGCCCGTGTGGAGGACGCCAAGGCCGGCATCGGCCTGCAGATCCCCGCAGATGAAGTGGCTTTCGACCGTTATGAATCGCCCTTTGCCCACTACGCCAGTTCCGGCGAGTTGGGCGCCCAGGTCCTGCTGATCAGCCAGCCCGGCGACAAGCGCACCCTGTTCGGCCTCTACGACATCCTGCAAACGCTGGAGATCGTGCCGCTGAACGGCCCGCGCCAGCGCGGCAACGACAGCTTCACCATCGAAGGCCGCAACAGCAAGATCGTCTCCTTCACCCAGGCCAGCCTGAAGAACGGCGAGGTCAAAGGTTTCACCCTGATCTGGCCCGCCGGTGACGAAGACCGCCGCGCCCGGGTGCTGGCCGCCATGCAAGCCAGCTTCGCCCGTCTGGATGGGGTGCTGGACCCGGCGGCAGGCGGCGATGCGGTGCAAAACATCGATTTGGTCTCCGGTCTGGAAATCCGCAAGCCGAAACTGTCGCGCTCCGGGTTCTTCGTGGACGGCGAGGGCAGCGTTCTGACCACTTCGGACGTGGTGGCCGGCTGCACCCGGATCACTCTGGACCACGGTTATCAGGCAGCAGTGGCGGCCAACAACACCGCGGACGGCATCGCAATCCTGCGTCCTGCCGAGCCGCTGGCGCCTGCTGCGGTTGCCGAACTCAGTGCCGCCTCGCCGCGGCTGCAATCCGAAGTGGCGGTCTCCGGCTTCTCCTACGAGGGCGTACTGGGAGCCCCCAGCCTCACCTGGGGCCGGATCGCTGACGTCAAGAGCCTGGATGGCAGCACCGGCGTGGCCAGGCTCGAACTGGCACCGCAGCCCGGCGACGCCGGCGGCCCCGTGCTCGACAGCACCGGCACCGTTCTGGGGATGCTGCTGCCGCGCCAAATCGAGGGCAAGCAACTGCCCGAAGGCGTGAGCTTTGCCGTCAATGCCGAAGCCATCCGCAGCGCGCTGAGCGCCGCCGGCCTGACCCCTGCGGCACAGAGCGCACCGGCAGGCAGCCTGCCCAATGCGGCGATGGCCCGGCTGGCCTCCGGCATGACCGTGCTGGTCAGCTGCTGGGAGTAACCGGCCGCCGGCTCTTGATGGGCCTGATCAGACAGCCAGCAGCCGGCGCGGTACCCGCGCCGGCTGTTCCATGCGCCGCGTCCGCAACGCCCGGCAGCTTGGGAACAGGCAGGCACTCCCGCCCGGCTTCAGGCATTGCTGTGCCTTCAGCCCGTTGGGCATGGCACCGTGCCTGCGCACGGTGCCGCGCCGCGCATCCGCGCGGCGCCCGGCCCAAGACAGCCAATGGGACAGGCGCAGCCCGGCCCCTGCGGGCGCGGGAGCCTCTGCCTGCTGTGCTTCAATCACTTCAGTAGGGGTGAATGCGGCCGTCCCAAGTGTGGAAACAGCCGGTGGTGTCCAGGTTCAGCACCGCAAACTCATCGATCAGCCCGGCGACGGACTCTGCCACCGTGATATCGCCATCGCAACCGCCCATATCGGTGCGCACCCATCCCGGATGGTAGATGCCCACGGCAATTCCCTCGGGCTTCAGATCCGTGGCCAGGTTGCGCCCGATATTGAGCGCCGCCGCCTTGGAGGCGCGGTAGGCATAGCTGCCGCCCGGTGCGCGCGACTGGCTGGCCATCTGCGACGACAGAATGGCAATCTTCGGCTCTTCCGCCAGCCGCAGATTGGGCAGCATCGCCTGCACGGTCAGGAACACGCCGGTCACATTGGCCGCCAGGGTCTTCGCCCAGACCTCGGCCGAGTAGTCCTCAAGCCCCATCGCCTTGTCGATATAGACCCCGGCATTGCAGACCAGCAGATCCACCGGCCGGTTCCGGATCTGGGCAGCGAAACGCGCCTGCTGGCCGGGGTCGGAGACATCCAGCTTCACCCCGGAGGAATGATCCCGGGACGTGCCCGTCACCTCATACCCCGCCTCCTGCAGCCGTTTCACCAGCTCTTTGCCGATGCCGCGGCTGGTTCCAGTCACAACTGCATGCATTTTGCCCTGCCCTTCAGTTCGATTTGCGCCCGGGCCGGAACGGCAGCGGCATCACCGGCACGCCGTCCTCGATCAGTTCCCGCGCGTCTTCCAGCTTTGCCTCGCCATGGATCGCCCGCTCCGGCGCTTCGCCGAGGTGCATGGCCCGTGCCTCCTGCACAAAACGGCCGCCGACGTATTCGGAGTTTTCCTCGACCTTCCTGCGCAGCTCTGCGATCGCTTTTTCCACCTCTCCCGAGGGGCGGCTCAGCATGCCGGGTTCCCGGCGCCCTGCCGCGACAGCTGCCGGAACCGGAGCCGGAACGGCAGGCGCGGCTGCCTGCGGCTCTGGTTCCCCCACCGCAGACACTGCCGTGCGTCCCGGCCGCACCCGTGGCGCCATGACGGCTTTCTCCACCCGGCTGCCGCCGCAGACCGCACAGGACACCATCCCGGCCGCCGCCAGCTTGTCAAAAGCCGCAGCCGACTGGAACCAGCTGTCAAAGCTGTGGCCATCGGCGCATTTGAGGCTGTATTGAATCATGCTTTCCCTCTTAGCAGGAAGCGATGATTAAATCTCCCTTCCCGGCAAGTGCAAGCGGTCTCTGCATCTACCCGCTGTCCGCGCGCTGCAGCCGCTGCCGCAGCCGGGCGGCCAGTTCGTCCTGCGGCCGGTCCGCCTCGATGGCCAGGCGGCGCAGCCCGAAATGCACATGCGCCATTTCCCGGTAATATCCCGCAAAGACGTAATTCACCGCAGCCCCGGCAACCGCGCCGGCAATCGGCACCGCCTGGGCTGCCAGCTTTTGCCCCAGCACCGCGCCCAGTTTGGGTGCGACCTGGGCAATCAGCTTGTGCAGCCCGCCCGGCAGCCCCAGCCGCACCGAGACAAAGCCCAGATCCGCGCCATCGTCCTCCGCCAGCGGGCCCGCCGCCGCAAACACCTGGATGCAATCGAAAACCACGCTTTCGGCCTCCGGGTCAAACCCCTCAGCCGCAGCAGCGCCCTGAATGGTCCGCAGCAGAAAGGCCGTGGTCGCAGGCAGTTCCACCAGCGCCCCCGGCAGACCTGCCGCCCCGCCGGCGGCCCCCATGGCGGCACTCAGCACCCGGTCGACGCCGGGTTTCTGGTCCGGCACCAGGCGGCGTGACCGGCTGGCGCCCTTCATTGCCAGCCGCAAGGCGGTTTCCGTGGCGCCGGTCAGCCCGGCGCGCACCGGCGCCGGCAGCCGCTCCAGCAGGCTCTCGCCGCTGCCGCCCAGCCGGTTCAAAAGGCCGACGCCAGCCCCTCCCGCTGCGCGGTGCCGCTGTGCCAGCGCGTCCAGTTCGGTATCGATTTCCTGCGCGGTGATCTTCCGCGCGCCTATCAGTACATCTGCCACAACCGTCTCCTCTGCCCTTTCAAAGATCGGCAGCAGGATCAGCGATTTCAACCCTGCCAGCGGCTGACCTGGCCCTGAATGCCCTCCCAGGCGCCCGCTTGCAACGCAAGCCCCAGCACCCGGTCGGGGTTGGTCGGCGGCGGCATCTCCGCACCATCAAGCCGGGAGAATCCGAACCGCTGGTAATAGGGCGCATCGCCCACCAGCATCACTCGCGCCCAGCCGGTTTCCGCCGCCTTGGCCAGGCTGTCGCGAATCAGAGACCCGCCCAGCCCCTCGCCCTGGCGGGTCGGGTGCACCGCAACCGGCCCCAGCAGCAGCGCCGGCGCGGTGCCGACCAGAACCGGCCAGAACCGGATCGCCGCGGCCAGGATGCCGTCGCTGTCGCGCGCCACCTGGCTGAGGCCCTCAACCGGAAGCACCCCGTCGCGCAGACGGTAGGACGACAACGCCTCGCGGCCCGGCGCAAAGCACAGGTCATACAATGCCTCAACCTCCCACCGGTCGTCCGGCTGCTCTGCCATCAGTTCGATCACGCTGCCCTGCCTCCGCATTCTTCCCCTGCAGGCTGGCATTCGGCCTAACACGCGCGTAAGCCTTGGGCAAACACCTAAGACCCTGACCCCCAGAGCAGGAAGCACGAATGTTCTACCGACCCGAAGACGGCCACGGCCTGCCCCACAACCCGTTCAACGCCATTGTCACGCCGCGGCCGATCGGCTGGATCTCCTCGCGCTCCGCTGCCGGGGTGAACAACCTGGCGCCCTATTCCTTCTTCAACGCTGTGGCCTACACGCCGCCGCAGGTGATGTTTGCCTCCACCAGCGCCAAACCGGACCAGGACGGCACCAAGGACAGCGTGGCCAATATCGAGGATACCGGCGTGTTCTGCGTCAACGTGGTGTCCTATGCGCTGCGCGATGCGATGAACGCCAGCTCCGGTGCGCTGCCCAAGGACGTGGACGAGTTCGCCCATGCGGGCCTGACTGCCGCCGAATGCGAGACCATTGCCTGCGCCCGCGTCGCCGAAACACCCGCTGCCTTGGAATGCAGGCTGACCCGAATCGTGACCCTGCCGGGCGAAGCGAACAAGGTGGTCTTCGGCGAGGTTACCGGCGTGCATCTGCGCGACGACTGCCTGCGCGATGGCGTCTTTGATGTCACCGCCTTCCAGCCGCTTGCCCGCCTCGGCTACCGCGACTATTCGGTGGTGCGCGAGCTGTTCCCGCTCACCCGTCCCGACGACTGAGGTCCGCCATGCCCCTGCCCGACCCTTCCATACGCCACCCGATCATCCTGCCGGACGGCACACCGCACGCCGGCACCGTGATGCTGAGCCAAGCGCTGGATCACCCGAACATCCAGGCGGGCGATTACAGCTATGCCTCCGATTTCGACCCGCCGCGGGACTGGGCGCAGCACCTGGCCCCGTATCTGTTCCCCGGCGCCCGCGAGCGCCTGGTGATCGGCCGTTTCTGCCAGATCGCCCACGGCGTCCGCTTCATCACCTCTTCGGCCAATCACGCGCAGGAGGGGCTGAGCTGCTACCCCTTCCCGGTGTTCGACCCGGCGCAGATGGCAGGCTTCCAGCCAGACACCCGCGATACGGTGATCGGCAACGATGTCTGGATTGGCTACGGCGCGCTGATTCTGCCCGGTGCGCGCATCGGCGACGGCGCCATCATCGGCGCCGGCGCCGTGCTGCGCGGTTCGGTGCCGCCTTACGCCATCGTCACCGGCAACCCCGGCACGGTGCAAAGCTACCGCTTCTCCAAACCGCAGATCGCCCGTCTGCTGGCACTGAAGTGGTGGGACTGGCCGCCCGAGCTGATCTCCCGCGCCGAACCGGCGCTGCTGTCCGGTGACCTCGACATGCTCGAAACCCTCGCCCCCGACTGAAGCCCGCCCGAAGCATCCGCTGCTCTGGCGGGCCAGAAGCCCCTCCAAAACAAGGAAGCCCGCGGCTCACCGGAACCGCGGGCTTCTTCTTCTAACCGTCAGGCGTCAGTGGCCGCCCAGAATTCCGGTCCTGACCGAGTAATCCACCGCCAGTTCGTATTCCGGGTCGTCATCGCTATCGACCATCAAATGCCCGGCTTTGGTCAGCAGCTGGTGGCAATCGCGGCTCAGGTGGCGCAGCACCAGCTTCTTGCCCTCGGCCTCATACTTGCCGGCCAGAGTTTCGATCGCCTGCAGCGCCGACTGGTCGACCACCCGGCTGCGGGCAAAGTCGACGATCACCCGGTCCGGATCGCCGGCCACGTCGAACAGCTCGATGAAACCGTCGGTAGAGCCGAAGAACAGCGGCCCTTCGATCTCATAGACCTTGGCCCCCTTGTCGGTTGCGGACTCGCGGGTATAGGCATGGATGCGGCGCGCGTTGTTCCAGGCATAGGCCAGCGCCGAAACAATGACGCCAACCACCACTGCAATCGCCAGGTCGGTCATCACCGTGACCACGGTCACCAGCACAATCACAAAGGCATCCATCGGCGGCACCTTGGTCATGATCTTGAGCGAGTTCCAGGCAAAGGTGCCGATCACCACCATGAACATCACGCCGACCAGAGCGGCCAGCGGGATCTGCTCGATCAGCGGCGAGGCCACCACGATGAAGGCCAGCAGGAACAGCGCCGCGGCAATGCCGGCAATCCGGGTCCGGCCGCCGGATTTCACGTTGATCATCGACTGGCCGATCATCGCACAGCCGCCCATGCCGCCAAAGAAGCCAGTCACCACGTTGGAGGCGCCTTGCGCAATGCATTCCTGCGAAGCACCGCCGCGCTTGCCGGTGATCTCGCCGACCAGGTTCAGCGTCAGCAGGCTCTCGATCAGGCCGATTGCGGCCAGGATCACCGCATAGGGCAGGATGATCCACAGGGTTTCCAGCGTGAACGGCGCCAGCGCCGTGCCATAAAGCCCTTCACCGGATCCAAAGGGGTTATGGAACGCCGGGAAGCCGCCCTCGATCGAGGCCATGTCGCCGACCCTCGGCACATCCAGCCCCATGGCAATCACCAGCACCGCAACGATGCCGATCCCCGCCAGCGGCGCCGGGATGACGCTGGTGATCTTCGGCGTTCCCCAGATGATCAGCATGGTCAGCGCCACCAGCCCCAGCATCATAAACAGCGAGGCGCCGCTCAGCCATTCCGCGCCATCGGTGCCCGGCACCTTGAATTGGGTCAGCTGCGCCAGGAAGATCACGATCGCGAGGCCATTCACAAACCCCAGCATCACCGGATGCGGCACCAGGCGGATGAACTTGCCCCAGTGCATGACGCCGGCAATGATCTGCAGGATCCCCATCAGGACCACGGTGGCAAACAGGTACTCGACCCCGTGCTGCGCCACCAGCGCCACCATCACCACAGCCAGCGCACCCGTCGCGCCGGAAATCATGCCCGGACGGCCGCCGAACACCGCGGTGATCAGCCCGACCATGAACGCCGCATAAAGCCCGACCAGCGGATGCACCCCGGCGACAAAGGCAAAGGCCACCGCCTCCGGCACCAGCGCCAGCGCCACCGTCAGGCCGGACAACAGCTCGGTGCGCACACGCGCGACGGTAAAGCCCTCGTCCTGCATGATGGAAAGATTTGGCGGGGAAATCTGCTTGGCCAGCAAAGCCATGGCTGCGCGTCTCATTGGTGTACCTGTGCTCGGGAGGAGGTGTGTTCGCTGCCCGCCCCTAGCGGAAATACGCCGATGGGGCAAGGGTGACGTCTCTCAGCCCGCAAACCCGCGGCCCGGCCAATGGCAGCCCTGCAGGCCTTGCGCCGCCCCCGGGCGGCTCATTGCCGCCCGCCAGCATTTGCACCCGTGCGGGAACCGAAACCGGGTTCGGACGTTTACACCATGAGTACTCACGCACAAGCCACGACTTAACTGAGGAGAGATTGCCATGAAGACGTTGCTGCTTTCCACGGCGCTTGCCGCCGTGACAGCCTTCCCTGCGCTTGCGGCCGATGCCAAAAGCATGTTCCGCACCGAAGCCGGACCGCAGGAAATTCACGCATCCGAATTCATCGGGATGCGCGTCTACCGCGCTGAAGCTGCCGATGCCGACGAGTATGAAGGCGTTCAGGAGGGGTGGGACGATATTGGCGAGATCAACGATGTTGTTCTCAGCCGTGACGGTACAGTCGAAGCCGTGCTCGTCGATATCGGCGGGTTCCTCGGCATGGGCGAAAACCAGGTAGCGGTCGAGATGGACGCAATCCGCTTTGTGTCCGACAGCGCGACCCAGGAGGATGTCTCCGATTTCTTCCTGGTGCTGAATGCCCCGCGTGACGTGCTGGAGGAAGCTCCGGCTTACGAGATGTCCAGCAGCCATGACCAGACCGGCGCCGGCGCGGAAGCTGTTGCAAGCAGCGAGACCGCTGGTGCATCGGCCAAAACCGATACAGAAATGTCTGCGGAAGCCGAAATGTCTTCCGAAGATTCTGCCGCTGCCGGGTTGGATACCACGGCCACAGCGGACACGTCTTCAGAGTCGGAAAATATGTCTGACGCCGGAACCGTCGGCGATACGGCCACGGCAATCCGGACGCCGGTCCAGCGTGACGGTTACGTGACTGCGGAAGAGACCGATCTCACCGCGGAAACGCTGACAGGCGCGGCGGCCTATGACGCCAACGACGAATGGATCGGCGAGGTGTCCGAACTGCTGCTCACCGACGATGGCAAGGTCAAGGCGGCCGTTGTGGATGTCGGCGGTTTTCTCGGCATCGGCGAAAAGCCGGTGAAGCTTGAGCTGTCGCAGATGGACATTCTGCGGGCCGGCGATGGCACTGACATTCGCGTCTACATCTCGATGACCGAAGAGGAACTGAAATCCCTGCCGGACTACGAGGGCTGAGGACTGCTTCTTCGCAAGACCGGAAAACCCGCCAGCCGGCGGGTTTTCCCATGCGTGCCTGCCGGAACCTATCGTTGCAGGCACCTCGCCGGTCCAGAAGTTTGCCCGTCTGCCCGGGCTGACCGAACTCTTCCGCCACGGGCACGTCCGCACAATTTCATCTTTGCAAAAAATACTCCCGCCGGAGACCACCGGCCAGCCGGCATCCGCCCGGCGCACAGGGGTGCACAGGCGGTGTACGGATGCCAGCCGCTCAAATCACAGCTTGGGCTTGCCAAATCCCGCCCCGCTTGCGCATATCCCAAGCAACAGCATCAGGAGGGCAGCACGTGACCGCACCAGAACCCCGCGAAACCATGATTGCCGTGATCGGCGGCTCGGGCATTTACGAGATCGACGGGCTGGAGGGCGCCGAATGGGTCTCGGTGGAAACCCCCTGGGGGGCACCGTCGGACCATATCCTGACCGGCACCTTGGGCGGCGTGAAGATGGCCTTCCTGCCCCGCCACGGCCGCGGCCATGTGCATTCCCCGACCGAGGTCCCCTACCGTGCCAATATCGACGCGCTGAAGCGGATGGGGGTGACGGACGTTTTCTCGGTCTCCGCCTGCGGATCGTTCCGCGAGGAAATGGCGCCGGGAGATTTCGTCATCGTCGATCAGTTCATCGACCGGACCTTCGCGCGCGAGAAAAGCTTCTTCGGCACCGGCTGCGTCGCCCATGTGAGCGTCGCACACCCGACCTGCGAACGGCTGTCGGACGCGGCGGAAACGGCAGGCAGGGATGCCGGCATCAAGATCCACCGCGGCGGCACCTACCTGTGCATGGAAGGGCCGCAGTTCTCCTCGATGGCAGAGTCGAAACTCTACCGCGAGCAATGGAGCTGCGACGTGATCGGGATGACCAACATGCCCGAAGCCAAGCTCGCCCGCGAGGCTGAGCTCTGCTATGCCTCGATCGCCATGGTGACCGACTACGACAGCTGGCACCCGGACCACGGCGCCGTGGATATCACCGACATCATCGCCACGCTGCAGGGAAACTCCGCCAACGCCCGCGAGCTGGTGCGCCGCCTGCCTGCCCTGCTGGGCCAGGAGCGCGCGGATTGCCCGCATGGCTGCGACAAGGCGCTGGAACATGCGATCATGACTGCACCGGCAAAGCGCAGCCCTGAGCTTCTGGCCAAGCTGGACGCCGTGGCAGGCCGGGTTCTGGGCTGATCGCAAGCGGCATTTCCGGGGCGGGCCTGCGGGCGCGCCTCTTGCCTTTTGTGAGCCCCGTGCCGCTATCGGCCCTGACCTGCCCGCCGCAGCCTCCCCCACCATTGAGCAGAGCCTGCCCGACCTCTGCAAGCGCAGGCGGATGCGTAAGAGCCATCTCACCGCGGCGCAAACCATCCGCTGCCCCGCAGAGCCGCATAGGCCCCGGGAACGCGGTATCCCCTCTACCGGGAAGAAGACCTGGCGGTGAAGCTGCGGCGGAGCCGCAAGCGGGCGCAGACATCCTGCATATCCCTGCGTTCATTTCCCGGTGGCGCGGCGGTTCCGGGCGGCGCCCAGCCGTGCTTTGTTCCGCGCCGGCGGAGACCAGGGGCCAGCTGGACGGCTCCCCCAGTGTTGAGCAGATCGTTGGCTGTTCTCTCTGGTTCCGTACCCTGCCGATGGTGCCGGCCCGGCTCCGGACCACCTTTGCAAAACGCGGCCCGCCGGAGGCGCTGATGTGCCGGCGCAAAAGTTTTCCCCGGTGACGTCCCGCGGCAGAGGTGCGTGGCCAACGTTTTGGTCCGGCGGCTGCCCCGTGGCCGAGGAGCCGTGAAATCATTGTTCCCCTTGCATGGAAGCGCCGCTTCGGCCAAACCGCCGGAGACCCGGCGGCGCTGCCGGGCTGCAGTCTCAGTTGCGCCAAGGGGAGCCAAACCGATGCCCAAAAAGCCCGCCGTCAAGGATTACATCCGCACCATTGTCGACTTCCCGCATGAAGGGATCATGTTCCGCGACGTGACCACCCTGTTTGCCGACCCGCGCGGCTTCCGCATGGCGATCGACCAGATGCTGCACCCCTATGCGGGCGAGCGGATTGACAAGGTGGTCGGGCTCGAGGCGCGCGGCTTCATTCTGGGCGGCGCCATTGCGCACCAGCTGAGCGTCGGCTTTGTGCCGATCCGCAAGAAAGGCAAGCTGCCCGGCACAACCATCAGCCAGGACTACAAGCTGGAATACGGCGAGGCGATCGTCGAGATCCATGACGATGCGATCAAACCGGGCGAGAAAGTGCTGATGGTCGATGACCTGCTGGCCACCGGCGGCACCGCAGGCGCCGGCATCAAGCTGATCGAGCGGCTGGGCGGCGAGATCGTCTCCTGCGCCTTCATCGTCGATCTGCCCGAACTGGGCGGCCGCAGGCTGCTGGAGGATATGGGCATGGACGTGCATGTGCTCTGCGAGTTCGAAGGCCTTTGAGAGCCGCACAGGCCTGGGCCCCGGGACTCCCCGGGGCTCCCGCCGGTCACACGCCTTTCTTCCGAAAGGCTCTGCCCGTTGGGCATGGCCCTTTCCGGCCCCGCAGGGCCGGAAAGGGCGCGCCGCGCGGATGCGCGGCGCCGGGCCCAAAGCCGCCAGGCGGTCCGGCGCAGCCGGGCAGCCGCGGCTGCGGGAGCCCTCCCCCCTATAAGGTAAATCAGACGGTCCTGAGCACCGCGCCGGGATTCATGATCCCGTTCGGGTCCAGCGCCTGCTTGATGGCGCGCATCGCGGCCAGCTTGGCCGGACCGCCGTAGCGTTCCAGATCGCCGGTCTTCATCCGCCCCACCCCGTGTTCGGCGCTGAACGAACCGCCGAAGGCATGAACCAGATCATGCACCGCTTCCGCCACCGCCCCGCGCAGACCGTCGAAATCCTCACGCCTCCGGCCCAAGGGCGGAAAGACATTATAGTGCAAGTTGCCATCTCCCAGATGACCGAAGCAGTTGATGCGGAAGGCCCCCAGACCCGCCACCGCTTCGCGGCCCCGGTCGATGAAAGCAGGAATCTCAGAGACCGGCACCGAGATGTCGTGGCTGGACACCGAGCCGATGGCCTTGTTGGCCACCGGAATGTGCTCGCGCACCGACCACAGCGCCTGCCGCTGGGCTTCGGACTGGGCAATCACGCCATCCGGCGCCAGCCCTGCGCCATGGGCTGCTGCAAACAGCTCCTCCAGAGCCTCTTCCGCATTCAGCCCGCGCGGCAGCCCCAGCTCGATCAGCACACACCATTCCGGTGCCGGATCAAAGGGCTGGCGAACCTGCGGCAGGGCTTCTGCCAGGAACTCCAGCCCCTGCCGGTGCATCAGCTCAAAGGCGCTGACAGCCTCGCCGGCCTGGTCGCGGGCCAGCGCCAGCAGTGAAATGGCGGCTTGCGGATCGCTGACGGTGAAGACCGCGGTGCCCGTCTGAGCCGGGACCGGCGACAGTTTCAGCGCGGCGGCGGTGATCACGCCCAGTGTGCCCTCGGCCCCAACCAGGAGGTTTTTCAGGTCATAGCCGGTGTTATCCTTCCTCAGCCGCGACAGCCCGTGCCAGATCTGCCCTGACGGCAGCACTGCCTCCAGCCCCAGGCAGAGGTCGCGGGCATTGCCGTAGCGCAGCACACCGACCCCGCCGGCATTGGTCGAGAGGTTGCCGCCGATCCGGGCCGAGCCTTCTGCCGCCAGCGAAAGCGGGAACAGGCGGTCCGCCGCCCGCGCCGCTGCCTGCACATCCGCCAGAATCGCGCCGGCCTCGGCGATCAGGACATTCTCCTGCGGGTAAACCGACCGGATTGCGGCCATCCGCTCCAGCGACAGCACCAGCGGCGCAGGGCCGTCCGGCATCACCTGGCCGCCGACCAACCCGGTGCCGCCGCCGTAGGGCACCACCGGCACAAGGGCAGCATTGGCCTCGCGGATCAGGATCGAGACCTGCTCCACGTTCTGCGGCAGCGCCAGCACCCCCGCCTGTCCATGAAACCGCCCGCGCGGCTCCTCCAGGTAGCGCGGCTCGGGCACGCGCAGCACGCCCTCGGGCAGCAGGGCGGAGAGACGGGCGGCAAAGGCGGGATCGGCGGGATTGAGGCTCATGCCCTATCCATGCCGCATGGCCCTGCGGCTGGCAAGGCGGCTCACTCTTCCTCCAGCAGGTGCCTTGGCCGCAGCACATGGATGGTGGGGCGGCTGGGCAGGCTGCGCAGCGAGACGCTCAGCGCGCTGCCGCCGGTGTCCACCACATCGAACGCGGGGCCGGTCCGGGCCAGGAAGCGCTCCAGCGAGGTGTCGCTGAACCAATGCATCGGAATGATGACCGAGGACCGCAGCCGCCCCAGCACTTCGAGCATCTGATCCAGCGGCAGGGTGATGCCGCCGTCCACCGCCGCCATCACCACGTCGAGCCGCCCGAGTGCGGCGAATTGCTCCGGTGTGGGCACGTGGTGCAGATGGCCCAGATGTCCGATGCACAGGCCTGCGGCCTCGAACACGAAGATCGAGTTGCCGCGCGCCTCGACGCCGCCGAACATGTTGCGGATATCGGTGGAGACATTGCGGATCAGCATCTCGCCGAGGTCGAGGTGGTGCTCGATCCCGGCGCCGGCCGGGCCCCAGCCGGGCAGCACATGCGGAATCGCGGGATCCGGATGTGCGGTCCAGTGGGTTTCATGGGCATGATTCATGGTGACGACATCCGGGATCAGCGGCGCGGCGCCGGTGAAGCCGGTGAAATCGGTAACGACCTTCAGCCCGCCTTCGGTGCGCAGCAGAAAGGAGGCATGGGCGATATAGCGGATATGCACGCTGTCCTGAGCAACCGGCTCCTGCCAGGCGGCCTTGTTCAGATACTCCAGGCCGGGGGTTTGCCGGGCCAGTGCAATGCAATGGCTCTGACGCCGCTCCTGCGCCTGCAAGGCACCGGCACAGAGGATCAGCCAAAGGAGACAGAGGAACGCGCGCATGAAGCAGGTTCTAGGGCGCAATTCTCCCCTGTCAGCCCCTATGCCGAAAAAACACCTGGCAGCGCTCCCGCCTGTTCCGGCAGAATTGAAAATTCCGCCACACAGTTGGGCCGGGCGCCGTGCCTGCGGCACGACGCGGGCACGGTGCGTATTGCAGCCTCTCTCCTGGCTGCAAGGCCAGGGGGCGCTGCACCGCAGGTGCGGCGCCACGCCCAACGGGAGCGGCGCATTGAAAATGCGCCGGCGACGGGCGGGAGCCGTCCCGTTGCGCAGCCTTGCCGGTGCCTAGGCCTGGCCCGTCAGGGTCTTGCCGCGCCGGTCGTGGCGCAGGGCGGCATAAAGCACATGGGTGCGCCAGCGGCCATTGATCTGCAGATAGGACTGGGCAACGCCTTCATACTTGAAGCCGGATTTCTCCAAGAGCCCGCGGGAGGCCTGGTTTTCCGGCAGGCAGGCAGCCTCGATCCGGGAAAGGTCCAGTTTGGAAAACGCGTGATGCACCACTGCCCCGATCGCCTCGCGCATGTAGCCCTGGCGGGCAAAGGGAAGGCCCGTCCAATAGCCCAGCGTGCCGGCCTGGGCAGGGCCGCGGCGGATGTTGTCCAGCGTGATCGCCCCCACCAGAACCTGATCCGACCGGCGGATCAGGAACAGCGGCAGGGCCGACCCCGAAGATACCGAGCGGCGCGCCCAGTAGACCCGGTTGGTGAAGCTCTTGCGGCTGAGGTGATCCGCCGCCCAGCCCGGCTCCCAGGGCGTCAGATACGCCTGGCTTTGCAACCGCAGTGCCGCCCAGCCGTGAAAATCCGCATGCACCGGCGGCCTGAGTGTCAGGCGCTCGGTTTCGATGCGGACCTTGCGGCGGCTCAAGAGCATCAGGCGGCGCGCCTCTCCTGCAGCCTCTCCAATGCGGGCGCGCCCGCCACTGGACCGTAGAGCGCCAGGGCTGCCGGGGCGCTGACCGCCATGGTCTCCGCCAGCTCCCGCACGTCTTTGGTGGTCACTGCGTCAATCCGTTCGACAGTGCGTTCCAGCGACGGCACCTTGCCCCAGATCTGAACCAGACGCGCCAGGCGTTCGGCCCGGTTGGAGGGGCTTTCCAGCCCCATCAGCATACCCGCCTTCATCTGCGCGCGGGCGCGTTCGACCTCGGCTTCGGTCATGTCATCCGCGGCACGTTTCATCTCGTCGATTGTGATGTCCGCCAGTTCTGCCAGCTGCTCGCCCGAGGTGCCGGCATAAACCGTCATCGACCCGGTATCGGCATAGGACCCCGCCTGCGAAAAGATCGTGTAGCAAAGCCCGCGCTTTTCACGCACCTCCTGGAACAGCCGCGAGGACATGCCGCCGCCAAGGGCACTGGCATAGATCTGCGCGGTGTACATGGACTGGTCGCGGTAGCCGGGGCCTTCGAAGGCCAGCGCGAAATGCGCCTGCTCCAGGTCCTTCACTTGCCGCGCCTCTCCGCCGGTGAAGGTCGCGCCTTCGGCGGTGAACTCCGGCTTGGCCGCCATATGGCCGAACAGCCGCTCCGCCAGCTTGACGAGCGCGTCGTGATCCACACCGCCCGCCGCCGCCAGGATCATCTGGCCAGGGCCGTAGTGCTCAGCCACAAACCCCTGCAGATCCTCGCGGCTGAAGCTGCGGACCCTTTCGGCCGGGCCCAGAATGGTGCGGCCCAGCGGCTGGCCGCGGTAGCTTTCCTCCTGCAGCCAGTCAAAGATCACGTCGTCGGGCGTGTCCAGCGACTGGCCGATCTCCTGCAGGATCACCCCGCGCTCGACCTCGATCTCGCGCGCATCGAACACGGGGTTCAGCAGGATGTCCCCGATCACATCCACCGCCAGCGGCACGTCGTCCTTGAGCACACGGGCATAATAGGCCGTCACCTCGCGCGAGGTGTAGGCGTTGATATAGCCGCCCACATCCTCGATCTCCTCGGCGATCTGCAGCGCCGTGCGGGTCTTGGTGCCCTTGAAGGCCATGTGCTCCAGGAAATGGGCAATGCCGTTCTGCTCAATCCGCTCGTGGCGGCCGCCGGCGCTGACCCAGATCCCGACCGCCGCGGATTCCAGACCCGGCATATGCTCGGAGACGATGCGGAACCCGTTGGCGAGTGTGTGCTGCTGAACTGTCAATTCGCGATGTTCTTTCTGATGTGATCCTCGAGGGCGGCCAGATCGTTGGCGATCCGGGTCACCCGTTCCGGCCTGTCATACAGGTCCGCCATGCGCGGGGGAAGAGGCGGATGAATGCCGCTGGCCTCTTCGACCGCGGCAGGGAATTTCGCCGGATGCGCGGTGGCAAGCGTGATCATCGGCACCTCCGCCGCGCGGTGCTCATTGGCGACCTTCACGGCAACGGCGCCATGCGGGCACAGCAGCTCGCCCGAGGCGGCCAGTTCGGATTTGATTGTCGCCAGCGTCTCTTCTTCGGAGGTGCGGCCCGAGGCGTAGGTCTCGCTCAGCGCCTGCATCGCACCTTGGGAGACATCAAAGCCGCCGATCTTCAGTTCATCCATCAGCAGCGCCACGGCCTTGCTGTCCTGGCCATAGGCGTAGAACAGGGCGCGCTCGAAGTTCGACGACACCTGAATGTCCATCGACGGCGAGATCGAGGGCCGGGTATCACCCTTGTAGTAGCCCTGCCCCGACAGGCAGCGGTGCAGGATGTCGTTCTGGTTGGTGGCGACCACCAGCTGGTCGATCGGAAGACCCATCTGCTTGGCAATGAAGCCCGCGAAGATATCGCCGAAGTTGCCGGTCGGCACGGTGAAGCTCACCTTGCGCTGCGGCGCGCCCAGCGACACCGCGGAGGAGAAGTAGTAGACCACCTGCGCCAGCACGCGAGCAATGTTGATCGAGTTGACGCCCGCCAGTTTCACACCGTCGCGGAAATCGAAGTCGTTGAACATGTCCTTCACGCGCGCCTGGCAGTCGTCGAAATCGCCATCTACAGCCAGCGCATGCACATTGGCGTCCTGCGGGGTGGTCATCTGGCGGCGCTGCACTTCGGACACCCGGCCATGCGGGAAAAGAATGAAGACATCCACATTGCTGAGGCCGCGGAATGCCTCCATCGCGGCGGAGCCGGTGTCGCCGGAGGTGGCGCCCGCGATGGTCACCCGGTCGCCGCGGCGCTCAAGTGCGGTCTGGAACAGCTGGCCGATCAGCTGCATGGCAAAATCCTTGAACGCCAGCGTGGGGCCGTGGAACAGCTCGAGCAGGAAATGGTTGGGCGCCAGCTGCTTCAAGGGCGCACGGGCGGCATGGCCGAAACCCTCATAGGCGCGGGCGATGATGCCGCGGAACTCGTCATCGGTGAAGCAGTCGCCGAGAAAGGGGCGCATGACGCGGAAGGCGGTTACCTCATAGGACAGCCCCGCCAGCGCCGCGATGTCGTCATGGGACATCTGCGGGATTTCGGCCGGCACATAGAGGCCGCCGTCACGGGCCAATCCGGTCAGCATCGCATCTTCAAAGGTCAGCTCGGGCGCTTGGCCCCGGGTCGAGATATATTTCATCGCCTTCAGCTCTTCAGGTTCAGGGGCGGCTGCGCCGCAGGAAGTAGATGGTCATCGCCGCCCAGATAACGGCCAGCGAAAACCAGGTGATCGCATATTGCAAGTGGTCATTGGAGATACCGGCGGTGGAGACCGGAAGAGGCCGCAGCCCCGCCTCCCCTTCCGGGTTCGCGCGCAGGACAATCATCACCGGTTCTGTGCCGAGGCGCTCTGCCATGCGCTGCGCATCGCGGGCGTACCAGATGTTACCATTCAGGTCCGGCTCCGGCGTGTAGCTGTCGGTTTCCTGCGGCCAGTGGATGTTGCCTTCGATGGCGGCGGGACCGCTGAGGCGCTCTGCCTGCTTGTGCTTGACCGGGACAAAGCCGCGGTCGATCAGCACCCGGCGCCCGTCTGCAAGCGTGAAAGGGGAAATCACCCGGTAGCCGGGTCCGGCGTCCTTGACCGAGGTGAGGACATGCAGCTCATCCGCACTGATTTCGCCTTGCAGGCGCACGGGGCGGTATCTGTCGGTTTCGGACTCCGGCTGCGCAGGCAGGCCGGCGGCGGGTTCACCTGCAATGCGCTCCTCGATGGTGGCGAGGATGCCTTCTTTCCAGGCCTTGCGCTGCAGCTGCCAGGTGCCAAGCCCGATCAGCACGGCCAGGCCCGCGCCGCTGATGATCAACAGGAAGATGACACGCCGCATTTGTGCCGCTCCGCTTCAAAACTTGAGGCGCGCAAGGTGTCCCCTGCGCGCCCCGTGTGTGACTTCATGCCTGCGGATAATCAACCGCAAACATGTAACCATTACAAACCGCCCGTTACAGACCGGAAGTGCCCCAGATGTAGACGGCCACGAACAGAAACAGCCAGACGACGTCCACGAAGTGCCAGTACCAGGCCGCGGCCTCGAAGCCGACGTGCTGCTCGGGGGTGAAGTCGCCCTTGATCGCGCGGATCAGGCAGACGGTCAGGAAGATGGTGCCGATCACGACGTGGAAGCCATGGAAGCCGGTTGCCATGAAGAAGTTCGAGTAGAACTCGTCACCGCCGAACTGCCAGCCTTCGTGCAGCAGGTGGGCGTATTCGTAGCCCTGCAGGAAGGTGAAGGCGATGCCGAACGCGATGCCGATGGCCAGGCCCTGGATCAGTGCCTTGCGGTCGTTGTTATGGACCAGCGCGTGGTGCGCCCAGGTCACGGCACAGCCCGACAGCAGCAGGATCAGGGTGTTGATCAGCGGCAGGTGGAACGGGTCGACCGGCAGGATCTCCGGCGCCACGTATTCGGTGCCGATATAGGTCTCCATTGGGTAGATCGCGTGTTTGAAGAACGACCAGAACCAGGCGAAGAAGAACATCACCTCGGACATCACAAACAGGATGAAGCCGTAGCGCAGGCCGATGCGGACAACCGGAGTGTGGTCGCCGACCTTGCTTTCGGCAACAACTTCGGACCACCAGGCAAAGGCGGAGTAGAGAACAGCCACAAAGCCGATCCAGAAGGCCCAGGCCGTGATGCCCTTCATCCAGAAGACTGCGCCAACCAGCATGACAAAGGTGCCCAGAGCGGCAGCCAGCGGCCAGATCGACGGCGGCAGAATATGATAGTCGTGATTTTTAGCATGCGCCATTTAAGTGTCCCTCACCAAAGCGGCCTAGTTCGTGGTTGCGCCTGCCCCGGTGTTCACCCCGGTGTCGAGGGCGGCATAGCCCTCGGGCAGATCGATTTCATGGAACGTGTACGACAGCGTGATCGTATGCACGTATTTTGCGTCCCGGTCGTCAATGATTTCGGGATCCACATAGAAGGTCACGGGCATCTGCACCCGCTCCCCCGGCTGCAGCACCTGCTCGGTAAAGCAGAAGCAGTCGATTTTTTCAAAGAAATAGCCGGCCTGATAGGGCGTCACATTGTAGGACGCCTGGCCCGCAACCGGGCGGTCGGTCGGGTTGTAGGCCTCATAGAAGGCAAGACCGGTATCGCCCAGCTTGATCTCCATCTCGCGCTGGACCGGCTTGAATTCCCACGGCATGCCGCGTTCCTTGGAACCGTCAAAGCGCACCTTGATGGTCTGGTCCAGAACGGTGCCGGAACCGCCGCTGGCAACCTGGGTGACGCCGCCAAAGCCGGTGACCCGGCAGAACCAGTCGTAAAACGGCACCGAGGCCCAGGACAAGCCGCCCATCACGACGACCACGCCGACAAGCTGGAGCACGGTTTTCTGCGGACCTTGCAGCGCCATCAGTCCTGCTCCGCCTGTGCGTCCGGGAACTTGAAGCTGGCAGAGGTCACCTTGACCATGGTCAGCGCCAGCACCAGCACCACAAAGGCACCGAGCAAGATGCCCACACCCAGGTTGCGGCCCGAACGGCGCTTGTGAATTTCGTGTTCCTTGCGCAGCGCCATGTTACCAGCCTCCCAGCCCGTAGGGCTTCAGCAGGGCTTCGGCCAGGATCGCACCGAAGTGCAGGAACAGGTAGAGCAGCGACAGTTTGAAGAAGCTGCGCTCCACCTTGAAGTTGTCAGCCTCGGAATCGTCCTCGTCGCGGCGGGTGATCTTCCAGGCGCCATGCAGGAACAGCGTGTTCATCACCAGCGCAGCGGCCAGGTACAGCGGGCCGCCGATGCCCGAGAAGGCGGTGCCAACGGCCAGCACGGCCAGCAGTGCGGTGTAAACCAGGATATGGACGCGGGTGGCGCGGCGGCCGTGGGTCACGGTCAGCATCGGCACGCCGGCATCGTCGTAATCCGAGCGCATGAACAGCGCCAGCGCCCAGAAATGCGGCGGCGTCCACATGAAGGTCAAGAGGAACATCAGCCAGGGCTCGACCGACATGGTGCCGGTGGCCGCAATCCAGCCGATCACCGGCGGGAAGGCCCCGGCGGCACCGCCAATGACGATATTCTGCGGCGTCGCCCGTTTCAGCCACATGGTGTAGACCACCACGTAGAAAAAGATGGTGAAGGCCAGGAAGGCACCGGCAAAGACGTTGGCGGCCAGCGCCAGCATGATCACCGACAGGCCGGACAGCGCCAGGCCCAGCGCCAGCGCCTCGCCCGGCTCAACCTTGCCGGCGGGGATCGGGCGGCCCCTGGTGCGCTTCATCACCTTGTCGATGTCCGCATCCCACCACATGTTGAGCGCACCGGAAGCACCGCCGCCGATGGCGATGAACAGGATGGCGCTGAAGCCGATAACTGGATGCACCCCCACGGGGGCTGCCAGCAGCCCGACCAGAGCGGTGAACACAACCAGCGACATGACACGGGGTTTCAGCAGGGCGAAGTAATCGCCAAAACTGGCCTCGTCCTCATAGGCCCGGCTTGCGTTGATGCTTGCGTCGCTCATCTTGGGTCCTTTGGCGGCAACAGGTGCGCATTCCTGCGCACCCCGGTCTTGGTTCTGTTCCATATGGAGCTCCCTCAAGCTCCATATAGCCAGCTATCAGTTGGAGGCGACCTGGTAGGCCTGCGGGATGCCCGCGAATTCTTCCTTGGCGCCTGCCAGCCAGGCGTCATACTCTTCCTGGGTCACAACCTTGACGGTGATCGGCATATAGGCGTGGTCCTTGCCGCACAATTCGGAGCACTGGCCGAAATAGATGCCTTCCTTGCCCTCATCGACATTGAACCACAGCTCGGCCAGACGGCCCGGAACGGCGTCCTGCTTCACGCCGAAGGCCGGGATGGTCCAGGCGTGGATCACGTCAGCCGCGGTCACCTGCATCACGACGGTCTTGCCCGAGGGCACCACGACCGCGGTGTCGGTGGCCAGCAGCCATTCGTCCTCGGCATAGCCTTTCGCCGCCAGCTGGTCCTTGGGCAGCAGGAAGCTTTCGAAACCGAATTCCTCGTCGACATATTCATAGCCCCAGTACCACTGGTAGCCGGTCACTTTGATGGTGATGTCGCCTTCCGGGATTTCCTGCTGGGCAAACAGCTGCGGCAGCGAGAACGAACCGATGAACACCAGCACCAGGATCGGAACGACGGTCCAGGCGATCTCAACCGGGGTGTGATGAGTGAATTTTGCCGGGGTCGGGTTGGCGCGCTTGTTGAAGCGCAGAATAGCATAAAGCATCAGACCAGCAACAAAAACGCAGATCACGGTGATGATCACCAGGATCATGTAGTCCAGTTTCTGCAGGCCATCCGCCAGCGAGGTTGCCGCCGGCTGGAAGTTCAGCCCGCCGTCCACCGGCTTGCCAATGGTTTTCAGGCCTTCTTGCGCCATTGCTGGAAGGCTCGAAAGGCCGGCGAAAAGGCCCGAAAGCATCAAAGCGTTTTTCATGTTCTGTCCTGATCGGTTGATCGCATTGTTCCTGCGGCAGCACGAATGCGGGGAATCAATGATTCCACAAAACGCACCTGCCCCGTTGTCTTTGACGCCGCTTAAAATCATATTCGGGGGCACAGATAAAGAGGCAGCCAAGCGTCAAACCGTCGCTTTCTTGATTTAGATCAAAAAAATCTGAGGACCGTGCCATGGAAAACCCAGCCTTCCGTCCCTTCGAAACCGCGCTTCCCGAGGCTGAAGCGCTGGCCTGCTTGCGCGATGCGCTGAACGGTGCGGAGGATGGCGAGATCTTTGCCGAGCGCCGAAAGTCCGAGGCGCTGTCCTTTGATGACGGGCGGCTGCGCAGTGCCAGCTATGATGCCTCCGAAGGGTTTGGTTTGCGGGCGGTGAACGGCGATGTGGCGGGCTACGCCCATTCCACCGATGTCTCCATCGCCTCGCTGAAACGGGCGGCAGAGACTGCGAAACTGGCGGTGGGGACAGGCGGCGGCACCTATTCGGATGCGCCGCAGGCCACCAACGCCAGGCTTTACACCGATGCCGACCCGATCAGCGCCCTGCCGTTTCCGGTGAAGGTGGAGACTTTGCGGGAAATTGATGCCTATGCGCGTGATCTGGATCAACGCGTGGTGCAGGTGTCGGCGTCACTGGCTGCTTCGCTGCAGGAAGTGGAAATCCTGCGTGCGGACGGCGCGCGGGTACGCGACATCCGCCCGATGGCCAGGCTCAACGTTTCGGTGATCGTGGAAAAGGACGGCCGCCGCGAAAGCGGCTCGGCGGGCGGCGGCGGGCGGCTGGGCCTGGACGGGCTGGTCGATCCCAAGCACTGGCAGGCCCAGGTGCAGGAGGCGCTGCGGATAGCCCTGGTCAACCTGGACGCGGTCCCTGCCCCTGCGGGCGAGATGGACGTGGTGCTTGGCCCCGGCTGGCCCGGCATTCTGCTGCATGAGGCGATCGGCCACGGGCTGGAGGGAGACTTCAACCGCAAGGGGTCTTCGGCCTTTGCCGGGCTGATGGGGCAGCAGATCGCGGCCAAGGGCGTTACCGTGCTGGATGACGGCACCATTCCGGACCGGCGCGGCTCGATCACCGTGGATGACGAAGGCACGCCCAGCCAGAAGACCACGCTGATCGAGGACGGGGTGCTGGTCGGCTTCATGCAGGACCGCCAGAATGCCCGGCTGATGGGGGTCTCCCCGACCGGCAACGGGCGGCGGCAGAGCTATGCCCATGCGCCGATGCCGCGGATGACCAACACCTACATGCTGGGCGGCGATGCCGTTCCGGGCGATCTGGTGGCGGGCATCAAGGACGGCATCTGGGCTGTGGGTTTTGGCGGCGGCCAGGTGGACATCACCAACGGCAAGTTCGTGTTCTCCTGCACCGAAGCCTACAGGGTGAAGGACGGCAAGGTCGGAGCACCAGTCAAGGGCGCTACGCTGATCGGCGACGGCGCCACCGCGCTCAAGCAGATCCGCGGACTCGGCAACGACATGGCGCTGGACCCCGGCATGGGCAATTGCGGCAAGGCCGGGCAGTGGGTTCCGGTCGGTGTCGGCCAGCCCTCGGTGCTGATCGGCGGCCTGACCGTGGGCGGCTCAGCGGCCTGAGACAGGGCGCAAATTTTCTGCAAAACCATGTCTCAGCCATGATTTTCCGGGCCGCAAAACAGTGTTTCCGGCCCGGATTGCAACGAACCGCTTCGAGCAACATATTGGAAGGGCGGCATTTTTTCGGCCAGCATGGCAACTTCGGACAATTTTCGAAGGATCTCCAAAAAACCGCTCCGCGTTCACCACCTGTTAACCCCCTTAAGGTTAATTCTGGTTCTGCAAACAGGCGGAGCTGCGGATGACCGAAGAAGCACATTCTTCCACTCACCCCCCACTCCCACCCACCACGGAAGATACCCGGTATTCCTGGCTTCGCCTTTTGCGCTCCAAGCGGGTCGGTCCGGTGACGTTTCACCGCCTGCTCGCCGAATACGGTTCAGCGCAGAATGCGCTGGATGCGTTGCCCGAAGTGGCACGCTCCGCAGGCATTAAAGGGTATGAAACATGCCCCGTCGAAGCGGTGGACGCCGAAATTAAGGCCGCAAAAGCCGCAAAAGCGCGGCTTTTGTGCATTCTGGACCCTGAATACCCCGATCTTCTTGCCGGCTTGAAGGATGCGCCTCCGCTACTGTGGGCGATCGGCGATCTTGCCGTGCTGGCGCGTCCGATGGTTTCCCTCGTCGGGGCACGCAATGCGTCCTCCCTCGGCCTGCGCATGGCCAGGTCGCTGGCGCAGAACCTGGGCGAGGCGGGATGTGCCGTGGTCTCCGGCATGGCCCGCGGCGTGGACACTGCGGCCCACCAGGCGGCGTTGGAAACCGGAACAATTGCGGTGCTGGCTGGCGGCGCCGATGTGGTTTACCCGGCGGAAAACGCGCGGCTGGCACAGGAAATTTCTGAAACCGGACTGCGGCTGTCGGAACAGCCGCTGGGCCAAACGCCCCGGGCCCGCGACTTCCCCAAGCGCAACCGCATCATCGCCGGCATGTCCCGCGCCGTCGTGGTGGTGGAGGCGGCGGCGAAATCCGGCAGCCTGATCACCGCCCGGGACGCGCTTGATTACGGGCGCGAGGTGCTGGCGGTGCCCGGCCACCCGTTCGATGCCCGCAGTTCCGGCTGCAACCGGCTGATCCGCGATGGCGCCCTGCTGATCCGCAATGCCGCCGATGTGCTGGAGGCGCTGCCGCCGCATGACCCTGCCCCGGCGGCCCGTTCATCGCGAAGCCTGCCGCAGGCCCTGGCAGACCTGCCCCCGCCGCCGCCCGAGCGGCGCAGCCTGGCGCAGACTCATGCCCTGCATCAGCAGATCCTCGGCAGGCTCGGTCCCACTCCCACACCCGAAACCGACCTGCTGCGCGATCTCTCCCTGCCGCCGCAGCAGCTGGCCCCGGCCCTGACAGATCTGGAGCTGGAAGGCGCAATCCGCCGCCAGCCGGGCGGGTTTCTGTCCAAGGCCCTTCGGGAAGCCGATGACTGAATCCCTGCGCCCTGCCCCGGTGGAACCGGCCAGGGCGGCCCGCCGCTGACCGGCGCCAACGACCGCCGCAGCGCCACAGCAAACGGCCCGCTTCGCGCCGCGTCCAATGCACCCGGATTGACATTCTCCCCTTGCGCCCCACATCCTGCCCCGCCATAGAACCCGATGAAGCGGTCCGAAGAGGTATCAGAATTTATGCCAGTAGTTGTTGTCGAATCCCCGGCCAAAGCAAAAACAATCAATAAGTATCTTGGCTCTGACTATACGGTTCTGGCGTCTTACGGGCATGTGCGCGATCTGCCGGCCAAGGATGGCTCGGTCGATCCGGAGGCGGATTTCGGCATGACCTGGGAGGTCGGCAATGATTCCCGCAAGCACGTCAAGGCGATTGCCGACGCGCTGAAAGACGACAATGCGCTGATTCTCGCCACCGACCCCGACCGCGAGGGAGAGGCGATCAGCTGGCACCTGCAGGAGGCGCTGACCAAGCGCCGCTCGATCAAGAAGGACACCGCGGTCAGCCGGGTGACCTTCAACGCGATCACCAAGGAAGCCGTGACCGAGGCGATGCAGAACCCGCGCCAGGTCGACATGCCGCTGGTGGAGGCCTATCTGGCCCGCCGCGCGCTGGACTATCTGGTGGGCTTCAACTTGTCGCCGGTCTTGTGGCGCAAGCTGCCCGGCGCGCGCTCCGCCGGGCGGGTACAGTCGGTCTGCCTGCGTCTGATCGTCGAGCGCGAGATGGAGATCGAGGCCTTCAACCCGCAGGAATACTGGTCTGTCCGAGCCCAGCTGGCGACCCCGCGCGGCCAGGAATTCGAAGCCCGTCTGACGGTGCTGGGCGGTGAAAAGCTCGACAAGTACAGCCTCAAGACCTCCACCGCCGCCGAGCTGGCGGTGCAGGCGGTTGCCTCGCGCAAACTCAAGGTGCTGTCGGTCGAGGCCAAGCCTGCGGCGCGCAACCCCTCTGCCCCCTTCATGACGTCCACCCTGCAGCAGGAGGCCAGCCGCAAGTTCGGCATGGGCGCGCGCCAGACGATGAACGCGGCCCAGCGGCTTTATGAAGCCGGCTACATCACCTATATGCGGACCGACGGCATCGACATGGCGCCGGAGGCCGTGCAGGAGGCCCGCGCCGAGATCGAAAAGCGCTATGGCGCCGAATATGTCCCCTCCAGCCCGCGGATCTACAAGAACAAGGCGAAGAACGCCCAGGAAGCGCACGAATGCATCCGCCCCACCGACATGAGCCGCGATGCCAAGGCGCTGAAGGTGACGGACGACGACCAGCGCAAGCTCTATGACCTGATCTGGAAGCGCACCCTGTCCTGCCAGATGGAAGGCGCGCGGCTGGAGCGCACCACCGTCGACATCGGCTCCGATGACCAGCAGGTCGTGCTGCGCGCCACCGGCCAGGTGATGCTGTTCGACGGCTTCATGCGCGTCTATGAAGAAGGCCGCGATGATGTTGCTGACGAGGACGACAAGCGCCTGCCGCAGATCATGGAAGGCGAAGCGCTGAAGTTTGCCTCCTCCCTGGCGGCGCAGGCCGAGAAGGCGGGCAAGGAGGCATCTGTGCTGTCCCAGGACGGCGCCGTGCTGGCCCTGCAGCACCACACCCAGCCGCCGCCGCGTTATACCGAGGCAACGCTGGTCAAGCGGATGGAAGAGCTGGGCATCGGCCGCCCCTCGACCTATGCGTCAGTGATCACCACGATCCAGGACCGCGAATATGTCCGCAAGGAAAAGAACCGCCTGTTCCCCGAGGACAAGGGCCGGATCGTCACCATCTTCCTCCTGAACTTCTTCCGCAAATACGTCGGTTACGAGTTCACCGCCAACCTGGAGGAAGAACTCGACGACGTGAGCGCAGGCGAGCGCGACTACAAGGATATCCTGGGCCGGTTCTGGCGCGATTTCTCCGCCGCCATTGCCGAAACCTCCGAGCTGCGCATTACCGAGGTGCTGGACGTGCTGGACGCCGCACTTGCACCGCAGCTGTATCCGCCCCGCGAAGACGGCACCGACCCGCGGATCTGCCCGAAATGCGGCCAGGGCCAGCTGCATCTGAAGACCTCGCGCACCGGCGGATTTGTCGGCTGCGGCAACTATCCGGAATGCACCTACACCCGGCCGATCGCCGGCGAAGGCGCCGATGGCGACGAGCGCCTGCTGGGCATGGACGGCGAGGATGAGATCCACCTGAAATCCGGCCGCTTCGGCCCCTATGTGCAGCGCGGAGAGGCAACGCCCGAGAACAAGAAGCCGCCGCGCGCCAGCCTGCCCAAGGGCTGGAACAAGGACGACATGGACCTCGAAAAGGCGCTGACGCTGCTGAGCCTGCCGCGCCAGATCGGCGAGCATCCCGAGGGCGGTGTGATCTCCTCCAACTTCGGCCGCTTCGGCCCCTACCTGATGCACCAGCTGCCGGAAGAGGAAAAGCCGGTCTATGCCAACCTCAAGGACCCCAATGACGTCTTTGAAATCGGCATGAACCGGGCGGTGGAGCTGCTGGCGGAAAAACGCGCCAACCCGGGCCGCCGCGGCAGCCGGGCCGCTGCCAAGCCGCTGAAGGAACTGGGCGACCACCCGGACAGCGGCGGCGCCATCAACATCATGGACGGGCGCTACGGGCCGTATGTCAAATGGGAGAAGGTGAACGCCACCCTGCCCAAGGACGTGGAGCCGAAGGACGTGACCATGGAGATGGCGGTGCAGCTGATTGCCGAGAAATCCGCCAAGGGCGGCAAGAAAAAGGCAGCGCCCAAGAAGAAGGCCGCCGCCAAGAAAGCCTCGACCTAAGGCATCGGGCGGATGGCGGCGCGCATCAGTGCCGCCATCGCCGCCTCAAAGGGCGCAGCAGCTGCGCCTTCGGCAATGGCAAGCGCGCCCCTGTCAAAGGCCGCCGACAACACCACCGCCAGGGCATCGAGCGCGGCCGCATCAAGACCGGTGCCGGCAGCCGCCAGCCCGGCCCGCAAGGCGCCGCGCCCCCCGCCCGCATCAATGCCGTCCATAACGGCGGCGCCCAGCACGGCCGGCCCGTCCACGAGCAATATGCGCGCGCGTCCCGGCACGGCCATTGCGCCGAAAAACGCCCGGCTGCCGGCCTCCAGCCCCTCCCCGCCCGGCATCTGAGCCGCAGCCTCAATCGCTTGGGTAACCGCTTGGGCCTCAGCCTCGGCAACGGCGCGGAACAGCGCCTCCTTGCCATCAAAATGGTGATAGAGCGCGCCGCGGGTGACATCCGCCGCCCTGACGATTTCGGGTGTCGATGTCTCTGCGTAGCCTTTTTCTGCGAACAGGATCCGGGCAGCGGCGATCAGCCGCTCGCGCATGGCCGCGCGGCGCGCGGCATTTGAAACGGGGGCATTTTCCTCTTGCATACATGCAGCCTGTATGTTTAATTTCACATACATACAGACTGTATGCTTTTCAGGAGAGGTGCAACATGAAAGTGACCCAATACTACCCGGTACTGCAGACCAGCGACGTCGCGGGCACCGCCGCCTTTTACCAAACCCATTTTGGGTTCCGGCCGGCGTTTGACTCTGACTGGTATGTGCATCTTCAGTCTGCCGCCGATCCCGCCGTGAACCTGGCCATTCTGGACGGCAGCCATGAGACGATCCCCGAAGCCGGGCGCGGCAACAGCGCCGGCGTAATCCTGAATTTCGAGGTGGCGGACGCCGCCGCCGAATACACCCGGCTGACTGGCGCTGGCCTGCCGGTGCTGAAGCCGCTCACCGACGAGGCCTTTGGCCAACGGCACTTCATCACCGCGGACCCGAATGGCGTGCTGATCGACGTGATCACCCCGATCCCGCCCGGCGCGGAGTTCGCGGCGCAATATGCCGAAGACGCCCTGCCCTCGTGAGACCGCCAAATACCCGCCAGGCCGCCGTTCCGCACCGGCTGCCTGGCGCTCAGTAGAAATACGCAAACTTCTCCGTATCGTTGACTTGTGCCCGCCCCGGCGTCAGAACCACATCCAAACGGTAGTTGTTGGGAGAACTCCATGAAGAAGGTATATTCCAGCGCCGCTGAAGCGCTCGACGGGCTGCTTCACGACGGCATGTTCATTGCCGCGGGCGGCTTTGGCCTCTGCGGCATTCCCGAACTCCTCCTGCAGGCGATCAAGGACGCAGGCACCAAGGATCTGACCTTTGCCTCCAACAATGCGGGTGTGGATGATTTCGGTATCGGCATCCTGCTGCAGACCCGGCAGGTGAAGAAGATGATCTCGTCCTACGTGGGCGAGAATGCGGAATTCATGCGCCAGTATCTGAGCGGCGAACTGGAGCTGGAGTTCAACCCGCAGGGCACCCTGGCCGAGCGCATGCGCGCAGGCGGCGCGGGCATCCCGGGCTTTTTCACCAAGACCGGCGTGGGCACCGTGATTGCCGAGGGCAAGCTTGAAAAGCAGTTCCCCACCGGTCCGGACGGCGCGATGCAGGACTACATCATGGAAGAAGGCATTTTTGCCGACCTCGCCATCGTGAAGGCCTGGAAAGCAGACGAGACCGGCAACCTGGTGTTCCGCAAGACTGCGCGCAATTTCAACGCGCCGGCCGCGACCTGCGGCAAGGTCTGCGTTGTGGAAGTGGAAGAGATCGTGCCGACCGGTTCGCTGGACCCGGATTCGATCCACCTGCCCGGCATCTATGTCCACCGGATCATTCAAGGGCAGCACGAGAAACGCATCGAACAGCGCACCGTCCGTCAGAAGGAGCAAGCATAATGCCTTGGGACCGCAATCAGATGGCGGCACGCGCCGCGCAGGAACTGCAGGACGGCTGGTATGTGAATCTGGGCATCGGCATCCCGACGCTGGTCTCCAACTACATCCCCGAAGGTGTGGAAGTCACCCTGCAATCGGAGAACGGCATGCTGGGCATGGGCCCCTTCCCCTATGAGGGCGAAGAGGATGCCGACCTGATCAACGCGGGCAAGCAGACCATCACCGAACTGCCGCAGACCGCCTATTTCGACTCGGCACAGTCCTTTGCGATGATCCGCGGCGGCAAGATTGCCATGGCGATTCTGGGCGCGATGGAAGTCGCGGAGAACGGCGATCTGGCGAATTGGATGATCCCCGGCAAGCTGGTCAAGGGCATGGGCGGCGCCATGGATCTGGTGGCCGGCGTCGGCCGCGTGGTGGTGGTGATGGACCACACCAACAAGCACGGCGACAGCAAGGTGCTGAAAGACTGCACCCTGCCGCTGACCGGCAAGGGCGTGGTCGACCGGATCATCACCAACCTGGGCGTTCTGGATGTTGTGGACGGCGGGCTGAAGATCGTCGAGCTGGCCGAGGGCGTCAGCGAGGACGAGCTGCGCGCGTCGACCCTGGCCACGATCGTGGACTGATCCTGTTCACTTTCCGAAACAGGAATAGGCCCGCCCGTTCTCAGGCGGGCCTTTTTTTGCGGCTCAAACCCCTGCGGCAAACCCTGGCCTGGGCTGAGGCCGAAGCGTGTGCCACACGGCGCCTTCCGGCGGGTTGACGATTTCATACATATACACGCGCTTGTCGTACCAGTTGACAACCTTCTCCTGCCCGTCCTCGAATACCACGACGCAATAGCTGCCGCTGGCCGGATCGCAGCTGTCGCGGCCCAGCCAGGTGACAACGACCGGATCGACCAGGTTGCGCTTGAACAGGACCGTGGCCTTGGTCATCTTGCCCGAGGCATAAAGCCCGCCGGCAAACAGCGCCGCCGCCAGCAGGATGAAACCGGTCCCCGAGAAGTTCCGGAACGGGTTGGCCTTTGCAAGTCCCGGCGCAAAGGCAACAAAGACCATCCGCCCGAAAAACCCAACAAATGCGATGGTTCCGATCAGGGCAATATTGCCGGTCATCTCCTGCGAACCCGCGGCCACTGCCGCCGGATCAATACCTATATCCAAAATCTGCCTCCAATGGCTTAAAACCTGTGAATACCCGCCAGAAACCAGCCGATTCAGGCGAAAAAATGGTCCGCCGGCGGTGACAGCGGAAATTTACCGGAAAAACATGATATCAAGAAGTTGGCAGGCTGGTTGCGGCCCTATTTCATCACCCGGAAGACACAACCGTCCGAGATCAGTTGAGGCGGTGTCATGCACAGGCCGCGCGCCACATTATAGGCCGCCAGAACCTTCGGCACGTAATCGCGCGTCTCGGCAAAGGGCGGCACCCCCTTGTGGCTGCGCACCGCGCCTTCGCCCGCGTTATAGCCTGCCAGCACCAGCATCGGATCGCCGCCGAATTCGCCCATCAGCCAATCGAGATACCGGATGCCGCCGGAAATGTTCTGCTGCGCCTCCAGGGCATCCGTCACCCCGAAGCGCGCGGCCGTGTCGGGCATCAGCTGCATCAGGCCTTGGGCGCCGGCCGCACTGGTTGCGTCCGCCCGGCCTGCGGATTCGATGGCAATCACCGCCAGTACCAGCGCAGGCGACACATTGGTGCCGGCGCTTTCGGTCAGTATCTGCACGCCGCGCTGTTGGGCGATCTCCTGCATCAGCTGCAGCCGCGGCGCTGCCGGATTCTTGGCCCCGGTCAGCGCCTGCAACGCATCGTCCAGACGGCCGGGACCGGCGTTCTCGAGTCCAGGCGCGATCTTGTCCCAGAACCAGCCATAGCGGCCGGCCGCCGGCACGGCTTCTTTTCCGGGCGTGTCCAGCGGCAGCGCGGCAGTCTCCGGTTCCGGCTCGATCTGCACGGTAATGCGGTTGCCGGTTCCGGGAGCCGGCGGCTTGATCCGCTTTGCCTCGAACTGGGGAAAGGGTTTCGGCGGAGCCTCCTGCCCCAAGGCAGCCAATGGCATAGCACCGGCTGCCAGTGCCAGAACTGCGTTTCGGAAAGCCATTGCTCGGTCTGCCTGCGGTTTCAGTTTTCATCAGACTCGGAGACTTGGTCCCTGAAAGCCAGCTTTTCCGCCCCAGAATCTGGCGCATTCGCCATATTTCCCCTCAGCTGGCGCGGAAATGCCACGGGGCGGCACAGGGTAATAGAAAATTAATCCAGCAGAATCAACAGAGTGAGGCGTTTCTTGCCGAAAAGTAAAAATTGGGCGGCGATTTCCGGCTTTCAGCCCAAATCCTGCCACGCTGCACTGGCTATATGAACTCATCCAAGCCGGACAGTGGTCAAGCAGGTGAGAGAGCGGACCCTGGCGAGATGGCAGGATAGTGCAAATTCTGAGATCCTTTGGAGGGACCAAACCATGATCAAATTCTTCAAAAACTTCCGCAAAGACGAATCCGGCGCCGTGACTGTCGACTGGGTTGTGCTGACCGCCGCGGTTGCTGCTCTGGCAGGTGTTGTCTACACCGCCATCGAAGACGGCGCTTCGGACCTGACCAGCAGCACCGGCGACTTCCTGTCCGATCAGGCCCCGACCTGATAACGCGAAAGCGGTTTCCTACTGCCGCTTGCCAGGCCGCCCCGACGTGGGCGGCCTTTTCTGTTGCACGCAGCTGCATTCCTCGTTGCAAAGATCCGGCCGTTTCCCTGACTGCTGGCCGGCGAGTCGCCAGGGCGGCCATGCCAATGTGCAGCCGCACCCCGGGAACACCTCAAAAGCAACCCGCCGGGAACTGTTTTATCATTTATAATCAATTGGATATTAGAAACCTTCCCTTTCCTCGCTTTAGGGCGAAAAACACAGGATTACGCCCCATTAACGCCCCATTCACAAAGCTTAATAGGCTTATCACCCGGCGGGCAGGCCAGAAGGAGAGAGCTGGCCAGATCCCCCGGCGGGGCAGATTGAAATATTCCAGTTTCCTTTGGAGGGACCAAACGATGATCAAATTCTTCAAAAACTTCCGCAAAGACGAATCCGGCGCCGTGACTGTCGACTGGGTTGTGCTGACCGCCGCGGTTGCCGCTCTGGCAGGTGTTGTCTACACCGCCATCGAAGACGGCGCTTCGGACCTGACCAGCAGCACCGGCGACTTCCTGTCCGATCAGGCACCGACCTAACCGCGGGCTAAGATCGCAAGCGGCACCGGGATCTGCCGGTGCCGCCCCTGCCCCCGAAATCGTTTTGGCAGCGAGGTTCAGAACATGAAAAAGCTACGGTCATATGTTGCAAACGATGACGGTGCAGTAACCGTCGATTGGGTTGTTTTGTGCGCTGCAATCGTCGGAATGGCTGCTCTGATTGCGGCCGCCATGGAAGATGGCGCCCTGGGCGCGGCAGAGGCGATAGCCGCCTATATGTCCAATTGGTCTTTCGGCTGACGCCGACGGAAACGGCTGTTCACAGCCCGGCCGGTCCCAGGCCTTGCGGCTGACCGGCAAAAGGCCGTCGGCCCCGCAGCGCTTTGAATAATCCTGCAGCCGGTTCTGCCCCGCAGAACGCCGGCTCCAGTTGATGAGAGGTAACACAATGCGTGCAGTTTTCGGACTTGTGCTGATTGTCGGTGTCGCCCTCGCAGGCGGCGCCGTGATGATGGCCAAGAACTATATCTCGGCCTACCAGAATGAATTGGCGCGCGAACGCGCCGCCCGCGCCGAAGCGGTGCCGACGGTGGATGTCTTTGTCGCCACCAAGGCCCTGAAATACGGCGAGCGGCTGGCCAAGGACGCGGTCCGCGCCGTGCGCTGGCCGGAAAACGCAATTCCGGAGGGGGCCTTCACCTCCCTCGAGGCCCTTTTCCCGCCGCATGAGGGCGACAAGCTGCGCGTGGTGCTGCGCGCCATGGAGGCCGATGAGGCCATCATGGCCATCAAGGTCACCGCCCCGGGCGAGGACGCGGGCATCACCTCGCGGCTGCAGCGCGGCATGCGCGCCTTTGCCATCAAGGTCGACGTGTCGTCCGGCGTCTCGGGCTTCCTGCGCCCTGGCGACAAGGTGGACGTCTACTGGACCGGCATGATGCCCGGCGCCGGCAGCGCCCGCGGCGAGGTCACCCGCCTGATCGAAACCAATGTGGAGCTGGTGGCCGTCGACCAGAGTGCGGGCGGCGACATCAATGAAGCCGTTATTGCCCGCACCGTCACCGTTGCGGCCAAGCCCGTGCAGGTGGCCGCACTGGCCCAGGCGCAGACCACCGGCCGGTTGTCGCTGGCGCTGGTCGGTGCCGGGGATGACACCATCGCAACCATGGTCGAAGTGGACCAGCGCACATTGCTGGGTCTGGGCGCCCTCGAAGCGCCGCAAGAGGTGGAACAGGAAAAGGTCTGCACAATCCGGACCCGGCGCGGAGCCGAAGTTGTAGCAATCCCGATCCCCTGCGCCAACTAGGAAATCCATTTCCGCACAGACCGTTACATGGTTCAGCCGTCTCTTTTCAGCAAGGGGCGGCTGAAGTGCCTGTTGCGCAGGCCCCACAATGGCGCCTGTGCAGGAACAGCCCGGAAGCCATTGATTCTTGCAATAATTCGGGATCTGCACCACAGTGCCTGAAAGAGCGGGCAAGAAGACCCGGATTTTGAGGCGTGATCGGAAAGGCAGGTCACATGGGAATGAGACGGTTCGTGGCGGCGGCCTTGATGGGGCTATCGCTTATTGGCATGCCGCAAGCAGATGGGGCATCGGCGCAATCCTTGCGGGTGGTGAAAAAGGGCACGGCGGCAACGCTGGACGTGCCGATGAACCGCGCTGTGGTAGTGGAAAGCGAGACGCCTTTTGCCGAGCTCAGCATCGCCAACCCCAGCATTGCGGATATCTCGTCGCTGTCCGACCGCACCATCTATGTGCTCGGCAAATCGCCGGGGCTGACCACGCTGACGCTGCTCGACGGCTCCGGTCGGCTGATCACCAACGTCGATGTGCGGGTCGCCGCGGACGTGACCGAGTTCAAGCAGCGCCTGCGCCAGATCCTGCCCAACGAGAAGATCGAAGTGCGCACCGCCAATGACGGCATCGTGCTGTCCGGCACCGTGTCCAGTTCGGCACGGCTGCAGCGGGCGCTGGACCTCGCGGAACGCTACGCGCCCGAACGGGTCAGCAACCTGATGTCGGTGGGCGGCGTGCAGCAGGTGATGCTCAAGGTCCGCTTTGCCGAAATGCAGCGCTCGGTCTCGAAATCGCTGAGCGCCTCGCTGGGCTTCAACGGCGGCACCGGCAACGGCCGCACCGGCGGCTACAACACCCTGAACACCTCCGGCGCGCTGGCCAATTCGCTGGCGGGCAATATCCCGGCCGCCAATGAAAACACCGGCGCCTTCCTGTTCGGCTTCAACGCGGGTTCCGTGCAGGTCAGCCTGCTGCTGGAAGCGCTGGAGCAGAAAGGGGTCGTGCGCACACTGGCAGAACCCAACCTCTCCGCCCTGTCGGGGCAGGAGGCCAAGTTCCTGGCCGGCGGCGAATACCCGGTTCCGGTGGCGCAGGAAGACGGCGTCATCACCGTTGAGTTCAAACCCTTCGGTATCGAGCTGAACTTCATTCCGCGGGTGATTGACGGCGATCTGATCAATCTGGAACTGAACGCGGCGGTGTCGGCCATCGACCCCTCCAACTCGCTGGAGCTGGCAGGCCTCACCATTGACGCCTTCTCGCGCCGGGAAACCTCCACCACCGTGGAAATGCGCGACGGCGAGAGCTTTGCCATTGCCGGGCTGATCCGCGACGAATTCCTCGACAACTCCTCGCAGCTGCCCTGGCTGGGCGATGTGCCGGTGCTGGGTGCGCTGTTCCGCAGCGCCGATTACCAGCGCGAGCAGACCGAGCTGGTGATCATCATCAGCGCCCATCTGGTGACCCCGACCCGCGGCGAGGCGCTGACGCTGCCGACCGACCGGGTGGCACCGCCGAGCGAAAAGGACCTGTTCCTGTTCGGGCGCACCTCCCGCACCAAGAACGGCCCGGCTGCCGAAGTGGCCAAGCAGGATTTCAACGGCTCTTACGGCTACGTGCTGGACTGACAAGGAGTGGCACAGATGATCAGAACCGCTGCAATTCTCGGCCTTCTCCTGACCGCAGCCGCCTGCGAGAAGGAAGCCGGGCGCGAACTGAACCGCCAGGGCACCTTTGGCGAGGCGACCCTCAACAACGCGGCGGTGATGAGCGGCGAGCGCAGCTTTGCCATCCAGCTGGCCAGCCGGTTCGCCAAGGAAGTGCCCGCAACGATCAATTTCGACTTTGACAGCGCCGGGCTGGATCAGGCGGCCCGCACGGTGCTGGACCAGCAGGCACATTGGATCAAGCAGTTCCCCGAAGTGCGTTTCCGGGTCTTCGGCCACACCGACGCAGTGGGCAGCAACGCCTACAACAAGGCCCTCGGCCTGCGCCGGGCCCGCGCGGCGGTCAACTACCTGGTGTCACGCGGCATCAGCCGCAGCCGGCTGGAAGCTGTGGTGTCCCACGGCGAGACCCAGCCGCTGATCCCGACGCCCGAGCGCGAACGCCGCAACCGCCGGACGGTGACCGAGGTAAGCGGCTTCCTCAAGCGCCACCCGTCGGTGCTCGACGGCAAATATGCCCAGATCATCTACCGCGAATATCTGGAAAGCGCGATTCCGGGCACCACGCTGACGGAACAGAAGGCCCTGGAGCGCTCGCTGCAGTAGGCGGATCGCGCCGTACCGCAGTTACGAAATAGCAACAATTCCCCATATTTGGGGATTTTTGGCCCCAATATCGCCTAGATTGCCACCGACATTGTTTCCAAGAGGCGGACTGTGCCCATGGCCCGGTCCGCCCATGTGAACAAGGATGATGGCGATGAGCAGCGGTATGCCGCAAACAGAAACACCTGCAATTGTTGCCTGTACAATCAGCCGCGACGTGCAGAACTTCGACCTCCTGATCGAGGACATGGAATCCGCTTTGGGAGAGGCCTGGGGAGATCTGGGCTTCACCGAGGCGCTGGCCTTCTTCAGTCAGACCGAAGCTGAACCGCTGCAGTTTGTTGCCCTGGCCATCGACAGCGCCGACGAGGGCGATCTGCCGCTGATGGGCGAAATCATCACCCAGGCCAAGGCCCGCGGCATCAAGGTGATCCTGATTGCCGAGGACGTGACCCCGGCCGCATTGCACACGCTGCTGCGCCAGGGCGCGGATGAGTTTGTCCCCTACCCGCTGCCCGAGCAGGAACTGCAGGCCGCCATCGAACGGCTGCAGGCACCGAAACCCGCGGCAGAACAGAACCCGCATCAGCTGCAGTCCGGCAGCCAGCGCGAAGGCGCGGTGGTCGTCTGCCACGGGCTGGCCGGCGGCACCGGCTCCACCACCATGGCGGTCAACCTCGCCTGGGAGCTTGCCGCGCTCAGCGAGCGGGACGAGCCCAGCGTCTGCCTGCTGGATCTGGATCTGCAGCATGGCTCGGTCTCGACCTACCTTGACCTGCCCCGCCGCGAGGTGGTGATGGAGATGCTCAGCGAATCCGAGAACATCGACGAGGATCTGTTCGGCCAGGCGCTGCTGCCGTTCCAGGAAAAGCTGCAGGTTCTGACTGCCCCGGCCGAAATGGTGCCGCTGGACCTCTTGTCGCCCGAAGACATCACCCGGGTGATTGAGATGGCGCGCAGCCACTTCGATTTTGTCGTTGTCGACATGCCGCACACACTGGTGCAATGGTCCGAAACGGTGCTGAGCCTGGCCCATGTCTATTTTGCGATGATCGAACTGGACATGCGCTCCGCCCAGAACGCCTTGCGCATGAAGCGGGCGCTGCAGTCCGAGGACCTGCCGTTCGAAAAGCTGCGCTTTGCCCTGAACCGGGCACCGAAATTCACCGATCTCACGGGGAAAAGCCGGGTCAAACGGATGGCGGAATCCCTGAGCATCTCGATCGACCTGCAGCTGCCCGATGGCGGCAAGCCGGTTCTGCAGAGCTGCGACCACGGGCTGCCGCTGGCCATTTCGGCGGCGAAGAACCCCTTGCGCAAGGAAATCGCCAAGCTCGCAGCATCGCTGCATGAGCTGGGCCGGAGTGAAGCAGAAGCCGCCTGAGCGGTTTGAAACGGGGGTGAGTTGATGTTTTCCAAGTACAAGAAGCAAGCCGCGAAACCTGCCGCACCGGCACCGGAGCCGGCAGCGGCACCGTCAGCGGCTGCCGCACCCGCTGCCAGCCTGCGGCGGCCGGTGCAGCGCAAGGCGGCCGAAGCGCAGCCGATGGACAAGGACCGCAAGCGCAAGGAGCGGCTGAGCGAGATCAAGATCCAGCTGCACCGGGACCTTCTGGAGAACCTGAACCTGGCCGCGTTGGAGCGCGCGGGCGAATCGGAACTGCGCTCCGAGATCGCCACCATTGCAACCGAGATCCTGGCCGAGAAAAGCATCGTCCTGAACCGCGAGGACCGCCAGCAGCTGAACAAGGAGCTGTACGACGAGGTGACCGGCCTTGGCCCCCTGGAAGCGCTGCTGCAGGACGAGACGGTCAGCGACATCCTGGTCAACGGCCCGCATCAGATCTTTGTCGAGCGTGAAGGCAAGCTGGAGCTTTCGGACATTGCCTTCAAGGATGAGAAGCACCTGATGCGGATCATCGACAAGATCGTCTCCGCCGTGGGCCGCCGGGTCGATGAATCCAACCCCTATGTGGACGCCCGCCTGGCCGATGGCTCGCGCTTCAACGCGATGGTGCCGCCGGTTGCGGTGGACGGCTCGCTGGTATCGATCCGGAAGTTCAAAAAAGACAAGCTCGGCATCGACGACCTGGTGCAATTCGGCGCCTTCACCGAGGAGATGGCCGCCTATCTGCAGGCCGCGGTCTCGACCCGGCTGAACGTCATTGTCTCGGGCGGCACCGGTTCGGGCAAAACCACCACGCTGAATGCGCTGTCCAGCTTCATCGACAATGCCGAACGCATCCTGACCATCGAGGACACCGCGGAACTGCAGCTGCAGCAGACCCATGTGGGCCGGATGGAAAGCCGCCCGCCCAACGTCGAGGGCAAGGGCGAGGTCAGCCCCCGCGACTGCCTGAAGAACGCCCTGCGGATGCGTCCCGACCGCATCATCGTCGGCGAAACCCGCGGCGAGGAAGTCATCGACATGCTGCAGGCGATGAACACCGGCCACGACGGTTCGATGACCACGATCCACGCCAACTCCGCCCGCGACGGGATTTCGCGTCTGGAGAACATGATCGCCATGGCCGGGATCGAGATGCCGATCAAGGCGGTGCGCAGCCAGATTGCGTCAGCTGTGAACCTGATCGTGCAGGCCTCGCGCCTGCAGGACGGCTCGCGCCGGATGACCTCGATCACCGAGATCACCGGCATGGAGGGCGACGTGATCTCGATGCAGGAAATCTTCCGCTTCCAGCGTGTCGGGCTGACGCCGGACAACAAGATCATCGGCCATTTCACCGCCACCGGCGTGCGCAGCCACTATTCCGAGCGCTTCCGTCTCTGGGGCTTCGACCTGCCGGCCTCGATCTATGAACCCACCGTGATGGAGAAGCGCTGATGCAACTGAGTGCCGAACCGCTCATCTACGGCCTGATCTTCTTCGGGGTTCTGGCGCTGGTCGAAGGCCTGTATCTGTTCACCTTCGGCAAATCCATCAGCCTCAACAGCAAGGTCAACCGCCGGCTGGAGATGATGGAGAAGGGCAGCAACCGCGAGCAGGTGCTGGAGCAGCTGCGCAAGGAGCTGGGCCAGCATGCCCGGTCGCAGTCGATCCCGCTTTATTCGCTGTTGTCGGAGCGGGCGCAGAAGGCGGCCATCGCCTTTTCCCCCAAGCAGCTGATTATGATTATGGCCGGCCTGGCAGCGATTGCCTTCGTCGGCCTCAGCATCGGCACCTCGGCCCCCCTGCCCGTCCGCATCCTGGGATCCGTCATCATCGGGGTCGGCGCCGTGTTCTTTTGGGTCAACAAGAAGGCCGCCAAGCGGATGTCGATGATCGAGGAGCAGCTGCCGGACGCGGTCGAGCTGATGGTGCGCAGCCTGCGCGTCGGCCATCCCTTCACCTCGGCGGTGCAGATCGTCGCCAATGAGGTCGAAGACCCGCTGGCCACCGAATTCGGCATCATTTCCGATGAATGCGCCTATGGCCGCGATGTGGGCGAGGCGCTCAAGGAAATGGCCGAGCGCCTGGACATGCAGGACATGCGCTTTCTTGCGGTGGCCGTGACCATCCAGCAGCAATCGGGCGGCAACCTGGCCGAGGTTCTGGCAGGCCTCGCCAAGGTGATCCGCGCCCGCTTCCGCCTGTTCCGCCGGGTGAAGGCAATCACCGCCGAGGCACAGTGGTCGGGCAAGTTCCTGTCGGGTTTCCCGCTGTTCTGCCTGATCGGCATCCTGGTCAAGGACCCCAACTACTATGACACCGTTCTGGACCACCCCTGGTTCATCCCGGCCTGCTTTGCCGTGGGCGTGATGCTGACCGCCAACCTGTTTGTCATGCGCATGCTGACCAACATCAAAGTCTGAGGAGGGGCCCGTGGATTTTCTGACCGGAATAAACGATTACCTGACTTCGCAGTTCGGCGAGCTCGGCCCGCTGCTGGCGCTTGGCATAGCCGGGCTCTTCATGATCCTGCTGGCAGTGCCGCTGCTGCTGAACCAGCCTGAGGACCCGCTCAAGAAGCTGCAAAAGAACATCGCGCCGGAAACCCGGAACAAGCCGCAGAAAGAGCGGCTGCGCCAGTCCAACCGCAACGAGCAGCTGCAAAAGTTCGCGGGCTTCCTGGAACCGCAGAACGCCGATGAGCTTTCGGCGATGGAGCTGAAGCTGCGCCAGGCGGGCTATCACTCCAAGGACTCGGTGCGCCTGTTCCACTTTGCGCAATTTGCGCTCGGCCTGCTGGGCCTGCTGGGCGGGCTGTTCTTTGTCTATGTGCTGAAGGCCGATACCGATTTTGACAGCCAGCAGATGGCGATCCGCATCGTCGGACCCGGCGCGGCCGGCTACATGCTGCCGAAATACTGGATCACCCGCCGCATCGAGGAGCGCAAGCAGAAGATCACCGAAGGTTTCCCGGACGCGCTGGACATGATGCTGGTCTGCGTCGAGGCCGGCCAGTCTCTGGACCAGGCGATTGTGCGCGTCGCCAAGGAGCTGCACGCCTCCTTCCCGGACCTGGCCGAGGAATTCGAGGTTGTCGCCTATGAGATGAAGGCGGGCAAGGAGAAGGACAAGGTGCTGCGCGACATGGGCACCCGCTGCGGGGTGCAGGATGTCTCTTCCTTTGTCACCGTGATGATCCAATCCGCCAGCTTCGGCACCTCGATCGCCGATGCGCTGCGGGTTTATGCCGGGGAAATGCGTGACAAGCGTGTGATGCGCGCCGAAGAGGCCGCAAACAAGTTGCCCGTGAAGATGACCCTTGCCACAATGGGGCTGACAGTCCCGCCGCTGCTGATCATCCTGGTCGGCCCGTCGGTGCAGGGCATCATGAATATGGGCAACGCAGGCAACTGAACATGACATCAAGAGGACGGGCCGCGCCTGTCCGCCTCAGCCGCGCTCTTGCCGCCGCCAGCGTTGTTGCGCTGGCGGCGGCATGTGCGCCGGGCGGTCTGAAGCAGGACAAGGGCAGCCCCTGGGCACCCGGCGCCGATCACCGCCAGCAGGCGGCAAGCGGGCTGGTGGTGGGCCACAGGCTGATGGCCGCCGGCGAATATGAACTGGCGCTGGAGGCCTTTACCCGCGCCGCCCTCGGTCAGGGGCTGACGGCCGAGGTGCTGTCGGGCATGGGGTCCGCCAAGCTGGGTCTGCGGCGGCTGGGTCAGGCGGAGGAGCTCCTGCGCCAGGCGGTGGATGCGGATCCTGCCTGGCCCGAGCCGATGAACAACCTTGGCGTCGTGCTGATGGAGCGCGGCAAGACCCCGGAGGCGGTGCAGGTCTTCCAGCGCGCCTATGCGCTTGACAATGGCGAAAGTGACGCAATCCGCGATAATTTGCGCCTGGCACTCGCAAAACTGGAAAATCCCACGCATACTGAGCCGCAAAACCAAGATTATAAATTGGTGCGGCAGGGCGGCGGCAGCTACCTGATTCGCCAAGCACCATGACAGAGGCAGAGCAGTAAAAGGACGCACCAATGCGCCAGCAGTTTTTCCTATCCGCTTCTCTGGCAGGGGCGCTGGTCCTGTCGGCCTGCGCGGACAAAGCCGATGAAACCGTGGAACGGGCCTTTCAGGAAGTGAACGTCATCGACGAGAGCAATCTCAATGACGTCATGCTGACAGTGGCCGACCCGAACGAGGCGGTCGCTCATTTCCAGCGGACGCTGAAATCCGCCCCGGAGCGCATCGACCTGCAGCGCGGCCTGGCGCATTCGCTGATCCGCGCCAAGCGCACAACCGAAGGCACCGCCGCCTGGAAAAAAGTGGTGTCGATGAAAGGCGCCAACAGCGAGGATCATGTGCAGCTGGCCGGCGCGCTGGTGCGCGGCGGCGAATGGGACGCGGCGAAGGCCGAGCTGGATCAGGTTCCGCCCACCCACGAAACCTATGAGCGCTACCGGCTGGAGGCCGTGGTGGCTGACGCCAGCAAGGACTGGAAACGCGCCGACAGCTTCTATGAAATTGCCGCCGGGCTGACCACCAAGCCGGCCAAGGTGATGAACAACTGGGGGTACTCCAAGCTGACCCGCGGTGATTTCGCCGGCGCCGAGCGGCTGTTCGGTGAAGCGATCCGGCAGGACCAGACCCTGTTCACCGCCAAGAACAACCTGGTGCTGGCCCGCGGCGCGCAGCGCATTTACACCCTGCCCGTGATCCCGGTTGACCAGTCCGAACGCGCGCTGCTGCTGCATACGCTGGCGCTGTCTGCGATCAAGCAGGGCGACGTGACCACCGGCGAAAACCTGCTGCGCGAGGCGATTGAAACCCATCCGCAGCACTTCGAAGAAGCCTCGCGCTCGCTGGCGGCGCTGGAAAACGGCTGATCCATGCAGTTCCCGGCCCATGCCGCCCTGTGGTTCCTGCCGTTGGTGCTGCCGTTGTGCTACACGGTGGCACTGACAGACCTGCGCGGCATGCGCATTCCCAATTGGGCGGTGGACGTACTGGCGGTGATCTATGTCGCGGCCGGCGCCCTGGTGATGCCCAGCTGGGCGGATTACGGCTGGCACCTGCTGCATCTGCCGGTCGGCATCGGCCTCGGGTTCCTGTTCTACTCGGCCGGCGCCATCGGCGCCGGTGACGCCAAGTTCGCCGGTGCCGCCGCCCCGTTCTTTGCGCTTGGCGACCTGCGGCTGCTGATGATCGTCTTTGCCGCCACCCTGCTGGCCGGCTTCACCGCGCACCGGATTGCCAAGCATACGCCGCTGCGCCGGCTGGCGCCGCATTGGCAAAGCTGGGAAACCGGAAAAAGCTTTCCGATGGGGCTGTGTCTTGGCGCCACGCTGGCGCTCTACCTGATCCTGGCGGCGCTCTTCGGGCGCTGAGGCGGCCGCGGGCGGTCTGCGCCGGTCCTCAAAACTTTCCCGGTTTTATGGCCGCCTCCGCGGAAATGCTGCAGCTCTGCCCCGCTGTTGCCACAGTGCTGAATAATCTGTTTGCGTAGCCGCCCCGCACGTTCCGGGGCCGAAATCCGCAAATCAGGGACAGGCACCGCCATGAACATGCAGAACCTCACCGTGATGGCCCCTCCCCCGCCCAGGGGGCTGGAGCAGATGCAGCTGCCGCTGGTGATGATGCGGGATATCCTGCTCAAGACCATCTTCCGCAAGAACGTGGAAACGGTGACCGAGATCGCCGAGGCGGTCTGCCTGCCCGGCGCCGTCACCCAGGAGCTGGTGGATATCGCCCGCGAGCAGAAGCTGCTGCAGGCGACCGGCACCCTCAACGCCAACAGCGGCAACGAGATGGGCTATCAGCTGACCGATGCGGGCAAGGCGCGGGCGCTGGATGCGCTCAGCCAGTCGGAGTATTTCGGTGCCATGCCGGTGCCGCTGGCGGTCTACCGCGAACAGGTCAAGCGCCAGTCGATCCGCAACATCCAGGTGACCCGCGACCAGCTGACCAATGCGATGGGGCACCTGGTGCTGCCGAACAGCCTGCTGGACCATCTCGGCCCCGCAGTCAGCGCCGGACGCTCGATCCTGATGTACGGCCCGCCCGGCAACGGCAAATCCTCGATTTCCAACGGCATCCGCGACGCGCTGGGGGATCATGTCTATGTGCCGCGGGCGATCGAATACGCAGGCCAGGTGATCACCGTCTACGACCCGATCGTGCACACCATGGTCGAGCAGGAGCCCGAAGACCCCAACGCCCTCCGCCGCCGCCGCCGCTTCGACGAGCGCTACGTGATGTGCGAGCGCCCCACCGTGATCACCGGCGGCGAGCTGTCGCTGGACATGCTGGACCTGGTCTACAACCCCACGGCCCGCACCTATCAGGCGCCGCTGCAGCTGAAATCCACCGGCGGCATCTTCATCGTCGACGACCTTGGCCGCCAGGCGGAACCGCCGCAGTCTCTGGTCAACCGCTGGATCGTGCCGCTGGAGGAAAGCAAGGACATCCTGGCGCTGCAGTCGGGCGAGAAGTTCGAAGTGCCCTTCGATACGCTGGTGATCTTCTCCACCAACTTCCACCCGAACGAGATCTTCGACCAGGCCGCGCTCCGCCGGATCTTCTTCAAGATCAAGATCGACGGGCCGAACCAGGAAAACTATCTCAAGATCTTTGCCATGGTGGCCCGCAAGAAGGGCATGCCGCTGGACGAAGGCGCGCTGGTGCATCTGCTGAAGAAAAAATACCCCACGATCAGCAACGTCTATGCCAACTACCAGCCGGTGTTCCTGATCGACCAGATGATCGCAATCTGCGAATTTGAGGGCATCCCCTACCAGATGACCCCAGAGCTGATCGACCGCGCCTGGGCCAATATGTTCGTCAAGGATGAACAGATCGTGAAATAACCCGGCCCCAAAGTTTTTTGAAAACTTTGGGCAAAACTATTTAGAAAAGTTTTGCCGCATCACTTACATGGAACGGATGAGCGTTCTGCCATCCGTCATCCAAGAATGGTTCACCTCCCGCGGCTGGTCCATTCACCCGCATCAGCAGGCGATGCTTCAGCGCGCGGCGGCCCCCTGCACGCTGCTGATCGCGCCCACCGGCGGCGGCAAGACGATGGCGGGGTTCCTGCCCACGCTGGCTGATCTGGCAGACGGCCGCCGCGAGGGTCTGCACACGCTCTATATCTCCCCGCTCAAGGCGCTGGCTGCCGACATCAAACGCAACCTGCGCACACCGGTTGCAGAGATGGGCCTGCCCATCCGCATCGACGACCGCACCGGCGACACGCCCGCCAGCCGCAAGCGGCGCCAGCGCGCCGACCCGCCGCATATCCTGCTGACCACGCCCGAAAGCCTGGCACTGCTCACGTCCTACGAGGATGCCGCGCACACCTTCAAAGGGCTGAAGCGGGTGGTGGTCGACGAAATCCATGCGCTGGCCGAAAGCAAGCGCGGCGACCAGCTGATGCTGGCGCTGGCACGGCTGCAAACCCTCTGCCCCGGCCTGCGCCGGGTCGGGCTGTCGGCCACCGTGGACGACCCGCAGGCCATCGCGTCCTATCTCGCCAGCCATCCGGACCCCTGCGAGATCATGCTGGCCGATCCCGGCCCGGCCCCCGATATCCGGATGCTGGAAACCGCCGAACCGCCGCCCTGGGCCGGCGGCGGCGCCGCCTATGCGATCCCGGCAGTGATGGAGCAGATCAAGGCGCACAGAACGACGCTGATCTTCCACAACACCCGCGCCCAGGCCGAAATCTTCTTCCGCAACCTCTGGCTCGCCAATGAGGGCGCGCTGCCGATCGGCATTCACCACGGCTCGCTCGACCGCACCCAGCGCGAGCGGGTCGAGGCCGCCATGGTGCGCGGCGAACTGCGCGCCATCGTCTGCACCGGCTCGCTGGACCTCGGCATCGACTGGGGCGACGTCGACCTGGTGATCCAGATCGGCGCGCCGAAAAACGTGAAACGCCTGGTCCAGCGCATCGGCCGCGCCAACCACCGCTACAACGCGCCGTCCAGAGCGCTGCTGGTCCCCGCCAACCGCTTCGAGGTGGTCGAGTGCCGCGCCGCGCTGGAGGCCGTGCGCGCCGGCGATCTGGATGGTGCGCCGCGCGGCCCCGGTCCCCGCGACGTGCTCTGCCAGCATATCCTGATTGCCGCCTGCGCCGGTCCGTTTGATGCCGCCGCGCTCTACGCCGAAATGACCCGGGCCGGACCCTATGCTGCCCTCGCCCGCGCCGAATTCGATGCCTGCCTCGCCTTCTGCGCCACCGGCGGCTACGCGCTGAAAGCCTATGACCAGTGGCAGCGCCTGCTGCAGCGCCCGGACGGCAATTGGCAGCTGCGCGACCCGCGCGCGGCCGCCCGCATCCGCATGAACCTCGGCACCATTCAGGACAGCGATCTGGTCAAGGTCCGCCTGAAACGCAGCCGCGGCGGCAAGCCCTTGGGCGAGGTTGAGGAAGCCTTTGCCGCCACCCTCACCCCCGGCGACACCTTCCTGATCGGCGGCCGGACCGTGCGCTACGAGGGCTTGCGCGAGATGACTGTGGAAGTCAGCCGCAACCCGGGCCGCAAACCCAGGATCGCCGTGTACTCCGGCACGAAATTCGCCACCTCCACCCAGCTCAGCGCCCGCATCCTGGCGATGTTCAGGCAGGACAGCTGGCCCGGCCTGCCGCGCCACACGGCGGACTGGCTGCAGCTGCAGCGCGAGGTCTCCGAACTCCCCCGCGCGGGCCGCCTGCTGGTCGAAAGCTTCCCGCACGACGGCCGCGAACACGCCTGCATCTACGGCTTTGCCGGCCGCAACGCGCAGCAGACGCTGGGCCTGTTGCTGACCAAGCGGATGGAGGAGCTCGGCCTCGATCCCCTGGGTTTTGTCGCCACCGACTACGCCACCCTGATCTGGGGGCTCGGGGCGCTCACGGACCCGGCGCCGCTGTTCGGCATCACCGCCCTGCGTGACGGGCTGGAGGGCTGGCTGGCTGGCAATGCGGTGATGAAGCGCGCCTTCCGCGGCAGCGCCACCATCGCCGGGCTGATCGAGCGCAACACGCCAGGGCAGCGCAAGAACGGGCGGCAGGCAACGTTTTCCTCCGATATCCTCTACGACACCTTGCGCAAATACGACCCCGACCACCTGCTGCTGGACATCACCCGCGAGGAGGCCCTGCGCGGCCTGGTCGATTTCGGCCGCATCGAGGAGATGATCGCCCACATCGGCGGCCGCATCACCCTCAGGCGGCTGGACCGCATCTCCCCCCTCGCCGCGCCGCTTCTGCTGGAGGCCGGCAAGGTCCCGGTCAAAGGCGCCGCCGAAGAAAAGCTGCTGCAGCGGGAGGCCGAAGCGCTGATGCGGCACTCCGGGCTGGACCAGCTGCCGCGTTGACCCTTGCCTGCGGCGCAGGGACCGCTAAGACCGCAGCATGAACGGCTTCGACTTCTTCCTGGCTGGCGCCCGCCTGACGGCCCTCGGCTCCGGCGCGCTTTGGTGGGCAGAGCAGCGCCTGCTCTGCGTCTCCGATCTGCATCTCGGCAAGTCCGAACGCCACGCCCGCCGCGGCGGCGCTGCCCTGCCGCCTTACGAGGGCCGCGACACGCTTCACCGCCTCGGCACGCTGATCGCTGGCCTCGCTCCGGCCACTGTGGTCTGCCTGGGCGACAGCTTTGACGACGCGGCCGCGGCGGATGCGCTGCCCGGCGCCGAAAGACACACGATCCGCGAGTTGTCGGACGGCCGCCGCTGGATCTGGATCGAGGGCAACCACGACCCCGCCCCGGACGGCTTCGGCGGTGAACGGCACGCCACGCTCCGGCTCGGCCCGCTCAGCTTCCGCCATATCGCCGAACCTCGGGCCACGGCCGAAGTCTCCGGCCATTACCACCCCAAGGCGCGGCTGCGCAGCATCTCCCGCCCGGCGTTCCTCGTAGACACGGACCGCCTGATTCTGCCCGCTTTCGGCACCTACACCGGCGGCCTGCGCAGCAGCGATCCCGCCTTTGCCCCGCTGATGGGCCCCGGCGCCCTGGCCATTCTCACCGGCCCGCGCCCGGTTCCGGTGCCGATGCCGCGCTGAATGGCGCAGCGTCACAGCCGCGGACGGCGCCTGCTCCGCTATGCTGCCCGAAGCAGCAGAAGGACCCCGCAATGGAAAACCGCATCCGCCAGAGTTTCGCCCGGCAAACCATGATGCAGACCCTGGGCGCTGAAATCGTCAGTGTCGCGTCCGGAGAAGTGGCGATCACCGCCCCGATCCTGCCCGGCAGCCGCCAGCAGCATGATGTGGCCCATGCGGCGCTGAGCTTTGCCATCGGCGACACCGCCGCGGGCTACGCAGCACTCACGATGATGCCCGAGGACCGCGAAGTGATGACGGCCGAGATGAAGATCAACCTCCTGGCCCCCGGCGCCGGAAAACTTCTGCGCGCCACCGGCAAGGTTATCAAACCGGGCCGGCGCCTGGTGATCGTCACGGCCGAGGTCCACGCGGTTACAGGTGACAGCGAGACCCTGGTCGCCCTCCTGCAAGGCACCATGGTGCCTGTCTCCGCTTAAACCCCCTCTTTCTTCTTTGAAAAAATACTCCCGCCGGAGGCGTTCCGGCGGGAGTATCTAACCTGAGCGTTGCTGGTCTGCGGCGCCGCTTAGGCGGTCAGCCCTTCCGGCTCGGCCAGGCCGTTGGCACGGCAGCAGGCGGTGACGGTGTTGGCCAGCAGGCAGGCGATGGTCATCGGGCCGACGCCGCCCGGCACCGGGGTGATGGCGCCGGCGCGCTCGGCAGCCGAGGCAAAATCGACATCGCCCACCAGCTTGGTCTTGCCGTCGCGCTCGATGCGGTTGATGCCGACGTCGATCACCGTGGCACCCTCCTTGATCCAGTCGCCCGGCACCATTTCCGGGCGGCCCACCGCGGCCACCACGATGTCGGCGCGGCGCACCACATCGGGCAGATCCCTGGTGCGCGAATGCGCAATCGTCACGCTGCAGCTGTCGCCCAGCAGCAATTGCGCCATCGGCTTGCCGACGATGTTGGAGCGGCCGATCACCACCGCATCCATGCCCGAGAGGGAGCCGTGGTGGTCGCGCAGCATCATCAGGCAGCCCAAGGGCGTGCAGGGCACCATCGACTTCTGGCCGGTGCCCAGCAGGCCGACGTTGGAGATGTGGAAGCCGTCCACGTCCTTCTCCGGCGCGATCGAGTTGATCACCAGGTCCTCGTCCAGGTGCTTGGGCAGCGGCAGCTGCACCAGGATGCCGTGCACGGCGGGATCATTGTTCAGCTGATCGATCAGCCCCAGCAGCTCCTGCTCCGAGATGGTCGGCGCCAGCTTGTGCTCGAAGGAGTTCATCCCCACCTCGACGGTGCTCTTGCCCTTGGAGCGCACATAGACCTGGGAGGCCGGATCCTCGCCCACCAGCACCACCGCCAGCCCAGGGGTGATGCCGTGCTCCGTCTTCAGCCGCGCCACATGCTCGGCCACCTGGCCGCGCACCTTGGCCGCAAAGGCCTTGCCGTCAATCAATGTTGCTGCCATTTGCTCTCTTCCTTTTGCGGGCGCCCCGCAGGCCCTGCGCGCGCCATCAGTCCTTACCTTTGGCCGTGATGCCCCCGCGCAGATCCCGGCCCGGCATCACTCTTCCCGGATCACCCGCGATTCGCGGGCAATCGACCACTCCACCAGCTGCCGCCACAGATCTTCTGCCAGAGCGGGGTCCAGCCCCTGCCCTTCCGCCGCGGCGCGGGCATTCATGACCACTTCCTCGACCCGTTCCGGGATCCGCGCCGGCCAGCCGTTCTGCTGCTTCAGCGCAATCGCCCGGTCGATGTAGCCCGCCCGCTGCGCCAGCATCTGCACCAGCACCCGGTCCAGGTGGTCGATCTGCGCCCGCAGCTCCGCCATCGACTGGCAATCCTGCGGCGGTGTCACTTTGGTCATGTCTTCAAACTCTCACGGCCCGGGGATGGTCCCGGGCCGTGAATTGCGCATATCGCGGCTCAGAACAAGCCTTCGATCTGGCCGTCGTCATTCAGGCGGATGGTTTCCGAGGCCGGCTTGCGCGGCAGGCCGGGCATCGTCATGATCTCGCCGCAGACCGCCACGATGAAGCCGGCACCGGCCGACAGCCGCACTTCGCGCACCGGCACCGAATGGCCCACCGGCGCACCGCGCAAGGACGGGTCGGTCGAGAAGGAGTACTGGGTCTTGGCCATGCAGACCGGCAGATTGCCGTAGCCCGCCTCTTCCCATTCCTTCAGCTGGTTGCGGATCTTGTTGTCCGCCAGCACCTCGTCGGCACGGTAGATGCGCTTGGCGATGGTTTCGATCTTCTCGAACAGCGGCATGTCGTCGGGGTAGATCGGCGAGAAGTTGGCCTGGCCCGCGTCGACGATCTCGACAACCTTCTGCGCCAGATCGGCAGAGCCTTCCGACCCCAGCTCCCAGTGGCGCGACAGCACCGCCTCGACGCCGTGGGTGGCGCAGTAGTCCTTCACCGCCTGCACTTCGGCATCGGTGTCGGTGACGAAGTGGTTGATCGCAACCACCACCGGCACGCCGAAGGATTTGACGTTCTCGATGTGGCGGCCGAGGTTGGCGCAGCCGTTGTTCACCGCGTCGACATTCTCGGCGCCGAGATCCGCCTTGGCGACGCCGCCGTTCATCTTCATCGCGCGCACGGTGGCCACCAGTACCACCGCCGACGGCGCGATGCCTGCCTTGCGGCACTTGATGTTCATGAACTTCTCGGCGCCCAGGTCGGCACCGAAGCCGGCTTCGGTGACCACGTAGTCGGCCACTTTCAGGGCGGTCTTGGTGGCGATCACCGAGTTGCAGCCATGCGCGATGTTGGCGAACGGGCCGCCGTGCACGAAGGCCGGGTTGTTTTCCAGCGTCTGCACCAGGTTCGGCTGCATCGCGTCTTTCAGCAGCACGGTCATCGCGCCTTCGGCCTTGATGTCGCGGCAGTAGACCGGGGTCTTGTCGCGGCGGTAGGCCACGATGATGTCGCCGAGGCGCTTTTCCAGGTCCTTCAGGTCGTTGGCGAGGCACAGGATCGCCATCACTTCCGAGGCCACGGTGATGTCAAAGCCGGCTTCGCGCGGGAAGCCGTTGGACACGCCGCCCAAGCTGGCGGTGATCACCCGCAGGGCGCGGTCGTTCATGTCCACGACCCGGCGCCAGGCGACGCGGCGGGTGTCGATGTCGCACTCATTGCCCCAGTAGATGTGGTTGTCGATCATCGCGCTGAGCAGCGAATGCGCCGAGGTGATCGCGTGGAAGTCGCCGGTGAAGTGGAGGTTCATCTCCTCCATCGGCACCACCTGGGCATAGCCGCCGCCCGCGGCGCCGCCCTTCATGCCGAAGTTCGGGCCGAGGGAGGCTTCGCGGATGCAGATCATCGCGTTCTTGCCGATCCGGTTCAGCCCGTCGCCCAGGCCCACGGTGGTGGTGGTCTTGCCTTCGCCCGCCGGCGTCGGGTTGATCGCCGTCACCAGGATCAGCTTGCCGTCGTCCTTCGACTGCACCGAGTTGATGAACCGCTGCGACACCTTCGCCTTGTCGTGGCCGTAGGGCAGCAGATCGTCATTGGAAATCCCGATCTTCGCACCAATCTCCTGGATCGGTTTCTTCTGCGCTTCCCGCGCGATCTCAATGTCACTCTTGTAGCTCATGGCAAGGTTCCTGCTGAGTTTGCATACGATCGCCGGCACAAGGATGCCGGTTTCGCGATAGACTTAGCCAATATGCGGCAAAACACGCGCGTGATTTCCGACATTATCCTGCCTCGAAGCGGCGTGGGCTCTTTCCCCGCGCCGCTCCCGGTTCCTTAAAGGAAACGCATTCCCCTAAAAGAGGGATGTCAGGGTGCCCAGGCCCGCTGATCCGGCACAAAAAGCGTGCATTCGTTACCCAGGGACAGGGTGCCGGGCCGCTCCACCCAGGCGGTGATTCCCCGGCGGTTCTGCGCCGCCGGTTTGAACCGGGCGCCGAAGCCTGCATGGTCCTTCTCGATCTCCCGGCCCGGCAGCACGCACGGGCGGTTTTCCATATCCACCGTCAGGGTCACCCCGTCCGGCCCCTGCAGGCGCGATGAGGGCGGCACGAAGGTGAAATCCGGGATGCCCCGCAGGACGATGGTGGCGCCGAGATGGGCCGGATCGACACGCTCCATTCCCATCCCGGCGGCGATCTCGGCCAGCTCCTCCTCTGACAGGATCGTAAGCTGGCGCACGTTGCGGATTTCAGTGCCTTCCGGGTAGAGGTTGCGGACCCGCACGCAGGCGCCGCGGTTCTCCCCCTCATGGCGCTCCCCGGCAATGCCGCCGAACCCCATTTCCAGCCGGTCTGCCGGCTCAGCCTGCAGCCCGCCGCCCGCCGGGACCAGGCCCAGCCATATGATTTCCCCCTTGAATCCGCTGTCCCGCAATACTGGCATTCCACGCCTCCACCCTGGTTTGTTGCTGTTCCGGCGCGACGCTACACGCTTTCAAAAGGTGTGCCATCCCGAAAAGGCGCAGCAGATGAAATGCCCGCAATTGCAGGAAGGCAGCAGACGCCCTGCGCCTGCCGGTCCGGCCCCGCGGCCCCGCGGCCCCGCGGCCCGCCAAAAAGGCAAACGCCCCGGAAACCGCAACTGGTTTCCGGGGCGTTTCAATGTCCGGTCAGAAAGCTCAAACCGTCGGCTCAGGCTCCATGCCGCCTTCCGGCGGAGATTTCTTCGGCTTGGCCTTGGGGATTGCGGTCACCGAAGCATTGCCTTCGTCCTCGCCGCCGTCTTCGCCATCATCCGCTTGCGGCGGCTCGCCGTTCATGACGCGTTTGATCTCGTCGCCGGTCAGCGTCTCGTATTCCAGAAGGCCCTGTGCCAGGCGTTCCCACTCGTCATGATGGTCGGTCAGGATCTGGAACGCGCGGTCGTACCCCGCCTGGATGAAGCTCTTCACCTCTTCCTCGATCATCTCCTTGGTATTTGCGGAGACCGAGAAACCGGCCGTGTTGCCCGAGTAGCCTTCATGCGCTTCGGCATAGTCGATATTGCCGACCTTGTCCGACATGCCCCAGCGCATCACCATGGCGCGGGCCAATTGGCTGGCCTGCTGGATGTCGCCGGCCGGGCCGTTGGACACATGGTCCTCGCCGTATTTGATCACTTCAGCCGCCTTGCCCGCCATCGTCATGGCCAGTTTCTGCTGGCATTCATCGCGGTGCCAGTTCAGCCGGTCCATTTCCGGCAGGGACACCACCATCCCCAGCGCGCCGCCGCGCGGAATGATCGTGGCCTTATAGACCGGATCGCATTCCGGCAGAATGTGGCCGACAACCGCGTGTCCGGCCTCGTGATAGGCGGTTTTTTCCTTCTGGTCCTGGGTCAGCACCATCGAGCGGCGCTCGGCCCCCATCATCACCTTGTCCTTGGCTGATTCGAAATCCTCCATGGTGACAAAGCGGCGGCCGACGCGGGCGGCCATCAGCGCCGCCTCGTTGACCAGGTTGGCCAGATCCGCGCCCGAAAAACCGGGGGTGCCGCGGGCGATGATGCGCAGATCCACATCCGGGCCCAGCGGGGTCTTGCGGGCGTGCACGCCGAGGATCTTCTCGCGGCCCTTGATGTCCGGGTTGCCGACGGTGACCTGGCGGTCGAAGCGCCCCGGGCGCAACAGCGCCGGGTCCAGCACGTCCTTGCGGTTGGTGGCGGCCAGGATGATCACGCCCTCGTTGGCCTCGAAGCCGTCCATTTCGACCAGCAGCTGGTTCAGGGTCTGTTCGCGCTCGTCATTGCCGCCGCCATAGCCGGCGCCGCGATGGCGCCCCACGGCGTCGATCTCATCGATGAAGACGATGCAGGGCGCGTTCTTCTTGGCCTGTTCGAACATGTCGCGCACCCGGCTGGCGCCGACGCCGACAAACATTTCCACGAAATCCGAACCGGAGATGGTGAAGAACGGCACGCCGGCCTCGCCCGCGATGGCGCGCGCCAGCAGCGTCTTGCCGGTGCCCGGAGGGCCGACCAGCAGCGCACCCTTGGGGATCTTGCCGCCGAGACGCGAGAATTTCTGCGGGTTGCGCAGGAATTCGACGATCTCTTCCAGTTCTTCCTTGGCCTCGTCGATGCCCGCGACATCGTCAAAGGTCACGCGGCCGTGCTTTTCGGTCAGCATCTTGGCCTTGGACTTGCCGAATCCCATGGCGCCGCCTTTGCCGCCGCCCTGCATCCGGTTCATAAAATAGATCCAGACGCCGATCAGCAGCAGGAACGGCAGCAGCGTGATCAGGAAGGACTGAAAGCCCGACTGCTGCTGCTTTTCGGCCTGAACCGGGATATTCTTTTCGATCAGAAGCGCAGTGACTTCTGCATCGGCCGGCTTGATGGCGACATAGTTCTGGCCGTCCGAGGTCGTGTAGCGCACCTGCTCCCCGTCCAGGACGACACGGCTGACCTTGCCGGTCTCCACCGAACTGACGAAGTCCGAGAAAGTGCGTTCACGGCTCTGCATCGTGCTGCCGGAACCGCTGAACAGATTGAACAGCGCCAGGATCAGCAGAAACAGAACAACCCAAAAGGCGATATTGCGAGCGTTGCCCAAGGAAAGTTCTCCCTATCAGATAGGCGCGCCGCACGGGCCGCCTGCGTTGTGCTTAAAATAAGGATCATTCGGGCAGGTTCAATGCGATAAAAGGGATGCAAAGAACTCTTCTTCGTTTCCCGCCGGAACTGCCGACCATCCGTTCGCCATTCCGGCAGCCGGAGCGGCAATCAATCCGTCTCCGCACCACAGGGCCGGAGTGGCTTCCAGCACGGCGCCCGGAACCCCGGTCGCGCGCCAGTCAGGGCATGCCTGCAGCCCGTGCTGCCCCAATGCCCGCACCTCGCAACCCTTTGCGTCGCCCCCGAAAATCTTCCATCTGCCGTCCCAGACCTGGCCTGGAAGGACGGCCTGGCCGCTTACCGCATTATACTCGCGGCAGATCCAAATCTGCTTGGCAGTGGTCAGCAGCCGGCAGCCTGCCAGGGTGACGGATCCGCCGGTGCGCGCCGCCAGAACCGCTTTTTCCATCGGCACCCGGCGCGGCGGGTAGGAGGCGCCGGAAATCCACTGGATGGCCCGCACCAGCAGCCGGTGGCTGATTTCGCTGGGCAGGGTGCGGAACTTGCGCTGGCACAGGACAACGGCGCCGGCCTGCACATGCGCCAGGTCGCGGGCGGCCAGAAAGACATACCAGTCAAGCGCTTCGCGGGCCTTGGCCATGTTGCGCGCGATCTTGGCAAACACCGCGGGTGTCAGCCCCAGCGGCGCCAGCTCCTGCAGCGCCTTGCGCACCCTTACCCGCTCGAACCGGGTGTCCTCGTTGCTCGGGTCTTCGGCCCAAGCAATGCCGCGGTGCTCCAGATAGGCCCGCAGCTCGCTGCGGGTCACGTCCAGCAGCGGCCGCAGCAAGGTCACGCCATTGTGGGTGCGCCGCTCCGCCATGCCGGACAGACCGGTCACTCCAGAGGCCCGCGCCATCCGCATCAGCACCGTCTCGGCCTGGTCGTCGGCAGTGTGGCCAAGCGCAAGAACCGGGATTTCATGCCGCCGCGCCCAGCGGGTCAGCAGGTCGTACCGCGCCTCGCGGGCCTGCGTCTGCAGGTTGCCCTGCTGCGGGCCCGCCTCCCAGCGCAGCACGTCATGGCTGATTCCCAGCGCCGCGGCGGCCTGCCCCGCGGCGGCGGCCTCCGCCGCCGCCTCCGGACGCAGCCCGTGATCCACGGTTGCCGCAAACAGCTGCACCTCTCCGTCGGCAAAACTTTCGTGCAGCAGATGCAAGAGCGCCATCGAATCACCGCCGCCCGAAACGGCGATTCCCAGCCGGGAAGGAAGAGCGGAACGGAACTGGCCGCGCACCAGAGCCGGGATATTGCGTTCCGCCGCGCTCAAGAACAGCCCAGCTTGGCCATTTCGGCACCCGCCTCTGCTTCAGGCCCTGCCCCGGGAAACCGCACGCCGACCTCGGACAGCGTCACGCAGGCCTGATCAGTCTGGCCCAGGCGGCCAAGGGCCGCACCAAGCTCGAACAGGGCCCTGGGCGCCACCGGTCCCGATGAGTTGCCGGTGAAGGCCGCCAGATAAGCCCGCGCGGCCTCGCGGGTGTCGCCCAGCCCGTCCAGCGCCTTGCCGCGGCTGAACTCGGCTGCGGGCGCCAGCGGGCTGCCCGGATAGGCCTGGTTGAAGGCGGCGAATTTCTCAGCCGCATCCTGATAGAGCCCCTCAGCCAGCAGCTTTTCGGCGGCATCGAAATCCGCCTGCTCGCCGACTGCCAGCTCGCCGGCCGCGGGGGCGCCCGTATCCGCCTGAGCCGTCTCACCACCCGCGGACGGCAGTTCGCCGCCGCCCAGCGTCGTGGTTTCCTTCAGCGCGCCAAGGTCGCCGCCCTCCAGCTCGACCAGACGGAACTCCAGATCGCCAACCCGGTTGGTGCCGTCGGCGACGATGCGGTCGATGCGGTGGCCCAACTCCTCGGTCTGCAGCGTCAGCCGCTGCAGCTCGTTTTCAATCGCGCCGACCCGGTCCAGCACCGTGTCGCCGCCCAGATCCGCAGACGGCGCGCCGGTGGTGGACAGCTCGCGCTTCAGCCGCTGGATCTCCACATGCAGAACGGTCAGCTCCTGACGGATGTCCGCCAGGGTCTGCTTGTCCTGCGCCGCCAGCGGCAGCGGCAGCGGCAGCGCCATCACGGCAGCCAGAAGTGCAGTGCGGAGATGTTTCATGCCGTTATCCTACCAGACCGCCTGCCAGCACAGTCACCGCGCGGCGGTTCTTGGCATAGCAGCTCTCCTCCGAGCAGATCTCCAGCGGGCGTTCCTTGCCGTAGCTCAGCACCTTGATGCGGCTGCCGGCAATCCCCTGCGAGATAAGGTATTCGCGCGCGGCATTGGCGCGCCGGGCTCCGAGCGCAAGGTTGTACTCGCGGGTGCCCTGCTCGTCTGCGTGCCCCTCGATGGTGACCACGTAGTCGGCGTTCCGGGCCAGCCATTGCGATTGGCCCTGCAGCGTCGCCTGAGCCGCCGGAGACAAGGTGGACTGGTCCACCGCAAACAGAACCCGGTCGCCCACGGTCTGCTGGAAATAGGCCGGGCTGGCCGGATCCAGCGCGCCGGCGCCGGCGGCGGCACTTCCGGCCCCGGCGGCACCGCCCAGATCGTCGTCCCACCGGTTGTTGCTGCAGGCCGCCAGCCCCAGCACGGCCACAGCCGCCATTGCTAATTTCATACCGCTCATGTTGTCTGCCTATCCCTTTGCGTTTCTTGACCCGAAATTAACACAAGCCCGGGTTTGGTTCCATGCAGGTATCCCTGCCTGGCAGCTCTTTTACTGCTGCAGCGGCGACCAGGCCGGATCCGAGGCCCCGTCCGGGGTCTTTACCGGCTTCAGGTTGCGCCCGGTGATGTCCACCGAATACAGCAGCGCCCGCCCGGTGCTGCCCTGGCTTTCGCGGGCGAACATGATCACCCGGCCATTGGGCGCCCACGTCGGCCCCTCGTCCAGGAAGGAGGCCGTCAGCAGCCGCTCCTCGCTGCCGTCGGTGCGCATCACCCCGATATGAAAGCGGCCCTTGTTCTGCTTGGTGAAGGCGATCATGTCGCCGCGCGGCGACCACACCGGGGTGCCGTAGCGGCCCTGGCCGAAGCTGATCCGCCGCGCCTCGCCGCCGCCTGCCGGCATGACGTACAGCTGCTGGCTGCCGGAGCGGTCGCTTTCGAACACGATCTGCGCCCCGTCGGGCGAAAAAGACGGCGCGGTCTCGATCGACGGCGCCGAGGTCAGCCGGGTCTTGGCACCGGTTGCGATATCCATCGAGAACAGGTCGGTGTTGCCGCCCTGGGTCTGCGAATAAACCACCGTGCGCCCGTCCGGGGCAAACCGCGGCGCAAAGCTCATGGTGCCGTCGCCGCTGGACAGCACCTTGCGCTGCACCTGGCCCACGTCCAGCACATGGATCTGCGGGAAACCGCTTTCGTAGCTGGTGTACAGCACCCGGTCGCCGGTGGGCGAGAACCGCGGCGCCAGCACGATGGAGGCGCTGTTGGTCAGATACTGCACATTGGCGCCGTCGTAATCCATGATCGCCAGCCGCTTGCGGCGGTCGTCCTTGGGGCCGCTTTCGGAGACATAGACCACCCGGCTGTCGAAATAGCCGCTTTCGCCGGTGATTTCGCTGTAGATGGCATCGGCCACCTTATGCGCCATCCGCCGCCAGCCGTCTGTCGTGCCGGAGAATTCGAGCGCGCTTTCCAGCGCCCGTTCCGCAAACACGTCATAGCCGCGGAAGCGCACCGTCAGCCGGTTGCCGTTGACGCTCACTGCGCCGGTGATCAGCGCCTGCGCATTCACCGCCTTCCAGTCGGCATACTTCACCGCATTGTCAAACCCGGTCACCTTGGAGATATGGGCGCTGGCCGGCACTTCGCGGAACAGGCCGGTGCCGCTGAGATCGGCAGCAATGACCCGCGCGATCTGGGCGGCATATTCCGCAGCCGCCGGGGTTTCCGGCACAAAATCCGGCACCGCGTAGGGCAAGGGCTCGATCACGCCCTGGTCGATTTCAATGCGAAGCGGGCCATCCTGAGCCATGGCCGCGCTTGCTCCTGCCGCTGCCGCGGCACCGATCAGAAGAGCTGCCAGAATTTTCCTCATTTGATCCGCATCCTTTCGGGATTGAATGTCATTTCAATATCGCGCCATTGCGCGTATTTTTCAGGGGGAAGCTGAAACCCCTTGGCCCCGCAGCGGATAACCGCCCGCCGGGCGGCCCCGAAGGCGTCCTGCGCCGCCGAGGAAGATCCTCCGGTGCTGGACAGCAGCCGGATGGACCCTGTGTCCGGAGTGCCGTCCTGGTTCAGCGACACGGCCACCACGACGGTGGTCTTCAGCGCATCCGTCGACAAAGACCCGACATTCCAGCACCGCGAGACCTCGACCCGCAGCGCGTCCTTTTCGCCCAGCGTCAGCGGCGGGCCGGAGGGCTCCGGCGCCTCCACGTCCGCGCCGCCCGCCAGCGCCTCGGCCAAGGCGTCCTCCACTGCAGAGGAGGTGTCAGCCTGCGGCGTTTCCGCCGCCGGTGCCGGGTCGGCGGGCTGGGCCGCTTCGCTCACCTGCGGTTCCGGCTCCGGTTGCGGCCGGGCGGGCCGGGTCTGGGGGCGCTTGGACACTGCCGGCGCTGCTGAGGCCGCCACATCCTCGCCCTCGTTCTCTTCGGTCACGATCCGGTCGCTGGCCGCTGCGCGGGCGGTGGCGTCCTGCACTTCCTGTTCGGTCTCTGCGCCCTCTTCCGGTGCCACTTCAGGCTGCACGATATCGTCGATCCGGGTGTCCGGCTCCGGCGGCGCAACCGGCTCCGGCGCCACCCGGTCGACCGGGCGCGGCGCCGCCTCGGGCCGCACCTGCGGCACCAGCGCGGCAACATCCGGCTCTTCCGCAGCAGAGGGCAGTTCAACCGGCACATCCGGTTCAGGCCGCTGCTCCGGGCGCTCTGCCACCTGCGGGTCCGGCCCGGCGGGAGTGACCGGCTCCGGCCGGGAGATCTCCGGTTCCGGGTCAGGCTGCGGCGCAGGCTCCGGCGCGGGCTGCACTTCCGCAGGCTCGTTCAGGGGCGCAGGCTCCGGCGACACCTGCGGCGCCTGGCGCTGCTGGCTCAGCTTTTCGAACGCCTCGGAAGAGATCAGCGCCACCTGCTGCACATTCGACGGCAGGGGTTCGGACGGAAACCAGGCGCCGAAGACGACCCACGTCATCAGCAGCCCGTGGCCGGCCAGAGAGATCTTGGTTCCGGTCTGCACCGTCCGCGTCCCCGCTTACTGCCCTGAGCCCTGTGCCTGCCGCCCGTCCAGCGCCGGGCCGCCGGTATCGGTGACCAGCCCCACATTGGAAAAACCGCCCGCATTCAGCGCGCCCATCACCTGCATCACGTCCGCATAGGCAATCCTGCCATCGGCCCGCAGGAACACCCGGTCCGAGCTGCGCTCGGCCGCAATCGCCCGCAGCTTGGCCACCAGCTCCTCGCGTGCCACCGGCGTGGTCTGGATCTCCACCCCGCCTTCTGCCGTCATGGTGACTGTCAGCGGCTCCTCCTCGTCGCCCGGCAAGGCGCCTGCAGCGGTCTTGGGCAGCTCCACCGGCACCCCGACCGTCATCAGCGGTGCCGCCACCATGAAGATGATCAGCAGCACCAGCATGACGTCGACAAAGGGGGTGACGTTGATTTCCGACATCGGCCGCCCGCGGCGGCGGCCCCGGCGGCGGTTACCGCCCCCTGAAGGCTGCTGGACAGCGGCACCCATGGCCTAGGAGTCCAGCTGGCGGCTGAGAATGGTGGCGAATTCATCGGCAAAGGCCTCGTAGCCGCCGATGATCCGGTCGCTGTCCGCGCTCAGCTTGTTGTAGAACACCACCGCCGGGATCGCGGCCAAGAGGCCCAGACCGGTCGCCATCAGCGCCTCGGCGATGCCCGGCGCCACCACGGCAAGGTTGGTGTTCTGCTGCTCGGCAATCTCGATGAAGGCGGTCATGATGCCCCAGACGGTGCCGAACAGGCCGATGAATGGCGCGGTGGAGCCGACGGTTGCCAGCACCGACAGCCCGCCCTGCAGCCCTTCGGTTTCCTTGGCGATGGCCACATCCATCGACCGGTCGATGCGGGCCTGCGCGCCGGGGATCAGCCCGCCGTCGCTGCGGTGGCTGCGCCGCCATTCGGTCATGCCGGCCGAGAAGATCCGCGCCGCCTGCCCCGGCGGCTCCGACCCCACCTGGTCGAACAGTTCATCCAGCGGGTTGCCCGACCAGAACGCCCGGTCGAACGCATCCGCTTCCCTGCGGGCAAGGCGGTAGTTGATCATTTTCTGAATGATAATGCCCCAGGACCAGATCGAGGCCCCCACCAGCATCAGCATCACCAGTTTCACCGTCACGGTGGCCCGCGCGAATAGGCCCCACATGGAGAAATCAATCTCCTGCGCCAGCGCTAGAGTTTCTGCTTCCATTAGCCTGCTCTATAGATGTTCCGGCCGTTTATCCGGCCTTATTTGGCGAGAGGCTAGCGCAGTTCAATGGCAAAGGCCATGAAAACAGGCGGACCGGCGCCAATTGTTACCGCAATGCGCGAATCTCTGCCGGAAGCCGCGCCGGTTTCCCTTCGGTGGTGATGCAAACAATGGTGACCTGGGCGCGGAACAGCGGCCGGCCATCCCGCGCGACCTCCTGATTCAGGACCATCCGGGCGGGTGTCGCATTGTGCATGGACGTGGTGACCAGAAGTTCTTCATCGAATTTCGCAGGCGCCAGGTAATCCGCCTCGATCCTGCGCACCACATAGATCAGCCCGCTCTCGCGCATGGCGTTCTGATCCACCCCGATGCCGCGCACCCAATCGCTGCGGGCCCGTTCGATGAACCGCAGGTAGTTGGCGTGATAGACGATCCCGCCCATGTCGGTGTCCTCGTAGTAGACCCGGACAGGGAACTCGTGGATCATATGCTGCTCTCCTGCATCTTTGCGCGCAGCCTAGGGGCAGCGCCGGGGCGCCGCAAGCGGATCACCCCTCCAGCGGGTATCCGGCCAGCAGGTCATAGCGTGCGCCTTCGGGGGCCAGAGTGGACTGGTACAGCGCGAAGCAGTCAGCCTCGGCATCCAGCCGGAAGCCGGCCGCAGCGGCCAGGAAGCGCGCAATCTTCTCCACCTGCCCGGCTTCCAGATGCCGGGGAAAGCGCGCCAATGTCACATGCGGGCGGAAGCGCTCGCGGGCCAGTTCTATGCCGGCCGACCGGCAGGCGCTGCGGACCCGGTGCCGCAGATGGCTCAACTCCGGCGTTTTCCGCACCGCTGCCGCCAGGAGCCGGGGCAGCTTGCCTCCGAAGGTCTCCAGACCGGTGAAATGGAGCTCCAGCGCCGGCGCTCTGATCCCGGCCAGCTCCTGATGCAGGGTTTCCAGCACCGGCTCCGGCTGGTCGTCCAGAAAGGCCAGCGTCAGGTGCAGGTTCTCCGGCGGCACCTGACGCCCCGCGGCCAGCCCCTCCTGCACGCGTTCCAGCGCGTCCAGGGCTGCATCGGGCAGCGGCAGGCCGACGAAGGCGCGCATCAGGACCGCGGCGGCACTGCCGCCGGCGCCTGCAGGCGCGCAAACAGGCGCAGGGCATGGGATTTGTCCTCTGCCGCCACCGGCATCAGCCGGTCATAACCCGCAGCAATCACACCGGCGATCTCGGGGCGCAGAATGGTGGCGCCGGTTTCCGGCAGCACCGCCAGCGGCGAGGTTTCGGCAAAGGCCCTGTCGCCCCACATCAGCGCCACCTGGACCGCCTGGGTCAGCGCCAGGGTCTCGGCCGGCATCTGCGCCAGTGCGCCTTTCATCCGCAGGAAGACAAAGGCCGCCTTGATGCCGCCCTGATCGTCAAACCGGAAGGCGCGGTACTGGCTGGCATCTGCCTCTTTCAGCCGTGCGACCAGCGGCGCCAGCCCGGGGATCAGCCGGTCCAGGTCCGGCACCGCCAGCAGCTCGTCCCAGCCGCGGAAGAAAAAGAACATCAGGTTGGAGCCCAGTTCCGGGTCGGTCTCGGCCATCCGGTGGCCCGCCAGAGTCATCACCGCCTCCAGCGCGCCCTTGATGGTCTTCAGCGTCTCGTCCTGCACCCCGAACACGATCGGCGCCACCGGCCGCCCCCAGCGGGCAAAGGCGTAAGCGCCGTCGTTGCGGGTGAACAGGGCTTCGATCTGCTCCGGCGTCAGGTCAGGCAACTGGGCGGTCATATGCATCTCCTTCGTCTTGCCCCGTCTATGCCGTCTGCGCCGGACGGCGGCAAGGGGGAGGCTCCCGCGCCTGTCCGGCCTCCTGGCTGCGCCAGGCCGCCGGAAGCAGCCTTGGGCCCGGCGCCGCTGACGCGGCGCGGCCCGGGTCAGGCGCGCCCGCGCGGCGCCCGGCCCAACGGCGCCAAGTGCATCTTTGATGCGCCGGGCGCGGGCGGGAGCGCCTTGTTTGGAAGAGGATCCGGCGCCTCGCCATTAGGTCAGCCTTGCTGCCGCAATGTTTCGCGCGCGAAACAATTGGACAGCAAGGCTGACACAACTTATGGTAGTGCACCCTGTTTTCAGCCGAACAGGTCGTTCTGGCTGCGCGGCGGCGCCATGCCGAGATGGGTCCAGGCCTTCTGCGCCAGCATCCGGCCCCGGGGCGTGCGCTGGATCAGCCCCTGCTGCAGCAGGTAGGGCTCGATCACCTCTTCCAGCGCGTCGCGGCTTTCGCTGAGCGCGGCCGAGATCGTCTCGATCCCCACCGGGCCGCCGCCGTAGTTTTCGGCCAGAAGCCTGAGATACCGGCGGTCGGCGCCATCCAGCCCCAGCTGATCCACCCCCAGACGCGTCAAAGCGCCGTCGGCCAGTTCGCGGGTGATGGTTCCATCGCCCTCCACAACCGCAAAGTCCACCACGCGGCGCAGGAGCCGCCCGGCGATCCTTGGGGTGCCGCGGGCGCGCCGCGCGATCTCGCGGGCACCCTGGTCGTCGGCGGGCGCGCCCAGCTTTCGGGCATTGCGGCGGACGATCTCAAACAGCTCGTCGATGGTATAGAACTGCAGCCGGGTCGGAATGCCGAAACGGTCGCGCAGCGGCGTGGTCAGCAGCCCCATCCGGGTGGTGGCCCCGACCAGGGTGAAGGGCTGCAGCTCGATCCGCACGGTGCGTGCGGCCGGGCCGTCGCCGATCACCAGGTCCAGCTCGAAATCCTCCATCGCCGGATAGAGCACCTCCTCCACCGCCGGATTCAGCCGGTGGATCTCGTCGATGAACAGCACGTCGCGGGATTCGAGGTTGGTGAGGATCGCCGCCAGATCGCCCGCCTTGGCCAGCACCGGGCCGGAGGTCATGCGGAAGTTCACCCCCAGCTCGCGGGCGACGATCTGCGCCAGCGTGGTCTTGCCGAGGCCGGGGGGCCCGTGAAACAGCGTGTGGTCCATCGCCTCGCCGCGGCGGCGGGCGCTTTCGATGAAAACGCTGAGGTTGGCGCGGGCCTCGGCCTGGCCGATGAACTCGGACAGGCCCTGCGGGCGCAGGGCGCGGTCGTTGTCCGCGGCGCTGTCCTCGGGCAGCGGTTCGGGCCGCAAGGCGGGGTCGGCGTCAATCAAGGGAATTCCTCTTCCTGCCTAATGTGTTTGCCCGCCGGGCGGCGGCCGGCCGAGGGTGGAAGCGAAGCGCCCGCCCGTGGGGGCGGTCGGGCGCTGCCCGGCCTTGCGGCCAGGCGGAGCATCGCGCTTCAAACCTCACCTTATCACCCCTTCGGCGCCAGCAGGCGCAGCGCGGCGCGGATCAGGTCCGGCTCATCCGCATCCGGATACATCGCTGCCGCCTCTGCCACCGCCGCTGCCGCATCCGAGGGACCATAGCCGAGATTGCCCAGGGCCGACAGCGCCCCGGCCGAGGCCGCAGCGGCGCCGCTCGGCTTCTTCGGCGGCACCTTGCGGGCCGGCTTGGCGGCGGATGGCTCTGCGTCCTCGATGACCTCCAGCCCCGGGCCGTCCATCGCGTCCGCCACGGTGCCGCCCATCGCCATCACCCCGGGCGCCTTGTCCTTGAGGTCCAGCACGATGCGCTGCGCGGTCTTGGGGCCGACACCCTTGGCCGCCTTGACCGAGGCCCAATCGCCAAGCGCGATCGCCCGGCTCACCCCGTCCGGCCCCAGCGCGCCGAGGATGGCCAGAGACACCTTGGCCCCCACCCCCTGCACCGAGGTCAGCAGCCGGTGCCATTCCTTCTCCATCAGCGAGGGGAAGCCGTAGAGCTGCATCAGGTCTTCGCGCACCACCATGTCGGTATAGAGCGCCACCGCCTCGCCCTGCCCCGGCAGCGCCGCCAGGGTGCGGTCGGAGCAGTAGACGATGTAGCCGACCCCGCGCACGTCGATCAGCACGTGATCCTGCGCCCGATAGTCGAGACGGCCCGTCAGCTTGCCAATCATGCCAGCCAGCCAGTCATGCGCGTTTCTCCTTCAGTTGCCGCTGCTGCGTGCCCCCGTAATAGGCGTGGCAGATGGCAATCGCCAGCGCATCCGCCGCATCGGCGCCTTTGGGGTCGCAGCCGGGCAGCTGCAGCTTGACCATATGCATGACCTGCTCCTTTTCGGCATGGCCCACGCCCACCACCGTCTTCTTGACCCGGTTGGGCGCATATTCGCCCACCGGCAGCCCGGCCTTGGCCAGCGTCAGCAGCGCCACCCCGCGCGCCTGGCCCAGTTTCAGCGTGCCGGCGCCGTCCTTGTTCACGAAGGTCTGTTCGATCGCCGCCTGATCCGGCGCAAAGGCTGCGATTATCTCGGTGACCTGATTGTGAAGCGACAGCAGCCGCTCCCCCAGATCATCCCCATCAGACTTGCAAAGACCGTTGGCCACATGGGACAGCCGCGCGCCATTTGATTCGATGACCCCCCATCCGAGGGTGCGCAGCCCCGGATCGATACCCAAAATCCGCATGATGTGCCCGGTCCCTGCCCGCGTGTTCGGAATTATTTTTTCCACGATTAGCACAAAAGGCGAACATGTCCAATTGCTTTCCCTGGCCGTGGAAACGCCAGAAGCCGGCGGCAGCGCCTGAAACCGACCCTCCGCAGCGGCGGGAGCGACATTTCCCGCCGTTTTCCGAAACCCCGCAAATGGCCTTTGCTTATAAGGCGTCAAGCTATGCAGGAATTGCATATGACACATGCAGTTTCGGGCCTTGCTGCGCAGTTTTTTCCTTACTAGATGCCCGCCATCGCAATCACGCGACGGATGCTAACAGCTAATCAGAGGACACGGATATGGCCGCATTTGACACCACCCGCACCACCTATGGTTCCACCGGCCTGATTGGCCGTATCGGCGCTTTGGCCGCCACCGCCGCCGGCGCCTTTGCCGCCTGGAACGACGCCCGCGCAACCCGCAACGCCCTGTCGGGCCTGACCGACCGCGAACTGGCCGACATCGGCATGAGCCGCGGCGATATCGAAAACGTCGCCAATGGCAAAACCGTCTTCTGAGACCCCCTTTTTCCGCCCTGCCTCCTCCCTCGGGGCGACTGGGGAAACGCCGCGGACCTGAACAGGCCGCGGCGTTTTTTATTGCCTGCCCGGCGCCGCAGCCCGGGCACGGAAAAAGGCCGCCGGCTCCCCCTGCCGGCGGCCTTTCCGCAGCCCGTTCGCTGACTGTGCCGTCAGCGAAGCATCGGCCGGATCTTCTGTGCGGCAAAGACGGATACCGGGTCGGCCTGCATCAGAAAGGCACCGGCGCGCTCAAGCGCGGTGCCGCCTGCCAGCGTCTGCACGCGTTCGTCGTAGCTGCCGAACCCCAGCGCTGCCATCAGGATGCCCTTGAACAGCAGAAACGCCGCCGCAAAGAACACCAGCGTGCGCCCCGAGATCCGGGACTGCACCCTGCGCGGCTTTACCACCAGCAGCCCGTCCGGCCGCAGTTTTGCCGAATAGCCCCCGGACAGGGCCTCATGTTTGCGGTTGATCTGCTTCAAACGCGCCTGGAACTGATCACGATGTTCGCCCATTGCGAGCCTCCGAACTGGCCCCCACCAGCGGATGGCCCATCTTTGGTTCGGAATGCGGCGAAAATGCGGCAAACCATTCAAATTCGCCGCAAACTTAAATCAATCAGCCCGCTTTGCGCAGAAGCAGCGTTGTCCATTCACCAATTTCGTCGCGGCGCTCCGGATTGATGCCGTTCTGTGCATAAACTTCGGTCACGCCATCGGCCTGCTCGTTCAAAATGCCGGAGAGAATCGCATAGCCGCCGGGACGCAGATTCGCCGCCAGGTCCGGGGCCAGCGCCACCAGCGGACCCTTCAGAATATTGGCGAAGATGAGATCGAAGGGCGCCTGCGCCCGCAGATCCGGGTGGTCGAATCCGGCCGCCTCCAGGCAGATGACCTGGCCTTCCATGCCATTGGCTTTAAGGTTTGCTTCGGCCACTTCAACCGCCACCTGGTCGATGTCGCTGGCCAGGATGGTGCCGTCCCAGACCCGGGCAGCCGCCATCGCCAGCACCGCGGTGCCGCAGCCGATATCCGCCACTTTTCCGCCACGAAAGCCCTGGTCCAGCAGATGGTCCAGCGCCTTGAGGCAGCCCAATGTGGTGCCATGGTGGCCGGTGCCGAAGGCCATCGCCGCCTCGATCAGCAGCGGAACCCGGTCCGCGGGCAGCTTGTCCGCGTCGTGGGAGCCATAGACAAAGAAGCGGCCCGCCTCGACCGGCGCCAGCTCGCGGCGCACATGGGCGACCCAGTCGGTTTCCGGCACCTCGGAGACGGCAAAGGGCCTGGCCTTGTGCATTGCCGCCAGCAATGCCAGCCCTGCCTCGTCCGGGCTCTCGGTGAAATAGCCGCCGACCTCCCACAGGCCGGAGCCGTCTTCCATTTCAAAGACGCCGACGCCGGTGGGTTCCGGGTTCAGCCGCTCCATGGCTTCGCCCAGCGCTTCGGCCTGGGCTTTTCCGGGGAGCGTGGTGAGGGCAGTGAAAGTGGGCATCGCGTCTCTCCTGAAACTGTTGCCCTGCGCCTAGGCTGCCGCGCCGCCCGCGTCAAGCGCCCCGCCCGGCCCGCGGCTGGTGCCACGGGGCGGGAAGGCTCATTCGGCCGGCGCCGGGCTGGCGTATTTGCTGAAGATGGTCTCGTTTCCCGGCTCCGGATGGCGCGGGATCAGCAGCGACAGCGACAGGGAGATCAGCGCCATGCCCGCCGCCAGAGCAAACACCATGCCCGGCGAATAGACCCACAGCAAGCCCAGCAGCACCGGCAGAAACACCGCCGCGATATGGTTGATGGTAAAGGCCACCGCGGCGGTGGGCGCGATGTCGCCCGGATCGGCGATCTTCTGGAAATAGGTCTTGAGCGCCAGCGCCAGGGCAAACAGCACATGGTCGATCACATAGAGCACCGCTGCAATCACCACTCCCCAGCCGAACCAGTAGATGCCGCCGTAAGCCGCAAAGACAATCGCCAGGCCGGCGTATTCAAAGATCAGCGTGCGCCGCTCGCCGAACACCGACACCGCCTTGCCCAGCATCGGCGCCACCGTCATGTTGATCACCAGGTTGATGAGGTAAAGCCCGGTCAGCTCGTGCACCTCGAAGCCGAACTTCTCGACCATCATGAAGCCGGCAAACACCACGAAGATCTGCCGCCGCGCACCGGCCATGAACTGCAGCGCGTAATAAAGCCAGTAGCGCTTGCGCAGGATCAGCTTCTTGGTCTGCGGATGCGGCGCGTCGAACTGCGGGTAGGCAAAGAGCGCAAACAGCGCGATCAGCGCCGTCGCGCCGCCTGCAGCCAGGAACACGGTGTTATAGGCGAGATCGAACCGGTCCCAGGTCAACACGATCAGCCCGTAAACCACCAGCGTCGCGGCGGACCCGGCCGCGACCAGCCAGCCCAGCGTCTGCGGCGCCTTCTCCTTGGACAGCCATTGCAGCTGCAGCGACTGGTTCACCGTCTCATAGTAATGAAAGCCGATCGAGCTGAGCAGCGTCACCATCAAAAGACCGCCCAGCGACGGGAACCAGGCCGTAACCGCCGTGGCCACCCCCAGCAGAGCAAGCGAGATCAGCCCCAGCACCTGCTCGCGCACAAACAGGATCACGGCGATTACCCCGACGGCCAGAAAGCCCGGGATCTCCCGCACCGTGTGCAAGAGGCCGATGTCGGCACCATCGAACTGCGCCGCCTCGATCACGAAGTTGTTGAGCAGCGCGCTCCAGGCGTTGAAGGCAATCGGCATCGCCAGCGCCATCAGGAACAATAGCGTCACGGGACGGCGCCAGAACGGGAGGCCTTGCGCCTCATGCAGGGGCATCGGTTTGAACATGCATTGCATTTACGCCTCCGCACCGCATTTGGCGAGAGGCAAGATGCGGTTGCACATGCACCTTCGCACCAGCGCGCAGATGCGCCCGCAGGCGGCTCTCTGATCTGCATCAAGACACTGCCCTTGCGCATGACATATGCAGCTTCATGAATTTGGAGGTGCGCAATGGATCTGGTTCCCCTGGCTGACCGCCTTGGCGAGGCGCCTGCGGCGGCGCTGCTGGGCCTCGTGACGGGCATCGTCTTCGGCGTGGCGGCACAGCGCTCGCGGTTTTGCCTGCGGGCGGCCACGGTGGAATTTGCCAGCGGCCGGCTGGGCGGCAGGGTGGCGGTCTGGCTGCTGACCTTCTCCACCGCGGCAGTCTGGGTGCAGGCGGCGCAGCTGCTGGGCCTGATGGCGAGCGCCGATGCCCGGATGATGGCGGTGCCGGGCAGCTGGTCCGGCGCCATCCTCGGCGGGCTGATGTTCGGCTGCGGCATGGTGCTGGCGCGCGGCTGTTCCGGGCGGCTCCTGGTGCTGGCGGCCACCGGCAACCTGCGGTCGGTCGTTTCGGGTCTGATCTTTGCGGTGGTGGCGCAGATGAGCCTGTCCGGCCTGCTGTCGCCGTCCCGCGACTGGCTGGCCCGCCTGTGGATCACCGAAGGCGGGCGCAATCTGGACCTGCTGGCGGCGCTTGGGCTGCCGCAGGCCGCCGGGCTGGCGCTGGGGCTGGCCACCGCCGCCCTGGCCCTGGTGCTGGCGCGCCGCAGCCGGATCGGCGCGGTCCGGCTGGTCTTTGCCTCCGGTGTCGGGTTCGCCGTTGCGCTGGGCTGGGTGCTGACCTACGCGCTGAGCCGGGTCGCCTTCGATCCGGTGCAGATCGAAAGCGCCACTTTCACCGGGCCTTCCGCCCATACGCTGATGTTCTTCCTCGACCGGGACGCGGTGCTGGACTTCGACATCGGCCTGGTGCCGGGCGTGTTCGCCGGCGCCATGATAGCCGCTGCTTTGGCCGGGGAAATGAAACTGCAGGCTTTTGACGGCCCGGCCGCCATGCGCAAGGCGATGACCGGTGCCGCGCTGATGGGGTTCGGCGGCATGCTGGCCGGCGGCTGTGCCATTGGCGCCGGCGTCACCGGCACCTCGATCTTTGCAGGCACCGCCTGGGCGGCGCTGCTCTGCATGTGGATCGGGGCGATGGCCACCAGTGCCCTGACCCGCGCTCGGCCCGGAAGCGCCGCAGCGTGATACGGATTTCATGCGAGGTTCCGCCTCGCGCTCCGGGATCTTTGGGGCCAGATGAACAAGGGATCCGTACTTCATCTGGCCCCAAGTATCACGGGGGAGGCCGCAGGCCGGGGGCAGAGCCCCCAGCTGCAGGGCCTCAATAGAAACTTTGCGGATCGATATCGACGCTGAGGCGCAGATCGCCCTTCAGCCGCAGCGGCGCAATCCAGCGGCCGATCGCGTCCTGCAGCGGCACACCCTTGGCGGCCTTGACCAGCAGCCGCACCCGGTGGCGGCCGCGGACACGGGCAATCGGTGCGGGGGCCGGGCCAAACAGCTGGGCGCCGATCTGGCGCAAGGGACCGTCATTGCGGGCCATCGCATTGCCAAGGTCGAAGACCGCCGCCAGATCCGGGCCCGACAGGATGATCCCGGCCATGCGCCCATAGGGCGGTACGCCGGCGGCCTGACGTTCCGCGGCTTCAGCTTTCCAGAAGCTTTCCTCATCCCCCGACAGGATGGCGCGGATCACCGGGTGCTCGGGCTGGAAGGTCTGCATCAAAGCCTCGCCCGGCCGTTCGGCGCGGCCCGCCCGGCCCGCCACCTGGCGCATCAGCTGGAAGGTCCGCTCCGCCGCGCGCAGGTCCGAGCCCTGCAGCCCGAGGTCGGCGTCGATCACCCCGACCAGCGTCAGGAGCGGAAAATTGTGCCCCTTGGCCACCAGCTGAGTGCCCAGGATGATGTCGGCCTCGCCCTTCGCAATTTCCTCGATCCGGCTTTTCAGTGCGCGGGCAGAGCCGAACAGATCGGAACTCAGCACCGCAATCCGCGCTTCGGGGAACAGGGAGGTGGCCTCTTCGGCCAGCCGCTCGATGCCGGGGCCGACCGGGGCCATCTTGCCTTCCACCTCGCAGGAGGGGCAGACTTCCGGCACCGGCTTGGTCTCGCCGCACTGGTGGCACATCAGCCGCTTCATGAAGCGGTGCTCCACCATCCGCGCATCGCAATGGTCGCAGGCCACCTGCGCGCCGCAGGCGCGGCAGATGGTGACGGGCGCAAAGCCACGGCGGTTCAGGAACAGGAGCGACTGCTCGCCGCGTTCCATGCGCAGTTTCATCGCCTGCTTCAGCGTTGGCGAAATCCAGGTCGAGGGCAGCAAGTCCTCGGAGCGCATATCCACCGCACGCATGTCCGGCAGCACCGAGGCGCCAAAGCGCGAGGTCAAATCCAGCCGCGTGTATTTCCCGGCCTCCGCATTGGCCCAGCTCTCCAGGCTCGGCGTGGCCGAGGCCAGCACCACCTGCGCCGAGCACATGGCCGCCCGCAGCACCGCCATGTCGCGGGCGTTGTAGAGCACCCCGTCCTCCTGCTTGTAGGAGGTGTCGTGCTCCTCATCGACGATGATCAGGCCGAGGTCGCGGAACGGCAGGAACAGCGCCGAGCGGGCGCCGATCACCAGCTGTGCGGCCCCCTGCCCGACCATTTTCCAGACCCGGCGGCGCTCGGTCATGGTAGCACCGGAGTGCCATTCGGCGGGTCTCGCGCCGAACCGCGCCTCAACCCGGGTCAGGAATTCCGCGGTCAGCGCGATCTCCGGCAGCAGCACCAGCGCCTGGCGCCCGGCGCGCAGACATGCGGCAACCGCCTCCAGATAGACTTCCGTTTTGCCCGAACCGGTGACGCCCTTCAGCAAGGTGGTGCCATAGCGGCCGCTTTGCACCGCCTCTTCCAGCACCGCCGCTGCCCCGGCCTGGTCTTCGGTCAATTCCTTGCCCGGAAGCTCCGGATCGAGATGCGGATAAGGCAGGTCGCGCGGCGCTTCCTCCTCGCGCAGGGCGCCTTGTTTCACCAGCCCTTTCACCACCGAAGGCGTCACATCCGCCATGTCCGCCAGCTCGCGGGGGGTGAAAGCCAGACCGCCATACTGCGCCATCACCTCCAGCACCCGGGTGCGGGCCTCGGTCATCCGGTCGGGCACGCCTTCGCCGCGGCGCAGGATCTTGCGCATCGAGGGCGGATCGCCGAGCCCCGGCGCCCGGGTCGCCAGCCGCAGCATCGCGGGCATCGGCGTCAGGGTGTAATCGGCCGCCTTGCCCAGGAAGCGGCGCATCTCGCTGCGCATCGGGGCCACGTCCAGAACCCGGATCACCGACCGCAGCCTGGCCGAATCGAAATCCCCCGCTCCCGGTCCCCACACCACGCCCAGAACTTTTCGCGGGCCCAGCGGCACCTCGACATAGGCGCCGAGGAAGCAGCCGCCCTCAGGCGCGCGGTAATCCAGAAGCCGGTCAAGGGGTTGCGTGGTCAGCACCCCGACCCGTTCGCCTGCCTGAAAGAACTCCTGCCCGCTCATGCTGCTGCCCATGTTGCCGCCCGTAATCCCATGAGGTAAAGGCTGGGACGACCGAGGCCAACCCATCCAAAGGACTGCCCCATGAAATTCTTCGTAGATACTGCCGAGATCGGCGCGATTGCCGAGCTGAACGACCTGGGCATGGTGGACGGTGTCACCACCAACCCGTCGCTGATCAAGAAATCCGGCCGCGACATCATCGAAGTGACCAAGGAGATCTGTGATCTGGTCGACGGCCCGGTGTCGGCGGAAGTGACCGCGACCGACGCGGAAACCATGATCGCCGAAGGCCGCAAGCTGGTGGAGATCGCCGGGAACATCGCCGTCAAGGTGCCGCTGACCTGGGACGGCCTGAAGGCCTGCAAGACGCTGACTGACGAGGGCCACATGGTGAACGTGACCCTGTGCTTCTCTGCCAACCAGGCGCTGCTGGCGGCCAAGGCGGGGGCGACCTTCATCTCTCCCTTCATCGGCCGTCTGGATGACATCAACCTCGACGGCATGGAGCTGATCGAGGACATCCGCACCATCTATGACAACTATGGCTTTGAGACCCAGATCCTGGCGGCCTCGATCCGCTCGGTGAACCACGTGCTGGACTCGGCCCGCATCGGCGCCGATGTGATCACCGCGCCGCCCGCCGTGATCAAGGCGATGGTGAACCACCCGCTGACCGACAAGGGCCTGGACGCCTTTCTTGCCGACATCAAGGCGGCCGAGATCAAGATCCTCTGATCCGGCAAGCAGATCAGAGCTGTTGAAAGGCGCTCCGCTTCCGGGGCGCCTTTTTCCTTGCGGAGCCGTTGTCCGGAAGGCAGTGCCTTCCCGCGCCTCCGTGCTCCCCGGATTGCGGCGCAGCGCCGGGCATTTGCCCGGCGCCCGGCCCAACGGGAGCGGGGCATGCCAATGCACCGGCGACGGGCGGGAGCCCCCGCCGCAGCAATTTCCGCCACAGCTGCATTTTTCCGCAGCATTGCCTGCATCCCGTGTTATACACAGGTCCAAACCCGCCAGAGGTCCGGAGCCGCAAGAGTTCACGCATGAGCAGTTCAAGCAATTCAATCAGCCTGGAAGACCAATTGCGCGAGGCGATCCTCGCCAAACCCGACGCCGTGCTGGAGGACCAGCACCTGATGAACGCGCTTGTCGCCGCCAATGAGCGGGCGATGGGCTCCAATGTCGTTGATCTGCGCGGCATCGCGATGGAGCGGATGGCGGCCCGGCTCGACCGGCTGGAGGATACCCACCGCTCGGTCATTGCCGCGGCCTATGACAATCTGGCCGGCACCAACCTGATCCACCGTGCCGTGCTGCGGCTGCTGGAGCCGCGGGACTTTGCCGCCTTTCTCGCGTGCCTGGAACAGGACCTGCCGGAGATCCTGCGCGTCCACGCCCTGGCACTGGTTCTGGAAACCGCCCAGCCCGGCGGCGCCGAGGTGGAGCGCAAATCCGGCTCCCTGAAACTGGCCGGTCCCGGCTTCACCGAAAACTATGCCGGGCAGCCCGGCAGCCTGCGGAAGGTGACCCTGCGCCAGACCCAGGCCGGCAGCCCGCGGATCTACGGCCCCAAGGCGGAGTGGATCCGCTCGGAAGCCTGCCTGATGCTGGACCTCGGCGACGGGCGCCTGCCCGGCATGCTGGTGATGGGTTCGGAAGACCCGCACCAGTTCTCGCCGATGCAGGGCACCGATCTCCTGACCTTCTTCGGCGGCGTGTTCGAGCGGGCGATGCGCTGCTGGCTGTCATGACCATGATCTCCCCGGCCTGCCGCGACGCCCTGCAGCTGTGGCTGCAGCGGCTGGCCGGGCTGGAGGAGGCCTCTGCCAATACCCTCGCCGCCTACCGCGGCGATGTCACCGCCTTCCTCGCCTTCATGACCGCCCATGCCGGCGGCCCGCAGGGGCTGGGCGCGCTGGCGCGGATCACCACCGCCGACATGCGCGCCTGGATGGCTTCCGAGCGCAACTCCGGCACCGGCGCCCGGTCGCTGGCGCGCAAGCTGTCGGCGGTCAAGAATTTCTACCGATGGCTGGCCGGGCGCGAGGGGTTCGAGCCGGCCGCGGTGCTGCTGGCGCGCTCGCCCAAGTTCCAGAAGAAGCTGCCGCGCCCGCTGGCGCCGGAGGCCGCCAGGGCGGTGCTGGAAACGGTGGAGCTGCAATCGCAGACCACCTGGGTGGCGGCGCGCGATGCGGCGGTGGTGACGCTGCTGTACGGCTGCGGCCTCAGGATTTCCGAGGCGCTCGGCCTCAAGGGCCGCGACGCGCCGCTGCCTGCGGTGCTGCGCATCCTGGGCAAGGGCCGGAAAGAGCGGGTGGTGCCGGTGCTGCCAGCCGCCCGCGATGCGGTGGCGCGCTATCTTGAGCTGTGCCCGCATCCGCAGGAGGCGGACGCGCCGCTGTTCCGCGGGGTGCGCGGCGGCGCGCTCAATCCGCGCCAGATCCAGGGCGTGATGGCCCGGACCCGGGCCCAGCTGGGGCTGCCCGCAACCGCAACCCCGCATGCGCTGCGGCACAGTTTTGCCACCCATCTGCTGGAGGCCGGCGGCGATCTGCGCGCCATCCAGGAGCTGCTGGGGCATGCCTCGCTGTCGACCACCCAGGCCTATACCGCGGTGGACACGACGCACCTGATGGAGGTCTACATGCGCGCCCACCCGAAGGCGTGACATGAGCGGCGGAAGAGATGCCGCCGGACGCCTGCCAGCGGTTCTTTGACTGCCCGGGCTGCCACGCGCTGCTGCGGCCGAAACCCGGCGGCTGCCGCGCCTTCTGCTCCCGTGGCATTGCGCCCTGCCCCGCCGGTGCAGGCCGGCGGCAGCTGCCGCGGCTGACCGGTTTCCCTCCGGTTTCATTAAAATGCAAGGCAATCCGGCAGCTTGCGGAAAGCCTCTGTTAAGGCAGCACAGGCTTGATGGGGCAAATGATCCAGAAGGGATTCTGCCATGACTGCACCTGGTTTTGCTGCCTTGTCCGCCGACGGCGCGCCTGCCGCCCCTGCCCCGCCGCCTGGCGGCCTTCCGGGAGAGACGGTGGGCAAGCTGCCAGCCCAGCCGCCATTTTCCTCTCCCGGTATTACCGACCCCGCTCGCCATGGCCGCCGCATGGCCCGCATCCAGTTTGCGGCAGATACGGATTTCCGCTCAAAGCTGCATTGAGCGCTTGCGGCCACGGGGCAAAATTGCCATCAGGGACGGATGACACCTCAGATCCGCGCATTGACCGTTCACCTGCTGACTGCAACCGGTGCCGTGTTTGCCATGCTGGCGATGCTGGCCGCCACCGAAGGCAAATGGAGCCTGATGTTCGTCTGGCTGGTGGTGGCCTTTGCCGTTGACGGCATCGACGGCCCGCTGGCCCGGCATTACCACGTCAAACGCTATTCTCCGGAATTTGACGGGGTGCTGCTCGACCTGATCATCGACTATCTCACCTATGTCTTCATCCCGGCCTTTGCCCTGTTCCAATCGGGGCTGATGGCGGGCTGGACCGGCTGGTTTGCGATCATCGTGATCACCTTCGGCAGCGCGATGTATTTTGCCGACACCAGGATGAAGACCAAGGACAATTCCTTTTCCGGCTTCCCCGGCTGCTGGAACATGCTGGTGCTGGTGATCTTTGCGCTGGAACCCAGCCATTGGACCAGCCTGGTGCTGGTGACGCTCCTGTCCATTGCCATGTTCCTGCCGCTGAAATTCATCCATCCGGTGCGCACGGAACGCTGGCGCAAGGTCTCGCTGCCGGTGGCGCTGGCCTGGACCTTCTTTGCCGGCTGGGCCGCCTGGGTTGATTTCCACCCCGCCAGCTGGGCGCATTGGGGGCTGGTGGCGACCTCGGTCTATCTGCTGTTTGTCGGCATTGCCCAGCAGATCGTGCCGGAACGGCAGCGCAAGTCCTCTGCGGTGTGAGCCGCCCGGCGGCAGGGGCGCTGCCCCTCTGCGCCCCTCGCGGCGCGCATTCACCCCGGAGTATTTTCCAGCCAGAAAGAAGCGCGCACCCGGGGCTTGAGAGCCGGGCCGGTCAAATCAGGAGGCTGGCAGCGCCTTCATGTTTCAGCAGCGCCACCTTGGTCTCCACACCGCCGGCACCGGAAAAGCCGCCAAGGCCGGAGGCGCCCAGCACCCGGTGGCAGGGGATGAGCACCGGAATCGGATTGCCGCCGCAGGCATTGCCCACCGGCTGCGGCGCGGCATCCAGGCTGCTGGCAATTTCGCCATAGGTGCGGGTTTCACCAAAGGGGATCGCCAGCATGGCCGCGCAGACCGCCCGCTGAAAATCCGAGCCCTCCACCTGCAGCGGCAGGTCGAACGCCGTCAGCTCACCGGCAAAATAGGCCCGAAGCTGGTCCAGCGCCCGGGTCAGCAGCGCCGATTGCCCGGAGGCCTCTGCCGTCCAGGCCAGCCGCACAATGGCACCGTCGCGCTCAACCACGCTCAGCGGTCCGACCGGCGTTTCCAGGCTGGCTGAAATCATGAATCCTCCCTGAGTCGGCCTGCCGCGGCAGCATCTGCCTGATTGGCGCGAACGGCAAGACCGCAACCGGCCAAGCTCCGCCCCATACACCCGCCGTTAACACTTTGTTAACCAGCCCCGGGAATTCCCCGCCATGTTACGTAAAATTATAATAAAGTGAGTTTCAAGATCGAAACGAAGGGTAATCGAAATGCTTTCCGCAGTCTCCAGCACCGCCAGCCTGTACAACAGCATGAAGCAGATGCAGGCTGCTTATCAGAAGCAGCCTGCAATCGCGGAAGCAGGCGGCCAGCCGGTTGATGCCCCTCTGACTGAGGGCACTTCCCGTGGCCTGGCCCGGAACGTGGCGCGCGAACAGGCGCTGAGCGGCGAACGCCCGCAGGCCCTGTCCCCCCAGCATGCCGGTCCGGCCCGCGCCGCAGCCCGGGCCGAAGCGCTGAGCCTGAAGCAGATGACCGGCGCCGGCCTGGCCGCCTACTACCTGGACCTTGCAAACGGCTGCCAGGCAGGCCCCAAGACTGCCAGCGCACTGGCCGCCGAGGCCGGCTATCTGGCGGCCCGCAAGGCGTTCTGATCCAGCCGGGCAGCGAAGGCGTTACTGCAGCTGGGCCCAGAACAGCTCCAGATGGCGCGACATGATCTCTTCGAACCGGCCGCTTTCGCGCAGCTTCTGCAGGCCTGCGTTGATCCGGTAGAGATGCGTGGTGCCGCGCCAGTGGCGCTTGGAAATCACCACATGCAGGCCTTCCTCCGACAGCGGTTTCTCCAACGGCACAACGGTGTCGCGCAGGTTTTCCAGGACGATGGTATTGGCCCCCAGGAACAGGTTCACCGCCGCCGCATCCACCTGCCCCTCTGCCACCATGCGGAAACAATCCGCCGGGGTTGCGGGCTGCACCAGGGTGATCTTGCCGCTGTCCAGCCAGCGCCGCCCGCTGCGGTCCAGATCATGGGTGAAGTAACCGGCCGGGCGGCACAGGGTCTTGCCCTCGACGTCGGCGTCCCCTTTGTACTCGAAACCGCTGCCTGCCCGCACGAACAGCATCACCGGCAGGGTCATGACCGGATCGGAGAAGTGAAAATTGGCGCAGCGCTCATTGTCCGGATCCGCCGTGCAGTCGGGCTTCAGCCAGGGGAAGCCCATGTCGAATTCCTTCTTGTCCAGCATCGGGAACAGGTGCTTGGACCAGTCATCCTCCCAGCTGACCGAATAGCTGACCGGTGCCGGTGCCAGTTCCAGCGCCGCGTTGATCAGCTCTGTCACCATGCCCTGCCCCGGCAGGCTTCGGTCGGTGAAGGGCGCATAGCCGCTGCCGGTCAGCAGCGTCAGCTCTGCCTTGTCCTGGCGCAGCGGCGTTGCATCCGGCGCGGTGGCGCCGGTGATGCAGGGGATGAACAGCTTGCGGCCCGGCAGCACGGTGGCGCCCGCCAGCAGTTTCTGGTTGCGGTAATAGACCATGGTCCAGCGGTTGCGGTCGCCGTAGTGGGTTTCCGCAATGGAGAACAGCGTGTCCCCCGGCTGCGCCGCATATTCGACATCGCAGATCGCCCAGGCCGCAGCCGGCGCCACCGCGAACAGGGCGGCAAGCTGCAGCAGGCGGGAGAAGAACCGTTTCATGCAGGCATCCTCCCTCAGAACCCGGCCCAGATCCGGGCCATGTGGTCTTCGACAATGGTCTGGTAGCTGCCGTCCTGCTGGATATTGCGCAGCCCCTTGTTGATCATTGCCAGCATTTCCTCCGCGCGCGGGTGGGTTTTGTGGACCACCACATGGATGCCCAGCACCGACAGGGGCTGCGGCAGCACGGTGAACTGGTCCGTGATGCCGTGTTCCTTCATCACGCTGCGGCCGGTGAATTCGTTGATGGCAACCGCATCGGCCTCGCCCGCGGCGACCATATCGAAACAATCCTTGACCTTGTGCGGCTGCTTCAGAGTGATCTTCTTGCCGGCGATCCAGCGGCGGCCGCGCTCGTCCAGGTCGAAGGTCAGGTAGCCGGCGGGGCGGCACAGGGTCTTGCCCTCGATGTCGCTGTCGCTCTCGAAGGCGAAAGGCCGGTCCTTATCCGCAAAAAGCAGCATCAGGGTTTCGAACATCGGCTCGGAGAAGTGGAAGTTCTGGCAACGGTCGCTGTCCGGCATTGTCGCGCAGTCCGGTTTGTACCAGGGGAAACCCAGGTCCAGCAGCGCATTGGACAGGAGCGGGTCGAAATGCGAGGACCAGTCGTTCACCCAGTGAATGGCATAGCCTTCGGACGGCGCCGCCCTGGTCATGGCCGCATTCACCACGTCGGTGATCAAGCCGCCGTTGTGCGCAGCCTTGGAGGTGAAGGGCGCGTAATCGTCTCCGGTCAGCAGGTTGATCCTGCTGCGCACCGCGGCGTTGCCGGGTGCCACCTTGACCGGCACTGCCGCAGCTGGGGCGGCTGCAGTGACCGCCTTGCCGCCCGGCAGGCCCAGCGGCAGCCCCTCGAGGCAGGCCAGCGACAGTTTCATGCCGGCCCGGATGGCACCCGGCTTGGGGCCGATCTGGTCGATATTGCGGTTGTGGATGGCGCTCCATTTGCCCGCATCCTTATACATCTTGTCAGCAATCACCGACAGGCTGTCACCAGGCTGCACCGTGTAGACACCGCCGCAGGTGTCGGCAGCGGCAGACGCAGCAAAAAGGCCGGACAGCCCGATGGCAGCGGCAGCAAATATGGTTTTCATGGTTCCCCCCCGGAAATATGCAGCGCCTGATCCGCAAAAAGAGCGTGCGGCGCCTGTTGTTCTGATTTTCTATTGGCAAGGTTGCGCGGGGCAGAGCTGCTGCCCGAAAGGCAGCGCCATTCCGGCACCGCCGCAGTTCTGGCTGCTCAGTTGCCGACGAACAGCGCCATCAAGGTGGCGGTATCGACCCGCCCGTCAGCACCGATCAGGCTGGCCGGAACAGAAATCTCCTGCCGCTCGTAGGCGCCGTTCACCAGCTGGTCGATATAGGCCTCCGACTGGCCCTGCGCCGCAGCGGTCAGGACCATCTTGTACAGCGCCGGGCCTTCGCCTGGTGCAGCGGGCGCGGCCTGTACGGCTGCTGCGGGCTGCGTCTGCTTGCTGCGCAGTGCCGCCAGCGTGCCTTCGGTGATACGGGCCACCAGGGCGTCTTCGCCGCTGGCTTCGGTTGTTTCCAGCCCTGCTGCGGCGGCTGCACCTGCCGGAACCGCGTCCGCGCCATGGTCCGCCTGCAGCGCCGCAACCGGCGTGTCTTCTGCCGGCGCTGCGCCGCCGAATTGAAAGTAGAGCAGCATCGCCGCGGCCACCGCCAGCCCGGCAGCGGCAAGGCCCAGCTTCGGCAGAGCCGATCCAGCCTCGGCCGGCATCGGCGCAAATCGCTGCGGCTCCGGGGCCGCCTCTGGCGCCACGGCAGCGGGTTTCGCAGCCTGCAGCGGCTTGGCCCCGGGTGCAGGTCCGCCAACCGAGGGCTTTGCCTTCGCTGGCCCGCCGCTGGCCACCAGCCCGATTTTCATGTTCTTCGGCGCCGACACACCTTCAATCCGGACAGACGCACCGCGCGGCTTGCCCGGCTCGTCTGCCGGTTGCGCGCCCGCTTTCAGCTTCAGCATTGGATAATGTCCCCCTGCCCCATGCCATATTTTGAATATCACGGCTAAAATCTACATGGAATTAACGAATTCTTAACCAATTGTGGAAAACCGGTCAACATCTAGAGGAATCCAAATTTCCCATACACAAGGGCGCAGCGCGGAAAACGCCGGAAACACCGTAACAATATCAAAAATAGACAACGCCCGGCAATTAAGCCGGGCGTTGCGTACAATTCTAAGATGCAGTTCAGGCTAAGCCAGAGCGCTGTCGCAGCGGCCGCAAAGACCCTCATGGTTGTGGCTGCCGACATCCGGCAGGATCTTCCAGCAGCGCTGGCACTTGCCGCCGTCGGCCTTCTCGAACACCACCGACACACCCTCCACTTCCGGCATCCGGAAAGCTTCCGACGGGGCGGGATCATTGGTCAGCGCAATGTCAGAGGTGATGCAGATATCGGCGAAGTTCACCGATTTCAGCGCCGCCAGCGCTTCCACGTCGCGCACATGCACCACCGGCGCCGCCTCCAGCGAGGCACCGATCACCTTGTCGGTGCGCTGCACCTCCAATGCGGCGGTCACCACCCGGCGGGCCTGCCGGATCTTGGCCCATTTGGCCGCCAGCGGCTCGTTCAGCCAGTCGGCGGGGGTTTCGGGAATGTCCTGCAGATGCACCGAGCTGCCCGCGCCCGGGTATTTCTCCAGCCAGACCTCCTCCATGGTGAAGACCAGGATCGGCGCCAGCCAGGTGGTCAGGCGGTGGAACAGAATGTCCAGCACCGTGCGCGCGGCGCGGGCGTTCAGGGTGTCGCCATCGCAGTAGAGCGCGTCCTTGCGGATGTCGAAGTAGAAGGCCGACAGGTCCACGGTGGCAAAGTTGAACACCGCCGAGAACACGCCCTGGAAATCAAAGGTCTGATAGCCGCTGCGCACCTTGTGGTCGAGCTCGGCCAGCCGGTGCAGCACCCACTGCTCCAGCTCGGGCATATCCGCCGGCGCGACGCGCTGGTCCTCTTTGAAGTCGCTCAGCGACCCCAGCAGGAAGCGCATGGTGTTGCGCAGGCGGCGGTAGCTGTCGGCGGTGCCTTTCAGGATCTCCGGCCCGATCCGCTGGTCGGCGGTGTAATCGGTCTGCGCCACCCACAGGCGCAGGATATCGGCGCCGTACTGTTTGATGACCTCTTCCGGAACGATGGTGTTGCCCAGCGACTTGGACATCTTCATGCCCTTTTCGTCCAGCGTGAAGCCGTGTGTCACCACGTTGCGGTAGGGCGCGCGGCCCTTGGTGCCGCAGGCCTGCAAGAGCGAGGAGTGGAACCAGCCGCGGTGCTGGTCGGTGCCTTCCATGTAGACGTCGGCGATGCCGTCTGCGGTGCCGTCCTCGCGGTCGCGCAGCACGAAGGCATGGGTCGAACCTGAATCAAACCACACGTCCAGCACGTCGAACACCTGGTCATAGGCGTCTGCATCGGCGATGCCATCCAGCACCTTGGCCTTGAAGCCGTCCTGATACCAGACGTCGGCGCCATGCTGGTCGAATTCCGCGACGATGCGTTTGTTGACCTCTTCGTTGCGCAACAGGAAGTCCGCATCGGTCGGCAGGGCGCCCTTCCTGGTGAAGCAGGTCAGCGGCACACCCCAGGCCCGCTGGCGGCTCAGCACCCAGTCGGGGCGGCTTTCGATCATCGAATGCAGCCGGTTGCGCCCGGTCCGGGGCCACCATTTCACCAGCTCGTCGATCGAGCGCAGCGCGCGGGTGCGGATGGTATCGCCCATTCCGCCCATGCCGTCGTCGATCTTGCGGTCAACGCTCGCAAACCACTGCGGCGTGTTGCGGTAGATGATCGGCGCCTTGGAGCGCCAGGAATGCGGGTAGCTGTGCTTGATCTTGCCGCGCGCCAGCAGTCCGCCCATCTCCACCAGCTTGTCGATCACCGCCTTGTTGGCATCGCCCTCGCCGCCCTTGCGGTTCAGGATGTACTTGCCTCCGAAGAACGGCAGATCGGCGCGGAAGGAGCCGTCGTCCATCACGTTGTAGGTGATGACCTGCTCCAGCATGCCCAGATCACGGTAGAGCTCGAATTCCTCCATCCCGTGGCTGGGCGCGCAGTGGACAAAGCCGGTGCCCTCGGTGTCGGTCACGAAGGGGGCTGCGCGGAAGTCGCGGATTGCGTCCCATTCTCCGTTCGAGCCGTCGGCGCCTGCGAGGGGGTGCTTCAGCGACAGGCTGGACAGCTCGTCAGCCGAAACTCCGCGCAGACGCTTGTACTGATCCCCGCCGAGACGGGCGCGCTTGAACACATCCGCGGCCAGGTTGTCGGCCAGCAGGAAGCGGTCGCCGGTGCTGGCCCAGCATTCCTCGGGCGTGCCGGTCACCTCATAAAGGCCATAGGCAATCTCGGCGCCGTAGACCACCGCCTTGTTCGACGGGATGGTCCAGGGGGTGGTGGTCCAGATCACCACATGGGCGCCTTCCAGATCCTGCGCCACCAGCGCAGAGTCCGCGCCGGCAAAATCGGCATCCTCGCCGTCGGCGGCCACAAAGCCGCCCGCCTCGGCCACCTTGAACTTCACCCAGATGGTGAAGCTTTCCTTGTCGTGGTATTCGACCTCGGCCTCGGCCAGCGCGGTCTTTTCGACCGGCGACCACATCACGGGCTTGGAGCCCTGGTACAGCGTGCCGTTCATCAGGAACTTCATGAACTCATCCGCGATCACCGCTTCGGCGTGGTAGTTCATGGTAAGATACGGATCATCCCAGTTGCCGGTGATGCCGATGCGCTTGAATTCCTCGCGCTGGATGCCCACCCATTCATCCGCAAAGGCGCGGCATTCCTGGCGGAATTCGACCACCGGCACCGCGTCCTTGTTCTTGCCCTTCTTGCGGTACTGCTCCTCGATCTTCCACTCGATCGGCAGGCCGTGGCAGTCCCAGCCCGGCACATAGCGCGCATCAAAACCCATCATCTGGTGCGAGCGCACGATCATGTCCTTGATGGTCTTGTTCAGCGCATGGCCGATGTGCAGGTGGCCGTTGGCGTAGGGCGGGCCGTCATGCAGGGTGAAGGGCTTGCGCTCCGCGCCGGTGCCCTTGGCCGCGGCGGCCTTGTCGCGCAGTTTTCCGTAGACGCCGATCTGCGCCCAGCGCTCCAGCCAGCCGGGCTCGCGCTTGGGCAGGCCTGCGCGCATCGGGAAATCGGTTTTCGGCAGGTTGAGGGTGTCTTTGTAATCAGGCGTCTGGGGCGTGTCGGCGCACATCGGGGGCGTCCTTTGGATGATCAAGGTCGGGAATTGGGATATTCGGTTCGGCGCGATGGCTCAAGCGCCTTTGCCCGGCGGCTCACGTGTTCAGAGCGCCGGGGACATAATTCGAATAATGATGGCCGCGTATAGGGACATGAGAGGCCTTATAGGATGGTCCCGCAAAAGGGTAAAGCGGCAGATGCGCCGCAGCCCGGCGGCGGTGCCGGGCGATGGTGAATTCATTACCGCACCAGCCACACCCCGAGATCCGGCCGCGCCAGCATCAGCCAGACTATCGCCAGCACCGCCGCAAAAGCGGGAATGCCGCAGGCAAACCAGATGGCGAACAGCCGGTGATAGCGTTCAGGCAGCGCCTTGCCGGCCTCCGCTGCCGCCCGGGCCAGATCACGCAGCCGCAGCTGGATCCAGACCACCGGCAGCCAGAAGGCACCGGTCAGCACATATAGCAGCAGCGACAGCGACAGCCAGCCCTCGCTCAGCGGCCAGCCCAGCCGCCAGGCCAGCACACCGCCGGTGACGGGCTGCACGATCACTGCCGCCGTGGTGAACAACAGATCTCCCAGCACCACCACGCCTGCGGTATGGGCGATCAGATTCGGATCGCGGGTGCGATGCGCCATCAGCATGAAGAAGGCAATGCCGGCCCCGGTTCCAAGCAGCACGCAAGCGCCAACCACATGCAGCCAGCGCAGGATCAGGTCCGGATCCATCTCAGCGCTCCTCCAGCAACTGATGGGTCATCAGTGCAAGCAGGATCCCCGGCAGCACCTTCACAAGCGGTCCCAGCGGATCCGCCCACAACTGCGGCGCGGCCACACTGGCCGACATCAGATAGACCAGCGAAACCGCCGCCATCCCCAGGCAGGCCCGCGCCGCCCAGGGCCGCCACAGGACCGCAAGCCCCAGGGCAATGTCGGCAAACGCCCAGAACACCACACTGGTCTTGGCCGGAAAGATGCTCCAGCCTTCGGCCATCAGCACATTGGCGGCGGCCTCCAGCTGCCACAGGCCGATCAGACCGGAGGCAAGCCAGAACAGGCTGAGCACCGCAACGGCAAAGGGCATCACCAGCGCCATCCGCGCATCCAGCCGCTGTTCACGGCCCGCGGGCAGTGATCGGTAAATGGATGGCAAAGTCGCCATCCCCCGCCCCGTAACCGCGCGGCAGGGTTCCGGATCGCCGCGCACGCCGCTCTGGATTTCGGCAATCGCCGTACTGCGCAAAGGCGAACGCCAGCCAAGGCGGCCCAATGCATCCGCACCCGCCGCCACCGGCCACAGCAGCCAGCCCGGCAGCCGCAACACCATCCGGGCAGATGTAAACCCCAGCCAGGACCGGGTCTCTGCCAGCACCTCCTCCAAACTGTGCGGCTGGTCCTCCACAAGATCATAGGTGCCGGGCGGCAGCACCCCATTCAGCGCGGCAGCCACAGCAGCCGCCAGATCCGCCATCCCGATGCACTGCACCGGCGCCTTTGCCAGCGCCACGGGCTGCACCAGCGGCACTGCCGCCAGCATCCGCAGCAACCGAGTGCCGCCAAAGGCCCCCTGCCCGATCACCAGCCCGGGCTTCAGGATCCAAGCCGCGGCACCGGAGGCCCGCAGGGCCGCGTCGCCGCGCGCCTTGCTGCGCATGAACTCTGTCGCGGCGTGCGGCGCCGCGCCGGCAGCCGAAACCTGAACCACCTTGATGCCGCGATCCGCACAGGCAACCGCAAGCGCGGTGACGGCGGTGTGATGCACGGCCTCCAGCTCTCCCGGCGTCATGTCCTGCAGCACGCCGGCGCAGTTCACGACCGCATCCACGCCCTGCAGCAGCGGCATCCAGTCTTCGGGCTGCAGCAGATGACGAAGGTCCCCCCTGGCAAACGGCACGCCCGGAAGAACCCGCGCGGCCTGCTCAGCACAGCGGCCAAGGCCCGCCACGGCAAACCCCGCGGCCTGCAGTGCACGGACAACCTCAGCGCCGATAAAACCATAGGCACCCAGAACCAGAATCCGCTTGGTGTTCACCGCCATAAATCAATACCTTTGGCAAATTCTCCACCCACCATAGCGGCAGGGACGCCGGGCGCCAGCGGTGCCGCACAGCCGCGCTGCGGCAGATGCGCCTGCCCCCTTCCGCTGGCACCGCCTTCGCCCTATCTAGCGGGCGCAGGCAGACCGGAGCAGATGATGACCCAGACCGAAACGCAAAACCCGCTGGCGCGGTTCGAAATCTCCGCAGCGGAGATCGCCCGCGTGGTCAGCGTCTTCTATGCCCGCGTGCGCGCGCATGCGGTGCTGGGGCCGGTGTTTGCCGCCCATGTGGAGGACTGGCCGGAGCATGAGGAGAAAATTGCCGGCTTCTGGCGCAATGCGATTCTGCGGGAGAAAAGCTACAGCGGCAATCCGATGCGGGAGCATGTGTCGCGGCCGGATGTGAAGGCAGAGCATTTCCCGCTGTGGCTGGGCCTGTTCCACGAGGTGCTGCGCGCCGAGCTGCCGGAGCGCACCGCGCTGCAATGGGGGGCGCTGGCCGACCGGATCGGCGAGGGCTTCCGCACCGGCGTCGTGGCGATGCGCCAGCCCAAGGACCAGCCGCCGAAGTTGTTCTGACCCGGCAAGGGCAGCACTCCCGCGCCTGCCGGTGTTCTGGCCCTGCCACAGCACCGGCAGGCTTGGGCATGGCTCATGCTGCGCATGAGCCTGAGCACGCCGCCTACTTCGTCTTGGAGAACAGGCCGGTCAGCGCCCGCTGCACCACTTTGCGGGTGCTGGGCTTGTGCTGCGGGGAGAACGGCATCGGGCGACAGACCTCCATTGCCGCAATCCCGACACGGGCGGACAGCGCGCCGTTGACCAGCCCCTCGCCGAAGCGGCGGGACAGTTTCGACAGCACTGAGCCGCCCAGCACCGGCTCCAGCAGGTCATCGCCGGCCGCCACCGCGCCCGTGGCGGCCAGATGCGCCAGCACCGCGCGGGTCAGCCGCCAGGAACTGAAGAGCCCGGGCCGCCCGCCATAGACCCCCGCCACCCGGCGGATCATCCGCAGCGAGGAGACCAGCGCCGTCAGCACATCCGCCAGCGCCATCGGCACCAGCGCCGTCACAGCAGCGACTTGCCTGGCCGCGGCTTCGACCTCCCGCAGCGCCAGCGCATCCAGCGGCACCAGCAGCTCCGCCTCCGCCAGCAGCAGCAGCGTATCAGCATCCAGGACCTCTGCCCGGCGCTCCGCCAGCCGGGCCTGGTGCCAGGCGAGTTCGTCGCGCCCCTTGTAGAACGCCTCCAGCCGGTCGGTGAAGGCGCGGGCTGCGGCCAGGTCTGCGGCCTCAGCCGCCTGATGGCGCAGGGCATCCACCCGCCGCAGCCGCGACAGCGCCGCCAGTTCCCGCAGCGCCATCGCCAGCGCAAGCAGCAGCAGAAGCGCCAGCCCAACGCTGACCGCCCAGCCCAGCACCGGCACCCGGTCAATCAGCCCGGTGGCAAAGTCCCAGGCCGCCACCGAGGCCATGGCGCCGACCACCGCAACCAGCAGCGCCCAGAACCAGCGGGCCAGCCGCGACGGCCTGCGGGCGGCGATCCGGGCCGCCTGCTCCATCGCCGCGGGCTGCGCCGCCAGCGGTGCCGGATCCGGCACCGGCGGCGCCTCTGCCACTGGCGGAGCCTTTGCTTCATCCTCCAGATCGAACAGCACCGGTTTCTTGCTCATGCCGCCGCCTCCCGGGCCGCGCGCCATTCATAGGCGATGTCGGGCAGCCCCTCCTCGTTGTCCGCGCCATCGCCGCGCCCGGTCTCGGCAAAGCCTTCGCGCCGGTAGAACTTCTGGGCGCGGATGTTGGCGGAAAAGGTGCGCAAGGTCAGCCGCGGCGAGGCCGATTTGGCTGCATCCAGCAGCGCCTTGCCCGCCCCCTGCCCGCAGGCGCCGGGGGCGAGGTAGAGCGAACAGACCTCCGCGCCGTCGCGGGCCAGGAACCCCTGCACACGGCCATCCCGCACCGCCACGGTGACCCAGCCGCGATCGATCATCATGCCGCAGAATGAGATCGCCTCAGCCGAGGTGTAGAGCTTGGGCATCCATTTGGTGTCCTGCTGGAACCGGTAGAGGATGTCCCCCGCGGCACCGGCATCGAGGGGGGCAGCGGGGCGCAGGGAGAGGATCACAAGGCGTCTCCGATCAGGAATTCGGCGGCCCGGTCGAGGCGGATGTGCGGCGGGCCGCTGTCATGTTTCAGAGTGAGCGGCGCCGGGGCAAAAGCCATCGCCTGATAGTCGCCCTCGAGCCAGCGCTCAGCCCCCTGGCGGGCCGGGGCAAGCAGCTGCGCAGGGTCTTCGGGCAGCGCGCCGGGATAGAAAGCCGCCTGCTTGCCGCTCTCCAGCAGGGTGCCGCGCACGCAGGGGAGTTCGCCGCCGTCATGGGCGCGCATTTCCTCGGTGGTGGTGCGCAGGGAGGCCATCGCCAGCGCCGCGGTTTCAGCGCCGGCAAAGCGGGCGCGGTCCTGCGCCTCGCGGGTCAGCGCCTCGATGATGGCGGTCATCCGGCCGTGCTGGGCGTGGTGCAGATGGTCGGCCTTGGTGGCCGCGAACAGGATCTTCTCCACCCGCTTGCCGCCCAAGAGCCGGGTCAGGAAATGGTTGCGGCCCGGCTTGAAGGCACTGAGGATGTCGGCCATCGCATGGCGCAGATCCTCCACCGCCTGCGGGCCGGAGTGGATCGCCGACAGCGCATCCACCAGCACCACCTGGCGGTCGATGCGGGCGAAGTGGTCGCGGAAGAAAGGTTTCACCACCTTGGACTTATAGGCCTCGTAGCGGCGCTCCATCTCGCGCCAGAGGCTGCCGCGCGGCGGGCTGGCCTCAGACGGCAGCGGTGCGAAGGTCAGCACCGGCGAGCCCTCTAGGTCGCCGGGCAGCAGGAAGCGGCCCGGGGTGCAATCGTAAAAGCCGGCGGCGCGGGCGGCGCGCAGGTACTCCGTGAAGGCGGCGGCAAGCCCCTGCGCCTGCGGCTCGTCATGTGCCCCCGCGGGGACAGCCTTGGATTTCTCTGCCAGAAACTGCTGCGCTTGCGGGCGGGATGCAAGACGGGCGAGCACGTCCCCGGACCATTCGGCATAGCTTTTGTCCATGAGCGCCAGGTCCAAGAGCCACTCGCCCGGATAGTCGACGATATCGAGATGCAGCGTGCGCAGGCCCTGCAGCCCGGACAGAAGGCCGGCGGGCCGCACCTTCAGGCTGAGACGCAGCTCGGAGACCGCGCGGGTGCTGTCCGGCCAATGGGGTGACGGCCCGGTCAGGGCCGCGAGGTGGGTTTCATAATCGAACCGCGGCACGGTGTCGTCGGGCTGGGGCTGCAGGAAGGCGGCCTCGATCCGCCCCTCGCGCGCAGCGGTCAGCTGCAGCATCCGGCCCCGGTCCATCAGGTTCGCCACCAGCGCGGTGATGAACACCGTCTTGCCGGAGCGCGCCAGTCCGGTGACGCCCAGCCGCAAGGGCCGGCCGAACAGCGCCGAGGAGAGGCCGCTGGCGGCACTCTCCACTCCGCTCATCACCCCGTCTGCAAGGGAGGTTATCACCAAGGCCCTGATCCTGCTCTGTTCTTGCCCGCACAAAGATAGGCAGCCCGCCTGCGGCTTACCAGAGTGCACAGGGGACTTGCCCCGGCCCTGTTGCATTGCTACTTGCCCGCTCATGCCGCGTTTTGCTTTGAAAGTCGAATACCACGGGAAGCCTTTTGCCGGCTGGCAGAGGCAGAAGGACCTGCCCTCGGTCCAGGGGGCGGTCGAGGCTGCGCTGGCGCGGCTGGAACCCGGGGAGCACACCATCGCCGCCGCCGGGCGGACCGATACCGGGGTGCATGCGCTGGGACAGGTGGCGCATTGCGATCTGGCCAAGGCGTGGGATCCGTTCCGCCTGTCGGAGGCGTTGAATTACCACCTGAAACCCGATCCGGTGGCGATTGTCGGCTGTGCGCGGGTCGAGGATGACTGGCACGCCCGGTTCTCGGCCGTTGAGCGGCAGTATCTGTTCCGCATCCTGATCCGCCGCGCACCGGCCACCCATGACGCGGGCCAGGTCTGGCAGCTGAGCCATGATCTGGACGCCGATGCCATGCAGGACGCCGCCAGCTATTTGATCGGGAACCATGATTTCACCACCTTCCGCTCCTCGATCTGCCAGGCGGCCAGCCCGGTCAAGACGCTGGACGCGCTGACGGTGGAGCGGGTGCAGGGCTTTTCCGGGCCGGAAATCCACTTTCATGTCCGCGCCCGCAGCTTTCTGCACAATCAGGTCAGGAGCTTTGTCGGCACGCTGGAGCGGGTTGGTGCCGGGGCCTGGGAGCCCGCCGATGTGAAGGCCGCGCTGGAGGCCCGCAACCGTGCCGCCTGCGGGCCGGTGTGCCCCGGCCACGGGCTCTATCTGGCGCGGGTTGGATATCCGGAAGACCCTTTCGCCTGAGATGCTGCCGGGACAGGAAACCGGCGCCCTCCCGTACACCCCCCCGAGCACCGGCTGGCAGCCGCTGCCGGGTTCCGGTGCAGCAGGCCGCCCTTGCATCTTGGCGGGCGCTGCACATACTCACCCCAACCACACCCGCAGGGTCCGATGGCAGGCAGCGCGCTGCCGTCCCCTCCGGGCACACTCAAAAGAGGCACGACTCCGCAATGGCAAACACCACAAAACCGCCGCTTCTGGCCGTCCTGATCGACGCCGACAATATTTCGGCCAAATATGCGGAGGCGATGTTCGAGGAGATCGCCTCCTTCGGCGAGGCCAGCATCCGCCGCATCTATGGCGATTTCGCCGGCGGCAGCCCCCAGGGCTGGAACAAGGAAAAACTGGCGGCGCTGGCGATTGTGCCGCACCAGCAGTTTGCCAATACCACCGGCAAGAACGCATCGGACATCGCGCTGGTGATCGATGCGATGGACATCCTGCATTCGGGCCGGTTCGACGGCTTTGTGCTGATCTCCTCGGACAGTGATTTCACCCGTTTGGCCAGCCGCATCCGCGAACAGGGGGTGGATGTGTTCGGCATGGGCATGCGCAAGACGCCGGCGGCTTTCGTGCAGGCCTGCAAGCGGTTCATCTATGTCGAGAACCTGCTGGAGGAGCCGGGCAAACCCAAGCCGAAGCCCAAGAAGGAAGACGGCAACGGCAATGCGCCGGCGGAGCTGGCGGATCCGACCAAGCTGGTGGTGCGCGCGATGGATGCGATCGACCAGGACGACGAGTGGTTCACGCTGGGCCAGATCGGCCAGTACATCACCGCGGCGGCGCCGGATTTCGACACCCGCAGCTATGGCAAGCGCAAGCTGAGCGATCTGATCGCCTCGCTGCGGCTGTTCGAGACCAAGCGCGGCGAGGGCAACCAGATCCTGGTGCGGCGGCTGGACTGACGCGCCAGAGGCCCGCAGCGCCGCATGAAAAACGGCTTTCGCTTTGCGCCGAACCGTGGCTTAGTCCGCCACCAAGGACAGATGCGGCAAGGAGGAGGGCACCCATGGCAGTTCTGATCAGCATCGGCCACGACGGCTGGTACACGGAGGAACAGCTGGCGGAAGAGCTGCGGGCGATTGCGCCCGGCACCGACATCCGCCCGATTTCGGCCCCCGGCAATCTGGCAGAGATCACGGTGCTGGCGGCCTCGGCGCTGACGGGCGACCTGGCGGCACGGCTGCCGAACCTGCAGCTGGTGCAGAAGCTGGGCGCCGGGGTGGATACCATCGTGGCGCATCCCAGCCTGGCGCCGCATGTGCGGGTCGCCCGGCTGAAGCCGCAGGAGCCCGCGCATGAGATTGCCGAATACTGCCTGGCTTATGTGCTGCGCGGCCAGCGCAACATGGCGGCGCATGCGGCCGCGCAGGCCCGCAGCGCCTGGGAGCCGCTGGCGCCGCGGCGTCCGGCGGAAACCACCGTGGGCGTGCTGGGCCTGGGCCATATCGGCGGCATGACGGCGCGGCTGATGCGGGACATGCGGTTCCGGGTGCTGGGCTGGAGCCGTTCGCCCAAGGAGATCGAGGGCGTCGATTGCCGCCACGGCGGGGCGGCGCTGCCGCAGATGCTGGCGGAGTGCGATTATGTCTGTTCGATCCTGCCCTCCACCCCCGCCACCCACGGGCTGATGGATGCGGAGATGCTGGCGGCGATGAAGCCCGGTGCTGTGCTGATCAATGCGGGCCGCGGCGATCTGGTGGACGAAACTGCGCTGCTGGAAGCGCTGGACACGGGCACGCCCGGCCACGCGGTTCTGGATGTGGTCAATCAGGAGCCGCTGCCCGCGGACAGCCCCTTGTGGGCGCACCCGCAAGTCACCATCACCCCGCATGTGTCGGGCTGGCACCTGGGCGATGCGTTACGGGACGTGGCGGAGAATTACCGCCGGCTGGAGGCTGGGGAAAACCTGTTGCACGAAGTGGACCGTGAACGCGGGTACTGAGCAGACGTCCGTAAAACACCCGGCTTGCTTCATCCGGCCTGATCTGGCCCGGGGCGTCGCCCGGTCTGCGCTGAAACCGTCCCCCGGGCGGTTTCCTGGACGCGCATCACGCCCCGCCGGAGGCACCGTCTTGTTTCCGGCAGGAAACAGGACGGATATCTGCGCCAGCCTCGGACGCCCCCTTGCGGCTATGAGCGGTAATCGGGATTTTCGTAGTCGAACCGGCAGCCCGCGGACCAGGCGTTGCGGTCGTTGCCCTCGTTCGGGTAGCCGCCCGCATCGCGCAGAATGGCGGCCAGGTGCATCAGGTTCCAGGTCATGATGGTGGTGTTGCGCTGGGTGAATTCGTTCTCAAAACCGGCCGGCTTGCCGTCCACCTCGTCGCCGTAGGACGGCCCCGGTCCGGCCTCGCCGATCCAGCCGCAATCGGCCTGCGGCGGGATGGTGAAGCCCAGATGGCTGAGCGCGTAGCAGATCGTCATCGCAGTGTGCTTGATGCCGTCCTCGTTGCCGGTGATGACCGTGCCGCCTGCCTTGCCATAAAAAATCGACTGCCCCTTGTCGTTCAGCCCGCCGCTCATGCCATATAGCCGCTCGATGAGGATGCGGCAGACCGAGCTTTCCTCGCCCAGCCAGATCGGGGTGCCGATCACCAGGATCTGTGCCGCCTTCACCTTCTCCCAGATCCTGGGCCAGTCGTCGCGGTCCCAGCCCTGTTCGGTCATGTCCGGGTAGACGCCGGGCGGCACCTGGTGGTCGAGCATGTGCAGATGCTCCACCGAAACGCCGTTCTTTGACATGATGGCGGAGGACGCCTCCATCAGCAGGCGGGTGTGGCTTTTGCTGCCGTCCTTTTTCAGCGATGTATTGATGAACAAGGCCTTGAGGCCGGAAAATCCGGTCATGGCGCACCTCCCGGGTATTGCGGCGATGACCGGATGGTAGCCCGCAACCGGCGGGTGCATAGGGCGCTGGCGGGATCGTGATCGCCAGGGCGCAAGGCCCGCCGCCGCCGCGGCGGACCGGAAAACTCAGCTGATGAAGTCCTTGTAGCCCGCTTCATCCATGTAATCGTCCATCGGCGACAGGTCGGAGGGCTTGATCTTGAAGAACCAGGCGCCGCCTTCGGGGTCGTCGTTCACCTTGCCAGGGTCATCGGCCAGCGCCTCGTTCACCTCGACGATCTCGCCGTCGAGCGGGGCCAGGATGTCGGAGGCCGCCTTGACCGATTCAATCACCACGATCTCGTCGTCCTTGGAGACTTCGGTGCCCGGCTCCGGCAGCTCGACATAGACCACCTCGCCCAGCTGCTCGGCGGCGTGGGCGGTGATGCCGACGGTGATCAGGTCGTCCTCGGGCAGCAGCCACTCGTGTTCCTCGGTATATTTCATGGGTTTGGTTTTCCTTAGAAGAGGCTTGGAATTTGCATGTGGGTTTGGCCGCCGCAATTGGTGCCGGTAGCGGGCGGGAACCGGCGGTGCCGGCCCCTGCATGCGCGGGTATACGCTATCAATGGGCGGGGCCGGCGATCAAGACGGCAAATCCCCCGGAGGATGAGTTTTTCACCCGGTCCGGACCTGCCCCGCCGGGGGCTCAGAACAGGTTGAAATACTCCGCCTGCTCCCATTCGCTGACGGTGTCGAGGTAGCGCTCCCATTCGAATTGCTTGAGTTGCAGGAGGTAATCCACGGTGTCCTCCCCCAGCGCAGCGCGGCACAGGGCCGAGCCTGCGAACCCCTCCAGCGCCTGGCCCAGCGAGCGCGGCAGGCGCTCAGCCTCTTCGCTGTAGGGCGACAGGGTGGGTTTCGGGGCCTCCAGCCCTTCCCTGATCCCGGCGGCGCCTGCGATGATCTGGGCGGCCAGCGCGTAATAGGGGTTGGCGGAACTGTCGGGGGCGCGGTTCTCGATCCGGCTGGCAGGGTCTTGGGGATGCATCAGCGCGCGCAGCATGGCGCCGCGGTTGTCCTCGCCCCAGCCGATCCGGCTGGGGGCCAGCTGGTAGGGCAGATAGCGCTTGTAGCTGTTCACCGTGGGGGCGATCAGCAGCGAGGTCTCGGACGCGTATTTCAGCAGCCCCGCCATCCAGGCGCTGGCGGGCGGGGACAGCATCCCGGCGGTTTCCGGCACGAACAGGTTGCGTCCCGTGGCCAGATCCAGCAGCGACTGATGCACATGCCAGCCGTTGGCCATCACGTGGTCCAGCCGCGGCTTGGCCATGAAGCTGGCATGCAGGCCGCTTCTGGTGCAGACTTCCTTGACCATGGTGCGGAACATCACCATCGCGTCGGCCTGGGCCATGGCGCCGTCGGGGGCAAAGGTGAATTCTACCTGGCTGGGGCCCATTTCAATTTCCACGGAGCGCACCGGCAGGCCAAGCTTCTGGGCGTTGCGGCGCAGCAGGTCCAGCACCCCCTCCGCCTCGCCATAGCGGGTTTCGGTCAGATACTGGTACCCTTGTGTCAGGTTGCGGGTCTGCACCGGCGCACCGGGGCGGCCGGCCTGATCGTGGGCGGCGGATTTGTCCGCCAGCTCGAAGATGTGGAATTCCACCTCCAGCCCGAAGGTTGCGGCCATGCCCTGCGCTTCCAGCTGGTCCACCTGGCGCTGCAGCACATTGCAGGAGGCAAAGGGGATGGCGCGGCCGTCCGGGCAGACAGGCGTGCAGAAGATCCAGGCGGAATGGCCCGACCAGGGCAGCGCCCGGAAGGTCTCGGGGCGCGGCACCAGCAGCACGTCGCCCGCGCCCTGCATCGGCCCCGCCAGGCCGGTGCCACCCTCCCAGACCGGAAAGGCGTTGCGGTGCGATGTGTCCTTGAGCAGCAAAGTCGCGGGCACGTTGAGGCCGCGGTCAAAGACGCTGGCAAAAGCATCGGCCATCACCGTCTTGCCGCGCAAGAGCCCGTGCTGGTCGGGGAACAGCACCCGCACCGTCTCGATCCCGTCGAACTGCGCGCGGGAGGTGATCTCTGCCGCCTTGCGGCAGTCCTCGGGCGTCAGCAGCCCCAGGCGGGCCAGTTTGCCGGATGTGAAATCTTGTGCCATGGGCGGCCTCCTGGCTAGCGAGCTGATTGAAATTGCACCGGAAATGGCCCTTGCGTCCAGCCTGAGGCAAAGAATTCCCGCAAACGCCTGCGCAATGCGGATATTGCGGAGGTTTTGCGGCTTGACAGCGTGCGCAAAGCGAACATGGTGTGCAGCATTCGCACAAACCCGCCGCGACCGGCGGCAGTTTTTCTGGATCAGCACAGGCGGCGCAAATGACATCGGTGGAACAGGACAGGAATATTTCGTCGAGCTTTGCCAAGGGGCTGGCGGTTCTGGCGGTGTTTGATGCGGCCACTCCCAGCCTGACCCTGGCAGAGATTGCGCGGCGCACCGGCCAGGACCGTGCCACCGCCCGCAGGGGCGCGCTGACGCTGGTGCAGGCGGGGTATCTGCGACAGGACGGGCGGATGCTGTCGCTGACCCCGCGGGTGCTGGCGCTGGCGGGCGGTTTTTTGCAGGCCAATCAGTTCGGCCGCCGGGTGCAGCCGGTGCTGAACCGCCACGCCCGGCAGATGGAGATCGAGGTGACGCTGGCGATGCTGGACCAGGGCCGGGTGCTGCTGCTGGCGCAGTCCACCGTCGATCATGGCCATATCACCTATGGCTTCACGGCCGGCTCGCATATTCCGCTGGCCCATACCAGCCTGGGGCGGATGCTGCTGGCCGGGCTGCCGCCAGAAGACGCCGCGGCGGTGCTGGCAAAAACCAGTATCCCGCGCCACACCGGCCAGTCGCTGACCGACCCCGGCGCCATTCTGGAGCGCGTCACGCAGGCGCGTGACCAGGGCTATTGCCTGACCGACAGCGAGTTCGAGGCCGGGATCACCGGCTATGCGGTGCCAGTGTCGCGCCCCGGACAGACGCCGATTGTCGCAGGCTGCTCGGCCCCGCGCGGGTTGAATCCGGACGCCGATGGAGAACGGCTGCTGCGCGGCCTGCAGCTGTGCGCCGCCGAGCTGCGCCAGGCGGAGGCGGTGGATCATCTCTGAAGGCGCATCTTGCTTTGTGCCGGTGCTGCGTTAGGCTGAACGCAGGTATTTCCCGCAGGAGCATTTCGATGATGAGACAGACTGCACTGGCGGCGGCCCTGTGCGCCGCGCTTGCCCCGCCCGTAACGGCCAAGGACGTGGAAGGCACCAGGGTCACCGTGCTGGGCCGCGACTGGCTGGTGGCGCCTGTCGAGGGCACGCCGCAGCGCTACAGCGCCACGCGGATGAACCTGGAGCATCTGGCCTTCCGCCCGCCCGCGGTCCTGACCGCCCGTCAGGCGGTGCGGGCAATGCGGGCGGCCACCGGCTGCAGCGTCAATCTGGACACGATGGTGCGCAATATCACCGGCACTTATTATGCCCAGGTGATCTGCCGCAAATAGCGGCGCCTCTGGCGGTTGCGCGGTTTTACGGTTTTTTCTGAAACATCCTCCCGGTGAAATGTGATCATTTTCCGGGGTGCATGGATTGAGCCGTCCCGGCCCGCCTGCCATAGATTGCGCATGAAACTTGCTATCAACGGATTCGGCCGTATCGGCCGCGCCATCCTGCGCCAGATTCTGACCACATCGCGCGGAGACGGCATCGAAGTGGTGCGGATCAACGATATCGCGCCTTTGGACATGTGCGCCTATCTGTTCCAGTACGACAGCACATTCGGCCCCTTTGCCCATCCAGTAGAGCATGGCGGCGACGCGCTGCAGGTGCTGGGCCGGTCCATTCCGGTGAGCCATGAGCCCGACCTGACACGGGTGGATCTGTCCGGCGTCGATCTGGTGCTGGAATGCACCGGCATCGCCCGCACCTCGGATGTGGCGGAGCGCGGCATCAAGGCGGGTGCGGCCAAGGTGCTGATTTCCGGCCCCTCCCCCGCCGCCGAGCTGACCATGGTGCTGGGCGCCAACGAGGACGCTTTGGGGGAGACAAGGATCGTCTCCAACGCCTCCTGCACCACCAATGCGCTGACGCCGCTGGTCAAGCTGCTGGACGGCATCGCCGGCATTGACACCGCGCATATGACGACGATCCACTGCTATACCAACTCGCAGCCGATGGTGGATGCGCCGCGCGGCGATTTCGCGCGCTCCCGCGGCGGCGCCCAATCGATGGTGCCGACCACCACCTCGGCGACGCATCTGATCGACGAGGTGCTGCCGCACCTGAAAGGCCGGATCAGCGGTGCTGCAGTGCGGGTGCCGACCGCCAGCGTCTCGGCGGTGGATCTGGTGGCGCAGCTGAAGACGCCGATGAGCGAGGCAGAGTTCCTTGCTGCGCTGCGCGAAGGCGTGGCGGCCTCAAAGGTGCTGGGCTGGACCGATATGCCGCTGGTGTCCTCCGACCTCAGGGCGCGGCCCGAGTCGCTGGTGATTGCCGGGCCGGAGACCCGCATGGCCGGAGACAGGCAGGTGCGGGTGTTCGGCTGGTACGACAATGAATGGGGCTTTTCCGCCCGGATGCTGGATGTGGCGCGGCTGATGGCGGGCTGAGTCCCGCCTCAGCCGGTTGCGTTTGCCGCGGGCCAGCCGTTGGCGGGCTTGGCTATTCCTGCGGCTTGCGGGACTTTCCCGCCAGCCGGAGCGCGCGGAAGATCAGCATCAGCGCAACCATGCAGACCGCAAGGCCGATCAGATCCCCCGCCGCGTAAACCGCCATCACCGGCAGCTGGTCGCCGGGGAAGATCAGGCCGGAAAACACCACCGACTGCCCCATGGAATTGATGACCGACGCCAGCGCACCGATGGCCAGCAGCCCGGTCCAGGCAATCCGGCGCGACTGGCCGGAATAGAGGTTCCAGCCGAAAAGCCAGGCGATCTCGAAAGCCGCAAAGGCGGAGACGGCGCCCACCGCGACCGACTCCAGCAGCACCGGCTCCATCAGCTGCCGCACATTGGCCGCAGTGAACAGCGCCTCCGACAGAAGCGCGCCCGCAGCGAGGGGCAGGATGGCTTTCCAGCCGAACAGCCAGACGCTCAGCACCCGCACCCCATGCGGCAGGTAGGCCAGGCTGGCAAAGACGGTGATGTCCGGCAGGAACAGGTTCTGCACCGGGGTGACCGCCCAGGCGGTCAGACCGTGGCAGATGACATAGACGGCGATGATCACCGCGAAACCCTGAAATCGGGAAATGAACTTGGCTGCTACTGACATGCCGCCCCTTTAGACAGCGGCGGCGGCAGCTGCAATCCGATGATGCCCTTGCCCGGTGTGCTACTTTGCCGCCGCTTCAAAGCGGACCACGTAGTGCTTGGCCTTGCTGCCGCCCGCCCGTTCGAGCAGCCCCAGATCCAGCAGCGATTTCAGCGTGCGGTGAAAGGTGGCCTGGGCAATGCCCTGAACCAGGCGGTGGCTGCGGATCTGCTCGGACTGCACCGGCGCCCCCGGGGCGGCGGTCACCGCGTGGGCGGCGAGAAGAACATCCCGCTCAACCCGGCTGAGACGGTCAAGGCCGATATCGCGCTCCATCTGGTGGAGCATATCCCTAAGTTCGAAAATTGACCTTAACCGATCCACAACCAAATCCCTGGTTACCTAATACCTATGCCCTGGCACCATTTCTTACCCTGCAGACATTTAATGTCACCACGGGGAAATTATCAATCCGACAATTATCTGGACAGTAACCTTCCGAGTGGTATCATTCTTGCCAGGTTTGGCTGCTTTGTGAGTGGTGGCTGCGCCTGACGTTGACTCTATGTAGCTTTGTTAATCAGTGCCAGCTCCGGCAGGTTTGCCTGCCGGAGCTGATGCGGACACTACAGCCTCCCTGCCACTTTCCAATCATCTTTGCCGCCATTTTCCGGCGCCCCCCGCCAAACCGGCGGAAAAATGCCGGCAGCCCCCGCCGGCCCGCCCGGGCGGGCCCTCTGCCCCATGCGCAGCAATCCGCCGCTGCCGCAAGCGGGCGGAATCCTGCTGCTTTGCCGGTTCCATCCCGCAATTTCCCCGTGCTAGGCTGGCCGCAAGCGTTTGGAGCCCTGCGGAGTTCCAGATGGAATTTTACGCCCGCTGCCGGAGCAGACATGAATTTTCCCTTCCGCCCGCGCCCTTTGGCGTGCGTCATTGCCTTCAGTCTCCTGGCCTTGCTGCCGCCTGCCGCCTTTGGCGCCGAGACCACGCTTGAGGCCCCCGGCGCGGACGCAGCATTGGCAGAGCGGCTGCGAGGCGCCTCGGCGTCAGTTGCCGCCAGCGGCGAGACCAATGTGCAGGAACTGCTGGCCGCGGCCCTGTCGGATTATCGGACACTGGTGCAGGTGCTCTATGATGGCGGGCATTTTTCGCCGGTGGTGAACATCCGTCTGGACGGGCGCGAGGCGGCCGGGATCCAGCCGCTGAACCCGCCGCGGACCGTCAGCAAGGTGGAAATCACCGTCCAGCCCGGCCCGCGGTTTGCCTTTGGCAAGGCGGAGATGGCACCGCTGCCCCGGCAGAGCGACGTGAAGTTTCCCGAAGAATACGCTTCCGGACAGCCTGCCAGCACCGGTGCGATCCGGGATGCGGCGGCTGCCGGCGTCCGGGCCTGGCGGCGCAGCGGCCATGCCAAGGCCACGGTGTCAGACCAGACCATCACCGCCAATCACCTGCAAGCCCGCCTGGATGCCCAGCTGCGGCTGGCCCCGGGGCCGCGCCTGCGCTTTGGCCGGATGCGCGTGACCGGCGACACAAACGTGCGCGAGGAGGCCATCCGCCGGATCGCGGGTTTCCCGGCGGGGGATCGGTTCCACCCCGATCTGCTTGCCAAATCCGCCACCCGGCTGCGCCGCACCGGCTCGTTTTCCAGCGTGGTGCTGCGCGAGGCCGAGCAGCCGAACCCGGACGGCACCCTGGACTATACCGCAGTGGTCGAGGACCTGCCGCCGCGCCGCCTGACCTTCGGGGCCGAGATCAGCTCCACCGACGGGCTGGAGCTGTCGGGCAGCTGGATGCACCGCAACCTGTTCGGCGCCGCGGAGAAGCTGCGCATCGAGGCACGGCTCAGCGGCATCGGCAGCAGCAATGACATTGACGGCCGCATCGCAGTACGGCTGGACCGGCCCGCGGCGCTGGGGCCGGATGACCTGATCTTCTACCTGGCCGAGGCCGAACAGCTGGACGAGGAGCACTACAAGGCCACCCGCGTCTTTGGCGCCGCAGGTGTGCGGCGGACGTTTTCCGACGATTTCTTTGCCGAGGCGGCGCTGGGGGTGTCCTCGATCCTGGCCGAGGACGTGTTCGGCAAGCGCCGGTTCAAGTATGTTGCGGGCCGCCTCCGGGCCGAATACGACAAGCGCGACAGCCGGGTGAACCCGGCCAGCGGCTACTACCTGCAGGGCGGGGCCACGCCCTTTATCGGTATCGGCGGCAGCAAATCCGGGCTGCAGATGAAGGCAGACGGGCGCGCCTATTACGGGCTGGGCGCAGACGACCGGATCGTGCTGGCCGGGCGGCTGCAGATGGGCTCGGTGATCGGGCCGTCGCTCAGCGGCATCTCCCCCACCCTGCTGTTCTTCTCCGGCGGTGCGGGAACGGTGCGCGGGCATGAGTTCCAGTCGCTGGGTGTGCCCGCAAACGGCGGCACTGCCGGCGGCCGCGGGTTTCTGGCGCTGTCCGGCGAAGTGCGGGGCAAGATCACCGGCAAGATCTCCTTGGTCGGGTTCTATGACATCGGCTTTGTCGATGCGGACAGTTTCGTCTCCGGCTCCTCGGCGCGCCATGCCGGCGCCGGCTTCGGCCTGCGCTATGACGTGGCGGGGATCGGCCCGATCCGGCTCGACCTCGCCTATCCGGTGGACGGCGGGTCCGAGGACGGGCTGCAATTCTATATCGGGATAGGACAGGCGTTTTGAGACAGCTACTTGCCTATAGCCTGGCCCTGGGCCTCAGCGTGGCGCCGGTTGCCGCGCAGGACACCGCCAAAGAGGATGCCGGCGGGCTGCTGGTCGATTTCCTGGAGGACACGCTGTCGGGCGACAGCCGCTATATCAGCGTCAGCGGGCTGGAGGGGGCGTTTTCCTCGGTAGCCAGGATCAGCAAGATCACAGTGGCCGACGAAGACGGCATCTGGCTGACCATCGAGGACGCGGAGCTGGACTGGAACCGGCTGGAGCTGCTGCGCGGCCGGTTCTCGGTCAATGAGCTGTCGGCCAAGCGTATCGCGGTGGAGCGCGCGCCCAAGCCGCTGCCGCCGGACCCGGAGCTGCCGGAGGCGGAGGCCACGCCCTTTACCCTGCCGGAACTGCCGGTGGCGATAGAGCTGGGCGTGGTCAAGGCGGAACGGATCGAGCTGGGCGAGGCGCTGGCCGGAACCGCTGCCAGCCTGTCGGTAGAGGGCTCGCTGCAGCTGGCGGACGGCGCTTTGGACACCAAGCTGGAGGCGGTGCGGCTGGACAGGCCCGGCGACCATTTGCGGCTGGAGGCGGCTTATGCGAACGAGACCCAGCAGATCACCCTGGACCTGGCGCTGGAGGAAGCCCCCGGCGGGCTGATCTCGCGCAGCCTGGACTTGCCTGGCAATCCCGATCTGCAGCTCACCGCCAAGGGCAGCGGGCCGGTGACGGATTTCACCGCCGATATCGGCTTCAGCTCCAACGGGACCGAACGGCTGGCGGGCAAGGTGGTGCTGGCGGCGCAGCCCCTGCCGGCGGAGGCGGCGCCGGAAACGCCGCGCGACATCCGCTTCTCCGCCGACCTGGGCGGCAATATCGACGTGCTGCTGCCGCTGGTGCACCGGCCCTTCTTTGGCCCCGGGCTGCGGCTCAGCGTCAAAGGCACACGCGCGGGCAGCGGCGCAATGACGCTGGACATGCTGGCTTTGCGCACGCGGGCGCTGCAGGTAAGCGGCGCTGCGGCGCTGGCGGCGGGCGGCAGGCTGGACACTGCCAATCTGAAGGCCGCGATCACCCCGCCCCCGGGCCAGGCCGCGGTGACCCTGCCGGTGGGCGGCGGCCAGACCACGCTGGCGGCGGCGGATCTGCAGCTTAGAAAAACGTCGGACGGCAATTGGACCCTGGACGGGGTCCTGAACCAGCTGAGCCACCCGGGTGCGCTGGTGGATCAGGCGGAGGTCACCGGCCGCGGCACCCTGGACCAAGGCAGCGGCTTTGCGCTGGAGGGCCGGCTGTCGGCCGCGCTCAGCGGGTTTCAGCCGCGCGACCCGGCGCTGGCCAAGGCCACCGGCAGCGACATCCGCTTTGACGGCACCCTCAGCACCGAAGGCCCCGGCGCGCTGCGGATCACCGGCATGGAATTGCGCGGCAGTGATTACCAGGCCGCGGGCGATGCCGCCTTTGACGGGCTGGAAGAGGGGCTGAAGATCACCGCGGACCTGACCGCAGAGGCGTCGGAACTGGCGCGGTTCTCGGAGCTGGCCGGACGTCCCCTGGGCGGCGCGGTGCGGGCGGACATCCAAGGGTCGTTCACCCCGCTGTCCGGCGCCTTCGACACCGAGCTGGAGCTGATCGCCGAGGACCTTTCAGCCGGGATCGCCAAGGCGGATGAGCTGCTGGCAGGCACCACCACGCTGGCGCTCAAGGCGTCGCGGGACGAGGCCGGCATCGCCATTGACCGGTTCGCGCTGGCCGGCAGCGCGCTGGAGGCTTCTGCCGCAGGCACGCTCAACAATGATGCCGGGCAGATGGAGATCTCGGCCCGGCTGACCCGGCTGGAGGTGCTGCTGCCGCAGGCCCCCGGCACGCTGGAGCTGACCACCAGTCTCACCCGGACCGGACAGCGGCTGGACGGGGTGGCCGAACTGACCGGCCCGCATTCCTCCAGCGCCAGGCTGGACGGGTCGGTCACGCTGGAGGGCGATGCCGATTTCACCTTTGCCGCCGCCTTCAACGAGCTGGAGCGGTTCGTACCGCAGCTGGCGGGCCGGCTGACGGCCGAAGGCACGGCGGAGCGCCGCAACGGCGAATGGCAGGTGGCCGCCCAGGCCGGCGGTCCGGCGGACCTTGCCCTGGAGGCCGAGGGCCGCTTTGCCGAAACCAATGGCGACACCGACCTGCGGTTTGATGCCGTCATCGGCCGGCTGCAGCAGCTGGTGCCCGACCTGCCCGGGCGTCTGGCCGCCAAGGGCACCGCCGCCCGCCGCGATGGCACCTGGACAGTGGACAGCACCGCCAGCGGCCCCGCGGGCATTGACAGCCGGATCGCGGGCAGCTGGAACGAGGCCGAGGGCACCGCTGATGTGACCGCCAAAGGGACTTTGCGGCTGGAAGGGTTGAACCCGTTCATCTCGCCCAACCTGTTGCAGGGTCCTGCAAACTTCAACCTGGCTTTGCGGGGCGCGCCGGCTCTCGAGGCCCTGAGCGGCACCGTCACGGCCCCCGGCGCCTCGCTTGCCATCCCTGCCGCGGCGCAGCGGGTCGACGATATCAATGCCACGGTCTCTTTTGCCCGCTCCAGCGCGCAGGTGCAGGTCTCGGCCCGCCCGCGCGACGGCGGCACGGTGCGGATCAGCGGCCCGGTCGGGCTGCTGCCGCCCTTCAACGGCAACCTGCAGATCGCCATCGGCGATGTCGTGGTCACCGATCACCTGTCGTATGAAACCCTTCTGAACGGCAGCCTGGCGATGTCCGGGGCGATGGCGGGCAACAACCGGATCGAGGGGCGGATTGATGTGGGCGAGACCAATATCAACCTCAACACTGCCGGCGGTTCGGTCTCGGCGGCGCCGATCCCGCCGGTCCGGCATGTCGGCGCGCCGCGCGACGTGCGGCAGACCCTGGCCCGCGCCGGGCTGACCGGCAGCGGCGGCGGCGGCGGCGGCTCGGCCCGGACCGAACTGGATATCCTGATCAGCGCGCCCTCGCGGATCTTTGCCCGCGGCCGCGGCCTGCGCGCGGAGCTGGGCGGCGGGATCCGCCTGCGCGGCACCACCGCGCGGCTGTCGCCATCGGGCCAGATCAGCCTGATCCGCGGCACCTTTGACATCCTCGGCCGCCGGCTGGAGCTGGATGAGGGCCGCATTACCCTGCTGGGCGACCTGAAACCCTATCTGGAGTTCAAATCCACCGCCGCCACCGGCGAGGGCACGGCAACGCTGGAAATCTCGGGCCGTGTCGATGCACCGGAAATCAAGGTGACGTCGGACCCGCCGCGGCCCTCTGAAGAGGCGCTGGCGCTGCTGCTGTTCGGTGACAATATCCAGGATATCTCGCCGCTGGCGCTGGCGCGGCTGGCGGGATCGGCGCTGACGCTCAGCGGGCGCGGCGGCCTGGCGCAGAGCAAGCTGCGCCAGGCCACCGGTGCCGATGATGCCGATATCGGGGCCGACAACCTGGGCGCCGGGCAGCTGGGACTGGGCGGCTATGTGGCCGAGAACGTCTATACCGACTTCAACGTCAACACCCGCGGCGACAGCGAGCTGAGCATCAATCTGGATGTGACCGGCAGCCTGACAGTGCAGGGCACCGTCGACAGCGAGGGCGAAACCGGCTTTGGCCTGTTCTTCAAACGGGACTACTGACAGCGGCAGCCAGCAGGCAGACGGGGAAATTCACCCCTGCTCCTCGGCTGCTGCCAGCGCCACCCGGGCAGCGCCGCTGACCCCGGCGGCGTCATCTGTGATCAGCCACAGCGGCACCTCGGCACAGGTTTCTCCCAGCCGTCCGCCGGGGGCCGTGTAACTGGCCAGAAAGTTCTCCCGCGCCGGCGTGCTGAGAATGCCGCGTGCCACGCTGCCGGCAAAGAAGAGCCCCTGCCCTGGCAGGTAAGCCGCCGTCAGCTCCCGTGCCAGCAGCCCCAGGAGATGCGCCCACTCACAGACTGTCCGCGCCTCGGGCGCGGCGGGATCCGCCAGATAGGCCGCCTCGATCCCTTCGGCACTGCCGGCCGCGGTCCCGGTCAGCAGCTGGTGAAAGCGTACCAGCCCGGGGCCGGAGAACAGCGCTTCGATGCAGGCGAACTCATCCGGCGCGCCGTCCAGAACCACTTGCAGGCGGCGGCACAGAAGCTGCGGCAGCCCGGCATGGCCCATCTCGGCCTCCAGTGCCGCGCCATTCAGCGAAGCCGAGACGTTGAACCCCGTTCCAATGCCCGCCACCAGCGCCTGGGTGCCGTTCTGGCGGCCGGGCCGCAGGCTGGAGAGCTGTCCGGGGATCAGCACCGGCAGCGCATGGCCCAGTGCAGCCAGGTCATTGACAATTTCCACCCTGCCACCGCCAGAGAGGCCCAATGCCGCAGCAACAGCGCCGGCATCGCCGTGCCAATTGCGGTTGCTGAGCTGGAAGGCACCGCCCCGGACCGGACCTGCCACCGCCAGGCAGGCGCCCTGCAGCGGCGGCAGGCCCGGCTGCGCGCAATAGGCGTGCAGCACATCCTGCAGGCTGGCGAAGCTGTCATTGGAGAAACTCTGCAGCGCGGTGACCCCAATGCCGGGCGCGGCGAGCGCCAGGCGGGTCCGGCTGGCGCCAACATCTCCAGCCAGAACAGTCAGTTCAGCCGCCATGTGCCGCGGTTCCTTCTGATCATTTCCCCAGCCTCGAGACTGCAGCATTCCCGCCGCATTTGCAATTGAGCACACCTGCAGCGCTTGCGGACGCCGGCAGAAGCCTGCAACTTGGAAAGGAATTGCCAGGCAGGCGCAAGACGGAGCCCCGCGTGCAGAAACCTTTCGCCCAGAGGCTGGCCGCCCGCGCCGGACGCATGGTGCAAGACACCTTGCACAGCGCCAGGTTCCGCGCGTCGCTGCGCCATCTGCACGGGCCCGCGCACCGCTTTGCCGCCCCGGAAGAGGTGGTGCTGATCGCACTGGTGCGCGACGGCGAGTATTACCTCGACGTGTTTTTCGAGCATTACCGCCGCCAGGGTGTCTCTGCTTTCGTGTTCTTCGACAATGGCTCCGCCGACGGCACGGTTGACCGGATCCGGCAGCAGCCGGGCACGGCGGTGCTGCGCTCGACCCTGCCCTGGCTGGCGTTCGAGAACACCTTCCGCGCCTATGCCGCCAGCCGCTATGGCCAGGACCGCTGGTGCCTGTTTGCCGACATGGACGAGCTGTTTGATTTCGAGGGCAGCAAAACGGCCGGGCTGGCCGGGCTGACCCGTTATCTGTCGCTGCAGGGCTATACCGCGTTGCAGGCGCAGATGCTGGAGATGTTTTCCAAAGGCCCCCTTTCCGCAGCCCGGGGGCTGTCCTACGCCGAGGCGGTGACCGGCTTCCGCTACGCGGACATCAGCGCCGTGCGGGCGGTGGACTACAGGTCGCCGGAAACCGGCCTCTCCTATTACCTGCGCCGGAACAGCCTGCCGCCCGGCGGCGCCCGGATGCTGTACGGCGGTGTGCGCGGCAAGGTCTTCGGCGAGCGCTGCTGCCTCAGCAAGCACCCGCTGGTGTTCAATGGACCGGGCGTGCAGGCGGCGGTGCATCCGCATGTGTCCGCAGGCGTGCGGGTGGCGGACACCGAAGGCCTGATCCGCCATTACAAATTTGCCGGCGACAGTCTGGCGCGCGACATGCAGACCCAGGCAGAGGCGGTTTCCGAGCATGGCGAGGACAGGCTGCGCACCGCTGCTCTGACCGCGCAGCCGGGGCTGAGCCTGTGGTCCGAAGATGCCGTGAGAGACATCAGCATTGCCGGCCTTCAGCAGCAGGGATTTCTGCGCCGCTCCCCCGGCTACAGCGCTTTCCTGTCTGGTGCGGGCACATGACCACCCGGTCCATCGCCGCAGTGGTGATCGGCCGCAACGAGGGCGAACGGCTGCTCCGCTGCCTGCGCTCGCTGCAGGGGCAGGTGCAGCAGCTGGTCTATGTGGACAGCGGGTCGGGTGATGGGTCGCCCGAGGCGGCCCGTGCTTTGGGGGCCGAAGTGGTCGAATTGGACCTGGCGCTCCCCTTCACCGCGGCCCGGGCGCGCAATGCCGGGCTGGCGGCGCTGCGGAAAGGCATCGAGTTCGTGCAGTTCGCGGATGGCGATTGCGAAGTGGACCCTGGCTGGATCGCCGCAGCGGCTGCTTTTCTGCAGAGCCATCCCCAGGCGGCCGTGGCCAGCGGAAGGCGCCGGGAGCGGTTTCCGGACGCTTCGGTCTACAACCGGCTGTGCGATGCCGAATGGGACACGCCTGCAGGCGAGGCCAGGGCCTGCGGCGGCGATGCGCTGATGCGGGTCGCCGCCATCTATACCGCGGGCGGCTACCGCGAAACCCTGATCGCCGGCGAGGAGCCCGAACTTTGCCTGCGGCTGCGGCGGGCCGGCTGGCAGATCTGGCGGCTGGAGGCCGAGATGACCCTGCACGATGCACAGATGCTGCGTTTCGGCCAATGGTGGCAACGCAGCCGCCGCGCGGGCCATGCCTTTGCAGAAGGCGCCGCGCTGCACGGGGCCGGGCCAGAGCGCCACTGGGTGGCCGAGACCCGCCGCGCATTGCTTTGGGGCGCGGCGCTGCCGGCGGCCATCGTTCTGGCCTCGCTGGTGCATCCGTTGCTGCTTCTGGCGGCATGCATCTATCCGGCACAGGTTCTGCGCCTGTCGCGCCGCATGGGAAATGAGCAGGCGCTGTTTTCAGTGCTGGGGAAATTTCCCGAAGCCTCCGGAGCACTGGAATTTTACTGGCGCCGCTGGCGCGGCAAGGCGCGCGGCATCCTCGAGTACAAGTAGAGCCTCGAGGGGCTTCGGCCCTCCTGGCCCGCCCCTCCTGGTCCGGAGTGCAAGGCGGGGAACCTGCGATAACAGCACCAGGCAGAGCGGTCCTGGGACTCAACGCATCCGGATGCGCCAGGCTCTGGCCATCTGCCCGGGCAGGATCATCAGGCACTTGGCATAGCGCGGCAGCAGCCGGGCGGGGTTGGACAGCGCCCGCCACAGCCATTCCATCGCCGTTGCCCGCACCCAGGCAGGTGCCCGCTTCTGGTGCCCGCCGAGGAAATCGAGCCCCGCCCCGATCGAGGCAAACCCGGTGCGCGGCGCCAGACGGCGGCCGCGCTGCGCCAGCCGCTCCTGCTTGGGCGCACCGAGCGCCAGGAGACACAAGGCGATGCCGGTCTCCTCCAGCCGGTGCAGGATCCGGTCCGCTTCCTCCCCTTCCGGATCGAACCGGCCCGAGGGGGCGTGGCACCAGGCGATCTCCAGTCCCGGCACTTCTGCCGTCAGTGCCGCCTCGGCATCCAGCAGCGCTTCTTCCGTGCTGCCCGCCAACGCCACCGGCACCCCGGCCTCGGCCGCCAGACGGCACAGCGGCAGCACCATGTCGGACCCCGGCACCAGCTCCACCGGGCGACGGGCAATGCGGGAGAGCCAGACAATCGGGCGCCCGTCCGCGACCACCAGGTCCTGGGCCTGGTATGTGGCCAGAAAGGCGGGCGATTCCGCCAGCTTGACCAAATGATCCAAGTTGACCGTGGCCAGCGCAAATCCTTGGCGGGCTTTGAACCGCGCGCGGATTTCGGCGTCCAGCAGATCACGCCTGGGAATATTCACTGCGACCCGGCGGCCGTGGAATTCAAAATACATGGCCCCCTCCGGCGCTGCCCTGTCCCCTGATACCGCCACCCGCCGCTGCAGGCCAGCGCCAGCAAGCACGCCCCCTCACCACCGTGGCTTCGCTGCACGCCGTTTACCTCTTCTTGCAATTCTGCGGGACAGCCTCGTGCGCAGCGGGTAAACTTTGACATAAATACCGGGGAAGTGAAGGGACACCAGGGCTTTGCCCAATGCTTTGGCCTATCTGATGCTGCTGGCCTGGCCGCTGGCCAGCCTGATCCTGTTCCGGCGCCTGCCGCTGGAACGGGCGATCCTGTGGTGCATCATCGCAGGCTATCTGCTGCTGCCGCCGCTGGCCGAATTCGACCTGCCGCTTGTGCCCGACATGGACAAGTTCGCCATCCCTTCGGTGATGGCCTTCCTGCTGTGCCTGTTTCTGCTGCGCAAGCCGGTGCCGCTGCTGCCGCGGCATCCGGCGGTGCGGCTGCTGACGCTGCTGTTCGTGTTCGGGGTCATCCCTACCGTGCTGACCAATGGCGAGCCGGTCCTGTTCCGAAAGATCGCCAATTCAGATCCGATCATCTTTCTCACCGATCAGCTGCCCGGCTTGCGCTGGCGGGATCTCGGCTCGGTTGTGATCAATCAGGTGATCGTGCTGATGCCCTTTCTGCTGGCGCGCCGCTACCTGTCCACTCCGGAAGCCCAGCGCGAACTGCTGCTGGCGCTGATGATCGGCGGGCTGGCCTATTCCATCCCGTCGCTGATCGAAATCCGGCTCAGCCCGCAGATCAACATCTGGGTCTATGGCTTCTTCCAGCATGACTTCAGCCAGATGATGCGCCAGGGCGGCTTCCGCCCCATCGTGTTTCTGCCGCATGCGCTGTGGCTGGCGTTTTTCATGCTTTCGGCACTGCTGGCCGCCACCGCCCTGGCCCGTGCGTCGTCCCGCGGGCACCGGGTCCGCCTGGCACTGGCGGCGGGTTATCTGTTTGCGGTGCTCGTGCTGTGCAAGAGCCTGGCCTCGCTGGCTTATGCGCTGGCCTTTACGCCGGTGGTGGCGCTGGCGCCCCTGCGCTGGCAGCTGCGGGCGGCGCTGCTGCTGGCGGTGATCGCGGTGGTCTACCCGATGCTGCGCAACACCGGCCTGGTGCCGACCGATGCACTGGTGGCCCAGGCCGAGATGATCAGCACCGAGCGGGCGCAGTCGCTGAATTACCGGTTTGAAAATGAGGCGCAGCTGCTGGCACGCGCTGCTGAGAAGCCCTGGTTCGGCTGGGGCGGCTGGGGCCGCAACCTGGTGCGCCATGAGGAAACCGGCCGGATCCTGTCGATCCCGGACGGCCGCTGGATCATTGTGTTCGGCACTTTCGGCTGGCTGGGCTACATCGCCGAGATGGGGCTGCTGGCGGCACCGCTGGTGCTGCTGGCCCGCGCGGCGCGCCGGGCGCCGAAGGGCAGCGTCCCGCCTTATGCCGCGCCGATTGCGCTGATTCTGGCCGCCACCATGGTCGACATGCTGCTGAACGCAACGCTGATCCCGATTACCTGGATGTGCGCCGGGTCGGTGCTGGGCTATGCCGAGCGATTGCTCTACCCGGACTTGTTCCGCGCCAAACCCGCATTATTTGGCGGTGCGCAGGCGATGCTGCCTGATACCGCCGGGCCAGAGCGGCGCAGCATCCTGTGATGCCGCAATCTTTCCGCTTTTCCGGCTCAATTTGACACAATGCGTCCACAGGCTGGCCCTATGGATTGACGACTGTAAACAGGATGACACCGGCCCGCGGCGCAGATGGGGATCTGGCGCCGCGGAACGGAACAACAGCCGGGGAGAACCCCGGCATCTCAAATCAACCGGTCCGGCGGGCTTATGCCAGTTCTGCAAAGCAGGCGCCGGGCTGTTCTTGAAGGGCCAGTGGGTCAGGTATTGACGATGCAGGATGGGAAACCCGCAGCGGGGGGCGCTGCAGAAAAGACTGCGGCCGCAGATATTGCCATTGTCGGGCTGTCGGTGACGGTGCCGGGCGCGGGCTCGGCCGAGGCGTTCTGGCAGAACCTGCGCGCGGGCATTGAATCGATTGAAGTGCTGGACCGGGAAACCCTGCTGGCGGGTGGCGAGCGGGCATCTGTCCTCGCCGATCCGAACTATGTGCCTGCAGCCGCCCGGCTGCAGGGGTTTGACGAATTCGATGCCGAGTTCTTTGGCTTCAGCCCCAAGGAAGCCGCCATTCTCGACCCGCAGCACCGCAAGTTCCTGGAGGTCGCCTGGGGGGCGATGGAAAACGCGGGCCGCCCGCCCGAGAGCATCAGCGGCCCCATTGGCGTCTATGCCGGCTGCGGCATGGGCAGCTATTTCTATTTCAACATCTGCTCGAACCCCGCCCTGGTCGATGACGTCGGCATGTTCCTGCTGCGCCACACCGGCAACGACAAGGACTTCCTGTCGACCCGCGTCAGCCATGTGTTCGACCTGAAGGGACCATCGGTCAATGTGCAGACCGCCTGCTCCACCTCGCTGGTGGCGGTGCACTACGCCTGCAAGGCCTTGCGTGAGGGCGAATGCGAAATGGCGCTGGCGGGCGGTGTCACCATCGAACTGCCGCAGGGCCGCGGCTACCTCTACAAGGAAAACGAGATCCTCAGCCCGGACGGCCATTGCCACGCCTTCGACCACCGGGCGCAAGGCACGGTCTTCGGCTCCGGCGCCGGCGCGGTGGCGCTGCGGCGGCTGGAGGATGCGGTGGCTGATGGCGACCACATCTGGGCAGTGATCAAGGGCTCGGCGATCAACAACGACGGCGCGGACAAGGCGGGCTATCTGGCGCCGTCGGTCGGCGGCCAGTCGGCGGCGGTGCAAGCCGCGCTGCAGGCCGCAGGCACCCCGGCGGAGACCATCGGCTACGTCGAATGCCACGGCACCGGCACCTATCTGGGCGACCCGATTGAGGTCTCGGCGCTGACCGACGCCTACCGTGCCAGCACGCAGGACAGCGGCTATTGCCGCATCGGTTCGGTCAAGACCAACATCGGCCATCTGGACACGGCGGCGGGCGTCGCCAGCCTGACCAAGACAGCACTGGCGCTGCACCACAAGGAAATCCCGCCCTCGCTGGGATTTGAGGCGCCGAACCCGGCTATTGATTTCGAAACGTCGCCGTTCCGCGTGAATGCGGAGCTGACACCCTGGACACCGCCCAAGGGACCGCGGCGGGCGGGCGTCAACTCATTGGGCGTCGGCGGCACAAATGCCCATGTGATCCTGGAGGAAGCGCCGGAACGTGCAGCCTCCGAAGAAAGCGATTTCCCGTTCCAGGTCCTCTGCGTCTCCGGCCATGGCAAGGCCGCGCTGGACGCCAACACCCAGGCGCTGGCGGACTATCTGCGCGCCAACCCCGGGGCTGATCTGGCTGACGTTGCCTATACGCTGAAAGAAGGCCGCCGCGGCTTTGCCAAACGGCGGGTTCTGGTGGCGGAAACCGCTGACGAAGCCATTGCGCTGATTGAGGAAAACGATCCGCGCAGGGTCTTTACCCACGACCGCCTGGGCGATGCGCCGAAGGTGGTGTTCATGTTCCCCGGCGGCGGTGCGCAATATGCTGGCATGGCGCGCGACCTTTATGAGACCGAGCCGGTCTTTGCCGACTGGATGGACCGCGGGCTGCAGCATCTGCAAAAGAGCCTGGATTACAACATCCGCGCGGTCTGGCTGCCGGAAGACGGCCAAGAAGAGGCGGCCAATGCCAAGCTGCAGCAGCCCTCGGTGCAGCTGCCGCTGATCATGATCGTGGAATACGCGCTGGCGCAGCTGTGGATCAGCTGGGGGGTGAGGCCCGCCGCGCTGGTCGGCCATTCCATGGGCGAAAATACCGCCGCCTGCCTAGCCGGAGTGATGTCCTTTGAGGACTGCATCGACCTGGTGCTGCTGCGCGGACGGCTGTTTGACACAGTGCCCGCAGGCGGCATGCTGTCCATCGCCCTGCCCCTGGCGGAGGTGGAAGCTCTCATCGGCGATGAACTCGACATTGCCAGCGTCAATGCGCCTGCGCTCACCGCGGTGTCCGGCCCGCAGGAGGCGCTGGACCGTCTGTCAGAGCAGCTGACCGCCCGCGAGGTGGAACACCAGCGCATCCCGATCGACATTGCCGCCCACTCCCGGATGCTGGACGGCATCCTGCAGGACTATGGCGATTTCATCCGCTCGCTGCCCCTGTCGGCGCCGACCCTGCCGGTGATCTCCAACCGCACCGGCGCGCCGCTGACCGCCGATCAGGCCGCCAGCGCCGACTACTGGGTGGAACAGCTGCGCAACACCGTGCGCTACGCCGATTGCATCGAAACGCTCGCCAGGACTCCGAACCGCGTGTTCCTGGAGGTGGGTCCCGGCAAGGCATTGAGCGCGCTGGCGCAGATGTCGCCTGCCGTGCAGCCGGGCCAGGTGCTCAGCTCCCTGCGCCATCCGGACCAGCAGGTGATGGACGACAGCTATTTCTTCGGCGTCATCGGCCGGCTCTGGGCCTGCGGGGTCGAGGCCGACTGGCCGCAGATCTGGGGCGGGGCGCGCCGCAACCGGCTGCCGCTGCCCGGCTACGCCTTCCAGCGCAGCCGCTATTTCATCGAACCGGGCCAGCCCGCGGTCCGGGAAGAGGCTGACGCCCCGGCCCGGCACGAAGACCTGACGGACTGGGGCTACCGCCCCGCCTGGCGCCCGCGGCTGGCCGATTGCAGCCTCGACGTGGAACAGGATCTGGACCAGGAACTCCATAACTGGCTGATCTTCGAGGACGAGACCGGCCACGCCGCCCGCGCGGCAGACCGGCTGGAGGCCGCAGGCCATACCGTTGCCCGGGTGCGGGCAGGCGACACCTATGCGCAGCTGGCGCCAGGCTCCTACATGCTGCCGCCGGAGCAGGGCCGCGCCGCCTATGGCGCGCTGCTGGCGGATCTGGCGGCGGCTGGGCTGCTGCCGGACCGGATCGCCCATTTCTGGCTGGTGACAGAGGGCGAGAGCTTCCGCCCCGGTTCCTCCTTCTTCGACCGCAATCTGGAGACGGGCTTTCACTCCCTGACTGCCTTGGCGCAGGAGCTGGGCAATGCCGGTCTGCCCGGCCCGGTGCACATTACTGTCTTCACCACCGGTGCCGCGCAGGTGCGGGACGAAGCGCTGCCCTACCCGGAAAAGGCGATGATCGCAGGCCCCGCCGGGGTGATCCCGCGGGAGCTGCCCGGCCTCAGCTGCGCCACCGTGGACATCGAACTGCCGCAACAGCCGCAGGGCCTGTTTGCCCGGCGAAAACCGGCGCAAACAGACATCACCCCCCGCCTGCTGGAAGAACTCATGGCGGAACCGGCCAATGCCACTGCCGCCTGGCGCGGGGAAAAACGCTTTGAGCTCGGCTGGCGCCCGCAGCCCCTGCCCGCGCCGGAAACGCCGGTGTTCAAGCAGGGCGGCCACTACCTGATCACCGGCGGATACGGCGGCATCGGCCTGACCATCGCGGGTTACCTGATGCGCGAATACGGCGCCAAGATCTCGCTGATCTCGCGCGAAGGGCTGCCGCCGCGCACCGACTGGGCGCGTTGCCTGCGCAGCCAAAGCCCGGCCAGCCGGACCGCCCGGCGCATCCGCGCGGTAATGGCTTTGGAGGAAGCCGGCAGCGGTGCCGTGCTGCCGCTGGCCGCCGATGTCTGCCACGCCGGCGAACTGCGCAGCGCCAGGGAACAGGCCGAGACGCAAAACGGCCCGCTCACCGGCGTCCTGCACGGTGCAGGCGTCATCAGCGATGGCCCGCTGCTGGCCAAGGACGAGGCCCAGATCGCCCGGGTCCTGGCCCCCAAGGTCAGCGGGCTACGGGCGCTCGACGCGGTGTTCCCGGACGGCAGCCTGGAACTGATGGTGCTGTTTTCCTCCTCCTCCACGGCGGCCCGGCCCGCAGGCCAGGTGGATTACATTGCCGCCAATGAATACCTCAACGCCTGGGCCAGGCACCGTGCAGGCGGGCAGACCCGCGTCATCTCAGTGGACTGGGGCGTCTGGGCGGACACCGGGATGGCCGCCGACGCCATGAGCGCCCGCACCAGCGCCGCGGACGCCAGCGCGCCGGAGCCCTGCCCGCAGCCGCTGCTGCAGCAACGCGCCTTTGACGCCGGCGGCAACCCCGTCTTCACCCCCCGCTTCAGCACCGCCGATTGGCTGCTGGACGAGCACCGCACTGCAGACGGCACGGCCCTGGTGCCCGGCACAGGCTACATAGAAATGGCCGCCGAAGCATTGGCCGCGGCCGGCATTGACGCGCCGTTCGAAATCCGCGACCTTTATTTTTTGCGCCCTATGATTGTGCAAGAGGGCAGCCCCAAGACCGTTCAGGTTAATCTAGAAGCTAACGAAAATGGTTATGAACTGTTTGTTTACGCGGCGTGTACAAATGGTTACTCTCTGAATTGTCAGGCAATGCTGGCCTCAGCGGCGGCGGCAGAACGCCCCGCCGCACTCAACCTCCAGAAGATTTTCACCCGATGCCCGGAGGAGCAGGCGCCAATCGGCGGGCGCCTGCGATCCCCGCAGGAGGCGCACCTGCGCTTCGGCCCGCGCTGGCATGTGCTGGAGCGCGCGGCACTGGGGGATGGCGAAGGGCTGGCTTGTCTTTCGCTGCCCGGCGCTGCGGCGCGGGACGGCACCCTGCTGCATCCCGGACTGATGGACCTGGCCACCGGCTGGGCGGTGAACCTGATCCCCGGGTATCAGGCGGATGCCCTCTGGGTGCCGGTGTCCTACAGCTCCATCCTGGTATTTGCGCCGCTGCCCCCGAAGATCTGCAGCCACGTGCGGCTGGCCGGGACGCCGGACGGCAGATCCGCAGCCTTCGACGTGACCCTGACTGATCACGAAGGCACCGTGCTGGCCGAAATCGAAGGCTTCAGGATGCAGCGCCTGGCCGCCGGCTTTGACGTCTCTGCCCGTGCCGCAGAGCCCGGCGCCAGCGCCGCGCAGCCGGGATTGCAGCCCGCCCGCGCTGCACAGCCCTTGTCGCCCGAGGAACGCCGCCTGCAGCTGAACATCTCCAATGGCATCAGGGCCAGTGAAGGCGGCGAGGCCTTGGCCCGGGCGCTGGCCGCCGGCTTGCCGCAGGTGGTGGTCTCCTCGCTCGACCTTCCTGCGCTGATTGCCCAGGCCGCGCAATCCGCCGCCCCCGCCGCGGGTGAGGTCCAGACCTTTGAGCGCCCGCAGCTTGACACCGATTACATCGCCCCCCGCAACCCGGTGGAAGAGGATCTGGCCCAGCTTTTTGCCTCCCTCCTGGGGGTGTCACAGGTGGGCATCGAGGACAGTTTCTTTGACCTTGGCGGCCACTCGCTGATTGCCGTACGGCTGTTTGCCCAGGTGAAACGCAGCTTTGGAGTGGAATTCCCGATGTCGGTGCTGTTCGAGGCACCCAGCGTCGCGGCACTGGCGGAGCGGATCATCGAGCGCACCGGCGGCGGGACCGCCGCGGAGCCGGGCGGCGCGCCCGCAGCGCTGCAGGAGACACCGCACTACCGCCACCTGGTGCAGCTGCATCCGGGCGACGGCACCGGGCGGCGGCCGTTCTTCCTGGTCGCCGGCATGTTCGGGAATGTGCTGAACCTGCGCCACCTGGCGCTGCTCCTTGGCGAGGACCGCCCGGTTTTCGGCCTGCAGGCCAAGGGGCTGGTCGGCGGCGAAGCCCCGCACATTTCGCTGGTGGACGCTGCGCGTGACTACCTCCGGGAGGTGCGCCAGGTGCAGCCACAGGGCCCCTACTTGCTGGGCGGCTATTCCGGCGGCGGCATCACCGCCTATGAGATGGCGCAGCAACTGAAAGACACCGGCGCGGACACCGCGGTGGTCGCCATGCTCGACACGCCGCTGCCCCTGCGCCCGGAGCTAAGCCGGAAAGACAAGGCGCTGATCAAGATGCGCCAGTTCCAGGAACGCGGTCCCGCCTTCCTGGGGGAATGGGCCAGAACCCGCATCGCCTGGGAGGTCGCGCGGCGCAAGGCACCGCCACCCGCACCGGGCAAGGCCGAATTTGACAATATGAAGATGGAGGCCGCTTTCCGCACAGCGATCGGTGCCTATGAAATCCGGCCCTGGGACGGTTCCGTTGTACTGTTCCGGCCGCCGCTCGACCAGCGCTGGCGGGTCTCGGGCGGGCAGTGGGTCAGCACCGCCCGGGAGTATGTCCATGCCGACAACGACTGGTGCAAATGGGCGCCTGACACACGCGTGTTAGAGGTGCCGGGCGATCACAACAGCATGGTGCTGGTGCCCAATGTGGCGGTGCTGGCCCAGCAGCTGAAATCGGTTCTCGACGCCGCCGACGCCACTGCCGCACCGCACCGCTACGCCGAAGCCGCAGAGTGACCCCATGAAAGACCAGCGCATCCTCGCCATCCTTCTCAACTTCCGCACGCCGGAGATGACTCTGCAGACCGCCGAGGCGGCCCTGCGCGAAATGGAGGAGCTGCCGGGCGGGCTGCTGATCATCGACAACGGATCGGGCGACGGCTCCTTTGACCGCATCCGCGCACAAGCGGAAGCCCGCGGCTGGCTGGACAGCGGCCGGCTGCAGCTGCTGGCCTCCCCTGTCAACGGCGGCTTTGGTGCCGGCATGAACATCGGCATCAAGGCCGGGCTGCCGGACGGCAGCGCGCCGGATTTCTACTATCTCCTGAACTCCGACGCCTTTGTGCAGGGCAGGACCATCCGCTCCTTGCGCGATTTTCTGCAGGAACGCCCCGGCGCCGGCCTGGCCGGTTCCTACGTGCGTGGAATGGACGGGGAGCCGCACCGCACCGCCTTCCGCTTCCCCTCCATCGCGGCGGAGTTCGAGGCCAGCGTGCGCACCGGCATCTTCACCCGGCTGCTGAAGCACTGGGTGGTCGCCATGGACATGCCGCAGAACGAGCAGCAGGTCGACTGGACTGCCGGTGCCAGCCTGATGATCCGCCGCGAGGTGATCGAAGCGGTGGGCGGCTTTGACGAGTCCTTCTTTCTCTACTTCGAGGAAACCGACCTCTGCCGCCGCGCTGCCCGCGCCGGCTGGCGCACCCATTACGTGCCGTCCAGCGAGGTGGCGCATGTGGGGTCCGCTTCGACCGGCATGAAGACCTGGGACCGCACGCCCCGGTACTGGTTCGACTCGCGGCTGCATTACTTCGTGAAACACCACGGCCGCGCCTATGCCGCGGCCGCCACGCTGGCGCGCATCGCAGGCAGCCTGATCTACGGGCTGCGCCGCCTGATTTCTGACAAGCCGCAGGCTGATCCGCCGCATTTTCTGCGCGACCTGATCCTGCACGGCCTGCGCGCCGCAGCCGCGCCCCGCCGCAAACCGTCCCTGGAAACGCGCCCCCTCTCTCCGCAAGCGAAGGAGCAGAAATGATCCCTTTTTCCTGTGCCCTGATTGGCAGTGAATCCCTCCTGATCGGCTGCGCCGAGGCTTTGCTGGCACGCGGCCACCAGATCCGGGCGGTGGTCTCGCAAGACACCGATATCCGCACCTGGGCCGCGGACAAGGGCCTGCTTCTGCTGGACCACCAGCGCGATCTGCCGGACGGGTTCGACTGGCTTCTGTCCATCGCCAACCTGACGGTGATCCCGGATCAGGTGCTGGCGCGCGCCGCCAAGGGCGCGGTGAACTTCCACGACGGCCCGCTGCCCGCCTATGCGGGCCTCAACACACCGAACTGGGCGCTGATCCACGGCGAGGCGCAGCACGGCATCACCTGGCACCTGATCGAAGGCGGCGTTGACGAGGGCGATATCCTGGCCCAGCGGATGTTCGATGTGGCAGGGGATGAGACCGCCTTCAGCCTCAATTCCAAATGCTACGCCGCGGCGATGGACAGCTTTGGCGAGGTGATGGCGCAGCTGGAAACCGGCACCCTGAACCGCCTGCCGCAGGACCTGAGCCAGCGCCGCGTGTTTGCCAAATCCGACCGCCCCGCCGCTGGCGGAGTGCTGGATTTCTCCCGCCCTGCCGCCGAGCTGGCCCGTCTGGTCCGCGCCTTGGATACCGGTGGGTACTGGAACCCGATGTGCGCTGCCAAACTGCGGATTGGAGAGCGCGTGGTTCTGACCGGCGCCGCCGGCTTGGCCGAAGGCTCCGGCGCCCCTGGAACGGTGCTTGGCGTCCGCAAAGACAGCGTGACAATTGCCGCCGCGGACGGTGCGCTGACGCTTGCGCGGCTGACCACGCCTGCCGGAAAACAGCTGGACGCCGCGGCCCTGTTCAAAGCCGGGGACATGCTGCCTGTGCTGCCTGCCGAGGACGCCCGGACGCTCACTGCGCGGATGGCTGCCACCCAAGGCGGCGAGAGCCATTGGCGCAAGGCGCTGGCCGCGATGCAGCCGGTGCAGCTGCCGCTGGCCGCTGACACGGGCGGCACCGGGTCCGCCCGCCGGGAAATTACCCTGCCGGAGGGTCTTGGCGAGGCACAGGCCGCTGCCGGGGTGCTGGCCTGGGCGCTGCTCGGCAGCGGCCAGGACGCTGCCGATGTGGCGCTCTCCGCTGGCGGCATGAACGCGCTGCCAGGGTTTGTCTCCCCTTGGGTGCCGCTCCAGGCCCGGCGCCAGGAGACTGCGGAAGACCTCCTGGCGCGCACCGCCCAGGGCATTGAAAATGCACGCAGATACGGCGGGTTTGCCGAGGATCTGACGGCCCGGGCGCCGGAGATTTCCGCGCAGCCCCAGCCCGCAGTGGGCCTTGCACTCGGCAAGGATGCGCCGGTGGCAGGCTGCGCCGCCACCGTCACCTTCACCGCCGGCACAATGGCGCTGCACACGGACAATGCCCGGTTGGATGCCAGGGCCGCAGGGCTGCTCGCCGCGCGGCTGGAGCAGGTGCTGGGCGCCATTGACGGTGACGGCAGTCTGCCGGTCTCTGCCCTGCCGATCCTGCCCGAAGCGGAACGCAGGATGCTGCTGGAGGATTGGAACCAGACCGCCGCGGACTTCCCCGCGGACCTGACCATCCACGCCGCCTTTGAGGCGCAGGCCGCCAGGACCCCGGACGCCACGGCACTGGTGTTCGAGAACCAGAGCTTTACCTACGCCGAGGTCAACGCCCGCGCCAATGCGGTTGCCAGGCGCCTGCGTGAAATGGGCGTGAAACCGGGCGTGCATGCGGGCATCCATATCCGCCGCGCGCCGGAGCTGGTCTTTGCTGCCCTGGCGGTGATGAAGGCCGGCGGCGCCTATGTGCCGCTGGACCCCGCCTATCCGGCGGACCGGATCGCGCATTACATTCGCGACAGCCAGGCGCAGGTGATCGTGACGCAAGGCGCGCTGGCCGGCAGCCTGCCGGCATCGGATGCGCAAGTGCTTGAGATTGAGAGTGTTTCCGCCGCAGACACAGACGCCATCGACGGCGGAGCCACAGGCCGGGACCTGGCCTATCTGATCTACACCTCCGGCTCCACCGGCCTGCCCAAGGGGGTGATGGTCACCCATGCCAATGTGTCGAACTTCTTCACCGGCATGGACCAGCGCATCCCGCATCAGCCCGGCGATGCCTGGCTGGCAGTCACCAGCCTCAGCTTTGACATCTCGGTGCTGGAGCTGTTCTGGACGCTCACGCGCGGTTTCAAGCTGGTCTTGTCGAGCGACGAAAGCCGGCTGGAACTGTCCAAGGGACCGGTGGCGCTCAGCGGCCGCAAGATGGACTTCAACCTGTTCTACTGGGGCAATGACGACGGACCGGGGCCGCAGAAATACCATCTGCTGCTGGAGGGCGCCAAGTTTGCCGACAGCCACGGCTTCAATGCGGTCTGGACGCCGGAACGGCACTTCCACGCGTTCGGCGGCCCCTATCCGAACCCGTCGGTGACCGGGGCCGCAGTGGCGGCGGTGACGCAGAATATCGGGGTGCGCTCGGGGTCCTGCGTGGCGCCCTTGCACCACCCGGCGCGGATTGCCGAGGAATGGGCGGTGATCGACAACCTGACCGCCGGGCGCGCAGGCATCGGTTTTGCCTCCGGCTGGCAGCCGGACGATTTCATCCTGCGGCCTGAAAACACCCCGCCCGCCAACAAACCCGCGCTGTTCGAAACCATCGAAACCGTGCGCAAGCTCTGGCGCGGCGAGGCAGTCGCCTTCCCGCGCAAGGATGGCGGCGAGCATAGTGTTCTTACGCAGCCCCGCCCGGTCTCCAAGGAGCTGCCGGTCTGGGTCACCACGGCGGGCAACCCGGAAACCTGGCGCGAGGCCGGGGCGATTGGGGCAAACGTGCTGACCCATCTTCTGGGCCAGAGCATTGACGAGGTGGCGGGCAAGATCCGCATCTACCATGATGCCCTGCGCGCAGCGGGCCATGACCCGGCGGCGTTCAAGGTCACCCTGATGCTGCACAGCTATCTGGCAAAGACCCGCGAGGAGGCCCGCAAGGTCGCGCGCGAGCCGATGAAGGACTACCTGCGCTCCGCCGCCGGGCTGATCAAGCAATACGCCTGGGCCTTCCCCGCCTTCAAGAAACCCGAAGGTGTCAAAAACCCGTTTGAGATGGACCTCGGGATGTTGTCGGAGGAAGAGCTGGAAGCGATCCTCGACTTCGCCTTTGAACGCTATTTCGAGGAGTCCGGCCTGTTCGGCACCATTCCGGACGCCTGCCAGCGGGTGGAGCAGCTGAAGCGCATCGGGGTGGATGAGATTGCCTGTCTGATCGACTATGGCATCGCGCCTGACGTGGTGCTTGAAGGGCTGAAGCCGCTGGCCGAAGTGCTGCGCCTGTCGAACGCGCCGCAGGAGCTGGCGGCGGATGACTTCTCGCTGGCGGCGCAGATCGTGCGGCATGGGGTGACCCACATGCAATGCACGCCATCGATGGCGCGGATGATTGCGGCCGATGAAAACGCCAGCGCCTGTCTGGGCCGGCTGCAGCATCTGCTGGTGGGGGGCGAGGCACTGCCCGGGGATCTGGTGCAGGCCTTGCAGGGCGCGACAGGGGCGGAGCTGCACAACATGTACGGTCCGACCGAGACCACGATCTGGTCAACGGTGGAGAAAATCACCTCTGTCCCCGCGGGGACAGCCGGGATCGGCTCGCCGGTTGCCAACACGCAAGTTTACGTGCTGGACGAAAAACAAGCGCCTGTCCCCGCGGGGACTCCCGGCGAGTTGCACATCGGCGGAGCGGGCGTCACGACAGGGTATTGGCAGCGGGAAGAGCTGACTTCTGAACGGTTTGTAAACGCACCGTTCGCTGAGGGCCGCCTTTACCGCACCGGCGATCTGGTGCGCTGGACAGCGGCAGGCACGCTTGCCTTCCTGGGCCGCACCGACCACCAGGTGAAGATCCGCGGCCAGCGGATCGAGCTGGGGGAGATCGAAGCCGCCATGGCCGCCTACCCCGGTGTGACCGGCGCAGTGGCGGTGCCGCGCGGCGACAGCGGGGCGGAACAGCTGGCCGGCTATATCACCGCCTCCGCGCCGGTGTCCGAAGACGCGCTGAAACAGGCGCTGGCCGGCAAACTGGCGGAAGTGATGGTGCCCGCCCACATCGTCACGCTGGAGGCTTTCCCGCTGACGCCGAACAAGAAAATCGACCGCAAGGCGCTGCCTGATCCGCAGCCCGCCCGCACCGAGGCTGCCTCGGCTGCCCCGCTTGCGGACGGCGCGCAGGCGCGGATCGCCACGGTCTGGAGCCGCATCCTGGGCGTCAGCGGCATCGGGGCGCAGGACAACTTCTTTGCCCTTGGCGGCCATTCGCTGCTGGCGGTGCAGGCGCACCGGGAGCTGCGGCAGGAACTGAACACCGCGAAGCTGTCGATCACCGATATCTTCCGCTTCCCGACGCTGGCCGGGCTGGCGGCGCATATCGAGGGGCTTGCAGGCACCCCGGCAAATGCGGAACAACAGCCTCAGGACACCGCAGGGCCGGACCGCGCCGACACCATGTCGAAGCGCCGGGCCATGCGGGCAAACCGCAGGGCAAAGGCCGGATGACCGAAGATAACAGCAAACTTGCCGAGCGGCTGGCCCTGGTCCGGCCGCTTTTTGCCGCCGATGCGGCCTTGGCCGGGGCGGACCCGCTGGGCAGCCCGCCGGCCCCCTTGGCGGCCGAGGCCGCAGGGTTGTCGCCCAATGCGGTTGAGAAGCGGCGCAACGAATTTGCCGCAGGCAGGGCCGCGGTGCATCAGGCAATGCGGCAGCTGGGGCTGCCCCCTGCCCCGGTGCAGGTCGGCAGCGACCGCGCACCGGTCTGGCCGGAGGGGCTGGTCGGCTCCATCACCCACACCAAAAGCTGCGCCATGGCGGTGCTGGCCCGGGCTGGCGAGGTGCAGGGCCTGGGGATCGACCTGGAGGAAGACACGCCCCTGAAGGACGAGCTGCTGCCCGCGATCTGTTCGGAGCGCGAACAGGCCTGGCTGCGGCGGCAGGACAATCCCGGGCAGATGGCCAAAGTGGTCTTTTCCGCCAAGGAAGCCGCCTACAAAGCCCAGTACACGCTGAGCCGGGCGTTTTACGGCTTCGACGGGATGGAGCTGGAATTCGACCTGGCGGCAGGCGCCTACCAGGCCTTTTTCACTGCCGACCGGCCGCCGTTTGCGCGCGGCGAGGCGGTTGGCGGGCGGTTTGCGGTTGGCGCCGGGCTGATCATCACCACGGCGGAAATCCGGGGGCGCGGATGATGGGGCGCCGCGGGTTTCTGGCCCTGGGCGCGGCAGCCGCAACGCTGGGGCTGATGGTGTTTGCAACCCGCGGCCGTTCTGTGCCGGTGCCGCCTCCCCTGACCCGGCCCGAAGGCCCGCTGAAAGTGTTTCATCTCGGCCATTCGCTGGTCGGCCCGGACATGCCGCATATGCTGGCGCAGCTGGCGCCGGCAGGGCACGGCTACAACAGCCAGCTTGGCTCGGGCACGCCATTGCGGGCGCACTGGGAGCCGGAGGAAGAGATCCTCGACTTCGGCATTGCCAACCAGCCGCCCGCCTTCCGCGATGCGAAAGAAGCCGTCGGCTCCGGCGAGTATGATGCCGTGGTGCTGACGGAAATGGTCGAACTGCGCGACGCCGTCCGCTATTTCGGCTCGGCTGAATACCTTGGGAAATGGGCAGGCCTGGCCCGTTCGGCCTCCACGGCGGCACGGATCTATCTCTACGAAACCTGGCATTGGATCGATGACCCGGATGGCTGGCTGAACCGGGTCGACGCGGACCTGGAGGATCTCTGGGTGGGCAAGGTGCTGGCGCCGCACAGCCGCCGTGACCCGGACAGCCCGGTCTATCTGATTCCCGGCGGCCAGGCGATGGCGGCGGTGGCGCGGGCGGGAGCGCGCGGTGAAATCGAAGGCGTCACCAAGCCCGCGCATCTGTTCGGGCGGGCGCCGGACGGCAGTCAGGATCCGATCCATTTCAACGATCTGGGGGCATATGTGGTGGCGCTGACCCATTACGCGGTGCTCTACCAGCGCCCGCCTCTGGGCTTGCCGCACCAACTGACCCGCACCGATGGCAGCCCGGCAGAGGCGTTCAGCGCCGAAGCCGCAGCCGCGGTGCAGCGGATCGTCTGGCACGTGGTGCGCGCCCTGCCCCGCACCGGATTGCCTGCGGCTGGAGAAACGGGATGAATTTGGAGACGCTGATCACCTCGGTTGTGATGATCGGCCATTCGCTGTTCGGGCCGGACAATCCGCAGATGCTGGAGCAGTTGCTGGATACCCGCGCAGAAGCCACCGTCGAAGCGCAGATCATCAATGGCGCGCCGCTCAGCTACAACTGGCAGCACAGCAGCACCGCCGAGGGTGCCGATTCACGTGAAAGGCTTCGCCGCCCGGCCGATGCGGTGATCGTGACCGAGGCCATTCCGCTGGCCAACCACCTGAAATGGAGCGGCACCGAAGACGCCGTCACCCGGTTTTATGAGCTGGCCCGGGCGGCAAACCCGGATGTGGACTTCTACCTGCAGGAAACCTGGCACAGCCTGAACAGCGGCACCGGCGCCGCAGTGCCCTTTGACGACGGCGCGGATGTGCCCTGGCGGCAGCGGCTGGAGCAGGATCTGCCGCGCTGGCAGGCGGTGGTGGAGGCGGTCAATGCCGCAACCGGCGGCACCGTGAAACTGCTGCCCGCCGGCCAGGCGATGGCACGGCTGGACGATGCGATCCAGGCAGGCACGATGCCGGGCCTTGGCAGTATCGCCGATGTGTTTGCCGACGACATTCACCCCAACGCCACCGGCTTCTACTTTCTGGCGCTGCTGCAATATGCGGTGCTGACCGGGGAGGACCCTGCGGGTCTGCCGCACCGGCTGAGCGGCCGCTGGGGCTCGCCCTATCCCGCGCCTTCGCCCGAACTGGCCGCGCGGCTGCAGGACATCGCCTGGGCGGCGGCACAGGGTTCCGCCGTGCGCTCGGCGGCGCTGCCGGAGGACCCGGCGGCACTGCCGCAGGAACCGGCCTTGCCCGTGCTCAACGCCGCGTTGCTGGATGACCCGCCGGTTCCGGCGGAGAAACCCGCCCGCCAGCCCATTGCCATCAATCTGGCGGCTATTGCGGATTGGAGCAGCCAGGCGCCGTTCCTCGACCATTTCAAATCCGCGCGGCCCTGGATCGGCCACCTTCCCAAACGCTGGGGCGGCGCGGATCATGGCGATCTGCTGGCGGCGGGCTATCTGGACCCGGACGGCTGGCCCACCGCAATCCCGCCGGAGCTGGGCTCGATCGGCACGGTGATCCTGACCGACCTGCCGGAGGAGGCTGTTTCCCTCAGCGGCCGCTATGTGCTGCGGTTTGAGGGCCAGGGCATTGTCGAAGTCTCGGGCCGCGCCAGCAACGTCCGCTATGGCAAGGGCGAGGTGCGGTTTGATTACACTCCCGGCCCCGGTCCGGTGGAGATCCGCATCCAGCGCATGGGCCGGGATGGAAACTACGTCCGCAACATCACCGTGGTGAAGGAAGAGCATCTGGCGGCGTTTGAAAACGGCGCCCTGTTCAACCCGCTGTGGCTGCAGCGGCTGGACGGGTTTGCCGCGCTGCGGTTCATGGACTGGATGGCCACCAATGACTCAACCCAAACCGGGTGGGAGGACCGCCCCCTGCCCCAGGACTACACCTGGGCGCTGAAGGGCGTGCCGGCCGAAGTGATGCTGGCACTGGCCAACACGCTGGGCGCCGATCCCTGGTTCAGCATGCCGCATATGGCGGATGACAGCTTTGTCCGCCAGTTCGCCCGGCTGGCGGAGCGCGGACTGGACGAGGATCTGCGCGCCTATGTGGAATATTCCAACGAGGTCTGGAACTGGCAGTTCCAGCAGGCTGCCTGGGCCGACGCCCAGGCGCAGGCGCACTGGGGCGGCGAGGGCCTGTGGATGCAGTTCTACGGCGGCCGCGCCGCGGAGATCGCGCAGATCTGGACCGGTGTCTTTGGCGAGGACAGCGGACGGCTGGTGCGGGTGGTCTCCTCGCAGACCGGCTGGCTGGGGCTGGAGGAGCAGGTGCTGGCGGCGCCGCTGTGGAAGGCGGAGCAGCCGGACCGCCAGGTGCCCGCGGCCTATTTCGACGCTTATGCGGTAACGGGTTACTTCGGCGGCATTCTGGGGCTGAAGGACCGCACCGGACAGGTCCGTTCCTGGATTGCCGACAGCCGGGATCAGGCCCGGGCAGTTGCAGCCGAACGCGGGCTGAGCGGCGCCGCGGCGGCGGAATTCCTCGAAAGGCACCAGTATGATGCCGCAAGCGCCCAGGCAGGCGCCGAGCTGCGCGACGGGCTGATTTCGGGCGACAGCGCCGACACGCTGGCGGATCTGCTGGGCCGGGTGCTGCCCTATCATGCAAGCGTCGCGCGACAGCACGGGCTGGAACTGATCATGTATGAGGGCGGCAGCCATGTGGTCGGGATCGGGCCGATGGTGGAGGACGGCGCGCTCACCGGCTTCTTCACCCATTTCAACTATACGCCCGAGATGGGCGCGCTCTACCGCGAGCTGCTGGCGGGCTGGGCCGCCCTGGGCGGGTCTCTGTTCACGGCTTATGCGGATGTTGGCGTGCCCGGGAAATGGGGCAGCTGGGGCGCCCTGCGGACCTTAAGCGACGGCAACCCGCGCTGGGACGCGCTGGAGGCGGTGAAATGACCCCGCGCGTCTCGGTACTGATCCCGGCCCACAACGAGGCCAGGTACATTGCGGAGTGTCTCCGGGCGGTCTTCGCGTCGGCGCCGCTGCCCGCAGGCGTGACTGCTGAGGTTCTGGTGCTGGCCAACGGCTGTTCGGACGGGACAGCTTCGCTGGCCCGGGCATCCGAGCCGCCGCCCGGCTGGCCGCTGCGGGTGCTGGAGCAACCGGAGGGCGGCAAACTGCGGGCGCTGACTGCAGGCGATGCCGCCGCCCGGGGAGAGATCCTGATCTATCTGGACGCCGATGTGCGGGTCTCGCCCGCGCTGATCCCGCAGCTGGCCGAGGCCCTGGCGGGGAAGGCGCCGCGCTATGCCAGCGGCCGCCCGCAGGTGGCGCCCGCCCGCAGCGCGGTGACCCGCGCCTATGCCAGGCTCTGGATGCGGCTGCCGTTCTTCACCCGCGGCGTGCCCGGGTTCGGCGTCTTCGCCATGAACCGCGCCGGGCGGCAGCGCTGGGGAAGCTGGCCGGATATTATCGCTGATGACACCTTTGCCCGGCTGAATTTCACTCCGGAGGAGCGGGTGCAAGTGGCAGCGGAATACAGCTGGCCGATGGTGGAAGGAGCCCGCAACCTGGTGCGGGTGCGGCGGCGGCAGAATGCCGGGGTGGCGGAAGTCGCCGCCAAGTTCCCTCAGCTGCTGAGAAATGACGACAAGCTGCCGCCGGCCAAACGGACGGTTCTGAGCCTGCTGCTGGCGGATCCAGCCGGGTTTCTTGCCTATGCCCTGGTTGCCCTGGCGGTCAAATCCCCGCTCTTTGCCTCCCGGTCCCGCTGGACCCGCGGCCGCTGACAGCTTCCCGCAAAACGTGGCGCTCCCGCGCCCGCAGGATGCCCTGGCTGCGCCAGCCCACCCTTGGCGGCCTTGGGCGTGGCCCGGCGCAAAGGCGCCGGGCCACGCCCAACGGGAGCGGAGCATCTGCAGATGCGCCGGTGACGGGCGGGAGTACGCCGGTTGCTATTGGTCGATGGCCTGGCGGAAATGCTGTGCAAGCTTGGCCGCTTCAACGTCACTGCCGTGCCGCTGCAGAACCCGGGCGCGGCCGGTCCGGCCCATGGTCCCGACAGCATCCGGCGGTGTTTGCGCAAGCGCCGCCACCGCCTCTGCCAGTGCCGTTTCATCCCCGGCAGGCACCAGCCATCCGGTCCGTCCCGGCATCACTAGTTCCGGTGTGCCCGCAACAAAGGTCGCAATCACCGGACGCGCGGCGGCCATTGCCTCCATCACCACCATCGGCAGGCCTTCGGCGAAGGAGGGCATCACCAGCGCATGAGAGCGGGCCAGTTCCGCCCGCACGCCGTCTTCCGGCAGCCAGCCGGTCAATGTGATATGCTTCTGCAGCCCGCGCCTGGCAATCTCCGCCTCCAGATCAGCACGCATCTCCCCGTCGCCGATCAAGGCCAGATGCAGATCCGGCATCTCCTGCACCAGCCGCGTCATGGCGCGCACCAGAACCATCTGGCCCTTCTGCTCGACAAAGCGCCCGATCGCCGCCAGCCGCAAAGGCCCTTCCGGCAGCGGCGCGGGATTGGCAAAGCGGTCTGGCTCGATGCCGCAATGCACCACTTTCAGGCTGTCCCACTTGCCAAACGCGGCCCAGCGGCTGAGCTGGCTTCTGCCGAAGCTGCTGACCGCCACCGCAAACCTGGCCCGGTTGATCTTCTCCCCCAGCGACAAGGCATGCGGTGCGTCGAATTCCTCCGGCCCGTGCACGGTGAAACTGTAGCCCGGGGCCCCCAGAACATGCGCCAGCATTGCCACCGCGGCGGAGTTGGTGCCGAAATGCGCGTGCATGTGCTGCACCCCTTCTGCCGCGCAGCGCTGTTTCACATGGGCGGCCTCGGCCAGATAGACCAGGTGCCGCAAGATACCCTTGTCCGAGGCCCGCGCCAGTTTCAGCGCCAGCTTCAGCGCCCGCCCGAAGCGGACCGGCGCCACCGCTTCCCGCATCAGCGCCGCCAGCAGCCGCCCGGCCCCGGCCTGCAGCACATATTCCGTGCGGGCCGCCTCGGCCTGGTCGCCCGGATCCGTCAGGACCGCCCCGGACCGGCGCATCGCCAGGCGGGTGATCTCCACGCCCTGGCGCTCCAGCGCCTGCAGCTCGCGGCGGATGAAGCTGTGCGAGGGCTGCGGATAGGTGTTCAGGACATAGGCGATCTTCAACGCTGAGCATTCCATGCAAAAGACAAGTGTCCGCGGCAGGTTAGCGGCGGTTTGACGGCTTGCCCAGCACCCCCTGCCGCTTGTTGCGCAAACGTGGGGAATGCAGCACAGGCGCCATGATTGTGCAGGAAATCCAGGCCGCCGAGGCACAGTCCGCGCCGCAGGCAGCCGCATGATTGACGCCCCTTCCCCGCCTCCCTAGCCTGCGGTACCGGACGATTGGAGACCAGCAAGGACATGCAGCGGGTTGCCTCATTATTTGCCGGCCAGGGGATGATGGCGCGGGTGCTGCGTTCGGCCTCCTGGCTGATGATCGGCTATGGCGGCAGCCAGGCCCTGCGGCTGGCTTCCAACCTGATCCTGACCCGCATCCTGTTTCCCGAAGCCTTTGGCCTGATGGCGCTGGTTACCGTGGTGACGGTGGGGCTGTCGCTGTTCTCGGATGTGGGCATCGGGCCGTCGATTGCCCAGAACAGGCGGGGGGACGATCCGGAGTTCCTCAACACCGCCTGGACCATCCAGGTGATCCGCGGCTTTGGCCTGTGGGGCATGACGGCGCTGCTGGCCTGGCCTGCGGCGCGGTTTTATGGCGCGCCGGAGCTGCTGGTCTACCTGCCTGTTGCCGGCGCCGGGCTGGCGATTGCCGGCTTCAACCCGACACGGATCGAGACCGCGCACCGGCACCTGCTGGCGGGCCGGGTCACGGTGCTGGATCTGGGGGGGCAGGTTATCGGGCTGGCGGCGATGATCACGCTGGCGCTGGCGACGCAATCGGTGATTGCGCTGGTTCTGGGCGGGGTGATCCAGGCAGCGGCCAAGCTGCTGCTCTGCCACTGCGGGCTGCCGGGCGCGGCCAACCGGTTCCGCTGGGAGAAAGCCGCCGCCAGCGAGCTCATTCATTTCGGCAAGTGGATTTTCCTGTCGACCGCCTTCTGGTTCCTGACCTCGCAAGGGGACCGGGCGATCCTGGGGAAATTCGTCTCCCTTGAAGTGCTGGGCATCTACAATATCGGCTATTTCCTGGCGAGCTTTCCGATGCTGCTGGGCCATGCGGTGAACCAGCGGCTGATGATCCCGGTCTACCGGGACAAGCCCGCGCGGGAAGCGCCGGAAAACCTGCGGCGGCAGCGGCAGCTGCGCGGCGGTCTGACGGCGGCGATCCTGGGAATGCTGCTGGCGATGGCCTGGGCCGGTCCTTGGCTGGTGCAACTGCTGTACGATGAGCGCTATGTGCAGGCCGGGCCGATGATCGTGCTGATTGCGCTGGCTCTGGCGCCGGCGGTGATCACCATGACCTATGACCAGGCGGCATTGGCGGCGGGCGACAGCCGCGGCTTTTTTGTCTTCTCGGCGGCACGGGCCTGCCTGCAGACGGCGCTGTTCCTGGGCGGCGTGGTGTGGTTCGGGCTGGCGGGCGGCATTGCGGCACTGGGGCTGGCGATGCTGGCCGCCTACCCGGTGCTGGTGCGGCTGGCGCGCCGGCATCATGTCTGGGATCCGCTGCACGATGCGGGTTTTGCGCTGCTGGCCGTTGCGGCAGGCGGCGCGGCGCTGAACTGGCACTGGGACGGGATCACGGCAATGGCGGCGGCGTTGAGTGCACCCTGACCAAGAGCCAGCATCCGCAATCTTCGAAAAAACCGGTGAGGGCAACGCCCGGCCCTGGGCGGGTGGGACAGCGCCCTCCCGCGGGGAGGGTCGGGCGCTGCCCGGCCTATCGGCCGGGCGAAGACGTCTGGTTCCTACGTCTTTCGCCTGAACAGCCCGCGGCGCGGCGGGCGGGTGTCCATCACCGGGATCGAAACCACCGGCACCAGGCCGGTCTCCCGCTCCATCTGCGCAGCGGTGCGCAGCACCGGGCGGCGCAGTTCCTGCAGGAAGGCGGCCAGCAGCGCCGCAATCAGACTGGCAGCCGCCCCCATCAGCGCCTTGGTTTTGCGGGCGCCGGTCACCGGGTAGTCCGGCAGGGGCGCGGGTTCGATCACCATCAGCCGCTCGGACTGGCGGCCGGTTTCCAGCCGGAAGCCGACCTCGGCCTCATTGCGGCGGGCTGTCATCAGGGCCAGCTCGCCTTGCACTTGCTCCATGCGGCGGTCATAGGCGCCCAGCCGGCGCTCTACCTCCGGTGTGGTCTGCAAGGAGGCCTCAAGCCCGGCCTTGCGTTCGCTCAGCAGTGCTTCCTGCGCGTCCAGCGTTGCCAGCTTCTGCTCCGCCTCCGCCAGCATGCGGCGGGCGGTTGCGGGACGTTCGCTGGCCTGCGCCTGATCGGCGGCACGGCGGATTTCGATCCGTTCACGGGCGATCTCCAGAAGCCCCTCGTTCATCGCCGCAATCTCGGCACGGCGGAATTCGATGGTACCGGGCAGGGTCACGTCATTGGCATTGCGGTAGGCCGCGATTTCATCTTCCAGCGCGCTGACCTGATCCGCCAGAGCGGCTTCCTTTTCGGCGAAGAAGCTGAGGGTTTCGCGGGCCTGGTCGATCCGGGTGGCAACGCTGAGCTCGATCGTGCGGCGGCCGAATTCGCTGGCCGCCTGCTGTGCCTGTTCGGCGGTGGGCATGCGGGCGGTGATGGTCAGCACCGAGATGGTGCCGTCATCAGCAAAGCCTTCGCGGGCGGCTGCAACACCGGTGATGCGCACCGACTCGCGCAGCAGCGCCACTTTCTGCAGTTGGGTCAGCGCCCCCATATCCGCATAAAAACCGAACTTTTCAATAATCTCCAGAACCGTGCCGCGCGCCATCAGACGCTGTTCAATCAGCTGCATGCGCCGGGCAGAGGAGCCTTCGACGGTGGATTTTGCCAGCTCCCCGGCGATCTGCGGCTGGGTGATCTGCAACACCTCGGCGGTTTCGTATTCATGCTGCTGGCTGGCGGCGAACCAAAGTGAAACGAGGCAGCCAAGGACAAACACGCCGGAAATGGTGAACAGCCTGCGCCGCACCATGTCCAGGAAATCGCCAAGCGAGTAAATCGGCCCCATCTGTCTGTTCTCTTGTTCCGGCCTGTTGCCGGTGTCCTGTGTCCTGCATTGCGGTCGCACGCGGGCCGTCACTGCCCGGTCCCACTGACCACAGCAACCGGGCAAAACTAAGGCGTCAACGCCTAGTTCAGCGGGTGGTCCGTTCTGCCCGCCCGGTTCAGCACCACCCCCAGCAATTGGGTCTGGCCCGCCAGCATCTTCTCGCAGGCAGCCAGCTGCGCGGCGGTGGTGCTGGTGCCGTCCGAGATCAGCAGCACCGCGTCCACCTGCGGCAGGAAGGCGGCGGTGTCGTCATGCTCCAGCACCGGCGGCAGGTCGAACAGAGCAGTATCGGCCCCCGAACGCAGCATCATGCCGTCCAGTGCCTCAGCGCAGCTGCAGCCATGCAGCAGCTCCGCCGCGTCCTGATCCACGGTCCCGTTGAGGCCGACCGCCAGCGCGGGCAGCGGACGCAGCAGCCGGTCCTCCATCCGCACGGTCCCGGACAGGAAATCCGCCAGATCCCAGGGCGCCTGCATCCCCAGCGCCTGTGCCACGCCGGGGCGGCGGAAGTTCATGTCCATCAGGATGGTGCGGCTGCCCGGAACCCGGGCCAGGCTCAACGCAAGGTTCACCGCCGTAAAGGTGGTTCCGCAGCCCGCCGCCGGGGCGGTCACCGCAACCCGTTTCCAGCCGCGGGCCTTCAGGGTGTGCAAAAGCCGGGTGCGCAAGAGGTCAAAGGACTTGGCCGCAGGCGCGGTGCGGAAACGGCTGACCAGCGGCAGGCGCGCCTTTGCCTGTGCGGCGGCATCGAAAGGAAGCTGGCGGATCCGGTCCCAGGGCTCCGGCAGGGGTGCGGGCAGCTGCGCGGCCGTGCCCGCCGCCGGCCCGGCCAGCTGCGGCACCTCCGCGGCGCCAACCGCAGAAGGCATGGCAGCCGCCGGTGCCCGGCGGCGGCGGAACCGCTTGAAGCCTTGCTCGGTCATGCCGTCCTCTTTTTCCTCCTGCGGGCTTTGCGCCGGGCTGGCGGCAAATGCCCCTGATACCGCAAAATGCTTCACAACCACGCTCCCTGCAATGGCTGGCTGACCTGCCGCCGGCACCGGATGACGGGCCCGCAGCGGATCAGACAGAGATTAATATCCCGTCCCTTTCAGCACCACACCGACCGTCCGCCAGATCAGCTGCAGATCCCGGCCCAGCGACAGCCCGAGCCGGTAGTCGGAATCAGCCTGCACGCGGCTGGCAAAGCTGCCCTCGTTGCGGACAGAGACCTGCCAGACGCCGGTGATCCCCGGGCGCAGCGCGAAATAGGCGCCCGCATCGCCGTACAGCGGCAGCTGTTCCGGCATCATCGGGCGCGGGCCGACCAGACTCATATCGCCATTGAGGACATTCCACAGCTGCGGCAGCTCGTCCAGCGAGGCCATGCGCAGCAGGCGGCCGACCCGGGTGACGCGCGGATCGTTCTTGAGCTTCTGGGTGTCATCCCACTCACGGCGCAAGGCTGGATCCGTGTCCAGATAGTGCTGCAGCAAAGCATCGGCATCACGCACCATGGTCCGCAGCTTGAGAATGCGGAACACCTGGCCGCCGCGGCCCAGCCGCGCCTGGGTGTAAAAGGGCCGCCCGCCCTCCAGCCAGAGCGCCGCGGCGCACAGTGCCGTCAGCGGCAGCGTCAGCGGCAGGCTCAGGAGCACCAGCAGCAGGTCCAGCCACCGCTTGCCCGCCGCGGCATAAGTGCCGCCGCCTGCGCCCCGCTTCGCCCGGCTGTCCCGCCGGGCCAGACCGGCGTGCACGATCCCATTCAGAGCCGCATTCATGTTGGCCGGCTGCATGCGCAACGGCTGCACGGTTTGAACGGCCTCCGCAGACAGCCCTCCCTGCAGTTCACCCTGCACAAAAGACAGCCCCGCCCCACCGGGAACCATGTCTTTCATTTCAATACCCCCGTTCATCCAGCCGCAGAATTGGCTGGACAGCCGCCCCCCCGGAGCTGGCTGTTCACACTTATTACTGGCGCGCCGCCAGCCTTGGGCCGCGATTCGCCACACCTGATTTTCAGTTTCAAAACGGGGCGCGCCCCCACGCGCCCGCGCCAATTTCAATGGCCGCCTTATCCCCTGGCAGCAGTGCATTGCTGCACCCTGCCCTAATTAAGACAAATTTAGGAAAATGCGCGCAAATAATGGAAAAATTCTGGCACATGCCCAAAACCGCGCAATTGGCAGGCTGCGGGCGGAAACAATTCCGGGAATGCGCGGAAATTGTTTCGAGTCCGGGGCAAACGCGCCTTGGAATCAGGAGAATTGCAGCGCTCTTGCAAGCAGCCTTGCGGTTAGCGTGACCGGAAGTGCCCCGGGCTTTGCCCCGTCCAGCGCCGGAAGGCTTCGCTGAAGCTGCTCAGCCCGGAATACCCCAGCAGAAAAGCGATTTCGGCCAGGGCCAACCCGCTCTCCCGCAAATAGCGGACTGCCAGGGCTTTGCGCAACTCCTCAAGAATGGTGAAGTAGCTGGTGCCCGCCTGCGCCAGCTTGCGCGACAGGGTGCGCGGGCTCATACCCAGGTCGGCCGCCACATTTCCGAGCGTGGCCGAGCCGCTGGACAACCGGGCGGAAACCGCATCCTCGACCTGGGCTGCCAGTCCGGAGCTGCCGCGCCGCTGCCCTTGTCCCTGCAGCAACTGGTCGCCATAGGCACGCAGCAGCCGCAGCAGGATGCGGTCGGCACTGGCCAGAGGCAGTTCCAGGTCCTCCGGTTTGAAAACAAAACAGCCGGCAGGCGCACCAAACGTCACCGGGCAGCCGAAGTAGGCAGCCATTTCATCGGCTCCGCTGCTGCGCAGATGGGTGAACCCGGCTTCCTGAGGCTCGATTCCTGTTTCAGTTGCCTTGCGCAGGGCGGTAAAGAACACCGCCGCCAGAAATTCCGTATACTGATGCGCCTGCTGACCGGAAACAGTCTTGCACGCCCAGGAAATTTCCCCGTGGGACGCAAGCCGGGAGGTTCCCAGATCCCAGGCGTCGCTCATCACGCCGGCATAGCGGGCTGTATTGCGCAGGAAGCAGCCCGCGGTCGGGGAGCTGCAGGCAATATACCCGAGCAGCCCGGCCGAGCGCAGGTCAGTGCCACAGCCGAGATGGAAGCCGAACAGGGGATCGCCGGTCAATTCCGCAGCGCGCCCGAAGACGCCGGAGATTGCGGCAAATGGTGCGGTGGGTTCCTCCTGGTTCAGCAGACCCCGGCCAAGCCCGGTTCCGGCGAACACCGCGGCCGGCGTGCAGCCCTGCGCCAGCAGATGGCGTGCCGCCAGCTGGGCAAAGATCGCATTTTGCGGGGCCGGAGTGCGGGGCATGTCTGCAGTGTCTCCTGTCGTGCATCAGTCGCGGTGCGGGCGTCCGGCGCCAGGGTCCAGCCTGGGACTTGCCGCCCGGAATGCGGATTGCTGCGTCTGGCAGCTGGTGTTCTGCGCGGCTGCCGGGCCTGGCGCTGGCGCCGGGCGGGACCGTCCGCAGCTTTACAGTAGTGGAAATTGCATCCCGGGCGCAGGGCCGTCCGGGCTGTCTTTCGCACAAATCCCGGGCGCTTTAGCCTATGACGCGCATACGTGCGGACAGGCCCCTCCCCTAACGGGTATAGGCGCCTATGCCAGCACGCGGCCGGCTCTCTTGCCGCCGCCGGGAATCACCGCCATAAGCTGTTGCGAAGCATTGGCAGAGGAAGTGAGGACATCATGCGCCCTCCCCGCAGCGGCGCCGGCTGGCTGGCCGCCAATCTGGACGGAACGGCACTGACGGCCTGGGAGATGACCGGCGGCCCGGCCCGGAAGCTGCTGCTGCCCGACAGCAGCCCGGCCGCGCTGGCCGCGGGGCTGCGGCAGCTGCTGGGCGGCCGGGCAGGCCCGGTGGTGCTGGGCGGCAGCGCTCTGGCGGCGCCGCATCCGGTGCCGGTGCTGCCGGCGGAATTGCCGCTCAGCGAGACCCTGCTGGAAGGCCTGAAAGTTTGCGCCCTGCCCGGCCTCTGCCAGGCGGCGCCCTGCGGGGTCATGCAAGGCGCAGTGGCCCGGCTTGGCGGTTTCCTGCGGCTGAATCCGGATTGGGACGGGGTGGTCTGCCTGCCCGGCGCGGTGACCCACTGGGTGCAGGTAAGCGCGCGGGAAGCCGTCAGCTTTCAAAGCACGCTGACAGCGCAGCTGGCCCGGGCTGCGGCGCAGGCCATGGGGCTGGAGGCAGTGGGCGATTGGGACAGGACCGCGCAGGCAGAGGCGGTGGCGGACGGAATTTCCAGGCCGGAGCAGACAGCGGCGCGGCTGGCCTCGGTCCAGGCGGCGGCGGCTTTGGGGCATATGCCCGCGGACGCGGCGCGCGCGCGGCTCTGGGGCCTGCTGCTCGGCGCGGAGCTGGCCGCGGCCCGGCCCTATTGGCTGGGTCAGAATCTGGCCTTGATTGCGGATGCACCGCTGCAGGCGCTGTACGCAGCAGCCTTGGACGCGCAGGCGCTGCCGGTCACCCTGGCCGACCCGACCCGCATGACGCTGGAAGGCCTGACCCGCGCCTGGGCCGGCTAGTGACCCGGCAAAACGGCCCGTCAAGCCGGACCGCCCGGCCAGGCGGCCGCTCTTCACCCCTGGTCGGCCGCAGCGTATTCAGAACCCGGAGCACTCCCGCGCCTGCAGGTGCCCCGGCGTAGCCGGCCCCCCTTGGCAGCCTTGGGCGTCGCGCCGCGCAAGGCGCGGCGCAACGCCCAACGGGCACAGGCCTTCCGCCAGGAAGGCCGAAGCCGGGCGGGAGCACCTGCTCCGGTGTCCGGCGGGTCAGGCTTTCGCCGTGAAACGGCTTCCCTTCACTGGCGGCGTCTCCGGCGGACCGGCAAAGCACTGGGCGATGCGCATCCAGTCCTGCGCGGCGGTTCCTGCAGCCTGCAGGCCGGTATCGGCAAAATTGCGGGTCTGCGTGACCACTTGCGCGAACTCTGCTGCTGTGCCCTTAACGAAATTGCCGGCCTGAGGCGCATTCCACTCCCAGACCGCCCCCGACGGTCCTGCAAGCTGCACGAAGGGCGCCGGCTCCGGCACCTCCAGCCCGCGGTTGCGGAAGCTCCAGCCATAGGTGGCCACCCCAAGATGCGCGATATTGCGGATGCGGTCGTGTTCCTGCCGCTGCAGCCCCAGCAGGTCGAACACCTCCTGGCCATGCGCCCAGGTCTCCATCTGCCGGGCGGTGATGGCGCTCAGCGCGCTCATGTCCGGCCCGATCCACTTGACCCGCAGCTTGGGATCCGCGGCGGCATAGGCATCGGCGCAGCGCTCCGCGCCCTGCCGCCAAGCCCGGTACAGCGCCCGGCCCGACAGGCCGTCCAGCCAGGGGAACTGGCACTCCAGGATGGACTTGCCCGCCTGCATGTCCTGCAGCACCGGCGCGATGAAGGCGGCAAACTCCGCCTCCCTGCGCAGCGATGCCTCCGCCGCGGCGTTGAACAGATGCAGATGCCCCAGCACATGATCGATGGTCCAATCCTTGAACTGGGTCGCCCGGTGGAACCCCGCCTCCGGCAGGTCCTCCAGAATGGCCGCCAAGGCGCGGCTCTCGGCGCGGAAATCTTCGGCCTGCTGCATGTTTCCTCCCCCGATTGCGACCGGCACCAGGATAGCTGCACGGGGCCCATCGCTGAAACCCGGACGGCACGTCACATAAGAGGAACTCTCAGCCTTCGGACATCGCCTTGAACGCGCGCCCGGCAGCCTCGAAGTTGCGGCTGAGCGGCGCGGTCAGCTTGGACTGTGCCGCATAATAGGCGCCGGTCCGGCACAGCTGCGCGGCAAATTCCGGATGCACCCCGGCATCATCATACTTGCGCACCCGTTCCTGGCTCAGCCAGCCGCGGTTCTTGACCTCTTTCTGGATCAGCTCCAGCCGCTGGATGCAGTGCAGGGCGGTATAGGCCGAGAGATACTCCAGATAGGCGCCGATCTCATGGCCGCAGCCGGGGTCGAAGGTCTCGATCATCACATCGGCCATCTTGTCGGGGGCAACGGGCCAGGTCTCGTCGCCGATGAGCCAGGCAAAATCCTCGGCACCGTGGCGCAGGCCGGCATATTCGAAGTCAAACCAGCGGACAAATCCGTCGTCACCGATCGCGGCATTGCCGGAGCGGCAGTCCCATTTCAGGAACTGCACCCCCGGATGTTCCATGTATTCGGCCACTGCGGGGTAGTCGAAACTCTCCGGGATGCCCATGGAGTAAGCCTCCAGCGCCTCCACCGAGCTTACGAAATTGCGGATCCAGCTGCGGTTGGCGCCAAGGTGCGGCAGCACGCTGTGCAGCTCTGTCTTGCGGGCCGCCGCCTGAATGCGGAAGATCGCGGCGCAGGCCTCGGCCGCGAGGTCCAGCTGGTCGGCGTCCTCGTGCTGAATGATCTCCTCGCTGAGCCGCGTCTCCCCCGTGTCGGACTGGAACAGCACGTCCTTATGCAGCCCCAGCACCCGCGGAATGTCGTCGCAGTGCGGTGCCAGCTGTTCCAGCACAAAGGCCTCCAGATGGGTGCGGCGGAAATTGGCGCGCAGGGTGGCAATCGCGGTGCGGTCCTTGAAATGCAGCCGCAGCGAGGAGCGCGACTTGCCGCCCGGGGCAGTGATCTCCACCGGTTCCTCGCCAAGCACCTCCCAGGCGGCGCCCGCGATATACGCGGTGCGGTCGTCGAATTTCCCATCAGCCATAGCCTGCCCCCTTTCCCGGTATGCCGCCCGCATCCCGGACAGTTCACCCCATTCCGATTAACGCCTTAGGGGGCAAAGACGGCATTTTTCGGGACAGACTGGGGCAATCCCCGCAGGCCGTCCGTCGATTCGGAGGGAAACGCCCCCAGCCAATTGGGGCAATTGAACCAGTCGGCCGCACAATCCAAATGCAGCACGCCGGATTGTTTCCGCTTCACACCCCTGAACCTGGGAATTTGACTAAAATACGTCGAAAATTTGGCCCTCCTCACACGCCCCTTTAATCTTTCCGGATGGGCGTGCGCGGCCTTTGCCCAAGGCAGCGCGGCAGCTGCAATTCAGTGTTTTTCTGGGGGGAAATTTATGGGCCGGGGACATTATTCACAGGGCTGGGGCGGCAAGCAGGCTTGCGGCGGCAACAGCTATTACAACGGTGGCGTGCAAGGCGGCGATTTCGGCCGCTGGTACGACAGCCACCTGTCGGACCGCTATGGCTGGAAAGGCAAAGGCTATAAGGCATGGCGTGAAGACAGGGACGACGACGAAGACGGCTCCGGCGGCACCAAGGGCTCCGGCGGCACCAAGGGCTCCGGCGGCACCAAGGGCTCCGGCGGCACCAAGGGCTCCGGCGGCACCAGGGGTTCCGGCGGCACCAAAGGCTCCGGCGGCACCAGGGGCTCCGGCGGCACCAAGGGCTCCGGCGGCACCAAGGGCTCCGGCGGCACCAAGGGCTCCGGCGGCACCAAGGGCTCCGGCGGCACCAAGGGCTCCGGCGGCACCAAGGGCTCCGGCGGCACCAAGGGATGCGGCGGCAAGGACCATCACGGCAAATCCCACTGGTGGTACCGTGAGGACGATGACTGGAACAGTTCTGGCGGAACCGGCGGGTCAGGCGGCACCAAAGGTTCAGGAGGGACTGGAGGGACTGGAGGCTCCGGCGGCACCCATGGATGCGGCTCCGGCACCAGAGGCTCTGGCACTGGCGGCTCCGGCTCCGGCGGCACCAATGGGTCCGGCGGCACCAAAGGCAGCGGCGGAACCAAAGGGTCTGGCGGAAGCGGCGGAACCAAAGGCTCCGGCGGCGGCAATGACGGCGGCGATAGCGGCAAGACCTCGGTGTTTTTCGAGATTGGCGGCAACGGCGAACCCAGTGTCACCGTCGAGGTTCTGCAGACACCGGAAAACCAGCTGTTCATCAAGTTGGAGCCGGCCTCTTGGGACGGCGAGGTGGCCGATATCGACGGGCTGTTCTTCAACATGGCGGATGACGCCAGCGTCGGCGGGCTGAATTTCTTCCCGGACGAAAACGCGCTGCCGGTGACCGGGCACGAAGCCAGTGCCAACTCCGTCAATGCGCTGGACACCGGCACCACGGTGCCCGGCAATTTCGACGCCATGGTGCAATTCGGCCAGGTTCCGGACAGCACCGACGGCACCGTCACCAATGCCAATTTCACACTGTGGTCCGACGCCGGGCTGACGCTGGACGACATCGACCTCAGCAGCATGTCGCTGGTGGTCAGCAACCCGGACGGCTCGCAGAGCGTGCTGGAAGGCGGCTATGATCCGGCGGCGGCGGCCAGCAGCGGCAGTTCTTATGCCAATGGCGGAGTGACCGGCGGCGGGTTGAGCAACTGGTATGACGCCAATCTGGCCGGCCAGTTCCAGGACGGCGGCAATGAGCCCGGTGCCGAGGACTTCATGGCGCTGATGAACCAGCCGGTGGGCGGCACAATGCCCGGAGGCGGCACCGAGGGCAGCCTGGACGATTTCTACGACATCGGCTGAGCCTGCCTGCCGGATCAAACGGACGGGAGGGCGCCGCAGGGCGCCCTCTTGCTTTTCCGGGGCTGCTCAGGGCAGCGGATCTGTCTTGAACAAGCGGATTTTCAGGCCGCCGTGAGCAACCGGGGCTCCGAACGGCAGGAACGGCAGACCGGCTGCCTTGGCCAGTGCGGTTTCCGAGGTGACGATGCCCACGCGCCAGCCGGAGAAGCGCTCCTGCAGCACCTGCCCCAAGGCGCCGTAAAGGGCAAAAAGCAGTTTCTTGTTGCCGATCCGCGCACCGTATGGCGGGTTGACGATGACCAGGCCGGCCGGGCCGTCCGGGCGCTGCAGATCACTGACCGCGGCCTGCGCGAAGCGGGCATGCTCGGCCACGCCGGCGCGTTCGGCATTGGCGGCGGACATTTCGACCGCGCCTGCATTGCGGTCGGAGCCGTGGAACAGAAGATCCGTCTCGCGCGCTTGCCCCTGCTGTTTCAATTCTGCCCAGGCATCCGCATCAAATGCGGCCAGCTGTTCAAAGGCAAAGCTGCGGCTGCGGCCGGGCAGCAGGCCCCTGGCGATCTCTGCGGCCTCGATCACGAAGGTGCCGGAACCGCACATCGGGTCCACCACCGGCTCTGTCCCGGCATAGCCGCATTCGCGCAGGAACAGGGCGGCCAGGTTTTCCCGCATCGGCGCCTTGCCGACGGCGGATTTGTGGCCGCGCTTGTGCAGCCCCTCGCCCGAGGTGTCGACGCTGAAGACGCAGAGGTTGTCCTCGATCCGGAGTTTCACCGTCAGCTCCGCATCCTTGGTGACGGGGGCGCCGAGGGTCTCGGCAATGGCCTTCTCCACCCGCTGCGCCGCGGCGCCTGCGTGGTAGATCTTGGATTTCTTGTTGGTGGCGACCTCGACCTTGACCGGCACATCCGGGCGCAGAACCCCGCCCCAGGGGAACTTGCGCGACCGCTTGTCGAGCTGGGCCAGGTGGAAGGCGCGGAATTCGCCGATCCGCGCCAGCACCCGGGCGGCGCCGCGCACCGACAGATTGGCGCGCCAGACCTCGGACCAGTTGCCCTGTACCGTCACCCCGCCCGGAACCGCCTTGGGGGCGGCAAAACCCAGCTCCTTGGCCTCAGCCAGCAGCGCCTGTTCCAGCCCCGGCGGTGCGGTCAGGAAGATCTCGAATGTTCTCTCTTGCGTCATGCCGCCTCTGTAGCGGGAATGCTTTGGCGCGGCGACTGTTTTTTCCGCTGCCGCCAAGGCGAAAAATCCCGTTGCGTCACAACCGGGGATGCTGCGCCGCGGCATGCTCCGCGCTTGCAAAATGCAATCATCAGGAGATGTGATTTTCCATCATAAACAGATAGTTACCACTTACTAAAAAATTAGTTTGACAAAATAATCCAACCTATGAAAGCTCTATGGCAGTCAGATGCAGCCAATGCACAGCTGGCTTTAAGCGACTTTCAGGGAGGAAAAGATGCGGAAGTATCTTTTGTCCGCAGCCGCCGTTTGCGCGATGGTTGCGGGATCGATTGGTTATGCCGATGAGACGGCGGCCAAGAAATGGATTGATGAAGAATTCCAGCCTTCGGTGCTGACCAAGGACGAACAGCTGTCGGAACTGCAGTGGTTCATCCAGGCGGCAGAGCCGTTCAAGGGCATGGAGATCAACGTGCTGTCGGAAGGCATTCCGACGCATTCCTACGAATCCGAGGTGCTGACCAAGGCGTTCGAGGAAATCACCGGCATCAAGGTGAACCACCAGATCCTCGGCGAGGGCGAAGTGGTTCAGGCCGTGCAGACCCAGATGCAGACCAAGCGGAACCTCTATGACGCCTACGTCAATGACTCCGACCTGATCGGCACCCATTCGCGTCTGCAGCTGGCCTACAACCTGACCGACATGATGGCAGGCGAGTTCAAGGACGTGACCAACCCGGGCCTCGACCTGGATGACTTCTTGGGCACCCAGTTCACCACCGGCCCGGATGGCGACCTGTACCAGTTGCCCGACCAGCAGTTCGCGAACCTCTACTGGTTCCGCAAGGACTGGTTCGACCGCGAAGACCTGCAGGCCGCATTCAAGGAAAAATACGGCTATGACCTGGGCGTTCCGGTCAACTGGTCCGCGTATGAGGACATTGCCGAGTTCTTCAGCGAGCACGTCAAGGAAATCGACGGCACCGCGATCTATGGCCACATGGATTATGGCAAGCGCGCGCCGGACCTTGGCTGGCGGATGACCGATGCCTGGCTGTCGATGGCCGGTGCTGGCTCCAAAGGTGAGCCGAACGGCGTGCCGATCGACGAATGGGGCATCCGCATGGAAGAAGGCTCCTGCAACCCGGCCGGTGCCAGCGTCACCCGCGGCGGTGCCGCCAACGGCCCGGCGGCGGTCTATGCGATCCGCAAGTGGGACGAATGGCTGCGCAAATACGCGCCTCCGGGTGCGGCGTCTTATGACTTCTACCAGTCGCTGCCGGCCCTGGCACAGGGCAATGTGGCGCAGCAGATCTTCTGGTACACCGCCTTTACCGCCGACATGGTGAAGCCGCAGTCCGAAGGCAACAACACCGTTGACGCCGAGGGCAACCCGCTGTGGCGGATGGCGCCCAGCCCGCACGGCCCCTACTGGGAAGAAGGCCAGAAGGTCGGTTATCAGGACGTGGGGTCCTGGACCTTCCTGAAATCCACCCCGGTGGACCGTGCCCAGGCAGCCTGGCTTTATGCCCAGTTCGTGGTGTCGAAAACCGTGGACGTGAAGAAATCCCATGTGGGCCTGACCTTCATCCGCGACTCGTCGATCAACCATGCAAGCTTCACCGAGCGCGCGCCGAAACTGGGCGGCCTGGTCGAGTTCTACCGCTCGCCCGACCGTGTGGCATGGTCGCCGACCGGTGTGAACGTGCCTGACTATCCGAAGCTGGCCCAGATCTGGTGGCAGCAGATCGGTGACGTGAACTCCGGCGCCTTCACGCCGCAGGAAGCGATGAACCGTCTGGCCGAGGAAATGGACATCACCATGGCCCGCATGCAGCGCGCAGACGAGCAGGCGAATGTCTACGGCGGCTGCGGCCCGCGCCTGAACGAAGAGAAGGACGCGGAGTGGTGGTACGCCAACGGCGGCGCCAAGCCGAAGCTGGAGAACGAGAAGCCGGAAGGCCAGACCGTCAACTATGACGAGCTGGTGGCCCGCTGGGCAACCAACTAAGCCTCTCCTCCCGGTCCGGCCAGGCACCCCATCGCCCGGCCGGGCTGAACCCAGGCCCCGGAGACCCTTTCCCGTCGTCCGGGGCCATCTTCCCGAAAAGACTGCGCGCCCCCTGCCCCGCGCGCAAACAGGCCGCCTGCCGGAAAGTCAAAGCAAGATGGCACTCGAACTCAAGGGTGTGACCAAGCGCGTCGGCGCCATTCAGCACATCAAGGAAACGTCCCTGCTGCTGGAGCCCGGTCACTTCAACGTCCTCCTCGGCGCCACCGGCTCCGGAAAGACCTCACTCATCAAACTGATGGCGGGCCTCGACCCGATGGCCAGCGGCCAGGTAATCCTGGACGGCCAGGACGTCAGCCGCCTGAGCACCCAGAAGCGCAGGATCAGCCTGGTGCATCAGTTCTTCATCAACTACCCGCATCTGACGGTCTACGACAACATCGCCTCGCCGCTGAAGGTAGCGGGCATGGCGAAGTCGGAGATCGCCGGCCGTGTCGAGGAAGCTGCCGAGATCCTGCAGCTGAAGCCGATGCTGCACCGCCGCCCGCATGAGCTGTCCGGCGGCCAGCAGCAGCGCTGCGCGCTGGCCCGCGCGATTGCCAAGGAAAGCCGCGCGGTGTTCCTGGACGAGCCGCTGGCCAACCTCGACTACAAGCTGCGCGAGGAGCTGCGCGACCAGCTGCCCGAGCTGTTTGCCGGCCGCGGCGCGGTGGTGGTCTATGCCACCTCCGAACCGGAAGAGGCGCTGCTCCTGGGCGGCAAGACCGCGCTGATGCGCGACGGCCGCGTCACCCAGTTCGGCCCCACCGCCGAGATCTACCGCAACCCCGGCAATGTCGATGCGGCACGGGTGTTTTCGGACCCGCCGATCAACACCGCCGAAATCACCAAACAGGGCAGCAAGGCCCGCCTTGGGGCAGGCGTCACCTGGGAACTGAGCGGCGCCGCCGCGAACCTCAGCGATGGCACCTACACCATCGCCATCCGCCCGCACCACGTGCTGCCGGTCGCCCGCAACGGCGCCCAGGTACAGCTGTCGGGCCAGGTGCAGGTGACTGAGCTCTCGGGCTCCGAAAGCTCCGCCCATTTCGACATGGGCACAGGCTCGGAAACGGGCAGCTGGGTCTCACTGGCCCACGGTGTTCACCCCTACCGGGTGGGTGAGCTGCACGACTTCTACATGGACCCCGCGCAGGCATATTTCTTCGCCCCCGACGGCAGCCGCGCGGCGTGAGGCATCAATGGCTAAAATAACTCTCTCCAAACTGCGCCACAGCTATCTTTCGACGCCGAAGTCCGACTCGGATTACGCGCTGAAGGAAATCGACCTCGACTGGACCGACGGCGGCGCCTACGCGCTGCTCGGCCCCTCGGGCTGCGGCAAGTCCACCCTTCTGAACATCATCTCGGGCCTGCTGGTGCCGTCCGAAGGCCAGATCCTGTTTGACGGCCAGGACGTGACCGCCCTGCCCCCGGATCAGCGCAACATCGCCCAGGTGTTCCAGTTCCCGGTGATCTACGACACCATGACTGTGTACGACAACCTGGCGTTTCCACTGCGCAACCGCGGACGGGACGAGGCCACCGTGCACGAGCGGGTGATGGCGATTGCCGAAATGCTCGAAGTCACCGAGATGCTGGACCAGAAGGCGGCAGGATTGTCACCGGACAATAAACAGAAGATCTCCATGGGCCGCGGCCTGGTGCGCGAGGACGTGAACGTGGTGATGTTCGACGAACCGCTGACCGTGATCGACCCGCACCTGAAGTGGAAACTGCGCTCCAAGCTGAAGGAGCTGCACCAGCGGGTCAAGGCGACGATGATCTACGTCACCCACGACCAGACCGAAGCGCTGACCTTTGCCGATCAGGTGGTGGTGATGCAGCTGGGCGAAGTGGTGCAGATCGGCACGCCGGTGGAGCTGTTCGAACGCCCCGCGCACACCTTTGTCGGCCACTTCATCGGCTCGCCGGGGATGAACATCCTGCCCTGCGAACTGCACCAGGGGTCTGCCGTGTTTGCAGGCCAGTCCGTTGCCCTGGAAGGCCCCGTACAGGGCGCCGCAAACGGCCGGACCGAGATCGGCATCCGCCCGGAGTTCGTTTCGCTGGCGGATCACGGCCTGCCCGCGACCGTCACCAAGGTCTCTGACATCGGCCGCCACACGGTGGTGGAATGCGAGGCCGGCGGCCACCGTATCAACGCCATCACCGATGGCGCCGCCCCGGAAAAAGGCAGTGCCGTGCACCTCGCCTTCCGCCAGGACATGACCCGGCTTTACGTGGACGGCTGGCTTGCCACCTCCCCCGCTGCAGACGAACAAGGAGCGGCCTGATGAAAACCGAAAACCAGAAAGCCTGGTTCTTTGTCCTGCCGGTGCTGGCGCTGGTCGCCTTCAACGCGCTGATCCCGATGATGACGGTGGTCAACTACTCGGTGCAGGAGACCTTTGGCGATAACGTGTTTTTCTGGCAAGGATTGGACTGGTTCCAGCAGATCCTGCGCTCGGACCGGTTCCACGCGGCGCTTGGGCGGCAGTTCATGTTCACCTTCCTGATCCTGATCATCGAAGTGCCGCTGGGCATCGCGATTGCGCTGTCGATGCCGCGCAAGGGCTTTTGGGTGCCGGTCTGCCTGGTGCTGATGGCGCTGCCGATGCTGATCCCGTGGAACGTGGTCGGTGCGATGTGGAACATCTTCACCCTGCCCGACATCGGCCTGCTGGGCTATTTCCTGAACCACACGCTGGGCATCAACTACGACATGACGCAGGATCCGGTTGCGGCCTGGGTGACCATTGTCACCATGGACGTCTGGCACTGGACCTCTCTGGTGGTGCTGCTGAGCTATGCCGGCCTGGTGTCGATCCCCGACGCCTACTACCAGGCGGCCAAGATCGACGGGGCCTCCAACTGGGCGGTGTTCCGGTTCATCCAGCTGCCGAAGATGAAGACGGTGCTGACCATCGCCATCCTCCTGCGCTTCATGGACAGCTTCAACATCTACACCGAGCCGTTCGTGCTTACCGGCGGCGGCCCCGGCAACTCGACCACGCTCTTGTCGATCGACCTGGTGAAAATCGCACTCGGCCAGTTCGACCTCGGCCCCGCCGCCGCCATGTCGCTCATCTATTTCGCAATCACGCTCCTGGTCTCCTGGCTGTTCTACACGCTGATGACCAAGGACGATCTGAACTAAGGGAGGGGAACATGCAGAAACGATCCATCGTCCCCATTATCTATATCCTGTTCCTCATGCTGCCGATCTACTGGCTGGTGGCGATGAGCTTCAAGACGACCAATGAAATCCTGTCGGGCTTCTCGCTGTTCCCGCAGACCTTCACGCTGGAGAATTACGCCACCATCTTCACCGATCCCAGCTGGTACTGGGGCTATATAAACTCGATCGCCTACGTGTCGATCAACACGGTGATCTCCATCGCGGTGGCACTGCCAGCGGCCTATGCCTTCAGCCGCTACCGGTTCCTGGGCGACAAGCAGCTGTTCTTCTGGCTCTTGACCAACCGGATGGCGCCTGCCGCGGTGTTTGCCCTGCCGTTCTTCCAGCTGTATTCCGCGGTGGAGTTGTTCGACACCCATCTGGCCGTGGCGCTGGCGCATTGCCTGTTCAACATCCCGCTGGCTGTATGGATCCTTGAGGGCTTCATGGGCGGCATCCCCAAGGAGCTGGACGAGACCGCATTTGTCGACGGCTATTCCTTCCCGCGCTTCTTTGCGACGATCTTCATCCCGTCGATCAAGGCAGGCGTGGGCGTGGCAGCGTTCTTCTGCTTCATGTTTTCCTGGGTGGAACTCCTGCTAGCCAAGACGCTGACCGCGGTTGCCGCCAAGCCGATTGCCGCCACCATGACCAAGACCGCGTCCAGCGCGGGCTATGAACTGGGGCTGCTGGCGGCTGCGGGAACTCTGACAATCATTCCGGGCGCCATCGTGATCTGGTTTGTCCGCAACTACATCGCGAAGGGTTTCGCGATGGGGAGGGTGTAATGCTTTCATGGATGGCCTGGACCTGGCCCACTGCCCTGTTGTTCATCGGCATCTTCAGCGCCATCGGCGTGCTGATCGTGGCCGAAATCCGCTCCCCCGGCGGCGCGGCCCGCAAGGGCGTGCTTGGCCTCACCACCACCCGCGGCGACCGGCTGTTCATCAGCCTCCTGGGCACCTCCTACATTTTCCTGGCCTGGCTCGGCCTGGTGGGGATGCCGCTCTGGTGGCCCTTGGGCCTGTCGATCGCCTGGGGCGTCTTCTGCTTCTGGAAGGTCTGACGCCGGCGCGGGGCCTGCGGGTCAGTTGCAATGCTGACCCTGCGGGTCAAGGAGGCCGCAGGCCCCGCGCAAGCGGCTTGTCCTTGACGCGCAAACCCCAAACACAATGGAGACAGGCCTTGAAGGCAAACCTGACCTTCAAGGCCTTCTCAGCCATACTCCCCACAGACGCCACAACCACTGCCCCCAGAGACGGCACGGCGCCTGGCAACCCACAGAATAAGAGCGCGCGGAAGCGCACATTTTTGCAACCTCTCCCGCTGCCTCCGCGCCTTCTCCTAAAAAAATAGTTTTCACGAAGACCGCCATCCCCTAGCATGACTGGAACGATGAAATGAGCCGGACAGCCGAGGCGATGCGCAAGAAACACGACAATTCCCTGCTGACCGAAGTGGAGCTGGAATTCATGACCGTCGTCTGGGACATCGGCGGCGGCACCGTGCGCGATATCCTGGCCGAGCTGAACAAGATGCAGGAACGCGCCTATACCTCGGTGGCCACGGTTCTCAAGATCATGGAGCAGAAGGGCTTCCTGACCAGCGAGCGCAAGGACCGCTCCCTGGTCTACCGCCCCGCCGTTCCCAAGGCAGAGTATCAGAAAACATCTCTGAAAAACCTTTCGAGCAAGCTTTTCAACGGCGCGCCCGCCGCATTGGTGGCGCGGCTGGTCGATGATGAGGATGTGACCGACGAGATGCTCGAGGAGATGCGGGCGCTCTTGGAGGAAAGGCTGGGGGACAATGCCAACTGAGGTTCTGCTGAACGCCTATATCGACCTGAATATCCTGCTGCTGGCGGGCGCCGCCCTGTGGCTGGCCGCGCGCAGGACGCTGCGGCGCAGCAGGCTGGGCCGCGCCTACCGCCCGCAGCTGCAGCTGCTCAATGGGATGACGGTGCTGCTGGCCGCCTGCCCGGCGCTGATCCTCGCCTTCACCCATTTTGTCATCGCCCATCCGCCGAATTTCTCCGACATGCTGGTCTCGCAGTACCTGCAGGGCCATGTCAGCCTGAGCGCGGGCACCTTCGAATCCCTCCTGGGCCTGCGCGAGGACGCCGTGCGCGGGCTCACCAGCCTGCAGCCGTACTGGGCCCGGGCCCTCGCGGCCGCTTTTGCCGCCGGGGCGCTGATCTGCCTGGCGCATGTCGCTGTCTCCGTCTTCCGGCTGCGCCAGAATCTGTGCGCCGCCTTTGCCTGGAAGCGGATCGGCCGGGTGCAGCTGATGGTTTCGGACAGCATCCGGGTCGCCTATTCCACCCGCGGATTGTTCCGCCGCTACGTGGTGCTGCCCTCCGCCCTGCTGCAGGACCCGCGCGATCTGCGCCTCACCGTCGCGCATGAACTGCAGCATTTCCGCCAGCGTGATATAGAATGCGAGTTCCTGCTGGAGATGCTGCGCCCGCTGCTGTTCTGGAACCCCGCGTTTTACCTGTGGCGGCGCGAAGTGCGGCTGCTGCGCGAGTTCGCCTGCGACCAGGCCCTGATGGCGCGGCCGCAGTTCGATGTGCGTGCCTATTGCGAATGCCTGATCCGCGCCTGCGCCCATGCCGCGCGCGGCCCTGCACTGTTCACCCGCCGCAGCCCTGCGGTGGCACTGGTCGACCGCCGCGAAACCCGCCGCGGCGCCGCCCTGCAGCGGCGCATCATTGCGGTGACCGCCGCCCAGCCGCAGGGGCGGAACTCTCTGGGCTGGGGCCTTGTGTCCCTGGCCATGGCTGGGGCTGTGCTGGCAACGGCCATGCTGCTGCAGCGTCCCAGCGACTGGAGCCATGACCGCATCATGCTGTCGACCATCGTCAACCTGGAGCGCATGGCCAGCCGCAACAGCACGCCGGGGTTCGCCGTCAGCGCCCTCAACGGCGGCTTTGCAGTCGCCGGCCAGTAGTCGCGCCCCGGCCAATCCGGCCGGCATTTCTCCCTGCAGCCGCTCATCTCTCCGCAGCCCTCTGCGGGTCGGAGTGATTCAGCCGCGGCGCAGGACCGGATATTCCCTCTTCGTTCCCCGCCTGCGCCCTGCACGCCGCGCCTGACTCGCGCCACTGGCAGGTTCTGCCGGCAGGGGCTCACACCCCTAAGGCGTCACAAGTCGGGACGCGCACAACCTCAGGATCAGGAAAATTGACGCCAATGCGCTTCACCTTCCGGTCTTTGAGACATTTTCAGCGAATTTTCACCATTTCCGCCGCCACCACTTGGCAGTTTCCCGCTGTGAAAACGGCTCGGCGGAACCGCGGGGTTTCCTTCTGCTAAGTGTCAAGTCCACAAGAAGCGCGAATATGAACTTGTGTGTATGAGGTAACAGGCATGTACCAGACTGACTACAAATCGATTGGCGGCTACGGCCAATTCAACACCATCCTGCAGCTGCAGGACGGACGCGTCGACATCTCGGAGGACGGCAACGTCACCCTGATGCGGGCTGGCTCGGCCGGCTCGAAAGTCGGCAAATCGACCTACAGCACCGCGATCAACCCGACCGACGAGTCGGGCGTGATCACCGCCGAATTCGACTTCATGATCCCCGACGGCTACCCGCTGAGCCACATCTATCTGGCTGACCTGGAGAGCAACGCCTCCAGCAGCGGCTTCAACCCCGGTGTGCGCATCCAGGTGCGCGATGGCCTGATCCGGGTGGAACGCGGCAAGATCGGCATCAAGGAACTGTGGCCCGCCGACCAGGACGAGCTGCTGCAGACCGGCCAGTGGTACTCGCTGAAAGTGGTCATGCGCCCCGGCAACGAGAACAATGGCGAGATCCAGCTGTATCTGGATGGCAAGCTTGTTGTCGACGAGCAGGGCCAGACCATGGACACCCGCTCTGCCAACGGCGACATTGACCGGGTGCAGATCGGCCTGACCGCCAACGTCAACGACTATGATGCCGCTTTGGCAGTCCGCAACGCGGAAGTCACCGTTGACAAGCCGGGCAGCAACAATGATGGCCAGTACACGCTGGACCCGCTGGACGCGCTTCAGCACGCAATCGAGATCTACCGCAATGGCACGGAAGCCAACCCTGTTTATGTGGACGAAATCGATCCGAACCAGCCGCCGGTCACGGAACCCCCGGTCACCGAGCCGCCTGTGACCGAGCCCCCGGTCATCGAACCGCCGGTGGATGAGGACGACTACAACACTATTGGCGGGACCGCGAATGACGATGTCCTGAAAGGCACCGGCGCAGCTGACGCCATCCAGGCCTACAGGGGCAACGACGATATCGCCGGCTACAAGGGCAACGACATTCTGCGCGGCGGCGGCGGTCACGACACCATCAAGGGCGGCAACGGCCAGGACACGCTGAAAGGCGGCAACCGGGGCGATGAGTTGAGCGGCGGCGGCGGCAATGACGACCTGCGCGGCGGCAACGGCAATGATGATCTGCATGGCGGCGCTGGCAATGACACGCTCAAGGGCGGTAACGGCAAGGACACCTTTGTGTTTGACGCCGGCACCGGACAGGACATCATCACCGACTTCGAAATCGGCGTCGACAAGGTGTACCTGGATTTCTCTGCCTCGGAGCTCAATACTTTGCGGTTCCAGAACGTCGGCGGCGAGGATGGCGGTGTCCTGGTTACCCAGGGTGACGATTCCATCCTGCTTCAGGGTGTGAACTTCTCCGAGCTGTCGTCCAGCGACTTCCTGCTCAACTGATCCGGAAGGCCCCCGGGCCGCTTCCGAATTCCCGCCCCGCCCGCGGCTCAGGCCCGCGGGCGGGGTTTTTCTGTCCGGGCAGCCTGACGGAGCAGGCGCAGCTGCTCCGCGGCGGCCAGGCGCAGGCGCGCGCCCAGACCGGCACGGCTGATGTCCAGGCTCACCGTCTGCAGCCGGCTGTTCGTCATGCGTTTGATGTTGTGACGGACCGACCACAGATTGAACATCGCTGCGCCTTCATCGAGACTGTGCTTGAGGCTCAGGTACATCAGCGCGGTCCCGGCCCCCAATTCGCAGCCTTTCCCGGTAAGTGCCGTGAAATAGCCGTGATACGGCCCGCCCGGCTCGGCCAGAATAAAGGCAAAGGCCACTGGCTCCGACTGATGGGACACCCACCAGAACCGCAGCGTTCCGTCCCGGGCACAGCCGCGGATCTGTTCCTCGTACAGCCGCAGCCCGATCATGCGCATGCGCGGGCTGTTCTTCCAGCTAGACGCAACCACCTTGCGCAGAACGCCCACCGCCGTTTCCGGATCATCGTCAGACGTGCAAAGATCGATCTCGCAGCTTGCGGCCGTTTTCCTCTCGGCAGCGCGCAGGTTGCGGCGGTTCTTGCTGCTCAGCTGCGCCTCCAGCTCCGCACCGCCCGCCACGCCTTCCACGGTAAAGTAGGCTAGGCCGGGACTTGTCCTGACACTGTACCCACGCCGCTCGAAAGCACGGCTGAGGCAGCGGCCCAGACGGTTGTCTTCCGGAAGGTTTTCAAAGGAAAGGTCAAGCCACCGCATCCGTTCCAGCGCCTGCACCATTGCCGCGGTCAGCTCCGCTTCGTTCTCCTGTGGCGCAAACAGCAGATCGAAGGCCGGCGAAGAGCCGAACAGCGGCGGACCGCCGCGCCAGGCCAGCGCCGCCTTCCAGTCCCGGCGGCGGAATACCGGCACAAACCCGGCCAGCTCCGGCCCGCGCCAGAGGCAAAGGCAGGCCGGCCTCTGGCCCGTGGCAACAGCCGCCCGCGCCCACGGAAGGAAGAAGCCGGGCCGGTCATAGGCGCCGGCCCCGGCAGCCGCAGCCAGCGCCGCCAGCTGATCCTCCAGCGCCAGCAAGGCCGGCAGGCTGTCCGCGATCTCAACGCGCAGGGACTGCATTCCTGTCTCCTCTCTATTTCAGCGGTTTCCGCGGCAGGTGTCCGCGGACGGAGCCGCCTGCTGCGGCTGGCCAGACCCAGGCCGGAAACACTGGCGGCCTGCGGCGGGCAATGCGCCGCTGCATTGCGGAAAGCAGCACCTGCGGCACCGCCCTTGCCATAGTTTCCGACACTCTGGCCGCCGCCAGATCTGCGACCGTCAGTGCCTGCCTGCGCTGGCTTTGGCTGGAAAAGCTTGAATTCGGCGCATATTCAGGCGGCTGCAGGGCACCTGCCTCCAGCCCGGCCGCCGCAAGCAAAGGCTCCAGCGCCGGACCAGGGCGTGCGCGCAGGCTGTCGAAGTCCACGGCAAACACCCGCTGCGCCCCCAGTTGCCGGCGCAGGCGGCGCATATAGCGCTCGTGGAACACGTTCGAGGCACAGGCTCGCCCGATCAGCACCGCCCGGCGCGGGTATGGCGGCGGAGAGCGGCCATAAGACCAAAGCCGTGAGCGCAGAAACCCCGGAATCCGGCGGCTCACACAGAGGAACAAAGCCGTCGGCAGCGCCTTGGCAATGGTTTCCGCCAGCAGTGTGTGATGCGGCGATTTCTCGACCCAGGCAGTGGCCCCTTCGCGCAGCGCCACCGCATCCATCACCCGGCAGAACAATTCAGCCGGGCTGGCGCTCGCCTTTGCCGCGTCTTCGCCCCAGCTGCGTCTCAGCCCGGTCAGCCGGTAGTATTCGCTGGCCAGGAAATCCCCCGCCGCATCCGCGCGCCAGCCGGCGGCCGGCCAGGGTTCCATCGAAGGCGCGAAATGGGAGAAAAAGACGCTTTCATGCACACCGTGGTGATGGTCCGCGGCCACTGCTGCAATGCCTGGCTGAGCCGCCAGCAGATTGGCCGCAAGCGTCGTCCCGGAGCGCTGCAGCCCCAGCACAAAGATGGGAATGGCCCGCGCCGCGCTCATGCCCTCAGCCTCGCTTCCGCCCGCAGCGCGCGATAGGCGCGGCGCAGGTTGAACAGCACCGCATGGCCGGGCTGGCGCAAGGGCAGCACATAGGCGGGCACCAGAGGCACGATGCCGGGGTTGAAGGCCGATTTGAACTGAGCCCGGTTTCTGGCGCCGGCCGGGTCCGCTTCGGCCCCGTCGCCGGACAGCGCTGCTGCCCCTGCCATGTCATACTGGGCAAACCCCTGTGCCTGTGCGGTTTTCATCGCCTCCCAAACCAGCGGATACCCGGCGGCGGCGCTGGACTTGTCTTCGCTGCGGGCCAGAACAAGCCAGAACGCCCGGCTGCCATCGGCAATCATGACATGGCCCGCCACCAGCCTTTCCTGCTGCCAGGCCAGCAGGAAAGCGCCCTTGCTGCGGGTCATCTGCCATTGCGCCGCCACAGGCGGAACCGCTTCAAGCCCCAGCCCGCGGGCGCGGAAGAATGACTGCATCAGCGGTTCGAACCGCATGGCCTCTTCCAAAGATCCGGCCGGGCGCACCGCAATCCCCGCTTTTTCCGCTTTGCGGATCTGCCGTCGGCAGCGTTGTTTCAGCCGGGCCAGCAGCTGCTCCGGTGATCCGCCCAGATCAACCAGCGCCGTGTACCGGTGCTGCGCCTGACCGCTCGCAGGCAGCTGAACCCCGCCCGCCGCTTCCAGAATTGCGCAGACTTGCTGCGCGGCTTCCCCGCCGCTCCAGCGTGGGTTCAGCTGCATCGAGCAGCAGCCGGCCTGCCGCAGCCGCGCCGCGATTCCCGGCAGGATCCGGGCCAGGCATTCCGGCGTGCGGGTGACCGGCCCGCGCCGGAAATTCGCCAGGTAGCGGCCCGGCGCCAGCCGGGTCAGGCGCGCGACGCCAAATCCGGCAATGCCGCCGTCCGGAAAGCAGGCTGTCAGCATCAGGTAGCGGTGGCGCGGCGGCGGCGGGCAGTTTGCGGTGAAATCCGGGTGCTGCAGCCAGCCCGCCGGCGGGCAGGTTTCCAGAAAGGCCTCCAGTTTTCTGCGGATCCTTTGCGGCGGCACCTGATCCATGCTGATGCGAATTCCCGCAGTGCCGGCGCTGAACGGCTGCAGCACGGTCACAGCCTCTCTCCGTCATTTGCCAGAACGTCCGCGCGCCGCGGCTTCCTTCTTGGCAGCAGGCCGCGCAGCCCGGTCAGCTCGCGCAGCAAGTCCTCAAGTTTCAGCAGCCAATAGACGCGGCTGCCCCGCCGCACGCCCCGCACCCGCCGGAGCTGGTAAGATCCGGTTTCAAAATCCTTCAGGAAGTGGGTCCGGCGTCCGAACTCGAAACGCACGGGCTCGCCTTTCCCGATCACCGTCTGCAATCCCAGATACAAAATGGAGCGGCCCGGCGACAGGTCCGAATATGCTTCGTCAAATTCCGTGAACAGTCCGTACCAGGTGTCCTGGCAGCGCACCGCGCAGAAGGACGCGATGTCCTTTTCCTCAGCACGCATCAAAACCAGGCTGCCGCATTTCCGCCCGGCAAACCTGCGCCAAAATTCGCACAGGAACGCATCGCCGCCGTCCAGCGCAGCCAGCCCGGTGCCCGATTTCTGCTTCCAGGAGCGCCGCGACAAGGCAATCATCCTTTGCACCGGCGCCTCTGCCGGCCCGGTATAGGCTTCTGTTTCCGCCTTGGCCTGTTTCAGCTGCTTGCCGCTGACGCGGACCTTCTTGCGGAAAGACCGGCTGCGGGTCTGGCAGTAGCTGTCCCAATCGGCAAGGTTTTCCGCCAGCGAGCTGTCCTGCTCCCGGTCCTGCCACAGTTCCAAGCCGCTCAGGCGCAGGCAGCGGGTGGTGAACACATCCCGGGTGCAGACCCGGAACATGGGCAGTTCGATCCCGGCCCGCGGCGCGGCCTTGCATACCGCTGCCAGCAGCACCCGCAGGGTTTCGCGGCTGCTGGCCAGAAACTCGAAGAAACCCGAATAATTGCACAGCCAGCCGGTCAGCACCCGGGGACGGTAGAAGGGCAGCAGCTTGCTGGCCCGCTGCCGGACCAGGCACATCGGCGCGGCCGCCACCATCATCCCGGCCTGCCAGACCGTGACAACCCGCAGCTCGCCGGGCACCCCGAATCCCGCATACTGCGCGGCCAGCCAGTCAAAGGAGGAGAAAAGCCGCCCGCGGCAGCTTTCGTGCATGGCGCGCCAATCCGCTTCCAGAGCGGCAAAATCCTCCCAGCAGGTCAACACCCGGGTGTCCAGCGCCTCCGGCTGCGCGCTGCGGATGACCGAACAGCTATTCATCCGCCATCCTCCGCGCGGGTGCCCAGCGCACGCTGTGCACCCCGGCCATCGCCCGCAGAATGCCAAAGCCCATCGCCGCATGGCCCATCACGAAAAACCGGGCCGGACCTGTCCCGGGCAGCCGCCCCAGCGCGGGCCACAACAGCGGCCCGGCGCCAAGGCCGTAGACCAGCAGCTGTGCCAGCAAGCCAACGGTGTAAATGCCTCCGGACTCTGCGGCAGCGGCGAGGCTCAGCAGCAGCAGCAGCGGCAGCAGGAAGGCCACCATCCGCCGCAATCCCTTGTGAAACAGCAGCTGCAGCGCGTAAATCCCGTGCCGACCCGGATTCATCAGACGGCGCATCCGCATCAGGGCGCGCCAGCCGCGCTCGGTGGAGCGCACCCGGCGCATGAACTCGTCGCCGGTATGGCTGCTCACCTGCTCCTGCGCCACCGCACGCGGCTCAAACACCAGCCGCCGGTGCCGGGCCGGGGCCTGCACCGAAATATAAAAGTCATCCGCCACATCACCGGGCACCCGCTCCGGCACCAGCTGCCGCCGCATGGCATATAGCGTGCCTTGGGCTGAGACCGCCCCGCCGAGCCGGTTCTCCGCCGCCTTCAGTAGGGAATCGTAGGTCCAGAACAGCCGTTCGGCACGGGCCAGCCAGCCGCCACGGCTCTTGCAGCGCTGCGGCAGCAGCCGTCCGCAAACCCCGCCGGTGTCCGGCCGGGCAAAAGGCGCCAGCAGGTGCCGGAGGGCGCCCGGCGCCAGCATGCTGTTGGCATCGGAGAAAATCACCACATCCGCCTCGATCCGCGCCAGTCCGGCGGTCAGCGCCTGCGCCTTGCCGCCATGCTCCGCCGTCTGGAAGGCGCGGATACGCGGGCTGTTCAGCGACAGCGCCTGCGCCAGCGTTGCATCTTCCGAGCCATCGGAGACCACCAGAACATCCACCCGATGCGGCCCGCAGTCCTGCTTCAGGATGGTTTCCAGCTTGGCCCGGATCGCGGCTTCCTCGTTGCGGGCGGCAATCAGCACCGTGGCGCGCACCGGCTGCTCCGGCGGCAGCTGCACCCGGCACCCCGCCACCGCAGCAATCGCGCACCACAGGACCCCGTACCCCGCAAGCGAGAAAGCCACCAGCCCGGCGCATATCCAGAACAGCAGCATCATTCCGCCGCCCTCCCCAGCGCCGCCGCGGAATGAGCGCGGAACAGGTCGAACTGGCGGCGCGCATTGACCGCCAGCGAGAACTCCTCCTCCACCAACGCCCGCCCCTGCCGGGCAATGGCATAGGCCGCCGCGGGATCGGCATGGACCGCCTCCAGCGCCTGCACCAGCTCCGCGGCCGAACCCGGTTCGATCAGGAAGCCGGTCCGGCCGGGGCGGATCAGTTCAGGAATGCCCGAAACATTGGTGGAGATCACCGGCCGCTGGAACGCCAGCCCCTCGATCGCCACATTGGGAATGCCCTCGGTACGCCCCGACGGGCCGATCACCGACGGTGCGGCAATCACATTGGCGCATTCGTAGAGCCGGCTCACCGCCGCAAAATCCTGCTTGCCCAGAAAGGACACCCGGTCTCCCAGGCCCAGCTCTGCCGCCAGCGCCTGCAGCCTGTCGCGTTCCGGCCCGTCCCCGGCCAATGAGCAGCGCCACTCCGGGATCTTCATCGCCGCCAGAGCCCGCAGCAGCAGGTCCACGCCCTTGCGCACCTGCAAGGAGCCGACATAGACCACGTGGAACGGCCCCTCCTGCGGCGGCGGGTCCAGCTGCGGGATCGCCTCCACATCGACGCTGGAGTGGATCACCTGGATCTCTTCGGCGCGCAGGCCGCGGACATGATTGGCCAGAAAGTCGCGCCCGTACTTGCTGATGGTGCGCACAAACGCCGCCTCGCCCAGCTTTTCCGCCAGCAGCCGCTGGGTGCGGAAGATATCATGGGCGCGGCAGCTGACCGAATAGGGAATGCCGGTCAGCCGATGGATCACCCAGGCCGCTGTCGCCGGGTGGCCGGCAAATTCCGCGTGTACATGATCGGCGCCCCATTCCGCCAGTTCCCGCGCAATTGCACTGGCGGCAACCGAGACCACAGCGGACTTCCCGGCCAGCACCGGCCTGCCGCCCTGCTGCGCGCCGATCACGGCCAGCGGACCGGCCATGCGGCCCAGCCTTGCGCCGAAACTGGCCAGGGTGCGCGGGCTGACCAGCCCGACATGGCGGGCAACCGCCTGCGTCGGCCTGGCGAAGTCATGCAACACTTCATCCGTGTTGTAAGGCGAGAGGTGGTACAGCCGCACCTCTGCCCCGAACTCCAGAAACTTCAGCACATCCCGCAGGATGAAAGTTTCGGTGAATTTCGGGTATTCCGTGACGATGACCGCCAGCCGCATGTCAGATTCCCCCATCCCCGCTGCCCGCTTTGCCGGTGTTTGCCGGGCCGGCGCCGGCATCGCCTGAGCCTTCCCCAAGGCTGAGCTGCCGTGCCGCCACGCAAAGCGCGGGCAGGATCCACATAAACTTAGTGTCCTCATTGGGCATGAACAGCGACGCGATCAAAAAAGCAGCAAAGCCGTAAGCCAGCGCCTTGGCAAAGACCGACAGTCCCGGCACCCTGGCGCGGACAGCCTGCAGCGCCGCCTTCATCGCGCTGAGCATCACGCCGAGGAACAGCGCCAGCCCCACCACGCCCAGTTCCGCCGCGATCTCCATATAGCTGTTGTGCAGCTGCCGCGGTGCAGGTTCGCGGCCCGGGTACCAGCGGAATTCATCCCCCGCGTAGAAATGCGGGTAATTGCCGGGGCCGACGCCGAACACCGGGTTTTCCCACAGCAACTGCAGCCCGATCAGATTGTAGGAAAACCGCCGCAGCAGGGTCCGGTCCGAACCCTGCTCAAAAATCGTGCCCATCCGTTCCCAATAGACTTCGGGAACAAAGGGCACCGCAGCGGCGGCGGCGGCAGCAAGGCAGACCAGCATCAGCGGGAACAGACGGTGCTTGCGGTTCTGCCACATGTAGACCAGCGCAATCAGCGCAAAAGCAATCGCCGCCGAACGCGCCAGCGTCAGCACCAGCCCGGCCATGCCGATCAGCACCACCGCACCGCTGAACCATCGCAAGGGTTTATGCTCAAAGAACAAAACCGCGGCCATCACCACGGTGCACAGCAGCATATGCGCCGCCGTGGTCGGATTGTAGTTGGAGGCGCCGGCACTGCGGGCCTGGCCTTCGAACTGGGCGGTGGTGGCGGCGGCCTCAGTTGCCACCAGCCGCACGCCAAGCACGCCTTCCGCCAGCACAAACAGGCCGGAGACCAGACCGGTGCCGACCAGCACCCAGACCAATCCGCGCAGCCGTCCGGGGGTGTCCGCCAGGGCTACGATCAGGAAGAACAGGACAATCACGCTGGCAAAGCCGATCACGTGGTCCTTGCCCGCCTCGGGGAATTTACAGGTCAGATAGGAAATGCAGAGCCAGATCAGGAACAGCATCACCAGCGACTTGGTCCGGCTGGCCGGCCCCAGGCGCAGCTGCCGCGGTTTGCGGTAGCCTTGCAGCAGCATTCCCCCCAGCGCCGCCACGGTCAGCAGCTTGAAGGCCGACAGCGGCAGCGCCTGCGACAGGATGCTGGCCAGCGCATCCAGATGCGAGAAGGTGACCAGCAGCAGCAAGGCGGCAAAGGGGTTCAGGGTGACCAGCCCGCCGATGGCCAGGCCCGGCACCAGCATCACACCCATTTTCGGCGAGACGGCGGAGAAGGCAATCAGCAGCAGCGCCAGAAAGCCGAGGCCGCCCATCAGCAGCAGGTATCCGGTCAGCCGCCAGATCATGCCGGGCGGGCGCCCCGGCGCCGCTGCGTCCGCCGCGCGCGCTGTTGCAGGCGCTTGTGCAGTTTCTTGCTGAGGCCCGCGGCCAGGATCACCAGGTACCAGTAGTGATTGCCCTGAAAGCAGCGCACCGTGGCGCGGAAGTGCCAGGCGTCGATGCGGGCGCTGGCAAAACCGGCTGCGTTCTCGCCGACGTGCACCCGGCTGATCACCGCCGGATCCTCACCGGCGCGGTTGGCGCCCTGCCCGGCGGTGGTGGCCAGATAGCCTTCCTCTGCCGCAATCCTGCGGGCCAGCGCCGAGGTCCGGTTCTGCGGCCAGCAGAACAGCTCCGGCGCCTTGCCAAGGCGGGCCTTGAATTCGGTCCGGCAGCGGGCCAGCTCGGCGCGGACCCTGGCGGTATAGTCCGCCTCGCTCTCGCGGCGTCCGCCGGCGTAGGCGGGGGCGGCCAGGGCCGCTTCGCTTTCGGGGATCACGGTCCCGGCGGGGACAGCGGGCGGGTTTTCCGGCAGATACCAGTCATGCTTGCTACCGCGCATCGCCGCCCACTGCATCCAGGCGTGGCGCTTCCAGTTCTCGCCGGTGAGCCGCCCCACGGCCCGCGGGCCGACCGGCACCCGGATGTGGTCCACCCCGTGCGGCTGAACGTCAAACACCTTGCCCGGACCGGCCTGGTCCAGCGCCCGGATCTCGCCCCAGCTGAGGTAGCCATCCCAGCGGGCCGGGCGGGCGGTGTCGTCCAGGGTCTGCGGTGCAGGGCGGTCCGGGGCGGCAAATTCCAGCGAGACAAACAGGGTGGCGCGCATGCCGTGGCGGCGCAGGATCGGCGCGGCAGCGACCCAATTGTCGAGATAGCCGTCGTCAAAGTGCAGCAGCACCGTCCCCGCCGGAACCGGCTGGCAGGCCCGGCGGCGGCGGATGAAGTCTCCGGTGTCCATCACCGTGCAGCCCATCTGCCGCAGCAGGCTCAGCTGGCGGTCCAGGGTTTCAGGCCGCACCGAGGTCTCAGCCGCCCAGGGCAGCCAGGCAGCATCCTCGCTGACGCTGTGCCAGGTGAGGCAGGGCAGGCCGCCGCGCCGCCGCATCCAGCCATCGGCAACCCACAGCCAGCCGGCCAGCACCGGCAGCCCGCACCAGCCGGGCAATGTCCCGGCGGGGACAGCCGACCGGGCCAGCAAGGCCCAGGAGATCAGAATGGCGGCAATGCCGCCGCCCCAGAGTGCCAGCGCCCAGCGCCGCTCTGCCGTGCGGCGGCTGCGGATCAAGGATGTTCTGTGCTGACGCACCCCCGGTAACCTCCTGTCATCCTTTCAGAAACACGCCAAAGATGTTTTCAACCCCCTGCGCCTGCAGCCGGGCGGCCGTGCCCTGCAGCGCCTCCTCGGAGACCGCACCGGGCCGGATTCCGATCACCACCCAGTTGAAGCCGGCGGCCTTGCTCATGGAGAAGCTTTCGTCGGCGCCGCCCAGATCGGTCACCTTGACGCCATTGCTGGGCGCTGCGCCGCCGCGTCCGGCCAGCGGGCGGCCAAGCTGGATCACCGGCCGGCTGCCGCCGCCCGGCACCGCCTGCAGCGCGCTCTCACCGCTTTGACCCTCGGCCACCGTAACGGTGTCCTGCAGGCGCCGCACCTTCAGCTTCTGCCAGCCTTTGAGGCGGCGCAGGGCGACCTCTATCACCGCAGTCAGGCGGCGGCTCTCCTCATCGCTCCCCACTGCCGTGACCGCGCCCTGGCAGGGCATCGCATTGCACTGCAGGTTCATGGTCTTGGCCAGTTCGGCGAGCTTGGCCCGCTTGGGCCGCCGCAGCAGCATGGTGCCGAGCGCGCGCGGTCCGAACAGGCGCTGCAGGTCGGCATCGGTCTTGACGGTGCTGGAGAAAGTGTCGGCGCTGATCACCACGAAGGCAGAGGCCATGATCCATCCGACCAAGGCAAAAACGGTGTAGACAATCACCCGCGGAAAGCTGGGATAGACCGGCTCCACCGCCGGGTCGATCACCCGCAGGGCGGCGAAGTTATTGGCGCGGGCCAGCCGCAGAGAGTTGATCTGATCCTCCAGCTCGGTGAAATTGCCATCGCCCTTGGCAATTTCCTGGCGCAGGGCGGCTTCCATCTGGCGCGAGGCGGTGTCGGCCTGGGCACGGGCATGAGCAACATATTCCTCGGCCACGAAATTGGCCGCCGCAGCGGCCAGACTCGGTTTGTCCCAAAGCACCTTGATCTTCAGGATGTAGGTGCCTTCGATCATTTCCACTTCGATGGAATCCTGCAGCGTCAGCACTGCATCGGTGCGCGGGTCCAGCGGCACATGCTTGCCCGAGTTTATCGTATTGTAGATCCGCCGGGCGTTGCGCCGGAAACTAGTAAACCGCTGAATGATCTGGCGTTTGAGCCCTGCCGGGTCCTCCGCCTCAGCCCCGGGGCCGGTCCCGGCCTCAGCGGACGGCGGCTGCCCGGCGGGCAGCTCTGCCGCAATCCGGTCCACGGTCTTGGCGGCGATTTCACGGCTCAGGAGATATTCGATATGGGTTTGCGTCAGCAGATTTGCCGGGTTGATCGTGGTGGAGCGCACAAAGTTCTGGCTGAACGACAGCTCCGTCTGCGTCGGCAGCAGCGAAACCTTGGCGGAGGCGGTGTACACCGGAGATACAAACAGGAAGAACGTGCTGATGGCTGCGGTGCCGCCGACCAGAACAAGAAAGATGAAGGCAATCAGCCCCCGGTAGTAACGCAGCAACTGCCGGTAATGCGCGGTCACGGTCGGCCTCCCGCTTGCTGCGCTGTGCGGGCGGCTGCCCCCCGCTGCCGCCTGCCCCCGGTCATGACGAGATCACCGACGATTGCAGCAGATAGCGTTCGACAAAATGCTTGGCCGCCCTGGTGGTGGTGGAATAGGTCGCGTAGTTGGCAAAGCCGCTGCGCCCGATCCCGACCGGTTCGCAATGCGAGATCTTTGCCCGTACCCTGAGGCGGCAGACACGGCCGGATTTCCGTTTGCGCACCAGCATCACGAAGTGTTCGCCTTCGGGGAACGGACGGGTCGAGACAAATTGCAGGACCTCATCCGAGATGCCGCAGATCGCGCCGACATGGGTGCTGTTGCCAGCCGACAGTTCCACCTTGCTGTCGGGCGGGCAGTTGAACCCGGTGCGCAGCCATCTGTGTTCCGCCAGCGGGCGGAACTGGTCGGCGATCCCCGAGACCGCCAGGCGGGCCGACTTGCTCAGCACGCAGACGCCGACATAGGCAAGAAAGCCGAAAGCCGCCCCATACCGGATCGGGGTGCGGCAGCACATGCGGTTGAACCTGGCCCGCAGTTTTTTCGGGGTTTCATGGGTCATCAGCGCCTGGGCAAAGCCGACCAGGCCGGGACGGATGCGGAAGCGCTCCTCGTAGCCGGGCACTTCCGCGCGGTAGATATCCTCAATCTCCGGCCGGATCGGCCGCGGCCCGACAAACACCATGTCGCCGAGCAGGATGTTGATCAGCTGCGGCAGCTCATCCAGCCGCGAGCGGCGCAGGTAGATGCCGATGCGGGTTTCCGTCATCGAGCGGCGCGGCAAAGTCTGGTCGCGGGTGACAGTGCCTGCCTTGAAGCTCAGAGTGCGGAACTTAAGAATGTTGAACTCCTTGCGGTCCTTGCCCAGGCGGCGGCCCGCATAGAACACGGGTCCCCGCACCAGCAGTTTCTGCAGCAGCACGATCAGCAGCATCAGCGGGCTGACCAGCGGCAGCAGCAGCAACGCCAGCCCGCGGTTGATCACGGCATCAAGCAACGGATTTGCGGGCGCGTAGCCGGTGCGCAGTTCGGCACCGCTCAGCAACCCTCTGGCTGCTGTTGCGGCCTCCGCTGTTGCGGCCTCCGCTGTTGCGGCCTCCGCTGTTGCGGCCTCCGCTGTTGCAGCCCCCTTTGTTCCAAAGCATTCTGCATCCGGCCTGTCCTGACGGGCCGTTTGTGCGGCTGGCCTGGACGCCACGCGTCTTTCACCGTCAAGGCGTTGCGCGGCATCAGCTCTCCCGGCTGTGCCGCGAACAAAAACCCGGTTCATTGTATCCCCCCGTACAATTCCCAGTATGTGCGATATTTCCGCAGAAACGGTCACGGCCCTCCCCAAAAACGGGCCAGTGACAGCTGCGTTGTCCCCTAGGGTTAATGGAACGAGAGGGGATGATTCGTGTCAATTGGCCAACCGGCATACGCCGAAGGGCTTAGTTTGCCGCAAATCGTTTCCTGCAAAGGGAAATCTAAGATTTGACAGCTTGGAAAATCACCGCTCCACGCAAAAGAATCTGGACCGCCGCGGATAAAATTTGCGCAAAATCATGGCCGCGTTGAGGAATGAAGCTAAGCTGAATAACTGGTGAATAATAATCTGATTTCCGGAAAGCGCCGTACATGAAGCAGCGGGGGACTCTGCGCGATATTATCTCTGTCACTTTCTGGAAATCCGCCGGAATGGGACTGAGCCTGATCATTGCCCTGGCAATTGCAAATCTGTTCGGCGCAGGCCACGTAACGGACGCGTTTTTCTTTGCCCGCCGCCTGGTGTCAAATTGTGCCGCCGGGCTCGACCGGGCGTTTCAGCTGCTCCAGGTTCCGCCGCTGGTGCGGCTGGCGGAGACACAGGGGCTGGCAGTGCTGTCAGCCCATTTGCGCAAGCGCCTGTGGCAGGTGTTCCTGATCGCTTCGGCGCTGTGTGCTGCCGCCTATGCGATGGCCGGAGAGATCGTCGATGTCCTGGCTCCTGGATTTTCCGAAGAGCAATGCCGGACCGCCGAAACCTATTTCCGGATCCTGCTGGTTGTGCTGCCTCTGTCCGCGGCAACGGCATTGGCGGGCGCGACGCTGAACGCGCTGCGGCTGTTCCGCCTGCCGGTGATTGCCCGGCTGCTGCCACGGCTGTGTGCGCTGGTGGCGCTGGCGATGGTGCCGGTCTTTGCCTTCGGGCTGGGCGCAGTTGCCCTGGCCATTGCCGCGGGCACCGTGGTGATGGCGGTGTTTTTTGCCATTTGCATCCGGCACGCCGTGTCGCAGGATTGGACAGCGGTCAATACGTCTGCCCCGCAGCAAACCTTTTCGCGGGGACGCGTCTGGGCAATGCTGCTGTCGCAATTCCACCTGATCGGTGCGATCTGGATCGATATGGCAATGGCCTCGCTGACCGGCGAAGGCGGGGTGGCCACGCTGGAGTTCGCCCAGCGGATGACCAATATGGCACCCGGCGTGGTCACCAACAGTGTTGTCATTGTCTATTACACGGAATTCGCCAGCCACCTGGCGCGGGGCAATCAGGAAGCATTCCGCAAAAGCGTGCAGGAGTCGCTGCGGGCAACGCTGCTGTTCGTCATGCCCGCCGCCGTCACGCTGTTCATGCTGAACAAGCCGCTGGTCGCCGTGCTGCTGGGCCACGGCGCATTCGAGCCTTGGGCGGTTGAACAGACCGCCAGCATCATTGCCTGGCTGGCGCCGCTTCTGGTGGTCAATGCGCTGCTGGGCACCCTGGCCTCCGCCCTGTTCGCCGACCCCAAATTGCCGCATGTCAGGATCATTGTGACGTCGATCACTACTGCCCTGGCCGCCCGGCTCTGTCTCAATTGGCTGTTTCTGCCGCATTACGGCGTTCTGACTGTGCCCGCCGCCTCTCTGGCCTCGATGACATTGCTGATGGTCATTCTCTATGTCTGGCTGGCCTATGCGCTTGGCCCCCTTGTGCGGCTCCGGGAAATCCGGCCGTTTGCCGCAATGGCGCTGGCCTCTGCCGCGGCGGCGGCCGCAATCTGGTCAGTGCAGGCAGCGGCTGCGCGCGAAATGGCCGGGCGCTTGGAGATGACTGCCGTGGCCGCGCTTGCCACCCTGTGCGGCGGCTTGGCCTTCCTTGCCGTGGCGACGCTTCTGAAAGTGCCGGAAACCAGGCGTATCCGGCAGGCCCTGCGCAAAGCGGCGCGCCGGGGCGCGGCATGACCGCCCGAACCCTTGTCCGGAAATCACCGCCGCTGCAATTGCCGGCGCATCGGGCGGCGCTGCCGTTTCCATTCTGCAGCCCGCACACCCACCTGACCCGCAGCGGCCGGTTTGCGATCCGCGAGGGTTTGCGCGCGCTGGGGCTGCCGCAAGGCGCCAAGGTGCTGCTGCCGGCCTGGCATTGCGGATCCGAGGCCGATGCGGTTCTGGCCGCCGGATTGCAGACAGGGCTGTACCGCCTGCACCCGGACCTGACTGCTGATCTGGAGGATATCCGGCGCCAGATGCAGGGCGGCGGTATCGCGGCCCTTTATGCCATTCACTATTTCGGCTACCCGCAGCCTTCCGCCGCCTTGCTGGGGCTGGCGCAGGAGTTCGGCGTGGTGCTGATCGAGGATGTGGCGCTGGGGCTGTTTTCCTGCATGCCGGACGGTGCCCCGCTCGGCCGACAGGGAGACATGTCGGTATTCAGCCTGGTCAAGACCTTGCCCTTGCCGGATGGCGGCGCGCTGTGGCTGCGCCAGGCCCGTCCAAATGCGCTGGCGCGGCTGTCGGCGGCTCCGCTGCGGCCGGTGCTGGCCGGGTTCAAAGGTGTTCTGAGGCGGACATTTTCTGCGCGGCCGCCTGCCCGGCCCGCTGCGGAGGTTCCGGCGGCCCGGCTGGAAGCCTGGCACATGGGGGCCGGTATCGATCCCGCTGACATGGCCGGCCGGATGCCGCTGCTGACCCGGCTTCTGCTGCGGATGGCGGATGCGGAAACAGCAACGGCCGCTCACCGGGCAAACTACCTGGCGCTGCAGCAGGGAGTGCCGCGCCGGGGGGGGATGCGCCCGCTGCTGCCGGATCTGCCTGACGGCGCCTGCCCGGCCTTCTTTCCGCTGTTCACACCGGACGCGGACCGGGTGCATGCTGCCCTGCAGGCGGCAGGCATCCAGTCGGTGCGGTTCTGGCGGCAGTTCCACCCGGCGGTGGATCTATCCGGCCATCCCGAAGCGCAGCAGCTGAAACGGTCGGTGCTGCGGCTGCCCGTGCATCCGGGCATCCGGGCGGCGGATGCAGCGCGGATCTGCGCAACGCTGCATCAGGCCTGCTGAGAGCCCCCGTCAAAGCTGGCAGAAGCGGACATCGTCCAGCAGCATTTCGGCGGCTTGCGGATTGGAATTGGCGGTCAGCCCGATCTGGAAACGGTCAGCCTGTTCCCGCACCGTAACGTCCATGTGGCGGGACACGATCTCCTGCGTCAGCATGGTGGTGCCACGGGCATCGCTGATGACTTCTCCATCCAGCGTTACCAGCGAGCGGCCATCCTCGCCTGCGCCCAGCGTCACCTGCCAGGACAGTTCATGCCAGACGCCTGCAGTCATCACGCGCGGGACGGTGGGCAGAAACGGCTGTTTGATGCCGACCTTGGAGCGGTCCACCCGCAGCAGCCCGCGGCGCAGGTAAAGGCGGATGCCGGGATTGGTCTCCAGCCCGCAGGAAGCGCATTCGAGGTCCATCAGGATCACGCTGTTGAGCGGCATGCCCGGCGGGAAATAGATCCGCGCCTGCATCAGGATCACACTGCCTGCAGGCAGCGGTTCAAAGCGGTGCACGTAGTCAGCCTTGCCGACCTTGCCCTTTTTCTTGGGCCCTGCCGTCAGCCGCGCCACGCGGTTGCCCGGCTGCAGCGGGTCTTCCGCCAGGACCGCCTCGCCGCGCTGCAGCTGCACATGGGCAAAACCGCCCTGCCCGCCGGCCTCGTCAAATGGCCAATGGCGGCTGTCCGGGGGGCATTGCTCTGACGCGGAGCCGTTGCTTGCCCACAGGACAGCGGCAAGGGACAGAATGGACAGCACCCGCCCGCGCGGGCTGCACTTGAGCAATGGCATGGCAGACCTACTCTCAATAAACAACAAGCTAAGGATATAGGGCCCGTTTCCGGAATGACCCGGAGATCGTCCTGCCGGGACAGAACATGAGTGCATCACAGCCGCAAACCATCGCCTTTGCCCTGCCGCATTTGAAGGCCGGCGGGATCGAGGTGGTGGTGAAATCGCTCCTGTGCAGCCTGGACCGCAGCCGCTGGTCGCCGCTGCTGATCCTGAACCGCCGCGAGGGCGAGCTTCTGGCCGCCCTGCCCCCGGATGTGCCGGTGCTGAGCTGCGGCGGCGGGGGACTGCTGCTGCGGGCCCGGGCGCTGGCGCGGCTACTGCGCCGGCACCCGGCGGCGCTGCTCTATTCCGGCACCAACGCGATGAATCTTTCGGCAGTGATGGCGGTTGCGATGCTGCCGCGGCGGCAGCGGCCGCGGCTGGTGATCTCGGAACATACCACGGCCAGCGACTACCTCGCCAAGGCACGGCATCCCTGGCTGCGCGGGCTGCTGATCCGCGGGCTTTATCCGCGGGCGGACCGGCTGGCGGTGCCGCTGGAGGCGATCGGCACCGGCTGGCAGGCCGCGCTGCATCTGCCCGGGCCGCCCCTTGCCTGCTTGCCGAACCCGGTACTGGACCGTGCCGGACTGGACCGTTTGCGCGATGATCCGCCGGCGCGCGTGCCCGGGCGGATCGTGGCAGCCGGGCGGCTGATCCCGGACAAGGGGCATGATGTGCTGCTCCAAGCCTTTGCCGGGGTGCAGAAAACGCTGCCGCAGACAGAGCTGCTGATCTACGGAACCGGACCGGAGGCACCGGCTCTGGAAGCGCTGGCTCAGCAGCTGGGCATTGCCGGAAGGGTGAGGCTGATGGGTTATTCCGCAGATCTGCTGCGCGATTTTGCCCGCGCGGAACTGGCGGTGCTGCCGTCGCTGCGCGAAGGGTTCGGCAATGTCGCGGTCGAGACGCTGGCAGCCGGCACGCCGCTGGTCGCCACCCGCTGCCTCGGTCCGGAAGCAATCCTGCAGGGCGGCAAGCTGGGAACACTGGTGCCGCCAGGGGACGCAGAGGCGCTCGCCCATGCGATGACCAAAGCCCTGCAGACCCCGCCTGACAGCCGCCAGCTGGCCATGGGCCGGGCGGCAGCGGCCAAGTATCAAGTAACATTTGCGGCACTGGCGTTTGACAGTTTTGCAAGCGGGCTATTGTCCCCTGTTGAGTCCGCGCAAACTGCGGCGGGCCGGAAGGCGGCAGGAATCCGGTAGTTGGGGGCCGGACCCGGCCGCCTCGTTGGGGGAGACGAGAAATGGTGAAACTATTCCGGCGCCGGATGCTGCGCCTGGCGGCTGTCGGCCAGGAGCTGGCCTCCAAGGCCTTGAACCGGGTGCGTGAATCCGGCTCGGACCGGGCGCAGCCGGTGCCGCTGCTGCCCGCTGCAGACGGTCTGGAGGGGGCGCGGGTGATGATTACCGGCGGCACCCGCGGCATCGGCCTGGCGGTGGCCAAGGGGTTTGCCGCAGCCGGCGCCAGGGTTGCCATTACCGGGCGCAGCAGCAGCAAGGTGCAGGCAGCCGCGGCGGAGATCGGCCATGATGCGCTGGGACTGACCACCGGACTGAATGGCGACGGCTCGCTGGAAGCCGCCTTTGCCCGGGTCGAGGCGGCCTGGGGCGGGCTCGACATTCTGATCAACAATGCCGGCATGTCCGGCCCCGCGGCAGAGGTGCTGTGGGAACTGCCGCCGGAGGCATTTGACGAGGTGATGCATGTCAATGCCACAGGCGCCTTCCGCGCCGCTTCGCAGGCGGCGGCGCTGATGCAGCGGCAGGGCACTGGCGGACGGATTATCCATGTCAGCTCCGGCGCTGTGGAAAGCCCTGCGCAAAGCACCGGAGCCTATGCAGTTTCCAAATTTGCGCTGGAAGGTCTGAGCCGCCAGCTGGCGGCCGATGCGGGTGCGGCCGGGATCGTCTCCTGCACCCTGCGCCTGACCGGGATCCATACCGACATGACCGAACAGGCGCTGGGAGCGGTGCGGGCCAGCATGCTTCCGGAACCGGACACCGTGGTGCCCGCCTTTCTGCGGCTGGCCGAAGCGCCTGCCGGCGCGGTCAGCGGACGCAGCTTTTCCGCGCCGAGGATGCTGGACGCCCCGGAAACCGAACTGGCCGCGCAATCCCCGCTGGCCGCGTCAGTGCCCTTCACCTACAAGAAGTACACCCACAATGGCCGCGATGTCGTGCGCGGCGATCCGGACTTCCGGATCTTCGACCGGGCCGAGAACCAGTATGGTGCCTCGCCGAAAGTGATTGAAGCGGTCACCCGCGAATTGCAACTGCGCCCGGCCTCGATCTACCCGGACGAAAGCCATGCAGGCCTGACCGCTGCGCTGGCTGCGGAATACGGGCTGACGCCGGCGCATTTCGCCATCGGCAACGGATCCTGGGAAGTATTGGACCGGTTTCTGGAAATCTTCACCCAGCCCGGAGACGAGGTCATCGGCGGCAAGCCGGGATGGTTCGGCTTCAACATGCTGTGCCGCAAGCGCGGGCTGACCGTCCGCAAGGTGCCGATGCGGCTGCGGAACGGGCAGCCGGAGCATGACCTGAATGCGGTTGCTGCAGCCGTCACCCCGGTGACACGGCTGGTCTATCTGATTTCCCCCAGCAATCCCGAAGGCGCGGTGCTGAATCGCAACGCGCTGCTGGCGTTTCTGGACAAGCTGCCGGCAGGTCTGCCGGTGCTGCTGGATGAGGCCTATTTCGAGTATTGCGATGACCCGGAAGCAATCAGCGCCGCCGGACTGCTGGAACGCCGGGAGCGGCCTATCTTCGGCCTGCGCACCTTTTCGAAATTCTATGCGCTGGCCTCTATGCGGGTCGGCTACGCCTATGGACGGCCCGAGCACATCCAGCTGCTGAACTGCGCCGAACGGATCTTCAGCATCTCGCATCTGTCGGAGAAAGCGGCGATTGCCGCCCTGCAGGATCAGGCGCACCGGAAGCTGGTGCGGGACAGCACCCTCGCCCAGCGCCGCCGCATGGAGGAAGAACTGCAAGCCATGGGGTTGTCCTACTTCCCCAGTCAGGCGCCGTTCATGCTGGCCGAGCTGCCTGCGCCGCTGAAGGACGTGGTGGCAAGGTTCGCGCAGGAAGGCGTCATATTGGGCGAGAAAGCGTTCTACAAATCGAAATTCACCATGCTGCCGGTGTCCACCGAGGCGGATACCACCCGCATCCTGGACCTCATGAAGTGCTGTATCGACGAGTTGGGATAAAGGCAGGACTCGCCGGCCGCTGTGCCCCGGGCGGGATCTAGCCCGGCTCCGCGACAGCAAACCCGCCGCGGCGGATCTCCAGCAGATCGCCGGGGAGGAGTTCGGAATTCAAGGCCGCCGGCAGGACCTGCTCGCCCTGCTCCGTGTTGCGGCGGATGCGGAACTCCGGCGGCAGCAATGGGCCGGTGGCGGGCACCTCGCCCAGCGCCGCGGACAGGGCCCGGATCAGCTCGCGGGAAGCCGTGATTTCAGCCTCCTCGGTGCGGATGCCGGACATTACCGTTGCCAGTTCCGAGGCAATTTCCTCCATCCGGACCCGGCGGGCATCCTCCACCGAAGCCAGCAGGTTGACTTCGGTCTGGCGGGCGCGGGCTTCGTAGCTGGCCGAGAGCATCAGTTCGATGTTTTCGTCATTGTATATGGTGCGCAGCTGGCGCACCCGTTCGGTGCTGGTCAGACCGCGGTCCAGCAGGCCTTCGAGATCCTGCAGCGCCTTGGCGCTGGTTTCGATCTGTTCGCGCAGGATCGCCTGCTGCTCGGACAGAGCACTGGCTTCCTGCGAGGCCAGTTCGGCCTGAACCTGCGCCGAGGCGGCGCGGACCTGATCGCGGTCGGCGCGGCTGCGCAGAATCGCCAATTGTTCGGAAATCAGAAGCTCTGCCTCCGGCCCGGCCAAGGCCGAGAATTCCGCATCCGGTGCCAGCGCCACCGCGCCCGAGCTTTCCGCCAAAAGCCGCAGCCGCTGCGCGTGCAGCTCCACCATGGCAGACTGGCGCACTGCTATCTTCGCCCGTTCATCGGCGATCCGGATATCCAGCTGGCTGGAGGCCGCTTCGCTTTCACGCGGGTACAACCCGCCGGAAACCGCCAGGATCCGCCCAACCGTGAGGCCCTCGCGAAAGGCAATTTCACCAGGTGTGACCACATCGCCAAGCGCATAGACCGGTCGCCAGCGGGTGACGCTGACCGCAACCGAAGCCGGCAGGCCGGTCCGCTCGCTCAGCAGTGCCTCGAGATCGGCTTCCAGCGCCGCCGGAGTCTGCCCGGCCGCCGTCACTTCGCCTACCACATGCATGGACAGCCTGCCGTCCGGGCGGACCCTGTAGTCCTGGGACAGGTCATCACGGTTCAGGACCGAGATATTCACCTCATCCCCCGGCCCCAGAAATGGAGACCCTGCCGCCGCCGTGAAGGCCGCCGCACAGGTCAGAACTGCAGCGCCGGCCAAACGGGCCTGCATCCGGCGGGTGATGATGCGGCGGGCCATAGGCGGTCCCTCCCTTTGCTGTTGCGGTCAGCCGACGAAAGCCGACCGTTTCCGGGTGCGCAGCTGCTTGAGCTTGCGCGCTTTCTTTCCCACCGGGCGCAGCAGGTCCTGAGCTGCCAGCCACAGATCGGCCTGCCGGTAGCGGCGGCAGATGCGCAGCCGGTGGAAGGTTTCGAAACTGTCGCCCAACCGGTCCAGAAACGGCGTGGAGCGCAGGGTGTTGGACCGGTCCATTCCGCGGGCGATGGCGGATTCGATGCCCCTCCAGGCCATGATCCGTCCCGGCGATATCTTGCCGTAGCTTTCGTCGAAATCGAGGACCAGCCCGTAGGCGGTGCTGCCCGCCTCGACACAGAGGCTGCTGGCAGCCGGACGGCCGTCAATGGTCAGGAGGTGCACCACCATTGTGCCGCTGGCCGACATCCGCCGCCAAAGCTCCTGAAAGAAGACGCGGGTGCGGGTGTCAGTGCCGATGTCGGTACCCAGGCGGGCCTTCCAGGAGCGGGCCGACAGCACCAGCGCACCTTCCAGAATGCGGTCCGCCTCTGCATCCGGGCGGTCTGCCGTCAGCAGCTCGTGGTCCCGCGTTTCAAGCGCCCGGTGCCCGGCGCGCAGAGAACGGCGGAATTTCTTGCTGCGCCGGGCCAGGCAGGCCTCCAGCCCGTCGTCGTGGCGGCAGACGGCAGCGCTGATCTCCTCCCGCTGACGGCTGCGGAAGCGGCCGCCGCCGGCTGCACCGCTGATCCGGCCGCAGGCCCTGCCCGTCCGCATCGGCGACAGATCGGCAACATCGCAGTCCCGGGCCGCCAGCATCTCTGCCATAAGGACGGCAGCATCCTCTTCATGCCCTGGTGCGGCCAGCGCGTCGTGGAAGCCGGCCCGGTCGCTGCACAGCATCGACAGCTTGCGCAGCCGGGGGCCGCCCGGCCATAGGGCCTCGCGTTTCAACCCCAGAGGGAGCGCCGCCGTCAGCTGGCCGTCGCGCCAGGCGCAGCCGATCCGCGGCACGGCATCCTGGCCGAAGGCTGCGGCCCAGGCCAGGATCCAGTCCATCGAGGAAAACGGCCCGCCCGCGCAGGCGCCATGCAGCTCCGTCCAAGCGGGCTGCAGCGCCTCCAGCGCGGCCAGATCCGTGATGATTTCAAACTTTGCAGCCACAACCCCCGCCGCCTAAATGAACACACCCCTATGCTACCTAGAAGGCATTCCGGCCTTGTCCACGCGGGCGGCCAAAAAACTCCGTGCGGGCTTGCACCCGGACCGGGAATTTCAAGGTGCCGCTGCCAGCGGTACGGAGTGCAGGCAGAAATCTGCAGGACCGGCAGCCACGCCTGAGCGGAGAAAGGATCAGCCGGCCTGCAGGGCGGCAAAGCGCCGAGGCGGGCCCGCCTTTCCGGCAGCCCGGCGCCGGAAAATGCCGTCCGGGCTCAGGAGGATAGCACCCGGCGCATGCACCGACTAGCTCTATGCCACGGCATGCGGAACACCGTGGCCGCAGGTAGAAAGCCAAACAAATGAATGGAGTGTCTCACATGAAAAAATTCACGCTGACCGCCGTCGCCTTTGCTGCTCTGGCCGCTTCGCCGCTGGCGGCGATGGAATCCATCACCGAAGCCGACGTGGACGGCAACGGCACCTATTCGCTGGAAGAACTGCAGGCGGCCTTCCCGGACCTGACCGCGGAAACCTTTGCCACCATCGACGCCAATGCCGATGGCGAGGCCGATCTGGCCGAGGTTCAGGCAGCGGAAGAAGCCGGGCTGCTGGCAGCAGCCGGCTGATCCCGCGGCAAGGCGGCTCCCCCGAACACCGGGCCGCCTTGCCACCTTGTGTCCCCCCGGATGTTAAATGGTGCCAAGGCCCTGCTTCTGCAGGGCCTTTTTCAAATCCCGGAACGGATCAGCCGCCATCGGCCTGCTGCATCAGCCGGGCGATGTGGCGGCCGAAGGCATAGGTGGCCGGCAGGCCCAGCAGCAGCCCCCAGGCCACGGCTTCATAAGGAGAAAGCACCCGCCAGCCCAGCCAGCTGGCGATCAGCGAGGCAAAGAACAGGTTGACCGCCGCTGCGCCCGCCCCGAACGGGTAGAGCGCCGCCAGCAGGCGCCAGGAGGGCTGCGGGGTCATCTGCGGCTCACCAGATACTGCACCAGGCACAGGCTGGCGATCAGCGCAATGGAGGCGGCCAGGAACCAGAACTCCGCAGTTTCGGTCTGCGGCTGCGGAACGGGGCGCTCGAATGCGGCGGCAAAGGCGCCGGAGGGGGCCAGAAGGGCCAGAGAGAGGATGCGTTTCATCTCAGTGCTCCATGGTCAGGGATTGATAGATTTCCGGCAAGGCGCGCGGCAGCCGGCAGGGGTCCGGCAGCAGGGTGAAACCGGCGCGGCCGAAGATGCGGGCAAACCAGTCCTGCCCGTCGGCGTCGATCACCACGCCATGCACAGACTGGCCCAGCGCGCGGGCCTCGCGCACCGCCATGCGGCTGTCTTCGATGCCGTGAACGCCTTCGTAGTGGTCCAGGTCATTGGGCTTGCCGTCGGTCAGCACCAAGAGCAGGCGGCGTTCCGCGCCTTCGTCGGCCAGCTGGGCGGAAGCATGGCGGATCGCAGCGCCAAGCCGGGTGTAGTGCCCGGGCTTGAAGCCGCCGATGCGGGCGGTGACCGCCTCTGACATCGGATCCTCGAAGCCCTTGGCGCGGGTCACAAACACCCGGTCGCGGCGCAGCGAGGAAAAACCCCAGATGCCCAGCCGGTCGCCTGCAGTGGCAATGCCGCCGGCCAGCGCCGCGAGGGATTCCCGGGCGGTCTCGATGACCGGGCGGTCGCCGACCGTGGCCTCGGTGGAGCGGGAGCAGTCCATCAGCACCGCCACGCTCAAATCGCGGGCCATCGGGCGGCTGGCCTGCCAGACCCGGTCGCTGCCCTGCTGGCCGCAGGCGAGGTCGACATGGGATTTCACCACCGCTTCCAGATCCAGCTCCTCGCCATCCAGCTGGCGCGGCAGCATGACCCGGCGCGGGTGCAGCGGCGCGAACTGGCGGCGCACGCGGGCCACCAGCCGCGGATCGGGCTGGAAGCTGTCGGCGGGCTTGCCTTCGGCCTCCAGCACGCAGGTATGGGCAGGCATGTGCTTGCCCAGCCGGTGGTTCCATTCGGGATAGGTGAACTGCCCCGCCAGCCGTTCGTGCTCCGCATCCTGCGGCGACAGGTCCAGCGAGATCCGCAGGCGCGAGGCCGCGCGTTTCATGTGCTGCGTGAGAGTAAGGTTGTCCTGATCCTCCGCCGCTTTCTGGGCGTTCTCGTTGTCATCGTCATCGACCATCCGGTTGATGTTCAGGCTTTCGGCCCAGGACAGGATGGATTCGAACCGGTGGACGATGAAGCTGTCCTTGCGGGTTGTCTGGTCCTGATCCTGCCGCTTGGCCGTCTTGCGGGTGGACACGGCGAGGCCCGGGGTTTTCATCTCTTCCGCCTCGGGGGCTGCCCCCCTGCCCGCCTGCGGCACCGGCAAACGCAGCCAGAAGGGCACCGGCTGATAGCTCCGGTAGCCGCGCGGCGCGGTGCAGGTGCAGGGTTCGGCGATACGGCAGTCAGAGCCGATCTGATCCAGCACCATCCGCTCGATCCGGGCTTCGGACCGCGGCAGGCCGTTGCGCTTGCGGGTCGCGGCGGTATGGGCACAGAACGCGCCGTAGCCGGACCGCAGTCCCGGACAGGCGGCAAACACCTTGTCCGCAGCCCGGGCATTGGCAGCGATCTCCAGCTGATCGGCCTGATAGCGGTCGTCGTTGCGCGCCGGCAGGTCAATCGTGGCGGCCATCGCGGCCAGCCACAGATAGGCCTTGCGGTTCAGCGCACGGCTGGGAAAGGCCGCCATTTCCGGCGGCAGGCGCAGGCGTTCCCCGTCGAAACTGGCGACATGAACCATTTCGCGCGGCGTGCCGATGCGGCGCAGCCGGTCCGGGCGGTGGTCCGACAGCACCGCAGGCGCCACCTGGATTTCCACGCCCCCGGCCCCGCCCAGCGCCCGGAACAGCGCCGCCACGCTGGCGCGCATGTCCTCGAACCGGACGGTGTGTTCGGTTCCGTCCTCAGCGGCACCGATCCGCGAGGCCATGCCGTGCCACAGGTTGCCAACCGTTTCTTCGGGTTCCAGAAGGTCGAGAGCGTGGATCATGGCATCACCCGTAGACGCTGGCGGCAAGGTCGCGCAGCGCTTGGCTCACGTCACTCTCGTCGCTGAGAGGTTCGATGATGGCGGCCTCCACCGCGCGCTCCACGCCCATGCCCTTGGCAATCAGCGTGGCGGCATAGATCAGCAGGCGAGTGGAGACGCCTTCCTCAAGATCCATGCCGGAGAGCTTGCGGATATGGCCCGCCAGCCGCACCAGCGCGGCGGATCGGTCCTCGTCCAGCCCGCTCTCGGCGGCAACCACCGCGGTCTCGGCAGAGGCCTCCGGGAAGTCGAAACCGATCGACAGGAAGCGCTGCCGGGTCGACGGCTTCAGCTTTTTCAGGATGTTCTGGTAGCCGGGGTTGTAGCTGGCTACCAGCATGAAGGGCTTGGGCGCGGCCAGCTCCTCGCCGGTGCGGTCGATCACCAGGCGGCGGCGGTCGTCGGTCAGCGGGTGCAGCACCACGGCCACGTCCTTCCTCGCTTCGACCACCTCATCCAGGTAGCAGATGCCGCCCTCGCGCACGGCGCGGGTCAGCGGGCCGTCGACCCAGACCGTTTCGCCGCCCTTCAAGAGATAGCGGCCGATCAGATCGGCGGCCGACAGGTCGTCATGGCAGGCCACGGTGTGGAGGGGCAGCCCGAGCCGGGCTGCCATATGTTCCACGAACCGCGTCTTGCCGCAGCCGGTGGGCCCCTTCAGAAGAAGGGGCAGACCGTTGGCTTGGGCCATCTCGAAGACGGTGCATTCATCGCCTGCGGGACGGTAGAAGGGAACGGAAGGCATATTCATCGCGTTCATGGCTTACTCTCCCGGTACGGCCACGGGGCCGGGTTTGATGACTTCGCGGCGGACCGCGACGGTTGCGTAGATGAACAAGAGCGCGCCCAGGACCACCACCGCGCCGGAGCCGAGGCGCATCAGGTAGAACAGTCCCAGCTGGTCCTGCACATCCATGTAGTAGTCGCCGACGATGCGCTGCATGTGGGTCTGGATGGTGCCGGCAAAGGTCAGCACGAAGGTCATGAAGGCCATGCCGCCGGTCATCAGCCAGAAGGACGCCATGTTCAGCACTTGGTTATAGGGATCGCGGTTCCGGAGCTGCGGCATGGCATAGGTGAACATCGCCAGGTTCATCGCCACATAGGCGCCGTAGAAGGCGAGGTGCCCGTGGGCGGCGGTGATCTGGGTGCCGTGGGTATAGTAGTTCACCCCGTGCAGCGTGTGCAGGAAGCCCCAGACGCCGGCCCCGAAGAAGGCCACGGTCGATGCCCCCAGCGACCACAGCAGGGCGGCCTTGTTCGGGTGGTTCTTGCGGCCTTTCCAGACCATGATGAAGGCAAAGCTCATCATCGCGAAGAAGGGGATCACTTCCAGCGTCGAGAAGATCGAGCCGACCCACTGCCAGTACCCCGGCGTGCCGATCCAGAGGAAGTGGTGGCCGGTTCCCAGGATACCGGAGAACAGAGCCAGGGCGACGATGACATAGAGCCATTTCTCCACCACCTCGCGGTCAACACCGGTCAGTTTCAGCATCAGGTAGCCAAGGATGGCGGCCATCACCAGTTCCCAGGTGGCTTCCACCCAGAGGTGGACGACAAACCACCAATACATTTTGTCCAAGCTGAGATTGTCCGGGTTGATGAAGGCGAATATCCACAGCAGGGACAGCAGCCACAGGCCCATCAGCAGGATGTTGGTGATCGCGGTCTTGCGCCCGGCCAGCACCGTCAGCGAGATGTTCACAAGGAAGATCACCGCCGCGACCAGAATGCCGAACTTGACCCACAGCGGCTGTTCCAGGAACTCCCGCCCGCCGTGGATGCCGACGAGGTAGGAGCCCACCGCGCCCAGCGTGCCGACGACCAGGATCGCCAGCTGTATATAGGCCAGCTTGACCGAAAACAGCTCACGCTCGGATTCCTCGGGGATCAGGTAATAGGCGGCGCCGAAGAAGCCCAGCAGCAGCCAGACGATCAGCGCGTTGGTGTGCAGCATCCGCACGATATTGAACGGCAAAAGCTCGCTCAGCGTGTTGGGCCAGACATAGATCCAGCCGGCCAGAAGCCCGCCAAAGACCTGGATGGCAAACAGGCCCATCGCCACCATGAAATAGGCATAAGCCACTTTTTGCGATTGGTATTTCATTGTTTTTCTCCCTCAGCCAGCGTCGTTCGGCGGCCAGTTCTGGGTATCGGTCTGATCCGCCCAGCGCAGGAATTCGGCAAGGCCGCGCATTTCTTCTTCGGTGATCTCGAAATGCGGCATCTGGCGGCGGCCTTCGACGCCGGAAGGCTGGGCTTCCATCCAGCCGTTCAGCATCTCATAAGCGCCCTCGGGGTCGTCCAGCACGCCCCAGCGGGTCATCACGTTGCCCACTTCGGGGGCAAAATAGGCGCCCTCGCCGTGCAGCGTGTGGCAGTTGATGCACGAGTGGCGCTCCCACACGTGCTTGCCCAGACGCACCTCGTCGGTCAGCTCCATGCCAGCGGTGGACGTGTTTACGATGAAGCGGTGGCTGTGCGCGGTCATGGCCACGAACACGACGACGAAGAACAAGGAGCCCCCGTAGAACACGTTCCTGGCCCGCGACTTGGTAAGTATCTCTGACATATCGCGGTCCTGAGTACAGTTGCGGATGGGTTCTGCCTAAACCCGCCCACCGCCGCGCATGTTGTCGAAGCGCAAAGACCGCGATCATTGCTGCACGCAAGATGCAGGAAAAGGAGGATGCCGCATGCGACGCCCGGATTTCGACGATCCCGACCTGCCCCTGTCAGAGCTGTTCCACCACTGGCCCGCCTGCGCCGCCGAGTTCATGCGCCGCCAGATGGTCTGCCCCGGCTGCCCGATTGCACCGTTCCACACGCTGATCGATGCCTGTGAGGAATACGGGCTAGAGGAGATGGATTTCCGGGAGCAGTTAAGAGAGGCGGCGGCGGCCGTATAAGAACTTAATTGCAAGATACCGCTGCAGGTCTCTTGCAATCACGGACCGCATGCCCCATCTCAGTGGAGCAAAGCTTCTTCCTACGACCTTCTGTTTCCTAACGGCCCCAGTTGTTCCTATGTCGACACTGGGCCGGGCTGTCGCATGTTGCGGATGGCAAATATTCAAAGGAGACGACACGATGGCCAATGGCACCGTGAAGTGGTTCAACTCTCAAAAAGGTTTTGGCTTTATCGCTCCCGAGCATGGATCACAGGACATTTTTGTCCACATTTCCGCTTTGGAACGCGCTGGCATCCAGCAGCTTGACGATGGCCAAGCTGTGACATTCGACATCGAGAGCGGCCGCGACGGGCGCGAGTCCGCAACCAACCTCGCACTTGCTTAAGCCTCCGCAGGCTTGAAACATCAGGCGGGAGCATTCTTGAAATGCTCTCGCTTCCTGCATCTGCCGCAATCGGCCTTCAGATGCGGTTCTTCCCATAATGACCGAAAGAACAATCTTGATAGAAATCTCTTGGGGCACCCCCATAACCATTTTCCTGCCCTCAGAGGGCCGGACACGAAAAATCACGACAATTGAACAAGCCCACTTCTGGCTGCAGAGAGCCTGGCCGGTTTCGGATCGCAGCAGAGACGTAGCGCTTGAGAAAATCGATGCGGTCATGGACTGTCTCGCCCCTGTCGGCGCCGCCCGCGCAGCTTTTCTCACGGCCGTCGGCACCGCAGGATTTCAAGCAGACCACCGCACGGCCGCGTAGACCGCCGCGCTTCAGCCATAGGCCCCTGCCGCACCAGGGAATATCTGAACTGAACTTTCGCCCGCCAGACGGGCACCGCCCCAATATCAGCCTCGCAGGAGTGAGAAGATGACCAAGCTTAATGTCGAGAAATTGGGTCTGGCCGGTCTGACTCGCAAAGAAACAGCGATGGAAAAGACCACGCGTGCAGCGCGGGAAATCCTGGACGACGAAAACGAGCTTCGGCGCAGCAAAATTGAACGTCTCAAACGGACCCGGCTTCAGTATGAGCACGGCAATCCGCGCGCCAAAGACCCTCAAAAAGAGTGAGCCAGGCCCGAAAGGGTCAATCGCGCTGAACGCCTGGCGCAGCTGCGGGGCGCAGGAACAGCCTGCACAATTAGGAACCCTGGCCCGCGCCGGTTCTCCGGTCTTCCCGGAACCCGCCAGCCAGCGGGTCGCACCATCCGGACTGTCAGCCGTCCCTACCCCTGCGCGCCGCTCAGCACCACCAGCCGGTGCGGGTCGGTGACCACGATATGCTTGCGGGTGGAATGCACGATGCCGTCTTTCTCCCAGGCTGACAGCAGACGGCTCACCGTGTGCAGTGTGGTGCCGGTCATCTCCGAGATATTGCGGCGGGTGACCGGGAAGGCGATCTCGATCCCCTCCTCCACCTTGCGGCCCGATTGGGTCACCATCCGCAAGAGCGCCGCCGCCACCCGCTGTTCCACGGCCTGGGTGGCCAGCTCGGTGATCCGCGTCTGCATCTCCCCCAGCCGCTGGCCCAGGGTACTGTAGCTTTCGGTGGCGAACCCTTCGTACCTGGCGGTGAACTCCGGCCACAGCCGCGCCGGCCAGGACAGCGCCAGGGATTCCGAGGCGGCAATGGCGGTCGCCGGGTAAGTGTCGCGGTTCAGCGCGGGCGCAATGCCGAACAGCTGGCCCGGCGAAATATGCAGCGCGATGATCTGCTCGCCGCCCTCGGTGGTTTTCACCACCCGGATATAGCCGTCCAGCAGCAGGTGGAACCGCTCGGCATCATGGCCTTCGTGAAAGATTTCGTTGCCCTCGTCATAGCGCTTGGGCAGCGCCTGATCGAGGATTTCGCGGATCTGGCCGCGCTCCAGGCGGCTGAAGGGCGGCAGCCCGGTCAGGAGGCTTTCGTCGAGCTTGGACAAGAATGCACCGCAAGTTTGCTGAAGGACAAAGAGATGACCCCGCCGTTATCGCATAGTGGCGGCAGAGGAAACAACCGTGCGGGAAAAACGGGAAAATCCGGACTTGGGAGCCCCTCCCTCACCCCCGCCCGCCGGTGCTGATCCGGACGGTTCGGCGAAAGATTGCGTCCCTTGCGCTGAACCGGCGGGCGGCACCTGACCAGTGCCGCCCGCATTTCATTGACTGGACACAGGAGGCCGACATGGCTGCGCGAACCGACTATTCTGGACCTGTTCTGTTCTCCTTCGGCTTCCGGCCGTTCTTTCTGGGGGCCTGCTTGTTTGCGCTTGCAGTGATCCCCGCCTGGCTGCTGATCTGGCAGGGCAAGCTGGAGTACCGCGGCCCGTTCGTGGCAACCGACTGGCATATCCACGAGATGCTCTTCGGCTATGGCGCCGCCGTTGTCGCCGGGTTCCTGTTCACCGCGGTGCCGAACTGGACCGGGCGGATGCCAGCGCGCGGCTGGCCTCTGGCGCTGCTGTCCGGGCTTTGGCTGCTGGGGCGGCTGGCTGCGGCGGGCTGGCTGGGGCTGCCGCCACTGGGAGTGATGGTGGTGGACTGCGCCTTTCTGGCCGCCGTCATCGCAATGATCGCGCGCGAAATCATCGCGGGCGAGAATTGGCGCAATCTCAAGGTCCTGGTTCCGGTCACCCTGCTGGGCGTGGCCAATGCCTGCTTCCACATTGAGGCGATGACCGAGGGGGCGGCGGATGTCTCGCGCCGCCTGGGCATTGCGGTGCTGATCTTCCTGATCATGCTGATCGGCGGCCGGATCATTCCCAGCTTCACCCGCAACTGGCTGGCCAAACAGGGGTCGGAAAAGCGGCCCGTGCCCTTTGGCAAGTTTGACGCCGTGACACTGGTGTCCGGCGCGGCGGCGCTGCTGGCCTGGACCGCGGCGCCCTGGTCTGCCGTCAGCGGCGCGCTGCTGCTGCTGGCCGGGCTGCTGCATGCCCTGCGGCTGGCGCGCTGGTGCGGGCTGGCCAGCCTTCGCGAACCGCTGCTGTTCATGCTGCATGCAGCGTATGCGATGATACCAGCCGGGCTCGCCGCCGCCGGGGCGGTCCCCTTTGGCCTGCTGGCCCCCGCCGCCGCAGGCCACATTCTGGGCATTGGCGCCATCGGCGGCATGACTTTGGCAGTGATGATGCGCGCCACCATGGGCCACAGCGGCCGTCCGCTGGTTGCAGGCCCATTGCTGGCCACGTCCTTTGCGCTGGTGCTGGGCGCTGCCGCGCTGCGCCTTGCGGGCAGCGCGGAACTGGCCGCGGAATGGGATGGGATCAGCGTTGCTGCGGGCCTTTGGACGGCAGGGTTTGCTCTCATGCTGGCCAAGACCGGTCCCTGGCTTGTCACGAGACGCCTTGGCCCCAAAAAAGCGGGTGGAAAACAGGAGCCTGGCCCCGAACATGCTCCTGCTGCATCGGTCAAACCCGTTTAGATCACGCATTCTTAACGGCCTTCTCAGAGACTGCCATTCCGGGTAACTAGAGCTTGGATTGCAAGAGGAGATCCTGAATGCGGTGGAAAGCTGCTGCAGCCGCTGTGGTGCCGCTGCTTTTCTGGACCGTTCAGAGCCTGGCGCAACCCGCCGGGCTCGACGCGTTTTTGCGCCCGGCAGCCGTCCCGTTCCCGGCCTCCGCCCCCTACAACCGCGAGATAGCGACCCTTGGCAAGATGCTGTTTTTCGACCCGCGCCTCTCCGGCGGGCAAAACATCAGCTGTTCGAGCTGCCACAACCCCTCCTTTGGCTGGGAATCGCCGGTGCCCCAGACCATCGGTGCCGCCAATACGCCGGTGCGCCGCCATGCGCCGACCATCCTGAATGCGGCCTGGATTACCCCGTTGTTCTGGGACGGGCGGGCCGGCAGCCTGGAGGAACAGGCCATCGGTCCGATTACCGCCCCGGATGAAATGAACGCAAGGTTCGACGATATCGCCATCCGCCTGTCTGCGGTGAAGGAGTACAAGATCTGGTTCGAGCGGCTGTTTCCCGGCCGCGGCATCCGCAAGGAGACCATCCTGACGGCGCTCGCCACTTATGAGCGGACCATCGTCAGCGGCGTTGCCAGATTTGACCGCTGGGTGAACGGAGACGGGACCGCAGTGCCGGAGGCGGCCAAACGCGGCTTTGCGCTGTTCACTGGGCGGGCGAACTGCGTGTCCTGCCATTCCGGCTGGATGTTCACCGACAACCAGCTGCATGATATCGGGCTGCTCACCAGCGATCCGGGCGCCGGCGGCCTGGCGGCGCAGGATCCGGCCATGTTATACCGCTTCAAAACCCCGGGGCTGCGCAATATCGCCATGCGGGCCCCGTATATGCATGACGGTTCGCTGCTGTCGCTGCCGGAGGTCATCCGCCACTATGCGCGCGGCGGATCGGCCAAAGGCGCACGGCAGGCGGATATCGAAGGTTTCACCGTTTCCGAACAGGAGATTTCGGACCTGATCGCCTTTCTCGAAACACTCACGGACAATGAAACCAATGTGCCAACCCCCATCCTGCCGGCCAACTGACGTGCGCGGCTGAAGGCATCCGGACATGAACATCAAACGGTCCATTGTCCTGCCGGTCCTGATCATTTCGGTTGCGGCACTGTTCGCTACTCTGCTGGTCGGCGGCATGGCCATATATGCCTCCAGCCGCAAGGACGCTGTTCTGGAAGCCTCGCTGGAAGTGACCCGGCGCGCCAGCAGCGTCAGCACCGGCATCACTGCGGCTGAGGCATATGCACAGGACGTGCTCGCCATGACCCGGCTGATCCCTCAGGATGAAGTGGCCAGCCGGTTTCAGGCGCATCTACGGGAAATCAACCGGGATCTCAGCGCCTTGCTGAAACTGCCGCTGCCCGGTCCGCTGCGGGCCGAAGCCGAAGCGCTGAACAATGCGCTGGCTGATTGGTGCAAAATGGCGGTTGTGCTGCTGGGAATTGAACCCGCCCGGGACATTCCCACGCTCAGCGCGCTGATCATGAGCAGCGAGGCCGTCACGAGCCAGGCCGGTACAGTAACGGATCTGGCAGCGGTTCATGCGGAACGGGCTGTGGCGGCGGCGAACCAGGTACTGTCGCGCATTTTCGTGCTGGGGCTGTCGGGCACCGCACTGCTCATGGCCGCGGCGTTGATCTTTGCCATGCGCAAGGCACACGGCATCTCGGCGGCTATGCAGTCTGCGGCCTCCAAGCTGCGGCAGCTGGCCAGCCGGGAACAATCTGCCCCTTCGCAGGAAGCAGATGAGATTGCAGCCGTATTCACGGCGCTCGATACGCTGGAAACCAGCCTGCAGGAGAAAAAGCAGATCGCCGAGCGGCTGTTGCAGGAAAAAGCCCGGGCCGAGGCCGCCACAGAGACGAAATCCCGCTTCCTGGCAACGATGAGCCATGAAATCCGTACTCCGATCAACGGGGTTCTGGGGATGGCGGAGGTGCTGAACGAGACCAATCTGACACCCGAGCAAAAATCCTGCACCGGCACCATACTGGCCTCCTCCGAGGCGCTGCTGCGCATCGTCAACGATATTCTCGACTTCTCCAAGCTGGAAGCCGGCAAGACGCAGATGCTGGAGCAGCCCTTCAACCTGCGCGACGTGATCTACGACGTTGCCACGCTGATGTCGCCAAGCGCCACCGCCAAGGGAGTCGAGATTTGCATCGACATCCCGGAAAGCACACCCGCCATCTACATCGGCGACAGCGGCAGAGTGCGGCAGATCCTGATGAACCTGGTGGGCAACGCCGTCAAGTTCACTCTCGAAGGCCACATCAGCATCACTCTCAACTACGATCCCTCCCACACCATTCCGATGTGCATTGATGTCCGCGATACCGGTGTCGGCATCCCCGAGGACAGCGTCGGCCAGATCTTTCACGCATTCGAGCAGGTGGAAAGCACCACCGCCCGGCGCTTTGAAGGCACCGGGCTGGGGCTGGCAATTTCCTCACGCCTGGCCCAGGCCATGGGCGGACGGATCGATGTGGTGTCGGAAATCGGCAAGGGATCCTGTTTCACGGTCTGTCTGACGCTGCCGGTTGCCGCGCCGGCGCCATTCCCCTCCCGGCCGCTTGCCGGCATGCGGGTGGCGGTCGCAGCGGACCTGGCGATTGCCCGCGACGTGCGGCTGCGCCAATTGGCTTACTGGGGGGCCGAAACAATTGCTCCGCACAGCATGTCGGATCTGCTGGAACGGGTCGAAGCAATGGCCGCAAGGCAGCAGCAGCCGGATTTGGTTCTTGTGGAAACCAATCTGCCGCTGGATCAGGCCAGAGACCTGTGCCACAGCCTCCATGGCCTGCCGGGCTGCCGGAAGTTGCCGGTTGTTTTTTGCGCCGGCAGCCAGGTGATTCCGGACTACCAGGCGCTCAAGGATTTCACGTCGCTGCGCGTGCTGATGAAACCAGCCCGCAACAAGCTGCTGCTGCGGACGCTGCAGGACGCGCTCAGCACTGCCCCGGAGCCTGCTGCCCCTGCGGCTCCCGGCGGCACGGACCGGTCTGCAGACAGGTTCAGCCATCTGCGCCTGCTGGTTGCAGAGGACAACCGCACCAACCAGATGGTTCTGAAGAAAATGCTTGAACCGTCCGGCATCCGAATGACCATTTGCAGCAACGGGCAAGAGGCAGTGGACAGCTTTACCGCGCAGCGTTTTGACCTGGTGCTGATGGACATGTCGATGCCGGTGATGGACGGGCTTGAAGCGACCCGGCGGTTACGGGCCTGGGAGCATGAAAACGGTCTCCGGCCCTGCCCGATTCTGGCCTTGACTGCCAATGTGCTCAGCACCGATGAGGCGGCTTGCAGAGCAGCGGGGATGGTGGGCTTCCTATCCAAGCCCGTGCGCAAGACCCAACTGCTTGAACAGATTGCCGAATGGGCGGATGGCAAGGACTTCAGCCCAGAGGGCTCGCAGGCCAGGCAGGCCTGACACACTGACCGAGCCTCACTAATTCGCACAATTCGACACAAAAACGTGATACACTGGCGCTGCGCCTGAGTCCCGGCACGGTTGCATTTTCGGGAGCTAACAGGCGTTTGCCGGCGCAATTCGCACAGGGGGCTGCGAGCTGCGCACCGCGGCATTTTAGTGAAAGTAATGAGTGGTTGGGGGATCACATGTCCAATTTGCAGATTGGGGCCGCACGGCCCGACGATGGCTATTCCACACATCCGGATAATCCAGAATGGGGCGCAACAGGCACAGGGCTGCTGAACTTGGCGCCAAGCGGGCTGGGGCCCTATGGCGAGATGGCCGGATCCGACCGGCCCAATCCGCGCGAAATTTCCAACATTCTGTCCAAACAGGACGGCGAAACGCATAACGCCGCCTGTGCATCGGATTTCCTGTGGATCTGGGGGCAGTTCCTGGACCACGACCTGTCGCTGACCAGCGCCGGGACATACACCCGGGCAGACATTCCGGTTCCGGCGGGGGACCCGTATTTCGACCCTTACGGAACCGGCGATGCCGTCATTCCTTTTACCCGGGTGGATCAGCAGGATGGCGAATACATCAATGAGATCACCACCTACATCGATGCTTCCATGATCTATGGCTCGGATGCGGATACCCTGTATGCCATGCGGGATGAGGGCGGCAAGCTCAAGATGACCAAGGACGGATACCTGTACCGGGAGGGGGACGGCTTCCTGACCGGGGATGTCCGCGCTGCAGAGAACGTGGCGCTGTCCTCAATGCACACGATTTTCACCCGCGAGCATAACCGTCAGGTCGAGAAGCTGGCGGAGCGGGATCCGTCGCTGACGGATGACCAGCTGTTCGATGCTGCCCGTGCAAGGGTTGAAGCGCTGGTGCAGGCCGTCACCTACAAGGAATTCCTGCCGATCCTGATCTGCGACGACGCGCTCAGCACCTATCAGGGCTATGACCCGGAGGTGAACCCCGGCATCTCGATGGAGTTCTCGACAGCGGTGTTCAGGCTCGGGCACACGCTGTTGTCCGCTAATCTGCAGCTGGTCGCTGAGAACGGAACCCGCTACGATCCGCTGGCGCTGAGGGATGCGTTCTTTCAGCCTGACCTGCTGGGCGATTCCGGCATGATCGAAAAGATAATGCGCGGCGCGGCCACCCAGTCATCCGAGGCCATCGACACACTGGTAGTGGAAGACGTGCGCTCCTTTCTGTTCGGCCCTCCCGGCGCCGGGGGGCTGGATCTGGCAGCTCTGAACATCCAGCGCGGGCGCGATCTGGGCATCGCCAGCTACAACGATCTGCGCGAGGCGCTTGGCCTGGACCGGGCCAGAAAATTCTCCGATATCACCTCGGACGCGGATCTCGCCGCCAAGCTCAAGGAGGCTTACGGCAAGACCGACCTCGTCGATGCCTGGGTTGGCGGACTGGCCGAAGACGCCTTTGGCGACGGGCTGCTGGGCGAAACTTTCACCGTCGTGATGGTGGATCAGTTCACCCGCCTGCGCGATGGGGATCCGTTCTGGAGCGAAGGCCGGGAGGGCATTCCGGACAAGGAGCTGAAGGCGTTGTGGGATACCAAACTTTCCGACATCATCCTGCGCAACACGGATATCGATCTTCTGCAAAAAGACGTCTTCGCGGCGATGGACAGGACCATCGGCACCAAGGGCGAAGACGCTCTCAAAGGCGGCAGCGGGCGTGATTTCATGCACGGCCGCGATGGTGCGGACATGCTGGCGGGCCATGCCGCCTGCGACGACATGCGGGGCGGGAAAGGCAACGACACCCTGGAAGGCAACCGGGGCGACGACTGGATGAAAGGCGGTGCCGGCCATGATTTCCTGGATGGCGGTCTGGGGGACGACTTCATTTTCGGAGGCAGCCACTGGGACCATCTCGCAGGCCGCAGAGGCGCAGACGAGATGGCTGGCGGGCGCGGACGGGACCACCTGAGCGGCAACAAGGGCAATGACAGCCTCAATGGCGGATTGCATGCCGACACGCTTGCCGGCGGCATGGGGGATGACCTTCTGACCGGCGGCGCGGGCGGCGACTGCTTCCTGTTCCGATCCCGGCACATCGGAGACGACACGATCAGCGATTTTGAGCTTGGCCTCGACTGGATCAAGGTGACCGGCCCGATGCGCCACAGGCTGCAAATCGAAGAAACGGATGGCGGGCTGAAAATCTCTGATGGCGCTGCGTGGTCTGTACTGCTGGAAAACATCAGCCTGGAGGACTGGCAGAAAGCCGGTGACAGCCTGCTTTGAGACCAGCCGGTGCGGGCAGGTTGCGGGCGGCACTGGAACCGCCGCCTGCAGCATCGGGAACGGGCAGCCGCCAATCGGAAACTTCCGCCCAGCCGGCCGTCCGGGATGTCGTAACTCCCCCCTCTGCTGACGCAATCAAAGGACAGCCACCCCCTGCCCCCCGCCTAAAATGCCCGATCAGAATTCCGTGAGGCTGCGAGCCCCAAACGGACGGCAACCGGCATCGGGGAGGACGCGCCGCCATGAAAGACAAGACAACAACCACCGAACAGGCGATGGCGCTGATCCGCGATGGCGATGTCGTGACAACCACCGGTTTTGTGCAAAGCTGCATCCCGGAAATGCTGCATGCGGCACTGGAAAAGCGGTTCCTGGAACAGGGCGCGCCCCGCGACCTCACTCTGATCATGTGCGCGGGTGCAGGCGACAGCAAGGGGCTGGGCACCGGGCGGCTGCATCATGACGGGCTGCTGCGGCGGGTGATCGCCGGCAATTTCGGCCGCATGCCCAAGGTGGCTCAGGCCGCGCAGGAGAACAAGATCTGCGGCTACAACCTGCCGCAGGGGGTGATTTCGCAGCTCTACCGTGCCTGTGCCGCAGGTCAGCCGGGGCTGTTCTCCAAGGTCGGCCTGCACACCTATGTCGATCCGCGCCACGGTGGCGGCAAGGTCAACAAGGTGACCGAGGAGGACATAGTCCGCTACCATGAAGTCGATGGCGAGGAATGGCTGTTCTACAAGGCCACCAAGATCGACGTCGCCTTCATCCGCGGCACCAGCGCCGACCGCTCCGGCAATATCAGCATGGAACGCGAGGCTCTGACGCTGGACTGCCTGGCCCAGGCGATGGCCGCCCACAACAACGGCGGCATCGTCATTGCCCAGGTCGAGCGGATCGTCGAGGACGGCTCGATCAAACCCAAGGACGTGAAGATTCCCGGCCTGCTGGTGGATTGCGTCTGCGTCGCCGACGATCCCGAAATGCACCGGATGAACTATGGCGTGCAGCATAACCCGGCCCTGTCCGGTGAAATCCGGGTGCCGGTCGAGGGCATCGCCAAAATGCCTCTGGACCAGCGCAAGATCATCGCCCGCCGTGCCGCCTTCGAACTGCCGCCCAATGGCGCCGTCAACCTTGGTGTTGGTGCTCCGGATGGCGTGGCCGCGGTTGCCAACGAGGAAAAAGCCACCCAATACATCACCCTGACCACCGAAGCCGGCGCGGTCGGCGGCGTGCTGGCGGGCGGCTCCAGCTTCGGCTCCTCGGCCAATGCCGATGCCATCATCGACCAGAACCAGATGTTCGATTTCTACGACGGCGGCGGGCTCGACCTCACCTGCCTCGGGATGGCCGAATGCGATGCCGAGGGCAGCGTCAACGCGTCCCGCTTCGGCGGCCGCCTGAACGGCTGCGGCGGTTTCATCAACATCTCCCAGAACTCCCGTGCGGTGGTGTTTGCCGGCACCTTCACCGCAGGCGGGCTGAAGGTCGCGGTCGAGAACGGCGAGCTGCGCATTGTCCAGGAGGGCCGCAACAAGAAATTCGTGCGCCTGATCGAGCAGATCACCTTCTCCGGGCCGTATGCGTCGAAACGCTCGCAGCCGGTGCTCTATGTGACCGAGCGCTGCGTGCTGCAGCTGACGCCCAAGGGGCTGGAGCTGATCGAGATCGCCCCAGGCATCGACCTGCAGCGCGACATCCTGGATCAGATGGAATTCAGGCCGATCATCGAGAATGTTACCCAGATGGATCCCCGCATCTTCCGGGATGAGCCGATGGGTCTGATGAACGACCTTTTGAACCTCAATCTGTCGGAACGGGTCACCTATGACGCCGCCCGGCACACGATGTTCCTCAACCTCGAAGGCTGGAGCGTCAAGAAGAAGCGCGACGTCGAGGATCTGACCCGGGTGCTGCAAGAGGCCTTTGCCAAAAGCGGCCGGGATGTGAACATGGTGATGAACCAGAACGGCTTCCGCATCGCCGAGGACCTGCAGGACGACTATGCGGCCACGGTCGTGCAGACGCTGGAGAAAAACAGCGCCTCGATTGCCCATTACACAACCAGCGCCTTCATGCGCCTGAAGATGCAGGGCACGCTCGCCAGCCGCGGCGTGCAGCCGCATATCTTCGAAAGCGGCGAGGAAGCGCATCAGGCCATCTGGGGCTCCTGAGGCCCTGTTTCCGCCGCCGGCCCGCAACGGGCTGGCGGCTCGTTGGCGTGCCGGCTGCAACGGCTGGCACCTGCCCACAGCAGACGGCTTTTCCACTCCTGCCAGCGCCCGTTCTTCTTTGACCGCAAAGACTGCAACCCTTTCTTATCACGTCTCTTTCCAGTCCTTGTCACCATTGGCCGGCCACTGCCCTATCGAGCTTGGCCGCGAGTTTCAGAGGAAGATGGAAAGGAAGTCGATTTTTTTCAAAAACCCTCTTGCACCCCCCCGCAACAAACTTTAGACAGCGCCTCACCGATGGGGTGTAGCCAAGTGGTAAGGCAGCGGTTTTTGGTACCGTGTACCGTAGGTTCGAATCCTACCACCCCAGCCAGTCCTCCTGACATCAAGCAGCTAAGGCACTCCCGGGACCCGTAGCACCCGAAATGCCCCTAGTTTATGCCCCCGCTGGGTGGCACGCTTGCTGGTCGCTGACGAGGCCGGTCTCCCATGGTTAGCGTCCCCTTCCATAGCTTTCCTCTTCCCTTGGCCTAGGGTAGGAGGGAATAGGTATAAGTAATGAATAGAAAGCGGAGGATGGAGCCCCAGGTTCTTCCTCCCTTCCCATCCAGAACAAGAAGAAAGGGAGACCTATGGGAGACATTGAGAACCCCTGGCACTCCCGCCCAATCGACGTCCACCGCTGGTCAGACCATCCCGAGGTTGCCGAACTCTGCGACCGGATCTGGGACGGGTATCTGCCGAACGATCAGACGTCTGGGCCAAAGCCGAAGACTGCCTTTCGCCATCAGCTGCGTGTTTTGATCCTCGACCTCTACGTAGCCTGGTTGGAAGACCCGGAACTATGTATCGGTGTTTCGATGTCCTCGAACTACTGGGACACGTCATCCCGCTACAACGCCATTCATATCTCCAAGAAGATCATCCCAATTATCCACGCCCTTGATGATGCTGGCCTGATCGACCTAGCTAAGGGGAGCTATTCAGGCGCTTATGCACGGGGAAACAGAACAACGAGAATACGGGCCTCTGAGGTGCTGCAAGGATGGTTTGCTGAGGCGGCCTTCCAGAGAGATGATGTTGGCCGGGTCGAAAACGAGGAACTGATCATTCTTCGGGGCGCTGATGACGGCGCTCTCGTCGAGTACGAAGACAATGAAGAAACGATCAGGATGCGAGAGGAGCTGCGCCGCTACAACGAGGTGATCTCAGCGGCCTTCATTGACATCCCGGTTCTTGAAGAGCCCAAGGTTGATGATGTCGCCACTGACCATCACCACAAGCGCACCCGCCGCATCTTTAGCAGGGAGAGCTGGAACCTGAACGGGCGCTTTCATGGCGGCTGGTGGCAGCTGATCAATAGCGAATGGCGGTCCAAGATATTCATCAACGACACGCCGGTGGTCGAGGTGGACTTCAGGAGCCATCACGTTGCTATGCTCAGCATAGAGGCAGGTGTCGAGCTAACCTACGACCCCTACGATATTCCTGAGGGCCTTCTGCCTGGAGTCCCAGCGGCGCTCCAGCGTAAGCTGATCAAGCGGCTGGTGCTTACTGCTATCAATGCAGGGTCGAAAGACGCTGCCTTTAGGGGGCTCAGAGACGGGTTCCCGACTGGGCATGTCGGCAAAACCCTGACCAATGAACAACTGGAGACACTTCTCGCTGCGTTCCTTGAGCGAACCCCTCACTTGCATGACTTCCTGTTCATGGATCATGGGATCAGACTAATGCACTTGGACGGTCGGATCTCAGAGTGGGTTCATCGCCACTTTAGCGAGCAAGGCGTCCCGGTCCTGTCAGTGCATGACAGCTACCTGATCGACTACACTCGGGTTGGGGAATTGAAGCGGGTGATGGAGGAGGCCTCTGAAGCCGTGATCGGGGTCGCGCTGCCCGTGGATCATCAGCTCTTTGGCCTGGACGAAGTGAATCCTGACGCTGAGCACGTCCAAGACTACGTGATCTGGCGGCAAACTCCCCGGTCAGATAGTTATCTTCGACGGATGGCCGAGCATGAGCAACGGACTGGGCGAGCAGTTGAGCCTTTTGAAATCAACCAAGTTCGATAGCGAAGGCCGACAGTGTCTCGGTAAGTACTAGCGTTGCATAGGCTAGGTTCTCATACTGATCGCCAAGGCCCCAGGCCCACTTGGTGCCATGAAATAGGTTGTTCCTGAGGCAGTAAGCGATCAAGAGGAGGCCGATCAACTTGGCGGTACCTGAACTTTCCCGCTCCAAAAGCGCGTCTTCGATTAGTGTTGCGCATTTGCTGTTCCCACTGACGAGGCTGGCAAATCTATGATTTGTCTTGTGACCCTCGATATACCTTGCCCTGAAGTAATCGAAGGCGGGCTGAAACTCCCGGATCTGCTCGTGAGACGGGTCACACTTTGTGACGAAGGCAACAATCGCCTCTTGGTTGGCGTCTGTATTAGTTGCCCTGAACTCGAACAGGCTCCAGACCGCTGAGAAGTACAGCACCCCGATCATTACGGGGCCTGGTGTCTCTCCAAAATCGGGAAACTGATCTCTTAGCGCCTCTTCAATGGCCCTTTTAAACTTAGCAGGGGTATTGGGTAGAGTTGTTGCTGCCAAAACAGCCTCCTAGTGACATTTCGGCCCAGACGTCTGATCGTTCGGCAGATACCCGTCCCAGATCCGGTCGCAGAGTTCGGCAACCTCGGGATGGTCTGACCAGCGGTGGACGTCGATTGGGCGGGAGTGCCAGGGGTTCTCAATGTCTCCCATAGGTCTCCCTTTCTTCTTGTTCTGGATGGGAAGGGAGGAAGAACCTGGGGGCTCCATCCTCCGCTTTCTATTCAATACTTATACCTATTCCCTCCTACCCTAGGCCAAGGGAAGAGGAAAGCTATGGAAGGGGACGCTAACCATGGGAGACCGGCCTCGTCAGCGACCAGCAAGCGTGCCACCCAGCGGGGGCATAAACTAGGGGCATTTCGGGTGCTACGGGTCCCGGGAGTGCCTTAGCTGCTTGATGTCAGGAGGACTGGCTGGGGTGGTAGGAAGCCTTGCGTCCCGATCCGCTTCATCGCCTTAGCCGTCCCGCTAGCAAATCTGGGGCAGTATCTGGGGCAGAAACAGCTTTGCGCAGCACGTTCAGCCATCTAACCTGCTCACGTGTTTTGAGGAGAAAAGTATTGGCTAAAGACGGCAAAGAATTGGTGTCCGCGACTGGTGGCGCCCTGGCTGGTGGTAGCGCAGCGCTAGTGGGGGTTTCGCAACTGGGGGCGGTAACCGGACTGGGGGCGACCGGCATTACTTCTGGCCTTGCCACAGTTGGAGCGGCTGTAGGAGGGGGAATGGCTGCTGGCTTGGCTCTTACTGCTGCTGCGCCCATCCTCGGCGGTGCTCTAGCCTACGCCGGGTACCGCTATCTCACGGCGGAAGACGAGGAAGGCTCGAAGGAGTGAACTCGTCCTCCGCTAGCCCACTCTCCCCTATGCTTCCGCAACTCTGGGCCTAGGCGTTAGGGTGGTGACCAATGACAGTTTCCTCGACTGGGCAGACCAGTATCCTGAGACTTGGCAACCGTACAAGCCGACTAAGTGGCTCGCCCACTAACCACCCGCCAGCAGACCTCTGGAGGCCCGCTAGCAGTTGATTTCGACCGCGGACATGGCGCGGTGGGGACCCGGCGGTGGCGTTGACCGGTGATGTGGCGATATGCGCTTGAAGCCCAGAGAGAAGATGCTAGGCTTTGGCAAGCCATTGATGAAAAAGTAGAAAGCCTACTCTGTTTTTGTCTTGTTCCCTTTCGTCGGAAGTTTGCCAATGCCAGGAAAATTCGAACTCTACACCGACAACGCGGGCGAATTCCGCTTCCGCCTGAAGGCAGGTAACGGCGAGAACATTCTGGCCAGTGAAGGCTACAAGCAGAAGGCCAGCGCCGAGAACGGCATCGAGTCGGTCAGGAAAAATGCCGGAGATGATGCGCGCTATGAGAGCAAAGAGACCGCGGCCGGAAAGCACATGTTCAACCTCAAGGCCACCAACGGCCAGGTAATCGGCACCTCGCAGAGCTATGCCAGCGCCTCCGGCCGCGATGGCGGTATCGAGTCAGTCAAGAGGAACGCGCCGGATGCGGCCGTAGACGATCAGACCAGTGAACTGAGTCAGAATCGAATTTCTCAAGTCAGGTCCCCAGCTATGGCTGAATCTGGTGTTTGGGCGGTTTGAAAGCTGGCGGTGCATCTGGTTGGTTTGATGTCGCCAAACAAACCACCAACCATCGAGGACGCACCACCATGAATGACGCTACCATCATCGAATTTGCCGGTCGAGACACCGTGTCGGACCCGCTGACGGATCTTCTGCGCAAGGGCGCGCGGGAGCTTCTGCAAACGGCGGTCGAGGCGGAGCTGGACGCTTTCCTGGCCGAATTTGCGAAACACCGCACCCCGGAGGGCCGGGCCGCGGTTGTTCGGAACGGACACCACCCCGAACGCGCCGTGCAGACCGGGATCGGCCCGGTCACGGTGCAGATCCCGAAGGTGCGCTCGAAGACGGGCGCGCCTGTGGCGTTCCGCTCGGCGCTGGTCCCGCCTTACGTCCGCAAGGCGAAGTCGATCGAGGCGGCGCTGCCCTGGCTGTACCTCAAGGGCATCTCTACGGGCGAGATGGGCGCAGCACTCAAGGCGCTCCTGGGCCCGGACGCGACCGGCTTCTCGGCCAAGACAGTGGCGCGGCTGAAGGCGCAATGGGCGGAGGAGTACGACGCCTGGCGCAAGGCCGATCTTGGCCGTGATGAATGGGTCTATGTCTGGGCCGACGGGATCTACAGCGGCTTGCGCGGCACAGATGACCGGCTCTGCGCCCTGGTCGTGATCGGCGTCAATGCGCGCGGCGAGAAGCATTTCCTGGCCATCGAGGACGGCGTGCGGGAAAGCACCCAAAGCTGGCGCGAGGTCCTGCTGGGGCTCAAAAGCCGCGGCCTCAACGCTCCGAAACTGGCGGTCGGCGACGGGGCCATGGGATTTTGGGCGGCTCTTGAGGAAGTCTATCCCTCCACCCGGCAACAGCGCTGCTGGGTGCATAAGACGGGCAACGTTCTGAACTATCTGCCAAAGCGCAGTCAGCCCAAGGCAAAGAAGGCGCTGCACGACATCTGGCAGGCCGAGACCCGTGAAGATGCCCGCAAGGAGTTTGACTTGTTCGTCGGCACCTACGAAGCGAAATACCCCAAGGCGGTCGAATGCCTGGTCAAGGACCGCGACGAACTGCTGACCTTCTACGACTTCCCCGCCCAGCACTGGCAGAGCATCAGGACGTCAAATCCCATCGAGAGCGCGTTCGCCACCATCCGCCACCGCACGAAACGCACCAAGGGATGCCTGAGCCGGGACGGGATGCTCCACATGATGTTCAAGCTCGGCCAATGCGCTGAGAAAAGCTGGCGCAAGCTGCGCGGCTTCGCTCATCTCGCAGACGTCATCGAAGGCGTCGATTTCATCAACGGCATCAAGCCATCAACACAAGATCAGGCCGCCGCTTGATGACCGCCCAAACACCAGATTTGACAATAGCTCTCAGGTCCCTCGCACAAGCCCTTCCCGATCAAAGCGACATCGTCAAATTTGGGCTAACCAAGTATGGCAAGGTAGAACTCGTTGCGGTGCCGAATACGGCTGATGATGTGGACAGGATCATCGCCATTCGCGAAGAGCTGATTTCAGCAGATGGTCCCATAGCTGTCTTAAGCAATCGCTATTCTCGAAATCCCAATGCACCCCAATCCGCCTTGCTCGAGAGGGTCATAGGGAGCTATGCAAAGGAGCTCAGCAAAGACATAGGCGACATCAACTTTGCTGTTCTGTTTGCAAGAGGTACTCGTCTGGTGTCCGCTTCAAGGACAGCTCAGCACAACATTCAGACTGGAGAATGGCCTGACTTCGAGCCCGAGGAACAAGAAGCGCTAGATTCCCTGATCGCTCTTCATGGCCCTTTGATGATGGCGACGCCAGTCGGCAGGGAACTTGTAGCAGCTTCTGATGAGTTTGATGACACGCCGGAAAAAAGAAAAGAAGAAGAAAGGCTTTTCCAAGAACTTGCTGAAACGGTCGCTGACGAGACCGAAATATTTGAAGCCGAAACGGTGGATGCCATCCTTGACATCACAACTCCCGTTGAATTCGACCTTCATCCTGCGAGAACCCGCCTTCTCCGCATCCTGCTCACTGGGTCTTTACTAACTTCTGTTGTTGGGGCCTCTGCTTGGCTCGCATCTCTGGGACCCTCTTTGGCAGTGATACCAGCCGCAGCGGGAGGGATGTTCATTTGGGAGGTGGTCAAAAAAACAGAGGATTTTAAGTCTGTTACAGAGCTGCTTGCGAAGGGCTATGATGGCATGCCTGATCAATTTGCGGAACAGCTGAAAAACCTTAAGAGAATGTCGCGATTGCTTACAAAAAGGCGTGCGATGTTCAGGAAGCTGGCGGACCTTCGCCCGGAGTTTGGATGGGCAAAACGTTACATCAAACCCGAAGAAACAGTTGACGACGGCGAAGGGTGAGATTTCACCAGCCGCTTTCAACTGCTAACGCCTCTCTCTGGTGCAACTGGGGAGACCTGCTAGGCACTATGTTTGCTTGCCTGGGGAACTGAAAGCCCCTGAAATCGAGCACCCCTCCGTATCTAAAACGATAGCAACTACGGAGGTTTATCATGCTGTCTCATATACTTGCGAAGTACCTGCTAGCATCCAAGCCGACAAAGGCCAGACGGTCCAGCAGCGGTGAAATCGTCATCGGCAAGATCATCATCGTCCTGTTCGCCAGGATCGACTGATGGTCGAGTATCACCCCGACGACATAGTGGTTATCCGCGCATCTGAGGACTGGCCGGAGCATCTGTTCCGGGTCACTGAAGTCTTTGACGACTGCGTGGGCGGCTACTCACTGAACGGACCACTGGAAGGCGAATACGGCGAGCCGGACTTCGACCTGATCCTGAGGGTCTACGAGGGCGACTGAAGCCCTTTCTTCCCAAACTCAAAACTAGAAGGAGGAGACGCAATGTCTGCTCAGATCAAGTATGCGTACTTGAAAGGCCATACGTGGCTTTATCGGCGCAACTACCCCAAGGATGTCGCCGTTGTGCTCGGTCAGCAAGCCTTGAAGCAATCGTTGAAGACTCGGGACACTTCGACAGCCCGCGTCCGGGCAGCGGAGATAAACGCCCGCTACGAGACGCTGGTGGCAAGGATACGATCAGAGGCCGAAGACGCACTCTCTGCCCCGGAGAGCCGCGTAAACGCCCCGGGATGGGTAGCGAAGCCGGAGACCGCTCTTGACCGCCTGCGGGCCACTCTGGAGCACTCAGGTACCGTTCTGGAGCGCCCTGAGTTCAACCGATTGGTATCCCGCAGCTATGGCTGAATCTGGTGTTTGGGCGGTTTGAAAGCTGGCGGTGCATCTGGTTGGTTTGATGTCGCCAAACAAACCACCAACCATCGAGGACGCACCACCATGAATGACGCTACCATCATCGAATTTGCCGGTCGAGACACCGTGTCGGACCCGCTGACGGATCTTCTGCGCAAGGGCGCGCGGGAGCTTCTGCAAACGGCGGTCGAGGCGGAGCTGGACGCTTTCCTGGCCGAATTTGCGAAACACCGCACCCCGGAGGGCCGGGCCGCGGTTGTTCGGAACGGACACCACCCCGAACGCGCCGTGCAGACCGGGATCGGCCCGGTCACGGTGCAGATCCCGAAGGTGCGCTCGAAGACGGGCGCGCCTGTGGCGTTCCGCTCGGCGCTGGTCCCGCCTTACGTCCGCAAGGCGAAGTCGATCGAGGCGGCGCTGCCCTGGCTGTACCTCAAGGGCATCTCTACGGGCGAGATGGGCGCAGCACTCAAGGCGCTCCTGGGCCCGGACGCGACCGGCTTCTCGGCCAAGACAGTGGCGCGGCTGAAGGCGCAATGGGCGGAGGAGTACGACGCCTGGCGCAAGGCCGATCTTGGCCGTGATGAATGGGTCTATGTCTGGGCCGACGGGATCTACAGCGGCTTGCGCGGCACAGATGACCGGCTCTGCGCCCTGGTCGTGATCGGCGTCAATGCGCGCGGCGAGAAGCATTTCCTGGCCATCGAGGACGGCGTGCGGGAAAGCACCCAAAGCTGGCGCGAGGTCCTGCTGGGGCTCAAAAGCCGCGGCCTCAACGCTCCGAAACTGGCGGTCGGCGACGGGGCCATGGGATTTTGGGCGGCTCTTGAGGAAGTCTATCCCTCCACCCGGCAACAGCGCTGCTGGGTGCATAAGACGGGCAACGTTCTGAACTATCTGCCAAAGCGCAGTCAGCCCAAGGCAAAGAAGGCGCTGCACGACATCTGGCAGGTCGAGACCCGTGAAGATGCCCGCAAGGAGTTTGACTTGTTCGTCGGCACCTACGAAGCGAAATACCCCAAGGCGGTCGAATGCCTGGTCAAGGACCGCGACGAACTGCTGACCTTCTACGACTTCCCCGCCCAGCACTGGCAGAGCATCAGGACGTCAAATCCCATCGAGAGCGCGTTCGCCACCATCCGCCACCGCACGAAACGCACCAAGGGATGCCTGAGCCGGGACGGGATGCTCCACATGATGTTCAAGCTCGGCCAATGCGCTGAGAAAAGCTGGCGCAAGCTGCGCGGCTTCGCTCATCTCGCAGACGTCATCGAAGGCGTCGATTTCATCAACGGCATCAAGCCATCAACACAAGATCAGGCCGCCGCTTGATGACCGCCCAAACACCAGATTTGACAATAGCTCGTATCCCGCGAGAAAACCCTGATCCGTGATGCGAGCAGAGTATATACTAACAGGAGGAGCAATGAGCTTCGGCCCGGCGGGTTCAAGTCGGTCAGGTACTCAGTTGGGCTGTTCGCTAGCCAATACGGTGACCGGTCCCTTTGCAGTTTGTCCCGGGCGGAGGGGCGAGAGTTCCTCGGGGCGATTGCCCGGCTCTCACCGCTGATCGGCAAGTCGGAGAAAACCCGTGGCTTGGGGCTCAACGCTCTGCTCTCGTTCTCAGAGAACTGTGCCGTCAAGATCACGGTGCGAACCCAGAAGCGTATCTGGTCGCAGGTAAATCATTTCCTCGACTGGTGCGTCTACGAGGGTCATCTGGAAGCTAATCCCTTCAAGTCGGTGTTGTTCGACCAGAAGATCAAGCCTCGGCCCTACGCGGTTTTGACCGATCAGGAGGTGGTCCAACTGCTGCGGGTTCAGGACCCTGATCTGCATCCTGCTTTGGTAACTTGTTTGCTGACCGGGATGCGGGCGGGGGAAGCGGCGGGACTGCTTCGGGAAGACCTCGTAACCAAGGGCAATCTCGGGACGTTCATCCACGTTCGCCCCAATGAGTTGCGCCTGCTGAAGACCGATGCTGCGGAGAGACAGGTTCCGGCTCACCCGGTCCTGGATGATCTGTTTCGGGAGTTACCGGGCCACGGGCCGCTGTTTCCTGATCTAACCGTTAACCGGATCACAAAGGGGTTCGCTGTTCTTGGTCGGCAGCTGAAGCTTGAGCGTTCAGGTCTGGTGTTTCACTCCACCCGGAAATGGTTCATCACCCAGTGCGAGCGAACAGGCGTTCCGGAGCATTTCACGGCGTCTCTGGTGGGCCATAAGTCTGCACGGTCAGAGAACGGGATCACCTACGGCATCTATTCCGCAGGGATCAGTGACGAGCAGAAGCGGGCAATAGTTGACCAGATACGGCTCCCGGTGCCGGGATGAGACCACCAAACATTGAGGAGTTCGAGGAGAGGGCCGCTATCGCTGAATACGATGGCGGTCTTTCTCGTAGGGCGGCTGAAGATCTGGCGGCCCGGTCACAGGGCTTCGCTGACGCTGAAGACTACTGGCGTTGGCTGGCCGAATACGTGCTGACCCGCAAGATACCGTAGAGACACCCCGGCTGGCTTCGTGCTGGCCGGGGAGCACTCTGCTTTTTTCTTCAGAGCCGGAGGCTAACCATAAACCCCTTGCAAACAGATAGGCTAACTGTAGGAAGGCCTCCCTCCCTGCTTGGAGGATCAACGATAACAATAACAAGGAGCCCGTACCGATCTTGGATTTCACCGTCTGCCTTTGTGATCCACTCACCGAGGCAATCGCTACGGGGCCAAAGAGAGGAAATTTCATGACCACTCAACTTGATGCCGCATTCGAAATCATTGCCGTCGACGGTAGCCGTGCGTTCTTTCTGGACACTACCCACAGTGGGGCTGATGTCTTCGAAGAATTCGAGACCCACTCAGGCGTGAGTCTGGCTGACCTCGAACACGCAAATCGAACCGAAAGCACGGTGTTCATCCCCGCCGATGATCGCCATTACACCGTCGGTCGAATGCAAAGTTGATAGCTGAAGGGAAACTGAAGCTCTTTGCCGCTTAATCTGGCTAACTAGTCTTTTGGCTCACCTCTGTCCTCAGGATGGCGGTGGGCCTTTCTAGTCTGGGCGTAGGCAGCCGGGTGGGGCCGACCGCTTCCTGCGCACCTAAGCCTGCTCGTCCTCAGGCACCAACAGCCTCCACGCCGGAACGCCAAGTGGGACCGCTAGCTTTTCGAGCACCACGATAGTCGGGTTCCTTACCCCGCGTTCGACACCGCTGACATAGGTCCGGTGCAGGCCACACTCAAAGGCCAGAGTCTCCTGCGAGAACCCTGCTTCTTCCCTGAACCGCTTCAGATTTCGTCCAACTAGCCTGCGAATTGCCATGGTCGGAGAGAGCAGGCTTGTAGACTTATAATCTACAGACTATGAGTCTCATTTGCGGGTGCTAGAAATGCGCGCGAGTGTGGCCGCGTCGAAACTACGCGGTGCGTGCTTACACTGCTCGAGGCATGATTTGACCGGATAGTTCATCAAATGAAATGAGTAGCTTATGGATCGATTTATACTTCTTTGCTTAGTTATTGCACTCGGGTGTATTCCCGCAGGCTTCTGGTATCAGCACGAGTACCAGGAACTCCCAATTTGGATCATTGTCATCGCCTGTGCGGCGATCGCGTTGATTTTTATCCGCATAGTTGAACTCGCTTTGAAGGGAACCGTTGCAAAGCTGACCAACCCCGACACCCAGAAAAAGCTTAAAGCGGCTTCTGACGATGCAGCCGAAAAAGCCGTTGAAGCAGCCAAGCAAGGGACACAAACTGCCCAGGAAGTTGGCAACAGCTTAGTTCCGCGGCTGCAGTACCTGTTTAGCTTCTCGGGTCGATCAACCCGGGGTGAGTATCTGCTATGCCAGATCGGAACCGGGGTGGCTATGTTCCTCAGTTTGGTTCTTTTGCTATCGGAGGCTGGGATATTGCCGCTGATTGTGCTCCTCGCTAGCGCAGTAATCCTCCTCGCTTTCGGTGTTCGGCGAACCCGTGACACAGGAGTAAGTCAATGGTGGTTCTTGCTTATCCTCGTTCCGCCAGCGAACCTTGCCATGTTCGTGTTTCTCCTTCTCGTCCCGACCGACGAGTTCAAGGGTAAGGGGTTCTAACCACCGCGCCATGTCCGCGGTCGAAATCAACTGCTAGCGGGCCTCCAGAGGTCTGCTGGCGGGTGGTTAGTGGGCGAGCCACTTAGTCGGCTTGTACGGTTGCCAAGTCTCAGGATACTGGTCTGCCCAGTCGAGGAAACTGTCATTGGTCACCACCCTAACGCCTAGGCCCAGAGTTGCGGAAGCATAGGGGAGAGTGGGCTAGCGGAGGACGAGTTCACTCCTTCGAGCCTTCCTCGTCTTCCGCCGTGAGATAGCGGTACCCGGCGTAGGCTAGAGCACCGCCGAGGATGGGCGCAGCAGCAGTAAGAGCCAAGCCAGCAGCCATTCCCCCTCCTACAGCCGCTCCAACTGTGGCAAGGCCAGAAGTAATGCCGGTCGCCCCCAGTCCGGTTACCGCCCCCAGTTGCGAAACCCCCACTAGCGCTGCGCTACCACCAGCCAGGGCGCCACCAGTCGCGGACACCAATTCTTTGCCGTCTTTAGCCAATACTTTTCTCCTCAAAACACGTGAGCAGGTTAGATGGCTGAACGTGCTGCGCAAAGCTGTTTCTGCCCCAGATACTGCCCCAGATTTGCTAGCGGGACGGCTAAGGCGATGAAGCGGATCGGGACGCAAGGCTTCCTACCACCCCAGCCAACTTTCTCTGAAAACTCAGAAAAACAAGGGAAAATCGCTCCCTTGCACTCGCCGTGTATCCCAGTCCGCTGACGATGGGATACAGGGTGGGATACACCCCTCCAGTTCCAAAATCGGATACCGCGCCCGGGGACGCACCCGCGCCGGCCCTTATCTCATGCGCCGCGGCCGTACGTTTTATTTCATGAAGCGCCTGCCCCGAAAAATTTCTGGCGGCGTATCAAACCGGTTTTTGCGTCTCTCTTTACGAACCGAGTTCCCGCTCGACGCCGTGGTGCGGGCCGGAAGCCTGCTCGCGGTCTACGAGCAGAAGGAACCGGAAATCGTGGACGCCCTGAAACAAAATGAGATTTCGCCGAGTGAAGCAGAGGCTCTGCTGAAAGCAATACTGCGAAAGGATCTCAATCGCATCCTGCAGGAGCAGAATTCAGAGACAGCCCTGTCCGATCAGGAAATCGATGAAAGAATTGCGGCCCTCAAGGCCGAGAACCAGGCATTGCGTGACGCTATGAAGTTCAAGGACTGGTCTCTCGTGCAGCCTGCCCTGTGCGCGGCCGGGGAAAAAACCTCGCTGCCCCTCTCGCTTCCGGTTTCGCCGGATCTCGGGCGCCGGGCCGCTTCCCTGCAACGGCAGATCAATAAAGCCGAAATCAAAACCCTCAATGGCGAAGATGTACGGGTAGCTGCAGCAAAACTGCTCTCGAAAGAAGACAATGCGGATTTTGACCAGTTTATCAAAGGTGAGATCATGTTGTCCGGCGCGGTTCAAGACGCAGTCCAAAGAGCAAGCTCCCGCGACATGGCGCGCAAAATTGCGGCCACAGGAGAGATCGCTCTCGAATTCTTCGGGGACATTCCCTTGAGCACGATAACGACGGACAAGGTCAAGGACCTCATGTTTTTTATTCAGCGCATACCCTCACTTCACGGGAAGAAACACGGCAATAACCGCTTCGTTCATGACCGGGAGAAGGCCACAAAGCGGGAAGAGGTTGAACGCGCCGACCTGCATGACGCCAGCGTCCGCGCCAAAATCGAGGCAGACGAAACGCTGGCCCTGCCTGAGATGCGGGCCCGCCTTGCCGAACGCCTCATTCCCCGGCTCACGATGACAACAGTCGGCCATCACCTCGACCGCCTGCACGGCATCTTCAGAAATGCCCAGAAAAATCTCGACTATACCGGCCAGACCCGGTTCCTGACGCACTCGGATATGAAGGAGCACATCAAAGGAAACAGCAATGAAAAGTCGGATCCGCTTTTTGTCCGTAAGGACAGACCAAAAGACCGGGAAGCCTGGTCGCAGGAGCGGCTCAAAGCCTTGCTCATGTCACCGATCTATACCGGATGCGCGTCAAACGGGCGCCGCTGGCAGCCCGGCTCTATGATCATCCGGGATGCGAAATACTGGGTTCCACTGCTGGTGATGACGCTGGGATCCCGGATCCTGGAAATTCTGCAGCTGAAAAAGACAGATCTGATCTTACACAATGGCGTTTTGTGCCTGACAATCGGAATCACGTCAGAACACCGGGTTAAGAACAGCGACTCGAAGAGAACGCTGCCACTTCCTCAGCTCCTGATCGATCTGGGCTTCGTGGAGTGGGTCCATTCGCAGCCGGTGGACCAGCGCCTGCTGTTTCCCTCTCCGGCTGGAGGCACTGACATCGCCGCCACTGCCGGGAATTTCGGGAAACAGCTGAAAACACTGTACCGCCGCCTCGGCATTGCGGATTGGAGTGAAGATTTCTATGCGCTACGCAAAACACTGAGCAGCGCGCTTGACGATGCCGGCGTTCCCGAAAACCGCCGTCAGGCAATCGCCGGTCATGCCGGAGGAACCACCCTCAACAAGTTTTACACCAAGCGCAATGTCTCCACCCTGAAATCGGAGCTGGAAAAATTCGACCTCAAAGTAACCGTGGCTTTCTCGGACGCACACGATCACCCGGTCATCGAGGACTGCAATCTTATCGCCAAACCGGTTGCCAGGGTCGAGGTTGAACTTGGGAAAGATGAAACGGCGAGCCTTGTTCGGGTGAAATCGATGCAAACAGGTGAAATCCTGGTGAACGCCAAAATTGCGCAAAATGAACCGCACTCCAATCCCGCCGGGAAGGGTAGGTTCTGGACACCGCAGGATGTGGCCGTTCAACTTCGCAGTATCGGTACGGCGTATGAGCTCTCCATGCCGCAAACCCTGCAACGCCGGCAAGCCGTTGAGAACCTGATGACCTATGGGTACAAAACGTGATCGCCTCAGACGGGCAGCGCTCTGGGCTGCAGTAGTCTACTGGTGTGAAAACAGAGGGATCAGTGGGACGGCGTGATGCGGGCATTCTAACCGGCACAACTAACTGGCGCTTCCCGGCGCAGGCCTGCAAGGCCGCCCCCCCCGGCAAGAGCTGGTCCGGCGATGAACGCGGCTTGGTTAGGCCAGATCAGCATTCCGAAACTGGTCCAGTCGCGATATGCTGGTTCAGCTCAGGAGACCGATATACCAGATAACAAAGCCCTTTTGTGTCCCGTAACGGGAAATGAACTTTTCCGGGATGTCCGGCCCGTCGAGGCGAAATTAAAAACAGAGTCGGTAAAGGTAAACCTGACCGGCTGGTATGCGCGGATGACGCTCTGCAATCGTTACACCGAGGAAACCGCAATCACGGTGGCCGACCTGCTGAGTGACAGGTGACGTGCTCCCCTGAAAAGTCCGCGATTTGAAGTTAGCCTGTTCTCCAAGCGAGGAGACAGACGATGCGGAAAAGCCGTTTCAGCGAAGAGCAGATCATTGGCATCCTGAAGGAGCACCAAGCCGGAATGGGGGCGAAGGAACTGTGCCGGAAGCACGGCATCAGCGATGGCACTTTCTACAAATGGCGTTCGAAGTATGGCGGCATGGAAGTGTCCGAGGCCAAGAGGCTGAAGGCTCTGGAGGTCGAGAACGCCAAGCTCAAGAAGATGTTGGCCGAGCACATGCTTGATGTGGCAACGCTGAAAGAGATGCTGGGAAAAAACTTTTGAAGCCCGGTGCAAGGCGGAGAGCCGTGGACTGGGCCATGACAGAGAAGAACTACAACCAGCGGCGGGCCTGTGCCCTGGCCGGGATAGATCCGCGCGTCTATCGGCGTGGATCAACCAGGCCTGCGGACGCCGAGTTGCGAGAGAGGCTGAAGGAGCTGTCCAGCGAACGGCGGCGCTTCGGCTATCGTCGGCTGCACCTGCTGCTCGGCCGCGAGGGCTGGAAGGTGAACTGGAAGAAGCTCTAACGGATCTACCGCGAAGAGGGGCTGAGCGTGCGCAAGCGCGGCGGGCGAAAACGCGCCATTGGGACGCGTGCGCCCTTGGCGATCCCGCAAGGGCCGAACCAGAGATGGTCGCTGGACTTCGTCTCGGACAGCTTGTCCCCCTTCCGGGGCATTGCTGCGCAATGCCCTGCCGGGCAAGGGATGGCCGCCGTTTCCGGGTGCTCTGCGTCATTGACGACTTCAGCCGGGAATGCCTGGCCGCGGTCGTGGACACCTCACTCTCCGGCCAGCGGGTTGCCCGTGAGCTCGACAATATCGCCCGAACGCGTGGCTATCCCTGCATGGTGGTCAGCGATAACGTCCTATGTCGGGAAATTCCGGCTGCTTAGGTCAGCAGGTCATGGAGCATCCGGAGCCCCGGACGCCCTGACAGGTTTGCCCAGACGGGCTCTGCCGTCAAGAAATGATCTCTTCCATAGCAAACACAGGGTACGCGCTCCGGCGGCCCTCACCGTCCTTAATACGAGATCCCAAATCCCAAGCAGAAAGCCCGAACATTATCTACGAGGTCAGCGAACTGCCTCCACGGCCATTACAGAGAGAGGTCCTTCCGCCTGGGCTCACCCCTCGAAGAAGGGGCGATAAGGTTCACCGTGTTTGACCACGGCGTGAACGGTGCGCGCCATCTTGGCAGCAATCGCGGTATAGGCCTTGCGGCGCAGGTGAGCATTGTGCCGGTCCTTCGAAATGTAACGCTCAAACTTGTCGCGGAAGCTGTTTGTCTTCTTCAACGCGGCCGTCTGACCCGCCATCCAGAGCGTGCGCCGGAGCCGGGCATTGCCATACTTGGAGATCTTGCTTTGTCCGCGGAACATCCCGGATTGCACGGTGGCGAGATCCCTCTCGGCAGATTGCTACGCAATCGCCTTCCGGGCAATGCATGCCGCAGAACTTAAGGAACTGGCGGTGATGCCGGAAGCGGCGCAGATCACCCGCCTCAGCCAGGATGGTCATTGCGTTGATCGGGCCGATGCCGGGGATGGTCGTCAGCAGCTGATAGTCAGGCAGGCCGGACAGAAGTTCGACGGATCTGGCCTCAATCTCATTGCGCTGTCGGATCAGGCTGCGGCCTTCGGCGAGAACGAGGCGGAACATACGCACGGCGTCGGAATGCGGGCCGACAGGAAGCCCGACTGAACCCGCAGCAGTCGTGTAAATGTCTGAAAGCAGGCGTTCTTTGGCAACCTTGCGGCCGACGACTTGCCAGGCATCGGCGATGAATGCCTGCCGGCTCATGGCCGAGATCATGTGAGGGGACGGGTACTTCTCGAGAAACGCCAGGAACCAATCCGTCCGGGAGCTTCTGTGAAACCGCTCGGCTTCGGGAAAATACAGAGGCAGGTAATGGGTCAGGATGCGATGCCAGAGTTCGGTCTTCGACCGCGAAACGATTTCATGGGTCTTTGACAGTTCCTGAATGTCAGCGGTTCCGGTGGCCAGCGGATCGTGGAAGAACTGCACGGCCCCAATTTCCAGCATGTGAAGGATGACCTGGGCGTCCTTCGGGTCGTTCTTGTCCCAGCTGTTGTGCAGGGCCTCCCGCGTCCGGGCCAAGCCCACGGAGGACACGAGCTTCAGCTCGAACCCCGCCTGGCCGAGATGATGTGCCAGTGCCCGATGATAGTTGCCGGTTGCTTCGAACCCGATCCTAACCGGCAGGCCGTAACCGGAAAGAGCTGCCACCAAACGCCCGAAGTCATCCAGAGTATTGGTGATGGTCATGCGGCGGCGGCGTTTCTTGCCGGGAGCACCGATCAGAACTTCGTGGCGGTGTTTGGAAATGTCGATGGCGACCAGTAAGGTCGGCGCAGTAGAATAGGTGGCGGTCATAGCCGGTCTCCTCAGCGGTGTGGTTTATGCAAAACCACTGTTGAGACCTGAGACCCGGTTATGGCCACCCGCTGCGCGATTTGAGGGCTGCGCGCGTGGCCATAACCTCTCAGCGGCTAATCTTCCCGACGTGCTACGGCCCGGAATACATCAGCGGCACTTTGATGGAATGGGCCGAACACAAGGGCATAGCCCTGGCCCACATCCAGCCGGGAAAGCCGCAGCAGAACGCTTATGTCGAGCGCTACAACCGGACGGTCCGGCACGAAGGGCTGGACCTCCATATCTTCGAAACCATCGACGAGGTGCAGCAGATTGCCACCGAGTGGCTATGGTCCTACAACAACGAGCGCCCCAACATCGGCAACGGCGGCATAACGCCCGCCCTGAAATTGAAAATGGCCGCGTAAATTCTACGACCAAGCCCCCGAAAAACGGGGGGATTACCGCTCGAGGGGGCTTTTTCCAAGGGATGCGACGAAAGCTTCAGCCGAGAGTTTAGGTGCTCTGACAGTTCGTCATTGACGTGCTCCCCTGAAAAGTCCGCGATTTGAAGTTAGCCTGTTCTCCAAGCGAGGAGACAGACGATGCGGAAAAGCCGTTTCAGCGAAGAGCAGATCATTGGCATCCTGAAGGAGCACCAAGCCGGAATGGGGGCGAAGGAACTGTGCCGGAAGCACGGCATCCACCGCCCGGCAGGGCATTGCGCAGCAATGTCCCGAGAGGGGGCGATGGCACTTTCTGCAAATGGCGTTCGAAGTATGGCGGCATGGAAGTGTCCGAGGCCAAGAGGCTGAAGGCTCTGGAGGTCGAGAACGCCAAGCTCAAGAAGATGTTGGCCGAGCACATGCTTGATGTGGCAACGCTGAAAGAGATGCTGGGAATGGCAGCAGGCGAACGCCATGCGTTCGAGTGAGCCTGCGAACCCTTTTGAAGCCCGGTGCAAGGCGGAGAGCCGTGGACTGGGCCATGACAGAGAAGAACCACAACCAGCGGCGGGCCTGGGCCCTGGCCGGGATCGATCCGCGCGTCCATCGGCGTGGATCAACCAGGCCTGCGGACGCCGAGTTGCGAGAGAGGCTGAAGGAGCTGTCCAGCGAACGGCGGCGCTTCGGCTATCCACTGCCCGGCAGTGGTTTGCTTGCAAACCATGAGAGGGGCGGCTGCACCTGCTGCTCGGCCGCGAGGGCTGGAAGGTGAACTGGATCGAAGCCCGTAAGGCAGACGATCCGGGGGATCGTTTGTAGGGTGTAGCGCTCTACCGGATCTACCGCGAAGAGGGGCTGAGCGTGCGCAAGCGCGGCGGGCGAAAACGCGTCATTGGGACGCGTGCGCTCATCACTGCCCGGCAGGCGCATGCGCAGCATGCTGCCGAGAGGGGCGATCCCGCAAGGGCCGAACCAGAGATGGTCGCTGGACTTCGTCTCGGACCGCTTGTCCGCCTCTCGGGACATTGCTGCGCAATGCCCTGCCGGGCAAGGGATGGCCGCCGTTTCCGGGTGCTCTGCGTCATTGACGACTTCAGCCGGGAATGCCTGGCCGCGGTCGTGGACACCTCGCTCTCCGGCCAGCGGGTTGCCCGTGAGCTCGATAATATCGCCCGAACGCGTGGCTATCCCTGCATGGTGGTCAGCGAGCGAGCTTTGTCCGCCATTGGTCCGAGGACAATGGCGAGCGGGACCGAACTGACGTCGAATGCCATTCTGAAATGGCAGGAAGACCGGAAGGTCGAGTGGCACTACATCGCGTCAGGCAAGCCCATGCAGAACGGCTTTGTCGAAAGCTTCAACGGCCGCCTCCGGGACGAGTGCCTCAACGAGCACTTGTTCGTCAGCCTGCGCCACGCCCGAGAGTTGATCGCGGCCTGGCGTGACGATTACAATCACCATCGCCCACATACGAGCCGCGACGGGCTCACCCCGTGGGAGTATCACCACGGTCAGTAGAGGACCAAACCCTGAACAGAGCGAACTAATAACCGCGGACTCTGCGGGGAGCACGTCACTACCTACCAACCCAAGCACCCTAGGAAGATACCCTAACCAACTCCCCTAGCCCCTAAGGATGTTCGGTACTCACTTCAGGGATAAGCCCAGTTTTCTTCCTGAACTCCTCAACCATCACCTCCTTGGCTGTTTGCTCGCAGTTGGCATTCACCAGGATAGGGTCATGGACAGGGAGGGCTGTGATCCCTCGGGCACCGTCATGCCGCCGAACTTGGCCTTCCAGTTGCAGAAAGTGCCTTCCGGCATACCGTGCTTGCGGCACAGGTCAGCGCACTTGGCGCCTGCCTCGTGCCCGCCCAGAATGCCGATGATCTGCTCGTCCGTGAACCTTGTCCGCGTCGTTGTCCGTCCTCAGATTGGGCCGGACTCCAATCGAAGGTGGAGGAAAATCCCCTTGGCAGGTCACCCGTAACAAGCGTCATCCGTGCTGTTGATGGCAACCACGGCCCCGCCTTTACCCCAGGCGGGGCTGCAGGCCAGACCGGATCGGTGATGCCGGGACACGCTCAATCCGGCCCGCCGGCCTGTGCCGTTCACCGAGCGGGACTGCCGAAGCCGGGCCGGCCTTGCCGTTGCGGGCAGGTCACGCGAGTTTCAGAACCTGGCCGATAACATATTCGGTCTGCGCTTCAGTCTGGGCCGGGCCGACCGGCAGGCTGATGACTTCCGAGGCCAGGGTCTCGGCCAGGGGAAATGCGCCCCGGGCATGGCCTTGCGAAGCAAAGGCGCCCTGCAGATGCGGCGGCTTGGGATAATGGATGACGGTGCCGATCCCCGCCTCTTCCAGCCGGGCGCGGAACCCGTCCCGCTGCGGGTGGCGCACCACAAAGAGATGCCAGACCGGATCCGCCCATTGCGGCACCGCAGGCAGCACCAGGCCCGAGGCAGACAGGGCGCCCAGATAACGGGCGGCAATGGCCTGGCGGCGGGCGTTCCAGTCATCCAGAACCTGCAGCTTCACTTGCAGCGCAGCCGCTTGCATCGGGTCCAGGCGGCTGTTCTGGCCGGCCAGCTCATGCTCATATTTGACCGCTGAGCCGTAGTTGCGCAGCATCGATACCCGCGCCGCCAGCTCCGGCGAAGTGGTGGTGAAACCGCCGCCGTCGCCCAGTGCGCCCAGGTTCTTGCCCGGATAGAAACTCCAGCAGGCGGCCTCGCCGAAACTGCCGATCCGCTGGCCCTTGTATCTGGCGCCATGGGCCTGGGCGGCGTCTTCCAGCAGGTGCAGACCGTGCCGCTCCGACAGCTGCAGCAGCGGGTCCATATCGGCCGGCTGGCCGTAAAGATGGACCGGGATGATCGCCTTGGTGCGGGACGTGATGGCGGCGGCGGCCGCTTCGGGGTCGATGTTGTGGGTGGCCTCCAAAGGCTCTACCGGCACGATCGTTGCGCCGCAGAAACTGACCGCAAGCCAGGTTGCAATATAGGTATTGGCGGGTACGATAACCTCATCGCCCGGGCCGATCCCCATCGCCTTCAGCGCCAGGACCAGCGCATCCAGCCCGTTGCCGGTGCCAAGGCAATGAGGCGCGCCGGTGAACCGGGCGAAATCCGCCTCAAACGCCTCCACTTCGGGGCCCAGGATGTAGCTCCCGGACCGCGCGACCCGCAGCACGGCTTCATCCAGCTGGTCCTGGATTTCGGCATGGGCGCCAGCGATATCGAGGAAAGGGACTTTCACGCCGCACCTATGGCGGCTTTGAATTCGTCGTAGTCGCGGATGTAGTCACCTTCGTCATAAGCCTCGGAGGTCAGCACCATGCAGACCGCGCCGGAGGAGAAGTTGTCGAGGTAGCGCCACATCATCGGGCAGACATAAAGCCCGTAGTAGGAGCGGTTCAGATGGAAGCGCTTGGTCTCGAAGCCGTCATCCAGCAGGATGTCGAAACTGCCGGACATGCAGATGATGAACTGATGCAGCGCCTTATGCGCGTGCTCGCCGCGGTCGGCCCCGCCGGGCACATCGTAAAGGTAATATACCCGCTTGATATCAAAGGGGATATGATTGCCGCCTTCGACAAAAGTCAGGTTGCCCCGCACATCGGTGATCTTGGGCAAATCAATGATTTTGCAGTCAGTCAGAGGCACGGAAACCGCCTTCGCATTTGAATGTCCCTTGTGTATATGCATATCTGAACCGGACCAGCAAGCAGCGCCGGCCGCCAGGGCCGCCTCAATCAAGGACAGAGTCCCTCCCATGAGCAAAAAGCTACTGATCATCGGTGCGGGTGAATTCGCCGACATCGCCTATGAATATTTCACTGTCGACAGCGGTTATGAAGTTGCCGGTTTTGCGGTCGAGGCCGAGTATCTGACCGAGGAAGAGAAATTCGGCCTGCCGGTGGTGGCCCTGGAGACCGTGGAAACCGTATTCCCCGCCTCCGAGGTCGACGCCCATGTGGCGGTGACCTCGACCAAACTGAACCGGATCCGCGTGCGGCTGATCGAGATTGCCCGCAGCAAAGGCTATGCGCTGGCCAATTTCATCAGCCCCCGCGCCATGGTCTGGCGCACGGCAGAGCTGGGCGACAATGTGTTCATCTTTGAAAACAACGTGGTGCAGCACGGGGTCAAGATCGAAAGCGGCTGCGTGCTGTGGTCGGGCAACCATATCGGCCATCAGACCCGGATCCGCGAGCACTGTTTCCTGGCCTCGCATGTCGTGGTTTCGGGCTATTGCGATATCGGCGCGCGTAGTTTTGTCGGAGTCAACGCGACCTTTGCCGACAATGTGAAAATCGGCGAGGACAGCTTTGTCGGCATGGCGGCGGCCGTGAACAAAAGCTTTGACACCGCGGGCCAGATCCTGAACGGCAACCCGGCGGAGCCTGCCAAAGTGTCCTCCTACCGCTATTTCCGGATCAAGCAGTAACATGGGCTGGGTCAAGAAAGGGCGGGTGTTCAACCCGGACGGAAGCCAGGACTGGGCCAGGCATTCCTTCATGACCCCTTGCCCCTGGCAGCGGGACGAAAGCACCATCCGCCTGTTTGGCGGCATGCGCGATGATCACGGGATCAGCCGGATCGGCTGGGTGGATGTGGAGGCCTCCGACCCGCTGCAGGTCAAGGCGGTGTCCGAAAGGCCCGTGATCGGGCTGGGCGCGCCGGGCATGTTCGACGATAACGGCGTGATCCTGGGGGATGTTCTGGAAGTCTCCGAGGATGAGCTGCGGCTCTATTATGTCGGTTTTCAGCTGGTGGAAAAGGCCAAGTTCCTGGCCTTCAGCGGCCTCGCCGTGAGCCGCGACAGGGGCAACAGTTTCGAGCGGGTGCAGCAGACGCCGGTCATCGACCGCTGCCCCGAAGGGGCCTTTATCGGCGCCCTGCACTCCATTGCCGCGCTGCCTGACGGCACCTACCGGGCCTGGATCTCCCGCGGTTTCGGCTGGCAGGACATCGGCGGGCGGCTGTTCCCGGCCTACGACTGCTGGACCCTGACCAGCGAAGACGGCGTCAGGTTCGACAATTCCACTGCGCAGCGGATCATCCCCCCTGCCCCCGAAGAATACCGGATCGGCCGCCCCCGGGCGAACCAGCTGCCGGACGGGTCCTGGGAACTGCGCGCGACCTCCGACACCCTGACCAAGCAATACGCCAGCTTCCGCTTCACCTCGCCGGACGGGGTGGATTTCACCCGCACCAGCGACGCGGAACTGCCGCGCGGCGCCGCGGATGCCTGGGATGGCGAGATGACCTGCTACCCGGCGCGGATCGATACGGCCCAGGGCCGCAGCTATCTCTTCTACAACGGCAACAACATGGGCGCGACCGGCGTCGGCGTTGCCGTGCTTGAGGACTGAACCCGTGACGGTTGAGGTACGGCGCTACACGGCGGAGGACGCCAGCCCGTGGGATGCGTTCCTGAAGACATCCAAGAACGGCACTTTCCTGCTGCAGCGCGGGTTCATGGATTATCACGCCGACCGGTTTCAGGATCATTCGCTGCTGATCTTTGAAGACGGCAGGCTGCTGGCGGTGATGCCGGCCAACGCCGACGGCACCGTGCTGAACTCCCATGGCGGGCTGACCTATGGCGGGGTGGTCTCTGGTGCGAAGATGAGCGCCGAGCGCATGCTTGCGGTGTTCGATGCACTTTCCGCCTATCTGCGCGCGGCCGGGTTCAGCGAGGTCAATTACAAGGCCGTGCCTTATATCTACCACAGCCAGCCCGCCGACGAAGACATCTACGCGCTGTTCCGGCACGGCGCGCAGGCTGTGCGCACGGATGTGTCGGCCACTATCGCCATACCGCACCGCCTGCCCTTTGGCAGCGGCAAGAAGGACGGGCTGCGCAAAGCGCGCAAGGCCGGGCTGGAAATCCGCGAAAGCACCGATTGGAGTGCCTGCTGGGCGCTGCTCACCCGGGTTCTGGGCGACCGCCATAACGCCCGGCCCGTGCACAGCGAGACGGAAATCCAACTGCTGGCCAGCCGCTTTCCGGACCGGATCCGGATGTTCGGCGCCTTTGACAGCGATCAGATGGTCTCCGCCCTGGTGATCTTCGACTGCGGCCGGACCGTGCATGTGCAGTATATCGCTTCCTCCGAGCAGGGCCGCCGGAAGGGCGGCGTCGATATGATCGTCCACCACTTGCTGGAGGAGGTTTTTGCGGACCGGGCATGGTTTGATTTTGGCATTTCCACCACTGATCAGGGGCGGGAGCTGAACGCAGGCCTGGCCAAGCAGAAAGAGATGTTCGGCGCCCGCAGCACAGTGTATCAGCAGTTCCGCTGGCAACTCGCCTGACAAAAGGCGTTTTCCGGCCGAACAAAAGGACATGCTATGACACAGACACCCGCTGCCAGTTTCATCCTGCTGTCCTACTGCCAGGAAGACAGCATCTCTGCCTCTGTTCAGTCCTTGCTCGATCAGGACTGCGAACCGATCGAGATCATCATCTCGGATGACGCCTCCACCGACCGGACGTTTGAAAAGATCAGGCAGCTGGCGGACGGCTATGCCGGCCCGCACCGGGTCGTGGCCCGGCGCAACGAAGCCAACATGGGCGTCAACCGGCATATCGAACTGGCGATCTCCCTCGCCTCCTGCGACCTGATGATCTGGACCGCCGGCGATGACCGCAACGCGCCCGACCGGGCCCAGCGGATTATCGACAGCCACAGGCAGAGCGGTGCCAAGCTGATCTACTCGGATGCGGAAACCATCGGCCCTGACGGAGAGCCCGGCGAGGACGCCTACCGCCGCGCCCTGTTCTACAGGGACTTCGGCGCAGAGGATGCCGCCACCGCCTTCTCGCTCTACCTGGGCGCCACTGCCGCCTGGCACAAGGATCTGTATCGCAAATACGGCGGCTTTCCCAAGGACCGCGCCTATGAGGATCTGATCCTCGGCTTCCGCGCCCTGCTGGAGAACCGGCTGCACTACATCCCCGAGAAGCTGGTGACCTACCAGGAAAATGTCGGCATCTCCACCAGGCTGACCAAGAAGATCAGCACGCTCTCCAACCAGGAGCGGCGCACCCGGATGCTGAAAGGGCAACTGGCGGTTCTGGAACAGCGCCTTGCCGATGCCCGCACCTTCGGGCTGGAGGACAACGCGCCTCTGGTCCGGAAGATGACACAGGCCGCCGGCAAGATCCGCGCCCGGCTGGAGTCCTATGACGGTATCGGCGCGGTGCTGGGCAGCAAGGACTACGGCTGGAGCGCCAAGCTGCAGGGTATCGCCAGCGAAGGCATGCGCAGGCTGCGCAACAGGTAGCGGTGCAGCGGCCCGGCGACTGGCTGGTCCGGCCTGATCAAAGCCAGGCTGATGCATCTGCGCAAAGACCCGGCGGTCCTTGCAGGCGGGATTCAGGCCTGCAGGCGCCAGGGGTCTTCCTGAAGGTCATGTTCCGGACCGCCCGCCTCCTGCCCGGTTTCCGTCTCTGCGGCATTGGTTCGGAAGGCGCCGATGGCGCTCGCCATCGCCTGCGCCTCCTTGGAGAGGCCCAGGCTGGAGGAGGTGACCTCCTCGAACAAGGCCGCGTTGCGGGTGGTGGCATCGTCAAGGTTTGCCATCGCCGAATTGATTTCCTGCAGGCTGCCGGATTGCTCAGTGGAGGCCGTGGAAATGGTCTTCATCAGGTCGGCAGCGCTGGCAACAGAGGCGGATATCTCGCCGATTGCTGTTTGCGTCTGCTCCACCAGATCCGCCCCAAGCTCGACATTCCGGCCGGCTTCATCAACCAGCGCGGCGATTTCGGTGGCGGCCTCCTTGGACCGGTGCGCCAGGGTGCGCACTTCCGAGGCAACCACTGCAAAGCCCTTGCCGACAGTGCCCGCACGGGCCGCCTCGACGCCCGCGTTCAGCGCCAGCAGGTTGGTCTGCTGGGCAATTGCCTCGATCATGCCGATGATCTGGGAAATCTTTTCAGAGCTTTCCTTGATCGCCTCCATCGCACCATAGGTCCGTTTCACCACTTCGATGCTGTTGCTGGCATTCTGGCGTGCGGCCTCGACTGACGCAGAGGCCTCACCCGACGCCTGGGCAGTGCCGGTGATGGACACCGACAACTGGTTCACCGCGGCCGCGGTGCCGGCCAGAGTCTGCGCCGTTTGCTCCGACCGTTCCGACAGGTTGCGGGAGGCAGAGGAGATTTCGGTGCTGCCGCCGGCGATCGACTGGCCGCTGGTGCTGAGGCTGCGGACAGACGCTTCCAGCTTGTCCAGCGCCGCGTTGAAATCGTCGCGCAGCTTGGCATAGCCCTCGCCCATTCCGCCTTGGATACGGTATGTCAGATCGCCCTGCGACAGCCGCTCCAGCCCATTGCCGATCGCCGTCACCGCGGCAGTCTGCTCCGCCAGCCGGGCCGTGCGCTCCACTTCGGCCGCAGCCTCGACCTCAGCCTTTTCCACCAGCCCGTCACGGAACACCGACAGCGCCGTGGCGATGCGGTAGATTTCGTCGCTGGAGCGCTCATACCCCGTCACCGGGCGCAGATTGCCTGCGGCCAGCCGCTCGGTGGTGCCGCTGATATCGGCCAGCGGACGCAGGATCAGGATCCGGGTCAGCACAAGCGCTGCCAGAAAGACCCCCGCCGCCACAGCCGCCAGGATCTGCAGCTGCCGCTGTGCGGCCTTGACGTCGCTGGCAAGCCCGCCCGCAATCGAAGCGATTTCCAGCTGGCTTTCGGCGCCCAGCCCGGTGGCGTGATGGGCAAATTCCAGCACCGCATCCACAGTCGCCTGAGACGCCGCAGCTGCCTCGGCAGCAGCCTCCAGAGCCGCAACCTTGAACACGGGCAGGCCTTGGGCGGGGTCTGCCAGCGCGATCATCCCCTCCAATTCCTGCGCAAAGACACCGTCATTGAAGCCGGCATACCCCTGCAGCGCCCTGGCGGCCTCCTGCAGCGGCCCGGCGGCGGCTTTGGCGGCGGAGATCTCATGCGCGGCGGCCATATCCAGCGCCGCGACCTGGAAGGCGCTGATCCAGCCGTTGATCTCCAGCAGCTGCTGCAGAACGCCGACCTGGTTGTCCAGCAGGCCCTGGATGGCGGTGCGGTTGTCGGAACTGGCCTGGGTTGCCGCAACCGACAGGGTGAATACCATCCTCTCCATCTCCTGGGTCAAAGGGCGCACGCTGGCATTGCGGGCGCTCAGCACGTCCTTGCGGCTATCTTTCAACTCCTTGCGGCTGGCTGTCAGCGTGTAGCGGAACAGTTCGACACCTTCGCGAACCTTCTTGGCCCGGAACGCATCCAGGCCCAGCTCCTCGAGCTGCCCCATTACCGGCTTCAGCCGTTGCAAGGCGTCAGTGGCCATCTTCTTGAGCGCCCGTTTGGTGGGCACGTCGCGCACATGGCCCAGCGCCAGCGCCGCGCCGGACAGAACGCTGATGTCGGCGCGCGCCTCCAGCAGCGTCTGCAGACCGCCAAACTGCTTCTCGACCAGGTTGTTCAGAACCTCATCGACCTGGATGATGGTCTCCTCGCCGCCCGCCATCAGACTGTCGCGGGCCTCGGATGCAACCAGGACAAGCTTGCCCTGCACCGCCTGGCTGAGAGTCTGCAGGCCGGCGGTCTGGGTGTCGATCCAGGTCTGGTTTTGAAAGGCGCCCTTGCGCGCCGTGATCAAGTTGCTAAGCATTTCCGAGGCCGCCGCAGCCTCCGGCGCAAACAGCGCCTGTTCTGCGGCGGGCAGACCGGCAACACTGCCGTCGAGACTGGTGAGGGCGGCAGCCGCCTCTTCCTCTGCCCGGGCCAGTTCCGCGGCGGACCCGGCCTGCAGAACGCCAATCATCGCATTCTTGGTCCGGCTCGCGGCGTTGACCAGTTGGCTACTGAGCTCCAGTTGCGGCACCTTCGCCTGCGTCAGAACTTCCATCTGGCGGCCGGTCTGGGCAAAGACCAGGGTGACCAGGATACCGCCAACGGCCGTGGCAGCCCCCATAGCCAGCAGGATCAGCGTGATCTTGGCACCGATGCTGGAAAACAGCCGGAATTTCCGCTTCGCCGGAACGTCTTTCTTTGCAGTCATTGTATCACCCAAGGCATCCGCCCAAATTCTGTCCCCAGGCCGGACAGGGACCCGGCCCCGCCGCCGCAAAGGCTGGCCAGGCAATGAATGGCGCAGGACCACTGCCGCACAGCTGCCTGCATCTCCCCGGTATTAGGGCCGCGACAACGTAAAAAAAGCATGAGCGGCGGACGGAAAGTCCGTTGGATTTTAAGGAGCAGCACGTGCCGCGGAGCCGGTATCCGGGCGTTGCCCTGGCCTCTCAGACCGCGTCAGAAAGCCTGCGCGCAGCGTGCAGCGGCAGGTTTACGGCTTCGGCGTCGGGACGGTAGCCGGTCAGCGGGTCAAAGGCATGGCGGATCTGACCGCCTGCGCGGCAAGTGGTCAGCAGGACCGGGCGGTTGTTCACCTGCTCGCTGGAAACCGTGACCGGTAAGGTGCCCGTCAGCCAGCCTCCATAGCTGACAGCGCCATTGCGGCCGCGGATGACAATCTCGAAATAATCCAGCGCTGACATCCGGAATATCAGGTCCGGCACTTCTTCCGGCCTGCTGCCAAGATGTTCGACCGTCAGCTCGGCACCGATCAGATTGCGCACCGAATACCCCCAGCGATGCATGAAATCGTCCACGACATCGAGGACCTCGTGTGCCCGCTCTTCAGGCAGCACCCCCTGCCCGAATTCAATGAACCGCCGTTCAAATGCCTGATGCTCTGTCACACTGCCCCCAAAAGACCTTTGCAGGCCGGTTTTGCCCCGCCCGCTGCCAGGTTCCGCCAAAACGTAACATGCCCGGCCTGTTTCTTCGGCTCATAAATTGTTTCTTGGATGCATCTTACCCGGCGTCACATTTGCCTGCACCCGGTGGCGCCAGGCGCTGACTAGTCCGGCACGCCTGCCTCCCGCAAAGCGGTCGCCCACTCCTGCCCGGACGGGCTCATCGCTGCCGGGTTGTCACGCTGGAATTGCGACAGGCAGAAACGCGGTGCCGCTTCCAGCAGTTTCTGGACCGTGCTGCGCGCCTCCTCACCCCGCCCCGACATCTGCAAGGCAATTGCCTTGGAGCGCAGAGGCACCGGGAAGGCGCCCTTCGCTTCAAGCGACCGGTCGGCAAGCTCGATGGCGCGGCCATAGTTGCGGGCGGACAGGTTTGCCAGGGCCGAAATCGCGTCGAAGTAATACCGCTGCGGGCCCAATGGTGTCAGCCGCCGGGCCGCATCCGTCATTTGCACCGCTTCGTCGGCCATGTCCTGATAGGCCAGCGTCGCCCCTTTCAGAAGCAATGCCAACGCCTCGTTCGGGTTATCCCGCAATGCCAGATCATAGGCGTCCTGCGCCAGGTCGAAGCGGAACATCAGATGGCTGGAAATGAGCCCCTTGAGCGTATGGGCCAGCGAAAAACCGGGAGCCGCCTCGATGGCTGCCTCCGCCATCCGGCTGGCCAGGCGGCTGTCTTCCTCACGGTTCGGCGACAGCCCCTTTTCGACCCGCATCACATGCCAAAAACCCATCCACGTCAGCGGCAGCACATGGTCCGGCTCGCGGTCCAGAAGATGGGAGAGGACTTCATGCGCCTGCTGGAATTTCTGCACGTCCATTTCCTGCATCAGCGAAATCGCCGCCATCAGCAGCGCATGGCTCTTCAGGCTCGCAAGCGGCTTGAAACTGGCCAGCCGGACCGCCTCGCCCGCCGCAGTTTGACCGATCTGCAAGGTGGCGTTGCGCAGCACCGCGCTGCGGCCCTCCATCAGGCTTTTGTTGTCCCCTTCAAAGCTGCGCGACCAGATCACCTTCTCGCGGACGGCATCATGCAGATCGATTTCGGCGCGGAACCTCCCGCCTTCGCTGGAGACGGCACCCGAAACCAGGTAATCGACGCCGGCCACCGAAGAAACCTCGGCCGGGCGCACGGTTTCCGGATCGAACTGGCGAGATGCCAGATAGGAGGTGACCGAGAATGCCCAGCTGCGCGACAGATGCCGCGACAGTTCCTCGGACATCAGCGATCCAAGCGGCGCGGCAGCCTCGCCCGGAGAGCGGTGGGCAAAGGGCAGGACAGCGATCGACGGCAGCAGCCCGTCCAGGATAACCCGTCCTGGCGACGCACTGGCATGACGCACAGGGTTTGCGGGCCCGCGGGCGTATTCCGCCCGGTTCTCTGCCAGCCACGTATTGAAGACGGTTTCATGCGGCAGTTCAAAGCCTTCCATGAACTCGGCGCTGCCCGTGCAGCTGTCCAGCTCCACCCGGGTCAGATCCAGGATGACCCGTTCCCGGTTGGCGAACAGCAGCCTGGCCGCTTCCGGCCCCAGATGCCGGCGCAGTGTCGACAGCGCCGTGCGCAGGCTGGCCTTGGCCTGCTCGGGCTGCGCCAGGCACCACAAGGTCTTCTCCAGAAACGCCCGTGTTCGGATTCCGCCTTCGGCGGTGGACAGCAGCGCCATCAATGCCTGATGCTTGGCCCCAAGCTGCACGTTCGACCCATCCGCATGGAAAACGCCAAAAGCACCAAACCGGCATATCTTAAGAAAGACAGTCATCCGTTAACCCCACTTACCGCGTGTTGCATCCGAGATTAAATCACCGTCATATTGCGATAACTATATTTGTTTTGCAATTACTGATTGTAAAATTTTCAAAAGCAATCCCATGCATCGCACAATCATCACGCGAGTAAAACTGTTCGCCTCATTATAGTTGCCCCCTCTTCACTCAGCAACCTGCCTGCTTGGGAAGAGGCTGGTGCATCATGCACTGCAAAGCTTGCACAACAGACCATGCGGGGACGCGGCGCAGGACATTCAGCACACGCCAAACGTGCACTTGCGGCCTTCCCGGCAATCCGTGCCTGCCCGCCGCTGCACTACAACCTGAAGATTTTCCGGATCGGTTTGCCTGCTTGGAAACCCTGGCCCTAAGCCCCTGCCACAAATCGGTAGCCACTGCCGGAACGCTCCGCCCGCCCGATGCCGCCGCCAGGCAAATGGTAACCGATCAGCCGCATCTTTTCGGCAGCGAGCATATCCAGCAGACGCAATCGCGTCGCCGCCGCGGCGTGCGGGTCCTGATCGGCGCCCAACGGCCAAGCAGGCTCGGAAAAGCTGACATGGTGATTAGCGACCGCATCGCCCAGTATCAGCACGCTTTCGCTGCCGTTGCGGATTTCAAACGACATGTGGCCCGGCGTATGGCCCGGGGTCGAGCGCGCGGCAACACCGGGCAGGATTTCCTCGCCATCTGCAATCAGCTGCACCCTGTTCTCCAGCACTTCCATCCGGCGGCGGGCGCCGGCGGCCATAGCGGCGCGGCTGCTGCCGATGGCCTGCGCGGTTTCAGGATCAAACCAGTAATCCCACTCTCTCCTGCCCATCAGATAGGCTGCTTCGGGGAACATCAGATCGTCGAAATCATCCAGCACCCCCCAGAGGTGATCGGGGTGGCAGTGGGTGAACACCACATGGGTCACATCTTCCGAAGCGACTCCGATGGCATCCAAGGCCTCGGGCAGACCGCCCGCGCTGTCCTGGAACCCTGGCCCGGCGCCTGCGTCGAACAGAACAACCCTGTCTTCGTCCCGCAGCAGGGTCACGTTCACTTCCGGCCTGAGCGGCCCGGCCGGGATCCCGTACCGCTGCAGCACCCGCTGCAGCGCGTCAGGGGCAAGCCCGTCAAACACAAACTCCGGCGGCAGGGTGAGATACCCATCAGAAACCGTGTCAATCTGTTTGCCGCCCAGTATGATCCGGGCTGATGCCCATTCAGGAGCTGCAGCCGCCGCCAGCCCCGCTATGGCCGCAAGGCCAGCTTGACGTCTAGTGAATGCCATGACTTCCCGCCTGATCCGATTGCAACCGCATCAACTGCACACATTACCTTAAGTGAATTACATTGAGCCCCGGAAGGCAAGGGGAACACAGCTGTGCCGCAGCCCGGTTGAACCGGCCTGCCCTGCAGCGGTCAGGTCAGCCCCCGCGCAGCACAGTTGGCGCGCAGCGCCGCGCAGAACCGCCCGGCAGCCGCAGAAAGCTGATGTTCGCGCCGGATGCACAGGCCGACCGGTCCAAGGGTGCTGGCGGTTTCCAACGGCAGCACCGCCATGAGGCCCGCCTCCAGGTCCGGCCGCACCACGCCATGGCTGATGATCCAGATGGCCTGATGCGCCAGCACAAAGCGCCGCCCCAAGGTCGATGAGACGGTCTCCACCGGAAACCGGGGCATCGCCAGCCCCTGCTCCAGAAACATCCGCTCGACGAAAGGCCGGATGACCGAGCCCTCAGAGGGCAGCAGCACCGGGTATTGCTCAAACACGGCGGGCGGCAGATGGGAAAGCCCGGCCAGCGGATGGTCCTGCGCGACAACTGCGGCCACCCGCTCGCGGTACAAAGGGTCGAACTCCACCCCCGCCATGGTCTCGGGCGCGGGCAGCCTGCCCACCACAACATCCAGCTTGCCCCGGCGCAGCTGGTCGATCAGGAACTGATTGTCCCCCGACATCACCATGAACCGCCCGGGCGCGCTTCCCGCACGCAGCTGAGCCAGCGTATCGGGCACCAGATCCGCCGCAACGGTCGGCAGCGCGCCGATCGCCACCAGCGGCCCGTTTTCCTCCCCCAGCCGCTGCAACAGCGCGACCCCGTCGCGGGCCAGCGCCAGGCTGCGCCCGGCGTGGTCCCGGAACAGCTCGCCATATCCGCTGAGCCGGATACCGCGGCCATGCTTCTCCACCAGCGGCTTGCCGCAAACCTCTTCCAGTTCGCGCAGCGCCCGGGTCACCGCAGGCTGTGTCATGCCCAGCGCCTCCGCCGCCTGAGTGACGCTCATCTTGCGCGACACCTCGACAAAGACCTCAAGATGGCGAAGTTTCAATGATGACGATAGCCGCATATCTCTGTGGTTATGATTTCATACCTTCTTCTGCATTATACAGATCACTTCCGGCATGCGATACTGGTCATGGCAAAGGGAGGTCAGCATGGCTCAAGACCGTTACAGCCGCGGCATGGAGATGCGGCGCCAAGTACTGGGGAACGCCCACGTGGACGCCGCTGAGGCCGCCAAGACCGCGCTGGACCAGCCGTTTCAGGAGCTGATCACCGAGGCCGCCTGGGGCACGGTCTGGGCTTCGGACCGGATTTCCCTGCGCGACCGCTCGATGCTGACTCTGGCACTGCTGGCCGCGACCGGTAATTTCGACGAGATCCCGATGCACATCCGCGCGACCGCCCGCACCGGAGCCAGCCAGGACGACGTGCTGGAAGCCTTCCAGCATGTCGCCATCTATGCCGGAGTGCCCCGTGCCAACCGGGCGCTGAAACTTGCGCGGCAGACCTATGCAGAAATGGCAGCCGAAAAGACCGATGGATAAGGAGCGCACGATGGCGAAACCGGGAGATTTCTATCAGCGGGACCGGCGCTGGCATCCGCCCGCACTGGCGCCGGATTACAAGACCTCGGTCACCCGCTCGCCCCGCCTACCGCTGATCAGCCTGGAAAACAGTGCCAGCGAAACCACCGGACCGGTGTTCGGCCACAACGATATTGCCGCCGCGGACAACGACCTTCTGACCAATTTTGCCAACCCCGGCGAAAGCCCCGTGGGCGAGCGGATCATCCTGCATGGCCGGGTTCTGGACGAAAACGCCCGCCCGGTGCCCAACACGCTGGTCGAGATCTGGCAGGCCAATGCCTCGGGCCGCTACCGGCACAAGAAGGATACCTACCTGGGGGCGCTGGATCCGAACTTCGGCGGCTGCGGCCGCACCCTGACGGATGAGGACGGCGGCTACCGCTTCCGCACCATCAAGCCCGGCGCCTACCCCTGGCGCAACGGAATCAACGATTGGCGGCCTGCCCATATCCATGTTTCGGTTTTCGGCTCCGGCTTTACGCAACGGCTGATCACGCAGCTGTACTTTGAGGGCGACCCGCTGATCCCCCGCTGTCCGATCGTCAACAGCATTTCTGATCCGGACGCTGTGAACATGCTGATCGCCCGGCTCGACATGAACGCAACCATCCCGCTGGACACCATCGCCTACCGGTTCGACATCGTGCTGCGCGGGCGCCGCTCGACCCTGTTCGAAAACCGGATGGAGGGAAACTGATGACGCACCGCCTCGGCTATCTCAAGGAAACCCCGTCGCAGACCGCCGGCCCCTACGTTCACATCGGTCTTGCCCCCGGCGCGGCCGGATTCGAGATCTACGACCAGGAGCTTGGCCGGGACATCGCCGGGCCCAATGCCGCCGGAGAGCGCATCCGGGTGGAGGGTGTCGTCACCGACGGCACCGGCGCGCCGGTCAAGGACGTGCTGCTGGAAGCCTGGCAGGCCAACGCCGCAGGCATCTATGCGCACCCCGAACATGCGGGAGAGGTTGAGGATGGTTTTCGCGGCTGGGGCAGGGTGATCACCGATTTCGCCACCGGCGAATGGGGGTTCGACACCGTGAAACCCGGCCCGGTGGCGGGGCGCAACGGACAGCCGATGGCGCCGCACATCAGTCTGTGGATCGTTGCCCGCGGCATCAACGTGGGGCTCAGCACCCGGCTCTATTTCGATGACGAGAAAGACGCCAACGCCGCCGACCCGGTGCTGAACCTGATCGAATGGGAACAGCGCCGCCAGACCCTGATTGCCAGACGCTCCACGCGGGACGGCAAGGCGGTCTACCGCCTCGACATCCGCCTGCAAGGCGGAGATGAAACCGTATTCTTTGACATCTGAAGGGGATCCGCCATGCGCAAACCCTGCATCATCTGCGTGGCCATCACCGGCTCGGTGCCGACCAAGGAAAACAACCCGGCGGTGCCGGTCACCATCGAAGAGCAGATCGAAAGCACCCAGGAAGCTTTTGAAGCCGGCGCCGCAATCGCCCATTGCCACGTGCGCAATGACGATCAGTCCCCCACCTCGGACCCGGAAAAATTCGCGCGGCTGATGGAAGGGCTGCAGAAACACTGCCCCGGCATGATCGTGCAGCTGTCCACCGGCGGCCGCTCCGGCGCCGGGCGCGAGCGCGGCGGCATGCTGTCCTTGCGGCCCGATATGGCGTCGCTTTCGGTCGGCTCCAACAATTTCCCGACCCGCGTCTATGAAAACCCGCCCGACCTGGTCGACTGGCTCGCCTCGGAAATGCGCAACCACGCGGTGAAGCCGGAGATCGAGGCCTTCGATCTGTCGCACATCCACCAGGCGGTGAAGATGAACCGCGAAGGGCGCATTCCCGGCAAGCTGTATGTTCAGTTCGTGATGGGGGTGAAAAACGCGATGCCTGCCGACAGGGACGTGTTCGATTACTACGTCAAGACCATGCAGCGGCTGGCGCCGGAGGCCGAATGGTGCGGTGCAGGTGTCGGCCCCGGGCAGATCCTGCTCAACGAATGGTCCATCGCGGCCGGCGGCCATACCCGTACCGGTCTGGAGGACAACATGCGGCTCGACCGCGAGACCCTGGCGCCCTCCAACGCCGCCCTGGTCAAACGCGCGGTGGAGCTGTGCGGCAAGTATGAACGTCCCGTCGCGACCTGGCAGCAGGCCCGCGAAATCCTTGATCTGCGTCCGGCCTGACCGGCCAGCAGGGCTGCCGGAGGCGCGGGCGTGCCCGCCCCCAGCCCGGCTTCACTCCCCGCCGGACAGGTCCCTGAGGATCGGACAGTCCGGGCGGCTGTCCCCCGCACAGCTGCGCACCAGCTCACCCAGCGTGCCGCGCATCGCTTCCAGATCGGCGATCTTGGCCTCGATCTTGGCCAGGTGCTCCAGCGCCAGCTGTTTCACATCGGCGCTGGCGCGGGTTTCATCCTCATACAGCGCCATCAGCGTCCGGCAGTCCTCGATGGTGAACCCGAGCGCCCGGGCGCGGCCCAGAAAGGCCAGCTTGTGCAGGTCGGTCTCGGCAAAGCAGCGGTAGCCGTTGGCGCTGCGGTGCGGCTTGATCAGGCCGATGTCCTCGTAATAGCGGATGGTCTTCGAGGGCAGGCCCGAACGGCTGGCCACATCTCCGATATTCATGCGCGCACCTCCTGTCCGTTTGCAGCCCGCTCGGCCGTACCATCCTCCCCCGCATCCATCGCGGGTTTCAGGCGGCGCAGGCGCAGCGCGTTGGTCAGTACAAACACGCTCGACAGCGCCATCGCACCTGCCGCCAGCGCCGGCGACAGCAGCGGCCCGCCAAAGGGATACAGCAGGCCCGCGGCCACCGGGATCAGCAGCACGTTGTAGCCGAAGGCCCAGCCCAGGTTCTGGCGGATGTTGCGCATGGTGGCGCGGCTGACGGTCAGCGCATTCACCACGCCCCGCAAGTCTCCCGAAACCAGCACCACATCCGCGGCCTCAATTGCCACGTCGGTCCCGGTGCCGATGGCAATGCCCGCATCCGCGGCAGCCAGTGCCGGGGCATCGTTGATGCCGTCACCGATGAATGCAAGGGTGCCGAACTCCTGCTGCAGCGCCCGGATCGCGTCGACCTTATCGGCCGGCAGGCATTCGGCCTTGACCGCATCGATGCCCAGCCGCGCGGCAATCGCCTGCGCCGTGGCCGACGCGTCGCCGGTGATCATCGCCACCTTCAGCCCCTGTTCATGAAAGGCCCTGATCGCGGCAGGGGTGCCGGGCTTGACCGGATCGGCCACCGCGATGACCGCCGCCGCCTGCCCGTCCAGCGCAACATACAGCGGGGTTTCGCCGCGCTGCGCCAGTCGGCGGCCTTCCGCCTCCAGCGCCCCCAGGCCAACACCCTCGCGCACCATCAGGCGGGCGGCACCAGCCAGAACGTCACGGCCTTCGACCCGCGCCCGCAGCCCGTAACCGGGAATGGCCTCGAACTCTTCGGCTTGCGGCAGTCCCGTGCCGGCAGCCGCGACAATGGCCCGGGCGATGGGATGTTCGGACGCGGCCTCGGCGGCACCGGCAAGGCGCAGCACCTCTGCACGGTCAAAGCCATCCGCACAGACCAGTTCCGTCAGGGATGGGCGGCCCTCGGTCAGGGTGCCGGTCTTGTCCAGCGCCACCACCCTGACCTCCTGCAGCCGCTGCAGCGCATCCCCCTTGCGGAACAGGACACCCATCTGCGCGGCGCGCCCGATCCCCACCATGATCGACGTGGGGGTTGCCAGACCCATCGCACAGGGACAGGCGATGATCAGCACCGAAACCCCCGCCACCAGCGCCAGCGGCAGCGACGGCGCCGGTCCGAACAGCGCCCAGGCCAGCACAGTCAAAGCTGCCGCCGCAATCACCGCAGGCACGAACCACAGGGTGATCCGGTCCACCAGCCCCTGCACCGGCAGCTTGGCGCCCTGCGCCTGCTCCACCATGCGGATGATCTGCGCCAGCACCGTGTCGCGCCCCACCCGGGTCGCGCGGAATTCCAGCAGGCTGTTGCCGTTGACCGTGCCCGCCGTCACCTCATCCCCTGCCGATTTGGCAACCGGCACCGGCTCGCCCGAGATCATGCTCTCGTCGATGTAGGACCGGCCCGAGACCACCTCGCCGTCCACCGCAATGCGCTCCCCCGGCCGGACTCGGATCAGATCGCCTGCCGCGATCTCCGCAACGGGCGTTTCCACCACCTCTTCTCCGCGCAACAGCATCGCGGACTTGGGCTGCAGCCCGGCCAGCTTGCGGATCGCAGCGCCGGTGCGCCCCTTGGCGCGCGCTTCCAGCCAGCGGCCGGTCAGGATCAGCACCACGATCACCGCGGCCGCCTCGTAATAGACATTGGCAGTGCCAGCGGGCAGCAGCTGCGGCGCAAAGGTCGAGATCACCGAAAAGCCGTAAGCCGCGGTCGTACCCAGGGCCACCAGCGCGTTCATGTCCGGCGCGCCGCGCAGCAGCGCCGGATAACCGGTCAGGTAGAACTGCCGCCCCGGCCCGGCCAGCACCAAAGTTGTCAGCACAAACTGCAGCAGGTGGCTGTTCTGCTGGCCGATACTGGCCGCCACCCAGTGATGCAGCGCAGGCAGCATGTGGCCGCCCATTTCGATCAGAAAGACAGGCAGGGTCAGCAGCCCCGCCAGCAGCACCTGCCGTCCCAGCGTCCGGATTCCTTCCGCCTTGCGCCTTTCGGCCTGGCCGGCGTCCTCACCCGCGGCATTCGCTGGCAGCTGCGCTGGATACCCGGCCGCAGCAGCAGCTTGGACCAGGCTGTCCGCATCGCTCATGCCGGTCAGATACGTAACCTGTGCGGTTTCCGACGCCAGGTTCACCGCCGCCGTCAGCACCCCCGGCACTGCCGCCAGGGCCCGCTCCACCCGTCCGACGCAGGAGGCGCAGGTCATGCCGCTGACCTGCAGGATGGCAGTTGCCTCGGCCGCCGGATAGCCTGCTTTGGACAAAGCCTCGGTCAGCCGTTCCAGCGGCAGGCCTGGCGCCGCCTCAACCTGGCCGGTTGCATTGGCCAGGTTGACACTGGCAGAGGCGACGCCGCCAACGGCAGCCAATGCGCGTTCCGCCCGGCCTGCGCAACCGGCACAGCTGAGGCCGGTGATCTGCAGGGAAATATTCTGGTTCTTGGACATGGGACACCCATCCGGTTTGATCCTATGCCAGCCCATATGAGGCTTCCAGTCACTGGAGGGTCAAGGCCTTTTGCGCAAATTCCTTCCAAAAACTGGAATCCTTTGGGCAAGCCGCTGGAAAATACAGTTTTCTGCGCTGCACCGATGGCGCGGACAGCGGGCTGTCAGTCGCATTCGGAGCAATTGGCGGCGGCCGGACACTGCTAGGATATGGAGGCACCGCTTGCGTGCCCCCGCCGGCAAATGTAACGCTGGGCCGGCCAAGGCCACTGGCAGAGATTTCACTTCCGGACCCGCCCGCGGCGGCCCGGCCCCGAGAATAACGACGAAGGACCCTCATCATGATCCGTACCCGCGCCGCTGTTGCGGTTGCCCCCGGCAAACCGCTCGAAATCATGGACGTGAACCTGGAAGGCCCCAAGGCGGGCGAGGTTCTGGTGGAGATCAAGGCCACCGGCCTGTGCCACACCGACGAATTCACCCGCTCCGGCGACGACCCCGAAGGCATTTTCCCGGCGATCCTGGGCCACGAAGGCGCAGGCGTCGTGGTCGAGGTCGGCGAAGGCGTCACCAGCCTCAAGCCGGGCGACCATGTGATCCCGCTCTACACGCCGGAATGCCGCGAGTGCGAATATTGCCTCAACCCGAAAACCAACCTGTGCCAGGCGATCCGCTCGACCCAAGGCCAGGGCCTGCTGCCCGACGGCACCACCCGCTTCTCGATGCTGGACGGCACCCCGATCCACCACTACATGGGCTGCTCGACCTTCGCCAACCACACCGTGGTGCCGGAAATCGCGCTCGCGAAAATCCGGCCGGACGCGCCCTTTGACAAGGTCTGCTACATCGGCTGCGGTGTCACCACCGGCATCGGCGCGGTGATCAACACCGCCAAGGTGGAGATCGGCTCCCGCGCCGTGGTGTTCGGCCTCGGCGGCATCGGCCTCAACGTGATCCAGGGCCTGCGGCTGGCCGGCGCCGACCAGATCGTCGGCGTCGACCTGAACCCGGGCAAGGTCGAGATGGCCAAGCAGTTCGGCATGACCGACTTCGTCAACCCGGCCGAGGTCGAGGGCGATCTGGTTGCGCATCTGGTCGAAGTGACCAAAGGCGGCGCCGATTACACCTTTGACGCCACCGGCAACGTGAACGTGATGCGCACCGCGCTGGAATGCGCCCACAAGGGCTGGGGCGAAAGCATCATCATTGGCGTGGCGCCTGCCGGGGCCGAGATCTCGACCCGCCCGTTCCAGCTGGTCACCGGCCGCAGCTGGCGCGGCACCGCCTTTGGCGGCGCCGCAGGCCGCACCGATGTGCCGAAAATCGTCGACTGGTACATGGACGGCAAGATCGAGATCGACCCGATGATCACCCACAAGCTGACGCTGGACCAGATCAACGAAGGCTTCGAGCTGATGCACGAGGGCAAGTCGATCCGCGCCGTGGTGGAATTCTGAGCCTCAGCCAGACTGCAAACAGCAAAACGCAGGCCCTTGGGCCTGCGTTTCAATTCCACCGATCCGGCTGGCGTTCCGCCCTTCGCGGAACCGGCCGCAGCCCCCGGTCAGCGATCAGTTTTCGCTGGAGGTCTCCACCGCATCAAGGCTGACATCATAGCCCCAAAGGCGGCGCAAGTGCTTCAGCACTTCATCCTGATCTTCTTCATCGAGATGGATGCCGTCCCGCACAGTATGGGTCAGCTTCAGTTCCCGGTCGCCGCGCAGATCCGCGTCCGTGACCTGGATATCCGGCTCCAGATAGGCCAGGTCGTACTGTTTCGCCAGGTCGCGGCGGATCGCCTTGTAGCCGGCCCGGTTGTGGATCTGACTCACCACCAGATTGGGCAGATCAGCGTCATTGGTCAGCGTGAACAGCTTGAACTTGCGGATCAGATGCGGCGACAGGAATTGCTGGATGAAGCTTTCGTCCCGGTAATTCGCCCAGGCATCGCGCAGCACCTTGCGCCAGTCGGGATCGCCGGCGAAATCCGGGAACCACTCGCGGTCCTCCTCTGTGGGGTCCTCACAGATGCGGCGGATATCCTGCATCATCGCAAACCCAAGCGCATAGGGGTTGATCCCCGAATAGCGCGGATCGTCATATTCCGGCTGCATCACCACATTGGTATGGCTGTGCAGCATCTCCATATAGGCGCCTTCGGTGATCTGGCCCTGCTCATAGAGCTTGTTGATGATGTAGTAGTGCACAAAGGTTGCACAGCCTTCGTTCATCACCTTGGTCTGCTTCTGCGGATAGAGATACTGCGCCAGCATCCGCACAATGCGCAGGATCTCGCACTGCCAGGCCTCCAGCACCGGGCTGTGTTTCTCCAGGAAATACAGCACGTTCTCCTGCGGCAGATTCATCAGCTTGCGGCGGGCGCTGAAGGACGCATCCTCGACCTCTTCCAGCGTATCGCGGCCCATGGTTGAATCGGTCCAGATATCCAGCACGCTTTGGCCGCTTTCATAGCCCTCGCGCACCTTCTGCATCGCGACCAGCTCTTCATTGGTCGGTTTGGGCGGACGGCCGTAGCGGAACACACCCTGGGACTGCAGGGCATGAGCGGCATCGAGAACCTCTTCCACGGCGCTGAGCCCATACCGCTCCTCGCAGGCGGCGATGTAGTTCTTGGCAAAAGCCAGGTAGTCGTGAATGCCGGAGGCATCGGTCCACTGCTGGAACAGATAGTTGTTCTTGAAGAAATGGTTATGGCCAAAGGCCGCATGCGCCATCACCAGCGTCTGCATCGCCATGGTATTTTCTTCCATGTTGTAGCTTATGCAGGGGTTGGAGTTGATGACGATTTCATAGGCCAGCCCCTGGCGGCCGGTGCGGTAGAGCGTTTCGTCGCGGGCAAAATGCTTGCCGAAAGACCAGTGCTGATACATCAGCGGCAGGCCGACGCAGGAATAGGCATCCAGCATCTGTTCCGCCGAAATGATCTCGATCTGGTTGGGGTAAACGTCCAGTCCAAGGTCGCCCAGCGCGATCTTTTCGATCGCGTCGCGCGCTTTTTCCATCAGCTCAAAGGTCCATTCCGGCCCGTCGAACAACGGCTTGCGCGCCTTTCTAACTGCCTGCATTCTGCGCCCCTTTCACCTTGGGAAGGAAGAACTCCCGGAAAATCGGATAAATATGGCCGGGCTGCGACACCCGCTGCATTTCAAAATGCTGGGCCTGCTCCTTCACTTCGCGGTAGTTCTGCCACAGGTCTTCGCCTGCTTCCGGATTGTTGAGCAGCATTTCCGCCGCCTCATCAACGATCTCCACGTAGGCGTAGAACTGGCTGACCGGCAGCAGCTCCTTCAGCAGCAGGTTCTTGCAGCGCACCGAGTCATTGCCGAAATTCTCGCCGTCAGAGGCCTGGGCGCCGTAGATATTCCATTCATCCGGCGGATAACGCTCTTCGATGATCTCCTTCATCTTCTCCAGCGCGGTGGACACGATGGTGCCGCCGGTTTCACGTGCATAGAAGAAGGTTTCCTCATCCACTTCCTGGGCGTGATGGGTGTGGCGCACGAACACCAGCTCGGTGTGCTCGTAGCAGCGCTCCAGGAACAGGTGCAGCAGCAGGAAGAAACGCTTGGCCAGATCCTTTTCCCGTTCCTGCATGGAACCGGAGACATCCATCAGGCAGAACACCACCGCGCGCGAGTTGCGGATCTTCTCCGGCACAAAGGTATCGTAGCGCAGATCCAGCGGGTCGATATAGCCGACCACCTTGCGCTTGCGGATGATCCCTTCCAGCCGCTTCTTCAGCTCTTCCAGAAATGCCTCCTGCGGCGGGGTGCGCTCTTCCAGCGCTTCCAGTTCGGCGATCTGCTCCTCCAGATCCCGCTGGGATTTTGTCGTGGGCCGCTGCAATGCGATCCGGCGGCCCAGAGAGTTGCGCATGGTGCGCACCAGGTTGAGGTTGTTGGGCGTCCCGGCCGTGGTCAGACCGGCGCGGCGGGTGCCGATGGTTTCGGTCTCCACCGTGGCCTTCTCGACCAGGTCCGGCAGTTCCAGCCCGTCGAACAGGATTTCCAGGTATTCCTCCTGGGTCAGGGTGAAGGAAAACTCGTCCTCGCCATCGCCGTCCTCGGAGGCCTTGCGGCCGCCCTCGCCGGCTCCGCCCTGCGGGCGCTTGATGGTGTCGCCGACAACAAAATCCTTGTTGCCGGGCAAGACATGGCGGCGGAGCCCGCCCTTGGAGGAATGAAAGAACCGCGGCTCCTTCAGCCCCCGTGTCGGGATGGTGACCTTTTCGCCTTCGTCCGGGACACCGCTTCCGCTTTGGATCGATTTTCCCCGGACCGACTGGTCGACGCGCTCCTTAATGTTCTCCCGGGCCCGCCGCAGGAACCGCTGGCGGTTCCCGAGGCTCTTGCCCTTCGGATTTGCGCGCCTGTCGATGAAATGATGCATGTGCCACAGCGCTCCTCTTTAGCCCGCCTTGTTGACGCGCATGTACCATTCGACCAGACGCCGCACCTGGCGGTCGGTATAGCCATGGCCGCGCATCCGCTCGACGAACTCCTGATGCTTGCCTTCGGTCTTGCTGTCCTTCTTGGACCCGAAGGAAATCACCGGCAGCAGTTCCTCGACCTGGCTGAACATGTGCTTCTCGATCACGTCGCGCAGCTTCTCATAGGAGTTCCAGGCCGGATTCTTGCCGGTGTTTGCGCGGTGGCGCAGGGCAAATTTGACGACCTCGTTGCGGAAATCCTTGGGGTTGGCGATGCCGACCGGCTTTTCGATCTTGCTGAGCTCCGCATCCAGAACCTCGCGGTTGTAGAGCTGGCCGGTATCGGGGTCCTTGTAGTCCTGCTCCTCGATCCAGGCGTCGGCATAGGAGATGTAGCGGTCAAACACGTTCTGGCCGTATTCGGTATAGCTTTCGAGGTACGCCTTCTGGATCTCGTTGCCGATGAACTCCTCATAGCGCGGCGCCAGCTCGGTCTTGATGAACTCAAGGTACTTCTGTTCCGTCTCCTGCGGGAACTGCTCGCGCTTGATCATCTGCTCCAGCACATACATCAGGTGCACCGGATCCGCCGCCACCTCGTTGGTGTCGAAGTTGAAGGTGGTGGAGAGCACCTTGAAGGCGAAACGGGTCGAGATGCCGTTCATGCCCTCGTCCACGCCGGCCCGGTCCTGGTATTCCTGCACCGTCTTGGCCTTGGGATCGGTGTCCTTCAGGCTCTCGCCGTCATAGACCCGCATCTTCGAGTAGAGGTTCGAGTTTTCATGCGGCTTCAGGCGGGTCAGCACCGAGAACCGGCTGAGGATCTTCAGCGTCTCCGGCGCACAGGGGGCGTCGCGCAGCTCGCTGTGCTCGATCAGCTTGTCATAAATCATCGACTCGTCGGAGACGCGCAGGCAATAGGGCACCTTGACGATCGACACCCGGTCGATGAAGGCCTCATTGTTCTTGTTGTTTTTGAAGGACTGCCATTCGCTTTCATTGGAATGGGCCAGGATCAGGCCATTGAACGGGATCGCACCAAAGCTTTCGGTGCCCATGTAGTTGCCTTCCTGGGTCGCCGTCAGCAGCGGGTGCAGCATCTTGATCGGCGCCTTGAACATCTCGACGAATTCCAGAACCCCCTGGGTCGCCCGGTTCAGGCCACCGGAGAAGCTGTAGGCATCCGGGTTGTCCTGGCTGAAATGCTCCAGCTGGCGGATGTCGACCTTGCCGACCAGGGTCGAGATGTCCTGATTGTTCTCATCCCCCGGCTCGACCTTGGCGACACAGATCCGGCGCAGCCGCGACGGGTACAGGCGCACAACCGAAAACTTGTTGATATCGCCGTCAAATTCATCCAGCCGCTGCACGGCCCAAGGCGACATCAGCCCGGGCAGCCGGTGCTGGGCGATGCCGTATTCCTCTTCCAGAACCTTGCCCATGCGGACCGGGTCGAACAGGCCCAGGGGGCTTTCGAAGATCGGCGATACCTGATTGCCGGCCTTCAGAACATAGATCGGCTGGTCCTCCATCAGGCGCTTCAGCCGTTCCGCCAGCGAGGATTTGCCGCCGCCGACCGGCCCCAGCAGATAGAGGATCTGCTTGCGCTCTTCCAGACCTTGCGCGGCGTGGCGGAAGTAGCCGACGATCCGCTCAATCGTGTCTTCCATGCCATAGAAGTCGTGGAAGGCGCTGTAGCGCTTGATCGTTCGGTTCTGAAAGATTGGCCCGAGCCGGGAGTCCTTGGACGTGTCCACCAGCTCCTCTTCGCCAATTGCCTTCAGCATCCTCTCGGCGACGTTCGCGTACAGGCTTGGATCGTCGCGGCAGGCGTTCAAATACTCCTGCAGCGGCATCTCCTGCTCGCGGGTTTCGCCGTACTGCTCTGCAAAAAGTTCGGCAATGTCTTTCATCTTGGATCAAGCCTCCTGGTTAACTGGCGCCGTTCCTCCTGGCGTATGAATTCGCGCACGGACAGAGAGTGCCCAGCACGTGGGCAAGGGTGTCCGCGTCAGTGTTGAGTTCTGATTTCTGCTCGGCGCCGCTGCTGGCGTCATACGTCCGGCTGGCCGCTCTTGGCGGCGGCCTGCGCCCGGAGTCCAGGGCTGTCGGCGTCGTGTTACTTACTCTCGAGCTTACACCAATTACGAACTTCTTCCTATCTGAAAGTGGTGTACTTTTAATTAATTGCCAGAAACTTTTGCGGGAAATTTTCTTCACATCGCGGCGATCCCCCTCTCGGAACGGCCCTTCTGCAACGCGGCATTTCAAGGGCTTCCGCATATATTTCCATCAAGGATAGAAGGGGCGCGGATCAAGTCGCCCTTGCAGTGTTCCGCAGCTTGAAAAACCTGCGCTTCCAATGCTCGGTCTGCCGGAACTGCCGTCACATCCCGGCATGACGGGCGGAGGCGCTCCATCACAGTGTCGTGAAAAACCTTAAAATATATGCGGCAGACAAGACACGGTCGCCACCAAATCTGCTTCAACCGCGGCGCCCATGTACTGGACAGCTTAACTAAAATTGTCACAGTATGGCCCCAAAATGGCCGCGAAAGACGGCCGCTTGGCAAAACTACAGGCAACGGAACCACGCAGCGCGCGCCGGATTATGGCACCGCCGCGAACAGATAAGCGGTAACACTAATGAGCACGGTCGCATTTATTACCCGCGATATGGCGGGCACTACACAGCATGGGAATTTCTCCGAAGGCACACCGGCGCGCATTGATGCCGCCCAAGCCAAAGATATCTCGCTGAACCTCAGCCCGGCAGATGTCGAAAGTTACGCCCGTCAGGGCGGCGACCTGCACATTGCCCTGGCGAACGGCCAGGAGCTGGTGCTGGAAAACTACTATTCATACGACGCCGCGGGCGGCAAGAACCTGTTCCTCAGCCAGGAAGGCGAATTCATCGAAGTGGTGCTGGAAGATAAATCCAGCGGCATGCTGTTTGCCACCTATGAACCGCTTGATCTGACGGGCAAGTGGAGCGCCTATGACGAAATGGTGTTCCTCGACGTCGACCGGATCGAGCCGGTGGTGGCACCGCTGGCCGCACCGCTGTTCGGCGGGCTGGGCGCGGCCGGGGCTGCCGCAGGGGTGGTCGGCGCCGCGGTTGTTGCCGGCGGCGGCGGTGGAGACGGCGGCGGCGGCGGCGGCACGAACGGCATCGTTCCGACAGTTGACAACCCGGATGCAACGTACCCGGTTTCCGGCTCGACCACGGAACCGGTGGAAATCACCGGCACCGGCGCGCCGGGCTCCGAGGTCACAGTCACAGTCGGCACCTCAACCGCGACCACGACAGTGGATGATGACGGCAATTGGGAAGTTGCCTTCCCGGTGGATGACCTGCCCGCAGACGGCAACTACGATTCCACCGTTCACGTCACTGATCCGAATGGCACCGAGTTCGACCTGGACGGGCCGGCAGTGGTGATCGACACTGTTGCGGATGTCGCGCTCGACGACGGCCAGGCTGGCGGCGACGACATGATCAACGCCGAAGAGGCCGCCGATGGCGTAACGCTGACCGGCACCGCCGAAGCAGGTGCAACCGTCGAAGTCACCTTCCAAGGCGTTACCCGGACGGTGACCGCAACTGACGCAGGCACTTGGAGCGCGGACTTCGCCGCATCTGAAATTGCCTCCGGTGAATACGACTCCGAAGTGACGGCGACGGCGACCGATGCCTTTGGCAACACGGATACTGTCACCGGGACCATCCGCGTGGATACCACGACATCGGTGGAGATTGATTCCGGCCAGGCCGGCGGCGACGATCTGGTCAACAACGCCGAAGCCGCAGCCGGTCTGACACTGACCGGCACCGGCGAGCCGGGCGCAGCAGTCAGCGTCACCGTTGAGGGCGTCACCCGTTCCGCCACGGTTGATGCAGACGGCAACTGGGCCGCCGAATTCGAAGCGGGCTCGCTGCCGGCCGGGGAGTACGGCACCACGGTCAGCGTGACCTCGACAGACGAGGCCGGCAACACTGCGACGGCAACCGCCGATCTGCAGGTGGACACATTGGTTGACCCCCTCACCCTTGAGTCCGGCAGCATCGAAGGCGACAACACCGTCAACAAATCGGAACGCAGCGACGGCGTGACCCTGACCGGCACGGTGGAACCGGGCTCGACCGTAGTGGTGCAACTGGGCGATGCGACGCAAACCGCCACGGTGGACGCGGACGGCAACTGGAGCGCGGATTTTGCGGCCTCCGACATTGCCAAGGGCAGCTATGACGCGGACATTGTCGTGACGGCCACGGATGCCGCGGGCAATACTGCGGAAATCACCGACAGCGTGGCAATCGACACGGAGGTTTCACCCTTCACCGCAGACAGCGAGCAGACCGATGATGACGTGGTGAATCTGGCGGAACGCACTGCCGGCCTCACCATGACCGGCACGGTGGAACCCGGGTCGGTTGTCGAGGTCACGGTCGAAGGGGTGACCCGGACCGCCACCGTGGATGCCGATGGCAACTGGAGCGCCGCATTCGAAGCCGGCGACCTGCCCGGCGGCACCTACACCAGCCGGGCGGAGATCACCGCGACCGATGCCGCCGGCAACACGCAGACCCTGACCGAAACCTTTGAGGTCGACACCGAATACGACGCACCGGACATCGGCGATGTAATCAGCACCGGCGCAGGCGTCAGCGGCTTTTTCAGCGACGACTTCGAAGCCGGCGACACTGCGCATGAGCTGACCAGCGCCGGCGGTGTGTCCGATGTGACCGGCACCGAAACCGACCTCGGCAACGGCAGGACCCTGTTCGACTTCGACGCCGACGTGCCGGACGGATCGCATCTGGTCGTCAACCGGGTGGATGACGCCGGCAACAGCTCCGGCACCATGGTGGTCCTTGAGGACGGCGCGGACGCGGATGTTCTGGATCACGCAGGCCTGTCGCAGTTCAACATCGACGAGCTGAACCTGGTGCATGCGGATGCCGTCGACCTGACCCTGACCGAAGCGGACATCAAAGCGCTGTCGGGCAACTCCGACACCCTGACCGTGCACGGCGGGGCAGATGACACGCTCACCATAACCGGGGCAACTGCCGACGGCACCGAGACCATCGATGGCGAGACCTACAACGTCTACACCATTGGCGACGACGGCACCTCTCTGGTTGTCGACGAAGACGTCAACGTCGTGATCTGATCTACCGGCCCGGCGGTTTCTGCTGCCGGGCCCAATACATCAGAAGCCTTGAACAAAAGGGCATAGGGCAGAATGCAACCGGCACGCTTTCTTTGCGCCATCGCAGCGATGTGCAGCCTGTCGGCATGCGCCCAGACCCTGCCGTTCGGCGGGTCCGAAAGCACTGCGGCCACTGCTCCGCGCAGCAATTTCGCACAATCAGGCGAGACCTCTTCCGAGGTAATCCGCCAGCTGATGGAGCGCCGCTCGCTGCTGGCACGGGACAGCGCCTACGGCCAGGTGGCCGAAGCCGCCATTGCCGCTTCCTCCCGCGCGGCCGAAGCGGAGCTGATCAGCGCCAAGCTGCGCGCCGAGGCCGCCTCCAAGAACTGGCTGCCGACACTGGGCCCGTCGGTCAGCCTGACCGACTTGGGCGACCTGGTCGCGGGGCTGCTGATAGAACAGGTTCTGTTCGACAACGGCCGCCGCAAGGCCGAACGCGCATTTGCCGCCGCCGATGTCGAGGTGGCCGCAGTCAGCCTGTCTGAGGACATGAACAGCCGGGTCGAAACTGCAGTCGGCCTTTATGCCGCGGCGCTGCGCGGTGACGAAAAGGCCGCCTATGGCAGCCGCGCGCTGCAGCGGATGCAGGAATTCCGCCGGATTGTGCAGGGCCGGGTCGATGGCGGCGTCTCCGACCGCGCCGACCTCAATGTGGTGGACAGCAAGATCAGCGGCATCCGCACCGCCTCGGCCACCGCCCGGGACGCCGCCGCCACCGCGCGTGCAGAGCTGCAGGCGATGACCGGCCGGTCCTTCCCGCAAAAACCCGCGCATCTGGAAATCGGCACCCCGCCGGAGCAGGTGCAGTTCCTCTCCGTGCTCAGGGCCGGTGCCGAAGCGGACCGCACCATAGCCCAGGCCAAGTCCGGCCGCGCCGGCCTGCTGCCGCAGGTTTCGGCCGCAGGCAATGTGACCACCGACGGCTCAGGCGCCGGCCTGACGCTGGGCGTTGGGCAGCCGCTGGGTCTGGGCACGCCCGCCGCCATTCAGGCGCTGGAAGCCACCAAGGAGGCCGCCACCCGCCAGATCGGCGAGGCCGAGGAGGCCGCCCGCCGCACCTACAGCCGCCAGGTGCAGCAGATCGCCTCCTACCGGCGCCAGGAGGCTGAGACGGCCGCGCTGGTGCGCCGCAGCCGCGAGACCTACACCCTGTTCCAGAAGCAGTTCGAGGCCGGCCAGCGGCCGGTGATGGAGGTGATCCAGGTCTATGAGGAGCTGGTGCGCCGCGAGCAGGCCTATATCGAGGCAAAATATGAAGTGGTGCTGATCCAGCTGCAGCTGGCGCGCGGCCTGGGGCTGCTGGCCGATGGGGACAAGATTTGAACGATACGACGCAAAAGCCGCCCCGTCCGCTGCCCGCCTCCGGCAAAAAGCCGGTGCTGCGGGCCGTGCCCGCTGCCGGCAGCGCCGGATCAGTCCCGGACATCAGACCGGCGGCAAACTCCCCTGCTCCGGCACCAGCCCCCAAGCCGAAAGCAAAGCCGCAGCCGCAGGAGGCCCAGCCCGAAGTCGGCTCGCTGCTGGAGGGCGCCGCCGCGCGCATTCAGCACCGCGCCAGCCTGGTCGCCACTCTCGCCGCGCTGAAGGGCTGCGAAGTGCCGGTCAGCGACATCGCCGCGTTCCTGTGGAGCGAGACCCCCGGCGATCTGTCCCTGCACACGCTGGCCAAGGCAGTGCATTCGGCCGGGCTGCAGCCCAGGGTCCTGGAAAAGCAAGCGCTGAACCCGGCCCTGTGGCCGGCACTGGCGGTCATGTCCGGCGGCCAATGCGTGCTGGTGCTGAGCCAGGCCGAAGACGCGCTGACCATCTACGACACCTCCTGTGCGGACAACCGCACTGAGGTGCCGCTGGCAGAGTTCAGCCCCTATTTCACCGGCACCGTGCTGTCGGCCCGCCCCTCGCTCAAGCAGATGGCGGCAAAACACACGCCGCAGATCGATCCGGGCCATTGGTTCTGGAGCGAGTTCCCGAAATACCGCCGCCAGGTGGGCGAGATCATGCTCGGCTCGTTGGTGGCCAACATCCTGGCGGTCTCGGTCGCGCTGTTCAGCTTGCAGGTCTATGACCGGGTGGTGCCGCATCAGTCGCACGCCACGCTGTGGGTGCTGGCCGTCGGCGCCTTCCTCGCCATTGCTCTGGAAGCAATGCTGAAACTGGCCCGCGCGCGCCTGACCGATGCCGCAGGCCGCCAGATCGAGCTGTCGGTGCAGCACAACCTGATGCGCCGCCTGATCGGCATGCGCTCGGACAAGAAGCCGCTGCCGCCCTCCGGCCTGTTTGCCGCCATGCGCGACTTCAGTTCGGTGAGGGAGTTTTTCACTTCCTCCACCATCTCCACGCTCGCCGATATTCCCTTTATCGCTGTCTTCCTGCTGCTGGTGGCCTCGATTGCGGGCCCGGTAGTCTGGGTGATCATCGCCGGCGGCATCCTGATGCTGCTGCCTGCCTATTTCATGCAGAAGAAGATGATCGCGCTGACCCGCCAAACCCAAGGCGCAAACGCCAAAGCGGGCCGGCTGCTGCATGAAGTGGTGACCGAGCTCGACACCGTGAAGACCCAGCGCGGCGAAGAACGGGTGCTGCGGCTGTGGGATGAGCTGAACACACTGTCGTCGCATTCCGCAACCGAGCAGCGCAAGCTGTCCAGCGCCCTCACCTACTGGTCGCAAGGGGTGCAGCAGGCCACCTACATCACCGCCGTGGTGCTGGGCACGCTCTTGGTGTTTGCCGGCGAATTCACCGTCGGCACCATCATCGCCACCGGCATCCTGACCAGCCGCACGCTGGCGCCGCTGACCCAGTTCGCCGCCACGCTGGCGCGCTGGAGCAACGTCAAGGCGGCGCTGGAAGGACTGGACGCCATCGCCCAGGCGCCGCAGGAGAAAGAAAAGGAACGCACCTACCTGCGCCGCCAAAAGGTCGAGGGCCGGTTCGAACTGCGCGACATCCTGTTCCGCTACGACGACGACGCCGCCCCTACCGTGGATGTGCAGGCGGTTGCGGTCACGCCCGGCCAGCGGGTCGCGGTACTGGGTGTCAATGGCTCTGGAAAATCCACCCTGCTCAAGCTGCTGTCAGGTCTTTATGCGCCCGACCGGGGGCGGATTCTGCTGGACGGCACCGACATGGCGCAGATCGACCCCCGCGACCTGCGCGCAAACATCGGCTACCTCAGCCAGGACGTCCGCCTGTTTGCCGGCACCCTGCGCGACAACCTGAACCTCAACCAGCTGGAGCGCGATGACGAGCGGCTGATGGAGGCGCTGGAATTCGCAGGCCTCGGTGCCCATGTGCGCAGCCACCACAAGGGGCTGGACCTGGAGATCAGCGACGGCGGCCACGGGCTGTCGATCGGCCAGCGCCAGTCGATCGGCTGGGCGCGGCTGTGGTTGCAGGACCCGTCCGTCGTGCTGCTGGATGAACCCACTGCCGCACTGGATCAGACCCTGGAACGCACCCTCGTCAGCCGTCTGGAGACTTGGCTGGAGGGCCGCACCGCGGTAATCGCCACCCACCGGATGCCGATCCTGTCGCTCACCAACCGCACATTGATCCTGCAGTCGGGCCGGATGGTGGTGGACGGGCCGCGCGATCAGGTTCTGGCCCATCTGGCCGCAGGAGAAGGCAAATGACCATGGCCCTGCATGACCCCTACGGAAACGCCGAAACCCCTCGCAGCGCCAGCCGCATCATCTACCTGGTGCTTGCCGCCCTGCTCGCCTTCCTGATCTGGGCCGCCTTTGCCTCGATCGATGAAATCGTCCGCAGCGAGGGCCAGATTGTCTCCTCGTCCCGTGCGCAGATCGTGCAGAACCTCGAAGGCGGCATCCTGGCCGAGCTGCATGTGCGCCAGGGCGACATCGTCACTGCCGGTCAGATGCTGGCCAAGCTGCAGGACACCAAATTTCGCACCGCCGCCGACGAGCTGCAGAACCAGATCGACGCGCTGGAGATCAAGCGCTACCGGCTGGAGGCGCAGATGAAGGGCGCCTTTGAATTTGCTGTGCCGGAGATGCTGGCGCTGCGGTCGCCTGGCATCCTGGCATCTGAACGGGGGCTGCTGGCCGCGCGGCAGACCGATTTCACCAGCCGGCGCGACAGCGCCCGGCAGATCCGGGACCAGCTGAATGCGGAGCTGGCCAATATGGAGCAGCTGCACAAGCAGAAGATCGTGGCGCTGATCGAAGTGAACAAGGCACGCAATGCGGCCACAGATGCCCGCGCCAAATACAATGAGATCGGCACCCTGGCGGAGCTGGAACAGGCCGAGGAATACGCGCGCACCCTGCGTGAACTCACCACACTGCGCCAGGAGCAGAGGCTAGCGGTGGACCAGCTGAACCGCACCATCATAACCTCCCCCATGGCCGGCATCGTCAACAGCCTGGCCGTCACCACCATCGGCGGCGTGGTCCGCCCCGGCGAGGAGATCCTCGAGATCATCCCCCTGGGCGAGGAGCTGTTCGTCGAGGCGCGGGTGAAGCCCGAGGACATCGCCAGCGTGCAGCCCGGCCAGGCCGCCACCATCAAGCTGTCGGCCTATGATTACACCATCTACGGCGCGCTGCGCGGCAAGGTGGACTTCGTCTCCGCCGACACCTTCGAGGACGAGCGCAGCCCGCGGGCTGAACCGTATTACCGGGTGACGGTGCGGGTGGATAAATCCAGCTTTACCGAACGCCAGCAATCGATCCAGATCCGCCCGGGGATGCGGGCCACGGCAGAGCTGCAGACCGGCGCCAAGACCGTGCTGCAGTATCTGCTGAAGCCGCTCTACAAATCCCGCGAAGCCCTGCGCGAGCCTTGAACCAGAAACCGCTGCCCCTGTTCGGCGGCCGGCGGAATGTTGCCCGGGCCGACGGGAACAGGGGCTCAGCCCGCCCGCCGCAGCAAGTCCCGCAGCGACGCATCCAGCGCTGTTCCGATCGACACCCGGCGGCTGCCCATTGCAGCCTTGGCGGAAATCACCGAAACCAGCCGCGGCGGCAAGCCCGGGCGCATCTCCAGCACCGGCGAGCCCGAAGCGCCGAAGTCCACCAGGCAGGACATCACCAAGGTCCGGCTCTGCCGTGCCAGAACACTGCAGGACCGTTCCAGATTGGGCCGCGTCGCGTGCCTCCGGGTATAAGACAGGACCCCCAGGATATCACCCCGCGCCGCGCCGCTGGACATTGTCAGCGGCTGGATCTGACTGCCGCTGATCGGCCGGTCCAGCTTCAGCACCGCCAGATCGCTGCCGACCTGATGCACGCCTGCGGGACGATAGCGGTATTGCGGATGCATCACCGCCTTCACCACCTGCCGCAAGGCCACGGCCTGCCGCCCCGACAGCCCCGCCTCGAACCAGATCGACGCAGGGTCGACCCGTCCTCCTGTCCGCGGGTCAAACAGGCAATGCGCTGCCGTCAGCACCAGATCCGGCGCCACCAGCGCGCCGGTGCACATGTTTCTGTTGGAGATGTTCAGCCGCCCGACGGCCTCCCATCCTTCTATTGAATTGACGCCTGACCGCGTGTCATCCGCAGCCGCGCCAATGGGCATGCCCAATGTCAGGCATGCCGCAATTGCAGCAATAAAAGGTCTCATAATCCACTCCAGCTTCCCACAGTCGCATCGTCATTCAGGCGTGCGGCTGGAATGAGGCCCAAATTTGCCAGGCCAGGACAGAATCATGGACAGAACGTGGCAGCGTTAACAATTCCCTAACCCCCCGGTTATTGATGCTTAACCATGGCAAAAAAATACTTCGCATTACCAGAAAAACCCGAACAGTCCGGGCAGTTTTTCAGAAAGCCCTCGTAATGCTGAGGAAATTTCCGCCCAGCAGGCCGGATTGCCGGGGCCTGCCCAGCGCCGACGGGCCGATTCGCAATGAGGAATGCGTTAACAATTGCAGCCGCCTTGCCCTGTCCGGCCGGGATGCAGGGCCGCGGTCCGCTTCCCGAGGCTCAGCCGCAAGTCTTAACGTCCTCCGGTCCAAGACCTGCATAATTGGCCCATGCATGCGTCCGGCCTGCTTCGCGCGGGATAACACCGGCGGGCGAACGGTGCCGGGAAAATCGTAAAACCATCGCTAAACCGTACAGGGATTAACCGATCAAAAATCTATCTGACGTTGTATTTGCAGAACTTGCGTCACCAGCATCCGCCAGATGGCACCGCTGCGGGATGCCTCTCCCCTGGAGGTTAGGTTGAAAGTGCTCAAATCATTGAAGATCGCCCACAAACTGCCATTGCTGATCGTCAGCACAACTCTGGCGCTGACCCTCGTGCTGATTGCCGTCAGCACGAACAGTTTCCGGCGCGGGGTACTCCATGACAGCGAAGTCTTCCTGCAGTCGCTGGTGCGCGACCGGGAACTGGCGCTGAACGCCTATCTGGAGGGTATCAACGCCGCCATTCTAACGATCGCATCGGTCCCCTCCACCGCCAAGGCGATGAAGGATCTGGCCGTGACCTGGCCCGCCAGAAGCGGCGAGGCGCAATCGGATGTGCAAAACCTGTCAATGTTCGCCTCCGCCGCTTCCCCCTATGACGTGCATTTTGAGCGCAACCACCCTTCCTTCCGAAGAATGATGGAGAGGATGGGATTTCACGACATCTTCCTGATCAGCCCTGCAGGCGACGTGGTGTTTTCGGTCGCCAAGGAAAGCGATTACGCCACCAGCATGGTCTCGGGCCCCTACCGCGGGACGGATCTGGCCAAGGTGTTCCAGCAGGCCGTATCCGGAGAACCCGGCCGGGTCTATTTCTCCGACATCGCGGCCTATGAACCCAGCGCAGATGCCCCGGCGGCTTTTGCAGCAACCCGCATCCATGACGAAAGCGGCCGGTTTGCGGGCGTATTCGCCCTGCAGGTAGCGATTGACGAAATCGCCGAAATCACCACCAATTTCGGCGGCGAGCTGGAGACACTGGACGTCTACCTGATTGGCGGCGACTTCAAGGCCCGCACCCCGTCGCGCCTGGACGGCGGGCACGGCGTTCTGGAGGAATTGCCGCATGTGCCCTACATCGAAGCAGCCTTCTTTGGCGGCGCGCCGGAGGACGCGGGCGGAACGTCGCAGGCCGGCCCTCCGGTAAGCTTCCACCCCTCCGTCGAAAAGCCGGATGGCCGCACGGTTGCCGCTGTCACGGGGCCTTTCATGGTCCACGGCATCAATTGGGCAATCGTCGCGGAACTGGACCGCGAAGAAATTCTGGCTCCCGCAATCCAGCAGCGCCGGGTCATGCTGCTGATCTCGCTTTCCTGCGCCGCCGCGGTCTCCTTGCTCGGCTGGCTGTTCGCCCGCTCGGTGACCCGGCCGATCGACAGGCTCTGCACCCACATGGAAGCTGTCTCCTCCGGCAACCTCGACACAGTCGTCGAAGCCGCCGGCCGCTTCGACGAAATCGGCAAGATCGGAAAGACGCTGGTGTCGATGCAGGACGACCTGAAACAAGCGCGCGCGGCTGAAGAAGAACGCGCTGAAATGCAGCGGCAGCAGCAAATCATCGTCGAAAGCCTCAGCGCCGGCCTGGTGCGCCTGTCGGCAGGAGACTTTTCGCAACCCATCACCGAGGCCTTTCCGGAGGATCACGAGCAGCTGCGCCATGATTACAACCTGACCTTGGAAACCCTGAACGAAACCGTGCAGCAGGTTGTTGAAGCTTCCGGCAGTATCCGCAACGGCGCTGCCGAGATCAGCCAGGCTTCGGACGACCTGTCGCACCGCACCGAAAGCCAGGCAGCCACGCTGGAGGAAACCGCCGCTGCGCTGGACGAACTGACCGCCTCGGTCACCGCTGCAGCCGAAGGCGCCCGCAGCGTCGAAGCCACCATGGCTGAAGCGCGGGCCGAGGCCGAGGCCAGCGACTCGGTGGTGCAGCATGCCGTGTCCGCAATGACCGAGATCGAGCAGAGCTCGACCCACATCAGCCAGATCATCTCGGTGATCGACGACATCGCCTTCCAGACCAACCTTCTGGCCCTGAACGCGGGTGTCGAGGCGGCGCGGGCAGGCGAGGCCGGCAAGGGATTTGCGGTGGTCGCCTCCGAGGTGCGTGCCCTGGCGCAGCGCTCGTCGGATGCGGCAATGGAGATCAAGACCCTGATCAGCGACAGCACAAAACAGGTGGAGCGCGGTGTCGATCTGGTCGGCAAGGCCGGCCAGGCGCTGCAAAGCATTGTCGAGCGGGTCACTCATATCTCGCAGCTGGTTTCGGGGATTGCCGAAGGCGCTGCCGAGCAGTCGACCGGCCTCGGCGAGATCAACACCGGTGTCACCCAGCTGGATCAGGTGACCCAGCAGAATGCGGCCATGGTGGAACAGGCCACCGCAGCCGGCCACATGCTGAACACCGATGCGAACAAACTTGCTGACTTGGTGGCGCATTTCACAATCAAAGCCCACCCTGCTCCTGCGCCAGGCGCGGCCGCGCCCCGAACACCGGCACAGGACAGCATTGCCTCGCCCGCGCCGCTGGAAGAGATCCGCGGCGGCAAATCCAGCGCACCGGCAGACGAGCCTGGCCAGTCCGCTGCCACAGGCACGGATGATCTGGTCAGGTGGGAGGATTTCTGAAGCCTGCTGAAGCAACTCTCTGCCGAGGGTCGCTTTTTTCTTTCGCCTGGGTGTTGCCAAGCCGCCTATGGTCTAAGGGTTACTGACGCGAGACAAGACCCGTTCCGTCCGCGCCACCGGCGCCAGTACGCAAAAATTCCTCAGCTCGGTTCGCCCCAGGCTGAGGAGCGGAGTTGCCGCCTGACGGCGTTTCGTGGCTTGAAAAGAAACTTGTTTCCCTGTGCCTGATCCGACAGGAGAACTGCCAAGCCAGCGGTGATCTGCTTGTGGTCGTTAGGCGGCGTGCTCAAGCGGAAAACCGTCTTTTCCAGCCCCGGACAAGCAACATACGCGTACTGAGGCAATCTAAACCTGCCAGCCGGCGGCCGCGGCATGCTGTACCCTGCAACTTCCGCGGCATCTGTCGGGACGGCTGCGGCAGACGGTTGCGGAACATCCCTGCCGAATGCTTGGGCCGTGAATCTGATGGCCTCAGCAATCCGCCTGCAGCCGAATCTGCAGAATGAAGCCAAGCAACTACTTTTTCAGCAAGGCTGCGGGTGTACAGAGCCCGAGAGAAGGTATGCTATCCAGCTTCCCCAATCGCCACAGCCTCTTTGCGCGACCGCAGCGTTTTTCCGCAGGCGGGGTCAGGCGTGCAATCCTTAACGGCCATCAGCCGCCGCTGGAGGTCCGCACTGCGGCTGATGTTCTCCCGGCCCGCTGCCCGCATGACAGGCAGCTTCAGCAGCAGGAATCACCAAGGCAATGCTTCTGCCATGTTGCGCCATGCACTGGCTTCCGGCTGTGACGGGCGCTGCCCTGCCGCCTTCCTTCCTGTACAGGACCGTCCAGCAGACTGGAGCTCAACCCGAAGCGGCCTTTGAATTTCCCTCCCTGCCATGTGCGATCCTCAGCCCCCTCCCAAAATCGCAAAGTCATCGAAAATAGCAGGCCGCCTACGCATCTTTAACGTAAAATCAAGGAACCCCTTGCGGAAGCTCAGTTTTCTTTAATCAAATCCCTCAAGATAATAACCCAAGAGAGAGTGGTTTGGTGTTAAAGTATCCTTATGGGTGAATGCCCGGATCTTCGCCGTGTTGTGCAGTGTAGTTAGTAAAGGGGAACAGAATGAGAAATGCCGCGTTTTCAGATATGGCTGCCCCGCCGGTTCTACAGCCAGTCATGCTCAACATCCTGTCGGTCGACGATGATGAGATCGACAGGCTGCGCTTGAACAAGCTGTGCAGCAAAGCCGGGATGAGGGCCGAATTTTTCGAAGCTGCCAACCTGGATGAAATGCGCCAGCAGCTGGACAAGGAACACTTTGATCTTGTGTTTCTGGATCACAACCTGGGCATGGACACAGGACTGGACGCCCTGAAACTGCTCGTGACTCATGAAGAACAGGTTCAGGCCGTTCCCATCATGCTGACGAGCGCGACCAGTTACCAGATCGCTGTTGAGGCCATGCGCCGGGGCTGTGCCGACTACATTGTCAAGGACGAGCTGACGACGGATTCCCTGATCAAATCCATCGCTTCAGCAATCGAACGGCGAGCGCTGTACGGCCAGCTGTCCAGCGCCCGGGCCTCGGAACAGGAGCTGAAACGGATCTTCCGGCGTTTCATCGTTGGCTGCGGCCCTGACCTGCGGCTGCTGCTGAGCCGCACGCTTGCCGGGGTCCGGGTGATCAAGTCGCAGGCCAGGCAGGATGGCAGCGTACCGCCAGCCACGCTGTCGGACGTCTCGATGCTTGAGCGCAGCTGCAAGGATCTGGTTGTGTTCATGGACGACCTCGAAAGCGTGATTGACGAAACCCGGCAGGTCACTGGAAAAAATACGCCCAGTCTGCTCCAGTAGCTGTTTGCTTCGACGGGCCGGCGTCATGCCTTCGCCGGGCCGCTGCCTTGGCCCGTATCCGGGCAGACGGGACACAAACTTTTCGGAGCACGGATGAAACTGAAGACCAAAGTTGCATTGACTGTCTTCTGCGTCATGGGGTTCTTTCTGACGCTGTTTTTCACCGTCGACTACTTGAATGCCAAGCAGCGGGTCCAGAAACTGGTAACCGGGCAGATACTGAGCAATGATGAAATCTATTCGCATTACGCACGCGAGGTGTTTGCCGGCCTTGAAAAGGACTTGAACGCCTTCAGCTCTTTCCCGGCGATTGCCGCAATTATACGCAGCTATAACAGTGGCAGTCAGGTGGATCCGCTCAGCGGCTTGTCACTGGAACAGTCGCGCGAGCAGCTTGAAAAGGTTTTTGCCAGCCTGATCACCAACCGCACCGGCTACACTCAGTTGCGCTTGCTGCTCAATGACGGGAACTGGCAGGAGTTCGTACGGGTAAATGCACGCGATGGCACTGCGGAAATAGTTCCCCCGCATGCGCTGCAGTCCAAGGACGGGGAGCCGTATCTGAAGAACATAGCCGAAAGAGCGGGGAGCAAAGGGTTCTATTATTCCCGATTGACCCGGAACAGAGAGCACGGCCAGGTTTCGGGTCCTCCCACGATCCGCATTGTTCACCCGGTACTGGATGCCGACGGCGCAGTGTTTGGCGCAGTTGTCGTCAATACATCCGCGGAAGTGTTGCTGACACATGCACGCCCCGACATTGCGTCACACTACACGGTCTACCTGGTTACAAACCAACAGGCCGACCCGGACGGCTCCGCCGCGGAACCGGCATTCCTGTTCCATAGCGAACCTGAACGGACGACCCTCCTTCCGCAGGACGTCATGGCGGCTCCGGAAGGTGTCCTCCAACGTTTCGGTGACGCAGGCGACGCCTTCTTCATCTATCCAGTGCGGGGACTTCCGGACAGCCTGCCCTTACGGATCAGAATGGTTACACTGGTGGACCTGGACGGCCTTTTGTCTCCTGCGGTTCAGGAACTGAAGCTCAAGGTTCTTGGTGCGGGTGTGCTGATCCCATTCGCGACCCTGGTCGGCTATTTCGCGACCGCCCGCCTGCTGCGGCCTCTGGAGCATCTGCTCGCGGAAGTCCGTACCAAGGCCAATTCCATGCAGCCCTTGGAAAACAGCTACGCCGGCACAGGGGAGATCCAGGACCTGGCCGCGAGTTTCGCCATTGTCATCACCCAGCTGCAGCGGCAGAGAAACCGCTTGGATGCGATACTGGAAAACGCCGCCGAAGGGGTCATGGCGGTTGATGAAAGCGGCCTGATTGAAGAGGCCAACCCGGCTGTCCAGGAAATCTTCGGCTATTCCGCCGAAGAGCTGCTGGGCAAGCCGCTGGTGCAGCTGATGCGGGACAAGGATGCCTGCGCGCACATGTCATATATCCGGAACGCAGATCTCGGCGGCCGTTCGAAAACCATGTCCGAAACCCGTGAAATCTGGGGCGTGCGCAAAGACGGTTCGCTGGTGCCCCTCGACATTTCGGTCAGCCAGGCACACTATCTGGGCGAGCGCCATTTCATCGGCGTTCTCAAGGATGTTTCGCTGCGCAAACAGGCCGAAGAACAGCGGCAGGCCCTGATCGAGGCGCTCCGGCGTTCCAACAGCGAGCTGGACCAGTTTGCCTATATTGTCTCTCATGACCTGAAGGCGCCCCTGCGGGTCATTCAGAACGCCTCGAATTGGCTCCAGGAAGATCTGGAAGACACGTTGACGCAAGACACCCGCGAAAGCCTCGAACTGCTGCGGAACCGGGCAATGCGGATGGAAAAGCTGCTGGATGACCTCCTGCGCCATTCGCGCATCGGCCGCGTAAGCACCTCGGAGGCCACTGGGACCGGGGCGGAAATTCAGGATGAAATCCTTGCACTGCTGGAAATCCCGAACGGCATGCAGGTGCATTTTTCCAGCCGTTTCAAGGACCTCAATTTCCGGAAGCTTCCCTTGCAGACGGTGCTGCTGAACCTGATAGCAAACGGCATCAAGCACCACGACAAAAGCGAAGGCAACATCTGGGTGGATGTGTCCGAACATGAGGCCAGCTACCGCTTTGCGGTCTGTGATGACGGGCCGGGAATTGCCGAACAATTCCACTCAAGGATATTTGATATTTTCCAAACGCTTAAGCCGAAAGATCACACCGAAGGCAGCGGCATGGGGCTGGCCATTGTGAGAAAGCACATCGAAGTGATCGGCGGTGAAATCTCAGTTCACTCCGATGGCTCCTGCGGAACCTGCTTCCGGTTCACCTGGCCCCGTGCCCCTCTGAAAAAGGAATTGGCAGCATGAACAATCTTTCTGGAACAGCCAACCGTCCGGCGCTGAACATTATCCTTGTCGAGGATGACGACGGTGACGCAAAAGCGCTGCGCCGGGCGTTCCAGCGGGCCAAGATAGCCAATCCAGTGGTCCGGTTTGTCGACGGCGTCGAGGCCCTGGCATTCCTTCGCGGCGAAATGCAGCAGATGCCGCCGCCCAATTTCGTGGTGCTGAGCGATATCAACATGCCGCGCAAGAACGGGATTGAATTGCTGAGGGAAATCCGCGCCGATCCGGTACTGCGCAAGATCCTGTTCATCGTGCTGACAACATCGGAAGACGAACGGGACATCTCCGCGGCCTATGCCAACAACGTGGCCGGCTACATTCTCAAGTCCAAGGCCGGCGACATGTTTGTCGACCTGATGGCCACGTTCGACACATACTGGCGCATTGTCGAGCTGCCCGATATCCACATCAGAAAGGTTTCCGATGACAGCTCTCAACATCCTGATCATTGATGATGATGCGGGCGACCGGAAACTTGTGCGCAGGCTGCTGCAGCAGTTGCACCCGGAGGCCGGGATCGCCGAGGCCGACAGCGGTGAAAACGCTCTGACTTTTGCCGGGCGTCCGGTGGACGTGATCATTCTGGACTATCTGCTGCCGGACGGCACCGGGCTCGACCTGATTGCCCAGCTGCACGAAACCTGGCCGCGGGCGGTTCTGTTCATGACCACCGGCCAAGGGGATGAGGAAATCGCCAAGAGCGTCATTCTAGCCGGTGCCAGCGATTACATCCCCAAATCCGCGATCACCGCCGAAGCACTGCAGCGGATGGTTGCCAACGGGCTGAAAGTTGCGGAAATGCGCTGGCGGATCCAGGAGCAGCAGAATGAGCTGAGACTGTTCACGGATGTGCTGATCCATGACATGCGCGCGCCGCTCAGAGCCATCAAGTTTCTCAGCGAGCAGATTCAAGAGAGTTATCAGAACGGTGAGTTTGACGAGGTAGCCCGGCAATTCGAACTGATGCAGAAATCGGTCCGCAAGACCTCCGACCTCATTGAACGGCTGGCCAGCCACACCAACCCGCATAGCAGCGGCACCGCCGAACATGTCACTGTCGAGAGCTTGTTCGACAGCCTGCGTGCCGTTCTTGCGCAGGATCTGGCGGAATCCGGAGCCAGGATCGAATGGGATTCCGGCGGGCTGAGTGTCTGGTGTTTTCCGCCGGACATCGTCCAGCTGCTGCAAAACCTGATAGGCAATTCGATCAAGTACAGCGGCGGCAGAACGCCCGAGATTTCCGTTGCCGCCGAACCTTCCGGCAACGGCCTGCTGATTTCAGTTGCTGACAACGGCATCGGTGTTCCGCTGGAATACCGGGATAAGATCTTTGAGCCGTTCAAACGTCTGCAACGCGGCAGCGAGCAGCCGGGCACCGGGCTTGGGCTCGCCACCTGCACCAAGATCGCCAAGCGCCATAACGGCACCATCTGGTGCGATCCGCAAACGGAAACCGGAACGACGATCCGTTTTACGATCGGGCTGGAAGCCGGACGGGCACGGCAAACGGCCTGATCGGGCGGCAATCTCAACCTGCCGCACCGCGCAGGGGACCGCGCGTCAGGGCCGATACCTCATTTCCCTTGCCGCGCCGACAGCTGCCAGGTGTCCTGCCTCGGAACGTTCAACGCGGCAAGAGGCCGGGGGATGCCCTGTTCCGAGCTTTGGCGGCAAAGGGAAGGCCGGACGCGACCGGGCAGGCGCGGGGATCCAGCATTACGCAGCCGCGCTGCCCGGCAACGGGTGTTTTGCCCAGGACCGCAGCCGGCCTGTCCAAGACCACCGCCGCATTGGCCGGTTCAAAGAGCTGTTACCGGTGTGTTGAACCCCGCTTTCGCCGCCGCCCGCACATGCCCTGGCGCCGGCGGGCACCCTGCTTCCGCACGCGCCTTTGCGCCTGCCAGATCAATGGCTGCCTTGCTGTTGATTGCATCGGTGAATTCCACGTGAAACGTGCCCTTGGCCGCCCGATCCGGCCTGAGACCACGCACCGCTCCCGCGCCAGCCACGGTCACAGGACAAGCCGCCCGCCGGCGTTGCTGCGCGGCTTCCTTTCGGGTCAGGTGCTTCAGGATCCCGATAAAGCCAACCCGGCCCCGGCAATGGCAATCTGCAGTGCACGGTGCAGGCAAGGCATTTCTCGGGGTGCGGCCGCGGCGCTGCGGTCCAGCCAAGGGGGCCAATCGAGGCTGGCCATGCCAGTTCGGCCAACCGCCGCCGTGCAGTCTGCCTGCAATGCCCCCTTGGCCGGCAAGCGTCCCGCGGCCTGGGTCCGGCACGTCCTGTCACGGTCTCGTCAGAACCGGAAAATGCGCCAGTAGCGAAGCTTTCGCTTCCAGGATATGCGCTCTGGTCAAGCCGGATGCCAGGCGCGCATCCCCTGCCTCGCAGGCCTCCAGGATGGCTAGATGCTCGCGGTCTGCGCGCTCCATTCCGTTGCTCATCACCAGCTGCGCCCGGATGTAACGGTCGATACGGTCCATCGCACCGCTGGCGGCCTCGCGGAAGAATGTCAGCCTGCTGGCACTGTACAGCCTGTCATGGAACGCCCGGTTCAGCAGCCCCCATTCCATCGGGTTCCGCGAGGCGCCGAAGGCGGCGAAATCCGCCCGCGCCTGCACCAGCAGCTCCTGCGGCATCCGTGGCACCGCATCGCGGATGATCTCGGGTTCCAGCAGCGCGCGGAAATCGAAGATTTCCGCGGCCTCATCCGCGGACAGCCCGGCCACGACCGCCCCCTTGAAACGCTGGGTCTTGACCAGCCCGTGCTCTTCCAGCCGGTTGATCGCCTCCCGCACGGGCAGCCGGCTGGTCTTGAAATTGCGCGCGATTTCGTCCTGGCGCAGCGGCTCGCCCTCTTCCAGCCGGCCTTCGATGATGGCCTTGCGCAGCGCCTCGAACACCGCAGCCGAGGCCGAGGCGGATTTCGAGATATCAAAAGGATCCAGTTTCATGACAGCAGCACTCCTTTCACGCAGGTTTATGGGAACCTGCCCGTCCGGAAAAGCGGGTTGACCGGCAGCCCGGCGCTGCAGCCCCTGGGGGCGGCATCGCCGTCACACCTCCAGAGACACCCAAAGAACCCTGGCGTCTTCCTCGCTGATCGACACGCAGCCATGGCCCATACCGCTGTCGTAATAGACGGAATCACCCGGCCCCATGCGCAGCGGCCGGTAATGTTCCGTGTAGAGGATCACCTCGCCGCTCAGCACAAACATGAACTCTTCACCCTGGTGGCGCACCCAATTGTCGAACTCGGTGACGTCACGTGCCTTGATGGTGCTGATATACGGCACCATCCGCTTGCTGGTCAGCTCATTGCACAGCAATTCGTGATCGTAGGTAGCGGTGTCCTTATGCTCGCCCTGCCCGGTGCGGGTGAAGTCCCGCCGCCCGGTCACACCGCTTTGCCCGGACTGCAGGAACAGCTGCGGCGTTTCCAGCTCCAGCGTCTGCATCAGACGGCGGATAATTTCGAAACTCGGGCGGGTCTGATTGTTCTCGATCTTCGATAAAGTGGACCTGCCAATGGCCGCGGCCTTGGCCGCTTCCTCCAGCGTCAGCCCCTTATCTTTGCGGGCATCGCGAATCATTTTTCCCAGGACTTCCCCGTCCGGGGCCTCCATGACCTCGGGGCCGAGCCCCGTTTCTTCTGAGGGAATTGGTTCCATTTCTGCGAATTCTCCTGATCCGCAAACAGCTTAGCTTTGATGTATCCGCGGGTCAAAATTTCCGTGATCGTACTTTTTGTTTGCAAAAGGGGAAAAGTTTCCTATAGGAGACGCAACGTCGTATACGGCTGAATACGTGCCGGTCCTGGACCGCATTTCGGAGGAGAAATCACATGAGCGCATTTGATCTGATCGTGATCGGAGCCGGTCCGGGCGGTTATGTCGCAGCAATCCGCGCAGCTCAACTGGGTATGAAGGTCGCCTGCGTCGAAGGCCGCGGTTCCCTCGGCGGCACCTGCCTCAACGTCGGCTGCATCCCCTCCAAGGCCCTGCTGACCTCCTCGGCCAAATATGCCGAACTCTCGCATCTCTCCTCCCATGGCATTGCGGTCGAGGGGGCCAGCGTTGACTTTGGCGCGCTGATGGCGCGCAAGGACAAAATCGTCACCGATCTGACCAAAGGCATCGGTTTCCTGTTCAAGAAGAACGGCGTCGACCTGATCGAGGGCTGGGCCAGCATACCCGCCCCCGGCCAGGTGCAGGTGGGTGAAGAGACCTATACCGCAAAGAATACCCTCATCGCCACTGGCTCGGAGCCCAGCCCCCTCCCCGGTGTGGAAATCGACGAGGTGGACGTGCTGAGCAGCACCGGTGCTCTGGCGTTGGACGCCGCGCCGGAACATCTGGTGGTGATTGGCGCCGGCGTGATCGGGCTTGAACTCGGTCAGGTCTGGTCACGCCTTGGGTCCAAGGTAACGGTCGTGGAATACCTCGACCGCATCCTGCCCGGCATCGACGGCGAGATTGCCAAGCTGTCCCAGCGGGCGCTGACCAAGCGCGGGTTGAAATTCCAGCTGGGCCGCGCATTGAAGTCAGTCGAAAAGGGTGGAAACGGCCTGACCCTGACCCTCGATCGCGTCGGCAAGGACAAGCAGGAGCAGATCGAAGCCAACAAAGTGCTGGTCGCCATCGGCCGCCGCCCGGTGACCCGGGGGCTGGGCCTTGAAACGCTGGGCGTTTCCCTCAACGCCCACGGCTTTATCGAAGTGGATGAGCGCTTCTCCACCTCTGTCCCCGGCATCTATGCCATCGGTGACTGCGTGCCCGGCCCGATGCTGGCGCACAAGGCCGAGGAAGACGGCGTCGCCTGTGTGGAAATGCTGGCAGGCGAGCACGGCCATGTCGATTACAACACTGTTCCGGGCGTGGTCTACACCGATCCCGAAGTCGCCTCTGTCGGCCAGACAGAAGAAGCGCTGAAGGAAGCCGGCACCGAATACATCAGCGGCAAATTCGCTTTCATGGCCAATTCCCGCGCCCGCTCCACCGGCGAGACCGACGGTGCCGTCAAGGTGCTGGCCACCCCGGAGGGCAAGATCCTCGGCGCCCATATCTGCGGCGCGCATGGCGGTGATTTAATTGCAGAATTGGTGCTTGCCATGACCGAAGGTGCTACTATCGAGGAAGTTGCACGGACCTGCCACGCACACCCGGCGATGGGGGAAGCGGTGAAAGAAGCCTGCCTGGATGCGCTTGGCCGGGCGATCCACGCCTGATCCGGAGGGAGCTGCCAGATGACGATCCAGTTAAGACCCCGCCACCCGGAAAAGGCCCACAAGGCCGACAGCGCCATCCCGCGCAAGCCCCGGTGGATCCGCAAGAAGAAGATCGAGAGCGCGGAATATTACGAAACCCGCAGGCTGATGCGGGAGCATGACCTGGCAACCGTCTGCGAAGAAGCCGCCTGCCCCAACATCGGCGAGTGCTGGTCCAAGCGCCACGCCACCATGATGATCATGGGCGAGGTCTGCACCCGCGGCTGCTCCTTCTGCAACGTAACCACCGGCAAGCCGGACACGCTGGACGCGTTCGAGCCGGGCCGGGTTGCGGCGGCAGTCAGGAAACTGGGCCTGCGCCATGTGGTGATCACGAGCGTGGACCGCGACGATCTGCAAGATGGCGGCGCCGATCATATCGCCCAGACCATCCGCGCCACCCGGCACCAGAACCCGGGCACCACCATCGAGGTGCTGACCCCGGATTTCCTGGGCAAGGGCGCGGCGGCACAGGCGGTGTTCGAGGCCGCACCGGACGTGTTCAACCACAATCTGGAAACCGTGCCGCGCCTCTATCCGCGCGTGCGCCCCGGCGCGCGCTATTACACTTCGCTGCGGCTGCTGGACGATGCCAAGCGCGCCAATCCGCAGCTGTTCACAAAATCCGGCATCATGGTCGGCCTGGGCGAGACCCTGGACGATGTGCGCCAGGTGATGGATGACCTGCGCGCCGCACAGGTCGATTTCCTGACCGTGGGCCAGTACCTGCAGCCCACCCCCAAGCACCATCCCGTAGACCGTTTCTGGTCGCCGGAAGACTTCGCGCAGCTGGAACAGATTGCCCGCGCCAAGGGCTTTTTGCACGTGTCGGCGACGCCGCTGACCCGGTCCTCGTTCCACGCGGATGAGGATTTTGCCGCCCTGAAAGAGGCCCGTCAGATGGCCTTGGCAAAGGGCATTCAACCTTAACGCAAGCGGGAGGAGACCCATGGAAGCGTTAAATTCAATCGTAGGAGCCGTAAACGGCGTGGTTTGGGGGCCGATGATGCTGGTCCTCATTCTCGGCGTCGGCTTCTTCCTTCAGGTCGGCCTGAAGTTCATGCCGATCCGGAAACTGGGCATGGGCTTCGGCCTGATGTTCAAGGGCCGTGAAGGCACCGGTGAGGGACAGATCACCCCGTTCAACGCGCTGATGACCGCCCTGTCGGCCACCATCGGCACCGGCAACATCGCGGGCGTCGCCACGGCCGTGTTCCTCGGCGGCCCCGGTGCGCTGTTCTGGATGTGGATGACCGCACTGGTCGGCATGGCCACCAAATATTCCGAAGCCGTCTGCGCCGTGAAATTCCGCGAACGCGACGAAGAAGGCAATTATGTCGGCGGCCCGATGTATTACATCAAGAACGGCCTCGGCGCGAAATGGGCCTGGCTGGGCGTCGCCTTTGCCGTGTTCGGCTCCATCGCGGCCTTTGGCATCGGCAACGGCGTGCAGGCCAATGGTGTGGCGCAGGTGCTGGAAACCAACTTCGGCTTCAACCCCTCGATCACCGGTATCGTGCTGATGGTGCTGACCGGCGCCGTGATCCTGGGCGGCATCACCCGCATCGGCGCGGTGGCTGGCAAGCTGGTGCCGTTCATGGCCGTCAGCTACATCGTTGCAGGCCTGATTGTGCTGGTCATCAACGCTGACGCCATCGGCGCGGCCTTCGGCCTGGTATTCACCCATGCCTTCACGCCGTCGGCAGCCGAAGGCGGCTTTGCCGGTGCGGCGGTCTGGGCGGCGATCCGCTTTGGCGTGGCGCGCGGCGTGTTCTCCAACGAAGCGGGCCTCGGCTCCGCCCCGATCGCCCACGCAGCTGCGAATACCAAAGGTCCGGTCAACCAGGGCCTGATCGCGATGCTGGGCACCTTCATCGACACCATCATCGTCTGCTCGATCACCGGCCTGGCGATCATCGCCTCCGGCGCCTGGACCTCGGGTGAATCCGGTGCGGCGCTGACCTCGCTGGCGTTTGAGACTTCGCTGCCGGGTATCGGCGGCTACCTGATCGCCATCGCGCTGTCGATCTTTGCCTTCACCACCATCCTGGGCTGGTCCTATTATGGCGAGAAGTGCATGGAATTCCTGTTCGGCGTCAAGGTCATGCTGCCCTACCGCATCCTGTGGATCATCGCGATCTACTTCGGTGCCACCGCTGACCTCGGCTTTATCTGGCTGCTGGCAGACACGCTGAACGCGATGATGGCCATCCCGAACCTGATCGCCTTGGCGCTGCTGAGCCCGATCGTCTTCAAGGTGACGAAACAGTTCTTCGCCACCGGCGGCAAGTCGGAAGAAGCCGGCCGCGCCGCGGAATAAGCTCCCCGGGAGGGTGCACATTGCGCCCTCCCCCACCCCGAAACCAGAATAATTCAAAGGCTGCACAGGATGACCGACGCCCCCAAACGCACCCCGCTTTATGACCTTCACGTCGAACTCGGCGGCAAGATGGTCGACTTTGCCGGCTGGGAAATGCCGGTGCAGTACCCGATGGGCATCATGGGCGAGCACAAGCAGTGCCGCGAAAAGGCCGCGCTGTTCGACGTCTCCCACATGGGCCAGGTGATCCTGCGCGGCGATAACGTGGGCGAAAAACTGGAAACGCTCTGCCCGCAGGCCTTTGCCGGTCTGAAAGAAGGCAAGGCGCGCTACGGCTTCTTCACAAATGACGATGGCGGCATCATGGACGACCTGATCGTCTCCAACGCCGGCGACCATTATTTCGTGGTGGTGAACGCCGCGCTGCGCCACCAGGACATCCCGCACATGCAGGCCAACCTGGACGGCGTCGACGTGACCGAGATCTTCGACCGCGCACTGGTCGCCGTTCAGGGCCCCAAGGCCGAGGACGTTGTCGGCGCGCTCTGCCCCGCCGCCCGTGAGCTGAAGTTCATGGAAACCACCGTGGCGGATATCGGCGGCGCCGAGTGCCGCATCTCACGTCTGGGCTACACTGGCGAGGACGGCTACGAAATCTCGATCCCGGAAGCCGACGCCATCCGCGTGTCCAAACTGTTCCTGGCCCATGACGACTGCGAACCCGCAGGCCTCGGCGCCCGCGACAGCCTGCGGCTGGAAGCCGGCCTCTGCCTCTACGGCAATGACATCGACCAGGCAACCTCGCCGGTCGAAGCGTCGCTCACATGGGCGATCCAGAAACGCCGCAAGGAAGAAGGCGGCTTCCCCGGTGCCGCCCGCATCCAGAAGGAACTGGCCGAAGGCCCGTCCAGGAAACTGGTCGGCATCAAGCCCGAAGGCCGCGCCCCCGCCCGCCAGGGTGTGGAAGTTCAAAGCCAAGGCGGCGATACTCTCGGCGCGATCACCTCGGGCAGCTTCGGCCCCACCGTCGGCGGCCCGGTCGCCATGGGCTATGTTTCGGCCGGCCACGCCGAGCCGGGCACCAAGGTGAACCTCATCATCCGAGGCAAGGCGCAGCCGGCTGAAATCACCGCGCTGCCCTTCGTCACCCAGAACTACAAACGCTAAGACATCATCAGGAGAGTCGAACATGGCCACCTATTATTCCGAAGACCACGAGTGGATCACCGTTGAAGGCGACATGGCCACCCTGGGCATCACCCAGCACGCCGCCGACCAGCTGGGCGAAGTGGTCTTCGTCGAGCAGCGCGAAGCCGGCGACGAGTTCGAAAAGGGCGGTGAGATCGGTGTGATCGAATCCGTCAAGGCCGCCTCCGAAATCTACGCGCCGCTGGACGGCGAAGTGGTCGAGGTCAACGAGGCCCTGGCCGACAATCCCGGCGCCCTGAACGACAGCCCGGAAGGCGACGCCTGGATTTACAAGATCAAACTGTCGGATGCCTCCCAGCTGGACGATCTGATGGATCTGGACGGCTACAAGGCCCTGATCGGCTAAGCACCCCTTCCCGCCGGGACCGCCCGGCGGGACCCATTGCCCCAGACAAGGACCTCTGAAATGGCCTTCAAACTTACCGATTACGAAGCCTACGACTTCGCCAACCGGCGCCACATCGGCCCGTCGCCGCGCGAGATGGCCGACATGCTGCAGGTGATCGGCTTCAAAACCCTGGACGAGCTGATCGACGCCACCGTGCCGCCCGCCATCCGCCAGAAAGAGGCGCTGGACTGGGGCCCGGCGATGACCGAGCGCGACGCCCTCTTCCACATGAAAGAGGTGGCTTCCAGGAACAAGGTGCTGACCTCGCTGATCGGCCAGGGCTATTACGGCACCACCACCCCGGCGCCGATCCTGCGCAACATCCTGGAAAACCCGGCCTGGTACACCGCCTATACCCCGTACCAGCCCGAGATTTCCCAGGGCCGCCTCGAGGCGCTCTTGAACTTCCAGACCATGGTCAGCGATCTGACCGGGCTGGATGTGGCGAACGCTTCGCTGCTGGACGAAGCCACCGCTGCCGCCGAAGCCATGGCGATGGCGCACCGCGGCTCGCGTTCCAAGGCGAACAACGCTGCCTTCTTCGTCGACAAGAACTGCCACCCGCAGACCATCGCCGTGATCCAGACCCGCGCCGAGCCTCTGGGCATCGACGTGGTGGTTGCCGACCCCGATGATCTGGACCCGGGCGCGGTATTCGGCGCCATCTTCCAATATCCCGGCACCTACGGCCATGTGCGCGATTTCACCTCGGAAATCGAAGCCATCCACGAGCACAAGGGCATCGCCGTGGTCGCCGCCGACATCCTGTCGCTGGCGCTGCTGAAATCGCCCGGCGAAATGGGTGCCGACATCGCCATCGGCTCCACCCAGCGCTTTGGCGTTCCGATGGGCTATGGCGGCCCGCACGCGGCTTATATGGCGACCACCGACAAGCTGAAGCGCGCCATGCCCGGCCGCATCATCGGTGTGTCGGTCGATGCGCGCGGCAACAAGGCCTACCGCCTGGCGCTGCAGACCCGCGAACAGCACATCCGCCGCGAAAAGGCCAACTCAAACGTCTGCACCGCACAGGCGCTGCTGGCGGTCATCGCGTCGATGTATGCGGTCTACCACGGCCCCGACGGCATCAAGGCCATCGCCCAGTCGGTGCACCGCAAGACCTCGCGCCTGGCTGCGGGTCTGGAAGAGCACGGCTTCAAGGTGGAACCGGAAGTCTTCTTCGACACCATCACCGTCGAAGTCGGCCCGCTGCAGAAAACCGTCATGGAAGCGGCGGTTGCCCGCGGCGTCAACCTGCGCAAGGTGGGTGAAGACCGCATCGGCATCTCGCTCGACGAGCAGACCCGGGCTGAAACCATCGAAGCCGTCTGGGGTGCCTTCGGCATCGCCAAGAAGGACGACAGCGTCAAGAACCGCGCTTACCGTCTGCCCGACTACGCGCTGCGCGAAAGCGAGTATCTGACCCACCCGATCTTCCACAAGAACCGGGCCGAGGCAGAGATCACCCGCTACATGCGCCGCCTCGCCGACCGCGACCTGGCACTGGACCGTGCGATGATCCCGCTCGGCTCCTGCACCATGAAGCTCAACGCGACCATCGAGATGATCCCGGTCACCTGGCCGGAATTCGGCAACCTGCACCCCTTCTGCCCGGAAGACCAGGCGCAGGGCTACCACCAGATGATCGCCGATCTGAACGACAAGCTGTGCCAGATCACCGGCTATGACGCGATCTCCCAGCAGCCGAACTCCGGCGCGCAGGGCGAATACGCGGGCCTGCTGACCATCCGCAACTACCATGCGGCCCGGGGCGAAGCGCACCGCAACATCTGCCTGATCCCGACCTCCGCGCATGGCACCAACCCGGCGTCGGCACAGATGGTGGGCTACAAGGTGATCCCGGTGAAGGCAGACGACAAGGGCAACATCGACACCGCCGACTTCCGCGCCAAGGCCGAGCAGCACAGCGGCAACCTCGCCGCCTGCATGATCACCTACCCGTCGACCCATGGAGTGTTCGAGACCACCGTGCAGGAGGTGTGCGATATCACCCATGAGCACGGCGGCCAGGTCTACATCGATGGCGCCAACATGAACGCCATGGTGGGCTTGTCGCGTCCGGGTGACATCGGCGGCGACGTCAGCCACCTCAACCTGCACAAGACCTTCTGCATCCCGCATGGCGGCGGCGGCCCCGGCATGGGTCCGATCGGCGTCAAGGCGCATCTGGAAGAGCACCTGCCGGGCCATCCGGAATACGGCACTGCCGTGGGCCCGGTCTCGGCTGCGCCATTCGGCTCGCCCTCGATCCTGCCGGTCAGCTGGGCCTACTGCCTGCTGATGGGCGGCGCGGGCCTGACGCAGGCGACCCGGGTGGCGATCCTCAACGCCAACTACATCGCCGCGCGGCTCAAGGAGGCCTACAAGATCCTCTACACTTCGGAGACGGGCCGTGTGGCACATGAGTGCATCCTCGACACCCGCCCGTTGGCGGACGAGGGCGGCGTTACCGTTGATGACATTGCCAAGCGGCTGGTCGACTCCGGCTTCCACGCTCCGACCATGTCCTGGCCGGTGGCCGGCACGCTGATGGTGGAGCCGACCGAATCCGAGCCCAAGGATGAACTGGACCGGTTCTGCGAAGCGATGCTGTCGATCCGCTCCGAGGCGCAGGACATCATCGACGGCAAGATCGACGCCGAGAACAACCCGCTCAAGCACGCGCCGCACACGGTGCGCGACCTGGTCGGCGACTGGGATCGTCCCTACAGCCGCGAACAGGCCTGCTTCCCGCCGGGCAACCTCGGTGTCGACAAGTACTGGCCGGCCGTGAACCGGGTCGACAACGCCTATGGCGACCGTCACCTGGTATGCACCTGCCCGCCAATGTCGGACTACGAAGAAAACGAGGCCTGATCCTCCAGGCTCCTTGCCCCGCCGGCCTGTCCGGCGGGGCATCCCGGCAGCCCTCCTGCATGGCTGCCTTCCTTTGCATGACCCGCTCAGAGGAGAGAATGATGTCCCGTCTCGAACCGCTGACCGTGCCAGCCTCCCGGCCAACTGCTGACAGCGCCGCACAGACCCGCTTCCACGATATCGAGATCATTCTGCCGCAGGCAGAGCCGCCCGCGGCGGCGCAGATGATCTGCGAAGTCTTCCGCGCCGCCAATGACCTGTTTCCCGGCAGCGGCTACCGCACCGCCGTGCGCACCCTCGGCCCGCAGATGCGCACCGCGCCCGCCGGCTGGAAGCCGCAGACCGTCATTTTCCTCGGCGGCATCGCTAGCCGCTGGCCGCTCAATTCCGGCGAGAAGGCCAGCCTGCAGCGGATCTGCCGCCAGGCGCAGCGCTGCCTGTTTGCCGGCAGCGCCATATTCCTGCTGCCCGAATGCGGCCTCAACGCCGCGATTGAGACCGCCGTGCATTCGAATTTTGCCGCCGCCGCGGAGGAAGAGCGGCTGACCTGCGCCCCGGCAGGCACAATGACCACCACCTCCGGCCGCATCTGCACTGCCGTCAGCAGCTTTGCCGCCCTGCGCCTGCTCGCGGGTTTCCTGCGCGCCGACCGCGGCCCTTTCATGGCCGATGCGGTCTGCGACTACCTTGGCCTGGCCTTTGGTCCCGCCTCGGAACAGTCCAAGGTCTCGCTGCAGCTGCGCCAGACCGCCGGCGGCGACGCGCTGGTGGTCAAGATCCTCGACCTGATGCAGCAGAACCTCGAGGAGCCTTTGCTGATCCGCGACATCGCCCGGCAGGCGGGCGTTTCCCCGCGCAAACTGGAGCGCCGCTTCCAGCAGAAGGCCCGCACCAGCCCGCTGGCCGCCTACCGCAAGCTGCGGATCGAAAAAGCACGCCAGCTCTTGCTGCACACCACTCTGCCGCTTGCCGAAATCGTCGCCGCCACCGGCTTTGGCTCGCGCAGCAATCTGACCGAATGGTTCAAGCGCGAATACAAAACCAGCCCGCAGGCCTTCCGCAAACAATATTACGCGGACCGCCACCCGGCAGGCTCCGCGGCCTGACACCCGCCTACCGCCAAAATGATAAAGGCGGCCCCAGGGCCGCCTTCTGTGTTTGTGACTTTGACCAGGTCAGTTGCCGGAGCCACTGTCCTCGTCTCCCGACAAAGTGCCGGGATCGAACACATTGCCGAAGCCGGAGCTGTTGCCCGCCCCGTTGCCCTGCGGTTCCTTCTCCGCTTCCGCCCCGTCATCGCTTTCCCCGGAGAGGTTGCCGGGGTTGAAGACGCTGCCGAAGCCGGAGCTGTTACCGCCGGACGGCACGCTTGGGGCCGGGGCTTCGCCCTGCTGCTCCAGCTGCTCTTGGCGGCGCAGTTCGCGCTGGCGGCGCAGCTCCTGGATGCGCTCCGCGGTCTCCAACCGCTTCTGCTCCTGCACATTGGCAATACACTGCGCCGGGCTGTAGACCGCGGCGGTGCCGACCACCGCCACCGTCGCACAGGCCACAGCCACCAGCGCCACCGCCGCGGCATTGGAGCTGAGGAAGCCGGGCAGCCGCAGCCTGCCGCTTTCCAGCTCCGCTACCGTGGCCTTCCTGCGCGCCGCCGCCACCAGCTCCTTGCGGCGCAGGGCGGCCTCATTGGCCAGCGCCGCAAAGACCGTCAGCACCACGATAATAAAGGCCAGCGCCGAGATCGCCGGGGTGATGCCGTAACGCACCTTCTGCGCCAGTTCGATAGTCAGCGTCGGGTATTCGCCAAAAGTGAAGGTGGTGGTGTTGTAGTTCTCGAAGCTTGCGAGGAAGGCCAGCACCGCAGCCGAGGCAATCGCAGGCCGCATGAACGGCAGGAGCACCTTGCGGAAGGCCTGGGCATGGGTGGCGCCGAGGTCCAGCGCCGCCTCGGTCAGCGCCACGTCATAGCGCTGCAGCCGCGCCACCAAGACCAGCATGCAGTAGCTGGCAATGAAGGTGGATTGGCCGATGATGGTCAGGAACAGCCCGTTGGACAGCCAGCTGTCCGCCCCCAGCCCCAGCATCCGGTTAATCCGGTCCCAGAACACCAGAGTCGAGATCCCCAGCACCACGCCCGGGATCAGGATCGGCGCGATGATCACGGTGTAGTAGGTCGCCCTGAGCTTGGGCCAGATCTGGGTCAGCATCAGGGCGCCCGCCAGCCCCATCGCCACCGACAGAACCACCGTGCCCGCCCCCACCAGGATCGAGTTCCAGATCCCGTTCAGGATCCGCTCGTCCCGGAACAGCGCCGAGAACCACTCGAAGGTCAGGCATTCCCAGGGTGTCATCCGCGGGAAGGAGGGCGAGTTGAAGGCGGTCGCCGACATGATCACCAAGGGGCCCAGCAGATAGGCAAAGAACACGCCCAGATAGACCCAGAGGCTCAGGCGCATGAAAGTGAGGCGTTTCATTTGCCGATATCCCCCATGTTGACCTTGAAGAGGCGCATGATGGCCAGAACAAGCAGGATACAGGTGACCAGCAGCACCACCGCATAAGCCGCGCCCTGCGGCCAGTCGGAGTTGTCATTGAACTGCTGGTAAATCAGCTGGGTGAACCACAGGGAAGACGGCCCGCCCAGGATCTGCGGTGCCGCGAGCGCGCCCGCCGACAGCATGAACACCATGGTGCAGCCCGAGGAGATGCCCGGCTTGGCATAGGGAATGACCACCCGCTGGTGGATCTTCAGCCAGCTGGCGCCCATGTCGCGCGCCGCCTCGATCTGGTTGCGGTCGAGGCTTTCGATCACATTGTAGATCGGGAAGATCATCAACAGGATGTAGGCATAGCCCAGACCCGCATAAAGCGCGATGTCATTGCGGATAAAGTCGAAAGGTGTGTCGAAAACCCCCAGCCCCACCAGCATGTTGTTCAACACCCCGGTCTCGCCGAAAATGATCCGCAGCGCAAAGGCGCGCAGGATTTCGTTGATCCAGTAGGGGATGATCAGCATCAGCGCGAAGATGCGGATGTGATTGCCCTTGGTCTGGGCCAGGTAATAGGCGATCGGGTAGCACAGGATCAGGTTGAAGACGGTCACGCAGACCGCCGCCACCAAGGTGCGGAAGAACACCTTGAGGTCGACCGCGTTATAGTCCTGGCTACCGCCCTCCGGGCCGTAGATCAGGTATGTGTAGTTTTCCAGCGTGTAGACGTCCCTTGGGCCGCCGATCTCCGGCGGCGGCAGGTTGGGACGGAACGAGAAGTCGAGCATCGACAGCTGCGGCAGGATAATGAGGCCGATGGTCCAGAACAGGACCAGACCCAGCATCAGGCTGCCCATGCCGGTGCCGTTGCGTTTGAAGAACTCCCTCAGGAAGCTTGGCATGGCGTGGCCCTCCTCATTCCGCGGCCAGCTCACCGGCCGGAACACAGACGGCGTTTTTCGTCTCGTATTCCAGGGTGATGTTCTGGCCGGTGTGGTCGCCGAAGGACTGGCCCAGGTTGGGGATCGAGACCTTCAGCGCCTTGCCGCCGTCGCCTTCCATGAAGATGTTGAAGGCATTGCCCTCGAACTCCTCGTGGTTGACGCGGGCGGTGACGAAATGGCCGCCGGTGGCCCCCTTGGGCGCCAGCGCAAAGGCCTCGGGGCGGATGAACATCATCGCCTCGTCGCCTTCCTTCATCCGGCCCTGGTTGGCGGTGGAGATCCGTGCCACCAGCTCGCCGGAGCGGTTGGTGGCAATCAGCGCCTCATCGCCCATGACGCGTTTGATTTTGCCGCGGAAGACGTTGTTTTCACCCACGAAAGAGGCCGCAAAAGCGGTGGCGGGATCGTTGTAGATGGTCTTGCCGTCACCGATCTGATCGATCACCCCCGCCTTCATCACCGCGATATTGTCGGACATGGTCAGCGCCTCGCCCTGGTCGTGGGTGATGTAGATGAAGGTGATGCCGACCCGCTGCTGGATTTCGCGCAGCTCGGTGCGCATGTGCTGGCGCAGCTTCAGATCCAGCGCCGACAGCGGCTCATCCAGCAGGAGCACATCCGGCTCGGCGCACAGCGCCCGCGCAATCGCCACCCGCTGGCGCTGGCCGCCCGACAGTTCCGACGGCAGCTTGTCGCCCTGCCCCGGCAGCGCGATCATCTCCAGGAGCTCGTCAGCACGCTTGCGGCGCTCGCGGGAGGAGGCGCCCCTGATCTCCATTGAGAAGGTGATGTTCTCCCAGACCTTCATCAGCGGAAACAGCGCCAGGTTCTGGAAGATCAGCGCGGTCGGGCGTTTGTTCGGCCCGATCCCCCGCATATCGCTGCCGCCGATCAGCACCCGTCCGCCGCTGGGTTCCAGAAAACCCGAGACCGCGCGCAGAATCGTCGTCTTGCCGCAGCCCGAAGGCCCCAGGAACGAGAAGAAATCCCCCCCATTGATGTTCACATTGGCATCGCGCACGGCAACAAAGTCACCGAAGCGGATCCAGAGGCTTTCGAGATCAACGCCGACCCCTGCACTCATTTGGCTTCTCCCCAGGGTGCAGGTCCCCAATCCGGTGGCGCGCCACCGGCCCCGCCAGGCCTGCTGCCCTTGTTCTATTGTTGATGGTTCCGCACCGCTCCGGCGGCCTGCCGGCGGCACGGCCGGCCCCCGGGGATGTCCCGGGGGCCGGTGTGAACAGGTGCTCAGGCGTCAGGCGCTCTTGAACTTGTTGACGAACTCGGTGCGCACGTCGGCGTACCACGGCGCCTCGGCCGGCCAGGGGTTCAGATTGGCCAGCGAGTTGCCCGGGTAGGCCTCTGCAAAGTTCTTCTTGTAGACATCGCCGGAGAAGCTGTCGGCGCCCAGCACCGGCGAGTTGTAGCCGTGGCTGTCGATCGCCTTGCCCGCGGGTTCCTGCTCATAAGCATAGTCGAGGAAGGCATAGACCTGCTCCTCGTTCTTGGCGCCCACCGGCATCGAGATGCCGTCGACCCAAGCCATCGCGCCTTCGACCGGCGCCTGGTAATGCACGGGTTCCCCTGCGGACTTCAGCGCCAGCGGCGGTCCGTCCCAGGTCTGGCCGACCACCACGCCCTCGTTCAACAGGCCGTTCTTCTGGGTGTCGGCGTCGTTCCAGATCAGCTTGATGCGGTCCTTGCGCGCCACGCACCAGTCGGTGACCTGGCCCCAGACCTTGCGCATGGTCTCCTCGTCCTCGTAAGCCGCCCAGATCGAGCCCGGCTCCATCTCGCCCGAGGCTTCCATGTAAAGCCCTGCGCCCAGCATCATCGAATGCGCCCGGCCCATGGTCTTGCCGGCGTTCTCCTCACTCCAGACATCGCCGTAAGAGGGCGCATCGCCCGCTGGCAGCCATTTGTCGGTGCGGTAGGCAATGCCCTCGGTGCCCCAGATATGCGGCAGCCAATGCACGCCCGAGCCGCCGAAACTCCAGGCATCGGTGCCGATCTTGGCCATCGCCGGGTTCACCGCGTCGATGTTGACCTTGCTCATGTCGAAGGGTTTCAGCAGTTCCAAGGGCCCCCACTGCAGCGAGCGGTTGTTGGTCGGCGAGACGATGTCAAAGCCCTGGCCCTTGGTGGCCTTCATCTTGTTGATGATTTCCTCGTTGGAGCCGATGCCGGTGTAATTCACCTTGATGCCGGTCTTGGCCTCAAAGCCGGAGATGAACTCCGGCGGCAGGTAGTCCGACCACATCAGGATGTTCACTTCCCCCGAAGACGCCAGCGCGCTTTTCGAATACAGCGGCGCCGCCAAAGCCGCAGCACCTGCGACCCGCAGCATTGAACGCCGTGAAATACTTGTTTTTTCAGCCATTTTACAATTTCTCCCTTTGGACTGGTATTTGTTATTCTTGTTGTTTGAACAGTGAAACCTTGCGGAGGCCCGGCGTTCTCCAACAGTGACAGTTTTAAAAAATGATAAGTCCAGTTTTTCTGCCACTTTTCCTCGCATGACGCCAGATTCGGCATGATTGGAGAGCTTCCGCGGCATATCCCTGTGTTGCAAGCCTCACCGCTGCCCCGGCAGTGTGCGCCTGACAGGGCGGGCCGTCAACGGCCACGCAACCTTTGCCGGATAGGGAGATTTTCCGCTCGCCTCTGGCCCGCACCAACGTGCGGTCCTTGGACACGGTGGCCTCAGGGCCGGATGCTGCCCGCTCAGGAAGCGATGGCGGTGTTCCGTCCGAGCGGCGGCGCGGAGGTGCAGGGCAGCAGGGCTGCCAGCAAATCACCGGTTTCGATGATACCGGAAACTTTGCCGTTCCGCATCACCGCAATGACGGCATCCGGCTGGCGGTTCACCCGTTCGATGACCGTCTCCAGCGTGTCGTTCCAGTCCACCTGCCCGGACACGGAGCCGGCCGCTGCCGCCTGCCGTGCGATGGCTCCGGCCCGCAGCACCCGGGCGCGGTTAATGCCGCGGACAAATTCCTCGATATAGGGACCGGCCGGACTCATCACGATGTGCTGCGGAGCGCCCTGCTGCACGACGGCGCCGTCCTTGAGAATGACCAGGTGATCCGCCAGTTTCAGCGCCTCGTCCAGGTCGTGGGTGATGAAGATGATGGTTTTGTGCAGCTCGGCCTGCAGCTCCAGCAGGAGATCCTGCATATCGGAGCGGATCAGCGGGTCGAGCGCCGAAAACGCCTCGTCCATCAGCAGGATACCGCTGTCCGCCGCCAGCGCCCGGGCAATGCCGACACGCTGCTGCATGCCGCCTGACAGCTGGCTGGGGTAGCGGCCTTCGAACCCTTCCAGCCCCACCCGGGCCAGCCACTTGCGGGCCTCCGCCTCATACGCTTCCCGCCGCATGCCGCGGATTTTCAGGGCGGTTGCCGCATTCTCCAGAACGGTCTTATGCGGCAGCAGGGCAAACTTCTGGAACACCATCGACATGGCGTTCTGCCGCAGGGCCTGCAGCTCTGCCGCCCCCATCGCCATGACATCGCGCCCGTCCAGCAGGATCTCTCCGGCGGTGGGTTCGATCAGCCGGTTGAGATGCCGGATCAATGTCGATTTACCGGAGCCGGACAGCCCCATGATCACCGTGATTTCGCCCGCCTGCATGCCGATGCTGATGTCCTGCAGCCCCAGCACGTGCTGATGCTGTTCCAGCAGATCCGCCTTGCTCAGGCCATGATCGCGGACCAGGGGCAGCGCCTCGCCCGGCCTGGCGCCGAAGATCTTGTAAAGGTTGCGGATGCTGATCTTTGGGGTGCTCATCGGCCGCTCCTATTGGGATTTATGTGCAGGATCGATGCGCTGCAGCGCCGCCTTGGAGCAGCGGTCCAGCACCACTGCCAGCAGCACGATGCCGAACCCCGCGACAAGGCCGACGCCCAGTTCCAGATTGCGGATGCCGCGCAGGACAAGCACCCCCAGCCCCGGCGCCGAGACCAGCGAGGCAATCACCACCATCGCCAGGCTCATCATGATGGTCTGGTTCACACCGGCCATGATATTGGGCAGCGCCAGCGGCAGCTGCACGCCGAACAGTTTCTGCCGTTCCGGCATGCCAAACGCATCGGTGGCCTCGATCACGTCGCGGTCCACCAGGCGGATGCCCAGATCGGTCAGCCGGATCACCGGCACGATGGCATACAGGATGATGGCAATGCCGTAGAGTTTCGGCTCGGTCACCGAAAACAGGAAGATCAGCGGGATCAGATAGACAAAGCTCGGCAGCGTCTGCAGCATGTCGAGCACCGGCAGCATCACCCTTTGGGTGCCATCGGACCGGGACATCAGAATGCCGATGGGCACCCCGAGCAGCACGCACAGCCCAGTACAGACAAAGATGATCGACAACGTCTGCAGCGCGACATCCAGATGATCGATCACCCCGAAGAACAGGAACACCAAGGCCACAAAAGCCGTCACCGCGCGGTGGCGGGTGGCGGCCCAGGCCGCATAGATCAGCACCGGAATCAGCACCCACCAGGGCACCGTGGTAAAGAGATAAAGCGCGGCTTCCAGCATCCAGGACAAGGGCTGCGTCAGCGGGTCCAGCACGAGTTTCAGCCCGTCCTTGACCGCCAGGAAACCCGCCTCGACGCCCGCCGTCATGTCGCGGGTCTGCGGGATGGCCGCGCAAGCCTCATGCAAGGTGTCCAGTGACGGGAATGGCAGCGCCGCGCCGCTTTCGCCGTTGCCGCCCTGGGTTTTGGCCAGCAGCTGCGCCATGCTCATCGGCGTGTCTGCTGCCCCGGTCTCGCACCAGTCGCGCAGCCCCAGCCGGTCTATTGCGGTGTCATAAAATGCCATTGCTGCCGTGCCCGTTGGATCTTCTGCGAACGGCCCCGCCCGGAAAGGCAGGGCTGTCCAGGGTTCAGGTCATTTCAGCAGAGCCGAGACGTTTTCCCGCGCGCCATCGCTCAGCCACTCCGGCCAGACGTCCTGATGCGTGGTCAGGAAATAGACCGCACCCTCCTCGGCGGAGGCGTTGTTGTCCTCCATCCAGGCCAGGATGCCGTTCATCTGCGCATTGGTGAAGGACACCTTGGACATCAGCTCGGCAATCTCCGGCTCGCGCTGCTGGAAGCTGGCGGTTGCGGCGGTTTTCACCGCAGCGCTGGGATAGGCGGATACGCCGGGGTTTGCGCAATCCTTGGCGCCGTTGCAGGTGTGGGTTTCCGGGTCGTGCCCGCCCACATCCACCAGCACCATCGGGTATTTCCCCAGGATGGCCGTCGGCGCCCAGTAAAAGCCGAACCAGGGCTTTTCGTCGGCATAGGCCGAGGCCAGCGCAGTTGCCAGGGTCTCACCCGAGCCGTGGTTGAACACCTCGATCCCCTTGCCCTCCAGACCGATGATTTTGTTCATGTTGTCATTGACGGTGCGGCAGCCCCAGCCGTCGGGACAGTTGTCGAACCGGCCGCCCACCAGCGCCGGGTTGGCCAGGATCCCGTCCAAAGTTGCTGCTTCAGGGTTGGCATCGACCACATACTGCGGCACCCACCAGCCCTCGATGCCGCCATCGGACAGCACGTCGGCCAGCTCCACCAGCTTGCCTTCGGCCACCAGGTTCGCATAGGCGGGTGCGGTGTTCACCCACAGCTCGGTCAGAATGTCCGGCGTGCCGGTCTCCGCCACCGAGGTCAGCGCGGTCGGCGTCGACGACGGCACCGTGGTTACCTTGCAGCCGTAGCCCTGCTCCATCAGGAACTTGGAGACCGAAGTCACCACATTGGCCGAGGCCCAGTCCATCTGGGTGATCGTCACCCCGCCGCAGCCTTCCGCCCAGGCGGGGGCTGCAAAGCCCAAGGCACAAACCGATGATAACAGCAGTCTTTTCATTCTGATCTCCCTGCACAGCTGGCGGCATCTGACGGCCGCAGAGTGTTGTGGGTCTGACGCTTCCATATTTCGCTGCACCGCCAGAGACAGAACGCACTGCTCCAAATTTTTGCTATCATTATTCTGATTTTTTGCGAAACCTCATGACGCCGCCCTTCGACTGTGAAAGAGATCCGCTATGCCGAGCCACTCCGCCCGCAAAGATCTGAGCCTCAAGGGGCTGGAACTGTTTCAGATCACCGCCCGCAAAGGGTCGCTGCAGGACGTCTCCGAGGAGACCGGCCTGTCGGTCAGCACCATCTCGCATCACTTGCGCAATCTCGAAGAGCATCTGAGCGTCGAACTGTTCAACCACAGCCGCCGACCGATGGTTCTGACACCCAAGGGCCAGGTGTTCCTGCGCAATATCGACGACGCTCTGCACGCGATCCGCAAGGCCAAAGCCGAAGCCTCGGCCGGCAATATCGCCGAGGCCAGCTATCTGCGGCTGGGGACCGTCGAAGATTTCGACAGCGACATCACTCCGGAGCTGGCAGTGTTTCTCTCCACCAGCATGCCGCGCTGCGATTTCATGTATCACACCGATTCCAGCCACGCGATTCTGGCGATGCTGCGCGACCGGCAGCTGGATCTGGGCATCACCACCACCCCGGCCGAGCGCCTGCGCGACCTGCAGGACAAACCGTTGCTGCGCGATCCGTTTGTCGTGGTTCTGCCCCGGGCAGGCGAACATCTGCTGCAGGAGGTGATCGAAGGCCGCAGCAAGCTGCCGTTCCTGCGGTTTTCCGGCAGCCTGATCATCGCCCGGCAGATCGAATCGCAGCTCCGCCGCATGGGACTGGCGCTGCCGCACCGGTTCGAATGCGGCAGCAATCAGACGCTGATGGCCATGGTCGCGGCGGGCGCCGGCTGGACCATCACCACGCCGCTGCTGTTTTCCCGGGCCAAGCGGTTCCAGCCCAAGCTGAAAATGGTCGCCTTTCCGGGCAAGAGCTTTTCCCGCACCCTGGCGATCATCTCCACCCCGGATTGCTCGCGATCGATCCTGGATCTGGTGGACGCCCGGATGCGCATGCTGATCACGCAGCACGCGATCAAACCGTTCCAGGAAACCGCCCCCTGGCTGGAGAAACGGTTTACCCTGCTGTCCTGATGCCCGGCCACGCGCCGGTCGGCTTGGTCAAAGGATCTTGAACCGCGCCCGGATCTCCCTGTCCTGCTCCTGGCTCAGATACTCCGGCTGATGCCCGCGCAGGATTTCCCCTGCCCGCACCCGCGCCTTTGCCCAGGCATCCGGCGCGCCCTTTTCGGCCCAGGTGCGCGGCGCATCCCGGTCCGCCAGCGCCGGGTAGAAATAATCCCGCTCCATCGCCGCAAAGGTATGCTGGCCGCCCAGGAAATGCCCCTCGCCCAGAACCGCGTCGCAGATCGCCTCAAAGCCGAGGTTCTCGTCGCTCACCTCGATCCCCCGCAGGGCGCGGTAGGTATGCGAATGCATCTCGTCATCCAGCACAAACCCCTCGAAACTTGCCCCCAGCAGCGACGCCGTCATGCCGGAGCTTTCATAGATCAGGTTGCCGCCCGCCAGCGCCGCCGCCAGCGAGGTCAGCCCCTTTTCCATGCCGTATTGCGCGTCAATCGCCTTGGCATCCGTCATCGAGCAGGCCACGCCGGAGGGCAGTCCCAGCCAGTTCGACAGCTGCGCCGAGGCCGCATTCAGCACCGCGGTTTCGCCGCTGCCGCCGGAAAACGCCCCGGTGCGCAGATCAATGACCAGCGGCCAGTTGGAAAACACCATCGGAAAGCCTGGCTGGATCGCATGCACCATCACCAGGCTGGCCAGGGTCTCCGCCAGCGATTGCGCCAGGAAGCCCGCCAGCGTCGCCGGTGCCGTGGCGCCCGCCTGCGCTGCGGTGATGCAGGACATCGGAATATTGTGCCGGATGCACTCATAGACGACATCCACCGCGTCCTCTCCGTACCGCATGGGGGAGATAACCGGGCTGATATGCGCCTTGAGGAAGGGGCGTCTGGAAAACGCCCCCGCCCCGCCCGCGGCGATATCCAGCATGTCCACAATCGGCGCGACATGTTCGGCCAGCGTGAACGATGTCGCCACCGGTTTTGTGGTGTTCTTCAGCAGCGCATAAACCGTGTTCACGTCGAGGTCGAAATTGTCCGGCACATCGGTTGCCACGCAGCAGCGGGTGAACCAGCTGATATTGGCCAGCGTGTCCTGCAGCCGGGTGAAATCATGCAGGTCAGCCAGGGTCGATGGCCGGTACAGCCCGCTTTCCATATCCAGCGTCTGCACCGCTGCACCGCCGGTGCCGAAATGCACCGCGTTGCCGCCGACCGTGATCGACCGGCGCTCATCCCGCCCGTGCAGCACAAAGGTTTTGGCCGCCTGATCGATCGCCTGTTCCACCATGACCGGGGGAAACAGCACGCGTCCCGCACCATTGTCCGTTGCCCCTGCGGCCAGCAAGTCGGCACGCAGCCGCGGCGGCACCTCTCCCATCCCCAGTTTGGCCAGCAGATCCAGCGCGGTGGTGTATATCCGCTCCAGCTCGGCCTGGGTCAGCGGCTTGTAGGCACCGCCGATCTGGCCTGGCGGACAGGGATCAATGGCCGGCTTTGCCGCCCGCTGCGCCAGTCTTTCCCTGCGTCCGCCCCTCTTAACCCGCTGCTCTGCCATATCCGTGCCCTCCTGCGGCAATCCCTCGGAGTTGACTGTTCTGGCTGCAGCCTCCGGCTGGCAATCACCGAAGACTGCCTCCAACGTCTTCGCAATAAATTTTCGAATTCTTGAGAAAAGCAAGGATCGCATTGCTGCCCTGCCCGGAGCGGCGCTTAGTCAGGCAAATTCCATCCGGAGGGTCTTTCCATGAAATCGCGTACCAAAGTTGTGGTCATCGGCGGCGGCATCGCCGGCTGCTCGACCCTGTACCATCTCACCCAGGAGGGCTGGTCGGACGTCGTACTGGTCGAACGCAACGAACTGACCAGCGGCACCACCTGGCATTCGGCGGCGCAGGTCACCAACTTCGGCATGAACCAGACCATGGTCGGCCTCAAGACCCATTCGATCAACCTCTACAAGGAGCTGGCCGAAAATCCGGAATACCCGATCAACTATCACCATGCCGATGGCGGCATCCGCTTGGCCAATACCGAAGCGCAAATGCAGGGCTACCGCCACTTTGCCTCGATGGCGCGCGGCATGGGGGTGGAGTTTGAGGTCATCGACGCCAAGGAATGCGCCCGCCGCCACCCGCTGATCTCTACTACCAACCTGCTGGGCGGGCTGTGGGACCCGCTGGACGGCGACATCGACCCGGCCCAGCTGTGCCAGGCGCTGGCCTATCACGCCCGCAAGGCCGGCGCCGAGGTCTACCGCAACACGCCGGTGACCGCGCTGACCCAGCACAAGGACGACACCTGGACTGTGCACACCGAGCATGGCGACATCGACTGCGATATCGTGGTGAACGCCTGCGGCTACCGGGTGAACGAGGTCGGCGCGATGATGGGCGTGCACCACCCCGTCGCCTCGATGGAGCACCAGTATTTCCTGACCGAGGACATCCCGGCGATCAAGGAAGCTGGCCACCGGATGCCGCTGCTGCGCTGCCCGATCTCAGACTATTACAGCCGTCAGGAAAAAGGCGGCCTGCTGGTCGGGTTCTACGAGCAGGACTGCAAGACCTGGGGCATGGACGGCATCGACCCGAATTTCGTGAACGCCCTCTGCCCGGACGATCTGGAACGGGTGATGGATGTGCTCGAAGGCGCCTTCGAACGGATGCCTGCGCTGCAGGAGACCGGCATCCGCTCGATCGTCAACGGCCCGATCACCTATACTATTGACGGCGCGCCGCTGGTCGGCCCGATCCCGGGCGGGCGCAACGCCTTCTGCATCATCGGCCTGCGCGCGGGCCTCGGCGAGGGCGGCGGCCACGGCTGGCTGCTGGCGCAGCAGATCGTGCACGGGGAAGCGCAGTATGACACCTGGTGCATCGACCCGCGCCGTTTCACCACCCACACCAATGTCGAGCTGACCGCGCTGAAGGCGATTGAGGACTACCAGAACGAATTCCGCTTCCACTTCCCGCATGAGCACCGCCCGGCAGGCCGCCCGGCCAAGACCACGCCGCTGACGCCGGTGCTGGCAGCAGAAGGCGCCGAGTTCACCGTGGTGAACGGCTGGGAGCGGGTCGACTACATCAAGCCGTCGGCGGACTTTCATCCCTCTCTCACCTTCAACTTCGACGAGGCGTTCGATGTGGTCGCGGCAGAAGTGAAGAACCTGCAGGTGAACGCAGGCCTGGCAGAGGTGAACGGCTTCAACCGGTTCGAAATCACCGGCACGGACCGCCACGCGTTTCTTGACCGGATGTTCTGCGGCACCGTCACCAAGCGCGCGGGCCGCGTCGGGCTTGGATACCTTCTGAACCATCACGGCATGGTCAAGGGCGAGGCCACGGTGGCCAACCTGCCCGCCTCCGACCGCGGGCCGGAACGGGTCTGGTACGGCTCTGCCGCCGCCAGCGAATATCACGACATGGACTGGCTGCAGACCCACCTCCGCGATGATGAGGACGTGCAGATCCGTTCGCTCACCAACGACCAGACCATTCTGGTCCTGGCCGGCCCCCGGGCAAGGGACGTGCTCTCAGCCTGCGCCCGGGGCGACTGGTCGGCAGCCGCCTTCCCCTGGCTGTCGGTGCGCGAGTGTTTCATCGGCTTTGCCCCGGCCACGGTCATGGGTGTCAGCTTCTCCGGCGAGCTGGCCTATGAAATCCACGTTCCCAATGCCTCGCTCTATGCCGCCTATCTGGCGTTGCGCAAGGCAGGCGAGGTGCATGGCCTCAAACTCTTTGGCGCCCGCGCCGTCGAGTCGATGCGGATGGAGAAAGGCTTTTTGCACTGGAAGGCCGACCTGATCACCGAATTCGACCCGTTTGAGACCGGGCTGGACCGTTTCGTGAAGCTGGAGAAAGGCGAGTTCATCGGCAAGGAGGCCCTGTTGAAACGGCACTCCGAAGGCCCGCGCAAAAAGCTGGTCACACTGCAGGTAGACGCCGCACATGCCCCGGCCCACGGCGGCGCCTCGCTGATGCAAGGGGGCAAAGTCGTCGGCACCGTGACCTCCGGCGACTGGGGCCACCGGGTGGGGATGAACCTGGCCTATGCCTTTGTCGAGCCGGAGCTGGCGGCGGAAGGCTGCAGCATGCAGCTGGATCTTTGCGGCGAGCTGGTGGCGGCCACGGTCATTGCGCCCTCGCCCTATGATCCGGGATTTGACCGCATCCGAGGATAACTCTTCGCCCGGCCGACAGGCCGGGCAGCGCCCGCTCCTCCCCACGGGAGGGCACTGCCCTCAGTGACTTCCTTCAATTGCCAGATACCTGAAACGCAGAGCGCCCGGGGACATCCCCGGGCGTTTTCTTTACACATCTCAGCCTCAGATCAGCTGCGGCCTTTCCACGGCACCAGCCAGCTCTCGGCCCTGCGCATCAGAATGTCGATGCCATATCCGATGATGCCGATCAGCACGATGCCCATGATCACAATATCGGTCAGCTGGAACTTGGACGCGGCGATGATCATCATGCCGGCGCCCTTTTGCGCGGCAACCAGCTCAGCGGCCACAACCGTGCCCCAGCAAACCCCCATGGCAACCCGCGCGCCGGTGAAAATCTCCGGCAGCGAATTCGGCACAATCACATAGCGCATGATCTGCCACTTGGAGGCCCCCAGCGAATAGGCCGCGTGGATTTTCGAGATGTTCACCCCCGAAACCCCGGCCCGTGCCGCGATGGTCATGATCCACAGCGCCGCTAGGAACAAGAGCACGATCTTGCCGGTCTCCCAGATGCCGAACCAGATGATCACCAGCGGGATCAGTGCCAGCGGCGGCACCGGGCGCATGAATTCCACAATCGGGTCGAACCAGCCGCGGAACCAGCCGGAAAGGCCCATCGCATAGCCCAGCGGAATGCCGACAATCGCCCCGGTCACAAACCCGGCGATCACCCGCGCCAGCGACCAGCCCAGATGCTGCCACAGCGAGAAGTTCTGATAGCCTTCGGAAGCAATCTCAAAAAACCGCGCCACCACGGTTTCCGGCGCCGGCAGCCAGATCGGGTTCATCTGCAACCCGCCATGCGGAGTAAAGCTGATTGCCCCCTTGCCGGTCAGCGCCACCGTGCCGTCGCCGGTGTCCACTGGCGAGCCGGGACCGATCGGCTCGCCATTGATCGCAACAATACGGGCGCCCTCCTTGCGCTTGACCTCATCATTGCGGTCAAAGATCAGCGTCGTGGATCGCCCGGCCTGCGCCGCCAGGGCATCGTTTTTGGCGAACCCTTCGCCCGGCTCCACGTCGAAGTCGGGGCTTTCTTCGCCGAACCCTGCCACCCGGACGGTGATCTCCGCCTCATCGGTGGCTCCATCCGCGTTCTCCAGGGTGTAGGTGAACTGGGTTTCACCGGTGAACGGTCCGGGCACATGAATGGGAAACAGCTTGGAGCCGGTGAAGGCCGCCCAGATCACAAAGATCGCCAGAACCGAGATGATCGAGGCCGCCCGGTCCGGGGTGACAGCGCTTTCGTCCCCGAAGGTCACAGTCTTGAGGCTGGTGAAGTCCTGCCGCGACTGCATCCCCTTGCGGATGATCTGCACCAGAAAGAACGCACCGGCGAACAGCGCGATATAGAACAGCAGAACCGTCATGCCACTTGCTCCGTCCGGCCCATGATTTCCTCTTCCATCTCCCAGATCATCGACAGGATCTCATCCCGGGTCTCGGCAAAGCCTTCGGATTTCTTGACGTCTCGCAAATCGGCATTCACCCCGCGTTCGGCAAAGGGCAGCTGGTATTCGCGGTGGATGCGGCCCGGCCGCGGCGCCATCACGATCAGCCGCTCGCCCAGCAGCAGCGCTTCCTCCACCGAGTGGGTGATCAGGATGATGGTCTTGCCGGTCTCCTTCCAGAGCTTCAGAACCAGCCCCTGCATCTTCTCGCGGGTCAAAGCGTCCAGCGCCCCCAGCGGCTCGTCCATCAGGATCACATCCGGCTCATTTGCCAGGCAGCGTGCCAGCGCCACCCGCTGCTGCATGCCGCCGGAGAGTTCGTAAACCGCCTTTTCCTTGAAATCCTGCAGGCCGACGATGTCCAGCAGATGGTCCGAGATCCTCTCCCGCTCCGCCTTGCCCCTGCCCTTCATACGGGGACCGAATTCCACGTTGTCGCGCACGTTCATCCACTCAAACAGCGCGCCCTTCTGAAACACCATCCCGCGTTCGGCGTCAGGTCCTGTCACCAAGTGGCCGTTCAGTTCGACCACCCCGCCGGTGGGAGCGAGAAACCCGGCGAGGATGTTCAGCAAAGTGGTCTTGCCGCAACCCGACGGGCCCAGAACCGACATCAGCTCACCCGCTTTCAAATTCATTGAGACGTCTTTCAGCGCCTGTACCGAACTGCCATTGGGCAGATCAAAGCGCATCGAAACACTCTTGATGTCCAATCCCGACATTTTTTCCCCTTCCTGATTGAACCGCGAACGGGGACGGCCCGGGAACCGGGCCGTCCGCCTTGATCAGATGAATGCGGCTCAGTTCTGCGCGGCTGCCAGCGGCGCGCTGTCCACGGCACCTTCATAGGAGTCCAGCGCCGCCTCGATGCTGCCCGCATTCACGAACACATCCGCCACGCCTTTCATGAAGCTTTGCGCCCCCCCGCCCAGCCATTTCCCGGTCAGCTGATCTTCAGCGGAAGGGAAATTGAAGGTGGCGATGGTGGCCTCGGCATCCGCCAGATCCATACCGGCATCTTTGGCAATGACCGGCAGCATCTCGTCCTTGTGATCGCCGGAATTCCACATCGCGTTGGCATCTGCGGTCACTTTCAGGAATTTGCTCAGCAGCGCGCCTTCCTCGGCGATGAAGCCCGCCGGGGCGCTGGTCACGTCAAAAACCAGGATACCCAGCTCTTCCTTCTCGGCGCCGGTCAGCAGCACGTTGCCATGCTCCAGCATCCGCCGCAGCGCGCCGCCCCAGCCGCAGACCATGTCCAGGTTGCCCTGAGCAAAAGCTGCGGCGCCATCAGCAGGCGCCATGTCGACGATTTCCATCGAACCGATATCAACCCCGAAATGCGCCATCTGCGACAGGAAGTTGTAATGCGCGGCGGTGCCGATCGGCACACCGACCTTCTTTCCGGCCAGTTCGTCCGCGCTGGCCTTGTCGATCTCCAGCGCCTCGGCCACCACGCAGTTGTCATTGTCGGAATAGCTTACTGCCACATCAACAATCTGAATGTCCTGGCCTGCGGACGTGGCCACCACAAACGGCGGCACGCCCTGGCTGACGGCAATCTGCACGTCGCCCGAGGCCATCGCCGCCGACATCGCCGTGCCGGTATCGAACGACACCCAGTTGATATTGACGCCCAGTTCTTCCTCATAGGTGCCGTTGGCCTTGGCAAACTGGAACGGCATCGGCCATTCAAGAAAATAGGCGACGGTGATCTCGTCCAAAGCAGAAGCTTGCGTGGCCGCGGTCGCAGCGGCTGCGGCACAGACTGTTGAAAGCAGGTACTTCTTGATCATATTGGTTTTCCTCCCAGGTAAATCCCGGGCCCGTTCCTTGCGGGCCTCGGTCAGATATTTTTGCACGTCAAACCATATCCGGGAAGCAAATCCACAGTAGAATAAAGTTGCCTTTGCGGCCAAAGTAAAACTTAGTTTGGCTTTTTACGGAATAACGTCGCCAATCGGGAGATGCCGCCAGTGCAGAAATCTTTGAGTCTGAGATGGCTGGAAGTGTTCCAACTTATCGCAAAATCCGGGTCGATACAAAAGGCCGCGACAGAGACCGGCTTGTCGATCAGCACCGTGTCCAACCACCTGCGCAGCCTGGAAAGCGCGCTTGGCGTCGACCTGGTCGATCACACCCGCCGCCCGATGGGGCTGACGCCTGCCGGGGTGGTCTATGCCCGCTACGTCTACGAAGGGCTGATGACGCTGAAGCGCGGCGAGGCGGAAATCCGTTCCGGCAGCTGGCAGCACGCAACCGACCTGCGGATGGCCCTGCTTGATGATTTCGACAATGAGGTGGGGCCGGAGCTGTTCCAGTTCCTCTCCACCGCCCTGCCCCGCTGCAACTTCCGCCACTATACCCGCCCCAGCCACGAGATCATCGGAAAACTGCAAGAACAGAAGCTGGATGCCGGTGTCGCCACCCGCCCGGCCGGGCTGCTGCCGGATCTGATCGAATACCCGCTGATGCGCGATCCGTTCATTCTGGTGCTGCCTGCCGGATACACCGGCAGCGTCGAGGAGCTGACCAGACCGGACGCGCAGCTGCCCTTCCTGCGCTACTCCCGCGACCACACCATCGGCAAGCAGATCGAGACCCAATTGACCCGGCTCAAGATTTCCCTGCCCAACCGGTTCGAACTGGAATGCAACCAGTCGATTATCGGCCTGGTGGCGGAAAGCAGCAGCTGGACCATTACCACCGCCGCCAGCTACCACCGCGCCCAGCGCTTTCATGACAAGGTCAAGGTGGTGCGCTTTCCCGGCAAGAGCTTTGCCCGCACAGTGTCGCTGTTCACCACCAACGTCTATCCGGCGGCAACCTCAATGCTGATCCACGAGGCGTTGCAGAAATCCCTGCGCCACCATTTCACCGACCCGATCAGCGCCCGCTTTCCCTGGCTGGCCGAGGAATTCCGGACACTGCCGGCAATAGACGCCTAGGCACGCGGGGCAATTCGAAACAAACATCCGTGTTTTTCGAAACCAACGGGCCACGGCTTGACCGCCCGGCCTGCCGGGCGCTGATTTGGGCGCACCCCGCGCCGTGCCCTTTCTTGCGCATCCGGCGGCCCTCTAACCGAAAATGAGCTGACCCCATGGCAATCACCTACCTGAAACAGGCCCAGCCGCGCCCAGCCGCCGAGAACAGCGACATCCGCGATACCGTTGCCGTGATGCTGGCCAATATCGAGCGCGAGGGCGAAGACGCCGTGCGCCGCTATGCGGAGAAGCTCGACGGCTGGACCGGACCCATCGTGGTGACAGACGCGCAGCGCCGCGCCGCCTGCAACCGGGTCTCGGATCAGCTCAAGGACGACATCCGGTTCGCCCATGCAAACATCCGCCGCTTTGCCGAGGCGCAGAAGGCCACCATGGGCGAATGCGAGGTCGAGGTCATTCCCGGCCTGATCGCGGGCCAGAAGCAGATCCCGGTCTCCAGTGCGGGATGCTACGTGCCGGGCGGCCGCTACAGCCATATCGCCAGCGCGCTGATGACCATCACCACCGCCAAGGTGGCCGGCGTGCCGCACATCACCGCGGTGTCGCCGACGCGCCCCGGCACCGGCATTCCCGATGCCATCATCTATGCCATGGACCTGTGCGGCGCCGACCTGATCCTGAACCTGGGCGGCGTGCAGGGCATTGCCGCCATGGCCCAGGGCCTGTTCGGCGCCCAGTCCGCCGACATTCTGGTCGGCCCCGGCAACTCCTTTGTTGCCGAGGCCAAGCGGATGCTGTTCGGCGCAGTTGGCATCGACATGTTCGCAGGTCCCACCGACTCACTGGTGATTGCCGATCACACCGCCGAAGCGGAAACCGTCGCCTGGGACCTGGTCAGCCAGGCCGAACACGGTGCCGACAGCCCGGTCTGGCTGGTCACCACCAGCGAGGCGTTGGCCAAGGGTGTCATGGCCCGGGCGCAGGCGCTCATCGACCAGCTGCCGGAACCCAACCTCTCCGCCGCCCACCGCGCCTGGCACGAGCGCGCCGAGGTGGTCCTGTGCGGCAGCCGCGAGGAAGCGGCGCAAGTGGCCGACCGCTACGCGCCCGAGCATCTGCAGGTGCAGGCCGAGGACCTGGACTGGTGGCTGGACCGCCTCACCGCCTATGGCTCGCTGTTTCTGGGCAAGGAAACCACAGTGTCCTTCGGCGACAAGACCTCAGGGCCCAACCACGTGCTGCCGACCAGCGGCGCTGCGCGCTATACCGGCGGGCTGTCGGTGCACAAGTTCACCAAGACCGTCACCTGGCAGCGCTGCTCCGCCGCGGCCTCGCACGAACTCGCCCAGCGCACCGCCCGCATCAGCCGGATGGAGGGCATGGAAGGCCATGCCATCGCCGCGGAATTGCGGCTGCAGCCGGAAACGGCCTGAGGCTCTCTGACGCCGCGGCTGCACTGCGCTCAGGACGGCGTTTCCAGCTGCTGGTCCAGATCGACCGGTCCCAGGACCGCGTCGTCGGGAATGTCGTCGAACCCGGCGACGGTGCCGCCAAAGCGGCCGGCAAACCGCGCCGCTTCCTCAGGCGCGGCAAACGGCACAACTTCCGGCGCGCCCATGCCGCCGGCCACGTTGGAGCCGACCACAAAATGCGCAGCCCGGGCGTCAATCCAGTTATTTGGACCGGGATGCGCCCAGCTGGCGGCCGCGCCCATGTCGCTTACATAGATGGCGGTGATCTCCGCATCCCGCTCGGGACCTTTCACATAGGCCGCCAGATCGCGCACCTGGGCAAAGAACAGCGGAGCGGGAAAGCCGTCCAGATGAATCTGCCCCTTGGGGCCTCCGTGCTCCGCCACGTTCATCTGGCAGAAATAGCTCAGCGCAACCTCAGTCAGCTCCACCGGCGCGGGCGGCGCCTTCGCCTCCTCCTCCTGACAGGCGGACAAAGCCAATGCGGATGCAAGGATCAGGCGTTTCAAGGCTCCACCCTCCGGAACGCGGCGCAGGCCAGCAGGAAGCCCAGCGCGGGCCACAACAGCAGCGACAACGGCGCCGCCCAGCCGGGCAACGCACTCGCCGCGCCCGCCATGCCGCTGGACAGGGCCACGCTTTCCGAGGCCGCCACATTCCACAGACGGAACGCATCGGCCGGGTTCGCAACCATCACCCAGGGAAAAATCTTCTGTGTGAACACCCCGCCGCTGTCCATCACCACGGCCCCCAACAGGCCCAAGTCAAAAAGAACAACAAACACCAGCCACACGCCCGCCGACAGGCCGGCCGCGGCGGTGGCGCCGCTGGAAAGCGCCGACAGCGCATAGCCCAGCACCAGGAACACCGCGCCCAAGAGGATCGAGGTCAGCACCAGCCGCCCCAGCGCCATCAGGCTCTCTGCCCCTGCACCGCCGAACCAGGCGGCAACCGCACCCGCCGCGCCAAAACCGATGCACATCGCCACCGCCAAGGCCGCCAGATGCGCCATCAGCTTGCCCAAGAGGATCTCTGCCCGCCACGCCGGATAGGCCAACAGCAAGGCGAGGCTGCCGCGGTCGCGGTCGCCCGCCACTGCATCAAACCCCATCATCAGCGCCAAGAGCGGCGCCAGATAGACCGACAGCGTGGTCATCGACGCCACGGACACCGTCAGCATGTCCACCCCCAGCGTCCCGGTCGGTGCGGAGCCGGCAAAGGACAGCGCCAGCGCAAAGGCCAGCATGATCAGCGTAGCCATGACCAGCCAGCGGTTGCGGCGCAGGATCAGCATTTCGGCGCGGGCAATCGCAAAGGCGCGTCTCATTGGGCTCCCTCCCCGGAATAATGGCGGTACAGGTCTTCCAGCCGTGGCGGCACCATGTCGATGTCAGCCACCGCATCTCCCATCGCGGCGATCTTGCGCAGCTCGGCCATCTTGTCCTGCGGGCGGCACAGAATCTCGACCGCGGCGCCGTTGATCCGCCGCCCGCCGGTCTCAATCGCAATCCGGCCGGCTTGCGTGCCGCTTGCCTGCACGCGCAGCTTGACCGGCAGCCCGGCCTGCGCCGACAGCCCCGCCAGCGTGTCATCGGCGACCTTCACTCCCTTGCGCAGGATCGCGATGCGGTCGGTGCGCGCCTCCACCTCGGTCAGCGCGTGGCTGGCGATCAGCACCGCCGCGCCCTGTTCGGCCAGCTCGTTGATGATGGCATAAAGATCCTGGCGCGAGATCGGATCCAGCCCGCTGGTCGGTTCGTCCAGCAGCGCCAGTTTAGGGCGTCCCAGCAGCACCTGCGCCAAGCCCAGCCGCTGCCGCATCCCTTTGGAATAGGCTCCGATACGGCGGTGCATGGCCTCGCCCAGGCCAACGCGTTCCAACAGTGCGTCAATGTCCGCGTGCTCCCCGGCAAGGCGGGCAAACAGCGCCAGCTGCTCATGCCCGGTCAATGCTGGGTGAAAGCTGACCGCCTCAGGCAGAAAGGCGGTGGCGGAGCGCGCCGCCGCACTGCCGGGCGCCGCGCCGCAAATGCGGATGCTGCCGCCCTCGTGGCGGATCAGGCCCAGCACCGCCTTGATCAGCGTCGACTTGCCCGCGCCGTTGTGGCCAAGGAGTGCCAGCCGCTCACCCGGTGCGATGTCCAAATCGATGCCATGCAACACCTGTGTCCTGCCGCGGAACTTGTCCAGCGCGCGGATCTGCAGCGGGCTGTTTGCGTTATCCATCTTGTTCAACCTTTCTGGCGGCATCGGGCCGCTCCGGCCGCATCAGCGGGTGGCTGTCGATCACCCCGCCCGGCAGCAGCGCCGGGAAGGCCGACTGCGACCAGCGCACCAGCTGCACCGCAGGCGAGCCCATCAGGAGTTTCGCCGCCGGCTGGGTCCACAGAACATGATCCATGCTGTCATTCGGACGGTAGGGCGCATCGGCGATGCCATCCCCGTCCACGTCAAAACCTGCGAAATCGGACCAGTAGTTGCCCTGGCCGTCCTCGCTCCATTCCACCCATTTGGTGGAGACAAATTTCACCTGATGCCGGTTGCCGACAAAGGCGTTGCCGACCATCCGGTTGCCGGCACTGCCTGCGGTGAAATGGATACCGATGCCGCAGCCCTCGAACCAGTTGCCGGAAAAATCATTCTTGTGCGCGTTATAAAGGAAGGTGCATTTGTCCTTGGCGCCCTTCACATAGTTGCCGCGCACCTCGCCCTGATTGGCATAGTTCAGCATCACCCCGTGATCGCGGTCATTCAGCGAGACATTCCCGGTCACCTTGACCCGTTTGGAGAACATCACCGCATAGCCCAGGTGATTGCCGATCGAGACATTGCCCAAGACCTCGGAATTGTCGGCGTACATGTAATGCACGGCAAAACGCAGGTCGCGGAAGGTATTGTTTATGAATCTGTTCTTCTTGGAGCTGTTCACAAATATCCCGTCGCGGCCAAAGCGGATGTCATTGCCGTCCACCACCGCACCCGGCGCGTTCCAGACATAAACCCCGTTGCCGCGGGCGTTCATGTGCCGGTCCAGGCGGCCCTCGATGCGGTTGCCCTGCACCAGGCTGTCCTTGGCCCCGTGAATGTCCACGCCGTAAAGGTTGCCCAAAAGCACGTTGTTCAGGATCCGCGGCGCGTGGGCCGTCTTGGTCAGCTTGATGCCGCTGTCGATCTCCTGATGCGAGGAGCCGGAGCCAATCACCCTCAGGTTTTGCACGGTAACGCCAGGGCCGGTCACGGTGATGACCGACCCCAGCCCCCGGCCGTCCAGTGTGGCCTGCCCCTGGCCATCGATGATGACAGGGCGGCCCAGCACCAGGGTTTCGGCATATTCGCCGGGAGCGAGGCGGAGGGTGTCGCCATCCGCCGCCTGCGCCAGTGTTTCGGAAATGGCCCCTGCCCGGTTGGGCACGTCCCAATCCGCCGCCCAGGCCGGTGCCAGGCAGGAGAGAGCCGCAACCAGAGATATGGGCAGGAGCCGTTTCATGTTACGCGCTCCGCGGCTCGACCAGCATCCGGCCGCGCATTTCCATGTGCAGCGCGTGGCAGAACCACTGGCAATAGTACCAATGCACACCCGGGCGCTCTGCCTTGAAGGTGACCGAAGCGGTGGCCTGCGGCCCGACCTCCATCGCGACGCCGAAGTTGGACAGGCAGAAACCGTGGGTCAGGTCGTCGATGTCATCGAGGTTGGTGACATAGACGGTGACCTCATCGCCCTGTTTGACGGTGAACTTCTCCAGGCTGAAGTTCGGCGCCTGGCTGGTCATGTAGACCCGCACCTTGTCGCCGTCGCGCACGATGGTGTCCTGCCAGTCGTCCAGATCCACCCCGTCCGCTTCAGCCTGCGCCCGCGCCTCGGCCCACATCGGGTCGTTGCGGTCCCAGATGCTGACCGGGTTCACCTTGGAACGGTGCACGATGATCGAGTCATGCGGCTCGGCAAAGGTCGGGCCGTCGTGCACCACCTTCATCTTGTCGCCGGAAATATCGATCAGCTGCTCGTTCTCGGGCTTCAGCGGGCCGACGTTCAGGAACCGGTCCTTGGAGAACTTGTTCATCGAGATCAGCCACTTGCCGTCCGCCTCGGCGGTTTCCCCCATGGAGGTGGAGTTGTGGCCCGGCTGATACTGCACATCCAGCTTGTCCAGGATCGGGTCGACATCGGCGCCCGCATAGGCCTCAATCGCCTTGGCGATGTCCCATTTCACCACCTGGCTGTCGAGAAACAGCGTGGTGTAGGCATAGCCGCGGTTGTCGAAGGCGGTGTGAAGCGGCCCCAGCCCCAGCTGCGGTTCCGCCACGATGGCCGAGCGCGGATCGGCGTCGGCATCAAACAGTGCGTCCAGTTTCTCGACGTCGATCACCGAAACGGTCGGCGACAGCTTGCCGTTGACGCAGACGTGCTTCTTGTCCGGCGCGGTGTTGATGCCGTGCGGCGAGTTCGGGATCGGGATATAGCGGGTCAGCTTGCCCGGCGCGCCCTTGCGCCCGTCCACCACCTTGGCGCCGTTCAGCTCCTGATACTCGCCAGCCTCAATGGCCGCCTCAATGGCCGCGATGTTGAAGACAACCACGTGGTCCAGCTCGTTCTCGGTCATCTCGGCCAGGGTCATGCCCATTTCCGAGTTGTAGGAGGTCGAATAGGCGTATTTGCCCTGATAGTCGCAGTCGGTGTTGTCCAGGTTGCCCGAGACGATCACCTGCCAGGCAACTTCCATGCTGTCGCCGTCGATGGCCGAGAAGATGTTCACATACTGCGACGGATCATCCAGGATCTGGCCGTCATTGATCAGCGGCGCCTCGTGCTCGCCATTGGCAAAGACATAACCGGTGCGCGGGAACTTCTGCGGGCGCAAGCCGTGGATGTCCTTGGCGTTGGGGATCTCGATGATCTTGTCGCATTTCATCACGTCGCAGCGCACCCGGGCCACACGGGTATTTGCCTTGTCGTTCATGAAAATGAAGCGGCCGTCATAGGTGCCGTCGGTGAACGACATATGCGGGTGGTGCAGGTCGCCGTTGTCATAGGTGACCTTGCCGTTGGCGGCCAGGAACTCCTTGGTTTCCGGCAGCAGCCCTTCGGTCAGGATCTTCAGCGACTCGTTGGTCTGGCCCCAGCCGGTGGCCGAACAGCGGTTGAACACCGGAATGCGCATGAATTCCCGCATCGACGGCACGCCCAGAATGCGCAGCTCGCCGGACTGGCCCGAGGACCAGAAGCCATAGTATTCGTCCAGCTCGCCCGGCGCCAGATTGACGCCCTCTGCCGCCTGCGCGGGCTTTGCGCCCAAGAGCGCGGAGCCCGCACCCGTGGCTGCCAGCACGGCACCGGTGGCAGTGGCCCCCAGCAGGCCGCGGCGGGTGACGGGGAGTTTGTTTGTCAGATCTTCAGACATGATGTCCTCCTTCAGGAAACTTTTGTCCTGTTCGCGTTGGGGTGATTGGCCGGCGGGCGGCCCAGAGCAATCTCCGGTCCCGGGCTGCCGGTCTTTGCCCGGCGTTTCAGCTGTTTGATGACAACCGGGCATTTGGCTTCGGATTGGTACAGCACCTGGCAATGCAGGCAGTTCACGCATTCGTTCGGATTGATCTCACCCGTGGGGTGGATGGCCTGAACCGGGCATTCGTTGGCGCAGGTCTGGCAGGGGCTGCCGCATTCCTTGTAGCGGCGCAGCCAGTCGAACATCCGTACCCGCGCCGGGATCGCCAGCGCTGCCCCCAGCGGGCACAGGTAGCGGCAGTAAAAGCGTTCGATGAACAGCCCGGCCATCAGCAGCGCCACGGCAAAGACCACAAACGGCCAGTCGCGCACGAACTTCAGGATAATCGCGGTCTTGAACGGCTCCACTTCGGCATAAGTCTCCGCCAGAGGAATCGACACCATGGAGATGCCGAACAGGCCAAGAAAGATCATGTATTTCGCAGGCCACAGCCGCTCATGCAGACTCCACGGCAGGGTGATCTGCGGCACCTTGAAGGCACGGGCGATCTTGTTGGTCAGCTCCTGCAGCGCGCCGAACGGGCACAGCCAGCCGCAATAAGCGCCCCGGCCCCAGAACAACAGCGCAGCAGCAACGGCAAACCACTGGATGAAGACCAGCGGGTCCAGCAGGAAGGCATCCCAGGAAAACCCGCTGCGCAAAGACCCGGCCAGCGCCATCAGGTTCACCACGCTCAGCTGCGCATTGGCGTACCAGCCCAGGAACACCAGGGTAACGGTCAGATAGCCGATGCGGAACCAGTAGAAGGTGCGCGCGTTCGCAGTTGCCTGGAACTGGAAGAAGAACACCCCCGTCAGCACCAGCAGCATTACGCCCAGACCGCCGATTTCCAGCGTGCGGTCCTTCCAGATCCGCTGCCACAGCGCCGCTTTTGCCGCGGCCTCGCCGGTGTCATCCTCCACCACCTTGGGCGCAGGTGCTGCGGGCAGCAGGTACTGCTCCGGCAGATTGTAGCCCAGATCGAAGGTCAGAAAGGCCCGCTCCAGCGCCCCCACCGACCGCTGCACCAAGAGCTGCAGGCGGAAAGGCTCAGCCGGGTCGAATTCCGCATCTGCCGGGATCTTGAACAGGTCCAGCTCACCAAAGCTGGGGCTGTCACCGGTGGCCAGCGCGCCCAGCCGCCTGTGCTGGCGGTCAAAGAACCGCACCGAGGCATCGCCCTGGATCAGCTGGATCCGGTCGAAGATGCCGCCGCGCACATAGCCCGAGCCCTTGAAGCTGTAGCTGCCCCGCCCCAGCACCAGGATGGCGTGCTCGCCTTCCTTCAGCCAGGACCGCAGGTTCTGGTACTCCGCCTCGCCCAGCAGCGATTTGCCGATGGAGGGCACCGAAACCAGCGCCATATGCATGTCGATGAAAGTATCATCCGGCGCCCCGGCCTCCGGCCGCTTGATCGCGCGCTGATCGCCGGTTGCCTCAAACGCCGCGTTGATCTGGCCGACATCCAGCGTCATCCGCCGCACCGAGCCGTCGCCCGCCAGCGTGGTCCAGTCAGCCACGTCCTCGCGGGCCATGTCGACTTCGCGCTTCGGCCCGTCCGCCTGCACCGGCGACAGCCCGCCCAGCCCCAGCGCGCGGGCCACCTTGATGCCTGCCCGCACCAGGCTGTCGTCGATCACCATGATGGTCACCGTCGCGCCCGAGATGATGTCGAGGTCATGGGCATCGCCGCCCGCCGCCGCCTCGGCCTTCAGATCCAGTCCGGAATAGCTTTCGGTCAGCTTGACCATCTTGGCGTTGGGAATGCCGATCAGCACGATGGGTTCAGAGTGCTTGACCAGCTTGACACCGGTCAGCACCGCATCGGTGTCAATTGCGGCCACCACATGGATCGGCTTGCCGCTGTACCCCGTTGTGCCGACGAAATCGGAGGTCAGAAAGGCATAGGCGACGGTCTCGCCCGCCTTCAGCACCGGCGCCACCGGCACATCGCTGCGCACCGGGCCAAAGGCTTCGGCACCGGGCACCAGATCCGCAGGGGTCAATTCTGTCAGGAAGGAATCGAGGCTGTCCGCCTCAGCGGCCACCGCGGCAAGTAGGGTGGCTAAAGTCATCACAAGGGCTGTCAGCCAGCCCCGGCAGGCGCGTGTCAGGTCCATGGCGCCTCTCCTTTGTCTTGAGTGGCTGCCACGGACGCGCGCAGGGCGCGTTCGGATTCTGTCTTGGCCGCCAGCGGGGGCCCGCGGCCGTCATGCCAGTATTGTGCCGGATTCGGCTGCACCGCAGTCCCCGCAGGCAGCAGCACATTGCCTTCGGCCGCCCGGCTGATGCCGGGCCGCAGCACGTTTACCGGCCCGGCCCCGTTCTCGGCCGCGCACAGGGCGCAGGTGCTGCATTTCGGGCAGTCCTGCTCCCCGCCGCTGTCTTCAGCGGCAACCTGGATCGCCACCACGCCAAACTCGCCGCAGATCTCGATCCACTCGCCGCCAGCCGCGGCCTGCGCCGCGCCGGGGAAGGCTATTTGCAGCACCAGCACGAAGATGGCGCACACCCCCGCCAGCCGCCGGATAATCCCGGCGCGGCAGGCGGAAGATATGAAAGGCGTGCGCGGCATCTGTTACAAGAGTCTCTTGCTGCATTCGCCGCTGACACTAGAGGGAACCGCCGTGCCGCAATTTGATGTATGTCAGATAAATCAGAGATTTCCGGACCATCTTTCTGCGGTCCGGAATACAGGCTAAACGCCGCCCGGATCAGCCTTTCTCAAGCCGCCGGAAGGCATAGGCAATCACGCCGGCAATCGCCATATAGACCACGGCCAGCAGCAGCAGCGGCTCGTAAACGATAAAGGTATCGGAGCGCACGCGCGAGGACACCGCGTAGATCTCCACCACCGTGATCGTTGCCACCAGCGGCGTCGCCTTCAGCTGCAGGATGGTCTCGCCGCCCAAGGTCGGCAGCACGTTGCGGATCGCCTGCGGCAGCCAGATCCGGCGGAACATGGTGAAGCGCGGCATGCCAAAGGACTTCGCGGCCTCCAGCTGCCCCTTGGCGACGCTGGAAAACGCGCCCCGCATCACCTCGCCCTCATAGCCCGCATAAGACAGCGTCAGCGCCAGCACCGCATAGGGCCAGGCCTGCCGCAGATAGGGCCACAGCTCGGACGAGCGAATCCAGGGAAACTGCGGAAACAGCGAGCCCAGCCCGTAATAGAGCAGCCAGATCTGCAGCAGCAGCGGCGTGCCGCGGATGATGGTGCAAAAGGTGCGGGCGGGAAGGGACAGATACCAGGGGCCGACGGCCTGCGCCAATCCCAGCGGCACCGCCAGCAGGAAGCCGAGGACAGTGGACACCGCCAGGATCCAGATCGTGGCCCACAGCCCCTCCAGCGCCAAGGGCGCGTATTTCGGGATCCAGTCCCAGCGCAGCGCAAAAGCGCACCAGATCACCAGCGCCGCAAAGACCAGCATCATCACGATGCGGTGCGGCTGCATCAGGTCCTTCAGCCCGGTCATGACGTGCCCCCCTTCAGCGAGGGCTGGCCGCGCCGCGCCCATTTCTCAACCCGGGCAAACACCGCGCCGGAGCACAGCGTCACCATCAGATAAAGGAACCCGGCCGCCAGGAAAAAAGTGAAATAGGCCCGCGTGCTGCTGGCCGCCTGCCGGGTCTCCAGCGTGAGCTCGTTGAAGCCGACCACCGCCAGCAGCGCCGTGTCCTTGGTGGCGATCAGCCACAGGTTCGCCAGCCCCGGCACCGCAAAGCTCATCATCGCCGGGATCGTCACCCGCCGCATGATCATCAGCCCCGGCATGCCATAGGATTTCGCCGCCTCGATCTGGCCCACCGGCACCGCCTGGATGGCACCGCGCAAGACTTCGGTGGCATAGGCCCCCTGCACCACGCCCAAGACCCAGATGCCGGCCGCAACGCCGTTGATCTCGACCCGGCCGCCGCCCAAGCCTTCAGAGATCTTGTTGATGATATCGCTGCCCACGTAATAGAGGATCAGGATCAGCACCAGTTCCGGCACCGCCCGGATCACCGTGGTGTAAATGGCGAGAAGGTCGCGCGTGACCTTCCCGCCATAAAGCTTGCCATAGGCTCCGAACAGCCCGATCACCAGCCCCATGCCAAAGGCGCCAAAAGCGATCTGCAGTGAATTGGCCAACCCGCGCAGCAGGTTGCCGCCCCAGCCCGACAGCGACAGCAGCTCTGCGCTGGCGCCGAGGCCCAGTAATTCGAACAGTCCGGTCACGTCAGCGCCTTAGTAGATGCTGGTGGTGAAGTATTTGGCGGTGATCTGCTCGTGGGTGCCGTCGGCCAGGATCGCCGCGATGCCCTTGTTCAGCGCCTCGCGCAGAGCGTCGTCGCCCTTGCGCACGCCAGCGCCGACGCCGCGGCCCAGAATGGCCGGGTCATCCGCCACCGCACCCTTGATCTCGCAGCAGCTGCCGGTGTCGGAGTTCACAAAATCCGCCATCGCAATGCTGTCCGCCTGGGTTGCATCGATGCGGCCCGCAAACAGGTCCTGGTTCGCCTCATCCTGGGTCTGGTAGACCTTCAGCTCGGCGTCCTTGAAATACTCCTGCGCATAGGCCTGGTGGATGGTCGAGGCCTGGATGCCGACGATCTTGCCCGCCAGCGACTCCGGTGTCGGCTCAATGTCCATCGATTTGTCCGCCACGATGACCGCCGGGGTGTTGTAGTACGGGTCGCTGAAATCGATGGTCTTCAGCCGCTCCTCGGTGATCGACATCGAGGCCATGATGGCGTCGATCTGCTGGCCGGTCAGCGACGGGATGATGCCGTCCCAGGCCACCGGGGTAATCACGCAATCCAGCTCCGCCGCGGCGCAGACCGCGTTGATCACCTCGACCTCCCAGCCGACCCAGTTGCCCGAGCTGTCAAGCGAGGCAAACGGCGGATAGGGCTCGGCGGCGATGCCGATCTTGACCTGCTCGGCGGCTGCGGCACCGGCGGAAAGGGCTGCGGCAGCAACCCCGGCAGCGAGCAATGCTTTCAGTTTCATCTTCTTCTCCCAGTTGTTATTTTTTGATGGTAGTGGATCAGGCGACAGAGCTCAGAAATTGCTTCAGCCGGTCTGATTGCGGATTGCCAAAGACCTCGGCAGGCGGTCCCTGCTCTTCAATGCGGCCTTGGTAAAGATAGACAACGTGGTTCGCGACTTCGCGCGCGAATTTCATCTCGTGGGTCACCAGCAGCATGGTGCGCCCTTCGGCGGCCAGGTCGCGGATCACCGTCAGCACCTCCCCCACCAGTTCCGGGTCCAGTGCCGAGGTCGGCTCGTCGAACAGCATCGCCGACGGATCCACCGCCAGGGCGCGGGCAATCGCCGCCCGCTGCTGCTGGCCGCCGGACAGATAGGCGGGATAGGTATCTTCCTTGCCGCCCAGGCCCACCCGGTTCAGCAGCTCATGCGCCCGCGCGACCGCCTCGGCCTTGGGCACCTTCAGCACATGCACCGGCACCTCGATCACGTTTTCCAGCAGGGTGCGGTGGGTCCACAGGTTGAACTGCTGAAACACCATCGCCAGCCGGGTGCGGATCCGTTCGATCTGCTTCTGGCTGGCCGGGGTGCCATCGCTGCGCATCGCCACATCCTCGCCGCCGATCACGATCCTGCCGGAACTCGGCGTTTCCAGAAAGTTGATGCAGCGCAGCATGGTCGACTTGCCGGAACCAGAGCCGCCGATGATCGCAACCACATCCCCCTGCCGGGCCGTCAGCGACACCCCCTTCAGCACTTCCAGATTGCCAAAGGACTTGTGCAGATCCTCCACCCGGATGGCCTCGCGGCGCGTGTCGGTCTCCGGAGGGGAGGCGGCGGCAGTGGCTGTGTCCATAGTTGTGTCATCCCGAAATTTCCGATTGCAGTAAGCCGCGACTCGCGTAATTATGCAAGTGTATAATTCCTCCGTCAGGCAAAAACAGGAGCTGAGGTGAGCGACGATCGCCGCAAATTCAAACGCGAATCCGCTGAAGCGCGGAAGGAAGCGCTGATTCTCGCCACGCTGGAACTGGTGGCGGAGAACGGCGTGCGCGGCGCCACGGTGCGGCGAATCGCCGAGCGCGCCGACGTGACCCAGGGGCTGATCCGGCATTATTTCAGCTCCAAGGAAGAGCTGATCACCGCCGCGTATGAGCATCACATGACCGCCATGACCGACCAGACCTTTGCCCCCGCGGCAGGGGGGGACGGCACGGCGCTGGCGCGGCTCACCGCCTTTGTGAACGCCTCGCTGACACCGCCGGTGGTGGATCCGCGGTCCATCGGGCTCTGGGCCAGTTTCCTTAACAAAGTGCAGCAGGACCCGCAGATGAAGGCCACGCACGAACGCACCTATGCGTATTTCCGCGACCAGCTTGAGGGGCTGATCTCCGCCGCGCTGGCAGAAGCAGCCCGCCCCACGCCGCCTGCCCGGCTGCGCCGGCTGGCGATTGCCTGCAACGCGGTGATTGACGGGCTGTGGCTGGAAGGCGGCGCCCTGCCTGATGCCTTCGCGCCGGGCGAGCTGGCTGAAATCGGGCGGCAGTCGGTTGCCGCCATCACTGGATTGAATTTGGAACAAGGGGCTGGAACGTCATGAGGCTGACAGCAATCACCGAGCGTCTGGCCGGACTGGGCGGCGGCAAATGGGAAGTGCATCTGAAGGCACGGCAGATGGCCGCGGCCGGTGCCGACCTGATCGAGATGACCATCGGCGAGCCGGATGTGCCCACCCCGCCGGAACTGACCGGCGCCGCTGCGCAGGCGATGCAGGCCGGCCGCACCGGCTATTCCGACGGCCGCGGCGAGGCGCATCTGCGCGCCGCCCTGGCCGAGGCCTATACCGACAGCCGCGGCCGCGGCTTCGGGCCGGAAAACATCCTCTGCTTCCCCGGCACCCAGACCGCGCTTTATGCGGTGCTGCAGGGGGTTGCGGAACCCGGCACCGAGGTGCTGGTGGGCGACCCGATGTATGCCACCTACGAGGGCGTGATCCGCGCTTCCGGCGCGGACATGGTGCCGGTGCCGCTGCGCCCCGAGGCAGGGTTCCGCATGCAGGCCAGCGACCTGGCCGCCCGCATCACCCCGCGCAGCCGTGCCATTCTGCTGACCACCCCGCACAACCCGACCGGCGCCATTCTCACGCCGCAAGACCTGCGCGACATCGGCGCGCTGGCCAGACAGCATGACCTGTGGATCATCTCCGACGAAGTCTACGAGCACCTGGTGTTCGAGGGCGCGGAATTCGTTTCGCCGCTTTCCGATCCGGCACTTTCAGACCGGGTGGTCGCGGTCTCCTCGATCTCCAAATCCCATGCCGCACCGGGCTTCCGCAGCGGCTGGTGCGCCGCACCCGAAGCCTTCTGCACCGCGCTGCTGCCGGTGTCGGAGACCATGCTGTTCGGCAACCAGCCCTTCATCGCCGACATGACCGAAAAGGCGGTGCGCGAGGGCTCCTCGGTGGCATCCGGCATGGCGTCCCGCTTTGCCGCCCGTGCGGATCTGCTGGTGCAGCGGCTGCACGCCGAGACCGACCTGCGCGTCCACCGCCCCGAGGCCGGCATGTTCGCCCTGATCGACGTTTCCGCAACCGGGATGGATGGCGATGCCTATGCCTGGGACCTGCTGGAGCACGGTGCCGCGGTGATGCCCGGCTCAGCCTTTGGCGACAGCCTCAAGGACTGGGTGCGGGTGGCGCTGACCATCGACGACCAGAGCTTTGCCGCGGCGATTGACCGGATCGCGGCCCACGCAAACCGCAAGACAAGGAGCGTTGCATGACCAAGGCAACAGTTGGCGAGGCCCTGGTCGCCGGGCTGAAGGCGCGCGGTGTCACCTGCGTATTCGGCATTCCCGGCGTCCACACGGTCGAACTCTACCGCGGCCTGGCCGCCTCCGGCATCCGCCACGTCACCCCGCGCCACGAACAGGGCGCGGGCTTCATGGCCGACGGCTATGCACGGGTCTCCGGCCAGCCCGGCGTGGCCTTTGTCATCACCGGCCCCGGCCTCACCAACACGCTGACCCCGATGGCCCAGGCGCGGGCGGATTCGGTGCCGATGCTGGTGGTCTCCGGCGTCAATGCCAGCCCCACACTGGGCAAGGGCCACGGCCACCTGCACGAGCTGCCCGACCAGCACACGCTGGCAAAGACGGTGGCGCTGGTCTCCGAACACGTCTCACAGCCCGAACACCTGGAGGCAGCGCTGGACCGCGCCTTTGCCCCCTTCACCGCAGGCCGCCCCGGCCCCGCCCACATCCAGATCCCGCTGGACGTGGCCGGCACCGCCGCGCAGGACGGCCCGGCTTGCCCCGCGCCCGCCCAGCCGCCGCTTGATCCGGTTCAGATCACCCAGGCCGCAGCCCGGCTCTCCGCAGCGGCCAAGGTGGTAATTCTGGCGGGCGGCGGCGCCAGAACCGCAGATGCAGAGCTCCAGGCCCTGGCCGAACGCCTCGACGCCCCGGTGGTGCAGACCGTCAACGCCCGCGGCCTGATGCACGGCCACCCGCTGACCGTCCCGGCCAGCCCGAGCCTGCAGGCCGTCCGCGGCCTGATCGAAGACGCCGACTGCGTTCTGGCGCTGGGAACCGAACTGGGCCCGACAGATTATGATATGTATGCCACCGGATCCGCGGCGGCCATGGCCGGGCTGATCCGGGTGGACATCTGCCCCCAGCAGCTGGCCCGCCGCCAAGCGGCGCTCGCCATCCAGGGCCGCACCAGCGAGGCCATCCCGGCGCTGCTGGCCGCCCTGCCCGGCACGTCAAACCAAGGCCAAGGCGCCCGGCGTGCCGGACAGGCCCGCGCCGCCGCCTTTGAAGAGATCGGCCCGGAATACCGCGCCCAGGTCGAGGTGCTGAACGCCATGCGCGCGGCAGTGCCGAACGCGCTGTTTGCGGGCGATTCCACCCAGCCGATCTACGCCGGCAATCTCTACTATGACCACGACCGCCCCGGCGGCTGGTTCAACGCCGCCACCGGATACGGCGCGCTCGGCTATGGCATCCCCGCCGCCATCGGTGCCGCCATCGCAGCGCCTGGCACCCCGGTGATCTGCATCGCCGGCGACGGCGGCGCCCAGTTCTCCCTGCCCGAGATCATGGCCGCCGCGGACGAAAACCTGCCCGTCACCTTCGTGATCTGGAACAACCGCGGCTATGGCGAGATCGCCACTTCGATGGAGGCCGTGGACGTCAAGGTGGTCGGCTGCGATCCCACCCCGCCGGACTTTGCCGCCACCGCCCGGTCCTTCGGCATCCCCTTCACCCGCGTCCCGATGGAGCCGCAGGCGGTTGCCGAAGCCCTCCGCGCAGCCAGCCGCAGCGGCGCGCCCTCCATCGTCGAAATCGAAATCACCGGACCTGTGCCGGGCCAGGAGTAACCCCATGCGAAACCCCACATTCGAATTCACCCGCGCCATCACCCGCCGCCCGGCCTCCTCCATCGCGCAAGGACTGCGGGCCGAGGACATCGGCAACCCGGATCTTGACGGCATGCTCGCCGCCCATGCGGCCTATGTCACTGCCCTGCGCAGCACCGGCGCCGAGGTGATCGAACTGGACCCGCTGGAAGCCTACCCCGACGCCCAGTTCGTCGAGGACACCGCCCTGTGCCTGCCCCAGGGCGCGATCCTGATGCGCCCCGGCGCACCCTCGCGTCTGGGCGAGGTGGCGGAAATGGCCCCCGCCCTGCGGGCCTGCTGCGATGATGTCCGGGAAATCACCGGTCCCGGCCACATCGAGGGCGGCGACATCCTGGTGACCGGCAAGGAAATCCTGGTCGGCCGCTCCGACCGCACCGATGCTGCCGGCGTTGCCGAACTGGCAGAGATCGCGGCGGAGTGGGGCCACGCCCTGCGCGAGGTCTTCACCCCCGAGGGTGTGCTGCACTTCAAGACCGACTGCTCGCTGATGGACGCCGAGACGATCCTCTCCACCAAGCGGCTGGACGCCTCCGGCTGCTTCACAGGCTACCGGGTGCTGCATGTGGCCGAGGGCGAGGAAGCCGCCGCCAATGCCATCCGCTTCAACAATCTGGTGCTGATGGCCGCAGGCTTCCCGCGCACGGCGGAGATGCTGGACAAGGCAGGCTACGAGATCGTCGAGATCGACAACACCGATTGCGCCAAGCTGGACGGCGGCATGTCCTGCCTGTCCCTGAGGTTCTGACACCGGCAGCGGCAGGCCGCAAAGGCCTGCCGCACGGCATGAGGCTGACCAAACACCAGCCACTGCGCCTCTGCTGCAGCCAAAGCTGCCTGGCGCCCAACCGGTTGTTCCGGGCAGCTTGCGCCGGCTAGCGGATCACAAGATGGGCGCTGCCGCTAGCTGCGATGCCTGACCGCCAATCCGATCAGCATGCCCACCCCCAGTGCGGCGGCCAAAGACAGCCCCGGGTTCTTCTGCACAAAGCGGCGGCTGTCAGTTGCGAGGCCATCCAACGACTGAACCGCGTCCTGTGCGCGGGCTGCCGCGGCAACGCGGACCTGTGTGCCCGCTTCTGCAATTTTTTCCGCGGTCATCTGGGCCGCATCGTTCAGCGCTGCGGCGGCGCCTTCCGCCCGATCACCCGCTTTGGCTGCATTTTCCTGGACGTTTTTCTTTGTCTGGGTCTCTGCCATTTGATTTCTCCTTTCCACGGCTCAACAACCCGGCGCCGCCAAAGGTTCCACGCCACGGTCTTTCAGGCGAGGGCACGGAAAAGACCCGTCCGGCATTCCGGACAACTGCTCCGGAACTTTTTCCGGGCTTGAGGGTTGGATCTGTACAACTCGCAACCGAAAGGACATGGCATGCTCTATTGGGCCCTCACCTTCCTGGTCGTTGCCATCGTTGCCGGCATCTTCGGATTCGGCGGCATCGCTTCGGCCTCCGCCGGGATCGCACAGATCCTGTTTGTTATTTTCCTGGTGCTGTTCGCCGTAGCGCTCATCCTGCGCGCAGTGCGCGGCGCCTCGCGCTGACGGCCGGGGCTGGCGGCGGCGCTTCCGGCCGCCGCCAGCAAACAAGCCTGATAGCCGGATTGCACTTCCCTGCCGGTCCGGCGTTTCCCCCAATCTTCAACCGCAGAAAAGCCAAGGAGTTTCCCATGACTGGACCGCTTACCGCCGTTCCCAGCCCTGACAATGTGAAAACCGGAGTCCGTGACACCAGCGCAATCGCCGGAGGCTTGGCGGATGTGCTGGCGGACACTTACCGTCTGGTTTTCAAGACACACGCTTACCACTGGAATGTGGAAGGTCCGGCCTTCTACTCGATGCACAAGCTGACAGAAGAGCAGTACGAAAACATGTTCACCGCCGCCGACACGCTGGCCGAACGCATCCGGGCGCTGGGGCATCTGGCGCCGTCGCGGATGGACGAAATTCTGAACCGTTCGAAGATCCAGGATGCCAGCGGCGAGCTGACCGCGGGCGGCATGGCTCAGGATCTTGCCGGCAGCCACGAGCGGATCGCTCTCCGCCTGCACGCCCTTGCGGAACTGGCCGGCGCGCGCCGCGATATCGTGACCGAGGATATGGCAACGGCACGCTCGGCCTTCCATGAGCAGGCCGCCTGGATGCTGCGCGCCTTGGCCAAGTCCTGAGGCCGCCCGGCTTGGTGCCTTCCGGATCCCGTCCCCTCCGCCTGCAGGAAAGCACCAAGCCCCATCCGGCTGCTGCCGGTTGATACCGCCCGAAAAGACCCGGACCGCAGCTGCGGCCCGGGTTCTGCCATTCATGCCGGCCAGGCCGGCTGTCAGGCTTTCAGCGTTTCCGTCGAGGAGAAGAACATCGCCTGGCTGACGGCTGAGCGCACTTGCTCTTCGGTGTAGGGTTTCGAGATCAGGAATGCCGGCTCCGGCCCTTCGCCGGTCAGCAGGCGTTCGGGGAAAGCGGTGATGAAGATCACCGGGCGCTCTCCGTGCTTGGCCAGAATGCCGTTCACCGCATCGATGCCGCTGGAATTATCCGCCAGCTGGATGTCCGACAGGATCAGATCCGCAGGCGCCTTGGCGGCCAGATCCATCGCGCCGGCTTCGGTGCGGGCGATGCCGGTCACACTGTGGCCCATCCCGGTCACGATAGCCTCGAGATCCAAGGCAATGACCGCCTCGTCTTCGATGATCATGACCCTGCCGGACGTGGCGCGCGACATCTCCTCGTAAGCGATCGAAATCAGCTCGGAGGCTTCGCTTGCGCTCACCCCCATGATGGTGCCGGTGTCGGCCGCGCTGAATTCTTCGATGGTGTGCAGCAGCAGTGCCTCGCGGGTGTTCGGCGTGAGGCGGCGCAAGTGCTCCTGCGCCTTGGCAGCCAGGCCTGTATCCTCTTCCGTCTCCCCCGAGGGAGCGCCGGAAGAGGACCAGATCGCATGAAAGACGCGGAACAATGCCACTTTGGCCGGCAACCCGCTGTCATAGTCGGCCTCCCCCGCCAGAATAGCCTCCAGCGAGGCCAGCGCATATTTATCGCCGCTGCTCTGGCTGCCGGTCAGCGCCCGTGCGTAGCGGCGCAGATGGGGCAGGTTTGCACCAATCTGGCTGGCGATCAGTTCTCCCGATTGAGCGGTCATTTTGCGACGTCCCTTTTTTGCAATATACATGGAACTATACGCGCTGCCGTGCGTTTGGTTCCAGAAATCGCGCAAAAAACTGATGGATTGCATGACACAGCCACAAAGCGCCCGGCCGCGCAATGAACAGGCCGACCGTCACATAGACGAAAACCTGAAGCGGGCCTTCGAACAGATCGCGAGCGAGCCGGTGCCGGACCGGTTCACCGATCTGCTGAAGCAGCTGAAGGAAAAAGAGGCCGCTGATCGCGCCTCCGCTCCCAAACATGCTGAGGAGGCCCGCTCCGATGACTGATGCCTTGCCCGATCCGAGAGACGAGCTGGTCAATCACTTGGGCGCCCTGCGCGCCTTTGCCATCAGCCTCGCCCGCAACAGTGCCACCGCCGACGACCTGGTGCAGGACACGCTGGTCAAGGCTTGGACCAATATCGATAAGTTCAATCCCGGCTCGAACATGCGGGCCTGGCTGTTCACCATTCTGCGCAACACCTATTACTCGCTGCGCCGCAAGCGCAGACGCGAGGTCGAAGACACTGATGGGGCGCTGTCCGGCGCCTTGGCGCAAAAGCCCGATCACGACGGCCGGCTCCACATGCGCGATTTCAACACCGCCTTTGCGCAGCTGAACGACGAACAGCGCGAAGCCCTTGTCCTGGTCGGCGCAAGCGGTTTTTCCTACGAGGAAGCGGCAGAGATGTGCGGCGTGAAAACCGGCACCATCAAAAGCCGGGTGAACCGGGCCCGTGCCCGCCTGGCCGAGCTGATGGAGTTGGGCGACGACAGCCGGATGGAGCTGACCGACAGCGTCACCGCTGGGATTGTCGCCCAGCAAAGCGCCGCATGATCGCATTTCCGCGGCTGCAGGCCGGCAGTCTGCTGATACGCCTGGCAGCGCTGATGACCATCGCGCTGCTGCCGCTGGGGCTGATCGCGCTGTACCAGACCAACGCGGTGGTGGAGGAAGCCACCCGGCTGTCGCATGCATCCCTGCTGGACCGCACCGAACGGGCCGCGGCCAGGGAACGGGAACTGCTGCAGCGGGCGGGCGGTGCCACCGAAGGCCTGGCCGCGGCCATTCTGCCCGTACTGGATGACGAGCGCGGCTGCTTTAAACTGCTCAAAGCCTTCACCGACGGCCAGAACCCGTTTACCTTTGCGGCCTTCACAACACCGGCTGGCAAAATGGACTGCGCATCAGACGGCCGGCCGCGGGACGTGTCCGGCAGATGGATGTATCTGAAGGCCCGGCAAGCGTCCCAATTGTCCTTTGCCCTGGGCCGCGACCTTCTGGGCGAAGGCAGCACGCTTCTGCTGGCCACCAGCCCGGTGCAGCGCGATGGGATTCTGCTGGGCTACGTGTCTCTTGCAATCCCGCACAAGGTCACCACCACCCTGTCCGGCACCAATTGGGCCGAGCAGGGCATTCAGTTTGTCACCGTGGACGCGCAGGGGGAAATCCTCTCTGCAAGCGTGCCGGAACAGCAGGCCCCCCTGTCGCTGCCGGTATCGGTGCCCCGGAGGGAGCTGGTGAACCATATGGGGGAAACATTCTTCGAAGACGCGCGCTCGGGCCACGAGCGTTTTTTCGCAGTGAGTGAAATTCTCCCGGGCCAGGTTGCAGTCGTTGGCAGCTGGCCAGTGGGAAATGCAATATCAATGACGGCCAGCCCGACCTCCTGGCTAACGCTGGCATTTCCCGGCCTGATGTGGCTCGCGGGGATTTCTGTCGCCATTTTCGGCCTGCAGCAGATGGTGATCCGCCACCTCAGCGCGCTGCGCTCGGCCATGCGCCGCTATGCGCTGGGGGAACGCGAGGCCCCGAAGCTGGAGCTGACCAATCCGCCGCGGGAATTCGAGGAGGCACAGCAGTCCTTCAACCGGATGGTGGCGATCCTCAGCGAAGCGGAGCGGCGGCGCGAGCTGGACCTCGAGGAAAAGACCATCCTGCTGCGCGAGGTCCATCACCGGGTCAAGAACAACCTGCAGCTGATTGCGTCCATCATGAACATGCAGGGCCGCGGCGCGCAAACCCCCGAAGCCCGGCGGATGCTGGCCCAGCTGCAGCGGCGGGTGCGCGGCCTGGCCACCATTCACCGCAACCTGAACACCAACCCCGATGTGACCACAGTGGACAGCCGGCAGCTCCTGGAGGAGCTGACCGCCGAGATCGCTACGATGAGTGCCGGCACCGGCCAGGACGTGGTGATCGGTACGGACCTCGTGCAGGTGCCGCTCAGCCAGGATCAAGGGGTGATCCTTTCGATGCTGGTCTCGGAGGCGATGACCAATGCGGTCAAATATGTCGGCGTGCCCGATGGCGGGCGGCCGGAGATCCGGATCTGCCTGCGGGAAACGGCGGAAAACTGGCTGGAGCTGGAGATCACCAATACCAAGGGCCAGCCGTTGCTGGGTCCGGAGGAGGTCCTTGCCGGCACAGGCATTGGCACCCGGCTGATGACGGCATTTGCCACCCAGCTTGACGGCCAGGCCGAAACGCATGAGACCAGCGACAGCTTTTGCTACCGGCTGAGCTTCCCCGCCGTTGCCGGGGCGGAACCGCCTGCGGCAGCCTCACAGGGTCAGGAGCACCATGCCGCAGAAACCGCCACCTGACCAAAGCTGCAGCGACTTTTCGGTACTGATCACCGCCGAACAGGCCTGGCCTGCCTTCGAGCGTGCGGTGCTGGCCGCCAAGCACGAGATCACGGCCAGTTTCCGCCTGTTCGATTTCGCCACTGCCTTGCTCAGCCCGGAGGCGCAGGAGGCGGGAACAACCTGGGCCGATCTGATTGCCGATGCGCTGCAGCGCGGGGTCCGGGTCCGGCTGGTGGTGAGCGACTTTGATCCTGTCATGGCTGCGCCGCTCCATGCTGCTGCGCAAAAGACGCTCGCCCAGGCGCAGGAAATCAGGGCAAGGCTTGCCCCCGGCGCGGCTGACCGCCTGTCGGTCACCGCCGCGCTGCATCCGGCACGGGCCGGGTTTTTGCCGAGGCTTGCGTTCTCTCCCTTCGTGCTGCGCAAACTGCGGGCCCTGCCAAGGCGCCTGCGGCCCGCTGCGGCCAGACGGAAAGGGCTGCCGCAGCTCTGCCCGGTCTCCCACCACCAGAAGATCGCCGTGATCGACCGTGAGGTTCTGTACATCGGCGGGCTGGACCAGAACAGCCGCCGCTACGACACGCCGGCGCATGACCAGCCCGCGCATGAGACCTGGGCCGATGTGCAATTGCTTCTGCGCGGCCCCGAAGCGAAGGAAGCCGCAGGCCATCTGGAGCGGTTCCAGGATGAAATTGCGCTGCGCAAACAGCCGCCCGAGGGCAAGCATATCCGCCGCACGATGTCGGCACCGCGCCGGGCCGGGTTCTGGGCATTGTCGCCCCGGACGACGCTGAAGGAGATCGAGGAGGATCACCTGGCAGCCTTCGGGCAGGCGCGGCATCTGATCTATCTGGAAACCCAGTTCCTGCGCTCCAGCGCCATCGCCCGCGGGCTGTCCGCCGCTGCCCGCCGCAATCCGGACCTGTCCCTGATCCTGATCCTGCCTGCATTGCCCGAGGATGTTGCCTTTGACGGCAGCCGCGAACTGGATGCGCGTTACGGCATGGCGCTGCAGGCTGAGGCGCTGAAGCAGGTGACCGGCGCCTTCGGGCAGCGCGCCTGCATTGCCAGCCCGGTCCAGCCCCGCATGGCAGCCCGCGTCTCACCTTCAGTGCTGGCAGGTTCGCCGATGGTCTACCTGCACAGCAAGGCCCTGATTGCCGACCGGGATTTTGCCATGGTTGGCTCCGCCAACCTGAACGGGCGGTCGCTGCGCTGGGATACCGAAGCGGCCTTGCGGATCACCCGGCGGGACCGGATCGAAACACTGTGGCGGGCGCTGGCGCGGCATTGGTGGCAGCAGGATCTGCCCGCAGAGGCACTGGACCCCGCCGGTGCTGCAGCCTGGTGGCAGCGGGAAATCCGCCGCAATCAGGTGCGCCGCCCCGAAACCCGCCGCGGGCTGCTGGTGCCGCATGACCCGGACAGAATGGCAGATCTGCAGCAGCCCCTTCCCGGGGCAACCGAAGACATTGTGTGACCCTCCGGCGGCGGACCGGCGTGCATGGATGGCGGCGCCGGCCTGGTGATCCGCGCACCAAAAGACACCCGGAGACCGGTTCCGGGTGCCTTCGGCACAGCGCCGCTCTGCTCCGTCAGACCGCGCGCCGGGAGGACTTGGGGCCAAACAGAAACCAGCAAATAAAGCCTATCACCGGCAGCAGAAGAACAAGCACCACCCACAGGGCCTTGGTGCCGTTGCCGGCGGACGAACCGACGATGGAGACAATCGCCCAAACAGCGGTAATCAATAGAATAAAACCGCCGATACCTGCAAATTCAATAATGGATGAACTCCCATTCTGCCGGGAAGCCCCCCGCCGCGCGCATCAGGCGATTCCGGTTTCCTTCCGGTGCGGCCTTCCGGCCGCGGCAGGGCCATTCCCGTTTCCGCGGGACCAGCGCATCAGGCGCCTGAAGGTTCCGCGCAGCCGACGCGGAAAGGCCCGGCGGTGCGTAACCGCCGGGCCAAGGGGACAACCGGGAATCCTGGCGCAATTACTGCGCTTCCTGGGACTCTTCGGTGATTTCGCCGCCAAGTTTCGACACGTCCCTGCCGAAGCCTTCGGCGGTTTCACAGGCCGCCAGCCCAGCCAGCGCCAGAAATGCGATCATGATACGCATATCACTCTCCTTATTTCAGTTTCGAGGCAACATTGCCCGCAAAGGCCTCGATGATGGCGTTGTAGAAGATTTCGCTGTCGACGCTCACCATGGCCGGGTCGGTGCCTGCGGGGTAATAAGCATTGACCTGATCCGCCGAGACCGTGAGGTCATAGCGCATATCCTTGGAGGCGTCGGGCATGTTGATGTCCACATCGCCTTTCAGCATCCATTCACCGACGCCCAGCGCCTGTTCGAAGTTGCTGGCCAGCGCGACGGAATCGATCTCGACATGGATTTCCGCGGTTTCTTCGGCGTTTTCATCAGCGATCTGGCCAACCAGACGTTCGGCCAAGGCAGTTTCCAGGTCGGCTTCCAGGCTGGTCCAGACTTCAGCCGCCTTGAAATTCTCGATTGCGCTCAAGTCTGCCGTCACGTCGATTTCGGAAACCATGGGGCCGGCCGCAGCTGCTGTGGCCATGGCGGCGACCAGGGCGGTGGTGCGGATCAAATGAGTCATTTGCAATGCTCCTTTCCATTTCTGCCCCTCGCGGGGATGTATCAGGAGAACGCGCGCCCCTTCCAAAAAGTTCCTGATTTTATTGGCAAAATGAATACCCGGCGGTTTCCGGCCGATTTCCCGCAAACCGCCGGGCGTGATTTCCGGAACTTGCACGCCGGGGCTATGCCCGCTCGCAGCGGGCAGACCCTCCGGCCGGCCCTGTGCAGGCTTGGCGGTGCCGGTGCGGCGCAGGCAGCAGGGCCGATCCGATTTCAGTCTTCTGCCCCGGATTGCCAAAAAGGCCGGGCTCCTACCCGGAACCCGGCCCTGAAGGGCCGCCTTGGCAGTGGTGTTCGCCCCGGGTGCCGGTACGAGGCAGGAAACCGGCAGCAGGACGGAACAGGCGGCAGTCAAAGGGGCCCGCCGGCCCCTTTGAATTCGGGATCAGTTATCCCGGCTGATAGTCAGGCAGCGCTTCCATCTGCTCGCGGGTCAGGTGGGTGGTCACCCGGATATCGCCTTCCAGCTTCCGGACATCGAGATCCCCCATGCTCAGCTCAACCGGCTTTTCACCGATGCCGAGAAAGCCGCCCACGTCAATGATCACCGCTTCAACACCGCCGCTGGTGTTCACAATCACCTGCGACACCTCGCCAATGTGCTCGTCATTGGCATCATAGGTCCGGGCGCCGGTGAGGGCATCTGCAGTCAGCTCCACTTCTCCCAGCGGCTCCATCACCGGTGCGTCCGCGTCAGGATCGATCGCATCCGAAATGCTGTCCGCAGCATTTGCCGCATCATCCATCAGTTCTTCGGTTTCCGGCTGCAGCGGTGCGGTTTCAGCCTTGGCTTCTCCCATTGCGCTGGCTTCGCCGGAGGCTTCGGCCGCAGGGGTTTCCAGCTGGACGCCGGCCTCGGCGCTGCCCGAAAGGTCCGCCTCTGTGCCGGCAAAAGCAGGCATGGCGGCGGCGGCAATCAGCGAAGTCGAAAGCAAAAGATGTTTCATCGGTTTGATCTCCATATTGTTTCACTCATCAGCGCGCTTGAGTTACAGCCATTCAACTCGCGCAAGACCGGCATGGTTCCCTTGCTGCAGAACTTTTTGCAGCGAACCGGCAGGCGCGGTCTGCACAGGCAGAAACCCGCCCACCCCGGCCTGCGGGCACGCGGCGATGTCCGGCCGGCAGCCGTTCTGACGGCCGCCAGCAGGCCAAGGGCGGGCATCTGAAAGGCGGCGGGTCAGCCCCGCAGCGACAACCACGGAGCAAGACGGAACTGCCGGAAGACACCAGGGCTGCAGCCCGCGTTTGCCGCAGGCTGCCTATTCGGTCCCGCGGGTGTCCGGGGTGCCGGGTCCTGCTGTCTGCGGCGGCGGCACCAGCATCCGGCCGCACCACAGCAGCACCGGCAGTGCGACAATGGCGCCCACCGGACCCCAGATCCACAACCCCAGAACAATAGCCCAGAAGACGACCAGCGGATTGAGATGCAGCTGGCGGCCGACAAAGGCAGGTGTAACGAATTGCGCTTCGGCCAGGTTCAGCCCCAGAAACAGCAAGGGCGGCAGCAGCGCCCCCGCACCGCCAATCTGGGTCAGTCCGGCCACTGTCAGCCCGGCCAGCATAATCAGCGGGCCCAGATACAGAATGAAATTCAAGGCGGCGGCCGCCAGCCCCCAGATCCAAGCCCCCGGCAAACCGATCACGGCCAGCCCGGCAGCGGTGAGCACGCCCAGCCCGCCGTTGACGATCGTGACCGCTGCAAAATAGCGCGCCACTGCCCGCTCGGCACGATAGAACCGGGCAGCATGGCTGCCCGCTTGCCGGTACAGGTCGTTCCGGGTCAAAACGAAAAAGAACAACGTGCCCGCAAAGACGAACATCTGGGCGCCGAAGTTCGGCGCCAGCCAAAGCGCATCCATCAGCGTCGGCAGGCTGCTGCCCGCCTCTTCATCGGCGCTGCCGCCCATTGTTGCCTCAAGTTCGCTGCTGATGCTTTCAATGCCGCGCAGCAGCCCGGACAGCATCTCGAGCCAGCCGCGGATCTCATATTTGATCTGGGGGATTTTGCTGGCCAGCGCCGTCAGCAGCGGATCAAGCGACAGGATCAATATGGCAAGAAGCGCGGTGGACAGCACCAGCAGGCTGCCGGCCACGGCAACCCGGCTGATCCGGAACCGCTCCAACCGGTCCGCAAGCGGCGAAACCACCACCCCGATCACAAGCGCAAATACAGCCGGCGCCAGAACCGGCTTGGCAAAGTACAAGGCTGCGCCCAGCAGGATCAGGGTGATCATCAGAACCATCACCCGGACCGAGCTCCTGGCGGTAATTGTTTGCCACATGTTCCTAAGCCCTAAGGTCCTGCACCGCCGCGCGGGTCATGCTTCCGGCCGCCCCTGCGGTCAGCTGCGGCCAGCATCGCCAGACCGGCGCCCGCCACAGCCGGAACGGCAGGATTGCCACGTGCCAGACCCAATGCGCAACCCGCAGCACCTTGCCCTGCATCCTTGGCTGCTGCAACGGCTTTGGAGAGCGGCAGGCTTTCCCTCAGCCCCCGCAGTGGCTGTTCCAGCCCGGCACGGGCGCGCGACAGGGTGCGGGCGAGTTCAGCGCGGATCAAGGCGGTTTCGGCACGCAGCAGCCCGGCCGCAAGGCGCAGCACTGCAGCAAGGCGGGCAGGCTTGCGCCTCAAATGCGGCCCGCATTTCTTGCCTGCCTGTGCTGGAGGCACCTGGCACCGCATCGCTCCCCTGTTTTCAATACCGTTCTGCTCCCAACACCCGCCGCATTCGTTTTGTTCCCTGCCATCGCGCGGCTTCGGCAAGGAACTTTGCAGACGCCTGCACGTTGTGGCCCGGCAGCAACCCGAAAGGAGACCGCCATGAACTGGGATCAAATCGAAGGCAACTGGAGCATCGTCAAAGGCCGCTTGCAGCAGACTTACGCCAAGCTGACCAACGACGAACTGGAAAAGGCACGCGGGAACCGCGAGGAATTGCTCGGCCTGCTGCAGGCCCGCTATGGCAAGGCGCGCGCCGCACTGGAGCAGGAACTGGACGACCTGATCAGAAGCTTGTGATCGAACTGGCCATCGCCCCCTGCGCCGGCGCCGAAGCCTGCGCCCTGGGAGCTCCAGCGCAAGAAGGGATCACTGGGCGGAATCGAACGCCGCCATCCGGGCTGTCTCGGCAGCCCGGGCACTTATGATGCGGGCACGGTGAAGGGCGCCGGACGCATCTGCCGGCAAACCTTACCGGCACCTCGTCACGGGTGAAGAAACCCCATGTGCTGGCCTTCGATGAACGCCATACCGGGCAAACCGGTCGATACTCTGGCGGCCGGACGCGGGCGTTCGGGACCCGGGCACCCAAAGCGCTCCCGCAGCCGCTCCCGGCAAGCCGCCTCTGCGGCAGGCGTCGTCCCTGCCCCGTGCTCGGGCAGACCCAGGCAGAACCCCATCCGGCGCAGGCTTTCCACGTCCTCAACCCGAGGCTTCCTAGGCGAAGTGCTGCGGGCGGTCCGCAAGAAATACGCGGCCAAGGGCAGCATGAAACCTGCAAAACAGGATTCCGGACCAGGGCGAGGCAAATGAAACCGTTTCGGCGGCGGCTTCCAGCACGGAGGGTCACCAGGCAGCCGACCGCCCTTTTTTCTTTTCACACTGTCAACTGCGCGTTAGCTTCCGGGCAGAACTGGTGCAATGCCGCGCCGTTCGCACCTGGATGCGCCTCGCAACATGTTGATGCCCGATGACAAATTTTGACAGCCGCCTGAACCCGGACAAGCCTTTCGGACCTGTGCCTGACTTCGAGATCAGCCCCGCAAGCCCGGCCGGACCGGAGGCTGCCGCGCTGATCCGGCGGCATCTTTCGCAGATGGCGGCGCAGTCGCCAAAGGACAGCTGCCATGCGCTGGACAGCAGCGGGCTGGAGGGGCCGGATGTGCAATTCTTCCTGCTGCGCCAGGGCGGCACAGCCATTGCGATGGGCGCGCTGAAAACCCTGGGTGATGGAACGTGCGAACTGAAATCGATGCATACCGCGGCCGAGGCCCGCGGCAGCGGAGCGGGACGCGCCATGCTGGAATTCCTGCTGGGGCTGGCCCGCAGCGCGCATGCTGCCGGTATTTATCTGGAGACCGGCTCCACGGATGATTTCCTGCCCTCGCGCAAGCTGTACGAATCCTTTGGGTTCGCGGAATGCCCGCCGTTTGCGGATTATGCCGAGGACCCCTGGTCCATCTTTATGCACCTGGATCTGCGTCCCGCGGACTGATCCCCGCCAGGGGCCATGCCTGGCGCCGCACGGCCCGCGGGCTCAGCCGGATAGCGCAGGAACCGCCCTCTGCCCCGCATTTGCGTGCCTGTAAGGATCCGTTGCACAAGGGCTGATTGGATAGCAGCTGCGCTGTTCGCCTACCAAGTTGACATGGCTGCAGGCTTCGTCCAAAACCGCAGAAGTGCGCCCACGTAATTCAACTGGATAGAATATCCGACTTCTAATCGGGCTGTTGGGGGTTCGAGTCCTCCCGTGGGCGCCACTTCCTATTTTTGTGCCGATGATCCTTAAGCCTGCACGTTCGGGCGGTTTTCATGCGCCCCCCCTGTCAAGACTGCCCAACAGACCTGAATCCACGACGTCTTAGCTGGTGGCGCATTTTCATTGCGCGCGCCGACCAGACAGACGATCAGGCACAGAAAAGCCTGCCCGGCTACACCACCGCCCCACCTGTTTCCGCCCATATGGAGGCGAGCGGCCAGCAACGCGATGGCAACCAGTGCTGTGCAGAACGCGTAAATACCAATATCCACCAGAACGCAAAGCGCCCGGCAGCAAGATCGCAGATCGTGCCGGCCATCCGGTCATGTTCAGCGACCACGAAGTCCGCGGCCAAGTTGGTTACGACGAACGTCGCACACCCGAAAATGGCGAAGCAACCCGGTGCGGTCATCAGGATCGGCAGCTCTTCGATCGCAGCTGGTGCAATATCGTCGCGCATATCCCCCCTGCGGAAAGAAATGCAGTGCCCGGCTTCAACCGCGCCGCCCTCACCCATAGCAGGCCACTAGCCAAACAGTTGTACCAGCCCCGCACCCGCGCCCGGCCGGAGCTTGCGGTCAGCCGTTGGAACCTGGCTCTTTTCAATCCCGCGCCCGACAGCAAGATTAAGCGGCGCCGATACGGAAAATGGTATAACATAGGTTAAACTCAGGCCCCGTGTCTGCGAATATTGAGGAAAGCGGCCGAATGCAGACCGGGATAGCGACAGACCTGAAGCCGGCAGCCTCCTCCAGCCCGCTCGTCCGCAAACTTGGTGCGCTTTGCTTGCTCTCCGAGGAGGAGATTGAATTTCTAGAAGGGCTGCAGAACAACACGTTAGACGCCGATCGAGGCCGGGACTTCATTGTGGAAGGCAACGACCTGCGGACAACGTTCATTGTCATTGAAGGCTGGGCAATACGGTACGGCTTGCTGTCGAACGGCCGCCGCCAGATCCTCAGCTACGCACTTCCCGGCGACATTCTGGGATTGCATGTGAATTTCCGGGCGACGGCGACATACAGTGCATCAGCGCTGACACCGCTGAAGCTTGCCGCTGTCGATCCCCGTCGTGTCATAGAGATCTCCCAGAAGTTTCCCATCATCGCCGCCGGGTTGAGCTGGTGCACTGCGCGGGAGTTCGCAATTCTTGGCGATCAGGCGATACGGCTGGGCAGATTGTCGGCCCGGCAGAGGCTCGCGCATCTGTTCCTCGAACTCTGGCACCGGTTTGCCTTGATCCAGGACGAAAACGGGAACTGGCTCGAGATCCCCATGACCCAGCAAGACCTGGCGGATACGCTTGGCATGAGCCTGGTGCATACCAACCGGTCGTTGAAATCCCTTCGCGATGCCGGTCTCATTTCGGTTGCGAAGGATCACGTGCGTCTGAACGATGTCAAAGCACTCATTGAAATGTCTGAGTTCAATCCCGAACACCTGAGCGAATTCGAGATTTGACGCAAAGGCCGCCGCCGGCCTGCCGACAGCTGCAAGACTTGGATGCTGCCGTCGGCCATGTGCCGGCCGGCCCCTGTTTTCCCGGCCTTCCAATGCGCTCCAAGCTAGTGCTCTGCCCACCTGTTACGGCGTTCCGCGAGGGCGCCAGGCTTTCCCTTGCAACTCTCAGTGCACATCCACATGCCATCAACACAGATGTCCAGCCAACCGGTACAGCAGTGACGCCAGGAAAATCTGGAAGAGACGCAAGCTCAGATACAGTCCAAAGCCCCGCCCCGCATGCCAAACCGATGCTGCAAATATGCACCGCCCGGCGACCGGCGTCTTGCTGCCGGCGCTCAGCCCTGCGCTGCGGTCCAGGAGCAGGTCCGCTCCGCCACTGTCGCGAGGTGGCCGTCAAGACTCCTGCCCGTAAGGCGCTTGCGCGGCTTCAGATCATGGTCGCCGTCCTCCAGCCAGAACAGATCGACCGCGGGCGAGAGGGGATAACCCTCGACCTCCTCGCGTGATCCAAACTGGTCCCGGGTGCCCTGGCAGATGAGCGTGGGGCACGTGATCCCGGTGAGATGATCGTAGCGCGTCTTCTCGGGCTTGTTCGGCGCGTGGAAGGGAAACCCGAGGCAGATCAGCCCCTTGATGCGGCCTGCATCGTAAAGGCTCTGAGCAACGAGACTGGCGACACGGCCGCCCATGCTCTTGCCGCCGATCAGGAGCGGCCCGTCGCAGGGAAGGGCGTCGACGGCGGCAAGGTATTCGGGCACATAGGTCCCGGCCTTCGCGGGCGGGCGTTTCGAGCCGCCGGTGCGGCGGGCAGCCATGTAGCTGAACTCGAAGCGGGCAACTCGAAAGCCGCACTCCGCCAGCGCTCCAGCGGTGGTTGCCATCCAAGGCGTGTCCATCGCAGCACCAGCCCCATGCGCCAGAAGGATGGTCGTTCGGCCGGGTTCATCGCCGTTCAGCAGAAATTTCATGGCACCCTCCAGATGCAGTAAAGGCGCCCGATAGGCGCCCTGCATACAGCTCAATTCCCGGCCTCGCGGTATCCTCATCCCGATTCCGAGACAGCTTTGCCCCTGTTTGCCATATGCGCCGGCCGGATCTTGCGGCCTGTCCGGCCGCAACTTGATCCCGATTTACAGCCTCAGTGTGTCCAGGGGCCGCGGCGGTTGGTGGCGAAATTGTCGCCGTAGCCGCCCGGGCGGATGTTGGGTTTGCGCTCCTTGGGCTCGACCACCAGAGCGTCGATGCCGTGATCCTTGGCGTACTCCAGCGCCGCCTCCTTGCTGGCGAACCGCAGGCGCACCTGGCTTTGCGTGTCCGAAGACGAAGTCCAGCCCATCAGCGGGTCCACCTCGCGGGCGCTGACGGGCGCAAATTCCAGAACCCATCGCCGCGTCTTCGCCATGCCCGAGGTCATGGCATTGCGTGCCGGCCGGTAAATCCGCGCTTGCATGGGCTGTCTCCCGCTGAATCTCAATCCAGCGCATTTATGCGCCGGATGCGGCCCTGCGGCAAGGTGCGTTTTGCACTGGATCAAAGCGGATTGGCCGCCTGGCCGAAAGCCTCCCGGGCCAGCACCCCCAGATGCGAACTGCGGGCGCAGAAGAAATCCATCAGCCGGGCAGAATAGCCCGCGGGCGGCGCTTCGCGCACCGAAGGCCGCGCCGCCACGGCAGCCCGCCAGGCGGTCATCGCCGCATCTTCCGGCATCAGGCCGAAGCCGCCGATGGCGTCGAGCGTATCGAAATAGCGGAACACCGTGCCCCAGACCCCGTCCACCAGGTGAAACGCACCGCCGGCAAAAAACGGGCCTTCCACCTCTGCCGCAACCCGCTCCAGCCGGCCGCGCAGCGCGGTGGCGGCGTCGGCAAAGGCAGCCGCGTCCGGCGCATTGTAGAGCCGGCCGATGGCGGCCAGCGTCTCCGAGCCGAATGCGATCCAGGCCCGGTGCCGCGCCCGCTCCAGCGGATCGGCAGGGAGCAGCGAACCGGGCGTGGTCTCGTCCAGGTATTCCGCGATCACCTGGCTTTCGAACAGCACCCGGCCGCCGGTTTCCAGCACCGGCACCCGGCCCAGCGGCGACAGGGTGCGGAACCACTCCGGCTTGTCCGCCAGATCGACATAGGTGCGGCGGTGGGCAATGCCTTTCTCGCTCAGCACGATCACCGCGCGCTGCACATAGGGGCACAGGTGGTGGCTGATCAGATGCAAGTCGCTCATGGGGCTCTCCTGTAGATGCAGTTGCATCTTTTTCAGATGGGTGGCCCGCGCTTGCATGTCAATGCATATGCATCTAATTTCATCCCATGCAGACTCCCCTCCCCGATCCTTTTGATGTCTGGCTGCCGCTGGCACGCAGCCACAGGACCATTCTGGACAGCGTGGAAACCGCGCTGAAACAGGCCGGCCTGCCGGGGCTGGACTGGTACGACCTGCTGTGGGAGCTGGAACGCGCGGGCGGGGCCGGGCTGCGGCCCTATGAGCTGCGGGAAAGGCTGCTGCTGCCGCAGTACGGCGTCTCGCGCCTGGCAGACCGGCTGGCCAAGGCCGGGTATCTGGAGCGCCAGACCTGCGACGGCGACGGCCGCGGCCAGGTGCTGGTGCTCACACCGGAAGGGGCCGCAATGCGGGCGCGCATCTGGACGGTCTATTCCGCCGCCATGCAGCAGGCCATCGGCGGCCGTCTCGCCGCGGGTGAAGCCCGGCGGCTGGCAGAACTGCTGGCAAAACTCCTCCGCCCGCGGCAGAACCGGTAAAAACACCGCTTTTTCCCCGATTGGCGGCCTGCCCCCTTGAACAAGAACAAAAACAGACCAAAATCAGCGCAGCCGCCAACGGAGTCGCCTGATGCCCTATGCCCATTCCGACAAATCGATGCCGATGATGACCCAGCGGGCGCCGCAGCAGCTGCCCAAGCTGGAGGGCGGCAAGCGGTTCGTGATGCACACCACCTTCGATCCGGCTGGCGACCAGCCCGCTGCGATCAAGGAACTGTCCGCGGGCGTACAGGAGGGCGAGCGCAACCAGGTTTTGCTGGGCGCCACCGGCACCGGCAAGACCTTCACCATGGCCAAGGTGATCGAGGAAACCCAGCGCCCGGCCATCATCCTCGCCCCGAACAAGACCCTCGCCGCGCAATTGTACGGCGAATTCAAGGGCTTCTTCCCGGACAACGCGGTCGAATACTTCGTCTCCTTCTACGATTACTACCAGCCCGAAGCATACGTTCCGCGTTCCGACACCTTCATCGAGAAGGAAAGCCAGATCAACGAGCAGATCGACCGGATGCGCCACTCCGCCACCCGCGCTTTGCTGGAACGCGACGACGTGATCATCATCGCGTCCGTGTCCTGCATCTACGGCATCGGCTCGGTCGAGACCTATTCGGCGATGACCCAGGACCTGAAAGCGGGCGAGATGTACGACCAGCGCCAGATCATGGCCGACCTGGTCGCCCAGCAGTACAAGCGCAACGACCAGGCCTTCCAGCGCGGCTCCTTCCGGGTCCGCGGCGACACGCTGGAAATCTTCCCCGCCCACCTCGAGGACCGCGCCTGGAAACTCTCCTTCTTCGGCGAGGAGCTGGAGCAGATCACCGAATTCGACCCCCTCACCGGCGAGCGCACCGGCAGCTTCGAGCAGATCCGCGTCTACGCGAACTCCCACTACGTGACGCCGAAACCGACGCTGAACCAGGCCATCATCTCAATCAAGCAGGAGCTGAAGATGCGGCTCGATCAGCTGACCGGCGAGGGCAAGCTGCTGGAGGCGCAGCGGCTGGAACAGCGCTGCAATTTCGACCTCGAGATGCTGGAGGCCACCGGCCACTGCAACGGCATCGAGAATTACTCGCGCTACCTCACGGGACGCGCGCCGGGCGAGCCGCCCCCCACCCTGTTTGAATTCATCCCCGACAACGCCATCGTCTTTGCCGATGAATCCCACGTCTCCGTCCCGCAGATCGGCGGCATGTACAAGGGCGACCATAGGCGCAAGTTCACCCTGGCCGAACACGGGTTCCGCCTGCCCTCCTGCATGGACAACCGCCCGCTGAAGTTCGAGGAGTGGGACGCCATGCGCCCGCAATCGGTGTTTGTCTCCGCCACCCCCTCCGCGTGGGAGCTGGAGCAGGCCGGCGGCGTCTTTGCCGAACAGGTGATCCGCCCCACCGGCCTTCTGGACCCGGAGGTCGAGATCCGCCCGGTCGAGATGCAGGTGGACGATCTCCTGGACGAGGTGCGCAAAGTGACCGCCAACGGCTTCCGCACCCTGGTCACCACGCTCACCAAACGCATGGCCGAGGACCTGACGGAATACCTGCACGAACAGGGCATCAAGGTGCGCTACATGCACTCCGACATCGACACGCTGGAGCGGATCGAGATCCTGCGCGACCTGCGCCTCGGCGCCTTTGACGTGCTGATCGGCATCAACCTCCTGCGCGAAGGCCTCGACATTCCGGAATGCGGCCTCGTCGCCATCCTCGACGCCGACAAGGAGGGCTTCCTGCGCTCGGAGACCTCGCTGATCCAGACCATCGGCCGCGCGGCGCGGAATGCCGAGGGCCGCGTCATCATGTATGCCGACCGCATCACCGGCTCGATGGAGCGCGCGCTGGGGGAAACCAACCGCCGCCGCGACAAGCAGATCGCCTACAACCTCGAGCACGGCATTACCCCGGAGACGGTCAAGAAGAACGTCGAGGACGTTCTGGCCGGCCTCTACCAGGGCGATGTCGACATGAACCGCGTCACCGCGCAGATCGGCAAACCGATGCACGGCGCCAACCTCGAGGCGCATCTGAACGGGCTGCGCGACGAGATGCGCAAGGCGGCCGAGAACCTGGAGTTCGAGGAGGCCGCCCGCCTGCGCGACGAGGTCAAGCGGCTGGAAGCGGTGGACCTCGCCATCTCCGACGACCCGCTGGCCCGGCAGTCGGCGGTGGAGGCCGCCTCCGATGCCGCCGTCAAATCGCGGGGGCGGTCAACGGCGGGCAAGGCCGGGACACGGGCGTATAGGGGGAAATCGCAGAAGAAGTTTTCGTGAAGAAGGAATAGTAATGCGCGGAGCCTTCCTGCTAAGTTAAAACTTGGCCCAATCAGAGTCTTTCGCCAGCTTCCAGAAGGCTGCATCTTTTCCTTGTGGAATATGCTTTCAAGCGGTCCCGGAATCGCTCCAAGGGTTCCGCAGAGCTGTAGCTCAACTCAAAACTAAGCTCTGGGCGCGTGGTTTCCCCAAATCTGGTATATTCGATCGTCCTGTTCATCGACCAAATTTCTGGGAACTCTCGTTTGAGCTCTGTCTCAATTTCGGGAGAGAAATCCCCCTGAATATGTGGATAATCATGCGGCCAGTTTGAGGCTGGGAACCGCCTCATGATGTGTCTTCGAGTTCGCTGGATTTGATCCAGTTTCGGCGAATAGGACTCGCGAAACTTCAAATCCAGAACGTGGAACTTAAAGTTCTTCCGCGTTTCAAGCCTGACTGGCTCCGCAGCGAAATATTGCAAGGTTTCGATATGCAGGATGCGTTTGTAGCCGGTGAATTCGCTGTTTTGCTGCGTCGGTTCAATAGTTCGGGAAAAAGTCAGCTTGCAGTGGTGAAGACTGACTTCGGAATAACCCATCACCGCTAGAGCGCCACGTAGCGCCAATGTTTCGTTGCTTTCCGCACTGGCAGCAGTCGCAAAAACTGAAAGTAAAACTGTAAAAATGCGCAAAATTATATGTTCCTTAAGGCCGCACAAGAATTGGGGCCAAACGCCTGCGCCGATTTCAGGGAAGAAATTGAGGGCGTTTGTTTCCCCGCAGTTGTAAGTGGGAAAGCTAACTTTCTCAACAACCCAGCGCCCTGGGGGCGGATCGGGCGCGATGCACGGCTCCGCCGTTCAATAGGCTCCGCAAAATCACCGAAATAAGTTAACCACCTGTTAAACAACGAGGTTTCGCAGCGAAACCCCTTTTCATTCACGCCCGCCCGCTCAAGCCGTCCGCTCCGCCGCGCGGCCGCTTCCCCGGCGCAGGACCGGCGAATGCGGGCCAGCCGTCCGCCCTGCCAAGCTCCCATGGCGCTTTTGCGCGGGGATACGGCATCTTCTTGAAATAAGGCGGGTTTTTCTGTATAGTGGCAGCTGCACCCAACACCTGGACACAGGCGCGGTGCGCCCGGTCCGTTCCGGGCCGGGAATTGCTGCAGACACCTGAGACAGGAGGATGTGCAATGACTGATCTCTGGAAAAAAATGACCGGCGACTGGCAGGACAGCGTGAACGTGCTGCTCGGCCTGTGGCTGGTGCTGTCGCCCTGGATCCTGCAATTCCAGGACAGCAGCCCGGCACTCGCCAACGCGGTGCTGGTCGGCGCCGTGATCGCGGTGATGTCGCTGGCCGCGGTGCTCCGCTTCCGCTACTGGGAGGAATGGATCGACATGGCGATCGGCGCCTGGCTGGTGGTCTCGCCCTGGGTGCTCGGCCTCGCCGCGCTGACCCTGGCCACCTGGAACTTCGTGGTCGTCGGCGCGCTGGTCTTTGCGATGGCGGGCTGGTCGCTCTACGAGCACGACGCCCATCATCCGGCCTGACCCCCGCGGCCGGTCCCGGCGGGCAGCCCCTGGCCGCCGGGACCGGCAAGGCTTGCCCGACTCACCCGTTCGGGCGCATGCTGGCGGGCACCTGAAACATCGGAACTGAAAACCAGGGCGCCCCGGCTTGCCGCCTGCCGCGCCCGGGCCGCAGCATCGCATCCCTGGGCCAACGGCGGCCGGGGGGCTCTCCCAGACCAGGAGGACCCCACGATGATCGCCTCACGCCTGAAACATCATCTGGAGGCACAGGGCCTGCCTTTCGGCACTGTCCGCCACCCCTATACCGCCACCGCGGCCGAATGCGCCGAAAGCGCGCATGTGCCGGGCGGCCATCTCGCCAAATCGGTGCTGATCCACATGGAGGAAGGCCCGGTACTGGCGGTGATCCCCTCCAACCAGTCCGTCGACCTGCACGCGCTGCAGTCGATGATGGACCGCCGTCTGGGCCTCGCCCCGGAATATGAGCTGAACCAGGTCTTCGACGATTGCGACCCCGGCGCCGCCCCCTGCGTCGGGCAGGCCTACCATGTGCCGACCGTGATCGACGACAGCCTCAGCGGGCTCGACAAGGTCTGGTTCGAGGCCGGCGACCACAAGACGCTGGTGGAAATGAAGGGCAATGATTTCGACACCCTGATGAAGGACGCCAAACACGGCTCCTTCTGCACCATGCACTGACACTGGCGCGCGGCAGCGCCGGCCTGCCGCCCCGCTTCAGGGGCAGCGGGCCGGCCGGTGTCAGAAATCAAACAGGTCTTCCAGGAAGCTCTTCTTTTTCTTCTTGTAGGGCTTGCTGTCGCGCGGGTCATGATGGCCGCCCCGGTCATCATACCGCTGCGGCTGCGGGGCGGCCTGGACCGGCTGCGCCGAACGCTCGATGATCTTGTCCAGCTCGCCCCGGTCCAGCCACACGCCGCGGCACTTCGGGCAATAGTCGATCTCGACACCGGCACGGGCGGCCATCTCCAGCCGGGTTCCGTCAATCGGGCACTGCATCTGCTTCTCCTTGCACAACTTCTGCAGTCCACGTGGGCAGCCCCCCTGCCCCGGACAAGGCAACCGCACCGCAAAAATGGCGGATTTGCGGGTTTCCGCCGGTTTCCAGACGGCTGGCGCATGGTAAGCTGGCGGCAAACCAGGGAGGCACTTATGAGCAGCAGAACCATTCTCTCCGGGCTTGTGGCCCTGACCCTTGCCTGCAGCCCGGCCTATGCCGACGGCGGCGGCGGCTCCAGGGACAGCGGCACGAGCTCCGGCGGCGGCCAGCGCAGCGGCCTCAGCTCCAAGGCGACCAAGGCGGTTGCCACCACCCTGACCCGCGGCTTCGACCGCTGCGGCACCTTGCCCAGAGTCTACAAGTTCGACTGTTTCCGGCAGACCTACAAACTGGCGGCGCAGAAGCTGAACAGCAACCAGTCCTACACCGAAGCCTACAAGGCGCTGCGGCTGGTCGAGGACACCCTGACCCGGTCCGTGAAGCAGAATCTGGATCCCGCGCAGCAACCGGTGCGCAAGGGGCTGAACTATTACCGCGCGGTGAAGCCGGCAGCGGTGCCGCAGATCAAGCAGCAGGCCGAACGCGCCATGCGGCAGGCGGAAACCATCCTGCTGCGCTCCCCCGCCGACAAGCAGGTGCATTATGCCCGGATCGCCGAAGCGGTGAACTCCAACAAGGTGCTGCTGCGCTCCGCCGCCCTGCCGGGCGCGATGATCCGGCTGGCCTGGCAGCTACTGAAACAGGTGGTCCCGGCCTGAGCCGCCGCGCCGCTAGCGCACCACATGCACCGCGCAGGCGGCGTGGCGCACCACGTGGCCGGAGGTCGACCCCCACAGCAGATCCTGCATCGACGGGCGGTGCGAGGCGAGGATGATCAGATCCGGCGCGTTCTGCTCTGCCCAGTCCAGGATGGTGCGGCCGGAGTGGCCCTCTATCAGCACGCCCTCGGCGTTGGGCAGGGTCTGCGCCAGCCCGTCCAGTTCCGCCTGCAGCGCCCTGCGGGTGCCGTCCATGAAATCCGCCGGGATATAGGAGATCGCATAGGACGGGACCTGTTCAATCACATGCAGCAGCGTCACCTTGGCCCCCGGTGCGGACAGAAGACGCGCCACTTTCAGCGGTCCGGTCACATCCCGTTCCGGATCAAATGAGATTGGCACCAGAATTGTGTGATACATGGCAGGCCTCCTTGGTCTGATGTTCCAGTCGATGGTATCCTTGCCGCCGCCGGCCTGCCTTGACCCGGGTCAAGGCAGGCCGGCGTTTTCAGTGCCGGAGCGGACGGTTATGAGCCAAACACCTCCGCCACGTCATACATTACCGGCTCGAAGCTGCGGCACAGCTCGTTGATCTTGCGGTTGCGCTCGCGCATCTCCGGGCTGCGCAGCATCGCCATGAAATCCTCGCGGCGGCGCCATTGCGAGTAATTGGCGATGCGGGTCTGGGCGTCATTCACATGCAGGCCGGCGGAAAGGAAGCCGGGCTGCTTGGAAATGAACTCGGAATAGGCATCCTGCAGCGCCTCCAGCAGGTCCTGGCAGGTTCCGGGCGTCATCTCGAATGTGGTGATAACGGTCTGGATATCAGCGGTTTTTGCGATTGTCGGCATTGGCTCCTCCGGTGACTCCCCCCAGCCTACGCCCGTTCGCGCACAAAGCGCACCACCTTTTTTCAATCGCATCCCCATAAGGTGCGCAAGGCCAGCTTAACACAACCTTAACCATAAAGCGGAACCCTAGCCACACCTGCCCGGAGGCTTTCGGATGAACCCTGCCCATGCCGCCTGCCTTGCCCTGGCGCTGGCTCAGCCGGCGGCCGGCGGCGCTTGGCTGGAGGATCCGGGCAAGGGCTTTGCCGCGGCCAGCGCCACCTACCGGACATCCCGCGGCGGGGCCGCGCATGAGCTGGGCTATTACGCTGCCTACGGGGCCGCGCCCAAGCTTACCCTGGGCGTGGACCTGAACCGGAATGCGGATGTTTCCGGCCATGCGCTGATCTTTGCCCGGCTGCCGCTGCGCCAGGGATCCCGCAGCCGGCTGGCGGTCGAAACCGGAATTGGCGGCAATCACTACCGGGGGTATTGGCAGATGATGCAGAAGACCACCCTGTCCTACGGGCGCAGCCTGGAAACCCGCCACGGCAGCGGCTGGCTGGCCATCGGTGCGGCCTATGAGCTGCGCAACGGCGGCCTCGACGCGATCTGGAAACTCGACGCCACCCTGGGCCTGCACCGGCCCGGCAAGGCAGCGCCGATGCTGCAGATCGAGACCGCCAGGCCGGAGAGCGGCCGGCTGTCCTATGCGCTGACCCCGGTGATGCGCTACCCGATGAAGGACGGGCGGGAGCTGCTTCTGGGGCTGGAGTACCGCAAGGCGGGCCGGGACAGCCTTGGCCTGAAGCTGAGTCTGTGGCAGAAATTCTGAACCCTGCCCAAGCCCCCGGAGACGCCGATGGCCAGCCCGATCCGCCCCGCCGATGACGACGCCCGCGCCCTGGCGCGGGACCTGATGGGGCAGGCCCGCTTTGCCGCGCTTGGAGTGCTGCTGGAAGACGGCGGCCCGCTGGTCACGCGGGTGGCATTCGGATTGGACCCGCAAGGGCGCCCGGTCAGCCTGATATCGGAACTGGCGCAGCACACCCGGGCGCTGCGGCAGCGTCCGGCGTGCTCGCTGCTGGTGGGGGAGCCGGGGGCCAGGGGCGACCCGCTGGCCCATCCGCGCCTCAGCCTGATGGCGCGGGCGGAATTCATCCCCCGCGCGGCCCCGGAACATGCGGCCCTGGCCGCGCACTACCTGTCCCGCCGGCCCGGGGCCAAGCTTTATCTGCAATTCTCCGACTTTTCCTTTGTGCAGTTCCGGGTGACGGCGGCGCATCTGAATGGCGGGTTCGGCAAGGCGTTCGATCTTGCCGCCGCCGATCTGCTGCCGCCCGGCTGAGCCTCAGCTGTCCATCCGCAGCAGCACCTGGACCTCGCCCTTGACCGCTTCCTGCCAGCGCAGGCGGATCTGGTCCTTGCCGGCGCCCTGCTGCACTTCGGCATAGGGCATGCTGTAGCGGTTGCTGTTGCCGCTGGTCCGGATCGGCCCGTGCGGCACCACGCTGTCGACGTAGCGGGCATAGCCCTGGAACGGCAGCGCCCCGTCTGCCTTGACGGACCAGCTGGAGGATGCCGAGGACTGATCGTGCCGCACCCGCAAGGGGTTGGCGGATTGAATGCTGACGTTGTGGAACATGTTGCCTGCAAAGACCACATGCTTGGACCGGCCGAAGTCGAGGTCCGAGAAGCTTGTATCTACCCGTTCCGCCCGGTCGATGCTGCCATTGAGCGAGCGGAACTTGTTGCCGGAAACGGAAAGCCCGTTCAGGAAATGACCGCTGCCATAGGGTTTGATCACGATGTAGCTGAACCAGGGCGCGACATCGCCGGACAGGAACACATTGGCGGTCACCGACAGCGCGCTGAAGGAGAACCCGCTGGTGAAATCCGGCGTCGCGTCCCGCTCGTTGGTCCATTCGATGAAGCAATTGTCGATGTAATTGTCCGACACGGTCGAGGTGCAATTGTTGGACGCCAGCACCAGGCCGGCGGTGCGCACCCCGTTGGGCACGCTGTCGCCCTGGAAGAAATGGTTGCCGGTCACCGTGTTGTTGCCGCCGGCGAGGATGGCGAAATGGCGGAACCTTGTGGCCCGGTTGCTGCGCAGCTTGGCATCATTGTTGTTCACGTTGAGGCCGATGCTGACCCGGTCCTCCACATCCAGCGGATCCTCGTCCGACAGGAACTGGCAATTGTCGACCAGAATGCCCTGGCAGCCGGATCCGATCGACGTGATGCCGCGGTCCTTGGGACGCGAGATGAAGCAGCTGTCGATTGCAAAAACAGAACCGGAAGGCGCCAGGCGCAGGGCGCTGCAGCGGCCGTTGCACTGGAATTCGATGCCTTCCAGGCCGAATTTGCTGAGTGAGCTGAAGCCGCTGAAATCGACCAGATACTTGAAGTCCCTGAAGGTGAAGTTCTGGGTGCCTTCGGCGTCATACAGCGCGCCGCTGAGGGTCAGCTCTCCGGCTCCGGTATTCTTGGATTTCACGTAGATCTCGCGGCCGACCCCGGCGCCTTCGACCAGCGAGCCGACCTTGATGCTGGCGATTTTCGCAACATCGGTCAGCTTCTTGGCATCCGAGGCGCTGTAGGTCGCCTTCGAGGTCACCGAGTCCGTGTCCCAGGCGGCGCTGCTGGCGGCCTCCAGCTGGCCGTTGCGGATGATCCGGCGGGTGGCATAGGAGTTTTTGTTGGGCACCGCCGCCTGCATGTCGATCGGCCCGGTCACGGTGATCTTGCGGCCCATCAGGTCCAGCGATTCATGGTCCGCATTGTTGATCAGCGCCTGAAACGCCTTCTTGAAGCCCAGCTCTTCGTTGCCGAACGCCGCGGCATAAGAGGGGAAATCGAAGTTTTTCGTCAGCAGCAGCATCTTGTTGTCCGGCATCGAAACCGTGCCTTCGAACACCGCCTCGCTGCCCAGCGACACGGTGCTGTCCAGATAGAACTCGCCCGCGGGCACCAGGATGCGCCGCCCGTCCGCGGCCGCATCCGCCGCCTCGAACGCCGCGGTGCAGTCGGTGCTGCCGTTGCCCACCGCGCCATAGTCGGTCACGTCCACCAGGCTCAGCATATCGCGCAGGAAGGCGCTGGTGATGTCGGTGATCTCGATATCGTCGATCCGCACCACACCGCCGTTGGCGCCGGTCAGATCCAGCCCGAAATGGCCGTATCCGGCGCTGCGCCCCCAGGGCATGTCCACCCCGCCGCGGCTGCCGCTGCCGACGATGCCGGTGACCTCCACCACGTCGCCGTAGGCGGCCAGCGCGGTCTGCGGCGCGGCTTCGGTGACACCGCCGATATGGCTGCCGTTGCTTTGAGCCGCCCAGCCGGCGATGCGCACCGAGGGCAGCGCGCCGCTGACTGCCTTCACCCTTGCCTTGATCTGCAGGTAGCAGCCCGGTTCCAGCGGCGTCTGCCCCATGAAGCGGAGTTTCTGGGTGTTGGCGGTCTTCTGCAGCTCCAGACAACCGCCGAAATCCGCATCCGCGGCCACAAAGACGGCATTGGCGGCGCCGTCATAGGTATCGGAGCCGGGGGTGCCGTCGCCGCTGGACCAGACGTCCAGACCATCCGTAAATGCCGGCGGCATCAGCTGCAAACCTTCGGTGATTGCCTTGTTCATGGGAGTTCCTTTTCCTGCTGCGCATGTCGCGTTCGGGAAAAGGATGTACAATTTCCGCGTTAACATCGCCCGAGAGCAGCGTACGCAGGTCCGGGCTCAGGGGCCGTCACCCTGCCCCATGAGAAGCTGTACAACATTGATTTTCAAGACGATTCCCGGGTTAACCATTTGGCAACCCAAGAGATGCACGCGGGCTTCGGCGTCCGTGATCATTCCCCGCCGCCAAAGGCGGGACGCCGGACCATCGCGCAATCTTGCGCGCCATCGCGCCGGTCTGCTGGAAGGTATCGGAAATCTGCCGGGTGTCCGGGGCGGCATGGCCGACTGCGGTTCCGGCATCCCCCTTCAGGAAGGCCGCGGTCCGGGAACCGATCACCCCGGTGACCGGTTCCTTTTGAGCGGCGGCCGGGAAGGCCAGAAGAAAAACACTCACCCCCGCAAACAGAACACTGCGCATCTGCGCCTCCCGGCTCACCCGACTCCAGCTAGGGTGAAGCTGCGTCGCGTCAAAATTATTTTTTGAGCGGCTCAGGACCGGCTGGCCCAAGGGCAGCGTGCGCTGAGCGGCGGCACGCAGGCGCGCGGTGTTTCCGGGCCCGCCGGGGGACGAAAAAAGGCGCGGAAAACCGCGCCTTTTCATTAACTTGCCTGCGGAGGCCGCTTACGCCAGCTCGCCCGCCAGCGCCTTTTCGATCAGCGCGATGGTCTCGCCGACACCGTACAGCGCGATGAAACCGCCGAACCGCGGGCCTTGGGAGGCGCCCAGCAGCACCTCGTAGATCGCCGAGAACCAGGCCCGCAGCGGTTCGAACCCGTGGATCTTGCCGATGGCGAAAACCACCGACTGCAGGAATTCCTCATCCGCGAAATCGGCTTCGGGCAGCGGGTCGTCATTGCCGGCCAGCTCATTTTTCTTGGCGATGGCCGCCAGCGCCGCCTCCGGCGATTTCAGCGCATCGGCCAGATCCTGCAGCGCTGCACGCTCCTGATCGGTGGGCAGGCGGAACACTTTGGCCGGTTTCACGAAATCGTTGAAATAGGCCACGGCAAAGCCCGCCGCCTGGTCCATCGCGGGATTGCTTTCCGGGGTCGCGTCGGGTGCGTATTTGTTGATGAAGCCCCACAGGGTGGCCTTGTCCTCGGCGCTGGACGCGGAGGCGAGGTTCAAGAGCATCGAGAACGGCACCACCATGTCGGACTGCGGCACGTCGCCGCCGTGGATGTGCCAGACCGGGTTGTTCAGCTGCGCCTTCAGGTCCTGGGTGTGATAGGCGCGCAGCTGCTGGTGGTATTCATCCACCGCCTTGGGGATCACGTCGAAATGCATCCGCTTGGCGGTCTTGGGCTTCTGGTACATGAAATAGGCCAGGCTCTCGGTCGAGGCATAGGTCAGCCATTCGTCGATCGACACGCCGTTGCCGGAGGTTTTCGAGATCTTCTGGCCGTTCTCATCAAGGAACAGCTCATAGGTGAAATGCTCCGGCGCGCGCTGGCCCAGCACCCGGCAGATGCCGTCGTAGATCGGCGTGTTGGTGGAGTGGTCCTTGCCGTACATCTCGAAGTCGACCTCGAGCGCCGCCCAGCGGGCGCCGAAGTCCGGCTTCCACTGCAGCTTCACGTTGCCGCCGGTGACCGGCAGGGTCCATTCCTTGCCGTCCTCGTCGTCAAAGGTGACGGTGTAGGTCTCGGCGCAGACCTTCTTCATCGGCACATAGAGCACCCGGCCGGTGTCCGGGTGGATCGGCAGGAAGATCGAATAGGTCTGGCGGCGCTCCTCGCGCAGGGACTTCAGCATGATGGCCATGATGTCGTCGTATTTCTCGACGGCGCGCTTGAGGACCGCGTCGAACTGGCCGGAGCCATAGAACTCGGTCGCCGAATAGAACTCGTACTCGAACCCGAAGGTGTCGAGGAAGCGGCGCAGCATGGCGTTGTTGTGGTGGCCGAAGCTCTCGAATTCGCCGAACGGGTCGGGGACCGAGGTCAGCGGTTTCTGCAGGTGCTCCTGCAGGCCGCCGGCATTGGGCACGTTGCCGGGAATCTTGCGCATCCCGTCGAGGTCGTCGGAGAAGCAGATCAGCCGGGTCGGGATGTCCGAGATCACCTCGAACGCGGTTTTGATCATGGTGGTGCGGGCCACCTCGCCGAAGGTGCCGATGTGCGGCAGGCCGGAGGGGCCATAGCCGGTCTCGAACAGAACAAATCCCTTCTCCGGCGCGCCCTTGGCGTAGCGTTTGAGAATGCGGCGTGCTTCTTCAAACGGCCAGGCTTTGCTCTTCAGAGCTTCTTCGCGAAGTTCAGACATTGTGTTCTCCATCGGCGGCGTCAATCCGGGTTTTGCAGGTGCCGCAAGATCAGTGCGGATGCCCCATGCATCCAGCCCATTCCTCTATTGTGCTGATGCAGCATGAGTCAACAATCACTGGCGGCAGCAATACGTCCCGGGCGGCGTTTTCGGTGATCCAGGCGGGAACGTCCTGCGCATTGCGCCCTGCGGCGGCATGCGCACAGGCCTGCGGCGGCGGCGGCCGGACAATTCGCAGCGCGGCAGCGGTCATGGCACCGCGGCGGGCCGGGACCGCCGGCGCTGTGCCTGTGGCGCTGGCGAACCGGGCTTTGAGCGGATTCAGCACCGGTTTTCCGCACAAGCTTGAATTTGAGGCTGAATTCTGCCGCTTTGGCGCAGGCGGCAGTTGAACCTGCCCCGCCGCATACCTATCCTGACGGCGGCAACACGCAGCATGAAAAGGATGCCTCGATGAGCGAGCAAACCCCGCACCCGATGACCCCGCAGGACTGCCTGGTGGCCCTGATGGTGGCGGTCTCGGCCTCGGACGAGAACATCCGCACTGCCGAACTGGTGAAGATCCAGTCGGCGGTCAACATGCTGCCAGTGTTTGCAGATTACGACATCGACCGGGTGAGCCGGGTGTCGCGGACCGTGTTTGACCTGTTCGAGCAGGAAGACGGGCTGGAGGCGCTGTTCGGCCTCATCCGCGGCGACCTGCCGGAGCGGCTGTTCGAAACCGCCTATGCGCTGGCCTGCGATGTCGCCGCCGCCGACGGCATCCTGGGCGAGACCGAGCTCGAGTTCCTGGCCGAGGTCCGTTACGAGCTGAACATCGACCGGCTGCACGCCGCCGCGATTGAGCGCGGCGCCCGCGCCCGCCATATGGTGTGAACACCGGGCAACCCCTGAAACAGAGCGGAATTGCCCGGGCAGGAACCCGGGCACTTCCAGCGCTCAGCTGTATGCGCCGGCTGAGTAGGTCAGCTCATAGCTGTGGCTGTAAAGCTCGAAGATGATCCCGAACGGGTCCTCCGCATAGACCATGCGGTAAGGCTTCCCGCCGGGGAAATATTCCCGCACCGGCATCCGCTGCTTGCCGCCGGCCGCGACGATCTTCTTCAGCAGCCCCTCGACATCCGGGTCCTGCACGGCAAAGTGAAAGGTCCCGTGCTTGCGGTACTGGAAGTTGTCCTCCGGTGCTTCGTTGCCGTTGAATTCGAACAGCTCGATGCCGATGCCGTCCGCAGTTGAAAGATGTGCAATGCGCAGGCTTTTCCATCCGGGACCAAACACATCGGTGCACATCTGGCCGATGGCGCTGCCATCTTCAGCAACCTCGCTGGGCTGCATGAGCACATAGAATCCCATGACGTCAGAATAGAATTTCACGGCAGCCTCAAGGTCCGGAACCGACAGGCCGATGTGCGAGAAGGTTCTGGGTGTGGTGGTCATTTCTGGTCTCCTGTTGCGTGGCATGACAGAAGGGTAGACACTCACCCGCCCTCTGTGAAATTATCATTTTACATGAAAATGATAATAGAATGGCATATCTGATGCTGAACGCCACCTGGCTCGAAACCTTCACGACGCTGGCTGAGACCGGCCATTTCACGCGCGCGGCTCAACGCCTGAACATGACCCAGCCGGGCGTCTCGCAGCACCTGCGCAAGCTGGAGGCGCAGCTGGGCCGGAAGCTGATCGCACAGGACGGCAAGAGTTTTTCGCTGACCCCGGCAGGAGAAGCGGTGCGGACGCTGGGGCAGGCCCGGCGCGGCGAGGAACGGCGCCTGAGAGAGGCTATCGCCGCCGACTCTCCCAATGCCGGAGAAGTGCGGATCGCTTGCTCCGGCAGCTTTGCAACGCTGCTCTATCCCCGCATTCTGGACCTGCTGGAGGCCGCACCGGATCTTACGGTGCATCTGGAAGCGGCGCCGCAAGCCGCCATCAAACGCGGGCTGCTGGGCGGTGAATTCGACCTTGGCATTCTGGACCACAACCCGGGCCATCCCCGGCTTGAGGCGGAACACTTGGGGGAGGAGGAGCTGTGTCTTGTGCTGCCAAGCCGCGACGCAGGGGCGGAAGTCACGTTCGAAACTCTGGAAGCGCGCGGCTTTGTCGCCCATCCTGATGGCTTCGCCCATGCGGATGAGCTGCTGTCACTGAATTTCCCGGGTGTGTATCAGGGTGCCGACCGGTTGCGCGTCCGGACCTATGTCAATCAGATCGGCCAGATCCTGAACCCGGTTGCGCAGGGCATCGGGTATACGCTGCTGCCGCGCAGCGGGGTCGAGGCTTATGCTGAACGGGACCGGCTTGCGGTGGCCCCGCTCCCCAAGCGGCGGCGTCACGGGCTGTGGCTCACCTTCCGCAAAGGCCGCCCGCTGAGCGCCCGGCTGCAGCGGATACAGCGCCTGGCACAGGACGTGGCGGCAGAGCTGGCGTAGAGGCGCCCGGACCGCTTATTCTATCGCTTGCGCCGCTCTGAGCTGGCGCAGGCTCTGCCTCTGCTGCCCGTCAGCATCGAAATTCGCCGGGTCAAGCCAGGTCTGAAAGGCCGCCTCCAGCCGCGGCCACTCCCCGTCCAGCACCGAATACCACGCCGTATCGCGGTTGCGGCCCTTGCAGACGATGGCCTGCCGGAACAGCCCCTCATAGGTGAACCCCAGCCGCTCCGCCGCGCGGCGGGAGGGCGCATTCAGGGCGTCGCATTTCCATTCATAGCGGCGGTAGCCCAGATCGTTGAACACCCGCGCCATCATCAGGAACATAGCCTCGGTCGCGGCGGGCGTCCGCTGCAGGGCGGGCGCATAGGTGATGCCGCCGACCTCGATCACGCCGTGCTCCGGCTTGATCCGCATGTAGCTGGCAACGCCTTCGGCCCGGCCGCTGACGCCGTTGACGATGGCGAAATACGGCTGCGCATCAGCGCCGCCGGCACCCTGGATCCAGGCACGAAGCTCCTGCTCCGTGCTGAAGGGGCCCCAGGGGATATAGGTCCAGATCGCGCCGCTGCTGTCCTGGCTGAAGGCGGCAAACAGATCCGCGCCGTGGCGCGCGGCATCCAGCGGTTCCACCCGGCAGTAGCGCCCCGCCATGCCGGTGCGGCCGGGCAGGCGCGCGCCCTGCCAGTCCGGCAGCGGCGCACCGATGGGCTGGCCGTGTTCGTTGGTGCGGTCGGTCATGGTCTGGTCCTCTGCAATCCCGGCAGGCAGCCCTGCCGCTGACGGTCTGCCTGCAAACTGGTCCGCGGGAAACGTCCAGAAAACGGAATTTGCGCCAGACCAGTTCAGCTGCCGTAGACGGCGCCCCAGCGTTCGATCAGCTGCTGCTGCAGCTGCTTGGCGCGGCGGTTCCAGCTGCGGGCGCCGGGCGGGCGTTCGCGCTGCGCCCGGGTCAGGCGCCCGCGGGTCTTCTCGTCGGCGGTGAAGATGGCAAAGGCCAGCTCGGTTCCGTCGGCGGCGGTCATGAAGCCGCCAAGGCCGGAGACAAAATTCAGCGTGCCGGTCTTGGCGGCCACCCTGATCGGGTGGCCCTTGACCGGGCGGCCATTGGCATCGCGCATCGGGAAGGACTTCAGCAACGGCTTCAGCTGGCCGGACCGGTACGCGGCCACCAGCGCGCCGGTGAGATCCCCCGGCGTCATCCGCGAGTCCCCGCCAAGGCCGGAATGATCCACCAGCCGGGTGCCGGACATGCCGTATGCCTCCGCCGCCCAGCGGCTCATCTCAGCGGCGGAGGCCTTGAGCGAGGCAGGCCGCCCGGCACGAGCGGCACTGGCGGACATGCCGATCATCTCGGCCATCAGGTTGTTGGAGTATTTCAGCATCGCCTTGAGCATCACGTCCATCGGCGGGCTGTGATGCTGCGCCAGCAGCTGCGCCTGCGGCAGCGACCTGGCCTGTTCGGGCTTTTCCAGCGTGATGCCGTTGGCCCGTGCCAGGGTGCGGAACACATCGCCCGCATAGGCGCCCGGATTGCGCACCGGCAGCCAGCGGGCGCCGCCCTTGCCCAGCGCCTTGCCGGCCACGGTCCAATGGTCCACCCCGCCCTTTTCCGCATACGTGTAGACCGGGACCGCACGGGCGGCGATCTTCATCCGGGCGGTGGCGACTTCGGGGCGGTATTTCTCGGTCCTGGCATCCATGGTGATGGCCCAGCCGCCGCCGGAGGCCCGCTTCCATTCGAAATGCACCCGGTTGAAGTTCAGCGCAATGCCGGAAACCGCCGGCGAATAGCCGACATGGTCGGGCTGGTCCGGGTCGATCGAGCGCACCTCCGGCAGCGCGCCGTCCCAGACCAGGAACCTGCCCCGCACCTCGCGCACGCCGGCAGTCTTCAACGCCTTTGCCAGCAGCGCCAGGTGGTCGGTGTTCAGCACCGGATCGCCGCCGCCGGCCAGGATCAGGTCGCCCTTGACCACACCGCCTGCAACACCGCCGGTGGCGAGGACACGGGTTTCGAACCGGTGATCCGCGCCCAGCACGTCCAGCGCATAAAGCGCGGTCAGCGCCTTGGCGACGCTGGCGGGCGGCAGCGCCTCGGCGCCGCCGGAAGATTCCAGCAGCCTGCCGGTCTTCGCATCCGCCACCGCGCAGACCGCATGGCCCGGCAGCTTGGCCCGCGCCAGCAGCGCCTGGAGCCCGTCGGACCCGGCCGCCAGCGAGCTGACCTTGCGCGCCACGGGGCGCAGCGAAACGGCAGGCGCATTGGCCAGCGCGGCAGAGCCCGCCAGCGCGGCAAGCCCGGAAAGGAGGAATGTCCGGCGTGAAGTCATCTTGTTCATTTTTAAGGTCGGGCGCTGCTCTTGTTCAATCCCCGATCCACGGCAATGCGCCGCAAGGTCCGGGCTTTTTCCTTGTGGCAAGTCCTGCTACCGCTGGCAGCCATGTTTCAGGCAGTCATCCTCATGTTCGCGGCCATGTCAATGATCCCCGCGGGCGACCTGTGCGGGAAGCTGCTGACCGGCGGCGGGCTCGCCACGCCGGCCTTTGTTGCCTGGTCGCGGTTTTCCATCGGCACCGTGCTGATCCTGCCCTTTGTGCCGCGCCGGGCCTATGCGCTCCTGCGCGACTGGCGGCTGTGGCTCCGGGCCGGGCTGCTGACCGGCGGCATCTTCTCGATCCAGCTGGCGCTGATGACCGAGCCGCTGGCCGATGTCTTTGCCGCCTTCTTCATCGGCCCGGTGGTGAGCTATGTTCTGTCGGTGCTGTTGCTGCGCGAACAGGCGACGGCTGCGCGCAGCCTGCTGATGGCCCTGGGGTTTGCCGGCGTGCTGATGGTGGTGCGGCCGGGCTTTGGCGGCTCGGCGAACCTGCTGTGGGCAGTTCTGGCGGGCTGCTTCTACGGCGGGTTCCTGACCAGCTCGCGCTGGCTGGCGCATGCCGGAACGCCGCTGGAGCTGAGCCTGGCGCAGCTCCTGCTTGCCGCCATCCTGATGCTGCCTCTGGGCCTTGCCAGCCTGCCGGAGTTTTCCCCCGCCACCGCGGCGCTGACGGCCGGCAGCGCGGCGTTCTCGATGACGGGAAACCTCTTGCTGCTCATTGCCTATGGCCGGGTGCAGGCGGTGAAACTGGCGCCGATGGTCTATTTCCAGCTGGTGGCGGCCGTGGGGCTGGGCTGGGCGGTGTTCAGCCAGCTGCCGGACGCCTGGACCTGGGCCGGGCTGGCGGTGGTGCTGAGCGCCGGCCTGGCCTCAGCCCTGCTGCGCCGCTGACCATTCGCCGCGGGCGCGCAGTTCGGTCGAGCTGACATCCACCATCGGCACGTTGACAAAGCACCAGGCAGGCGCCGTGGCCTGTGCCAGCAGGTGGCTTTCACTGCCCTTCAGCAGAGCGTGGCGGTAGATCCGGGCGGCCGGCGAAAACCGCGCCGAGATCCTGTCATTCGGCCGGGCCAGAACGCCGACCGGCACCGTCTCCAGGATCTGCTGCCAGTCCTTCCAGCGGTGGAAATGGGTGAGGTTGTCGGCGCCCATCAGCCAGACAAAGCGCACGCCGGGATGGCGGCGGCGCAGATGGCGCAGGGTCTGGGCGGTATAGCGGGTGCCGAGCTCCGCCTCGATGCCGCTAATATGGATGCGCGGATGCCGGATCAGGTCCCTGGAGGCGCTGATCCGCCGCTCCAGCGGCGCAGGCTGGCGCGCCTTCAGCGGATTGCCGGGGGAGACCAGCCAGAACAGCTGGTCCAGCCCGAACCGTTTCAGCGCAGCCTGCGAAATCGCCGCGTGGCCGCTGTGCGGCGGGTCAAAGGACCCTCCCAACAGCCCGACGCTCTGGCCCGGGCGGATATGCGGCAGCTTGCAAACCATAACCGCCTTGATGCGCACAGTTTTCCGGGGAGATCAATCGCCGGCCTTGCGGGTTCTGCCGCCGCCACCCTGCCGATTGCCTGAAACCGCCCGGCGTAGTAAAATTTTCTTGCGCGGTCGTTTTTGGCCAGCGCTGTTCATTGATTGCGAGTTTACCATGGTTACCAAACTTTCCGCCTCTGTCGGGCGCAAGGGCAAGAACCTGCCCGAAGATGTCAAAGCCGTGCAGCAGCTGCTGAATGCCTTTGCGGCCAATGCCGGTTTCAAGAAGCTCAAGGTTGATGGCACCCCGACGCCGGTGCTGGAAAAGACCATCGGCCTGTTCCAGCAGGAGGTCTGCGGCTTCAAGCCCGACTGCCGGATCGACCCGGGCAAGAACACCATCAAGAAGCTGAACGCAGGCCCGGCCAAGGCCAAGGCCGAGCAGAAAGCCAAGGACAAGAAGGACGAAAAGGCCAAGGAAGAAGCCAAGGCCCAGGCCGTGAAAGCCGCCAAGGAAGCGGTGATGAAGGAAGCCAAGTCCAAATCCCTGGATCAAAGCGGCTGGGCCGCGCTGCTGACCGACATCGAAGACTATGCCAACTCGCTGTACGACAGCTATTTCGCAAAGGGCGAGAAAAAGGGCGAAGACCCGCAGAAGGCGGCCAAGCTAGCGGCGGAAAAAGCCGCCAAGGAGGCCAAAAAGAAGGCGGCCGAGGATGTCATCAAGACCATCGACACCGGCGGCCTGTGCAAACCCGGACGGCTGGAAGGCAAAACCCAAGGCGTGAAAAAAGTCATCCTCAACGTGCTGTTCGAGGTGTCCTCCTACTACGGGCAGACCATCAACGTGGTGTCGGGGCTGCGCGACAAGACCGGCCAGGCCAACGCCATGTACAAGGGCTGGAACGGCCATCTGGAGCACGGCAAGATCTACATATACCTGCGCAACAACGAGGATTTCCGGCTGGAGCTGGACGGGTTTGTGCAGGCCGGCGACAAGAAGGGCTTTGTTGCCTGCATGTTCAAGAAGGCCAAATGGGACCAGATATCACGGCACCTCTCGGGCCAGGCGGTGGATATCTCGACCAAGACCGACGCCAAGATCATCGAAGCGCTGAAGACCTGCATGAAGTATGTGCGCGAGCCGCGCAAGAACAGCGAAGGCATCAAATGCCACCATTTCGACGACCGCAAACTGGTTTACCCGGTGCCTGACAGCGTCAAGAAGAAGTGGAAGCTGTGAGGGGCTGAAATCCCTCGCAACGCCAGGGCCGGGCCGGACGGTGTGTGCTTCCAGGCGGCGGCCGTCCTTCGCAGCCCTCCCTGCGGGCGCGGTACGGCAGCGGCGCGGACGCGGAGCGCTGCCGGCGGCAGGCCTGCCCCCTGGCAGGTTTCCCCGGCCATCGCAGGAAGCCAGCAGCCTTGTGTTCAAAAAGAAGACTGCCGCGCAAGTTCCGAGGGGTCTTGCGGCCGGCGGCCCTGATACCTTGCCCCCTGCCGAACACGGGCGGGCAGTCTTTGCCGGTGCATGGGGGATGTGTGCGGGTGATGTACTGGCAGCCCCTTCCTGCGGCGCCGCATCCCGCATTGCCCCGCCGCCGCCCTTCCGCTATCACACCAGCCAGCAAATCCCCCCCTTAACGGAGCAATCACATGGCCTCCTACCAGTACGTCTACCACATGCAGGGTGTCTCCAAGACCTACCCGGGTGGCAAGAAATGCTTTGAAAACATCCACCTGTCCTTCCTGCCCGGCGTGAAGATCGGTGTTGTCGGCGTCAACGGCGCCGGCAAGTCCACGCTGATGAAGATCATGGCCGGCCTCGACAAGGATTACACCGGCGAGGCCTGGGCCGCCGAAGGCGCCAAAGTCGGCTATCTGCCGCAGGAGCCGAAGCTGGACGAGAGCCTGACGGTGCGTGAAAACGTCATGCTGGGCGTCAAGGCCAAGAAGGACATCCTGGACCGCTACAACGAGCTGGCGATGAACTACTCGGACGAGACCGCCGAGGAAATGGCCGAGCTGCAGGACAAGATCGACGCCGAGAACCTGTGGGACCTGGACAGCCAGATCGACGTCTCGATGGAGGCGCTGCGCTGCCCGCCGGATGACGCCGAGATCGCCAACCTGTCGGGCGGTGAACGCCGCCGCGTGGCGCTGTGCAAGCTGCTGCTGGAAGCCCCCGACATGCTGCTGCTCGACGAACCGACCAACCACCTCGATGCCGAGACCATCGCCTGGCTGCAGCAGCACCTGATCGACTACAAGGGCACCATCCTCTGCGTCACCCACGACCGTTACTTCCTGGACGACATCACCGGCTGGATCCTGGAGCTCGACCGCGGCCGCGGCATTCCCTACGAGGGCAACTATTCCGCCTGGCTGGAGCAGAAGGCCAAGCGTCTGGCGCAGGAAGCGCGCGAAGACAAATCCAAGCAGAAGACGCTGGAGCGCGAACTGGAATGGATGCGCCAGGGCGCCAAGGCGCGTCAGGCGAAATCCAAGGCCCGGATCAACGCCTACAACGATCTGGCCAGCCAGTCCGAGCGCGAGAAGCTGACCCGCGCCCAGATCGTCATCCCCAACGGCCCGCGCCTGGGGTCCAAGGTGATCGACGTCGAAGGCATCTCCAAGCACTACGGCGACAAGCAGCTGGTTGAGGGCCTGACCTTTGACCTGCCGCCCGGCGGCATCGTCGGCGTGATCGGCCCCAACGGCGCCGGCAAATCGACCCTGTTCCGCATGCTGACCGGCCAGGAGCAGCCCGACCAAGGCACTGTGACCTACGGCGACACCGTGAAGCTGTCGTATGTCGACCAGTCGCGCGATGACCTGGATGACAATGAAACCGTCTGGGAGGCGATTTCCGGCGGCGCCGAGATCATCGAACTGGGCGACGCGCAGGTGAATTCCCGCGCCTATTGCTCCTCGTTCAACTTCAAGGGCGGTGATCAGCAGAAGAAACTGTCGCTGCTGTCCGGCGGTGAGCGCAACCGCGTGCACATGGCGCGGCTGCTGAAAGAGGGCGGCAACGTGCTGCTGCTTGACGAACCGACCAACGACCTGGACGTGGAAACCCTGCGGGCGCTGGAAGACGCGCTGGTGGATTTTGCCGGCTGCGCCGTGGTGATCTCGCACGACCGTTTCTTCCTCGACCGGATCTGCACCCACATCCTGGCGTTTGAGGGCGACGCCCATGTGGAGTGGTTCGAGGGCAACTTCGAAGACTACGAAGAGGACAAGAAGCGCCGCCTGGGTCCCGACGCGCTGGAGCCCAAGCGCCTGAAGCACAAGAAGTTTGTCCGGTAACGGATTGGCTTCCACACTTGGGAGCCTTCGGTCTGGGTTCCGCAGCGGCAGCCATCGTGCAAAACTGGCTGTCCCTGCGCGCCCAGGCAAAAGCACGCTCATTTCAAGAGCGAAAGGAGGCCCGCGCCGGCCTTCTTGAAGCCTGGGCAAGGCAAGAAAACCCCATTTTTTTCCGGGCCGTTGCTTTCGGACGCGGGCCAATGGGTTCTTTGCGCGGATCCTGCCGCATCAGCAATAGTGTTTTCACTGCGAAAGAAGTGGCAAGAAACGGTTCCTGGCTCCGCCGCACGCCTCCGGCGTGACCGGAAGGCCAGACGCGGGCCGGTGCGAACTCGCCTTTTCCCCGTCCGGCGCTACCATCGCCTCAGGCGCGCCCTCGCGCGCATTGTCGGCTCAAGCGTTGGAAAGGATCCCCCATGGCCCTGAATCCGGAAGAGGTGAAGGCACATATCGAGGCGCTCAACGGCAAAAAGGCCAAGCGCAAGAAGCTGAAGACCCAGCCGGAAGGCACCACGGAAAAGAAGCTGCCCAGCGACCTGCGCAAGGGTCTGGAGGCGCATTTCGGCGGCAATCTGGGCAAGGTGCGGGTGCATGTGGACGGCAATGCCAAGGACGTCTGCAGGGAGCTGAAAGCCAAGGCCTTTACCGTCGGCAACAACATCTACGTGATGAAACCCGCATTCGCCAAGGATACTGAATTGCTGGCGCATGAACTGGCGCATGTGCTGGAACAGGGCAAGGGCAAGATGCCCAAGGCCAAGGACGGGGTGGCGCTGACCTCGAAATAGCCCCGGAATGCCATTTTTCGCGGCAGTAAACGCCCGCCGCCACAATCTTAACCTTTTTCTAACAAACTTGGCCGGAAGATTGGGGGTGAGCAACGGGTCCCCCGGGGGGGCACCGAATGCTGGAAAGCGGAGGCGTCATGGCTTGGGCCGGTATAGTTCTGGGAATGATTGCAGGCATGGCTGCGGCGGTGCTGGGCTGCGTGGCGGCCGGCCTGCCGCTGTGGGCGGGGCTGCTGATCTATCCGGCGGCCGGCACCGCAGTGGCGCTGCTGGTGATCACGGCTCTGGCCTGGCGCGGCGCAGCCCGTGACCGGCAGCAGCCGGAGCACCAGGCCCCTGCCACGGCCTGAGCCGGGGCGCGTGCGGCTGGGAACATGCCGCCTTTGGCGCAGTGATGCTGCCGCCGCTCTATCCGGAAGGCTTGCAGCCTGACCCTTTGCGCAGTTGTTTCGCGGCCCCCATGTCCGTACTCTGCCCCGAGGGAGCAGGAACGAAGGGAACGCAAATGGCTTGGGTGAGCGCGGTGTTCGGAGCCTTGGGCGGCCTTGTGCTGGCCATTGCCGCAGGCCTTGCCGGCAGCTGGCCGGTATGGCTGATCCTGCTGCTCTATCCGCTTGCCGCTGCACTGCTGATGCTGATCATGCTTGCGTTCCTTTTCTGGCTCAGCAGCGGTCCGGGCGGCACCGGCAAACGCTCGGAAAGCGAGACCGGCTCTGCGTCCGGCTCCCCCCGCAATCTGGGACCGCGCCTGTTCTGACCTGCAGCCCGCGGGCAGGACAACCGGCCTCCTAGCTGCGCAGCCAGCTGACGATCCGGGCCTGAGGCATCGCCCCTGCCTGCCGCTTCTTCTCCTTGCCGCGCTCAAAGGCGACCAGAGTCGGGATGCCGCGGATGCGGTACCGCGCGCCGGCGGACGGGTGCGTCTGGGTATTGAGCTTGACCAGCCTGGCCTTGCTGCCCAGTGCTTTGGCGGCGCTGGCAAATTCCGGCGCCATTGCCCGGCAGGGGCCGCACCACGGGGCCCAGAAATCCGCCACCAGCGGCAGGTCATCGTTCTGAACCGCCTTCTGCAGAATGGCAGGATCCACGTCCACCGGCTTGCCCGGCAACAGTGCCGCGCCGCAGACGCCGCACTTGGCGCCTTTGCCCAGCTTGTCTTCAGGCACCCGGTTCAAGCGGGCGCAGGCCAGGCATGTCAGGGTCTTGGCGCCCATGGCGGCTCCTCCGATTGCGGTGCCGCCCGGTATAGCGGGCGCAGGCGGCGGCGCAAGGCACCCTGTGCCGCCGCCGCAAATCCGCAAACGGGACTGGCGGCAACGGCTCGTGCAACACTTGCCGGCCGGTCTGCGGAAACCCGTTGACCGGCTGCGCTTTGCGCCGGAAGATGACAAGGTGGTGCAACGAACGTTCAGGGGTATTGCCATGATTTCACGCCGGAAGATTCTGAGATTTGGCCCTGCGGCTGCCGCGGCTGTGCTGCTGCCGCTGCCCGCCCTGGCCCGGAAGAAAGACCCAGCCCCCTTTGATCCCACGCCTCAGGAAGTCCGCATCAGAAAGGATTTCGCGCCCGGCCAGATTCTGGTGCTGCCGAGGTCCTATTACCTTTATTTCGTGACCGACACGCGCAAGGCCGTGCGGTACGGCGTCGGCGTCGGCAAGGCCGGGCTGGAATTCACCGGCCGCGCGGTGATCGAGCGCAAGAAGGTCTGGCCCACCTGGCGCCCGACCGACGAGATGATCGAACGCGACCCGCGGGCCTATGCCAAGTTTGTCGACAATGACTATATCCAGCCGGGCGGACCGGACAACCCGCTGGGCGCGCGGGCGCTGTATCTGTTTCAGAACGGGATCGATACCTACTTCCGCATCCACGGGACCAACCAGCCGCAGACCATCGGGCATTCGGTTTCCAACGGCTGCATCCGGATGATGAACGATCACGTGATGGACCTGTATGAGCGGGTTCCTCTCGGCACGGTTGTGACAGTTCTTTAGGCACAGTCATGCCGGAATCGGCCCGGAAACCCCGCGTCATTCAGTATTTTTCTTGCACCAGGGGTGATTCATACTCAAATTTGTCACCGCAGCGTTACGCGAATGCGATTACTGCCGCTTTACCGGCGCGGTCATGACCATCTGCAGAACCTTGCCGGACTGCCGCATGAAGCGGGCAGGGAATTGAGACGACTTAGGAGTACACGACGATGGCGACAGGCACCGTCAAATGGTTCAACACCACCAAAGGCTATGGTTTTATTGCACCCGATGATGGCGGCAAGGACATTTTTGTTCACATTTCCGCAGTTGAGCGATCGGGGCTGACCGGCCTGGCGGACAATCAGAAAGTGACCTACGAGCTGCGCGCGGGCCGGGACGGCCGCGAGTCCGCGGTGGATATCGCACTGGTCTCCTGATCCGGATCTTCTGATCACGCCTGAGAGATTTCAAACAGCCCTGCCTGCCGGGGCTGTTTTTACCGGCGTATCGCCGCAACCAGCCGCAGGGCTGCCGGCCCCAGCGCGGCGACGTTCAGCGCCACGCCCAGGGCATTGGGATGGATGCCGTCGTCCTGCATATAGGCCTGCGCCGCAGCCGGGTCTCCGCCGGCCTCAACTGCAATGCCGGCAAATGCGTCCGGATGCAGCACCGCGCCGAACTCGGCAGCCAGCTCCGGGTAGATCGCATCAAATGCGGCCTTGTAGTCCGGCCCGTAATTGCCCGGCGCCTTCAGACCGATCAGCAGGGTCTTGATCCCCCTGCCCTCGGCCGCCTGCAGGATGTACCGCAGATTCGCGCGCGCCTCTGCGGGCGGCAGCCCGCGCAGCAGGTCATTGCCGCCGAGCAGCACGATCAGCCCGTCGGGATTGTCCGACAGCGTCCACCCGGCGCGTTCGGCGCCGCCGGCGGTGGTATCGCCGGACACACCTGCGTTCTGCAGTTCCACTTCGGCGCCGTTTTCGGTGAGCCAGCGCTGCAATTGCGGCACCAGACCTTGCCCCTGCGGCAGGCCGTAGCCCTGCACCAGACTGTCCCCCAGCGCGGTGATCCGCAGCGGTTCCGCCCAGGCGGCGCCCGCAAAAAGCAGCAAACTCAACAGTGCCAGTACCTTGTGCATCGCGGCAAACACTCCATATCCGATAGGTGGATCCAACAGGCAGGCCCGATGACAGACAACAGCAGCCCCGTTCTGCATCTGAAAGATGCGTCCTTGACCCTGAATAGCAATACCGGCCCGGTGGAGATTCTGCACGGAATCTCGCTGGACGTGCGCCGGGGCGAGACATTGGGGCTGGTGGGGCCTTCCGGATCCGGCAAATCCTCGCTCCTGATGCTGATGGGCGGGCTGGAGCAGGCGACCGGCGGGTGCGTGTCCGCTTTGGGCCAGGATCTGACCGCGATGGACGAGGACGCGCTGGCCCGGTTCCGCCGCAGCAGCATGGGGGTGGTGTTCCAGAGCTTTCACCTGATCCCCACCATGACCGCGCTGGAGAATGTCGCAACGCCGCTGGAACTGGCGGGCGTCAAGGATGCCTTTGACCGCGCCCAGGCAGAGCTGGAGGCGGTGGGCCTCGGCCACCGTGCTGGCCATTTCCCGGCGCAGATGTCGGGCGGCGAGCAGCAGCGGGTGGCGCTGGCGCGCGCCCTGGCGCCGCGCCCCGCCATCCTGCTGGCGGATGAGCCGACCGGCAACCTGGATGAGGCCAATGGCGAAGCGGTGATGGAGCTGCTGTTCGGCCTGCGCGACCGGTACGGTGCCACCCTGGTGATGGTCACCCACGCGCCGGAGCTGGCCGCGCGCTGCGACCGGGTGGTGCGCCTGCGCGACGGCCGGGTGGACACAGCGGCCGCGCGCGAGGCCGCCGAATGAATGCCGCCGCCCTCCGCCTCGCCTGGCGCTTTGCCCTGCGCGAGCTGCGCGGCGGGCTCAGGGGCTTCCGCATCTTCCTGGCCTGCCTGGCGCTGGGGGTCGGGGTCATTGCCGCCATCGGCTCGATCCGCGCCTCGATCGAAACCGGGCTGTCGCGCGAAGGCGCGACCATTCTGGGCGGCGATGCCGAGTTGAACTTCACCTACCGTTTTGCCAATGAGGACGAACGCGCCTGGCTGGACCGGACCGCGCTGCGCTATTCCGAGATTGCCGAGTTCCGTTCGATGGCCACGGTGGGCGAGGAGCGCGGGCTGACCCAGGTGAAGGCAGTGGACGGGCTGTATCCGCTGAAAGGCGAAATGAAGCTGTCGCCGGATATCCCGCTGCACACGGCATTGGAGGGCGCGGACGGCTTGCCCGGCGCGGTGATGGACCGGGTGCTGGCGGACAGGCTCGGGCTGCAGCCCGGCGATACCTTCCGGCTGGGCACCCAGGATTTTGCGCTGACCGCGGTGATCGCGCTGGAGCCGGATGCCGCGGCCTCCGGTTTCGAGCTGGGGCCGCGCACCATGGTGCGGACCGGGGATCTGGCAGACTCCGGCCTGCTGGTGCCAGGCACGCTGTTTGATACCAAATACCGGATGGAGCTGCCCGCGGGCAGCAATCTGAACACGCTGCAGGCCGAGGCCGAGGCGCGGTTTGAAACCACCGGCATGCGCTGGCGGGATGCGCGGAACGGCGCGCCGGGGATCACCTCCTTTGTCGAGCGCCTGGGCGGATTTCTGGTGCTGGTGGGCCTCTCCGGGCTGGCGGTGGGCGGGGTTGGTGTCTCCGCTGCGGTGCGCGCCTATCTGGCCACCAAGACCGCGACCATCGCCACCCTGCGCACGCTGGGGGCGGAGCGGCAGACGATCTTCCTCACCTATTTCCTGCAGATCGGCGCACTGACGCTGATCGGGGTGGGGATCGGGCTGGTGCTGGGCGGGCTGATGCCAATGCTGCTGGGGCCGCTGATCGCGGCGCAGCTGCCGTTCCCGGCGGTGTTCTCGATCTACCCGACTGCCTTGGCCGAGGCCGCCATATACGGCGTGCTGACCGCCTTCATCTTTGCGCTCTGGCCGCTGGCCCGGGCCGAGCGCATCCGTGCGGCCTCCCTGTTCCGCGATGCCTTTGCCAGCCGCACGCGGCTGCCGGCGCCGCGCTATCTGCTGGCCACCGCGCTGGCGCTGGCCGCACTGGTGGGGCTGGCCGCCTGGTTCAGCGGCTCGGCACGCCTCACCCTGTGGACCGCGGGCGGGCTGATGGGGGCGCTGATGGTGCTGCTGATCGCCGCCTTGGGCATCGGCTTGCTGGCCCGCCGGGGCGCCCAAGCCTCCCGCGGGCGGCCTGCCCTTCGCTGGGCGCTGTCCTCCATCGGCAGTGCGCGCGACGGCGCGGTGCCGGCTGTGCTGGCGCTGGGGCTGGGGCTGACGGTGCTGGCGGCGATCGGCCAGATCGACGGCAACATGCGCCGCGCCATAGCCGGCAACCTGCCGGACGTGGCGCCGAGCTATTTCTTTGTCGACATCCAGCGCAGCCAGATGCCCGCCTTCCTGGAGCGGGTCGAGAATGACCCCGCCGTGACCCGGGTGGAAAACGCGCCGATGCTGCGCGGGGTGCTGACCCGGATCAACGGCGTGCCGGCTACCGAGGTCGCAGGCGACCACTGGGTGGTGCGCGGCGACCGCGGCATCACCTATGCCGCGGCCCGGCCCGCCAGTACCGAGGTCACGGCCGGGAAATGGTGGCCCAAGGATTACACCGGCACGCCGCAGATCAGCTTTGCCGCCGAGGAAGCAGAGGAAATGGGCCTGAGCCTGGGCGACACGCTGACGCTGAACATCCTGGGCCGCGATATCACCGGCACCATCACCAGTTTGCGCAATGTGGATTTCTCCACCGCGGGCATGGGATTCGTGATGGTGCTGAACGAGGCCGCGCTGGCCGGGGCGCCGCACAGTTTCATTGCCACCGTCTATGCCGAGGAACAGGCCGAGGCGGCGATTCTGCGCGATCTGGCGCGGGAGATGCCGAATATCACCGCGATCCGAATGCGCGACGCCATTGACCGGGTGTCGGACATCCTGCGCCAGCTGGCCGCCGCCACCGCCTATGGCGCCGCGGCAACGCTGCTGACCGGTTTTCTGGTGCTCTTGGGAACGGCGGCAGCCGGAGAGCCTGCACGGCGGTATGAGGCGGCGCTGCTGAAGACGCTGGGCGCGCCGCGCAGGCAGATCCTGGCAAGCTTTGCCCTGCGCTCTGCCCTGCTGGGCGCGGCGGCGGGGCTGGTGGCGCTGGCGGCCGGCATTGCCGGGGCCTGGGCGATCAACGCCTATGTGTTCGAGACCGGGTACACGGTGATCTGGCCCAACGCGCTGATGGTGATTTCAGGCGGGGTGCTGACCACGCTGCTGGCCGGGCTGGCCTTTGCGCTGCGGCCGCTGGCGGCCAAGCCCGCCCGCGTTCTGCGCGCCCGCGAATGACCGGAGCGGCGGCAGCCTTAGCGGACGCCGCAGGACACCGGCTGCAGGATGCGTATCAGGTCGTGGTTGCCGCAGACCAGCGCTTCCAGGGAGATGTCGTCCAGCGAGGCATAGAAAGCCTGGGCCGCGTCCGCCAGCGCCACTTTCAGGCGGCAGGCACCGGACAGCGGGCAGGTATTGTCGGCATCGGCAAAACACTCCACCATCGGCAGGTTGCCCTCGACATCCCGGAACACGTCGCCGATCCGGATCTCCGCCGCCGGCTTGCCCAGGTTCATGCCGCCGTTGCGGCCGCGCTGGGTCGCCAGATAGCCAAGCTGGCTCAGCTGGTTGATCACCTGCGCCAGGTGGTTTTCCGAGATGTTGCAGCATTCGGCGATCTCGGCCTTGGTCACCAGGCGGTCTTCATGGGCGGCGCAATACATCAGCAGCCGCACCGCAATGTTGGTCCTTTTGGTAATCCGCATGGGTTGCTCCCGCAGCTTCACTGCATCGCTTATTGCATGAACCGGCAAAAAGCGGTTTGACATACATCAATAACCGGAAATACGGCGGAAGGACGCAGCGGATGACAGCCCCCTATTTCTTTGGCTACGGCAGCCTGGTGAATACGGCAACGCATGGCTATGGCGGCGCCCGCCCGGCCCGGCTGCGCGGCTGGCGGCGCGCCTGGGTGCATACGGACCTGCGCGAGGTGGCGTTTCTGTCGGCGGTTCCATGTGAAGCCAGCACGATCGACGGGCTGATTGCCGAGGTGCCGGGGGCCGACTGGGCGGCGCTCGACGAACGCGAGTTCGCCTATGAGCGGCTGCTTGCCTCGGACAGGGTGCAGCACGGGCTGGAGGGGGCTCCGGAGATATCCGTCTATGCGGTCGCAGCGGCCAAGCAGAACAGCGCCACCGGCGAACACCCGATCCTGCTCAGCTACCTGGATGTGGTGCTGCAGGGCTATCTGCGGGTGTTCGGCGCGGCAGGCGTGCGGGATTTCATCGCCACCACGGACGGCTGGGACGCCCCGGTCCTCGACGACCGGGCCGCGCCGCGCTATCCGCGCCATCAGCCGGTCACCGCGGCGGAGCGCAAATTGTTTGATGATCTGATCGACAGCACAGAGGCGCGCCGGATAGTCTTGGGGGCATGATGGAAAAGGCGCTATTGCACCTCGGCCGGATTGCGCGGCAGCTCTGGTTCAGGGTTGTTCTCATATCCCTTGGTTCCCTGCTGGCCCTGCTGCTGGCACCGCTGGCGAAACCGCTGCTGCCGGACAATCTGAGCGAGGACTTCGGGCGCGAGGCGGTACTGCCGGTGCTGACGATCCTCGCCTCCGGCATGCTGGCGGTCACCACGTTTTCGCTCAACGTCATGGTCAGCACCTACCGCACCGCGGCCTCCATGGCGACGCCGCGGGTTTACCGGCTGCTGCTGGAAGACACCGTCACCCATCGGGTGCTGGCGACCTTTGTCGGCGGGTTCATCTATTCGCTCAGCGGCGTGATTCTGTTCCGGGCGGGTTACTACACGGTGGAAGGCGCGTTTGTGGTGTTCGGCCTGACCATCATCGTGGTGATCCTGATTGTCGGCGCCATCCTGCGCTGGATCGATCACCTGTCGAGCCTCGGCAGCATGGACCACACCCTGCGGCTGATCGAAACCCGCGCCCGCACCAGCCTGCGCGCCCGGATGAAGAAACCCTGCCTGGGCGGGCTGTGCGCGCGCCAGGATGCCAAACCCGAAGGCGCTGTCGATATCCCCGCCGCCAAAAGCGGTTTTGTGCGCTTTGCGGGGCTGGCTCAGCTCAATGACCTGGCCGCGGAGGCCGGCACGCAGATCACCCTGGCGCGGGCGCCGGGCGAATATGTCCTGCGCGGCCAGCCGGTGGCCTGGGCCGGCTCCGGGGACAGCGAGTTCTGCAAGGCCGCTTCTGCCGCAATCGACATCGGGGATGTGCGCAGCTTCGACCAGGACCCGTCCTTTGGCCTGTCGCTGCTGGCAGAGACCGCGCAGAAAGCGCTGTCGCCGGGGATCAATGATCCCGGCACCGCAATCGAGGTCATGGGACGGCTGGAACGGCTGCTGTGGGAGAACACTCCCGCTGACGAAACCAGCAGCCCCCGCGAGGCCGCCTATCCCAATGTCAATGTGCCGCCGGTGACCGCGCGGCAGCTGCTGCACTGCGCCTTTCCCCCGATTGCCCGCTCCGGCAGTGATGCGCCATCGGTCATGCGCTGGATGGAAAAGTCCCTGGATGCGCTTGGCGAGCATACGAACCCGGACATGGCAATGGCTGCCAAGAACATGCGCCAGGAGCTGAAGAGCGGCACCTGGGGCTGAGCCGGCCGCGCAAAGCAGCTGCGCCGGCCGGGGTCCTCCCGCCGGTTCCGGCGCAGGCGAGCTGCACCATGCCCCGTTGGGCCTGGCACCGCGCAGGGCGCGGTGCAGCGCCGCGCCCTGCGCGGCGCCCGGCCCAACTGCTGCTGCGGCATCTTTGATGCAGCTTCAGCGGGCGGGAGCCGCCCGCACAAGGAAAAGGCGGCGCCTTCCGGCGCCGCCTCTGTCACTTCCTGGCAGTGTCACGTCCCGGCAATCGCCAATCATCCGCGGGCGCGGACCTTTTCCATCAGCGCCAGCAACGCGCTCATGTCCGGGCCGCGTTCCATGCCGGTGACGGCCTTGCGCAGCGGCATGAACAGGCCCTTGCCCTTGCGGCCGGTCGCCTCCTTTACGGCGGCGGTCCATTTGCCCCAGCTTTCGGAATCATAGGGCGCCTCGGGCAGCAGCGGCATGGCCGCGGCGATGAAGTCCTTGTCCTCGTCGGCGATCAGCGGCTCGGCGCCGTCGCGGCACAGTTCCCACCAGCCGGCCAGATCCTTGAGCGTGGTGATGTTTTCCTTGGCCATGGCCCAGAACGCCGCGTGCTTCTCTGCCGGCACGCCCAGCGCGTCCACATGCGGCTGCACGGCCTCCAGCGGCAGCGACTGCAGGTGGCGGGCGGTCAGCGGATACAGATCCTCGACATCGAATTTGGTCGGCGCAGCGCCGAAGCGGTTGATATCGAAGCCGTCGATCAGCTCCGCCATTTCCGACCGCAGCTCCACCGGGTCGGACGAGCCCAGCCGCGCCATCAGGCTCAGCAGCGCCATCGGCTGCACGCCGGCTTCGCGCAGGTCGCGCAGGGCAAGGGTGCCCAGGCGCTTGGACAGCGCCTCGCCCTGCGGGCCTGTCAGCAGCGAATGGTGCGCGAACGACGGCACGGTGCCGCCCAGGGCCTCGATGATCTGGATCTGGGTGGCGGTGTTGGTGACGTGGTCGGAGCCGCGCACCACATGGGTCACGCCCATTTCGGTGTCATCGACCACCGACGCCAGCGTGTAGAGGAACTGGCCGTCGCCGCGGATCAGCACCGGGTCGGAGACCGAGGCCGCGTCGATGGAGATATCGCCCAGGATGCCGTCGGTCCATTCGATGCGCTGATGGTCCAGCTTGAAGCGCCACACGCCGTCGCCGCGCTCCGCGCGCAGCTTGGCCTTTTCTTCGTCCGGGAGCGCCAGCGCGGCGCGGTCATAGACCGGCGGCTTGCCCATGTTGAGCTGCTTCTTGCGCTTCAGGTCCAGCTCGACCGGGGTCTCGAACGCCTCATAGAAGCGGCCGATGTCGCGCAGTTTATCCGCAGCGGCGACATAGCGGTCGAGCCGCTCGGACTGGCGCTCCACCTTGTCCCAGGCCAATCCCAGCCAGTCCAGGTCCTGCTTGATGGCATCGACGTATTCTTCCTTGGACCGCTCCGGGTCGGTGTCGTCGATGCGCAGGATGAAGGTGCCGCCGGCCTTGCGGGCGATCAGATAGTTCATCAGCGCGGTGCGCAGGTTGCCGACGTGGATATAGCCGGTCGGCGACGGGGCAAAACGGGTGGTGGTCATCACGAGTCTCCTGTTGCCGTTGCCTTGTCACACGGGCCACGGTTTGTCCAGTTTCGGCTCGGCTGACGCGCCTGGCGGCGCGGGTCTATTCCGGAAAGATGAAAGCCCCGGTGCGTCAAGCCGGCTGCACCGGCCAGATCGCGTCCAGATCCCTGAGCCCGGCCCGGACTAGTTCCGCCAGAACCTCCAGGTCGATATCGGCGAGCTTGTTCACGTAAAGGCAGCTTTTGCCCAGCTTGTGCTTGCCCAGCCGGGCCAGGAGGGCGCCGTAGTCCTGGTAGCCCGGCATGATGTAGATCGAATGGCGCGCCTTGCGGGGGGAGAAGCCGGTGGCGAGAAAGTCGCCTTCGCGGCCGGTCCGGTAGCGGTAATGATAGCGTCCGTAGCCGACAAGGGAGTCGCCCCACATCTGCGGCTCGAACCCGGTTGCCCGGCGGAACAGGGCATCCAGGTCCTGCGCTTCCTGCGCCTTGCGGGCAGGTTCCACACCGGCAAGGAAGTCTGCAACGCTGGCCCCTGTCGGGACGGTCTTGTTCTGGTTCATGGCGGGCACGCCTCCTGCCGGATCCTACCCCGCATTCTGATGGTGTTCCTAGCCCCCTCTCTGCGCTTGGGCCGCTGGCGGCGGGACGGGTGCCGCTTTGCCGCGGCAGGCGATCAGCCGCGGCGGCCCCGCTTGGTCAGTATCCGGTCTGCGGCCCGTACCGTGTCCCGTCGGAGAACCGCGACAGGCGGAAGGGCCGCGGATCCACCAGCGGCCGGTCGCCGGTGACCAGATCGGCAGCCAGCCTGCCTGCCGCCGGGCCGATGCCGAAGCCGTGGCCGGAGAACCCGGTGGCGATGAACAGCCCCGGCAGCGTGTCGGCCTGCGAGATCACCGGCAGCGCGTCCGGCGTCACGTCGATCAGCCCGCCCCAGCTTTGCACCACGTCAGCGGTCTTGAGCAGCGGAAAGGCTTTCTGGGCGGCCGCCCAGCCGCTTTTCAGGGCCTTTTGCGAAGGCGCGGGGTCCAGCACCCGGCACAATTCGAACGGGGTGGTCTGATGCGGCTGCCAGCGGCGGGCCTGGGCCGCTTCCTCGCGCCAGCGGTTCGACAGCCGGAATTGCAGCGCCCGCCATTCCTGCCGGTAGCTGGGCAGGAATTTCCACCCCAGGCGCAGGCTGTCGGGCACGATGTCGACGATGTTTTCATGCGCATCCGCCACCGTGTAGCCGCCGTCGGCACGCTTGCGCAGACCCAGGCTGGCGCTGCGGACCGCGGTTTCCGGACCGCCCTGCACCGGCGAGGTGCGCAGCACCGAGTTCAGCACCTTCAGCTGCGGCAGTGCGATCCCGGCATTCCCGAGGAACAGCCGCGACCAGGCGCCGCCGGCCACGATCACCGCCGAGCAGGCGACGCGGCCGCGCTCGGTCATCACGCCGCTGATGCGGCCTGCGGCGGTCTCGAGGCTGCGCACCGCGCATTCGGTCATGATCCTGGCGCCCGCGGCCTGCGCGGCGCCGGCGATGGCATGGGTGGCCATCTGCGGCTCCGCCCGGCCGTCCATCGGTGTCAGCAGCGCGCTGCATGTCCGGGTCTGGTGGCCCGGCATCAGCTCTGCCAGCTGGCGGCCGCGCACCATGCGGGCGCCCTGCCCCAAACCGTCGAGATTGCGCAGCCAGCGTTCCAGCTGCGCCTCGCGCCTGGCGGTTTCCGCGGTATAGAGAATGCCGGAGCGGGTGAATCCGGTCTCCCGTCCGGTGCGCTCCGCCAGCCCCGCCCACAGGTGCAGGGATTCCGCCATCAGCGGGATTTCCCGCGGATCGCGGCAAGCGAGGCGCACCCACCCCCAGTTGCGCGAGCTTTGCTCCCCGGCGATCTGGCCCTTTTCACACAGCAGCACGGAAACGCCGCGCTCGGCCAGCTCCAGCGCCGTTGCAGCCCCAATGATGCCGCCGCCGATCACCACGGCGTCAACGGCCTTGGGCAAGGCCAGATCGGATTGGAAATGGGGCAGTCTGGGTCCGGGCATAACTGCCTCTATGCCCGTTGCGGAATCGGCGGTCCAGCGTCCAGGCGACGCCTCATGCGCCGCTTTCCGGCATTGTGTTTTTTCCGCCGCATATCAGCGCGTTACCGCTGCGTCACGGGCCGCGGAATTCAGCCGTGCAAGCATGGAAAGACCTGCGGCTTCAATGAGTTAACGCCAGCTTCAGGACGGGTCGCGCCAGCGGTTCACAATCGGGTAGCGGCGGTCCAGCCAAAACGCGTGCGGCGTCAGCCGGGCGCCGGGCGCGGACTGGAAGCGCTTGTATTCGCTGATATAAACCAGATGCTCGATCCGCTTGGCCACGTCCCGGCTGAATCCGGCCGCCACACAATCAGCGATTGAACCGTCCCTGTCGACCAGGATTTCCAGGATTGCGTCCAGCTCCGGGTAATCCGGCAGGCTGTCGCTGTCCTTCTGATCCTCGCGCAGTTCGGCGGTCGGCGGCTTGTCGATCACGTTGGGGCGGATCACCTCTCCCGCCGGACCCTTCATCCAGGGACGGTGATTGGCGTTGCGCCAGCGGCAGGTCTCAAAGACGCGGGTCTTGTACAGATCCTTGATCGGATTGTAGCCGCCGCTCATGTCGCCGTAGATGGTGGCATAGCCCACCGCGACCTCGGACTTGTTGCCGGTGGTCAGCAGCATTTCCCCGAACTTGTTGGACATCGCCATCAGCAGAAGGCCGCGCAGGCGGGACTGGATGTTTTCCTCGGTGATATCGGCGTCAAGGCCGGCAAACAGCGGCGCCAGCGTGTTGGTGATGGCGGCCCGCCCCTCGCGGATCGGCACATAATCGTAATGCACGCCCAGCGCCTTGGCGACGGCCTCGGCATCGTCGAGCGACTCCTGGCTGGTGTATTCGGACGGCAGCATGACGCAGCGGACGTTTTCGGCGCCGATAGCATCCACCGCGATGGCCGCCACAATCGCCGAGTCGACGCCGCCGGACAGGCCCAGCAGCGCCTTCCTGAAGCCGGTCTTGCCCATGTAGTCGCGCAGCGATTCCACCATCACCCGGTAGTCCTGCTCCCATGCGTCCGGCAGATGCGCCTTTTCGCCCTCAACCGCGCGCCAGCCGTCCCCGGTGCGCTCAAGGTCAAGATGGGCACAGGCCTCGTCGAACACCGGCATCTGCAGGGCCAGCGCGCCGCCCGGGTTCAGCACAAAGGAGCCGCCGTCGAACACCTGGTCATCCTGGCCGCCGACCATGTTGAGGTAGATCACCGGCAGATGGGTCTCCACCGCGCGGGCCACCATGTGGTTGAAGCGCACGTCCATCTTGTTGCGGTAATAGGGCGAACCGTTGGGGATCAGCAGGAATTCGGCCCCGGTCTCGGCCAGGGTTTCCGCCACGTCCTCGTGCCAGCCGTCTTCGCAGATCGGGGAGCCGATGCGGGTGTTGCCAACCGCATAGGGACCGCCGAGGGGTCCGGCGTCGAAGATGCGGACCTCGTCAAAGACGGTCTCGTTCGGCAGGTGGTGCTTGAGGCTGCGCGAGGCGATCTTGCCGCCCTTCAGGATCAGATAGGCATTGTAAAGCCTGCCGCCCTCGACCCAGGGTCCGCCGACCGCCAGCGCCGGGCCATCGGCGCAGTCTGCTGCCAGCTTCTCCACCTCCGCAATGGCGGCCTGGTGGAAGACCGGCTTCATCACCAGGTCCTGGGTGTTGTAGCCGGTGATGAACATTTCCGGCAGCGCCACCAGGTCGGCACCCGCGGTGCGGCCCTCCTCCCAGGCGGCCCTGGCCTTGGCGGCGTTGCCTGCCAGATCGCCCACCGTGGGGTTCAGCTGCGCCAGTGTCACGCGGAAACGGTCTGCCATGCTGCTTGGGCCTTTTGCAAAAAATCCTTTCTCAGCCATTTACCAGATTGACAGCCAAGGAAAAGAGCAAGCGCCGGGGACAGGGGAAAAGACATTGCGGCCCCGCCTGCGGTAGCTTAGTTTCCGGGCGAGCAACCCAATATGGCAGCAGCACCGTAATTCCTGGGCAGGCAGAGGTTTCAATGACCCGTTTCGGCACCGCATTCGCGCTTTCCACACTTCTGGCACTGGCCGCACCGGCACTGGCCCAGGAGGGAGACGTTATTACCACGCAGGATGACATCGGCGGCGTCTATGAAGGCACTTTCCGCAACGGGCTGCAGCATGGCACCGGCACCTACCGGCTGCCCAACGGCTATGAATACACCGGCGAGTGGGCCGACGGCGAGGTCCGCGGCCAGGGCGTGGCGCGGTTCCCGGACGGCTCGGTCTACGAGGGCGGGTTCGCACAAGGCAAGCCGCACGGGCTGGGCAAGCTGACCCGCGCAGACGGCAGCACCTACGAGGGCGGCTGGCAGGACGGCCAGATCCATGGCGACGGGCTGTCGGTCTATGCCAGCGGCGTGCGCTATCAGGGCAGCTTTGCCGATGGCAAGCGGCACGGCAAGGGCAAGATGCAATCGCCGGACGGCTATACGTATGATGGAGACTGGGTTCAGGGCCGCCAGGAGGGCCAGGCCAAGATCACCTACGCCGAAGGCACCGTTTACGAAGGCACCGTGGCCGATGGCCAGCTGCAGGGGCAAGGACGGCTGGAGACCTCGGACGGGCTGGTCTACGAGGGCGAATGGGCTGCCAGCCAGATGCATGGCACCGGCCGCCTGGCCCAGCCCAATGGCGATATCTACGAAGGCGAGCTGCAGAACGGCCGCCGCCACGGCACCGGCAAGCAGACCTACGCCAATGGCGACATCTATGCCGGCGACTTCCTGAACGATCAGCGCCACGGCACTGGCACCTTCACCGAGAAGGACGGCTACAGCTACACCGGCGAATGGGCGAAGGGGCAGATTGAGGGCAAGGGCAAGGCCATCTATCCCGACGGCTCGGTTTACGAGGGCGATTTCCGCGACGACCTGGCCGACGGCCAGGGCAAGATCACCTACCCCGACGGCTCCACCTACGAAGGCGGATGGGTGGCCGGGGTGATCGAAGGCGAAGGCACCGCCACCTACCCCAGCGGCATCACCTACACCGGCGGCTTCAAGAACGCCAAGAACCACGGCCAGGGGGTAATGACCTATGCCGACGGCTACCGCTATGAAGGCGGCTGGCAGGACGGGCAGCGCCATGGCGATGCCAAGGTGACCTATGCCGATGGCTCGGTCTACACCGGCCAGTTCGCAGACAGCCAGCGCCACGGGCAGGGCAAGATCGTGATGCCCGACGGCTTCTCCTATGAAGGCGGCTGGCAGGAGGGCAAGATTTTCGGCGAAGGCGTCGCGGCCTATGCCAATGGCGATGTCTACGAGGGCAGTTTTGTCAACGGCAAGCGCCAAGGGCCGGGCACGATGAAATACGCCAGCGGCCAGCAGGCGGACGGCACCTGGGAAAACGGCGCGCTGGTCAGCAGCGGGACCGAGTAACCGGCGTTCACAGGGCACGCCAGCGGGCGCACCCTGTGCCGTTTCAGCCGATGCGGATGCGGCTCAGGTGGTCGGGCATCACCACCCCTTCCAGGTTGGCCGGATCGGGCTGCGGCGGCTGCAGCTCCAGCGCCATCGGCACCACCCCGGCCCAGATCGGCAGCGCGTAATCCTCCTCGTCATCCTTGGGCGGACCGCTGCGGATCTTGGCGGCGCCTTCCTCGATCGGCATTCGCAGCACGGCCGTCGCCTTCAGCTCCTGCGCAGTCATCGGACGCAGAGCCTCCCAGCGGCCGGGGAAGATGCGGTCCACCATGGCCTTGAGGCTGGCTGCCTTGGTGTCTTCATCCGCAACCTTCTCCGCGACCCCGAACAGCATGGCGGAGCGGAAGTTGACCGAGTGGTGAAAAGCCGAACGCGCCAGCACGTAACCGTCCATGCAGGTGACGGTCAGGCAGACCTCGGCCGCCTCCATGGCGCGAATGGCGCGGCTGGCCGCAGAACCGTGCCAATAGACGTAATCGCCCTCGCGCCATTGCAGTGTCGGCAGCACGGAGGTGGACCCGTCGAACTGATAACCGATATGGGCCAGCGGCATGGCATCAAGCACCTGATAAACAGACTCGCGGCCGTACAGCCCGCGTTCATGCGCGCGGCGCAAACGGCTGCGGTCGGATTTCAGGGCGGTTTCCGGTTCGGGCTGACGCATAAGCTGACCTCTTGTTCCCAATTGTCTTTCCACGACAGCTATGCGCAAACTGGACTACAATTAAGCTCCAGTTTCTTGCAAAAAGAGCAGTCCACTATGATTGACCTGTCCGGCATGGTGTCCGCAAACAGCGCCGAGCCGCTGTACCAGCAGATCGTCGCCGCGCTGCGCCGCCGGATCAGTGAGGGCAGCCTGGGTATTGGCGCCCGGCTGCCCTCGTCCCGCGCCTTGGCGCAGGATCTGGGGGTGGCCCGTACCACCGTGGTGACGGCCTATGACCAGCTGGTTGCGGAAGGGTTTGCCGAAACCCGGCGCGGCGCGGGCATTTTTGTCTGCGATGTTGCACCGATCCGCCCGCCGCAGGCTCCAGCCCGGCCTCCGCCGGCCCTGGCACCGCCTGCCCCGGGGATGCTGCTGCCCGGCGCGCCGGACCCGGAGGTTTTTCCTGCCCGCTCCTGGGCGCGCTGTGTTTCACGTGTGGCACGGATGGATCCGCTCAGCCTGAGCCATCAGGCAGATGCCTTTGGCGACCCGGAGCTGCGGCGCGAGATCGCCGCCTATGCCGCGCGCTGGCGGGGAATCGGATGCAGCGCGGAACAGGTGCTGGTGACCAGCGGCGCGCGCGAAGCGCTGGAACTGGCGATGGATTTCCTGGTGGAGGGCGAGGACATCGCGCTGGAAGTGCCCGGTTTCACTCCGACGCAGCGCTTTGCCGCCGCCCGCGGCTGGACCGTGCGCTGGCTGCAGGCCAAGGAGCGCGGCGCGGAGGTGCCGCGGCAGATGGCCAAGGTCACGCTGCTGACGCCTTCGCACCAGTTTCCGCTGGGCGGCACCTTGCCGGTTCCGCAGCGGCAGGCGTTTCTGCAAGCGGCCAAGGAACGGGACGGCTGGATCATCGAGGATGATTTCGACAGCGAGTTCCGCTATGCGGGCCAGCCGGTCCCTGCCATGGCCGCGCTCGATCCGGACGGGCGCTGCATCTACGTGGGCACCTTCTCCAAGACGTTTTCCCACGCATTGCGGCTTGGATATGCGATCCTCCCGCCGGCGCTGGTGCCGCAGTTCCGCGCCCTGTTCATCCACCCCAGCGCCGGGGCCGCCATCACCGCGCAGCGGCCCTTGGCCGCGTTCATGGCCTCGGGGCAATACGACCGCCACATCCGCCGTGCCCGCAGGCTCTATGCCGAACGCTATGCCGCTGCGGCGGAGGCGCTCGCCGCCTGGCCGAAGAGGCTGGGCTTCTTCCGCCGCCACACCGCCGGAATGCAGATTGCCTTTCATCTGACGGGCGCACCGGCAGACACGCGGATCTGCCGCCGCGCAGCTGAAGCGGGCTATGGCGTGCGGCCCTTGTCACCGCTTGACCCGGCCCGGCACTCCCAGGGTTTGCTGATCGGATTCTGCCAAAGCCGCCCCGATGCGCTGCCGGACGAGATTGCCGGTCTGCGCCGGATCGTGGAGGAAAGCTGAATTTCTCTGCCTATGGGCTTTTCATTTGCACTTGCCTCTGTATAAATCCCTGCCATGACCATTTGCGCAGATATCCCCTTTGCCGCCGCCGCCTCCCGCGGTGCCGCTCTGCGCGCCCTACTGATCCTAGCCCGCCTCTGAGCGTGCCCTTCCGGCGCGCCCGCTCAGAGGATTGCCGCACGCGCGCCATAGAAGGCTTATGATGCCCCTTAAGGGCCTAGGACAGAGACAAGAGATACCAGCATGACCAACGACTCCCCGATTTCCGGCGATAAATCCCGTGTATTGATTTTCGACACCACCCTGCGCGACGGCGAACAGAGCCCCGGCGCCACCATGACCCACGACGAGAAGCTGGAGATTGCCGGTCTTCTGGACGAGATGGGCGTGGACATCATCGAGGCCGGTTTCCCGATTGCCTCCGAAGGCGACTTCCGCGCGGTGTCCGAGATTGCCGAACGCTCGAAGAACGCGATGATCTGCGGGCTGGCGCGCGCCAATTTCAAGGACATCGACCGCTGCGCCGAAGCGGTGCGCAAGGCCGCCAAGCCGCGCATCCACACTTTCATCGGCACCTCGCCGCTGCACCGCGCCATCCCGAACCTGACGATGGACGAGATGGCCGAGAAGATCCACGAAACCGTGACCCACGCCCGCAACCTGGTGGACAACGTGCAATGGTCGCCGATGGATGCGACCCGCACCGAGTGGGATTACCTGTGCCGGGTGATCGAGATCGCGATCAAGGCGGGTGCGACCACCATCAACATCCCCGACACCGTCGGCTATACCGCGCCGATGGAGTCCGCCGACCTGATCAAGCGCCTGATCAAAACCGTGCCGGGTGCTGACGAGGTGATCTTTGCCACCCACTGCCACAACGATCTGGGCATGGCGACCGCCAACGCCCTTGCCGCGGTGGCCGGCGGTGCGCGCCAGATCGAATGCACCATCAACGGCCTCGGCGAGCGCGCGGGCAACACCGCGCTGGAAGAGGTGGTGATGGCGCTGAAGACGCGCAACGACATCATGCCCTGGCACACCGGCATCGATACCACCAAGATCATGCACATCTCGCGCCGGGTCTCGACCGTGTCCGGTTTCGTGGTGCAGCCGAACAAGGCGATCGTCGGCAAGAACGCCTTTGCGCATGAAAGCGGCATCCATCAGGACGGGATGCTGAAGAACCGCGAGAACTTCGAGATCATGCGGCCCGAGGACGTGGGCCTCTCCGGCACCTCGCTGCCGCTGGGCAAGCATTCCGGCCGCGCCGCATTGCGCGACAAGCTGGAGCATCTGGGCTATGAGGTCGGCGACAACCAGCTCAAGGACGTCTTTGTCCGCTTCAAGGAACTGGCCGACCGCAAGAAAGAGGTGTTCGACGACGACCTCATCGCGCTGATGCGCAGCGGCGAGGATGCGGAGAACGATCACCTCAAGATCGTTTCGATGAAGGTGGTCTGCGGCACCGGCGGACCGGCGGAAGCCACGGTCGAGATGGAGATTGACGGCAAGGACGTGACCGAGACCGCCGAAGGCGACGGTCCGGTGGACGCAACCTTCAAGGCGATCCGCAAGATCTATCCGAACGCGGCCCGGCTGCAGCTTTATCAGGTGCATGCGGTGACCGAGGGGACAGATGCGCAGGCAACGGTGTCGGTCCGGCTGGAAGAAGACGGCATCATCGCCACCGGCGAAAGCGCCAATACCGATACGGTGGTGGCCTCGGCCAAGGCCTATGTGAACGCGCTGAACCGCCTGATCGTGCGCCGCGGCCGGGTCGGCGAAGGCGCCGATACGCGTGAGATTTCCTACAAGGATCTGGCTTGATCCGTTTCTTCCAGGCCAAACCGGAAAAGGGCGCCCGTGCGGCGCCCTTTTTTCGTTTTCCCGGCAGGCAGCCTAATCAAATCCGGCCTTGCGAAGCCCTTCGCTGAAGTGTTCGGCATCCTCTCTGCGGCCATAATGCAGCCCGGCCAGCAAGGCGGGAATGTCCGCCGCCGGATCCTGCTCGCGGACTTGGCCTGCGTATGCCGCCGCCTGTTCCAGGTTGCCAAGCCAGCCATGGCTGGCGGCCACCAGTGCCGATTGAACGGCATCCAGCGCCGGCAGCCGCATGAAATCGGACAGCGCCTGCTCATAGAGCCGGGCGGTGAAATGCGCCTTGCCCAGATGGCTCCAGAAGCGGGCCGGAAAATGCGGATTGAGACGCATCGCCTTTTCGATCCACTCGGCGCCCTCTTCCGGCCGGCCGGTCCAGGTCAGCAGTTCGCCCATCTGGACCACCGACAGGTCATAATTCGGGTTCAGCGCCAGGGCCCGCTCCTGGTGGTAGCGCGCCCGCTCCAAATCGTTGCGGACAATCCCGAGCGCCGCCATCAGACGATGCACATCCGCGTCATTGTCATCCATTGCCGCGGCCTTTTCGATCGACTCGCTGGCCAGCGCCAGCATGGCGTCGCGGTCGTCGCACCAGCCATAGCCCCAAGCCTGGCCGCGGATACAGCCGCGCCAAGCGTGCGCATGCGCGTATTCCGGATCCAGCTCAATCGCCCGGTCGATCAGCTTCATTGCCTCGGCATTGTCCTCGCGGGTGCTGCGGTGATGCAGCACCTTGGCGGCCAGAACGCAGTCATAAGCCGCAAGGCTTGAAGGTTTCTTGCGCGACACTTCATCCTGCTGCGAGGCTTCGATCCGCCCTGGCAAGGTCGCCACGATGGAGGAGGTCACCTCATCCTGTATCGCAAAGATGTCATCCAGGCCGCGGTCGTATTTCTCCGCCCAGATATGGGAGTCGTTGCGGCTGTCGATCAGCTGCACGGTAACCCGCAGGCGGTTGCCCGCCTTGCGCACACTGCCTTCGACGATGTAGCGGGCACCAAGCTTCTCCGCCGCCTCGCGCACATTCACCGCCTGCCCCTTGTAGACAAAGGTCGAGTTGCGCGAGATCACGAACAGCTCATGGCGGCGGCTGAGTTCGGTCAGGATGTCCTCGGTCAGCCCGTCGGCAAAGAACTCCTGATCGGGATCTCCGCTCATATTGGCAAAGGGCAGCACCGCAATCGAAGGCTTCACCACCGACGCCGGCGTGCCGGCGCCCTCCGGTGAAGCGGCGGACACCTCCTCGTCCAGCAGCAAACGGTAGATCCGCACCGGCTCGGAGATGTTTTTCAGGGTCTGCTCGCCCAGATCCTCAAACAGCAGCCCGGACGTGTTGCGCACTTGCCCGTAGACCGCGGCGGACACGCAGATCTCCCCCGCGCCAGCCGTCTGCTCCAGCCTGGCCGCCACATTGACGCCGCTGCCGTAGATGTCGCCGTCCTCAAAGATAATGTCACCAAGGTTGATTCCGACCCGAAACTGAATGCGCTGGTCCGGCGCCACGTCCGCATTGCGCTTGCGCATCCGGCCCTGCACCTCGGCGGCACAGGCCACTGCATCCGACACGCTGGCGAATTCCACCAGCATCCCGTCGCCGGTCGTCTTGATGATGGAGCCGCGGTTTTTGGCGATCGAAGGGTCGATCAGTTCGATCCTGTGGGTCCGCAAACGGGCAAGCGTGCCTTGCTCATCCGCGTCCATCAGGCGGCTGTAGCCGACCATATCCGCCGCCAGCACGGCGGCCAGCCTGCGTTCCATTTGGCACTCCTTCTGCCAGGATTCTAGCCTGCGGAGGTCCGAAATCCACATAAATGCCGCAGCCGGCCTTCAACAAAGAGGCCGGCGCCGGAGCTGGCCGCGCTGGTGAAGCGGGCGGTGCGCGGCTACTTGCGGGAAACGCCTTTGAACAGCGCCGTCAGCCGCGCGGCTTCCTCTTCGATGCCAAAGGGGGCATTGACCACGAACATGCCGGACCCCACCATCCGGTGGCCATCGCGCACCGGCGGAAAAGAGACCTCATGGCGCAGGGCGCCGGGCAACGCCTGTGCCTCCAGCGCCTTGAGCATCTGCGTGTGGGCGCCGTCCTTCAGGATCGGGTACCACAGCGCCAGAATGCCGACGTTCCATTTCCTGTGCAGCTGGCCGATGATGCCCGGGATGCGGGCATAGTCGGATTTGATCTCGTAGCTCGGGTCGATCAGCAATAGGCCGCGGCGGGGCGTGGGCGGCGCCAGCGACAGGGCCAGTTCGAACCCGTCCTGCTGATGCACCTTGGCCCGCCAGGGCTTCAACGCGGCGCGCAGGGCGGCGTTTTCCTGCGGGTGCAGCTCGGCAAAATGCATCGCATCGCCCGGACGCAGCAGCGAAGCGGCGACCAGCGGCGAGCCGGGATAGGCCGCCTCCCCGTGCTGCTTGCGGGTTTCCGAAAGGGCGCGGTGCAGCGGGTGGCCAGCTGCCAGACCGTGGTCCGCCAGCACCCGGGTGATGCCCTGCTCCGCCTCGCCGGTCTTGACCGCCTCGGGCGCGTCCAGCTGATAGAGGCCGCGGCCTGCATGGGTCTCGATATAGCTGAGCGGTTTATCCTTGCGGGTGAGGTACGCCAGCATCCAGGCAAGCAGCGCGTGCTTCTGGACATCGGCCAGGTTCCCGGCGTGGTATATGTGCTGATAGGAGAGCATGCGCCCCCTCTAGCCGCAATTGCCCGACGGCGGAAGGGGGCGCGGCCGCCGGGTAAACGGAATCTCAACCCCGGAGCGGCAGACTGCGGCAACTCATGCCCCGCAGAATGCAGGTTCCGATGCCCCTTAGAACAAGCGCCCTTGTCCTTTTTTTGTCCATTCTGGCCCTGCTGCTGTGCGCTGCGGCGGCGGTCAGTGCCCAAGGGTATTCGCTGGTGGGCAATCAGTTCTTCCTGCACCAGGCCTCTGCCCCGCAGCCCGGCCCGGCGCCATCACGGGCCACGGCGCCGCAGGCCGTGGCCAGCCTGCTGCCAGACACCCTGCCCGGCGCGGAACCTGGACGCGGGGCCGTGCCGCTTGATCCCGGCGCGGCCAGCCTGTTCCGCGGCCGCAGCGGCGGCGGTCTGTTCGCCCCGCTCCTGAGGGCGCCGCCCAGCGTCAAGCAGCTGCTGAACCTGATTGCCAGCGCCGAGGCCGGCAAAGCGCAATATGATGCGGTGCAGTATGGTGCCACGCGCAAACCGCCAAAGAAACCGACCCAGATGACAATCGCCGAAATCAACGCCTGGATCGACGCAACACCGGGCCAGCCGCACGCCATCGGCCGCTACCAGCTGATCCCGGCCACGTTCCGGCGTCTGGTCCGGAACCAGGAAGTGAAGCCGCAGGCCCGGTTCTCGCCGGAGCTGCAGGACCAGCTGGCGCATCAGCTGATCGAGGAGGCCGGCTACAGCGCTTTCCTGCGGTCCGAAATGCCGCGCAAGACCTTCATGCTGAACCTGGCCAAGATCTGGGCCGGTCTGCCGACCTCCAGCGGCAAATCCTATTATGAGGGGTATGCCGGCAACAGTGCGAGCCTGACCTGGACCCATTTCGATGCCGAAATGAAGCGGATTTTCCCCAGCTGACGGCCGGCATTCCAGCCCAGGTCCGGCAAAGCCGGCAAGCCCCCTCGCCAGCCAGCGCGGGGTTGCTCGGGTTTGACAGCCCCGTCTTGGCGGAAAGGCGCTGTTTCACCATAATACGCCCTTTCGCGGCCACCCGCCGCCGCTTATAAGGTTGGTGCAGGCGGCTCCTCCGGGGAGTCGCCCAAGGTACAATGGCAGCACTCACAGGATCCCTTCTATATGGCGCTTTTCGGAAACTTGGGCGGTCTGTTCTCTTCGGACATGGCCATCGACCTCGGCACTGCCAACACGCTGGTTTACGTGAAAGGCCGCGGCGTGATCCTGTCCGAGCCTTCGGTGGTGGCCTACCACGTCAAGGACGGCGTCAAGAAGGTGCTGGCCGTGGGCGAGGATGCCAAGCTGATGCTGGGCCGCACCCCCGGCTCGATCGAGGCGATCCGGCCGATGCGCGAGGGCGTGATTGCCGACTTCGACACCGCCGAGGAAATGATCAAGCATTTCATCCGCAAGGTGCACAAGCGCTCGACCTTTTCCAAGCCCAAGATCATCGTCTGCGTGCCGCATGGCGCCACCCCGGTTGAAAAACGCGCGATCCGCCAGTCGGTGCTGTCGGCAGGTGCGCGCCGCGCCGGACTGATTGCCGAGCCGATCGCAGCCGCCATCGGCGCCGGCATGCCGATCACCGATCCGACCGGCAACATGGTTGTCGACATCGGCGGCGGCACCACCGAGGTGGCGGTCCTGTCGCTGGGCGACATCGTCTATGCGCGCTCTGTCCGCGTCGGCGGCGACCGCATGGACGAGGCGATCATCTCCTACCTGCGCCGCCAGCAGAACCTGCTGGTGGGCGAAGCCACGGCGGAGCGCATCAAGACCTCCATCGGCACCGCCCGGATGCCCGACGACGGCCGCGGCCAGTCGATGCAGATCCGCGGCCGCGACCTGCTGAACGGGGTGCCGAAAGAAATCGAGATTTCCCAGGCCCAGGTGGCCGAGGCACTGGCCGAGCCGGTGCAGCAGATCTGCGAGGCGGTGATGACCGCGCTGGAGACCACGCCGCCGGACCTGGCGGCCGATATCGTCGACCGCGGCGTGATGCTGACCGGCGGCGGCGCGCTGCTGGGCGATCTGGACCTGGCTCTGCGCGAACAGACCGGCCTCGCGGTATCGATCGCGGACGAAAGCCTCAACTGCGTGGCCCTGGGCACCGGCAAGGCGCTGGAATACGAAAAGCAGCTGGCCCACGCCATCGACTACGACAGCTAACAGCCCCTGGCCGCCGGAAAGGCGCCAGCTGACTGAAAGCTGGAAGGAGAGACGTGGCAAAGGACAAGTCACAGCGCGACGATTACGCAACCCCGCTGCGGCGTCTCCTGACGGCGGTTCTGTGCTTGTGCCTGGCCGTAATCTTTATCGTCTGGCGCATCGACAGCCCGCGGGTCGAACGGTTCCGCGCGCAGGTGGTGGACCGGGTCGTGCCGGGCATGGACTGGGCGATGGTGCCGGTCACCGCCGCCATCAACCTTGTGCGCGATTTCCAAAGCTACCAGCGGCTGGCCGAGCAGAACCGCGAGCTGCGCAGCGAGCTGCGGCAGATGCGGGCCTGGAAAGAGGCGGCGCTGCAGCTGGAGCAGGAAAACGCCCGGCTGCTGGACCTCAACAACGTGCGGCTGGATCCGCAGCTCACCTATATCACCGGGGTGGTGATGGCCGACAGCGGCTCGCCCTTCCGGCAGTCGGTGCTGCTGAACGTGGGCAGCCGCGACGGGGTGCATGACGGCTGGGCGGCAATGGACGGGATCGGGCTGGTGGGGCGGATTTCCGGCACCGGCCGCGACACCGCGCGGGTGATCCTGCTGACCGATGCCGCCAGCGCCGTGCCCGCCACCATCCAGCCTTCGGGCCAGACCGCGCTGGTGACCGGCGACAACAGCGCCGCACCGGTGCTGAGCTTTCTGGAAGATCCGGACCTGGTCCGCCCCGGCGACCGGGTGATCTCCTCCGGCGACGGCTCGGTCTTTCCTGCCGGGCTGCTGATCGGCCAAGTGGCCAAGGACCGCTCCGGCCGGATGCGGGTGCGGCTGTCGGCCGACTACAGCCGGCTGGAGTTCCTGCGGGTGCTGCGCCACCACGGAACCGAAGTGATCCAGGACCCGGGCGGGCTGGTGGGGGCGGCACCTGACGACCCGATGCCGCAGCCGCGGCCCCAGGACCTGGGCGGGGAGACCACGGAAGGCACGGCTGATGCCGGCAATGGCTAACACTTCGCCCGCCCGGATCTGGACAATGCGCCTTGCCTACGTGGCACTGGCGCTGCTGGTCATGTTCTTCCACCTGCTGCCGTTGGACACCGAGCCGCGCTATTGGGCGCCGCCGGATCTGCTGCTGGCGATGGCCATGGTTTGGTCGCTGCGGCGCCCGGATTTTGTGCCCGCGCTGTCGATTGGCCTGGTGATGCTGCTGGCGGACCTCCTGTTTCACCGCCCGCCGGGGCTGCTGGCCCTGCTGACGGTGCTGGGCTGCGAGTTCCTGAAAACGCGGGCGGCCGCGCATCGCGAGAACACCTTTGCCAGCGAGTGGCTGGCTGTGGCCCTGGTGCTGGCTGGAATTGCGGCCATGAACCGGCTGATTCTGGTCCTGTTCGGGGTCCAGCAGGCGCCGCTCAGCCTGACGGTGATCCAGGTTGTCATGACCATTGCCGCATATCCGCTGGCAGTTTGGGTCAGCCAGACTATTCTGGGCGTGCGCAAACTGTCCCCTTCCGAAGCCGAAACGCTGGTGAGCCGCCGATGAAACGCAATTCCAAGGACCTGGATGCCGCGCACGGCAAGATGACGCGGCGGGCATTGTTCCTGGGCGGGCTGCAGCTGGCCTTTGCCGGCGGGCTGGCGGCCAGGATGCGCTATCTGCAGGTGGATCAGGCTGATGAATTCCGCCTGCTCGCCGAGGAGAACCGGATCAACATCCGCCTGCTGCCGCCCGCCCGCGGGCAGATCTTCGACCGAAACGGGCTGATCATCGCGCAGAACTCGCCCTCATACCGGATCACGGTGGTGCCGGAGGATGCCGGCGACGTGGAGGCGGTGATTGCCAAGCTGTCCAGCCTGCTGCCGCTGGATCCCGAAGACCTGGAGCGCGCCCGCACCGAAATGCGCCGCTCGCCGCCGTTCCTGCCGATCACCCTGGCCGACCGGATCGGCTGGGAGGACATTTCCAAGGTGGCAGTCAACGCCCCTGCCCTGCCCGGCGTGACACCCGAGGTCGGCCTGACGCGGGTTTATCCGCAGCTGGGCGATTTTGCCCATGTGGTGGGATATGTCGGACCGGTCTCGGATTATGACCTGAGCAAGATGGAAGACCCCGAGCCGGTGCTGCTGATCCCGCGCTTCCAGATCGGCAAGGTCGGATTCGAGGCCAGGCGCGAAGATGTGCTGCGCGGCACGGCGGGCGCCAAACGGGTGGAAGTCAACGCCACCGGCCGGGTGATGCGGGAACTGGACCGCCGCGAGGGCATTTCCGGTGCTGACATGCAGCTGACCATCGATGCCGGGCTGCAGAATTACGTGCAGGCGCGGCTGGGCTTGGAGAGTGCCGCCGCCGTGGTGATCGATTGCGAGGATGGCGACATCCGCGCCATTTGCTCCTCGCCCAGCTTTGACCCGAACCTGTTCGTGCGCGGCATTTCGGTGGCCGATTACCGGATGCTGACCGAAGACAATTACCGCCCGCTGTCCAACAAGTCGGTGCAGGGCACCTACCCGCCCGGCTCCACCTTCAAGATGATCACCGCGCTGGCGGCGCTGGAACAAGGCGTGATCGGACCGGAGGAAACCGTCTGGTGCCCCGGTTACCTGAAAGTTGCAGGCCGCCGCTTCCACTGCTGGAAACGGGCAGGCCACGGGCATGTGGATCTCAACACCTCGCTGAAACGCTCCTGCGATGTCTATTACTACGACGTGGCGATCAAGACCGGGATCGACAATATCTCGGCCATGGCCAATAAATTCGGGCTGGGCATCAAGCACGACCTGCCGATGTCGGCTGTGGCTCAGGGGATCACCCCGACCAAGGAATGGAAAGCCCGGTCCTATGGCAAGGACTGGCTGATCGGCGACACCGCGAACTCTTCCATTGGCCAGGGCTTCATGCTCGCCTCTCCCTTGCAGCTGGCTGTGATGACTGCACGGATTGCCACCGGCCGCAGCGTCACGCCGCGGCTTCTGAAGTCCATCGGCGGCATCGAAGAGCCCAGTGGCGCCGGGGCTGCCCTGGATGTCAGGGAAAACAACCTGCGCATGGTGCGGCGCGGCATGTATTCAGTCAGCAACGACCGCAGGGGCACCGGCTACCGCTCCCGCATTATTGCTGAAAACATGCGGATGGCCGGCAAGAGCGGCACCAGCCAGGTACGCAACATCACCGCCGCCGAACGGGCTGCCGGGGTGATCCGCAACGAGGACCTGCCCTGGAACCGGCGCGACCATGCGCTTTACGTCTGTTTTGCGCCGTTCGACAACCCGAAATACGCCGTGGCCGTGGTGGTTGAGCATGGCGGCGGCGGGTCCAAAGCGGCCGCGCCGATAGCGCGCGACGTGCTGCTGCAAGCGCTTTACGACGGCACCCCGCCGCTGGAGGCCTACCCCAAGGCCGACCGCAGCCGGATCAAGGCGCAGCAGGAGCGGCTGGAGCGCGAGCGCGTCAAGCGCCCGCTGGGCAGCAGGAACAGCCGGGCATGAGCTATCTCGAGTACCACGCCAAATCGACGCCCTCCGGCCTGCGCAAGGTCCTGTACCTGAACTGGGGGCTGACGCTGCTGCTGATCACCGTGTCCAGCGTCGGCTTCCTGATGCTCTATTCGGTGGCAGGCGGTTCGTTCAGCCCTTGGGTCGAACCGCAGGCCAAGCGCTTTGCTCTGGGCCTTGGTGTCATGTTTGCGGTGGCGATGATTCCGATCTGGTTCTGGCGCAATGTCTCGGTGCTGGCCTATCTGGCCTCGCTGGCCCTGCTGGTGGCGGTGGAGCTGTTCGGCACCGTCGGCATGGGCGCGCAGCGCTGGATCGACATCGGCTTCATGCGGCTGCAGCCCTCGGAAGTCACCAAGATCGCCCTGGTGATGCTGCTGGCCGCCTATTACGACTGGCTGCCGGCCGAAAGAACCTCGCGGCCCCTCTGGGTCCTGCTGCCGGTGCTCCTGATCCTGCTGCCGACAGCACTGGTGCTGAAACAGCCGGATCTCGGCACTTCGATCCTGCTGATGGCGGCCGGCGGCGGGGTCATGTTCCTGGCGGGCGTGCACTGGGCCTATTTCGCTGTGGTGATAGCGGCCGGCATGGGGCTGGTCAGCGCGGTGTTCCAAAGCCGCGGCACCGACTGGCAGCTTTTGAAGGACTACCAGTTCCGCCGCATCGACACCTTCCTCGATCCTTCGCAGGACCCGCTGGGCGCCGGCTATCACATTACCCAGTCCAAGATTGCCCTGGGCTCCGGCGGCTGGTCAGGCCGCGGCTTCATGCAGGGCACGCAGTCACGGCTGAACTTCCTGCCGGAAAAGCACACCGACTTCATATTTACCACCCTGGCGGAGGAGTTCGGCTTCATCGGCGGATTTACCCTGCTGTTCATCTACATGCTGATCATCCTGTTCTGCATCGCCTCGGCGATTGCCGCCAAGGACCGGTTCTCGTCGCTGGTGATCATGGGCATTGCCCTCACCTTCTTCCTGTTCTTTGCCGTGAACATGTCGATGGTGATGGGGCTCGCGCCGGTGGTCGGCGTGCCGCTGCCGATGGTGTCTTACGGCGGCTCGGCAATGCTGGTGCTACTGGGGGCCTTCGGCATTGTGCAGAGCGCCCATATCCACCGCCCGCGGCAATCCCCGCGTTAGAATTCAGGGAGTTTCCATGACCGCCAATGTTCTGTTTGCCGGCCGCGCCGACAGCTGGCCCGTGTACGGCCCGCTCTTGAAGGCAGAGTGTGCCCGGCTGGGCGTGAAAGCCGACCTGCGCAATGAATTTGCTCCGGAAGAGGTTGATTACATCGTCTACGCCCCCAGCGGGCCAATCCGCGATTTCACCCCTTTCACCCGGCTGAAGGCAGTGCTGAGCATGTGGGCCGGGGTCGAGAAGATTGTGCCGAATGCGCCACCATCCGTGCCGCTCGCCCGGATGGTGGACAGCGGGCTGGAGCAAGGAATGACCGAATGGGTGGCGGGCCACACGCTGCGCTACCACCTGGGAATGGATGCGCATATCCACGGGCAGAACGGCCGCTGGGACCCCCGGACCCCGCCGCTGGCCAAGAACCGCAGCGTGACGGTTCTGGGCCTGGGGGCACTGGGCACCGCATCCGCCAAGGCGCTGGCCGCCCTGGGATTTCAAGTGTCGGGCTGGAGCCGGTCGCAAAAGGAGGTCGAGGGCATCACCTGCCACGCCGGGCCTGAGGGCCTGAAGGACGCGCTGGCAAAGGCGGAAATCCTGATCCTGCTGCTGCCCGATACGGCCGCCACCGAAAACACGCTGAACGCGGATACGCTTGGCTGGCTTCCGAAGGGGGCAAAGATCATCAATCCGGGCCGCGGCCCGCTGATTGATGACGATGCGCTTCTGGGCGCGCTCGATCGCGGCCAGGTGGGCCATGCCACACTTGATGTGTTCCGTGTCGAACCGCTGCCGCCGGAACACCCCTACTGGGCGCATCCCAATGTGACGGTCACCCCGCACATCGCCTCGGAGACCCGCGAAAGCACCGCCGCGGAAGTGATCGCCGAAAACATCCGCCGCGGCGAGGCCGGCGAGCCGCTGCTGCATCTCGTCGACCGCAGCCTCGGCTATTAGGCCGGGGCTTTGCCCCCTGCGCCTGACGGCGCATTCCCCCAGAGTATTTCAAACCAGAAAGAAGCCGGACCGTCTCCCCGCTTCCTTCCGGTCTCAAGCACCCGTGTCCAGGCCGGCGTGCCGCGCCGCTCCGGCTATTCCGCGGCCAGGCCGCGCCCTTTCAGCAGCGCGTCCACGCCCGGCAGGCGCCCCCGGAAGGCCGTGTAAAGCTCGGCGGGGTCGGCAGAACCGCCCGCGGACAGGATATGCTCCTCCAGAGCCCTGGCGCGTTCGGTGTCAAAGGCCCCGCCTGCTTCTTCAAACGCCGCAAAGGCATCGGCGTCCATTACTTCGGACCACATGTAGCTGTAATAGCCCGAGGAGTAGCCGTCGCCGGAAAACACATGGGCGAAATGCGGGGTCGCGTGGCGCATGACGATGGCGCGCGGCATGCCGATACCGGCAAGCACTTCCGCCTGTTTCGCCATCGGGTCGGCCGGGGCCGCGCCATCGTGAAAGGCCAGATCCACCAGCGCGGAGGCAACATATTCCACAGTCTGGAACCCCATGTCGAAATTGGCCGCGCCCAGAACCTTGTCCAGCATCGCCTTGGGCATCGGCCTGCCGGTCTCCGCGTGGGTGGCAAATTCCTGCAGCACTTCCGGCACTTCCAGCCAATGTTCGTAAAGCTGGCTGGGCAGTTCCACAAAATCGCGCGCAACCGATGTGCCGGAGATGCTCTCGTAGGTCACATTTGACAGCATCTGGTGCAGCGCGTGGCCGAATTCGTGGAACAGGGTGCGGGCATCGTCCCAGGACAGCAGCGCCGGGTTGCCTTTGGCGAAGTTGCAGACGTTGATCACCACCGGCGCCTGGGTTTCAGGGAACTTGGCCTGCTGCCGCATTGCCGAGCACCACGCGCCGGACCGCTTCGAGCCGCGGGCGAAATAGTCACCGATGAAGACCGCCACATGCTGGCCGTCCCGGGTCACCTCCCAGGCACGGCAATCCGGGTGGTACAGGGGCACATCCAGCGGTGCGAACTCCAATCCGAACAGGCGGTTTGCGCAGGCAAAGGAGGCCTCGATCATCCGGTCAAGCTGCAAGTAGGGTTTCAGCGCGGCCTCGTCGAGATCATGCTCGGCCGCGCGGCGCCGGGCGGCGTAGTAGCGCCAGTCCCACGGCTCCAGGTCGCCGTTGATGCCATCGGCCTGCATCATCTCAGTCAGCACTTCGGCGTCGGCATCGGCCTGTGCCTTTGCAGCCTCCCAGACGTCCATCAGCAGCCCGCGCACCGCTTCCGGCGTCTTGGCCATCTCGGTTTCCAGTTTGTAGGCGGCGAAATTCTCGTACCCCAAAAGCCGCGCACGCTCCTCGCGCAGCTGCAGAACCTCCGCTGCGATGGCCCGGTTGTCGGTCTCCCCGCCATTGGCGCCGCGGGCCGCCCAGGCATTGAAGGCCTTCCTGCGCAGGTCCCGGCGCGGGGAGAATTGCAGGAACGGCGTGATCAGAGAGCGGGAAAGCGTGAGCACCGGGCTGTCCTTGCCCAGTTCCTGCCCGGCGGTGCGGGCGGTGCTGATCACGAAATCCGGCAGGCCCTCCAGATCGTCTTCAGACAGCTCCAGGAACCAGCCGCGCTCATCCGCCAGCAGGTTTTGCGTGAACTGGGTGCCAAGGGTCGCAAGCCGTCCCTTGATCTCCTGCATCCGCGTATCGGCCCTGCCTTCCAGCGCAGCACCGCCGCGGACAAAGCCGCGGAAGGTCAGCATCAGGACGCGCTGCTGTTCCGCCGTCAGGTCCAGTGTCCCGCGCTGATCCCAAACGGCCCTGACCCGTGCAAAAAGCGCCTTGTTGGCGGTAATGGCCGAGAAATGCGCGGCAAGCTTGGGGGAGAATTCCCGCTGCAGCTCCTGCCGCTTGGGGTTGCTGTCTGCACCGGCCACAGTGAAGAAAACCCCAAGCACCTGCTCCAGTTCGCGGCAGGGGGTTTCCAGCGCCTCGATCACATTGGCAAAGCCCGGCGGTTCGGTGCTGTTTGCAAGCGCCTCGATCTGTTCATTGTGGACTGCCAGCGCCTGTTCCAGCGCGGGGGCAAAATCCGCGTCGGATATGCTGGCGAACGGAGCAATTTCGAACGGCGTGTCCCAGCGGGACAGAAGCGGGTTGGGCATATGCTGATCTCCTTTGATTGCGACGCTAACGGGAATGCGGGGGGGCCGCAATCGGACTTGAAACCTCCGGGGAGACACGGCCGGGACCTGCGGAACGCCGGGGGAATTCAAAGGCACCGGGAGGTTCTCCGCCTGGCCGGCCCCTTGGCAGATTCGTGACGATTTCCTCCGGCTTGTGTCTTCGCTGCCATTCCGATCTGCCGATCTCCGAAACATGACGGCGGACCGCTTCTTCGGGGATCAGGACATTGCGATGGCCGCCGCACCCTATGCCGGGGCGGTCGAGTTGGGACAGGTGCGCTGCCGCGGATGCGGACCGCGGGTCCAACGTTCATTCCTTCGGAACCTGAGGCGGGTCCAGGCGTCATCCGCCCCGGCACTCAGCTGATCCGCGCGGAAAGGCCGGTGCCCCCGATCCTCCGGCTGACGGACCTGACGGCAATGGCGGAGGCCGCCGAAGACCTGATCGCTGCGCTCGGCCAAGTGCCTTGCTCCGGAAAGGGTAAGCTAGCCGCCCGTCCCCAGGCCATCCGTCAGCGCCGCCGGAATGATCCGGATCGGCACCCCGGCCGCATTGGCAGCGCGGGCGATGCGCCACTCGTACCGGCCCATCTTGCCATCGGTGTCGATAAGAACAACCACCGCTTCCTTGCCGGTGACGTCCGCCGCGAACATCGCCTGCTGGATGCTGTCCAGGCTGCTGCGCTTGTCGAGGCCGAATTCAACGACCCGGTTCTTGCCTTCGCAGTCAACCCGGATGGATGCCGCGCCGCCGGGATAGGAGAAGCCATGCACCGTCTCCGGCGTGCCGCCGAACAGGGCACCGCAAAGCAGCGTGATGTAGTAGGCTTCATTCACGGGCCCGCAGTTCTCTCTGTGTCAGCTGTTCTGGTTGCTGCCGCAAACCGGGCAATCCGCACGGGATGCCAGACGGATCTTGCGGGTCTCGCCGAAAAGCCCGTCGTAGATCAGCATGTCGCCCCGCAGAACCGCCCCGGCGCCGGTGATCAGCTTGACCGCTTCCACCGCCATCATCGCGCCAACAACCCCGGGCAGCGGCCCGATCACCCCGGCCTCGGAACAGCTGGGCGCAAGGCCCGGCGCCGGGGCCTCGGGGAAAATGCATTGATAGCAGGGGCCGCCTTCGGCCGGATGAAAGACGCTCAGCTGGCCTTCCCACTGCGACAGCGCGCCGGAAATCAGCGGCTTGCCCAGCGCCACGGCCGTGCGGTTGGCCAGATAGCGGGTCTCGAAATTGTCGGTGCCGTCGAGGATCAGATCATGTTCCGCAAACAGCTCTGCCGCGATGTCTGCGGTCAGACGGCGGTTGTAGGGGCGCACCTCGGCATAAGGGTTCTGCGCTTGCATCGCGGCCTGGGCCGAGAACACCTTGGGGGTGCCGATGTCCTTGTCGCGGTGAATCACCTGGCGCTGCAGGTTGGCGTTGTCGACCACGTCGTCGTCGATCACCCCGATGGTGCCAACGCCGGCCGCCGCCAGGTACTGCAGCGCAGGCGCGCCCAGCCCGCCCGCGCCGATCACCAGCACCTTGGCGTTCTTCAGTTTCTTCTGTCCCGCCCCGCCCAGTTCGCGCAGGACGATATGGCGGGCATAGCGGTCGAGTTCGGTTTCGGAGAAGGTGCCGGCGGGCTGGGTCATCTGCGTATCCTGGGGCTGGGCGCGGGTCTTCAAAGCCGTCACGATACGCGCATAGAAACCGGCCACAAGGGCAAAGCCGCCCAGCAGCAGCCAGGGCGCGGCCGAGCCGCCGGTGCCTTCCCGCAAGGCATGCCCGTCCGGCAGCGTCAGCTGCACCGCCAGCACAGCGGCAAACAGCACCGCCAGCAGGCCAAGGCGCAGGTTGCGCGGCAGGCCGAGAAACCGCCCGCCCCACCAGACCAGCGCTGCCAGGATCAGGATCCGCAGCATCAGGCCTGCCCGGTGGAGCCAAAGCCGCCCGCCCCGCGGTCCGTGCCGGAAAGTGCATCCGCCAGTTCAAACCGCGCCTGCAGGACAGGCGCCACCACCATTTGCGCAATGCGGTCGCCATGGGCGATCTGAAACGGTTCCTGCCCGGCGTTCAGCAGGATCACCCCCAGCGGCCCGCGGTAGTCGCTGTCAATGGTGCCCGGCGTATTGGGCAGGGTGATGCCATGTTTCAGCGCCAGCCCGGAGCGCGGACGGATCTGCACCTCATAGCCCGCCGGGATCTCGATGCGCAGCCCTGTCGGCACCAGCCTGCGCTCCCCGGGCTGCAGCAGCAGGCAGCCGCGGTCCGGCAGGTCGGCGCGCACATCCGCCCCGGCGGCCCCGGCAGTTTCATACGACGGCAGCGGCAGATCCCGGTCCGCACCCTCATCATGGATCACACGGATCGTGACCATCCCCGCATCCCCTTCATCTTTCCATAAATACTCAAACTGACCCGGCCAGCGCCGCAGCAATCCGCTCTGCCAGCCTGCGCGCGACCGCGTCCTTGCCCATCCGCGGCCATTCCTCGGCGCCGTCCCCGGAGATCAGAATCACTGCGTTCTCGGTGCCGCCCATGATGCCGGTCGCAGGAGAGACGTCATTGGCAACGATCCAGTCACAGCCCTTGCGCTTGCGTTTTGCGGTGGCGTTCTCGACCACGTCGTTGGTCTCGGCGGCAAAGCCGACCACCAGGCCGGGGCGGCCGTCTTTCATCTGCGAGACGGTCTTCAGAATGTCGGGGTTTTCGGCGAATTCCAGCACCGGCAGCCCGTCCTTGGACTTCTTCAATTTCCGGTCCGAGGCGCTGGCCACCCGCCAGTCCGCCACCGCCGCGGCAAAGATCCCGGCATCGGCGGGCAAAGCCGCCTGCACCGCAGCCTCCATTTCGCGCGCACTTTCCACCGCCACCACCTGCACCCCCTCGGGAGGCCGGACCGCTGCCGGGCCCGTGATGAACACCACGTCCGCGCCAAGATCGCGCAGAGCACGGGCCACCGCTGCCCCCTGCGCCCCGGAGGAGCGGTTGGCGATGTAGCGCACCGGGTCGATCGGCTCATGCGTCGGGCCGGAGGTCACCAGGATGCGCTTGCCCTTCAAGGGCCCATCCGCAAGTTGTGCGGCAATTGCGGCCAGGATCTCCGCCGGTTCCGCCATCCGGCCGGGACCGAATTCGCCGCAGGCCATACTGCCGTCGTTGGGGCCCGCAAAGGACACGCCATCGCCTTTCAGCACCTCGAAATTGCGCCGGGTTGCCGGATGCTCCCACATGCGCACGTTCATGGCGGGCGCCAGCAGCACCGGCGTATCGGTGGCCAGCAGCAGCGTCGAAGCGAGGTCGTTGGCATGGCCCTGCGCCATCTTCGCCATCAGATCCGCGGTGGCCGGCGCCACCACCAGCAGATCGGCGCTGCGCGACAGCTGGATGTGGCCCATCTCGGCCTCTGCCGTCAGGTCGAACAGCTCCTGATGCACCGCCGTGCCGGCCAGCGCCGAGACCGACAGTGGGGTGACAAATTGCGCGCCGGATTTGGTCAGCACCGGTGTCACCCGGGCGCCCTGATCCTGCAGGCGGCGGATCAGCTCCAACGACTTGTAGGCCGCGATGCCGCCGCCGATGATCAGAAGAATATGTTTGCCAGCCAGCATTTGCGCGTCCTCGTCCGGATTTCCGCGACTGTACTGCGCCGCACGGGAAGTGTGAAACGGTTTTCCCGGCTCCGCCCCGCTGCCCCTGCCGCACCCCAGCCGGAGGCTCCCGCCCCCGCGCGGCACGGGCCTGCGGCCCCTGCCGCTGGCGGCGTTGGGCCGGGCACCGTGCTGCGCACGGCGCGGGCCGGGGCACAACCGCCGTCAGGGGCTTGCGCAAAAAGCGTCAGTTGTTGTTCTGAAACACAAGACAGGGATCCGGGCGGGCTGCGGCCGGGGCCTCCAGCACCAGGTCGAAAGTTCCGCTGATCTGCCCGTCCTCGGACTGGCCCAGGCTGCGAATCTCCGCATCCGGACGGGCCCTGGCGAGGTAGACCGCAAGCCCGCGGTCGATACGGGCGTGGCCGTTGCCGGTGATGACAGCCACCGGCCCGCCGGTCTCCGCCAGCGCCTTGTCGGTTGCGGCTGCCAGGCTGGCATCCCGCAGGCGCTGGAAATCCACCAGAAGCGGCAGCATCTCTGCCGGCATCGCGTTGCAGTGATTGGCCTGCTGGTCCGCTTCGCGCGCCGCCTGCTCTGCTTCCGGCAAGGGCTGATCCAGACCAAAGCGGGCAGCGGCCTTTGCCCCGAAATAGGCCGCCACGCCTTGTTCCAGCGCCGAGGACGCTTCCGCCCGCGGCACCAGGGCGCCGTATTGGCCGGCGCCGGAGGCCGCGGCAAAGGCTGGCGCATATAGAGAAAACTCCGGCCAGCCGGAATTTGCCCAGTCAAGGTCCCGCGCAACCTGTTCCGCATCCGTGAGCGATGCCGGATCCAGCCCGGCAGCCTGCTCCGCCGTGATCATTTCCCAAACCACCGCCTTGGGCTGCAGCGCTGCCAGCAGCTCTGCCTGCCGCTGATGATGGATCGCGTTGTCATGCACCTCGCCCAGGATCACCACATCCGCGCCGCGCAGCCGCTCAACGGCCGCGGACAGGTCGCCGGCAAAAGCGCCGGACAAGCCAAGCGCCGCCAGTCCGGCGGCGCCTGCTGCTGCTTTCAGGATCCTGATCCGCTTTCTCATGAAAGCAGTTTGTGCACCTCGCGCGATTGGCCTTCAAGGCATTTGCGCATTTTCTGGAACGCCCCGGCCTCCAGCTGGCGCACCCGCTCCTTGGAGAGGCCAAGCTCTGTTCCCAGGCTTTCCAGCGTGCGCGGCCGTTCGCGCAGCTTGCGTTCGGTGATGATGAACCGCTCGCGGTCATTCAAGGCCTGCAGCGCAGAGACCAGCCATTTGCGCAGCTGGCGGCGGTCATGCTGTTCCTGCACCAGCTCCTCGGCCTGGGAAGCCTCATCCTCCAGCGCGTCGATCCATTCGCGGCCTTCTTCGTCTGCAGACTGGATCGCATTGAGCGAGAAATCCGCGCCGGACAGGCGCCCTTCCATCATCTCGACATCGCGCAGCGGAACACCGATTTCGGTGGCGATCTTCTGATGCAGCTGATGCCGGTCCAGCCGCGCGCCAGTGGCGCGCGCCTCGCGCTCCAACTGCGCCTGCACCCGGCGCATGTTGAAAAACAGGGATTTCTGCGACGACGTGGAACCGGTGCGCACCATTGACCAGTTGCGCATCACGTAGTCCTGGATCGACGCTTTGATCCACCAGACCGCATAGGTCGAAAAGCGCACCCCGCGGTCCGGATCAAACTTGTCCGCAGCCTTCATCAGACCCAGGCCCGCCTCCTGGATCAGGTCGTTCATCGGTGCCCCGTACCGCTTGAACTTGGCCGCCATCGAAATCGCCAGGCGCATATAGGCGTTGATGAGCCGGTGAAGCGACTTTACATCGCGTTCATCGCGCCAGGCATATGCCAGCCGCCGCTCGGTTTCGGCGTCCAAAAGCTCCGCCTTCATCGCCTGTCTCGGCAATGGGTTTTCTATTGTATGATCAAGTGCCATGTGTTTTCCCCCCGGAAACTAATTAACAAACTGCCGTCTGGGGACGCGCATGGAACAAATGGGGACCCGGATCGTCCGCAGGTCCGCAGCATCAGCGCATTGGATATGACTCTTGGCACATCCACAGGCCAAAATCGGAAAAGTAAATTGTGTCTTGGCCCCTGCGCAGACTTTCCCGGCCTTAATAAGTGGAACCCCGGGGTACTGCGGTCTCTTGTCTTAACCGGGTCCTGCGGCTACCCACAGGTACGGCTTCGTACTTACAGGTTAGCAAAAAATGCCTGCAAATGTAACTTTAATTCTGGGGGGTGCCGCCTCGGGCAAGTCGGCTTTTGCCGAGCGGGTTTGCGTAAACTCAGGAAAAGACAGAGTTTACTGGGCAACTGCGCAAATTTTTGACACAGAAATGCGCGAAAAAGTGTCCAGACACCTCAAACAAAGGGGCGAGGGCTGGACGACTGTCGAGGAACCGGAAACAGCCGCCCGGGTTCTGGGAGACCTGGCGCCGGGACAGATCTGCCTGATGGATTGCGCCACCATGTGGCTGACCAACCATCTTTTGGCCGGGCACGATTTGGCGGCAGAGCAGGATGGGCTGCTGGCAGCCGTGGAGCGCTGCCGGGCGGATCTGGTGATTGTCTCCAACGAAACCGGCCTCGGAATCGTGCCCGAGAACAAGCTGGCCCGCCGTTTCCGCGAGGCACAGGGGCGGCTCAATATCGCGCTGGCGGCGCAGGCGGATACCGCGGTGCAGGTGACGGCCGGGCTGCCGCTGGTGCTGAAAGGGACGCTGTGATCACCCGGCTGTTCCTGATCCGGCACGGGCCGACCCACGCCAAATCCATGGTGGGCTGGTCCGACCTGCCCGCAGACCTGTCCGATTCGGCAGCACTGGCACGCCTGTCGGACTATCTGCCAGCCGGCGCGCTGGTTGTGTCCTCCGACCTGTCCCGCGCCGTTGAAACCGCAGATGCCATCCAGCGAGACCGCCAGCGCCTGCCGCATGTGCATGCACTGCGCGAGATCCATTTTGGTGCCTGGGAGCTGAGGACCTGGGCCGAAGTGGACGCAGAAGACCCCGAACGCATCCGCGCCTACTGGGAGGCACCAGGGGATGTGACCCCGCCGGGCGGCGAAAGCTGGCATCAGGTCTGTGCGCGGGTAAACGCCGCCGTTGACCGCTTGATTGCCGCGCACCAAGGCCGGGATCTGATCGTGGTGGGCCACTTCGGCCAGATCCTGACCCAGATCCAGCGGGCGGAAATGCTGACCGCGGAAGAAGCCTTTGCCCATCGCATCGACAACCTCTCGGTGAGTGAAATCGCCTTGGGTCCCGAAGGCTGGCAGGCGGGCGCAATCAATCACCTGCCGTGAAGGATTGCATCACAAACATTCCATTTCACAATGTATCGCACCGCGCTAGCCTGGCCGCATGGCTTATGACATTTATATCGGCGACCGCATGTTCTCCAGTTGGTCTTTGCGCGGCTGGCTCATGCTCGAAAAATTCTCCCTGCCCCATACGGTGCATATGGTGGGGCTTTATTCCGGCACCATGGCGGATGACATGGCGCATCTGGCCCCGGCCCGGCTGGTGCCCGCGCTGCGCACACCTGAGGGCACTGTAATCGGCGAAAGCCTGGCGATAGCTGAAACCCTGGCCGAGCGGCACCCGCAGGCAGGCCTGTGGCCGTCAGGCCAGGCGCAACGGGCCACCGCCCGCTGGCTGGCTGCGGAAATGGCGGCGGGGTTTGGCGCCCTGCGCGGCGACTGCCCGATGCAGCTGGCCCATGTGTACGAGGATTTCGAAACATCCGGCGCCGTCAAAGCGGACCTGGACCGGATCGAAACCCTGTTTGCCCATGCCCGCAAGGTTTCGGGCCAGGGCAGCGGCTGGCTGTTCGGGGACTATTCGCTGGCGGATGTCTTCTATACCCCGGTGGCGGCCCGGATCATCGGCTACCGGCTGCCGGTGTCCGCTGCGACCCGCGCCTATTGCAAACTGCTGCTGTCGGACCCGGCTGTTCTGCGCTGGCAGGAGCAGGCACATGAAGTCCGCTATGCCCCGGAACCGTACAAGCTGGATCTGCCGCGGCGCCCCTGGTCCCTGGATTGAACCGGCAGGCAGCGCGAATTCTGCGTGAATTCGCTGCTGCCGCCCGCTCTCGTTAACGACTCGGAAACCACGATTGCCAAGCATTTCCCCCTGCACCAGGAGGGTTGGGTGAGATGACAGCACGGTCCTACACAGTTGCGTTCCAGGGCGTCGAGGCGCGGCTGGTCGAAGTGCAATGCGCCGTCGCCCCGGGCCTGCCCGCCTTCTCGGTGGTCGGATTGCCGGACAAGGCGGTGAGTGAGGCGCGCGAGCGGGTGCGGGCGGCCTTTGCGGCGATGTCCATCGCCCTGCCCTCGCGGCGGATCACCATAAACCTGTCGCCCGCAGACCTGCCCAAGGAGGGCAGCCATTTCGATCTGCCGATTGCGCTGGCGCTGCTGGCCGCCATCGGCATCATTCCGCCCGAAAAGGCCGAGGAAACCATCGCCCTGGGAGAGCTGTCATTGGACGGCCAGCTGATGCCCGTGACCGGCGCCCTGCCCGCGGCGGTGACCGCCGCGGAGGAAGGCCGGATGCTGCTCTGCCCGAAACCCTCGGGACCGGAGGCGGCCTGGGTCGATGCAGCACAGGTGATCGGGGCTGCCACACTGACGGAAGTGGTGCAGCATTTCACCGGCCAGCGGCGCATTGAACCTGCCGCGCCCGGGGAGGCGGTCAGCGGATTGGGCGGCAAGGACCTGCGCGACGTGAAAGGCCAGGAGACAGCCAAGCGGGCGCTGGAAATCGCCGCCGCCGGGCGCCATCACATGCTGATGATCGGCCCGCCCGGCTCCGGCAAATCGATGCTGGCGGCAAGACTGCCCTCGATCCTGCCGCCGCTGTCGCCCGCCGAAGCGCTGGAAACCTCGATGATCCATTCCTTGTGCGGGCTGATCGACGAGGGCGGGATCAGCCGTGCCCGCCCGTTCCGCGAGCCGCATCACACCGCCTCCATGGCGGCGATTGCCGGCGGCGGGCGGCGCGCCCAGCCCGGCGAGATCAGCCTGGCCCACAATGGCGTCCTGTTCCTGGACGAGCTGCCGGAGTTCGGCCGTTCCGTGCTGGAAACCCTGCGCCAGCCGCTGGAAACCGGCGAGGTGATGGTGGCGCGCGCCAATGCGCATGTGAAATACCCCAGCCGCTTCATGCTGGTGGCTGCCGCCAACCCCTGCAAATGCGGCTATCTGGCCGATGCCAACCGCGCCTGCTCCCGCGCGCCCATCTGCGGTGCCGATTACCTGGGGCGGATCTCCGGCCCGCTGCTGGACCGCTTCGATCTGCACCTGGACGTGCCGCCGGTGGCTGTCGCCGACCTGGAGCTGCCGCCCGGCGCCGAAGGCTCTGCCGGCGTGGCGCAGCGGGTGGCCATCGCCCGCGAGATGCAGGCGGCGCGGTTCCGGGACCATCCCGGCCTGCGCCAGAATGCCGATGCCGAGGGCAGCCTGCTGGAAGAGATTGCCGCGCCCGACACTGAAAGCCGCGGCCTGCTGGTGCGCGCCGCCGAACGGTTCGGGCTCAGCGCGCGCGGCTACCACCGGGTGCTGCGGGTCGCCCGCACCATTGCCGACCTGGCCGGTGAAGAGCGCGTGCAGCGCCAGCATTTCGCCGAGGCGCTGAGCTTCCGGCTGCCCTCACCCCGCTGAGCCGCCGTCCAGGGCTGAAACCGCAAAGGCTGCGGCCTCTTCCAGCGCCGCCTGCCCTTCCGGCAGATGTCCGGCCATGAACTGCCAGACATGCGGCACATTGCGCCACAGGCTGAGGCGCACCGTGCCGCCCGCGGCCTGCAGCCGCTCTGCCATGCGCTGCGCATCCGACAGCAGCACCTCGGTATCGCCTGCCTGGATCAGCACCGGCGGCGGACCGGGAAACTCAGCGAATAACGGAGATGCCCGGGCATCAGCGGGATCCGCACCCGCCAGATACTGCTCCACAACCTCTTTCATCCGCCCCGTCGGGATGATCGCATCCTTGACCCGGTTGGCCTTTATGCTGGCCCCGCTCAGCGTCAGATCGCACCAGGGCGAGAAGGCAATCAGACCTGCCGGGCGTTCGCCCCGGGCCAGAAGGGCGGCCAGCAGCGCCAGCGCCAGCCCGCCGCCGGCACTGTCGCCTGCCAGCAGAATGTCAGCCGCCGCATACCCCCTGCGGCGCAGATATTGCCATGCCGCCAGGGCATCGTCGCAGGCGGCCGGAAACGGGGCCTCCTGCAGCAGCCGGTAATCGGGGACTGCCACCTCCATGCCAGAGGCGAAAGACAGGCGGGACAGCATCCCCTGATAGGCACGGGCACTGCCTGCCAGATAGGCTCCGCCATGCAGAAACAGGATGATCCGCCTGCCGCGGGTCTGCCCGGCAGAGACCAGAGTGAGCGGCACCGGCGCAGGCCGCCGCAGCATCCGGGTAAAGGGCAGCGCCGGGCAGAACAGCGGCGCGGCAAGTTCAAAGACCCTGCGTGCCAGTTCCGGGCTGCCGGCCACCTGCAGCGCCGGTTTCATGCCATAACGCATCCAGGCGTTCAGGACCCGGCGCTGCCAGCTCATCAGCCGATCTTGGCCTCGATCGCCTGCCAGACCTTTTCGGCGATGTTCACGCCGTCAAAGCGTTCCAGCTCCTGAATGCCGGTGGGCGAAGTCACATTGATCTCCGTCAGGTAGTCGCCGATCACGTCGATGCCGACAAAGACCTGCCCCTTTTCGCGCAGCAAGGGGCCGATGGCGGCGCAGATTTCCAGATCCCGCTCGCTCAGCCCGATCTTCTCGGGCCGTCCGCCCACATGCATGTTGGAGCGGGTCTCGCCCGCAGCGGGCACCCGGTTGATGGCGCCAACCGGCTCGCCGTCGACCAGGATCACCCGCTTGTCCCCGTTGCTGACGTCGGGCAGGAATTTCTGCACGATCAGCGGCTCGCGGCTGAAGCCGGTGAACAGCTCGTGCAGCGACGTGAGGTTGCGGTCATTGGCATCCAGGCGGAAGACGCCGGCGCCGCCGTTGCCATAAAGCGGTTTCAGGATCACATCGCCATGCTTTTCCTTGAACGCCTTGATGGTCTGCAGGTCGCGGGCGATGGTGGTGGGCGGGGTCAGCTCCGGGAAGTTCAGAACCAGCAGCTTTTCCGGATAGTTGCGCACCCAGAACGGATCGTTCACCACCAGCGCCCTGCCCTTCAGCATGTCCAGCAGATGGGTCGAGGTGATGTAATGCATGTCGAACGGCGGGTCCTGGCGCAGCCAGACCACGTCGAAATCCGCCAGATCCACCTCGCGCTCCTCTCCCAGAACCGCCGGCGTGCCTGCCACCCGCTGCACGGTCATGTCATGGCCGCGGGCGGTGATGCGGCCCTCCTGATAGGCCAGCTGGTCGGGAGCGTAGTAGAACAGCTCATGGCCGCGCGCCTGTGCCTCTTCGGCCAGACGGAAGCTGCTGTCCGCGTTGATGTCCACGCCCATGACCGGGTCCATCTGGAAGGCGATTTTCATGGCAGTATCCCTTGTAAGCTGGGCAAATACATGGCCTACCGCGGGCCGGGGTTCAATGGGTGAGGCGCGGTTCAATCCATCCCGAAAGCGTTTTCGATGATCTCCACCGCGCCGGTTCCATCCACCAGCGCCGCATCGAACCGCACCGGTGTCAGCTGCCCCTGCGGCGAGCTCTCCAGATACTGCCCGGCGCTGGCATAGATGCGTTCCGCCTGCCGCGGAGTGATGCGCAGGGCCGCGCCTGCACTGGTGGCGCTGTGCTTCACTTCGACAAACACTAGTTCTTCAGGGCCGCGCAGGATCAGGTCAATCTCGCCGCCCGGCCCGCGCCAGCGGCGTTCGGCCACGGTGTAGCCGCGGGTCTCGTAATGGCGCGCGACGATCTCCTCCGCCGCTTCGCCCGCCAGATGGGCCCGGTGTCCGCGGTGGCGGCGGTCACGGGACATGGGTCAGCCGCCCTTGGCCAGCTGCAGCGCCAGCTGGTAGACCTTGCGCCGGGGCAGCCCGTGCAATTCGGCGACGATCCCGGCGGCATCCTTGACCGAATTGTCCTGCAAGGCCGCCTCCAGGTCGCTCTGCAGATCGCCCTCGCTGACCTCCGCCTCCTGCGCGCGGTCGACCAGCAGCACGATCTCGCCCTTGACCGGGGCCTCCTCCAGACCAGCGGCCAGGTCTGCCAGCGGCGCGCGGCGCACTTCCTCGAATTTCTTGGTCAGCTCGCGGCACAGCGCGGCCGGGCGGTTGCCCAGAACAGCCGCCATATCCGCCACCGAGGCGGCAACACGCTTGGGCGATTCATAAAAGATCAGCGTGCCGGGGATTTCCCGCAGCTCCTCCAGCCGCTTGCGGCGGGCACCGGAGGCATTGGGCAGGAAACCGGCGAAGAAAAACGCATCGGTGGGCAGGCCCGCCAGCGTCAGCGCCGTTGCCGCCGCCGAGGCGCCGGGCGCGCAGGTGATCTTGTGACCGGCCTCTGCCGCGGCGCGGCTGAGGTCATAGCCCGGGTCCGCGATCAGCGGCATCCCGGCCTCGGAGGCATAGGCAACCGATTTGCCCTCTGCCACCGCCTCCAGCAGTTTGGCGCGGGCGCCGGCGCCGCTGTGGTCGTGGTAAGCGATGATCCGCCGCCCGCCCAGCGGCACCCCGTGAATCTCCATCAGCTTGCGCAGCGAGCGTGTATCCTCGGCGGCAAGCACATCGGCCGAGGCCAGCACGTCCAGCGCCCGCAGGGTAATGTCGCGGGCGGTGCCGATCGGCGTGGCAACAAAGTACAGCCCGGGGGACAATATGACATTCTGGTGATTCAACGCTGGACCCGCCTTTTTGGTCGTTTATGATCCGCCCTTAAACCCACGCGGCGCAGCGGCGCCGGGAGAACGGAGTTTCAAGCCATTATGTTTGCTGTTTTCAAACGCGCCCGCAAGGCGGCACTGACAGCCGCCGCGGCCCTGTCCGCGATTGCCCTGACCGCCTGTGATCCGGTTGCCATTGGCAGCGGCCCGACAATCAACACGTCCAAACCGGTTCCGGTGGCGCTGCTGGTGCCGCGCGGCTCTGCCCAGCAAGGCGACAGCGTGCTGGCGCGAAGCCTGGAAAACGCGGCCCGGATGGCGATTGCCGATCTGCAAGGGGTGCAGATCGACCTGCGGGTCTATGACACCGCGGGCAGTCCCGAAATTGCCGCCGGCGCGGCGCAGCAGGCGCTGAACGACGGTGCCCGCGTCATTCTTGGCCCGGTTTACGCCGAGGCTGCCAACGCGGCAGGCATTGCCGCCCGCCAGCGCGGCGTGAACGTGCTGGCGTTTTCCAACAACCCGGCGATTGCCGGCGGCAACGTCTTCATTCTGGGTCCGACCTTCGACAACACCGCACGGCGGCTGACCAGCTTTGCCGCCCGCAACGGCAAGCGTAACATCCTGATTGTCGGCGGCAACGATTCCGCCGGTGTCGCCGGCCGCTCCGCCATTCAGCGCGCAGCCAGCCAGACCGGCGCCAATATCACCGGCAGTGTCGGCTATGAACTGTCCCAGCAGGGCGTGATCAACGCGATTCCGGCCATCCGGGCAGAAGCCGCCAGTGCGGACGCGGTGTTCCTGACCTCGACCACCGCAGGCGCGCTGCCGCTGCTGGCCCAGTTGCTGCCCGAAGCCGGCGTCGACCCGGCGGAGAAGCAGTATATCGGCCTGACCCGCTGGGACATCCCGGCCCAGACCCTGGCCCTGCCCGGTGTGCAGGGCGGCTGGTTCGCGATGCCCGACCAGGGCAAGGCGCAGCAGTTCAGCACCCGCTATCAGGCAAGCTACGGCGCCGCACCGCACTCGATCGGCAGCCTGGCCTATGACGGCATTGCCGCCATCGGCGCGCTGGTTGCAGCGGGCAAATCCGACGCATTGACCGGCGGGGCGCTGACCCAGGGGGCTGGCTTCCAGGGGGCCGGCGGCATCTTCCGCCTGCGTCCCGACGGCACCAACGAGCGCGGCCTGGCGGTTGCCACTATCCAAGAACAGAAGGTCGTGATCATTGACCCAGCCCCAAGCAGCTTCACCGGCGCCGGATTCTGAGCCGGCCGCTGGCGCCGCGCCGCACGCGGCCAACGGCTTTCCCGAACCGCTGGGGCCGCTGATTTGCGAACCGGCGGACATCTTTGACGCCGCGGCGGTGCAGGCACAGATCAAAGCGCTGGCCGGGGACACCGCCGCCGCGGAGCTGCGCGGCGAGACCGTGAAAATCCTGCGCGCCGCCAACAAGGCCGGGCGGGCGGCGATTGCCCAGGCGTTTGCGGACAAACCCTTTGCGGCGCGGGACCTGACCCGCTCCTACACTTTCCTGACCGACGGTTTGGTGACCACGGCGCTGTATGTGGCCAGCAGCCTGCTGCATCCGCTGGCCACGCCGACCCGGGGCGAGCGCATCGCGGTGATGGCGGTCGGCGGCTACGGCCGGGGCGAAATGGCACCGGCTTCGGATGTCGATCTGCTGTTCCTGACGCCCTACAAGATCACTGCCTGGGCCGAAAGCGTGATTGAATCGATGCTCTACATCCTGTGGGATCTGCGGCTGAAGGTCGGCCATGCCAGCCGCACCATCAAGGACTGCATCCGGCTGGGCGGCGAGGATTACACCATCCGCACCGCGATGCTGGAGCAGCGCTTCCTGGCGGGCCACGCGCCGCTGGCAAAAGAGCTGGACAAGCGGCTGAAGGCAGAACTGTTTTCGCAGGACGCCCAGGAATTCATCGAGGCCAAACTGGCAGAACGCGACGCCCGCCACCTGAAGCAGGGCCAGCGCTATATGGTCGAACCCAACGTGAAGGAAGGCAAGGGGGGGCTGCGCGATCTGCAATCCCTGTTCTGGATAGCGAAATACCTCTATCAGGTTCAGGATGCGGAAGAGCTGGTGCCGCTGGGCCTGTTCCGGCCGGAGGAGATGGAGCTGTTTGCCAAGGCCGCAACCTTTCTGTGGGCCGTGCGGTCGCATCTGCACCTGGCCACCGGCCGCGCCACCGAACAGCTGACCTTTGACCTGCAGGTCGAGGTGGCCGGCCGCATGGGCTACGAGGACAAGGCCGGCCGCCGCGGTGTGGAAATCTTCATGCAGGAGTATTTCCGCCATGCCACCCGGGTCGGCGACCTGACCCGGATCTTCCTGACCAAGCTGGAGGCCAGCCAGCAGAAAGGCGCACCGCTTCTGGAGCGGATCTTCCGCCGCCGCCCCCGGATCAAGCCCGGATACAAGGTGGTTCACAACCGGCTGGACGTGACCGACCCCGGGGCATTTCTGGAAGACCGGGTCAACCTGCTGCGGATTTTCGAGGAAGCGCTGCGCACCGGCATGCTGATCCACCCGGACGCGATGCGCCTGGTTACGGCCAACCTGCATCTGATCGACGAGGACATGCGCAACGACAAGGAAGCCCGGCGCATTTTTCTGGACCTGCTGCTGAAACACGGCAACTCCGAACGCGCGCTCAGACGGATGAACGAGCTGGGCGTGCTGTCGGCCTTCCTGCCGGAGTTCGAGCCCATCGTGGCGATGATGCAGTTCAACATGTACCACTCCTACACGGTGGACGAGCACACCATTCAGGTGATCGCCAACTTTGCCGCCATCGAGCGCGGCGAGCTGGAGGATGAGCTTCCGCTGTCCTCCTCGATCCTTCGCAAGGGGCTCAGCCGGAAGATCCTGATGGTGGCGATGCTGCTGCATGACATCGGCAAGGGGCGCGAGCAGGATCATTCGATCCTGGGCGCCCAGATTGCCCGCAAGGTGGCGCCGCGGCTGGGGCTGAAACCCTCCGAATGCGAAACCGTGGAGTGGCTGGTGCGTTATCACCTGCTGATGTCCGACATGGCGCAGAAACGCGACATTGCCGACCCGCGCACGGTGCGCGATTTCGCCAAGGCGGTGCAGACGGTCAAGCGGCTGGATCTGCTGCTCCTGCTGACCGTCTGCGACATCCGCGGCGTCGGACCGGACACCTGGAACAACTGGAAGGCGGCGCTGCTGCGCGCGCTTTACGGCCAGACCCGGGCGGCGCTGGAGGGCGGCATGGAGGCGCTGAACCGCGAGCACCGCGGCGCATCGGCCAAAAAAGCCCTGCGCGAGGCGCTGCCGGACTGGCCCAAGGCCGACCTCAAAACCGAGACGGCCCGGCACTATCCGCCCTACTGGCACGGGCTGCATGTCACCGCGCATGTGGACTTTGCCGAAATGCTGCGCGACTACACCGCCAAGGGCGATCCGGGCGAGGTGATGATCCGGCTTTACCCGGACGTGGACCGCGACGCCACCCGCGCCTGTTTTGTGATGGACGACCATCCCGGCATCTTTGCCCGCATTGCCGGCGCGCTGGCGCTGGTCGGGGCCAATGTCGTGGACGCGCGCTCCTACACCACCAAGGACGGCTATGTGACCGATGCCTTCTGGATCCAGGACAGCGAGGGCCACCCGTTCGACCCGATCCGGCTGCACCGGCTGAAGCAGATGATCGAAAAGACCCTCAAGGGCGAGGTGATCACCCGCGACGCGCTGAAATCCCGCGACAAGATCAAGAAGCGGGAACGCGCCTTCAAGGTGCCGACCCATATCACCTTTGATAATGAAGGCTCCGAAATCTACACCATCATCGAAGTGGACACCCGCGACCGGCCCGGGCTGCTGTATGATCTGGCCCGCACGCTGGCCTCTGCCAATGTATATATCGCCAATGCGGTGATCGCGACCTATGGCGAACAGGTGGTGGATGCGTTTTATGTCAAGGACATGTTCGGCTTGAAATACTACGCAGAGTCGAAACAGCGGACGCTGGAAAAGAAACTGCGCGAGGCCATCGCCGAAGGCGCCAAACGGGCGGATACATGAAGCCGATCAAACTGCTTTCGGGCTTCCTGACCGTCGGGTTCTGGACGCTGGCAAGCCGCGTGCTGGGGTTTGCGCGCGAGATCCTGATTGCCGCCTTCATCGGGCCGGGTCCGGTGCTGGATGCCTTCATCGTGGCCTTCCGCCTGCCCAACATGTTCCGCCGTTTCTTTGCCGAAGGCGCTTTCAACGCGGCCTTTGTGCCGGCCTTTTCCAAGCGCTACGAGGCCGGAGAGGATGCCCGGAAATATGCCCAGGACGCCTTCAATCTCCTGGCAGCGGCGGTGCTCGCGCTGGTGGGGATGGGAATGGTGTTCATGCCGGGTCTGGTCTGGCTGACGGCCGGCGGATTTGTGGGCGATGCGCGTTTCGACATGGCCGTCGGGTATGGCCATATCGCCTTTCCCTACATCCTGTTCATGTCGCTGGCGGCGCTGTTTTCCGGGGTGCTGAACGCCACCGGGCGGTTTGCGGCTGCCGCCGCGGCGCCTGTGCTGCTGAACATCTTCGCCTGCGCCGCCATGGCTGCCGGTGCCGTACTGGGGGGCAGCGTTGTGGACTGGCTGGTCTGGACCATCCCGGTGGCAGGCGTGGCCCAATTGGCGCTTGTCTGGGTTGCCGCGGCCCGCGCCGGCATCGCGCTGCGCCCCGGCCTGCCGCGCTGGAACAGCGAAATGCGCAGCCTGGTGCGGGTCGCCGTGCCCGCCGCGCTGGCCATGGGGGTGACACAGATCAATCTGGTGGTGGGGCAATACGTGGCCTCGGATATCGAAAAGGCCGCCAGCTGGCTGTTCATCGCCGACCGGCTGTATCAGCTGCCGCTGGGGGTCGTCGGCATTGCCGTCGGCATCGTGCTGCTGCCCGCCTTGTCGCGCCGCCTGCGCGCCGGAGACAGCGCAGGCTCGCAGGACGCCCTGTCGCGCGCCGGGGAGTTCTCGCTGCTGCTGGCGGTCCCCTCCGCCGTGGCCTTCATCACCGTGCCCCTGCCGCTGGTGTCTGTGCTCTATGAGCGCGGCGCAACCGGCGCCGGAGACGTGGCGGCCATTGCCGTCGCCGTCGCCATCTATGGCGCAGGCTTGCCCGCTTTCATGCTGCAGAAAGTGCTGCAGCCGCTTTATTTTGCCCGCGAGGACACCAGAACGCCGTTCCGCTATGCGATGGTGGCCATGGCGGTGAATGCCGCGCTGGCCTTTGGCCTGAAGCCCGTGCTGGGCTGGATCGCCCCCGCCATTGCCGCCTCAGCCGCGGGCTGGGCAATGGTGCTGCTGCTGGCGTTCGGTGCCCGCCATATGGGCGATGAGGCGCGGTTCGATGCCCGCTTCCGCACCCGGGCCTGGCGCATCCTGGCCGCCGCCGCGCTGATGGGCGGCGTGCTTTATGCAGTGTCTGCCGCTGCGGGCTGGCTTTTCCAGCTGGACTATTGGCGCTACCTCGCCCTGCTGGGCCTGGTTGCTTTGGGCTGCGTGGTCTATTTCGCCGCGGGACAGGCACTCGGAGCATTCCGCCTGTCTGAATTCCGCAGCGCGCTCAGCCGCAGGAAACAGGCGTAGGCAGCGCCCCGCAGTCAATCGCGCCGGATACGGCTGCGGATCCGCGCCCAGCCGCCGGGCGCCAGGAAGAATGACAGGCCGAACCCGGTCGCAAAACCCGCCAGATCGGCCACCCAGTCCTTCTGGCCGCCGAACAGCAGCCCGAACAGCAGCTGCGCGCCCATCAGGAAGGCAATCAGCGAAAACGCCCGGCTCTGCTGCGCCCCGACCGAGGCCAGCGACCTCCACAGCAGGTAGGTGAAGGCCCCGATCAGCCCGTAGACCGCCGGGAAGCCGCCGATCAGGGGCTGGCCGCCGCTGATCAGCAGAGCATAGCCCAATGCGCCGCCGGCGCCGGACAGGACAAAGATCACCACCATCATCAGGTCGCCCATCACCTCGCCCACCATCTTGCCCATTGCCAGGACAAAGACGCAGACAAACAAAGCGTGGCTGAAGGCACCGTGCACAAAAACGTAGGACAGGAACCGCAGCAGGTGTTCGGGCAGCCAGCGCCCGCTCTCCTGCATCCACCAGAAGATCTCGCTGGAGAACGCATAAGACTGGATTGCCTCCAGCCGCCAGCCGATTGCCTCCGGCCCGCCCAGGATACCGCGCGCCCCAAGCGAGAACACCGTCTCGATCCCCATGATGACAAGCACCAGCGCCACCACGGCAGCAGGCAGCGGATTGACGGGGGCGGTGTGGTTAGGGTTGCTCATCAAAGCTCCTGACGGTACGGGTCGAAGCCGCACCAGTTGACGTATCCTGGCCCCATGGGTAAGCCACCGGGGTTGCTATTTCCAGACGGGAGTTACGCCCATATGAGCGAAACCACATTCACCCCGCGTGTGTTCTCGGGGATTCAGCCCTCCGGCAACCTGCACCTTGGCAACTACCTGGGGGCGCTGAAGCGTTTCGTCGACTGGCAGGCCAAGGATATTGAAACCATCTTTTGCATGGTCGACCTGCATGCGATCACCGTCTGGCAGGACCCCGCCGATCTGAAGACATCCACCCGCGAGCTTTGCGCGGGGTTCATCGCCTCGGGCATCGATCCGGAAGAATCGATCCTGATCAACCAGTCCCAGGTGCCCGAACACGCGCAGCTGGCCTGGGTGTTCAACTGCGTCGCCCGCATGGGCTGGATGCAACGGATGACCCAATGGAAGGACAAGGCCGGCAAGAACCAGCAGAACGCCTCGCTGGGCCTGCTGGCCTATCCGGCGCTGATGGCTGCCGACATCCTGGTCTACCACGCCACCCATGTGCCGGTCGGCGAGGACCAGAAGCAGCATCTGGAGCTGACCCGCGATATCGCCATCAAGTTCAACCACGACTATGGCGTCAATTTCTTCCCGGAGACCGAGCCGGTGATCGAAGGCGCGGCCACCCGGGTGATGAGCTTGCGCGATGGTTCCAAGAAGATGTCGAAATCGGATCCGTCGGACGCCAGCCGCATCAACCTGACCGATGACGCCGATGCCATCGCCAAGAAGATCCGCAAGGCCAAGACCGACCCCGAGGCGCTGCCGTCGGAGGTGAAGGGCCTGGAGGACCGCCCCGAGGCGCGCAACCTGGTGAACATCTATGCCGCGCTGAGCGAGCAGACCGTGGAACAGGTGCTGGCCGATGCCGGCGGCAAGCAGTTCTCGGAGTTCAAGCCGATGCTGGCGGATCTGGCGGTGTCGAAACTGGCGCCGATCTCGACCGAGATGGCACGGCTGATGCAGCATCAGGACGAAATCGACAAGATCCTGTCCCGCGGTTCGGAACGCGCCCGCGAGATCACCGCGCCGATCCTGCGCAAAACCTATGACATCGTTGGCATGGTCCCGCCGGTAAGCCTCTGAAACGCGTCACGCTGAGCCAAAAACAGCCGGATCAAGGCCGCTCCTGACAGGAGCGGCTTTTTTTACCGGGCGGCCGTGCAACTTTTCTGCGGCCCGGCGGTTATACTTGTGCGGCTGTGTGCCGGAACAAGGAAGGAACCGTGATGAAACCGGGAATTTTCAAATCAACCACGGCGCTGGCAGTGATGGTCTCGCTGGCAGCACCGCTGCCCGCCCTGTCCCAGGGCCAGGGAAACAAGAAGATTGACCTCGCCCAGATGAGCGCCGCCGAAATCGGCGATCTGGTCGAACGCTGCAGGAAACGCGCCGAACGGCGGCAGAAGAAGCTGGACGCAGGCGCGGAAATCGAAGAGAAGACCGGCCGGATTGCCAAGTTCTGCCAGGCATACGGCAGCGGCGCCTTTGACGCGGATCTGCCGGGCGACTTGCAATCCGCCAGCGTGCTGGCCGGCATTGCAGGGATGGCTGCCGGCGCAGAGGCCGGGGCCGAAACCGAGACTGAGGCAACCGCCGAAGCAGAGGCCGCAACCGGGGATCAGACCCAGCAGCAGGCGGACGCCGCAGAGGCGGCGGAGACTGAGGCCGAGGCTGCACCCGGGGCAAGCGCCGAAGCAAAGGCAGAAGCTGCAGCCGGGCAAGACACTGATGCCGCCGCGGCCCAGGCCGAGCAACAGGCCGGCGCTGAGGCGGGCCAGCAGGCCGAGGCCGAAGCCGTGGCCGGGGCTGAACCGCAGCCTGAGGCCGACACCGGCCAGCAGGCGGAAGCCCAGGCCGGGCAGCAGGCAGAAGCGCAATCGGATCAGCCCGCGGATGATGCCGCCGCTGAGGGGGCCGGAACCAGCGCCGAAGCCATTGCCGCCGATCTGGCCCAGTCGCAGGGCGCTGCCGGCGAAGAACCGGACAACCCTGAGCTGACCGAGCTGGACAGCCAGGCGCAGGCCGACGCCCAGGCCGAAGCCGAGACTGAGACCGCAGCGGCTGCCGCCGCCGATGGCGATGCAGGCGACGCCGAGGTGACCGAGGAAACGGTGACCGAGGACACCGTGCGCAGCTCGGACGAGGAATTCGAGACCGAAGTCGGCGAAAACACCGAAACCGCGGCAGAGGCCCCTGCCCCGCAAGCCAATGCCGCCCCGGAACAGGATGACAACGGCCTGTCCGACCAGCAGCGCAATGCGCTGCTCGGGCTTGGCGCCCTGGCCATCGGAACGCTGCTCAACAACGGCGGCAAGGTGGTTGCCAACAGCGGCGACCGGGCCATCGTGGAGCAGGACGGCCAGTACCGTGTCCTGAAGGACGACGATGCGCTGCTGCGCCAGCCGGGGTCGAATGTGACTACCTACCGGTTCCAGGACGGCTCCACCCGCACCGTTGTGGTCCGCAAGAACGGGGTTGAGGTGGAAACCATCCGCTCTGCCGAGGGCCGCGTGCTGCGCCGCACCAAACTGCTGCCGGACGGCCGCAGCGTGGTGCTGTTCGACGACACCCGGGAAAGCCGGAAAGTCGTGGTCAACGAGCTGCCGCAGATCCGGGACAACCGCCGGGCGCTGACCGGCGCCGGAACCGTCTCATCCGAGGATCTGGCCGCAGCTCTGGCCGCGCAGCAGGCGCCGGACGTGGACCGCAGCTTCTCGCTGGCGCAGGTCCGCAATATTGATGCCGTGCGCCGCCTGGTGCCGGTGATCAACGTGGACTCGGTGAACTTCGACACCGGCTCGGCGGTGATCCGGCCGCAGGAAGCCGAAGAGCTGGCCGCCCTGGGCAATGCGCTGCGGGACATCATTGACCGCAACCCCGGAGAGGTTTTCCTGATCGAAGGCCATACCGATGCGGTTGGCGCCGCCACCTATAACCTCGCCTTGTCGGACCGGCGCGCCGAAACCGTGGCGCTGGCGCTGACGGAGTATTTTGACGTGCCGCCGGAAAACATCGTGGTGCAGGGCTATGGCGAAAGCGATCTGGCGGTGAATACGCTGGCTGCCGAACGCGCCAACCGCCGCGTCGCCGTGCGCCGGATCACGCCGCTGCTGGGCAGCTCCGGCTAACCGGCAAACTTGAACAGCCGCACCCGGCGGGACCGTCCCGCCGGGTGCCTGCGCCCAGCTATTCCACTGGTGTCCTGCGCCGGGACAAGAGCCCGTATTTCAGCGCAAAGGATCGCCAGGAAAACCGGCGGCGGCCGGGTTTCGCGCCCGTCTGCCTGCCCGCGGTCCGGTCGAACTCATACATGTCGATGGCGCGCTCGGCGCAGCCGCAGGCCTCGCCCAGGCCGACCTTCCTGTAATAGAAGCTCTCAAAGCTCTCTGGTTTCCGCATCGCATCCTCCCATCGCGGAGCAGGCTAGCGCAGAAACGCCGGAATTCAAAACGGCCGCGCCGTCAGATCCCCTGCACCCCATGCAGGGTCAGATCCGCCACCAGCCGGGCGTAATCCTCGCGCGCCTTGGAGCCGGCGCCGGTATTCCACATGTAATACCAGTTCAGCATCCCGAAGACGGACATGGTGGCGCCGCGCAACTTGGCACTGTCGCCATCGAAAACCTCGGGCGCCACGGCCTGCAGGGCATCGCTCATGAACTGGACCATTTCGCGCTGATAGCCGCGCAGGTGCTTCTGCTGCGCCTCGGGCAGCGCCCCCATCGCGCCCAGCTGCACCTGATGCTCGTGATCCGCGCCCTGATAGGCCAGCAGGATTTCCGAGACGATGCGGCGCAGCCGCTCCTGCGGGCCAAAGCCGTCCAGCTCCACCTCGCAGACCCGGTCGCGCAGGTCGCAGAGGTAGGTATCAAGGACGCCGAACAGCACGGCGTCCTTGCTGTCGTAATAGTGGTAGATATTCGCCTTGGAGATCCCGCACTCGCGCGCAAGCTGGGTCATCGACGCGCGGTCGTATCCTGCCTCCGCAAACACCTTGGCGGCGGATTTCAGGATCTGCGTGCGTTTGAGATCATGGTCTTTTGCGATCGTGCGGGCCAAGGCTCACTTCCCCGGTTCAGGACTTGCTGCGGTGGTCGACGACGCGCTTGGCCTTGCCCTGGCTGCGCTCGACGGAACCCGGGTCGCCTACAATGATCTCGGTGGAAACGCCAACAATATCCTTGATCCGCTTGGTCAGCATCCGCGCCGCGGCGGTCCTGCTCAGCTCGTCGGCGGCGTCCGGATTGGCCTCCACATAGACCCGCATCGCATCCATGCGGCCGGATTTGTAGAGCTCGATCTGGTAATGCGGCGCCAGGCCGCCGGTCGCCATCAGCTGCTCCTCCACCTGGCTGGGGAAGACATTGACGCCGCGCAGGATGATCATGTCGTCGCTGCGCCCGGTGATCTTCTCCATCCGCCGCATCGTGCGCGCGGTGCCCGGCAAGAGGCGCGTGAGGTCGCGGGTGCGGTAGCGCACCATCGGCAGGCCTTCCTTGGTCAGCGTGGTGAACACCAGCTCGCCCAGCTCGCCATCGGGCAGCACCTCGCCGCTTTCCGGGTCGATGATCTCCGGCAGGAAATGATCCTCCCAGATCACCGGGCCATCCTTGGTCTCGACGCATTCATTGGCCACGCCCGGGCCCATGATCTCGCTGAGGCCGTAGATATCGACGGCATGCATGTCAAAGGCGTCCTCCACCTCCTTGCGCATCGCGTCGGTCCAGGGCTCGGCCCCGAACACGCCGACCTTCAGCGAGGTTTCGCGCGGGTCCATGCCGACCTTGTGGTACTGCTCCAGGATGTTGAGCATATAGGATGGCGTCACCATGATCCCGTCGGGTTTGAAGTCGGTGATCAGGCTCACCTGCTTTTCGGTCTGCCCGCCCGACATCGGCACCACGGTCGCGCCCAGCCGCTCGATCCCGTAATGCGCCCCCAGCCCGCCGGTGAACAGCCCGTAGCCATAGGCGTTATGCACCATGTCGCCCTTGCGCAGGCCCGAGGCGCGCAAGCTGCGCGCCACCAGATCGGCCCAGTTGCTAATATCATTTGCGGTATAGCCCACCACGGTCGGCTTGCCGGTAGTGCCGGAGGACGCGTGCAGGCGGATGATGTCGCTGCGCGGCACCGCAAACAGGCCAAAGGGATAGTTGTCGCGCAGGTCGTTCTTGTAGGTGAAGGGGAACCTGGCCAGATCCTTCAACTCCTGCAGGTCGTCCGGATGCACGCCCGCGTCATCGAACCGCTGCTTGTACATCGGCACGTTATCATAGGCGTGGCGCAGCGACCATTTCAGCCGCTGCAGCTGAAGGGCGCGGATTTCGTCAATCGAGGCGATCTCGATCGGGTCCAGATCAGCCTTGTTCGGGGTCAGGTCTTCCATTGCGTCCTCCACGCCTTATTCGTCAAACAACTGGCCTTTGACCGCCCGGGAAAACCCCCGGAATTCGGCGATTTGCCGGCCGTCCTGATTGGTCACTGTCACGTCATAGATGCCGCTGCGCCCGGTCAGGGAAATCTCGCGGGCCTGCGCGGTCAGCCTGTCGCCCAGCCGCCCGGGCGCGGTAAAGCTGATCACGTTGTGCTGCGCCACGGTGGCCTGGTTGCGGCTGTTGCAAGCAAAGGCAAAGGCGCTGTCGGCCAGCATGAAGGTCACACCGCCATGGCAGATGCCGTGGCCGTTGCAGTGGTGCTCGGCGATGGTCAGCTCCAGCGTCGCCTCGCCCTCATCCACATGGGTGATCTCCATCCCCGCCCACTTGGACGCGTGGTCATCGGCCCACATGGCGGCGGCGGATTTTTCAGCGCGTTCTGTCGGGGTCATGGTCATTTGCCTTTGAACTCGGGCGCGCGCTTTTCCAGGAAACTGGCAACGCCTTCCGCGTAATCCGCGCTCTCGCCGCAGGTCTTCATCGCGTCGGCCTCGATCTCCAGTTGATCGGACAGCGTGGTGACCGCCGCCGCCTGAATGCATTGCTTGGTCAGGCCCAGACCCAGGGTCGGGCCGTTTGCAAATTTCTCTGCCGTGGCGCGGGCCTCAGGCATCAGTTCCTCATCCGGCAGCACCTTCCAGATCAACCCCCACTCCTCGGCTTTCTTCGCGGGCAGCGGCTCGGCCGTCAGCGCCAGACCCTTGGCCCGCGCTTCGCCCAGCAGCCGCGGCAGGTGCCAGCTGCCGCCGGTGTCGGGGATCAGGCCCACCTTAGAGAACGACTGGATGAATTTGGCGCTTTCCGCCGCCAGCACCATGTCGCAGGCCAGCGCCAGATTGGCCCCGGCGCCGGCGGCCACACCGTTCACCGCGCAGATCACCGGGAAGTTCAGCTCGCGGATCAGCCGCACCAGCGGCGCGTAGAATTTGCGCACGGTCTGGCTCAGATCCGGCGGCCCGTCCATCTTGCGCGGATCGCGGTCGCCCAGATCCTGTCCGGCGCAAAATCCGCGCCCGGCGCCCGTCAGCAGCACCGCACGGGCGCCGCCATCACGCGCCGCCTCAAGTGCTGCGCGCAATGCGTTGTGCATCTCTTCGTTAAAGCTGTTCAGCCGGTCCGGACGGTTCAGGGTGATCTCCACCCAGGTGCCGTGATCCTCCACCAGAATTGTATCGCTCATCGCTCCCTCACCCTGTCAGCGGCGCTTTTGACAAATTCCTTGCATAAACCGACCGGACGGTCAATATATCTCAGCATCGGATTCCAGCCAGCCGACCTCGGCGTCGGCCTGACGAAAAGGACAGCATCATGAGCCTTCTTGAGATTTCCAGCTTTGCAGCGGGTCAATGGGTCGCACCGGGTGCAGGTGCGCGCAACATCGCCAGCGCCATCACCGGCGAGGTGATCGCCAGCGCCGGCAACGACGCGCTCGATGTGCAGGCGATGCTCGATTATGCCCGCACCACCGGCGGCCCCGCCCTGCGCAAGCTGACCTTCCACGACCGCGCCCGGATGCTGAAGGCGCTGGCGGGCCATCTGAACCAGCACAAGCAGGCGCTCTACGATCTCAGCTTCGACACCGGCGCCACCCAGTCCGACCACATGATCGACATCGACGGCGGCATCGGCACCATGTTCGTGTTTGCCTCCAAGGGCCGCCGCGAGATGCCGGACGGCCATGTCTACCTCGACGGCGATGTGGAGCAGCTCTCCCGCAACGGCACCTTCCTGGGCCAGCACATCTGCACCCCGCTGCGCGGCGTCGCGGTGCATATCAATGCCTTCAACTTCCCGGTCTGGGGCATGCTGGAGAAACTGGCCCCCACCCTGCTGGCCGGCGTCCCCGCCATCGTGAAGCCCGCCACCAACAGCTGCTATGTCACTGAACTGGCGGTAAAGCTGATGCTCGACAGCGGCATACTGCCCGAGGGCGCGCTGCAACTGGTCTCCGGCGGCCTCGGTGACATGCTGGATCATCTGACCATGCAGGACGTGGTCAGCTTCACCGGCTCCGCCAGCACCGCGCTCAAGCTGCGCGCCAACCCGGTGATCCTGGAAAACTCGGTGCGCTTCGTGGCCGAGCAGGACAGCCTCAACGCGTCTATCCTTGGCCCCGACGCCCAGCCCGGCACGCCGGAGTTCGACCTGTTCATCAAGGAAGTCAGCCGCGAGATGACCACCAAGGCGGGCCAGAAATGCACCGCCATCCGCCGCATCATCGCCCCGCAGGCGCAGGTGGAGGCAGTCATCGAAGCGCTATCCGCACGACTTGCCAAAACCACCATCGGTGATCCGCGTCTGCAAACCACACGCATGGGCGCGCTGGTCTCCAACAGTCAGAAGCGCGATGTGCTGGAAAAGGCCGCAATCATCGGCCAGGAAGCCGAGCGCGTCTTTGGCGATCCGTCGAACTTCACCGTCGAGGGCGCCGACGCCGACAAAGGCGCCTTTGTGCCGCCGATGCTGTTCCACTGCGCCGACCCGGACACGGCAAGCCGCGTGCACGACACCGAGGCGTTCGGCCCGGTTTCCACCATCATGGGCTACCGCGATCTGGATCACGCCATTGATCTCGCCAACCGCGGCCAGGGCTCGCTGGTGGCCTCCGTCATCACCCATGACGCAGGGGTTGCCCGCGAGGTTGCCATTGGCGCCGGCGCCTACCACGGCCGCCTCTACTTCAACAACCGCGACTCGATGAAGGAATCGACGGGCCACGGCTCCCCCCTGCCCCACATGGTGCATGGCGGCCCCGGCCGCGCCGGCGGCGGCGAGGAAATGGGCGGCGTGCGCGGCGTCAAACACTACATGCAGCGCACCGCCATCCAGGGCTCGCCGGATATCCTGTCGGCGATTGGCGAGAAATGGGTCCCCGGCGGCACCGAGATCGAAGGCCCCGCACACCCCTTCACCCGCAAGTTCGGCGAGCTGGCGATCGGCGAGACCCTGCACACCGCGCCGCGCACCGTCACGCTGGAAGATATCGAGACCTTCGCCCATTTCACCGGCGACACCTTCTATGCCCATATGGACGACGAGGCCGCCAAGCGGAACCCGTTCTTCCCGGGCCGCGTCGCGCATGGCTACCTGCTCCTGTCCTTTGCCGCCGGCATGTTCGTGCAGCCGGACGAAGGCCCGGTTCTGGCCAACACCGGCCTCGACTCCTTGCGCTTCATGAAGCCGGTTTCGGCAGGCGACAGCATCAAGGTGCGCCTCACGGTCAAGAAGAAGACCCCGCGCAACGAGGAGTACGGCGAGGTGCGCTGGCACGTGACGCTGACCAATCAGGACGATGAGATCGCAGCGGAATACGAGCTGCTGACCATGAATGCCTTCTGAGCCTGTGCAAAAGTGGTAGGCAGCCGTACCGCTGCCGCCCGCCCGGACTGGTCTAACCGGTCCGGGCGGACTATGTTTATCCTTATGAACGAACAGCGTAACCCATGGTTTGAAACCACCGTCCAGCAACTGAACGATCCGCAAAACCAGCGGGTCTGGTCGGTGATTGTTTCGCTGTTCGGCGATCTGGCGCAGCAGAAGGGCGCGCAGGTCAGCGGCGGCGCCCTGACCCGGATCATCACCCCGATGGGGATCAAGCCGGAGGCCATCCGGGTGGCGCTGCACCGGCTGCGCAAGGATGGCTGGATCGAAAGCGCGAGGTCCGGGCGCGCCTCTGTCCACTATCTCACCGAATACGGCCGCAGCCAGTCGGCTGCCGTCAGCCCGCGGATCTACGAGCGCCGCGCCGCAACCCCGGGCAACTGGCATCTTCTGATCGCCCAGGACGGCGCCGGCCAGGCAACGCTGGACGAGGTGCTGCTGCTGTCCAACTACGTCGCGGTGAACCGGACAACCGCCCTGGGCCATGGGCCGGTGCCGCGCAGCCTGGACGACCTGATGGCGGCCGAGGTCAGCAGGATTGCCGTGCCGGGCTGGCTCAAGGCACGGCTGTTCCCTGAGCCCCTGCGCGACGCCTGTGCAGCCCTGCAGCACGATCTGGCGCGGATCCCCCCGCCGCCCGCCGGGCTGACGCCGGCCCAGACCGGCACCCTGCGGACCCTGATCGTGCACCGCTGGCGCCGCGTTGTGCTGCGCCATCCGGACCTGCCGCCCAGCTTCCACCCGGCGGATTGGGCGGGGGAGACCTGCCGCGACCTGGTATTCCAGCTGCTGGACCAGCTGCCGCTGCCGGAACTGTCTGCCCTGGACACCCCGCCCGAATAGCCGGCGGTCAGCGCGGCACGGCAGCCGCCCCGCCGCCCGCAACCGCGCCCTGCCCTCACGTGGGCTGCAACCGGTTGTTTTCAGGATCCTTTTCCCGCCCGCCGGAAAAACTTGGGAAGAATCTTCATTTCCTCCGCTTTTCCGCTTGACCCAAACCGCGGCATTCCGTAAATCGCCTCCACACAGCGAGCGGCGGAGTAGCTCAGTTGGTTAGAGCAGCGGAATCATAATCCGCGTGTCGGGGGTTCAAGTCCCTCCTCCGCTACCACTTTTCCCCAATGTTTTCGGCGACTTCCTCCTATATAGGGGTGATATCCGCATTGCGGAAACTCTTCTGGGGTGGCGCCGGGGTGGCAAAATCACGCGACTGCCGCCACTTGCCTGACGCCACTCGTCCGATGATCCACGTACGGGTTGGCCACGGCAACCTCGAAGGCGAAGGCAGGATTCAAAAAAACTTTCCCAAATATCGACTGAGATGTTTTGGGTCACCGAGAAACGAACCGATCTCCCGTTAGCATAGATAAATGGAGATCATCATGCACACGACATCGCCCACCCCCGAGTCCCTGGTCGGTATCTCTACTCTCGTAGAAATACTCCAGCGGTCGCGCGCCAGCATTTACCGCGACATCAAGAACAAGACGTTCCCAAAGCCATTAAAGCTGGGCAACTCCTCTCGCTGGAAATTGTCGGAGGTGCAGGCTGTCATCGAGCGCCTTTCGCAGGAGCGCTTGGAGGATTGATGTTATCTTCAGGTTGCGGCGAGGCGGGGGCAGAGGTCTGCTCTCCCCGCGCCGGATCAACGGGCGGCCAGAGACATCAATGGCCATGTGCCCCTACACGGTCAACGCATTAATCTCCCGGAACGGCAGCTTTTTCAGGAAAATCACGACCTCCGCCAGTTCGGCCATCACGGCCATTCGATCAGGCAGAGGCGAACCAACTTTGCCACTGCTGCGGCCCGAGAAACATGTTCATACCGGCCTCCTGGACGACTGTCCAAAGCGATGGCCGCGCATCCAATACTGTCGGTCAAGAGGCGCGCCGCTCGGTGCAGAAAGAAGTTTCCGGCACGCCTGCTTGCGCTGATCCTGTCGCAAGCTTGGGCGCACCGAAAGACGGTGCCCTTGCTCGTCACGTCGGGCATGATATCGGACTCTTACTGAAAGCTCCCCATTTCACTCGTACCGCAAGCACTCCACTGGGTAGCGAGTCCGGCGAAATACGAAATCGACTTCGCCCTGGAGCTGCGCACGCCGCGCGAATAGGCTGGTTTCGACAACGATTTCATTCAGCCCATTCCCTTGGGGGCGCTGCGGTCCTTCCTTTCCGCGTCGTTTCTGTCGGCTGGGTGCGGCGGCGCGGGCGTTTGGTGGGGGTGCAGTCTTTGGCGGAGGGGCTATGCCGCTCCGCCGACGCCTTCGGCAAGGCAGAGCCCCCCTGTTGCGGACACGGACCAGTCTCAACCTCGGTGGCCGTTGTAGGCTTCGGCGGTTCGACGATCTGGCCAGCCCTCAGGCGGCGGTAAAAGGTGCTTCTCGAAATACCGAGTTCGATCCATGGTTTCTGTCGCTCCTGACTGTTCTTTTGGAGCCACTCTTGCCGAGACATCACCCCCGCCGTCCGCCGGCGAAGTCGCTCCCGCTCCGCCTTGCGCTTCGCGCGCTCCTCTTTCGGCATTACCTGCTCAAGGCCGAGCGCCCGCGCCCCCGCCGCCGTCACGTCCAGCAGTTCTGCGACCGTGGCACCTGAGTAGTGGTATCGGCCATCGGTGAGGGGCGTGCACCCGCTCGGCAGCGAAGCATGGCGAGCCGCGATCTTTGCGATGCCCGCTACCTCGGAGAGAGTCAGGCCCGGGGTAGCTTGCGCCGCCATCGTCTCCACGAGGCCGGGGATCTTCCGTTCATCGGACGTGTGGGACAGGCAGGTGGCGTAGAGGTGCAGCCATGTGTTCCGGAAACCCACCGGCACCTGCCCGCCCCAGGAAAGAAGAAGGCGCTCAAGGTCCCTTGCGATAGCCTGGAAGCGGCCGCTTACCGTCAGCCCCCCGGAATGCGCCTTCCTCTCCACCCGCCCCTTCTTGCGTTCTTGATGCAGATGGAGTTCCTCCCGGGTTGGACGCCCGGCAGCGATGTAGATTTCGTCGGCGAGCTTGTCGAAACCGAAACGCTCGAGTGTGCCGCCGATGATCGTGGCGATGGTCCTGCTCTTGGAATTGAGTGAGCCGGGCAGACGCGTCACCCGCGCGGCATCCCGGCAGCTTGGATCGGCCCCGAGGCATCGGAAGAGGTCGATCAGCGCGTTCTGCGCGGGCTGCCAACGCGGGAGGGCCTGTGGCGGCAGCGGATCGAGCAACCAGATCGCGGCAAGGCCCCGCCCCGTCGACATTAGCACGGTGGGTTCGGGCAAGTTCATCGACACCAAGCGCATGAGCACGTCGAGCGACCAAGGCCCGGCCGCCCGGGTGGCGCCGACAGGAAGGCGGTCGGCATCCAGGTCGAGGAAAAGCCCGTTCAGAGCCGCAAGTCGACCGACCCTGCGCGCACCGTGGAACCGATGGAGGGAAATGTAACCGTCGCCATCAAGGAAGTTGTCGACCAAGGCGGAAGCAGTGGCCAGATCATAGGTCTTCGAATGGACCTGATCAGAGCCGTCCTTGGACATGAGTGTTGTTTTACCGATAGCCTCCTCAGGATGCAGGAGGCGAACGTAGTCGCCCGGAGTGAGGGTAGTCGCTTGGGAGGCCGTGTCGAAGTGGGTTTTTTCGTAGTGTCTCATTGAGAGGAACTGGTGCGAAAACCACGCCTCTCAAAACGGCAGCGAACCCCCATTTCCCGTAGACGAAAGCCGGTCGAAGCCCCCCATGATGGCGTTGGGACAACGCCGCTTCCGGCCAAGTCCGAATCGACTCATTTTCCGTTCGGGCCGGGCATCCCGTCCGATCCGCTACTCATGAAAACGCAATGATCTACGAGAACGACAACCTGCCTACCCCGCTGAATGAACCGGGCCGCCCGGACGCGGAAGCCTGCCGGTGTGTCTTGGCCAACCAACTCTTCGTAGAGAATGCGCTCGCTGATCTCTCTACCCGCGAGGCCTTCGCCGTGGCCCTGGCGTTACCAACGGCGACATGGTCCGAGAGACACTGAAACTGCACTCGATCAAGCAAAGGGGCACGAACGGCGGTTGCAGCGATCCTAAGAATTCTGTGCAAGAGACCGCATATCAACAATCCGAGCGTCTGCTTCTGGAGCGGGGCCAAGTAGAATTGCTGTGGCAGAGATAGTAGCCAACGCGCCTCTCTGCCGAACTGGCTATCTTCGAATACATCAACGGCTTCTATAATCCACGCCGCAGGCACTCAGCCCTCGGCTGGAAAAGCCCGTTGGCCTTCGGAGCCCAGGCCGCATAAATGAGAACTTGGGGCGGCTCGCAAACGTGACAGGTCCATGCACACAGCCAGGGCGATGAGTTCCCATTCGCTGCGCTTCTTTTATAGAACCACTCTGAACCCGAAAGCGAGTCAGCAGACGCGAGAAGAGCAACCTTTCCCAATTATCGGTAACTGACTTCTTGCCATCCTCAGCCCTGCTACGTTGTGCCCTCGGGCTGATATCCTTCACCCGACATCCGTTGCAACACGTCCAACGCCTGCTTGGCCTGCCAGTCCGAGGGTATCTGACGAGGCATGCTGGCACAGACGCCAAGCGTCTGGGCTTCTTTCGGTGTCAGTTTCCGCTGGGACCGTGCCCATTCGAGAAGAGACGCCCAATGCGCTGCGCCAAAGTTGGTGACCTCGATCAAAGCGGTGGCGGCATCCGTGACCGAGCGGTCCGCGCGAGCTTCCTTGACCGTCTCCCGCGCCTCGGCCTTGGTCTGTACGGCGCCCTCGAGGTCTTCGTAGGAAATCTCGACCTTCTGGAGATTTGCCCAGCAAGCCTGCTTCTTCGCCCATTCGGTGATGTTCCTGACACCTTCCGGCGGCGAGGTTATCACCAATGTCGCTTCGGCCGCCGCGCTGAGCAGAGCGGATTTTAACTCCCCCGGCACGGTCTGCTGCCGCCAGACCGCGTCGAGATCAACGAGTTTTCCCATCGCCCGGGCATCATGGAAGACCTTCGCGATCGCGTAGGTCACAATGTTCGCGCGATACCCCCCAGGATACCATGGTTGCTTCGGAACCTCCCGCTCCAGGTCGCGGAAAATGATGGCCTTCCCAACCAAGCGACGAAACCAGGTTTCATCGAATTTCGCGTCACCCTTTTCCCAGGCTTCCCCGATCGTCTTCGCGAAGGAGGAAAAGTTCTTCTGGGCGCCGGTCGACACGACGTGAGGCTGTTCCTGAGAAGACATCTCGTACTTCGCCAGATCGGTTTTGGTGAAGAGCTGCGACTTCGGGAATTCGAGCTCGAATTTCTTCTGCTGAGCCGGTGTGCGTCTCGCCTTTTCGTCAAGGTACTGCCCTCGGGTTCGCTCGTAGAACCACCGCGTCTCGAGTCGTCCCTCGCCCTTCGGTGCCAGCAGTTGCCTGGAGAACTGTTCCATCCGGATGTGGAACGGATGGTTGGAGAAAAAATCGGCAGCGTTGACCTTGTTCTGTGTATTGGCGAACTTCGAAATGTTAGGAACGATCTGCTCGGCCTCCTCCGGCGGAACGATCGTCAACTTCATCTGGACGAACGCCGACTCGAGCTGTTCCTTGGCATTGCGGAGCGCGGCATGGATCGAGCCTGTGGTCTGCCCACCGTTCACAATCTGAAGGTCTCGCAGCCGGACCACCTCGAGGCCGTCCGGACCGGGCCTGGTCTCCACTTCGCTGGCGGTCGCCGAGAGGCCGTTGTTGTAGGGAAAGAAGAATTCCGGTGTCTCGCGAATTGTCTTGGCAATCCCCTTGTTCGTAGCCGCTCGGGCTTGGAGGAAGCTCCGTACATTCGCCTCCAGCAGACGTGCGCCCCATCGGTCGTAGATTGCCGCCAACTGGGCACCGGGGATGATCATCAGGTAGCTCTCGAGATTCCCGCCAGTACGCGAGGCTCTAAGCGCAGGAATTCCACCGCCAAAATCGCCATCCAAGTCAATGTCGATCTCCTCGCGACCGGCGCTGGCGCGTTCGTGACGCTCGATCCGCGCGAGGTCCCAAACATTGTAAGTGACCGGGACGCCATCGTTATTGCCTGCCGACATTCCGTCGACGCGGCCGACGTAGTGCCGGTTCGAAAGCAGGATGAGCTTGATCTTCTCGACATACTTCCACGTCGTGATCAACAGGTCCGAGACCTGGAAGCCGGGGCTCACCTCGTTCAGAGAATTCCGAAAATCCTCGTCACGGGCCTGCTTCATGAAGCGGATCAGCGGGTTGAACAGGCGCGGCAGATCGGCCTTTCCGATGGTCTTCAGCTCGTCGTCGTCATGGAAATCGCAGATGATAAGCGAAAGAATACCATCGCAATCGCGGGGATCACCTCCATAGCCGTCGACACGCAATCTCTGCGCGCCATTGCCTTGCTCAAAATACGCGATGTCTGCCGTCTCTACCTCGCCGGCTTCCGACAGGCGTTCCTTCACGCGATCGAACCAGGCTTCGATGGTCAGAATACCACGCGAGTCTGCTTCGATCCGGGCATCGGCCAGTTGAGAGCGGTGGAATTCGGCAAGATCGGTCATGTAATGAGCCGCTCCTATTCGGGGGGGGTGAATGGGGCATCGCGTTCAAAGGACTGGCACGTGGACAGGTCCACCGAATACGTAAGGTCGCTGATGCCCCTTGGCAGGGGAGGTAAGAGACGTGGAAAGCCACCGACAACGTCGTAGTAGCGTAGCATGCCTGCCTTCCAAGTGAAGGCACGTAGCGTTTCGTCTTCTTCGCAGTATCCCGAGGCGGCCAGTGCATGATCCCAGTCGTTCTGCCGGCCGTGTTCCTCGATCTTTAGAGATGCGGCCGTTTGTTTCACCCAAGTATGAAGATCGGCGCCTTCGGGCGCCGCCACTCGATCGACGGCCAGAGCCGCAAGAACGAAGTCCCGATCAGGAACATCTGAAAGCTGATGCTCCGAGGCGATCCTGACCTTGGGTTTCCCAGCAGATCGGGTAGTCTTCACTTCGATGCAGAACTGGCCGTCATCGAAGTCCTTCTGAGCGCCCAACGGGCCGCCCCACGCTATTAGCGCCGCCGAAGGACCGATTGCTCGGGCGAGTTCCTTGAGCAGGCACAGTTCGCCGATTAGGCCCTTCTGTCGCTCCTCGCTCATTCCCGGGCCGCCACCACGCAGTAGATGATGCCAGCGGGCACACCTGGCGACGAAGCGTGTGACGGCCTGCCCCTCGTCGGTCGCATCCCGAGTGGCTGAGATGATGTCGCGGCACAGCGTCTCGAAGAGCGCAGCCTGAGCGCGATCCTTCAGGATCAGGATGATCGCGGGAATTACGCTTTCGGAATAGCGGAGCTCGATAGCCTTCAGGCGCGGTGGTTCCGGTCGTCTTTCGGGGAGCGCCGTCGCGCGAAGGGCAAGTGCCAAGCACCCATCCACCGTGACAGTCCACCAGAAACCCCAGCGACCGGCGCTATCGACACGGCGACTGTCGATCCCACCAGGAGCGAGGCCGGCCCAGGCTTCAGGCGTATTCGGCATCTTCGTCCACCTCGTCAGCATCGCCGAACAGTTCACGCAGCATGACCTTTCCGACGATGTATTCGACGGTGCCGCCCTCGATCGAGGACGGCGGGAAGCTGATACTCCAAGCCGGCACCAGAGGAAGGCTTCTGGCATCGTTCTGTATCCGCGGTGCAAGCACGCGGACGATCAGGAGCGGCCGCCTGCGTGCTGACCGATAGATGTGGTCGGGAAAAGTCTTCTTCGGCTCCTTCGTGCGGAACTTGGCCTCGGCGTCCTGAATCGTGGCTTCGTTCAGTCCTGCCTTTTCATCGCCGGGCTGGCCGACGCGTGCGCTACCGCTGCCGATGTTGAAGAACCCGCTGTCAACATCCCGTTTTGCCACTGTTCTCGCGTAGGTGCCCAATGTCGGCCCAAGCAGACCATCCTGATTATCGTTACCCTTGGCAGATGCTACCAGGATATCCCACAGCTTCAACTCAGTAGCCGCCCTTTCCAAGATGTAGTCGCCGATCAGGCGGGGATCGGTCGCCGGATTCGAACCGTGAGGCCTGAAGGTTCTCAGGAATTCCAAGACGTGCTCGACGGGAACGCCGGACGCAAGCGTTCCGAAAGGGCTGCTCTCGCGCAGCTCGATACTCTCTGCCGTGCCGGGATCGAGACTGATCTCGACGAGACGACGGGCGGCGGCGACATTCCGCTCGATGATAGTGGTGTCCGCCGACAGGCGCGTCGTTTCGATCAACCTATTTGCCAGACCAACCTTCATCGGAACTTCCTGGCCAGAACCCATCTTGTTGCGCGCTGTGACGATCAAGTTCTGCGGGTGGCTGCGAACCGCAAGGCCGAAGTCCTCTGGTGTTCCGCCGTCCAGTTCCATCCGCTTCAAGTCGCGCTGGAGTTCGTCCATCGCCTCGGCGATATGCGCATACCAACCGACGCTTTCGGTCGGCATCCATACTCGGCAAAGATCCTCGTAGTCGGGCCGATAGCCGAACCAACGGCCCATCTGCATCAGCGTGTCGTACATCATCGAGTTACGCAGGAAATACGAGACCGTCAGTCCTTCCAGTGTAAGACCCCGCGAAAGGGAGAAACCTCCGATCGCGATCACGGTCTGTCCGAAATCGCCCTTTCTGTCATAGTCCAGCGACGAGGCCTGGCGGCTGGCATTAACCTCCACGATCCGCGCCGCCGCGAGGACGTCATGCAGGCTGCTCTGAATCGGCTCCCACCGGTCGGCGTTTTCGAGCCCTGCGAATTCCTCTGTCCAAACCTGCCGCAACGCCGCGATTTGCGCGTTCTGGAGCGCAGCCGTGCCCTTGCCCCCATCAACGGTCACGGCTGACCGGATGCGTTCCACGAAATCAGTAATCCGTCGCCTCAATTGGCCTTGGACGCCGGTGAATCGCGACGCGTTGACGAGCATAGAGGCATGGTCACCCTGCTGACCCCGCAGGTTCCGGATGGCGCGCGCGACTATGAAGGCCCGCACGGCCTTTTCCAGGCTGGCAGGCAGCCCGTCCAGACTGAGGTCGATCGTATGCTTGAGCGGGAGGATGTCCTCGTTGTCGTCAATGTCCCGGATATGCTTGTCCCGGTTCTCTATGAACACCTTCTGGGCGCCGAAGTAGTTCGATGGTGCATCCAGACCAATGATGAAGTGCCGTGGGAATAGGTCCTGGCCTATTGTAGCGTCATCTGTATCGGGGTCGATGAAGATATTCGCGAAAGGGGTCGCGGTATAACCAACGTAGCAGCTCCGGCGGAACAGGCCCAGGAGCTCGCGGATCTGACCATTGATGCGCGCAATCTCGTCCTTGCCATGCTTGATGTTGATCGAGGCGTTGTCGGCCTCGTCGTCGATCAGGAGCATCGGCTGCTCGACCATCTGGCTTGCCGTGCCGGCCGAATGTTCCTTGAGCCACTCGATGAGGTTCTTCAGCGTGCTGGCGTTCTTCTTGATGACGAGGACGACGGGGACACTGTACTGCCCGATCTGGCTGGTGTTAGTGGTTGCAGTGGCCTTGTTGAAGTCGCGCAGCGAAGTCGTGAGCGAGACCGGGAAGCGCGTCTGATCGAAGCGCCCGACGCCAATGATCTTCTGCGCCTCCGCCCGGTCCTTCCGGGCCAGACGTGCGGTGTCGCGACCGATGAAGCCTTCGTCGATCCGGGTTTGCGTTTGGTTGCGCAGGTTGTTGTGGATACCGGCGATTACCACGATCAGACGATATCCGGCATCCGCGGCCTTGCAGACCAGACCGGTGTAGTTTGCTGTCTTGCCGCTCTGGACGTAGCCGACGACCATGCCAAGACGGCTCCATTCGCTGTTGTCGCGAGGATTACCCAAGTAGCCGAGGACACGATCCGTGACCTCGTCCATGCCGGAAACCACATCCGGTGGCATCTTCTTCTCGACAAGAAGCCGCCGGTATCGGTCCCAGTAGTAGCCGTCGATCTCGCCTCGAATCTTCGCGTCAGCAAGCCAGGGCTCGAAATCCTTCGACGCTACGCCGGCTCCGAGGCCCATGCTGATCCCATGACGCTCCTCGATCCGCCGAGCCAGGATCTCGCAGTCGGCATCTGTGATGCCGGTAAGAAACGGCAGGTCGCGCATCTGGGCAATCAGCTCACGAACCCTGTCTTCGGTAGGGCGAACTTCCTTGGCGAGCATCGCCGTGACCATTGTCTCCAGATTGTCCAGTTGGTCGCTCATACTTCGCTCCTGACTTCTTGATGGCCGACGATGATACGCTCGACCAGCTCACGATGCGACGCGAAAGGTTCGACATCGCGCAGGATCGTCCAAACATCCCCAGGGGCCAGACCGCGCTTGAACATCGCCTCTACGCCCTGGATGACGGTCGCCTCGCCGGCGGAGGCGCCACGGATTTTTTCGGCGTGGCCGGCCATGTCGGAATGTAGCGTATCTACGGGCAGTGAAGAGCCGACGAGCCGGATGCAGTTCATGAAGGCTTCCCGCAGATCGGGATCAAGTCGATCGGCAAAGTCCAGAAATACGGGGTGTTCCTCGTTTGGACAGTAGCTGATCTGCTCCCCGGTCTGGATGCGAGACCACATGGGCATCCTTGCTTCGTCAACCAGCTTCTGGCCGCGCTTGCGGTAGGTTCGCCTCGATCCGAGTGAGATCCGGTCCAGCAGCTTCCGGAGCCGGTCCCTGACGACCGGTGGCATCTGAGCGGACGACTTCTTGACATCGATCTTCCAGAGCGAATCCATGCTGTTCGGTATGTCGATGCGCACGCGGGATAGCTTGGTTAACTCGGTTTGACGCGCCAAGCCGAACCAAGAGCCGTATTGAATCAGTCGTCGGCCGCGGTAGAGATAGAAGCCCTGCGATTTCAGATGCCCTTCCGGCCCACCGAGTTCTTCCCAAGCCTGCTGAGACATTTGGCGATGATGCGGAAGAGTGATGCTCTGAATCACGACGTCACCTTGCCGAAGATGCAGAACGTCTTCCTGATCGCGCATCGTTGCCGCATTCGATTCCGCAAAGGGATCGATCGGCTTCAGAGTGCGACCATTCAGCGAAATGGAAAGAGCCTTTCGACCGGACACCGACATGAATCGATGAAACACGAGCCGAATGTGATACTCGGCATTGGAAATCCGCTCATTCGCAATCTCGGCGATCCTGTCTTTGTCATGCGTCACCCCGTCGGCAATCCGGTCGATCTTTTCCCATATGACCAGCGTTCCAGACCCACGCAACTGTCTGAACCATGGCAGAGGCGATGGATCTTGCATTACCTCGATTGCCCATGTGTTGGTCCTGACCACCTCATCAAGGTCCCATATCGCTGCTGAGACAATGCCGTCGCGTCTCGAAACCACAGTCAATCTGCGACATTGCGAAAACGAGGCACTCTTCAAGCCAAGGCCGAAACGTCCAAGATCAGGAGTGTCGCGTTCTTCCGTGGGACTACGGCTGCCCGGACGCATGGCCGCGATCAGTTCGTCCTCGGTCATCCCCGCTCCATCGTCCAGGATGCCGAGCAATGGACCTTCAGGGCCGATATCCGTCAGCAGACGAATGTTGGTTGCACCAGCAGTAATCGAGTTGTCGATGATATCCGCCAAAGCGGTCTCAAGAGAGTATCCAAGGTCACGGAGGGTTTCGACAAGTGCAGATGCGTGCGGTGTGGCGTCTGCCGAACGAAGGGTCGAATTTGGAGGCACAGTGAAACCGATTTGGAGCAGCTATTCGGGCCTCACGGTTGCACATTGTCATCAAGGGATCAACCACCGACCGTTCCTTCCAGACAGTCTTGACGTTCCTCGCCGGCAGGATCTGTCACCCGGGTTACTCCGCGATCGAATATTGCGGAAATTTCCTTTGCGATCTGAAATGCAAGAAATGGTGGAACGGCATTTCCAACCTGCACGAATTGCTCAGTTCGGTTACCCAGAAATACATAATCATCTGGAAATGTCTGAAGTCGCGCAGCTTCGCGAACAGTCAGGCTGCGGCATTGCGTCGGATCAGGATGGATGAAGTAGTGGCCGTCCTTCGAGATATGGCTCGTTATGGTGCTGGACGGCGAATCGAATGTCTGAACTCGGAAACGGTCTGCAAATTTGCCGGATTTCCAGTTGGCATGCCTCGGGGCGAGGGTCGATGGAAAGTTCCCGGCCTTCGGGCTATGACCATGCACCTCAGCGAAGATCGCAGCGAACAGATAGCGGCCCAGATCCTCTGGCATGTGTCCGCGCGTTTCCATGTTCGGAAGCCGCGATATGGCAGGCGCCGTCATCCAGGCGGCGAGTGCAGGCGGACAGTCATCACTGACCAAGGAAGGCTCTCGACCGGTGCGGCCTCTGGCGGCAAGCGTGTCAGTCCGGCTTTCCACTCGGAGAAGCAAGTCCCGGAAGCGCTCGGCAACCCTGTCATCCATTGCATTCGCTGCGAACCGGACACGATGGCACGCGTTCTGGACAGCCTCCTTCCATGATCCTGCATCGTCCTTGCGGCTGAGGCCGCTGCGAAGGCCACCGATGGCGCCAAGGACATGCCGCACGGTCGCCTGCTGTTTTCCCCGAGAAAGGTAGGGCAGATACTCCGGGGCGTGCGCGGATTTGCGTATCCCGACAATGATCACTCTGTGTCGGGCCTGCGGCACTCCATGATCCTCAGCCCGGATTACGAAGTCCGCGGGCTTGAGTTGGGCGCCGCTCCGGTCAATTTCTTCCTGACCACCCCGGGTCAAGGCAACGAGACGATAACCGGAATCCTCGAGGTCTGCCTGCACGTTCTGAAAGATTCTCTTTCCCGCGACCGATGCGGACAACATGCCCTTGACGTTCTCCATCACGAATACGTCCGGCTCGAGTTCCCGAAGGATGCGGACATACTCCTCATAGAGGAAATTCCGATGGTCGAGTTCCGGCGTGTAGCCAGCCGTTCCGCGATTGCGAGCGCGACCGACCAGCGAATAAGCCTGACATGGCGGCCCCCCGATCAGGACCGAGCGATGCCCGACCTTGGAGCGCAGGTGGCGGATACGATCCGATAGGAAATCTGTGGTCGATGCCTCCCCGAGCCGCATGCAACGCGCCTCATCCTCGGCAGCCCGCCATTGCGTCGGATACAATCTCTGCCAATCCGGTTGCACAGTACCCTCATTGATCCAGATCAGGTATTCAGGAGGTGGGCTCGGGAACAACCGGAGGAATGCCCTGAGACGTAGCGTGCGATGAGCAGACGGATCGCATTCAATGGAAACATTGATCCGGAAGCGACGATTTCCGTCCTCGCACCTCACCTGCGCAAAGCCTTCGCCAAGGCCGCCGGGGCCAGAAAACAGATCGACGATGTCAATGGGCTCTTGCATCAGTATCCCGACTCCTTTTCGTTCTGGGTACATTCCAGGACCAGTCCAGTTAGTAAAGGAAAAAAGCATTTGGATGTCGTTCCGCCACATGTCCGGTCGAAAATGATGTCGACTATTCGCGGCCGAGACACCAAGCCCGAACTCGTCCTCCGGAAGGCGCTTCACGGCCAGGGCTTCCGCTACAGGCTTCACGCGAAGCACCTGCCAGGGCGCCCCGACCTGGTCTTGCCGAAGTGGAACGCGGTCATCTTCGTCCACGGGTGCTTCTGGCATCGGCATCCTGAGTGCCGCTTCGCGACAACCCCGGCCACCCGGCCAGATTTTTGGCGGAAAAAGTTCGAGGCGAACGTTCTCAGAGACGCGCGCGCCGAGGCAGAAATCCGAAAAAGAGGCGTCAGGATCGCAATCGTCTGGGAATGCGGACTACGCCGCCCGGACAGGGCCTTGGAAACTCTGGATGCGGTTCGCGAGTGGCTTACCGGGCCGACGGATCGCTTCGAGTCCCGGCTGGTCGAGCCGATCCGGACGGAAGGCTGATCCGACAAGAACGACGCGTAGCTGCGCATCGTGGCCGGTGAGACTGGGAAACATGTACCACTAAAAACCATTCAAAAGCGCCCGGAGTGCACCGCCGCCTTGAAACCCTTAATTTACAGAGAGTTATTAAAGTGAGATATTCGGACTGAGTCCCTCCTCCGCTACCATCATACCCCCATTTGAAAATCAGGGTTCAAGATTGAAGCACTCAAGCGCCCCCTGACTTCGACGGGGACTCCATCATACTCGGCCGGAGACAAGATGATGTCCGAGACCAGAGTCCGAAACGCATCCCGAGTCTTGTTGTCGGGCTTACCGTCAGCGGAGGTGAGCGACGTCGCCAGGTCGCGAAGAGCGGACGCATATCCAAACTATTAGTTCATCTGATTTTTTTGCTCATGAGCTTGCAGTTATCGAAGCCAATCATCGCTTTCAGAATGCCGCGGCTATTGAATGCCGGTTGAGGGCTGATCAATAGCAGGAAGCGGCGCATTTGTTCGCACCGCTCCCAGTCTGCATCTGCAAGGCTATCCTATGCGAAGGTGGCCCAAGGCGACGGATGCCGCTCAACGCGCGGTGACGACGCAGCTTCCCCCATTCGCGCAAGCTCAGAGCCCGAGCATGGCTTGCAGATCGACGCCAAGGCATCCGCAAGCATGTTCACCGCCTCACGCTCAAAGTCGACGGCGTCGCGCAGGATCTTCGTGTCGATCATATAGCTCGCCGCCGCCGACGACACTTGCTCCCTGTTGTAGGGGTTTCGGTGGCACAAGAGGGTGTCGGTCACGGCTGGCTTTACCCCCAGCTGTCTCAGGATGGTTGCCGCAGTCCGCCGGAGATCATGGCGATGCCAACCAGATGTTCCACTGTCGCGATTTATGGCGTCCTGTGTTCGGTCCCAGTTGCACAGAGGGCCACCGCCTGAGGACGGAAAGACCAGATCTTCCGGCTGCCCCTCGACAAAGCTTGGGAGGGAGAGCAGCAGTTCGATCGCAGTGTCCGACAGGGGGATCGCGACGATGCGACGCTCCGCTGGACCATGAGAGCCGGGCTTGCGGCGTGTCTTCACCTTTTTGGTCCAGGTGCCGCTCTGGAGATCGAAGTCCTTGCGCCGGGCTTCTACAACCTCCTCACGGCGGGACAGGGTCAGGAAAAGAAAACGGAAGGCAACGGGTCCGTAGTCTTCTCGTGGGTCGAGACCTGACCGCAGTCCTGGGGGTGCAGGGTAGACCAGCAGGGGCAAGACACTAACCAATTCGTCTTGGCTAAGGACGCGTTCCCGCTTCCCTTCGAGAGTAGGATCATCGATTGACGGGTCCACGATGTTACCAAGATCCGGCAGGTCGAGCTTCGAAGCACGGCCGGCATTTTCCTTGGTGAAACGACCACGGTGGGCTGCCCAGTCGAACACTGTACGCAAGTATGCCAAGGCGCGCGCCACGGCACCGTTCGCACTCGTCTTTCCCTTTTTGGGTCTTTTTGGCGTATAGCCCTTCACCATCTTCGAGACGTCGGACTGGCGCAGCTTGCCCAGCGGCCTTTGGAGTAGTTCAGAGAAGACATTCTCGATCGCCGCCCGCGCCTCAGGTTTCGTTCGGCCGAACCGATTACTTTTGCGCCACATAGATTTGGTCAATCCGAAAATCGGTTCGACCTCATCGAGAAGCGCTGTCAGCGTAAGGTTGTGGGCTTCGGCATGTGCCTTTATCTGGCGAACTTGCTCACGAGGGTCGTGTCCACGCGCGATCTCGGCGAGGTGTTTCAACGCAATGGCACGGGCATCTTTCAGTGCGACGGCCGGATACGAACCGATCGTGATTTGCACCTTTTCCTGGTCTACCGTTCGCGTTTGGAGCGTGAATGTTTTCTTGTTTTTTGGCGTGATCCGCAACACCAGGCCAGTAACCTTGGTGTCCCGAATTTCGAGCCTCTTACCGGCGCCATTCTTGAAACCGCGTACGAACACGTCGGTGAACTCACGGGGGGCTGTATGGTTGTCAGTAGTCATTTTGTGCTCCTCATTGTCAGCGAGGAGGAGATCGGTCCGATGAAATTTTCTCGGTAGAAGTTTCTTTTGGGGGTGGCGTTGGGGTGGCGAAAACGCTGCGCTGTAGTGAGAAACACCAAGACGGGGTGAGACGGGGTGAGAATTTCCACTCATACTCTACCAAATTGAGATAAAAGGACATTTCTTCCCTTTGACGTCTCACCCTATCTCACCTAATAGCAGTTGGCTCTACGACCATCGCGGCATCATAATCCGCGTGTCGGGGGTTCAAGTCCCTCCTCCGCTACCACCCTTCCCAAAAACGACGAACATCCACCCGGCCCGTCAGGGCGGGCAGAGGCCGTTGCGGCGCGGGCGTCAGTCAACAGCCTGCGCGATCAGCACCAGGCCCGCCTGCCGCGCGTCCCGTGCCGGGGCGCTGCTGTGCCGCATCGCCGCCAGAACAATTGCCCCCTCCTTCAGAACCATCAACTGGCGGCCCAGCCCGGCCGGGTCCCGGGCACCGGCCCTGGCGGCCAGGCCGGTGAAATGCTCCTGCAGCAGCCGCTTGTGCTCTGCCGACTGCACGTTGACCGGATCCTGGCCGGATTGGTATTCGGCACTCGCCTTGATGAACATGCAGCCCTGAAATCCGGGCTGCCCGAACCACTCCTCCAGCACGTCAAACAGCGCCTCCAGCTGGCCCCGCGGGGTATCCGCCCGCTCCTCCAGCCGCCGGTACAGCCAGTTGCGGAAGTCCTCGTCCCTGAGCCGCAGCACCGCCAGGATCAGCTCCTCCTTGGAGCGGAAATGCTTGTAGATCGAGGTCTTCGACACTCCGGTCTCCGCCGCCACCAGGTCCATGCCGGTGGCGTGAAAGCCGTTCCGGTTGAACAGTTCCAGCGACTTTCGAATCAGCTCGGCACGTTTATTCGGGCGCATGGCAGCTCCTGCGGAGACATTTCCGTACCGATCAGTAAACATTATTCACCCCGGCACCGCCAACAGAAATGCCTTATTTTTGGGATATTCTCACCGAATCCTGCCCCGCCCAATCCTATCCAACCTGACAATCCGCATTTCTCTCCTTGCTATTGTTTACCGATCTGTACACTTTCAGCGTATTGTTAACAGATCGGTAAATGAAAATGTCAGAATCTCCCCGCCCCCCGCTGCCGCCCTTCTCCCGCGAAACCGCCATCGCCAAGGTCCGCGCTGCAGAAGATGCCTGGAACAGCTGTTCGCCTGATACGGTGGCGCCGGCCTACACACAGGACACTGTCTGGCGGAACCGGGCCGAATTTCCGCGCGGCCGCGAACAGGTCCGCGCCTTCCTCGCCGCCAAATGGGACCGCGAACAGGACTACCGCCTGATCAAGGAGCTGTGGGCCTTCACGGCGAACCGCATCGCAGTGCGCTTTGCCTACGAGTGGCGCGACGGCAGCGGCCAATGGTACCGCTCCTACGGCAATGAGAACTGGGAGTTCGCCGAAGACGGCCGCATGGCGCACCGCTTTGCCTCGATCAACGATCTGAAGATCAGCGAGGCAGACCGGCTGTTCCACTGGCCGCAGGGGCCGCGGCCTGCGGATCACCCCGGCCTCAGCGAACTGGGGCTCTGAGCCAAACGCCCGGAGCAGGCCCGCGCGCCGCCGGCCTGCTCCGGTTCATCACCAGACCCGCCGCGGCGCTCAGAACGGGCGTTCCTGATGCGGCGACTTGCCGAAGTACCGCCGGTAGACCTTTGCGAAATGGGTCTGGCTGTTGAACCCGGACGCCAGCGCCACATCTATGATCCGCATGTTGGTCTGCAGCAGCAGGCTGCGCGCATAATCCAGCCGCAGCCTTGTGTAATAGACCTTGGGCGTGGTCTGCAGGTATTTGGAGAACAGCCGTTCCAGCTGCCGCACCGACAGGCCGACCAGGCCGGCGATGCCGCCCGGGGTCAGCGGCTCCTCCAGATTGCTGCGCATCAGGCTGAGCGCGGCAGCCAGCTTTTCGTGCCGCACGCCGGTCCGGCCGTATTCCGATACCGTCTGATCCTGGCTGCCCTTGCGGGCAGAGGAACAGACCATCAGATCCGCGGCCCCGGTCGCGACGGCCGCCCCGTGGTGGTCCGAGATCAGGTTCAGCGTCATGTCGACAGTCGCGGTCCCGCCCGCACAGGTGATCAGCTTGCTCTCCATGGTGAACAGCGAGCTTTTGACCTCCACGTCCGGATGCGCCTCCGCCAGGATTGCCCGCAGCGCCCAATGGGCCGAAACCTGGCGCCCGGACAGCAGCCCGGCGCGGGCCAGCGCCAGGATGCCGCCGCCCAGCGCGCCGAGTGTTGCGCCCATCCGGTGCGCCTTGCGCAGCCAGCCCAGAACCTTCAGCGAGATGCCCGGCTCCTGCCCCTGGCCGCCGCAGACAAAGATCATGTCGCCGCGCATCAGGTCCGGAAGCCCGCCATTCACCGCCACGCTGAGCCCGTTGGGCGCGGTGACCGGCAGGCCGTCCTCGCTGACCACGCGCCAGTCATAGCGCGCAGTCCCGTCGTGTGCATTTGCCGCCTCCAGCGCCGCCACCGCGCTGGTCAGGTCCAGCGGCGAAAAGGTCGGCAGCAGCAGGAAGATGCAACGGCAGACAGGCATGGCCTGGACCGCCTCGGGGAGCTTCCGCATCGCTTTGGTCATGGAGTCCGCTCCCCTTGCCGGATCAGGCGCGCATGTTGGCGCCGTTGGCGTCATAGATCGGTGCGCCCAGCACCTCGGCGTCGTACATCTCGCCCAGGATCTCGACCTGCAGCCTGGTGCCCGCTTCGGCATGCTCGGCGGAGACATAGCCCATCGCCATCGAGGCCTTTGCGTGATGCCCGTAACCGCCGGAGGAGATGTATCCCACCGCCGCGCCGTCCTTCAGGATCGCCTCGTCGTTTGAGACATCAATGCCGTCCACGCCGATGGTCATGGTGACCAGCTTGCGGCGGGGACCGGCTTCCTTGGCGGCCAGCGCGGCTTCCTTGCCGACAAAATCCTTCTTCCAGTTGATGAAGACATCCATGCCGCTCTCGGCCGCGTCGAAATCGGGACGGAAGTCCAGGGTCCAGACGCCCCAGCCCTTCTCCAGCCGCATCGACATCAGCGCCCGCGCGCCGTACCAGCGGTAGCCGAGATCCCCCCCGGCCTCTTCGATCGCTTCCGCGAGGCGCAGCAGATACTGCGGCTTGCAGTAGATCTCATAGCCCAGTTCGCCCGAGAAGCTGATCCGGTTCAGGATCACCGGCACCCCGCCCACGAATGTCTGGCGCAGGTCGCGGAACTTGAACGCTTCACCCGACACATCCTCGCGGGTGATCCGCTGCAGCAGTTCGCGCGATTTCGGACCCGACAGTGCAATGCCGTGCCAGTCGTCCGAAACGTTCTGATAGGCCACATCCGCAGGCAGGTCCTTCTCGAACCAGCGGCGGTGCGCCTCCTGCATCGCGCCAGAGCCGAACAGCATGAAGTGCTCTTCGCCCAGGCAGGCCACGGTCAGATCGCCATAGAGCTTGCCCTTGGGCGTCAGCATCGGCGTCAGCGTCAGGCGGCCCGGTTTCGGCACATAACCCGCCAGCACGTGGTCCAGATAGGCCCGCGCGCCTGCGCCCTTGAACTCATGCTTGGCAAAGTTGGCAACCTCGATGCCGCCCACCGCCTCGCGCACGGCCTTCACCTCGCGCGCCACGTAATCGTGCGAGCGGTTGCGCTCGAATGTCGGCTCCTCATGCGCGTCCTCCGGCCCGTCGGCAAACCACAGCGCGTTTTCCAGGCCAAAGCCCTGCCCCATGCGCGCGCCCTTGGCGACCAGCCGGTCATACAGAGCAGTGGTCTTCTGCATCCGCCCCTTCGGCAGGGTCTCGTTCGGGAAGGTCATCACGAACCGGCGCTCGTAGTTCTCGGTCGATTTCACGGTGCCCCAGTCGGGCGTCGCAAACTCGCCGAACCGCGCCACGTCCATCGCCCAGACGTCGATCGAAGGCTCGCCGTCGATCATCCACTCCGCCATGGTCAGGCCCACGCCGCCGCCCTGGCAGAACCCGGCCATCACGCCCACCGCGCACCAGTAGTTCTTCATCCCCGGCACCGGCCCGATCATCGGGTTGCCGTCGGGGCCGAAGGTGAACGGCCCGTTGATCATGTCCTTGATGCCCGCTTCGCCGATGGCCGGGATGCGCTCAAACGACATCTCCAGCCGGTCGGCAATCCGGTCCAGATCCGGCTGCAGCAGCTCGTGGCCGAAATCCCACGGCGTGCCGCCGACCTTCCAAGGCGTGCCCTTGGGCTCATAGGTGCCCAGCAGCATGCCCTGCCGTTCCTGGCGGAAATAGATGTTGGCCTCGTAATCGATCCCGGCCGGCAGGCGGGTCGGGTGGTTGGCCACGGCGTCGATCTTGTCGGTGATCAGGTAATGATGCTCCATCGGCTGCACTGGCAGGTTCACGCCCTGCATGTGGCCGACTTCGCGCGCCCAAAGACCGCCGCAGTTAACGATATGCTCGGCATTGATCACCCCGCGCGGCGTCACCACATCCCAGCTGCCGTCGGCGCGCTGGGTGGTGCCGGTCACCGGCGTATGGGTGAAATACTGCGCCCCGTGCACCCGCGCCGACTTGGCAAAGGCATAGGTGGCGCCCGACGGGTCCAGATCGCCGTCCTGATCATCCCACAGCGCCGCATGGTAATGTTTCGGATCGATCAGCGGGTGGCGCTCGGCCACTTCCGTGGGACTGATGAACTCCTGGTTCAGGCCCATGTACCGCGCCTTGGACCGTTCCCGCTTCAGGTAGTCGTACCAGGTCTTGTTCGATGCCAGATAGAAGCCGCCGGTGATATGCAGGCCGACGCTGTGGCCGGAAGTTTCCTCGATCTCCTTATAGAGGTCGATGGTGTAGGACTGCAGCCGCGAGATGTTCGGGTCCGACGAGATGGTATGGATCTGCCCCGCCGCATGCCAGGACGAGCCGGAGGTCAGCTCATCCCGCTCCAAGAGCACCACGTCCTTCCAGCCGAACTTGGCCAGGTGGAACAGGATCGAGCAGCCGACCACACCGCCGCCGATAATAACGGCCTTGGCATGGCTCGGCAGCTTCTTGTCGCCGCTGCTCTCCTCCTTGTGGATGTTGAGCGTCGATTGGGCAAAATTGTCTGACATGGGTCTGTCCTCAGGTCTGGGGCAAGCGGCAGCCGGGCCGCGAGGTGTATTGCGTTTCGGGCCTGGACGGCCAATCAGTACCAGGCATCGGGGATTTCTTCCTTGCGGCGGGCAACATAGGCCGCGAGCTCGTCCTTCACCGCGTCATCCATCGGCGGCGCCTGATACTCGTTCAGCATCTGGTTCCAGCGCTCATAGGCGCGCTGCCGCATGTCCTTGGAGCCGCCCTCCTCCCAGCTTTCAACATTCTCGCTGTCGCTCAGCTTGGGCTCGTAGAACGCGGTCTGGTAGTTGCGCATGGTGTGGGCCGAGCCGAGGAAATGCCCGCCCGGCTCCACCTCGCCATAGGCATCGCGGGCAAAGGCCTCGTCGCTGGTATCCAGCCCCTGGCTCAGCACCTTCTGGTACGAGCCCAGCCGGTCGGCATCCATCACCAGCTTCTCAAACCCGGTGCACAGCCCGCCTTCCAGCCAGCCCGCCGCATGCAGCACATAGTTGGCGCCCGCCAGCATGGTGGAGTGCATCGAATCCGCGCTCTCATAAGCCGCCTGCGCATCCTCGATCTTGGACGCGGTCAGCGAGCCGCCGCAGCGCAGCGGCAGACCTGCACGGCGCGCCAGCTGCCCGATCGCATAGTTCGAGACCACCGGCTCCGGCATGCCAAAGGTCGGCGCCCCGGACTTCAGCGACATCGAGCTGAGGAAGTTGCCCAGCACAAACGGCGCGCCGGGGCGGATGATCTGGGTGAATGCACAGACCATCATCGCCTCGGCCATTGCCTGTGCAACAGATGCGGCGGTCGACACCGGCCCCATCGCCCCGGTCAGGATAAAGGGCACCACGATGATCCCCTGCCCGCGCGCCGAATAGACCCGGATCGCTTCGGTCACCACCTTGTCGACCAGCAAGGGCGAGTTGGTGTTCACATTGCCCATGATCACGCAGTTATCGTCCATGACATCCTTGCCGAAAACGATCTCGGCCATGTCGACGCTGTCCTGCGCCCGGGACATTTCGGTGATCGCCCCCAGATGCGGCTTGTCGCTCAGCGTCATATGAGCATAGAGCATGTCGAAATGGCGCTTGCTCACCGGCACGTCGCAGGGCTCGCAAATGACAAAGCCGCCGTGATGCAGGTTCGGATGCATATAGGTGAGCTTCACCAGCTTCTCGAAGCTCGCCATATCGCCATAACGCCGCCCGCCTTCCAGGTCGCGCACAAACGGCGCGCCGTAGATCGGGGCAAACACCTGGTTGCTGCCGCCGATGGTGACCGACCGCGCCCGGTTGCGGGCCAGCTGGGTGAATTCCCGCGGCGCCTTGGCACACAGGGCGCGGATCCATTGCGCATCGGCGCGCACGGTGTCGCCATCAATCCGTGCACCGGCTTCTTTCCAGATCCTGAGCGCCTCCGGGTCATCGCGGAAAGCAATGCCGACCTCCTCGAAGATCCAGTCGACCTGGGCTTCCAGCCGGGCCAGTTTTTCCTCGTCCAGCACGTCGAAGAACGGCAGGCTGCGCTGGATGAACGGCGATGCAGGCGCGCCCGCGGGGGTGGTGTTTCTGTCGCGGGATGCGCGGGCGCGTCGGGCCATGGGGCTCTCCAATTCTCGAATAATGACTGAACCTATCTCCGTCCCCGAGGTTTGTGACGCTTGAAAAATCTGATCGTTTGGATAAATGAGAGTTATGCAAGAACTGTGGAAACTCCTCACCAGCCCGCGCCACCTGATCGTTTTTGAGGCCGCCGCACGGCACGGCTCCTTCACCCGGGCGTCGGAAGAATTGAACGTGCAGCAGCCCGCCGTCAGCGCGGCGATCAAGCAGATGGAAGCGTCTCTGGGTGTGGTTCTGTTCCGCCGCAGCCACCGCAAGGTGGAATTGACCGGGGCCGGCATGCGGCTTTACACCGATGTGTCCAAGGCGCTGGCGGACATTCTGTCCTCGGCCAAGGCGGTGCGGCAGTTCGGGCGCAACGACCATGTCACGCTCAATTGCTCCTCTGCCTTTGCATACTACTGGGTGATGCCAAAACTGACCCGGCTGCATGTCGCGCACCCCGATATCGACCTGCGCCTGCAAAGCTCCGACCGGGAGCCGGACATCAATACCGAAGGCATCTCGCTGGCGGTGCGCCGCGGCGACGGCAACTGGCCGGACTGCCACTCGGCCCTGATCGCACCGGAGGTGATCTATCCGGTGGCAAGCCCGCGGGTGATGGCCTCGGCGGTCAACCTGGCGACGGTGCCGAACCTGCTGCACGAGCGGCTGATCCATCTGGAGGAACCGATCCGCGAACGCCCCAGCTGGCAGCAATGGTTTGCCCATTTCGGCGTCACCGGCCGGCTGCCGGCCGCGGGGCTGCGGCTCAACGACTATGCGCTGGTGCTGCAGGCGGCGATTGCCGGAGAGGGTTTTGCATTCGGCTGGCAGCATGTGACCGAGCCGCTGATCCGGCAGGGGCTGCTGGCCGCGCGCAAGGATTGGTCCTGGACCACCGGCGCCGGTTTCTATCTGGTGTGGTCCAAGAGCCAGGATCTGATCGACAACGCCAAGCTGGTGCGCCAGTGGCTGCTGGAGATGGCCCGGCCCGGAACCGCGTGACTCACGCGATCCCGGAGGTGTCCCTGGCCCGCTGCATCGAGGTCTTGCGGGTCAGGTACAGCCGCCGCAAAAAGGCCAGGATAAACAGCGCGGTCAGGATCAGCACAATGGTCGGCGCCGGCGCGCTGTCGAGGAAGAAGCTGGCATAGGTGCCCGCCAGCATCGAAAACATGCAGATCAGAACGGAAACCCACAGCATGGTGCTGAACTTGCGCACCACCAGAAAGGCGATGGCGCCCGGCGCAATCAGCAGCCCGATGGCCAGGATCAGCCCCGCCGCCGACAGGGTCGCCACAATGGTCAGCGACAGCGCCGCCAGCAGCCCGTAGTGCAGCACTCTGACCGGCAGGCCGGAGGCCTGCGCCTGCGCCGGATCGAAGCTGTGCAGCAGCAGGTCCTTCCACTTCAGCACCAGTGCTGCGCCGACCGCCAAAGAGATGATCCCGGCTGTCCACAGCTCGTCCGGCTCCACCCCCAGCATGTTGCCGAACAGGATATGGTCCAGATGCGCGTTGGTCTCGACCGAGACATAAAGCACGATGCCGGCACCGAACATGCCGGAGAAGACCACGCCCATCACCGTGTCCTGCTTGACCCGGCTGTTGCCGGACAGATAGCCGGTCGCCACAGCGCAGAGCATCCCGGCAGCAAAGGCGCCAAGGATCAGCGGCAGCCCGACGATATAGGCCAGCACGATCCCCGGCAGCACCGCATGGCTGACCGCATCGCCCATCAGCGCCCAGCCCTTCATCACCAGAAAGCAGGACAGCAGCGCGGTGGGGATGGAGACAATGAGAGAAATCCAAAAGGCGTTCTGCATGAACGCAAACTGGAACGGCATCAGCAGCGTATCGAGCTCCATCACGCAGCCCCTTCTTGTGCAATGGGGCCGCGCTTCAGCGCTTCACGCGCCTTGCGTTTGGCCGCCAGCAGCCCGTGTTTCGGGGCAAAGATGAACACCATCAGAAAGATCAGCGTCTGCAGTGTCACAATGATGCCGCCGGTGGCGCCGTCGAGGAAATAGCTGGCATAGGCGCCGAAGAAACTGGTCAACGCACCGATCAGCACCGACACCATGATCAGCCGCGGAAACCGGTCGCACAGCAGATAGGCCGTGGCACCCGGCGTCACCACCATGGCGATCACCAGAAACGCGCCGACGGTCTGCATCGCCGCCACCACCGAGGCCGACAGCAGCACAAAGAACACCGCCTTCAGCAGCCCGGGCCGGAGGCCGATGGTGCGGGCGTGGTTTTCGTCAAAGAAGGTGACCATCAGGTCCTTCCACTTGGCCAGCAGCACCGCCAGCGAGACAAAGCCGATGATTGCCAGCTGCAATGTGTCTTCCGGCGTGATTGCCAGGATATTGCCCATGGTGATGGTCTGCACCGAGACCGACATCGGACTGACCGAGACGATGAACAGGCCCAGCCCGAAGAAGGAGGTGAAGATCAGCCCAATGATCACATCCACCTTGAGACCGGAGCGTTCCGACAGAAACAGCATCGCCCCCGCCGCAAGCCCGCCGGCAATGAAAGCGCCCAGCGCAAACGGCAGCCCCAGGATGTAAGCTCCGGCAACGCCCGGCACCACCGAGTGGGACAGCGCATCGCCGATCAGCGACCAGCCCTTGAGCATCAGATAGGCCGACAGGAAGGCACAGACCCCGCCAACCAGCGCCGAGACCCACATCGCATTGGTCATGTAGCCATAGGTGAACGGCTCCAGCAGGTATTCCATCATTGCTGGCTCCCGCCCTCGCCGCCGCCTTCGCTGGTCTGGGTCTTTTCGCCGTATTGCACAAACGGGCGCTCGTCGTCGGTCAGGATGGTGACCTCGCGGGTGTCGCCATCGTCATGCAGCGCCTGGCCGCCCAGGGTGAAGTGGCGCAGCACCCCGCCAAAGGCGTGTTCAAGGTTTTCGCGGGTAAAGGTGGTCTCGGTCGGGCCAAAACCCAGCACGGTGCCCTTGACCAGCACCGTGCGGTCGCAGAATTCCGGCACGCTGCCCAGGTTGTGGGTAGAGACCAGCATCACCCTTCCTTCCGCGCGCAGTTCGCGCAGCAGCGAGATGATCTGTTCCTCGGTCTTCACATCGACGCCGGTGAACGGCTCGTCCAGCAGGATCACCTGCCCGTCCTGCGCCAGCGCGCGGGCCAGGAACACCCGCTTGCGCTGGCCGCCGGACAGCTCGCCGATCTGGCGGTGACGGAAGTCCTGCATGTTGACCCGGCGCAGCGCCTGATCGACGGCCTCGTGATCCACAGCCTTGGGGCGGCGCAGGAAGCCCATGTGGCCGTAGCGGCCCATCATCACCACATCCTCGACCAGCACCGGGAAGGCCCAATCGACCTCCTCGGACTGCGGCACATAGGCGACCAGATTCTTGCGCAAAGCCTCCTTGACCGTCATGCCAAGGATGCGGATTTCGCCCTGCGCGGCCGGGACAAACCCCATGATTGCCTTGAACAGGGTCGATTTGCCGGCGCCATTCACCCCAACCAGCGCCGTAACGGTGCCGCGGGGAATGCCAAAGCTGGCGTTCCACAGCGCGGTATGGCCGTTGCGGTAGGTGACCGTGACATTTGTTGCGGCAATCCCGCCGTCCGCGGGCGCAGCGCTGGTGTTCAACATGTGGGTCTCGCTGGCATCAAGCATTGGGCTTCCCGCAGAGTTACACACAGAAATTGTGCTTTGTGAAATGAAACGCCCCGCAACTTCCGTTGCGGGGCAATTTGATATGAAACCCGGGGCGCCTTAATTGGTCACTTCGGTCAGACCGCGGGCCACGGTCTGGGAGGTGACCTTGAGCAGATCCAGGTAGGTGGGCACCGGGCCGTCCGCCTCGCTGAGCGAGTCGACATAGAGCTCGCCGCCATAGGCCACGCCGGTTTCGCGGGCCACCTGCTCAGCCGGGGCGGTGTTCACGGTGCTTTCGCAGAACACCACCGGGATGTCATTGGCGCGCACCCCGTCGATCACCGCGCGCACCTGCTGCGGCGTGCCGACCTGATCGGCGTTCATCGGCCACAGGTACAGCTCCTTCATGCCGAAATCGCGGGCCAGGTAGCTGAAGGCGCCCTCGCAGGTCACCAGCCAGCGCTTGTCCTCGGGGATTTCTGCAATCGCACGGCGCAGCGGCTCGATGGTGGCGCGCAGCCTGTCCTTGTATTCGCCCGCGTTCTTGACATAGACGGCGGCGTTTTCCGGATCGTGCTCGGCAAAGGCCTCGACGATGTTGTCGATATAGATCAGCGCGTTGTCCAGTCCCATCCAGGCATGCGGGTTGGGCTTGCCCTCGTAAGATCCGGCAGCGATCGGGATCGGGTCGATGCCGTCGGTCAGGGTCACCGAGGGCACGTCCTTCATGTTGGACAGGAATTGTTCGAACCACAGCTCCAGGTTCATGCCGTTCCACAGGATCAGATCGGCATCAGACGCCCGCACGATGTCGCGCGGCGTCGGCTCATAGCCGTGGATCTCCGCCCCCGGCTTGGTGACCGAGACGACCTCGGCGGCATCGCCCGCCACGTTTGCCGCCATGTCGGCCAGCACGGTGAAGGTGGTGACGACCTTCATCTTGTCTTCGGCCATGGCAGCACTGGCAGCAACGGCCGCGATGGCAGCGGCGGAAACTGTCTTGAGCAGGTTCGAAATCATCCGATTCTCCGTTTTGAAGATGTCTTTGACGCATCGTTATTGCAAGTCATTCTCAACTGTCAATGAAATTGAGAATGATTTGCAAAAACACAGCTCCGGGCCGGAGCAAGGGCGCGCTTTCGCACAGGCCGGGCCGGCAAAGGGTTAACACCGGTTAACGCCGTCTAAATGTTGCCCGGATCGCAACCGCCATTTCGCCCAAATCGGCACCTAAACCTGTGTCTGCAGCCAGAACGGCGCGGGACTGAACCTGATCCTTCAATCGTCTGAGCGAGCACATTCCCCATGACTACATCTGGAAGACTTTCCAGCTGCTCTGCCGCAATCTGGCTGCTTGTCACCGGCTCCGCAGCACTTGGCAGCCCGGTGCAGACCATTCAGCTGCAGTGCGGCGACGCCCTGCGGCAGCCCCTTTGCGATGCGCTGGCTGGCGATCTGCGCATGAGATTTCCCGGTGCTGCGGTTACCGCTGCAGGCGGGCAGGACAGCGAAGCCGTCCTGATCCTGCGCTACGTCGGGCAGACCTGGGCCGCAGACTGGATTTCCGGCCACCTGGCCTGGCAGCACAGCGACGGCCGGACCGGCCAGGGCCCGGTGATCGAGCAGTCGGTCATGGACGGGCAGCTCACTCCGGACATCCTTGCGGACTTCGCCGGCCAGCTGGTCAGGCACACAGAATTTCCCTTGTAATTCAGCGATCTAGGATGGAACACAATTATGTGTGAATATTGCGGTCAAGCCAATCACAGAATTCCCGAAAGCACCGACGGCAGCGGCTCCGGCTCCGGCGGCGGCGATGCTGCCGGCAAGCCGACCTATACGGTCGACCAGATTGCCCAGTATCTGTACCAGGGCTACTGGGAGGATACCGGCCGGACCCAGCGCTCCTTTGACGTTGAAACCGGCGGTCAGCTGACGGTCAACCTCAGCGGGCTGAATACAGCCGGCAAGAACGCGGCCCGCAAGGCACTGGAAAGCTGGACCGCCCTCAGCGGGATCGAATTTGTCGAAACCACCGGCAGCGCCAAGATCACTTTCGACGACAACAACTCCGGCGCCTATGCCAGCTCCACGGTCAGCAACGGCACCATTCTGAGCTCCAGCATCAACGTGGCCACCAATTGGGCATCCGGCAACAGCGACTACTACTACCAGACCTACATCCACGAGATCGGCCATGCCCTGGGCCTGGGCCACACCGGCAACTACAACGGCAGTGCCAGCTATGGCGCGGATGCCGGCTTTGCCAACGACAGCTGGCAGATGTCCGTGATGTCCTATTTCCACCAGCAGCAGAACACGAGCATCGATGCGTCCTTCGCCTATCTGGCGACCGCGCAGATAGGCGATATTGCGGCCATCCACCACCTCTACGGCGCTCCGGTGAACGTGGAAACCGGCAACACCACCTATGGCGACGGCGAGACCACCGGCCGCTTCGGCATGGATCTGAACGGCGGCTATGCCGTTGCGATTGTCGACAGCGGCGGCATCGACACGATCGACCTGAACAGCCGCAGTTCGGCGCAGATGCTGAACCTGAACGAGGGGACCCACTCCAACCTCAACGGCAAGATCGGCAACTTCTCCATCGCCAGCGGCACCGTGATCGAAAACGCCGCCACCGGCTCCGGCAACGACACCATCACCGGCAACAGCGCGAACAACCGGCTGGAAAGCGGTGGCGGCAACGATCAGATCAACGCCGCGGAAGGCAACGACATCCTGATCGGCGGCACCGGCGCGGATACCCTGACCGGCGGCACCGGCGCAGACCGTTTTGTCTTTGCCACGCTGGGCGAAGCCGGCGACACGATCACCGACTTCGATCTTGCGGCGGGCGACCGGATCGACATCACCGCCCTGCTCCAGGACATCGGCTATGGCGGCGAGGATGCCGCAGGCGACGGACTCGTGTCGCTGCAGGCAGGCAGCGGCGGCTCCTGGCTGAAAGTGGCCTATAACGGCACCAGCACTTTGCTGGTCTTCCTGGCTGGCGTATCGGACAGCGCCGATGCGGCGGAGATCATTGACAGCGGCGACACCCCGCCGCCGCCGCCGCCGCCATCGCCGGACAACACCTACACTTTCACCGACAGCTTCGTGCCGAACTGGACCACTTTGCTTGGCACGGTCACCGACACCAATGGCGGCACCGACACGCTCGACCTCAGCGCGGTGACCCTGAAATCGACGATCACGCTGGAAAGCGGGGCCTCCGGCAAGATCGGTTCCAAAAAGCTGACCGTCAGCAATGGCACGATGATCGAAAATGTCATCCTGGGCGGGTCTTCGGACAAGGGGTATGGCAACAGCGCCGGCAATGTGATCGACGGCGGCGCCGGCAGTGACCAGCTCTACGGCAAGGACGGCAACGACACCCTTGCCGGCGGCACCGGCAAGGACAAGCTGTATGGCGGCCTGGGCAATGACAGCCTGGAGGGCGGCGGCGGAAACGACTATGCCGACGGCGGCGAAGGAGATGATTTCATTGATGGCGGCGACGGCAAGAACCAGCTGAAAGGCGGCAATGGCAACGATACCCTGCTGGCCGGCGCAGGAAACGACAAGATCACCGGCGGCGATGGCAATGACAGCCTGAACGGCGGCGATGGCAGCAACAGGCTGGACGGCGGCGCGGGCGATGACGTGATCATCAGCGGCAGCGGCAAGGACCAGATCAAGGCGGGCGTCGGCAACGACACGCTGCATGCCGGGGACGGCGACAACAAGCTGGACGGCGGCGACGGGAATGACTCGATCACCAGCGGCAGCGGCAAGGACCAGATCAAGGCCGGCGACGGCGACGATACGCTGCACGCCGGGGACGGCGACAACAAGCTGGACGGCGGCGACGGGAATGACTCGATCACCAGCGGCAGCGGCAAGGACCAGATCAAGGCCGGCGACGGCGACGACACGCTGCACGCCGGCGATGGCGACAACAATCTGGACGGCGGCGACGGGAATGACTCGATCACCGGCGGCAGCGGCAAGGACCAGATCAAGGCCGGCGATGGCGACGACACGCTGCACGCCGGCGATGGCGACAACAAGCTGGACGGCGGCGACGGAAATGACTCGATCACCAGCGGCAGCGGCAAGGACCAGATCAAGGCCGGCGATGGCGATGACACGCTGTCGGCCGGGGATGGCAACGACAAGCTGGACGGCGGCAACGACCATGACTCCCTGAGCGGCGGCAACGGCGACGACCAGTTGAAAGGCGGCAATGGCGACGACACGCTCGACGGCGGCGGCGGCATTGACAAGCTGGACGGCGGCAACGGCAGCGATTGGATAGCGGGCGGGGAAGGCGCCGATATCCTCAAGGGCGGCAAATCCGCAGATGTCTTTGTCTTCAACTCAGCCGCGGATGCCGGCGATACCATCCTCGACTTCAAGGCGGCTGACGGCGACTTGCTGGATATCGACGGGCTGCTCCTGGACCTGGGCACCGATCTTGACGCCGCATTGGCCGGCGGCCACCTCAGCCTCAGCCTCGGCGACAACCGGGCGGTCTGGCTGGAATATGACGCCGACGGCAACGGCGGTGAAGATCCGCTGCAGATCGCCTGGCTGAAGGGGGCCAAATCAAGCGACCAGCTATCCGACGACTGGTTCGTGTAGCCACCGGCACACCCTGCATGGCCCGGTTTTCGGACAGGAAACCGGGCCGTTCCGTCCGCGGCAGCAGCTCCGGTTCCCGCCAGCCGGCGGTCAGGAACTCCGGGCCGTGAAACGGGGCCGGCCGCGCGCCCCGTCCGGCGTGATCGACACCAGCGACAGCGTGTGGTCCATGTTCTTCATCCGGTGCCGCAGCATCAGCCGCGTCAGCCGGTTGAGATCGGCGGCATACTCCGGCTGCCCGGCGACGTTCTCCAGCTCGCCCCGCGCCTGGCCGTCAAACAGCATCGGCGGCAGATCAGCGGCAAATTCCACCAAAGTGAAGCGCTCCTCGCGCAGAATGCCCAGGCAGCTGTCGCTCGGCGAGGTGCCCAGCGCCTGCTGCCACAGCGTCGGCGTCAAGGGTTCCGAGAAATCCAGTTCCGAAAAGGAATACTGCCGCCAGTCCTGCGGCACCTCCCCGCGCAGCAGCGGCAGCAGCGACCGCCCGTCCATCGAATTCGGGATCTCCTGCCCGATCCAGTCCAGAATGGTCGGGGTCACATCGATCGACTCGGTGATCTGGCCGAGGCAGGCCCCGGCATTGTCCTCGTTGCCGGGCATCCGGATGATCAGCGGCGTGTGATAGGCGGCGTCATAGACCGTCATCTTGCCCCAGGAATGCCTATCGCCCAGCATCTCGCCGTGGTCGGCGGTGATCACCACCATGGTGTTGTCATATTGCCCTGTTTCCTTGAGGAACCGGATCACCCGCCCGACGTGATGGTCCACCTCGCTCGCCAGGCCGAGGTAGACCGAACGCAGGGTGCGGATGTTCTCATCCGTCGGCTCCAGATCCGGGAAGCCCTCGGCCATCCCTGCAATGGTTCTCTTGCGCAGCAGCGGATCAAAGAACGGATGCTGGCTGCCCTCCGCCTCCTCCGTGTCCAGCCGCTCCGGCAGCGGCAGGCCGGCCGGGTCGTACATGCTGTTATAGGGGGCCGGCGCCACCAGCGGCGGATGCGGGCGGATATAGGTCAGATGCGCAAACCAGCTTTCCTTGCGGTAGGCGGTCATCGTGCCCAGGAAAGAGTCGGTGAGGAACGCGGTATCGCTGTCCTCCGCCGCATAAAGCGCCGGATCGTTCAGCCGGGGCGCGCCGCCATCGGGCGACACCGGCCTGTACACATCCCAGTAGTTTTCGAATTCATAGCCCCGGTTCATCAGATGCGACTGCCACGGATAAGACATCTCCATCCGCATCTCGGTCATCTCATGGAAGCCGTTCATTGGGTATTCATAGGTCCGCAGCGCCGGATCGTTGGCGTCAAAGGCACGCGGGTCCTGCGAGGTGTCGGTATAGCCGAACAGCATCGGCAGATATCCCGCCTTGCGCATCTCGGTGGCGATATTGGGCGTGTCATGGCGCAGGGGCGTGCCGTTGCGGACAGAGCGGTGGTTCATCGCATACTGCCCGGTCAGGATCGAGGCCCGCGACGGCCCGCAGGGGTTGGTCACCGAGAAATGCCGCTGGAAGGACACCGCCTCCTGCATGAAGGCGCGGATATTGGGCAGCTCCACATGCTCTGCCATGGCCCCGGACACGCAATCCGCGCGCAGCTGGTCGATGATGATGAACAGGACGTTGCGGGGTGTGGGGCGGTTCTCGGGGCGGGTGGCAGGCATCCGGGGGTCCTCGCGCGGCGCAGATCAGGTTTCGGCTGCCAAACTGTGATGATCCGCGCGCGGATTACAAGCGCAGACTGCGCCGCCCGGCGGCGCAGCCTGGCGCAAATTGTCAGATGGCAATTCCCGTAAACTTTTACCTATCCGGCCGCCAAGCCCCGGGCGAACAGCCGGCCGAACTGCGGCTGCGGATCGTCTATTCCGGCCAGCCGCAGCATATGCCAGGCCAGCGCCTGGTTGCTGGAGACCACCGGCACCCCGGTCGCGTCCTCGATCTCCGGGATCACCCGCAGGCAGCGCAGGTTGGTGCAGGAGATCACGATTGCGTCGCAGTCCCCGGCCTTGGCCACCTGCTTGGCCGCCGCCGCAATTGCCGCTTCGGTGATCCGTGCCACCACCCGGTCGTCCATTTCCTCAAACGAGCCGAAACCGGCGATTTCAAACCCCGCCTCCTCCAGCTTCTGCCGCATCTGCGCCGAGACCTCCGGCAGGTAAGGCGTGACAAACCCCAGCCGCGCGGTGCCCAGCGCCCTGCCCGCGGCGATGATCGCCGCCAGCGGATCGCTCACCTTGGCCCCGGGCAGCACGGTCCGCACCGCCTCCGCCACCTGGGCCGAGCCGATCACCGTCGACGCCGAAGTGCAGCCATAGCCGATCACGTCGAAATCCAGCGACGACGGCAGCAGCCGGGCCGAGGCCGGCAGGTCCGCCAGCATCCGCGCCAGCGTTTCCGGGCGGATCTCCGGCACCATCGGGATGCGGCTATGGTACAGCGCCACGCCGTCGCGGGCCATCATCCGGGAGAATTCCGGCTCCAGCGTCTCGTCGGTTTCCAGCACGATCACGCCCAGCGTGGCGCGGGTGCCGATGCCTGCATCCGTCTCAAAGCAGAGCTTCATGCCAAGGCCTCCTTCAGATCACCGGCAGTTCAGGCGCGGCGCGGGTTGTCAGCAGCTCAGCGCCATCCGCCCGCACCACGATGTTTTCCTCATGCACCATGATACGGCCATCGCCGTAGCCGAGCGAGGGTTCCAGGGTCAGCACCATGTTCTCTTCGATCACGGTGCCGTCAAAAGCCGCGTGCGAGGGCCATTCGGTCAGCTGCATCCCCAGCCCGTGGCCCAGGCGGCCGACATCGCCGCCCTGACCGTCCATCTCCGCGATCACCGCCTGCATCGCCTGGAACAGCTCGCGGCAGGTCGCCCCCGGGCGCGCGGCGGCCATCCCGGCCTCCGTCGCCCGCCACAGCACGTCATAGGCCCGGCGCGACAGGTCATCGGCGCGGCCAATGGCAAAGTTGCGGTCGAAGTCGCAGAAATACCCGTCCCAGGTCGCGCCGGTGTCCAGCATGACAATATCCCCGGCCTGCAGTGGCCGGCTGGTGGGCGGCGAGATCACGTCGCTGTAGCCGCCCTGATCGGCGCCGCCGACCAGATAAGGCACGTCATCCGCCCCCTGCGCCAGCGCCTCACGCCGGAAGCTGCGGAACAGATCGTCAAACGGCTGGCCCTCATGGGCGATCTGCGGGACCTGCGCAAAACTGCGCGAGCCGATGGCGCAGATATGGCTCAGCTTTTCAATCTCCGCGGCCGATTTCACCATCCGCAGGCTGCGCACCAAAGGCGTCGAATCCGCCACCTTCAGCCCCGGCAGGCCCGCCATCAGCCGCTCGTAATCGCCCAGCGGCATGCGCAGAGCGGTCTCATGGCCCTTCATGATGCCGATTGATCCGCCCCGCGACGCGATCGGAGACAGCAGCCCGGTCAGCAGGCTGAGACCGTCGTCCTCGGGCGCCGGCGCGCTCCAGGTGCGGATGTCCTCGACCCAGGTGCGGCGCATCAGGTCGGCGCCGATCTCCGGGATGACGGCAATCGGCTTTCCTGCGGGCGGCACAAACAGGAACCAGGGCCGGGTCGGGCTTTGCCAGAACAGCGTGTGGAAGCCGCTGAAATAGCGCACCTCCGGCTCGGTCAGCAGCAGGAGCCCATCAAGCCCCTGCGCGGCCATCAGCGCCTGCGCCTTTTGGGTCCGGGCAGCGAACTCGGCTTCGGAAAACCCGCGCTGCGGCGCCTCAGCCATGGTCTTTCCCTGCCATGATCGCAGCAAAGATCGCCGGATCGGTGACCCCTTCCGAACCGATCAGCAGCACCCGCGAGCCCTCATCCAGCCCCAAGGTCTTCTTCATCTCCGCAGATTGGCAGGCGGCGATCAGGGCGGCCAGCCCCGCCACGGCGCTTTCGCCGGCCTCAACCGCCGGATCACCGGTTTCCGCATTGGCCAGCAGCCGCACCGCGGGCGCCACGATGCTGTCGGGAATGGTCAGGAAATCGGCGGCTTCCTCGGCCAGGATCTCCCAGGCCATCCCCGATGGCTCGCCGCAGGAAAGACCGGCCATGATGGTCTCTTCCCGGATGGCGAAATTGGTGGCCTTGCCATTGCGCGCACTGTCGAACAGGCAGGCCGCCAATTCGGGTTCAACAATCACAACCCGCGGTGCCTTTGCCCCGTAATACTGCCGCAGACCCGCCGCGACCGACGCCGCCAGCCCGCCGACACCGCCCTGCAGGAACACATGGGTCGGCGCCTGTTCCAGCGCTTCGCAGACCTCGCGGGTCATCACGCCATAACCCGCCATCACATCGCGCGGCGGTTCGGTGTAGCCTTCCCAGGAGGTGTCGGAAACCACGAACCAGCCGTTTTCCTCCGCCTCCTTCTTGGCCAGCAGCACCGAGTCGTCATAGTCGCCCGCGATCCGGATCACCTCGGCGCCCAGATCGCGCATCGCCTCCGCACGGCCTTCGCTGACCTCGGCGTGGATGTAGATCCGGCAGGGCGCGCCAAAACGCTGGCAGCCCCAGGCCAGCGAGCGGCCATGGTTGCCATCGGTGGCAGACACCAGGGTGATCCCCGCGCAGGCCGCCTTGTGGGCGCCCTTGCGGATGTCCTCCAGGCTGACCTCCTGCCCCAGCTGGCGGCTCAGCTCCCGCTGCAGCACCCGCAGCGCCGCATAAGACCCGCCCAGCGCCTTGAAGCTGCCCAGCCCGAACCGCGGCCCCTCGTGCTTGTAGTCGATCCGCCCGGCACCGATCCGCTCGGCCAGCCCCGCCAGAGACACCAGAGGCGTTTCGGCATAGCCGTCCCAAGCGGTGATTTCCGCGCAAGCGTTGGAGAAATCCAGTTCGGACAGAACCCGGCGGGCCGCCTCGCCGGTTTTCGGGTTTCCCGCCGTGTGGCGCAGGGCAACAGCAAATTGTTCAAACATGGTCAGTCCTTTCCCGCTGGCAGCCGGTCACGCACCAGCTGCACCCAGAACTCCGCGCCGATGGGCAGCAGAGCGTCGTTGAAATCATAATCAGTCGCATGCAGCGGCTGGCCGTGCGGCCCCTCCGCGCCATTGCCCAGCAGCAGGAAGCAGCCGGGCACCGCGTTGGCGAAATGGGCAAAATCCTCCGAAAAACTCATCGGCGGGCGGTTGCGGATCACCGCGCAGCCCGCCGCCTCCCCGGCACGGCAGGCGGCCTCGGCCGGTCCTGGCGCGTTGATGGTCTCGACAAATTCGGTGTTGAAGCTCACCTCCACCTCCACCGCGTGGGCGGCGGCGACACCGGGTGCGATCTGGCGCATGAAGCGCTCGACCGCTTCCCGGTCGGCAGGCACCCGGGCGCGCACGTCGCCCTTCAGCACCGCGTGCCCCGGCAGCACGTTGCGCTGGCCGTCGGTCAGGAACTCGGTCACCGACACCACAGCCCCCGCCCCCGGCGCCAGCTTGCGCGCGACGATGGTCTGCAATGCCAGCACCATCTCCGCCCCGACCGTGATCGCATCCACCCCGGCCTGCGGCATCGAGGCATGGCCGCCCTGCCCCTTGATCGAGATTTCAAACAGGCTTTCGCTGCTGCAGATCTGGCCGGGACGGGTCGAGACCTGCCCCGCCGGCGCACCCGGCAGATTGTGGATGGCATAGACCTCCTCGATCGGGAACTGCTCCAGCACCCCTTCGGCAATCATCGCCTGCGCGCCCAGCCCGTGCTCCTCGTTGGGCTGAAACAGGAACACCACGGTGCCGTCGAACCCTTGCTCCTGCGCCAGCCGCTCGGCGGCCCCCAGCAGCATCGTCATATGGCCGTCGTGGCCGCAGGCGTGCATAACGCCCGGCGTTTCAGAGACATACGCATGGCTGGAAGCCTCAACGATCGGCAGCGCATCCATGTCGGCCCGCAGCCCGATGGCCCGGTTGCCCCGGCCCGCACGCAGCAGCCCGACCACGCCCGCACCCTCATGCACCTCCAGCCCCAGGCCGCGCAGATGCGCCGCCACCTTGGCCCTGGTGCGGTCTTCCCGGAAGCCAAGCTCCGGGTGCCGGTGGAACTCCCGGCGCAGCGCGGTCAGGCGGTCTTCAAAGCTGGTCATTTGCGCTCTCCAAGCCGTTTGCAGCGACCTTAGGCTGCAGCTTGCGATTTGGCGCGTATTAATCCGGCGCAGGCATGACGAAATTCGTTGCCGCACATGGAAATCTTGCGGAAATTCGTACCCGTGGAATCAGGTTCCCTGCAGGCCCCGGATCACCGGTCTGCGGCTAGATTTCCTCCCCCTTTTCCAGCAGTTCCTCAATCAGCTGCCGCTGGATCCCCGGGCTGTCGCCGCCGCCGAACTGCAACGCCCCGCCGGTGTAAAGCGTGCCATAGGTGCGGGCGATATTCACCGTCTGCCCCAGGCCCGAGATCAGCTGGTCCTTCTGCAGCTGCGACAGCGGGTGGATGAACACCGCCCACAGCTGCCCGCGCGCCACCGCATAGCGGGCATCCAGCGCGCTGTCGAAATTGGCCTGCATCATCCGCATCAGATCTTCCGCCGTCAGCGCCTCGGCCGGGCGCAGCGGCACCATCGCCCGCATCCGGTCCGCTGCCGGGTCCGTGACCACCAGCACCGGCACTCCGGAAACCGACAGCTGAAAGCCGCGCCCCACCGGCTGCGCGTTTTCGTCCAGGGCAAAGAGGATGCGCCCCAGGCGTTCATAGGTCATCGGCGGCTCCGGCGGGTCCTGCGCCAAGGCAGGTGCTGCCAGTACGCACGCAATCGCAATTGTCCGCAGCCAGGCCATGACGGCTCCTCCCTTTTGACACGCGCTTTCAGGCTACTGTGCCGCCGCCCGCGGCTCCATGCACAGATCGGTGAGCTGCCGCGGGAGGCACATGCAAATGCGCGGAACGATCCGCAAAATCCTCGGGACGATCAGGAATCAAACGTCCGGCATCCCGGGCCGGGCTTCCAGCCGCCGGGCCGCACGGCGCGCCCTGGACACACTGAAACCGCCCGCATCCCTGATGGGGACCAGCAGAGAACACTTCTGACAACCGCCCTGATCCCGCTGCCTGCCCTGCGGCCGCAGCGGCCGGACCGGCTGCGGGTCCTTCAGCTCTGCGGCACCGCCTGCCTGCGCGCCTCGATCACCGTCAGGGCCGCCGCCAGCGCCTCGTCGATGCTGAGCTCGCTGGTATCGATCAGCACCGCATCCGCGGCCGGTTTCAAAGGCGCCTCGGCCCGGTTCATGTCGCGCTCATCCCGCGCCTTCACATCGGCCAGCACATCCTCGAGCGAGACCACCTTGCCCGCCGAAGTCAGCTCCAGGAACCGGCGCCGGGCGCGCACCTCGGCGCTGGCGGTGACAAACAGCTTCACCTGCGCATAGGGGCAGATCACGGTGCCAATATCGCGCCCGTCCAGCACCGCCCCGCCCGCCCGGCGGGCAAAGGCCCGCTGGAAGTCCACCAGGGCCGCGCGCACCTCGGCAATCACCGCCACCTTGGAAGCCGCCTGCGCCACCTCCGGCCCGCGCAGGTCGTCCCGCGCCAGATCTTCCGGGGTCAGGTTCCGGGCAGCCTCGGCGGCGGCAGTGCCCTCCATCATCTTCGCCCCCACAGCCCGGTACAACAGCCCGGTATCCAGATGGCCGAAGCCGTAATGGGCGGCAACCGCCTTGGAGATCGTGCCCTTGCCTGCGGCAGCCGGGCCATCCACGGCTATGGTAAAGCTCTCGCTCATGTGCGCTCCGGTCTCATATTTCTTCCGGGGATGTCTACAGCACCCGGCTGCGTTCGGAAAGCCGGTTGCAGCCGGCGCAGGCCGCCCTGGCCAAGGCTCCGCAAGCGGTGCTGACCGGCCGTGCCGGATCCAGTTCCGCCCACCCAGCCGCGGCGGCACCGGCCCGGCGCCTGAAGGCTGCGCAGCCAGCGCTGCTGATCCTCCGTGGCGGCGCCGATCCCAGCTATCACTGGCAGGAGGTGCTGCGGGAGGGTCCGGACATTGATTTCATCGTGCGCAGCGAGAGGGGCAGAAACCGCACCGGCCTTGATCGCGGCACTGGAAGACGGCGGCGGCCCGGCCCGATTTCGCGGGACTGCGCTGCGCGGGCGGGACGGCCAGCCTATCGCCACCGCGCCCTGGTGACGCTGGCAAGGGAAATCGACTGGCTGGTGCAGCAGCAGCCAGTTGCCGGAAGAGGCCATGGCCCGCCCGGCGCGCCATGGCAAATTGGGGGCGTTACCCGGCGGTGCGCTCCAGCTTGGCGCCCAGGCTGCCCATCAGGCTCTCGAAGATCGGGAAGGAAGTGGCGATCGGGCTGCCGTCATCGACTGAAACAGCGTTCTGCGCGCCCATGCCCATCACCATGAAGGACATGGCGATGCGGTGGTCCAGAAAGCTCTCGCAGGTGCCGCCGCCCGGCACGCCATCGATGCCGAGGCCAGCGACCTCCCACCAGTCCTCGCCTTCCTCGACCGTGACGCCGTTGGCGCGCAGCCCCTTGGCCATTGCGTCGATCCGGTCGCTTTCCTTCACGCGCAGCTCCTTGACGCCCGCCATCAGGGTCTTGCCTTCCGCAAAGGAGGCAACCACCGACAGCACCGGGTATTCGTCGATCATCGAGGCGGCGCGCTCCGGCGGCACTTCGATGCCCTTCATGTCCGGGGAATATCTGGCGCGCAGATCGGCAACCGGCTCGCCGCCCTCCTCGCGCATGTTCTCAAACGTCAGATCCGCGCCCATGTCCTGCAGGGTGTAATACAGCCCCGCCCGGGTCGGATTCAGGCCGATGTTCGGCACCAGCACGTCGGATCCGGGGGTGATCAGCGCAGCGCAGACCGGGAAGGCGGCCGAGGACGGATCGCGCGGCACCGCGATCACCTGCGGCTTCAGCTCCGGGCGGCCGGTCAGGGTGATGACCCGGCCCTCTTCGGTGTCCTCGGTGGTGATCTCGGCGCCGAAACCGGCCAGCATCCGCTCGGTATGGTCGCGCGTGGCCTCTTGCTCGATCACCACGGTCTTGCCGGGCGCGTTGAGGCCCGCGAACAGCACCGCGGATTTCACCTGCGCCGACGGCACCGGCACCTCATAGCGCACCGGAACCGGGTCCGCCGCGCCGACAATGGTCATCGGCAGGCGGCCGCCGGAGCGGCCCACGGATTGGGTGCCGAACAGCGCCAGCGGATCGGTGACGCGCGCCATCGGGCGCTTGTTCAGCGAGGCATCGCCGGTAAAGGTCGCAGTGATCGGAGAGGTCGCCATCACCCCCATGATCAGCCGCACCCCGGTGCCGGAATTGCCGCAGTCGATCACATTGTCCGGCTCGGCAAAGCCGCCGACACCGACGCCGAAGACTGACCAGCTGCCGCCGCCGTGGTTCACCACTTCGGCGCCAAAGGCCTGCATCGCCTTGGCGGTGTCCAGCACGTCCTCGCCTTCCAGAAGGCCGGAGATTTTCGTCTCTCCGACCGACAGCGCGCCCAGGATCAGCGACCGGTGCGAAATCGACTTGTCGCCGGGCACCTCGGCCACGCCGGTCAGCGGGCCAGAGCGGTGCGAGGTCATCGGGATGGGCGTGCCGTGTCCGGACATGAGGCTTCCTCTCTGCTTGCTCGAAGAAGGCTGTTAGCGCATGACGGCGCGCGCGTCCACGCTGAAGCGCCGGGATTTCCGCCAAAGCGCGCGATCATCCAGTCAAAGCTGCGCCGCCCGGTCCGGTGCAGGAGGTTTTGCGCCCCGCTGCGCGGGTCGCCGGGGGGCAGGCCGCGCCTTCGGCGCGGCCTGCCCGGCCCAAGGGGACGGGGTGCTTTTCCAAAGCACGCCGGACGCGCGGGAGCGCCCTGCCCCGGATCCGGCCTCAGTGGTCAGCCCAGGCGGCGGAACGTCAGGTAATCCGGGGTGCGGCCTTCACGCAGGGCTTTCTGCTCATAACGGGTGGAAATCCAGTCCGCCCAGGGCTGGCGCCAATCGCCGGGGCCTTCGGCCAGCCATTCGAATCCGGCCTTCGGCACCTCTTCGAGGGTCTGGCGCACATAGTCGGGAATATCCGTCGCCACCCGGAAGATCGCGCCCGGCTTCAGGCAGCGGGCCAGCGGCTCCAGATGCTCTTGCGTCACGAAGCGGCGGCGGTGATGGCGCGTTTTCGGCCAGGGATCCGGGTACAGCAGGAAGGCGCGCGCGATCGAGGCCGCGGGCAGCACATCCATCAGGTCGCGGGCATCGCCGGGATGGATCGCGATATTGTCCGCCGCCGCCGTGCGGATCTTGCCCAGCAGCATCGCCACCCCGTTGATAAAGGGTTCGGCGCCGATGATCCCGGCCTCCGGGTTGCTGACCGCCTGATGCACCAGATGCTCGCCGCCGCCGAAGCCGACCTCGAGCCAGACATCCCGGCCGCCGAACAGCGCTTGCAGATCCAGCGGCGCGCGGTCCGGGTTTTCCTCCCAGCCGACGGCGCCGGGGCTGAGCTTAGCCAGATCCTCGTCCAGATAGCGTTTCTGGCTGTCCTTCAGCGTCTTGCCCTTGAAGCGGCCATAGAAATTGCGCCAGGGCGCGCCGCTGGCGTGTTTCTCGGCCGCATTGGTGGCGGCGGGCTGGGCATCCGCGGATCGGCCGCCGCGGGGGTTCTGGTCGCCGGACATGCGTCAGGCCTCCTCATTTCGGGCAATTTTCTAGGCTGGCCGCTCCTCTGCCGCAAGCGCGCCGCCGGGTCAACCCGGGGCAGGCCGCCGCCCCGGCCGCACCTCGCGCAGAACTCCGGCCGCGATCAGCCGCAGCCGGCTGGGATACCACTCCCCGCCCGGATCGGTGCGCAAGGTCTCGATGGCGAAGCCGGGATCAACGCCGCGGGCCACCATGTAGCTCAGATGATCGTAGATTTCCCGCTGGGTGTCCTCGTAGATCCACGAGCCGAACTCAAACGGCGTCGCCCAGCGCCGCTCCTTGCGCTCGCTGCGGTAATATTTGTGCACTGCCGCTGCCGGCCAGTTGCGCTGATGGAAACCGATGCGGGAGCCAAGCGTCATCCGCCGCCGGCTGCCCGCCAGAAAGACATCCACGCAGGCGCTGATGCATTCGCCGTCAATCAGGGTGTCGAGCCCGTGCTCCAGCACCAGCCCGGCAATTTCCTCGCCGGCATAGACACTGCCGCCAATGCTGTTGAGCTGCAGTTCGGATATCTCCGGGTTCTTCGCCAGGATGTCCTGCAGCCGCTTGATGTCCTCATCGGTGATCTCGGCGGGCCCGCCCTCGGCATCCGTTTCGGTGTCATAGACAAGCCGTTGGCCCTGCAGGCTGAATTTCTGCGGCAGCCCGTCTTTGGCGGCCGCCGCCAGCGGCAGCGCCAGGCAGAGAAAAGCAGTCGTCACTCGCAGCATGGCACTCCCGGCAGCTGATTGGATCCACCGGCTCACTATGGCGCAGCACGGCGCCCGGCTCCAGTCCCAACGGGTCAGCCCTTCTGCCCCAAAATTTCGCGCGCGACACAGCCGCTCAGCCCTGCTGAGCGCCGCGCCGCAGCGCGGCGCCGGGCCCAACGGGAGAGGCGCAGTCCGCGAATGCGCCGATCCGGGCGGGAGCGCCCCCGGAAACGGAAAAGAGCGGACCCTGCGGCCCGCTCCCCTGTTGTTGCCCGTTGGCTTCAGACCGCTTTCTTCAGCGCCTCGGCCAGATCGGTGCGCTCCCAGCTGAAACCGCCGTCTGCCTCCGGCTCGCGGCCGAAATGGCCATAGGCCGCGGTGCGCTGGTAGATCGGCCTGTTCAGCCCCAGATGCGAGCGGATGCCGCGCGGGGTCAGGTCCATCACCTTGTCGATCGCCTTTTCAATGGCCGCCGGCGCCACTTCGCCGGTGCCGTGGGTGTCGGCATAGATCGACAGCGGCTTGGAAACGCCGATCGCATAGGACAGCTGGATGGTGCATTTCTCTGCCATGCCCGCGGCCACCACGTTCTTGGCCAGGTAGCGCGCGGCATAGGCGGCCGAGCGGTCCACCTTGGTCGGGTCCTTGCCCGAGAACGCGCCGCCGCCATGCGGGGCCGCGCCGCCATAGGTGTCGACGATGATCTTGCGGCCGGTCAGGCCGGCGTCGCCGTCCGGGCCGCCGATCACGAACTTGCCGGTCGGGTTCACGTGCCAGACGGTGGCATCGGTCAGCCAGCCCTCGGGCAGGGTTTCGCGGATATACGGCTCGACAATGGCGCGGATGTCATTCGAGGTCAGCGATTCATCAAGATGCTGGGTCGACAGCACCAGCGAGCTGATGCCCACCGGCTTGCCGCCCTCATAGACCACCGACAGCTGCGATTTGGCATCCGGTCCCAGCGCAGGCTCGGTGCCGTTCTTGCGCACTTCCGCCAGGCGGCGCAGGATCGCGTGGGAAAACTGGATCGGCGCCGGCATCAGCGCCTTGGTTTCATTGGTGGCGAAACCGAACATGATGCCCTGGTCGCCGGCGCCCTCGTCCTTGTCGCCGGAGGCATCCACACCCTGGGCAATATGGGCGGACTGCTCGTGCAGCAGGTTGGTCACCTCCACGGTTTCGTGGTGGAACTTGTCCTGCTCGTAGCCGATGTCCCTGATGCAGGCACGGGTGATCTCGTCGATCTTGCCCATGTAGTCCTTGAGCTTGTCCTGATCGGAAAGGCCGACTTCGCCCCCGATGACGACACGGTTCGTGGTGGCGAACGTTTCGGCTGCCACGCGCGCTTCGGGCTCTTCCGCCAGGAACGCGTCCAGGACGGCATCGGAAATGCGGTCGCAGACCTTGTCCGGATGGCCTTCGGACACCGATTCCGAAGTGAAAGTGTAGTTCATGCGGGTCATGAAAATGTGCTCCATTGGGGTTAAGCCCGCCACGCCAGGAAGCCGTTGTGGCAGGTATCACGCCGCAGTACGCGGCAAGGCCGCGCGGGTCAATCTATATTCGGAAAGAGTTAAGCAGCTATGACTGCGGCGCAAGAGCGCGGCGGCGGAAGAATGCGGCAAATACACCGAAAAGACACAGCAGAAACACCGGCCAGTCGCCGGTGCGGCTGTACAGCGTCGGCGGCAGCGGCGCAGGCAGGCCCGCATCGATGTACCCCGCCTGCCCCAGCGGCAGGCTGTCCAGCATGCCCCCGTCCGGCGCGATCATGGCGGACACCCCGGTATTGGCGGCGCGGATCATCGGCAGCCCCTGCTCCAGCGCCCGCATCCGGGCCTGCACCAGGTGCTGGTAAGGGCCGGAGCGGGTGCCGAACCAGGCGTCGTTGGTGATCTGCACCAGCATTTCCGGCCGGCGGTCTGCAGCGTTCACATCCTGAGGAAAAACAGCCTCATAGCAGATCAGCGGCAGGGCGCTGCCGATCGGCAGGCCCATCACCTGGGCGCCGGGTCCGGCGGCATAGCCGGCGCCGGCCTGGGAGGCGAACCCGGAGACGCCAAAGCGGGCCAGGACATCGCCGAACGGCACATACTCCCCGAACGGCACCAGATGCGCCTTGTCATAGGTGGCAGCGGCCATGCCATCACCGTCCAGCAGCACCGCGGAATTGTAGTAGGCGCCCGCCTCCTCGCGCTGGATGCCCAGCAGGACCGGCACGCCGCCGGCGCTGTCCGAGATGACCCGCAGCGTGTCATCTGCATAGTTCAGCAGCTGCGGCACCGCGGTTTCCGGCCAGACGATCAGGTCCGGGCGCGGCGCCTCAGCGGAAAACGCAACGGAGCGGCGGACAAATTCCCAGCGGTGCTCCGGGTGCCATTTCAGATCCTGCGGCGCGTTGGGCTGAACGATTCGCACCGTCTTGCCCGTTTGCGCGGCCTGCTGCGGGGCGGGAATGGCAAGGACCGCCGCAGCGGCCAGGGCGAGCGGCGCGGCGGCGGCAAGCGGGCGCTGCCGCAGCAGCGCCAGCGGCAGAAAGGCGGCAAGCGTCAGCAGCGCCAGACCCTGCGGCCCGGCCCAGGGCAGCAGGTTTGCCGCGGGCGTATCGATCCAGAACTGGCCGAAGGCGGCCCAGGGGAAGCCGGTCAGCAGATAGGCACGGGCGAATTCCGCCAGGGACCATGCGGCCACCAGCACCGGAATCCGCCAGGCGCCGCGGCTGATCCGGGCGCTGAGGCCAAAGGCCGCCGCCCAGAACAGGGCCAGGCCCGCGGCCAGGAACAGCAGCGCAAACGGCGCCATCCAGGCGTGGCGCTCCGGGTCAATTTGAAAAGGTTCGATGATCCACGACAGGCCGAAAGCGAAATACCCCAGCCCGAACAGCCAGCCCGCCAGCGCGGCAGAGCGGGCAGAGGCGGCCTGCACAGCCACCCAGCCCGCGGCCGCCAGCGCCGCCGGCAGCCCGAGGAGGAGATGCCAGGGGGCAAGCGCCAGCGACAAAAGCGCGCCGCTGCCAAAGGCCAGCGCCGCCGGCGCCAGCCTGAGCTGGCGGGCGCTCCGGCGCAGCCCCAGTGAGATCATGCGGCGGCGTCCGGCAGCCGCACCCGCAGCCGCTTGATCCGGCGCGGATCGGCGTCGATGACTTCGAATTCGGCGCCTTCGGGGTGCTCGATCACCTCGCCGCGGGCGGGCACCCGGCCCGACAGCATGAACACCAGGCCGCCCAGCGTGTCGATCTCTTCCTCGTCCACCGCGTCATGGCTGGTGAGCGACTGGCCGATCTCCGACTCGAACTCAGGCAACGGCGTGCGGGCCAGGGCAATGTAGCTGCCCGGCTTTTCCTCGTACCAGGTCTGGTTCTCGTCGGCGTCGTGCTCATCCTCGATTTCACCGACAACCTGTTCGATCAGATCCTCGATGGTCACCAGCCCGTCGACGCCGCCGTATTCGTCGATCACCAGCGCCATGTGGCGGCGTTCGGCCTGCATCTTGGTCAGCAGCACGCCGATCGGCATTGACGGCGGCACAAACAGCAGCGGGCGCAGCATCCGGGAGAGGTCGAAGTCGGTGGTGCCGCCGTTGAAGCCATGGGTGAGCGAGAAATCCTTGAGGTGGATAAAGCCGAGCGGCGTATCCAGCGTGCCCTCGTAAACGGGAATCCGGGTAAAACCGCTTTCGCGGAAGATGCTGACCAGGTCGTCCTTGGCGACGGTCACCGGAACGGCAGCCACTTCGGCAGAGGGGATGGCGACATCTTCGACCCGCATCCGGCGCAGGTTGATCATGCCGTGCGGCCCGGCCCCCGGCGCAGGCTGTTCGCTGCCGGGCTCTTCTCCGGCGGGCACCTCGGGGCTGAATGCGCCGAACAGCCGCGCCCAGAACCCGGTTTTCTCCGCGGCCGGCGCTTCTGCTGCCGTGCCATTGATGTTCTGCAGCGCGCCCTGCGCCGCGTTAGAACTGCCTTCTATGTCGCCCATCTATCCATTCCAAAAACCCCGGTCACGGGGCGTCCTCACTCATATATGGGTTCGCGACACCCATTTTGCCAAGTAGTTCGGCCTCAAGTCTTTCCATCAATGCGGCATCGCGGTCACGGATGTGATCATAGCCGAAAAGATGCAAGATTCCGTGAACAATCAGATGACGGGTGTGATCCGCCAGCGGTTTGCCCGCTTCTGCCGCCTCGCGGGCGCAGGTGTCATAGGAAATCGCGATGTCGCCCAGCGGAATTTCGCCGGTGAAATCGGCCTCGGGCGGCAGCGGATCGCCGCCGTCCTCCGCCGCGGCCAGTTCTGCGGCGGGCCAGCTGAGCACATTGGTCGGCCCGGCCTTTTCGCGGAAGTCGGCATTGAGCTGCGCAATCCGCGCATCACCGCAGGCCAGCAGCGAGATTTCGCAGTCCTCCGGGTCCAGCGCAAACCGGGCCAGCACCGCGGCGGCGGCCTGTTCGGCCAGCGGCGCAAGGCCGGCCTCCTGCCAGCGGCTGTCTTCGATGGTGATGTCGAGCGTCATGGAACGGTTGCACATGCGGGGGCCGCCCCCCGCACCCCCGGAGTGTTTTCAGAAAGATGAAGCCTGAAGCGGCGGGCGCTTCAGGCCGGCTGGGCGTCCGCGTCATAGGCCTCGATGATCGCCGCCACAAGGGGGTGGCGCACCACATCGCGGGCGGTGAAGTAGTTGAAGCTGATCTTGGGGATCGATTTCAGCAACCGCTCGGCGTCGGCCAGGCCCGAATGCACCCCGCGCGGCAGGTCGATCTGGGTGCGGTCGCCGGTGATCACCATGCGCGAGCCCTCGCCGAGGCGGGTCAGGAACATCTTCATCTGCATGGTGGTGGCGTTCTGCGCCTCGTCCAGCACCACGAAGGCATTGGACAGCGTGCGGCCGCGCATGAAGGCCAGCGGCGCGATCTCGATGCGCTTGTCCTCGATCAGCTTGGCCAGCTGCTTGCCCGGCAGGAAATCGTTCAGCGCGTCATACAAGGGCTGCATGTAGGGGTCGACCTTGTCCTTCATGTCGCCGGGCAGATAGCCGAGCTTTTCGCCCGCCTCGACCGCGGGGCGCGACAGGATGATCTTGTCGACATGGCCGGTGATGAACATGGAGACGCCCACCGCCACCGCCAGATAGGTCTTGCCGGTGCCCGCCGGGCCGATGCCGAAGGCCAGTTCGTTCTCGAACAGCGAGTGGACATAGGCCTTCTGCGCCTCGGTGCGCGGTTCGACCAGCTTCTTGCGGGTCTTGATCTCGACCCGGCCGCCGCGGAACATCTGCAGCTGGCCGTCGGGTTCGGCCTCGTCCGTTTCCGGCCCCATCCGCAGTTCGCGGTCGATATCGCCGCTTTCGACGCTGCGGCCGGTCTCCAGCCGGTCGTAGAGGGCGGCCAGCACCCCGGCCGCCTGTTCGCGTGCCGAATCCTCGCCCATCACCGACAGCTGGTTGCCGCGGCGGACGATCTGCACGCCCAGTTTCTGTTCGATGTCAGCCAGGTTGCGGTCGTATTCGCCGCACAGGTCGATCAGCAAGCGGTTGTCGGGAAATTCCAGAAGCACTTCGTGGGTTGCGGTCTGGTCTTGCGGGTCATTCAGGGCACTGATGGCCAAGCTGATCTCCTCAATCTGGCGTTGCCCCTTCAGTTTGCCGCCGCGGCTCCGTTTGCGCAAGCAGACGCTGCGCAAAATCACTTTATTGAAACAAAACAGCCGCCCCGGAGGGCGGCTGGTGCGAGCGGGCCGATGCCCGGCTCAGATCGGGTCCGAGAAAGTCGAGCCTTTCTTGAACGGGCCGGTCGCGACGTTGCGCGGCAGGTCGCTGTTGCAGACCGGCATTCCATCCGGTGTGCGGCGCAGGTCAGCGTAGCCTTCCAGGCCATCGTCGATGATCCAATGCTCGCAGCCCTGCGGATCGACCCAGATCCCGGCCTCAAGGTTGGACAAATGCTGGGATTTGCCATCCGCGATATGCCCGTCCGATGTCTTGTTGACTGCCGGAGTGCAGGCAGAGATCCCTGCAGCAGCGGCAAGGAGAACGGCTGTACTTACTGTTTTCATCATCCCTCTTCCTTCAGCGCAGGCAATAGATTTCGACACGGCGGTTCTGCGCCATGTTGGCAGCGCTGGTGTTGGGCACCCGCGGATCGCGCTCGCCGTAGGCGCGCACATCGCTGATCCGTGCGCCAACCGAGCGGGCCACCTGCGCCACCGCATTGGCGCGGCGTTCGGACAGGCCGATATTGTATTCATCAGAGGCCCGGCTGTCGGTGTGGCCGGCGATCACAAAGGAACGGGCGCCATTGGTCTTCGCCTGCTGGAAGAATTCGCCCAGGCGCTGGCGGCCCGCGGCATTGATGAAATGCTTGTCGGTGGCAAAGAACTGGTCCGCCGGCATCACGCCGCAGATATTGCCGCGGCGGCAGACCGGCTTGCCGTCAGGGGTGATGTGCGGGGTCATGTAGCCTTCGGCCCCGTCGTCCATCACCCAATGCTCGCAGCCGTCCGGGTCCACCCAGATGGTGGGCACGTAGCGTTCGCCCTTGATGATCCGCTGCTGGGATTGCGCGCTGGCAGGCGCGGCGGCGATGCTGAGCACGGCCGTGGCAGCGGCGGCCAGTGCAATCGCCTTGTTCAAATCGAATATCAACACAACCAAATTTCCTTCACCTAAGTTCCCCCCGGGTGTTTTCCGCATAGGTACCCACCGCTCAGGCCATAAGAGTAAAAATACCTGAAATTGATGCGGAATACCTGCAAAATTGTTTGTAAATTCATTCAGATTGGCCGTGCCCGCCAAACACTCCGGGCGTTTGAGGGGCAATTGTCGCCGAAACCCGGGCAATCAGGACGCGCCCGCCGGTTCCGCCCAGCCGTCCGGAGACCGCCCCGGCCACCGGCGGCCTGCAGATTCGCCCTGTGCCGGCGGTCTTAGCCGATCACTTCGCCAGCCAGGGAATTTGCGCCGGAGGCGACGATGCGCACCCGCGCCAGTTCGCCTGCTTCGCAGCTGCAATCGGCAACATGCACAGCGTGCAGATAGTCGGATTTGCCGACCATCTGGCCCGGCAGACGGCCGGTTTTTTCAAACAGGACACCCACCTCGCGGCCGACCATGCTGTCCTGCACCTCGCGCTGCTGGCGGGTCAGCAGGGCCTGCAGCCGCTGCAGCCGGTCGTCGGCGGCGGCGGGATCGACCTGCGGGCGCTCCGCCGCCGGAGTACCGGGGCGGGTCGAGTATTTGAAGGAATAGGCGGTGCCGTATTTGACCTCTTCCACCAGATCCATGGTGGCCTGGAAATCCTCTTCGGTCTCTTCCGGGAAGCCGACGATGAAATCGCCCGAGATCAGGATGTCGGGACGCGCCGCGCGGATGCGCTCGATCAGGCGGATGTAGCTTTCGGCGGTATGCGCGCGGTTCATCCGTTTCAGGATCCTGTCGGAGCCCGCCTGCACCGGCAGATGCAGATAGGGCATCAGCTTCGCGCAGCTGCCATGCGCCTCGATCAGGTCATCCTGCATGTCGTTGGGGTGCGACGTGGTAAAGCGGATGCGCTCCAGCCCGTCGATCTTGTCCAGCTCCCAGATCAGCTGCGCCAGGGTCAGCTCGCCGTTGGCGCCCGCGCCGTGGTAGGCGTTGACGTTCTGGCCCAGCAGGGTGATTTCGCGCACGCCGCGCTCCACCAGGTCCTGCGCCTCGCGCAGGATGCGGTCCGCCGGGCGCGAGACCTCGGCGCCGCGGGTATAGGGCACCACGCAGAAGGCGCAGAACTTGTCGCAGCCCTCCTGCACCGTCAGGAAGGCGGTCGGGCCGCGCTTGGCCTTGGGACGGTTCTTCAGTTTCTCGAACTTGTCCTCCTCGGGGAAATCGGTGTCCAGCACCTTCTCCCCTGCCCGCGTTTTGGCTTCCATTTCCGGCAGGCGGTGATAGCTCTGCGGGCCGACCACCAGATCGACCAGCGGCTGGCGGCGCATGATTTCCTCGCCCTCGGCCTGGGCGACGCAGCCCGCCACGCCGATCTTGAGATCCGGCTTCTCCGCCTTCAGCCCCTTGAAGCGGCCCAGCTCGGAATAGACTTTCTCAGCGGCCTTTTCCCGGATGTGGCAGGTGTTGAGCAGGATCATGTCGGCGTCGTCCGCCGATTTTGTCTCGACATACCCTTCACCGCCCAGCGCCTCGGCCATGCGTTCGCTGTCATAGACATTCATCTGACAGCCATAGGTCTTGATAAATAGCTTCTTGGGCGCGCTCATGAGTCTCAGCCTTCCAGCCTGATCCGGGGTCAGCGGCCTGCCTTACAGCCAAATGCCGCCGCTTGCAATGAGGCCGGAATTACCCGATTTTGACCGCAAAGGCCAGCAAGGCAAAGGGCAGACGGGCATGATGTACACTTCGCTGCAGGATTTCCTGAAAGAGGGCAAGCCGCTGCTGGCCAAGGGGCCGGTGGCGCTGGTCTTTGCCGAGGACGAGGTGGAGATCGCCACCACCCTGCGCCACCACCTGCAATGCGGCTTCAAGGCGGTGGCGGCCCTGATGCCGGATGCCTTCGACCTGCCGCAGGACATCCGCGCCAAGGTGCACCGGGTGCCGTTCGACTGCGGCCCCGAGGGGGCTGTGACGGCGGCGGTCAATGCGGTGATCGCGGCGGCGCAGCCGGGCTGCTGGCTGTATTACTGCTACAATGCGGAATATCTGTTCTATCCGTTCTGCGAGACCCGCAGCGTCGGCGAGATGCTGGCCTTTCACACCGAAGAGCGGCGCGATGCGATGCTCAGCTATGTGATCGACCTTTATGCCGGCGATCTGGAAGCCTGCCCCGGCGCGGTGTCGCTGGAGGCGGCCTGTCTCGACAAGTCCGGCTATTACGCCCAGTCACGCACCGATCCGGAAACCGGCCATCCGCGCGAGCGGCAGCTGGACTTCTTCGGCGGGGTGCGCTGGCGGTTCGAAGAGCACATTCCCGACAAGAGCCGCAAGATCGACCGGATCTCGCTGTTCAGGGCCAAGCCGGGGCTGGAATTGCAGCCGGACCACACCTTCAACGATCAGGAATACAACACCTACGCCTGCCCCTGGCATCACAACCTGACCGCTGCCGTCTGCTCCTTCCGCACCGCCAAGGCGCTGAAGCGCAACCCCGGCTCCACCTTTGATATCGACACCTTCCGCTGGCACAATTCGGCGCCGTTCGAATGGCACTCGCGCCAGCTCTTGGACCTCGGCCTGATGGAGCCCGGACAGTGGTTCTGAGCAGGTGATCGCCTGCCCGCCGCGCCGCAGAATCCGACGGCCCCGCCCGCATTTCTGAACCGCCGGCCCGGATGCCGCTTTCCCGCCCGGAGATTATGTGTATTCTTATAGTCAATAAATTTTCTTATGACACTGAGAGGCAAGATGGCAGAACCGCGCCGGAACATGAGCTACCGGGATATCAAGCAGGTTGTGCTGGACCGGATTCAAACCCGGATCTGGGCGCCGGACAGTCAGCTGCCAAGCGAAACCGAGCTGGCCGAGGAGTTTTCCAGTACCCGCACCACTGTGAACCGGGCGCTGCGGGAGCTGGCCGAAGAGGGCTTTCTGGAGCGCAAGCGAAAGGCGGGCACCCGGGTGCTGAATGCGCCGGTCCGCAAGGCCCAGTTCTCCATCCCGCTGGTCAGGGATGAAATTGCCGGTTCCGGCGCAGGGTACAGGTATGCCCTGGTCGAACGGACGGTCATAACTGCCCCGGCCTGGCTGTCCGCCAGGCTTGATCTGCCGCAGGATCCGGAGGTGCTGTATATCAGGTGCATGCACTACGCGGATAATTCGCCCTTTCAGTACGAAGTCCGCTGGGTGATCCCCAGCAGCATACCAGAGGTTCTGGATGCGGATTTCTCTCAGTCGGGGCCCAATGACTGGCTGGTGCAGAAAGTGCCGTTCACAAACCTGGAACTGAGCTTCATGGCAACCAAGGCCGATCAGGCCGTCGCCGAGTTTCTGGAGGCACCGGCGGGCGACCCGGTGTTCACCGCCGAGCGGATCACGTGGCTGCGCGGCAGCCCAGTGACACTGGCGAGGCTGTTTTTCGCACCGGGCTACAAAATGACCACGCATCTTTGACTCCGGCTGGCGTCAGCCGGCCGCAGCCCGCCGCCGCGGTCAGGTTGGCGCCGCCACCGGATAGACGGACCCCTTCAGAACTTTCGAATTGATCCGCATTTTCCCGGCGGCCCCCGGTGTCTGCGGAAAACGGTGCGAGAACATCGCAACCGGTGCCGTCACCCGGTAATCCAGACCTGCACCATCGGTGAAACCCACATTCGCCACCAGTTTGGCAACGTCGATGTCGATGGAGGCAGCCGCACCGGAACCTGTTGCAAAAACGGCGTCGATCACCCCCATGTCGCCCTTGACGCCAAACTGCGCCGCATGGCCCTCGAAGGTCACGGTCAGCTTGGCCGCATCGATGTCGACCGCCTTGAAGGCGCCGGTCAGTTCCAGGACCGCCATCGGCTGGTCCACCGCAACGGCGACCGGCTGCGGGATCACCAGCTCGACTGTCAGATCGCAGCGCACCCCGAGCGAAAGCCCCTTGCGGCGCACATCCACGGTCAGCACCCCATCCTGCTGGGACAGCTCCGCCGTCATCGCGCACAGCAGCCCATTGGCGCCTTCATCCCGGATCGTGACACCGGGGCTGCGGCCGGGATCGGTGACAATCACTGTTTTGCTGCCCTTGCCGGTGATGTGCACCGCAGTCAGCTCGGAGAATCCGGAAGTGTCGAAATCCTGGGCGAGAGAGGGCATGGCAAAGGTTCCCAATGGCAGGGCTGCGGCAAGAATTTTCACGAGTTTCAGCATGTTTGTTCCGTGCTCCTAGATAACAAGCGGTTCAGGGGCGGATGTGCCGGCCAGGCTGATGACATGCGCGGTGCAGCGCAGGTCATCCTCGGTGGCGGGAACGTCGAGGATCAGACCGGTCACCCCCTGCGCGGCGTAGCCGCGCAGGGCGGCGGCAACCTGATCGAAGGAGCCGACCAGATACGGGCAGAAGGTCTTGTAGGTCTTGAAGGGGCGCAGCCAGTAGATACCGCGCGCCGCGCAGCCGCCGGCCGCCATTTCCGACAATTGCCGGTGCCAGGCCGAGTCGCTGGTAGCCATTGCCATCCGGTGCATCATGCTGCCGCGCGGGTCCTCGGGAAAACGGGCCTCGGCCAGCGCCCAGGCCTCTGCTGCCGTGTCGCGGGCCAGAATGCCGATCCGCACCACTGCGGCGGGGTGTTCCGCCGGATCTTCCGGACGCTCCCCGGGCGGCGCCGGGTAGCTGACCGGCGTTGCCGCCAGCGCGCCGGCGGCCGCGCGCCCGGCGGGAGAGGAGGACGACAGGAACACTTCGGGCAGCAGGGTCTGCGCCAGTTCGGGCAGCAGCCTGAGTCCGTCCACCTCGAAGTGCTTGCTTTTCAACGAGACGGTTTCGCCGCGCAGCAAGGATTGGAAAATCTGGCAGTATTCCTCCAGCCGGGCGTAGCGGTCATCATGGGCGGTGCGGTCCCCCAATGCCTGCAGGTCCCGCGGGAAACCGCCGGCCACCATGTTCAGGGCAACTTTGCGCCCGGTCAGCATTGCAAGGGTCGCGATGCGCTTGGCCACGGCATAAGGCGGCATATAGACCGGCTGGACCGCAATCATGGGGATGAAATTGCCGGTCTCGGCCAGCATCATCTGGGCAATGGCCCAGGGATCGGCAAGCCCGTTGTCGGTATAGATCAGCGCGCCTTCAGCGCCTGCCGCTTCGCTCCATTGCGCAATCTGCCGGACACGCGCGGCATAGGTCCCGGGGCTGTAGGCCGAGGACGCAGGGCATGTGGTGTAAAAGCGCATAGGCTGAATTCCTTTCGAATGATGGCGGCGCCGGCCCCGGCAGGCGGCCAAGCGGCTTGGCTTCAAACTGGCTCGGTTCGGGCGCGCATACGTCCTATTTGCCGTATCGGGACGTGCGGTTTCGCGATTTCAGACTTTTCCAGCACCAGGGCGGAAAAGGTCGCGCCCATGCCGGCCGCAAAACACAGCACGCGGCGGGCTTGGGTTTCGGGCAGGACCTGCGCCAGGTTGTAAAACACATCCGCACAGAAGAGATGCCCGACAGTGGCCAGCGAGCGGGTATAGGTGATGTTCTGCCAGCCCATCCGCTGCGCCAGGCTTTCGAGCAGCGGCAGGTTGAGATTGTAGGGCACCACCAGATCGATCTCCTCCGGCGCCAGACCGAACCGGCCGAGGCTGTCCTGCAGGAAATCCTCCAGAAAACCGCCAAAGCCCTTTTCCCAGGATTTGCGCAGTTCCGGCGCCATGCGGTCAGGATTGGCGTGGAACCGGGGCAGATGCATCGTGTGCCGGTGCGAAACCGCCCAGCCCGGCCGCCCCGGCACCCTTTGCGGTGCGAGCAGCGCGGCGGCAGGGGCTTCGCCGAGCACCGCACCGGACTGGTTGGCGGTCACCGGGTGAAAGCATTTTTCCCCGGTCAGGATGATCGCCGGATGCCGCCAGCCGATGCGGTGCAGCAGGTCGACCGCTGCCAGGCCGCCGGCGCAATGGGTCTGGCTTTGCGCCATCACCTCCCATTGATGCAGCCCCGCCTCAGCCGCCAGGTCGTTCAGCCAGTCGTCGGCGGCGTGGCTGGCATGGGTCTGGGTGCGCACATAGAGCAGCAGCCCGGGGCCGTCGCGCAGCCCGGGATGCCGCCGGGCCAGCTGCTGCACCGGCTGGCGCAGCATGTCGCACTGGTGGTCCGCATGCTGCGCGGCGCTTTCCAGCCGGAAATAGCGTTGCAGCAGCCGCAGTTTGGAGGATGGGATCCTGCGGCATTCGGCCAGCTCCGCCAGCGGCACCAGGGTCATGCTGCCTGCGGGTGCAGTGGCGATATCCTGCAGAAACAGGGTCACGCAGCCGGCTCCGCCAGCCGGATGGCGCGTTTGTCGATCTTTCCGTTGCCGTTGCGCGGCAGCGCCCGTTCGATCTGGACCCGCACCGGGCGGGCGTGAACCGGCAACCCCTGCGCGGCGAAGGACAGCACCTCGGCTGCGGTCAGCTGCGCCCCGGGCACAGGTTCGATGCACGCGATGAGGGCGGTGCCCAGCACCGGATCAGGCCGGCCCAGCACGGCCGCCTGCGCAATTTTGGGATGGCTCAGCAGGTGGCGTTCGACCTCCAGCGGGGCAACCTTCTGCCCCCGCACCTTGAGGATGTCGTCCACGCGGCCGATGAAATAGCAATAGCCCTCGGCATCCAGCCGGCAGATATCGCCTGTGTGAAACACGGTTTCGCCGGTTTCGGGCAAACGGTGCAGGCGCTGGCGGGTGGCGTCCGGGCGGCGCCAGTAGCCCTGCATGACGGTGCCGCCCGCGATCACCAGTTCCCCGGTTGCGCTGTGGCTGCGGCGCTGGCCCTGCTCATCCACGACCCACATGCGGGTGAAGGGGATGGCCTTGCCGACAGAGGTCTTGCGCCGGTCAAGCTGGTCCGGCTCCAGATAGGTGCAGCGGTGGCATTCGGTGAGGCCGTACATGGAGAACAGCCGGGCCTGCGGGACCAGCTCCCGCAGGTCCTCGATCAGGCCGGTGCTCAGGGCGGCAGCGGTGTTGGTCAGGATGCGCAGCGAGGACAGGTCGAAACGCCCGCCGATCTGCGTGACCAGCGCCCCGAGCGTGGGCACCAGCGGCAGCACCGTGGCGGCGGACAGTGCCAGCCGGTTGAGGCTGAGAAACGGCTGCGAGAAATCCCGTTCCGCAATCACGCAGGCCCCGGCCAGCGCCGCGGTGGTCAGCTGGTGCAGCCCGTAGTCGAATGTAAAGGGTATGGCGCAGAAAATCCGGTCGCTGGATTGATAGCCCAGATAGGTTGCAACCGAGCACGCAGCGGTGATCACGTTTTTCTGGCTCAGCATGACCCCCTTGGGTTTGCCGGTCGACCCGGAAGTGTAGATCATCAGCGCCAGATCATCCGGGGCCGCCGCGCCTGGCAGCAACAGCGCCGGCCCAGGCGGCCGGGCAGCGGCACCGCCGCTACCGGCATCCGCGAGGCCAACCGCCAGCACCGCCACTCCGGACGCGCCGGGCAGCGTGCGGGCTGCATCGGACAAGATCAGGCGCGGTTCGCAATCCTGGACCATCCAGTCGAGCTGCTCGCCGCTGACTTCAACCGGCAAAGGCACCGCCACCGCCCCGGCAAGCTGCACCGCCCAGAACGCGGCAGCAAATTCCCGCGAATTGCCGAGCAGCAGGAACACCCGGTCCCCGGCCCGGATGCCCCGCGCCGCAAGCTCCAACGCCAGACGGGCGGCCTGGGTGTGCAGCTCCGCATAGGTCAATGTCCCCGAGGCATCCTCCACTGCCAGCCGGTCAGGAGAGATTTCAAAGCGGTGGCTGAGGATTTCGGAAACGCGGTGATAACCTGCAGGATCATGCATCTTGGGAGGTCCCTGATGGTTTGGGTCGCCGCCAGCAGACCCCAAACACGTTCCCAACACATCCTGAATCACAATCTTGGACGGCGCGGAATGCGATCTGAGAAGCGTGCCGCCGCCGCCGCGTCTAAACTGGCCGGGCAAGATCGCCCGGGAGCCGCCATGCTAGATTTTCCACGCCCGTTCGGGGCCGCGCTGGTTCACATCGAGGACACGCATCCGGTTCCGCCCGGCTATGCCCGCAACGCTGAATTCAAGTCACCCCGCCGGCGCATGGAATTCCTCGCCGGGCGGCGTGCCGCCGGGCGGGCCCTGGCCCGGGCGGGCGCGCCGCAGGTAACGGTTCCCAAAGGTCCCGGCGGCGCGCCGGTCTGGCCGGAGGGCTGGAGCGGATCTATCTCGCACGACCGGGGCCGCGCGGTTGCGGTGGTGACGACGGCAGACCATCATGTCGGCATCGACCTGGAGGACTTGACCCGGCTCTCGCGGGCTAGGGCCGTGTCGCGGCTTTGCCTGTCAGAGGCCGAGCGGGTCCTGTTTCCCGATCCGCGCGCAGCGCTGTGCGCGTTTTCCGCCAAGGAAGCGGTGTTCAAGGCGATGGCCCCGGCAGCCGCATCCCGGTTCTGGCTGTCCGCCATCCGCTTTCACGCCCGCGAGGACAACAGGATATTCTGGCATATCCCGCAGCTGGAGCAGACCGGGCAGGTGCATGTTTTCCAAACCGCGCGCCAGGTGCTGAGTGTCTGCCGCATCCCGGCCAGGCACCGCTTGACCGGGACGGGATGCGGGCCTGCCGGCCCCTCCCCTTAGGCGAGCGAGGCGGCAAAATCGCCGATCACCGGGTGGTCGAAAAGGTCGAGCAGATCGAAGTCCCGCCCGGTCTCCTGCGCAATCCGTTCCTGCGCACGCGGCAGATCCAAAGACGTCGCGCCCAGATCAAAGATGCTGTCGGCGCAACTGGGCAGGCCGGTCAGGTTCAGGATCTGCTGCCAGATGGCGCAAAGGCCGGCAGCAAGGGAGCCGGCCCCGGATGTGCCGTCCGGTTGCGCCCGGTGCGGTTGCGCGCCGGTGTCCTGCAGCGGAACCGCTGGCGCCTGCAGGTGGGGCGTCATGGCAAGGCTTTGCGCATCGACACCGATATCAACCGTGTCCAGGCCGCTTTGCAGAGCCTGTTCCATTGCCGCAAAGGCGGTTTCCGCTTCCAGCATGGTATACCCGTGCTGCGCAGCCAGCCCGGCTCCGGCAATCCCCGCGCTCAGGCCGGTGTTTTCCCACATCGACCAGTTCAGCGTCATCATGCGGACGCCGCCGGGGCGGCCGGCACGGGCCTGCTGGTAACGGTTGGCCATGGCATAGACGCCGTAGCGGGCGCCGCCGAAACTGCCGGCCACCGACCCGAAGGCCACGATCCAGCCGGCCCCCGCCTGCGCGGCACTGTTCACCAGGGCTTCGGTGCCGCTGATTTTGACCTGTGCCATTTGCATCTGCCCGGCCATATGCGCAGGGGAAAGCTCCGAGACCGGCACCGCCGCCGCGAGACCGGCCAGATGAAAGATCCCGTCGCAGGCCAGTTTGCCCAGCACCGCTCCGGCGGCGGGATGCGTCAGATCGCAGGCCTCATAACGGACATCCCCCTGCAGCCGGAGTGCCTTCAGTGCGTCCCGGGCGGGTGGCGCCAGCTCCTGTTCGCCGCGGCGCCCGAGAATTGTCAGCCGCGCTCCGTAGCGGTCCTGCAGATAGCGGCACAGGAGCTGCCCGATCCCGCCCAATCCGCCGGTGATCAGGTAGCGGCCGCCGCGCCGGATCCCGACACCGGGGCCCTGCGGCTGCTGGACCGGATGATGCTGCAGCAGCTCGCGGCCCTCCGCCGTCCAGCGGATTTCGGTCTGGCAGGCCGGATCGCGGATTTCATCGCGCAGCCGTTCCAGGTCCAGCCCGGCCCGGCCGGGATCGACGATGCGCACGGCCAGGCCCGGCGTTTCGGCTTCGGCTGAGCGCAGCAGCGCGGTCAACATGGACACCGGCGCGCAGCAGCCGGCGCCCAGCCCGCTGCCCGGCGCAATCCAGATCAGGCGCATGGGCTGCAGCAGGCAGATCCGCGCCACCTCTTGCAGGATCGGAACCGCCTGTTCCGGTCTTTGCAAAAGCCCCGGCAGCAGCACCAGCGTATTGGCGGAGACGATCCCGATTTCGCGGCCGGCAAGGGCCTGCGGCGAGACCTCGCCGGCCTCCAGTCCAAGTTCTGCCAGACGCTGGGCGCAGCTGGCGCTGCCAGGCCCGCAAAGCGTGGCAGCCGCGGGTCCGGGCAACGGTGCCGCGGGGCATTTGACCCAGCCGGGCGCGACCAGCGGCGGAATGGTCCGGGGACCGCGCCGGCTGCTTGCCCAGACCGGCAGCAGCGCGCCATTCTGCACCGCCTGCCGCAGTTTCTCCTTCTGGATCTTGCCGATCGAGGTTTTTGGCACCTCTGTCTCCTGCAGGGCGAAAATCAGATCCGCGGACAGGCCCAGTTCGGCGGACAGGACCCTCCGGATGGCCTGGGCCACGGGCTGCGCGCCGTGCGTGTCCTGCGGGACAAAGAAGACCGCGATGCGGTCCGGCCCGCCAGTCTGGCCAGCGACCGACAGGACCGCGGTGCAGGAGGGCCGGACACCGGCAATGCGGCTGACCCGGGTTTCGATTTCAGCCGGGCTCTGGTTCAGCCCATTGACGATGATCACGTCTTTCCGGCGCCCGGTCAGAAACAGCTTGCCGTCTTCGATGCGGCCCAGGTCACCGGTGTCGAACCAGCCGGGCCCGGCAAAGCTTTCGCGGGTTTTTTCCGGGTCGCGGTCATACTCCCGCAGCACCATCGGCCCCGAGACCTGGAGCAGGCCGGTTTCCCCTTCGCAGAGCAGTTTGTCCGGCCTGGCGGGATCGGTGATCCGGACACGCAGGCCCGGACAGGGGCGCCCCACGGGAATCGGACCTTCGGCAGCGCCGAGCGGGTCAAAATCGGGATTGAACACGCAGCCGGAGCTGGTTTCAGACATGCCCCAGGCCGGGCGCACCACCGTCCGGCCGATGCCGAACGCCGACAGGCTGCGCAGGAAAGCCGCCGCGGTGTCGCGAATGACCGCTTCGCCGCCGTTGTGCAGAAACCGCAGCGCTGACAGGTCCCAGCCGCGGGCACCGCTCTGCTTCATCGCCGAGATCACCAGCTCAAAGGCAAAATTCGGCGCCCAGCCGTTGGTGACGCGGTATTCCGACATCCAATCCAGCCAGATCAGCGGATCGCGGAGCACATCGGCGCCCGCCGCCCGGATCTGCCGGGCGCCAAGATAGGCATCCCGCATGTGCAGCATGATGAACGAGCCGACATGATCCATCGGCAGCCAGTTGAGCGAAATGTCCTCGGACCCCAGATCATTGAGCCCGGCACAGCCTGCAACAAGCGTCAAAATGGCCTGGTGGGTCTGCGGCACCACTTTCGGCCTGGCGGTGCTGCCCGAGGTCAGGAAATACGCCGCCGGGGCGTCCGGGTCACAGGGCACCGGGGTGATTGCGCGGCCTTCGGGCAGCACTGCAAGGTCCAGAACCGTGCGGCCCGGCAGCAGCGTGCCGATCTCCGCCCTGGCCCGCCCCGCGAGGATCACGGCCTCTGGCAGCAGTTCGGAGGCATCGCGCAGCCGCCGCGCCTGCGCCTCATCGGTGTCATAGCGGCGCGGGGCCAGCAGCGGCACCGGCCGCAATCCGGCATAGATTGCCCCCCAGATCGCGGTCAGAGCCGCGGCATCCTCATTGTCCCGGAACACGCACAGGACCGCAGCGCCCGGCTGCATGCCCGCCGCCTGCAGCGCGCCTGCTGCCCGGCGGGCGCCGGCGTCCAGCGCCTGATAGGTCAGGCAGTGGGGCGCAGCGTCCCGCGACAGCAGAGTGACACCGCGCGCAGGCACCCGCACGGCGGCATCCGCCAGAATATCCGCAAGTGTCCTGATCCCCGCGCGCAGCGCCGCAGCCGTGCCGCCGTCGAGCAGCGCGGGCCGTCCGGATTTCTGCTCCGGCGGCTGCTGCGACGCGGAGCTTCCGAGCCAGCCGGGGCCAAGGACCGGCACGTTTTTGACAAGGCGCATGGGGCCTGCGCTGTCAGGTATGTGCAATGCGGCCAGGGCCTGCTGGTCGACCTGCCCGGAGCCGGTCCGCGGCAAGCGGTTCAGCGGCACCAGGATGGCCGCCTGCGGCCCGGGCAGGCTGATGGCGCGGCGGGTCGCGACAAAAGCCACGCGCCGCGCTTGGCCGTCCTCGCAGCGGCGGCGGCGGACCCAGGCATCGGCGGCGCCTTCCTTGAGCAGGGCCGCGCGCAAGGCGCTGTCTTCCGGCTGTTCGGGCAGAAAAACGTTGGCCGCAACCGGTGCCGCATCCGATAACGGGCTGACAATAGTGTTCATGAGAATCCCCCAAGAGTTGATTTGACCAGCCCGGCCAGCCGTGCTGGCCGGGCCACCGGAAAGAAATGGCTGCCGTTCAGGCGGATATGGCGGAACCCGCCTGTGGTGGCCTGCTGCCAGTTGGCCATCGCCAGCGGCGGGGCCAGCGGGTCATGCACGCCGCTGAAGGCGGTGACCGGGCACTGCAACGGCTGTTCATGGCAATGGGCGTACTGCGCGTTCTGCCGCAAATCGTGGCGCAGGCTGCCAAGGAACAACGGACCGAGGGCCGGGTGATCCAGGATCTGTTGATCGTCCAGCCCGATCCGGCGCATTCTGGCGGTCAGGGCGGCATCGGGCAAATCCGCTGCCAGAGACGAATGCGGCGCCATATGCGGCGCGGCGCGCGCGGCGGCAAACAGATGCGCCGCACGGGCCGGCGTGCGGCGCAGAGCCTGCGCGGTCTCATACGCCAGCAAGGCACCGAAACTGTGGCCGAACAGCACAAGACTCTGGCCCTCCGGCTGGCTTTTCAGGATGGCAGATGCCGCTTCCTGCACGCTGTGGCGCAATGTTGGCCGTTCCCGGTGCCACCGGCTTTCGCGGCCGCGCGGCTGAAAGGCTTCTACGCTGATCGCGGTGCCGCCGAAGCAGCGCCAGAACCGGAAGAACCCCGCAGAGGCGCCCGCCCCGGCAAAGCAGACCAGCCGGAACACCGGTGCCTGTGCCGTGTATACGGGTGTTAGCGGCAGCCCGGTGCGCCGCGGCGCGGCAGCCGGCGGGGCGGTGCTCTCCGGGAATGCTGACGGCATGGCGAACTCCTGTAAGTCGGTAGAACCAGCAAAGGCCATTTCAACCAGCCATCACGACCGGGATGACGATCTTGGCCCTGGCCGGCGCGAAATCGGACCTTGGGCGTGTGCGCTTGCCCCCCGGGCGGCACCGCGGTCCCGCCGCCGCGGTCCGCGGCCTGCGTCCGGGATTGTGCAAGAGGGACTGAATTGTCATTCAGGACGACCCGCGGGCCGGGAACCGGCAGGCTGAGGCCACATTGATCGGAACGGAGCCCCTGCATGACGGAAACCCCTGAACAGAAGATCGCCCGGCTGGAAAAGCGGCTGAACCGGCTGAAGACAAGCATGCTGTCTTCGGACACCCGGCCGCGCATCATTGCCGGTGCGGTGGCCATGGAAGAGGCGCGCAGAAACCGCGAATTCGCCAGCATGCTGCTGGCCGCGATGGACCGCGGCCAGGACCGCATGGTGGACCGCAAGACAATCACCCCCTTTATCGAGGAGCTGACGGAAACCTGGGATCTGGAAAGCCGCCCGTCGCTGTCTCACCCAGCCTGAAACAGCGCCTTGCGCCGGAACCGGCCAGATCAGGAAAGGCGCCGTGGATGCGGTCTCCACGGCGCCTTCGGCCGGACCGGCGGCCGGCTCAGGCCGCGTGCTGCCGCAAGTCTCCGCGGATCGCCGCGGCGCCGGCAAAACCCGCCATGCCCACCGAGATCAGGGTGCCGTTCACCGGCTGCTCCCTCAGGACGGGATCCAGCACCAAAAACGGGTCTGCATTGCAGCAATGCCCGGTTCCGGCCACCAGCCCGTCATGGACCTGCGCCGCATTCTGATTGTGCTGGCGGCAGTAAAGGCGCCAGGCCAGACCGTTGATGTTGTGGGGGAACAGCATCGCGGCCTGCGGATCATGGCCGATGCGCGCAAGACTGTCCGAGATGATTTCCAGATGGGCGCGGTTATAGCGCTCCATCTGGGCGGCGCCCCCGTCGAGACCGCCTTCGAAACCGGGAAAATGCCGGGTTGCAACCGGCCCGATCTGCACCCCGCCGTCGCGCGCGGTGAGGCGCAGCAGCGCATAGCCGTCGCCAAGCACCGTGCAGGACGGCACATAGCGGGCCGCCAGCGGCCAGTCCGACAAGCAATCCCCGGCAAATACGAACACCTCGCCGGCAGCGCCCGCGCCGAGCAGCCGTTGCGCCATCTGCAAGGCATGGAACATGCCCGCGCAGTTGAACTGATCGATATCGCAGACCGCTGTCAGGCGGCGCAGCACCGGATGCCGGCGCAGCGGCTGCAGTTGCAGCCTGCGCGCGTGCGGCATCGGCAGGGAATGGGCGTGCAGCAGGATCTGCGCGCCGCTGCACACCGGCGCTGCAGGCAAGCGGCTCAGCAGGGTCTGCAAATAGCCGTCCACTCCGGTGTCCGGGTCAGCCACTGCCACTTGGTGCATGCCGAACAAGGCCGTGAACAGCTTGATTTCCTCGGCCTTGCCGCCTGCACTCCGGATGATGTCAGCGGTGCCGGCCCGGGCTTCGGGGATCAGGGTTTCCAGCGCCTCAAGCCGCATCGCCTGCCTCCCGGCCGGCAAAACCCAGCACGCTCAGCCCGCCGAACTGCCATGTCGCCAGCAGCACATCCCGTCCGGGGTTCAGCTGGGACAGCGCCACGAAAGGCGCCGCGCAGACCAGGCTGGGCTCCACCGGAACTGCCCCGGGCAGGCCGGGCGGCCCGATCAGGACCGCGTCGCGGGACAGGCCGAACCCGGCACGGATTTCCGCCAGGGCCGCGGTCAGCCCGCCGCGGCCGACATGGCGGCGGCGGGCGTAGCCGCGGTAGGTCAGGCCGGAGCCTCCTGCCCCAAGCACCATCGCGGCGGCTGCGTTCTCCGGCTTCAGCTCCGCGATCATCGGATCCCGGTACAGCATGTTCTTTTGGTCCATCACCAGCAGCAGCACCTTGCGGCAGCGCCCGCAGGCCAGGGCCTTGGCAGCAAAATCAAACGCAAAGAGCGGCGCCGACAGCCCCCGGTCGGAAATCGCGAAGCCAGTGCAGTCTTGCAGGCCCAGATGGTGCATTGCGAAATTCGTCACCGAGCTGCCGAGATGCAGATCCGGCAGCCAATGGGCCAGAATGACCATATCCACCTGATCCAGATCCGCCTGCGCAAGCCGCGGCGCCAGGGCCGCCACCATGTCGGTAAACGACGCGCGGTCCTCTGCCGTTGCCCATCGGGCGACATTGCTGTCGCGCTGAGGGTCATAGCTGCGGCCGTTGGCGGCGAAGAAGGCGGCGTTGAAGCCCTCCCAGAAACCGGCATCATCCTGCCAGGCCGGATCGGGGGTCTCCAACCCGCCGAAACGGTCCCAGACAAGCTTTGCGGGATCAAACTGCAAGGTCATTCAGCACATCTCCGGATAGATAGTCACGGTAGGCATTGAGGCGGTGGATGGCAGAGGTGCCTTCCATGTATTCAAACGCGGCTGCATCGCGCCACAGCCGGCGGCTGCGCGGGTCCTGCAGAATCAGGTCCGGCGCCCGCCGGGCAATGCGCAGGCGGATGGCATCCGCCAGCGCGGTGGCCTGCCGTTTGAACTGGCTGACGGCGTGAATGGGCAGCGGCCCGTGATCGGCCTGCCGCCCCAGCCGGATCATGCGCCCCAGCAGGGCCGCATGGTCCCGGACCAGATCGTCGAACCCCTGCAGCAGCCGGTGCTGCTGCAACCGGTCCAGCATGGCGCGGCCGGTGCCAAGCGCCATGGCCCCCACCATCGGCCGGTGCTTTTCGAACACATCGCTGAGCGTCAGCATCACCGGCCGCCTGTCCCCGGCCGCGAGGATATCGCCGGGCCCGGCCTCGAACCCGTCGAACTGCAGCTCGGAAATCCCGGCCCCCATCAGCCCTGCGGCCGCCAGTTTCCTTGCCCGGAACCGGGTCCCGTCCGCCGCCTGCGCAATCATCACCAGGCGCAGGACGCCCGTCTGCTGCTCCCGGGCCAGCACCAGCCCGCGCCGCGCCAGGGTGGCGCCGCCGATCAGGGTCTTGCAGCCGCTGAGCCGCCAGCCGGCCCCATGCGGCTGCAGGACGCTGCGCACCTGGCCCGCATCCGAGCCAACCGCCGGTTCCGTGACCCCGAAGAACGTCCAGGCCTCGCCCTCCGCAAAAGGCTGGAAGAAATGCGTGATCTGTTCGGCAGTGCCCAGCCGCAGCACCGCCCGGGTGGACAGGGCCGAGGCAGGCAGGGCCATCATGGCGCTGGCGGCACCGCGCGACAGCCGCTCTACCAGCGCCAGATGCAGCGCGTGGCCGCAGTCCGGGCCGAGGCCGGCCTCGCGGAACGGGTAAGGATTGATGCCCTCGGGGACGCCGGCAAAGGAAACCGCCCGCATGCGCGGATCCTTCCAGACCTGGCGCCAGGCTTCGGGGTTGGTTTCCATTTCATCCGCTGCCGCGGCCAGCGCCGGCAGCAGATCGTTCAGACTGTCCAGCTGCCGGAGCTGCGCATCAGGCATGGGCGGGATCCTTTTCCGGCTGCTGCGCCATCAGGGGCTCCCAGGTCTGCTGCGGGATTTCGCGGTCCACCGGATCCGCATGGCGCACCAGCACCGGGCCCTGATCGGTCACCATCACCTCTGCCGGGTGGCCGAAACTGAGAAACCCGGTCGGCGAAGCCGACGGGCCGTAGGCTCCGGCACGTTCGAAACAGATCCGGTCGCCCGCCGCCAGCGCAGGCAGCGGGACCTGGTCGCCGATCGTGTCGGAGGGCGTGCACAAGGGGCCGGTCAGCATATGCGGCACCACCTCCTGCGACGGGGCTGTGCCGATACGGCGCAGCCGCCAGTTCTTGCGGAAGGCGGAGCCATAGCCCGCCGCCGCGGCAAAAATGTTGGAGCCGCCGTCGCAGATGGCAAAACGCCTGCCTTTGCTGTGCTTCACATAGCGCACAGAGGCAACCATGACGCCGGCCTCTGCCACCAGGTAGCGGCCGAGCTCAATCACCACACGTGTCCGGCGGTGCTTCCGGCGGAAGCCGGCAACCGCATCCGCCAGCCCGCGCCCCAGGACATCCGGATCCAGATCCCGTTCCTTGTCGAAATAGGCAAGGCCGAACCCGCCGCCGACATCGACAAAGGACAGCGGCCGCCCAAGATGGGCCGCGACGCGGTCCGCCAGGCCCAGGATATTCCGGGTGTTGTCGAAAATGGCCTCTTCATCCAGGATCCGGCTGCCCAGATACACGTGGATTCCCACCGGGACCACATGCGGGTCCGAAGCGGCGAAATCCAGGGCCGGCCGCAGTTCGGCCTCGTCGATGCCGAACTGGCTGGCAATGCCGGTCATCTTGATGCGCACCGCGGCGGAGCGGAACTCGGGATTGATGCGCAGCCCGACCGGCTGCACGATATTGCGCGCGCTGGCAATCTCCGCAATCAGGCGCAGCTCGTCCAGGCTCTCGGCGATGATCGCCTTGATGCCCAGATCCATGGCACGGCCGATATCCGCCGCGCTTTTTGCCGGGCCCACGAAAATGATCCTGCGGCGGTTGCCGCCGGCGGTCACGGCGGTTTCCAGTTCCGCGCGCGAGCAGACTTCGCATCCCGCCCCTTGCGCCGCCAGCGTCGCAACAACCGCCTTGCAGGGGTTGGATTTCAGCGAGTAGTAGACATCCGCCCCCTCCGGCAAGTGGCGTTTGAGACTGTGAAACCTGTCCCGCAGCCCCTGCTGGTCGTAGGCGAAGAACGGTGTCGGCACCCGGGCGGCGATTGCGGTCAGCTGGTCATCGGTCAGTGGCATTTCAGGCTCCCTCAGATGGTCGTGTTCAATGGCGAAGCGGCAGGGGTGAGTGGCGGTATTTCGATCAGGCTGGAGGCGGCGGTCATCCCCATGCCGACGCTGACGCACAGCGCCTTGTCCCCCGGGGCCAACTGTCCGTCTGCATCCGCATCCATCAGGTTCAGAAACGGATCGGCGCCGAAACAATGGCCGAAGCGGGGAATGTTGCGGGTGTAGACCGCCGCATTGGGCACCCCCAATGCCTTGGCGATGGCCTGCCAGGAAATCATGTTCACGTTGTGCGGAAGGATCATGCGCAGTGCCGCCACGCTGCAGCCGAACCGCTGCAGCGCGCTGTGGATGTGGCTGACGACAAAACCGACGTAATCGGCCGTCAGGCCGGGTTCCTCCCGCGGATGGCCGCGCGACAGCGCATAAGCCCCGTCATGGGTGGAATGGGTGCCCAGCACCTGCCAGCGCCCGCTCCCCTTGCCGACCAGCAGCGCCGCCACGCCATCCGACATCAGCGTATTGTCCCTGATGACGCGCACCCGCGGGTGAAAGGCTTTCTCGCCCACCAGCACCACCGCGGTTTCGCCGGGCGCCAGCAGGGTCTGCAGCATGTCCAGAGCCACCAGGCCGGAGGCGCAATGGGCCATGGTGACGCTGATGTCTTCTGCCGCCTCCAGGTTCAGGCCGAGCCCGTCTGCAGGCGGGCGCACCATCGGGATGGTGTGGCAATGCAGGACATACCGTGCGTTGGCCACATCGTCCGGCGCCTTGGCGGCCAGTGCGTCCAAAGCGGCCTGCAGCAGCCCGCCGAGGCTCTGCTCCGGGTCGAAGGGCAGCCGGTTCAAGCCGTAAAGCCGGCTGAACATCTTGACCTGCATCGCATTCAGCCCCAGATCGCCCGACGCCTGCGCCACGGTCTGCACCTTGTCCGGCACCGCGGCGGCCATGGCGCGAATAGCCAGCCCGTCCGCGCCATTGGCCTGCCGCCGGCCCTTCATGCCTGTGCGGCCCCGGCGCCGTCATGCGCCGGCGTGCGGGCCTGCACCCGGACCAGCAGCGCAAATTCCAGGGCAAAGACCGTCCCATAGACCACCGCCGAGGCGATCAGGATGTGCAGCGCCGCCGCGATGTCCGTGCCATAGGTCCACAGCGCGTAGACGGTTGCCGTCTCCAGCAGCAGGCTCCAGGCCAGCACCCGGGGTCCGCGGCCAAGGTTTTCCAGGATCACATGGGCAAAGACGACAAAGGCAACCAGCAGATAGGTCGGCAGCAGCAGGCGCAGCATGCCGTTTGCGGCCTGGCGGATTTCGGGCGCCTCGGCCATCAGCGCCACCAGCGGCGGGTAGGCTGCATAAAGCCCGGCCACCAGCGCGCCATAGATCGCCAGAACCGCCATGCAGCCCTGGCTCAGCAGCAGGCTGCGCCGCGCCGGGGACTCGGTTTCGGCCTGGTTGACCATCACCGCCAGCGCGGTGGCCAGAGCGGTGGCCGGGATCAGCAGGAAGAACCGGAAGCGCACCGACAGCAGGAACCCCGCCGCCTGTTCCTGGCCGAACTCGGCCATCCGGTCGAACAGGACGGCAGAGCTGAAGAACGACACGATCATGGAAAAGAACACCGGCGCGCCGACAACCGCAAGCAGGGTCGCGGTGCGGATCACGCTGGGCACCAGCGGGGCCGGCCCGGCGCCGCGCATCTGCAGCAGGAAAACGCCTGCAATCAGCACCGCCGCCACGGCGCCGGACACAAGATTGGCGGCAAACAGCGCTTCGATCCCCAGCCCCTGTTCGTTCAGCAGGTACCATGCGGTTGCCAGGTTGATCACGACGGCAGCGGCCAGCACCGCAAAGCCCGGCAGGGTGCGGCCCTGGCCGCGCAGCGACCCGTTCAGAATTTCAAACAGCAGAAAAGGCGCCAGGCTCAGCAGGTACTGCGGCAGCACCGCAAAGGCGGCTTCGTCCAGCAGCGCAAAGCGGGACACCAGCAGCCCCTGGCCCAGCTCAACCAGCCCCAGCAGCGCGGCAAGGACCGCCAGCGCCAATACGGACAGCACCGGAACCGAGACTTTCAGCCCGCCCCTGGGCCACAGCGACTTGGATTTGGCTGAAAACACCTGCCCGGTAATCGCCAGCGCCTCGAGAAATGCAAAGAACAGCAGATACCAGGGCTGCAGCATCGACAGCAGATACAGCGGCTGCCGGTCTTCGATGTTGCCGAGCAGCCCGGCCTGGCCCGTATGCAGCAGCGCCATGACGGCGGCGCCCAGCATGATGGGCCAGCTCATGGCGGCGAGCCGGGAGACGGTCGCCATGAAACGCGGGGCGGCCTGCGCGTCGCTGGCGCCGCTTTCAAAGGATGTGTCTAGGGCGGTCATGCGTCGGCTCCTTTACGGGGAACAGGTGTGAAAATTTGAAAGCGCACTTCACCGGCGGGCCGGTTCCCGGCGGTCGCCGCGATCAGCCGGCGGGACCGGTCGCGGACCAGCAGGCAGGCCTGCCCGTCCTGCAGCAGGGACCGGAGCAGGGCCGGCACCACCGGCTCGATGGCCTCCGGGCTGTCGCGCAGTGCAAAGACGCTGCTGAATTCGGGCAGCGGCCCCAGCAGATGCGGCAGGACCGGGCTGCGGTACTCCGGCTGGTGGCCGACGGTGATGTAGATCAGCGCCACCCGCGTGTCCGCAAGCGGCGCCAGCGACCGCTGCAGCGCCTGCAGGAAGGCCGGTTCAAACGGTTGCCCCTGCGGCATGCGGGTCAGCGCCCCTGCCCCCTGCGCGTGATGCTGCCGCCAGGCCTCGATGGCCGGCGCGCCGCCAGCGTCCTGCAGCGGATGGTCCGCCCAAGGGCGGTGAACGTCCTGCACGCGGCAGACCGCCAAATCGGAAATGCCGGACATTTCAAACACCGGCCGGCCTGCCACTTGCGCGAAACTCGCCGGCCGCGTTGACCCGGTGGATGGCGGACAGGCCCTCCATGTATTCAAAGGCGCCCGCATCCCGCCAGGCGCGGCGCAGCCAGGGGCGGCTCACCAGGGCCTCCGGTGTCAGCCGTGCCCAGAGCGCGCTGACAAGTGCTTCTGCTGCAGCGGTTGCGGACTGCTTCATCAGCCCGGCCTCGCGGGCCAGGACGGTGCCCGCATCCCTGGCCGCAGCAATGCGCAGGGCCCAGTTCAGCAGCGCAGCCAGCCGCAGCTTGTACGGTGCGGCCCATTCACGGCTGACAAGCTGTTCCGCCTCGGCGCGTTCCAGAACCGCCCGCCCGTGGCCAAGGGCCACCGCCCCCAGGCAGGGGCGCATCGCATCCAGCGTTGCCGAAACAGAGCGCCGCGCCCGTTCCGACGGCTTCAAATGCGCCCCCAGCCGGGCGCTGTCAGGCAGCAGGACGCCCTGCAGCGAAATCTGCGACAGATTGGTTCCGGCCAGCCCGGTCAGCGGCAGGCGGCTGGCGGAAAATCCGGGCTGGGCCGTGGGGCAGAAGCCAAAGGCCTCCACCCCGAGCGGGCCTGGTCCGGTGCGGGCAAACACCACGATGTAGTCCGCTACAACCCCCTGCCCGACCATATATTTGTGCCCGTCCAGCTTCCAGCCGCCGTCAACGGCAACCGCGGTGGTCTCCAGCGCCGTCGCGTCCGTGCCGCAATTGCGTTCGGTCAGCGCAAAGCAGCTCCAGCTGGGCGCGGCGGCAAACAGATCCTGACAGGCGGAAAGCTGAGACCGGTCCGCCAGCGCGTGCAGCACAAACCCTGTCATCACCGGACCCGGCACCGCGGCGGCCAGGTTCGGGTCGGCATGGCCTAGCGTTTCATAGATGGCAACACGCTCTGCCATACTGTCATCGGCAGCCAGGCCCAGCCGGCTGATGCGGGTAATGCAAGGCAGGCCGGACAGCGTCCTTGTGGCGTCCGGATCCTCGGAAATCGCCTGCCCGATGGCACGGCCCGGCACATGCAGCGCAGCGAATTCCTCGCGGACCCGTGCCAGCAGCTGCGGGTGGGTTTCCACGCTCATTGCCGCGGACCGTAAATGACGTGCAGCAGCATCGAGAGATACCCGATCGGATGGGTGCCCCCGATCAGATACCCGTGGCCGCCCATCAGCTTTTCGGCCTCGATCGTGGCGGCGGTCAGACGGGCGTGGTCCTCGGCCAGCCCCGCCATGTCGCCGCTTTCCGCGCGCAATTGCGCGGTTTCGCTGATCAGGCGCAGCGTGCCATAGGCATCGGCGAACCCGACCTTGACCAGCTGGTGGGACAGGGTTTTCCGGCCCATGCTTGCCCGGCCCTTCAAATGGGCATGGGCCAGATCGAGAATCCGCCCCAGCAGGCCCGCCCGCAGCATGAGGGCGGGAACCGCCACATCCTCGGCGGCGGCGCAGGTGCCATCGACCTGAACAAGCTGCAGGTGCAGCGCATCGAGGACCGGATCGGCAACCGCTGCCAGTGCCGCCGGTGCGACCGGGCGGGCATCGGCGCCAAGCACCGGCAGCCCCGGCGCGCAGATGGCCGCGCCCTGGCAGGCCGGGCATCCGTCCAGGCCGTAAGCCGCCTGGCCCAGCGCAGCCAGGGCCGCCGCCAGGGAGCCCGCGCGGCCCGATTGGGCCGGTTGGATGATTTTGGCTGAAGCGGAAAGGTCAAGCGCCATTGGACCGCCTCAGGCCGCCGCCGCGCCATCGCTGTTTTCAGCGATGAAACCGGCCAGGCAGCCAATGGTGGTGAAATTGGCTTCGGCGAGGGTCTCCTGGCTGAATTCCAGCCCCGGCACGACGTCTTCCAGCGCCAGCAGGAATTGCACAAACAGGATGGAATCGAGGTCCAGATCATTTTCCAGATCGGTGCTGGCAGTGACCGCGTCCATGTTTTCACCGGTAACCTGGCACAATACATCCTGAATTTTCGCAAGAAGGTCGGTCATTTGTTTTCTCCGTGTTCGGGGGGGTGGTGTGAGGGGGGCCGGCCGGGGGCGGAGCGCCCCCGGGGTGTCAGCTGTGCTTGCGGGCTTCCGTGCGGGTGTCAGGACACCGAGCGCATCGCCTGCATCAGCGGCATCCGGGCTGCCTTCAGCGCTGGCAATGCGCCGCCGAACAGACCGATGATCAGCGCCAGCCCGCCGGCCTGGGCAACAATCTGCGCGGTCACCTGCAGGTCGAAGGCGATCTGGCCGCCGCCTGCCTGCGTCGATGCCGTGAACCCGGTAAAGACAACCAGCGAAACCGCCACGCCGGCCGCCGCCCCGGCCAGGGTCAGCAGCAGCGCCTCTGCCCAGGTGCCGGTGAAGGCTGCCGCAGCGCTGAAGCCGATGGCCCGCAGCGTCGCAATTTCAACGGCGCGGTCGGAGACGGAACTCAGCATCGTGTTGAGCGCGCCCGCCGTGGCGCCAATCGCCATCACAATTGCAATCGGCCAGCCGAACAGGCGGATCAGGCGGCTCATCCGCTGCGACTGCGCCGAGAAATACTGTTTCTCGGTGACGACGGCCACAGGCGTGGCCACCGCGCTTTGCAGGTAGGCGGCCAAGGCGGTTTCATCGGCACCCTGGCTGAGACCGATGCGCAGGGATTGCACGTCGCCCTCTTTCTTGAACAGCGCCTGCACTGCGGAAAGATCGGCCCAGATTTCCGAGCCGAAGGCGCTGCCGCCGGCGTCGAACCGGCCCACAACCGTCCAGCGGGTGGTGCCGAAGGAAACGGTTTCGCCAAGGCCGAAACCCATGTAGCGGTCTGCGATTTCAGCACCCACCACCAGCTCGGCGCTGCCCGGCTGCGCCATCCGGCCGGCGCTGAGCTGCACGTTCGGCCGCAGGGTTGCGCCGGCGGGATCCATGCCGCGCAGGCTCAGTGTCTGCATCTCGCCGCTCGATTTCAGCGGTGCGTCGACCGCCACCACCAGCTCGCGGGAGATCATCGCCGCACCGCCGGCTTCGGCAATGCCCAGACCGGCCGGCGCCGCGGCCAGCTGGTGCAGGACCGCCGACGGGATGTCCGACCCTTTCTCGTCCCGGGTGCCGCCGGCCAGCACCACGGCGACCTTGTCGCTGCCGGCGCTTTCCAGGGCGGTTTCGAAACCGCGGGCCATGGCCAGAAACCCGATCAGCACCACCACCACCAGCGCAATGGAAACAACCATCGAGACGGAGATCCACAGGCGGCGGTACAGGCTCTTGATATTGGCTTTGACGACAACGCTGGACTGATGGAATTTGGACGCCATCGGAATTACCTCGCTTGGAAGGTCTGCACGATGGGCAGACGCATGGCATTAACTGCGGGGATCAGGCCGCTGATCAGGCCCAGCGCCAGCACCAGCAGCGCTGCCTGCAGCGCAACAACAGGAGTGAAGGCCAGGCCGATCGACGGATCCGCCAGCAGACAGACCAGCCAGCCCAGTGCGCTGCCGATGGCGCCCCCGATGAGAAAGACAAACACGCTCTCGAAAAGGATCATCGTCATGATGCGGCGGCCGGATACTCCGATGGACTTGAGCACACCGATTTCGAATGTCCGCTCGCGCACCGCAAAGGCCATGGTATTGACCACGATCATCAGGATCGTGACCAGTGCTGCGCTCACCACCATGCCCACGACCGTCTTCAGATCCGCGATCTGGCGCATGAAGCCCTGCAGGAACTGCTTTTCCGCCTGCGTCCGGGTCGGGCTGGGCGAATTGGCAAACAAGGCGTCGATCTTCGGCGCCAGCGCCTGGGAGGACACGCCGGTGTCGGCAACCACGATGAAATTGTTCACCTGATCCCGGCCGCTGCCGCGCGCGGCGTTGAAGTAGTCGTACTGCATGATGGCGAAATAGGTATCCACATTGGCGCTTTCGCCCTGGAAGATCCCTGCGACCTCAAAGCTCCAGTCGCGGCTGCCATCCGCCTGCGCGTCGCGGAAAGCGGTGACCGCAACCCGGTCGCCGACGCTCCAGCCCATGGCGCGCGCCAGCATCCGGCCGACCAGAATGCGCTGGCGGTCCTGCTGCAGCGCGGCGACCAGGGGGGCGGTGAGGCCCAGCTCGGTTCCAAACACCTGCCGGCTGCGCTCCGGGTCGACGGCGGTCACAACCGCGATGTTGTTTTCGGTCTCCACAAAGCCCCGCATCCGGGCCGTAAAGGCGACCTTGGCCACCCCGTCCAAGGTATCAAGCTGCGCCAGATACCGGTACGGCAGGCTTTGCGCCGCACTGGCCTGGTTGACCACGACCAGCCGGTCCGGCGCGCTGCTGCTGCCCATCGCCCCGGCCAGAAACGCCTGCAGCACGACAAAGATCACAAAGGCAATCGCCACCGAAACCAGAAGCAGGATCGTCCGCCCCGGTTTGCGCCAGGCGTTTTTATAGGCGAGTCCGGAAAAGGTCATGCCGCCAGCCCCTGTTCTTCGAAATGCCCCTTGTTCAGGTGCAGGGTCCGGCCGGCATAAGTTGCCGCCTCGGGATCATGGGTGACCATGACGATGGTCTTGCCCAGCTCCTTGTTCAGGAAGCGCAGCATTTCCATGATCTCGGTCGCCGATTTGCGGTCAAGGTCCCCGGTGGGTTCGTCGCACAGCAGCAGCTGCGGGTCCGACACCAGCGCCCGGGCAATTCCGACCCGCTGCTGCTGGCCGCCGGAGAGCTGCGACGGCAGATGCGCGCTGCGCTCGCTGATGCCGACCAGCCGCATGACCGTCTCGATCCGGCTCCGGCGCGCGGTGCGCCCCAGGTCCTTCAGCAGCAGCGGCAGTTCGATGTTCTGCGCGGCTGTCAGCATCGGCAGCAGGTTGTAGAACTGGAACACGATGCCGACATGGGTGCCGCGCCAGTGGGTCAGCGCCGCTTCGGACATGCTGTCCAGCCGTGCCTGGCCGATGCACAGCCGGCCGCCGTCGGGGCGGTCGATCCCGCCCAGCATGTTGAGCATCGTGGATTTTCCGGAGCCGGACGGCCCCATCACTGCAACAAAATCGCCCTTGGCAATTTCCAGGTCGAGGTCTTCGAAAATGGCGACGCGCTGGCCGCCCTTGCCATAGCTCTTGCGAATGCCCGTCATCGAGATGAACGGCTGGAAATCATTAAGATCAGACATCATTGTCACCCTTGTTTCTCGTCAATCTGGTTGGTTGGCTCATCGCCCGGCCCGGCAATGCGCAGGATGGCGCGCGCCGCCATGTTGGGGCGCAGCTCCGGCGGAATCCTGTCCAGTGCAATCACCACCCGCAGGGTGCCCCGCTCGCGCGACAGTATCGGGGTGATTGCGCTGACATGGCCGGCAAAGCTCTGGTCCGGCCAGGCATCAAACACCACTTCGGCAGCCTGCCCGTCGTGGATCTGGCTCAGGCTGCGCTCGGCGATGTCGACATCGACGACCAGGCTCGACGGATTGAAGAGCCGCAGCAGGGCGTCATGCTGCTCGCCTTCGGCGACCATGCCGGGCTGGGCGCTGAGCGCGGCAACGGTGCCGGAAAACGGGGCGGAAAGCACATAATCCGCCAGATCGGCACGCGCCGCCCGCAGGGCGGCCTCGGCCGATTGCACGGCCAGGTCCGCGATCTCCTGATCCAGCACCGCGGCAGAGACTTCATGTGCCGTGGTGCGCAGCTGCACGACCGGCGCCGCGCCGCGGTCCGCCAGCTTTTGCAGCCGCGCCTGGTCTTCCTGCAGCTGACGCAGGCTGAGATCAGCGGCCTTGGCTGCCAGCTGCGCCTGCTTCAGATCCAGCAGCGCCCGTTCCAGCGCCTCCTGCGCGGCCCGGTCCTCCATCCGCAGCAGCGGGGTGCCCGCACTGACCTGATCCCCCTCTGCCGTGTCGACCGCAAGGATGCGCCCGGGCAGGGGCGCGCTGAGCACCACGTCCATCTCGGCACGGCTGTAGCCGGAGCCGATGATCTGCCGCCGAACCGGAACCGCCGGCGCCGCTGCGGCAGGAACGGCGGCAGGCATGGCGGCGGGCGCGGGGCCGGCCGCCGGCGCGGCGGCGGGCTGCCCGGACACCACCTGCGGCGCATCCGCCGAGGGCAGGAACCGCGCCAGCACCCGGCCCGGGCCGATGTCAGAGGCCAGGAGCCCGCCAGCAGCGCCGGCGAGCCCCAGAACCGCTGCGGCAGCCCAGCGCCAGCGGCGCGCGTGCGGCCGACCGCCGCCTTCTGCATCGCCGCTTCCGTCACGGGCCGCCGCGGCGGCGGGTTCCTTGTCCGGGTCCAGGGACAGGGACCTGAGCTGTGCGGCCATCTCGGTCATTTGGGTGATGTTTTTGGTTTGCTCTGTCATCATGGCCCGACCATGACCGTTCGGACCGCCGCCCGCGTCCTCGAAGCACCTGCGCAGGGTCCTAGAACGTGAAATGGCACCCCGGGCCTGCGGAGCACGCTGATCCGCCCGTCCCGGAGGCTGCGGCGGCGCAGGATAACCTGTTACTCTCCAAACAAAACTTTCCGGCCCTTGCCATTGCGCCGCAAAGCGGCCCCGCCCGCAGGTCCAATCGGTCCGATCAGGGCCTAAGACACGATCAAGGCACTGGCGCCGCGTATCAAGGTCGCCCCGGCAGGGTCCGGCATGGTGGATTTGGGACGTGCCCGCGCACGGCACAGGCTTCGCGCTGCCCCGCAACGCCCGTTTCAGGAGAATCCAATGACCGGACACATTAATGAGATCATCGCAGCGATCTGCGAAATTGACGAAACCCAAACCCCCGGCAGCATCACCCCGGAGACCCGGTTCGAGGCGGATCTGGGATTCGACAGCGGCAGCTTCATCGAGCTGTTTCTGATCCTCGAAGAAACCATTCCGGGTTTCACCCTGGGTGCGGCGCGTCTTGCGCCGGAAGATTTCGAATCCCCCCGCAAACTGTCGGACTTCGTGGCCCGGCGCTTGTCGGCGCTAGAGGATGCCGTATGAGCGCTGCAGGGGCCGCAGGCGCGCATGCCGCGCTGCGCCGGGTGTTCAGCCGGTTTGCGGAAACCGGCGCGCCGGCCTACCTGCATACCGACGGCGACCTCAGCTTCAAGGCCTTGCATGCCGCCGCCTTGGCGCTTTCGGCGCAGCTTGCCGCCGCCGGACGCGGCCCGGTTCTGATCTACGGCCACAAGCACCGCCGCTTTCTGATCGCCTATTGGGCGGCTCTGCTGTCGGGCCGCGCCGCGGTTCCGGTGGAAACCGGCACCAGCCCGGAGCGGATCCGGCAGATTGCCCGCACCTGCGGCGCGGGGCTTGCCCTGATCGCCTGCCCCCGGCATGCGGGAGATGAGCTTGCCGGCGTCCCGGCCTGGCCGGTGTCCGAACAGGGCTGCAGCCGGGGCAGCGCGGCGGCGGATCACGGCGTGTCCGGGGCCGCGGCAGCCCTGCCCCCGGAGGCCGCGGACGGCGCCGCCGCCTATGTGCTGTTTTCTTCCGGCACCACAGGCCGGCCCAAGGGCATTGCCGTGTCTTACGCCAATCTGGCGGATTTCGTGGACTGGGCGCAGGACCTGCTTGCCGGGATGGACCCGGCCCGCTGCATCAGCGGCAACGTGCGCCACTGCTTTGATGTGTCGCTGTTCGAATTCTGGTTCTCCTGGCTCAGCCTCCGCCCCATCAGCGCGCTGGACCACCGGGATCTGTTCAACACCGCAATGCTGATCGAACGCTACCGGAACCACCGGCTCGGCACATGGGTGTCGACCCCGGCGCTGGCGCTGCATTGGACGCGCGACAAGGCATTCAATGCGGCAGCGCTCCCGGATCTGAAATCCATGGTCTTCTGCGGCGAGGTGCTGTCGAAATCGCTGGTTGAGACCCTGTGGGACCGGTTCCCGGGCCTGCGCATCTTCAACACCTACGGCCCCACCGAATGCACTGTTGCAGTGACCTCCGTCGAGATCTGCCGGGCCCATCTGGAGGCACCGCAGCCGCTGCCGATCGGGCGGGCGCGCAGGGGAACCCGGCTGGCAACTGCCGCCGGCGGCGGCGCGGGCCCGGGCGAGCTGACGATCACCGGGCGCTCGGTTGGTCTGGGCTATCTGGGCGATCCGGACAGACAGGCCCTCGCCTTTCCCGGCAGCAGCTCCTACCGCACCGGGGACTGGGCCCGGAAGATGGGTGATCTTTGGTATTTCGAAGGCCGCAAGGACCGGGAAATCAAGCTCCACGGCCACCGCATCAACCTGGCCGATGTCGAAACCGCCCTGCAATCGGTTGCAGGCATCGAGGAGGCAGTGGTTGACCTGCATCCGGCAAAGCGCGGCCTGCGCGCCTTTGTGCTGGGCGGCTCCGCGCCGGACGCGCTCCGCAGCGCGGCGCAGCAATTGTCCCGGCAGTTGCCTGCCTATATGGTGCCGCGTTTCTGGTTTGGCACCGATGCCTTCCAGATCAATGCGAACTGCAAGCTGGACCGGCGCCGGTTTGTGACCGAATTGTCCTCCCGGCGCCCGTTTGTCTATTCAGCGGAATCCTCTGCCGCCCCTGTTCCGCCGGTCCCGGCAGGCTGAAACACCCCGGTCAGGCGCTTTCGGCCAGTGCCTGCACCGGCTCCCAGGCCAGATCGGTCGAAACGTCTTCCTGGAATTTCTCCAGGGGCGAATTGCCGCCGCTGTCATGGCCTTTGCGCCATTCGCTCGGGCTGACACCGACGATACGCTTGAATTCCCTGTTGAAATTGGACTTGGTGTTGAAACCGACCTCATAGATCACTTCCGTGATCGAGCATTTTTCCGCTTTGACAAGATAGGCGGCCTCGGCGACCCGGAACAGGTTGATATACTGCGAGACATTCATGGCGCGCTGGCTGTTGACGGCCAAGGAAATCTGCCGCGACGGGATCATCAGCTTGCGCGAGAGGCGGTCCAGGCTCAGGTCGGGATCGCGGTAGAGCTTCCGTTCGGCAATCACCGCATCCATCTTTTCCAGCAGCGCCGCCCGCGCCTGCTGCAATTCCTCGGCGTCTTCGGGCTCCGCCGCAGTGTCCGCTTCCAGCCCGGCCGGTGCAGGCGTGTCCTGCAGCCTGCCCGGATCGGTGCGGCGGTTCAGCAGCAGCACCCCAAGCACAAGGCACAGCAAGACGATCAGATTGGCGATGCCAACGATCTGCGCTGCCATCTGGCCGCTGTTCTGGGCGATATCATAGTAGACGGCCACATCCACCAGCGCCGACATCAGCAGCGCGCACCCCGACACGATAAAGGCGATGCTCGCCTCCAGCACGCCTGCAAAAGGCACCCGGTCACGCCATTCGATGTCCTTCGACATGCCCAGATAGACAAGCGCGATCCCGAAACCGATCACGACCGCTTCGATGATCCAATCCACAAAAGTCAGGTTGAGCAAGGGCGACACCAGTACGACCAAGGCCGGTATGCAATACAGCAGGACACGTTCCAGCGGCTCCTTCGCAGCCTGCGTTGACACCATCTGCCGCATGCTCAGCAGAACCAGAGGCGGGATCAGCGTGGCCAGTGTCGCTTGGATCAGCAATGAATCGCGGAAATCATAGGTCCAGCGCAGCCCGATCAGCACCGATTGCAGCGCCAGAAGGCTGAGTGTCAGTTTCGGCAAAAAACCGACCCGCCGCCGGTGATCCGTTACAATCCAGACAAGAATTGCAGCCAATGCAAAAGAAAAAATAAATGCAACAGGGACACTTATCATGCCACGCTCCTCTGGCCCACCCTCCAATGGCTACATATTGAGAATTGGGCAGTCAACAGATTCATCCCGCAAAAGGAGTATTGCGTTAAATCAACTCGCCTCATTTGACGCCTTCGGGAATTCACCGCCACCGCCCGAATGAAACGGCGGGGATTTTATGGCCGCGGGTCTGAAAATGGCGGCCGCCCGGGTCCTGGCCCGGCACGCCCGCAGCAGCGCGGTGCCATCCGAACCAGCGCCCTCGATGCCGGCTGCAGGTGCCCGGCCGCGACCAGTGCCAACCCCCTAGGGCAGCAGCGCCAGGCGTTTGAGGAACAGCGCCTTCACCGCCTCCGCCTCCACCGTCATGCAGACCTTGACCGGGGCGCGGGTGCCCTCTGCCGCAGCCAGGACAGCCCCGGTGGTCTCGCCCTCGCAGGACACTTCCAGCGGCACCTCGCGCATCCCGAACAGCTCCGGATGGGTGCAGGCAATCACCGCTGCCGGATCATGCAGCGAACAGCCGTTGAGGCCCGCGACCTCCAGATAGAACCTGATATAGAAATGCGACATTTCCTGCAGCATCCCGCCCAGCTTCGGCGATTTGGACGCCATCGCCTCGAAATCCTCCGGCCGGCACAGAATGCGGTGGGTGACGTCCAGCCCCACAAACACCACCTTGGAGCCGCCCTGGCAGACCACGTCCGCGGCGTGGGGGTCGTGATAGATATTGGCCTCGGCATGTTCCGTGATGTTGCCGCCTTCCTCCAGGGAGCCGCCCATGACCACGATGGACTTCACATTCTGGAGGAACTCCGGGTCGCGCCGGATCGCCTGCGCGATGTTGGTCAGGGGGCCGATCGGGCAGACCACCAGCTCGCCCTTGTGCGCCCGCGCCATGCGGCAGAGGAAATCCGCGGCGTCTTCCTCCAGCGGTGCGCCGCGGGGGGCCGCGGCCGGGATGCCGCCAAAGCCCTCTTCCCCATGCACATGGGCCGATGGCTTGAACGGCGGCAGCACCAGCGGCTTGGCGGCCCCGGCGGCGACCGGCACATCCAGCCCGGCGGCCTCCAGCAGCCGCAGCGCATTGCGGGTGGCGGTGGCGGTGGTCACATTGCCGAAGATGGTGGTCAGCCCCAGCAGCTCGATGTCCGGCGCCGCAGCGGCATAGAAGATCGCCATGGCATCGTCGATGCCCGGATCGGTGTCGATAATCAGTTTCACCATCTGCCTGCCTCCCGGCCTATTTGAACTTGTCCATCAGCTTTTCCAGGGCCGAGCGGCTGTCCGGCGCCGGCTCTGCCTTGGCTGTTTTCGGCGCCTCCGGCTTGGGCTTGGTGGCGGAACTGCGCGGCGGCGCCACCCTCAAGGCCACCGCATTCATGAACTTGCCGCCGTCGCCGCGGGCCAGCTCCGCCGCCCCGTCCGAGATGCCGCGCATCAGGTCATCGAGCCAGCCTTCATCGGCCTTGGGGAAGTCGCGCAGCACATAGCCCGCCACCGCGTCCTTATGGCCGGGATGGCCGATGCCCAGCCGCACCCGGCCGTAGTCGGCGCCGATATGCGAATGGATCGAGCGCAGGCCGTTGTGGCCCGCGTGGCCGCCGCCCTGCTTCATGCGCGCCTTGCCCGGCGCCAGGTCCAGCTCGTCGTGCAGCACCACGACGTCGGCAGGGGTCAGCTTGTAAAACCGCATCGCCTCGCCGACCGACTGGCCGGAGAGGTTCATGAAGGTCTGCGGCTTCAGCAGCAGCACCTTTTCACCGCCCAGCACCCCCTCGCTGATCAGCGCCTGGAATTTGGACTTCCAGGGGGAGAACCCGTGATCCGACGCGATCCCGTCCAGCGCCATGAAGCCGATGTTGTGGCGGTTGCGCTCGTATTTCGGGCCGGGATTGCCCAGCCCCACAAAGAGTTTCATGGCCTCTGCCCGCTTGCGTTTCCGTAGCCCCGAGTGATGCCCTATTTGGGCCGCGGAATCCAGAGGCCGGCTGTCTCAGGCATACCCCCGGTCCGCCGCAAAGGGCGCCAGATCGATATTGGGCTGGCGGTCCTCTGCCAGATCCGCAATCAGCCGCCCGGTGATGCCGCCCAGCGTCAGCCCCAGATGCTGGTGCCCGAAAGCATAAAGCAGCCGGTCCGACTGCGGGCTGCGGCCGATCACCGGCAGCGAGTCGGGCATGGTGGGGCGGAAGCCCAGCCAGTCGCTGTCCGGCTCCGGCAGCTCTCCCAGCATTTCCGCGCCCTTGCGGGCGATATAGGCCAGGCGGCGCCGGTTTGCCGGGGCCTCCAGCGATGCGATCTCCACCGTGCCGGTCAGCCGCAGGCCTTTTGCATGGGGCACCGCATAGAACCCGGCCTCCGACCAGCCGACCGGCCGCGTCACCCGCTGCGCCTCCTCCCGGAACATCAGGTGATAGCCGCGCTCGGTCCCCAAGGGCAGCTGTTCCGTCCCTGCCCCCTTGATCCGCCCGGAAAAGGCGCCGCCGGCAATCACCGCGCGGTCCGCGGTCAGGCTTTGGCCCTCCGCCCGCAGCTCCACCCCGGTGGCGGAGGCCTTTACCGCATCAACAGCCGCGCGCAGGGTTGTGCCGCCAAGATCCGCAAACGCCTGGTGCATCCGGGAAATGAACTCCTGCGGATCGCGCAGGTGCCGGGCGGCATGGAAGTGCACCGCCCGCCGGACCGGCAGCCGCAGCCCCGGCTCCATCTCCCGCGCCTCCTCGGGGCCGACCTCGCGCCAGGGCACGCCCAGCGCGCGGCGGCGGTCCAGACCGGCGGTGGCGGCCTTGGCCGCCGATGCCGTGGACCAGACCGACAGCTGGCCGCGCGCCACCACCAGATCCTGCGCGCCCGCGGCCTCGATCAGCGGGTTGATCCCGGCATCGGCATGGGCCAGCAGATCCGCCAGATGCCCGGCGATGCGGCGCGAGGCCGCGGGGCGGCAATTGGCGAGGAACGACAGCATCCAGCGCGGATTGCGCAGCGCATGGCCATAAGACAGCGACAGCGGGCTGTCCCTGGAGAACATCAGACTGGGCAGCGAGGCCAGCACCGACGGGTCGTTCACCGGCAGGCAGGCATAGGTCGCCAAAGTGCAGGCATTGCCGAAGCTGGTGCCGGATCCCGGCTCCTGCGGATCGGCCAGCAGCACCTTATGCCCGCGCATCTGCGCCCATAGCGCGGTGCTCATGCCGACGATGCCTGCGCCCGCGATGGCAATATCGTAATCGGCCATGCCCGTCTCCCCTGTCCTCAGACGGAAATGGGGCACCAGAGCGGCGGAAAGTCAATCATGTGCAGACCGCCTGCCGCCCAAAAGAAAACGGGCCCCGCACGGGAGCCCGCCAACCGTCCCGCAAGGGGCAGGTCTTATGCTTCTGCAGTTTCCACTGCTTCATCGTCTTCGCCTTCACCGTCTTCGTCATCCGACGCGGTCAGGCCGCCCGGGGAAGCGATGTTGGCAATCACGAAGTCGCGGTCGATGGTCGGCTTGGCGCCGGCCGGCAGTTCGATCGACGAGATGGTGACAACGTCGCCGATGTTCAGGCCGGCCATGTCGACAACCAGCTTCTCGGGGATGTCGCCGGCGGTCACAACCAGCTCGACCTCGGGACGGGTCACGTTCAGCATGCCGCCCTTCTTGATGCCGGGGGCTGCTTCCTCGTTGATGAACTCAACCGGGATGAACAGGTTGACCTTCGAGGTGCGGCGCAGGCGCATCAGGTCGAGGTGGGTCGGCAGGTCCTTCACCACGTCGCGCTGAACGTCGCGGCAGATCACGCGCACGTCGTCATGGCCTTCGACCTTCAGGTTCCACAGGGTGGACTTGAACTGGCCGGCCTTCAGCTTTTTCAGCAGAACGTTGAACGGGATCTGGATCGCAACGGGATCCACGTCGCCACCGTAAACAACGCCCGGTACCATGCCTGCGCGGCGCGCAGCGCGAGCGGCGCCCTTGCCCGTCCCCGCACGTACTTCGGCGACGAGATCAGGAATCTCTTTTGCCATGTCTATTCTCCAATATGTCCAGGGCGGGGTGCCTCCAAGGCTGTCACCCCGCGTGAAGCCGTGCCTATAGACCGGATGCCGTGTTTTGGAAAGGGCTTTGTGCAGCCGCAGCCCTTCTGCGCAAGGGGCTGCAGCCGCTTTTGCGGTGCTCAGATCGACTTCAGATACTCCAGCAGCGCCTTTTTGTCTGCCTCCGGCAGGCTGGTGCCGTACTCATGGCCGCAGCGGCTGTTGCCCGAATCAAGCTGATCGCAGCCGGTGGTCTCGATCACATGGCTGAACTCGGTCTGTTCCGCCGCCATGCCCACCGCCTCGATATCGTAGCTGGGACCGGGGGTGAAGGACGCGGGACGCTCGGCCGCGGGCTTCAGCAGGTCGGTCAGGGTCGGCACCGATCCGTTATGCAGATAGGGCGCCGCGGCCCAGATCCCGTCCAGCACGCGGGCCTCGTACTTGCAGCCCGGTCCGGCCGCGGCCTTCAGCCTGCCGTCATTGTCGCCGGTCGGGAAGGCCTTGCGCAGATCCTCGAACTGCGACAGCGCTTCGCGGTCGTCGGCATTGCCCGGCGTCGCCTCGGCCGCCTGCGCTGTCTTGATGGAATCCTCGCCGAAGGCACCCAGCGAGTGCTGCACGATGGCGCCGATCACCGACACCGCCAGCACATCGAACGCCTTGGCCTCCGCGCCCAGCGTGGTGCCGGTCAGCGGGATCGATGCGCCTTCAAGCACACCGGTCTTCACCGTCCGCGTCAGCACCCCGCATTCGCGGGTATCGGTGCCTGCATCCACGATCGGCGTCTCAAAGGTGGTGTGGAAGATCGAGCGGAACTGGCCCTTCTTCTTGCCGTGGCAGGCGACGCAGCCGCCCTCCGCCGAGGGCCGGTTGAACACCGCCTCGCCCTGCGCCGCCAGATCATGGTCCAGCTCCCACGGCCATTCCGGCGCGCCGATGTCCCAGATCCACTGTTCCAGCTCCTTCAGCCCCTCCCAATTGGCCGAGTTCCGGGCAATGTAGTCCCGGTTGAACAGCAGCCCGGACTGCGGCTGCGGGTGGAACTCGGCAAAAACGCCGTAAACCTCGCCGAGGTTGCGCGACAGCCCCAGCAGGTCGTTGCCGTTGGCGGCAAATCCGGGCCATTGGGTGAAATCCTGCCGCGCTGCATTCCACAGGAACGGATAGCGCGTCGGCGCATCCGCCACGGCGATGTTTTCCGGGATCAGGAAATCATCCTCTTCGGCGCCAAGATCCAGCCCCGCCAGCCGGTTGAAGATCATCGACACCGCGTCCAGCCGCGCAGGCCCCCAGGCCGGGTCCGGCAGCGACCGGTCGATCAGCGTGTGGAAGCGGTTGCTCCAGACCTCCACCGCCGCTTTCAGCGCCTTGCGCTCCGATGCGCCGGCGCCGCTGCCCAGCACCTTGTCCGCAAAGCCGTCAAACGCCGCCTCATTGGCAAGCACCGCCAGCACCGCGTCGTCAAGATCCTTGAGGAAGCTCTGGAAATCGACAATCCCCGGCCCGCCGTCGATCCGGTAGGCGGTGCCGCTGACCTCGATCTGGCGGGTGTGGCAGGCCGAACAGGTCATGCCCACCGCCATGTCCGCCCCGCTGCCATTGGTGGTGAAGCCCGCCGGCAGGTCCGCCTCGCTGCGCCCGGCCATGGGCAGGTAGCCGTAGCGCGCCAGCGCATCGTGCAGGAACGCGCTGCCATCGGGCAGCTGCAGCGCCCGCATCCAGCTGATGGGCATGATGCGGGCACCCTGGTCCTGGGTATAGAACTGCTGGCGCAGGCTGGGGGTCCAGTCGCTGCCCTGGTTGACATAGACCGTCTGCGCCGCAGCAGGCGCCGCCATCGCTGCCGCGCCAATGGCGCAGGTCGCTAAAAACGTCCGCATCAAATCCTCCCGATGCCAGTTAACACAACCCATGGTTGCTCACTTGCGGGAAGCTTTGACAGCAAAAACTCCGTTCGTTTGTCTTTATTTCGCTGGCTTCACGCTTGCCAGCACCCGCCGAAATCCTGCGGCACCAGCAGGTTGTGGCGGCCCAGGTCAGCAACCGAGCGTTCGCCGCACAGCGCCATGGTGGTATCCAGCTCCTTTTGGATCACCTCCAGCGCCGCGGTGACGCCCTTCTGCCCCATGGCGCCAAGCCCGTAGACAAAGGCGCGGCCGATCATCGTGCCCCTGGCGCCCAGCGCCAGCGCCTTCAGCACGTCCTGGCCGGAGCGGATGCCGCTGTCCAGATGCACCTCCACATCACTTCCCACCGCATCCAGGATTTCCGGCAGCATCCGGATCGAGCTCAGCGCCCCGTCCAGCTGGCGCCCGCCGTGGTTCGACACCACGATGGCATCCGCCCCCAGCTTGGCGGCCATGCGGGCGTCCTCGGCATCCAGGACCCCCTTCAGGATCACCTTGCCGCCCCACATCTCCATCAGCTTTGCGACCTTGCCCCAGTCCAGCGACGGGTCGAACTGCTCGGCGGTCCAGACGCCCAGCTGCGAGGTGTCGGAGACGCCCTGCACATGGCCGACGATATTGCCGAAATTGCGCCGCTTGGCGCCCAGCATCCCGATGCCCCAGGCCCATTTGGTCATCAGGTTGGCGATGGTTTTCGGCGTCAGCTTGGGCGGCGCTGACAGGCCGTTCTTCAGATCCTTGTGCCGCTGGCCCAGGATCTGCAGATCCAGCGTGATCACCAGCGCCGAGCATCCGGCCTCCTTGGCGCGCTGGATCAGGCGGCGGATGTAATCCTCGTCCCGCATGGTGTAAAGCTGGAACCAGAACGGCTTGCTGGTCGCCTCCGCCACCTCCTCGATCGAGTTGATCGACATGGTCGAGAGGGTAAACGGCACCCCGAAATCCTCCGCCGCGCGGGCCGCCTTGATCTCGCCATCGGCATGCTGCATGCCGGTCAGCCCGACCGGCGCCAGCGCCACCGGCATCGCCACGTCCTGGCCGATCATCCGGCTGGCGGTGCTGCGCCCGGACATATCCACCGCCACCCGCTGGCGCAGCCGGATCTGCCCGAAGTCCGAGGTGTTCTCGCGGAAGGTCTGCTCGGTCCAGCTGCCGCTTTCGGCATAGTCATAGAACATCCGCGGCACACGGCGTTCATAGATGCGCTTCAGGTCGTCGATATTGGTAATCACCGGCACCGGAGTCTCTCCCGCTTTCATCTGGTAAAGTTTCTTTACCAATTTCAGCAACGCAGTGCAACGCCGCCTTTGCCGCACCCCTTGAGATGCAAAAAACCGCGCTGGAAGGCGCGGTTTCTTCAATAATTGATGCGCTTTGCATCCGTATCGCCCGGCAGCACCGCCGGGCAGCGCCAGCCCCTCCCCACGGGAGGGCGCTGCTCTAAGTGTGTTCTGGGTCTGAACGCTCAGCCCTTGTGCGCGCCATCCGCAAGAGACTTCACAAAGGCCAGCACCTCATCCGGCGACTTCCCGGAGGCAATCTGGCTGACGATGGCGCTGCCGACCACCGCGCCGTCGGAGATCGAGGCGATGTTCTGCGCCTTCTCCGGCGTGTTGATGCCGAAGCCCACGATGACGGGCAGATCGGTGGCCGCCTTGATCCGCGCCACCTCGGGGCCGACATCGCCCGCTTCGGCCTCGGCGGCGCCGGTGATGCCGGTGATCGACACGTAATAGACAAAGCCCGAGGTGTTCTGCAGCACCTTGGGCAGGCGCGCATCGTCGGTGGTGGGGGTGGCCAGGCGGATGAAGTTCAGCCCCGCCTTCTGCGCCGGGATGCACAGCTCGTCATCCTCTTCCGGCGGCAGGTCCACCACGATCAGCCCGTCGATGCCGGCCGCCTTGGCGTCCTCCAGGAACTTGTCGACGCCGCGGTTGTAGATCGGGTTGTAGTAGCCCATCAGCACGATCGGCGTGCTGTCGTCGCCCTTGCGGAAATCGGCGGCCAGCTGCAGCGTCCGCTCCAGCGTCATGCCGCCGTCCAGCGCCCGCTGCCCGGCCAGCTGGATGGTCGGGCCGTCGGCCATCGGATCGGTGAACGGCAGGCCCAGCTCGATGATGTCGACACCGGCGCCCGGCAGCCCCTTCACCACTTCCAGCGAGGTGTCGTAATCGGGGTCCCCCGCCATCACATAGGTGACAAAAGCTTTCTTGCCGGCGGCATTCAGGTCGGCGAATTTGGCATCGATACGGGTCATGGGCGGGCCTTTTGAAATATGTCCGCCATGGTGTGCCGAATGTTGCGCGGGAAATCAATCCCGCGCGGTTTCTGCGGCCCGCCTCAGCCGCCCAGCGGAATGTGCCAGCGCAAGGCCAGCGCGTTCACGCCCGGGTTCTCATCCGCGGTCGAGGCGTTGGATTTGTGGCTGAACGCCAGCGACACCGCCTTGCCGTTCCGGAACCGCTTGCCCACCGCCAGCAGGGTGCGGATTTCAAAGGCGGAGCCAAGATCATTGCCCGCCGAGCTTTCGTGGTAAGCACCCGGCATTACGCTGTTCTCGATGAACCAGTCATTGTTCAGATCGATCACCGCGCTGATGCCGACACCGGCAAACACATCTCCGGTTTCCTGAACCTCCAGCGCGGCGCCGAAACGGGCTGACAGCCGCCCTTTCTGGTGGAACGGCGCGTGCATGTAATCCACCGCAAACATTGCACCGTCTTCCGCTGTCTGGCGGTGATAGTCGGCATAGCCCAGTCCCAGCGCCACCTCCTGCGCCGCCGCAGGCAATGCCATCGCAGTCGAAAGTGCAGCCGCCAGCATCGCTGTCTTGTTCATTTCCAGCCCCTCGGAGAAATTTTTCTTTGCACAAAGGTATTTTCTTGCGGCGGTTTTCCAAGGCCGCTCGGCAAAAAGCAATATGCGGGGAGGCTGTGCGGCCCCGCACAGAAGGCAATTGTGGCCCATTTGCCAGCCATACTTGGCTTGCGCGGGGGGCCAATGCTGCCTAGAAGCAGCTCCCAAGTGGTATCAGGAGGCCGGCATGGGCTTTAAAATGGGAATCGTCGGCCTGCCGAATGTTGGCAAATCGACGCTGTTCAACGCGCTCACCAAAACCGCCTCGGCGCAGGCGGCCAATTTTCCGTTCTGCACCATCGAGCCGAACGTCGGCGAAGTGGCGGTGCCGGACGCGCGGCTGGACAAGCTGGCGGCAATTGCCGGCTCCCGGCAGATCATCCCGACCCGGATGACATTCGTCGACATCGCGGGCCTGGTGAAGGGCGCCTCCAAGGGCGAAGGCCTGGGCAACCAGTTCCTCGCCAACATCCGCGAGACCGACGCCATTGCCCATGTGCTGCGCTGCTTTGAAGACGGCGACGTGACCCATGTGGACGGCCGTGTCGACCCGGTGGCCGACGCCGAGGTGATCGAGACCGAGCTGATGCTCGCGGACCTCGAAAGCATCGAGAAGCGCCGCGCCAACCTGGTGCGCAAGCTCAAGGGCAACGACAAGGAAGCGCAGCAGCAGGACCGCCTGCTGGCCGCCGCCCAGGCGATGCTGGAAGACGGCAGGCCCGCCCGCCTGGTCGAGGTCGACGCCGAGGACGCCAAGGCCTGGAAGCTGCTGCAGCTCTTGACCACCAAGCCGGTGCTGTATGTCTGCAACGTCGGCGAGTCGGAATCGGTCGAGGGCAATGCGCATTCCGCCAAGGTCGCGGACATGGCCGCGGCGCAGGGCAACGCGCATGTGATCATCTCCGCCCAGATCGAGGAAGAGATCAGCCAGCTGGAAGCGGACGAAGCGCAGATGTTCCTGGAGGAAATGGGCCTGGAGGAGGCAGGTTTGGACCGGCTGATCCGCGCCGGCTACGAGCTTTTGCACCTGGAAACCTATTTCACCGTCGGCCCCAAGGAGGCGCGCGCCTGGACCATCCGCACCGGCACCGCGGCGCCGCAGGCGGCGGGCGTGATCCACGGCGATTTCGAGAAGGGCTTCATCCGCGCCGAAACCATCGCCTATGACGACTTTGTCGCCTGCAATGGCGAACAGGGCGCCAAGGAAGCCGGCAAGATGCGGGCCGAGGGCAAGAGCTACATCGTCAAGGACGGCGACGTGCTGCACTTCCTGTTCAACACCTGACACCCGACACCTGGCCCCGGTCCGGAGGCAGCGGCCCGCCATCCCCGTGGCGGGCCGCTGGCCTTTGGGCGCCGGCGGGATTGACCTGACCGCGCGCATGGAGATCATGGGCCCATCCCGCACCGGAAAACCCGGGACGGGCGGCGCATTTGCGCTACCATTATGCCGGAACGCGGCCCCGAAATGCGGCAAGGACAGGCCCCCATGGAAAGAGACAACAGCATCAATGTTCTGGGCGGCCCGCTGGTGCCCTGCTCCACCGCGCCGGTGACCGGCTATTTCCGCGATGGCCACTGCAACACCTGCGCCGAGGATCAGGGCAGCCACACCGTCTGCGTGGTGACCACTGCCGAGTTCCTGGCGTTCTCCAAATACGTCGGCAACGACCTCACCACCCCGCGGCCCGAGTTCGGCTTTTCCGGCCTGCAGCCCGGCGACCGCTGGTGCCTGTGCGCCGCCCGCTTCCTGCAGGCCGCCGACGAGGGCTGCGCCCCCAGGGTGCATCTGGAAGCGACCCACCAGCGCGCGCTGGACATCGTGCCGCTGAGCATCCTGCAGTCTTACGCCGCCGACCCGGCCTGAGCGGCGCGCTGACGGCCGCCAACAAGAAAGGCGCCCCGCAGGCCAGCTCTTTCCAGTAAATGTGGCACGCGCGAACAGCGAACGGGTTGGAAGCGCAATCACCGCTTCGAGCCCATTTTACTGAGCGAGCGGTTGCAGCATTTCGCAGCCGCAGCGAATTCCCGCAAGAAAGTCGCGGCCCTTTGCGGACACTCGTCACCATCCAGCTGCCGCATTGCAGCGGTCGCCAGAGCGGCCATTGGCAACCAGGTGCAGCATTTCATCCCAAGCAATGCCTCCGCGGAACGTTGCTGCGGTTCGCCACACATGCAGCCTGGCCGCCTCCATAGGACCGCTTTATGCAAACCGGTATTACCGGGTTACGCGGACGGCGGAGACCTGCTGTTTGTGCATTTCGTAGCCGAGAGCTGTTTCGGGCTCGAAGCGAACTCGCAGCCGGATTTTGAAACTCGCCATGAATATGGCGGAAGCGATGATTTTCATCGGCAATCAAACAGACTGGTATTCCGCAGAACTGGCTTTGATCGATTTTCGTTCGATTATGAAGGAAGATCGATCAAAGTCATTTTCGATGCCGCCGATGGAACTTGCTGAATTATGAGATGTTCCCTTCAAATCGTTTTACGCAGCCAACTTGCGATTATCACGCATCTTTGGCCAAAGTGATGCGTACTTCACCGGGAAATCCCCTTTGGAACGCTCAATTTTGCGCAAAATTCGCGCGGGTGAGCAGGTACTAATACGAAGAAGCGCAGACGAAGAGACAACCGAGGAACTGCAACATGTACGTTTACCAATCCATCGCCCAATCCCTCTTCGACCATGGGCAGGGCACAATGTTCGGGCTGATGGGGGATGCGAACCTGTTCATGGTTGACCATTACGTGCGCGAGGGCGGCGGCACCTTTGTGCCGGTGGCCTATGAGGGCAGCGCGGTTCTAATGGCGCTTGCTTACGGCCGGGTGGCAGGCCGGGTCGGTGTGGCCACCGTGACCCACGGGCCGGCGCTGACAAACTGCGTCACTGCGTTGACCGAAGGCGCGCGGGGCCATGTGCCGATAGTGCTTCTGGCCGGTGACACCCCCGTGTCAAACCCGCACAATCTGCAGAATATCGACCAGCGCGAGACGGTGAAGGTGACTGGGGCGGGCTTCGAGCAGATGCGGTCGCCGGAGACGGCTTCGTATGACGTGGCCCATGCGTTTTACCGCGCCCAGGTCGAGAAACGGCCCATTGTGCTGAACATGCCCGCAGATTTCATGTGGCAGGAGGTTGAGCACGTGTCCCATGTCTTCCCCGCCTTCAATGCCCCCGCGTATGTCCCTGCGGGCGATGACCTGGACGAGGCGGTGGGCATGATCGCCAGCGCCAAGCGACCGATTATTCTGGCGGGCATCGGCGCCAAGGATTCCGTTCCGCAAATTATTGAGCTTGCCGACCGGCTTGAGGCCCCGCTGGCCACCACGCTCAAGGCGAAGGGGATGTTCAGCGGCCACCCCTATAATATCGACATCTTCGGAACGCTTTCCACACCTGCCGCCTACGAGGCGATTGACAAGGCCGATTGTGTGGTTGCGTTCGGCACAAGCCTGCACCAGTTCACCACCGACAAGGGGGCGCTGATGAAGGGGAAGCGGGTGGTGCAGATCAACGACACCGTCACCGAGGTCTCGAAAAACTATCATCCCCACGCGGCGCTCGTGGCCGATGCCGGGTTGACCGCCAAGAATATCATCTGGTGGCTGGACGAGGCCGAAATCCCCGGCAGCGGTTTCACAGCCGAGTTGGACATGGAGGTGCTGACAGCCCATCCCAAGGGCAACCCTGAAAAAGCAAAGCCCGGATACGTCAATTTCGAATATGCGCTCGACCGGCTGGAAGAGGCCCTGCCCAAAGACCGCTTTCTCACCACTGATGGCGGACGTTTCATGACCGAGGTCTGGTGCCGTCTATCAGTGCCCGACGCTGAAAGCTTCATCGCGACAACCAATTTCGGCTCTATTGGGCTGGGCCTGCAAGTGGCTATAGGTGCGGGCTTTGCCATACCCGGCCGGTCCGTCATTCTCTTCACCGGCGATGGCGGCTTCATGATGGGCGGGATCAACGAATTCAACACCGCTGTCCGGATGAAACAGGACCTGATTGTAATCGTGGCAAACGACAGCGCCTATGGCGCCGAGCATATACAGTTCCTCGACCGCAAGATGGACCCGGGTCTGTCCATGTTCGATTGGCCCTCCTTTGCGGACGTTGCAACCGCTCTTGGCGGTCAGGGGGTTCAGGTCAATTCTGCAGAAGACCTGGAAACAGCGATCCAGGCCATCGCAACCCGGGACGGACCGCTCTTGATCGAGCTGCGCCTCGACCCGAACGACGTGCCGCGAATGAGGCTCTAGCCTTTTGGCGAGGCATGCCCTCGGTTCGTCCACGTTCGGCAACTTCATTCCTTCGGTGCTGCTTGGTGGCTGATGAGGCTATTTTTGTATGCTTTCGGTGAAGACCGCGGTGCTTGCTGATTTCTAATGTGGTATTCGATGGACCATGGAAATCGACGAGGACAAGGTCGACGATGCGGTTCTAGCGCTGCTTTGGCTGACGCTGCATGAGGAGCGCCGGGCCTGGAAAAGCTTCGACTGGTCTGTGACGGATCGGCTATACCAGAAAGGCCTAATCCACGACCCGGTTAACCGCGCCAAGTCTGTCATACTAACTGATGAGGGCCTGCGGCGAGCGGAAGTCCTGTTTCAGAGGTTATTCACGCGACCGCCTGAGTAGCTTCGTCTCGCGCCTTTCAGTTCCGTGAGAGGAGATCCGGCGCCTGCGGTGTGCTCGTTCGGGGCACGGCCAGGCGAGGATATCAGACAGCCATGCCTGAGGTTAGTATCATCCAGTTTTGCCGTGAAGATCGGGGTATACATGAAGGCCGCGCGGGCGCCGTCGCGCTCGGAGCCAGCACAAAACTACGACTTCCGGCCGAGGGCCACTCCTCGCAGGGCCCGTTCCGGCCAGGTGTTCGCCGCCCTATGACCTCGGATGCAACGCAACATCAGGGCCGCGGCGTAGATATCCACCGACAAGATCGGCCCTAACAGCCATTTTCACAGACGGCCCTGAGCTGCCATTCGGCCAAAAAGCTTTCCTCAGCAATGCGTTCACTGAAGCGGTCATTTGTGCATCGCGCAGCGTTTCTTTGGTGCGAGCGATTGCAATCAGGACTTACCTGCCACAACCCGCTGCGCAAAGTCATTCTGACATAATCGTTGCTCAAACCGAAGCATGCCCCCGCAAGCGCACCACGAGAGGCATCATTGCCAATACTAAAACCGCTGCGAAGAGGAAGGGAGCTCCCGGCAAGTAAAAGCCTTGATCGTCAACAGAGGCCTTGAACAGGCCGGTCATCACGAGGGGCGCCAGGATTGCCGCGACGGATGACAGCGACGCGATAACGCCCTGCACCACCCCTTGCCGATCTTCATCCACCTGGTTCGATGCCATGGCCGTCAGCAAGGCAGGCACAAGATCAGACAGCGCTGCGAGCATAAGAAAGACGGCCAGAGCCGCAACCGACCCGGTAAAGCCAAAACCGATCATTCCGGTCAGTGCCGATATCATGCCGAGCATCAAGGTGCGGAAGTCCCCGATCCATCTGATAAGGATTGGCATCAGCCCACCCTGGACCAAAGCCAGAAGCACGCCGTAGGCCGCAAGCGAAAGCCCGATGTAAAGCGTCGGCCAATCGAATACTTCGCGGGTCCAGAAAGCCCAAAGCGTCGGGTAGACCATATTGGCAAACTCGAAGATCAAAATGCACAGCAGCGGCACTGCAAGCCCCGGCAGCCGGAAGGCATCGAAGATCGATTTAAACGGGTTGAGATCTCGCTTGCCAAAGGGGCGGCGTTTCTCCGGCACCAGGCTCTCAGGCAGCACAAAAACTCCGAAAAGGGCATTGCCGGCCGACAGAACCGCCGCGATCCAAAACGGCGCCGCGATGCTGATTTCTGCCGCAACACCGCCGATGGCCGGACCAAGCACGAAACCGATCCCGAACGCGGCGCCGATGAGGCCGAAATTCGCGGCTCTTTCCCGCGGTGAAGATATGTCCGCAATATAGGCGGTGGCGGTGATGTAGGTCGCCCCGGCAAGGCCCGCGAGCGTCCGGCCAAGCAAGAGCAGCCAGAAACTGTCCGCCAAGGCCATGATCACATAATCAAGCGCCAGCATGGCAAGCGCGGCGATCAGGACCGGCCTGCGTCCAGCCGCATCGGAGATGCTGCCGACAATGGGGCCGCATAGGAACAGCGCGCCTGCATAGGCGGCCATCAGCAGCCCACCCCACAGCGCGCCTTTGCCGGTGTCCGCTGCACCCACGCGCTCCATCAGGTCCGGCATGATTGGGAAAACGATACCAATGCCGATAGCGTCGATCATCAGCGTAATCAGAATAAAGACGATGGCCCGGTTCTTGAACATACAGCCCTATCGGTCGGCCGCTGAGGCAAAGCAAGCCGAAAGAGGCGCCATAGCGGGACACCGGACACGGCAGGCAGCGAACAACATTCTGACGTATGCGCCTGCATCAGCTCTGACCCGCCTTCGAATACGGGGCTGCTTCCGTTGCAATCTGCTGAATAGTAACGAGCTTTGCGGCACAGACCTGTCGTTCGATAGTTTCGGGCAGCTTCCTGGAAGCGGCCTTTGGTGCTTGCCGCAGCAAGACCTGTACGACATTGTCCGCGGCATTCATTGCAAAGGAGCCCGGCGCCTCACCATGTCCAAGAAAACCCTGAACCAAGCCAACCTTGAAAAGCTGGGCGCGGAGAAGCTCGCCGCACTGGTCATGGATCTTGTCCAGGGAAGCGCCGCTTTACAGCGCCGCGCGAGAATGGAGCTCAGTGCGGCCCAAGGTCCTAAGGAAGTTGCTGCCGATCTCCGCAAACGCTTCGCCTCTCTGCGCCGCGCGACCAGCTTCGTCGATTGGCGCAAGCAAAAAGCGCTGGTCAAGGATCTGGAGGGGCTCTTGGCAATGATCGAAAACACCATCGCCCCCCATGACCCGAACGAAGCGTTCGAACTGCTCTGGTCGTTCCTGCACCTGGCCCCCTCGGTCCACGAGCGCACGGATGACAGCAACGGCGCGATTGGCGGCGTTATGAGTGAGGCGGTGGACCTGATCGCGAAACTATCGCCCACTGCTTCCCAGGACCGCACCGCCCTGGCGGAGCGCGTTCTCGACGCTGTTGCCGATGCGGGCTACGGCGAGTTCGACGGGATCATCCCCGCGACGGCGGAGGCGCTGGGGCAGGAGGGGCTCGAGCATCTCAAGCAGATCACGCAAGTATGGGCGGACGCCCCGCCGACCGAGCAGGAACTCGTGCAATACCGGGGCTACGGCCTCATGTCTTCTGCCGAAGACAGCGTGCGGCGCAACAAGCAGGCGACGCGGTCGATCATCCTTGCGGATGTGGCGGACGCCCAGGGGGATGTCGATGCCTACATGGCACGCTATTCCGAAGAACAGCTGACCTACGGCACCATCGCCCCCGACGTCGCGCGCAGATTGCTGGATGCGGGGCGCGTTGACGAGGCGTTCGACATCGTCACCCGTGCCCGCACCGCCGAGGATGGTAAGTCAATCCGGATGTTCCGTTACGATCTCGACGCGGTCTATGAAGAATGCCTCGAAAAACAGGGCAAGACGGAGGAGTTGACGGCGCATCTGCGGAGGACCTTCGAGCAGACCCTCAGCGCGTCCTGCCTTCGAAAGTATCTGAAATTGCTTCCCGATTTCGACGACATCGAGGCAGAAGAGGCTGCCCTGGACTTTGCCGAGGCCTATCCGCATCTGGGTGCGGGGATCAGTTTCCTGGTGAACTGGCCATCTCTCGGCCGCGCGGCGCGGATCGCGGTTGCTCGGGCCGAGGAACTGAACGGGGATTCCTATCACACCCTCACGAGCGCGGCAGACGCTCTTGAGGCCCAGCACCCGCTCGCCGCCACACTGATGCGCCGTGCCATGGTGCTGGACACGCTAACCGGCGGAAAATCCACGCGCTACCGCCACGCGGCGCGCCATCTGACTGAATGCCGGTCCTGCGATGCGACCATCACGGATTATGGTGACCACCCCTCCCACGCGCAGTTCCTCGAGATGCTCAGGAAGGAACACGGTCGAAAACATGGGTTTTGGCGCTTGGTCGATTCGTGACTCCGGCCCTGACCTGCCGTTCCGCTTCCGAAAGACGCGCTGCCGTTGCTGGAGGCATCGCAAAGCCGCGCGGTCACCGAGGAAGAGGCTGCCCGGATAATATCGCATTTCGAGTTGACCCGGGATGACCTGCTGGCGGAAATCAAAGCCGCGGGCCGTGAGCCTGTCGTCGAAAACGGCGGTTCGCTGATGACTTCCGAGCCGGATGGCGCGCCTTACCCCAAACTCTATGACATGAAGGCGATGGATACGGGAACCCGGGTTTGGGTGCAGAGCAAACTTGGTCCGCTTCACATTAACCACACCGACGAGGGTGTGGGTATCGACGAGGTCATGACCATCGTTTCCGGCGGCCCCTGGACCTGGTTCGTCGAGCTGCCCGGAGATGTGGTGGGCAAGCTGACACTGGGCTATGTCAGCCTGGACGATGACGCATGGCGTCTCAGCTACCCCGGATTGCAACCGCATGGCGGTTTCTTGGATTCGGAGGCCAGCCTGATTGTCGCTTAGGCGCATGGTTCGGAGCAGTTTACGATACACTTCGATGCTGACAACATCGCAGGTTCCAAGCTCGTTGGCAGCAACCCCTGGATCGAGAAATCCGGCGGAACACCGAAGTTGCCCGACCAGCCGCTTGAGGCAAACTGATTGAGCGCAAGGGCCCGCCAAACGGCGAGAGGGTCTTTCCGCAAAAACAGGGAACGGGGCATTGGCCCCGTTCCAGCGCAGCCTGCACCCAAGTAACATGGCATGAAAGACTGCCAGTTCGGGCAGCAAGGCAGCGACTTGCGATTAGGCCTTACCTGATCAAGGGTTTCATTCTTTCGATTTGCGCCAGCTCACGCATGATGCGCATTTTTGAACCGCAACGGACTACCCGATACGCTTGGAAATCATTCTTCAACGCTGTCGCCTTCTGATTTGGGAGACGAAATCATGGTAGATGCAACCGACCGCGCCTTTGTAGGACATCATCAGTACGGCATGGGATATGAGCCCACCTATAGCGGTGCAAACAGCTTGTTTCGCAGACAATATTCGCGTGACCTCGAAGGGGCCGACATCGTCGTCTGGGGGGTGCCCTACGATCTGAGCGTTACTAACCGGCCCGGCTGCCGGTTTGGACCGCGCGGCATTCGCACCGCGTCGACCAATGTCGCCTGGGACGGCGGGCCGTGGCATTGGAACTTTGATCCTTTTGAAAAGCTGCGGATGGTTGATTACGGCGATTGCACGTTTGACCCAGGCTTCCCGGTAGACATCCCTGAAACGGTTTACCAGGAAGCTAAGGGTATTCTGGGATCAGATGCGTTCCTGCTGACGATGGGCGGGGACCATTCCGTCACCGCCCCCATCTTGCGGGCACAGGCCGAGCGGCACGGGCCGGTCTCCCTCATCCAGATCGATGCTCATTCCGACACATGGGAAGAGCAGCCTAAGCGGTTTGACCATGGGTCGATGTTCTATCACGCCGCACAAGACGGCATCGTGGACCCGGAGCATTCAATTCAAGTGGGCCTGCGGACATACAACGCCAAATCGCACGGCTTCAACACGCTGACCGCCGAGTTTGTGCATGAGCAGGGCGTTGAAACAACCGTGGCAAGGATCAAAGAGGCCGTCGGCGGCCGCCCGGCATACCTGACCTTTGACATTGACGCGCTGGACCCTGCCTTTGCGCCAGGCACTGGCACACCGGTGTGCGGGGGGCTTACCACATGGCAGGCGATATCGCTGATCCGCAAGCTTGGCGGCGTGAACCTGATCGGTGCCGACGTCGTCGAGGTCTCTCCGCCTTATGACAATGCAGAAATCACCGCATTGGCCGGAGCTACGCTGCTTCTAGAAATGACCTGTCTCGTGGCATCGCAGAAATGAATTTGAAAGGCGGGGAGTTCTCCGCCTTTCTCTTAAGAAGCATCAAAGCGAACCGGAATTTACCGTTTCCTGATGTTGCTACTTTCGCGCCTCTACCGCAACCAACCCTTCAAAAGGAACCACCCAGCCGGTGGAAAGGCAGCTTACGCCATTCGATCAATGGCTATTCCGCCAATCACACATCTCGAAATTGCGTCTGGTCCAGGCACAACCGCCACAGTGGAACAATCCGTCCCCATGAGTTTTGGAACAACCAGCTTGCCTACTTTCACCAGATCCCTCTACCTGAGGGAGCGATAATGCCGACGAAGGTCTGAGATTTGAAAGTCCGCTTTGATCGCAAACGAAAGGCGTCTTCGCATTTGCGGAGAAAGACAGCTTCCCCGCCCGACCTCCCGGCGCCCGCGCAGACGCAGCGAAATCCAAGCAGGCGCAGCGAAAGGCGGGATTGTCCGCCAAGTCGACATCAATCACAGCCAGCTCCCGAAGATTTCTTCGGGAACTGGCTGTTCGTCATCGTGTTGTCCTGAACGGCTCTATGCCTTGGGCCGCATCACTTACTGCAAAGGGCTGGCCCCGCAGAGCGCCTGTATTTTTTTCCCGGGCTGTCCGGTCTCACTCCTCGAAGGTGCGGCCTTCCTCGGTGTCGGACATGTCAAAGCCCAGGTGCTTGGCGACGGTGAACACGTCCTTGTCGCCGCGGCCGCACATGTTCATCACGATGATGTGGTCCGAGGGCAGCTTGGGCGCGATCTTCATCACATGGGCCAGCGCGTGGGAAGGTTCCAGCGCCGGGATGATGCCCTCGGTGCGGCAGCTGACCTGGAAGGCTTCCAGCGCCTCCTTGTCGGTGATTGAGACATATTCGGCGCGCCCCGATTCATGCAGCCAGGAATGCTCCGGCCCGATGCCCGGGTAATCCAGCCCGGCGGAGATCGAGAAGCCCTCCTGGATCTGGCCGTCCTCGTCCTGCAGCAGGTAGGTGCGGTTGCCGTGCAGCACGCCGGGGCGACCGCCGGTGAGGGAGGCGCAATGCTGCATCCGGTCGTCGACGCCCTTGCCCCCGGCCTCGACGCCGATGATGTTCACCGATGGATCGTCCAGGAACGGGTAAAACAGGCCGATGGCATTGGAGCCGCCGCCGATCGCGGCAATCACGGTGTCCGGCAGGCGGCCTTCGCCCTCCTGCTCGGCCAACTGCCAGCGGACTTCCTTGCCGATGATCGACTGGAAGTCGCGCACCATCGCCGGATAGGGATGCGGCCCCGCGGCGGTGCCGATGCAGTAGAAGGTGTCGCGCACGTTGGTCACCCAGTCGCGCAGCGCGTCGTTCATCGCGTCCTTCAGGGTGCCGCGGCCGGAGGTGACGGGAATGACCTCGGCGCCCAGAAGCCGCATGCGGAACACGTTCGGGGCCTGGCGGCGGACGTCATGCGCGCCCATGTAGACCACGCATTTCAGGCCGAACTTGGCGCAGACGGTGGCGGTGGCGACGCCGTGCTGGCCGGCGCCGGTTTCGGCGATGATCCGGGTCTTGCCCATGCGCCGCGCCAGCAGGATCTGGCCCAGCACGTTGTTCACCTTATGCGCGCCGGTGTGGTTCAGCTCGTCGCGCTTCATGTAGATCTTGGCGCCGCCCAATTCGGCGCTGAGGCGTTCGGCATGGTACAGCGGGCTGGGACGGCCCACATAATGCTTCCACAGATCCTCCATCTCGGCCCAGAAGGAAGGGTCGTCCTTGGCGCGGTTGTATTCCTCTTCCAGGCTCAGGATCAGCGGCATCAGGGTTTCCGAGACAAACCGCCCGCCAAAGATGCCGAAGCGGCCGTTTTCATCCGGACCGTTCATGAAGCTGTTGAAAAGATCGTCGGCCATGGGTGTTCCCTCTCTCTCGCAGCGCCCGCAATGACTATAGCGCGGCGCTGCCTTGGTAAAGAGGGCTTCGTGCAGGCCGCTCGGGCCGGCCGGGGCCCTGCCCTGCCGGTCCTGCCTGCCTGAACTGTGCTGTGCTGCCTGTCCTGAAGATCAGGAGAATAAGGATGGCGGCGCCGCCAAAAGGCGGAGGCGGGCGGGCGTATCCGCCCGGGTGCTGAACGTTGTCTCTGCACGTCCCCAAGGACTGGGGCCCTGTTCCTGGTTGCCGGGGGTGTCAGGCCCGGCGGTGACCGCGATCGGGAAGGAGCATCGCAAAAGCCGCTTAAGATCAGGTGAGGCCAGCGCGCGCAGGGGGCGCAACACCCTGGCCGGTGCGCCCCGGGACTGCGGTTGCGCAGTGAGTATTTATGCAAAGAAGAAGACACAGGTGGGCGCTTCTTCTTTGTCCAAATACTCAAATTCTGCCCTCTGCGTCATGCGCGGAAGGCCGCGGCGGTGCGGGCCGTCAGCCGCGGGCCGACTGGGCGGCCGTGGTGAAGGCTTCGATCAGACCCGCATCCTTCTCTCCCGGCGCGCTTTCGACGCCGGAAGAGACGTCGACCTGGCGGGCGCCGGTCATGCGGATGGCGTCCGCCACGTTCTCAGGCGTCAGGCCGCCCGCCAGCATCCAGGGTTTCTGCCAGTATTTGCGCCCGGCCAGCAGCCGCCAGTCGAAGGCGAGGCCGTTGCCGCCGGGCAGCTCTGCCTCCTTGGGCGGCTTGGCGTCGATCAGCAGTTGGTCGGCCGCCTGTTCAAACAGGGCGATCTGCGGCAGGTCGGCGGCATCGGCGATGCCCACTGCCTTCATCACCGGCAGGCCGTAGCGGGCGCGCACCTCTGCCACCCGCTCCGGGGTCTCCCTGCCGTGCAGCTGCAGCATGTCGAGCGGCACGGCGGCGGTGATGGCATCCAGATCCGCGTCGGTGGCGTTCACGGTGAGCGCCACCTTGCACAGGCCGGCGGGCGCCGCGATGGCCAGCGCCGCGGCCTGGTCCAGGCCCACGTTGCGCGGCGATTTCGGGAAGAAGACAAAGCCCGCGTAGGCCGCCCCCGCCGCAGCCGCGGCCGCGACATCCCGCGGCGCCGACAGCCCGCAGATCTTGACGCGGATATCCGTCATGGCGGCGTCAGCCTGCATCGTCCAGAAGCGCCAGAACCTCGTCCCTGCCTTCGTTCTTCTGTTTCTTCAGCCGCGCCACTTCGCGGTTCAGCCTGCGGGCCTCGCGCGCCTTTTGGGCGGCTTCGCTGCGGTGCTTGTGCTCGCGCAGCCATTCCCACAGGAAGCCGATCACCAGGCCGGCGCCAACCCCGCCCAGCACCACCGCAAACAGCGGCAGCGCGATGCTGTGGTTGAAGCCGAACAGCTCACCCAGCGCCTCGGGCATCAGTTTCAGCTCGACAAAGGCGCTGTTGGCCAGGCACACCGACACCAGCACGATGGCCAGAGCCGCAAGAACCGCGTAGCGAATGTAACGCATCAGGCTTTCCCGTTCAGGCGGTCCCTCAAGAGCTTGCCAGTCTTGAAGAACGGCACGTGTTTTTCATCGACGTGGACCGTCTCGCCGGTGCGGGGGTTGCGGCCGACCCGCGAGTCCCGCTTCTTGACCGAAAAGGCGCCGAAGCCGCGCAGCTCCACCCGGTCGCCGCGGGCCATCGCATCGGTCACTTCCTCGAACACCGTGTTCACGATCCTCTCCACATCCCGCTGATACAGGTGCGGGTTTTCATCTGCAATCTTCTGAATCAACTCAGAGCGGATCATGTTCTTTTTCCTCCCAGGCCGCCGGAATGTTTTGGCTATTATTCTGAGAGTATAGGGAAAATTCCGTGAATGGGAACAAAATGCCGCGGCTGCGGCAGGCAAATCGGCGGCTGTTCACCCGGTTTTTCGGCCGCAAACGGCCATTCCCGGCCGGCCGGGCGCCGCCGCGGCGCGGCATCGGCGGCAGCGCGGCCAGGGCGGCGCGGTTTGATTCGGCGCCGGTTGCGGCAGAAACCGGCCCGGCGCCGGGCGCCCGCCGCAGCCTCCAATGACAGAAAAAAGGCCCCGCAGAAACCTGCGGGGCCTTCCGGGTCTTCGCCGTGAGGCCGGAGCTTAGTCGCCCGACTTCAGCGCGGCGCCCAGGATGTCGCCCAGCGATGCGCCGGAATCCGAGGAGCCGTACTGCTCGACAGCTTCTTTTTCTTCCGCGATCTCGCGCGCCTTGATGGACAGGCCCAGGCGGCGGGTCTTGGAGTCGACGTTGGTGACGCGGACGTCGACCTTGTCGCCAACCGAGAAACGCTCGGGGCGCTGGTCGGCGCGGTCGCGGGCCAGGTCGGAGCGGCGGATGAAGGACTTCATGCCTTCATATTCCACTTCGATGCCGCCGTCTTCGATTGCGGTCACGTTCACGGTCACGATCGAGCCGCGCTTCACGCCGCCAACCGCTTCAGCGAACTTGTCGCCGCCCAGAGCTTTGATCGACAGCGAGATACGCTCTTTGTCGACGTCCACTTCGGAGACAACGGCCTGAACCACGTCGCCTTTGCGGTAGTTCTGGATCGCATCTTCGCCGCGCTCGTCCCAGGACAGGTCGGAGAGGTGAACCATGCCGTCGATGTCGCCTTCGAGGCCGATGAACAGACCGAATTCGGTGATGTTCTTGACTTCGCCTTCGACCTGGGTGCCCTCGGGGTTGTTTTCCGAGAAGACTTCCCACGGGTTGCGCATGGTCTGCTTGAGGCCCAGGGACACGCGGCGCTTGGCACCGTCGATTTCCAGAACCATGACGTCGACTTCCTGCGAGGTCGAAACGATCTTGCCCGGGTGGACGTTCTTCTTGGTCCAGGACATCTCGGAGACGTGCACCAGACCTTCGACGCCCGGCTCCAGCTCAACAAATGCACCGTAATCGGTGATGTTGGTGACACGGCCCTTGTGGACCGAGGAGAGCGGGTACTTGGCGCCAACCAGATCCCACGGGTCTTCCTGCAGCTGTTTCATGCCGAGGGAGATGCGGTGGGTTTCCTTGTTGATCTTGATGACCTGAACCTTGACGGTTTCGCCGATCGACAGGATCTCGGAAGGATGGTTCACACGGCGCCATGCCATGTCGGTGACGTGCAGCAGGCCGTCAACGCCGCCGAGGTCAACAAACGCACCGTATTCGGTGATGTTCTTGACGACACCGTCCACTGCCTGGCCTTCGGTCAGGTTGCCGATGACTTCGGCACGCTGCTCGGCGCGGGACTCTTCGAGGATCGCACGGCGCGACACCACGATGTTGCCGCGGCGGCGGTCCATCTTCAGGATCTGGAACGGCTGCTTCAGACCCATCAGCGGGCCGGCGTCGCGCACCGGGCGGACGTCAACCTGCGAACCGGGCAGGAAGGCAACAGCGCCGCCGAGGTCGACGGTGAAGCCGCCCTTGACGCGGCCGAAGATCGCGCCTTCGACGCGCTGATCGTCTGCGTAGGCTTTTTCCAGGCGGTCCCAGGCTTCTTCGCGGCGGGCCATCTCGCGGGAGATGACGGCTTCGCCGCGGGCGTTTTCAGCCGAGCGCAGATAGACTTCGACCTCGTCGCCAACGGCGATTTCGGGCGCTTCGCCGGGATTTGCGAATTCTTTCAGATCAACGCGGCCTTCCATCTTGTAGCCGACGTCGATGATGGCCTGGCCGGCTTCGATTGCCAGCACTTTGCCTTTGACAACCGAACCTTCGTCCGGAGTGTCCATTTCGAAGCTTTCGTTCAGGAGGGCTTCGAATTCCTCCATCGATGTGTTTTGAGCCATGAGGTCTCAGGTTTCCTTTACTAAAGTTTTCCGGCCGGGCGGTTGTCTCCGCCGGTCTTGGTTTCGCCCTACAGAACGTGGCCCGAAGCACATCTGATCAACAAACACAAAGGGCCGAGGTGGTCCTCAGCCCTGCTCAGATATGCCACCCGGGCGTTGGCCGCCCCTGTATTGACAGCGCGCGTATAGGCGGATTCCCGGCTGCGCGCAAGGGGAAGCTGGCGGCAGCAGCGGCAAGCGGCCGGTCCGCCGCCTGCCGCCCGCGCCGTCCGCCTCAGGCGATCTCGGTCACGATGGTGTCGCGGGATTTGCGCACCTTCTTCATCGGCAGGAGCCAGTCGCCTTCCTCCTGGCGGTAGCCCAGCGGCAGCAGCACCACCGAGCGCAGACCCTTGTCCCGGAGGCCCAGGATGTCATCGACCTTTGCCGGGTCGAAGCCTTCCATCGGCGTGCTGTCCACTTCCAGCTCTGCCGCGGCGGCCAGGGCAAAGCCCAGCGCGATATAGGCCTGGCGGGCGGCGTGATCGTGGTTGGTGCGTTCCTCGCGCGGCAGGTAAGTGGCCTTGAGGTTGTCGTAATACTGGTTCAGCATCGGGATCTCGCCGCGTTCCTCGGTCATCTGGCGGGTGACGGCGTCGATGCGGTCTTCGGAGTAGTTGTCCCAGGCGGCAAAAACCAACAGATGCGAGCCGTCGGTGATCTGGGCCTGATCCCAGGCGTGCGGGCGGATCCGCGCGCGGACCTCGGGGCTGGTGATGACAAACACCTCGAACGGCTGGGTGCCGGAGGAGGTCGGCGCCATGCGGACCGCCTCGAGGATCTGCTCCACCTTTTCCCGCGGCACGGATTTGGCGGGGTCCATCTTCTTGGTGGCATAGCGCCAGTTCAGCTTCTCGATCAGGGTGCTCGTGCTCATCTCTTTGATCCTTTCACGGCAGGTTTCCAAGGGTGGTATAGATTTGTGACTGGCTATATAAGGGGCACTGGAAGGGGCGCAAGAAGGCACAGGTCTGAGCCCCGGTAACACGGAAGGAACCGCCATGGCAGACGCCGCCAAATGCCCGGACTGCAGCCGCATAAACGAGGTGCTGTCGCGGGTCGGGGACCGCTGGAGCGTGCTGGTGGTGATCTCGCTGGCGCAATACGGGGTGCTGCGGTTCAACGAGCTGAAGCGGAATTTGGGGATTTCCCAGCGGATGCTGAGCCTGACCCTGCGCAGCCTGGAGCGTGACGGGCTGGTCAGCCGCACCTATTACCCGACGATCCCGCCCAAGGTGGAATACGCGCTGACGCCGCTGGGGGAGTCGTTCCGCGAGCCGCTGCGCGCGCTGGGGCATTGGGCGCTGGAGCATCTGCCGGTGATCGATGCGGCGCGGGCGGAATATGACGCGGCCGCGGAGGCGGAGAAGAAAACCACCTGATAGTGCGGCTTGGCTATCAGCCGCCGGAGTCTGCCTTCCTTAGCCGGCTCCCTGCCCGGCCTGCGCCATCTCCCCGGCGATCCAGTCGCGGAAGGCTTCGGCGGCTGCGCTGGGGCTGTCTTTCAGTTGCATCCAGTAGGCACGCTTGGGGGACGTTATCCCGGCGGCGGCGGTGCAGAGCCGGCCGGCCTGCACATCTGCCTGCACCAGGAACGAAGGGCTCAGCGTCCAGCCGGCACCGGCGGCGGCCAGGCTTACCGCCGCGTGCACACTGTCCACTTCGATGTCCTGACGGACCGTGCGGCCTGCAAAATACGGCGTTTTGAGCCATTCCTCGAAAAGGCTCTCCTGGCCGCTGATGCGGATGACCGGCAGCGGCGCGTCCCCGGGGTCCTCGGGGCTGGCGGCGGCCCGGACCGCCACCAGCTGGCACCGCACGATCGCCCTGGCAGGCGCCGGCCGGACCGGGCCGCCAAGAAAAATCTCCGCATCCGGGCCGTAGCCGTGATGCTCCGGGCGCCACAGGGCGGTACGGACTTCCACCTGAATGGCGGGGTGGCCGGCCTGGAAGCGGGGCAGATTGGGAAACAGCCAGCGCAGCGCGAAACTGGCGTTCGACAGGATGCGCAGGCGGCTGCTCCGGGGCTGCCGGTAGCGTTTCAGGGCATTGCCGATCTGTTCCAGTCCGGGGGAAATGTCGCTGTAGAACCGGGCGCCGGCGGGGGTCAGCGAAACGCCGCGGGGCTCCCGGTTGAACAGCTGCAGCTTCAGCTGGGTTTCCAGCGCCTGCATCTGCTGGCTGAGCGCCGCTTGGGTCAGGCCCACCTCCTGCGCCGCAAGCGTCATGCTGCCCAGCCGTGCGACGGCTTCGAAGCTGTGCAGCCATTTCATCGGTGTCGCCATGCCGGGCCATAAATTTTCTTATTGGACGATAGGAAATTTATCTATTGGATTGCGGCGCGGATTTCCAGAACAGTATGCCCTGCAGCCCTGGCCATGGTGGTTCGGCCTGCCAAACGGGAGGTCAGCATGAACAGCGCTCAAACGGCACCGGTCAATTTCCTCATTATCGTCGCCGACGAGCACCGCAAGGATGCGATGGGATGCGCCGGCCATCCGATCGTGCGGACTCCGGCCCTGGATGCGCTGGCGGCGCGCGGCACCATGTTCACTTCGGCCTATACGCCGTCGCCGATGTGCGTGCCCGCGCGGGCGGCGCTGGCCAGCGGCGACTGGGTGCACAGGACCGGCCACTGGGACAGCGCGACGCCCTATGCCGGAAGCCCGCGCAGCTGGATGCATCAGCTGCGCGACGCAGGGCGCGAGGTGGTGTCGATCGGCAAGCTGCACTTCCGCTCGGGCGAGGAGGACAACGGGTTCAGCGAGGAGATCCTGCCGATGCATGTGGTTGGCGGTGTCGGCTGGGCGATCGGGCTCCTGCGGGAGAACCCGCCGCCCTATGACTCGGCGGCGGAACTGGCGGGCGATGTCGGCACAGGCTCCAGCACCTATACCGATTATGACCTGGCCATCACCCGGGCGGCAGAGGACTGGCTGGCGGACCCCAAGCGCCGGGACCGGCCCTGGGCAGCCTTCGTGTCGCTGGTCAGCCCGCACTACCCCCTCACCTGCCCCGAGGAATGGTACAGCCTGTACGACCCGGCAGAGATGGACCTGCCGGTGGGCTATGGCGAGGGGCTGCCGGACCATGCGGAGCTGCGCAATATCGCCGCCTTCTTCAACTACGATGACTATTTCGACGAACGGAAGATGCGCGAGGCCAAGGCCGCCTACTACGGGCTCACGTCCTTCATGGATCACTGCGCGGGGCGGGTGATCAAGGCGCTGGAGGCGGGCGGCCAGTTGGAGAACACGGTGATCCTGTATGTTTCGGATCACGGCGACATGATGGGGGACCAGGGGTTCTGGACCAAGCAGGTGATGTACGAGGCCAGCGCCGGCGTGCCGATGATCGCCGCCGGGCCGGGCATTCCGGCAGGGCAAAGAGTGGCGACCTGCACCAGCCTGACCGACATTGCCGCCACCGCGCGGGAGATCTGCGGCGCGGCAGACGGCACGGGGCTGCCGGGCGTGTCGCTGCGCCATATCGCCAGCGCCCCGTATGACGAGACCCGCACCGGGTTCAGCGAATACCACGACGGCGGCTCCAAAACCGGCGCCTTCATGGTGCGCTGGGGCAAATGGAAATACGTCCATTACGCCGGGCTGCAGCCACAGCTGTTCGATCTGGAAGCCGACCCGCACGAACAGGCGGACCGGGCGGCGGACGGTGTGGACGACCCGGAAACCAGGGCGGCGCTGGCAGAAGGCCTGCGCCGGCTGCATGCGATCTGCGATCCGGAGGCGGTCAATGCCCGTGCCTTTGCCGATCAGCGCCGCAGGATCGGGGAACTGGGCGGCGAGGAGGCCTGCCGCACCGCCTATGTGTTCAACCACACGCCGACCCCGGCGGAGCAGGACAAGATGCGCGAAGGATCGCCGCTGTAGGTCTTGCCGCCCGTTGGCCTGCCGCCGGGAGGGCAGCACAATGGCACTGCTGATCTGGAGGCCGCGCCGGGCCGCGGGATGGAGGGCAGCCCCGGCGCATCATGCTGGCGGCTTGTGCGGTTGCCGCAGTGCCGCGGGCCTTCGGCTGCGGGGCGTCTGCCCCGCGCGCAAAAGTTTTCATAAAACTTTTGGCAATTTTCTTAACTTAAGAAAATTGCACCGCCAGTTGCTCACAGGTCGATTTCCAGCACGCCCTCCGGTTCCAGCGCGCGGGACTGGCAGAGGATGATGGCGCCTTGGCGCTGCTTGTTCGACAGCACGAAGTCACGGTGATCCGCCTCCCCCGAGACCAGCCCGCATTTGCAGACACCGCAGATACCGTCGGAGCATTTCACGTCCACATGGATGCCGCTTTCCGCCAGCACGTCTGCCGCCGTCTTTTCTGCGGGCACCCGGATTTCCCGCCCCGATTTCGCCAGCTTCAGGGTGAAAGGATGGTTTTCATATTCGGGCTGCTCAGGAACCGAGAAATACTCCATGCGGCAGTTTTCCTCCGGGAAGCCGTTGGCCCGCGCGGTGTCCAGCACCGCCTGCATGTAGGCATCCGGACCGCAGGTGTAGACATGGCTGCCTTCCTGGTAGCGCAGCACCTCCTTCAGGTCCGCGCGGGTGCCCTGATCCGAGAAATGGAGATGCACTTTATCAGCCCACGGCACCCTTTTCAGATCCTCAAGAAACCCTGCGCCTGCCAATTCCGAGCATGAATAGCGGAACTCGAAATCGCGGCCCAAGGCGTGCAGGCGGTGGGCCATGGCGATCATCGGCGTCACCCCGATGCCGCCGCCCATCAGGTAGGATCTGGCGGCGTCCTCAACCAGCGGGAAATGGTTGACCGGTTTGGAGATGAACACCATCCGCCCCTCCTCGAAGATCCGGTGCAGGAGGCGCGAGCCGCCGCGGCCTGCGTCCTCGCGCAGCACCGCGATCTGGTATCTGGAGGTGTCGGCGGGATCGCCCGACAGCGAATACTGGCGGAAGTATTCCGGGGCCACCACCACGCCGATATGGGCGCCTGCGGCGGCGGGCGGCAGGGGCGATCCGTCCGGCATCGAGAATTCGTACTTTGTGACGGCGTCCGTCATGTGTTCGACCTTGGACAGGCGCACCCGCATCACCGGCGCGGAACCCTGATCTGCGGCATACACATGCTCCGGCGGCAGGCCCGCGGCGCGGCGGCGCTTGTGCTCGGCGGCGGGGATCATCGCCTGATAGGCCGCGATGCCCGCCTCGCGGTCCATCGGCGCAGGCCAGGCATAGGGCGGCGGTGCCAGCGGCGCCGGGTAGACCGCCAGGGTCTGATCCTCGTATTTCAGATCCAGATCCCTGGCCAGCTTGCGGGCGTTGACCGGATGCCGCGAGGGGGCATAGGGGCCGTCGTCCTCCATCTCCAGATCCCACCACCATTTCTTGGCCGCGTTCACCTCGCCGTTGCCCAGCGCGTCGTCGAGTTTGGCCAGAAGAGGCGCGCTGCCAGGGATGTTCATCGCGGCCCAGCGGAAGGGGGCTTCGGCAAACAGGCCTTCGAGGTTCCAGGGGCAGGTCTTCATGCAGCGGCCGCACATCGCGCCGCCCGGCACGGTGACCCGGTAGGTGGTGCATTTCTGGCTGTCGGATTTCCAGATCTCGTAGCCGTTGAACATCAGCTTCGGCCCGGCGGTGATGGCACCCGAGGGGCATTCACGGGCGCATTTGTTGCAGGCCTCGCAAAACCGCTGCAACCCGAAGTCCACGGGCTTGTCGTGGGTCATCGGCAAGCTGGTGGTGATGGCGCCGGATTTCAGGCGGGGGCCGAGGAAGGGGTTCAGGATCACCTCGCCAATGCGGGAGACCTCGCCGAGGCCTGACAGAAGCAGCAGCGGCGGCTGCAGCACCTCGCCGTCCATCACTGAATGGACGCGGGCGGTATAGCCGAGGTTGCGGACTTGCTGCGCGATGACCCCGCCCAGGAGCGAGAACCGCAGGTAGGCGCGCATCGACTGGGCACATGCGATCCAGTCGTCGCCGGAGGCGCCCTCCATCGTCTCGTGCCCCTGGTCGATGATGATGCTGATGGCGTTCTCGTGATAGGGATCCAGTTTTTCCCCCGCCGCATCATGCGAGTAATAGGCCCAGTCCGGGCAGCGCGAGATGCCGACCGCATCGCAGCCGAGGAAATAGGCCGCGGCCTTGATATTGGCGGCGTTGCGGGCGGCGTCGGCGGCGCCGGGGGCGGCCTGCGGCGCGGCTGCGCCGTCCTGCAGCAGCACGAAGGCCGCGAGCGAAGAGCGGAAGGCAAAGGCAGAGGAGGATTTGCGGACGTAGTTGCCGTTCTTTGCCGCCTCCTGCGGGGCTTTGCCGAGGTCGCCGAACAGGGCGCGGGCAAACATGTCGGCGCGTTTCGGAACGCGCGCGACGTTCACCTCGTCGATATAGGTGGTGGGATCCTCCACCCTTTTCAGGGTCTCGAACGGGTGCGGCCCGTCCCTGAACCGGCGCTTGGCATAAGGGTCGCGGGTGGCGGCGCTTTTGGCATGGGCGCCGAGCCCGTAGCGGTAGCCCGGCCCCGGTTTCTGCCCCGGAACCAGCGGCAGATCAGGCGCCAGTTCCAGCGTGGTGGTGACGGCGGCGATGCCGAAGCGGCTGCCGAGGAAGGGGTTCCTCAGCGCGCCGTTTTCCCACGCCGCCAGCCCGGCCTGCACCGCAAGCCCGCCCAGGTGCACGTCACTGGCCGCGCCGGTGTGGGCACGCGCGTCCCAGCCCAGCAGGCGGATGTAATTTGCCAGCGTCACCGCGGTTTCCGCCGCCCGCAGGCAGGCCCGCTGCGCCTGTGCGTCTGCCAGCCACCCGGTGCCGTCCTCCCCCGGTTCGGGATCACGGGGGAATTCGTAGACATAGACCAGCGCATGGGTGTGGTGGCGGCAGTCCGCGGGCGGGGCCTGCATCGTGTCGCGCAGGCCCGCCATCACCGCGTCGATGCCGGAGGCAAAGGTCTTGGCCTGTTTCCTGCGCAGGGTGTCCGCCAGCGCCGCCACGTCCGGATTGGCCAGCGGCGCGCCCAGCCAGGCGGCGGCGGGCACCGTGCAGGTTCCGGCCAGCGAGGCATCGCAGAAATAGCCGAACGCCTTCAGGTGATCGGCGCGGTCCTGCGGGCCGGCAGGGATGTCTGCCCGTTCCTGCTTTACCAGCCCGTCGCGGGTGGCATCCAGCATCGCCTGATAGTCGCGCATCGCGTTGACGATCGACAGTGGTGCGCCGGGCCGGCGGAAGCTGACCTGCGCCGGCGGCGGCACTGTGTCGAGGCCCGCAGCCTCGGCCTGCCGCGCCAGGGTCTCCATCGGGTACGGGCCCAGATGCACGGGCCGGTTGCGGTAGGAAAACAGTTTGCCCATGATCGGTTCCCGTCCTGTTACAGCTTGGCGACGATGCGCGGCTCGTCCTGCAGCAATTTGGCCGCGGCCTGGCGCAGCCCTGCCAGTTCGATCTCTGTCAGCTTGGCTTCGAAATGGGCCGCGTTCTCCTGCGCGATGGGCAGAACCGCCTGCAGGGCCGCCTGCCCCGCAGCGGTCAGCGCCACCCGGATCGAACGGCCGTCGCCCGTGCCGCTGCTGCGGGTGATCAGGCCCTGCGCCTCCATCTGGCGCAGGGCGCGCGAGGCGGCGGTTCTGTCGATGCCGATGAACGCCGCGATCTCCGACGGGGTGGCCAGCCCCTCCCGGCCCGCCGCCAGCAGCACGCACCAGGTGACCCGGGTCAGGCCGAATTCTGCGATCCGCTGCTCGAAGCGGCGTTCGATCACCCGGGCCAGCATGGTGATCCGGTAGCCGAGGGACTGGTGAAGGCGGAAGGGGTCATCTGTCATAATAATTGACACTGTCAACCAGTTGATTGACAGAGTCAACTATATTCACGTTCAGCCCGCCCGGCGGCGCAGCCGCGGTGATCCGGCGGCACGGGCAATCGCACACGGGGCCGGTGCAGGCCGCCCCTGCTGCATCCGCGCAGCAGAAAGCCGCCCTGATGCGCAGCGGGCGTTGGCATCGCCGCGGCCAATCTGTAATCTCCGAACGGGCTGGATGCCCGCTAGGAGAATTGCATGAAATTCCGCTTCCCCATTGTGATCATTGACGAAGACTTCCGATCCGAGAATATCTCCGGGTCCGGCATCCGCGCCATGGCGCAGGCCATCGAGGACGAGGGCTTCGAGGTGCTGGGTGTCACCAGTTATGGTGATCTGTCGCAGTTTGCGCAGCAGCAGTCCCGTGCCAGCGCCTTTGTCCTGTCGATCGACGACGAGGAGTTCACCCCCGGCCCGGACCTGGACCCGGCGGTGCTGAACCTGCGCGCGTTCATCGAGGAGGTGCGCTGGAAGAACGCCGATGTGCCGATCTACATCTACGGGGAAACCAAGACCAGCCGCCACCTGCCCAATGACATCCTGCGCGAGCTGCACGGCTTCATCCACATGTTCGAGGACACGCCGGAGTTCGTGGCCCGCCACATCATCCGCGAAGCGAAAAGCTATCTCGAGAGCATCCAGCCGCCGTTCTTCCGAAAGCTCCTGGACTATGCCGAGGACGGGTCCTATTCGTGGCATTGCCCGGGGCATTCCGGCGGCGTCGCGTTTCTGAAAAGTCCGGTGGGGCAGATGTACCACCAGTTCTACGGCGAAAACATGCTGCGGGCCGACGTCTGCAACGCGGTGGAGGAGCTGGGCCAGCTTCTGGATCACAACGGCGCCATCGGCGCCTCGGAGCGCAATGCGGCACGGATCTTCAATGCCGATCACTGTTTCTTTGTCACCAACGGCACCTCGACCTCCAACAAGATGGTCTGGCATCACACGGTGGCGCCGGGCGACGTGGTGGTGGTGGACCGCAACTGCCACAAGTCGATCCTGCATTCGATCATCATGACCGGCGCCATTCCGGTGTTCCTGAAGCCGACCCGCAACCACTGGGGCATCATCGGCCCGATCCCGCATTCGGAGTTCGAGATCGACAGCATCAAGGCCAAGATCCGCGCCAACCCGCTGCTGCAGGATACCGATGCCGAGGCGGTGAAACCGCGGATCATGACGCTGACCCAGTCGACCTATGACGGCGTTCTCTACAATACCGAAGCGATCAAGGGGCTGCTCGACGGCTATGCCGAGAACCTGCATTTCGACGAGGCCTGGCTGCCGCATGCCGCCTTTCATCCGTTCTACGGCAGCTACCACGCGATGGGCCGCAAGCGCGGCCGCACCAAGCATTCGGTGACCTATGCCACCCAGTCGATCCACAAGCTGCTGGCCGGGATCAGCCAGGCCAGCCATGTGCTGGTACAGGACAGCGAGGAGACCAAGCTGGACCGGCACCTGTTCAACGAGGCCTACCTGATGCACACCTCCACCAGCCCGCAGTATTCGATCATCGCCAGCTGCGATGTGGCGGCGGCGATGATGGAGCCGCCGGGCGGCACCGCGCTGGTCGAGGAAAGCATCATCGAGGCGCTGGATTTCCGCCGCGCCATGCGCAAGGTCGACGAGGAATACGGCGACGACGACTGGTGGTTCAAGGTCTGGGGGCCGGACGATCTGGCCGAGGAAGGCATCGGCAGCACCAAGGACTGGGTGCTGAAGAAGACCGACGCCGACGGCGTGCAGGCGGGCGGCGAGGACAGCTGGCACGGCTTCGGCGACATGGCGCCGGGCTTCAACATGCTGGATCCGATCAAGGCGACGATCATCACCCCCGGCCTGAACCTCGACGGCCGGTTCGAGGACTGGGGCATCCCCGCCTCGATCGTCACCAAGTACCTGGCCGAACACGGCGTGGTGGTGGAGAAGACCGGGCTTTACTCCTTCTTCATCATGTTCACCATCGGCATCACCAAGGGCCGCTGGAACACCCTGCTGACGGCGCTGCAGCAGTTCAAGGACGACTATGCGAGGAACCTGCCGATGTGGCGGGCGATGCCCGATTTCTGCGGAATGCAGCCGCGCTATGAGCAGATGGGCCTGCGCGACCTGTGCGCGCATGTGCATGCGCTCTATGCCGGCAGCAACGTCGCGCGGCTGTCGACCGAGATGTACCTGAGCGACCTGACCCCGGCGATGAAACCCAGCGAGGCGTTCAGCCACATCGCCCGGCGCACCACCCAGCGGGTGCCGATCGACGAGCTGGAAGGACGCATCACCACCAGCCTTGTGACCCCCTACCCGCCCGGCATTCCGCTCTTGATCCCGGGCGAAGTGTTCAACCGGAAGATCGTGGAATACCTCAAGTTCAACCGCGAATTCGGGCGCGAATGCCCGGGGTTCGAGACCGATATCCACGGTCTGGTGCAGGAAACCGGCCCCGATGGCGTGACGCATTTCTTCGCCGACTGCGTCGCGGAGTAACCCGCCCGGCGTCCCGGCCCCCCGCTGCGCGGCGCCCCGTGGCTGCGCAGCGCGGCGGCTGCCGCTCCAATAATAGGACTTGTAGATGCGTATTTTATTAAATATAGATTCCGCAGTCATGTTTGGAGTGGAACTGATGGCCCATGCCCCGCCGGAACGGCCCCGGAAATTTGACATCAGCACGGCAGAGATCCGCAGGCTGGTCGCCAGCTTTTATGCCCGGGTCCGTGCGGATGCGGTGCTGGGGCCGGTGTTTGATGCAGCGGTCGGCGACTGGGCGGCGCATGAGGAAAAGATCGCCGCCTTCTGGCGCGGGGCAATCCTGCGGGAGCCGGGTTATGACGGCAATCCGATGCAGATGCATCTTGCCAACGCAGATATCCGGCCGGAGCATTTCCCGGTCTGGCTGGCCCTGTTCCGCGACACCGCCGAGCGCGAGCTGGCACCGGAAACCGCGCGCGCCATCGCCGATCTGGCGGACCGCATCGGCAAGGGGCTGTCTTACGGCATCGAGACCTTCCGGCGCGGCGGCAGCCTGCCGCCGGTGCTGGCATGAGCCAAGCAGCACAATCCGGGGCCGGAACGCGGTATACTGCCCGGAGGGCGGCGGCCTTTGCCGCCGGGCCGGAACGCTGGAGCGAGGCACGACAGGCATGACGGATACGGTTTATTCCAAGGCCCGGATCATTGCAGAGCCCCCTGCCTCCGTTGTGCGGCGCTGGCTGGCGGCAGGCTGGGCCGACCTGCGGCGCAATCCCGGATATTCGCTGGGCTACGGCGCCGCGCTGGTGCTGCTGGGCTGGCTGACGGTCTGGCTGCTGGCCGCCAGCGGCATGGGCTGGATGCTGCTGCCGCTGCTGGCCGGCGGCGTGCTGGTCGGGCCGGTTGCGACGGTGGGGCTGTATTCTGTGGCCCGCGGGCGGCGCGAGGTGGCCTCGAAAACGCAGATCGCCCTGGTGGGCGCCATCCTGATGGTGTTTGCGCTGACCTGGATCCGGGCGGCGACGGTGCTGTTTGCCATCGTCTACGGGCTGCGCCCCTTTGCCGGCTTCGCTGACACGCTCCTGCTGATGGTCAGCACCCCGGCGGGCTGGATGCTGCTGGCGGCCGGGTCGCTCACCGGCGGGCTGTTTGCGGCGCTTGGGTTCGCGGTCTCGGCCTATTCGCTGCCGATGCTGGTGGAGCGCAGGATCGACGGGTTCTCCGCCATGGCGCTGAGCTTCAATGCCGCCACCCATAATTTCCGGCTGTCGGTCTGGTGGGGCGCCGCCATCACCATTCTGACCGCGCTTGGGGTGCTGACCGGCCTGCTGGGGCTGGCGGTGATCTTTCCGCTGCTCGGCTATGCGACCTGGCACGCCTACGCGGACCTGTTTCATGGAGAGAGTTGAATGACTGAGGCACTTCCCGAAGACGCCGTGCAGTACGCCACCTCGCGGTTTACCGACCGGACCCTGCCGGACGCGCTGCGCAAGGATCACCGCACCAAGGCGGGTGTATGGGGCCAGCTGGCGGTGCAAAGCGGGCAGCTGCTGCTGCGCCGCGACGGCCGGAAAGACGCGGTTGTGAAACCGGGTGAAACCGCCGTCTTTGCGCCGCAGGAGGCCCATTCGGTCGAGGCGCTTGGCGAAGCGGACTTCGAGGTCCGGTTCTACCGGCAGGAGGCCCCCGATGCTGCATAGAGTGAACATAGAAGCAGCCGTACTCCTCTGCGTGCTGTTTCTGGTCATGGCGGGCGGGCTTGCCATCCTCGGCTGGGGCGTGCCGCTGGGATATGTGCTGCATGGCTGGCTGATCGCCCTGGCCGCCGGCGGCGGCATCATGTGGATGCTGAACCGCCTCAGCGATGGCCCGGCGGAGGTGCCGCAGGCCTACAATGACAGGGTGATCCGCTTTGGCGTGATTGCGGCGCTGATCTGGGCCATCGCGGGCTTTGCCGCCGGCGACATCCTGGCCTGGCAGCTGGCCTTCCCGGCGCTGAACGGCGATATGTCCTGGTCCAATTTCGGGCGGCTGCGGCCGGTGCATACCTCGGGCGTGATCTTCGGCTTTGGCGGCAACGCGCTGATTGCCACCTCGTTTTACGTGGTGCAGCGGACCTCGCGGGCGCGGCTGGCCAGCGAGACCCTGCCCTGGCTGGTGTTCTGGGGCTACAACCTGTTCCTGACGGTGTCGGCCAGCGGCTATCTGCTGGGCATCACCCAGTCCAAGGAATACGCCGAGCCGGAATGGTATGCGGATCTGCTGCTGCTGGTGGTCTGGATCGGCTACCTGACGCTGTACCTCAGGACCCTGGCCCGGCGGGCGGAGCCGCATATCTATGTGGCCAACTGGTATTATCTGGCCTTCATCGTGGTGATTGCGATGCTGCACACGGTGAACAACCTGGCGGTGCCGGTCTCCATCGCCTACCCCAAGAGCTATGCGCTGTTTGCAGGCACCCAGGACGCGATGACGCAGTGGTGGTACGGCCATAATGCGGTGGGCTTCCTGCTGACCGCAGGGTTCCTGGGGATGCTTTACTACTTCCTGCCCAAGGCGGTGAACCGGCCGATCTATTCCTACCGGATGTCGATTGTCGGCTTCTGGGGGATCACCTTCCTGTATCTCTGGGCCGGGTCGCACCATCTGCATTACACCGCACTGCCGGATTGGGTGCAGTACCTGGGCATGACCATGTCGATCATCCTGCTGGTGCCCAGCTGGGCCTCGGTGTTCAACGGCATCCTGACCATCAACGGCGCCTGGGACAAGGTGCGCACCGACCCGGCGGTGCGGTTCATGATGGTGGCGGTCCTGTTTTACGGGCTGTCGACCTTCGAGGGGTCGTTCATGGCGATCCGCCCGGTCAATTCGCTGAGCCACTATACCGACTGGACCGTGGGCCATGTGCATGCCGGTGCTTTGGGCTGGGTTGCCTTCATCACCTTCGGCGCGATGTACAAGATGGTGCCCTGGGTCTGGAAACGCGACGGCGTCTATTCCCTCAGGCTGGAGGCCTGGCACTTCTGGCTCGCCCTGTCGGGAACGCTGATCTACGTCGGCGCGATGTGGAACAGCGGCATCACCCAGTCGCTGATGTGGCAGACCTATGATGCCGATGGCGCCTTTCTCTATTCCTTCCTCGACAGCGTGGTTGAGATGCACCCCTACTATGTGGCGCGCGCCGTGGGCGGGCTGCTGTATCTGATCGGAGCCTGCATCGGCGCCTACAACATCTGCATGACGGTGAGCGGGCCGCGGAAGGCCCGGAGCGGGCAAACCGGGCCATTGGCCCAGCAGCCGGCGGAGTAACGGGATATGAGCACGCAGCATCAAAAGCTGGAACGCCACTCGCTGGGGTTTGCCATGGCGATCCTGCTGGTGGCCTCGATCGGCGGCATCGTCGAGATCGCGCCGCTGTTCACCATCGAGAACACCGTCGAGAAGGTCGAGGGCATGCGCCCCTATACGCCGCTGGAGCTGGCCGGGCGCGACATTTACATCCGCGAGGGCTGCTATGCCTGCCACAGCCAGATGATCCGCACCCTGCGCTCGGATGTGGAGCGTTACGGCCATTACAGCCTGGCGGCTGAAAGCATGTATGACCATCCGTTCCAATGGGGATCGAAACGCACCGGGCCGGATCTGGCGCGGATCGGCGGCAAGTATTCGGACGCCTGGCATGTGGCGCATCTTGAGGCGCCGCGGGAGCTGGTGGAAGGATCGGTGATGCCCGGCTATGCCTTCCTGTCGCAGACCCGGCTGGCAACGGATTACCTGCCCGCGGCCCTGCGGGCGCTGAGCCGTGCCGGCGTGCCCTATACCGAGGCGCAGATCGAAACCGCCGGGAAGGACGCTGTCCGGCAGGCGGATTTCGAGCAGAATTTCGAAGGCGAGCTGCAGGAGAGCTATGGCGGCAACGTGCAGGTGCGCGACTTTGACGGCCAGCCCGGACAGCTGACGGAAATGGACGCGTTGGTCGCCTATCTGCAGATGCTGGGCACCCTGGCCGATCTGGACACGCTGGACCCCGAGGAGAGCTACCGATGACCCATGATGCCGTTCTGGTGTTCTCGAAGACCTGGGGCGCGGTCTACCTGCTTGCGGTTTTCGTGGCGGCCGCGGTCTGGACCTATTGGCCGTCCCGCCGTCGGATGTATGACGATGCGGCGCAGTCTCCGCTCGACGGGCGGGAGGACCAGCCATGGCAGTAAGGGAAAAGGATCCGGTCTCCGGTACCGAGCTGACCGGCCACGAATGGGACGGCATCAAGGAAATGGACACGCCGGTGCCCTGGGCCTCCCGCTGGGCGCTGTGGATCAGCATCGCTGTATCGGTGCTGTTCTGGGTTCTGTATCCCTCGTTCCCTGCTGTCACCGGCTATGCCAAGGGGCTGCTCGGGTATTCCTCGCGGGCCGAAGTGGCAGCGGCGGTCGAGCAGGCGGACACCGGCCGCGCGCAGGCCTTTGCGCCCTTTGCATCCGAAGACATCGCGGCACTGGCGGCGGACCCGGCGCTGCAGGCGCGCTATGGCGCTGCCATCTCCAAGCTTTATGCCGACAATTGCGCCGCCTGCCATACCGCCGCGCTGACCGGCCAGCCCGGTTTTCCCGATCTGACCGACGGCCACTGGCTGTGGTCGGGCACGCCGGAAGAGATCGAATACAGCATCCGCTACGGGATCAACGCCGCGCATGACGACACCCGCAGCGCGCAGATGCTGGCCTTTGGCGCCGACGGGATGCTGGAGAAACCGCAGGTCCGGGAGGTGACGGAATACGTGCTGTCGCTGGCGGGGCTGGAGCATGACGCCGCCGCTGCGGCGCGCGGAAAGACGGTTTTCGAAGACAACTGCACCGCCTGCCACGGCGATGACGGGCGCGGCGGGCTGGAGGTTGGCGCGCCGGATCTGGGCGACGGGCGCTGGCTTTACGGCGGCAGCCGCGAAGAGATCTACCGCAGCATCTATGCCGGCCGCCAGGGGGTCATGCCGGCCTGGGAGGGCCGCCTGAGCGGCGCCCAGATCCGGATGCTGACGCTTTACGTCCTCTGGAACGGCGCAGATGCCCCGGGCTGAGGAGAACCCGCGCTTCCGCAGGGCCATGTATCTGCTGATGCTGGCGCTGCTGGCTGGCTACATCGGCTTCAAGGCCTGGCACCTGTCGGTGGCGTTTGAGGCCTGGGACGGGCAGCGGCTGGAGGAAGAGGCTCCCGGCGCCGCCAAGTGAGGCAACTGGCGGCGGATTGCCGGGGCCGCACGGACGGAGGCGCCCCCCCGTTGCGCATTAGCAGCCTATTCGGCGCCTCTGCCGGCTTCCAGCGCGCGGATCAGGTTCTTCATGCCGCGGTTGCCGTCCAGCACATCCCGCAGGGTCCGGCTGTCGAGCGCGGCAAAAAAGGCCTCCTGCGCCTCGTTGAGGATCGGCAGCAGCCCGCAGGCCGGGGTCATCACGCAGCAGCCGCCACCTTCCTTCATGCATTCCACCAGCGGCGTGCCGCGCTCGGACTTTCGCAGCAGCCCGCCGATGGAAATTGCCTCGGGCGGCAGCGCCAGGCGCATGCCTCCGTTCCGTCCGCGGGTCGAATCCACATAACCCTCGTGGGTCAGCCACTGGGAAATCTTGGCCAGATGGTTGAACGGCAGCTGCTGCATCCCGGCAATTTCCCGTGTCGACATCAGCCCCTCCTCGTGGGTGGCCAGATGAATCAGGATGCGCAGGGCGTAGTCTGAGAACTTGGTGATCTGCATAAGAGTTCATCCCACAAAATATATGCATTGGAAAGACGTATTTTATTGACAGCTATTGCCGCCGATCTTAATAGGCATTCCAAATACTTATTAAAGGGGGCGATGAATGCAGCCTGTTGTTCTTTTGATCTCACTGGTCCTGATGGCGGCGCTGTCAGCGGCCTTCTGGCTGGCGGCGCGCGCCGCGCACGGCCCCGCGCCGGGGCCCGGCGCCAATGGCAAACGCACGGGGCTGATCTGGGCGATGACGATCCTGGGCGTGCTCGTCTCTGCCGGCTCGTTGCGGCAATGGCCGCACGCCCTGGCCGCCCCCGGCGATGCGCTGGAGGTGAACGTCAGCGGCGGCCAGTGGTGGTGGGATATCGACACCACAGAAATCCCCGCGGGCACGCCCGTGCTGTTCAATGTCACCACCGAGGACGTCACCCACGGCATGGGCATCTATGACAGCAATTTGACGCTGCTGACCCAGGTACAGGCGATCCCCGGCTACACCACCCGGATCACCTACACGTTTGAAGAGCCGGGCAGCTACCGGATCCTGTGCATGGAGTTCTGCGGCGTGGCGCATCACGACATGGTCAATGAATTCGAAGTCGTTGCGGGAGAGGAATGAATGAGCACTGCATCCGAAAACTTCACATCCGGATACGCGGCGGCTGAGCCGCAGACCGGGGCGGTCAAGCTGACGATGATCCTGTCCGGCGCGGTGTTTGCGCTGATGATGGTTCTGGGGCTGGCCATGCGCGCGGCGCAGAGCCAGTGGATCGGGCTGGACCCGGACTTGTTCTACCAGATCCTGACGGCGCATGGCGCCGGCATGGTCGGCACCGCGGCGCTGTCGGGGGCCGCCATCATGTGGTATTTCTGCGGCCGCTACCTGGTGCTGGGCGCGGCTATCTTCTGGGCGTTCCTGGGCCTGTTCCTGCTGGGGGTTGCGCTGATCCTTGGCGCCATCTTCATCGGCGGCTACGGCGGCGCCTGGACATTCCTGTTTCCGCTGCCCGCGCTGTCCGGCGGCGCCTGGGAGGCCAGTGCCGCGGCGGCTTTCATGCTGGGCTACACCGTGATCGGGGTGGGCTTCCTGCTTTATTACCTGGAGCTGGGGCGCCGGATCCATGCCCGCTACGGCAGCCTGGCGCGGGCCCTTGGCTGGAACCTGATCCTGGGGCGCGAAGACAATGATCCGCCGCCGCCTGCCATTGTCGCGGCGGCTGCTGTCACCATCTTCAACTCGATCGGCATCATCCTGGGCGCGGCGGTGCTGGCGGCAAGCCTGGTGCATCTCTTGGTGCCGGGGTTTGAGGTCGACGCGCTGCTGGCAAAGAACCTGATCTATTTCTTCGGCCATGTGTTCATCAACGCCTCGATCTACATGGCGGTGACGGCAGTGTATGAGATCCTGCCGGAATACACCGGCAGGCCCTGGACATCGAACCGGGTGTTCGCGATTGCCTGGAACGCGGTTCTGATCTTTGTGATGGCGGTCTACTGGCACCATCTGCTGCAGGATGTGGCGATGCCGCCCTGGATGCTGGTGGTGGGCCAGCTGGTCTCCTATTTCAGCGGCATTCCCCTGATCGCGGTGACGGCGTTTTCCACATTCCTCTATGTGCGCGGATCGAAGATGACCTGGGATCTGGCCTCCGCGCTGCTGGTGCTGTCGGTGGCCGGCTGGTCGGTGGGATCCATCCCGGCCTCGATTGACGGGATGATCAGCGTCAACAAGGTGATGCACAACACCATGTGGGTGCCAGGGCACTTCCACACCTATCTGCTGCTGGGCGAAGTGGCGATGGCGTTCGGCTTCATGGCCTGGCTGGTGCGCGGCAGGACCATTGCCCGGATGGGCGGGCTGGACCGAGCGGCCTTTGCCACCTACCTCGCGGGGGCGGCCGGATTTGTGACGGTGTTCCTGTTCTCCGGCGCCGCTTCGATCCCGCGCCGCTGGGCGGTGCATTACGAGGAATGGCTGGCCCATGACCGGATCGGCACCCTGTTCAGCCTGCTGGTGGTGCTGGGAACGCTGATCATTGTCCTGCGGTTCGCCGCCCGCCTGCGCCGGAGTCAGGGCTGATGCCCGCCCGTGTCTTGCCCTCGGTTCTCGCCGCCGTGTGCGGCGGCGGGATCCTGTGGCAGGCCACCGACGGGGCGCAGGCCTTCACCAGCGAGGCCGCGCGGCGGCTGGAGGTGGCGATGTCCCCGCGTCCGGTGCCGCAGGTGCAGCTGGAGGACATGGCCGGTGCCGCAGTCGAGCTGCGGCCGCAGCAGGGCGAGGTGGTGCTGGTCGAGTTCATCTACACCGTCTGCGGCGATATCTGCCAGATTGCCGCCGCGGACTTTGCCGAGGTCCGGGACCGGCTGCGGGCACGGGGCGTGCCCGCCCGGCTGATCTCCATCAGCTTCGACCCCGCGCGCGACACGCCGGAGCAGATGGCGGTTTACGGCGATGCCCATCAGGCGGACGGGGGCATGTGGACCGTGGCGCGGCCCCTGCCCCGCGACCTGCCGAAGCTGCTGGAGCTGTTCGATGTGACCGTGATTCCGGACGAATGGGGCGGGTTCCAGCACAATGCGGCAATCCATGTGATCAACGGCGCCGGGCGGTTTGAAGCGGTGTTCGACACCGATGCGGTGGGGACCGTGCTTGCCCATCTGCAAAAGGCACCGTCATGAGGATGCCTTGCCTGGCCCTGCTGGCGCTGGTGGAGGCGATTGCCCTGCGGGAGGCCGCGGTGGCAAGCCCGGTCCAGCATGTGCTGCTGCAGATGCCGCTGCTGGTGCTGGCAGGCATGGTTGCGGCCTGGTCCCTGACCGGCCGGCGGGCCTGGGCGGTGCCGCTGCTGCTGACCGCCCTCACGGCTTTCCTGTTCTGGATGCTGCCGCGCAACGTGGACTGGGCGCTGAGCCCGGCAGGAGAGCTGGCCAAATACCTCAGCCTGCCGCTGCTTCTGGGGGTGCCGCTGCGGCTGTCCTGGCCCTGGCTGGGACCGGTCCTGCGCGGGTTTCTCAAGGCCAACGCGCTGTCGATGCTGGGGGTTCTGGGGTTTCTCTACATCCATGCGCCGGTCAGACTCTGCAATTCCTACCTGGTCTCGGCCCAGCAGGACCTGGGCTTTGCCTTTCTCTATCTTGGCGCCGCGCTGGCCTGCCTTTGGGCGGCCCCGCTGCTGTTCGGAGACCTGCGCCGGGTCCTGCCGCCCCCGCCGGGCCGGATTGGCTGCGGAGCTTGAAATCAAATGACCTCTGCCGGAACCGCTCCGGGCTTGGCGGGCTGCCGGCCTAGAGCCGGTCTTTGATCCCGTAAAACGCATAGGCGGCAGGCAGGCAGTGGCGCCGCAGCCGCGGCAGGGGAAAGGGCCGTGGCACCGCTTGCATCAGTCCGGGCAGCGGCGAGTCATAGGGGCGTCCGGCCGCCAGCCCCGCCAGAAGCCGCCCCGTGTAGGTGGCCATGGCCACGCCGCCGCCGTGATAGCCAAGACCGGTCCAGGCCCTGTCCCACTCGCCAATGCGCCCGGCATAGGGGGTCAGGCCGCGGGTCAGGCAGACCAGGCCGCTCCAGTGGTATTCGGTCTCCGCCTGCGCCAGCACCGGGAACATCGCCTCGAAGTCGCGGCGGATCCGGCGCCGCATCTGCTGCACGGAACCGGGCGTGATATTGCTGGTGCCGCGCATTCCGAACAGCACCCGGTTGTCCGGCAGCAGGCGGAAATAATGCAGCAGGTTGCGGGTGTCATAGGCAATGCGCCGGGTGGTCCAGCCCTGCGCCTGCTTCTCCGCGTCCGTCAGCGGCCGGGTCACCATGATATGCGAGACCACCGGCAGGTAGCGCCCCCGCAGCCAGCCAGGCAGGTTGTCGCTGCTGTAGCCGTTGCTGGCGACGATCAGCCGGTCGGCCTGGATGCGGCCCGAGGGGGTCTCGATGGTATAGCTGCCGCCGGGATCTTCCTGCACCGACAGCGCCGGGGTGCCGCCATGGATCACCGCGCCTGCCTGCTGCGCCTGCCGGGCAAGGCCCGCCGCATATTTGCCCGGGTTCAGGCCGAAGCCTTCGGGCAGCAGCAGCCCGCCGTGGAAACCGTCCCCGTGCAGCCCCTCCTGGCGCATCTCCTGCGCCGTCAGCACCGGGCAGTCCACCCCGGCATAGCGGCTGAGGCCCGCGGCCAGTTCCGGCAGCGCGCGGGCCGCCTGGGCGCTATGGGCCAGACAGTATTCGCCCTCCGCCTGCGCCTCTGCCGCGATGCCGCCGGTGGAAGTGAGGCCCCGGACCAGGGCCACCGCCTCTTTCTGGGCGCTGTAGAAGGCGCGCAGGTCCTGCTCGCCGAAGCGGCGGATGATCTCCGCGTCGCCGAGCTTGGCACCTCCGAAACCGCAGAAGCCGGCATTGCGCCCCGACGCGCCCCAGCCGGGCTGGGCGGCATCGATCACCAGCGGCGCCTCGCCGTGGTCGCGGGCCAGATGCAGCGCCGCGCTGAGGCCGGTGTAGCCCGCGCCGATAATGGCCACGCCCGTGCGGCGGCCGCCGTCCAGCGCCGGATAGGCGGGCGCGGCAGGCAACGTGGCGTCCCAGTAGCTGCCCACGGGAGCATCAGTGTCATAGGCGTGGGCGTTGTAAATACGGCGAAGGTTTGGCATTGCGTCAGTCCGTTCCGGCTGCGCCCCGTCAGGGCGCTGCGATCACCTTGGTTTCGAGGAATTCGAGAATGCCGTCGCGGCCGCCCTCACGGCCGATCCCCGACATCTTGACCCCGCCGAATGGCGAGCCCGCGCCGAGGAAGGCGCCGTTCACGTTCACCATGCCGGACTGAAGGGCCCGGGCAACCCGCGCCGCACGGGCGCTGTCGCCGGTCTGCACATAGGCCGACAGGCCATAAGGCGAGTCATTGGCGATTTCGATGGCCTCTTCTTCGCTGCCGAAGGGGATCATCACCAGCACCGGGCCGAAGATCTCCTCCTGCGCAATGCGCATCGCGTTGTCCGCATCGGCAAAAATGGTGGGACGGGCGTAAAAACCGGTCTCGAACCCTTCCGGTCTGCCCGGCCCGCCGGCCACCAGCCGCGCGCCTTCGGCGATGCCGGCTGCGATCATCGCCTGCACGCGGGCGTATTGCTGCGCGCTGGACAGCGGCCCCATGTGATCGCCGGGCTCAGCCGGGTTGCCCACCGGCATCTCCGCGCATTTCGCCTGCGCCAGCTCGACCGCGCGGGTATAAACGCTGCGCTCGACCAGCATCCGGGTGGCGGCGTCGCAGCTTTGCCCGGTGTTGATGAAGCAGGCCTCGACCCCTTCGGAAATGGCGGTTTCCAGGTCGCAGTCTGCAAACACCAGGTTCGGGGATTTGCCGCCCAGTTCCAGCGCCACCTTCTTGACGGTTTCCGCCGCATCCCGCGTCACCGCAACGCCGCCGCGGGTGGAGCCGGTGAAGGACATCATCGACACATCCGGGTGGCGCGACAGTGCGGCACCCGCCACCGGGCCGTCGCCGTGGACGAGGTTGAAGACACCCGCGGGCACGCCGGCCTCCTGCAGCACTTCGGCATAGAGGATCGCCGACAGCGGCGTCAGTTCCGAAGGTTTCAGCACCATGGTGCAGCCTGCGGCCAGTGCCGGCGCGACCTTCAGCACGATCTGGTTGACCGGCCAGTTCCATGGCGTGATCAGCCCGCAGACGCCAACCGGCATCCGCACCAGCGTGTCGCCGTTGTCCAGTGTCTCCTCGAAATCGAGCGCCTTCAGGCCGGCGATGACGGCCTCCAGGTGATCGATGCCTGCCTGGGCCTGCATGTCGCGCGACATGGTGATCGGGGCGCCCATCTCCAGCGAAATGGCTTTCGCGAAGTCATCCGCACGGGCGGTATAGACCTCCAGCACCCTTTCGAGCAGCGCGATGCGCTCCTCGCGGCTGCTGGCGGCAAAGCCGGGCAGCGCGGCTTTGGCTGCGGCCACAGCGGCATTGACATCCGCCTCGCTGCCCAGCGCGAGCAGGCCGAGCGGCTGTTCGGTGGCGGGGTTGATCACATCCGCGGAACCGCTGCCGAGGGGATCCGTCCAGCGGCCGCCGATGAAGAACTGGGACATGTTGTAGGGCATTGCTGTATCCAATCTGGTTTGAGAGCGTGTCACGCAGCGGCCGCCGCCGCGCGGGTGTCTTGCTGCTGGCGCCGTTCTTGCCGCCGGTTGATCAGCGAGGCGGCAATGACGCCGAAGGTGACGATGCCGATCAGCATGGTCGAAAGCGCGTTGATCTCGGGCGAAACGCCCAGCCGGACAGAAGAATAGAGCTTCATCGGCAGGGTGGTGGAGCCGGGTCCGGAGGAGAAGGTGGCGATCACCAGGTCGTCGAGCGACAGGGTGAAGGACAACAGCCAGGCCGAGATCACCGCAGGCGCGATTACCGGCAGGGTCACCTGGCGGAAGGCCGAGACCGGCGTGCAGCCCAGATCCAGCGCCGCGTCCTCCAGCGCGCGGTCGAAGCTGGCCAGCCGGGAGGAGACCACCACCGAAGCATAGCACATGGAAAAGGTCGCATGGGCAATGGTGATGGTCCAGAAGCCGCGGTCAAGGCCGATGGCGACAAACAGCAACAGCAGCGACAGGCCGGTCACAACCTCGGGCATCACCAGCGGTGCAAAAATCATGCCGGAAAACAGCGTGCGTCCCGGAAAGGACCCCGCGCGCACCATGACAACCGCGCTGAGCGTGCCCAGCACCGTGGCCAGCGTCGCCGAGACAAAGGCGATGCGCAGGGTGATCCAGGCGGCTTCCAGATAAGCCTCGTTGTTCAGCACGATGCCATACCATTTGGTGCTGAAGCCGCCCCAGACGGTGACCAGCCGGGAGTCGTTGAAGGAGTAGATCACCACCAGCAGGAGCGGCAGGTAGAGGAAGACAAAGCCGAAGGTCAGCGATGTCAGGTTGAACATGTTGAAGCGGCGGATCATCCCAGTTCCTCCTGGTGTTTCTGCTGGTGGCGCTGGAACAGCACGATCGGCACGATCAGGATGGTCAGCAGCACGATGGCCACCGCCGCCGCCACGCCCCAGTCGCGGTTGGAGAAGAATTCGAGCCACAGGGTCTTGCCGATCATCAGCGTGCCGGAGCCGCCCAGCAGGTCAGGGATCACGAACTCGCCGATCGCCGGGATGAAGACCAGGAAGCAGCCCGCAACCACCCCCGGCAGCGACAGCGGCAGGGTGATCTGGCGGAAGGCGGCAAAGGCGCCGCAGCCGAGGTCCTCGGCCGCTTCCAGCAGCCGCCCGTCGATCCGCTCCAGCGAGGCGTAAAGCGGCAGGATCATGAACGGCAGGTAGGAGTAGACGATGCCGACATAGACCGCGATTTCGGTGTGGATGATCGCCAGCGGCTGGTCGATGATGCCGAGCTTCATCAGGGCGAGGTTCAGGAAGCCCTCGTTCTTGAGGATGCCGATCCAGGCGTAGATGCGGATCAGGAAGCTGGTCCAGAACGGCAGGATCACCAGCAGCAGCAGCGTCTTGCGCCAGTCCTGCGGCGCCTTGGCCATGGCATAGGCCACCGGGTAGCCGATCAGCAGGGTGATCAGCGTCGCGATTGCGGCGACCTTGACGCTGTTGAGGTAGGCCTTGAAGTAGATGCCGTCCTCGGCCAGCCAGGTGAAATTCTCGAAATCCAGCGCCGCAAGGGAGGCCCGCAGGCCCGCAAGCCCCTCATCGAGGCTGAAGGTCGGGGCATAGGGCGGGCTGGCGGTGACGGAATCCGACAGCGAAATCTTGATGACGATCAGGAAGGGCACCAGGAAGAACAGGCCCAGCCACAGGTACGGCGTAAGGATCAGAAGCTTGCGGGACGCGTTCATGGCCATGCCCTCACGCGTCGACCAGCACGCAGGCGCCGGCGCGCCAGCTGAGCCAGACCCGGTCGTTCCAGTCCACCTCCCGGCGCGAGGTCAGCAGCCGGTTTGCCTCCTGCGCACGGATCAGCATGCCGCCGTCGAGCCGCACCAGGAAGGTGGAGGCGCTGCCGGTATAGGAGATCTCCTCGACCGTGCCCTGCACCATGTTCACGTTGGCAGCTGCCGCCGGCTGGTCCTTGGTGACGTGGATCTTTTCCGGGCGCAGCACCAGTTTCTTGCGCGCGCCGGGCACCAGCACATCCTCGGGCTGCGGGCGGATCGCCAGCCGGGTGCCGCCATCCCAGCGGGCCAGCGCCAGATCGCCCTCCATGCCTGCGAGCTCAATATCGATCAGGTTCACGTTGCCAATGAAATCGGCGACATAGCTTGACGCCGGATGTTCATAGATCCGTGCGGGGGTATCGGTCTGCAGCAGCCTGCCCGCCTTCATCACCGCAATGCGCGAGGAGACGGTCATCGCCTCCTCCTGGTCGTGGGTGACGATGATGAAGGTGAGGCCCAGCCGGTCCTGCACGTCCATCAGCTGGAACTGGGTCTCCTCGCGCAGCTTCTTGTCGAGCGCGCCCAGCGGCTCGTCCAGCAGAAGCACCTTGGGCTTCTTGGCCAGCGAGCGCGCCAGCGCCACCCGCTGCATCTGGCCGCCGGACAGCTGGTGCGGCTTGCGGTCGGCAAAGCCTTCGAGCTGCACCAGCGCCAGCATTTCGTCGACGCGGTCCTGGATGTCGCGCTTCTTCCAGCGCTCCTGCTTGAGGCCGAAACCGATGTTTTTCGCCACCGACATATGCGGGAACAGCGCATAGGACTGGAACATCATGTTGATCGGGCGCCGGTTCGCGGGAATGCCGGTCAGGTCCTGCCCGTCCAGCAGGACACGGCCCGACGTCACCTCCTCGAACCCGGCCAGCAGCCGCATCATCGTGGTCTTGCCGCAGCCGGAGGGGCCGAGCAGCGAGAAGAACTCGCGTTCCTGAATGTCCAGATTCAGATCCGAGATCGCGGTGAAGCTGCCAAAGGTCTTGGTTACGTTCTCGAACCGGATCAAGGGTGTGCGGGCTGCCGCTTGCGGACTGGCCGGGCCGGCCTGGGCGGCGGCGCTGGCCGGATCATGGAAGTTCATTGGTGCAGGTTCCCTGTTGCAGATCCCTGCCGCGGCTTGAGCGGGCGCCGCGGCAGGGCTAAGGATGCGCGGCCCGCAAGCCGCGCGTCTGGTCACTGGCCGGTGCGGACCTTCGACCAGGTGCGGGTGTAAAGGCGCTCGGTCTTGCGGTCCTGCAGCACCGGGGTGGTCAGCATCTCCATCGTTTCCTCGGTCGGGTAGACGGCGGGGTTGCCGGTCAGCGCCGGGTCGATTTCGGCCTGCGCGGTCAGATTGGCGCTGCCGTAGCGGATGTAATTGGCGTTCTGTGCCGACACCGAGGGCTGCAGCAGGTAGTTCAGGAAGGCGTGGGCCTCGTCCACGTTCCTGGCGTCGGCCAGAATGGCGAGGCCGTCAAAGTCGAGCAGCGTGCCCTCTTCCGGAATGATGTATTCCAGGGTGACGCCATTGCCGGCCTCCTTGGCGCCGTCCGCCGCCCAATAGGCATCGCCGCTCCAGGTCAGGCCGAGGCAGGCATCGCCGTCCGACAGGGCGCCGATCATGCCGTCGGTGGAGATCTGGGCGATATTGTCCCGGATCGCGCCGATATGCGCGCCGGCCGCCGCGATCTGCTCCTTGTCGCTGGTGTTCGGATCCTGGCCCATGTCGATCAGCGCGGCACCGATCACGTCAACCGGCGAATCCGCGATCATCACGCTGCAATCGGCCAGCTTGCCGGAAATCTCCGGGTCGAACAGCAGGTCCCAGGATTTGGGGTGGTCCGCGCCCAGGCGCTCGGCCAGCTTGCCGGAGTTGTAGGCGATGCCGAAGGTCCACCAGTTGTAGGGCACCAGGTATTCATTGCCCGGATCGAAAGTCTCGATCAGCCCGGCGATCTTGGGCCAGATGTGCTGCAGGTTGGGGATCTTGGACTTGTCGATCTTCTGCAGCACGCCGGCCGAGATCAGCCGCGCAGTGCCGGTGGAGGACGGCACGATGATGTCATAGCCGGAACTGCCTGCCAGCACCTTGGTTTCCAGCATCGCGTTGGAATCATAGGTGTCATAGGTGACGTCGATCCCGGTTTCGGCCTCGAAGGATTCGATGATCGCAGGATCGAGGTAGTCGCTCCAGTTATAGATCACCAGTTCGCCCTCCGCCGCCGCGGCAGCCCCCCAGACGGCGGCCGTCCCGGCCAGCAGGCTGATTGTCAGCTTGGTTTTCATAATTCCCTCCCGTGTTGGTGTTTTGCTTGCCCGCTGGGGGCCTCAGCCCCGCTCGGTTTCCAGCTCAAGCCCTTGGCCCAGCAGTTCCCGGGTTGCGCGCTGCACGCCTTCGGTCAGCATGTCGAACATCTCGTCGATCTGCGCCTCGGTGATCACCAGCGGCGGCGAGAAGATCGCCATGTTGCCGTAGGGGCGGACCATCAGGCCCAGTTCCTGGCAGCGGGCGTCGATCACGGCGCCGATGGTGGCGTCGATCTCGGCGCTGGCCTGGCCGTCGCGGGTCAGCGAGCATTCGATGCAGCCGACCAGCCCCATGCCGCGCACATCCACGATCAGCGGCAGGTCCAGCATCTGGTGCAGGCGTTTCTGGAAATGCGGAGTCACCTTGCGGACATGCTCCAGAATGCCGTCGCGCTCGAAGATCTCGATGTTCTTGAGGCCCGCGGCAGCGCAGACCGGATGGCCGGAATAGGTGTAGCCGCTGGTGAAATAGACGTCCTTGGAGACATCGCCCTCGATGTCCTTGAACAGCCGGTCGGAGAAGATCGCGGCCCCCATCGGCGCATAGCCGGAGGTCAGCCCCTTGGCGCAGGTGATGATGTCGGGGGTGATGCCGAACAGCTCTTCGGAGGCGAACCAGTGGCCCAGGCGGCCGAAACCGGTGACGACCTCATCCGAGATGTACAGCACGTCATGCTTGCGGCAGATCTCCAGGCAGCGCTGGTGGTAGCCCGCGGGCGGCACGATTACGCCGCCGGAGCCCAGCACCGGCTCAGCAATGAAGGCGGCGACATTGTCCGCGCCCAGCTCCAGAATGGCGTTTTCCAGATCCGCGACCTTCTCGTCGAGGAAGCTCTCGATGCTCATGCCCTGGGGGCGGCGGAAAGCGTTCACGTCGGGCAGGAAATGCGGGATGGACTGGTCGGTGTCGAACCACTGGCGCTCGCTCGGCTTGCCGCTGAGCGAGGCGGTCAGATAGGTGCCGCCGTGATAGGCATGGGCCCGGGTGATGATGCGCTTCTTGGCCGGCTTGCCCAGCAGGTTGTTGCGGAAGTGGACAAAACGGATGGCGGTATCGACCGCGGTGGAGCCGCCGGTGGTGAAATAGACCCGGTTGAGGTCGCCCGGTGCCCGTTCGGCAATCGCATGGGCGAACGCGGCGCTCACCGACGTGGCCTCGCTGAAAGGGGAGCAATAGGCCATCTTGCGGGCCTGATCGGCCATCGCATCGGCAATCTCGGTGTTGCCGTAGCCAAGCTGCATGCACCACATGCCGCCGGGGCCGTCGATCACCTTGTTGCCGTGCTCATCATAGACATAGATGCCCTCTGCGTATTCGCTGAACGTCCTGTCCTGCTTGCCGGCGCCCTGAACCTCCAGCCCTTCCCACGGATGGAAGTAGTTCGCCTTGTCCCAGGTTTTGAAGTTTTCGAAATCGTTTGCAAATTTGGTCATCTCGGGCCTCTGTCCGGGGTTGATTCATCCATGAATGAACGTTCATACATTAATGCTTAAGTGAATGATCGTTCATTGTCGATGGAAATTTGTTGCAATCCCGGGCAAGGTACCGGAAAGGCGGCAGGCCAGTCGGATACGGAAAAGGGGCAGGCAGATGGCAAGTGCCGGAGATGCAAAGAAAAAGCGGAAGGTGGACAAAGACCTGCACCGCGAAGTGCTGCTGGACGCCACCGCAAGCGTGATCCTGAGGCATGGTGTCAGCGGCACCACCATCAGCCGCATTCAGGAAGAATCGGGCCTGTCCCGCGGCATGATCAACCTGCATTTCAAGTCCAAAGAAAATCTGATTCGCGAACTCGCCGCCCACATGACACGGGAATACAATTCAGCCTGGCAGAGCTTCTCCAGCCAGGCCGCGGACGAGGAGGCATCGCCCGAGGGGGCCGCCGCCCGCCTGCAGGCGCTGTTCAAGACAGATTTTTCCGAAGCTGTGCTCAACAAGCGCAGCGCGCGGCTGACCTTTGCGTTCCGCGCCGAACCCGGCCTGCAGGCGCTTGGCCCGGATTACATCGAAACCCGCGGCACTGCGCTTTATGATCATGTGCGCCGCTGCTGCAGGGTCCTGTGTGCAGAAAGCGGCACCCATGGCGGCCCCGAAAAGGTGGCAATGGCCATCCTGTCATTGCTGGAAGGGTTGTGGACCGATTTCCACGCCCATCCCGATGAATTTGACCGGCAGGCCGCAATAGAGATTTGCACGATCACCGCTCGGGCGTTCTTCCCGGCGTATTTTCAGGTGCCTGGCGAAGACCAATAGCCCCGGCCGCAGCGTCTTCAGGCGGCCCCCTGCCCCGGCGGCTTGGGCGCCGCCGCATGATGCTTGTTCTCGCGGCTGTCGCCCAGCAGATGGCGGCTTTCGAGAAACGCGCGCTGCTGGCGGTAGAATTCCAGCAGGAAATCCCATTCGGCGCCGGCCGGCAGGCTGTCGAGGCCGCCGATCTTGCGGCGGATCGTCTGCGCCACCTCCGACACATGCCTGCGCGCCTGAGGCGATTTCGGCGGATCGCGCAGGATCGCCTCCAGCGTCTGCAGCTCATAGCGGCCGTAGACCGCCAGCTGCTCCGCATCGAACACGAACTGCGCGGCGGCACCGGCGGCGCTGTCGGTCAGGTCCGGCAGCAGTACTGCGCGCGGCTGCTCCACCACCAATGTCCCCGCGATCATGTCGCCCAGCCGCTGCCGCCGCCGGTTCAGGAACGGCACCGACAGCACGCTCAGGGACCAGGCCAGCGCCGCCAGGCGTTCCCAGCCGGAAAAATCCCCGGCACCGAACAGCAGCGTGGCAGGCATGAAAACCTCCACCTCCTTCATCAGGTTGCGGGCGGTGACCTGATAGGGGGTAAGGCCGGCGCCATCAGCGCTGATCACCCGGATGCCGGTGATCCGCTTGCCCAGGGTGCGGCCGTTCCAGACCAGCTCGGAGAAGATGTAATAGGGAATGCGGACAAAGAAGACGAACAGCAGAAAGAACGAGACCAGCGCCGACCCGGCCAGCAGATCGCTGAAGGCGAGCAGCAGCAGCAGGACCGCACCGGTTCCGTAGGTGATCAGGATATCCAGCGTCTGCGCCCCGAACCGGGTGCCGAGCGCGGCAATCGCGAACTGGATCGGCACCCCCTCGGGCGGCAGGAAGTTCTTGAGGAACCGCTTGCCCAGCGCCTTGTCGACGGTCACGCTCATGGTCCGGCCGCCGCGCCGCGCCCGGCCAGCGTCAGCCACAGCAGCCAGCACAGCCCGATGCCCCAGCCGATCGCCAGGCGGGCTTCCGTCGACTGCACCAGCTGGCGCAGGAAGCCTTCCAGCAGGGCTGCCGCAATCAGCATCAGCCCCGCCAGGATCATCAGCTTGACCGCGTCCGGGCCGTTGCTGTGCAAGGCCGCGCGGCGGGTCCGGTTGCCGGGCAGCAGCACCGCCAGCCCCAGCCGGGCGCCGCCTGCGCAGGCGATGCAGATCGCCGACAGCTCGGTGACGCCGTGGATCGACAGCCAGCCCAGCAGCTCATAGCCCAGCCCGGCCTGGACGAACATCCCGGCAAAGGCCCCCAGGATAAGGCCGTTGTAGTAGGTCAGCACGAAACTGGGCACCGCCGCAAAGACCCCCAGCGCAAAGATCAGGATCGCGATCTGCGTATTGTGCGAAAACAGGTAGGAGGCAAAGACCGTGAAGGTCTCCCCCGACCGCTCGCCGCTGCCGAACAGCGTGCGCCTCAGGTACTCCGACGTGGCTTCGGGCGTGCGCCCGTCCGACAGGCCCGGCGGCACAAAGGTAAAAAACCAGGAAGGATCATCGGCAAACAGCGCATAGCCGGTGAAGGCGCCCAGCAGCATCGCCAGGAAACCGATCAGCAGCGGCACCGCAGAACGGCGCACCGCCTGCGGGATGCCGCGGGCCAGCAGGCGGCCGAGCGTGCCCGGAATGCTTTCCTGCGGGGCGTAGACCACCAGATAGGCGCGGGCGCACAGCGCCTCCAGGTAGGTGAGCAGCGCCTTGTCCATCGAAATCGCGCGGGCGGCGCTGAGCGAGTTCATCGCCTGCCGGTAGAGATTGGCCAAGGCCAGCACGTCGCCATAGCTCATCGCGGCGGTGCCGGAGCTCTCGGCCTGCTTCACCAGCTGTTCCAGCCTGGTCCAGCCCGGCTCGCGCTCGCGGCGGAAGCGGGCGGAGCGGATGGCGTCGGCGGCGGGATCGGTGCGCGGTTCTGCCATCAGATCAGCCCCTGCAGTTTGATGTCGGTGTAGCGCGCCAGCAGCGCCGGCGTCAGCGTCTCAGGTCCGGTGTCCAGGCACAGCACCCCCAGCCGGTTCAGCCGGTCCAGCACGCCGGCCCGCTCCTGTTTGAACCGGGCCGCGGAAACGGCATGGGCAATCGTCTCCATGCTCAGCGTTTCCGGATGTGCCAGCCGGTCCAGCGCGCTGTCGCGCAGGGCGACATACAGAACCAGGTGATGGCGGCTCATCACCGCCATGTTCTCGACCAGCAGCTCGGCGGTGACGCTGTCGGAGAAATCCGAGAACACCACCACCAGCGAGCGGCGGTTCAGCGCGCCGTACAGGCGGCTCATCGCCAGGGTGTGATTGGTTTCCGCATCGCTCTGCTGCAATTCGGAGCAGGCCGCGCGCATCCGCGCAAAGGCGGTCCGGCCGGGGCCGGGCGGGATCATCAGGCCGGGTTTCGGGCCGAAGGTGTAAAACCCCACGGTATCGCCGCCCAGCCCGCCGGCCCAGCACAGCGCCAGCGCGTTGTTGATCGCATGATCCAGCTTGCTGAGCGTGCCAATGGTTTCCGACATCAGATGGCCGTGATCGACGCAGATCATGATCTGGTGGTTGCGTTCGGCCCGGGTTTCCCGGGCAACAAGGTCCAGCACCCGGGCCGAGCGTTTCCAGTCGATCTTGCGCGGGTCCATGCCGGGCACGAAGTCGCGCAGCTGGTGGAACTCGGACCCCTCGCCGCGCACATGGGCCGAGCGGTGCCCATCCAGCAGCGGCAGCATCCGGGTGTGAACCTCGCCCGACAGCACCGGCTGAATGTTCGGCAGAACGGTGATGGACTGCTCCAGCCGCCGGCGCGGCAGGATTTCGAACATCCCCAGCCGCGAGCGGTAGCGCAAAGCCACGGCGCGCACCGCCTGCAGTCCCCGCCGCCGCAGGCCCAGCGGGACGGTTGCCCGGGCGCCGCCGTCCCGCGGCTCAAGCAGGATCTCCGCCGGTGCCGAAAGCCCGTCGTCCAGGGTCAGGCGCAGCTCCATCCGCGGCGGCAGGGCACCGCGGCGCGCGGTCAGATGCACCGTAAACGGCGCCGTAAGGCCCGAGAACCCGCTGTCCGGCAGATCCGTCTCCAGCACCAGATTGCGGCTGGAGACCGACAGCAGCAGATCGCAGGCCGCCGCCAGGGCAAGCCCGCCCCAGATCACGCCCAGCGCCAGCGCACTGTCCTGCAGCAGCACAACAGCCAGCACGGTAACAGCGGCCAGCCCCAGGCACAGCCAGGTCATATGACGCGATGGCCGCATATCAGCGCGGCGCGTCCAGCCGGTTCACAATCGCGCTCAGCACATCATCGGCGCTGCGGCCCTCGATTTCGGCGGTCGGGCCCAGCACAACGCGGTGGCGCAGAACCGGAACGATCAGCGCCTGCACGTCGTCAGGAATGGCATAGTCGCGCCCCTCCAGAGCAGCACGGGCACGGACAGCCGCGCTCAGCGCATCCGCCGCACGGGTCGAGCCGCCGTGCAGCAGCTCGCTGTCGGTGCGGGTCGCCCGGACCAGGTCGACGATGTAGGTCAGGATGGTCTCGTCCAGCCGGATTGAATCCACCAGCGCCCGGCCCGCCCGCAGCACCTCGCGGCTCATGATCTGCGACAGTTCGGTGCGGCCATTGTCGGTGTCCACCGGCAGGCCCGCCTTGCGGGAGAGGATTTCGATCTCGGTGGTGCGGCCGGGGAAATCCACCAGCAGCTTGAACAGGAACCGGTCAAGCTGCGCCTCCGGCAGCGGATAGGTGCCGTGCTGTTCGATCGGGTTCTGTGTTGCAATCACAAAGAACTCTGCCCCCAGCGGGTGACTGGTGCCGTCGATGGTCACTTCCCGCTCGTTCATCGCCTGCAGCAAGGCCGATTGTGTCTTGGGCGGCGCCCGGTTGATTTCGTCGGCCAGCAGGATGTCGGAGAAGACAGGCCCCTTGGTCAGGCGGAACTCGCCGGTCTGGAAGTTGAACAGGTTCACCCCCAGAACGTCGCCCGGCATCAGATCCGGTGTGAACTGCACCCGGCCAAAGTCCAGCGACACGACCTGCGCCAGGCAGCGGGCCAGCAGGGTCTTGGCGGTGCCCGGCGGCCCCTCCAGCAAAACGTGGCCGCGAGCAAAAACCGAGGTCAGCAGAAAGTCGAGCAGCGGCTTCTGCCCCTGCACGACCTGGCTGATCTGATTGCGGACGCGGTCCGCCAGCTCCTGAAATTCAGTGAGATCCATGACTGCTCTCTACTTTCTCGAGAAGGGATTTGTAGGTGTTGAGGTGCTGGTGCAGCTCTGCGGGCGGCATCGCGGCGCCCCGGCTGATCAGCGCGCGTGCCGTTTGTTCGAAACTGCCGGCCAGCGCTGCATCGCGCCGGGCCAGATGGGCAAAGTAGCGGGCCTGCCCGTGCTGGCCCAGATCAGGTCCGAAGGTGCGCACCGTCAGCTCCTGCAGCTGTTCCTGCACGAAGTCCGCAACCATCTGCCCGTCATTGCCGGACAGCCGCAGCAGCCGGGCCTGCGCAGCAATCGCGGCGGATTTGGTATGGGCGTGCCCTGCCCCCGCACCCTGCGTCTCCAGCGGCCCGAACCGCACCGCGCCACGCCAGAACAGAATGCCGGTCACCACCAGCAGCATCGCCCAGAGCACCGAGAAGGGGAATGCAAAGAAGCGGCTGAGATCATCGCCGCTGCGTTCATAGTCGCGGCGCTCAGACTGGTCCTCCTCATAAGCAGTCAGCACGTTGGAGCTGGTGTCGATGTAAACATCGCCGCCGTCTGCGCCCGCCTGGTCCTTGAACCACTGCGCTGCAAATCCCGCATTGTCCGCAACGGCAAGCCCGTGGTTGTTCAGCAGGTCCGGATCCGACAGGACCAGCATGCCACGGCCCTTCTTCTTCTCGCCGCAGGCCATCAGCAGCACTCCGCTGTCCAGCGTCACCAGGGGCCGGCAGGATCCCGGCAGGCTTTCCCGGCTGAACAGCTGCGCGTGAAACAAGGCGATGGCGTGCCCCGCGGCCTGCTCTTGCAGGAAATCGGGGCCGCGGCGCCGAAGCTGCAAACTGTGCAGCCCGAGCTGCTGGAACAGCCGCGGATAGTCTTCAAGACCGATCAGCGCCGCGGCACTGGCGGTGCCGGTTTCGGGAAACCCCGTCCGCCATTTCGGCAACACCACAAGGGTCTTCAGATCCTTCAGTTTGACGTCAAAACTCTCCTGGGCCATGTCCCGCTGAACCGTTTGCCGGTACCAATCGCGTTTCGTTTCCGGCGGCTCCGCTGCCTGTGCAAGATCCATGTCGTAAAGCGGCAGCACCCGCAGGCTCAGGTCGCGCAGATGCGGCGACAGGCGCGGATGCGCCTGGCGGGCCGCGACACCGCTCTCCCCAAGCCAGACCGCCAGACCGCTGAAACCGATCAGCGAACGATCAAGCCTGCGGTCACTGTTGCCGCCCAGCAGCAGCAAGCCGCCCAGGCCGGCCAGCACCAGGCCCCCGGCAATCAGAAGGCCGGCCTTGTCACGCATGCTCGCCTCCGCGCCCGGCGGCAAGAATGGCCCGGCCTTTGTCCAGCGTCTCGGCAAAGGCCGCGTCAGTGACCTCCCGGCCGCCATAATGCGCCAGCTCTGCCTGTTTCAGGATGGCCGCCAGCGCGTCGTGGTGCTGCCAGCCGGAGGGCAGCCGGGCAAAGGCTTCGCGTTCGGTATCGGCGCGGGCGAACCGGGTGCCGCTGCTGTGCGCGGCGGCCAGCAGCGCATGGCGCAGCAGCCGCACCAGTGCCGCGCGCCGGTCGCGCATGCCGCGCAGCTGCGCCAGCAGGGGCCCCGCGTCCAAGGCGGCCTCATCTGCAGCCATCTGCCAGCGGGCAGGCGGGCTGGCGCTTTCCTTGATCTCCCGCGGTTCCCGCCGCAGCAGCGCACCGGTGCCGCCGAACCGGAGCCACAGCAGAAAGACCGCCAGCAGCAGCGCAATCATCGCGGCCGGTGCCCAGCCGCCCTCCAGCCGGACCGGACCGCCGCTGCGTTCGGACCAGCGGGACCTCCGGACCGGCACGTCCTCCAGCACCTCGGTGCTGCCGCTGGCCGAATAAACCGCTTCAGCCTTGATCCGGCGGGCGCGCGCGGCCTTGCGGTAGGCGTCTGCGCTGCCCCCGGCAGGCGGCTCGACCGCCTCAATGTCCAATGGCCGCAAGGCCTGCGACAGGGCCTGCGGTGCGGGGATAGCGACCGTCAGAAACAAAACCGCCCCGCACAGCAGCCTGGCGGAGCGGGTCATGCCCGGAAACATCGGCGGTCAGGCAAAAACTTCGGCGCTGGCGCTGCCCCGCAACGGGTCCGGGCCAAAGCGGTTGTCGCCGTCGGTGCCCTTGAGGGCAAAAATGACCAGAAATGCGATGGAAACAATGATCCCGACGTAGGGCACCATGCCTACAACTACAAAGCCAAGATACCACCAGCCCGACATATTGCGATCATGCAGACGGCGGATCGTGACCGAAATCATTGGAATAATAGCTGCTAGAAAGAAAACGATCAGCACGCCGACGGCACCTGCGGCTGCGCCCGAAAGCTCACCGGTTGTGGTATAGGCCATCGCTCCAAATGCAACCACGACACCAAATAATACACATTCGACAAGCATCACAAACAAAAAGGAAAACCAGTACTCAGACCGGGACGCCCGTCCCGAGAATGTGGCATATTTTTTCTTGAACACGGTGCGGACCGCTTCACCAAATCCCATATCAAAAACCCTTTTCGGAAAAACTTCCAACGTTCTAGGAAGAAACCCGCCAGCGTGCAACTGACGCGGAACCGCAACCGGAGAGTGAGGCCAGTTTGACAGGCGGGTGTGCTCAAAGCGAAACAGATGCGGCCCGGCCGCCGGCCCCGGCCGGGCAGGACAAGCTGATCAGGCCAGTTCCGCCAGCTCCTTGGCGGCCTTTTGCAAAGACGGCAGGAATGCCGTCAGGTCCTGCAGGCTGCGGCGCTGCACGGGCGCATGAATGGACAGCGTTGCCATCAGGCGGTTGCGGGCGTCCCGCACCGGAACAGCCACCGCCACCATGCCGGCGATGAATTCCTCATCGTCGGTGGAATAGCCGCGGTCGCGGATGGTCTTCAGTTCACCGGCCAGCGCATCGGGGTCGGTGCAGGTCTGCCGGGTTGCCGCCTCAAGCGGGCAGGCACGCAGCACCGCCTCCAGCACGCTGGGCTTCAGGGAGGACAGATACATCTTGCCGCTGGCAGTGCAATGGAAAGGCACCTGGCTGCCGATCGGCAGCTGGATGCGCAGCGGCCATTTGGTTTCCACCCGGTCGAGATAGATCATCCCCTCGCGGTCGGGGATGGCGAGGTTGCAGGTCTCGCCCAGTTCCTCGGCCACGCTTTTGAGAATGCTGAGACGGGCGGTGCGCAGATGCTCGGACGACACGATGCTGAGCGCCAGCTGGCGCAGGCGGGGGCCGGCCCCGTAGGCCCGCCCGTCGAGGTCGCGCTGCAGGAAGCCCTCGGCCTCAGCGGTTTGCATCAGCCGGTGCACGGTGGGCTTGGGCAGGCCCATCGCCTCGATCATCTCGGCCGGCTTCACCGCCACGCCGCGGCGGGCGACCTCCTCCAGCAGCACCAGAAGGCGCAGGTTGGTGGGGATCTGCCCCTCTTTCTTGTCCGGCGCATCCGCTGCCATCGCCGCGTCATCCCTGCTTGCTGGGCCGCAGCACCAGCGCGGAATCGGGCACCGGATAGACCAGCACCGAGACCCCGGTCAGGGCTGCAAGGTAAGGGACGGTATAGCGAAGCCGGCGGCAATACGGAACACCGGTGACGCCGGACGCGGCAGAGAGATCCCGTGGCGTGTCTCCAGCGGGCCGCGCAGGGTTTTCCGGCTCTGGCGGACAAGGGAAATGGTCCTGCGAGGCGCGGCCGGTGCACATGCGGGCGCAGTCCAGCGCGTTCAGATAGGCTGCGCCGTCAGCAGGGCCGGGCACATCCCGTAGATGCCTGCAATTCGGAACAGATCCCGCCGCGATCTGCGGTTCAGTCTGCCCGTGGCCCCTTCACCGTCCCCTGCAGTCCCTTCATCGGGACGTTTCGCACCGGAAACGGCTGGTGCATTCCGTCCGGCCAGCATGATCGGCGAGAAGACCGGCGGTCCGGTCGCGGGCACAGCGGAGTGGTGTCCCGGCGCTGCCCCTGTTGCAGATGCGCAGGCGCGCCGGGACGCCGCATCACGGCTTGCGCACCGCGCTGAACCATTCCGACATGAAGCGCCTGCGCTTTTCCGCATCGAGGTAGACCAGCAGCCCCGGCCCCAGCTGGATCGGCCGTTTCGGGCTGGCGCTGTCCGCCTGCCGGGCCGCGGGCGGGCGGAACGGGTAGCCTGCCGCCGGGGGCTGCGACCAGGCGGCGGCGATCAGGTGGTCGGCAAAGGCGCCGGCCAGATCCGGCTGCGTCCCGCCCTTCAGCAGCACCGCGGTGCGCATCATCAGGTGGGTATAGTCTTCGGGGTCGATCACAACGATCCTGTCCGCCAGGTCCTGCCGCGCCCGCGCGTAGCTGCCAAGCACGTTGTAGGCCACCAGCAATTCGCCCGAGGCCACGCTCTCGATCATGCTGGCCGAACAGCAGTAGAGCCGCGGCTCCAGGCTGCCGATGACCTCCATCAGCCGCCAGTAGGTTTCCGATGTGCGCGCATCCTGGGTGGCAAACAGATACCCCAGACCGCTGAGCGACACGTCATAAGTGCCCACCTTGCCGCGGAACCGCTCCGGCTCTGCCCGCAGCAGCGCGATCAGGTCCTGGCGGGTGCGCGCGCCGGAGCCGCCAAGCCCGGCGGCAGACACCACGATGGAAGCAGGCTCCAGCGAAAAGGCGAACACATGGCCGCGCCACTCGCCCCAGTCCGGCACCAGCGCGGTTGCCGCGGACTGATGCGGCCGGGTGTATCCGTCATTGGCCAGCTTGGTCTGCAGGTCCATCGCCGAGGACAGCGCGACGTCGAACCGGTGCTCGCCTTCCAGCACCGCCTTCATCACCTCGCTGCTGTTGGCGACCGTGTAATCCACCGCCGCGCCCGGATGCTTCTGCAGAAAGCTTTCGATCAGCGGCGCCAGGATCGCGGTGTCGGTGCTCGAGATCACCCGCAGCGGCGTGCCGTCCTGCGGCCCGATCCAGCGCCTTTCCTCCACCTCGAACCCCGCGGCGGCAGCCGCCGCAAAGGCGAGGATGGTCAGGGCAACGGAAAACACAGCGTGACGCATGCGCCTGCTCCTGTCTGGCTGTTTTCAATGTTCAGAGTGCCGCCGTGGGCTTCGGCCACCTCGCGGGCAATGGTCAGCCCCAGCCCCGAGCCGATGGTGTCCCTGGCATTGGCGCCGCGGACAAAGCGCCGGGTCAGCGCCTCGGTATCCTCGCCGCCGAACCCGCCGGCCCGGTCCTCGACCGCGATGCAGGCCCGTCCGCCGGCGCAGAGGGTGCGGACCCAGACCGCGCTGTCGTGGCCGGAATACTTGATCGCATTGTCCAGAATGTTGCGCACCGCGTTCTGCAGCAGGATTGCATCGCCCAGCGTGCGCACCTGCCCGCCGCCGTGGAAATGCAGGGTGATATCCTTCAGCTCCGCCACCGGCTGCAGCCGCTCGGCCAGATCGCGGGCCAGCTCCGTCAGGTCGACCTCCTGCCGTTCCAGGCTGTCGGTGCGGAACGACACCATGGCGTGGTCCAGCAGCTGCCCGGCCGCGCGCGAGCTTTCGTCGATCGCCCGGATCATTTCCCGCAGGCTGGCCCGGTTGATCTCCTTGTCCACCCGCATCAGGGTGACCTCGGCCTGGGTGCGCACCGTCGCCAGCGGCGTGCGCACCCGGTGCGCGGCTTCGGCGATGAAATCCTCGGAGCGGGCCAGCGAGGCCTGCAGGCGGCTGATGAAACTGTTGAGCGAGGACACCAGCGGCGACATCTCGGCCGGGACCGGGCGGGTCACCGGGCGCAGATCCTTGGGGCCGCGCCGCGAGATCGCCTCGGTCAGGGACCGCAGCGGCGTGATGCTGGATTGCGCCGACCAGACCGCAAGGCCGGTGGCCAGCACAAAGAACCCGAGGCCGAGATACAGCGCCGAGCGGAACAGCTGCCGCAGCTGCGCCTCCTGGCCGGAGCGTGTCTGCGCGACCGACACCTGCACCGCCACCGGCGCGCCGCGGACCGACAGGCGGCGCGACAGGGTCACCGTCCGGATGCTTTCATCCCTGTAGCTGCCGGTTTCGAACACCGGCTGGCCCGGCCGGGCGGGCTCTGCGCCCGCCGCGAGGTCCGGATAGCCGGTAATGACCCCGTCAGGGCTGGCGACGCGGTAGAACACCCGGTCGTCGCTCACATTGCCCAGCATCGACAGGGCGGCATAGGGAATGTCGGCGGTGAGCTCTCCCGACTGCACCGACACCGACTCCAGGATCGAGGCCGCCGAGGCCAGCAGGATCCGGTCATGGCTTTCCTCGGCGACAGTGCGGACAAATCCCAGCACCGCAAAGAACAGCAGCGCCGCCAGCAGCGCGGCACTGCCCACCAGCTGCAGCAGCAGGCGGCGGCGGATCGAGCCGCTGACATTGACGGCGGCTGTCATTCCAGGCTCAGCCGGTAGCCAAGACCGCGCACGGTGGTGATCTCCACCCCGGACCCGGCCAGATGCTTGCGCAGCCGGGCGACATAGACCTCGATGGCGTTTTCTGACACCTCCTCGTCATAGGAAAACAGCCTGTCGACCAGCTTGGCCTTGGGAAAAATCTGCCCGGGCGCGTTCAAAAACACCTCCAGCAGCCGCAGTTCCCGGTTGCGCAGGGTGATGGTCCGGCCGCCGGAGGAAACAGTGCCCGCCATCGGGTCGAACTGCAGGTTTCCGAATCGCCGCACGTTGGAACTGCCGCCGCCGCGGCGCCGCAGCACCGCCCGGCAGCGCGCCTCCAGCTCGGAAAAATCGAACGGCTTGGTGATGTAATCATCGGCGCCAAGGTCCAGCATCCCGACCCTGTCCGACACTTCCGAACGCGCCGTCAGGACGATGACCGGGGTCTCCTTCGCATTCTCCCGGTGGGTCTTGAGGAAACTGCGCCCGTCCCCGTCCGGCAGCATAATATCCAGCAGAATCAAATCGTAATCCGTGGTGCCGGAAAACGCTGCCGCGGTCGCTGCATCCGGCGCATGATCCACGACATGCCCGTCCAGCCGCAGCCGGTCCAGGATGGCGTTCGCCAGTCCCTCGTTGTCCTCAACCAGAAGAAAGCGCATGGCCGCGGATCCTTTCCAGGCGGTTCATGACAGGCCCGTGACAGGCCCGTGACAGGTCCGTGTCAGCTTGCTGTGCTCTTTTCCAGTCATGAGCGGCGGAACCGCGATTTGTCAAATGGGAGGACAAGATGAGTAAATGGAACCTGACGCGCCGGACGGCGGCGGCGGCGGTGGCGGCAGCCATGGCGCTTGGCGCACCGGCCCTTGCCGCCGAGAAGGTGGTCGACAGCATCCACTTTCTGATTCCGGGCGGCGCAGGCGGCGGCTGGGACGGCACCGCCCGCGGCACCGGCGAGGCGCTGACCGGGTCCGGGCTGGTCGGCAAGACCTCCTATGAGAACATGTCCGGCGGCGGCGGCGGCAAGGCGATCGGCTACCTGATCGAAAACGCCGCCAGCCAGCACGGCACCCTGATGGTGAACTCCACCCCGATCGTGATCCGCTCTCTGACCGGGGTGTTCCCGCAGAACTTCCGCGACCTGACGCTGGTGGCCGGCACCATCGGCGACTATGCCGCCATCGTGGTCGGCAAGGACAGCCCGATCAACTCGATGCAGGATCTGCTGGACGCCTACAAGGCCGATCCGCGCGGCACCGCGGTGGGCGGCGGCTCGGTTCCGGGCGGCATGGACCACCTGGTCGCGGCGATGGTGATGGAGGCCGCGGGCGAGGACCCGACGGCGGTGAAATACATCCCCTATGACGCCGGCGGCAAGGCGATGGCGGCGCTGCTGTCGGGCGAGATCGCGGCGCTCAGCACCGGGTTTTCCGAAGCCATCGACCTGGCCAATGCCGGCGAGATCAAGATCATCGGCGTCACCGCGGATGAGCGGGTGGACAGCTACCCGGACGCCCCCACCATGAAGGAGCAGGGGCTGGACACCACATTCGTCAACTGGCGCGGCTTCTTTGCGGCCCCCGACCTGCCCGAAGACAAGCTGGCCGCCTACCAGGAGGCGCTGGCGAAAATGTACGACACACCGGAGTGGGAAGAGGTGCGCAGCCGCAACGGCTGGGTGAACATCCATAATTCGGGCGACGATTTTCGCGCCTTCCTGGAGGACCAGGAGCAGGTGATCGGCAACCTGATGAAGAAACTCGGCTTCCTCTGATCCCGCACCCCGCGGCCGTGCGAGGGCTCTGCCCTCGCGCTCCCGGGGCAGTTCCGGCAAGAGGAAGGGAAGATGCCTGCCTTCCCTTCCCGGACAAGGCACAACCTTCCCCTTGCGCGGTCATCGGCTCCCCAGCCTGTGCCGCACCGCAAGGGCCGCGGAACGCGGTCAGCAAATCCTTTCTTCTTGCCGGAAATACCCAGGGGGAGCCGCGCCGCGCGCGGCGGGGGCAGCGCCCCCGGCCCGACTGAAACCACACTAGACACCCGGAGGAGCACATGGCCCTCGACAGATGGATTGCCCTGGTCATCCTGATGATCTGCCTTGCCTATGGCTATGCGGCGTTCTTTACCATGGACGCCGCCCTGCCCCCCTTCATGAAACACAACCCGATCTGGCCCAGCACCTTTCCCAAGATCCTGTCGGTGATGGCGGTGCTGGCGGCGCTGTTCGTGCTGCTCGGGTTCGAGAAAGGCGCGGAGGACCCCAAGCCGATGGACATCAACTACCGCCGCCTGACGGACTACAAGCTGGGCCAGGCGCTGGCGCTGCTGGCGCTGATGACGGCCTATGCGCTGCTGCTGCGGCCCGCGGGCTTCCTGCCGGCCACGGCCGGCTTTCTCGCCGCCGGCGCCTGCATTCTGGGCGAGCGCAAGCTGCACATCCTGCTGCCCGTCGCGGCGCTGGCCGCGGGGGTGGTCTGGTATCTGGTCCAGGAAGTGCTGGGGATCTTCCTCAGCCCCTGGCCCGCACTTCTGACAAACGGAGGCTGACATGCTGGACGGCATCCTGATCGGCCTCGGAACGGCCTTCTCCCTCACCAATCTGCTGATGGTCATCGGCGGCTGCCTGATCGGCACCTTCATCGGCATGCTGCCGGGGCTGGGGCCGATGTCGATCATCGCCATCATGATCCCGGTGGCGATCTCGATCGGCGACCCCTCCGCGGCGCTGATCCTGCTGGCGGGCGTCTACTACGGCGCCATCTTCGGCGGCTCGACCTCTTCGATCCTGATCAACGCGCCCGGCGTCGCCTCCACCGTAGCGACCAGTTTCGACGGCTACCCGATGGCCCGCCAGGGCAAGGCCGGCAAGGCGCTGACGGTGGCCGCCATCGCGTCGTTCTGCGGCGGCACCATCGGGGCGGTCCTGCTGATGATCTTTGCCCCGGCGCTGGCCACGGTGGCGCTGCTGTTCCACTCTGCCGAATACTTTGCGCTGATGGTGGTGGGGCTGTCTGCCATTGCCGCCTTTGCCGGATCCGGCCAGGTGGGCAAGGCGCTGCTGATGACCCTCCTGGGCCTCATCATGGCGACGGTGGGCGAAGGCGCGCTGTTCAACATGCCGCGGTTCACCATGGGCATCATGGACCTGCAGTCGGGTTTCGGCTTCATCACCCTGGCGATGGCGATGTTTGCCCTGCCGGAGGCGATGTACCTGATACTGGACCCGTCGCGGTCCAATTCCGGCAGCGGCAGCGGCGAGATCAAGGACCTGCGCATCACCCGCGAGGAAGCCAGGGCGATCGCGCCGGTGATCGGCCGCCAGTCGGTCCAGGGCTTCCTGATCGGCGTGCTGCCGGGGGCCGGCGCCACCATCGCCTCCTTCCTCGGCTATGCGGTGGAGCGCAACATCGCCAGCAAGGCAGAGCAGGAGCAGTTCGGCAAGGGCTCGGTCAAGGGGCTCGCCGCGCCGGAAAGCGCCAACAACGCCGCCTGCACCGGCTCCTTCGTGCCGCTGCTGACATTGGGCATTCCCGGCTCCGGCACCACCGCGATCCTGCTGGGGGCGCTGATTGCGCTCAACGTCTCGCCGGGGCCGCGGCTGATGGTGGATGAGCCGCAGATCTTCTGGGCGGTGATCATCTCGATGTATCTCGGCAACCTGATCCTGCTGATCCTGAACCTGCCGCTGATCCCCTATATCGCCAAGGTGCTGGCGGTGCCGCGCACCTACCTGATCCCCTTCATCCTGTTCTTCACCCTGATGGGAGCCTACATCGGCCAGAACAACGCGACGGAGCTGCTGATCCTGGTGGGGCTGGGGATCTGTGCCACCGTGCTGCGGTTTGCCGACTACCCGCTGGCGCCGCTGCTGATCGGCTTCATCCTGGGCTCGATGCTGGAGAACAACTTCGCCCGGTCGATGCAGCTGTATGACGGGCTGGGGTTCCTGCTGGAGCGGCCGATGACGGTTGGCCTGCTGGCCCTGGCGGTGCTGCTGGTGGTGCTGCCCAGCTACCGCGCCCGGCGCGCCCGGCTGCGGGCCGCAGGCGCCGCCGACGCCGACTGAACCAGCAAATGGAAGGCTGCGGCCTTCCATTTTTCTTCTCCCCAGCCCCGGACAACCGATGAACCTGCGCCGCCGTCTGTTTACCGCCTGCATTGCCCTCCTGGGTGCCGGCACCTTCCTGTGGCTGAAGCTGCCGCTGCCCTTCCTGCTTGGTCCGATGTTCCTGTGCCTCGCCTTTGCCCTCGGCGGTGCCGCGATGGAGGGCATGGGGCGGCTCGGCACCGCCTTCCGCACCATTCTGGGGGTCGCCGCCGGCGCGTCGATCACGCCGGAGGCGGTGGCGGCGATCCCCGGGCTGGCGCTGTCGCTTCTGTTCGTTCCGGTGTTCGTCGCAACCGTCGCGCTGGTGTCCTTTCCGCTGATGCGCCGGGGCTTCGGCTTTGACCGGGTGACCAGCTATTATTGTGCGATGCCGGGCGGGCTGCAGGATCTGATGGTGTTCGGAGAGCAGGCCGGCGCCAATGTCCGGGTGCTGTCGCTGGTGCATGCCACCCGCATCCTGCTGATCGTCAGCATGGCCCCGTTCCTGCTGAACTGGTTCTGGCAGGTGGACCTGCTGGCCCGTCCCGGCCGTCCCTCGGCAGAGCTGCCGCCCGCGCAGATCGGCTGGATGCTGTTTGCCGGCCTGGCCGGCTGGGGCATCGCGCAGCGGCTGGGCGTGTTCGGCGCCTCGATCATCGGGCCGATGGTGCTGGCCGCAGGCCTGAGCCTCACCGGCGTCATCACCGGGCGGCCGCCTGCGGAAATGATCTGGGCCTGCCAGTTCTTCATCGGCATGGCGGTTGGTGCCAAATATGCCGGCGTCACCTGGGGCGAGCTGCGCAGGGTGGTCCTTGCAGGCTCCGTCAACGGGGTGCTGCTGGCGGCGGTCAGCGCCGTCTTCATCCTGTCGGTCAGCGCTTCGGGCATCGCCGCGCCGCTCGACGCCTTCCTGGCGTTTCTGCCGGGCGGCCAGGGAGAGATGGTGGTGCTGGCAATCATCGCCGGGGCGGATCTGGGCTATGTGGTGCTGCACCACATCATCCGGGTTGCGCTGGTGGTCACCTGCGCCCCGCTGGTTCTGAAGCGGGCAAGGTGAGGGGCGGCGGCCCCGGGCGCGCTGCCGCAGAACGGAAAAGGCCCCGGCATCTGCCGGGGCCTTTCCTGCGCACAGCCGGGGATCAGGCCCGCTGCGCGGTTTCCGCGTGGGTAATCACAACGCTGTCGGCGTGGGTGACAACGTCCGGCTCCAGCTCCCAGTTCTTGGCGTCGAGGCCTTCGATCTGGTCGTCCTCGGACACCCGCAGGCCCACGGTCCACTCCAGGATGTAGGACAGGATCAGCGCGGTGACCACGCCGGTGCCGACGCAGACGGCAGTGCCGGCCAGCTGCATCACCAGCGAGATTTCACCGTGCTGGAACGCATAGGCGCCTTCCTCGATGCCCAGGAAGCCGCCGCGCGGGGTGCCGGCCTTGACCAGGCCCAGCGCCACCAGCCCGAAGATGCCGGAGCCCAGGAACAGCGGGAACAGCTTGTGCTCGTCGATGCCGCGCTTCAGCGTGAACTCGTAGACCGCATAGGCAAAGAACGGCGCCAGCAGGCCCAGGACGAAGGCCTGCCAGGGCAGGTAGACGTCAAAGCCCGACGCCCCGGCCACATAGCCGGCCAGCGGACCCAGCAGGGTATAGGCGTATTTGCCGGTGGCATAGGCGATCAGCAGGCCGGTGACGGCGCCGCCGGCCCAAACCAGGGCGTAGTTGTTGATCGCCACGCCGACACTGGTGTCGGCCATGGTGATGCTGACGGCCAGCGCTTCGGGGTCAAAGAAGAACAGGCAGGACAGGATCACCATCGGCAGGCCTGCAAAGATCAGCAGCAGGCCGGGCGCGCACAGGCCGATGCTGGGCGCCAGATAGGCCGACACCCGCGGGTGCGGTGCCATCATGCCGGGACGCGCGCCCAGTTTCGGCGTGAACACCAGCGCCATGCCGGCCGGGAACAGATACACGAAGCCGACGCCGAAGAAGTCATGGAAGCCCGCGTTGGTCAGCGGGCCGACCGAACCCCAGGTGGCCCAGCTCAGCGCCGAGGACACCACCGCGGCGACGATGCAGGTGATGAAATAGGCCGAAGCCTTCATCCGCTCGGACACCGCGAAATGCAGCAGGATGTTGATGATGCCGGCAAACACCGCCAGGAAGAAGACGAAGATCTGGAAGGTGTTCAGACCCGGAAAGACCGCCGGATCGGTGTGATGCGCCAGCGCGTTGGTCATGGCGCCGCCAAGCCACCAGTCATTGATCGAATCCATCATGGTCGCGCCTTCCATGATGTAATACTGGCCGGCCCACAGGCCGAACCCGATCACATAATAGGTGGCAAAGCCCAGAAAGAAGCCGAGCGTCTTTTCGATCGTCGAGTTGAACAGGTTCTTGCGCCGGGCGGTGCCGGCGTCGATCAGCAAAAGTCCGACGACCACCAGGATCGCCCCGACGACGCCAGAAGCGTACAGAATGTTCTGCACCAGCGCGTTCAGTGTGACTTGCTGAGCAAATATTGTGCTCACGTCCAATGGCATTTGAGTTTCCTCCGTGTTGTTCCGTTATCATGCCGATTGTGTTCATCGGCTTTGGCTGGCCGGACCTGCCTGCCATCGAAGGCAGGACACGCCGGATTGAAGCGCACCGGATCAGGTCACATTTGCAGACTTGCCCGGTTCAGTGGAATGATGGTGGATTTAAGGCGTATTACAAAGGCATTTTTCATTTTGTGGAAATTTTGTTTACTCCAAGGGCGCATTTGGGGAAGTGCATGCCGCATCCCGCAACGGGTCCGCGTCAAGCCGCGTGATTTTCGGGCACATCCACCGGGATTTGGCTGCGGAATCCGGACTGCGGAAATGGGCGGCGCACTGCGGATGAGGCGGGCGGCGTCCGCTGCGCCTGCCTTTCAATGCACCTCTGCACAGTTGCCAGCTGGCCCTTGCGGCCGGCCCGGGACAGGCAGTAGTCCCGCGGGCGCCTCGTGAGTTGCCACGCTTGCAACCAGGCCGCTGCACACCGTCCGCCTCAACTGACGGGACAGCTCTGCCATCTCGAGAAAACTGCCCCTGCGCATTTGCGGGCGGCCGGAAACCTGCCGGAAAGACCGCCGTCAGGAACTTTGTCCGCAGGGTGGAATCCGACCGCTGGTTTCACCCCCGGACTTGTCAGCGGGGCGCTCATTCAATAGGACCTAGACGCGACTTAACCTTTGATCGAGTTTTTAATCATGTTGATTACACCCGTCCTCCTCTGCGGAGGTTCCGGCACCCGTTTATGGCCCTTGTCGCGCAAGAGCTATCCCAAGCAGTTCGTGCCGCTCATGGGCGAGGAAACCCTGTTTCAGGCCTCGGCGCGGCGGTTGGCCGGCAGCTCGGGCGGCATGCGGTTCCTGGCCCCCATGGTGCTCACCAATTCCGATTTTCGCTTCATCGTGACCGAGCAGCTGCAGGCGATCGGCATCGATCCGGGTGCCATCCTGATCGAACCGGAAGGGCGCAATACCGCCCCTGCGGTGCTTGCCGCCGCATTGCGCGCCTTTGGCGAGGACAAATCCGCGGTGCTGCTGGTTGCACCGTCGGATCACGTGGTTCCCGACACGGACGCTTTCCACGCGGCCGTTGCACGCGGGCTTGAGGCCGTGGCACAGGGCCAGCTCGTGACATTCGGGATCACGCCCGCCCATGCCGAAACCGCCTATGGCTACCTCGAACTCGCCGCCGCTGCGGAGCCGCAGGGCGCGGCAGTGCCGCTCAAGCAGTTCGTGGAGAAACCCGACGCCGACCGCGCCGCAAAGATGCTGGCGGCCGGCAATTTCAAGTGGAACGCGGGTATCTTCCTGTTCCGCGCCGCGGACATCATCGCAGCCTTCCAGGCCCATGCGCCCGCACTGATCGAGCCCGTGCAGGCCGCGCTGGACGAGGCCGAACCCGACCTCGGCTTTCTGCGCCTCGCGCCGGAGCCGTGGGGCCAGGCAGAGGACATCTCCATCGACTATGCGGTGATGGAAAAGGCTGCAAATCTTTCCGTGGTGCCATTTGATGCGGCCTGGTCGGACCTGGGCGGCTGGGATGCGGTCTGGCGCGAAAGCGGACCGGACGCACAGGGCGTCGTCGCCAGCGGCGCCGCCACCGCGATCGACTGCCGCGACACGCTGCTGCGCTCGGACAGCGAGCGGCTGGAGATTGTCGGCATCGGGCTCGACAATATCATGGCGGTGGCAATGAATGATGCGGTGCTGGTCGCTGACAAGTCCCGCGCCCAGGACGTCAAGAAGGCGGTCGAGGCGCTGAAGGCAAAGGGTGCCGCCCAGGCCACGCAGTTCCCCAAAGACCACCGCCCCTGGGGCTGGTTCGAAAGCCTTGCTGTGGGCGACCGCTTCCAGGTGAAGCGCATCCAGGTGCATCCCGGCGCCGCTCTGTCGCTGCAGAGCCACGTGCACCGTTCCGAGCACTGGATCGTGGTGGAAGGCACTGCAAAGGTGACAGTGGATGACGCCGTGAAACTCGTGACCGAGAATGAAAGCGTCTACATCCCGCTGGGGGCAAGACACCGGCTGGAAAACCCGGGCAAGGTGCCGATGGTGCTGATCGAGGTGCAGACCGGTGCCTATGTCGGCGAAGACGACATTGTGCGGTATGAAGATGCCTATGCGCGGGGCTGAGCCGCGCCGGCAGCGCAAAGCCTGACGCTTTCCTAACCGGCCGCCCGCCGAACGCCCGGCCCCGGCAACACCGGGTCCTCCTGTGGTAGATTGTGTTCTCTGCACAGACCAAGGAGGCTCCTATGCCAAACCCTTTCAAGAACCACCAGCGGGGCCTGGAAAGCCCCGCAACCGAGCATTTCCAGATCACCCCGGCGGACGGCGCCGATCTCGATCCCTGTCCGCGCGTTCTGCGGGTGACAGGGTCGGGCGATCTGGCCCTTCGCGACGCCGCGGGCCAGGTGCTGATCTACAATGTGGTGGCGGGCGAAACGCTGTGTTTTTCGGCCCGCGGCATCGAAGCCACCGGAACCACCGCATCCGTTGTGGGGTGGCTGTGATGCTTGGGGTCGGTTTGGGACTGACCGCGTCCGGCGGCGCGCCGCTGCCGCCGCTGCTGCCGCAGGGCCTGGGCTGGGACGAGGCCCGGTTTCCCCTGCCCCTGCAACGGGCGGCAGAGGGCTACAGGCTGGATATGGATCCGCGCTCCCTGATCGATCCGGCGGTCTGGTCGGGACCGGCTATCCATGTTGATATCGGCTCCGGCGATGACGGCAACAGCGGGCTGGGCGCGCAGGACGGCGATTTCTCCGCCGCAAAACGCACCATCCATGCAGCCTTCACCGCGGGAAACGCCACCGGCGGCGCCTATCGTGTTCTCGTCAAGAGCGGTTTCTACAAGGAAAACCACTTTACCGCGAATGGCACCGTTGAACCGGATCAGCCCGTTGCGGTTCTGGCCTGGGGCGGCAGGGTTCATTACCGCACCGGGCCGGAGAACCCCGCGTTTGCGCCGGACCAGGGCACGGCTTACGTGACAACGCTCAGCGCCGTTCTGCGGGTGTTCCGCACCGATACAGCGGATGCGCGGGGCCGGTACCAGGAACTCTCAGCCGCGGCGGATCTGGAGGCCTGCCGTACGACGGCGGGAACCTTCTTCAAGGACGGCAGCAATATCCATGTCAACATCGGCATCGACCCGAACGGCAGGATTGCCCTGATCCGCAGCCTGCATGGCGCGCGTTTCCTGACCCATGCCAATGACTTCTATCTGGAAGGCTTCGATATCGAGGGCGGCATTTCCGGCGCCTTCCACATGGACGCCGCAGCTGCCCGCAATGTTGTCTGCGTCGGCAGCAGCTTTCGCTATTCGGCCCACGGCACCCCAGGTTCCGAACAGGACGCCTTCCGTGTCCTGCGCACCAGCGGGCTTGTCTGGGCCAGGGATTGCGATGCGGCCGGCGGGGCAAAAGACAACTGGAATTTCCATGAAAACGGCAGCCCCGGAATGCATGTGCTGATGGAACGCTGCAGCGGCGCGCGGCCGGGTGCGGGACTGGCGTCCTCCTGCAATGACTTCACCACCCATGACGGGGTGCGCGCGGCAGTCATCAGCTGTGAATTCGAAGGCGGCGGCAGTCATGGCGGAAGCTCGGTTCACTGCATCGAAACCACCCGGACCTGGTTTCTGGACTGCCGGATTCAGGCCGATGACAGCGACGGCGACGGCCAGGCGGCAGCCCTGACCTGCTCCAATGACGCCATCGTATGGATCGAAGGATCCCAGGCGCAGGCGCATGGGGCGGCACAGGAAAATGCCGCGGTCCGTGCCAATGGCGGCACGGTCTTCCTGCGGCGCACGATCACCGCCGGCACCCGGGCGATCTCCGGCGGGGGCACTGTTTCCAGCTATTGATCCGCCCATCGATCCCCGGAGAGCATGAAGTGCACGGCCCTTCCTGGAGATTGATTGCGAGGGCGGAAATTTCCCGCAGAACAAGAATTCATGCGGCCTCTGCAATTGCGAAGCCGGGGGTGATTATCTATAGATTGCCCCCGTCGGGACCGGGTCGCGAATCAGGCCGCCGGCGCCATTGATTAAAAGTTTATTTTTGTGCGGGCCGCTTCGCGGCGCCTTGCCGGCCACCCGGTCTCAGCACCGCTGGATCAAGGAAGGGTAGTGATGAAAATTTCGGTTGCGGGCCTCGGCTATGTGGGTCTTTCAAATGCCGTCCTGCTGGCACAGCACAATGCGGTCACAGCCGTCGACATATCCGAATCCCGCGTGGCGATGGTCAACGACCGCCGATGCCCGATCCTGGACCCGGAGCTGGAAGAGTTCCTCGGCAACCAAAAGCTGGCCCTTTCGGCCACAACCGATGCGGCGGCGGCTTACGCCGGGGCCGACTACGTCATCGTGGCGACGCCCACGAACTACGATCCGCGGACCAACGGCTTCGACACCTCCAGCGTCGAGACGGTGATCCGGCAGGTCACCGAGGTGAACCCGGACGCCACCATCGTCATCAAATCGACGATCCCCGTTGGCTTTGTCTCCGAGGTGCGGGCGCGGCTGAACACCGGCCAGGTGATCTTCAGCCCCGAATTCCTGCGCGAAGGACGGGCGCTTTACGACAACCTGCATCCCTCCCGCATCATCATCGGCGAACAGTCGGAGCGGGCGCAGGTCTTTGCCGGCCTGCTTCTGCAAGGCGCTGCCGCGGAAGATGTGCCGGTGCATTTCACCGGCCCGGACGAGGCGGAAGCGATCAAGCTCTTTGCCAACACCTATCTCGCCATGCGGGTGGCTTTTTTCAACGAGCTGGACAGCTACGCCATGGCCGGCGGCATGGACACCCGCCAGATCATCGACGGCATCAGCCTGGATCCGCGGATCGGCGGCCACTACAACAACCCGTCGTTCGGTTACGGCGGCTACTGCCTGCCCAAGGACACCAAGCAGCTGCTGGCGAACTACAACCACGTGCCGCAGAACCTGATCCGCGCCATTGTCGACGCCAACCGCACCCGGAAGGACTTTCTCAGCGACCAGATCCTGATGAAGGGCCCCAAGGTCGTCGGCATCCACCGGCTGGTGATGAAGGCCGGGTCCGACAATTTCCGCCAGTCCTCGATCCAGGGCATCATGAAGCGGTTGAAGGCGAAGGGGATCGAGGTCATCGTCTATGAGCCGGTGCTGGAGGAGGACCGCTTCTTCCATTCGCGGGTGATCCGGGATCTTGCGGCCTTCAAGCAGGAGGCCGACCTGATTGTCGCCAACCGCATGACCGACGAGCTCCGGGACGTGGCCGCCAAGGTCTTCACCCGCGACCTGTCCGGGACGGATTGACCGGCCGCCGCGCGCCATTGCCAGCCGCCGCCATTGCGGCCGGGCCGGGAAAGCTGTTGAGGACCTGAAGGACAAATTATGAACGAAGCACACCAAAACACCGCGCTTGTCACCGGATCCTCCGGCTTCATCGGCTTCCACCTCTGCCAGCGGCTGCTGGAAGCCGGCATGCGCGTGATCGGCATCGACAACCTGTCCGATTACTACGATGTGGCTCTCAAGCAGGCGCGCCAGCAGATCCTGCTGCAGCATCCGGGCTTCTCCGTCGTCAACGACAGCATCGAAAGCCCCGGGCGGCTGATGCAGATGTTTGCGGACCACCGGCCGGATTACGTGATCCATCTCGCGGCCCAGGCGGGCGTGCGCTACTCGATCGACAATCCGCGCTCCTATCTCGAAAGCAATCTTGTCGGCACGTTCGAGCTGCTGGAAGCGGCCCGCGCGCATCCGCCCCGGCACATGCTGCTGGCCTCCACCTCCTCGGCCTATGGCGCCAATACCGAGATGCCCTACCAGGAGACCCAGAAGGCCGATCACCAGATGTCCTTCTATGCCGCCACCAAGAAGGCCAATGAAGCGATGGCGCATTCCTATGCCCATCTCTACGGGCTGCCGACCACCATGTTCCGCTTCTTCACCGTCTACGGGCCCTGGGGCCGGCCCGACATGGCGCTGTTCAAGTTCACCAAGGCCATTCTGGAAGGCAAGCCGATAGACGTCTACAACTACGGCGATATGCGGCGCGACTTCACCTATGTCACCGATCTGGTCGAAGCGATCCGCCTGCTGCTGGACGCGGTGCCCGAACGCCCCGAGGACGGGGTGGTGCCCGAAGGCGACAGCCTGTCGCCGGTGGCGCCCTGGCGGGTGGTCAATATCGGCAATTCCGGCAGCGTCCGGCTGACCGCTTTCATCGAGGCAATCGAGGCCGCCACCGGTCTCAAGGCCGAGCAGAACCTGATGCCGATCCAGGCCGGCGACGTGCCCGCCACCTGGGCCGATGCCGCGCTGCTGCAGCGGCTGACCGGCTACACGCCCGAAACCGCCGTGCCGGAAGGTGTGGCGCGCTTTGTCGAATGGTATCGGAGCTACTACGATCCTGCCCCGGGCGGTGATGTGCCGGAATGACGCCGCGGCTGCTTTACATTCACGTTCCGAAATGCGGCGGCACCAGTTTCGGCTCCGCCGTGCGGCTGGCCTATTTCCATTCCCAGGCCACCATCAGCCTGGGCAGGTCCCGCGCCATCCGCGAGGCGCTTCACCCGGGGCTTGAAGGCGCGGACAAAGCCCTCCGCGAAGCGGAGATCCGCAAGGTGATGCTCGGCAGCCTCATGACGCAAGGGGTGAAATGCATCTCTGCCCATGTGCATTACAGCGCCGGGCTGCACCAGCGCATCGACCCCGAACGCAAGGCCGTCACCCTGCTGCGGGATCCGGTGGCGCGATTTCTGTCCCACTATGCCTATGTCCAGCGCAACCACCCGGACCCGGACCGGGCGGACACGCTCGCGGCCTTCCTCGAAAGCGACTCGGCGCTGCGCTACGGCTCGACCTACCTGTTCTTCTTTGCCAGCGCCTATCAGCACACCACCGGCAATTTCGACGCGGCAATGCAGACCGCGCGCAGCAACCTGGCCAGGTTCAGCCTGATCGGGGACCTGTCGCGCACGGCGGCATTCCGCAGCGCCCTGCGCCAGGTGGTCGGGCGCCCGCTGATCAGCTGGGAGCGCAACAGACGGCCGGGCCGCCGCCCCTCCTCGCCCGCGGATATCCCGCCGGACCTGCGGGCACGGATCGAGGAGATCTGCGCCCCGGACATCGCCCTTTACGACTACGCGCAAAGCCTGCCCGCCTGCGTCTGAGACCGCAAAGGACCTTTCCATGCCGCAAACCGGATCAAAACTCGTTGGCGTGCAATACATGCGCGCGCTGGCGTCGGGCATGGTGCTGATCGGCCATGTCATCGCCGAGGCCGAGCATTATTTCGGAACCGGGCTGACCGCCGGCCTCATCCCCTGGACCCGCGGTGTCGATATCTTCTTCGTGATCTCCGGCTGCATCATCATGGTTTCGGCGCAGAAGTATTTCGGCTGCGCGGGCGGGATGCGGCACTTCCTGCGCAACCGCTTTGTCCGGGTTGCCCCGCTTTACTGGTTCTTCACGACGCTGATGCTGCTGGCCCTTCTGGCGCTGCCGGGCGGTGCCAAGGATACGGTGCTGGACTGGGGCCAGGTGGCGACCTCCTATCTGTTCATCCCCTACGAGCGCTATGACGGGCGGATCGCACCGGTTCTTTCGCTCGGCTGGACGCTGAATTACGAGATCTATTTCTATGCGCTGTTCTCGCTGGCAATCCTGCTGCCGCAAAAGACCGGGCCGCTGGTGCTGGTTGCGGCAATGGCCGCCGTCAGCCTGGCCGGCTGGGCGGCGGCGTTCGACGCGGCGCCGCTTGTCATCTGGTCCAATCCGCTGATCCTGGAGTTCTGCTTCGGGGTGCTGCTGGGCCATGTCTACCTCCACCATTGGCAAGGCCGCACAGGGTGCAACGGGCTGGCGCTGGCGCTGCTGGCACTCGGCTTCGCACTGATGACCGCCCTCAATGCGGTGGAGGGGCTGCACCGCACGCTGTCAAGCGGGCTGCCGGCCGCGCTGATGACCGGTTCGATGGTCTTCCTGTGGCACCAGCCGCGGACAGCGGACAGGCTGTCGCGCCTGGGGCTGCTGCTTGGCGATACCTCCTATGCGCTCTACCTGTCGCACCGGTTTGCGCTGCGGCTGCTGACGCTGGGGCTGCTGCCGCTGCTGCCGGCCGGAACCGCAGGCGGCTGGATCTTTGTCTTCACCGCCTGCGCGGCCGCGGTGGCCGCCTCGGTCCTGGTGCATTTCCGGATCGAGAAACCGATGCTGCGGTGGTGCACCCGCCGGCCGCAGACCGTGGCGGCCTGAACGATGGCACAGGGCAAGCTGAAGGGGCAGGCGTTCTGGTCCGTCGTGCTGCAGTTTTCCCGCTTCGGCGGCAATGCCGTGGTGTTTCTGGCCATGGCGCGGTTTCTCACCATTGAGCAGATCGGCGCCTTCGGCATGGCCTATGCGCCGATCCGCTGGACCCAGGCACTGCACAAGGCGGGGATCTCCAACAGCGTGGTGGCAACCATCCGTGACAAGGGCCGGGAAACCGCCGGAACGGAAGATGGTCCGGTCTTCACCGCGCTGTTCTGGCTGTCGCTCGGGCTGAGCCTGCTGGTCATGGCAGGGCTTGGCGGTCTCGCTCTCCTGCTCGCAGCGGTCCAGGATCAGGAGCAGCCGATCGCAGAGATGATGCTAGCCATGCTGGCGGTGCCTGTGGCCCTGGGCCTTGCCGCCGTGCCCGAGGGGCTGCTGCAGAAACGGCTGGAGATCCGCTCGCTGGCGCTGCGGACCGTCACCGCCCAGTTGCTGGCCGCCGGGCTCGCTGTGGGGCTGGCGTTCGCAGGGTACGGAGGCTGGGCGCTTGTCGGTTTTGCCACGCTGAATGCGGTCCTCAGCAGCGCGGTCTCGATCATCATGGCGGGCTGGAGGCCACTGTCCGGCCCGAAGTGGCACATGATCCGGCAGGAGATGCCGCGGGCGATGACGATTGCCGGGCGCGCGCTCATTGCCGGCGGCACACGCCCGCTGATGCAATTCTGCATTGGCCTTTTCCTCGGGCTTGAGGCGTCGGGCGCGTTCCAGATCGCCCAGCGGATCTACCAGATTATCGACGCGCTGTGCCTCGCGCCGATCCGGTTTCTCGTTCTGCCGCTGTTTGCGCGCGCGCGGGAAAGAAACGGCGGCGCGCTGCCCGGCGATGCCGTGCTGACAGGCCTGAAGACCGCTGGCGCCGTGACCGCGCCTTTCTATCTCGGCACGATTGTTATTGCCGCACCGGCGCTGAACCTGATCATCGGACCCGAGAACGCGGCCCGCAGCATCCTGCCGCTGCAGATCCTCTGCCTGATGGGGTTCAACATCACTCTGGTCACGATCCTGACGCAGGCGGCCACCGCAGCGGGCCACCCGGGCATCCCGCTCCGGCGCGCGGTGATGGCCCTGCTGCTCACCGCGGCACTGGGCCTGCCCGCGCTGGCGGTCTCGGCCGAGGCAGTGACGCTGTGCTTCGTCCTCGCGGCCTATGCCGCGCTGAGCGGCTACCTGAAGAGTCTCAGCCGGGTGCTCGGCCTGCCGGTCCGGGCCATGCTGGGCGCGGTGGCGCGCCCCTATCTCGCCGGCCTGCTGGCCGCCCTGCCCCTCGGCGCGGTCACGATGACGGCGGACCTGCGCCCTGCTCCCTGGGCCTGGGCGCCGTTGCTGCTGGGGGCCGCCGGGCTTTATGCGCTCTGCCTGGGGATTTTCGTGCCGCAGGTCCGGAACCGGTTCCTGGCCCGCAAGGGGTAACAGCCAATGGGCGCCCTCCGGACCGGGCACCGGACGGCGGCGGCTTCAGCAGTTCCGCATATGCAGCAGCCGGCCCGTTTCTGACAGCTCTGCCGTGCCGGCCCCGGTGTACCAGCGCTCCAGCAGCGGCGCCGTCACCCGGGCAACGGTGGCGGCCTCCCCGGCATCCAACTGCGCAATGCTGTGCTGGAAAATGGAAGAGGAATCCCGGAAAAAGTCGTGCACGACCCCGGTCCTGGCACCCGCCTTGCCCGAGGCCGTGGAAGTGGCAATGACATGATTGCGCGTCCGGGGCGTCCAATCCAGTCCGAGATGGCGGTAGATCCGTTCATAGTGCGCTACCGGATCGGTGGAGATCTGTTCATGAAACACAGGAATGGCGGGAATGCCCTGCGCCAGCAGGTGTTCCATCTGCCGTCCGATGGCCAGCCAGATGTAGGCGGCATGTTCGGCCCAGCTGAGACTGGCCGGATCGGCGTCCATCAGTTCCGGCAGGAAGGCGGCACACAGGTCCTTCTTCCCGGTCAGGGGAGCCACGGTGAAATTCCACCCCAGACGCTTGAGGCTGCCGACGAAGGACACCGGATGCCGGACCAGGAAGAAGATATCCATCTCGCGCATGCGGTAGAGCGCTTCCGACAGGAAGACGGCAATAGGATCCTTGATCAGCGAATACTCCGCGCGCGCGTTCAGGCGGGCTTTCATCAGGGCCAATTGGTTGCCGCCGAAGAACAGCGTCTTGAAGATCGTCTCCGGCAGCTTGTCCCGCTTGCCGTGAACCGTCTTGAGGGTGAACTCATAGCGGAAAAGCCGGTCCAGGATCTCCCGGTCCGGCGCGGGCATCGCGGCGGGGTCCGATCCGTACATGTAGCGCTCGGTCACGGCCGGAATGCCCGCATCAGGATTGAAAGGCTCAATCAGGCTGTTGACCCGGCGGTCCAGCGCCAGGATCTCGCCGAAATAACTGGTCCCGCTTCGCGGGGCACCGGTCACCGCCAGCCAGCGGTGGCGGGCCGGGTTGCTACGCATCAAGCTGCGGTGCATCATCTGCAGCGCCTCCTAAATAATATGCGGGACCGGACCGGCAGCGCGGGGCGCTTGGCGGACGGGAACCGGCAACAGAATGATCACGCGGCCTTTTTCCGCAAGGACTCGCGCAGAAGATGGGCCAGTTTGCGCGGGACGCCCGCCAGAGCCCATTGGACCCCGCCCAGCGCCAGGCTGGGCAGCACCGCCATCAGCCGGTAACCCGTGCGCCGGCCGTCGGAATACTGTCCCAGATGCGCCCGGCACAGGAAGTTGATGCAGGCGATCTCCGTGCCCGTCAGCTCGCCGAGGTAGGCGGACAGGCGCTCCGGGCTGGGCGGGGCCTTGGTCAGGGCGTGCTGCCACAGTTCCTGGCGGGGCGTATCCGTCCCCTTGTAATAGTCCAGCATTTGCGGATCGAACGGCAGCTCCAGCCCGGCACAGAGCGCCCGCAGGCTGTCTTCGGTGCCAGTGACCAGATCATGGTAGCGCAGCACCAGCAGCCGGCTGTCGGCGCCGGCGCGCGCCTGGGCCCGCACCGCCTTGTTCCAGCGCCGGGCAACGCGGATGGTGTTGAGCAGACTGTTGAAGCGGCCGTCGCGCCTGGTGAGCTTCTTCTTTTCCGAGGCCAGCACCGCGCGCGGGTCGCGGATGATATGCACTACCTGGCCGCGCGGGAACAGCGTCCAATAGGCCGCCAGATGCTCGATCGAATTGGGGTTCTTGACCCCGCAACGGACGGCCCCGGGCTTGTGCTTGCGCCGGTAGGCTTCACAGACAAGCCGGATGGCATCGGCAAATCCGACCGGCGCCTGCATGGTCCCGAAAACGGCGCGGATATCCTCCGGTGCGATCTCCCAGAATTCGAACCGGGTGACGGCCATGAGATCGGCGAGGAAGCGGTCCAGATGCTCCCGGATGTCCCGGGTCTGCCCATAGGTTCCGGCCAGGGCCTGGAAAAAGTCGCACTCATATCCCACCGCCAGCCCGGAATGGGCATTCAGGATGGTGCGCAGCAGCGTGGTGCCGGAGCGCTGGCAGCCCACGACCAGAAGCGGATCTTGAAGGGCGGGCAGTGTGGTGTCGCCGGTCATAATGTTCTTTCGCTACGGTTCCGGAACCCGCGGCTCCGGCAATCTGAAACAATCTGGTTCAAAGAATATGCCCCAGCAGCCGGTCTGCACTGGCGGCCCAGGAGTACTGTTCTGCCCGCAGTTTTCCGGCCCTGGCAAGCGTTTGCCGCTCCGCCGGGCTGCGGGCCAGGAAGCTGCGCAGGCTGCGCGCGATATCGCCCGCGTCTTCGGGATCGAAATACTCAACCGCATCGCCCAGCACTTCGGGCATGGCGGTGCTGTTGGAGGACAGCACCGCAGTGCCGAGTGTCATCGCCTCCAGCGGCGGAATGCCGAACCCCTCGTAAAGCGATGGCCACAGGAAGGCTGCGGCATTGCTGTAAAGGCTCTGCAGCTCGGCGTCCGAAACCCGGCCCAGCAGCCGGACGCGGTCCGAGGCGGCGATGCCGGCCTGGGCGACGCCGGGCGCGAAACCGCCCGCCACCACCAACGGCATTGCCACGTCGTCCAGCTGTGCCAGGGCGTCGATCAACCGGGCGATGTTCTTGTTGGGGCTCTGGTTGCCGGCCGCAAAGAGATAGCCGCCGGCCTTCAGCCCGTGCCGGGACAGCACCGCCGCGTCGCCCGCCGCCGTGACCATGTGTTCGGCGCTGTTGTAGATAACGTCAAAGCGTTCCGCGGGCACCCCCAGGCAGCGGCCCAGCTCGCCGGCGGAGAAACGGCTGACGGTGGCCAGCTGCCGCACCCGCCGGGCCAGCAGCGGCCGCATGGTCTTGTGGAACAGCCGGTAGCTTTTCGGGAACGCGTCGGGGAAAGCCCAGATGTTGGCGTCGTGAATCACCAGGACCTGATCGCGGCAGAGCAGCGGGCCGGAGCCGCAGAGGCTGACCAGGGTGCCCTTGCGGGCACGCAGTCCCAGCGTCATCTGCTCCCAGGCGTGACCTGTTCTGCCCGCCAGCGGCGCGGGTTTCAGAACGCGCCAGTCCGGCGGCGCAACCAGCTCCGCCCCGGCCGGGTACCAGACCGGCAGCGGGCCGAGGCGCGCAGCCAGCTGCGGCTCCTGCGCCAGCCTCTGGTCGAGCGCGCCAAGCACTTCCCGCGCATAGCGCTGCACGCCGGAGACCGGCTGCACCAGGAAGCGGCCGTTGATGTGAATGTTCCGGCGGCTCATCGGGCGGCCTCCGCATCAGGGACGGAGGCGTGTTTTGCCGCCATGGCCCGGTAATAGTGCTCCGTGGTGCGGGCGCCGAGGCGGTCCAGTTCCCAGTCGGAGACATCCGTCGCGCGCGCGCCCTGCGCCAGATGCTGCAGCGCGGCCCGGTCCAGCAGCAGATCCCGCAGCTTGGCCGCCGTATCCTCCATGACGTCGGGATCGGAGACCAGGCCGTTGACCCCGTCCGCCACGATCTCTTCGATGCCCGGCAGATCGGCCACGATCACCGGGCGGCCGGCGGCGATATACTGCACCACCACCCGCGGCAGCCCCTCGCGCTCCGAGGTCAGGACACACAGGTCGGCCAGAGCGATCAGCGCCTCCGGGTCGGTGCGGAAACCGCAGAAGACCACATTCTTTTCCAGTCCCAGCCCGGCCGCGGCCGCGCGCACCGCCGCCTCATGCGGCCCCTTGCCGGCGAACAGGATGCGGGTGTCGGGGATGTCGGCGCGCACCTTGGCAAACGCATGCAGGAACGCCTCGTGGCGCTTGCGCGGCTCGAAGGCAGCCAGCATCAGCACCACCGGCGGGCGGGTGCGGGTTCCCGCCGCCGTGCCGAGCAGCGCGGGCCAGTCCTGCGGCAGATCGGGATCGCGGAAGGGCGACAGGTCCATGCCCGAGTAGACAGCTTCGGCGCTGCCGCAGATCCCGGCCTCGACATATGCCTGGCCGACGCTGCGCGACACCGCAAGGAACAGGTCGGTGCGCCGGGCGGCGATTTTCTCGCTGGCAATATAAAGCGCTCGTTTGAGAGGGCTGACCCCGTCGAAGGGAATGATGTGGATGCCATGCACAACCAGCGCCTCCGGGGTGGCCGCTGCGGCCAGCCGGCCAATGATGCCGGCCTTGCTTTGGTGCGTGTGGATGACATCCGGCTGCAGGCCGCTCAGCAAATTCCTCATCTGCCGTACGGCGCGGAAATCCTGCAGCGGCTTGATGGGATGCAGCAGCCCCGGCAGCTCGGCAAAATCAATCAGGCTGCCGAATCTGTCCTGCCAGTACGGATCGGGATCCGGGCCGTGAACAACGGTGACACGATGGCCGCGGCGGGCCTGCCAGAGGCACGTTGCGATTGTATTTTCTTCGGAGCCTGCGCGGAGCAGGCGGGTCAATATGTGAACAATATGCATGAGCACCCTGACATGCTGTAAATAAAACTCGAATTCGTCCTGGCCTTGTTCTTGTTCCGAAGAACATGTCAGGCGCATGAAACCCGCCCCCCTGGCCCGCGCTGGCGGACAGCCGGGCAAGCGGCGCGGAAACGGTCAGCTCCCGGGCTGTGAAAACTTGAAATGGCTTCCCCGGCGCGGGGCCTGTGGCGATGGCTTGCGTTTTGTCCACCCGGCTATGAGCCATGTGAACAGCAGAATGGCGGTGAAATTCGCATTGGCGAAGTAGGTCGTATGAGTGGACAGGGCAAAGGCGGCGGCGAAATGGCTGTAGGCGGCCGCCCAGAACACGCTTTCCGCGCCCTTGTGGAACACGAAACGGCTGAGCGCCCCCAAAGCCGCAACATAGACGGCCGCGCCGACGGCGCCGAAATCCACATAGGGCATTACGAAAATCGACCAGGTGCCGCCGCCCCGCACCGTATTGATGCGCTCCAGCTTGTCCGCCAGCAAGTTTTGAAAGAACCCGTCTGTCTGCGTGAAGAACAACAGAAACCGGAAGGAAAAGTACCCGTAGGAATGCTCGGACTCCGGCCCCTGGTTCAAGGGCAGGAAGGAATTCATCAGGTCATTGGTAAAATAGAACACAAGCTTCTGCAGGCCGATGGCCGTGGCGCTGGCGTCGATGGATGCATTGGAGAGCGCTTCGCGCAGCGTCCAAGTGGTCAGGAACAGCCCGATTCCAAGCGGAATGTACTGCACGCCAACCAGCCGCCGGTGCACCATGCAGGCCGAAAAATAGGCCCCCATGATCAGCAGCACCAGCAGCAGGCGCTGCGACATCACTATGGGCAGGACCGTCAGCAGAGCCAGGTCAAGCATCAGGGTGAACAGGCACAGGCGGCGGGCCGTCCGAGACATCCCGCCAGCCCTGGAGTTGGCCGCCAGCAGCGCGGCGGCCAGTGTCCCGGTGCTGGGCAGGGCACCGTACAGCAGCCGCATCCCGGTGAAGAGCTTGTTGCCAAGCAGCTGTTCGCGTGCCTCCAGAACGTCGAGCTGCACCATGATGACAAGCGCCCTGAAACCGCCCAGCTGCCGCGCTGTCAGAAGAACCCAGAGCAGGACAATGGCGACGATGGCAAGATTGATGGCAAAAGTGGCCCGGGCCGCCTGGTCGAAGTCCGTGCGCAGGTCAAATGCCCTGGGCCGGGCCGGCAGTGAGACCGCGGCAAGCTTGCTGCCCAGCACGAAAACCAGCAGCATGAGCAGAAGCCAGAGCGAGGCGAGCGGGGTAATCGCTTCGGCGATGCCTCCGGACAGGGCGTTCTGGCGGCGGATGAAATAGAGCGCCAGCTCCATGCTGTCGGGAAACGCCAGGGGCAGCAGCCCTATGACAAGCGTAACCGCCCAGATCAAGACCACCAGGGACACAGGCGAGATGATGCGGAGCGTGCAATGTGTCATTCTTTACCTTGCCTCTCTCCTCGGGGGGCATGTTGAGCCGCCAACGGATGGCGGCAGGCGGCAGCGGCGTCAGGCGGGTTTTGGCGTCGATACGATCCGTTCGCAGAGGACGGACCAGTCCTGCACCGAAGGATCGGAGGGGGTGCGCTCCATCGTGGCGAGCTTGTCCAGAGCGCCGGCCATGCTGTCCCTGGACCCTGGGGTATATCCTACGAGGCCCGGCACATCCGGGTCGCAGATGCGGGCCGGACCTGCCATGGGCAAGCCGTAATACCGGTATATCAGCATCCGGTTCGACTGGGCGGTCTGGTACTCCACCCCGGGCTTGTCGAGATAGGGCGCCAGGCCGAAATCGGCGTGTTTCACAAAGGCGGCGGCAGTGCTGAACGGCACTTCGCCATGAAACACAAGATTGGGCGGTGCATCTGCAGGAACGCTCCGCAGCCGCCCGAGAATGTGGAATGTCCAGTCCGGCCGCAGCTCTGCCATCATGCGCATGCTGTCAGCATCGAACTGGGTGGTGCCGGAGCAGACCGCCTGGCGCTTGCCGGGCACCCGCGCCGGAAAAGGATCGGGCAGATCGCCGTCCAGAACATCCTTGGCGACCCCCATGGGATCGATGCGCAGGCTGCCCAGATGCGAAAACCGGCGCGCCAGGAACTTGCTGGCGACACTGATGCGGTCAAACAGGGGGGCATGTTTCATCTCGGCCCTGGCCAGGAACCCCGGCACGCCGTGCACCTTGATATCGTCGCTTACGCGGTAGACCATGGCCGCATCCGGCGCCATGCGCCGTACCATCGGCGCGAGCATAACCTGCGGCCCGCTTTCGATGACCACCAGATCTGCGCCCCTGAGGTAGCGCGGCAGCCTGCGCGCCCAGAACCACGGGAAGCTCTGATGCAGCGGCCGCAGAAGCTCGTCAATCAGCGGTTTCCTGACGCTGAAGGGGTGCAGCGGCGAGAACGCGAAAAAGGACGTCAGGCTGTCATCATGCACAACCTCCCCCACCGTCGGGCTGCCGGTCTCGAGCTGCTGGAAACGGCGGTCGCCCCGCAGCTTCGACACCCAGCTGTAGCCGGTGGTCACCATGGTGACATGCCAGCCGTCTGCCCGCAGGTTGTCGCTCAGCCACAGGATATTGCCGCGCCGCTTCTGGATCGGGAAATGGCCCGTCAGGATAACCGCGCGCGGTTTAGGCATGCTGCGCCCCCCGGTGCTGAAAGGATGAAAGAAATGTCTGCCAGCCGTCATGAATATCCGTCCCAAAACCCGAAACCGTCAAAAGAACCCCAGGGCACCGCCCGCGGCGGTGCCCTGGGCAAGCCTCGCCATGCCGCTTAATCGGTCACCGCATTGATGGGCGTTGCGATCAGCGAAGGCGTGATCTGGGACACCACGCGGTCCCAGCGCGTTACCGGGTTCTCGGCAACAAAGATGATATCGTCCGGACGCAGTTCGAACCTGGTCGCAACTGTCAGATTTGCGGCATTTCTGGCGTCCATATGCCACGCTGTCACCGCGCCGAATTCGCGGACGTGATCGGAGGCCCGCAGCACATAGACCTCGGAGACATCGCCGGTTTCCTTGGCAATGCCGCTCCCGGTCTCGAACAATGCATCTGCCAGCGTCGCCTTGCGGTTGAAGGGCAGCGTATACCGGCCCTGGCTGCGGACTTCGCCGCTGAGATAGACATAATCCCGCTCCACCGCGTCCAGGTCCAGCGCCTGGGTGAAGTTGCCGCGCCGCTCGTCGAGGTCGGCCCGGCGCAGATTGACTGCTGCCGTAAGCTCTGCCAGCGCCGCCTGCCTGCCTGTCAGCGTTGTCTGCCGCAGCTGGATCTGCTGGGCAAAGTAGCGTTCGGCACGGCCGAGATCGAAGTCGGTGTCGACAAACACCGAGTCGCCCGCCAGCAGGTTGAGGCGCTGCAGGTCGGAGCGGGAGTAGAGATCTTCCAGCGGGATCTGGTACATGGTGCCGTCGCGGTAGATCCGTACCGAGCTGACGTCGATGTCCGCAACCGAGACGGACCCTGAGGTCGCCAGCGCCTCGCCCAGAGTCAGCGGCGTCAGGGTGATCGGCAGCACCCCCGGCTGGCCCACGGATCCGCCGATGGAGACCCGGCGTGAGTTGAATTCCGTGATCTCCAGGCTGAAGGTCGGGTCGATCTGGTTTTCCACCAGGCGCTGGAACAGGATGGCCTCCGCCTCGTCCACGGTGAGGCCTGCAATCCGCACCCGGCCGACGTCCGGGATATTGATCGAGCCGTCATCCTGCACGGTGTAGCCGTTGCGGCTGTTCTGGGCCGCCAGCAGCCCCGAGAGTTCGGCCACGGTGCCTTGCGTCGAGGGGGTGGACAGCACCACCACGTCACCGGTGCCGATGGTATAGGGCCCCGGGTCCACGTTGGGCGGCGGGTCCAGCCGCAGCCCCTGGCGGCTGCCATCCTGGGTCGAGGGCGGGCTGGGCAATGCTCCCGCTCCGCGCGGGCTGGCCCCGGCGCCGGTGCCTGCGGAGATCTGGAAGACGGCGGGCAGCGTCCGGGGCTGGTAGACCGCGCGGTTGGCGACCAGAACGGTTTCCGCCGTCATCGCAACCACCCGGACCTTGCCTGCCTCAGACACGCCGGCCTTCACCGAAGAGCTGCGGTAGATGGTGGAGCAGCCGGAAATCAATCCGGCCAGCGCCAGAGCGCTGAGGGCAATGGAAAAACGGCGCACGATGCGTCCTCCAATAACTTTAAATTCAAATCTCATCCGGCACCGCCTTCATGAAAAGGTTGCCAAGGAAACTGCCGGTCCACTGCGACGACTGCGCAAGGCCGGGTGCGTCCTGCCGCACCCAATAGGTATTTGTGAAGCTTTCCGCCACCCCGTGGCAGCGCTCTTCCAGCTTGTCTGTTGCAACCGGCAGGCCGCGCAGGAAAATGTCCTCCGTCCCGAGCCGTTCCACCTCGCATTTGTAGGCGTGCAGCTCAATCTGGTCATTGCCGTTCAGAAAACTGTGGAACCGTTCCGCGACGCCCTCCCGCCCGGCCAGTACCAGATCCCTGCTCTGGCCCGCGTCCGAGGCCGCAAGACCGGAGCCGAACCCCTTTGCCGAGGTGAGAAAGCCCTCCTCCAGCGTGATCGATGCCCCATCGGCGCTGAGCCAGGTCTGCACACCGTCCCGCTCCGCCTCCAGGAGCATGACACCGCTCAGGTCCCGGCTGGGAAAGCCGACCTCCAGCCGCGGCGGGATCGGGCGCACCGAAGCCAGCGCATGGGCGCGCGGATGGAACCGCGGCGCGTCAGGCTGCAGCGCCCCGCGCAGCAGGTCGAATTCATCCTGCGCCTCGCCGCAGGACAGCAGCATGAGGCAGATCAGGGCTGGCAGGCGTGGTTTCATCGCAGGAACCTCCCCCATCCCCGGACCAGCTGCTGCGCGCGCGCCTCTCGGGTCACGCCATACAGCCGGTTGCGCACATTGAGCCGCGCGCCGCCGTCCCGCAGAACCGGGCGGATCACCTGGGCCAGCTTGTCGCGCGACGGGCGGCCGGTCAGCCAGGAAACCGGGATTTCCAGCCGGATCCCCTTGTCAAAGGAGCCCTCGCCGAAGTCATCGAAACTGACCGAGGTCAAGGTGAAGAAGGCCCCGACCTTGAAGCCATTGGAAAATTCCCGGTCAAGCGTGACCGTGGCACCGTAGTCGCCGGCAAGGTACCTGCCTGCATCCACCTGCACATGGTATTCCCCCGGCAAGTCGTAATAAGCCGACACATGGCCAGTTGCGACGGCGTAATCCTGAAAGCCGAACAGCACATCGAAATCGCGCTGCCTCACATAATTCGCCTCCGCGCCCAGCGCGATGCGGCTGTCGGCGGGAAACCAGAGCAGCTCGGCCGACAGGCCGCCATACATGGTTTCCAGATACCCCAATGTGGTGCGCGCATAGAGATCGGCCCCGGGCCGCCAGAGGTATTCGGCAGTCAGATGTTCGACCCGCATATCGGACTGCTGGGCATAAAGCCCCCAATCCGAACGCACCCGCTGGATCACCGAATTCGACGGCCGCTGGCTGTCATCCAGATTGCCGGCCGCAGGCTGGCGCAGGCTGGCGGACAGGCTCAGCCCCGGAGCAACGGCGTAATCCAACCCAAGCCGGACACCGATCTCATAGCGCAGCGGCGCGTCAGGATCAAAAAACGAGGCCTGCAGGTACGGGCCGAAACGGTAGCTGAAATGCGGGAAGGCATCGGTTGTGAAACCACCCGCCACCAGCGGGATGCTGTCGGAGATCTCGGCCCGGGCAAAGCTGCGCCAGGCACCGTCCGGGTCATGCTCCAGCTCGTAAAGATCCTCGCGGGCGATGCGCACGGAGCTGAGCGGCACCCCGTTTGCCATCAGCGCTATGTCAAAGCTCTGCACCTGCGGCGGCTGGCTGTTGGCCAGCACCCGCGCGGTGCGCCCGATCGCCTGCGCTGCCTGGCCGTAGGTGCCGTTTTCCACTCCGGCGCGCAGAGTTCCGCCCGTTTCCTCGAGGTAAACGAGCCGCAGGCCTTCCTGCTCGAGAGCGTGTGCCACGGCCTGCTGCCTGCGGCGCGGGCTGCCGGTCTCCTCCGGCAGGTTCCAGCTGGCCAGCGCCACCCGGTCGATGGGCAGCAAGGGCGGCGGCGCGGCTCCCTGCCCGCCCGGAGCCACGCTTTGGCGCGGGTCGGCAAAATAGGTATAGCTCAGCCCCAGGGTTGTTCCGTACATATAGGCGGCGGTCAGCTGTGAACCGTTCCTGAACCGGTATTGAGCACCGAAGTTGAGCGGCGAGCGGGCGTCGAAGCCGATGTTGGCTTTTTCCCGCGTGTACAGGTCCGGCGAAAGTTCAGCCAGCAGAAGCAGACGGTCATTGTATTGCCAGCTCAGCCCCCCGAACAGAGCCGCATCGCCGCGGAACCAATTGCCGAAATCAAGCTGGCCGGTTTCGGAAATCCCCCCGGCATTCGACGCGTCGCGCGACTTGAACCGGCTGGACAAGATCCCCAGCGGGTTCGAAAAACTGCCCCTCCCTGCCAGGCGGCCCCAGCCGATGCCGCCTGAGACCTGCAGCCGGTCCCGGACGGTCTTGGTGGCAACAAGATATTCTGAGGCGTAGACTCCGGTACCGCCAAAGTCCCGCAGGCCAAGAGCCAGCGCAGGGGATTTGCGGCCCTCCTCGCGCAGCAGGAAGTGGAGGTCGAAGCTGCGGTCATAGCGGTTGCGGGCGCCGTTGCGGTCGAAATCCTCGATGACAGCATACCGGAAACTGCCGTGCACCCATGGCAGCATCTGGAAGGTCATGGTGGCCCGCAGGGTCCGGTCCAGCATCCCGCTGGTAAAAACCAGCGTGCCGTCAGGATACATGCCGGCCGCAGGCGTCTCGATCAATCCCGGCGTGCCATAGGTCGACGTGCTTTGCGCTTCGGCCTGCAGCGGAGCAGCAGTCATCAATGCCGCCAACAGCAAATGCCACCCCTGAAACATCAATTTTCTCATAACGTTTAAAGAAATCAACTTTTGCTGCTCCCCATTACCCCCTTTTCCGCGGGCTGTCCCGCAGACAGGCGAAAATGGACAAAATGTCTCGCCTCTGTGGCGAATCTGCCGGTCTCATTTCGCTTTTGCGGCGGCGGTGCAACCCCTGCCGGGCCGAAAATCCGCACCGGAGAAGGTTGCAGCGTCCGGCGGCGGCGCTTCCGCCGTAAAGCCACCAAAAAAGGGAGAAATTCCGGAGGATGGATGCTGCTTTTGCGCAGTGCAGCATTCTCAGCGCGAACAGGGCATGTTAGATTGCCGCTGAATAGGTTTAGGAGATTGACGATGATCAGGATTACCCTTCTGGCACTGGCCCTTTCGGCACCCGGCGCCTACGCTCAGGAAACCGTCGAACCAACCGCACCGGCCGGCGGCGGGACTGCCGGAGCAGGCGGCGCGGCGGCAGCTGCGGAAGCGGCAGGCGTCACCGGCTTCGTGCCGCTCGTGGCGCCGGCGCTGGGCACTGTTGCGGCGGCCGCCGGACTGGCAGCCGCTGGCGGCGGCGGCGGCTCGACCCCCTCCACCACCAGCACTGTCAGCACCAATTGACGCAGCTCCGGTTCGAGCAAATGCAAAACAGGCGCGGCCCATGCGGGACGCGCCTTTTTTGCTGCCTGCCGCTGCCGGAGGAGCTTCAGTTGGCGTAGTACTTGGACGTGTAATCGCCGTAACTGTAGCCGTATTGCTTCATCCGCCGGGTGTTGATCTGCCCCAGGATCATTCCGGTCAGGCGCTGGTTGTCGGTATGGAACAGGCGCAGTGTTTCGGCCACCTCCTGCTCGGACGTGGCATTCCACTTCACCGCCAGCAGCACCGCATCCGCATTGCGGGCGATCAGGCGGGCGTCGGACACGACCAGCACCGGCGGCGTGTCGATAAGAATGACGTCATAGCTCTGCCGCAGATCGCTCAGCATGTCGCGGAACCGGTCGGAGGCAAACAGATCGGCCGCATTGGCTGACGTTCGTTCCCCTGCCAGGATGTCGCAGCCCAGCAGTTCATCCTTGAAGATGGCGTCTTGGGCCAAGGTCTCTCCCGCCAGCACCGAGACAATGCCCTTGGGCGGCAGGCTGCTGAGCTGGGCAGTCATTGTCCGGCGCCGGATGTCCCCCTCGACCAGCAGCACCTTCTTGCCGATGCCAACGAAATTCTGCGCCAATGCCAGAGAGTTGGTGGTCTTGCCTTCCCCGGGCAGAGAGGAGGTCATGACCACGACCTGCGGCGGATTGTCGACATTGGACAGCATCAGCGAGGTGCGCAGATTGCGCACAGCTTCCGCTGTTGCGGAAGACGGTTTGTCTGCCAGATACTCCAGAACCTTGCGGCGCCCGCGTGCCGGAAAGACCGGGATTTGGCCCAGCACGCTGTAGCCGGTGCGCGCTTCCAGTTCCTTGACCGAGCGGAACCCGCGGCGCCTGTACTCCTGCAGCAGCACGATGCCAATACCTGCAAGCGTGCCGAAAATCCCGCACATGGCGAGGATCAGGGACTTGTTCGGGGAAGACGGCCGGCTCGGGACAACAGCGTTTGACAGCAGGCGGCTGTCGGCTTTCTGAATGCCCTCCTGAGCCGAGGTTTCCTTGAGACGCGTCAGGAAATACTCGTAAAGCAGGCGGACCGCCTCAGCCTCCCGCGCATGCTGTTGCAAAGTGATGAGGTCTTTGTTCTGCCGTGCGATTTGCGCCGTCAATTCGGCTTCCGAGGCGCGCAACGCAAAAACCTGCTGCGCCTGGCGCGCAACCTCCAGCTCCGCCCGGGTCAGCAGGCGGGCAAAGGCAGTGTCAAAATCCGCGCCGGAACCGGGCAGCCGGCCGGTCCCGTCCCGGCTCCGCGCCAGCAGGCGCTGCAGCTGAGGATCCTCGCTGGCGGCTGCCTGTGCATCGCGCCCGGTGGCTGCTGCCAGCGTCTCCAACCGTGTCCGCGCTGCCTGCTGTGCCGCTTCTGCGGTCGCAATACGGTCACGCAGTTCCTTGAGCTGCACTTCCTGGAGCTGCAGCGCCTCGGCAGAAATCAGATTTGTGGACGCGTTGAACTGGGTAAGCTTGGCCTCGGCTCTCTCCAGTTCGCCCTGCAGTTCGGCGACCCGGCCGGACAGCCACCCGGTGGCTTGTTCCGACGCTTCGAATTTCACCGCAATCTGATTCTTTATGTACAATTCCACAATGGCATCCGCGATGCGTGCGGATTTCCGCGGGTGCTGGGTTTCCACCGTAACCTGCAGCACAAGGCTGCTGGGAATATTGCGCACCCGCACCGCATCCAGCAGCGCCGAAATCACATTGTCGCGGGTCAGTTTCTGCTGAAAGCCGTCGTCACTGCCGCCGGGCAGCGGGTCATTGCCGCCGAACACCGAGATGACGGCGGCTTTGACCTTGGCCTTGGCCGCGTCCAGGCCGGACGGCACACGCAGGCTGGCATTGAATTCCGGGTCCTGGACGAGATTCAGACTGTCGGCAACCTTGCCCATCAGGCGGCGCGACCGCAGAACCTCCAGTTCAGAGTTGATCTCGTACACGTCTCCGGACAGGCCGGTCACGACGCTCTCCAGGCCGGCCACGTTCTGCTGGTCGGTTTCCAGGATCACCACCGCCGAAGACCGGTAAAGCGGCGTAAGGACGCCATAGGCATAATACCCCCCCAGAAGAATGCTGAGAGCGGCGGCCAGTGCAACGATCCATTTCCCGCGCCAAAGCGCCCACAGCAGAGCGCCGAAGGAAGGGCTGCCATCGTGCTCCGCCTCCTCCCGTGCTGCCCCTTGCGGCATAACAGGAGAAGGATCGTTCAGAATAATTCGGTTCATAATCTCAATAGTCCTAGTACCGGGGCACCCGTCATCGCCGTCCTTAACCCTGCAGGCGATCCTTCGAAAGCGATTTCCACCTCCCGCTGCACCCGGGACGTTTGTCAGCCGGCCTACTTGCCCGTGCCAACCAGCACGGCCGACGCTGTTTGAGCAATGATCTTCAGATCCAGCCAAAAGCCGCAGCTGGTCAGGTAAGCCGCATCCATCTCCACCCGCTCGTCGTAACTGATGTCATTGCGGCCGGAGACCTGCCAAAGCCCGGTGATGCCAGGCTTTTGCGCCAAATAAACCGGCAGCCTTCTGCCGTATTTCTCCAGCTCCTTGGTGACAACCGGGCGGGGTCCGACAAAGCTCATCTCGCCCTTCAGCACGTTCCAGATCTGGGGCAGCTCGTCGAGGCTGGATTTGCGCAGGAAATTTCCAAAACGGGTGATCCGCGGATCGTTGGTCAGCTTGTGATCGCGGGCCCATTCGGCGGCAGCCTCCGGGCTGGCTTTCAGATGCGCTTCCAAACGCAATTCGGCGTCGGCCACCATGCTGCGGATTTTCCAGCATTTGAACGGTTTTCCGTTCCGGCCGACCCGCACGTGCCCGAAAAAACCGGGCCCGCGGTCCCGGCGGACAATGACCCACAAAACCAGAACGACCGGTGCGAGGACGGGCAGCAGAAACAGAGCGAAGACAATATCAAAGCCCCGCTTTGCAACTCTGGCGTAAAAGCCTGCCCGCGCGCGGCCCGGCGTCCCATACGCAACTGCGTTTTCGATAGGATGAGAGGTCAGCGCTAGATCTTGCATCATCAAATACCTTTAAATTTTAACAATCATGAAGCCAGCACCCCTAAAGAGGTAGTTCATGAGGCTCAAATATACCCACGGTGTAATAAACTTAAGTGTAATTTTTACGAATATTGAAACTTTGCTAACGTTTAACGATCGCAGTGGCAAGGCAGGAAGCCGCACCCGGCGGCGGGACGCCGCACCTTGCTCAACGGCCCTGGCCAGCCCGCTGGTGCAGGGGCGCGGCCAGTCCAGCGGCCTTTGCCCTGCGGATCCGCGTCCCCAAAAAGATCAAATCCCTGCGGCAGTCCTGCCACTTGGGCGGCAGCATGCGCGAAACGGCCCGGCGTCAATTCACGACAGGCCGCATGTCCGCAAATCGCAGCGCGGCCAAAGGCGGCGGCCCGCCCCTTGGAACCGCCGTGCGGTCCGAGGCTCCCTGGCCCGCTACAGCTGCACCGTTATGAACCGCGGCGCACCGCCATCCAAACAGACCGCAGACAGTATCCCGGTGGCATATGCGCCGGTATCGATGGAGATCCGGCCGTGCCCCGAGGCCGCGCGGTCCACGATGGTGTGGCCGTGCACCACCCAGATGCCGTCACGCCGCGGCGTCCTCAGAAACTCCGGATGCCCCCACATCAGCGTATCCCCGGCCTGCTGATCCGGTGCGGCGCCCGGGTCCGCCGCGGCATGGACCGCCAGGACAGTGCCCGACAGCACCGAGGTTTCCAGCCCGGCCACCCAGGCCATCAGCTCTTCCCCCATGGCCTCCTGCAGCTGGTCGCGGCAGGCGCAGAGCTCGTCTCTTGCCATCTGCGGGCGCACGCCACGGATCCCAAAGGAGGCCAGCGTCTGCAGCCCGCCGTTGCGGATCCAGCGTCCGCCCTCGCGGCCGGGATGCTGCAGAAAGCGCAGCAGCATGTCCTCGTGATTGCCCATCAGGCAGGTCAAGTCCTTGCGCGCGCTCAGGCAGTGCAGCACACCGGCGCTCTGTTCGCCCCGGTCGATGTAATCACCTGCCAGGACAATCCGGTGATCCTGCGGGACTTGCGCCAGCATTTTCTCCAGCAGCGGCAAGCAGCCATGCACATCCCCGATCACGCAAAGCGGCGTCTGTGGCGCCGGATCCGCAAAGGATGCAGCTTTCCCGAACTTCCCGAACAAGGATGACAGCATAGTGAGCAGCTCTCCCATTGGCCTGCTGGATGCAGCGGCCCCCGGTGCGGGGCGGCGCGCCGGGGGTCGATGGCGGGGCTGTGATAACGGCCTGCCCGCAGCAGGGCAAGCCGGAGCGCTCAGGCCGAGCGGCAGGCGGGAATACCCATCTGGATGATTTCGCTGCCTCTCACCTTGTAGACGCCGGAAATCCGGTTGCGGCCCGTTTCCATGAACCAGACCTTCAGCGGCTCCGGATAGTAATCCGCCATCACCTTGCTGAAGTAGTCGAAATCCTTTTGCGCCAGGCGGCGGCCGCTGCGGGACGGTCCATGAAAGCCAAAGACGGTGTCAGGGTCTACGCAAGTGTCCGGCAGGCCGAGGAACATCGTGCAGGTGGAAAAGCAGACCCGCCCGCGGATTTCGACCCGCACGCCGCTGCGCTGCAGGTTGCCCAATTCAATCAGGCGGTCGTGCAAAAAACCGCCGCGGTCGGTGCCCACAACATAGGTTTGCTGCGCTGCTGCTGCTGCGGGCAGCAGCGTGGCCAATGCCAGGCCGATGACAGTCACGGCCTTGCGCAGGAAAGAGCGGGCAAACCCCGGAATGGACGCTGACAGAAGTGCAGTATTCGATGCCGGCATGATCTGATCTCCAAAGCAAATGACAGGCGTTGGAGACTGAGTAAGAAACCGGTGCGGGCTGAGCGGGTTCCGGTTGTGGCAAAATTGCGCAGCTTTTCAACATTTTAACAGGAAAATTAGCTAAATTAGGCTAGCCTTTGCCGAAAAATTGAGAGGTGCCTGACATAGGTCGCCGCGCAGGTCATGATCACTGCGCAAGGCGGCATGAAGCACGAAGGGGCACGTGGCCGAAGCGCCGGCGCACCGGCTCAATGGTGCGCCCTGCTGCTTGCACAGTGTTTCTGCCCTGGCCTGCGCGGCACGGCAACTACGCTCGGCGAAGCGGAGAATTGGCCGGCCGGTATTGCCTGATTGACGTGCTGCAACCTGCTGGCTGCGGTGGTTATTGCAGCGATGACGGAAGGAAGAGCGCGATCTGCGGGAAGGCGATCAGTGCGGCGGCCATCAGCAGCATGACAGCCACGAAGGGAATAGTTCCCAGCATCACCTCGCTCATTTTCCCGTTCTTGCGGGCCCCTTGCACCACATAAAGGTTCAGACCGACAGGCGGTGAGATCAATGCCATCTCGATCAGCACGATCATCAGAATACCGAACCAGATCACGTTGTAGCCCTGTTCGATGATCAGCGGCACGATGATCGGAATGGTCACCACCATGAGAGACAGGGTTTCGATGAAGAAGCCCAGCACGATGTAGATGCAGACGACGACCAGGATCGTCATCAGCGGCGACAGGCCCAAGCCGTCGAGGATCGACTTCAGTTCGGCGCCCAGGCCAGCCGAGGCCAGCGTGAAGTTCAGGAAGGACGCGCCGATCACCACCAGCATGATCATCGAGGTGATCTTGATGGTGCCCACGACGCTTGCGCTGATCATCTGAACCGAGACACCGCCAAAGAGCGCCGCAATCAGGACCGCCCCTGCCACCCCCACGGCAGCGGCCTCGGTCGGGGTGGCCCAGCCCTTGTAGATCGTGCCAATGATGGCACCGAACAGAATGACGATCGGAACCAGCTGCACCAGTGCGCGGATCATTTCAGCAACCGGAAAGACCCGCCGCACGCCGCCCAGTCCGGGACGCACGATGCAGATCAGCACCGTCACCAGCATGAAACCCAGGGCCAGCAGCAGGCCGGGCAGCAGGCCGGCAAGGAACAGCTGCGGGATCGAGGATTGGGTCAGGAAACCATAGACGATCAGGTTGATCGACGGCGGGATCATGATGCCCAGCGTGCCCCCGGCGGCAATGGCGCCGGAAAACAGCTTGGGGTCATATCCCAGCTTTTCGGCCTGCGGCATGGCCACGGTTGCCACGGTCGCAGCGGTTGCCACCGAGGATCCGGAGATTGCCGAGAACATGGTCGACGTCGCCACATTGGCGTGCACCAGCCCGCCCGGAAGCCACGACACCCAGCGGTCAAGCGCCGCATAGGTCCGGGTGGCGATGCCGCTGCGCACCAGGATCTCGCCCAGCAGCACAAAGAACGGAATGGCAATCAGCGTGGCATTGTTCGAGGTGGACCAGACCAGATTGCCCAGTCCTCTGGTCAATGGAAAGGGGCTGAAGAAGGCATCAATCCCAAACCCGAGAAGGAACAAAACGATGCCCACGGGAATCGAAAGGGTCAGAAGGGCCAGCAGCCCGATGGAAACAGCCGGGATCATGTGTGGACCTCCGCCTCGTCTTCGCCGAAGGTGCCGATGGCGGCCTCGGATTGCGCGAACTCGCCGCGCAGCACCAGCAGGACAGCCGCGAACAGGGTAAGCCAGGCCACAATGGCGAACCAGAGCCATCCGGCAAACCACGGCAGTTGCACCAGCGCCAGCGGGGTCTCCAGCGGCGTGTTGGCACGCGAGCCGTTGCTGAGCGACCGTTCGGCCACCGGCCAGCAGCGGACCGCAATCACGGTGATCGTGCCGGACAGGATGAACATCGAAAACAGGTCGAACAGGGACCGTCCCAGGGCGCCCGCGCGCCCCCGGAGAAAGTCGATGCGGACATGGCTGAGTTCAAGAAGCGCAAAACCCATGCCCCAGGATGTCACCAGCGCCATGACATAGCCGCTGATCTCATCGGTACCGCCGAGAGAGGCCCCCAGTTTCCTGATGACAATCTCGACCAGAATGAACACGACGCAGACCAGCAGCAGGAGGCCGATCAGCACCGCCACGCCTTTGTTCAGCCGCTTCATCAGTGCCAGTATCTTCTCAGGCATCGGAGCGCCTCCCTGTTTTCCGTTACTCGACGGCCACGTTGACCCCAACGGTCTTGCCGACCGAGGCATTCCAGCGTTCTGCCCACTCGGGACCGGCACGATCGGCCCATTCGAGCAGAACTTCACTCACCAGGATCTCACGGGCCCTGCTGAAGTCCTCCTCCGAAACTTCGACAAGCGTCATGGAACGGGCATCCCCCGCCGGGCATGCGCCATTGCCGGTCAGGCAGGCGATGTCATTGACCAGCGCATCCTGCGCCGCAGCCCATGCGGGCGCTTCAAACTCGGCTTTGATCTGACTCTGAATCAGCTCCTGCGTTTCCGCGCTCAGGCTGATCCACTTATCCATGTTGATGGCGGTGACAACCGAATCCCAGCCGCCCAGCGGGATCGCCAGAAGATGGGTGGACACTTCCCACCAACCCGCGTTGTAGCCGGAACCGGCACCGGTCACGGCGCAGTCGACAACGCCCTTTTGCAAAGCGCCCGGCACTTCCGCAAAGCTCACATTGATGCCCTCTGCTCCCAGGGCTTCGAGGAACTTTGCGGTCATGCGGCCCGACGCACGGACTTTCAGCCCCTTGAGGCCGTCCAGATTGCTGACCTCTGCATTGCAGAAGACCACCTGCGGCGGATACGGCGCGATGGCCAGAACATGGCTGTTGAACCGGTCGCGGAAAATGTCGCTGACCATCGGGCGCGCTGCATCGACCATCGCGCGGGCTTCATCGGCAGACAGGGCAACCAGCGGCACATCCAGGCCTTCCAGCTCAGGCGCATCCGCCACCGCGTAATCCGCCACGGTCATGCCGACATCATAGACGCCATCCCCAAGCAGGCGGAACACGTCGCCGACACCCAGATTCATCTGATTGTGGGTGGTCAGTGCCACATTGATCCCGCCTCCAGAGGCCGCCGGCAGCTTCTCGGACCAGAACGGGGCCTCGAACTGCTTGTGCAACGGGAGGCTTGACCAGCTGCCGACAACGGACAAGTCCTCGGCAATGGCGGGTGCCGCCGCCAAAGCCGCCGCCGCCGCAAGTGCGCGTGTGGGTTTCATGTCATTCTCCTTGTTGGGTTTCGGGGCTGTTCCGGAGCGAGGACAGGTATTTCCGCGCTGTCGTCCACATCGGTGATCAGCATGTACCCCGGTTTATGTGTGATGCAGATGGGAAGTCCGGCCTGCTCGATGGCCGCCTGCGGTGTCACCCCGCAGGCCCAGAAGACGGCCGTCTGATTGTCGTCTACCGGGCTTGCGTCGCCCCAATCGGGGCGGGCCACATCCCGAATGCCGATGTCCGCGGGATCGCCCCAATGGACCGGCGCGCCATGTGCCAGCGGGAACCTGCGGCTGATTTCGACAACATCATCGATCCGGTCCTTATTGACCGCACGCATGCTGACGACCATCGGGCCCCTGAACGGGCCGGCAGGCACAGTTTCGATATTTGAGCGGAACATCGGGACGGTCTTGTCTTTGTCGATATGCCACAGGGGAATGCCCGCAGCCTGAAGCGCATGTTCGAAGGTAAAGGAGCACCCCAATGCAAATGCGACCATATCGCTCCGCCACAGGTGCTTCAGATCCGTAACCGTTTCACTGAGAACGCCGTTCCTATACACGTAATAGGCGGGGACATCCGTTCTGATATCTATGTCCTGCCCCAAGGTGAACATTTGCGGATTTCCCGTATCCGACACTCCGACCAGCGGGCATGGCTTGGGGTTGCGTTGGCAAAAGCGCATGAAATCCAATGCGTGCCGCTCCGGCATTATGGCTATGTTCGCCTGCAGCTTCCCCTTCCCCAGACCAGCCGTATGCGAGGTATAGCCACCGGCTCGAATAAGCTGGCGCACATCTTCGGCAGCAAGTGGAAGACTGTCAGAGAAATTGTCCTGCATGTCTGAAACCTCCGGTTAACGAAAGGGTCGGGCAGCAGGGGCATAAAATCAAATCAAAAGAATCTGTTAGAATATATAGAGAAAATTTATATCGCGCGTTCGGAAGTCTGCAGTGCCAAACCCGCTGCCATCTCGATCAGGTGGCTTTTCGGCTCACCTAGAAACGAGGCGGAAAACCTCAGCGGCCCGGGACACCAGCCAGGATTGAATTCGCGTATCCTGCCTTCGGAGACATACCGCCGGCCAATCGACCGCGGCAGGGCAGCGACGCCCAGGCCGACCTCAACCAATCGGAAGCAGGCCGACAGGGAGGACGAGGGGAACAGGGAAACCTGAGGACCGACACGTTTGAACAGCTCCGCTTTCAGCTCCCGGAACGGGCGTGTGTTCTTGGCATAGGAAATCACCGGGGTACTGCCGAAATCGACGGGTTCCGCGGTGCTGCTGTCAGCAGGAACCGCACTGTACCAGGCCAGCTCGACTTCGGGCAGTCCGACATTTTCCACCGTATATTCCGAAACCGGCCCCAGCAGGATGGCCAGATCGATTTCCCGCTTCAGCAGGTTTTCCCGCAACACCGTTGAAATATCGACGCTGATTTCAATTTTGACCTTCGGATAGGTCCGGTGGAATACAGAGACGAATTCCGGCAGCCAGCTCTGGGCAATGGTTTCCGATACGCCAAGCCGCAAATGCCCTTCGACGCCTTCAGCGCTCATGATGTTCTCTTCAACCAGTTGGGAAAGCTGCTGAAACTGCTCAGCATAGCTAACCAAAAGATCGCCTTGCTTCGTTAGCCTTACACCCGCTCCGGTGCGTTCGAACAACTGTGTTCCCAGTGTGCTTTCCAGACTTTTGATCCGCGAAGTGACCGCCGGCTGGGTAAGGTTCATCATGTCCGCGGCTCTGTTGATGCCCCCGGCCCGGACAACCGCCAGAAAGGCCTTGATCTGTTCGAGCTTGAGTTGAGCCATGGAGTGCTTCGTTTCCGGATCCAATCAAAGATCCGCACATGATACGCCCCGCCCGATAAAGCCTGCAAGGCTGAGCTCATAGATGCCGGATTTGGACGCTGCCCGGATTGGCGGGGTTTGCGTTGCGTCCGGTCCAACGGTCAATTGCGCGGCGCGGAGGCATGAGCGGTCCGCGGGGCGACGCTGCACAAAGCTGCCTGAAGGCTGATTGCGCCCTTTCCCGCCAGACGCCAGGCGGCAGCTCTGATCCCGGCCTGCCCGGCGGTGCCATTTGCGGGCGGGAATCATGGAGCTAATGACCAACGCCTCGCGTTAGGGTCTGTCCCCGCTGGTCAGCCACAAGGGAACTTTCAACGGCTCCCCCTGGTTGCCGCCGCCACCTGCGCGGCAATGCCCTTGCTGGCAACCGGAGACGCGCAGGCGCAGGCCGATGCCATGACCGAGCGGCTGGCCGTACGGCTTCGCTCATCACCAAACGGAGTTGCCCATTGAGGCGCCATTGGTTCTAGCCCAATGGGCGACGGCAGGGCTTTCGGAACATTGAACATTCCGGACGAGTACAGCCGGGAATGCCTTGCAATCCGGGTGCAGCGGAAGCTGAACGCAAACGAGGTCATCGATGAACTGGCAGACCTGTCTATCCTGCGTGGCGTGCCAGCATATATCCGGCCGGAAATGGGCCCGAACTCATTGCCGAGGATGTCAGAAGCCGGATCAAAGCTGTCGGGGCCAAGCCCGCATGCATCGAGCCTGGATCGCCCTGGGACAACGGATACTGCGAGAGTTTCAATGGGCGGATGCGGGAGGAAGCGCTGAACGGTGAAACCTTCCATTCGCTGCGCGAGGCCCGGATCATTATCGAAAGCTGGAGGAAACACTGCAACACCAAGCGGCCCCACAGTGCTCTGGGCTGCCGCCCGCCTGCGCCAGAGGCCATCGCCCCGACGGGCCAACGCCAACCATGCACTAACTTTCAATTCGAACCACTCAAACGGGGCTGCTCAGGTGAGGGCGCTGCCCTCCCCCTCGGGCACCCCTATTGGATAGGGCCGCGTCCTCAGCTGCGCCTGCGGGCCGCACCTACCCTGTCGAACAGCATTGCCGCGCCCCCTCCCGCGTTCGCCACGTGGCGGATCAGCAGGAACAGGCGCCTTCGGCGTCTGACCTGCAAATCAGCCCTGATTTTCCGGAAAAGGAAGACAGATCAAACGCAACAGAGCGCGCGAGCCGAAAACGGGAAGTGGGTCAGCAATCAGACGGAAACACGGCGCTGCAGCTGCCGGTCAGCGTTGATCATGTGAAGCAGGTCGGGCGTACCGGAAAGGATCAGCCCAACGGGCCAATCCTTGTTGTTCATGATCGATTTAAGCGTGTTTAACACCTCGCTTCGCGCTTGATCGCCCTTTGACAAATAAATGTCCTGCACCTCATCCAAGTGGACAAACAACGTTCTGCGCTCTTTCAGCAGCTTGCGCGCATGCTGCCAGATCAGGGCCGCTGATTTGTCGCGCATAAGCTCATAGCCAAGCGCATCGGACAATGTTCCGCCACCGGTTTTCAATGTTGCCGGGGATGGCACCTGTATCTGGACGACTTCGCAAGTTTCCATCTTGTGTTTAGGCAGGATCAGATCATTGCGCATGCTGATGGCGTGATCGACGGCAGTGGTTCTGCCGCTGCCTGGTGCGCCGGTCAAAGCGATTGCCCCGGCTTCGAATGCCATCCCTGCTTCCAACGCAGCGCGGCGCCTGCAGAGTTGGAGATCGAACTGTTCTCTCAGCTCACGATAGGCGCGATGCCGGATAAATTTGGCCCGCGGATTCGCCATATGGATGTGAGTTTCATTTGTCATCGTCAAAACTCCAGTCACCGCTTCTGCCGCTTTGCTGGCGGTTGTTCTCAAGCAGGTTCTCAGACGTTTGTGTTCCCTGGCATTCCTGTGCCTCAGCGGCGGGAATGATGTGCCCAAATCAAGCCGGCAGGCGTCTGTGCGGCTAAAGCCGTTCCAAAGCGCGATTGTTCTTTGGCATTGATTTCAATGATCTTGGACAGAGCGTCGGCAACCACATGTTCGTGAAGCTGCCCCTCGGCCTTATATTTCAGGTGACCTGCCACTGAACGTTCATCCAGCCGCGACCGGAGCCCGGTTGCTTTTTATGCCGATCAGCGCAGGTTGAGCAATCGCCCGGCGCGCGGAGCTTTCATCTCGCGCAGCGGGGCGGGCGGTTGCGGTGGCCAGGGGGCGCGCATAATCGGCCGGGGTCAGGCAGTCCAACGCCGAATGCGGGCGTTCCGTGTGGCAGCCGGCCGCCCAGGCAGCGATCACGGCACGCGCATGGGCCAGGCCGCGATCAGCTCCCGGGCGTGGCGCAGGTTGGCGAACAGGTGCTCACTCAGATGGCGTAATCGGGGCTCAGTCCCCGGATTCGCCGGTAGTCTTCTTGCCGGTAAATCCATGACCGGGAGAACGACCATGACCAGAGTATTGTATGTGGGCCTCGACGTTTCACTCGAGATGACCAGCATCTGTGTTGTCGATGCCGAGGGCGGAATGATCCTTGAGGCAAAGGCTTCCTCGGTCGCCTTGGGGTTGCGGAAGTAGCCCTTCATCACGACGTTTCCGCGGAACATGACCTCGCCTATGGTCTGGCCGTCGCGCGGCACCGGCCGCATCGTCTCCGGGTCCAGCACATCCAGCTGTTCCAGCGGCAGGTAGCGCACGCCTTGGCGCGCCTTCAGTGCGGCCTGTTCGGCAGGCGGCAGATCCGACCAGCTGTGGTGCCAGTCATTGACCACCGCAGGACCGTAGGTTTCCGTCAGCCCGCAAAGGTGGGTCACCTCAAAGCCTGCGGCCTTCATGTCCGCCAGCAGGCTTTCCGGCGGCGGCGCGGCGGCGGTGAAGAACTGCACCTGCTGGTCGAGATTGCGCTTGGCCTCTTCCGGCGCCGAGACCAGCAGCGACATCACAATGGGGGCGCCGCACAGGTGGGTCACGCCCTCGTCCGCCAGGGCGTTCCAGATGGGTTCTGCCCGCACTTGCCGCAAGCACACATGGGTGCCTGCGATGGCGGACAGTGTCCATGGGAAGCACCAGCCGTTGCAGTGGAACATCGGCAGGGTCCAGAGATAGACCGCGTGCTTCTGCATCGAGGTGGTCAGCGCTTTGCCCTGCGCCAGCAGATAGGCGCCCCGGTGGTGCGAAACCACGCCTTTGGGGTCGCCGGTGGTGCCGGAGGTGTAGTTGATCGAGATCGCATCCCATTCGTCCTCCGGCATCAGCCAGGCGAAATCCGGGTTGCCGCGGGTCAGAAACACCTCGTAGTCGGCGGCCTCTGCATCTGCCGACACACCGTCATACTCTGGGTCATCATACTGGATCAGAACCGGCGAGACCGTGGCAAGCGCCAGCGCCTCCTGCATCAGCGGCATGAATTCCCGGTCCACGATCACCAGTTTCGACATCGCGTGGTCGAGCTGGAACGCAATGACCGCTGCATCCAGCCTTGTGTTGATCGAGTGCAGCACCGCGCCGCACATCGGCACGCCCTAGTGGCATGCCAGCATGGCCGGCGTATTGGGCAGCATGACAGACACGGTGTCGCCGCGGCCGATCCCGTTCTTGGCCAAGGCCGAGGCAAGCCGCCGCGACCGCGCAAAAAACTCCGCATAGCTGCGCCGCAGGGACCCATGCACGATCGCCGTGTGGCCCGGAAAGACGCTGGCGGCGCGTTCCAGGAAGGTCAGCGGCGTCAGCGGCTGATAGTTCGCGGGAGTGCGGTCCAGACCGGTGTTGTACGGGTTTTCCGTCATGGTCTCAGTGATCCTGCCATTGGGGGCGGCGTTTTTCGAGGAAGGCGCCGATGCCCTCTTCGGCATCGCGGGCGAGCATGTTGTCGACCATCACGCCGGAAGCATAGGTATAGGCGTCGGCCAGGGGCATCTCGCGCTGCGCATAGAAAGCGCGTTTGCCGGTGGCCAGGGTCATCACCGACTTGGACGCGATCTTGCGGGCCATCTCCATCGTGGCCTGCCGCAGCCCTGCGGGTGGAACGGCGCGGTTGATCAGGCCGATCTCCTCTGCCCGCCGGGCCGGGGTCATGTCGCCGGTCAGCAGCATTTCCATTGCATGCTTGCTGAAGACATTGCGTGACAGCGCCACCATCGGCGTCGAACAGAACAGGCCGATATGCACCCCCGGCGTGCTGAACTGCGCGGTGTCCTCGGCAAGGGCCAGATCACAGCTGGCTACCAGCTGGCAGCCTGCCGCGGTGGCAATCCCTGTGACCTCGGCAATCACCGGCTTGGGGCAGTTCATAATGGCTTGCATGGTGGCAGAGCACATCGCCATCACCTTGGCAAAATAGGCCCGCCCGCCGTCCGTGGCTGCGCGTCCGGCGGTCATTTCCTTCAGATCATGCCCCGCGCAAAATGCCGGACCGTTTGCGGCCAGGATGATGACACGTACCTGCGGGTCTTCCCCTGCTACAGCAAGGGCGTTGGCCAGGGTTTCCAGCATCGTCTCGGACAGCGCATTGCGCCGCCCGGCATCGTTCAGGGTCAGGCGCAGGATGCCATCGTCATCCAGGTCACGCAGCAAAATGTCTTGCTGTTGCACAGGGCATCTCCTTTTCCGGGGCTCAGCGGATGTTGATCTCGACGCTGTCGGCAAGCGTATTGGCAATAAAGCAATAGCGGTGGGCGCGGTCCTGCATCTCCTCCAGCTCCTTGGGACTGACGGAGAAGCCGGTGTCGAAGCGCACCACCGGGTGCAGATCAATGCGTGTCACCGACATCTGGCCCTTGGGGTTCTTGCCCAGATGCGCCTCCGCATAGTCGTGGTAAGTGGCCACCGGCCAGCCGGCCTTGGCCGCCAGAGCCAGGAAGGTCATCATGTGGCAGCTGGACAGGGCCGAGGCCAGCGCCTGTTCCGGGTTGGTGTTGCCCGGATCTCCGCCCCAGTCGGGGGCGGAGTCCACTTGGACATCATAGCTGTTGTTGTACTGCACCGTGTGGGCGTTCGAGTAACGGCCGGTTTGCAGTACGGGTTCGGCCCGCTGCCAATGCAGCTGGATGGAAAGATCGGACATCGCGGAATCCCTGTTCGTGAACTCTGTCTGCGTCAGGCAGCGGCGAGGGTCTTTTTCGGGTCGAAGAATGGCCGCTCCACGACGGTGGCGCGGGCCTGGCCGGAACCGGTCATGACCTCAACCGCAGATCCGATGACGGCGTCCTCTGCAGCAACCATCGCCAGGGCGATGTTCTGTTTCAGACGCGGCGAATAGACGGCAGAGGTGACCTTGCCGATGGCAGTGCCATCCTTGCTGACCGGCCAGAAGGTGGTGTTGGGCCCGGTCAACGGTGCGCCTTCAATGATCAGGCCCACTTGCTTGCGGCTGACGCCTTGCTCCTTGATTTCCCGCAGGGCCGTCTTGCCGATGAAGCTGGCTTCCATATCGAGGTTCACCAGCCGGTCCAGCCCAAGCTCATAGGGGTTGGTGTTGATATCGGCGTCAGCGTGGTAAGACAGCATGCCGCCCTCGATACGGCGGATCGAGGAGGTATGGCCGGGCTTCAGCCCGAACGGCTCCCCCGCTGCCATGATCTTTTCCCACAGCTCATCACCGCGCGACCCGTCCTGTAGGTACAGCTCATATCCCAGTTCGCTGGACCAGCCGGTGCGGGACACGATCAGCGGAATACCGTCCAGATCAACCTCGCGCAGCCAGTAGTATTTCAGATCCATGATGCTGTCGCCGAACAGCGCGCGCATGATCTCACCCGATTTCGGCCCCTGCAGCTGCAGCGGCGAAACATCGGGCTCGCCGATGGTGACATCCATGCCGGAATGCACCGCCACGCCCTGCGCCCACAGCAGAATGTCGCTGTCTGCCAGCGAGATCCAGAAGTGGTTCTCCGCCAGCCGCAGGAGGATCGGGTCGTTCAGGATGCCGCCATCGGCATTGGTGATCAGGATGTATTTGCACTGGCCCACCGCCATTTTCGACAGGTCGCGCGGGGTCAGCATCTGCACGAATTTCGCCGCATCCGGACCGGTGATCTCCACCTGGCGCTCGACCGCCACATCGCACAGGATCGCGTCGTTCACCAGGTTCCAGAAGTTCTGCTCCGGATCGCCGAAATCGCGCGGGATGTACATGTGGTTGTACACCGAGAAACTCTTGGCGCCCCAGCGCACGGTGGCGTCGAAATAGGGGGATTTGCGGATCTGTGTGCCGAACCCGAAACTGTTTGATTGCGTCATGTCTTTCACCCTTTGCACCGGCGACCCGATCTGCCGCGGACTGTTTGAACTGGGTGAAGGATTACCCACACAGGCGGGCCGGGAGCGGACTGAAAAACAAGACCTGGGCAGACCAAACGGACTGATGTCAGACAGGCTTGCAGACCGTTCAGACGCTTCCGGTCATTTGCCGGACCTGGCCGCCAACCCGGAAAGATTCGGCTGGGCGGATTTGACGTGGCGCGTCACGATGTAAGTCATGTAGCGGTCAATCCCCAGTTCGGCCGCCAGCAGGGTTTCCATCAACTCCTGAAATGCTGCCAGGCTTGGTGTAAAGACCTTCATGACGTAATCCATGCCACCGCCTGTGGCGATGCATTCGGTGACCTCGTCCAGCTTTCGGATATGGCCCTCGAAACGGTCAAAATCAGACTTGCGGTGATGTGTGAGAGAGACGGTCACGACCACCTGCGTGAAATCACAGACCCGGTCGAGTGCAACGTCGGCGTGATAGCCGCGGATGAACCCGGCTGCTTTCAATTTCGTAAGCCGGGCCCAGCACGGGGTTGGCGACAAGTTGACGATCTCCGCAAGCTTGGTTTTGCTAAGCTGGCCGTGCTTCTGGACTGCGCTGAGGATGCGGATATCGGTCGCATCAAGGCTGAACTTGTCCATGCATCGGGGCCTTTCAAAGCAAGGGTTTGGCAGTCCAATACAATCACCCGCAATAGCCCGGAAGCAACATTTTGCTCCAGCAGGCGGTTTGAGGCGCAGGCCACTGGCTGATTACCGTCTGGCGAAATTTGCAACAGAGCGTATTGCTTGAAACCGATAGCAAGCCACTGCCACTGCGCCTTGGTAAGATACCGGCATAAAAATTCCGGGGGGCTCTGCAACTGACTATTCTGAATGTCTTGCTCTGCAGGAGCAATGGTATGGGCCCCGCCGCCCTCGGGCGGCGTATCTTCGAATGGAGAATTGGAGGATCATAACATGCAAATCAAAAGGATCGGCCTGGATCTGGCCAAGTACGTTTTCGAAGTTCACGCAGTGGGCACGACTGAAGAAGTGGTTTTCCGGAAGACCCTCCGGCGAGACGCTGTTGCGCAGTTCTTCGCAGAATTGCCGCCCTGTATTGTCGGTATGGAAGCCTGTTGCGGATCGCATTTTTGGGCACGGGTTCTGACCGATTTGGGCCACGAGGTGCGGCTGATCTCTCCACAGTTCGTGAAACCTTATGTGAAATCGAACAAGAACGATCGCAACGATGCCGAAGCGATTTGCGAGGCTGCCGGCCGGCCATCAATGCGGTTTGTCCCCCCTAAGTCGGCTGAACAGCTTGAAATCCAGGCGGTCCACCGTATCCGCCAGCGCGTGGTCGCAAACCGCACCCGGCTGGCAAACCAAGTCCGCGGTTTGCTTGGGGAACATGGTGTCGTGGTGGCGCGGGACATCACCCGCATCCGGCGTGCCCTCAGTGAAATCGTCGATAGCAATCAGGGCGAATTTGGGGAGATCTTCATTGATATGTTGCGCGACATGCGTGAGGAACTGGCCGAACTCGACAGCCGTCTTGCAGGCTACAACCGGCGGATCAAGAACCTCTTCCGCGCCAATGAGATGTGCCAGCGCATTGGTCAAATCGAAGGTGTTGGCCCGATTACAGCAACGGCATTGGTAGCAGTAGTCGGTGATAAATCCTGCTTCAAGAATGGTCGTCAATTTGCCGCGTGGCTGGGGCTCGTTCCAAAACAACGGTCAAGCGGTGGAAAAGCACACTTGTTCGGGATCAGCAAGCGCGGCGACCGATACCTGCGCACACTGATGATCCACGGCGCACGAGCTGTGCTTGGAAAGGCGGCCGGGAAAACCGATACGCGCAGCCAATGGATCGCGCGGATGCGCGAACGGCGGCATCCGAATGTCGTCTCGGTGGCACTGACTAACAAGAACGCTCGGATAGTCTGGTCGCTCTTAGCGAGAGATCAGAACTACCGCCCAGAACCCGCCGTGTCGTTCGCTTGAACGGCACCTCGGAAAGTCAATAAAGGAGAGCTACCCAGAATATTGCAACATCTGCCAGGAGATGGAAAAGGGTCACGCCCGTTGCTTCTCGAACCTGATGTGTGGATCGGCAAGGTCAGCACCGATGCCTTAGGGGCGATGAGGTAGAAGCAAGCGGAATTCCATCGGGGCTCGCGGCAACGAAATATCGGGCCGCCCTAAGAAGCCGGATATACATCAGCAATCGCGACCTCGAAGCCGGAACCAAACAGACCGTTGCAATCAGGCGGGGTCCAATAAATCCACACATGACATTCGCTTCACCGAAGTTCCTCGACAACTTAGCCGACGTCAGGCTGGCGAAATGCACGTGCGTGTTTCATCGGGAGGGCCTCGACATGATCCCGCAAACGGCGCCAACCAACCAACGGACATCTTCATTCCCGAGGCGCGCGACGTTGATCCGACCGCCTTCAATGACGTGAATGCCGTGGTCCTGGGTCAGCGCTATTTCCTGCGCGACGCCTAGCGGCAGGAGCGAAAACATCCCGACCTGCCGCCCGAGAAATGCCAGCCGGTGGGTGCCGAACATATTTTGTTCTATCGCCACGATCTGCTCGCGCATGCGCGCCACGCGCTAGCGCATTTGGTCGAGTTCGCGCAACCAGAGAGCCTTCATGTCCACATTCTGCAGGATTGTCCGCACCACCGCCGGACCATGGTCCGAAGCGTGCGAAGCCCCCGAACGGGCGGTGGCCGTGACGGCTCGGGTGATACCCGCCTGGTCGCGGGTGCGGGTCTTGACGAACAGCGCCCCCGCGCGGTCGCGGTAAATGCCGAAGGACTTTGACAGGGTGATGCAGACAATGCATTCGGGAAAGCGTTCTGCGATCTGGCGTGCCATGGCGCAATCCGCGTCGAAATCTTGCGCGAAGCCGAGGTAGGCCAGGTCGACCCAAGGCACGATCCCAAGGGCTTCAAGCGTGTCGAGAAGCGCTGTGAACTGGTCTTCGCTCATGTCCGCGCCCGTCGGGTTGTGACAGACGCCCTGCATCAGGAAGACATCGCCGGGGCGTGCGGCCTTCGGTCCGTCCAGCATCTGGTCAAATGTGAGTTCGCTGCACAGCGGGTCGTAGTAGGGCAGCGCCTGATGGCGCGCACCGGCGGCCGCCAGGGTTGGAACGTAATTGCCGTAGGTCGGGGCTTGCAGCCAGACGGTCGGCGGCTCCGGCAGGCGGTCATCGCGCGCGAGATCATGTCCGTCAAGCCATCCTGCTGTATCGAGGTAATGGCGGCGTGGGTCGTGCCATTGGGCGAGGTCACCCTGCGGCGCAGTTCCTCGGGCGGCACGTTGCCCTGAGCGGCCATGGAGGCCGCGCCAAGCGCGGTTTGCAGGGTCAGCGCGGTGGCATCTTCGCGCATAAGGCCGAGGGTGACGCCGGCGCGGATCATCTCTTCGACCAACAGGAAAAAATAGGCCGGGCCGCTGCCGGAGACGGCTGTGACCGCATCCAGCAGGTCTTCGCGCGGGAGGCCGACGCAAAGACCAAAGGCTTCGACGATGGTCCGAGCGCGGGCGCGCTGCGCCGCATCAACGCGGTCATTGGCGAAGCTCCCCGTCGCGCCGAGCCCCAGCAAGTCCGGGGTGTTCGGCATGGTCCGGACGATGGCCATGGGCCCGAAGAGCGCCTTGAGCCGGGCTATCGGCACCCCCGCCGCGATGCTGATCAACAGCTTGCCCTTCAGCGCGCCCACGACCCGCTCGGCCACATGCGGGATGACCTGCGGCTTGACCGCAAGGTCCACGGTGTCCGCTTCGGCGCATCCCGCTGCTACACCGACCGTGGTGCGAACACCCTAGCTCGCCTGCAAGTGCGCCCGCTGGTCCGCGCCGGGATCGATGACGGTGATCTGCGCCGGTGCCATGCCTTGGACGATCAGCCCGCCGATGAATGCGATGGTCTCCATGTCTCAGAACCGGGTGATGACGGTGGCGCCGACCGACTGGAACCTGTCCATCTCCATCAGGGCCTGTGGCGCCTCTGCAAGGCTGATCTGCTGCCCCACCAGCCGCGCCGGATCGAGCCGTCCGCTCGCCACCATGTCCAGCATTGCGCCGTAGCGATGCGCCTGCATCCCGTGCGAACCGAGAAGTTCGATTTCCTGCCCGACGATCTTCGGCATCGGGATCGCGGGGGCTGCGTGCTCGCCCAGCATCAGCCCCACCTGCACGTGCTTTCCGCGCGGCCGCAGGCAGAGGATCGAGTTCGTCATGGTCACGGGGTGCCCCAAAGCGTCGAGGGAGACATGCGCGCCACCCTTGGTGATCTCCCGGATGGCGGCGGGCACGTCTGCTTCCTTGCCGTTGATGACCGTAACGGCGCCAAGCTCCTTCGCCAAGGCCAGCTTGGCCGGGTCGAGGTCCACGCCGATTACATTCGCCCCCGCTGCCGCCGCAATCATCACCGCCGAGAGGCCCACGCCGCCACAGCCATGCACCGCCACCCACTGGCCCGCGCTGACCTTGCCTTGATCAATCACCGCCCGGAACGAGGTGGCAAAGCGACAGCCGAGGCTGGCAGCGGTGGCAAAATCCATCGTCTCGGGCAGCGCCACGAGGTTCAGGTCTGCCTGATGGATCGGCACATATTCCGCAAACGACCCCCAGTGGGTAAAGCCCGGCTGTTCCTGGTGCAGGCAGACCTGCTGGTTGCCGGAGTGACATTCCGAGCAGCTGCCGCAGCCGCAGATGAAGGGCACGGTGACCTTGTCGCCGGGCTTCCAGTTCTTCACGTCCTTGCCGACGGCCTCGACCACTCCGGCCAGCTCGTGCCCCGGCACATGCGGCAGGTCGATGCCGCTGTCATGGCCCATCCAGCCGTGCCAGTCGCTTCGGCAGACTCCGGTCGCGGCCACCTTGAGCACCACGCCATGCGGCTCGGGCGTCGGATCGACTACGGTCGTGAGCTTGGGGGCTTCCTGGAACTTTTCGAAAAGGACGGCTTTCATGGCAGGGACTTTCAGCTTGCGGGGATTTCGAGGGCAGATTACCGCCCGGCACGTGGAATACCTTTGCCATTCTTCTTCACTGGAGCAATATTTGGGGCAGCACCCCCTATGAACGCCCCGCATCGAGAAAGAATCCGCCCCATGCCCGAGATCGACGGCGTCAACGCCGCGCTTCTGACCCTGCTGCAAGACGACGGCCGAATGACCAATGCCAAGCTCGCCGAACGCATCGGGATGAGCGAAACTCCCTGCTGGCGAAGGCTGAAGCGGCTCGAGGAAAGCGGCATCATCGAAGGCTACCAGGCCAATCTGAACCGCCGGAAACTGGGCCTCGGCGTCATGGCCTTCGTCCAGCTGCGCTGCTCCGAGCACGACCAGGCGGCCACCGCCGAGTTCCAGCGTATCGTGCAAACGACGCCGAACATCCTTGCCTGCCACAACACCACTGGAGCGGACGATTTCCTGCTGATCGTGGTGGCGCGGGACCTCGACGATTACAGCGTCTTCGTCGACAGCACGTTGCGGCGGCTGCCCGGGGTGACCAGCATCCGCTCCAACCTGTCGCTGAAGGAGATGAAGGCGTCGAGCAAGTTGCCAGTAACGTCAGCTGCCGGCAATTGAGGAGCCTGCTGTTCAGTCGAAAATCGGAGAGCCTGTTTGGCGTCCTTGACGCTTTCGGCCCTTTGCCGCGCTTGGTGGATCGTGCGGCGAGTGTCAAGTCTCCGTCTCTGTCTAACGAAGCTTCCACATTTGTGCCACTTGGTCTGGTCGTCTTTTTGTGGCTCCGTGTCGGAAGCGGTGAAATCTCATACGAGCTTCACAAGTAGCATACCTTCAATAACGTACCTCTTCAGGCATTGCAGCGGGTCAGCGGCCCCGACGCAGAGCGGCTTTTAAACTGATGGTGTGACCGAAGGGAAATAATCGTGGCCAAACTACTTGATCCGTTTCAGCTCAAGCACCTGACGCTGCGCAACCGTATCGTAAGCACATCTCATGCGCCCAACTATGTCGAGGACGGCCACCCGCGGGACCGCTACAGGCTGTATCACGAAGAGAAGGCCAAGGGTGGCGTTGCCCTGACCATGGTCGGAGGATCGACCAATATCGCCCCCGACAGCCCCTCTGTGTTCGGCCAGCTCTATGCTGGCGACGACAGTATCATTCCCTGGTTCCGGAAGCTTACGGATGGCGTTCACGCGCACGGGGCCGCTGTCATGTGCCAGATCACCCATATGGGCCGCCGAACCGCTTGGGACGATGGGCATTGGCTGCCGGTTCTGGCACCCTCCGGAGTCCGCGAACGCGCACACCGCGCCTTTCCCAAAGTGATGGAACAAGAGGACATCGACCGGGTGATCGGCGATTTTGCCGCCGCGGCGCGGCGCTGTCAGCAAGGCCGGTTCGATGGGATCGAGCTTCTGTCCCACTCGCACCTGCTGGGCCAGTTTCTGTCCCCCCTGACCAACCAACGCGACGATGACTATGGTGGACCGTTGGAGAACCGCATGCGCCTCACCCTGCAGGTTCTGGACGCCGTGCGCGCAGAGGTCGGCCCGAAGTTCATACTGTCCATGCGCATCACCGGCGATGAATTGACCGAGGGCGGGCTGAACGCCGAGGACTGCGTCGCCGCCGCCCGGATGCTGGAGGACAGTTGCCATGTCGACCTGCTCAACATCCTGGCCGGGGCGCCCTACGATGACCTTGGTCTTGCGGAATGGGTGCGTCCTATGGGCCTGCCCGCCGCCCCGCATATCACCGTGGCCGGACGCATTCGCGAGGCCGTCAGCCTGCCGGTTCTGCACGCAGGCGGCATCGCCGACATTGCAACCGCCCGCCACGCGGTTTCCGGCGGCCATGTCGATCTGGTGGGCATGACGCGCGCCCAAATGGCGGATCCCTATCTGGTGGCGAAACTTTCACGCGGGGAGGAGGAACGCATCCGCCCCTGCGTCGGCCTCGGGTATTGCGTGGACCGGGTCAATCAGGGCAAGCCCGCCGTATGCGGGCACAATGCCGCCACCGGGCGCGAACAAGCTTTGCCCCATGTCATTCCGACCAGCGGCACACAAAGGAAGGTGGTTGTCGTCGGCGGCGGGCCTGCCGGGCTGGAGGCCGCGCGGGTCAGTGCCCTGCGCGGTCACGATGTTGTTCTGTTCGAGGCGTCAGACCGGCTGGGCGGGCAGCTCGTTCTGGCCGCCAAGGGCATGACGCGCAGGCAGGTTTGGGGGGTTGCCGACTGGCTGATTTCCGAGGTGACCGCCCTCGGCGTCGGCCTCCGCCTGAATACCTATGCCGAAGCCGGTGACGTGCTCGCGGAGGCCCCCGATCTGGTCATCATTGCCACCGGCGGCTGGCCCGGGCCATTGCTCATCCCCGGCGGCGAACTGGCGCTCTCCAGCTGGGAGGTGCTTTCCGGAGAAGCGCGTGTCTCGGGCGAGGTGCTTTTGTTCGACGAGGTCGGCGACCACCCCGCCGCGGTCACGGCCGACACGCTCGCAGGCGCCGGTCACAGCGTCGAGCTCGTGACCCCCGACCGGGCGCTTCTGCATGACCTTGGCCCGACGACCTCAGCCGTCGCCTTGCGCGATCTGGCCGCCAATGGCGTTACCTTCACCTGCCTTCAGGAACTCCACACTCTGACACGCGAGGGAAACCGGGTTCGCGTCTGCCTGCGCCATGTATTGACGGGCGAAATCACCGAACGTTTTGTCGACCACGTGGTCGTCGAGCATGGCTTGACCCCGATAGATGAGCTCTATCATGACCTTAAGCCAAGCTCGCGAAACCTTGGACAGATCGACCACAAAGCGCTGATCAATGGCGTGTTCCCGTTCAAGGACGAAGAGCAGACCGGCCAGTTTCATCTGGCTCGCATTGGTGACGCAGTTGCAGGTCGCAATATGCACGCCGCAATTCTCGACGCCTTGCGTATTTGCAATTTGGTCTGAACAAAGCCACGCGCATCTATTGCTGAAGGTGGGGAGCGGACGTTCAGGCAGAACGCAGCGAATGGCCGGAAACCTGAAGGTTTTTCGATGCGGGCCGCTGCGTGACGGCGGGGTGCCTGCGGGCGGCAGCTGGTGAGTTTCGCGCGTTTAGACGGGCGTTGCGTCATGCGGCCTGCTCCCGGGGGGGTGCTCGAGATGACGGCTTCTGACCGCGGCGGAAGATCTCGACGATGCGCATTGTCCCGCCACAGCAGGGGCATGGCTCACGCAGGGTGAGCGGGAGGACCTCGGCGGCTTCTGCCGGTTCTTGTGCCGGGCTCATTGCTCCGAGCAGGGCACGGCACCGCGCGATGTTGGCCTTGCGCTGCGCTGAGGCGAGCAAGCCGTAGTGCCGGATGCGGTGGAATCCATCGGGCAGGACGTGGATCAGGAAGCGGCGGATGAACTCGGGCGTGGCCAAACGCATGACCTTCTGCCGGTCGCCGGACTTGATGCGGTAGTCCTGCCAACGGGATGCCACGGTGCCCGCGTCGGCGCTGACGAGGCGGTGGTTCGAGATGGCCACCCTGTGGGTGTACCGGCTGAGATAGGCGAGCACGGCTTCCGGGCCTCCGAAGGGCGGTTTGGCGTCGTGTCGAAGACGCGCCTCCGGCACGATGACCATTCATTCGGACTTGCGCAAAGGAGCCAGCCACCCTGCGCAGGCATCGGCCTGCGCCAGCGGTTCCAGGCCGCCGAATAAGGCCAGTTCCCCGGCGCGGTGAAGCGCCATAAGCCCCTCCAGAAACAGCTGCCGGAACAAGCGCGACAGGACCCGCACATGCAGGAAGACCCCAGGCCGGCAGGCGATCCCTCTTGTGCCGCCCGGCAACAGGCCGCCGCCGGGCACGATCATAGGGATGTGGGGGTGATGGGTCAGCGCCGATCTGAGCTACCCCCTGAATTTCGGACACTGACGTAAGCTACGAATTGCTGTCTGTTGATCTTCGACGCAGAGGAGATCAGAGATGTCGAAACGGAAGAACCATTCGCCTGAGTTCAAGGCCAAGGTCGCGCTTGAGGCTTTGAAGGGCGAGCGGACTGTTGCAGAGCTGGCAAGCCAATTTGGCGTTCATCCGACGATGATCCACAGCTGGAAGCGGGCGCTCCTGGAGGGCGCGTCCGGCGTGTTCGAGCGTGGCGGCAAGAAAACCCCGGAGATTGACGAAGAGCAGGTCAAAGAGCTGCACGCTAAGATTGGGGAGCTGGCCGTTGCCAACGATTTTTTGTCACGAAAGCTCAAACCGTGGATCGGCAAGTGAGGCGGAAAATGATCGAGCCTGCCAATGCCAATCTGCCCATTGGCAAGCAGTGCAAGCTGCTGTCGATCTCGCGGTCGTCGTTCTATTATCAACCCAAAGGCGAGACGGCTCTGAACCTGATGCTGATGCGTCGGATCGACGAACAGTTCCTGGAAACGCCGTTCTTCGGTGTGCGGCAGATGACTTGGCATCTGCGCAATGAGGGTCATTTGGTGAACGAAAAGCGGATCAGGCGGCTGATGAGGGTGATGGGGCTCATGTCGATCTACCAGAAGCCCAACACCAGCAAGGCAGCGAAGGGACACAAGACCTACCCCTATCTGCTGCGTGGTCTGCGGGTGGGGCGCCCGAACCAGGTCTGGGCGGCAGACATCACCTATCTGCCAATGCGCAAGGGGTTCCTGTATCTGGTGGCGATCATTGACTGGCACACCCGCAAGGTGCTGGCCTGGCGCATCTCGAACACGCTGGAAGCGGACTTCTGTGTCGAGGCGCTGAACGAGGCCATCCACAAGTTCGGTCCGCCCGAGATCATGAATACAGATCAGGGCAGCCAGTTCACGTCCTTCGCCTGGACGGACAGGCTGCGGCGATCCGGTGTGCGCATCTCGATGGATGGCAAAGGCCGGTTCCTCGATAACATCTTCGTCGAGCGGCTCTGGCGGAGTCTGAAATACGAGTGCGTCTACCTGCACGCTTGGGAGACTGGATCAGAGGCGAAGGCAGGCGTCGGCAGATGGATCGAGTTCTATAATCGAAAACGCCCACATTCCGCCCTTGGCGGCAAGCCTCCTGCCGTGGTCTATTGGCTGAGAAAAGACGAAACCCAACCTGGTCAGCAGCGGCAGAAAGTAGCTTAAATTACGCCAGATCCTGTCCAACGATCGGGGAGTAGCTCAATCCCCAGGTATGCAGCACGCTGGTCATGCCCATCCGTTCCCGCCTCCAGCAGATGCGTCGCGAAGCTTTGGCGGAGTGTGTGCAGGGTCGCGGGCTTGTTGATCCCTGCCATGTGTTTTGCGGACGTGAACGCCCGGTTCAGTTGCCGCGGTGACAGCGGGTTGATCTTCGGCTTGCCCGGGAACAGCCAGCCCTCCGGCCGCGCCTCGCGCCAATAGTCGCGCAAAAGCTCCAGCAGCCCCGCGACAGGGTAATCCCCCCCGATCTTAGGGGGATGCGAAAGTAGAATTTTCTCGGCAGGATGAACGAGGAGATTCCGATGAAGAAGACACGGTTCACAGAAGCGCAAATCATGGGCGTGCTGCGCCAGATGGAAGGCGGTGTGCCTGCCGCCGAGCTGTGCCGAGAGCACGGGAGTGAGGTGGAATAGGAATTGATCCAGTGGATCAATTCCCCGCCGAACCAGCGCGGCCCTGTACAAATGGCGGGCGAAGTATGGCGGCATGGACGCCAGCCTCATCAGTGAGAGCGAGCCTTTGTCCGCCATTGGTCCGAGGACAATGGCGAGCGGCAATGGCCGAGGAGAACCGGCGGCTGAAGCGCATGTTTGCCGACGTCAGCATGCAGAACGACCTGCTCAAGGAGGCGCTTGGATAAGTAAGATCCTGAACGCCGCTGGTTCGAGAGAAGGATCGAACGATCCGGCCAGCTCAACGCCGAGAGTTGGCCGTGAAAGCGGTGGCGATGAAGGGCGTCAGCATTGCGCTGGCCTGCCGAGCATTCGATGTCAGCGAGACCTGCTATCGCTACAGCCCGAAGCTCGACGACGAGAACGAGCAGATCGCCAATCTGCTCCTCGGGCTGACGACTGCGAAGAAGACCTGGGGCTTCGGCCTGTGTTTCCTGTACATGCGCAATGTCCAAGGACATGGCTGGAACCACAAGCGGGTCTACCGGATCTACCGCGAACTGGAGCTGAATCTCAGGATCAAGCCGCGCAAGCGGTTGAAGCGGGACAAGCCCGAAACGCTGGCGGTTCCGCAGGCTGCGAATGAGGTCTGGTCCATGGATTTCATGGCGGATCGCCTTGGAGATGGCCGCCAGTTCCGGCTGTTGAACGTCCTGGACGACTTCAACCGCGAAGGCCTGGGCATCGAGATCGACTTCTCGCTACCCGCCGAACGCGTCGTCCGGGCGCTGAACCAGATCATCGAATGGCGCGGTTCACCGAAGACGATCAGGGTGGACAACGTCCTATGTCGGGAAATTCCGGCTGCTTAGGTCAGCAGGTCATGGAGCATCCGGAGCCCCGGACGCCCTGACAGGTTTGCCCAGACGGGCTCTGCCGTCAAGAAATGATCTCTTCCATAGCAAACACAGGGTACGCGCTCCGGCGGCCCTCACCGTCCTTAATACGAGATCCCAAATCCCAAGCAGAAAGCCCGAACATTATCTACGAGGTCAGCGAACTGCCTCCACGGCCATTACAGAGAGAGGTCCTTCCGCCTGGGCTCACCCCTCGAAGAAGGGGCGATAAGGTTCACCGTGTTTGACCACGGCGTGAACGGTGCGCGCCATCTTGGCAGCAATCGCGGTATAGGCCTTGCGGCGCAGGTGAGCATTGTGCCGGTCCTTCGAAATGTAACGCTCAAACTTGTCGCGGAAGCTGTTTGTCTTCTTCAACGCGGCCGTCTGACCCGCCATCCAGAGCGTGCGCCGGAGCCGGGCATTGCCATACTTGGAGATCTTGCTTTGTCCGCGGAACATCCCGGATTGCACGGTGGCGAGATCCCTCTCGGCAGATTGCTACGCAATCGCCTTCCGGGCAATGCATGCCGCAGAACTTAAGGAACTGGCGGTGATGCCGGAAGCGGCGCAGATCACCCGCCTCAGCCAGGATGGTCATTGCGTTGATCGGGCCGATGCCGGGGATGGTCGTCAGCAGCTGATAGTCAGGCAGGCCGGACAGAAGTTCGACGGATCTGGCCTCAATCTCATTGCGCTGTCGGATCAGGCTGCGGCCTTCGGCGAGAACGAGGCGGAACATACGCACGGCGTCGGAATGCGGGCCGACAGGAAGCCCGACTGAACCCGCAGCAGTCGTGTAAATGTCTGAAAGCAGGCGTTCTTTGGCAACCTTGCGGCCGACGACTTGCCAGGCATCGGCGATGAATGCCTGCCGGCTCATGGCCGAGATCATGTGAGGGGACGGGTACTTCTCGAGAAACGCCAGGAACCAATCCGTCCGGGAGCTTCTGTGAAACCGCTCGGCTTCGGGAAAATACAGAGGCAGGTAATGGGTCAGGATGCGATGCCAGAGTTCGGTCTTCGACCGCGAAACGATTTCATGGGTCTTTGACAGTTCCTGAATGTCAGCGGTTCCGGTGGCCAGCGGATCGTGGAAGAACTGCACGGCCCCAATTTCCAGCATGTGAAGGATGACCTGGGCGTCCTTCGGGTCGTTCTTGTCCCAGCTGTTGTGCAGGGCCTCCCGCGTCCGGGCCAAGCCCACGGAGGACACGAGCTTCAGCTCGAACCCCGCCTGGCCGAGATGATGTGCCAGTGCCCGATGATAGTTGCCGGTTGCTTCGAACCCGATCCTAACCGGCAGGCCGTAACCGGAAAGAGCTGCCACCAAACGCCCGAAGTCATCCAGAGTATTGGTGATGGTCATGCGGCGGCGGCGTTTCTTGCCGGGAGCACCGATCAGAACTTCGTGGCGGTGTTTGGAAATGTCGATGGCGACCAGTAAGGTCGGCGCAGTAGAATAGGTGGCGGTCATAGCCGGTCTCCTCAGCGGTGTGGTTTATGCAAAACCACTGTTGAGACCTGAGACCCGGTTATGGCCACCCGCTGCGCGATTTGAGGGCTGCGCGCGTGGCCATAACCTCTCAGCGGCTAATCTTCCCGACGTGCTACGGCCCGGAATACATCAGCGGCACTTTGATGGAATGGGCCGAACACAAGGGCATAGCCCTGGCCCACATCCAGCCGGGAAAGCCGCAGCAGAACGCTTATGTCGAGCGCTACAACCGGACGGTCCGGCACGAAGGGCTGGACCTCCATATCTTCGAAACCATCGACGAGGTGCAGCAGATTGCCACCGAGTGGCTATGGTCCTACAACAACGAGCGCCCCAACATCGGCAACGGCGGCATAACGCCCGCCCTGAAATTGAAAATGGCCGCGTAAATTCTACGACCAAGCCCCCGTAAAAACGGGGGATTACCTCTGGCCTGGGCCGCTGCGCGTCAGCCTCCACGGAGAAATCCGGTTCCTCCCGCGCCAGACGCGGGCCCCTCCCGATTTCACCGCTCCGCCCCGTGTATCCGATCACCGTCCGGCCGAAGGCCGGGCTGCGCCCACCCTGCTTTGCCCTCCGGCAGACACGAGGTCTTCCGAAGTGAAATCAGGGAAGGCTTCGCCACTGGCGGAACAGGAGGCGCGAGCGGGGATGTTGGAGACACGAAAAAGGAAAGGGTCTGCCGCAAATGGCAAAACTATGTGTCGCCCGACAATTTGTGTTGGGCGACACATAGTTTTTCCTTCCAGGCTCCGCTAAGCCTTTGATTTTAGGCCAGTGGAAAACTCGTGATCGCACCTGTCTTTCCTTTTGCGACTCATAGACTTGCCATCGGTAGAAGCGGATCTTTTCGGCCGGCGCCGTTCAAACTTGGTCAGGAGCATATTTTGCAATGCTGAGTGCCAGGCGCGAGCGACAGCTCAGCGCAGGAAGCTGCCGCTGCAAAGTTGCGAACCGTCTTCGCCCTTCGAAACCTGACCGGCCCTAACCAGTCATTCAACCTGCTGTTCCTTACGGCGGTGCAGCTTTCTGTTAGCCGTCATTCGCCGTAATGGCTTGCCATACAACTTGCACCACTTTGATCATGGCAATCCGTCACGCTCATATCTCGGCGGGGAGCAACTGGCCTTTGTCCTGCTGGATCTGTGCTTCGAGAGTCTCGCGACGGCGCGCCAGCGTCTCTTGGTACTCCTGCGCTTCGCGGCCGGTGAAGAAGCTCGCGTCCGGCGCCAAGCGGCCAACCGCTTCTTCGACCTCCTTGAGGCTAACCCGAAAAAACTCTTTCCGCATATTCGACATGTTGATGCGGCGTTCGGCAAACTCTCGATGAAGCGCATTCTCGAGCGCAGGCGCTTCCTCCGAATAGATCATCGCGTGGGTGTCGAAGCCGAAGGGCACGCTGGCATCGCCCAGTTCCTTGACCCGGTCGTCCGGCTCGAGGCGTCGCGTGAGCCCGATCTTCACAACATCCTCGCCGAAGGAGCCGATGTTCGAGATGATGTAAACGTAGCCAGACTTCGTCATTTCGGCCATGGCACGGGCCCGCTCGGAAGCCGCGTGCGCCTCGGCCAACTGCGCTTCCAGTTCCGCGATCCGCGCCTCGTCTGTTCCGGCTTCAAGGCGCGCCTTGTCGAGAAGATTCTGATATTCGGCCTCTTTTTTCTCCGCTGCTGCCGCCTCGGCCAGGAGTTTCTTCTCCTCCCGCTCAGCGCGAGCCATCTCAGCGCGCTCCTCCTTCTCAATCTTCAGCTGCTCGCGGTACTCATGGGTGAGGCGGAGCTCCTCGACCTTTAGCTCCAGGTACTTGGGATTGATGGTGAGGTTCATCGAGGCATTGGCGCTGTCGATCTGCTTGGCGGCATTGCGGACACGCTTCTCCATAGCCACCACGTTGTTCCAGCGGGTGTTCGCGATGGCCGCCTCACACTCACCGTTGAAGGCGCGCAGCGTCAGCCGGGATTGTCGGTTGATCATCGTCTGCCCCTTCGACTTGCTCCCATCCACTGTCCAATCGGTCGGGCATTGCGTCGCAATCTTGTTCGAAACATAGTCCTTCTGACGCGCCCGCACGGCGGTGATCGCATCCTTGTAGGCCTTGCTGTCACCGAAATCAAAATGAGGCTCGTAGACCCCGAGTTCGGCGAATGCCAGGCGCTCATCGTAGACTGCGATCTGCTCTTGGAGCGCGGTCAAGTGCTTGCGTTTCTCGGCGTAGGTTGCGCGGACCTGGACGATTTCAGCCTGCACCGCCTCGGTCTGCTGGATAATCTCGTGCATCTTGCGCTCCGCCTCGAGGCGCGCCGTGACGATGCCCTCGGCAGCCTCCGCTTTTTCGCCTGCGATCTTTGCCTCGACCTTGGCCAGCTCTTCCTCAACGGAAACGACAGGCCCGAAGCGCTCCTTGAGCGCCGCGGTCTCCTCCCGCGCCCGCTTCAGCTTTCTCAACACAACGATGGTGGTGATTAGAAACGGGATTGGCAGGGCCAACCAGACGAGCAGAAGAATAGTGCTAGTATCCATAAAACCACATACCTCAGGAGCTAATCTCGAGTTGCAATACTCGCCGAGATTGCATGGGGCAGGAGTGGCGTGCAACCGAGTTGTTGGCGGCGCCCTCGGGATCGTTTCGATCGGCCTCCGTAAATTTCCTCGTGGTGGAGCACTACAGGCCAAGGACAAAGTTGGAGCAAGTCAGTATTCATCTCGCCTGCACTACGCGAGTGATCGGCCCAAACCTACCGTTGGCTACGACATCTGAATGCTGCTGCCGCAGCCCGCTTTGCCGTCATTCGCATCAGGTGTGGCATCTGAATCTGATCCAAGACACAGTCTACGGATTAACGGTCGTTGGTTATCGTTTGGTATCATTGTTCCAGCCGACCTGTTGCCATTCAGTGCCATCGAACCAAACAGCGCCTTCAGACCTTCTCCAACAGGCCTCTTCGTTTGCACCCTTAGGCCAAGTGTTGCGTTCCGCGATCATTATCCAAACTGGTTCAATTTTGCTCTCATCTGCATACCGTCGAAGCGCAGCCTCATCTATGACCACTGCTGTCTGATGGCTCACGGGCCGTTGGGATTGAACAACTGTCTTTCCAGCATTGTCGATCCAGCGCTGAGGTCCCTCTGAAGACATGGTCAGACCTAATTCTTCGGCTAACCATTTTTGTGGCATGTAGCTTGTGAAGCCTTCGGGCAGCGTTTTGTCGAGATGGCTTTCCCAATGGTAGTGCGCAACCGGGATGGCAAACTCACAATCGGGTGGTGCCCTCCAAATGTGCTGGTCGAATTTCGCTGAATTCCAAGTGTCGCGCCAGAATGCTTCTCGCAAAAAGGGGCCATCAGTGAATTCTCGGGGTTGAAAGTCGTTAACACTCAGGCTCGCTTCAGCAGCAAGATATTCTGTGAAGTCAGAGGCTTTCCCTTTCCTTACAAACACACAGTAGAAGAACCTGAACTCTTCGTATCGCTTGCCATGGTCTCCAGGCCGCGGCTCTGCGTAGTTCGCTTCCGCCAGATTAAATTCGTATAGCACCAGCCATCGTCTCTTGTTTTCATCCTCTCGCACCAGTTTGTCCGACATTGCTTGAGTGGGATCTTCGGTGAACGGCCACTCTTTCAACTTTTCTTCGGCCACTTCCGGTAGCACGATCTGAGGTTCGGACATCCAGTCAATGTCAGCCTGCGGTGAGGAGGGGTAGCGGGTTGCAATAGGCAGGATGGTGGGCTCGATGTTTCGGCGGCACTCATGATGGCTATACCGATACTGGTGTGGCCGCTCTGGCCAACCTTCGAGGACCCAAAAATTGTCCGCCAACCTAGCTTGCAACTCATCTAGAGCAATGCGCTGATACTTCTTCCCTATACGCTCAAGGTCGTTCTCATGGCGTGAGTAACTTCCTCCGTACCCATCCTTTGGGAATAAATCTTCTGTCCATCCAAGCTCGTAGGCTCGCTTGGTAATCCAGAGACGGCACTGTTGAACGCTGATTGTCTCGTAATCACCGTGGCCCGCTGCATCGTTGAAATACTCATCAACTAATCGCCTCTGTTCTTCCGCATTTAGCAGTTTGTTCAGTTCAGCAAGAGCGTCTTCCTTGCTGATTTCAATGCCTTTTCCCTCTACCTCTAATTCGATGACTTCCTCTTCCGCCTCATTGCTATCTTTATCGATAATCGTCCTTAGAATGATTTCGATTGGAACGATTGATACCTGTTCGTAAGACTCAAGCGCCGCCACTCTTTCTGGGTAAGGATCAATGACTTCAGCTTTGAAGCGGTCTTTCACTTCTGAAGCTGCGACGGGTTTGGGGTCCGAAAGTCGTGTGGTTAGGAAGCCACGCACTCGGCCCGGGATGCTATACTTGCCGTAGTCACCCCACTCACTCGACGCCGACCTGAAGATTGCCTTGCCGCCACGACTATCTGCGATTTTCTCAACTTGCTCTTTTGTCAGGTCGAATTTCGGCTCTTCTGAGCCGAAGGGGTGGCAACAATTTTCGAGGTTTGCTCCCACTTCCAGGGCGTTTTTGTGCGATGCGAGCTCGACGATCCCCAGAGCGTAATCCCTGGTCATCAGCGACACCGGCGGCGCACCTTCAGCAAAAGCCTTTGCGAAGACGAGGCTCGAGTATGCCCTGAGCCGCTCCACACTGGGATCGATGCAACAGGCTCCAAAAGCTGCTGCATAAAGCCTTTCAACCACGTAGGGATCATTGCAGGAGTTCATCTCCTCAAAGACAAAGTCGAATACATCCGACCTGCTTAAGAAAAGTGAGGTCAGCGCTTTAGTCGACCGATCCCGCAAAGTAATGTGGGATGACGACAAGGACCATGCCAAGACTAAAGATGCTAACTCCATGTGCCTGGCGTCGGTTTTCCGGTCTTTTGTCGACATTGCCCAGGAGATGATGCGATCGATCTGGCTGAACTCTTCTCTGGACGCCCAGTTGATCCAGCGGGTCCAGTGACTATCTCGTTCTGCCATCCCAAAGCTTTGCAGGTGCGCGTTCAGAAACTTCGCATTGTAGGGATGATCGATTGTGATGGACACTTCCAGTAGCAAGCCTTGAGGGTCGATAGAGTAACCGTCCAAAGCGTTCAGAAGGTCTTCGGCGTCATTTGTGAATGCGTCCAACTTTCTCCATTTGAAGCTTTCGGCAAAACCCTGTTGGAGCGGGCCGTCTTCCCAGTGTCTTTCCCATTCAGGCACCTCGGTGGCGAACTCCGTGCCGAGTTTTTCTGGGTAGATCGTCGACAATGCGCCTACAAGTCCAGCGTATTCATAGCGAATCGGGCTCGAAAGTTCGCCGTTATAAAACAGGAAGTTCAGCGGCCCTCTTGCCTGAAATTCCGCCCCCAATTGCGACGGGGCCTTCTGAATGCCCGTCCACTCAAGAAGGATCCGCCCCAGCCTAGTGATCGACCACAAATTGGTGCGAACGGCAGCCCTAGCGGCAACTACTTTTTCGGCCAACGCGTCGGCCATAAGGTAGTCTTGAAAACGTTGAAATGAGAACCTGATCAGTTCAGAGGGAGGGTTCAGCGGATCGATGTTCTTCGAGTAAGGAGGCGGATCACGACGGAGCAGGCTTGATTGAATGAAGACATCGAGCCATGATTTTCCTTCGGGTGCTTGGCGACTGCCAAACTGCTCGTGTGCAAGGTCACGGGCAACTTCAAGTTCAACGAAATCTTGCCCATTGTCCGCCATGGTAGTCGCGATGCGTTGCACAAACCTTTTGAGCGACGATGACAAATCCTCAGGTAGAACAGAGCGCACACCAGTTCTGGAGGCGATCCCATCGAGGTAAAATGCCATCAACTCTGAAACGCCCTGCAAACCTCTAGGAAATTCTGACTCACCTCGTTCAAGCAGTGCTTCGCTTGTGCTTTTTAAGAAGAGAGGGTTGGTGAACTCGGGGGAGAGCCAGGGCGTGTTTGGGCGAGATATGCCCTTGTTGTCCAGGTATTGGATTGCGGCGCGTTCCCGTTCTTCAAGGCTGAAGAAGCCTTGCATGCTGAAGGCGGGCACGGTCTTCAAAAGGTTTTCTGGAATTGCATACCTCGAGTAAACATCCCGGCAAGAAAATACGGCAGCGATGTACGGATATGGGCGCAGTGCATCGACGACTTGAGGTATCCAGTGCATCCAGTAGGTTGAGCCTGCTCCTTCGTTGATTGCGTCAAAGAAGAGAAGAGTTCTTTGCCCTTTCCTTGAACCGGCTGCGTCCAGAATACCAAGAATTTCGTCTGAGGTTTTTGCTTCAAGCCCCAAGATGCCGCCGAGTTGCGGCCAAAATGGAGCGTCAGACAAGTCTTGACCCAGAATAACGACGGTCGGCAAACCGTCTTGAACACGTTGTGATGCGGCTTGTCCTAGAGAGTGGGATTTGCCTGAACCGGCTTCGCCAAGCACTATCGCAGACTTAGCGGCCTCGGCAGACCAGTCACGTTGCCTGAGCGCTTCGTCGAGCGTGGCAAGAGCCGCCTGAAGGTCTCTCAGGCTATCTTTAACAACCGTGAACTTCTGTTTCTCGGTTTCCTCTAGGTTTTTGCTATCGATATTTGAGAAAGGTCGTACTAGGTTCCACGCAAGTCTGTGTAGTTCATCCAGCGTTCCTTTGGCCTTTGCCAAATTCCAGTCTATCGTTGGTTCCTGATCGATGAGCGCTTGCATCTCAACAAGTTCCGACCAGAGCGAATTCGCTTCTGCTAAAACCTTGGGATCTGGTTTCAACGAAGTTGTGGTAAACTCGATTGACGGAACTCTGTTGCTCGCCAAGAAAGAAAAAGCATCTTGAAGACGCGCACGCGATTTTGGCCCTCTAACAATAGCGTCGAACATTGCTTCAATTGAAACTTCGACATGGTCTTCAGGGTTGAAACGATCGTCTAATTTAAGTGTTGCCGCCTCGACTTGGCGTTTGAACCACGCGTCGTCGAGGACATCGCCGCCGAACCAAAAACGCTGCAAGGCGAGATTTTCGTTGACCAGAAGCTTGTCATTGATGACCGTCGCCCCCCAGCACTCGAACTCAATCGAAATAGAACTTTTGGCAGCCAGAGCTTTCCAAGCCGCAACGTGATCGTCCCACTTTTCTTGTTGTGACTTGCCTTTCGCCTTTGGGCCCCGCTTAGGAGTGAAGTCGAGCGGCAGCGCAAACACATATCTCGTGAGCTCTGGATGGGTCTTCAGCGCTTGCTGGACAGACTTTTCCATTTGTTTCCATTGAGCGTCGCCAAGAGTTTCAAAAAACTTCGACTGATAACCAATCTTGTCGCCGTTATTTAGTAACCAGATAGCCTCAACACCGCCATCGCCGCCCCGCCCATCATTGGGCTGGAATTCATGAGCGTTTTCTGGTGGCTCCCTTCGCGCGAGAACCTTTACCAAAGCTTCAAACGAGTCCCGTCGTCCGGTTTCGAAACCATTAATCTCTTGAAGGTTTATCATTTAAATTAATGCCGATTCCGCTGATTATAAACACAATGTGAGGGTGGGTTCCCAAATGATCCAGCTAGAAGCGCCAAATTCCAGTCCCAGTCCATCTTTCATTAGAACAGTATCGGTCTAACCGCCAAGCGGCTTCTTGGATATCTTTTTGGTGCATTCGATGTAGACTGCCCGATGCTTTGGAATGTCCGCTCTGCCCGATGTGCATGATAGCTTTGCGAACGCAGCTAAAGTCCGGTTTCCGCCCGACCTGCTTGCGCTGGCCCGCCTGACTGATCACCAGGCAGGCGGCCGCTTTGGGCTGTCCGGGCCTTTTCGATGCTCGTCTTGAACACCCGTTCTTGGGTGGGCAAATCCCGAGCTTTCAGCTCGTGATCGGGCTCTATCCGGATACCGACTGCATCGGCATCCGGACGGAACCTGGACAGATCAAACTCCCTGCGGCCCGGGAGCGGCGGAACGCGTCTCGTTCCGAGCCACTTTCCACCGCGGCCACAAGTCGTTTGAACTACCCAGTTTCCGCCTCAGAAGGTAACGATCCCTTTTGCGGTAGCAGGACTTGACTGTCTGGCCGGGGCGGCTGGCCTTCTGTAAGAGACAGTAGAAATCCGCGCGGGGCGCGCGGATTGCATATCCCAGGAGTCGTGGCAGGGCATCGACGGGCTGCGCCCGCTCCCCCCTGCCCCGGCATTTTCCGTTTGATTGGTCCGCCTGCCATCCGGCCGGCAATCTGAACACGGGTTCTGATGCCGCTGCGCGTCAGCCTCCACGGAGAAATCCGGTTCCTCCCGCGCAGGCGCGGGCCCCTCCCAATTTCACCGCTCCGGCCCCGTGTGTCAGATCACCGCCCGGCCGCAGTCCGGGCTGCGCCCACCCTGCTTTGCCCTCCGGAAGACACGAGGTCTTCCGAAGTGAAAATCAGGGAAGGCTTCGCCACTGGCGGAACAGGAGGCGCGAGCGGGGATGTTGGAGACACGAAAAAGGAAAGGTTCTGTCGCAAATGGCAAAACTATGTGTCGCCCGACAATTTGGGAAGTGGCGGACCGAGGAGGATTCGAACCCCCGACCCCTTGATTCGTAGTCAAGTACTCTATCCAGCTGAGCTATCGGTCCACTGCGGCGGGGTTTAATCATAGCACCGCAAAGGCGCAACCCCAAAAACAAAAATAGTTTCCACCGGCTGCTGCCCTTCAGCCGGCCTGCGTGCAAGAGCTCAGATCGTGCCGTCGCCCTGCGGCAGGCAAATCTCAAACACCGTGCCGTCGGGGCCGGTTGTTTTCAGTGTGACCGAGCCGCCATGGCCGCGGGCCAGTTCGCCGGCAATGGCCAGCCCCAGCCCGGTGCCGCCCTTGCGCGCACCGCCCTGGAAAGGAGTGAACAGATTGTCCTGCGCCTTTTTCGGCAGGCCGGGGCCGGTGTCGGAAACGGTGATGTACCAGGCCCCCTCTTCCTCGCGCGCACCGACTGTGATCTGTCCAGGCTTGCCAGTGGCCGCAATCGCCTGGCGGGCATTGCGCACCAGGTTCATGACGATGCGGAACAGCTGCTCGGGGTCGGCCCGCAGCATCATCGGCTTGGGCACCGCGTTGACGATCTCCACCGCCCCGCTGTCCTCCGCCAGCAGCTCGCTTTCGGCGATATCGGCGACAATTTCATGCAGGCAGACCACCCCGAATGTCGGCGCCGGCTCCTCGGCGCGGCCGAACGCCAGGGTGCCCTCGCACAGCGACACCGCGCGGGTGATCGAATTCACCAGCTTCGGCGCCAGCCGCCGCACCAGCGGGTCCTCGCTCATCTCGATGCGGTCGGTGAACAGCTGCGCCGAGGTCAGGATGTTGCGCAGATCATGGCTCACCTTGGCCACCGCGCCGCCCAGCTGCGCCAGCCGCTCGCGCTGCTTCAGCGCATGGGTCAGTTCGGTCTGCAGCTGCATCAGCGCCTCTTCCGCCTCGCGCAGCTCGACCACGCCGGAGCTGGGGTGGATGATGCCGCGCGCATCCTCCGGCGCCGCCGCGTAGCGCTGCATATAGCCGACCACGCTTTTGATCGGCTTCACCAGCACGATCCGCACCGCGACGAACAGCAGCACCGCGGTGAACACCGAGATCACCGCCGACAGGATCAGGATCCGCACCCCGTAGTCGATCATCGCCGCGCGCAGCGGCGCGGTTTCCATGGTGACCTCGATCAGCAGCCCCGCATCGCGCACCGGCGCGCCGATCACCCGGATGATCTCGTTCTCCCGGGTCGCCAGCCGCAGCATCGCGTCGCGGATCAGCGTCATCGCCCCGGCCATGCGCAGGTCATAGGTGCCGGTGATCGGCCGCGGGATCGGCGAAGCCAGCATCAGCTGGCGGATCTCGTCGCGGCGCAGCACCACGTTGAAGACGCCCGCGTTTTCCAGCAGCTCCGCTTCCAGCTCGGTGTCCAGCATGTCGTCGGCCAGCAGCGCAAGCGAGGCGATCTGCGCCCGCTGCAGCCGGTCCGACAGGTAATCCTCGCGGAACCGGGCGATCGACGGCACGAAGATCAGCACCTCGGCCAGCATCACGAAGACCGTGGTCAGGATCAGGAATCTGCCCGAAAGCGTGTTGAGCATGAAGCGGCCTTCAGTTCATGAAATCCAGCGCTGAACAAAGCGCACTGCGCGTTTAACAAGGCTGCTGCCGAACAGCCGCGGGGAGAAATAGGCCCCCGCCACCCGTTTGTTAACCTCGCCGATGCTGGGATAAGGCGCAACCATGGCTGCAATCTGGCTCATTTTCAATCGGTTGGCCAGTGCCATGGACCACAACCCGATCAGTTCGCCCGCCTGGTGGCCCGCAATGGTGACGCCCACGGGACGGCCCTTGAAGACCATCACCTTGATGAAGCCTCCGGTCTTGCGCTCGGCAATGGCGCGGTCGTTGTGGTGGTAGCCGAACCGCGCCACCTCCAGTTTCACGCCAAAGCGGTCGCGCGCCTGTAATTCGGTCAGCCCCACCTGCGCCAGCTCCGGGTCGGTGTAAGTGACCCAGGGGAGATGGCCGGTCTTTGCCTTGGAGGGCAGGCCGAACAGGGCGGAGCGGATGATGACGCTGGCGTGGTAGCCCGCCACATGGGTGAACTGCATTCCCCCCGCCACGTCGCCGATGGCGTATACCTTCCTGTTGGTGGTCAGCAGGCTCCCGTCCACCTTGATGCCGTTGCCTTGTGTTTCGATCCCCGCCGCCGCGAGGTTCAGCCGCTCCATATTGGCCTTGCGCCCCACCGCCATCAGCAGGTGGCTGCCCTTGAACACACTGCCGTCCCTGGTTTCGACCTCAACCGCTCCTGCCTGGCCGCCGATGCGGGAGACCATGGCGCCCTCGGCAATCTCCACGCCTTCGGCGCGCAGGGCATCCAGCACCAGCGCCGCGGCCTCGGGATCATCCTTGCCCAGCGCTTTCAGCCCTTCGATCACCGTCACCTTGCAGCCCAGCCGCACATGCGCCTGGGCCATTTCCATGCCAATCGGGCCGCCGCCGATAATCAGGAGATGCTCCGGCTTCACGCGCAGATCGAACAGCGTCTCGTTGGTTTCATAAGGGACCTTGCCGAGCCCCGGGATCGGCGGCACCAGCGGCGACGAGCCGGTGGCAATCACCACCCGCCGCGCGGTGATGCGGTAATCGCCGGCGGCGACTTCGGTTTCCGACACGAAATGGCCGAACTCCCGGATCACCCGCACACCAAGGTCTTCGAACCGCTCCTGGCTGTCCACCGGGGCGATGGTGCCGATCACCTCATGCACATGATCCTTGGCCGCGCCGTAATCCGCCTGCGGCACCTGATCCGCCACCCCAAACGCCGCCGTGTGCGCCTGGGCGTAGGCCGCCTTGCCGCTGGCCAGCAGCGCCTTGGAGGGCACGCAGCCGTAGTTCAGGCAGTCGCCGCCCATCTTGTGGCCTTCCAGCAGCACCACATCGGCACCCATCTGGCTGGCCCCGGCGGCCACCGACAACCCGCCCGACCCGGCCCCGATGACCAGCAGATCGCATGTGATTCTGCTCATGTTCAGCTGTCCTTGTTCCGTTTTCCGCGCAGGGTGCCGCGGAAGTATTTCACCACGATCGGCATCGCCGCCAGCACGCACAGCCCCAGAATCGGCCCGATCACATGCGGTTCCCACAGCAGGCTGAGATCCGGCTCGCCGCCGCGGTCGAACACCGCCCCGACCCCGACGCCGATCCAGGTAAAGACGATGGCGCCCGGAATGATCCCGACCGCGGTGGTCCACAGGAAGTTGCGGAACTTCACCCCGACCAGCGCGGGCAGGAGATTGGCCACAAAGAACGGCACCGCCGGCACCAGACGCAGCAGCAACAGAACCTCGACCTCATTCTCCCGCAGCGCCTGTTTCAGCATCTGCACCCGGCCCTCTGCCGCCTCGATCCTGGCGGTCAGCATCGCCCCCAGCCCCCAGCGCGCCGCCAGAAAGATGCCCGCCGCGCCGATGGTTGCGGACATCACGTTGAGAGCGGTTCCGGCCGCCAGCCCGAACAGGAACCCGCCGGTGACAGAGGCCACCGCCGCACCGGGCAGCGAGAACACCACGACAGCAACATAAATGCCGATGAACAGCGCTGCGAGCCCTGCGAAGTTCTGATCCCGGAAAGCCAGCAAGACCTCGCGGTTGTCGCGCAGCGTGTCGAATGTCAGATGGTCCTTCAGCGTCACCGCCCCGATCACCGCCACAACTGCCAAGGCGATCAGCGGCAGATGGCGGGCCAGGCCGGGATTGGAGCCGGACTGGTCCTTGGACCGGGACTCGGTATTCGGTGTTTCGCTCATGTCACTTGTTGGTCCTGTTGATCCGTCTCTGCAGCAGTGCCTTTTAGCTACGTGTTAAATGGTCCGCAGGCGAGGCCGGGCAGCCCTGCCTCACGGCTGCTTGATCACCTGCCCCGGATTCGTGAGATTTATGGCGGAATCACCGCCCGGATGTTACATCTGCCCTGTCCGGTGGCCGCCCCGGCACGGTTTTTGGCAGAAATGTTGCACATCTCCCCGAAAACCCGTGCCACAGGGTTTGACTTACACGCCGTTCCCTCCTAAAGACCGGGCTTCGAGATAGACCCCCGGGAGGCCGATTCCGCGCCCTGCCCGAAGACACAATGTGGAGACCGGAGCGATGAAACGCACCTATCAGCCTTCGAACCTGGTTCGCAAACGCCGCCACGGCTTCCGTGCGCGCATGGCCACCAAGGCAGGCCGCAAGATCCTGAACGCCCGCCGCGCCCGCGGCCGCAAAGAACTGAGCGCATAAGCTCAGTTCCCGCATCGACGGACATGACACCGCCGGAGGCCCCCAAGGACGGCAGCGCTGCCTGCGGGGACACGCCTCCGGCGGTGTCCGTTTGCGCATCTGATGCACCGAAGATCGGGATCATGGCCAAGCGCCGTGATTTCCTCGCCTGCGCCCGCCCGCCTGCCCGCAAGCAGGGCACCAAGGCGATGATGGTGCAGGGCCGGAACCGCCAGGATGAGGGCGGCATCCGCATGGGCTTCACCTGTTCCAAGAAAGTCGGCAACGCGGTGGCCCGCAACCGCGCCAAGCGCCGCCTGCGCGAGGCCGCGCGGATGATTCTGCCCGCGCATGGCCGTCCCGGCTGGGACTACGTGCTGATCGGCCGCGCGGAGGAAACCGCCCAGCGCCCCTTCGAGGAGCTGAAGCGCGACCTGATCTATGCGCTGAGGAAAATCCACGGCCAGTAACTGCCCGGCTTTTGGCCGCATTGCCACATCGGCGCCCTGCCCCTATCTATCTGCCATGACCCCGCTGGCCCATATCATCGCAATCCCTGTGCGCGCCTACCGGCTGCTGTTCAGCCCCTGGGTCGGCTTCAACTGCCGCTACCAGCCCACTTGTTCGGCCTACGCGCTGGAAGCGCTGGACAAGCACGGCGCCTTCAAGGGCGCCTGGCTGACCGCCCGCCGCATCGGGCGCTGCCACCCGTTGGGCGGCGACGGCTACGACCCGGTTCCGGACAAACGCAGCAGATAGCAGAACACCTGTTTCCTTGGCAAAACGCCCGTCCTCAGCTGTGGGACACGCATTGCACCGCGGCACCTTCAGCCGGCAGAAACCAGGTCCGGTCGATGCAGTCCTCCCGGAACCTTGCCGTTGAATGCCTTTCGCGCAAGCGTTGCCAGCCGGCTTTCCCGGCAGGCTGAAATCGCCCCCCTTTCACGCACTCCCGGAGGCCGAGGTTTTTCGGGCTGGGCTCCGGCTTCTAACCGGCCCGGATCCGACGAAGACTAACCGCGATACGGCGGGCTGATGCATCACGCGGCAGGATGCCGCTCCTTTGGCCGCTGATCAGGTGCCGGAACCGCCGGCGGGCTGGGGCGGCGGCGTGAAGAAGGCGCCGGCAAAACCGGTGAACGCCTGGATCACCGGCCGTTTCAGCGCACCGCCGCGGTGGGCAAGGGCGATCTGGTGCAGCGGCGGCTGGCCGGCGAGCGGCACCCGGACAACCGGCATGCCGTCATAGCACATGCCGTCCGGCAGGTCGGTGGCCAGCAGCCCGGCGCCGAACCCGTTGGCCACCATCGACCGCAGCATCTCGATCGAGCCGGTCTCATGCGCCACCCGCACCGGGAAGCGGGCATTCTGCAGCAAGGACAGGAAATAGCCGCGGCTGTGGGGCAGGTTCATCAGGATGATGGGTTCCTGCGCCAGGTCTTCGGCGCTGACGCCGGGCAGCCCTGCCAGCCGGTGCCCGGCGGGCAGCAGGGCATAGGGTTCGGCGGCCATCAGCGGGGTGATCGCGAAATCCGACGGAACCCCGAAATCATAAAGCAGCGCGAGGTCGATCCGGCCTTCGCTGAGCCAGTCGAACAGCGTTTGCAGGTCGCCTTCGAGGATGCGGATCTCGGCGCCGGGGCGGGTGTCCATGAAGCGGCGCACCAGCTGCGGCGCATAGCGGGGGCCGAGGGTGGAAAACACCCCGAGGTTCAGGAACTCCGGCGTGCCTTCGCCGCCGCTCAGCACCCAGCGCGCCTGTTTCTCCAGTTCGCGCAGCTGGGCGGTCTTGTGCTGCCCGAACGGCGTCAGCTCCATCCCGCGGCCGGGGATGCGGACAAACAGCTTCTGGCCGAACACCTCCTCGCAGCGGGCGATGGCCAGTGACACCGAGGGCTGCGAGGTGTTCAGCGCGCGGCTGGCCCCCGCGGTGCTGCCGGTGTCGGCCACGGCCAGCAGGACTTCGACCTGGCGGAAGCTCAATGGTATATTCAAATTGGAATACCCTTTATATGAATCCTGTATTTCCTGATATATCCCAAAGGACGCTATCCTGCAGCAAGCAATTGATGGGGGAAGCATGTTCGACAATGACGAAACCGCAGGCCGCAGGCCGCTGGAGGGGGTCCGGGTGCTGGATTTTTCCCGCGTTCTGGCGGGACCCTACTGCACCGCGCTGATGGCCGACCTGGGGGCGGAAGTGATCAAGGTGGAGCCGCCCGCGGGCGATGACTACCGCCACATCGGCCCGTTCAGGGAGGGCGAAAGCCTGCTGTTCCAGTCGGTGAACCGCGGCAAGAAATCCATCGTTCTGGACCTGAAATCCGCGGAGGGCGCGGCGGCGGCCCGGGCGCTGGCGGCGGAGAGCGATGTTCTGATCGAGAATTTCCGCCCCGGCGTGATGGAGCGGTTCGGGCTGGGCCCGGAGGCATTGTGCGCGGCCTGTCCGCAGCTGGTCTATGTCTCGGTGTCCGGGTTCGGCCAGACCGGCCCCAACCGGATGCTGCCGGCCTATGACATCATCATCCAGGCGATGAGCGGGCTGATGGACGTGACCGGCGCCGAGGACGGCCCGCCGATGATGGCCGGGGACGCCTTTGCCGATGTGGCGGGCGGCATGTTCGCGGCCTTCGGGGCGATGGTGGCGCTGTTCGACCGCGCCCGCAGCGGCCGGGGGCGGCATGTCGATCTGGCGCTGTACGATTCGCTGGTGTCGATGATGCCGGTGCTGGCCTGCCGGGCGCTGATGGCCGGGGAAACGCCGAAGCGGACCGGCAGCAAGCACGCGCTGTCGGCGCCCTTTGGCACCTACCCGGCCAGGGACGGCAGCTTTACCGTTGCGGTGCTGAACGACCGGCTGTTTGCAAAGTTCGCGGCGGCCATCGGCGCGCCGGAACTGGCGGAGGATCCGCGGTTCGCCAGCGACAGCCTGCGGCGGCAGAATGAGCCGGCGCTGGCGCAGCATATCGAAAGCTGGGCCGCGGTCCGGGACGTGCAGAGCGTCGCCGCGCTGCTGTCCGAGGAGGGCATCCCGGCAGCGGCCCTGAGTTCGGTGCCGGAGGCCTGGGCGTCGCCGCAGGCGCAGGCGCGGGAGCTGGCAACGCCCGTCACCCACCCCGCGCTCGGCACGCTGAGCGTGCCGGAACAGCCGGTTCATTTCAGCGGCGCGCCGCGCGGCGGCCGTCAGGCAGCCCCGGGACTGGGGGCGCATACAGAGGAAATCCTGCAGCGGCTGCAGAAAGGAGAGACCAAATGAGCGGTGATCTGAACAGTGAAGAACAGGCCGTCATCGGCCAGATCGAGCGGTTTTCGAACGAGGTGCTGGCGCCTGCCGCTGCCGCGATCGATGCCGAGGGGACATTTGCAACCCTGCACCGCCCGGCGCTGGCGGAGATGGGCATCATGGGGATGAACCTGCCCGAAGCCTATGGCGGCATTGGCCTGTCCGGTCCTGCGCTCTATTGCGCGGTGGAGGCCATCGCCGGCGCCTGCGGCTCAACCGCGTCGATGCTGACGGCGCATTTTCTGGCCACGGACTCGCTGCTGCTGGGCGCGGATGAGGCGCTGAAGCAGCGGCTGCTGCCGGCCGCCGCATCGGGCGAGGCGCTGGGGGCGTTTGCCTTGACCGAGCCGATGGCCGGCTCCAACCCGGCCGACATGCGCACCACCGCCATCCGCGACGGGGACGGCTACCGGCTGAAAGGCTCCAAATGCTTCATCTCGAACGCGGGCGGCGCGGATTTCATCGTGGTCTATGCCAAGACCGACAGCAGCGCAGGCGCGCGCGGGGTCAGCGCCTTTGTGGTGGAGCCGGGCAAGACGGACGGGGTGGAGATCGGCAGGCACGAGGAGACCATGGGGCTGCGCGGCGGCCATGTGTTCCCGGTCTCATTTGACTGCCATGTGCCCGCGGAAAACCGGCTGGGCGACGAAGGCACCGGATTCCGCACCGCGATGAAGGTGCTGGACAACGGCCGGATCGAGGTCGCGGCGCAGGCGACCGGCATTGCCCGCGCGGCACTGGATGCGGCGGTGTCCTATGCCAGGGAACGCGAGGTCGGCGGCCAGCCGATCGGCAATTTCCAGGGGCTGCAATGGATGCTGGCCGACAGTGCCACCGAACTGGCGGCGGCGCGGGCATTGGGGCTGCAGGCGGCCCGCAAGCGGGGCACGGGTGAGCGGTATTCCTCGGACTCGGCCTTTGCCAAGCTGTATGCCAGCGAGGCGGCCTGGCGCATTGCCGACCGGGCGCTGCAGATCCACGGCGGTTATGGCTATACCCGTGACTTCCCGCTGGAACGCTACCTGCGCGATTTGCGGATCTTCCGGATCTACGAGGGGTCTTCGGAAATCCAGCGCACCATCATTGCCCGCGACCTGCTGAAATAACCGGTCCAGTGTGGCAGGGGCTGGTTGTTTCCAGCCCCGTTTTCAAAATGGCGTCTTCGCAGTGAAACTGCGGAGTGCCACCACCGGAGCCGCGCCGGAAAAAGGGGAACTGCAACCCTCAACCGATTTGCGCAGCAGAACCCCTGGCGGGCCTGCCCATAGGCATTTCCAGCAATTGGCGGCAAGCCGTCCGGGCGCAATCAGTGCTGTTCCGCCCCCCGTCGTGCAGTCTTTCGAACAGAGCAATCGGCACCGCCGCAAGCCGGGATACCCTGCCCGTCACCAGGCTGCCGTATGAAAGCCGCTCTGCTGCAACTTCAGACCAATTCACAGACGCAACCCAAGCAGTTTCGGCCGACCCGCCAGGCAAGGGAATCACCGCGCCAACGGCCGGCTCTGGCCATGCATTGCACCAGCCCCCTGCCCTGCCAGAGCCGGCTTCAGAGCCGATCGACCTCCAGCACGAACATCCATAAAGCAACATACTTTACACTTTCTTCGTTAGTTTTCACATGCTTACTATATATATAATAAAAAACAAAAAATAATCTTGAGATTCAAAGCGGCCTCCAGAATACTCGTCCCATCACATGACTTCACGGGGATCGAGGGAGGAGCCCAAAGCCATGAATCTCAAGAACACATGCATTGCAGCCATCATCACGGCCTGCGCGGCGGCGTCACCGCTGCTGGCGGAAACGCTGCGGATCGGCGGCAATTTTCCAGCCGACCATTCCAGTTCCCAGGCCATCGGGCGGTTCGCCGCAAGCGTTGCAGAAGCCACCGGCGGCGATCTGGACATCGCCAGCTTTCCGGCCATGCAGCTCGGCGGCGCCAAGGAGAACGTCGATCAGGTCCGCACCGGGGTGATCTTCGGCACCTGGATCGGCACCGCCTACCTGTCGCGCACCGTGCCGGAGCTGGAGGCGGTGTCGCTGCCCTTTGCCTATCCGGACCGTGAAACCGCCTTCCGGGTGATAGACGGCAAGGTCGGCACCCTGCTGGCCGAAGAACTCGCCGAGCAGGGCTTCGTCGCGCTTGGCTGGATGGAACTGGGCTCGCGCAACGTGACCAACAGCACCCGCCCGATCGAATCCGTGAAGGATTTCGGCGGCCTCAAGATCCGCCTGCAGCCGAACGAGACCCATCTCGCCACCTTCCGTGCCATCGGTGCCAGCCCGGTGTCGATGGGCATCTCCGAGGTCTACTCGGCCCTGCAGCAAGGCGTGCTTGACGGCCAGGAGAACCCCTATTCGATCATCAAGAGCCGCCAGTTCGAGGAGGTGCAGACCTACCTGTCGGACAGCAACCACTTCTTTGACTACATCGCTCTGGTCGTGAACAAGCGCAAGTTCGACCGGCTGAGCGAGGAGCATCAGGCAGCCCTGCGCGAGGCTGCGGCGGAAGCCGTCGCCTGGCAGCGCGCCCAGGCCGCAGCCGAAGACACCGCAGCGCGGCAGAAGCTGGTCGAGGCAGGCATGACCTTTACCGCAATCCCGGAAGAGGTCCGCGGCGAATTGCGCAGCCTCACCGCACCGGTGATCGAGGAACTGAAATCCCGCATCGACCCGGCCATCATCGACGCCGTGCTTGAGGAAGCGAACAGCTGATGTCTGCTCAGGTACAGCAGGGGCCCGCGCAGGCGGGCCCCCTTTTCGGCCGCTGCAAGGCGGCCCTCTGCCACATCGACACCCTGTCCAAGGGCGCCGTCATTACCGCGATGGCCGTGATGACCGGGCTGGTCATCATCCAGGTGGTGTTCCGCTATGCCTTCTCCAGCGCCATCGACTGGTCGGAGGAAGTCGCCCGGCTGGCCTTTGTCTGGGCCATGTTCCTGGCCATTCCGCACGGCATCCGCCACGGTGTCCATGTCGGCATCGACGCGCTGGTGGTGCGGTTCTCCGAGCGCGTGCAAGAGACGCTGTTCCGCCTGTCCGCGGTGCTTGGCGCCATTCTCATGGTGGTGATCTTCCGCGTCTGCGTTGATGTCACGCTCTACACCTGGCCCGAGATGATGCCGACCCTGCCGCTCACCAATGCCGTCTACTACATCGCCGTGCTGATCGCCGCGGTGCATTCGGTGCTGCATCTGATGCTGCTGGCCTGGGGCGGCCGCGGCACCTGGTCCGGGGAGACCGCGCAATGACCCTTACCGTTATTCTCATCTTCTTTGGTCTTGCCCTTCTGGGCATGCCGCTGGCCTTCGCGCTAGGCTTTGCCTCGCTGGGCGGGCTGCTGGCGGGCGGCATCGAGCTGTCGGTGCTGCCGCAGCGCATGATGCACTCGGTCAACTCCTTCCCGCTGATGGCGATCCCGCTGTTCATGCTGGCGGGCGAGCTGATGGTGCGCGCGGGCATCATGCAGCGGCTGGTCGATTTCTCCAATTCCATCGTCGGCAAGCTGCATGGCGGCATGGCGCATGTGGCGATCGTGGCCGGCATGATGCTGGCGGCGGTCTCCGGCGCTGCCGTGGCTTCGGCCTCGGCGCTGGGATCGACGCTAGTGCCCGCCCTGCGGCAGAACTACGACGACGGCTTCTCCAGCGCGGTTGTGGCCTCGGCCGCCAACCTCGGCGCCATCATCCCGCCGTCGAACGCGATGATCGTCTATGCGCTGATGGCCGGCTCCACCGTCTCGGTTGGCGGGCTGTTCATGGCCGGCATCGTGCCCGGCCTCCTGCTCACCGTCGGCTTCATGGCGCTGGGGTCCTGGGTCAGCTGGCGCAAGGGCTATCAGCTGACCGGCGAGAGCTTCCGCCTCGGCCACGCCCTGCGCGAGACCTGGCGGGCACTGCCGGTGCTGCTGATGCCGATCGTGGTCGTGGGCGGCATCGTCGGTGGCGTCTTCACCGCCACCGAAGGCGCGGGCATCGCCGTGGCCTATGCGATGGTGATCGGTTTCTTCGTCACCCGCAAGCTGACCGTCGCGGACCTGCTGCCGTCGCTGTTCAATGCCGCGGTGGGCGCGGCCATGGTCGGGGCGCTGATCGCCTTTGCCGCCGGCGTCACCTTCCTGTTCACCATCGACATGGTGCCCGCAGCGCTGGCCGGGTTCCTGGAGAACGTGACCTCCAGCCCGATGATCTTCCTTCTGATCGTGATGGTGATCCTGATCGTGGTCGGCATGTTCATCGAATCCAACGCCGCCTACATCATGCTGGTGCCGCTGTTCGCGCCGGTTGCCCTCAGCTTTGGCATCGACCCGCTGCTGTTCGGCTTCCTCTTCGTGTTCAACCTGATCATCGGGATGATGACCCCGCCGGTCGGCGTGGTGCTGTTCGTGATGAGCGGCGTGACGCGGGTGCCGATGACCAAGCTGATCGCCAGCGTCTGGCCCTTTGTGGCGCTGCAGTACGCGGTGCTGGCGCTGTGCCTGGCCTTCCCGGGCATCGTGACCTGGCTGCCGCGCACCCTCGGCTACTGATCCGATGAACAAACACGACACGCAGAAACAAACATGCCGGCCCCGCTCCGGGCCGGCCCAGGACGAGCAAGGAAAACAGATGCGTATTCTGATGATCAACCCCAACACCTCGGAAGGGGTGACAGCGCGGCTCGAACAGGCGGCCCGCGCGGTGATGTCTCCGCAGACAGTGCTGGACAGCGTCACCGCGCCCGCGGGCGTGCCCTATATCTCAACCCGGACCGAGTCGCTGATCGGCGGCGTCTCGGTGCTGGAGATCCTGTCGGAGCGCCACCAGGATTATGACGCCGCCATCGTCGCCGCCTTCGGCGATCCGGGTCTTGGCGCCGCGCGCGAGCTGTTCGACCTGCCGGTGGTCGGGCTGGCCGAGGCGGGCATGCTCACCGCCTGCATGCTGGGCGGGCGCTTTGCCATCGTCACCTTTGCCGCCGCGCTGGAACCCTGGTACCGCGAATGCGTCGCCTGGCACCGGCTCGAGGCGCGCTGCGCCGGGGTGCATACCCTGTCCGGCGCGTTCCGTTCGATCAATGACGTGCAGGAGGAAAAAGCCGGCCATCTGGTCGAGCTGTGCAACCAGGTGGCGGCCAGCGGCGAAGCGGATGCGATCGTGCTGGCGGGTGCCCCCCTGGCCGGGCTGGCCGCGCAGGTGCGCGATCAGGTGCCGGTGCCGCTGGTGGATTGTGCCGAAGCCGCGATCGGCCAGGCCGAGACGCTGGCGCGGCTGCGCCCGGCCAAGGCGCAGGCGGGCAGCTTCCGCCGCCCCGCCGCCAAACCCTCCACCGGATTGAGCCCGGCGCTCTCGGCCCGGATCGCCCATGACGCCGCACAGTGATACCGCCGCCGCCGTGACGAAGCCGCGCCGCAGCAGCTCCGTCAGCCGGACGCCGCTGCATGAGCAGGTGGCGGATCTGCTCCGCAGCCAGATCGTGTCCGGCCGCCTGGCACCGGGCGAAAAGCTGCAGATCACCCTGCTGGCCCGGCAGCTGGACGTGTCGCTGACCCCGATGCGCGAAGCGCTCAAGATCCTGGCCGAAGAGCAGCTGATCGAGCTGACTCCGAACCGCCCGACCCGGGTGACGCCGGTCACGGTGGCCGATACCCGTGCGCTGTTCGAGGTCATGGCAGGGATTGAATCCCAGGCTGCCGAACTGGCCGCACAGCGCATGACACCGGCGGACCTGGCCCGGCTGGAGGCGCTGCACGCCGAGATGCTGCAATGCTTCCGCCAGCGCGACAACGAGGCTTATTTTACGCTTAACAGCCAATTGCACGATCTGATCGCGGACAGCGCCGGCAACCCGATCCTGTCCCATGTGCGGGCCAAGCTGTCGCTGCTGGCCCGGCGGGTGCGCTTTGTCGCGGTGAACGACGGCAGCCGCCGCGAAGCAGCCCTGCAGGAGCATGAACAGGTGATGGCGGCGTTCCGCGCGGGCGACCCTGATGCCGCCCGCCGCGCCTGGCGCATCCATCTGCTGAACTCCGGCGACGAGGTTTGCCGCATCCTCGCCGCCGCCGACCAATCCCCCCCAGACCAGAAGGACCGCATCCGGCATGCCTGAATTCGACCTTGCCATCCGCGGCGGCACCATCGTCACCGCCGCCGACCGCTTTACCGCCGATATCGGCATCCGCGCCGGCCGCATCGAACAGATCGCCAGCCGCATCACCGGCGCCGCCGAGGAAATCGACGCCACCGGCCTCCTGGTGATGCCGGGCGGCGTCGACGCCCATGTGCATCTGGCCCAGCCCACCAGCGACGGCACCGTGATGGCCGATGATTTTGCCAGCGGCACCCGCGCCGCGGCGGCCGGCGGCAACACCACCGTGCTGCCGTTCGCGCTGCAGGAAAAGGGCAAGTCGCTGCGCGCCTGCGTGCAGGACTACCACGCCAAGGCCGAGGGCAACTGCGTCATCGACGTCTCCTTCCACCTGATCGTCAGCGACCCCACCCCGCAGGTGCTGGGCCAGGAGCTGCCCGCGCTGGTGCGCGACGGCTATACCTCCTTCAAGGTGTTCATGACCTATGACGACCTCAAGCTCGACGACGGCGAGCTGCTGGAAGTCTTCGAGGTGGCGCGCCGCGAGCGGGCGCTGGTGATGGTCCACGCCGAGGGCCACGACGCGATCAAGCACATGACCCGCAGGCTGGAAGCGCAGGGCAAGACCGCGCCTTATTACCACGCCATCGCCCATTCCGAGATCGCCGAGCGCGAGGCCACCCACCGGGCGATCAGCCACGCGCAGCTGACCGACACGCCGATCATGATCGTGCATGTCTCCGGCCCCGACCCGATGGAGCAGATCCAATGGGCCCGCCGCCGCGGCCTCAAGGTGCTGGCGGAAACCTGCCCGCAGTACATCGCGCTGACCAAGGACGACCTTGCCGGGCTCAACATGGATTTCGAGGGCGCCAAATACGTCTGCTCGCCGCCGCCGCGCGACCGCAGCAGCCAGGAGGCGGTCTGGCAGGGGCTGCGCGACGGCACCTTCGACGTGTTCTCCTCCGACCACGCGCCGTTCCGCATTGACGCACCCGACAACACCGGCAAGGACAACCCCAACGCCCGCACCTCGTTCAAATGGGTGCCCAACGGCATCCCGGGCATTGAAACCCGGCTGCCGATCCTGTTCTCCGAAGGCGTCAGCAAGGGCCGGATCACCGCCGAACGCTTTGTCGCCCTCACCGCGACCAACCCGGCCCGCACCTATGGGCTCTATCCCCGCAAGGGGTCGCTCATGGTCGGGGCGGATGCCGATATCGTGCTGTGGGATGCGCAGAAGACCGCGCCGATCCGCCAGCAGGACCTGCATCACGGCGCCGACTACACCCCTTACGAGGGGATGGAGATCACCGGCTGGCCGGTCCGCACCATCCTGCGCGGCAAGACCGTGGCGCTGGACGGCGCGGTCACCGGCGCGCTCGGCGGCGGCACATACCTGCCGCGCGGGCCGTCCGAATTCGCCTGACCTCCCCCGCCTCGCCTCAATCAGCGGCCGCCGTCAGGCGGCCGCTTTTTTGATTCTGTGCCAGCCGCCGGCCGCGGCCAATCCAAAACCACATTTTATAAGCATTTTCTGAGCGTTACATAGTATTTGATTATTTATCATATTTGGTGCAGCCTGCTGGAATACAATAATTTTCCAAACAGGGAGCCTTCACCATGTTCAAGCCAGGCAGGCATTTTCTGCAAATCCCCGGACCCACCAATGTGCCCGACGACGTGCTGCGCGCGATGGATCACCCCACGATGGACCACCGCAGCCCGGAATTCGGCGAGCTGGGCCTGCGCGCCCTTTCCGGCCTCAGGACCGTGTTCAAGACCCGCGGCGATGTCATCATCTACCCGGCCTCCGGCACCGGCGCCTGGGAGGCGGCACTGGCCAACACGCTGGCGCCCGGCGACACCGTCCTGATGTGCGAAACCGGCCAGTTCGCTTCGCTCTGGCTCCGGCTGGCGCAGCGGCTGGGGCTGGAGCCGCAGATGATCGCAACCGACTGGCGCAGCGGTGCGGATACGGCGGCCATTGCCGAAGCTCTGCAGGCCGACAAGGAGCACGCGATCAAGGCCGTCTGCGTGGTGCACAACGAAACCTCGACGGGCTGCACCTCGGACGTTCAGGCCGTGCGCCAGGCGCTGGACGCGGCAGGCCACCCGGCCCTGCTGATGGCGGACGTGATCTCCTCGCTCGGCTCGATCGACTACCGGCACGACGAATGGGGCGTGGATGTCACCGTCGGCGGCTCGCAAAAGGGTCTGATGCTGCCGCCCGGCCTGTCCTTCAACGCGGTCAGCACCAAGGCCAAGGCCGCCGCCGAAGGCGCCATGCGCCACGCCTACTGGAACTGGGAGGAGATGCTGAAGGCCAACAGCACCGGCTTTTTCCCCTATACGCCTGCCACCAACCTGCTCTACGGGCTGGTGGCCGCGGTGGACCGGCTGCATGCCGAGGGTCTGGACAACGTGTTTGCCCGCCACCAGCGCCACGCCGAGGCCACCCGCCGCGCGGTGCGGGCCTGGGGGCTGGAGGTTCTGTGCCGCACGCCCGAGCATTATTCCGGTGCGCTTACCGCGGTACGGATGCCCGACGGCCACTCCGCCGACGCCTTCCGCAAGGTGGTGCATCAGCAGCTGAACATGTCGCTGGGCAACGGGCTGGGCCGGCTGGCGGACCGGGTGTTCCGCATCGGCCACCTAGGCGACTTCAACGACCTGATGCTGGCCGGCACGCTCGGCGGCGTGGAAATGGGGCTCAGGCTGGCGGGGGTGCCGCACCAGTCCGGCGGCGTGCAGGCGGCGCTGGACTGCCTGGCGGACGCCGCGTCCGGCACACGCGGTGCGCAGGCTGCCTAGCGCCGCCCCTCCGCACCTGCACGGCGGCCGCATTGCCCGGCCGCCGTGTCCTTGCCGGCGGCCTTCAGCCCTGCGCGCGTTCGCGGTCCGCTTCCCAGTTCTTCAGGATCCGGCAGGTCTCCTCGCCGGAGCTGAGCAGATGCCGCCGCCAGACCGCATGCGCCGCCTTGGCATCACGCGCCCGCAGCGCCTGCATCAGCTCATCGTGGTCCTGCATCGCCTCGATCCGGTGCGGCCCGGAAGACACCGAAATGAACCGCGCCCGCTCGGCCCGGCGGGCCAGCTGCGCCCGCATTTCCTGCAGGGTTTCATTGCCGGCGAATGCCACGATGTTGTCGTGGATTTCCCGGTTCAGCTCAAAATACGGCGCGGTCTCGCCGCGCTCGTGATGCCCCCGCATGGTCTGGTGCAGCTGCTCCAGCCCGGCCAGCTGCTCGTCGGTGATGCGGGCCGCGGCCAGCTCTGCCGCCAGCGCCTCGATCCCCGCGATCACCTCGAACAGCTCCTTGGTGCCCGCAACCGTGATCGGCGCCACCCGGGCGCCGCGGTTCGGCATCAGTTCCACCAGCTGCTCGCCCGCCAGCACCTTGAGCGCCTCGCGCAGGGGCGTCAGCGACACCTGCAGCTCCTCCGCCAGCTCATTGAAACGGATCTTCTCGCCGGTCGGCAGAATGCCCGAAACGATCATCTCGCGCAGCTGGTTGACGACCTGTTCATGCAGGGACAGGCGGCTGATGGTCAGCTTGCCCTGGGCATTGTATCCTCTGCGCTTTTTCGGCGCCGGCTTTCCATCCATACCGTGTCTTCCCTGTTCCGGCCCCGGGCACACCGGGGCACGCTGACATTTACGCATCTGCGTCCTGCCGGGTCAATTAAGCTGTTTGTCCCGGCTTATCAACGCAGTGCCCCCAATCGTATCACTAATCAAATCCCCACGGCTGCAGCCGGAAACCAGAAAGGCAAACATGACAGACTCCCTTACAGACAAGGCACAGGCGCTGGCCGCCGCGTTGATCCGCAGCCGCGAAAGCGGCCCCAAAACGGACCTGAGCTTCGACCGTTCCGGGCCAGTCACCGCCGCCGAAGCCTACCAGGTTCAGCAGACGCTTGCCCGGCGCTTCGGCCCTGCCGGCGCTTTCAAGGTGGCGTGCAAGCCGGGCCAGCCGGTGATCATGGCGCCAATCTATGCGGCGGACATCCGGCCCTCAGGGCAGAGCTTCCCCGCGCCGGAGGGCGAGCGGATCGGCATCGAGCTGGAGATCGGCTTCAAGATCCTGCGCCCGCTGCCGCAGCCCGGCACAGCTGATTACCGCCAGCGGCTGCGGGACTGCGTCTCGCTGGTGCCGGTGATCGAGGTGGTGCTTACCCGGCTCGCGGATGCCGAGGCCGCCTCGCCGATGCTTCGGCTGGCAGACAACCAGCTGAACGGCGGGCTGGTGGTGGGGCCGGAACGGGCGGACTGGCACGATCTGGACCTCACCCGCGCCACCGCCACGCTGGATTTCGGCGATACCCGCGTGCTGGACGGCACGGTGCCGGTGCCCGGCGGCGATGCGTTTGAAAACTTCTGCAAGCTGGCGGAAATGACCGGCAGCCATTGCGGCGGGCTGCAGCCGGGCCATGTGGCGATCACCGGCTCATTGAACGGCCTGCCCTATATCGAGGCCGGAACCAGGGTGAAAGGCTGGATCGAAGGCCTGGGCGAAGTGTCCGCCGCCTTCCCCTGAGCAAATTCGGCCGCTGCCGCCGGAGGAAGCGGCAGCGGCCCGGCGCCCGGCGTCAGCCGAGCGCGTAGCGCGGCCAGCGCCAGCCGCCGCCCGCCTGCTCCATTTCCTCGGCCAACGACAACAGAAGGTCCTCGCTGTGCAGATCTCCGACCAGCTGGATGCCAATGGGCAGCCCGGCGGCATCCGGCTGCACCGGCACCGCCAGCCCGGGATGGCCGCTGGCGTTGACCCAGCCGGTATAAACGGCGTGGCCGCGCGGCCCGGCTGCCTGCCCGTCGATCACCGGCGGGTAGGCTTCGGCGGCCGGCCAGGGCTGCGCCGCCGCCGAAGGCGTCACCATCACATCCCACTCCCCGAACGCCTGCGACACCGACGAGCGCAGCCTGCGCACCTCCTCCAGCGCCGCAAACAGGTCTGGCGCCGGAATGCCGCTGCCCCGGGCCGCCATCTCCAGGTACTGCGGCGAGGCACGCTCTGCCATCGCCGGCACCGTGGCGGCCAGATGCGCGAGCCCGATCTGCGCAAAACTGCCCCAGAACCGGTCCAGCGGCGCCAGATCAAACGGCAGCGGGCCCGCCGTCACCTCATGCCCCAGCGACGCCAGCACGTCCGCCGCCGCCCGCGCGGAGTGCCGGATCGCCGGGTCGCAGGGGTTGTCCCCGAAGGTCTCCACATACAGCACTTTCAGACTGCGTCGCGCCGGAGACACCGGAAGCCGCCCGCGCGAGGCCGGGTCGGCCCGACCGGCTCCTGTCAGCACCCCGAACATCAGCCGCAGGTCGCGGGCCGAGCGCGCCAGCGGTCCCGCCACCTCGAAATCCATCAGGATCTGCGGCAACCCGCCGTGCCGGGGGACGGCGCCGATGGTAGGCTTCAGCCCGAACAGCCCGGTATGCCCGGCCGGCCGCCGGATCGAGCCGCCGCCGTCGGTTCCCAGCGCCGCCGCCGCCAGCCCGGCCGCGACCGCCGCCACCGCCCCGCCCGAGGAACCGCCGGGCGTCAGCTCCGGGTTCCACGGGTTGCGCGTCACCCCGAACGTGCGGCTCGCGGTATAGCCCTCCACCGCGAACTCCGGGCAAGTTGTCTTGCCGATGAGGATCGCACCCGCAGCGCGCAGCCGCTGCACCGGCAGCTCATCGCGGGTCTGCACCGCGTCGAACACCTCGCCGCCCCAGGCGGCGGGCAGCCCGCGCATCACCAGATTGTCCTTCAGCGCAACCGGCACGCCCTCCAGCGGCGACTGCGCCCGGCCCTGCCGCAGCCGCTCCGCGCTCTCTTCGGCCTGCGCCTCCAGGTCCGGGGCCAGCGCCGCATAGGCGTTGATCCCGGGGTTGAGCCGCGCGATCCTCTCGCGCAGCTCTGCAATCACCTGCACCGGGCAGGCCTCTTGCCGAACATAGGCATCGCTCAAGCCGCCCGCGCCAAGGCGCCAGAAATCACCCGCCATGGCTCAGTGCCCCATCATCGAATTGGGCAGCCACAGCACCAGATCCGGCACCGCGATCAGCAGCAGGGTGAACAGCACCATGATCAGCGCATAGGGGATCGCGCCCTGCACCACGTCGCGGAACGGCCCGCCGTCCTTGCGCACCCCCTGCACCACATAAAGGTTCATCCCCACCGGCGGAGTGATCATGCCCAGCTCGCACATCAGCACGATGAAGATGCCGAACCAGATCGGGTCGATGCCCGCGGCGGTGATGATCGGCAGCGCCACCGGGATCGTCAGCACCTGCATCGACAGCACGTCCATGAACATGCCCAGGAACAGGTAGAAGACGATCAAGGCCATCAGCAGGCCCGCCGGCGACAGCCCGAAGGAGGCCACCCATCCGGTCATCGTCTGCGCAATGCCGCCCAGCGCCAGCGTCACGTTCAGCATGAAGGCAGCGGTGATGATCAGCAGGATCATGCCCGTCGTCTTGGCGGTCTGGCGGAAGCAGTTGTCGAAGAACTCGACGCTCAGCTTGCCCTCGCGCCAGGCAAACGCCAGCGCCGCCACCACGCCAAGCGCTGCGGATTCGGTCGGCGTCGCGATGCCGAAATAGATCGAGCCCATGACGATGGCAAAGATCACCGCCGGCGGCACCAGATGCACAAGTGCTGCGATGCGCTCGGACAGCGGCACCTTCTGTTCGGCCTGCCCCTCGGCCCCCGGCAGGAACTTCGACTCCACCGCGATATAGACCATGAACAAGAGCGTCAGCGCCAGCCCCGGCACGATGCCCGCGATGAACAGCCGGCCGATCGATTCATTGGCCAGCGAGCCATAGATCAGCAGGTTGACACTGGGCGGGATCAGGATGCCCAGCGTGCCGCCTGCCGCCAGCGAGCCCAGCGCCTGGCGGGCGCCGTAACCGCGGCTCTTCAGCGCCGGCAGCGCCACCGTGCCGACCGTCGCGGCCGTTGCCACCGACGAGCCCGACGTGGCCGCAAACAGCGAGCAGCAGCCGATGTTGGTGTGCAGCAGCCCGCCGGGCAGCCGTCCCAGCCACAGCGCCAGCGCGCCGTACATCCGGTCGGCGATGCCGCTGCGCAGCAGCAGTTCGCCCAGCAGGATGAACAGCGGCACCGCCGTCAGGATGTTCTCATTCTGCACGCCCCAGATCACCGGACCCATCGAGTTCAGCAGCGGCCAGCCGTACAGCATGACCCCGCCGATCACTCCCAGCACCACCATGATGACGGCGATGGGGAAGCTCATGAGGAGCAGGCCCATCATGCTGAAGAAGCCCGCAAATACCGATACGATTCCCATAGTTCTCCCTTTCGCGGAAAATGTCCCGCCGGCCTCCCCGCCGGCGGTGTGCCGTCAGCGGCGTTCGAGGTCGCTCATTTCCTCTTCGAGCTCCTCGATGGCGCCTTTCGGGTGGAAGGCGGCAGAAACCTGGCCCAGACGGCCGGTCGCCACCATCAGCGTGGCCTTGCCGGCCAGCCAGATGGCACAGAGCGCAAACAGGCAGAGCGCTGCGTACCAGGCCGCCTGCGGATAGATCAGCGGCGTCGCCCAGGGGGTCGGCGCGGTGCTGCCGTAGCTGAGCGTGTCATCGATCACGATGCGCCCGACATAGAGGATGAACAGGCCGAAACCGGCGATCGACACGATCGAGATCCAGTCCATGATGGCCTGCAGCCGGGCCGGAAACCGCGCGTGCAGCACGTCGATGCGGATATGCGCCCGGTCCACCAGCGCCACTGCAAAGGCGAGGCTGGAGCCGACCGCCAGCACGTAGCCGCCCAGTTCATCGGCGCCTTCAAAGGAGAAGTTGAACAGTTTCCGGGACAGGGTTTCGATCGAGACGAAAATAGAAAGAGCGACCAGCGCAGCGCCGAACAGGCGGCTGGCCAGCTGAGCAAGATAATTCATTGGGGGACGTCCTCTTGGGATGCGCCGGAAGGCGGCGCCGCGGCCGCCTTCCGGTCCTTGATCAGTTGGACTGGCCCAGAGCAGCCTTCCAGTCGGCCGAGCAGCTGGCGTTGGTGGCATCGCAGACTTCCGCCCAGGCCGGGAAGGAAATCTCTGTCACCGCGTTGCCGATGATCTTGCGGTCGCCGTCGCTGACCGGCACCAGTTTCAGCTCATAGGATTTGACCGTCTCGCAGGGGCTGTCGCCGACATTGCAGCGCACCGCATCATCGAACAGTTCCTCCGAATAGGCCCAGATCTCATCCACCAGCCCGTCAAAGGCGGCTTCCAGCTTCTTCTGGTCCTCCGGCGCCATCGCGTTGTAGGTGTCCAGATTGATGCCATAGCCGTTCAGCGCCAGCTGGAAGGCGACCGGCAGCATGTAGCCTGTGACCTCGGGCCAGCCGGCCGAGTTGGCAGAGCTGGGGCCGGTGATGGCGCAATCCACCACCCCGCGGGCCAGCGACTGATGCACGTCCGGGAACCCGATCGGCACCGGGGTGCCGCCGACCGAAGCGACGAAATTGGCCAGGTTCTGGTCATAGACCCGCACCTTCTTGCCCTTCAGATCGCTCAGCTCGCCGATTTCCGGCTTGCAGAAAAGCACCTGCGGGCCGAACGGCCACACCCCCAGCAGCTTGGTGTTGAACTTGGCCTGCAGCTGCGCATCCACCGCGTCCTCAAAGGCCGCAACCGTCTTGCGGCCGGTCTCGTAATCCGGGTTCAGCCCGACCAGATCAAGGCCCAGGATGGTCGGTTCATCGCGCGATATCTGCGACATCCGCAGCGACACGATGTCGAACAGCCCGGCCTTGAGGATGCGCAGCTGTTCGGTGTCCTTGATGCCGGTCACGTCCAGCGGCTTGTAATCCGCGGCGGCATCCAGGCCTGAGCGTTCCGCGAAGTTCTCGAAGAACGGCTGCTCCACGTTCTTCTGGATCAGCCCGGTCGCCACCGGCTGCCCCAGCACCTTGAGATCATAGGTTCCGGCCACGGCTCCGCCGGCGGCCGCGGTCAGCACCGCAGCCGTTGCCCATTGCATGGTCTTCTTCATTTTCATCTCCTTGTTGGATTGCAATTGCCCCGCCGGCCGCTTCTGCGGCGGCCGTGCCGGACCGTCGGAACGGCGGCGCCTAGGCCCCGCCGTCGCGGAACAGGCGCCCCCATCCCGTGACCTGGCGGGGGTCCGCCCCGGCCAGTTTCATGCAGTGCCAGATCGTGAAGGCGACGCTGTCCAGCACCGGAATGCCCAGCTCCTCCTCCAGCGCCGGCGCGATCCGGGTGCCGTTGAAATTCGTGCACTGGATGGCAATCGCGTCCGGCTTGCCCTCTGCCACTTCGCGCACCATGTCGGCAATCTGCGCCTCGCCGTATTCGGCAAAGGAATAGTTGCCGGGATCCTCCAGCCGCCGGTCGCCGGTGCAGCGGTATCCCTCGGCCGCGAAATTCCTCAGGATCGGCTCCTGGATTTCCGTGAGATAGGGTGTCACCAGCCCGTAGCTCTTGACCCCCAGCGCCTCGAAGGCGGCGAACAGCGCCAGCGTCGAGGTGGTCGACGGCACGCCGCAGCGGGCCTCGATCTGGCGCACCAGCTCCTCGTCATTGGCCCGGCCCAGCCAGCTGCCGGAGGTGCCGCCCCAGGCGATCACATCCATCCGCGCATCGGCCAGCAGCTCCGCCGCGGCCAGCTGCGGGGCGAACTTGAACTGTCCCAGCGCATCGCCGCTCATCGAGATTTCCGTCACCCGGAACCGCCCGAAATGCACCGACACATGGTCCAGCCCGGCCAGAACCGCCGCCGATTGCGGCTCCATGATGGTGTTGGAGGATGGGGTCAGAAGACCCAGTTTCAACTGTTGTGCCATAGGCTCGCCTTTCCTGCCCATTCGATGACAAGCAGAGTACCGGTCCTAAATAAAATATCAAATTATTTATTATATTCTTTCTAATAGCTTGTAATATATGATTAAACAGAACAAATACATCATGCCAATACCTTCCCGCTGGTGAGGCAGGCCGCACTGCCTAAGACAGATTCGCCTGCCCCTGGCTGGCAATGGCTCGTTTCGGCCGCAAGGCGCGGAAGGCGGCGCCGCTGGCCGGTCGCCATGCTGCAGGACGCATCTGAAAGGGCAGGAAACGAACTGAACAGCGGGATGGCAGGTCATGAAGAACAGGGGGGCAATTGCTGCTCCAGCAGCCGCGCGCCGATCTGATCCGGCTGCCGCCGGAGATGCCCGGCACTCCGTAGAACTACCGGGACCGCTGCAAGCCCTACCAATACCCGGCCCGCGGGCCTGCCGCTAGGGTGCCCCCATCAGACAAGAAGGAAAACCGCAATGATCCGCAAACTGACCCTGGCCGCCGCCCTGCTGGCCCCCGTTTCCGCTGCCGCGCAGGCGCTGCCGACCGCCCCCTACCTGCCGCTGGAGATGGCCCGGACCGCCGCCCAGGCCGCGGTTGAGGCCTGCGCCGCCGACGGCCACAATGTCAGCGTCGCCGTCGTCGCCCGCAGCGGCGTGACCAAGGTGATCCTGCGCGCCGACAACGCCGGGCCGCACACCGTCGGCAGCAGCACCGGCAAGGCCTTCACCTCGGCCAGCATGGGCCGCGACACCGCCGGCCTGGCCGGTTTCATCGGCAGCAACCCGCAGAATGACGGGCTGCGCGACATGGACAGCCGGCTGGTGATCCAGGCCGGCGGCCTGCCGATCCGCATCGGCGGCGCGCTGGTCGGCGGCATCGGTGCCGGCGGCGCGCCCTCGGGCGACATCGACGCCGCCTGTGTCCGCGCGGGCCTGGACGCCATCGGCGCCGAGTGAGCCATTTGCAAAAAACCGCGGCCGGCCCGCCCCGGGCCGGCCGCCTCTGAAGAAGGACCCCGTCAATGCTGCGCATATTCCTGAGCCTCCTGCTGCTGGCCGCTGCCGCGCAGGCGCAGACCCCGCCCTCCGCCGCCGATCTGGCGGGCTACGAGGGGCTTCACCTCGCCGCGCAGGAAGGGGACGCCGCCGCCATCCGCCGCCTGGCCGCTGCCGGGGCGGATCCCGATGCCCGCGACCGGGCCGGGCGGACCCCGGCGCATGTCGCCGCCTTTGCCTCCAATGATGCGGCGCTGCGGGCCCTGGCGGAGGCCGGCGCCGACATGAACGCGCTGGAAAACCGCGTCTATGACGTGCTCACCATCGCCGCGGTTGCGGATGATCCGGAACTGGTCTCGCTGGCGCTGGAACTGGGCAACCGCCCCGACCTCGTCACCAGCGTCTATGATGGCACCGCCCTGATCGCCGCGGCCCATCTGGGCCACCATGAGGTGGTCCGCCGCCTGATTGCCGGCGGCGCGCCGCTGGACCACGTCAACAACCTGGGCTGGACCGCGCTGATGGAGGCGGTGGTGCTGGGCGACGGCGGGCCGGATCACACCGCCACCGTGCGCGCCCTGACCGAAGCCGGAGCCGATACCGGGATCACTGACTATGACGGCGTCACTCCGCTCCAGCACGCCGAAGCCCGCGGCTTTGCGGACATCGCCGGTCTCATCCGCGCCGCGGGGCATTAGCAGACCGGCCAGGGCCGGCTGACCCGCCGGCGGTGCTGACGCCGCGCCGTCCGTCCGCTCTCTGCGCTTTACCTGCGGTACACCTGCCGCGCCGCATCCTGTCAGGGCACGGCAGCAAGATCTTGCGGTGTCCCGCGCGCATCTTGCCGCTCCGGTCGCGCGGACCGGATGCGGCCGCCTCATTCACAACGGGGGTGTCCCTGCCGGATTTCGGACATTGCGCCACAGGCCTTGGGGTTCGCGCCGCAGCGCCGTAAGCCCGGCCGCGTTTACTGCCGCCCGTGCGGCTTCTGTTGCCTCGGCGATGACGGTCTGCGGGTCCAGCGTCCGGGAAACACGCCCGCGCAAAACAACCCGCCCGTCGGCAATAACGGTGTCTGCATCGGCGGCGTTTGCAAAATGGGTGATCGCGTGCAGCGGCATGTCCGGCGGCGTCAGATGCGGCTTGCGCATGTCCACCAGCACGATATCGGCCTTCTTTCCCGCCTCCAGGGAGCCGAGATCCTGTTCCAGGCCCAAGGCGCGGGCCGCATCGATGGTTGCCATTTCCAGCACCTTGCCCGGCGGCAGCACCGAAGGATCCGCAAAATGGCGGCGGTGGTAATGCATGGCCTGCGCCATATGCCGGAACATGTCATAGCCCCGGTCCGGCGCCGCCGCATCCGAACCAAGCGCCACCCGGATGCCCCGCTCGATCAGCTCGGGCGCGGGGCAGCGGCCAAGAATGGACATGATGGCGCTGGGGTTGTGGGCGACCGCGGCGCCGGTTTCCTCCAGCGCCGCGATATCCGCGCCGGTAAGGTCCACGCAATGCGCCAGCAGGGCATGCGGGCCAAGCAGGCCAAGGTCGCGGGCATAGGCGATGGACCCGTTCCGGTGCCCGTCCTGAGTCAGCAGAACGCTGTGCTGTTCCCGCAGTGCCGCCACCGCACCCGCCATGCGGCGCACTTCCGCCTCGCTTGCAGCCTCATCGCCGCCCGGCGCGTAGACTGGCATCACCAGGCAGACGCCGGTTCCGGTCTCCAGAATGCCGTCGTGCCGGGAAATCAGATCCGCGCTCACCGCCAGCTGATGCGCAAAATCCACGTCGATCTCCGTTCCGCGGCTGCCGCGGTAGCGGCGGGGAAACGGCGGGCGCCCCGGTCCCACGGCCAGCATCGTGCGCAGCCCGCTTTCGCGCACCGCGGCGCAATAGGCATCGCCAAAGGCCGGATCATCGCTGCGGTAGATATCCGCCCCGCCGCCCAGCAGCGTGACACAGGTGGTGACCCCGGCCATCAGCCGTTCCAGCAGCGTCAGCCGGGCCTCGGCGGCCCAGAAGGCAACATCGGTTCCGCCTGCATACAGCGTTTCGCAGGCCTGAAACCAGGCCTCGGTGTCGCCGGCCCCAAGCGCCCGGACAAGCCCGTGCCCGGCGTGGGCGTGACTGTCGATCAGCCCGGGGATCGCAGCCATGCCGGTGGCGTCGATCACCTCGGCCGCGGCATCGGCCAGCGGCGCCAGCTCGGCGTCGCGCCCGATTGCAGCGATCCGGTCGCCCTCGATGGCGATGGCGGCGTCCTCGATCACCCGGCGGTCCGCGTCAACGGTCAGGGCGGTGGCGTGGCGGATCAGGATGCTGGTCATGCAGGCGCCTTCCGCAGCGGATAGGCCGGGGCAAAGATTTCCTCCACCGGCGGATGGCCAAAGGTCCGGTCGGGGTATTGCGCCACCAGCCCGTCAAACCGGCTTTGCGCACCCGCCCGCAGCGCGCCGTGGTCGACGCCGGGAATGTCTCCGTCCTGCAGGACGATGCGGCCGTCGATCACCACCGTGCGCACGTCGCGGCCGGAGCCGTTCAGCAGAACCGTCTGGATCGGGTCGATGACCTGCCCCATGGCGGGATCGTCCAGGCCGATAACCGTGATGTCGGCCCGCGCACCGGGGGCAAGGCGGCCCAGGTCGCTGCGGCCCAGTGCCTTGGCGCCGCCAAGGGTCGCGGCATCATACATGTCGGCGGCACTGACCGCCTGCGGATTGCTGTCGGCCATCCGGGCGGTGATCAGCCCCAGTTGCATGTTCAGGATCATGTCCGGGGGATGGGTGTCGGTCCCCATGCCAATGGTCAGACCGGCATCGCGGTAACGCGCAAAGGATCGCAGCACCGCACCGCTGCGCGCCATCACCAGCGGGCAATGCGCCAGCGCCGCGCCGCCCTCTGCCAGGATCTCAAGGTCCGGCGCCTCGTATTCGATGCCGTTGACACCCGACAGGAAGGTCAGATGCGGCAGGATCGCCCGCGGCGACAGAAAACCAAGGTCGCGCAGCCATTCCGGCGGGCTCTTGCCATGCATCCGCACGACGCTCTGGTATTCAAAGGCGGACTGGCAGCAATGCAGCCGCACCGGCACATCCAGATCCCGCACCGCCTGTGCGGTCCGCGACAGCAGTGCTTCGGTGCAGGTTTCAATCCGGTCCGGGGCCAGCATGGTCCGGACCAGCCCCCCGGCACGGCCTTCAAAGCGCTCGCAAAAGCGCACCGCATCAGAGAGGCCCTGAAGCCCCCGCTCCTCGTCGAAATGGAATCCGATGCTGCCATCTTCGGCGACATAGGTATTGCCGCTGCGGTAGGCGGGACCCAGATAGACCCGCAGGCCAAGCTCCTCTGCGGCCTCTGCCGCGCCGGCGAATTCGTCCCAGGTCTCGCCCCACTCGCGGTAGAACAGCGAGGCGATCGGCAGCGCGGTGGTGATGCCGTTGCGGATCAGCCGGGTAAAGGCATAATGCTTCTGCCAGCGCAGATCCTCCGGCGCGTACATCTCGCGCGGGCCTTTTTCCATGTAGCTTTGCGGCCAGATGCGGCCCTTCTTCCAGGCCGGCTGGTTGTCGAGGCCCAGAACCGTGGTGTCGAGATCCGACAGCGCATCGAGGTCGATGAATCCCGGCCCGATCAGCGCGCGGCCGCAATCGATGCGCCGGGCCACCTCGCCTTCGAACCCGTGCCCGGCAAACAGGATGGCGCCATCCTCGAACACGACTTCGCCGCGCGGCAGTAGCACATGCTGGCCGTCTTCATGGCCGACCACCCAGTCGGCGGTCATCAGGGTACGGCCCTGCTCCCTGCCCGCCGCCATCACGGCGCCTCCCGCAGGCTGCGGCCCTCGCGGGCAACGATGCGGCCCGCCTTCAGCACCAGCTTGCGCGGCGGGTGCGCAACCACCGCATGGGGCACGGTCTCAGCCTCGACCAGCACCAGATCCGCCTGGCAGCCGGTTTCGAGCCCGTAATCCTCGAGCCCCATGACCTTGGCGCCGCCCCAGGAGCAGCACCACAGGGCATGCTCGACATCGCTGTCGGAGCGCAGGTTGTTGCGCTGCCCCAGCAGCATGGCGCGTTCCAGCATGTCGGCGTTGCCATAGGGGCCCCAGGTATCGCGGATGCCGTCGGACCCTGCGCAAAGCGTCACCCCCGCCGCCCGCAGATCCTCCGCCAGCGGCACCGGCCGGAACGGGGTCGCAACCGTCGCGATGTGGATCTGCACCTCCGCCAGCTGCGCCACCAGCGCGCGGGCGCGGTCGCGGTCGGGCATGCCCAGGCAAAAGGCATGGCTGACTGTCACCCGCCCCTGCATTCCCAGTGCGCGGGTGCGTTCAATGATCATTTCCATGCTGAACGCCCCCAGTTCGCCGGGTTCGTGCAGGTGGATATCGATGGGCTTTCCGTGCTTTTCAGCCAGAGCGAAAACCGCGTCGAGGTGCCCTTTCGGGTCGGAATCCATGCCGCAGGGGTCAAGGCCGCCGACCACATCCGCCGGCCCGCGCAGCGCCGCATCCAGCAATTCCAGCGTGCCGGGCCGCGTCATCAGCCCGGACTGCGGAAAGGCGACGATCTCGATGTCAACCAGCCCGGCCAGTTCGCTGCGGGTGCGCGCAACGCCTTCGATGCCGGCCAGGCCGGTTTCGGTGTCCACATCCACATGGCTGCGGATCGCGGTCGAGCCGTGGCCCAGCGACAGCAGCGCCTGCCGCATCGACTGGCGGTGCGCATCGATGTTCCACTCCCGGCGCAGGCGGCGTTCGGTATTGATCTTGTCGCGCAGACTCGGCCCCGCCTGATGCGGGCGCCAGCCCATGCCCCACAGGGATTTGTCCAGGTGGGTATGGGCCTCCACCAGCCCGGGCAGCAGGATCGCCCCGCCGCAGTCCTCCTCCGGCACATCGGGCCGGGCCGGCAGATCCGGGCCGGTTTGCACAATGCGCCCGCCCTCGATCAGCATGTCGGCTGGGTCCGCCCCAAACGGGCGCAGATTTCTCAGAAGTATATCGCCGGTCATATGCGCCTCAGCTCCCCGTTGCAGCAGTCAGTGAATCGGTTGCGGTCAGCTCGAACTGCCGGTCCGATACGATGTAGTTATCCGCATGCAGCCGCGCGACCGGCTGATAGGCCTCGGGCCGGACATAGCGCCCAGCCGCGTCGAGGCACGTGTCGCGCACATGCATCTGCACCACCTCGCCCAGAACGATGGCGCGGCGCGGGTAATCGATGATCTGCGACACCCGGCATTCCATCGACGCAGGCGACTCCGCCACCCGCCCGGGCCCGATCTTGAGCGACGGCGCATGGCTGAGACCCGTCAGTGCGACCTCGTCCACATCATCCGGAAAACTGATGCCGCAGTCCACCATCTGCTGGGCAATGGCCATGTCGCACAGGTTGACGACAAACTCCTGCGACCGCCGGATATTGCGCATCGTTTCCTTCTCCGCGCCGTCGGGCCGGGCCTGGATGCCCAGGATCACGATTGGCGGATCCTGTGAGAAGACGTTGAAAAAGCTCATCGGCGCCGCATTCGGCGTGCCGTTTTCGCTGCGGGTGGTCACCAGCGCGATCGGCCGGGGCGCCACGAAACTGCACAGCAGCCGGTAGCGGTCCTTCGGCGGCAGCGCCTCGAAATCGAACTCCATCAGGCCGCCCCCCTTTTGGTCTCCAGCCGCTCGCCCGCATCCGCGCCGGGACCGGCGGTGCTGCCTGCGCCGGGGCGCTGCCCTGCCTCCTGCCCGCCGGTGACGGCATGGCAGGCGACGACGGTGCCGCCGCTGCGGGCGGCCAGTTCCGGGGACTGCTCGCGGCAGCGTGCCGTGGCCAGCGTGCAGCGCGGGTTGAAGGAACAGCCCGGCGGCGGGGTGATCGGGTTCGGCACTTCGCCGATTGCAGGCGCCCGGTCGCGCCGTCCCAGGCTGATATCCGGAACCGTGTCCATCAGCAGTTGCGTATAAGGGTGTTCCGGAGCCGCAAAGATCCGCTCGGCCGGACCGGCCTCAACCAGGCGACCGAGATACATCACGCCCACGTAATCCGACATGAAATCCACCACAGCCAGATCGTGGCTGATGAACAGATATGTCAGCCCCAGCTCGTCCTGCAGGTCCCGCATCAGGTTCAGCACCTGTGACTGCACCGACACGTCCAGCGCCGATGTCGGCTCATCGCAGACCAGGAACTCCGGCCGCGACGAGATCGCCCGCGCGATCGAGATCCGCTGGCGCTGGCCGCCGGAAAACTCATGCGGGAATTTCTCGCCGTCGCGGGCCGACAGACCGACCATCTCCAGCAGCCGCCCGACCTCGGCCTGCTCCTCTTCGCGGCTTCCGGTGATGCCGAAGCTGCGCAGCGGCTCGGCAATGATATCCCGCACCCGCCAGCGCGGGTTCAGGCTGGCATAGGGATCCTGGAAAATCATCTGGATCCGGCGGCGGAAGTCGCCCCGCGCAGCCGCCGGCAGCGCGGTCAGATCGGTGCCGTCAAAGCGGATCTCCCCCGAGGTGGCGGCATGCAGACCAACCACCAGCTTGGCGACCGTCGACTTGCCGCAGCCGGACTCGCCGACCAGGCTGAAGGTCTTGCCGCGCGGAATGTCGATGTTGAGCCCGTCGACTGCGCGCAGATGACGATGGCCCTTGCGCTCAATCAGCCGGTTCAGCAGCGGCGGCGACAGATCAAAGGTTTTCGACAGCCCCCGCAGGGACACGAGGGGTTCGGACCCGGTAGCGTGCAAGGTCATGCCGGTTCTCCCTGGTAAAGGTGGCAGGCGACGTGGCCGCCCTTGACCGGCTGAGGCGCCGGCTTGGTGCTGCTGCACTCGGCAAAGGCCCGCGGGCAGCGGGGGTGGAACGCACAGCCCGTTGGCAGGTCCGTCAGCCGCGGCATGGCACCGTTGATCTGGGTCAGCCGCTTGGCTTTGGAACCGACGCGCGGGATCGATTGCATCAGCCCCTTGGTGTAGGGGTGGCGCGGATCGCGCACCACCTTCTCCACCGGGCCAAGCTCGACAACCCGGCCCGAGTACATCACCGCAACGCGGTCGGCGGTCTCGGCGATCACCCCCATGTCATGGGTCACCAGGATCACCGCCGCACCGCGCTCCCGGCACATCCGCTTGAGCAGATCCAGGATCTGCGCCTGGATCGAAACATCCAGCGCCGTTGTCGGCTCATCGGCGATCACCAGAGAGGGTTCGGCGCAGAGCGCCAGCGCGATCACCACCCGCTGGCGCATGCCGCCGGAAAACTGGTGCGGATACTGGTCAACCCGGGCTTCCGGGGCCGGAATGCCGACCTCGGCCAGACAGGCGATGGCCCGCGCCCGCGCCGCCGCCCGGTCCAGATTCAGGTGGGTGCGGATGGTCTGGGTCAGCTGCTGGCCCACCGTCATCAGCGGATTGAGGCTGGTCAGCGGATCCTGAAAGATCGCGCCGATCTTGCGCCCGCGCAGCCGCCGCATCTCTTCCGCGGACAGCGTGTCGATGCGCTGCCCCTCAAAATGTATTTCGCCGCGGTCGATGCGGCCGGGCCGCTCCAGCAAGCCGGTGATCGCGGTGCCGGTCAGCGATTTGCCAGCGCCCGACTCGCCCACCATGCCCAGGATTTCGCCGGGGGCGAGATCAAAGCTGATGCCATCGACCGCACGCAGCGGCCCGTGCCGTGTGTCAAAGCAGATCGACAGGCCGCGCACACTCAGAAGCGGCGATTTGGGGAAGGTCGTGGTATTCATCGTCATTCCTTTCAGCGCAGCTTGGGATTCAGGGCGTCGCGCAGCCAGTCGCCGAGCAGGTTGACTGCCAGAACCAGCGCCACCAGCGTCAGCGACGGGAAGATCACCACCCACCAGATGCCCGAGAACAGATACTCGTTGCCGACGCGGATCAGCGTGCCGAGCGACGGGTTGGTGGGTGGCATGCCGACGCCGAGGAACGACAGGGTCGCCTCGATCAGGATCGCCATCGCCAGGTTGATCGTCGCGATCACCAGCACCGGACCCATCACGTTCGGCAGGATGTGGCGGAACAGGATCGCCAGCGGCCGCCGTCCGACCAGCTGCGCGGCATAGACATACTCGCGGCGGCGCTCGACCATGGTCGAACTGCGCACCGTGCGCGCGTATTGCACCCAGGTGGTGACGGTGATGGCAAAGACCAGCACGATCAGGGCCGCGCTGTCATGCATCTCCCGCGGCAGCGCGCCGCGGACGATGCCGCTGACCAGCAGCGCCACCAGGATGGTCGGAAAGCTCAGCATCACGTCGGCGATGCGCATGAAAACCGCGTCGACGGTGCCGCCGAAGTAACCGCTGACCAGGCCGGCCACGATGCCGATCACCATCGCCAGCGCCACGCTGACGAAGCCGACCGCGAGGGAGATGCGCGACCCGTAAAGGATGGCCGACAGCACATCGCGCCCCTGGTTGTCGGTGCCGAGGATGAACCGCGGGTCGCCGCCTTCCGCCCACACCGGCGGCAATTCGCTGTCCCACAGGCTCAATGTGGAGACATCGAACGGGTCATGCGGCGCAATCCAGGGCGCCAGCAGCGCCGCCAGCAGGATGAACAGGGTGACGGCCGAGGCAATCACGGTCACATAGGAGGTGCGGAAGCGGTAGAACAGATCGCTTTTCAGGATCGCTGCGAGACGGGATTGGGGGAATGCTTCAAGAGCCATGTTTAGTCTCCCTCACGCCCGCACCGAAAGGCGCGGATCAATTGCAAAGTAAAGAAGATCGACAACCATGTTGATCGTCACGAAGACCAGCGCGACCATCACCAGGTAGGCGGACATCACCGGAATGTCGCCAAAGCTGACGGCCTGGATGAACAGCAGCCCCATGCCCGGCCATTGGAATACGGTCTCGGTAATGATCGCAAAGGCGATCATCGATCCCAGCTGCAGGCCGACAATGGTGATCACCGGCATCAGCGTGTTGCCGAGCGCATGGCCGAAATTCACCGCCCTGTTGGTCAGGCCGCGGGCGCGGGCGAACCGCACGAAATCCGAGCGCAGCACTTCCATCATCTCGGCCCGCACCAGCCGCATGATCAGCGTGACCTGGAACAAACCCAGCATCACCGCCGGCAGGACCAGCGATTTCAGCCCGTTGACGGTCAGGAAGCCGGTGCTCCACCAGCCGATCTGCACCGTGTCCCCGCGCCCGAACGACGGCAGCCAGTTCAGCCAGACCGAGAAGATCAGGATCAGCAGGATGCCGGTCACGAAGGTTGGCACCGATATGCCGATCAGCGAGACGACATTGAGCAGGTTGCTCAGCACCCCCTTTGGATGAAGCGCGGCATAGATGCCCATCGGCACCCCCAGCAGCAGGGCAAAGACGGCAGCGGCAAGCACCAGCTCCAGCGTCGCGGGCAGGCGCTCGGCGATCATTTCGGCCACCGGGCGTTTGTTGCGGTAGGAAATGCCGAAGTCGCCCTGCACCGCGCCGGTCACAAAGCGCGTGAACTGGACTGTCACAGGCTGGTCGAGGCCAAGCTGTCCGCGCAACTCCTGCCGGTCTTCGGCGGAGGCGTTTTCCGGCAGCATGCTGTTCACCGGATCACCGATGAAACGGAACATCGAAAAGGCGATCAAAGCAACGGCAAGCATCACGATGACCGATTGGATCAGCCGCTTCAGAATGAAAGCGATCATTGGAGGGTCCTCCATTTGTCGGCTGTGGGCCTTGGGAAAAAGGCGGACCTGCGCGCAGCAGAGCGCAAGTCCGCCAGGCGGGGAGGATCAGTTGATCTTCGCGTACCAAAGCCGGGGTTTGTTGTCGGCGGTGATCGGCAGATCGACGCCATCGCGCACCGCCCAGGCCAGCGGCTGCTGATGCAGCGGGATGATCGCCACGTCATCGCGGGCAATCTTCAGCGCCTCGCTCATCATCGCGGTGCGCTTTTCCGGGTCGAGCTCGACCGCCACCTTGGAGGTCAGCGCGTCGATGTCCGGGTTGGAATAGCGGCCCGGGTTCCAGGCGCCCATCCGGTCATTCGGCGTGTGCAGCAGCGACGACAGCACACTGTAGCTGTCCAGCATCGGCAGCGTTGCCCATCCCATCATGTAGATGTCCGACGATCCCGCCAGCAGCTTCTCGAAATGCTTGGACTTGGTCTGCGCCGTCAGCTTGGCAGTGACGCCGATCCGCGACCACATCGAGGTGATCGCCTGGCAGATTTCCTCGTCATTGACATAGCGGTCGTTGGGGCAGTCCAGCCCGACCTCGAACCCGTCGCCGTAGCCGGCTTCGGCCAGCAGCGCCTTGGCCGCGGCCGGATCAGCCGGCGTCAGCACGTCCAGCGCCTCGTCGTAGCCCGGCACCGGCGGTGCCACCAGCAGCGCTGCGTTGCGGGACCGGTCGCGCATGATCTTCTTGCGGATCAGCTCCATGTCGATCGCGCGCCACAGGGCTTCGCGCACGCGGCGGTCCTGCAGCGGGTTCCGGTCGGTCAGGTTGGAGTTGTGCAGTGTGTCCTTCTGGTTCATGCCCAGCATGATGGTGCGCAGCGCAGGCATCATAATGACCGATGCGCCGTCGGAACGGTCGATGCGCTCGACATCCTGCAGCGGTGCCGGCGTGATGAAATCCAGCTCACCGGACAAAAGCGCCGCAATCCGCGTCGCATCCGAGCTGATCGGGCTGAATTCGATACGGGTCAGATTGTGCTGCGGCTCATCCCACCAGCCTTCATGCACCGTCAGAACGGTGCGGGCGTCGGGCTGGCGGCTTTCCAGCTTGAACGGCCCGGTTCCGTTGGAATTTGCCACGGCATAATTCTCGCGGCCGCTGCGCACATCGGCCGGCATCAGGGCGCCATGCTCCTCCATCCACTCCCGGTCGAGGATCAGCATGTTCGTCAGGTAGTTCAGAACGATGGGATCCGGCCCCGCCAGCACCATGTCCACGGTATAGTCATCAACCTTCTCGACCGCTTCCATGCCGGGAATGTTGCTTTTCACCGGCGAGCTGTCATGCGCCGCGCGCTCCAGCGACGCGACGACGTCGTCCGCCGTGAACGCATTGCCGTTGTGGAACGTCACCCCCTCGCGCAGCGTGAAGCGGATGCGCGTCGGCTCGATGAATTCCCAGGAGGTCGCAAGCGCCGGCTCAACCTCGAGATCCTGGTTGTAGCGCACCAGCCCCTCGTAGACGTGGTTGAGGAAACCGATGGTGTTGCTTTCGGTCATCGAATGCGGGTCCATCGCCGCGATATCGGTTGAATCTGCCATCCGCAGCGTATTGGCGCCCGCGGCCCCGGCCAGGACAGCCGCCAGGGCGCCTGCCGCCAATCCGGCTTTGAGTCGGGATGTGAAGGTCATGTCTATCTCCGTGTTGTGTTTGGGTTCGCCTGCTTCTTGCGGCAGTGCTAACAATTATCGTATACAATGATCGTATACATTCAACCTTTTTGTTTCCGGACAAAAAAGGTATACGTTTCCGGCGGATGGTACGGTATCAGGGACAATGCCCCCCGTGTCCTGCCGCACGGCATCCGCTCAGAAAGGACAGGCCATGAAAGCTCGGAACGGGACGGAAACGAACTCTGGAGAGGCTGATTCGGGCAGCCCTGCCCGGATTGACAGCGGCCTGATCTACTCGCGCATCTTCGACGCCATCGTCGATCACAGGCTGGTGCCCGGCACCCATCTGAAGGAAGACGAGCTGTGCGATCTGTTCGGCGTCGGCCGGACCCGCATCCGCACGGCGCTGTCGCGGCTGGCGGCCGACCATGTCATTGAACTGGTGGCAAACCGCGGCGCCTTTGTCTGCCGCCCGTCAGTCGAGGAAGCCCGCGAAGTCTTCCGCGCCCGGCGGGTCATCGAAGGGCATCTCATCCGCCGTGCCGCCGAACGGCGCAATCCGCCGATGCGGGAGGCGCTCACCGCACACCTGCATGGCGAACATGCCGCCAGGGAAGCAGGCGACACCGCGCGCGTCATCCGCCGCTGCAGCCGGTATCACCAATTGCTTGCCGATCAGGCGGACAGCCCGATCATGGCCGGCTTCATCCGCGAACTCATCGCGCGCTCTTCGCTGATTGTGGCGATCTACGAGAAATCGAAACCGGACAAATGCGAAATCGACGAGCACCGCCTGCTGTCGGATTACGTTCTGGACGGCCGCGCAGATGACGCGGCGGCCCTTATGGACCGGCATCTGCAGGGGATCGAGGACCGCTTGGATCTGAACGATAAAAGCGGACCGGTCAGCGACCTGCGCCACAGCCTCGGTTTTCTCTGAACGCCGCCATCGGCCGCGGAGCCGGCCGGTCAGCGCCGCTCAGGCAAGGCTGGCAGGCGGCACTCCCAAAACAGCCTGGCAAGCCCGGGCACGGCCTTCCATCGGTGCCTGAGCACCGTGCGGCCGCAGCCCCCGCGGTGGAGAACAGGCCCCATCGCCGCGCCTTGGCGGCAGGGAATGCTCCTGCCGCTGGGAAAACCGGAAACGACCGGGCCTGCCTGCCGGTGCTGAGCTCTGCCCCGGGCCTGACCCCTGGATCACCGGGCTCCGGAGGGTCCGGCTTTGATCACGATGGCAGCCTGAACACGCCGTCGGCAGGGAGCGCAGCATCCTTGTCCAGGGCAAGCCCTGCGAAATCCCAGAGCTTGGGATCCAGCAGATGCGAGGGCCGCGCATTCATCAACGCCCGGAACATCACCTGGCGGCGCCCGGGACTGTTCTTTTCCCAGCCGTCAAGGATCTGCTTCACCTGCTGCCGCTGCAGCCCGTCCTGGCTGCCGCACAGGTCGCAGGGAATGATCGGATAGTTCATCGCCTGTGCAAACCGCTCGCAATCCTGCTCGGCAACATGGGCAAGCGGACGGTAAACAAAGAGATCGCCTTCCTCATTCACCAGCTTCGGCGGCATGGTCGCAAGCCGCCCCCCGTGGAAGAGATTCATCAGGAACGTTTCCAGAATGTCATCCCGGTGATGGCCGAGCACAACCGCCGAGCAGCCCTCTTCCCGCGCGATGCGGTAGAGATTGCCGCGGCGCAGGCGGGAACACAGCGAGCAGTAGGTCCGCCCCTGCGGCACCTTGTCCATGACGACCGAATAGGTATCCTGGTATTCGATGCGGTGCGGCACACCCATCTTCTCGAGGAACTCCGGCAGCACCGTCGCCGGAAAGCCGGGCTGCCCCTGGTCGAGGTTGCAGGCCAGCAGCTCGACAGGCAGCAGGCCGCGCCACTGCAGCTCGTGCAGGACTGCCAGCAGCGTGTAGCTGTCTTTGCCGCCGGAAAGGCAGACCAGCCATTTGGCGCCGCGCTCGATCATGCCGTATTGCTCAACCGCCTCGCGCGCCTGGCGCACGATGCGCTTGCGCAGCTTGCGGAACTCCGTGGAGCCGGGCGCTCCGGCAAAGAGCGGGTGGATGTCGTCAAGGTCAACTGTCATGGAGGAGGGCATAGAACAAAACCCGCTCAGCGGAAAGAGGTCAGGAATGCAAATCGGCCGCGCGCTCCGGCCTGTCCCGCGGCCAGCGGGAATCAAACAGCCCGGCCGCCGCCAGCGGTGTTCCGGGCGCTGACGAATGCCGGGCCCTGCCTCGGCTGGATCCGGAAACCGGCCGGTTCTGCCGGTTTGCAGCCGAAGAATCCCGCTTCCGGGCCGGAAATACCGGGAATTCCCTGGCCGCGTTAACTCCCGGGTTAGATCAGCGCCTTAGTCTCATGCCGGAATGACTTGCGGCAGACGAAAGGTCTGAGAATGAAAAACACGGGATCAGGTCTCCTGGCACGGCTCCGGCAATCCCTTGCCCCCGCCCTTTTCGGGCCGCCGGTGCTTGCCTTCCTGCCGGCCCTGACCCTGGCCACCTACTGGCTCGGCGGCGAGGTTGCGCTGCTGTCGGTGGCGCTTGGCCTGCCCATTCTGATTGCCGCCGCCGGCGGGTTCGGCAAACTGGGCGGCGGCGGGCTGCCGCGCGACAGCATCACCGGCATGATGCTGCGCGACGGGTTCGAGCACGAGACCGCCCGGATTTACGGGGAATGCGCCGATTCAGACCTGCGTTCCGCCATCTTCATCCTGGAACTGGACGAATACAAGGAACTGGCGGACCGGCACGGCCAGGAAGCCGCCGACCGGATCATGCAGCATTGCGGGACGCAGGTTCTGTCGGTCCTGCGCCAGAACGATACAATTGCCCGGATCGGCGACAGCCGGTTTGCCGTCTGCCTGGCGCCGACCCTGCAGCTGGACCTGGAACTGTGCATCCAGCTGGCCGGGCGGATGCAGACCGCCGCCGAGGAACCGGTGCCGCTGGATGGCACCACGGTCTACATGACCTCCTCGATCGGCTTCTGCCAGCGCAACCGGGCACCGGACGGCAGCGCCGCCGAATGGATCAGCGCCGCGGCTGCCGCCCTGTCCGAGGCACACAGCAACGGCCCCGGCGGCATCCGCGCGTTTTCGGCGGACATGACCGGCTACGGCGGCCGCCGCGCCAACCTGCGCGAGGAAGCCGCGGCAGCGCTGGAAGCCGGGCAGATCCAGGCCTGGTTCCAGCCGCAGATCTGCACCGATACCGGCCGGGTGTCGGGGTTCGAGGCGCTGGCGCGCTGGTCGCATCCGGTGCAGGGGCTGATTCCGCCGTCGACGTTCCTGCCCGCACTGGAAGAGACCGGGCTGATGGACCGGCTGAGCCAGGTGATGCTCTACAACGCCCTGGTTGCCATCAAGGCCTGGGATGCGGCAGGCGTGCATGTGCCGTGCGTCGGGGTGAATTTCGCCACCCAGGAATTGCGAAATCCCGGCCTTGCCGGACGCATCAAGTGGGAGCTTGAGCGGTTCGAACTGCCGCCCGAGCGCCTGTGCGTGGAAATTCTGGAAACCGTGATGACCGATCAGCCCGACGATGTGGTCACCCGCAACATCCTGGCCCTCAGCGAGCTGGGCTGCCACATCGACCTCGATGACTTCGGCACCGGCCATGCCTCGATCGCCGCGGTGCGCCGGTTCAACATCTCGCGCATCAAGATCGACCGCTCCTTTGTGATGAAAGCGGATCAGGACCCGGAACAGCAGAAACTGATCTCCGCGATCCTGACCATGGCCGAACGGCTGGAGCTGGACACCCTGGCCGAAGGGGTGGAAACCGCGGGCGAGCATGCGCTGCTGGCGCAGCTGGGCTGCGGCCATGTGCAGGGCTTCGGCATCGGCCGCCCGATGCCGTTTGACCAGACCCTGGACTGGATCACCGCGCATGAGGCCAAGCTGCAGGATGCCCCGGTCATCGGCCGCCAGACCCCCTGACCCCAAAAACCAGCCCCGGACCTCCGCCCCCGCCCCCGGACCTCCGCCCCCGCCCCCCCTGCCCCCCAAATCTGCGCAATTCCCCGGAGTTTCTGCCGCACCGGGGCCCGATGCCGCCCCCGCCCGCCGCGATTCTGCTTGACCTTTGCGGCCCACCTCTGTTGAACCCCACGTGTCCTTCCCTACACGAGGTGGCAGTCCCCAATGGACGATCAGAACAAAAATCTTATTCTCGCAACCGTGCTCAGCTTTCTGGTGATCCTCGGGTGGTATACTTTCTTCCCGCCCCCGGAACCCGAACAGGCGCCGGAAACCGCGATCAGCAGCACCGCCCCTGCGGGAGACGCCGCGCTGGCCCCCAGCGCTTCGGCAGATGCGGTGGCAGAAACCGCCCCGGAAGGCGCCGAAGCCCCGGATGCGCCGCGCGTGGCCATCGACACGCCGCGGATGGCCGGCAGCATCTCGCTGCAGGGCGGCCGGATCGACGATCTGTCGCTGAAGGACTACCGCGAGACGCTGGACCGCAACTCCCCGATCGTCAAACTGCTGAAACCCGTGGGCGAGGCCGGCGCCTATTACGCGCTCTACGGCTGGGCTCCGGGCGCCGGCCTGTCTCTGGAGGACGTGCCGGGCGCCAACACCATCTGGTCCGCCCCGGCAGACGCCGCCCTGACCCCGGACAGCCCGGTGACGCTCACCTGGGACAACGGCAAGGGCCTCACCTTCTCCCGCACCATCGCGGTGGATGAGGATTACATGTTCTCGGTCACCCAATCGGTGGCCAACGCCTCCGGCGGCAGCGTGTCCCTGGCGCCCTACGGCACCCTGGCCCGCCACGGCCAGCCTGCGGGCCTGAAGAATTTCTTCATCCTGCACGAAGGCCTGGTCGGCATGTCCGACGGCGAGCTGGCCGAGACCGATTACGACGACATGACGGATTTCGAGCCCGATCCGCGCGACGGCTCCCGGGCCGAGGTCCGCCAGGTCGCAGAGAACGGCTGGATCGGCTTCACCGACCACTACTGGATGTCGACCCTGATCCCGGAACCGGGCCAGGCCTTCCGCTCGATCGCCAAATTCGACGAGCGCCGCGAGATCTACCAGACCGACATCGTGCTGCCGACCGTGACCGTGGCCGCGGGGCAGTCCGCTGACGCCACCACCATGCTGTTTGCCGGCGCCAAGGAATGGGAGGCCATCCGCGGCTACGAAAAGGCAGGCATCGAAGGCTTCCTGGACGTGATCGACTGGGGCTGGTTCTTCTTCCTGACCAAGCCGATGTTCTGGCTGCTGCACAATCTGAACGTGCTGATCGGCAACATGGGCTGGGCGATCATCGGCCTGACCGTGGTGATCAAGATCCTGGTGTTCCCGCTGGCCTATAAATCCTATGCCTCCATGGCCAAGATGAAAGAGCTTCAGCCGGAGATGGAGAAGCTCAAGGAGCGCGCCGGCGACGACCGCCAGAAGATGCAGAAGGAGATGATGGAGCTCTACAAGCGGGAAAAGGTGAACCCCGCCGCGGGCTGCCTGCCGATCCTGATCCAGATCCCGATCTTCTTCTCCCTCTACAAGGTGATCTTTGTCACCCTGGAGCTGCGCCATGCGCCCTTCTTCGGCCCGTTCCAGGACCTCAGCGCGCCGGATCCGACCTCGATCATGAACCTGTTCGGCCTGCTGCCGATCGCGCCCCCGGCACCGGAAAGCATCCTGGCGCTGGTCTTCATCGGCATCCTGCCGATCCTGCTCGGCATCTCGATGTGGCTGCAGCAGAAGCTGAACCCGGCGCCCACCGACCCGACCCAGCAGATGATCTTTGCCTGGATGCCCTGGGTGTTCATGTTCATGCTCGGCGGCTTTGCCTCCGGCCTGGTGGTCTACTGGATCGCCAACAACACGATCACCTTCACCCAGCAGTACCTGATCATGCGCAGCCACGGCTACAAGCCGGACGTGTTCGGCAACATCAAGTCGAGCTTCAAGAAGAAGCCGAAGGCTGAGAAGGAATGACCCACGCGGTCACCGGCATCTGGCGCCACCCGCTCAAATCGCACGGGCGGGAGGCACTGGAAAAAACCACCGTGAGCGCCGGGCAGACCATGCCCGGCGACCGCGTTTGGGCGGTTGCAAACGAACAGTCCAAGGCCGACGGCAGCAAATGGGTGGTCTGCGGGAACTTCTCCCGCGGGTCGCAGTCCCCTGCCCTGATGGCCATCAATGCGCGGCTGGATGACGCCACCGGGCTTCTCACGCTGACCCACCCCCAGCGGTCCGAAATCACGTTTGACCCCGAAAACCCGGCGGACCTGCAGCGCTTTCTCGATTGGGAAAAGCCGCTGCTGCCCGGTACCGCCCGCGCCTCAGCCCGCATCATCCGGGTGCCGGGCCGCGGCATGACCGACACCGGTTTCCCCTCTGTCACCCTGTGCAACTGGGCTTCCCACCGCGCGGTGGAACAGGCCATCGGCCACGGCCTGTCGCCGCTGCGCTGGCGCGGCAACATCTGGTTCGACCTGGGTGAGCCTTGGGCCGAAAACGACTGGCTGGGCCGCGAAGTGCAGATCGGCGAGGCCGTTTTTGCGGTCCGCGAGCGCGTGGTGCGCTGCCTGGCCACCACCGCCAACCCCGAAACCGGCGAACGCGACGCCGATACGCTGAAGGTCCTGAAAGACAACTGGGGCCACCAGGATTTCTCTGTCTACGCCGAAGTGGTGCGCGGCGGCGGGATCCGCCTTGGCGACGCGGTAAAGGTATTGTGATGCAGATGCAATTTTCCCTGGCCGACGCGCCGGATGACCTCTCCGCCGAAAAAGGCCGCAAGCTGTTTGCCGGCGAGACCGAATTCCTGAAAGGCGTGGTCGCGATGAACGGCCTGCCCGATGCCGACCGGGTCGAGGTCTGCTTTGCCGGCCGCTCCAACGTCGGCAAGTCGAGCCTGATCAACGCCCTCACCGGCACCAAGGGGATCGCGCGGGCGTCGAACACGCCGGGCCGCACCCAGGAGATCAACTTCTTCACCCAGGGGCCGGAGCTGTATCTGGTCGACCTGCCCGGCTATGGCTACGCCAATGCGCCGCTGAAGATCGTGGAGCAATGGCAGAAGCTGCTGAAGCGCTACCTCAGCGGCCGCCAGAACCTGCGCCGCGCCTTTGTGCTGATCGACAGCCGCCACGGGGTGAAATCCGTGGATGCGGAAATCATGAAGCTCCTGGACAGCGCGGCCGTCACCTTCCAATGCGTGATGACCAAGGCCGACAAGGTCAAGGAAAAGGACCGCGCCAAGGTGCTGGAGCAGGTCAAGGGCGCGCTGGCCAAACATCCCGCCGCCTATCCGGAGATCGTGCTGACCTCCTCCGAGAAGGGCGACGGCATCGCCACCCTGCGCTCGATCATCGCCGGGCTGTAACTAACGTGCTGCGCCGCCTGCCCTCCCTGCTGGTTGTGATTGCCCTGGCCGTGGCCGGGCTGATCCCGTCCGGCTGGATGCCGGCCTCGGCGCAGGACGGCAAGGTGCTGCTGGTGATCTGTACCGGCAGCGGCCCGGTTGAAGCCTGGGTCGATCTGGACAGCGGCGCGCCCCATGCCCCCGCTGACCAGATGGAAGACCGCAGCTGCCCCTTTGCGGCGCTTGGCGCGGTGGCATTGCTGCCGGGCAGCCTGATTGATCTGAACATTGAGCCCCCGCTGACTGACCGCTGGTCGCGCGAGGCCTTCACCCACCATACCGCCGGCTTCCACTGGCGCTATGACGCCCGCGGCCCGCCCGCGCTCTCCTGACTTTCTGAACACCCAATGATTTCCGCCGGCACATTCGTGCCCGGCCCCGTTCCGATATGGAGAGACCCAATGGCGACCAGCCAACCGCATCCCGCGGGCCCATCGCGCCCGCTTGCCGAGAAATTCTACTTCGCCGCCTGGCGCTGGCACTTCTATGCCGGCCTGTTTGTGGTGCCCTTCCTGATCATGCTGGCCGTCACCGGCCTGATGATGATGTTCATCACCCAAGTGGACGGCCGCGACGGCGAGAAGATCAGCGTGACCCAAGGCGCAGCCGAGCTGAGCATCCCTGAGCAGGAGGCCGCCGTCCTAGCTGCCCAGCCCGGCACCATTGCCGAATGGATCGGCCCCAAGGCGCCTGATCTGGCCGCCGTGTTCCGGGTGAAAACAGATGACGGCCAGCGCCTGGTCGCCCTGAACCAGTACAGCGGCGAGGTGATCGGGGTCTGGGACCGCCGCGCCGGCTGGTACGATCTGGCCGACAGCATCCACTCCACCCTGCTGATCGGCGACATTGGCGACCGGCTGATCGAAGTGGCCGCGGGCCTGGGCATCGTGCTGGTGCTGACCGGGCTGTACCTGTGGTGGCCGCGCGGCAATGCCGCCAGCGCCTTTGTCCCCAACCTGCGCGCCCGCGGCCGCGCCCTGTGGAAGAACCTGCATGCGGTGACCGGCTTCTGGATGTCGGCGCTCCTGGTGGTGTTCCTGATCTCGGGCCTGTCCTGGACCGGCATCTGGGGCGGTCAGCTGGTGCAGGCCTGGAGCACCTTCCCGGCGGCAAAATGGGACAGCGTGCCGCTGTCGGACGACATCCACGCCAGCATGAACCACGGGTCCACCAACGATGTGCCCTGGGCGCTGGAACAGACCCCGATGCCCGCCTCCGGCTCTGACGCAGGGATCACCGGCGTAGCCGAGGGCGCACCCGTGGATGCCGCCAGCCTGATCGCCCTGGGACGGAGCCTGGGGATGGAGGGCCGCTTCCGCCTTGCCTATCCGGGCGGCGGGTCCGGTGTCTGGACCCTCAACCGCGACAGCATGAGCGGCGACGGCGAAAGCCCCTTCATCGACCGCACCGTGCATGTGGACCAGTACAGCGGCAGGATCCTGGCGGATGTGAAATACGGCGACTACTCGCTCGCGGGCAAGGCGATGGCCGTCAGCATCCCCTTCCATATGGGGCTGATGGGCACCTGGAGCTTTATCCTGAACGTGGTGTTCTGCCTCGCGGTGATCTTTACCTGCGTCTCCGGCCTGGTGATGTGGGTCAAGCGCCGCCCCGCCGGTGCCGCCCGCCTGGCCGCACCGCCGGAACCGGCGGAAATGCCGTTCTGGAAAGGGGCTGCGCTGATCGCCGTGCTGGTCTCGCTGGCCTTCCCGCTGACCGGCCTGGCGCTGTTGGCGGCGCTGGCCTTTGACGTGCTGCTGCTGGGCAACCTGCCGCCTCTGAAACGCGCGGTGAGCTGATCACGCGGAGGCGCAGCATAAATACAGGGCAACGCCCGTCCGCCGGGCGGGCGTCCCGGCCTCGAGTGTGGCAGTTTTTCCCGCGAACCGCATCCCAGGCAGCGTATGGCGAACCCGTTGCAAAACGCCCGTCGTGCTGAAAGCACGCCTCCGGCGTGACGGGGCGGACGGGCGTTGCCCGGCGCGCTGCGCGCTTGATTCCGGGCTTTAGACGTGCTGCGCCCCGTTCACCTCGATCTCGGTGCCGGAGATATAGGAGCTTTCCTGCGAGCACAGGAAATAGATCGCCGCCGCCACCTCCTCGGGCTGGCCCAGCCGCTGCATCGGCAGCTTCTCGACGATCTTATCGGTGCCGGGCGACAGGATCGAGGTCTCCACCTCCCCCGGCGCAATCGCGTTCACCCGCACGCCCAGGGGGCCGAAGTCATGCGCCATCTCCCGCGTCAGCGCCGCCAGCGCCGCCTTGGAGGTGGCATAGGCGGCCCCCGCAAAGGGATGCACCCGGCTGCCCGCGATCGAGGTCACGTTGACAACCGACCCCCTGGCTGCCGCCAGCTCATCCTTCAGGCCCCGTGCCAGCACCACCGAGGCAAAGAAATTCACGTGAAACACCTTGCCCCAGTCCATCAGGTCGGTGTTGAGCGTATTGAGGCGCCCGCCGTCCGGGCCCTTGGGCGAAATCCCGGCGTTGTTGACCAAGGCATCCAGCTGGCCGTCCAGCAGCTCCTGGATCTGGCCCACCGCGTTGATCGTGTCCGACGGGTCCGACAGGTCCAGCTGCACATGGTTTTCCTGGCCGCCGCCCCAGGGGCATTCCACGGGAAACGGATGGCGCGAGCAGGTGATCACCCGCCAGCCCTCGGCATTGAAGCGGCGCACGGTGGCATGGCCGATGCCGCGGCTGGCGCCGGTCAGCAGTAGTGTCTTCTGGCGCATGGCGCTTTCCTCATGAGAGAATCTGGCGTGAGCCTAGCATCCGCGCTGCCATCTGCAACGGGCAGCGCCCAAAGCCGGCCCTTGGCAGCGGCGGCGGAACCTCGTAACACATTCATGCCAAGGGATGATGCAGCAATGAAGAAACAAGATATGAACCGCGATTGGATTGCCACCGCCGAAACCCTCTCCAGCGCGCTGCCGTATTTCCAGCGCTTTGCCGGGGCCATTGTCGTCATCAAGCTGGGCGGCCACGCCATGGGCAGCGACGAGGCGATGGAGACCTTTGCCCGCGACATCGTGCTGATGCGCCAGGTCGGGGTGAACCCGGTGATCGTGCACGGCGGCGGCCCGATGATCAATGCGATGCTGGACAAGCTGCAGATCAAATCGGAGTTCGTGAACGGCAAGCGGGTCACGGACGCCGCCACCATGGAAGTGGTGGAGATGGTGCTGTCCGGCGTCGTCAACAAGCGCATCGTGCAGGCCATCAACAGCCAGGGCGGCCGCGCGGTGGGGCTGTCGGGCAAGGACGCCAGCCTGATCACCTGCGATCAGGCCGACCCGGATCTGGGCTTTGTCGGCGCGCCCGCCGAGATGGACCCCAAGGTGCTGCACGGGCTGTTCGAGAAGAACATGATTCCGGTGATCGCCCCGATCGGCGGCGGCCGCAATGGCGAGACCTACAATATCAACGGCGACACCGCCGCCGGCGCCATCGCCAAGGCGCTGACCGCCGACCGGCTCTTGCTGCTGACCGATGTGGCCGGGGTCAAGAATGCCGACGGCGACGTGGTGACCGAGCTGACGGCGGCCGATGTCGAGGAGATGACCGCCAGCGGCGTGATCGCGGGCGGCATGATCCCCAAGACCGAAACCGCGCTGGACGCGGTCCGGGGCGGCGTGCGCGCCTGCATCATCGTCGACGGGCGGGTGCAGAATTCGGTGCTGCTGGAGCTGTACACCGATCACGGCGCGGGCTCGATGATCCGCGCCTGAGGCTTCCGGGTCCGGGCGGGCTGAGGCGGCCGGCGGAGGGGCGCTGCCCCTGTTGGCCCCTTGGGCCAATTCACCCCGGGATATTTCCGGCCAGATGAACAGGGGATCCTTGTCTCCGGCGGCGCGCCGGGGGCCGCGCGGTGCCGGCTTGCTTTTTGGCCGTATATGCGCATCGCTGCATGCATGGAGCATGAAAGCCTGATCCGCCTGGCCGTCTTCCTGGGCCTGTTTGCGCTGTTTGCAGCGGCCGAGGCCCGGGCGCCGCGGCGGGCCCGGACCCTGCCGCGGCAGCGGCGCTGGCTGACCAACCTCTCGATCACCGTCCTGAACACGCTGACCCTGCGGGCGCTGGCGCTTGGCCTGCCGCTGCTGGCGGTGGGGGCGGCGCTGGATGCCGCCGGGCAGGGGTGGGGGCTGCTGAATGCGCTGCGCTGGCCGGTCTGGCTGGAGGGGCTGCTGGCGGTGCTGGTGCTGGATTTCGCGGTCTGGCTGCAGCATCTGGTGACCCACAAGGTGCCGCTGTTGTGGCGGCTGCACCGGGTGCATCACGCTGACCGCGACATGGATGTGACCACCGCTGTGCGCTTTCACCCGCTGGAGATTGCCCTGTCGATGCTGCTGAAGATCGGGCTGGTCTATCTGCTGGGGCCCTCGGCGCCGGCGGTGCTGCTGTTTGAGCTGCTCCTGAACGGCACCGCGCTGTTCACCCACGCCAACCTGGCGCTGCCGCCGCGGCTGGAGCGGATCCTGCGGCTGGGGCTGGTGACGCCGGATATGCACCGGGTGCACCATTCGGTGCGGCGCGCCGAGCATGACAGCAACTACGGCTTTGCGCTGTCGGTCTGGGACCGGATCTTCGGCACCTATACCGCAGAGCCCGGCCGGGGCCATGCGGGCATGACCGTGGGGCTGCAATGGCAGGACGGGCGGCCTGCGCGGCTGGGCTGGAGCCTGCGGCTGCCGTTCCGCCGCTTCTGAGCCGGGCGGCAGGAAGACGCCGGCAGGCCATTGCGGGACGCTTTTCCGCTCCGGCAGGCAGGCTTGCGCTGCTAGGCTCGCCGCATGCCAGCTGACCGGACGCCGCCCATGCCCCTGACCGACCTGCCCGCCGCCCGTGCCCGGGGCGTGCCTTCCTATCCCTTGATCGCAGCCGCGGCCGCGCAGGCCGGGCTGGTGATCCAAGGCGCGCTGCAGCCGCGGCGGCAGCCGGTGCAGCGGCTGGACGGCGGCACCCTGGTCCTGCTGGGCACCGCCGAGGGGTTCTGGCCGGCATTCAAATCCAGCCCCGAGTTCACTGACGGCAGCCCCGATCCGGTGGACCGCTGGTCGCAGCGGGTGGTCGGCACCCTGGCCGGGGAACTGGACGGCACGGCGTTCTTTCCCTTTGGCGGGCCGCCCCATACCCCCTTTATCAACTGGGCGCTGGCCTCGGGGCGGTTCTTCACATCACCGTCGCAGATGCTGGTGCATGATCGCAGCGGCATGCTGATATCCTTGCGGGGGGCCCTTCATTTCAAACAGGAATTTGACATCCCCCCTCCGCCTTTGGCAGACTCTCCCTGCCGCAGCTGCGGCACCCGCCCCTGCCTCAGCGCCTGCCCCGCCGGCGCCCTGGCAGACGGGGGCCCCTACGATCTGGCGGCCTGCCACGCATATCTCGACACCAGCGCAGGCGCCGGCTGCATGACCGGCGGCTGCCTTGCCCGGCGGGCCTGCCCGCTCAGCAGCGGCGCCGGCCGCGACCCCGAACAAACCGCACATCACATGAGGCATTTTCATCCGCAATGACCTGCACCCTGATCCTGACCCGCCACGCCAAATCCGCCTGGGACACCAATGTGCCCAGCGACCACGCCCGTCCGCTGAACAAGAGAGGACGCCGCTCTGCCCCCGCCATCGCCGCCTGGCTGCGGGACATCGGCGGCCTGCCGGATCAGGTGATCTGCTCCTCGGCGCAGCGGGCCCGCGAGACCTGCGAGCTGATGGAGCTGGGGGTGCCCGCCACCTTCACCGAACGGCTGTACCACGCCAATTCGGAGATCATGTTCAAGGTGCTCAGCGAGGCCGGCCAGCAGCGGGTCATGCTGATCGGCCACAATCCCGGCATTGCCGCCTTTGCCCATTCCATCGTGTCCTGCCCGCCGGACCATTCACGGTTTGACGACTACCCCACCGGGGCCACGCTGGTGGCGGAATTTGCAATCGACCGCTGGAAGGATCTCGGCTGGAGCAGCGGCAAGGCGATCGATTTTGCGGTGCCGCGGGAATTGCTGGGCGAGTAAGCTTGCAGGGCCTGTGCGCGCAGGCTATCCTGCGCGCACGGAACCAGGAGATTTTATGTCCCGTTGATCTGCGGCGCCACGGCGCCGCGCGCACTGACCGAAACGCGAACACCAGCCTCTTCGGGCTGGCGGCGTGATGGTTGTTGCTTGACAAAACCGGACACATGCTGCCGAAAGCGCAGCACAACCTGGGATACCCCTGACAATGATCAGACCCTATGAGGCTCCCGACAAGGAAGCCGTTCTTTCCATCTGGCGGGACGCCAATGCCCTGGCCCATCCGTTTCTGAGCCCGGAACTGGTGGTTCAGGCCGAGACCATGATCCGCGACACGTTCCTGGACATGGCCGAGACCTGGATCAGCGCGCCGGCAGGCACGCCGGCAGGATTCATCTCGCTGCTCGGCGCCGAGGTCGGCGGCCTGTTCATCCGGCCCGCCTGGCAGGGCCGCGGCCTGGGCCGCGTGCTGCTGGACAAGGCCTGCGCATCGCGCCCGCGGCTGGAGCTTGACGTCTTTGCGGAAAACACGCGCGCGCAGCGGTTCTACCGCCGGTACGGCTTCACGGAAGCCCGCCGCCAGGTGAATCCGTTTTTCGGCCATGCGGAAATCCGCATGATCCTGGACCCGCGCTAGGCGATGCAGGAGGCCGGGCACTGCCCCGGCCTCCTGCGGCACGCCGCCGCATCCCGCGCGGGAGGGTTCTGGAATTTGCGCCGCCGCAGGCCTAGATTTTGCGGCGGACCGAAGTTTTTCAGGATTGGAAACCTCCATGCACCGCCGTTCCCTGCTGCTGGCCGCAGCCGCCCTGCCGCTTGCCTCCCTCCCCGCCTTCGCGGCGCAGGAAGAGGCCATCCGGATCATGAAATCGCCGGCCTGCGGCTGCTGCACCGCCTGGGCCGATCATCTGGCCGCCGCCGGGCTGGAGACCGAGGTGCGCGAGGTTCCCGATGACCAGCTGTGGCAGATGAAGGAGCAGCTGGGCATCACCGGTGAGCTGGCCTCCTGCCACACCGCGCTGGCCGGCGCCTATGTGATCGAGGGCCATGTGCCCGCCGCCGACATCCGGCGGCTGCTGGCAGAGCGCCCTGATGCGCTGGGGCTGACGGTGCCGGGAATGCCGGTCGGCTCGCCGGGGATGGAAATGGGCGAGGAGCGCGAGGCCTTCGACACGCTGCTGATCAAGCCGGACGGCCGCACCGAGGTCTTCGCCAGCCACGGCTGAGACGAAAAAAGGCCGGGCGCTGTGCCCGGCCTTTCCGATCTGCGGTGCCGCGGCCTCAGTGGCCGAGGATCTGGCTGAGGAACAGCTTGGTGCGGTCGCTCTTGGGGTTGTTGAAGAACTCCTCGGGCTCGTTCTGCTCGACGATCTGGCCCGCGTCCATGAAGATCACCCGGTTCGCCACCTGCCGCGCAAAGCCCATCTCGTGGGTGACGCAGAGCATGGTCATGCCTTCCTCGGCGAGCTCGATCATGGTGTCGAGCACCTCCTTGATCATCTCCGGGTCCAGCGCCGAGGTCGGCTCGTCGAACAGCATGATGCGCGGCATCATGCACAGGCTGCGCGCAATGGCGACACGCTGCTGCTGGCCGCCGGACAGCTGGCCGGGGTATTTGTCGGCCTGCTCGGGGATCTTCACCTTTTCCAGGAAGTGCATCGCCCGCTCTTCGGCTTCCTTCTTGGGCGTCTTGCGCACCCAGATCGGCGCCAGCGTGCAGTTCTCCAGGATCGACAGATGCGGGAACAGGTTGAAGTGCTGGAACACCATGCCGACCTCGGAGCGGATCTTGTCGATGTTCTTGAGGTCGTTGGACAGCACCGTGCCGTCCACCTCGATCCTGCCCTGCTGGTGCTCTTCCAGCGCGTTCAGGCAGCGGATCAGGGTGGATTTGCCGGACCCGGAGGGCCCCGCGATCACGATGCGTTCGCCCTGGTTCACCGTCAGGTTGATGTCGCGCAGCACGTGGAAGGACCCGTACCACTTGTTCATGTTGGAGATTTCGATGGCGACCTTGTCGCTCACCTGCATCTTGGAGCGGTCGATTTCGCGGTCGGTCATAAGTTCAGACATATGTTGAACTCCTTAACGGTGGCCAGTCTGAAGCTTGCGCTCCAGGTACATGGAGTAGCGGGACATGGAGAAGCAGAAGACGAAGAACATCAGGGCGATGAAGCCGTAGAGTTCCCAGACAATGCCGTTCCAATTGGCGTCCGCGCGGATGGCGTTGGAGAGGCCCAGCGGATCGAGAAGCCCGATGATCGAGACCAGCGTGGTGTCCTTGAACACCCCGATGAAGGTCGAGACGATGCCGGGGATCGAGATCTTCAGCGCCTGCGGCATGATGATCAGCCGCTGCGCCTGCCAGTAGTCGAGGCCGAGCGAATCGGCGCCCTCATACTGGCCGCGGGGCAAGGCTGCCAGGCCGCCGCGGACCACTTCGGCCATATAGGCCGCGGCAAACAGCGTCACCATGATCAGCACCCGCAGGATGATGTCGAAGTTGGTGCCGGGCGGCATGAAGATGTTCAGCAGGGTCGAGGCCACGAACAGCAGGGTGATCAGCGGCACCCCGCGGATGAACTCGATGAAGCCGACGCAGATGTATTTGACGATCATCAGGTCCGACTGGCGGCCCAGCGCCAGCACGATGCCGATCGGCAGCGAGCAGGCAATCGCCACCACGCCGATGGTCACCGACAGCATGAAGCCGCCGAACTTGCGGCTTTCCACCGCCTCGATGCCGATGGGCAGGATCGCATCCAGCGCCGCGGCCACCGGAGCGGCCAGAAACAGCCACCAGACAACGGCGGCCGCAACCGCCACGATGATGCCAACCAGCGTGCTCACCTGCTCCGCCAGCAGCTTGAACAGCACCCCGCCGATCACAAACCCCGCCAGCGCGGCGATCGGCAGCCAGATGGTGCCGCCCCACAACAGCCAGGGGAAGATGAACGGGTAGAGCACCGAGAAGATCAGGAGCTTCGACGGCACCTTGTCCGAGAACAGCACCGGCGCCAGCGCCACGCCCAGCAGCACAAAGGCGGCAATCGGGCGCCAGTACAGATGGCTCGGATAAAAGCCGAAGATCAGCTGCAGCCAGCGTTCCTTGATCACCCCCCAGCAGGCGCCATGGGCATCGCCATGGCCCGCCGCAGCCAGCGTTTCGCGGCAGTTGGACAGCGAGGTGCCGTCCCAGGTCGGCGACAGGATCCACGGGATCACCGCCGCCAGCACAAAGTAAATCGCGGCCAGCGAGGCAAGGGTCAGGATCGCGTTGAACCAGTTGGAGAACAGGTTGTGCCGGGCCCAGCCGATGGCACCGACTTCAGAGGCAGGCGGCTCCTGCTGCGGAAGCATGGTGTCGCGGACAAAGGCGACGGTATGGGAATGGGTACCGCTCATCTCAGCGCTCCTTCAGCTTCACGGCTTCGTTGTACCAGTTCATCACCGCCGAAATGGACAGCGAGATGGCCAGATACACCAGCATCAAGAGCAGAACGCATTCCAGCTCGCGGCCGGTCTGGTTCATGGTGATGCCGCCCAGGGTGCCGGTGATGTCCATGTAGCCCACGGCAATCGCCAGCGACGAGTTCTTGGTCAGGTTCAGATAGTTGGAGATCAGCGGCGGGATGATCACCCGCAGCGCCTGCGGCAGCACGACCAGGCGCATGATCCGGTTGGAGCGCAGCCCCAGTGCGGCGGCGGCCTCGGTCTGGCCCTTGGAAATGGCCATGATGCCGGCCCGCACGATCTCGGCGATGAAGGCGGCGGTGTACAGCGACAGCGCCAGCCACAGCGCGATCAGCGAGTTGCGCAGATGGGTGCCGCCCTGGAAGTTGAAGCCCTTCAGCTCGGGGTAGCCGAGGTGGAACCCCAGAGCGGTCAGCACCAGCAGCGTCGGCACCACGATGATGCCGGTGCGGGTATGCCAGGTCCTCGGGCGTTCGCCGGTGGCCTCCTGAATGCGGTTGGCCCGCAGGGTGACCCGGTGGGCGCCCCACAGGCTGAGCCCCAGCACCGCCAGAATGACCATCAGGTCCAGGCTGACGTCAAAGCGCAGCGAGGAAGTGCCGAACAGGTGGACATCGCCCAGCGACCGCGTGAACAGCGGCTCGGGGATATAGACGCCGCGGTTGGTGACGGCGACGCTGTCGGCCAGGCTCATCGTGGCTTCGGGGTTTTCGCCCCGGAACGCCCGCGGGGCCGGCAGGGTTTCGATCAGAATGGCCATCACGAAGACGATCCACAGGAGCACCGGCACGTTGCGGAACATCTCGACATAGATTGTCATCAGCCGGGCGATCAGCCAGTTCGACGACAGCCGCAGCACGCCGATCACCACCCCCAGGATGGTGGCGGTGATGCAGCCCAGGACGGCCACCACCAGCGTGTTCAGCAGCCCCATCAGCGCCGCCCGCAGATGGCTGTCGCGCGAGGTATAGTCCAGCAGCCGCTGGTTGATGTCATAGCCCGCGGACTCGGTGAAGAACCCGAAGTCGAAGGCCTTGTCCTGCGCGGCCAGGTTGCTCAGCGTGTTGTTGATCAGCCAGGCGGCCAGAAGCATGAACCCGAACATGGCGATGACCTGGATGGTCGCCGACCGGTAGCGGGTATCGTAAAGGAGCATAGACAGCCGGAACTGCTCCTTCGGAGGGTCAGTAAGCGTTGACATATATTGTGATCCCCTGGCTCCGGGTATCTGTCCTGGCGGGGTTGGCCCCGCTCCGCAGCGCGCCGGAGCTTTTTTTCAGATAGGAAAAGGGCGCAGGAATGTCCTGCGCCCCTCCCGGTGGTGTGATTAGCGGAACGGCGGCGAGTACAGCAGGCCGCCTTCGGTCCACTGTGCGTTCAGGCCGCGGGCCAGGCCGACCGGCGTGTCTTCACCGATGTTCTTGGCAAAGATCTCGCCGTAGTTGCCCTGTGCGGCAATCGCGTTCTGTGCCCAGGCGGCATCCAGGCCCAGCATCTCGCCCAGGGTGCCTTCGCTGCCCAGCAGGCGGTTGATTTCCGGGTTGTCGGTGCCGGCGGCCATTTCGCTCAGGTTGGCCGAGGTGATGCCCAGCTCTTCCGCCGCGACCAGCGCGTTCAGGGTCCAGCGGACCACATCGCCCCATTCGTGGTCGCCGTGGCGGACCAGCGGGCCGAGCGGCTCTTTCGAGATGATTTCGGGCAGGATCACGTGGTTCGCCGGATCGTCGAAGGTGGCGCGGGTCGCGGCCAGGCCGGAGGCGTCGGTGGTGTAGACGTCACAGGCGCCCGCCAGATACTGCTGCTGCGCTTCGGCGTTGGTCTCGATCGGGACCGGCTCGTAGGAGATGTTGTTGGAGCGGAAGAAGTCCGCCAGGTTCAGCTCGGTGGTGGTGCCGGTCTGGATGCAGACGGTGGCGCCGTCCAGTTCCTTGGCCGAGGACACGCCCAGCTCCTTCGGCACCATGAAGCCCTGGCCGTCGTAATAGTTGACGCCGACGAATTCGAACTTCAGGTCGACATCGCGGCTGAAGGTCCAGGTGGTGTTGCGGGCCAGCATGTCGATCTCGCCCGAGGCCAGCGCGGTGAAGCGGGTCTTGCCGGTGGTCGGCACGAATTCCACGGCGGTCGAGTCGCCCAGCACAGCTGCAGCCACAGCCCGGCACAGCGCCACGTCAAAACCTTCCCATTCCCCGTTTGCATTCGGAGCCGCAAAGCCGACCAGGCCGACGGTGACGCCGCAGTTCAGCTTGCCGCGCGCCTTCACGTCGTCCAGAGTGGCCGCAGATGCTGCGCCAGCCGCAAGACCGGCAAAGGCCATTGCGCCCAAAAGTACGGTTTTTTTCATTTTTACCTCTTCCTGATAGCCCGCCATTCGGCGGTTCTTATTACCCGGCGATCCCCCGCCGGAAATGAGACTGAAAAAGGGTTTAGCCCTTTTTCGCAACCAAGTGTGGGCGCATTCATCAGCAAACGTCAAGTGCGGGATCAGGAATTTCGATGCGCGGCATGCGCACGAATTATTCCGCCGTATAATTTTCTGCCAATCCAGGGCCTGAAAAGGTAATTTTTTGAAGTCTCAGGAGAAATCGAAGAATCGCTTGGCGTGCAGAAACTCCTGCCGTTTGACTGCGGCCGCGGCCTGGGCCTCTTCGTCGACGCCCCACTGCTCTTCCTGCCAGCGCTCGTCCAGCCGCGACAGCTGCCAGATCGCGTCAGCGCTCCGCCAGCCCTGCGCCGCGGCAAAGCCAAGGATCAAAGAGCCGGAAATCCCTACCAAATCATGGAACGCCGCCAGCTGGAACGGGGTCAGCGCATGCACCCTTTCCGCCAGAACCGCCAGCGCCGCGGTGTGCTGGGGCTGGTGCAGAACACCCTCGCGCAGCTGCAGCCGCGCGCCCAGCGCCTCCGCGGCCCAGTCCAGAACCGGGTCCCATTCCTGCGCCTGACGCAACGTCAGCTCGGCGGGTGCGGCGGCGCGGTAGCACAGCAGGTCGGAATCGCCGTATTCGGCCAGCATGGCGGCCACTTCCCTGTGCTGATGTGTCACCTTGTCAATTGCGGCGTTGGCGGACCGGGTGCAGGGCATCGACAATGGGTCAACTGATTCGGTCTGCGCCGCCCACTCCGCGGCAATGGCCTCGCCCATCTCCCGGGTCGGCACCACCAGCGGCGCCTTGGCCGGCGTCTTGACCCGGCGCCCGTCCAGTTCCACCGCAAACCCGCCGTCGGTTTCCGCAACCGAAACCTGTTTCCAGAACCGCTTCTGTGCCCAGCCGCTCATCTCTTACCCTTTCCAGATCTCTGCCAGCAGCGGGCGCAGCTCCGCGAAACCGCGGATCAGGTAGTCGGCGCCCAATGTCTCTGCCGCATGGTAGCCCCAGGGCACCGCAATGGTGGTAACCCCCGCTGCGCGCCCCATCTCAATATCGTACCGCGTGTCGCCGATCATCACGGTGCTGTCCCGCTCCACCCCGGTCTCCGCCATCGCCGCCAGCACCATCGACGGATGCGGCTTCGAGGGGTGGTGATCGGCCACCTGCCGGGTCACAAAGCACTCCAGCCCGTGCGCCGCGATCAGGGCGTCCATGCCGCGCTGCGATTTGCCGGTGGCCACGCCCAGCAGGTACTCCGGCACCGCGTTCAGCTCGGCCAGCGCCTCGCGGGCACCGGGATAGAGCGGCGAATGCGCCGCCCCCGCCGCCTGGCGGGAGGCCATGTAGGAAGACTTGTAGCCCTCCACCAGCGCCTCCAGCGTGGCCGCATCCTGATCCGGCGCCAGCTCGGCCATCGCCAGCGGCAGCGACAGGCCGACGATCGACAGGACCGCGTCCCGCGGCGGCACCGGCAGGCCGGCCCCCTGGAACGCCTCCGCCATGGCGCCGGTGATCGCGCCCTGGCTGTCGGCCAGGGTGCCGTCCACATCAAACAGGATCAGCCGCAGCGGTTTGCTCACTTCAGGTCCTCGAACGGGTCATCGGCAGCCAGATCCTCGGTCCAGCCGAAGGTGTCCCAGCTGTCCTTCATGTGCTCCGGCAGCGGCGCCACCACCGAGATGTCTTTCCGGGTCACCGGATGCTCGAACACCATCCGGCGCGCGTGCAGGTGCAGTTTTTTCGAGATCACCCCGCCGAACTGCGCGCCCCAGCCGTCGCCCAGGTTCTCCTGGCCGGAGCCGCCGTATTTGCCGTCGCCCGCAATCGGGTGGCCCATGCCGGACATATGCGCCCGCAGCTGGTGGGTGCGGCCGGTAATCGGCTCCATCGCCACCCAGGCGGCACGGGAGGCCACCCGGTACAGCGTGGCATAAAGCGTATGCGCCCGCTTGGCGCCCGGCGTGTCGTCGATGTCGTGCGGATGCACGTTGATCATCTTCTCGCCCTCGCCGCTCTTGCCGTGGCCCGGCGCCTTCACCAGCCCGTTCTTGATCTCGCCGAGGTAGGGCGTCGGCACGCCGGCGACCAGCGCCCAATAGATCTTGCGCGTGTTCTTGTGGCGGAACGCGGCGGTCAGCCCCTGCGCCGCCTTGCGGTTGCGCGCCAGCACCAGCACGCCCGAGGTGTCCTTGTCGATCCGGTGCACCAGCTTGGGCTTTTCCTCCAGCCCGAACTTCAGCGCCTCGGCCAGACCGTCCACATGTTTGGTGGTGCCGGAGCCGCCCTGCACCGCCAGCCCGGCGGGCTTGTTCAGCACGATCACGTCGTCGTCGCGGTAGATCACGCAAGCCTGGATCATCTTGGCATCCGCATCCGAAATCCGCATCGCGCGCGGCTCGGCCGGTTTCAGGTCGCTGTCCGCCAGCGGCGGCACCCGCACCACCTGCCCGGCCTCGACGCGGCTGCTGGCCTTGACCCGGCCGCCGTCCAGCCGCAGCTCGCCCTTGCGGCACATCTTCTCGATGCGGCCCTGGCTCACATGCGGAAACAGCCGCCGCAGCCAGCGGTCGATGCGCTGGCCGCCGTCGTCTTCGCTGACGGTAATCATCTGAACGCCGCTCATGCGAACACTCCCCTTGCGGCCATCAGGCCGAGAAACAAGCCGCCGACCGACAGGCCCACGGACAAACAAACGTAAAGCGCCGCCTGCCCGAAGGCGCCGCGCTCGATCAGGTTGGCGGTCTCCAGCGAGAACGCCGAGAAGGTGGTGAACCCGCCCAGCAGCCCGGTCATCACCAAGGGGCTCAGATGGGTCAGCCCGCGCATCGCGGCGGCCACCACAAACATCCCCATCAGGAAGGAGCCGATCACATTGACAGTGATCACCGCCACCGGGAAATCGTGATGGCCCAAGAGCCGGATCACCCCCAGCCCGGCCAGATAGCGGCACACCGCCCCGGCAGCGCCGCCCAGGGCAACCATGGAAACCGAAGTCATCATCCCCGTCCTGTCGCGCGGGTGCGCCGGGATGTCAAGTTTTCCCCGTATTGCGGTGCTTGCAACGCTGCGCCCGCTGCCCCACTGATGCGGCAAAGGCATGTTCAAAGAGGATTGCACGATGACCCTGCTGCGCCCGCTCGCCCTGACCGCCGCCATGACCGCAACCGCCGCCGCCGGCGGAGAGATCGAAGACTCGCTGCAAACGTCCGTTGACGCCGGAGACCTGCCCGGCCTGCACGGGGTGCTGGTGCAGCGGCAGAACGAAATCCTGGCGGAGATCTATTTCGCCGGTGAGGATGAGCGCTGGGGCAGCCCCCTGGGCAGCCGCCGGTTCGGCCCTGGCGAACTGCACGACCTGCGCTCGGTCAGCAAGAGCATTGTCAGCCTGCTCTACGGCATCGCACTGGCCCAGGGGCTGGTGCCGCCGCCCAGCGCCCCCTTGCTGGCGCAGTTCCCGGAACATGCGGATCTCGCCACACCGGAGCGGGAGGCCATCACGGTAGAGGATGCGCTGACCATGCAGCTGGGCCTGCAATGGGACGAGAGCCTGCCCTACAGCGACCCCCGCAATTCCGAGATCGCGATGGAACGCTCCGGCGACCGGATCCGCTACGTGCTGTCGCGCCCGCTCGTCACGGCCCCGGGGGAGCATTGGGTCTATTCCGGCGGCGCCACCACGCTGCTGGCGGAGCTGATCACCCGCGGCAGCGGCATGGCGCTGGATGATTTTGCAAGGGAAAACCTGTTCGCCCCTCTGGGTATCGAACGGATGGATTGGGCAAACGGGCTGGACGGCAGGCCGGCCGCCGCCTCCGGCCTGCGGCTGACGGCCCGGGGCCTGGCCCGGATCGGAGAAATGATTGCCAATGGCGGCAGGTCCGGCGGCAAACAGATCGTCCCGGCCGGATGGCTGGAGCAGAGCTTGACCCCGCACGCCGATACCGGGGATCTGCGCTACGGCTACCAGTGGTGGCTGGCACCGGAGGGAAATCCGCCGGTTTGGGCCGCGGGCTTTGGCAATGGAGGCCAGCGGCTGACCATCAGCCAGATGACCGGCACGGTTGTGGTGATCCAGGCCGGCAACTACAACCAGCCGGACGCCTGGCAGATGCCGGTTGCGGTTCTCACCAAACACATCCTGCCGAACCTGCCGCGGAAGTAAGGGGCCCGCCCCTTCTTCTTTGCCCGAAAATACTCCCGCCGGAGGCCGCGGCTTTGCCCCGCAAAGCCGCTTTACTTGTTCCGCTTCAGCCGCAGATTGGCGAAGTAGTCCGTGCGCCGCTTCAGTTCGCGCTCGAACCCGCGCTCCACCGGCTGGTACAGCACCGGGCGCTTCACCCCGTCCGGGAAGTAGTTCTGGCCGGAGAACCCGTCTTCGGCGTCGTGGTCATAGGCATAGCCGTCGCCGTATCCCTGCTCCGACATCAGCTTGGTCGGCGCATTGAGGATATGCTTGGGCGGCGGCGCGCTGCCGGTCTGCTTGGCCAGGCGGCGCGCCGCCTTGATGCCGACATAGACCGCGTTGGATTTCGGCGCCAGCGCCAGGTAGACGGCGGCATTGGCCAGCGCCAGCTCGCCCTCCGGGCTGCCAAGCCGCTCATAGGTCTGCCAGGCATTGAGGCAGACGGTATTGGCCTGCGGATCCGCCATGCCGATGTCCTCGGTCGACATCATCGTCAGCCGCCGGGCCAGGAAGCGGGGATCCTCGCCGCCCTCCAGCATCCGCGCCAGCCAGTAAAGGGCTGCATCGGGGTCGGAGCCGCGGATCGATTTGTGCAGGGCGGAGATCAGGTTGTAATGCTCGTCGCCGGACTTGTCGAACTTGGCGGCCCGGCGCATCAGCCGCGCCGACAGCGCCTCGCGCCCCAAGGGCGCTGCCACCTTCCAGGCGGCAACCTGCTCGATCAGGTTCAAAAGCGCCCGGCCGTCGCCGTCGGCCATCTCATGCAGCGCGTCGCGGGCATCGCCCGAGAGCGGCAGGGCGCGGCCCAGCTCCTTCTCGGCGCGCTGGGTGAGGCGCTCCAGATCCGCCAGCGACAGCCGCTCCAGCACCAGCACCTGGCTGCGGGACAGCACAGCGGCATTGAGCTCGAACGAGGGGTTCTCGGTCGTTGCCCCCACCAGAAGGATGGTGCCATCCTCCATATGCGGCAGGAAGCCGTCCTGCTGGGCCTTGTTGAAACGGTGGATCTCATCCACGAACAGCAGCGTTCCCTGGCCGTTCTGGCGGCGGATCTTCGCGGCCTCGAACACTTTGCGCAGCTCCGGCACGCCGGTGAAGATTGCCGAGATCTGCACGAAATGCAGGTCGGTCTCCTGCGCCAAGAGCCGCGCGATGGTGGTCTTGCCCACCCCCGGCGGCCCCCAGAAGATCAGCGACGACAGCGACCCCGAGGCCAGCATCACCCCCAGCGGCGCCTCCGGCCCCAGCACCTGCGCCTGGCCGATCACCTCGGCCAGCGACTGCGGCCGCAGCCGGTCGGCCAGCGGCCGGTTGACACCGGACGGCTGCGCATCGCTGCCCGCGGGCGTGGCGGGGCTGCCGAACAGATCCGCCATCAGAGCCGGAACCGCAAGGAAACATGGCGGCCGCGGCGCTGCAGGTCCAGCTGGATCCAGCGGCCGCTGCCAGCGAGGATCGCATAGACATCCTCGGTGCCGGCCACCGCCTCGCCGTTCACCGCCAGCAGCAGATCGCCCGGCTGCACCCCGCCGCGGAGCGCATAGGGCCCCGGATCGGTCACCACCACGCCTTCGGCCGACAGCGGCAGGCCAAGACGGGAGATCACCTGCGGATTGATCCGCGCCACCGTCAGCCCGGGCAGTGCGGTTTTCTCATCCAGCTGGATCGGATTGGCCGGCGGCTGATCCGGCGCGGCAATCATCGGCACGGCGGTCTCTTCCCGTTCGCCGCCGCGCAGGCGGGTGATTGCGGACATGCTGTCCAGCCCGGCGACCGACATCCGGAACACCATTTCCGAGGGTGAATTCACCACCTCGCCATCGACATGGGTGATCACATCGCCCACCTTGAACCCGGCCTTGGCAAAGGGGCTTTCAGCATGCAGATCGGACACCACCATGCCCTCGGGAACCTCCATCCCCAGGGAGGCGGCCAGATCCGCATCCACCGGCTGCCCGGCCATGCCGGCCCAGGGGCGCTGGAATTCCTCCGCGCCGTTGCGGGCCTGGGCGACGAATTCCCGCACCAGGTTGGCGGGGATCGCAAAGCCGATGCCGTTGGAGCCGCCGGAGCGCGACAGGATGCGGGTGTTGATGCCGATCAGATCGCCATTGACGTCGATCAGCGCGCCGCCCGAGTTGCCGGGGTTGATCGGCGCGTCGGTCTGGATGTAATAGCCAAAGCCGTCGCCCGCGCCCATGCCGGTGCGCGCCAGGCCGGAGATGATGCCGCTGCTGACGGTCTGGCCGACCCCGAACGGGTTGCCGATCGCCAGCGCCAGCTCGCCGACCTCGACCCGGTCGCTGTTGCGCAGCTCCAGATGCGGCAGGTCTTCGGCGCCCTCCAGCTGCAGGATCGCCAGATCGCTGGCCTTGTCGCCCAGAATCACCCTGGCGCCGTATTCGCGCCGGTCCGCCGTCACCACCCGGATCTCGGTGGCGCTGCCGACGACGTGGTAGTTCGACACCACGATGCCGTCGCCCGACAGGATCACCCCGGAGCCCAGCGAATTCTCCACCCGCGGCTGCGGCTTGGCGAAGCTGCGGAAGAAATCGTCGAAGAACGGATCGTTCATGAACGGCGAGCGCTGCCGCTGCTGCACCTGGCGCACCACCTTGGCGTAGATGTTGACCACCGCCGGGGCCGCCTCCCGGACCAGCGGCGCAAATCCCAGGGCGATTTCCGCCTGGCTTTGCGGCACCCGGGTTTCGGCGGCGGCCGGCAGGGCAAGGACGATGGCAAGGGCAGTGAGTGCGGGACGGATCATGCAGGCTCCAGCAGTTGTTGCCCGAAGGATATGCGGAGTGCGCGCGCGGAATGCAAGACGGGAGAGGCCCCGGGGGGCGGAGGGGCGCTGCCCCTCTTGGCCTGACGGCCAATTCACCCCGGGATATTTGGAGCCAGAAGAAGCAGGCGGCCGGACAGAGCCCCGGTGCCTCGTCTTTCCCGCAATACGCCCCGCCGGAGGCACGCACCGCAAGGCGCGTCCCCTTCTGGCAGGGCTTGGCAGGCCTCAGGCCTGCGCCAGTTCCCGCTGCGCGGCAGCATTGCGCCGCGCCGCCACCGCATCGGCCAGATGCTCCAGCTCCGCGACCGTGTCCTCCCAGCCGAGGCAGCCGTCGGTGACCGACTGGCCGTAGGTCAGCGCCCCCTGCCCCAGGTCCTGGCGGCCCGCCACCAGGTGGCTTTCGATCATCACCCCGGTGATGCGGCCGTCGCCGGCGGCGATCTGGCCCGCCACATCGCGCAGCACCGCAGGCTGGCGCATCGGGTCCTTGCTGCTGTTGGCGTGACTGGCGTCAATCATCACATGGCCGCGGATGCCGTCCTTGTCCGCCAGCCTGCAGGCGGCATCGACCGAGGCGGCGTCATAGTTGGTGCCGCCGCCGCCGCGCAGGATCAGGTGGCAGTCCGGATTGCCGCTGGTCGCGGCAATCGCCGCGCGGCCCGATTTGGCCAGCGCCATGAAATGATGCGGATGGGCGGCCGAGCGCACCGCGTCCACCGCGATCTGGACATTGCCGCGGGTGCCGTTCTTGAAGCCGACCGGGCAGCTGAGCCCCGAGGCCATCTCGCGGTGGATCTGGCTTTCGGTGGTGCGGGCGCCGATCGCGGCCCAGGCCACCAGGTCGGAGATGTACTGCGGCACCGCGGTATCGAGGAACTCGGTGCCGACCGGCAGGCCGAGGCCGTTGATGTCCAGGCACAGGCGGCGGGCCAGGCCCAGCCCCTCGTTGATGCGGAAGGAGCCGTCGAGGCCGGGGTCGTTGATCAGCCCTTTCCAGCCCGAGATGGTGCGCGGTTTCTCGAAGTAGACCCGCATCACGATTTCGAGCTGTCCGGCCAGGCGCCGGCGCAGCGGCGCCAGCCGTTCGGCGTACTCCATCGCGGCCTGCGGGTCATGGATCGAGCAGGGGCCGACCACGGCAATCACCCGGTCATCGCGGCCGTGCAGCACGTCCTGGATCGCGGCGCGGCTGGCCAGCACGGTGTCCGTGGCGGCCGGGGAGCCGGGCAGCTGCGCGGCCAGGTCTTCGGGAGAGATCAGTTCCTGCATGCCGGTGATGCGGAGGTTTTCGGTCTGGGGGGTCATGGGTCTGTTTCCTTGGCGGGGGCCCTGGCGCTGCGGCGGATACAAAAAAACCGCCTGCGTCTTGCGGGCGGTTTGGCGGTATCCTGCTGCGTTCCGGTTGTTCACCTCAGAATGCGCTGACCCCTCCGTCCGCCATGTGGCGCGGATAAAAGAAATACCAGAATGCGGCATAGCTACGGGTCATGCAGCGGACGCTAGCGGAGAATCGCAGGGCTGTCACCCCGGAAAATGGCCGTCGGCCCTCCGCAGGGGAGGGCCGGCTCAGCGCGCCGCGGGCCGCGGTCAGAAATCCTGCCGCAGGTCACGCGCGGCGTTGCCCTCAGCCGCGGGAACGGCCGCTCGCGGTGCCGGGCGGGCCGCACCATCCCAGCCATCGCTGCCATGCGCGCTGGCCACCGGTTCCGCCGCGGCCGCGAGGTCCGGGGCAGCGGTGCCGCCGGCCACCTGGAACCGGGCCACCAGCTGTGCCAGCTTGGCGGCATCGGTGTTCAGCATGTGGCCGGCCGCGGTGGCCTCCTCCACCATCGCCGCGTTCTGCTGGGTCACCTGGTCCAGCTGGGTGACGCCGGTGTTGATCTCATGCAGGCCGGTGGATTGCTCCACCGCGCCTTCGGCGATTTCCGACACCAGCTGCGAGATATTGCTGACCCGGCCGGCAATGGACTGCAGCGCCGCGCCGGCCCGGCCCACCAGATCCACGCCCTCCTCCACTTGCTTCGAGCTGTCGCTGATCAGGGTCTTGATCTCCATTGCCGCCTCCGAAGACCGCTGTGCCAGCGCCCGCACTTCGGAGGCGACCACGGCAAAGCCGCGGCCCGCTTCGCCCGCCCGCGCCGCCTCGACGCCGGCATTCAGCGCCAGAAGATTGGTCTGGAACGCGATGTCGTCGATCACCGAGATGATCTGCGCGATTTTGTTCGAACTGGCCTCGATCCCGCCCATGGCGGTCACCGCGTTCCGCACCACGTCGCCGCTGTTCTCGGCTTCCTGGCGGGCCTCCTGCACGGTGTTCTCCACATTCCGGGCGCCTTCGGCGGCGGATTTCACGCTGGCGGTCAGCTCATCCAGCGCGGCGGCGGTTTCCTCCAGCGTGGCGGCCTGGCTTTCGGTGCGGTGCGACAGATCCTCGGAGGCGCGGCTGATCTCGGACGCGCCGCCGCGGATGCTGGCGGCGGCGTCGATCACCTGCTGCACGGTGGCGTTGAGATTGTCGATGGAGCCGTTGAAATCCGCCCGCAGCTGTTCGTATTCCGCCGGGAATTCCTCGGCGATGCGGATCGTCAGATCGCCGTGGGACAGACGCGACAGACGCTCGCTCAGCTGCTGCACCACGCCGGCCAGCTCGGCGTCCTTGCTTTGCGCCTTCTGCTTTTCCGCCGCCTGCATCTTGACCAGCTCGTCGCGGAATGTCTCCAGCGCGCGGGCCATGTCGCCGACTTCGTCGCCGCGCCCCTGGCCCTTGATCTCCACCGCGTTGTTGCCTTCGGCCAGACCGCGCATCGAGACCACGGTCTGGCGGATGCCCGAGGCGATGCCGGAGGCGATCACAAGCGCCAGAATGCCGCCGATCAGGATCGCGCCGCCGATGGCTGCGGGGATCATGGCGCGGGTCCGGGCGCCAAGCGCCTCATTGGCCGCGCGGCGGCTGGCCATGGCCTCGGCACCAGCGGCCTGCAAGGCGGTCATGGTGGCGCGGAAGCTGTCGAAATACGCCTTGCCCCGGCCCTCAGCCACCAGGTCGGCCATATCGTCCATTGTCGCCGCGCTGCCGATCACCCGGCGCAGCTGCAGCATCGGCACGACCACCTCGTTGCGCCATTCATCAATGATTTTGGCCACCTTGTTCAGGCGGTTTGTCTGCATCAGGTTGTCCGCCAGCGCCAGGCGCAGGTCGGCCATCACCTCGTTGAAGCGCCCGTTGCCCTCCATATACGGATCGAGAAATTCCCGGTCGCCCGCCAATAGAAAGCCGCGCATCCCGGTTTCCATGTCCACTGCCGCGGCCAGGAGGTCCTTGGCCCGGCTTATCACCTTGTGGGTCTGCTCCACCGCCTGCAGCGAGGTGTTCAGGTAATCCGGGTCGGCAATCCCGGCATTGACCAGCGACGAAAAGGTGTTGCGCCGGTTGTTGAGCTCGACTTCCTCCTCCTCGATGACGCTTGTCATCTCGGTGCGGAATTCCTCGAAATAGACCCGGCCCTTGGACTTCTTCACCTCGTCCGCCATGTCGTTCATGGTCATCGCGTCGCCGATCTCGCGGCGCAGCTCGATGGCGCCCGCGGCGACGTTCTCCTGCCAGCCGGCCAGCGTCTGCTCGGCCTCCTTCAGGTCGGCCAGCAGCTGTTCGTCGCCGGCGGCCAGGGCGGTCAACGCGGCCAGCGCCGCGGCCACCTCGGTCTTGCCCTTCTCGTAGGGCTCGAGATACTCCTCCCGGCCCGCCAGCAGGTAGCCGCTCAGCCCGGCCTCCATCTCAAAGGCGGCAACTTCCAGCGCCTGCGCCTCGCTCAGGATCTTCTGGGTCTGGCCGACCGCGGCGGCGGAGTCCTCCATGCGGCCGAGATTGACGACGGTCAGCACCCCGACGCCGAGAACCAGCAGCAGCGGAAACAGAGCCACCGAAACAACTTTTGCTTTTGTGCCGAGATTTGCCAGTGAAAACCGCCTGGCCGCGGAGGTCTTGTTCTGTTTCATCACATCCGATCCGAAGCTAAAGGGATGCGGCAGTGAAATCAGAATAAAATTACGATTCCCTTTCGCAAAAAAGTGAATCCTGAACGTCTTGCGATTGCCGTGGCGTCACGAAAAACCCCCGCTCCGGGCGGAGCGGGGGCCAGTGCGGGACCCGGAAGTCCAGCGCGTCTTATTCGTCTTCAGCCGCTTCCAGCTCGGCCAGGCGGGCCTTGTCGGCGGCGCCTTTGGCAGAGGTGTCGCGGTCGACGAACTCGATGATCGCCATCGGCGCCATGTCGCCGTACCGGAAGCCGGCCTTCAGGATGCGGACATAGCCGCCCTGACGGTCCTTGTAGCGCGGGCCCAGAACCTCGAACAGCTTCGCGACGTCCTTGTCCTCTTTCAGCTTGGACGCGGCCTGACGGCGGGCGTGCAGGTCGCCGCGCTTGGCCAGGGTGATCATCTTTTCGATGATCGGGCGCAGTTCTTTTGCTTTGGGCAGGGTGGTCTTGATCTGCTCGTGCTCGATCAGCGAGCCGGCCATGTTGGAGAACAGGGCCTTGCGGTGCTCATGAGTACGGTTCAGGCGGCGGTAACCACGTGCGTGACGCATTTTGATAGTCCTTCTTCAGGTTTTGCTTTGTCTGCCGGCTGATGCGTGTCAGCCGTTCTCCTTGGGGCGGAATTGCCCGTATGTCCCCGGCAGGCCCGGGCATTGAAGAGGAGGGCCGCAGCCCTCCCCTGAAGTCTTAGAAGCTGTCTTCGAACTTCTTGGCCAGATCTTCGATGTTGTCCGGCGGCCAGTCCTCGACGTCCATGCCGAGGTGCAGGCCCATGCCCGACAGAACCTCTTTGATCTCGTTCAGCGACTTGCGGCCGAAGTTGGGGGTGCGCAGCATCTCCGCTTCGGTCTTCTGGATCAGGTCGCCGATATAGACGATGTTGTCGTTCTTCAGGCAGTTTGCCGAACGCACCGACAGTTCCAGCTCGTCCACCTTCTTCAAGAGAAGCGGGTTGAATTCGAGACCGTCGTCCTCGTCCTGGCGGCCGGCCGATTCCGGCTCGTCGAAGTTGACGAAGATCGACAGCTGGTCCTGCAGGATGCGGGCGGCATAGGCCACGGCATCGTCAGGCGAGATGGAGCCGTCGGTTTCCACCTTCATGGTCAGCTTGTCATAGTCCAGCACCTGGCCCTCGCGGGTCGGCTGAACGTCATAGGAGACCTTCTTGACCGGCGAGTAGATCGCGTCGATCGGGATCAGGCCGATCGGTGCGTCTTCCGGCTTGTTCTTCTCTGCCGAGACATAGCCTTTGCCGGTGTTCACGGTCAGTTCCATGAACAGGTCGGCGCCGTCGTCCAGGTGGCAGATCACGTGATCGCGGTTCAGAACCTCGATGCCGGCGGTTTCGGCAATGTCGCCGGCGGTGACAACAGCCGGGCCCTTGGCATTGACCGACAGCCGCTTGGGGCCTTCGACTTCCATGCGCAGGGACACGCCCTTGAGGTTCAGAATGATGTCGGTGACGTCTTCACGCACACCCGCAACAGACGAAAACTCGTGCAGCACGTTGTCGATCTGCACGCTGGTGATGGCGGCCCCCTGCAGCGAGCTCATCAGCACGCGGCGCAGCGCGTTGCCCAGGGTCAGGCCGAAACCGCGTTCCAGCGGCTCTGCGACGACAGTTGCCTGGCGTGCAGGATCGTTGCCCGGCTTCACTTCCAGCTGTGCCGGCTTGATCAGCTCTGCCCAGTTCTTATGGATCATGCGTTCCCTCCATTCCTGTCCCTGCCCCATGTCCGGAAGGCCAAGGACGCCCGAGGTTTAAATGACGCACTGGGGCCCTGCGAATCAAGCGGGGCCCCAGCAAAAAATTCGAATTAGACGCGGCGGCGCTTCGGCGGGCGGCAGCCGTTGTGCGCGATCGGGGTCACATCACGGATCGAGGTGATGTTGAAACCGACGGCAGCCAGTGCGCGCAGGGCCGATTCACGGCCCGAACCGGGGCCCTGAACTTCAACTTCCAGCGTCTTCACACCGTGTTCCTGTGCCTTCTTGCCTGCATCTTCTGCAGCCATCTGTGCGGCATAGGGGGTCGATTTCCGCGAGCCTTTGAAGCCCATGGTGCCGGCCGACGACCAGGAGATCGCATTGCCCTGCACATCGGAGATCAGGATCTTGGTGTTGTTGAACGACGAGTTCACATGCGCAACACCGGAGGCGATGTTCTTGCGCTCTTTACGCTTAACGCGAGTCTTATCACGTGCCATTGATCGAACCCTCCCTTACTTCTTCTTGCCGGCGATCGGCTTCGCCGGGCCCTTGCGGGTGCGGGCGTTGGTGTGGGTACGCTGACCGCGGACCGGCAGGTTGCGGCGGTGGCGCAGGCCACGGTAGCAGCCGAGGTCCATCAGGCGCTTGATGTTCATCTGGGTTTCGCGGCGCAGGTCGCCTTCAACGGTGAAGTTGGCGTCGATGTGCTCGCGGATGGCCAGAACTTCGGCGTCGCTGAGTTCGTTCACACGGCGGGCGGAGTCGATGCCCACGGCGTCGCAGATCGCTTGCGCCGAGGTGTTGCCGATACCGGTGATATAGGTGAGGGCGATGGGAACCCGCTTTGCAGTCGGGATGTTAACGCCGGCAATACGTGCCACGTGTCACTTTCCTTTTCGTTGCGGTTCCGTAACGCCGGAACCTTTTTTCACAACACTTGACCGTGGCAGTGTGGCCAGAGGGTCCAGCATTTCGAGGTGATGAGGCAGACAGACCGAATCCGCCCGCCGGGAATCATTCCCAGAAGGGATGGGGTTGCCTATGTGGAATTGCCGCAAGGGTCAACCCGTCATCTGCGAAAACCCGGCCCGCTGCCCCCTGCCCCGTCAGCTGCTGCAGGCGTGGAACCGCAGCGGCTCGGGATCGCCCATCCAGATGGTGACGGTGCCCGGCTCCTCCGGGTCCATCACAACCGTGAACAACTGCGGAAAATACTGCGGGCCGGGCAGTTCGCAATGGCCGGTGTGATCACTTGCGCGGTAGGTGCTCCATCCGAACCGGATCGCGGGCTGGAAGCTGCAGAAATACTCCATCGAGTTGAAGCCGGTGCTGCCGAGGATCAGCCCGCCCTGATTGGCGTAGTCATTTATTCCGTCCTGGCTGATCAGCACCCGGTCGCAGGCCGCGGCGTCATCAAGATAGAGCTGCTGTGCGGACAGCGGGCCGGTCAGGGCAATCGCCGCGGCGAAGGCGGCAGGCAGTTGCAGATGGTGTGCGGGCATCGGAACCTCCGGAAATGAAAATGCCCCGCACTGATGCAGCACGGGGCACTTCGATCCGGTAAACGGGCGGATTATTCGCCCATGATCCAGGCCATGTTCTGGCGCACCTCGTCGATCGAGGCAAGACCGTCGATGCGCTGCAGGTTGCCCTTGGCGTAGTAGTAGCCGATCAGCGGCGAGGTCTTCTTGTAATATTCCATCAGGCGGGTCTTGAGGCTGTCCTCATTGTCGTCCGCCCGGCGCTGCACGTCGGTGGAGCCGCAGTTAGCGCATTTGCCGTCCGCGGGCCAGGGCTTGGTCTGGTCGTGGTAGACCTCGCCGCAGCCGCCGCAGGTGGAGCGGCCGGTGATGCGGGCGACCAGCGCCTCGTCATCGACCTGCATCTCGATCACCGCGTCCAGTTTCAGATCCATCTCGTCCAGCAGCTTGGCCAGCGCATCGGCCTGGGCCAGGGTGCGCGGGAAGCCGTCGAAGATGAAGCCGCCCGCGGCGCCGCCCTGCAGCTTCTCGCGGATCAGCCCGATGACGATCTGGTCGGTGACCAGCTTGCCCTCGGCCATGATCGCGGCAACCTTCTTGCCCATTTCGGTGCCGGAGGTCTGCGCCTCCCGCAGCATGTCGCCGGTGCTGAGCTGCACCATGCCGCGGCTTTCCACAAGGTAACGTGCCTGCGTGCCTTTGCCCGCCCCCGGCGGGCCAAGGAGAATAATGTTGGTCATCGGCGAGAGGGTCCCCGTTTCGTGCGTTTCTTGTTGCGCCCGCGCAGCTGGCTCTTCTCGATAAGCCCCTCATACTGATGCGCGAGGAGGTGGCTTTGCACCTGCTGAATGGTGTCCATGGTGACGGATACCACAATCAGAACGGAAGTGCCGCCGAAATATACCGGGATGGCGAATTGGCCGCGGAGCACCTCGGGCAGCAGGCAGACCAGCGCCAGATAGCCGGAGCCCAGAACCAGGATGCGGTTGACCACGTATTCGATATATTCCGCGGTCTTCTTGCCCGGGCGGATGCCGGGGACAAAGCCGTTCTGGTTCTTCAGGTTGTTCGCCACGTCATCCGGTTTGAAGGAGACGTTGAAGGTGTAGAAATAGGCAAAGAACACGATCATCGCGACGAAGAACAAGAGGTACAGCGGCTGGCCGGGGCCGAAGTTGGCCAGCAGCCAGGACATCACCGGGCCGGTGGCCGCGCCCGAGGAGAACGCCGAGATGGTGGTTGGCAGCAAGAGCAGCGAGGAGGCGAAGATCGCCGGGATCACGCCCGCCGGGTTCACCTTGACCGGCAGATGCGAGGAGCCGCCGTCATAGACCTTCATGCCGACCTGGCGGCGCGGGTACTGGATGTGGATCTTGCGCAGGGCGCGTTCCATGAACACCACGAACATGATCACCGCGACCACCATCAGGATCACGCCGATGATCACCGCCGGGCTGATCGCGCCGGAACGGCCGGAAGCGAAGAACTGGGCAATGGCGGCCGGAACCTCGGCGATGATGCCGACAAAGATGATCAGCGAGATGCCGTTGCCGATGCCGCGCTGGGTGATCTGCTCGCCCAGCCACATCAGGAACATGGTGCCGCCGACCAGGGTGATCATGCAGGCCAGGCGGAAATACATGCCCGGATCGGTCGCCAGATCGCCCGATTCCAGCGACACGGCGAGGCCGTAAGCCTGCGCGGTTGCCAGCGCCACGGTGCCGTAGCGGGTGTACTGGTTGATCTTCTTGCGGCCCTGCTCGCCCTCTTTCTTGAGCTGCTCAAGCGAGGGCACCATCGAGGTCAGAAGCTGAACGATAATGGAGGCGGAAATGTAGGGCATGATGCCGAGGGCAAAAATCCCCATCCGGCCAAGCGCGCCGCCGGTGAACATCGACACCATGCCGCCGATGCCCTGCCCCGCCTGCTCCATGAACTGGCGCAGCGCGGCTGCGTCGATGCCGGGAACCGGAATGAAGGTGCCCAGGCGGTAGACAATCAATAGGCCGATGGTGAACAGGATGCGGTTGCGCAGATCCGTGGCCTTGCCCAGGGCTGCCCAGCTGGTGTTCGCCGCCATTTGTTCTGCTGCTGATACCATGAAAAGGTCTCTTCTTTAGCGGAAACGCCGCCCGGAACCGTTTTCCGGCTCGGGCGGCGTTCTAGGAAAACTCGGGACTATGTAAGCGGCATTGGCGCCGCTCACAAGCCGTTACTCTGCGGCGGCTGCAGTTGCCACAGTCAGAGCGCCGCCAGCCTTTGCCACGGCTTCAACGGCAGCTGCCGATGCGCCGGTGACCGAGATGGTGGCTTTGGCGGTGATTTCGCCCTTGGCCAGGACCCGGACGCCGTCCAGTTTGCGGCGCACCAGGCCGGAGGCAACCAGCGACTCCTCGGTGATCGAGGCGGCGTCCAGCTTGCCTGCGTCGATGAACTTCTGGATCAGGCCCAGGTTCACAACGGCGTATGCCTTGCGGTTCGGCTTGTTGAAGCCGCGCTTGGGCAGACGCTGGTACAAGGGCATCTGGCCGCCTTCGTAGCCGTTGATCGACACACCCGAACGGGATTTCTGGCCTTTGATGCCGCGGCCGCCCATTTTGCCTTTGCCGGAACCCGGGCCACGGGCCACACGGGTGCGTTTCTTGGCGGCGCCGGGATTGTCGCGCAGTTCGTGAAGTTTCATGTCGCTTCTCCTTGCCGGATGTGGCCCCCGAAGCGTGATGGGCCAACCGCGGCGTTTCTTGATTGGTGATTCCGTGGCGCAGAACGCCACCGGGTGCCTATAGACCTGATGGGGGACGGGATCAAGCCCCGCGGGCTGTGTCCAGCGCAAGGAACGCGGCTTGCCCGCCAAGGCCCCTGCCCTGCCGGTTGCATACCCTGCCGTCTGTCTCTCGTGTCCGTTCCGCTGCTGGCCGTCCGTTGAAGGGTGGCGGCGCCGCCGGGGTGGAGATGGGATGGGGTTGCCCCCATGCGAATACGCGTATCGCGCGCTCCGGGTGCCAGACCGGAGCCCTGTTCCAGGTGCCGGGGGTGTCAGGCCCGGCGGGTGATCATGACCGGGAATGATCCTGCCAGACACTGGTTAAATCCCCGTGGGCGGGGCGTGCGGCGGGTGCGCAACGGCTGCTCCAGGTCCTGCAATTTCTGAGGGCAGCGCCGGGCGGTGGCTTCTCTGTCCCGAAAACAAAAAACGCCCCTGCCGGGACGGCAGGGGCGTATTGGGGCCTGGCGTTGGAGAGGGAGGAGGATCCGCAGCCGGCCGGGGAGATCACTTGCCGTAGACATGCTCGCGGGCAATGCCGGGGATGGCGCAGCGGCTGAGGCCGATGTCGGCCAGGTCGCGGGCGGACATCGCGCGCAGGGCGCTGACGGTAGCCTTGTAGTCGCGGCGCAGCTTCCAGTTCCGGATCAGCCCGGCAGCGATGCTGCGCAGGCGGTCGGCAAAGCCGGCGGCGGCGGGGGCGGGGGCGGTGAGAGTTGAATAGGCCATTGTTCTTGTTCCTTCACATCGGTGCCGGGGCGTGCGCCCGGTACGGTGCCTGATCTGTTCGTCTGAAGTGACCGGGACATAAGAACGCTCCGCGCCGGCAGCAACGGCTGCTTTGGTCTGGCCGCTATGCGGCCGCCGCATAACACGATTGCGTGAGGCCGCTTGGAAACGGGGCGCACAAGAAAACGCCCCCGCCCGGACGGGCAGGGGCGCTTTGGCCCGGGCATGAAGGAGGAGGAGGAGAGGAGTGCCCGGGAAAAAGGGAATTTTCAGCCGTAGACGTGCTGGCGCGCCAGGTCGGCGATATCGCTGCGGCGCACGCCGATGTCGGACAGCTCGTGGTCGGACAGCGCGTCCAGCTCATTGTAGGTGCGCTGGAATTCGCGGGCCTGGCCCCAGGACTCAATCAGGCCATCCACGGATGCGCGGATGCGGGCGGCGAGGCTGTGGGGGGTGTGTGCGGTGCTGATAACATGTGCCATCGTGACGTTCCTTGTCTCTGAGACCGGGCCTATTCCCGGTGGTCTGTGTGCTCACTTGCTGTGACACCGAGATAGGAGCGCGCTGCGATTCCAACAACTGACGGATCGGTCTGCCCGCTATGCACGCGCTGCAAGGGGCCGTGCCCGCGGGCGGCCGCCGCCGCAACGAAAAACGCCCCCGGCGGACCGGAGGCGTTTTCCAAAGTCAGGGATCGAAAAGGGGCTTAGCCGCGCTCTTCGATGATCTGAACCAGATGCGGGATCGAGTTGACCATGCCGCGCACGGAGGGGGTGTCCTCCAGCTCGCGGGTCTTGTGCATCTTGTTCAGGCCCAGGCCAACCAGGGTTGCGCGCTGTTTGGCGGGGCGGCGGATCGGCGAGCCGATCTGCTTGACGACGATGGTTTTTGCCATGTCTCTCTACTCCTTACGCTTCAGCTTCGGCAGCTGCCGGTGCGTCGTCCCGCTTGGGCAGGATGTCGGCGACCTTCTTGCCGCGGCGCTGAGCCACCGAACGCGGGCTCTGCTCTTTCTGCAGGCCGTTCAGGGTGGCGCGGATCATGTTGTAGGGGTTCTGCGAGCCGATCGACTTGGACACAACGTCCTTGATGCCCAGCATCTCGAACACGGCGCGCATCGGGCCGCCTGCGATGATACCGGTACCTTCCGGCGCGGTGCGCATCACAACCTTGCCTGCGCCGTGGCGGCCGGCCATGTCGTGGTGCAGGGTGCGGCCCTCTTTCAGCGGCACCCGGATCATCTGGCGCTTGGCCTGCTCGGTCGCCTTGCGGATCGCCTCGGGCACTTCTTTCGCCTTGCCCTTGCCAAAGCCCACACGGCCCTTCTGGTCGCCGACGACAACCAGGGCAGCAAAGCCGAAGCGCTTGCCGCCTTTTACGGTTTTCGACACGCGGTTGATCGCGACCAGGCGGTCGGCGAATTCCGGGGTCTCGTCACGGTCGCGGCGCGGGCCGCGGCGGTTTTCACGTTCTGCCATCAGGCATTCCTTTCAGTGCGGCGCATTGCAATAAGCATGTGGCGCCTTTTTGTCCGATCCTTGGTGAACCCGGACCAGGTCCGGGCTCCCGGATCATCGGGGCGGCCCCGAAAGGCCGCCCGCATGGGAGTTAGATCTTCAGGCCGCCGTCACGCGCAGCGTCGGCCAGAGCCTTCACCTTGCCGTGGAACAGGAAGCCGCCGCGGTCGAAGTAGGCCTCGGTCACGCCGGCCGCTTTCGCGCGCTCGGCGATCAGAGCGCCAACCTTGGCCGCTGCTTCGACGTTGTTCTTGCCGACAACGCCGAGATCTTTTTCCAGAGTGGATGCGGCAGCCACGGTCACGCCGCGCAGGTCGTCGATCAGCTGAACAGAGATGTTCTTGTTCGAACGGTGCACGGAGAGACGCGGACGGCCCGCATTCACTTTGCGAAGCTTGTTCCGGACGCGCAGCCGGCGCTTCAGAAACAGGGTACGTTTGCTGTTTGCCATTTTGCTGGTCCTTACTTCTTCTTGCCTTCCTTGCGGAAGATGAACTCGCCCTTGTAGCGGATGCCCTTGCCCTTGTAGGGCTCGGGACGGCGCCAGTCGCGGATTTTCGCCGCCACTTCGCCCACCTGCTGCTGGTCGATACCTTCCACAACGATTTCGGTCTGCTTCGGCGCGGTGATGGTGACACCGTCCGGAGCAACGAAGTCGACATCGTGGCTGTAGCCCAGGTTCAGCTTCAGGGTGTTGCCCTGCATCTGCGCCCGGTAACCCACACCCTGGATCTCAAGCTCTTTCTTGAAGCCCTGGGTGACGCCGGTCACGAGGTTGGCCACCTGAGTGCGGGACATGCCCCACTGCTGACGGGCACGCTTGGACTTGCCGCGCGGCTCGATGGTGACCACGTTGTCGTTGACCACCAGGGTCACGTCGTCGGTGGCGGTGAAGGTGCGGGCGCCTTTCGGGCCTTTCACTTCGATGGTCTGGCCGGAGACCGAAGCGGACACGCCGCTGGGCAGTTCGACCGGTTTTTTACCAATACGGGACATTGCGAGGCCTCCTTAGAAGACGGTGCAAAGCACTTCGCCGCCAACGTTGGCTGCGCGTGCGCTTGCGTCCGACATCACACCCTTGGGGGTGGAGACAATCGACACGCCCAGGCCCTGGCGGACCGACGGGATGTCATTGACGCCCATGTAAACGCGGCGGCCGGGCTTGGAAACCCGCTTGAGCTCGCGAATGACAGGTTCGCCGTCGAAGTATTTCAGGCTGATTTCGATGGCCGGGTGGCCATTGGCACCAGTCATCTTCTCATAACCGCGGATGTAGCCCTCGTCAGCAAGCACGTCCAGAACCCAGGCGCGCAGTTTCGACGCCGGAGTCAGAACGGTGGACTTGCCGCGCATCTGAGAGTTACGGATACGGGTGAGCATATCGCCGATAGGATCGTTCATATCAGTCTCTCCCTTACCAGCTCGATTTCACCAGGCCGGGGATCTGGCCAGCAGACCCCAGCTCGCGCAGCGCAATACGGCTGACCTTCAGCTTACGGTAGTAAGCGTGCGGACGGCCGGTGAGCTGGCAGCGGTTGTGAAGACGGGTTGCCGACGAGTTGCGCGGCAGTTTCGCCAGCTTCAGGCGCGCCTTGAAGCGCTCTTCCATCGGACGGCTTTCGTCGTTTGCGATTTCTTTCAGCTCGGCACGCTTTGCGGCGTATTTGGCCACCAGGCGTTCGCGCTTCTTCTCGCGTTCGATCATGCTTTTCTTAGCCATGGTCTCTATCCTTCCCGCGCTTAGCTGTTGAAGGGCATGTTGAAAGCTTTCAACAGCGCCTTTGCTTCCGCGTCGGTTTTCGCGGTGGTGGCGATCACGATGTCCATGCCCCAGGGCTCATCGATCTTGTCGAAATCGATTTCCGGGAACACGATGTGCTCTTTCAGGCCCATGGCATAGTTGCCGCGGCCGTCGAAAGAGGTGCCCGAAACGCCGCGGAAGTCGCGGATACGGGGCATCGCGATGGTGATCAGACGGTCGAGGAATTCGTACATCCGGTCACCGCGCAGGGTCACCTTGGCGCCCATCGGCATGCCTTCGCGGACGCGGAAGCCGGCGATGGAGTTCTTGGCCACGGTGGTCAGAGCTTTCTGGCCCGCGATGAGGGTCAGATCGGCCTGGGCGGACTTGGCTTTCTTGCTGTCCTTGACGGCCGCACGGCCGCAGCCGATGTTCAGAACGATTTTCTCCAGCTTGGGGAGCATCATGTCGTTCTTGTAGCCGAACTCTTCTTTCAGGGCGCCGCGGATGGTGTCCTTGTAGAGAGTTTTCAGACGCGGGGTGTAGGTTGCGTTATCAAGCATCGATCACGTCCCCCGTGGTTTTGGCGAAGCGCACTTTCTTGTCGCCTTCCATGCGGAAGCCAACGCGGGTTGCTTTGCCGTTCGCGTCCAGCAGAGCCAGGTTCGACAGGTCGATCGGCAGTGCCTTGGGCAGGCGGCCGCCCTGGCTGTTCTGGGTCTGGCGGGTGTGGCGGATCGCCATGTTCACGCCTTCGACAACGGCTTTGCCGGCTTTCGGGTCAACGGAGGCGATGGTGCCTTCCTTGCCCTTGTCGCGGCCGGACAGCACGACGACCTTGTCGCCTTTGCGGAGTTTAGCAGCCATGATTACAGCACCTCCGGAGCAAGCGAGATGATCTTCATGAAGTTTTTCGCGCGCAGCTCACGAACAACCGGGCCGAAGATACGGGTGCCGACCGGCTCGTTGTTGTTGTTCAGGATAACGGCCGCGTTCCGGTCGAACCGGATTGCGGTGCCGTCTTCGCGGCGGACTTCTTTGGCGGTGCGCACGACAACGGCCTTGCGGACGTCGCCTTTTTTCACGCGGCCGCGCGGGATGGCTTCCTTGACCGAAACGACGATGATGTCGCCTACGGATGCGTATTTACGCTTGGAGCCACCCAGAACCTTGATGCACTGAACTCGGCGGGCGCCGGAGTTGTCAGCAACATCCAGATTTGTTTGCATCTGGATCATGTGGTTTCTCCCGACCTTTGGGGCGCCGATGCGTGGCGTGATCCCCCAGGGTTTCGACTGACTGTTAAGTCTAGCCGCCAGGAGTCTCTGTCGAGACTCTTAGGCTTCCAGAACTTCCCAGCGTTTCGTTTTCGATTTCGGCGCGCATTCGATGATGCGTACGGAATCGCCGACCTTGAAAGCGTTCTTCTCATCGTGAGCCCGGTATTTCTTGGACTTACGGATGGTTTTCTTCAGAACCGGGTGCGTGAAGCGGCGTTCAACCGAGACGGTGACGGTCTGGGCGTTTGCGTCGCTGGTCACAACGCCTTGCAGGATACGTTTGGGCATTGTGGCGCTCCTTATTCAGCCGCTGCGGCGGCTTTTTCGTTCAGGATGGTCTTGACGCGGGCAGCATTGCGGCGGGCCGCCTTGATGCCGGAAGTCGATTCCAACTGACCGGTTGCCTGCTGAAAGCGCAGGTTGAAGCTCTCTTTTTTCAGGGATGCGAGGGTATCGCGGAGTTCATCCACGGTTTTCTCGCGCAGATCATTGGCGTTCATCGCCTTTGTTCCTTGTCCAAAGCACCAGAAGGCCCCGGCGGGTAACCTTTGACCTGGTGGGTTATGTCACCCGCGCCGGCGGCGCGGAAAAAAAGAATCACCCGGCCCGGATCCGTGGCGGACTGGGGACAGGCGATGGGTCCCTATAGAGGAGACCGGGTACAGGGGCAAGGGAAAGATTGGCGCCGCGGCGGGGCTCAGATAATCTCATCCTCGTCAAACATCGCCGCGCCGTCCAGCTGGGCGCTCAGGCTTTCGATGCGGCCTTCAGCCTCCTCCGGCGCGGACACTTTGGCGATGTGGAACAGGGCGTCGCCCTCGTTGACGATGGGCATGTTGGCGCGGCCGATGATCAGGCCCGGCTGGCTGGCGGTCAGCTCCATCTCCTGCTCGCCGAAGGGGTCGGCGACGATGCCCAGCACGTCGCCTGCCTCGACCATCTCGCCGGTGGTCTTGTAGGCGCGCAACAGCCCGCCGGCAGGCGCGCGCTCCCAGCTGCTGTCGCTGGCCTTGACCGGTGCGGCTTCCGCCAGCGGCACGCCATCCTCGGGGATCATGCCAAGCGCATGCATCACCCGCAGGATGCCGGCGACGCCAACGCGGGCGGATTGCTCGTCGAACCTGAGCCCCTCCCCCGCCTCGTACAGCAGGATATCGACCCCGCGCGCCTGCGCCTCCTTGCGCAGGGAGCCGTCCCGCAGCCCGGAGCGGATCACCACCGGCGCGCCGAAGGCATCGGCATAGGCCAGGGTCTCCTTCCGTTTAGGGGAAACCCGGATCTGCGGCATGTTGGTGCGGTGGATCGCGGCCGAATGCAGATCGATGCCCAGATCGCAGCGGGCGACGATCTCGGTCATGAACAGATTCGCCAGGCGGCTGGCCAGCGACCCGCCCTCGGTGCCCGGGAAACAGCGGTTGAGGTCGCGCCGGTCCGGCAGGTAGCGGGAATGGTTCAGAAAGCCGAAGGTGTTGACGATCGGCACCACGATCAATGTGCCCTTGAGGCGGGAGAACTTGCGGCTGCGCAGCAGGCGGCGGGCGATTTCCACCCCGATCACCTCGTCGCCGTGGATGGCGGCGGAGACAAACAGCGCAGGCCCCTCCTCCGCGCCGTGGATCACATGCGCGGACATGGTGACCGGCGTGTGATCCGACAGCACGCTGACCGGCAGATCCACCGTGCGGCGGGTGCCGGGCGGGATGTGGAAGCCGCCGATTTCAAAAGGGGAACGCCGCGCCATAAATACCTCCCGCCGTGCCGTTCCGGAAGGCTAAGCGGCTTTGCGGGCTTTTACAATTGCGGCAGGGCGGAACCGCTGACCCAATTGCCGCACCCTGTTGAGAGTGGTTTCGAACTTCCAGCCGTCCGGAAGCCGGGGGGCCAGAGACGGGTCTCTGCCGCATGGATCATCAGGGCACCGCGGCGGGTCCTGAGACGCCGGATGTCCTTGACCGCGATTTCCCTGCAAGCGCCCTGCCTGTCCACTGCCGGAACACGCGGCGTGGCAATCACGCAGGTGGCTGAGCGGAAGGCGCGGTGAACAAACAGCCAGATCACCAGAGCAACCGGCGCGCAAAGGGCAATGACCAGAATTCCGGTCAGCGCCGGCGCAATGCGCGCAGGCACTGCGTGAACAATCTGCTCGCCTTCCCGGAGCAAGACCGGCGCACGGTCCTGCATTCGCGGCGCTCGTTGAGCACAGCCGAACCGGAGAACAGATCAGTCCCAACGGTAGTTGAAACTGACCGAAATCCGCTCGTCCTCGGCCATGTTCAGCGGCACCTCGTGGCGGATGAAGCTTTCCCACAGCAGCACGTCGCCCACGCCGGGCGCTTGGTAGACAAAGGTCTTCAGCTCCTGCCGGCAGTCCTTCCGGCGCGGCGGATGCGCCATCATCATCGCGTGGCGCGGGTCCTCCAGCTTCAGCGCCGAGGCGCCCTCGGGCATCGACACATAGGTGGTGCCGGAAATCACCGAATGCGGGTGGATGTGGCTGGCATGGGTGCCGCCCTCGGGCAGGATGTTGATCCACAGATCCTCCAGCACCAGCGCGCGCCCGTCCAGATCCAGCTCCAGATCCCTGGCAAACGCCGCCACATGGGCGTCCAGCGATTTCACCAGATCGGCAAAGATGGGAAACCGCCAGGGCAGATCGGTCAGCGAGGCATAGGAGGTATAGCCGGGATAGCCGTTCGCCTCGCACCAGTCCTGGCCCGCATCGTCGTCGCCGGCGATGACAAGGCAGGAGTTTTCCAGTTCCTGCGCGTCAACCGATGGTCCGTGTTCGGACAGCTGCGCGCGGTAGAGGCGGGTCACAAAGAGCGATTCAATCTGGGCCATGGCGGCCTGATAGCGCAGCAGCACACCCTTGGCGAGATGCTTCCGCCTGCGCGGCCGCTTCTTTCCGGTCCGATATGCGCGGGAAAACGTCCGGCGGCGGCTGTGCGGGCCTATGCCTCATGGCGGCAGCCCCCGGTGCCCATCCGCTTCAGGCGTCTGGATCAGCTCCCGGAATTATCTCCGGATCATAGCCGAGGAGCACGAAATCCGCCTTGAACCGCTGCTGAATGATGGCCACGCTTTCCGCGTCCAGGGCCGTTTCCGTATTCCCCGCGGTGCGGGACGTGGCATTCGAATGTCCCAGCGGCACACGGAATCCGATGAGCTCCTCGACCCTCGGCCATTCCTCTTCGAGCTGTTCCAGCTTGATCACCAGATCCACCATGATCCTGCCCTGCTTATCGAGAAGCCAGGCGGTACAGGGGGCAAACAGGTAGGGATTGTCAAAGACCAGCGGATCACGCTGTCCGATGGCACGCCGGACCCATTCATTCAGCTCCAGCTCCCCGCCCATTGTGGCCGGATGGCTGCGCGCGACCCTGTAACGGTACAGGGAGGTCAGCCGCGAATACGGATTGCGGACAATCGAAAACGAAGGCAGCTGCTGCCAGCGCGCGGCACCGATCACCTCCCGCCGCGTGAGTGCGGTGTAGTGAAGCGTGGGCAGCCCCAGCGCCTCGCAGACCGACGTGCCGCCGCATTTGTTTATGTGAACGAAGCTGAACGGCAGCGCGTCCCACCCCGCTTCCGCCGGGAAGAACTGTGTCAGGTCCGGTAGTGATAGTCCCATTTTGGTAACGCCCTTTCTTGAACTCCACTCCGTTCTGGCTGCACCTCACCTGCCTGTATGGGTGAATCTCCTTTCAGAAAGGTAAAACGCCCCGCCGCACCGGCCCCGGGCTTGGCGCCGCGGCGCGCGCGGCGGGCGAATCCCGCCGCAGCCAAGGCGTCCGCCGCGGCGCGCGCGGCTTCGCCGTCAGCCTTCCACCATCGTCATCGCGCAGCCGCGGTGCGCATTCGGCATGCCCACATGATGCGGGTTCTGGACCAGATACCAGACCGGCGCGTGACCGGGAGCCTGCGTGCGCGAATAGGTGCAGCCGTCGGGCGAAGTCCAATGCGCGGCATTGCCGCTGCGCGACACGCTTACCTGCGGCAGGAAGCTCTTCACCATGACCCGCTGCGCCACCGGGTTCCGGTAGTTGGTGGCGGGCCCGTACATTTTCGACAAATCATTGCGGTCGAATTCCACCGCGCCGCAGGCGGCCAAGCCAAAACACAAGGTTGCAGGGATTATAACGCGCATCACTGGTTTTCCTTTCTCAACACCGCACACAAGCCGCACCAGCCGGGTTCGAACACGCGCCGCTCCCCCGATGGGAGATTGGCCGGGGCCGGAACAACCATGAGGTCAAGGATTGGAACAAAGGCTGTACATCAGGTTAACAATGCATGTTCCCCTAAAAAGCAAACCACTTTGCCGGCCGCCCGGAAACGGAAAAGCCCCCGCCGGTTTCCCGGCGGGGGCTTCAAATTTCAGAAGACGGCAGGTCTTACCAGTCTTCGCGGACCACGACGCGGGTCTTGACCGGCAGCTTCATCGCCGCCAGGCGCAGGGCCTCGCGGGCGACTTCGTCGCTGACGCCGTCGATCTCGAACATCACGCGGCCAGGCTTAACCTTGGCTGCCCAGTAGTCCACGGAGCCTTTACCTTTACCCATACGGACTTCGGTCGGCTTCGAGGTCACCGGAGTGTCCGGGAAGATCCGGATCCAAACACGGCCCTGGCGCTTCATATGGCGGGTCATGGCACGGCGGGCAGCCTCGATCTGGCGTGCGGTCACACGCTCAGGGGTGGTTGCCTTCAGGCCATAGGTGCCGAAGTTCAGGTCGGAACCGCCTTTTGCCAGGCCGTGAATCCGGCCCTTATGCATCTTGCGGAATTTAGTGCGCTTTGGCTGAAGCATCTCAATTCCTCCTTAGCGGCGGCCGCCACCAGCACCACGGGGTGCAGGGCCGTCCTGGATTTCCTGAGCCTTACGGTCACGCGCCTGGGGGTCATGTTCCATGATCTCGCCTTTGAAGATCCAGGTTTTGATCCCGATGATGCCATAGGCAGTCTTGGCTTCGACGTGTGCGTAATCGATGTCGGCACGCAGGGTGTGCAGCGGCACGCGGCCTTCACGGTACCATTCGGTACGCGCGATTTCCGCACCGCCGAGACGGCCCGCAACGTTCACGCGGATGCCCAAGGCACCCATGCGCATGGCGTTCTGCACGGCGCGCTTCATCGCACGGCGGAAGGAGACGCGGCGCTCCAGCTGCTGTGCGATGGACTCGCCGACCAGAGCAGCGTCGAGTTCCGGCTTGCGGACTTCGACGATGTTCAGGTGCAGTTCGCTGTCGGTGATGTTCGCCAGCTTCTTGCGCAGGGTTTCGATGTCTGCGCCCTTCTTGCCGATGATCACGCCCGGACGCGCGGTGTGGATGGTCACACGGCACTTCTTGTGAGGGCGCTCGATGATCACGCGGGCAATACCGGCCTGCTTGCACTCATCCTTGATGAACTCGCGGATCTTGATGTCTTCCAGCAGAAGATCACCGAAATCCTTGGTGTCGGCGTACCAGCGGCTGTCCCAGGTGCGGTTCACCTGCAGGCGCATGCCGATCGGATTAACTTTGTTACCCATTAGGCTTGCTCCTCAACTTGACGCACCTTGATGGTGATCTCCGCGAACGGCTTCAGGATTTTGCCGAACCGGCCACGGGCACGCGGACGGCCGCGCTTCATGGTCAGGTTCTTGCCAACCCATGCCTCGGCGACGATCAGTTCATCGACGTCCAGGTTGTGGTTGTTCTCGGCGTTCGCGATGGCGGACTGAAGGCATTTCTTCACGTCTGCTGCAATCCGCTTGTTGGAGAAGGTCAGGTCGGTCAGCGCCTTCTCGACCTTCTTGCCGCGGATCATCTGAGCCACCAGGTTCAGTTTCTGCGGCGAGGTCCGGAGCATGCGCAGCTTTGCCATTGCTTCGTTGTCTGCCACGCGGCGGGGGTTCTTTTCCTTGCCCATGACTTACTTCCGCTTCGCTTTTTTGTCGGCGGCATGGCCATAATAGGTCCGGGTCGGCGAGTATTCACCGAACTTCTGACCGATCATGTCTTCCGAGACGTTGACGGGGATGTGCTTCTGGCCGTTGTACACACCAAAGGTCAGGCCGACGAACTGCGGCAGGATGGTGGAACGGCGCGACCAGATCTTGATCACTTCATTGCGGCCCGATTCACGCGCTGCTTCGGCCTTTTTCAGGACATAAGCATCAACGAAGGGGCCTTTCCATACGGAACGTGCCATGGATTAGCGGCCTTTCTTCTTGGCGTGGCGCGAGCGGACGATAAGCTTCTGCGACGCCTTGTTTTTGTTGCGGGTCCGTTTGCCCTTGGTCGGTTTGCCCCAGGGGGTCACCGGGTGGCGGCCACCGGAGGTCCGGCCTTCACCACCGCCGTGGGGGTGGTCGATCGGGTTCATCACGACACCACGCACGGAAGGACGCTTGCCCTTGTGGCGCATGCGGCCGGCTTTACCGAAGTTCTGGTTCGAGTTGTCCGGGTTCGACACGGCACCGACGGTGGCCATGCATTCCTGGCGCACCAGGCGCAGCTCGCCCGAGCTGAGGCGGATCTGGGCGTAACCGCCGTCACGGCCAACGAACTGAGCGTAGGTCCCGGCTGCACGGGCGATCTGGCCGCCTTTGCCGGGCTTCATTTCGATGTTGTGGACGATGGTGCCGATCGGCATGCCCGAGAACGGCATTGCGTTGCCCGGCTTGATGTCGGCCTTTGCAGACGCGACGACCTTGTCACCGACAGCCAGGCGCTGGGGTGCCAGGATGTAGGCCTGTTCGCCGTCTTCGTATTTGATCAGCGCGATGAATGCGGTCCGGTTCGGGTCGTATTCGATCCGCTCAACGGTGGCCGCTACATCAAATTTGTTCCGTTTGAAGTCAACGATCCGGTAGAGGCGCTTTGCGCCGCCGCCACGGCGGCGTGCAGTGATCCGTCCGGTGTTGTTCCGGCCGCCCGATTTGGTCAGGCCCTCAGTGAGGGATTTGACCGGACGCCCTTTCCAAAGCTCCGAACGGTCGATCAGAACCAGCCCACGCTGGCCCGGCGTCGTCGGCTTATACGACTTGAGTGCCATGCTTTCTGTCTTCCGTTTAGCGTGCAGGCCCTTAGGTTCTTGTCTTTGGACCCGCTATGTTTAAGGCCCCCGTAGGTGCCTGAGTTATAGGGCCCCGAAGGTCCCCAGGTTCGAACATCCTGACAAACGTAACGACCCCGGAACGAATCCGGGGTCTGCAGGATGGATGGCGTGTAGCAGAGGTGTTTGGGGGAGTCTAGGGGTAAGCATCAAGCCCCCTACAAACAAAAGTCCTCCTCATGAATCGCAAGGTCACTAATGCATTCGTTTTTCGAAGTCGGCGAGTTCAAAGATCCACTCCGAGACGGCCTGAAGATCTTCATCAGCAACATTCATTGACCTCCTGATGTAGTAGTACACTCTCAGGAAAAAGATATCCGCCAATGTTGCCTTGTTATAGTTGAAGTCCACATTCAGTGCACTCGGCACAACTCCTTTAAAGGGGTGCAGCCCTGCCACCAAGAGAAGTTGCTTTGAAAGACAAGCATCTAAATCCTCATATGGAGTGAAGATATACGCCCTTCCCTCTGTCTTTCTGCCTTTTAAAGAGACTGTACAGTTAGTATCGGAAAACAGCTGAGCATAATAATCTTTGCTCACGCTGCTTTCCTGCTCATCCATTCGCCTGGCCAAATACAAACGGGTCACCTTTGGATCCGCTATTTCACGCGCCTTCCTTAGAAGGAAGTCGCGATCACCGACGAACATAACCAAGTTCGCTCTTTCAATTTTCTCTTCAGGGTCTGAATCAATCCCCGCCTCACTGAAGACATCATAGAATTCTTCCCCACTCTTAAAGATAAGGAAGGGAGTTTTTGCCTCCTCAGTCACCACAACGTGGAAAGTTAACTTTGCCTCCGGCCAATAGAACGGTGAGAATTCGCAGATCTCACACCCCAAGACAGCTTTCACAAAGTCCTTAGCCAGTGCTACATCACTCAGTAGAGGCGAGTAATCAACCGGCTCTTCTCGTGCCCGCCTGTATCCACCCTCTATGTTTCCCGAATCATCAATCGAGAAGCGCTTATAGCCATAGCTGGCGACTCTTTCCCTGGAAAACAGTTCCGAATGAATGTTCACTGAGGCTTGATCGCTAACTTCCAGAGCAACAACCTTCCCTTCAGAAAGAAAGATCAAAGAAAGAGCTGTTGCAGCAAATCTGTGCATCCGCATCACGCAAGTTCCCCTCAATGCAAAGTTTAGTAGTGGGAGGATTCTATGGCGACTTCAAGCGTCAGCGCCGTCCCGCGGGATGGCGCTCTCAACCTGGCGTTTAGCAGTTTATCCCGGCCAAATCCGTAGGACCTCACCGACACGCAGAACATCAGCCATAGCGCTGCCCCATGGGGGCGGGTCATGCCAGAGGCATGCTTTCAGCATGACGCTGGCGCGGCGGGCTGCGCCCTTGATTCCGCGCCGGGAGCAAGATCACAGCTCACCGCTTGATGGCTGTTGCGTGAGGTGCGCACGCAGGGCTTCGCGAATCTTAACCGGCTGCGGCTATACCTCAGGGCAAAGCTGCCTTTAGGACCCCGCCATGCCCCACAAGCCCCCTGCCCAGACAAAAAAGGCCCCCGCTTCCGCGAGGGCCTCTCAATCTTGTCAAAAAGGCAGATCTCAGAGTCCGGTGGACACGTCGATGGTGTTGCCTTCTTCCAGGGTCACATAGGCCTTTTTCACGTCTTTCCGGCGGCCCATCTGGCCGCGGAAGCGCTTGACCTTGCCCTTGGTGACGGTGGTGTTGACCGCTTTCACCTTGACGCCAAAGAGAGCTTCGACGGCTTCCTTGATCATCGGCTTGTTGGAGTCGATTGCCACTTCGAACACCACTGCGCCGTTTTCGGACGCCATGGTGGATTTCTCGGTGATGATCGGCTTGCGGATCACGTCGTAGTGTTCTGCCTTCACGCTCATTTCAGACGAGCCTCCAGTGCTTCGACACCCGCCTTGGTGATCACCAGGGTGTCACGCTTGAGGATGTCATAGACGTTGGCACCGATGGTCGGCAGGATGTCCAGACCTTCGATGTTGCGCGACGCTTGCAGGAAACCTTCGTTGACCGAAGCGCCGTCGATGATCAGCGCGCGTTTCCAGCCCAGGTTCTTCACCTGCTTGGCCAGAGCGGCGGTTTTGCCTTCGGCGGCTGCATCCTCGATGATGACCAGTTCGCCCGCTTTCGCCTTGGCGGACAGCGCGTGGCGCAGGCCCAGCTTGCGGAACTTCTTGGTCAGCTCGTGGCCGTGCGACCGGACAACGGGGCCTTTGTAGATGCCGCCCTTGCGGAAGATCGGCGCGTTGCGGTCACCGTGGCGTGCGCCGCCGGTGCCCTTCTGGCGGTAGATCTTCTTGGTCGAGTAGGAGGTCTCGGAGCGGGTCTTCACCTTGTGGGTGCCCTGCTGCGCATTGTTGCGCTGCCAGCGGACCACGCGGTGCAGGATGTCCGCACGCGGCTCCAGGCCGAACAGGTCTTCGGACAGCTCGATGTCGCCAGCCTTGCCGCCGTCGAGTTTGATCACGTCAAGTTTCATGCTTCACCACCTTCCGCGGGGGCTTCTGCAGCCGGTGCTTCGGTTGCTGCTGCTTTCAGGGCGGCCGGGAACGGCAGACCTTCGGGCGCTTTCTTCTTCACGGCGTCCTTGACGGTGACCCAGCCGGATTTCGGCCCCGGTACGGCGCCTTTGATGAAGACCAGGCCGCGCTCGGCGTCGGTTTTCACCACTTCCAGGTTCTGGGTGGTCACGCGGGCAGCGCCCATGTGGCCGGCCATCTTCTTGCCTTTGAAGACCTTGCCCGGATCCTGGCACTGGCCGGTGGAGCCGTGCGAACGGTGCGAGATCGACACGCCGTGCGAGGCGCGCAGGCCGCCGAAGTTGTGCCGCTTCATGGCACCGGCGAAACCTTTACCGATCGAGGTGCCGGTGACGTCCACTTTCTGGCCTGCCAGGAAGTGTTCGGCCGAAATCTCGGCGCCGACTTCGATCAGCGCGTCTGCGGGCACGCGGAATTCCGCGAGCTTCCGCTTCGGCTCGACCTTGGCGGCTGCGAAATGGCCGCGCATGGCTTGGCTGGTGCGCTTTGCCTTGGCGGAGCCTGCACCCAGCTGAACGGCGGTGTAGCCGTCCTTGTCCTCGGTGCGCTGTGCCACGACCTGCAGGCCGTCCAGCGACAGAACGGTCACCGGGATCTGCTTGCCGTCTTCCAGGAACAGCCGGGTCATGCCGACTTTCTTTGCGATAATACCAGAGCGCATGTTTCTATACCCTCCGATCTTACGACTGCAGCTTGATTTCGACGTCCACGCCAGCCGCCAGGTCGAGCTTCATCAGCGCGTCCACGGTCTGGGGGGTCGGATCAACGATGTCGAGCAGGCGCTTGTGGGTCCGGATTTCGAACTGGTCGCGCGATTTCTTGTCAACGTGGGGGCCACGCAGAACAGTGAATTTCTCGATCTTGTTGGGCATCGGGATCGGGCCACGGACCTGAGCGCCGGTGCGCTTGGCTGTGTTGACGATTTCCTGCGTGCTGGCATCCAGGACGCGGTAATCGAATGCCTTCAGCCGGATACGGATGTTTTGGCTTTGCATTACATCTGCCTTTATTGAGGCGTTGGGGTTGAGAGGAGGGCCTGCGACCACCGCGGAACCCTCATCGAACCCAAAAGGCGGGAATCATCCCGCCTCTATCCGCACTTGGCGAACTCGCGCCCTATACGCCCTGCGGCCCCGGGTGGCAAGGGGTTTCGCCGCGAAACGGTTGCGTTGGGGGCGTGCGGCGGGTTTGGGGTTTGTTTGGGAGTGTTAAGAAGTGGTTGCGGTGGATAGATTACCAGCCACACCTACAATGCGCAGCCTTCATAGACGTTGCAATGCATCTCTATAGCCCTGAACGATGTTCCGAATTTCCTCCACATGCAATTCCGCCTGTTCGCCGAACCTATCCAGATATGCAAGCAATGTAAATTTTTGTCCTTCGTTCATACTTCTCCACAACGTTTCGATACGTGACGAAAACCGCCTACGCTTTCTGATGGAAAACCCTGCCGAATCCAGCCCCATAAGAAGCCGCTCCATCGCATAAGTGTGGAACTTGCGGGAGCGGCACTCCCAGTACATATTTGCTCCTAGATAGTAGAGTGCACAATGCTCGGGGAAAAACGTGTGGCAGCAGGTGTAAATTTCGAAATCCGATATTTGTAGTTCATTCCATGTCTTTCCATCAAAATAGGCTGTTTCCTCATACGCTTCTGAAGTTTTCCATTCCGGTCTCCATTCCGGGAATTTTGGAGGCTTCGGAGATCCGAAATTCTCCTGAATGTTCAAAATCAACTTATCCATGCGGAAAAGTTAGCCGGCACTTCGCACCCATGCAAAGGTTTGCATTCACTAGCTCGAAATGACCTAGACTGCGACCAGAGTGGAGCAACCCCGCCCGGACGCCCCGCGTTCGGGCCGCGCCCGGCCTGCGTCAAACCGGAGGTTTGCCTCCGTCAAAACGGGCGGGCGCGATTGCATCACCGCCGGATCTGACACTCCCTGCGGCCTCAAAAGCTCCACTGGAGCTTTTGCAAGACGGCCTCCGGCCCCTGGCCGGTCCCTGCCCTGCTCACGGGTTGGCGCAATAGAAAAGGGCCTCCCGAAGGAGGCCCTTTCTGTATTCAGAACCGTGTGGCTCCCGGCGATTTTCTAGCGAAAACCGCCTGCCGCCACTGTTTCCAAAATTATTCAGTAATTTTGGAAACGACGCCAGCGCCGACGGTGCGGCCGCCTTCGCGGATGGCGAAGCGCAGGCCGTTTTCCATCGCGATCGGCGCGATCAGCTCGACGTCGAACTTCAGGTTGTCGCCCGGCATCACCATCTCGGTGCCTTCCGGCAGGGTCACGGTGCCGGTCACGTCGGTGGTGCGGAAGTAGAACTGCGGACGGTAGTTCGCGAAGAACGGCGTGTGGCGGCCGCCTTCTTCCTTGGTCAGGATGTAGGCCTCGGCCTCGAACTTGGTGTGCGGGGTCACCGAACCCGGCTTGCACAGCACCTGGCCGCGCTCGACGCCGTCACGGTCGACGCCGCGCAGCAGCGCGCCGATGTTGTCGCCGGCTTCACCGCGGTCCAGCAGCTTGCGGAACATTTCCACACCGGTGCAGGTGGTGGTGGCGGTGTCGCGGATGCCGACGATCTCGATCGAGTCGCCGACGTTGATCACACCGCGCTCGACACGGCCGGTCACAACGGTGCCGCGGCCGGAGATCGAGAACACGTCTTCGATCGGCATCAGGAACGGCTGGTCGACGGCGCGCTCCGGGGTGTCGATGTAGTCATCAACAGCCGCCATCAGCTCTTTGATCTTCTCGGAACCGATGTTGTCGTCGCGGCCTTCCATCGCCGCCAGAGCGGAGCCTGCGATGATCGGGATATCGTCGCCCGGGTAATCGTAGGAGGACAGCAGCTCGCGGATTTCCATTTCGACCAGCTCGAGCAGCTCTTCGTCGTCGACCTGGTCCACCTTGTTCATGAACACCACCATCTTCGGGATGCCGACCTGGCGGCCCAGCAGGATGTGCTCGCGGGTCTGCGGCATCGGGCCGTCAGCGGCGTTCACCACCAGGATGGCGCCGTCCATCTGCGCCGCGCCGGTGATCATGTTCTTCACATAGTCGGCGTGGCCGGGGCAGTCGACGTGGGCGTAGTGGCGCGCTTCGGTCTCATACTCGACGTGGGCGGTCGAGATGGTGATGCCGCGGGCTTTTTCTTCCGGCGCGCCGTCGATCTGGTCGTAGGCTTTGAAGTCACCGAAATATTTGGTGATTGCCGCGGTCAGCGTGGTCTTGCCGTGGTCAACGTGGCCGATGGTGCCGATGTTGACGTGCGGCTTATTGCGTTCAAACTTTTCCTTAGCCATGATGGCCTCCTTTTGTTTCGAGAGGGGCCCGCTCGGTCCGCGAACCCCTCAATGTCTTGACGCTTACGCGTATTTCGCCTGGATCTCTTCCGAGATGTTCTGCGGCACCGGATCGTAGTGATCGAACTGCATGGTGAACTGGGCGCGGCCCGAGCTCATCGAACGCAGGGTGTTGATGTAGCCGAACATGTTCGCCAGCGGCACAAACGCGTCGATGGCGATTGCGTTGCCGCGGTTCTCCTGGCCGGACACCTGGCCGCGGCGCGAGGTCAGGTCGCCGATGATGCCGCCGGTGTATTCTTCCGGGGTGATCACTTCGACCTTCATCACCGGCTCGAGCAGTTTCGCGCCAGCCTTGCGCATGCCTTCGCGCATGCCCATGCGGGCGGCGATTTCAAAGGCCAGAACCGAGGAGTCCACGTCGTGGAACTTGCCGTCGATCAGGGCAACCTTGAAGTCGATCACCGGGAAGCCTGCCAGCGGACCGGAGTCCATCACCGACTGGATGCCTTTTTCGACGCCCGGGATGTATTCCTTCGGAACCGCACCGCCGACGATACGGGATTCGAAGGAGTAGCCTTCGCCCGGCTCGGTCGGAGAGATGATCAGTTTCACCTCGGCGAACTGGCCCGATCCACCCGACTGCTTCTTGTGGGTGTAGGAATGCTCGACCTCTTTGGAGATGGTCTCGCGGTAGGCCACCTGCGGCGCGCCGATGTTGGCTTCGACCTTGAATTCGCGCTTGAGGCGGTCCACCAGGATGTCCAGGTGAAGTTCGCCCATGCCCTTCATGATGGTCTGACCGGACTCGATGTCGGTCTCGACGCGGAAGGACGGGTCTTCGGCGGCCAGACGGGCCAGACCCTGGGACATCTTCTCCTGGTCGGCCTTGGTCTTGGGCTCGACCGCGATCTCGATCACCGGATCCGGGAAGGTCATGGTTTCCAGCACGACCGGGTCGTTGACGGCGCAGAGCGTGTCACCGGTGGTGGTGTCCTTCAGGCCTGCCAGCGCGATGATGTCGCCCGCGAACGCTTCCGTGATTTCCTCACGGTTGTTCGAGTGCATCATCATCATCCGGCCGACGCGCTCTTTCTTGCCTTTGGTCGAGTTCAGGAGCGTGTCGCCCTTGTTCAGGACACCGGAGTAGATCCGGGTAAAGGTCAGCGAGCCGACGAAGGGGTCGTTCATGATTTTGAACGCCAGGCCGGAGAACGCCATGTTGTCGTCCGCGCGGCGGGCGATGTCACGGGTCTCGGTCTCGTCGCCGGGTTTGAAGCCCATGTAGTCGACAACGTCCATCGGGCTGGGCAGATAGTCGATCACCGCGTTGAGCAGCGGCTGAACGCCTTTGTTCTTGAACGCGGAACCGCCCAGAACCGGAACAAACGCCAGCTCCAGCGTGCCCTTGCGCAGCAGTTTGCGCAGGGTCGGCACGTCAGGCTCTTCGCCTTCCAGGTAGGCTTCCATGGCGTCGTCGTCCATTTCGACGGCGGCCTCGATCATCTTGCCGCGCCATTCGTCAGCCATGTCTTTCAGGCTGTCGCGGATCGGTGCCTTGACCCAGGAGGCGCCAAGGTCTTCGCCCTGCCACAGCCATTCTTCCATGTTGACCAGGTCGACCAGGCCTTCCAGCTCGGTCTCTGCGCCGATCGGCACACCAACCGGAACCGCGCGGGCGCCGGTGCGGTCTTCGATCATGCGGACGCAGTTGAAGAAGTCGGCGCCGATCTTGTCCATCTTGTTGACGAACACCATGCGCGGAACCTTGTAGCGGTCAGCCTGGCGCCACACGGTTTCGGTCTGCGGTTCAACACCGGCATTGGCGTCCAGAACACAGACGGCACCGTCGAGAACCGCCAGCGAACGCTCGACTTCGATGGTGAAGTCGACGTGGCCGGGAGTGTCGATGATGTTCAGGCGGTGCTTGGGCGAGTCGGCGGTCTGACCGTCTTCGGTGCGTTCCCAGAAGGTGGTGGTCGCAGCCGAGGTGATGGTGATGCCGCGTTCCTGCTCCTGCTCCATCCAGTCCATGGTGGCTGCACCGTCGTGCACCTCACCGATGTTGTGGGATTTGCCGGTGTAAAACAGGATGCGCTCGGAGCAGGTGGTCTTGCCTGCATCGATGTGCGCCATGATACCGAAGTTGCGGTAAAGTTCGAGCGGATATTCGCGTGCCATAGGTCTAGGTCCTCTAGCTTACCAGCGATAATGGGAGAAGGCTTTGTTCGCCTCTGCCATCTTGTGGGTGTCTTCGCGCTTCTTGACCGCGGTGCCACGGGACTGGACGGCGTCCAGCAGCTCGCCGGCGAGGCGCTCTTCCATGGTGTTTTCGTTGCGTTTGCGGGCGGCGGTGATCAGCCAGCGGATGGCCAGCGCTTCGCGGCGCTCGGGGCGGACTTCGACCGGAACCTGGTAGGTTGCACCACCAACGCGGCGCGAACGGACTTCGACCGACGGCTTGATGTTGTCGAGTGCTTCGTGGAACACTTCAACCGGAGCGCGCTTGATCTTAGTCTCGACGCGGTCAAAGGCGTTGTAGACGATACGCTCTGCGACCGACTTCTTGCCGTCGATCATCAGGTTGTTCATGAATTTGGTCAGAACGCGGTCGCCGAACTTGGCGTCGGGCAGGACTTCGCGTTTTTCGGCGGCGTGACGACGTGACATATCAGCCTCTCCTTCTTACTTAGGACGCTTCGCGCCGTACTTCGAGCGGCGCTGCTTACGGTCTTTGACGCCCTGGGTATCCAGAACACCGCGCAGGATGTGGTAACGGACACCCGGAAGGTCTTTCACACGGCCGCCGCGGATCAGAACCACGGAGTGCTCCTGAAGGTTGTGGCTTTCACCGGGGATGTAGGAGATCACTTCGAAGCCGTTGGTCAGGCGGACCTTGGCCACTTTCCGCATTGCGGAGTTCGGTTTCTTCGGAGTGGTGGTGTACACACGGGTGCAGACGCCGCGTTTCTGCGGGCACTGTTCCAGGTGCATGGACTTCGAGCGTTTAACTTTCGGCTGCCGCGGCTTGCGGATCAGCTGCTGGATCGTTGGCATTCCGGTTTATTCCCCGTTTTGCAACACTGTCATGCACGCCGGCGCGTGCGGGTGATTTCGCTGCACTTGTGCGTCCACAAGCGCAAAAACCGCAATCGCTCCCATTCCGAGGTGAGACGACGCGGTGAGTTTACAGAGGGCCCGGGTGAGAAAAGTGCCCAGGCCTTGAGCCACTGCAATTTTGAATTCGGCTTTCGAAGAACACACTCCGGGTGCCGGATAGGCGCGCGTATATGGGGAGTCGCGCAGGTTGTCAACAGCAGCCGCCCCCGCACCGCCGTCCGGCACCCGCCGCGCGCTTGCCAGGGAACCGCAGCCCCGGCATAGTCGCCCGCGCAGCCATTGGCAACAAAACGGATTTCAGAATGCAAGTCATCGGATTGTGCCGGTTTTCCTACCCGGCGGTCGGCGGGTTCCAGGTCGAGCATGAAACCATCGCGGAGCGCATCGCCTATCTTTATGCCGAGGAGCGGATGGAGGAGCGGTTCCGGCTGCTGGAGACCATCGCCCTGCCCTGCCTGCGGGAGCAGACCGACCCGGATTTCGACCTGATCGTGGTGACCGGCGACAGCCTGCCCCGCGCCCACCGCGACCGGCTGCAGGATCTGACAGCGGACATGCCGCAGGTCCGGATCCATGCGGAGCCGCCGCGCCGGCACCGCGAGGTGATGAAGGAGATCCTGAACAGCGCCCGCCGCGACCCCGGCAAGCCCTGTCTGCAGTTCCGGCATGACGACGACGATGCCGTGTCGGTGGATTTTGTCGAAAGGCTGCGCGCCACGGCAGAGGACTGCCGGCCGCTGATGCAGAAGAACAAGAGCGTGGCCATCGATTTCAACCGGGGCTACCTGGCCGAAGCCGGGCCGGAGGGGATTTCCGCTGCTGAAGGGGTGCACCCATATGTGGTGGCCGCCCTCGGCATGCATGTGCGCGGCGGCTGCCCGCTGACGATCATGAATTTCGCCCACAACAAGATCAACCGCTTCATGCCCACCGTCACGGTGACCGATGCGCCGATGTTCGTGCGCACCCATAACCGCTTCAATGACTCGCGCAGCCAGGCCGGGCCTGGCACGCCGTTCGAACCGCTGACGCCGGAGCTGGAAGGCGCGTTCGAAGCCCGGTTCGCGATCCGGGCCGGCCGGGTCAGGGAGGTTTTCGCGCAGAGCTGAGCCGGGCTCAGCGCGGCAGCCTGCGCGCCTGCCGCCGTTCGCGGTAGAGCGTGAACATTCCCGCCCCGGCCACCACGGCGGCGCCCGCAAGCGTCAGGAGGTCCGGCCAGTCGCCGAACACAAGCCAGCCCAGGACCAGCGCCCACAGCAACCCGCTGTACCGGAAGGGCGCTATTGCGGCGACCTCCCCCACCCGCATCGTCATCACCGAACACAGGTAGCCGACAAAGATGAACAGGGCCGCGCCGGTCAGGGCGAGCCATTCGGCGGCGCCCATCGGCTGCCACTCCACGGTTGCCGAGGTGGCAAGGCCGAAGGCCAGCACCGACACCGAGGCGGAGAGCGTCACCGTCATCGACGGCACCTCCGGCGGCAGCCGCCGGGTCACCAGGTCGCGGGCGGTGATGCAGGCCACCGCGGCCAGCGCATAAAGGCTGCCTTCGCTGAAGCCCTCCGGCCCCGGCCGCACGATCAGCAGCATGCCCGCAAACCCGGCGGCAACCGCCGCCAGCCGGCGCCAGCCCACCGGTTCGCGCAGGAACAGCGCGGCACCCAGGGTCACGGTCAGCGGCAGCACCTGCAGAACCGCGGTGACATTGGCAATCGGCATCCGCATCAGCGCGGTCAGAAACAGGTATGTGGCGGCGACCTCGCACAGGCCGCGCAGCGCCAGCATCCTCCAGGCCCGCCCGGTCAGGCCGAGCCGCAGGCTGCCGAGCTGCCGGGCCAGCAGATAGATCAGGAAGCTGGCCGCCGCTCCGCGGATGGTCAGGATCTGCGGCAGCGGCAGCGTGCCGCCGATCAGCTTGACCAGCGCGTCGTTGAACGTATAGGCCGCCATGCTGGCGGTCATCAGCAGCGCCCCGGCCTGGTTGGCGGTCACGGCAGCAGCCCCGCCAGCTCCGCCATCGTGTAGCCGAAGTGCTGCTCCAGGGCGGCTTCGGCCTCCGCCCGGGTGCCCTTGCGGGTGAGCCCCATCTGGGCCGGCTTCGACTTGTTGTCGCCGTGGATGCTGCGCAGGAAGGCCGGCACCGAAATGTCGGAGACCGTGTTGTAGTGCTGCGCGATTTTCCGGTGGTTGCAGGAATAGGGGTTGCCCTTGTGCGAGACCGGGGCAACCAGCGACAGCCCCGTCGACAGCGGCGCCCATTCGCAGGTGTCATAGATCTCCGGGCCCGCGGCGGTCTTCTCCAGGTACAGGCCGCGGTTATGGGCAATTGCGAAAGGGGTCCGGCCGCCGCCCTGCACGGGGATCATGCCGCGGGCAAGCGCCTTGGTCCGCTTGACAAAGTCCGTGTCGACCGCGTCATCGTCATCCAGCCGGAACAGCACCCGGTGGGTGGCGCGCCTCAGCTGCACCCGGCCGTAGGCGTCCTTCATCTGCTGGTAGTGGGGATAGGCGGCTGCAGCGTGGCAGAGAACGTTGCCGTAAGGCTCGGTCAGCGCCAGCAGCCGGTCCAGATAGCGGGCGGGCAACTCTTCCGACGTCAGCACGATCAGCCGGAAACTGCTGTCGCTCTGCCGGGTCAGCGAGCGCAGGCACAGAGTCTCGAAATAGCGCAGGCGCAGCTCCATCCGTTCCGGCGAGAACAGATACGCCGCCCTTTCCTCCAGCGTCGGGAAGCGGTCGGTGTAGAAATTCGTGCTGAGCACGGAGAACCGCACCAGACCGATCATCCGCAGCCTTATGTCCATATCTGCTCCCTGCCTGCCGGCGCGCTGGTCATGCCGACCGTTCACGCCTCCACAGATAACCGCTGCAGCAGACATGAAAAAGCCCCCGCATGGCAGCATGCGGGGGCTTTTCCTGAAATCCGAGGCCGTGGCTCAGTCGCGGCTTTCCGGGGTTTCGACCAGGATATCCAGGTCGTCGCCGCCGATCGCGTCGTCGTCCATCACCGGTGCGGCCAGGGCTGCAGCGGCTTCGGCTTCCTCGCGGCGGGCTTCCAGCACCACGTTGTCGCGGCCCTGGGCAATCGAGCGCACCGCCTGGGTGGCGCCGCCGGTGCCGGCCGGGATCAGGCGGCCCACGATGACGTTCTCCTTGAGGCCGACCAGCTTGTCCTTCTTGCCCTGCACCGAAGCCTCGGTGAGCACCCGGGTGGTCTCCTGGAAGGAGGCCGCCGAGATGAAGGAGCGGGTCTGCAGCGACGCCTTGGTGATGCCCAGCAGGATCGGTTCGCCCTGTGCCGGACGCTTGCCGCGGGCCAGCGATTTCTCGTTGGCGGCGTCAAACTCCTGCTTGTCCACGTGCTCGCCTTTCAGCAGCGTGGTGTCGCCGGAGTCGGAGATCTCCCACTTCTGCAGCATCTGGCGGACGATCACCTCGATGTGCTTGTCGTTGATCTTCACGCCCTGCAGGCGGTAGACGTCCTGGACCTCGTCGATCATGTAGTTCGCCAGCGCCTCGACACCCATGATGGACAGGATGTCATGCGGCGCCGGGTTGCCGTCCATGATGTAGTCGCCCTTCTGGACAAAATCACCTTCCACGACGGGAATGTGCTTGCCCTTGGGCACCATGTATTCGACGGGCTCCATCGTGTCGTCCGACGGCTCGATCGAGATGCGGCGCTTGTTCTTGTAGTCGCGGCCGAAGCGCACGTAACCATCGATTTCGGCGATGATCGCGTGGTCTTTCGGACGGCGGGCTTCGAACAGTTCCGCAACGCGCGGCAGACCACCGGTGATGTCCTTGGTCTTGGCGCCTTCGCGCGGGATCCGCGCGACAACGTCACCGGCCATGATCTGCTGGCCGTCTTCGACCGACAGGATCGCGTCCACCGACATCGGGTAGGTCAGCGGGTTGCCGAGGTCGTTGCGGACCGGCTCGCCGTTGCTGTCCACCAGAATGATTTCCGGCTTCAGGTCGGAGCCCTTCGGAGCCGCACGCCAGTCGATCACGATCTTCTGGGTCATGCCGGTGGCTTCGTCGGTCTCGTCGCGGACGGCGAGGCCCGAGACCAGGTCCACGTATTTCGCGGTACCCGGCTTCTCGGCGATGATCGGCAGGGTGTAGGGATCCCATTCGAACAGCTTGTCGCCGCGGCTGATCTGCTGGCCTTCCTTGACGAACAGCTTGGAGCCGTAGCCCAGCTTGTGGCTGGCGCGCTCTTCGCCGTGCTCGTCCTGGATGATCAGCTTCATGTTGCGGCCCACGACCAGGATCTCGCCGTTGGCGTTCTCCAGGGTCTGCGGCATCTCGAACACGATCGTGCCGGACTGCGAGGCTTCCTGGAACGACTGCTGGCCGCCCTGGGCAACGCCGCCGATGTGGAAGGTCCGCATGGTCAGCTGGGTGCCCGGTTCGCCGATCGACTGCGCCGCAATGATGCCGACAGCCTCGCCGGTGTTCACCCGGGTGCCGCGGGCCAGGTCGCGGCCGTAGCACATGGCGCAGACGCCTTCTTCCGACTCGCAGGTCAGCGGCGAGCGGATGCGGGTCGACGGGACGCCGGCCTCTTCCACGGCATCCGCCATGCGCTCGTCGATCAGCTGGCCGGCGGCGACGATCACCTCTTCGGTGCCGGGGCGCTTGATGTCATCCGCAGCCACACGGCCCAGGATGCGTTCGCCCAGGCTGGCCACCACTTCACCGTCGTTGACCGCCGCTTCGGCAGTGATCGCGCGCTCAGTGCCGCAGTCGTGCTCGCGCACGATGCAGTCCTGCGCCACGTCCACCAGACGGCGGGTCAGGTAGCCCGAGTTCGCCGTCTTCAGAGCGGTGTCGGACAGACCCTTACGGGCGCCGTGGGTCGAGTTGAAGTACTCGAGAACGGTCAGGCCTTCTTTAAAGTTCGAGATGATCGGGGTCTCGATGATGTCGCCGTTCGGCTTGGCCATCAGGCCGCGCATGCCGCCCAGCTGCTTCATCTGGGTGACAGAGCCACGCGCACCGGAGTGGGCCATCATGTAGACCGAGTTCGGCTCCATCACGGCGCCGTTCTCGTCCCGCTTGTCAGCGGAGATGGTGCCCATCATCGCTTCGGTGACCTTGTCGTTGCACTTGGACCAGGCATCGACAACCTTGTTGTACTTTTCGCCCTGGGTGATCAGGCCGTCCATGTACTGCTGTTCGAAGTCCTTCACCTGATCGCGGGTCTCGTCGACGATGGTCCACTTGGTGTCCGGGATCACCATGTCGTCCTTGCCGAACGAGATGCCGGCCTTGAACGCTTCGCGGAAGCCCATGGTCATGATCTGGTCGCAGAAGATGACCGACTCCTTCTGGCCGCAGTAGCGGTAGACGGTGTCGATGACCTGCTGAACCTCTTTCTTCCGCAACAGGCGGTTGACCAGCTCGAACGGTGCCTTGGCGTTCTTCGGCAGCAGCGCGCCCAGACGGACACGGCCCGGGGTGGTCTCAAAACGCTTGAGAACCTCGTTGCCTTCCTCGTCGATCTGGGTGATCCGCGCAGTGATCTTGGTGTGCAGATGCACTTCGCCGGCGTCCAGCGCGTGCTGAACCTCGTCGATGGTGCCAAAGATCTTGCCTTCGCCCGGCATGCCTTCGCGCTCCAGGGTCACATAGTAGAGACCCAGGATCATATCCTGCGAGGGAACGATGATCGGCGCGCCGTTGGCGGGCGACAGAACGTTGTTCGTGGACATCATCAGGACGCGCGCTTCCAGCTGGGCCTCAAGGCTCAGCGGAACGTGCACAGCCATCTGGTCGCCGTCGAAGTCCGCATTGAACGCCGAGCAGACCAGCGGGTGCAGCTGGATTGCCTTGCCTTCGATCAGCGTGGGTTCGAACGCCTGGATACCCAGACGGTGCAGCGTCGGTGCGCGGTTCAGCATCACCGGGTGCTCGCGGATCACCTCGTCCAGGATATCCCAAACTTCGGGACGCTCTTTCTCGACCAGCTTCTTCGCCTGCTTCACGGTGCTGGACAGGCCCTTGGCCTCCAGACGCGAGTAGATGAAGGGCTTGAACAGCTCCAGCGCCATCTTCTTGGGCAGGCCGCACTGGTGCAGCTTGAGTTCAGGACCGGTCACAATCACCGAACGGCCGGAGAAGTCGACGCGCTTACCCAGAAGGTTCTGACGGAAGCGGCCCTGCTTGCCTTTCAGCATGTCGGACAGCGACTTCAGCGGACGCTTGTTGGCGCCGGTGATGACGCGGCCGCGGCGGCCGTTGTCGAACAGCGCGTCAACCGATTCCTGCAGCATCCGCTTTTCGTTGCGGACGATGATGTCAGGCGCGCGCAGCTCGATCAGCCGCTTCAGACGGTTGTTCCGGTTGATAACGCGGCGGTACAGGTCGTTCAGGTCGGAAGTCGCAAAGCGGCCGCCGTCCAGCGGGACCAGCGGGCGCAGTTCCGGCGGGATGACCGGGATCACGGTCATGATCATCCATTCCGGACGGTTGCCCGATTCCAGGAAGGATTCCACGACTTTCAGACGCTTGATGATCTTCTTGGGCTTCAGTTCGCCGGTCGCTTCGGCCAGTTCGGCGCGCAGCGTTTCGGCTTCCGATTCCAGATCGATCTGGGCCAGCATGTCACGGATTGCCTCAGCGCCGATGTTGGCGGTGAAGGCGTCCATGCCATAGGCGTCCTGGGCGTCCATGAACTCTTCTTCGGTCATCATCTGGCCGTAGGAGAGATCAGTCAGGCCCGGCTCGATGACAACGTAGTTCTCAAAGTACAGAACCCGCTCCAGGTCGCGCAGGGTCATGTCCAGCATCAGGCCGATGCGGCTGGGCAGCGACTTCAGGAACCAGATGTGGGCAACGGGTGCCGCCAGTTCGATGTGGCCCATGCGCTCGCGGCGCACTTTCTGCAGGGTGACCTCGACGCCGCATTTTTCACAGACGACGCCGCGGTACTTCATCCGCTTGTACTTGCCGCACAGGCATTCGTAGTCCTTGATCGGGCCGAAGATCCGCGCGCAGAACAGGCCGTCGCGCTCGGGCTTGAAGGTCCGGTAGTTGATGGTCTCGGGCTTTTTGATCTCGCCATAGGACCACGACAGGATCCGTTCCGGCGACGCCAGCGAGACCTTGATTTCATCAAAGACCTTGGGCGGCGTCAGCGGGTTGAACGGGTTGTTGGTGATTTCCTGGTTCATTTTGATACCTCAAATTCGTGCGGAAGGGAGAGACGGGTAAGGGCCGCAGCCCTTACTCTTCTTCCGCATCCAGGAGTTCCATGTTCAGGCCGAGGCCGCGGACTTCTTTGACCAGAACGTTGAACGATTCCGGAACGCCCGCCTCAAAGTTGTCCTCGCCCTTGACGATCGACTCGTAGACCTTGGTCCGGCCGGCGACGTCATCCGATTTGACGGTGAGCATCTCCTGCAGGGTGTAGGCGGCGCCATAGGCTTCCAGAGCCCAGACTTCCATCTCACCAAAGCGCTGACCGCCGAACTGCGCCTTGCCGCCCAGCGGCTGCTGGGTGACCAGCGAGTACGGGCCGGTGGAACGCGCGTGGATCTTGTCGTCCACCAGGTGGTGCAGCTTCAGCAGGTACTTGATGCCAACGGTCACGGGGCGCGCGAACTGCTCGCCGGTGCGGCCGTCGAACAGGATCGACTGGCCGGACTGGTCGAAGCCCGCACGCACCAGGGCGTTGTTGACGTCGTCTTCCTTGGCGCCGTCAAAGACCGGGGTGGCGATCGGCACACCGCGGGTGACGTTGCCTGCGGCCTCGACCAGCGCGTCCTCGGACATATTGGCGATGCCTTCGTCATAGACGTCGTCGCCATAGGCATGGTGCATCGCGTCACGGACCGGGGTCAGGTCGCCCGAGCGGCGGTATTCCTGCAGCGCATCGTCCACCTTGATGCCGAGGCCGCGTGCGGCCCAGCCCATGTGGGTCTCCAGGATCTGACCGACGTTCATCCGCGACGGAACGCCCAGCGGGTTGAGGCAGAAGTCGACCGGGGTGCCATCCGCGAGGAACGGCATGTCCTCCATCGGCACCACTTTCGAGATCACGCCCTTGTTGCCGTGACGGCCGGCCATCTTGTCGCCCGGCTGCAGCTTGCGCTTCACCGCGATGAAGACCTTGACCATCTTCATCACGCCCGGCGGCAGGTCGTCGCCGCGGCGGACCTTCTCGACCTTGTCCTCGAAACGGGCGTCCAGGGCGCGCTTCTGCGCCTCGTACTGCTCGTTCAGGGCCTCGACGATCTGGGCGTCCTGCTCATCCTCGAGGGCGAGCATCCACCACTGGCCGCGGGACAGCGAGTCCAGCAGTTCCTCGTTGATCGGGGACCCGGCGCGCACGCCCTTCGGTCCCTTGACCGCCACCTTGCCCAGCAGCATGTCGCGCAGGCGGGCATAGATGTTGCGGTCCAGGATCGCCAGCTCGTCGTCCCGGTCGCGGGCCAGACGCTCGACTTCCTCGCGCTCGATCTGCAGCGCACGCTCGTCTTTTTCGACGCCGTGGCGGTTGAAGACGCGCACTTCCACGACCGTACCGTAATCGCCCGGTTTCACGCGCAGCGAGGTGTCGCGCACGTCGGAAGCCTTTTCGCCGAAGATGGCGCGCAGCAGCTTCTCTTCCGGGGTCATCGGGCTTTCGCCCTTGGGAGTGATCTTGCCGACCAGAATGTCGCCCGGCTCCACATCGGCGCCGATGTAGACGATGCCCGCCTCGTCGAGGTTGCGCAGGGCTTCCTCGCCGACGTTGGGGATGTCGCGGGTGATTTCTTCCGGCCCGAGCTTGGTGTCACGGGCGGCGACTTCGAATTCCTCGATGTGGACCGAGGTGAAGACGTCGTCACGCGCGATGCGCTCGGAGATCAGGATGGAGTCTTCGTAGTTGTAGCCGTTCCACGGCATGAACGCGACGACCACGTTCTTGCCCAGAGCCAGTTCGCCCATATCGGTCGACGGGCCGTCGGCGATGACTTCGCCCTTGACCACGGTGTCGCCCACCTTCACCAGCGGACGCTGGTTGATGCAGGTGTTCTGGTTCGAACGCTGGAACTTGCGCATCCGGTAAATGTCCACGCCGGCATCGCCCAGTTCCAGGTCCTCGGTGGCCCGGATCACGATACGCTGCGCATCGACCTGGTCGATGATGCCGGCCCGCTTGGCCTGGATGGCCGCGCCGGAGTCGATCGCGACCTTTTCCTCGATGCCGGTGCCGACCAGCGGCGCCTCGGCGCGCAGGAGCGGAACCGCCTGACGCTGCATGTTCGAGCCCATCAGAGCGCGGTTGGCGTCGTCGTTTTCCAGGAACGGGATCAGCGAGGCGGCAACCGAGACCAGCTGCTTCGGCGAGACGTCGATCAGGTCGACGCTTTCGCGCGGTGCCAGGGTGTAGTCGCCGGACTGGCGGGTCGAGACCAGGTCGTTGATGAACTTGCCGTCTTCGTCCAGGGTCGCGTTCGCCTGCGCCACGGTGTGGCGCATTTCCTCGGTCGCGGACATGTAGTGGACTTCGTCGGTCACCTTGGCGTCGTTGACGACGCGGTAGGGTGTTTCGATGAAGCCGTACTTGTTCACGCGGGCAAAGGTGGCCAGCGAGTTGATCAGACCGATGTTCGGGCCTTCCGGCGTCTCAATCGGGCACATCCGGCCATAGTGGGTCGGGTGCACGTCGCGCACCTCGAAGCCGGCGCGCTCGCGGGTCAGGCCGCCCGGGCCAAGCGCCGACAGGCGGCGTTTGTGGGTGACTTCCGACAGCGGGTTGGTCTGGTCCATGAACTGCGACAGCTGCGAGGAGCCGAAGAATTCACGCACCGCCGCCGCTGCGGGCTTGGCGTTGATCAGGTCCTGCGGCATCACCGTGTCGATCTCGACGGAGGACATGCGCTCCTTGATTGCGCGCTCCATCCGCAAGAGGCCGACGCGGTACTGGTTTTCCATCAGCTCGCCAACCGAGCGCACCCGGCGGTTGCCGAGGTGGTCGATGTCGTCGATGTCGCCGCGGCCGTCGCGCAGGTCGACCAGCGCCTTGACGCAGGCGACGATGTCTTCCTTGCGCAGGGTGCGCTGGGTGTCTTCGGCATCCAGGGCCAGGCGCATGTTCATCTTCACGCGGCCAACGGCGGACAGGTCGTAGCGCTCGGAGTCGAAGAACAGCGTGTCGAACAGGGCCGACGCGGCTTCGACGGTGGGCGGCTCGCCCGGGCGCATCACGCGGTAGATGTCCATCAGCGCGCTTTCGCGGCCCATGTTCTTGTCCGCCGCCATGGTGTTGCGCATGTAGGGGCCGACATTGACGTTGTCGATGTCCAGCACCGGAATGTCGGTGATGCCGGCATCCAGCAGCTCTTTCAGCGAGCCGCCGATCAGTTCGCCGTCCTTGTCGTATTCCAGGGTCAGCTCATCACCGGCTTCGACGTAGATCGCGCCGTTGTCCTCGTTGATGATGTCCTTGGCGACATACCTGCCGACGATATGCTCGAAGGGCACCAGCAGCTCGGTGATGGTGCCTTCCTCGATCATCTTCTTGACGGCGCGCGGGGTGACCTTCTTGCCGGCCTCGCAGATGATCTCGCCGGTGGCGGCGTCGACCAGATCGTAGGTCGGACGGGTGCCGCGCACGCGCTCGGGGAAGAACGGGGCAACCCAGCCGCGCGACTTCTCGAGCTTGAAATGGATGGTGTTGTAATAGGCATCCATGATGCCTTCCTGGTCCAGGCCCAGGGCGTACAGCAGGGTGGTCACCGGCAGCTTGCGGCGGCGGTCGATGCGGGCAAAGACGATGTCCTTGGCGTCGAATTCAAAGTCGAGCCACGAGCCGCGGTACGGGATGATGCGGCAGGCGAACAGCAGCTTGCCCGAGGAATGGGTCTTGCCCTTGTCGTGGTCAAAGAACACGCCCGGCGAGCGGTGCATCTGGGAGACGATCACGCGCTCGGTGCCGTTGACGACGAAGGTGCCGTTCGGGGTCATCAGGGGCATGTCGCCCATGAAGACGTCCTGTTCCTTGATGTCCTTCACGGACTTGGCGCCGGTGTCCTCGTCGACATCAAAGACGATCAGGCGCAGGGTGACCTTCAGCGGCGCGCTGTAGGTCATGTCGCGCTGCATGCACTCTTCGACATCGTATTTCGGCTTCTCGAAGGAGTATTTCACGAACTCCAGAACCGAAGTTTCGTTGAAATCCTTGATCGGGAAAACCGACTGAAACACGCCTTTGATGCCTTCGCCGTCAAGCGGCTCAACGTCATCGCCGGAGCGCAGGAAAAGGTCGTAAGAAGATTTCTGGACCTCAATGAGGTTCGGCATTTCCAGCACTTCGCGGATTTTGCCGTAATATTTGCGTAGACGTTTCTGGCCAAGGAACGATTGAGCCATGTCAGATGTCACCTTTCGAGTTCTCACCGGTCAAGGATGCCGCCGGGCCCCGGCACCTTGCCCATACGAGACAGCGCGTTCGGATCAATTCATGGCCACCGTCCCGAATGGCGGCCTCCCGATCCTTTGAACCTCGCCTGAAAAAGCGCCCCTGGCTTGAGGCCCTTTCTAAGACAGGTTCGGCTGGACCCGGAAAACTCCGGGCCCAGCCAAATTTCCGATGCATCAGAAATGCACCAGGAGCCGGACTTAGGCCAGCTCGACTTCGGCGCCAGCTGCTTCCAGCTTGGCTTTGACGTCTTCGGCTTCGTCCTTGGACACGCCTTCTTTGATCTTGCCGCCGGCTTCGACCAGTTCCTTGGCTTCTTTCAGGCCCAGGCCGGTGATGCCGCGGACTTCCTTGATCACGTTGATCTTGGACGCGCCGGCGTTCTTCAGAACGACGTCGAATTCGGTCTTTTCTTCTTCGGCTGCACCGCCGGCGTCGCCGCCAGCTGCCATGACAACCGCGCCGCCTGCTGCGGGCTCGATGCCGTATTCGTCTTTCAGGATGGTTTTCAGTTCTTGTGCTTCCAGCAGGGTCAGACCCACGATGCTTTCTGCGAGTGCTTTCAGATCAGCCATTGTATCAGCTCTTTCCGTTTACAGTATGTGTGTTCCAACGTGCGGGCCATGCCCCACGCCAGTCATTCAGTGCCAACCGCTTACGCAGCTTCCGCCTTCTCTTCGATGGTCGAAAGAATGCTTGCGATGTTGCTTGCAGGTGCGCCAATTGCGCCGGCGATGTTGGAAGCGGGTGCGCCAATGCAGCTTGCGATCTGAGCAATAAGCTCGTCGCGGGACGGCATTTTCGACACGGCTTCGACGCCTGCGCGGTCCAGAGCGTTCTCACCCATTGCACCGCCAAGGATCTCAAACTTTTTGTTTTCCTTGGCGAAATCCTCGGCCACCTTGGCGGCGGACACGGGATCTTCGGAGTAGGTCAGAACGGTCATCCCTGTCAGCAGGTCAGACATGCTTTCACACGGCTTTCCCTCAAGGGCGATTTTGGCGAGCCTGTTCTTGGCAACACGCACGGAGCTGTTCGCATCGCTTGCACGCGCGCGCAGATCCTGCATCTCGGCAACTGTCAGACCGGCGTAGTGAGCAACCACCACGACGCCAGAGCTTTCGAAGATCTGGCCGAGTTCCTCGACCACTTTCTCTTTCTGGGCTCTATCCACAGTTCTCTCCAAGTTTGGGATGCTTGCGCATCCCGGCTCATGTTTGCCGGTCCCGAAGAACCGGCGTTCAGGTCCGTTTTACGGGATGAGCCAAATCCGCCCGAGGGAATGAAAACCCTCGATCTTCTTGGTCTTACCCGTCTCAGGAGGGAAATTAAGGCCCGATCGGAAGGCCACCCACCATCTTGGACGAAATGAAATAAAGCGCACGACGAATCGCACGCTTTATCTCAAGGCCGTAGTTAGTCCCATTTGACGGGTTTTCCAAGGGGCAATTCGGAAAATAAACCCGCCGCAGCCCGGCACCGGAACCAGAAAGGGCGGCGCCCGGCAGGCACCGCCCCTGAACTGTCCGGCAGTCTGCCCGATTACTCGGTGACAGCGTTGTCCACGTCAACCGTGACGCCCGGACCCATGGTCGAGGACAGGTTGATCTTCTTCATGTAGGCACCCTTGGCGCCCGACGGCTTGGCCTTGGCCACGGCCGACACGAAGGCGCGGACGTTCTCGACCAGCTTGGCTTCGTCGAAGGAGGCTTTGCCGACGCCTGCATGCACAACGCCGCCTTTTTCCGCCTTGAACTGGACTTCGCCGCCCTTGGCTGCTTCCACGGCCGCTTTCACGTCCATGGTCACGGTGCCGACCTTGGGGTTCGGCATCAGGTTGCGCGGGCCGAGGATCTTGCCCAGACGGCCGACGACCGGCATCATGTCCGGGGTGGCGATGCAGCGGTCGAAATCGATCTTGCCGCCCTGGATCGCTTCCATCAGGTCTTCGGCGCCGACGATGTCCGCACCGGCTGCCTGCGCTTCCTCAGCCTTGGGGCCGCGGGCGAAGACCGCAACGCGCATGTTCTTGCCGGTGCCGTTCGGCAGGCCGACCACGCCGCGGACCATCTGGTCTGCGTGGCGGGTGTCGACACCCAGGTTCATGGCGATCTCGACGGTTTCGTCGAACTTCGAGGTTGCGTTGGCCTTGATCAGGGCAACGGCTTCTTCCACCGACAGGTTTTCCTTGCCAGCGACAGCTTCGCGCGCGGCGCGGGTGCGTTTACCGAGCTTTGCCATCTTACTTCACCTCGATGCCCATGGAGCGGGCGGAGCCCAGGATGATCTGCATTGCCGCTTCGATGTCGTTGGCGTTCAGATCTTTCATCTTGGCTTCGGCGATTTCTTTCACCTGGGCCGCGGTCACGGTGCCGACGGTTTCGCGCGACGGGGTTTTTGCCCCCGACTTCACCTTGGCCGCCTTCTTCAGGTAGTAAGACGCGGGCGGCGTCTTGATGTCCATGGTGAAGGACTTGTCCTGATAGTAGGTGATCACGGTCGGGCACGGCGCGCCGGGCTCCATGTCTGCGGTCTTGGCGTTGAACGCCTTGCAGAATTCCATGATGTTGATGCCGCGCTGACCCAGCGCCGGGCCGACGGGCGGAGAGGGGTTTGCCTGACCTGCAGGAACCTGCAGCTTCATCGAACCAACAAGCTTCTTAGCCATTTGGTTGTCCTTTCAACGAGGACGGAACGCGTTCCGCCCGGAGAATGTTGCGTGGTCGGATGTCAGGATCGCGATCCGTCCATCTCCCACGGGAGAATCTCGCCCGAAGACGATAGAGGCGGCATGTACAGGGGAACGCGGGGGTTGGCAAGTGGACTCCGGGCCAGCTTTTGCAATGGCCGCTTCGAGCCCGAAGTGTCAAGTGCTACGGTCCGTTTCAATGGCGGGATCTGTCAGGGAGCGGACTCGGCAGAACTGGCCAGCTCCCGAATTGCCCCGCGCGGTTCATACCCGCACGGGGCCATGCTTCAGGTCAGGAAATTCAGAAGGGTTTCGTCAAACCGCTCCGCTTCTTCCAATTGCGGAGTGTGCGCGCTCCGCTCAAAAAGCGCAAAAACCGGCTGGCGGTTTTCCGCGATGAGCGGAAGCCAGGTTTCCAGCGGGGCAACCAGGTGATCATGCCGCCCCATGCAGATCAGAAGCGGGGATTTAATCTCCTGCAGCACTGTGGCGGGATCAAAATCGCGAAACACGTCCCCCCACAAACTGTCGAAAACCGGCATGTTAACGTGGACACCCTGCCAGAGATCCGAGGCATCAAAACATGGGTTAAACCAACTGCGGGCGGCCAGCCCCAGGCACATCCAGATGAACTTATTTTGCGGTTCAGCTTCGATCTTCGCAGCCATCCACTCCAGATCCTGTGCCAAACGGCGCTTGCGCTCCGGAGCTGCAAGCATATCCCAGATACGCTCCCCATATGCCATGTACGCTGGCGAATGGCTTGGTCCGGTCGCAACAACAACGGTCTTCCGGACCAGATCCGGTCTGCGGCGGGCGAACTCCAGTGCCATGTAGCCGTGGCCCGAGTGTCCCAGCACATCCAGGCGTGAAAGGCCAAGCGCGCTGCACATCGCAGAGATATCACAGGTAATGGTCTCCAGTGAGCAGTCACGCGCCTCGACGCCGCGGTCGGCCTGAGCGAAGCCGCGGTGATCAATGAAGATCAGCGTTCTCTTGCCGCGCAGGCCTGCTGAAAATGTGCGTGGATAGAAGACATGGCTGCCAATGATCAGCAGCGGATCTCCCTCCCCCTCGATCGAGTAGCCGAGCGTGTAGCCATCCTGGTAGATGCGCCCGTGGACACTGTCATAGTTTTCCATCGAAATTTACCCGCAAGAGGTGCCCTCTTGCGCTCCGTTTTAAGCAGATAAACGTTCGGCCGGTCCGCTGCCGGACGGCCGGGAATGATCGGTCTGCAATCTTTGCTAACGGATAAGTTTCATGGAAACCCTGCTGCTGTTTCGGGTCGCTCATATTGCCTGCCTCCTTACCGGTCAAGCCGCTGAGCTTTCCGAACCGGCAGCAATAGGTTGCGGAGGTGTCGTTGCCAGCGATGACGCGAATGCAAGCAAAGTCCGGCAATGCTGCCGCCCCACCGCAATAAAGAAAAACGCCGCGGTGCATCAGCAGCGCGGCGCCTCGAATTCCACAGTGCGGGCACCCTGCCCGTCGCCCAATCACCCCTGCTTGGTGACCTGGGTGAAGTCCAGTTCCACCGGGGTCTCGCGGCCGAAGATCGACACGGTGACCTTGAGCTTCTGGTTGTCGTCGTCGACCTCTTCGACCATGCCGTCGAAATCCTCGAACGGGCCGTCGTTGACCTTGACCTTCTCGCCGATCTCGAAGTGGATCAGGGTGCGCGGCGCCTCGACGCCTTCCTCGACGCGGCCCAGGATGCCCTGCACCTCGGCGTCGCGCATCGGCATCGGGCGGCCCTGCGGGCCGAGGAAGCCGGTGACCCGGTTGATCGAGGAAATCAGGTGGTAGCCGCGGTCGGACATTTCCATGTGCACCAGCACATAGCCCGGCATGAACCGGCGCTCGGTCGAGACCTTCTTGCCGCGGCGGACCTCGATCACCTCTTCGGTGGGCACCAGCACCTCGTCGATCTCGTCCTCAAGTCCCTGCTCTGCGACCGAGGTACGGATCTGCTCTGCGATTTTCTTTTCGAAGTTCGAAAGAACGCTGACCGAATACCACCGTTTCGCCATGAACCATCGTCCTTGTTTTGCCAGGCGGGCCATTGCCGCGCCGCCGCTTCATCATTCCGATGCAGCCGAAGCTGCGCTCTCCAACAAAAAGCGGCGTGCAAACCGAATCGCCGCACGCCCGCCTCAATAGTTCCCGCTCACGTACCGCCCATTGCCGCCGAGATCAAGGGCAGCGCAGCAACATGGGCCGCGGAGCCGTCGCACTGCCGCAGGCTCAGCCGAACATCCCCAGAAGCCCTTGCAGGCCAAAGCGGATCAGCAGATCGACCAGCGCGAAGAACAGCGCCGTCAGGGCCGCCATGATGAACACCATGACCGTGGTCAGCAGCACCTCGCGCCGGGTCGGCCATACGACCTTGGACACTTCGGCGCGGACCTGCTGGATGAACTGTACTGGGTTGATAGTCGCCATGCTGGGGGTGTCTCTCTGCTAGCAGTCACGGCGATGTAACCGGTGGCGCCCGTGAATTCAAGCCCTGCACCGCCCCTCCTGCTGCACGGGCTGCGCCCGCAGGGTCAATCCAATTTTAATTCATTTCCGGCAAAAATGGATCAGGCGCTCCCGTGCGGCCGGCTGCGCCGCCGGGCCGGATTGCGCGATTACAGTGAGATAGGACGCCATGACCCCTGCTTTTTCCTTGTCCCAGGCCGAACAATTGGAACGCGATGCCAAACTTGAAGATGCCGCCCTGATCTATGCCGGCATCCTGACCCGCAACCCCAAGAACACCCGCGCCCAGAAAGCGCTGGAGGGGCTGCGCAAGCGGCTGCAGTCGCAGCGGGACCCGTCCCCCGTGCACCAGGCCAATCTCGAGGCAACCCTTGCAGACGGCCGCCACTTCGAGGCCGCGGAAAGCTGCGGAGCCCTGCTGCAGACCTTCCGGGAATCGCATTTCCTGTGGGATTTCCTGGGCCGCTGCCACCTGTCCGCCGGGCATCTGGACAACGCCGCCACCTGCCTGAACAAGGCCTGCGGGCTCAATCCCCGCGCTGCCGGCACCTATGCCGCCATGGGCCGCGTGCAGGCCGCGCGCGGGGCGTTTGACAACGCCATGGCCCTGTTTGAAAAAGCCCTGACGCTCAACCCGGGCTGCCTGCCGGCGCTGCGCGGCAAGGCCGAAACCCTGTCCCTGCAGGGCCGCAGCCGCACAGCAGCCGCGGCCTTGCGCAAAGCGGTTGCACTGGCCCCCGGCGATGCCGCCCTCCACCTCGCCCTGGCCGGCCTTCTGGACCAGCTCGGCGCCGCGGCCGAGGCCAAGGAGCACTATACCCATGCCGCCGGCCTGGACCCGGACCTGGCCGAAGCGCATTACCAGCTCGGCCTGCTGCTCAAGGCCGAAGGCCGCTTTGCCGACGCCCTGCCCTGCTTTGACCGGGTCTTGCAGATCTCCCCGGCCGACGACCGCGCCCGGACCCAGCGGCTGCATGTGCTGGCAGAGCTCAGCGACTGGCGCTGGGTCAGGGAATACAGCGGGTGCCGGCGCCAGCTGGGCCTGCGCGGCAGCGGCTGCGACCCCAGCGCTCTGATGCTGCTGGAAGACAACCCGGACTTGCTGCGCGCCCGCGCCCAGGCCTTTGCCAGCGACCTGTTCCCGGCCGCTGGGCCGCAGGCTACGGCGGCGGCGCCCGACAGGCCCGCCCGGCTGCGGATCGGTTACTTTTTCTCGGCCGCCAGCAGCACGGCGGTGCTGAGCCAGCACGCCGCCATGCTGGCCGCCCACGACCGCAGCAGGTTCGAAATCCGCGCCTACGTCACCGGCCCGGGGCTTGCCGAAAGCACCGCCGCAGACATCCGCCGGACAGGATCAGTGCTCAGGCAGCTTGACGGGACAGCCTCGGACCAGGAGATTGCCGCGGTCAAGGCCGACCATCTGGATATTGCCGTGGACCTCTCGGGCTACGCGCAGGGCAATCGGATGCATCCGTTTTCTGCACGGCTGGCGCCCCTGCATATCGCCTGGCCCGGCTACCCTGGCACCATGGGAACCGCCGTGTTCGACTACCTGATCAGCGATGCGGTCACCTGCCCGCCCGGCAGCGAGCGGTATCACAACGAGCACCTGCTGCGTCTGCCCCACGGCCTCTCGGCCATGCTGCCCGCCGCATCCGAGCCGGCCGGCGCACCCAGCCGGGCTGACTGCGGCCTGCCGGCGGACGCCTTCATCTTCGGCTGCTTTGCGGCCGCAAGCCAGATTACGCCCCGCGAGTTCGGCATCTGGATGCGCCTGCTGCACCGCGCCCCGGGCAGTGTGCTCTGGCTTCTCGACCACGGGGAGCATTCGGTGTCGAACCTGCGCCGTGCCGCTGCCGCTGATGCGATCGATCCGGACCGGCTGGTCTTTGCGCCGCCCGCAGCCAGGGCCGGCCATCTCGCCCGCCTGCCGCTGGCGGACCTGTTTCTCGACACGTTCACGGTCAATGCCTGCGCCGCCGCCCGGGACGCGCTGTCCGCCGGGGTGCCGGTGCTCACGCTGCCAGGCCGGCAATTCGCTGCCCGCACCGGGGCGAGCCTGCTGCAGGCCGCCGGGCTGCCCGGGCTGATTGCCGCGGACACCGAAGACTATGAGGCCAAGGCCGTTGAGCTGGCAACCGATGCCGAAGCCGCCGCAAGGCTCCGCAGCCTGCTCCTGGAACGGCAGCAGCAGGCGCCGGTGTTCAGCCCCTCGCGGTTCGCACGGCAAGCAGAGGAGGCCTATGACGCTGCCTATGGCCGGTATCTGCAAGGGGCGGAACCGGACCACCTGGCCCCCGGCCCGGCAGGACCGCAGCACAGCTGAGACCGGTGCCCGGGCTCTGCGCCCTGCCCGGAACGGCGGCGCCGGAATTTCATGCTGGCCGGGAAATGGCAGGGGCAGCAGGGTTCGAACCCGCGACCTACGGTTTTGGAGACCGTCGCTCTACCAACTGAGCTATACCCCTGTGGTGCGGCATGTCCTACGGCAGCCGCGCCGCGCTGGCAAGAGGTAAAAACCGATTTTCTGCGCGCTGCACGGCGGTTTGCAGGCGGCGGGCTTTGCCCTGCCGGAACCATACGGTATGACGGGCCGGAAACGGGCCGCGTGTCCAGCAATTCCTTGAAAACGAGCGTGAGACCGTGAGCCTGAGAAAGAAAATCGCCGACAGCCGCCGGGTGAACCGTGCCATCGAAGGGCTGTTTGCAGCCTATATCCGCTTCGCGTTCCGCACCTCGCGCTGGAGCCGCAGCGGGTTTGAGGAGATGGACGCCTGCGTGCGCCGCGGCGAGCCGGTGATCTTTGTGCTGTGGCACCAGCGGCTGATCATGGCGCCGTATCTGTTCGACACGTCCCTGGGCCGGATCTGCGCGCTGACCTCGGCGGCCCGCGCCGGGCGGCTGGCCGGGCAGATTCTGGTGCGGCTGGGATTTGAGACCATCCCGATGTCGAGCCACAAGCGCCATGTGGCGCTGTCGCGCGAAGTGCTGCGCCGCACCCGGGAAGGCTGCTCGATCGGCATCGCCGCGGATGGGCCGCGCGGGCCTGCGCGGGTGTCCTCGACGGTGCCGGTGGTCTGGGCCCGGATGACCGGCTGCCGGGTGTTCACCGTGGCATTTGCCGGGAAAAAGGTGATCAGGCTGCCGACCTGGGACCAGCAGATGCTGCCGCTGCCGTTTTCCCGCGGTGTGCTGATGTGCCGGGAATGGACGGATGAGGTTCCGAAAAAGCCGACCGATGCAGAGGCCGAATCCCTGCGGCTGCGGCTGGAAGCCTCGCTGGACGCGATCACCGACGACGCCGACACGGCAGCCGGGCGCCGCATTGAAAACCGGAAAGCAGATGCCGGCTGAGGCGCCGTTTCCCCGCAGGTGAAACGGTGCGCAGATCCGGAATTCCGGCACGTGGGACCTGGGACCGGGGGCCTGGGACCGGGGCGGTTTCCGGTCTCTGCAGCAAAAAGGGCCTCCCGAGGGAGGCCCTTTCTGTATTCAGAACCGTGTGGCGCCCGGCGATTTTCTAGCGAAAACCGCCTGCCGCCACTGTTTCCAAAATCACTCGGTGATTTTCGAAACGACGCCAGCGCCGACGGTGCGGCCGCCTTCGCGGATGGCGAAGCGCAGGCCGTTTTCCATCGCGATCGGCGCGATCAGCTCGACGTCGAACTTCAGGTTGTCGCCCGGCATCACCATCTCGGTGCCTTCCGGCAGGGTCACGGTGCCGGTCACGTCGGTGGTGCGGAAGTAGAACTGCGGACGGTAGTTCGCGAAGAACGGCGTGTGGCGGCCGCCTTCTTCCTTGGTCAGGATGTAGGCCTCGGCCTCGAACTTGGTGTGCGGGGTCACCGAACCCGGCTTGCACAGCACCTGGCCGCGCTCGACGCCGTCACGGTCGACGCCGCGCAGCAGCGCGCCGATGTTGTCGCCGGCTTCACCGCGGTCCAGCAGCTTGCGGAACATTTCCACACCGGTGCAGGTGGTGGTGGCGGTGTCGCGGATGCCGACGATCTCGATCGAGTCGCCGACGTTGATCACACCGCGCTCGACACGGCCGGTCACAACGGTGCCGCGGCCGGAGATCGAGAACACGTCTTCGATCGGCATCAGGAACGGCTGGTCGACGGCGCGCTCCGGGGTGTCGATGTAGTCATCAACAGCCGCCATCAGCTCTTTGATCTTCTCGGAACCGATGTTGTCGTCGCGGCCTTCCATCGCCGCCAGAGCGGAGCCTGCGATGATCGGGATATCGTCGCCCGGGTAATCGTAGGAGGACAGCAGCTCGCGGATTTCCATTTCGACCAGCTCGAGCAGCTCTTCGTCGTCGACCTGGTCCACCTTGTTCATGAACACCACCATCTTCGGGATGCCGACCTGGCGGCCCAGCAGGATGTGCTCGCGGGTCTGCGGCATCGGGCCGTCAGCGGCGTTCACCACCAGGATGGCGCCGTCCATCTGCGCCGCGCCGGTGATCATGTTCTTCACATAGTCGGCGTGGCCGGGGCAGTCGACGTGGGCGTAGTGGCGCGCTTCGGTCTCATACTCGACGTGGGCGGTCGAGATGGTGATGCCGCGGGCTTTTTCTTCCGGCGCGCCGTCGATCTGGTCGTAGGCTTTGAAGTCACCGAAATATTTGGTGATTGCCGCGGTCAGCGTGGTCTTGCCGTGGTCAACGTGGCCGATGGTGCCGATGTTGACGTGCGGTTTATTACGCTCAAACTTTTCCTTAGCCATGCGTTAGGCGCCCTTTTGAAATGAGGGGTCAGCGTTGACCCGGTTTCCTCTGCGCGGGCGGATTATTTGGTTTGAGCGGAAAAATCAACCCGTTCCTGCTTGACAGGGGCGGATTTCGCAAGGTTCAGGCCGCTGCGCCGGACGCGGCGGCATCCGGGGCGGCGCTGCCGCCGTTTTCCGCCGCCGGGCGCGGCGCAAACCAGCCCTCCTGCTTGTGCTGCTTTGCCATCCATTCCTCGACTTTGTCGGCAATGTTGACCGCCAGCCCCTGGATCTGCTGTTCCTTGGTGCGGGCATGGCCGGAGCCCAGGAGGGCGCTTTCGCCGGTGGTGCTTTCGAAGATCTCCATCTGGTGCTTCCTGGCGAGGAATTTCTTTTCCGCAACGTCATAGACAAAAACGTTCACCACAACCGCGCTTTTGGGAGAGAACAGCACCGGCACGCCGGGCGGGGCCAGCATGAACCCCTCCAGCGTCACCGCCACATCGTATTCCTGCGCCCCCGCGTACCGCCGCAGGCGGGTGTCCAGCGCGTTCTTGATCGGAACGGTCCATTCGCTGTGTTCCGCATTCCGCGACAGCGGCCATTGCAGCGCTTTTTCGGTATAGACATGCGTCACCCGCGCCTGGAAGGCCCCCAGGTCCTCGGGCGCCTCATCCAACCGGGTTTCGCCGCAGGCCGCAAGCAGGGCAAGAGAGGCAAGCAGGGCAAGAATGCGGATCATGGGCGTCCTCTTCCGGAAATTGGTCCCGTTCAGATAGCCGGGTGTGCAGCACAGGGTAAAGGGGCGGAAGCCGCATCCCCCGCGCGGGTGGCGCGGGGGGCACAGGCTGGCAGCAGGCACCTGCCGCCTATTTGAACTTGTAGCCGCGCGGGAACCCATGCGGCGGGCGCTTGCCGATACCGGCGCGTTTGCCCAGCCACTGGCTGAGGTCGGCCTCGTGGCGGGTCTTGCCGCCGCCCATTTCCCACTTGAGGCCCTCGTCCCAGTTGAACGTGGTGATGTCGGAAAGGCCGCCGTCCAGTTCCAGCGAGCCCTGCTTGCCGCGCGCCATGTTGTACTTCTGCAGGCGCACGCCCTTGCCGCGGGTGAGTTCCGGCATTTCCTCAACCGCAAAGACCAGGAACTTGCCGTTTTCCGAGACGATGGCAACGTGGTCGCCTTCCACCGGTATGCAGACCTTGGCGCGCTCGCCGTCCTTGACGTTCAGCACCTGCTTGCCGCTGCGGGTCTGGGCGACGATTTCCCTTTCGGCGCAGATGAAGCCGTTGCCCGCATCCGAGGCAACCAGCAGCCTGCCGTCCGGGTTGTGGATGATCAGGTCGACGATCTCCACCTCGTTGGGCAGGTCGACCATCAGCCGCAAGGGTTCGCCCATGCCGCGGCCGCCGGGCAGATTCGCCGCCGACAGCGTGTAGAAGCGGCCGTTGGAGCCGAACACCAGCAGCCGGTCGGTGGTTTCCGCGTGGAAGATGAAGCGCGGGCTGTCGCCGTCCTTGAACTTCAGCTCGCGGTTGAGGTCGATATGGCCGGTCATCGCGCGGATCCAGCCCATCTGGCTGCAGACCACGGTGACCGGCTCGCGGTCGATCATCGCTTCCAGAGGAACCTCTTCCACCTCGCCGGCCTCGGCAAAGCGGGTGCGGCGGGCGCCGCCGGAGAAATCCTTGCCGAATTGCTTCTTGGTCTCCCGCAGCTGCTCGGTGATGCGGGTCCACTGCAGCTCTTGCGAGCCCAACAGTTCCACCAGCCCGGCGCGCTCCTCGCGCAGGGCGTCGCGCTCGCGGACCAGCTCGATCTCCTCCAGCTTGCGCAAAGACCGCAGGCGCATGTTGAGGATGGCTTCGGCCTGGACCTCGGTCAGCTCGCCCGTTCCTTGCGCCGGCGTGATGTACTCGGCCTCGGTAAGGGCGCGCGGGTGGTCCCTGCCCCAGTCCTCGCGCATCAGCGCCGCCTTGGGGTCCTCGTCATAGCGGATGATGTCGATCACCCGGTCGAGGTTCAGGAAGGCGATGATGAAGCCTTCCAGCACCTCCAGCCGGTGGTCGATCTTTTCCATCCGGTGCTGCGAGCGGCGCTGCAGCACGTCGCGGCGGTGGTCGAGGAAGGCGCGCAGCACTTCCTTCATCGAGCAGACCTTGGGGGTGACGCCGTCGATCAGCACGTTCATGTTCAGGCTGAAGCGGATTTCCAGGTCCGAGTTGCGGAACATCATGTTCATCAGCACCTCGGGGTCCACGTTCTTGGACTTGGGCTCGAGGATGATGCGGATGTCGTCCGCCGATTCGTCGCGCACATCGGCGAGGATCGGCACCTTCTTGGTCTGGATCAGCTCGGCGATCTTTTCGATCAGCTTGGATTTCTGGACCTGGTAGGGGATCTCGGTGACCACGATCTGCCACTGGCCGCGGCCCAGGTCCTCGACCTCATGGGTGCAGCGCAGGCGGAAGGAGCCGCGGCCGGTGCTGTAGGCCTTGGCGATGTTTTCCTTGGGCTCGACAATGACGCCGCCGGTGGGAAAATCGGGCCCCGGCACATAGTTCAACAGGGTGTCGTCGCGGGCATCCGGGGTCCTGATCAGATGGATGCAGGCGTCGATCAGCTCGGCAATGTTGTGCGGCGGGATGTTGGTGGCCATGCCCACCGCGATGCCTGCGGCGCCATTGGCCAGGATGTTCGGGAAGGTCGCGGGCAGCACCGCCGGCTCGGTCAGGCGGCCATCGTAGTTGTCGCGGAAATCAACCGCGTTTTCATTCAGCCCTTCCAGCATCGCCTCGGCGACGAAGGTCATCCGCGCCTCGGTGTAGCGCGAGGCTGCCGGGTTGTCGCCGTCGATGTTGCCGAAGTTGCCCTGGCCGTCGACCAGCGGGTAGCGGACGTTGAAGTCCTGCGCCAGGCGCGCCATCGCGTCATAGATCGCGGCGTCGCCGTGGGGGTGGAAGTCGCCCATGGTGTCGCCGGAGATCTTGGCCGATTTCAGAAAGCCGCCCGAGGAGCTGAGCCGCAGGCGGTTCATCGCGTACAGGATCCGTCTGTGCACCGGCTTCAGCCCGTCGCGGGCATCGGGCAGCGCCCGGTGCATGATGGTGCTGAGCGCATAGGTCAGATAGCGCTCGCCGATGGCGCGGCGCAGCGGTTCCAGGATTTCGCCTTGTTCGGGGGCGGACGGCATGTCGGGGTCTTCTACCAGGTCGGTCATGGATTGGTGATACTGCCGCCGCCCGGATTGGTAAAGCGGGCGCGCGCGAAATTCGCACGGCACGGCACGGCGGCGGCGGCGCAGCTTGCGGGGAGAAGCCGGCCGGCTCTCCCCTGTTTCCCGCGCATTAACTTGCACTAGATAGAGTGGAACCAGGCAGCCGCGCCGCGCGTTTATTTCCAAACCAATGCAATTCTGTGCAGCTGCCGTGTGGTGGTGATTGGGGGGGACCGGGTTATGCCGCGTTTTATTTTTGTATCTTTCGCCTTTCTTGGGTGGGGTTTTTACGAGCTGAGCGGAGGCGCCGGCTTCGAGCCCCCGAAACGGCCTGAGCCTGCCGTTGCCGCCAAAGCTGCTGCCCCTGCACCGCTGCCGGAAAGAATCACCGCGGCCTCCTTGACCGCGCAGCCGGTCCTGACCCGCCGCACCGAAACCGCTGCGCCTGACCGTCCGGCCGCAGATCCGTCCCTGCGGCGGCGTGCGGCGGCCGAGCAGCTGGCGGACGCATCCGGCGTGCTGGCGTCGACTCAGACCGCGTTTTCAGGCGCGCCGGAAGCCGCCCCCTTGCAACTTGCCTCGCTGGACGGCGGGCTGGCGGCAATCACGGCAGCACCGGCGGCAGCCGCGGTTCCGGACCGGCCTGCGCCGGAAACCCATGCGGACCGCCGCACCATCCGCGCCTCGCGGGTGAACATGCGCCAGGGGCCGGGCACGAATTATCCGGTGATCGCCCGCCTGCTGGGCGGTGACGAGGTTATCGTGATTGAGGACAGCGGCACCGGCTGGCTGCACCTGCGCGCGCCCGCGAATGGCCGCGTTGGCTGGATTGCCGCTTCCCTGGTGAGCAAGAAACGCCCATAACTGCACCGGAGGTTTCCGGCAGAAGGGCGCTGAAGTGGAAAAATCCATCCTGATTACGGGCTGTTCCTCGGGGATAGGCCTGGATGCGGCCCGCGGCATGCGCGAGCGCGGCTGGCGGGTGTTTGCCTCCTGCCGCCAGCAGCGCGATTGCGACCGGATGCGGGCCGAAGGCTTTGAAAGCCCGCGGATCGACTACACCGATCCTGCCAGCATGGACTCAGGCCTGGCCGAAGTGCTGGACGCCACCGGCGGCACCCTGGATGCACTGTTCAACAACGGCGCGCACGGGCTGCCCGGCGCGGTGGAGGACCTGCCGACGGAGGGCCTGCGCACGATCTTCGAGGCCAATTTCTTTGGCTGGCATGAGCTGACCCGGCAGGTGATCCCGGTGATGCGGGCGCAGGGTCATGGCCGGATCGTGCAGAACTCCTCGATTCTCGGCTTGGTCTCCTTTCCCTGGCGCGGGGCCTATGTGGCGACGAAATATGCGCTGGAAGGGCTGACCGACACGCTGCGGGTCGAACTGCAGGGCACCGGCATTCACATGGTGCTGATCGAACCCGGGCCGGTGACCTCGAAAATCCGCGAGAAATCGATCCCGCATTTCGAGCGGTTCATCGACTGGCAATCCTCGCCGCGGCGGGATCTCTACGAATCCCGCCTGCTGAAGCGGCTCTATGAAAGCAGCGGCCCCGACCGGTTCGAGCTGCCGGCCTCAGCGGTGACAGCCAAGCTGGCCCATGCCTGCGAATCCCGCCGGCCGCGCGCGCGGTACTACGTCACCACCCCCACCCATATCGCCGGTTTCCTGCGCCGGATCCTCAGCACACGGGCAATTGACCGCATCCTGGTGCGGCTCGGCTGACGGATTCGCGGTCGCCAACTGCCGCCGCGCAGGATAGACGGGGGCCAACGGAATTGATGCGCTTTGGGGGACAAGATGAGCGATCCGCTGTATTATCTGGCACTGGCTGCGGTGGCCGCCGTGGTTGTGGCGCTGGTCATCGGCATAGGCGGTTTTGGCAAGGGCGGCGACTTCAACCGCAGGAATGCAAACAAGATGATGCGCCTGCGCATCCTGTTTCAATTCATTGCAGTGGTGCTCTTGCTGTCCTACGTCTACCTGCGCAGCCAGGGAGGATAATCGGCAATGGTCGTTCTGAACAAAATCTACACCCGCACCGGCGACAAGGGCGAAACCGCCCTGGGCAACGGCGAGCGCGTGGCCAAACACTCGGCCCGGGTCACTGCCTATGGCACCTCGGATGAACTGAATTCCTTTGCCGGCGTGGCCCGGCTGGAGGCGGAGGGCGAAATGGACGCGGCCCTGGCGCGCATCCAGAACGACCTGTTCGATCTGGGCGCCGACCTGTGCCGCCCGGAGATGGCAAAGGACGCCGAGGCGGACTACCCGCCGCTGCGGATTGCGGCGGCGCAGGTCGAGCGGCTGGAGGCCGAGATCGACGTCATGAACAAGGATCTGCAGGCGCTGCGCAGCTTCATCCTGCCGGGCGGCTCGAAACTGGCGGCGCATCTGCACGTCTGCCGCACCGTGGCGCGCCGCGCCGAACGCCTGTGCACGGACCTGAGCACTGCCGAAGACGTGAACCCGGCAGCCGTGAAATACCTGAACCGGCTGTCGGACTGGTTCTTTGTCGCGGCCCGCGTGGCCAACAACGGCGGCAAGGACGATGTTCTATGGGTGCCCGGCGCCAACCGCTGAGCGGCCCGCCGCCGGGTTGATTCGGCATTTCATGCCGGTTTTTGGCCAATCCCGCAGGCAACGCGTCATTTCCGCGCTTGCGGCGGCCTGACACCGGCGGGCAGATTTCCCTCTGGAAACATTCTTGCCAAAATGATGTTCCAAAAGCGCGAACGCGACGTCGGCGTGCGCTAACGTGACGATTTTGCCCTGTTGCAAGCGCACACCAGCCGGTATCAACGCTGCGAGAGCATGGAGGGGAGTCGCCCAAAGGCGGCTTGCCGTTTGTTAAGGAGAGAACGCAAAATGAAGGTACTCGTGCCTGTCAAGCGCGTGATTGACTACAACGTGAAGGTCCGCGTCAAAGCGGACGGCAGCGGTGTCGATCTCGCCAACGTGAAAATGTCGATGAACCCCTTCGACGAAATCGCCGTCGAAGAAGCCATCCGCCTGAAGGAAGCCGGCAAGGCTGACGAAGTGGTTGCGGTTTCGATCGGCGTGAAGCAGGCCCAGGAAACCCTGCGCACCGCGCTGGCCATGGGCGCGGACCGCGCCATCCTGGTGGTTGCTGCCGACGACGTGCACACCGACATCGAGCCGCTGGCGGTTGCCAAGATCCTCGCCAAAGTGGTCGAGGAAGAGCAGCCCGGCGTCGTGCTCTGCGGCAAGCAGGCGATCGACAACGACATGAACGCAACCGGCCAGATGCTGTCGGCGCTGCTGGGCTGGTCCCAGGGCACCTTCGCGTCCGAGCTGGACATCGAAGGCGACACCGCCAAGGTGACCCGCGAAGTCGACGGCGGCCTGCAGACCATTTCCGTGAAGATGCCCGCCATCATCACCGTGGACCTGCGCCTGAACGAACCGCGCTATGCGTCGCTGCCGAACATCATGAAGGCGAAGAAGAAGCCGCTGGACGAGAAAACCGCCGCCGATTACGGCGTCGACGTCACGCCGCGCCTGGAAATCGTCAAGACCGAAGAGCCGCCGGCCCGCGCCGCAGGCATCATCGTCGGCTCCGTCGACGAGCTGGTTGAGAAACTCAAAGAAGCGGGGGCTGTGTAATGGCTGTTCTTCTCCTTGCTGAAGTGACCGACGGCGCGCTGGCGCTGGACGCAACCGCCAAGGCCGTGGCCGCAGCCTCCAAGCTGGGCGACGTGACCGTTCTGGCGGCCGGCGCCTCCGCTGCCGCGGCCGGCGAAGAAGCCGCCAAGATCGCAGGCGTTGCCAAGGTTCTGGTTGCCGAGGACGCATCGCTGGGCCACCGCCTGGCGGAGCCGACCGCAGCCCTGATCGCCGGCCTGGCCTCCGATTTCGAGCACATCGTGGCCCCCGCCACCACCGACGCCAAGAACGTGCTGCCGCGCGTCGCCGCGCTGCTGGACGTGATGGTGATCTCGGACGTCTCCGGCGTTGTCGACGGCGACACCTTCGAGCGCCCGATCTATGCCGGCAACGCGATCCAGACCGTGAAGTCCCGCGACGCCAAGAAAGTCGTCTCGATCCGCACCGCGTCCTTCGACGCAGCCGGGACCGGCGGCTCGGCTTCGGTTGAGACGATCTCTGCTGCGGCCAACCCGGGCCTGTCCGAGTGGGTCGAAGACAAGGTTGCCGCCAGCGACCGTCCCGAGCTGACCTCGGCCGGCATCGTTGTCTCCGGCGGCCGCGGCGTCGGCTCCGAAGAAGACTTCAAACTGATCGAAGGCCTGGCCGACAAGCTGGGCGCCGCTGTTGGCGCATCGCGCGCCGCGGTCGACTCGGGCTATGCCCCGAACGACTGGCAGGTGGGCCAGACCGGCAAGGTTGTTGCCCCGGATCTCTACATCGCCGTGGGCATCTCCGGTGCCATCCAGCACCTGGCCGGCATGAAGGACTCCAAGGTCATCGTGGCGATCAACAAGGACGAAGAGGCCCCGATCTTCCAGGTTGCGGACTTCGGCCTGGTTGCCGACCTGTTCGAGGCCGTCCCGGCGCTGACCGAAAAGCTGGGATAAGCCCGGCTGAACCGCGCATCAATAGGAAGGCCCGCCGGAAGGCGGGCCTTTTTCTGGTTCCGGGGCCGCCGCCGCTACTTTTTCCGAAGCATCGGGGACATCCGGCCTGCCAGCGCTGCGGCTATCCGCAAATGCTCCTTGGGGCCGATCATATGGCGCGCCGCAGGCAGTTCCATCTGGCCAAAGATCATGCCCGCAATGTCCTTTGCCGCGGCGGCGGACGAGGCCTTGATTTCGAGAACGCCCTGCACTTTGGGGCGCAGGGCCTCAGCCATTGTGCGGTCGACCAGGACCGGCTCGTCCGGAAAGCCCGCACCGGCGTCCAGCTGATAGCGCAGCCACAAGAGCAGAACACGGCCGTCAAGCTCTTCGATCAGCCTGCTCATCCGCTCGACCCAGCTGCGCTGCAGCTGTTCGCGCACCTTCTCGAACCGCTGTCCGGAAATCTCGCGCAAGGTGCAGAGCAGGTGCTTGTTGAAATGAAACTCTGTGAAGTCTACCTCCGGGTACAGCGTCTTGAGTGCCGGATGGGCCTGCAGAAACCGGTCATTGCGGCGCGGGTGGACACGGTAGTAGGGGTTCGAGATATTCTGCGCCCCCAGCATCTGCAGCACCGAAACATGCGCCTGCCTGGCGATCCTGATCAGGGTCTCGTCCTGCACGAAACTGTCCAGCCCGGCATTGACGCTGCCCAGATTGATGCAATCCATGCCAAGCTGGTTCTGCAGGGAGTCCACAAAGGGAAACTCAACGAATCGCCCGTAGACTTCGGTTCCGCCGAGAAAGGCAACATAGGGCGCGTCCAGAGACCGCTGCGGCCCCCGCACCAGCAGTCTGGACTGCCCGTATCTGCACGATTCTCCCGAAAGCGCCCCGGCGCTTTTGAGTTCATAGCTCATGTCACCACCAATTTTTCACCCGAGACTCACTTTGCTGCGCAACCATTGCAATTTCCCTAAAGTGAGAATTTGCCTCAAATCGGCTCAAGCTGCCCTTGTGCCCGCCCTTCCCCCGCCAGTAAGGTTGCGGCAGATATTTCAGGAGCCTGAGGCATGGGAATTCAGAAGGTTGGTGTGATTGGTGCCGGACAGATGGGCAATGGCATCGCCCATGTTCTGGCGCTGGCCGGGTATGACGTGGTGCTGAACGACGTCAGCCAGCAGGCGCTGGACGGCGCGCTGAGCCTCATTCACAAGAACATGGCCCGGCAGGCGAGCAAGGGAAAGATCTCCGAGCCGGACATGAAGGCGGCCCTGGCGCGCATTGTGCCGTCGCTGACGCTGGCCGATGTGGGCGCAACCGATCTGGTGATCGAAGCCGCCACCGAGCGGGAAACCGTGAAACAAGCCATTTTCGAAGATCTGCTGCCGCATCTGAAACCGCATACCATCCTGACTTCGAACACCTCGTCGATCTCGATCACCCGGCTGGCCAGCCGCACCGACCGGCCGGAACGCTTCATGGGGTTCCATTTCATGAATCCGGTGCCGGTGATGCAGCTGGTCGAGCTGATCCGCGGCATTGCCACCGATGAGCCCACGTTCAGCGCCTGCCAGGAAGTTGTGGCACGGCTGGGCAAGACCTCTGCCAGCGCCGAGGATTTTCCAGCCTTCATCGTCAACCGCATCCTGATGCCGATGATCAACGAGGCGGTCTATACGCTGTATGAAGGGGTCGGCTCGGTCAAATCGATCGATGAATCGATGAAGCTGGGCGCCAACCATCCGATGGGGCCGCTGGAGCTGGCGGATTTCATCGGCCTGGACACCTGCCTGGCGATCATGAACGTGCTGCATGACGGGCTGGCGGACACCAAATACCGCCCCTGCCCGCTGCTGACGAAATATGTCGAGGCCGGCTGGCTGGGCCGCAAGACCCAGCGCGGGTTTTATGATTACCGCGGCGAAACCCCGGTCCCAACACGGTGAACCAGGCTGCCGGGCGGGGGCGCTGCCCCCTCTTGGCCGTCCGGCCAATTCACCCCCGGGATATTTTCAGCCAGATGAAGACGCAGACCCGGGTCAGGGCTGTTTGCCCAGGCGGAGCGTGTGCTCGCGCAGCCAGGCCATGAAGCCGCGCGGGTCGCTGTGCAGTTTCTCCATCTGCTCGTCCGTCAGCGGTTCGCCGACAACCGGCGCCTGCGGCTTGTTGCAGGAGCGCACGATCTCATGCAGCAGCAGCCCCTGGCGCAGGACCGGCGAGATCCGGCAGGCGATCTGGTACCAGCGCGAATTGCGGCCGGGGAAATAGATCGGCACCACCCGAGCACCGGAGCGCCGGATCAGCTGGGCGGTGAACACGTTCCATTCCCGCTCGATGGCCGGGCCGAACCAGCTGTCCGATGACATCACCACGCCGGAGGGGAACAATGCCACGGCGCCGCCGTCCTTGAGGAAGGCCATGGTCTTGGCCCGCATGTCCACCATTTTGCGCTGCGCCTCGGGGTCGTGCGGAAACGGGACCGGGATCATGAAGGAGGTCGCCGCCTCGTCGAGCCCGGTCAGCACCGAGCGGGTCAGGATGCGGTAATCCAGGCGGCGGCGGCCGATCAGGTCGGCAAAGATCATGCCGTCGACCATCCCGTGCGGATGGTTGGCGACAATCACCACCGGGCCGTCCTTGGGGATGTTGCTGATCTGCTCTGCGGGCGTCTGCAGGTCGATGCCCATCACGTTGAGCGCCCCGCGCCAGAACTTCTGGCCGCGGTATTCCGAGTTCTGCTTCTCGAACTTGCTGACCATGCGCAGGATGGTCAGTTTCCCGGTCAGCCATTCGATGGTCTTGATTGCCAGCGACGTCCAGCGGTCATCAAAGGAGTTGGCATAGGTCAGCGTGCGGCGGTCATAGACCTCGCCCGTCTGATCAGCGGCTTCCGGCGCAGCGCCGGTATTCCTGTCGTGTGCGGTATCCGCCAAATCGCCCATTCCCGTTCCGCTGCCGGCGCAGGCCTAGTAGCCTTCGCCGAACCTGCCGGCCACCAGGGCTTCCAGCGCATGCGCCAGCGCATCAGCATCAGGCCCCGAAGTTTCGACGTCAATAGTCGTTCCTTTCGAGGCTGCCAACATCAAAAGGCCCATTATGCTGTCGCCGGAGGCGGACATGCCGTCCTTTATGACTTCTGCCGTGGCGTCAAACCCTTCGACCACCTCCACCAGCTTGGCCGAGGCGCGGGCGTGCAGCCCTTTTTCATTGATGATTTTCAGCGTCTTCAGAGCCATTTAATGTGCCTGCTCCCCATCAGGGTTTACGTTTTGCGCGTTAATGTATTTGCGCCCGGCCTCCATAGCCTGCCGGACCGCATCGGCAACCGGCAGGTGGCGGGATTTCGCCAGTTTGATCAGCATCGGCAGGTTTGCCCCGTACAGGATACGGCGGTCCGCCGGCGCGCAGGCCTTGAGGCTGAGATTGGAGGGGGAGCCGCCGAACAGGTCGGTCACCACCACCACACCGCCGCCGGTGTCCACGTCGTTGGCGGCCGCGCAGATCTCGTCCTGCTTGCCGTCCCGGTCATCGTCCGGGGCGATGGCGATGGCCATCAGGCTGGGCTGCGGACCCACAACGTGTTCCACAGCGGCGAGGTATTCCTTCGCCAGCCCGCCATGCGCTACGATCACAATCCCGATCAACCCAGCCTCTCACTTCTTTTGCTGGCCTTGCAGCTCGCGGTGTCTAATTGACACTTGCAAGCCGTCTTCTGCAAGGGCCTTGGCCAGGGTTTCCGCCATCGTCACCGACCGGTGCTGCCCGCCGGTGCAGCCGAAGGCGATGGAGAAATGCGATTTCCCCTCCTCCCGGTAGGCCGGCAGCAGCAGCCGGGTGAGGTCCAGGACGCGGGAGAAGAAGGGGCCGAACCTAGCGTCGGACCTGACGTAGTCCTGCACCGCCTGCTCGCGGCCGTTGCGCTGGCGAAGCTCCGGCTGCCAGTAAGGATTTGCGAGGAAGCGGCAATCGAACACCATGTCGATGCCATGCGGCATCCCGCGCTTGTAAGAGAAGCTTTGCACCGACAGCGCCAATGCGCGGCCTTCCGGCGCGAACCACCGTTCGATCTCCGCCTTCAGCTGGTGAACGTTCATCGCGGAGGTGTCCAGCAGGATATCCGCCCGTTCGCGGATCGGCACCATCAGGTCCAATTCGCGGCGCACCCCTTCGCCCGGGGATTCCGCAGGCGCCAGAGGGTGGCGGCGGCGGGTCTCGGAATAGCGGCGCAGCAGCACATCCGGCTGCGAATCGAGGTACAGCACGGTCAGCTCGGCTTCCCGGCGGCCGGACAGCATGTCGATCACATCCAGCAGCGCCCGCGGCGAGAAATCCCGGTTGCGGCTGTCCAATCCCAGCGCCATCGGCCGCGGCAGCGCCGCGGCATCGATCAGCCCGGGCAGCAGCCTGAGCGGCAGGTTGTCGATGGCCTCGAAACCGAGGTCCTCCAGCACGTTGATCGCGGTGGTCCGTCCCGCCCCGGAGGGGCCGGTGACCAGGACAACCGGGATTGCCTTTTGATCGGGTTCAGGCATCGGGATCCAGGGCTCCGCATCTGAGATACTGCATCAGGGCCGGGGCAAAATGTGCGCCATCCACACGCTTTACCCGGGCGACCTCCTGCCCGAGAAGCCGCGTGAAATGGCGGATGGGCAGGCGTTCTGTTTCCGCGTCATCCAGATCCACCAGCGCCGCCACCGGCACCGGGCTGCGGATCTGCGCGTGCAGCAGGCCCATGCACCGCGCCTCTATCAGCCCGCGGATCGGTTCCGGCGCGCTGGCAACCACCTGCCCGTCCAGAAGCTGCAGCAGCACCCGGTCATCGGCGACCAGCTGGGCGCCATAGGCCATCAGCTGCAGGGCCAGCGCTGACTTGCCCTGCCCGGAGGTGCCGGTGATCAAAAGCCCCCGCCCCTCCAGCGCGACGCAGGAGGCATGCAGGATGAGGCTTTCCGGTTCAGGCATGGCTACACCGGCAGGCCGACCACAAACCGCGCGCCGAGCGGCTCGGATGTCACATCCGCCTCGGTGGGGCGGATGTTTTCGGCCCAGATCACCCCGCCATGCGCCTCGACGATCTGCTTGGAGATCGCCAGCCCTAGGCCGGAGTTGTTGCCGAAATGCTCCACCGGGCGCTGCGAGTAGAACCGCTTGAAGATCTTGGACAGGGCCTGGTCCGGGATGCCGGGGCCGGTATCCTCGACCACCACCAGCACCCGGTTGGCGCGGCGGCGGGCCCAGACGCGGATCGCGTCGCCCTCCTCGCAGAAGGAGATCGCATTGGTGATCAGGTTGACAAAGACCTGCGCCAGCCGCGCCTCCAGCCCCTGAAGCTGAATGGGCTGGGCAGGCAGATCGGTGATGTAATCGATCCCCTTGGCGCGCGCGTCCTCGCCCAGATACTGGTTCAGGTTGCCCAGCATCGCCAGCAGGTCAAAATCCTCTTCCTCTTCCTTGACCAGTTCCGCATCAAGCCGCGAGGCATTGGAAATATCGCTGACCAGGCGGTCCAGGCGGCGCACGTCATGCTCAATCACATCCATCAGCTTCTCGCGCTGATCGTCCCGCCGGACCATCCGCAGGGTGCCGACGGCCGATTGCAGGCTGGCCAGGGGATTCTTGATTTCATGCGCCACATCGGCCGCAAACTGTTCGTTGCTGTCGATCCGGGAGTAAAGCGCCTTGACCATGCCGCGCAACGCGCGGCTGAGGCGGCCGATTTCATCGGGGCGGGCAGAGAGGTCCGGAATGCGGATCCGGCCCGGGTTCGACCTGCGGCCGCCGCGCTCCCGGCCAAGTTCTGCGGCTTCGGCGAGGTCGGCCAGAGGATTGGCAATCGTCGACGCCAGCACCAGGCTCAATCCGACCGAAACCAGCAGGGCAACAACGAACATCTGCAGCACCCGCTCCTGCTCGCCGCGCACCAAGGCATCCACTTCTCCGGTGGGCGAGGTCAGGGCAATGACGCCGACGGCCTGGCCGTTGTGCATGATCGGGGTCGCCGCCGAGATCACCCGGCTGCCGCTGGTATCCACCACCGTCTCGACGCCGGTGCCGCCGTTCACCGCCCTGTCGACGAGGCCGCTCAGCCGCAGTTCCAGGGCAGGGGTGGAGTCGTCCGCCCCTGTGCCGGCCGCAGCACCGCCATCGGCAAGCCCCCATAGGGCGGACAGCCCGTCGCTGATCAGCGTGCGGCTCCCGCCGCTGTCATTCAGCACGTTCAGAGCGTCGCTGCGGTCCACCCCCTTGATGCTGGAAATCAGATTGCCCGTGGTATCGAACACAAACGCCTCGACGCCGCCGCGCAAGCTGAGCCGGGCCAGCGTATCCTCGACCTGGATACCGTCGCCGGCGGCAAAGCTGACGGCACCTGCGCCGGGCATCTCCGCCTCGAACACGTCGGCTGCCAGCATCGCCTCGGACACCAGCGTGCCCGCGCGCTGCTGCACAAGGCTCTGGCGCGAGGAGTTCAGATACAGGATGCCGGTGACCAGGATGATCAGCGCGATCAGGTTGAAAGTGATGATCTTGCGGGTCAGCGGCGAGCCTTTGAGCGACAGCAGCCCGCGGCGGGCGCGCTTGACCTGCATTTCCCGCGCAACGGATTGATCGGGGGTGACCCAGTCTTCCCCCAGAACAACATCGCCGTCCTGCCGGCGCTGCGTTATGCTGGTATCGCGCATGCGCGCCTTCTCCTCCGGCCGGGGGCACACCGCCCCGCTCGGGCGTGCCGCTTATTCTTCATTATAACGGTAACCGATTCCGTAAAGGGTTTCGATTGCCGCGAAATCAGAATCCGCACTGCGCATCTTCTTGCGCAGGCGCTTGATGTGGCTGTCGATGGTGCGGTCATCCACATAGACCTGGTCATCATAGGCCACATCCATCAGCTGGTCGCGGCTTTTGACAAAACCCGGCCGCTGCGCCAGCGCCTGCAGCAGCAGGAATTCGGTCACGGTCAGCGACACATCCTTGCCCTTCCAGCTGACCGCATGGCGCAGCGGATCCATCCGCAGGTTGCCGCGCTCCATCACCTTGGTCTCGGGGCTGGCGGTTCCGGCCGCGTCACTGCTGATCGCCTCCTGACGCCGCAGCAGAGCCCGGATCCGCTCGACCAGAAGCCGCTGGGAGAACGGTTTCTTCACGTAGTCGTCCGCGCCCATCCGCAGGCCCAGCACCTCGTCGATCTCGTCATCCTTGGAGGTGAGGAAGATCACCGGCATCTGGGATTTCTGGCGCAGCCGCTGCAGCAGGTCCATGCCATCCATACGCGGCATTTTGATGTCCAGCACCGCCATGTCCGGCAGCTTCTTGTTGAACGCGTCCAGCGCCGCCTGCCCGTCATTATAGGTTTCTACCTCAAAGCCTTCGGCCTCAAGTGTCATGGAAACGGATGTCAGGATATTCCTGTCATCGTCAACCAAAGCAATCTTCGACATCGGAATTGCCCCTAATCTGCTCTGTTCTGATTATTTTTACCACTTTCATCGCCGTTATGGTGCGCCGAATCAATCCCATTTGAAGAATCCGGACGATCTTTGGGCGCAATTGGGGCAAAAATACCTTAGCATCTGCTGAACAGGGAGGCACGTGCCGCAGCGCAGAATAATGGTTGCGCTAAACATCGCCTTGATGGCGCTAACTGGGGGAAACCGGCCTGTTCACCCCCCGAAACGCCATGTTATGACCCCGCCACCGGCAGCCTTGCCGTTTTCTATTGCCCCATTGGCGCAGCCGCGCAGCCTGCGTGCAGCCCGCGCCGCCACAGGAGAAAAAACGCATGACATCTGGACGGGTTAACCCGCAATTCCGCCTCGAGGATCAGGGCATCGAGGGTCTGGGAAATGTCTACTACAACTTCATGGAGCCGGCGCTGATCGAAGCCGCACTGAAACGCGGCGAAGGCACGCTGGGCAATGGCGGCGCCTTTCTCGTCACCACCGGCAAATTCACCGGCCGCTCGCCCAAGGACAAGCATGTCGTCAAGTCCGACAGCGTCCGCGACACGATCTGGTGGGACAACAACGCAGCGATGAGCCCCGAAGGCTTTGACGCGCTGCATGCCGACATGCTGGAGCACATGAAAGGCAAGGACTACTACGTCCAGGACCTGGTGGGCGGCGCCGACCCCGCGCATGCGATCAACGTCCGCATGGTCACCGAACTGGCCTGGCACAACCTGTTCATCCGCACCATGCTGCGCCGGCCCGACCGCGAAGACCTGGATGACTTCATCGCCGATTTCACCGTGATCAACTGCCCCAGCTTCCAGGCCAACCCCAAGAAGCACGACTGCCGGTCCGAGACCGTCATCGCGATGAACTTCGACCGCAAGATGATCCTGATCGGCGGCACCGAATACGCTGGCGAGAACAAGAAGTCCGTGTTCACCCTGCTGAACTACCTGCTGCCGGAAAAAGGCATCATGCCGATGCACTGCTCCGCCAACCATGCCAAGGGCAACCCGGTCGACACCGCCGTGTTCTTCGGCCTCTCGGGCACCGGCAAGACCACCCTGTCCGCCGACCCCGACCGGGTGCTGATCGGCGACGACGAGCACGGCTGGGCCGACAACGGCACCTTCAACTTCGAAGGCGGCTGCTATGCCAAGACCATCAGCCTGAACCCCGAGGCGGAGCCGGAAATCTATGCCACCACCTCCAAGTTCGGCACCGTGATCGAGAACATGGTGTTCGATCCGGAGACCAAGGAGCTGGATTTCAACGACGACAGCCTGACCGCCAACATGCGCTGCGCCTACCCGCTGCATTACATCTCCAATGCATCGTCCAGCGCCCGCGGCGGCCATCCGAAGAACATCATCATGCTGACCTGTGATGCCTTCGGCGTGCTGCCTCCGATCGCGCGGCTGACCCCGGCCCAGGCGATGTACCACTTCCTGTCCGGCTTCACCTCCAAGGTGGCCGGCACCGAGCGCGGCGTGACCGAGCCGGAGCCGACTTTCTCCACCTGCTTCGGCGCCCCCTTCATGCCGCGCCGTCCGGAAGTCTACGGCAACCTCTTGCGTGAAAAGATTGCCCAGCACGGCGCGACCTGCTGGCTGGTGAACACCGGCTGGACCGGCGGCGCCTATGGCACCGGCTCGCGCATGCCGATCAAGGCAACCCGCGCGCTGCTGACCGCCGCGCTGGACGGTTCGCTGGCCGAGGCCGAGTTCCGCAAGGACGGCAACTTCGGCTTCGACGTGCCGGCCGCCGTGCCGGGCGTGCCGGAGCTGCTGCTGGACCCGCGCCGCACCTGGGACGACAAGGCCGCCTATGACGCGCAGGCGGCCAAGCTGGTGCAGATGTTCTCCGACAACTTCGAGCAGTATCTGCCGTTCATCGACGAGGACGTGAGAGCCGCCGCCATCGGCTGATCCCCCTCAGCCGCCCGTGAAAAAGGAAAGCCCCGGCCGTGCGCCGGGGTTTTTCATTTGGGGAAATTTTGTTTCCAGTTAACGATTTCTCAACCCTTCCACCGCAAAGCTTCCGCAAACACTGCTTTGCGGCTGTTTTGCCGAGTTTTACGCCATGCCCGGGGAGGGGCCAGAATGGACAAAGAGGCTTTGACGGTTTTCAACAGCATTTTCAGTTCCGGCAGCGCCTTTGTGTACCGCTGTGCCAATGACGAGAATTTCACGATGAAGTTCATGGCCGGACAGGTTGAGAAACTCTGCGGCTGCCCGAAATCGGATATCCTTGGAAACTCCAAAGTATCTTATGTCGGATTGACCCATGCAGACGATATTGACCGCGTTTTTGCCGATGTGGATGCAGCCATCGAAGCACGGGAAAACTGGGATGTGGCCTACCGGCTCAGCCGTTCTGATGGTTCGCATGCCTGGGTGCGCGAGCGCGGCAATGCGGTCTATGACGACAGCGGCGAGATGGTCTATCTCGAGGGTCTGGTGGTGGATGCGTCGGCGGAGGTCACCCTGCGCAGGGAGCTGCAGGAGACGCTGAACCGGACCGAAGAGGCCAATGCCGAGATCATCAAGCTGGCGGAGAATATCCTGCGGTCGGTCCAGAAACTGTCCATCCTGGCAATCAATGCGGGCATCGAGGCCGCGCGGGCGGGCAAGGCGGGCCTTGGATTCGCCTATCTCGCCCGGGAGATCAAGGCGCTGGCGGATGAGAACAACCTCTGGGCCAGCCGCATCACCGACACGATGGCCCAGCGCAAGCGCGAAGAGGCGCGGGAGGCGGCCAGCCAGTCAAAGGCCGGCTAGCGGGCCACCGATCCCGTCACCATGTCCCGCACCTTGAGCGCGTAGCGGTCGGTCATGCCGGAGACGAAATCGGCCAGCGAATGCATCGCGGTGTATGCGTCCTCCACCCCGCGCAGGTCCAGATCCACCGCACGGATCAGCTTGGCCCAATAGCCATGCCGGGCTTTCAGCTCTTCCACGTCCCAGCCGCAGCCCTGCAGGCCGGCATAAAGACCGTGGAAATGGTCCAGCACCGAATGCAGCACCTGGCGCCCGGTGATCTCCAGCTCGGTCTTGCGGCGGGCGACGAAGATCCGCTGCTCTGACAGCTCCTTCAGCCGGGCAAAGGCCTGCGCCTTGGACGAGACTTCCATCAGGCCGTCGTTGAATTCGCCCATCATGATGGCGTCATAGTTTTCCATGAAGGCCGCAACGGCCGCATCGATGGACTGGCCGATGGCAAAGGCGCGCAAGAGGACGATACGGTCGCGCATCGGCAGGCCGCGGTCCTCGTTCGGCTTGCCGATGATCGCCTCCAGCGCCTCGGCGACTTCGGCGCGGTCCAGGTCGCCCATGCTGGCGGCGTCCTCGATATCCAGAATGCGGTAGCAGATGTCGTCCGCCGCCTCGACCAGGAAGGCCAGCGGGTGCCGGCGGCGCCAGCCGCCCGGCTCGGCGGGCAGGCCCAGCGCATCGGCGGTTTCCTCAAACAGGTTTGCATCAGACTGGAAGATCCCGAATTTCTTCAGCCCCACGTAGGGGGCCGGGCCTGTGCCCGCCGTCTCATCCCGCACAAGACGGGTGCAGGGGTATTTCATGAAGGCGCCAAGCGTCGCATAGCTGAGCCGCAGCCCGCCTTGCTGCTGGGCAAACTCCAGCCGCCCGACGATGCGGAACCCCTGCGCGTTTCCTTCGAAGTGCTCGAATTCCGCCTGCAGGTGCTGCGGCACATCGGCCGCAACGCCCCGGCCGGCACGGAACTGGGCCGCGAACCAGTCGCCGATGCTGTCCTCGCCGGAATGGCCGAACGGCGGGTTGCCGATGTCATGCACAAGGCAGGCAGCCTCGGCATGGCCCGCCAGCCGGGCGATCTGCTCCACCTGCAGGCTGCCGCGCTCCGCCAGCGCAGCCCCGACGCCGGCGCCCAGGGAGCGCCCCACGCTGGCGGTTTCCATGCTGTGGATCATCCGGTGGTGCACGTGGTCATGGTCATGCAGCGGGTGCACCTGGGTTTTCTGCGCCAGGCGGCGGAAGGGTTCTGAAAACAGGATCCGGTCGTAGTCCTGCAGATAGGCCGGGCGGCCCGGTTTCTCGGCATAGTCCGGCCGGCACAGCCGCCCCGGGTTCAAGAGCCTGTTCCACTCCATTGCCATCTGCCTGCTCCTTTGCCTGTTTGAAAGCGGTTAAACGGGAGGCCGGGCGGAATTGCAAACGGTTCAGCGCGGCTTGATCCCGGCAGGCTCCAGCTTGTGTTCGGGCTCCACGTGAATCACCGGCTCTGCGTTGGCGAAGGCTTCGCGCAAGGCGGCCTCCACCCGGTCGCAGATGTCATGCGCCGCCCGAACCGACATGGCACCGTCCACCACCATGTGGAATTCGACAAACAGCGCCCGTCCCGCCCGGCGGGTTTTCAGCCCGTGGACCTGCATCGCGCCGGCTGCGGACCGATGGATGATCTCCTCCACCCGGACACGCTCGCTCTCGGGCGCGGCGGTATCCATCAGCCCGTTGACCGACGCGGCAATCACCAGCCAGCCCTCCCGCAGGATGTTGACGGCCACCAGCAGGGCAAGCAGCGGATCGAGAATGGCCCAGCCGCTGGACAGGGCCAGCACCAGCCCTGCCAGAACGCCGGCCGAGGTCCAGACGTCGCTCATCAAATGCCGCCCGCCCGCCGACAGCGCCGGTGAGCTGAGGCGCCCGCCGGCCCGCAGCAGAACCCGCGCCCAGATCAGGTTGACCGCCATCGCCGCCGCGTTGACCAGAAGCCCGGCGTATCCCCAATCGGCCACCGACGGGCGGTTCAAGGCACCGATTGCTTCGTTCAGGATCAGCAGCGCGGCGATAACAATCATGATGCCCTCGGCCACGGCCGAGAAATACTCGGCCTTGTGGTGGCCATAGGGATGGCCTGCATCCGGCGGCCGCTGGGCATAGCGCACGGCAAACCAGGCCATTACCGCGCCGCCGATGTTGACCAGCGACTCCAATGCATCCGACAGCAGCGCAACCGAGCCGGTCATCATCCAGGCCGCAGCCTTGAGCCCCATGACCGCCAGCGCGATCAGAATCGAGCCTGTTGCCAGCTGCTCAGCAGTAAACCTCTGGTGCATGGACTCTCCCAGCCTCCGCCGCAGTTACATCAGCAAGCCGCGGCGCAGCAGGTTCAGGCCTGCAAGCAGCAGCACCAGCAGCGTCGCCCGGCGGAACAGCACCTGATCGATCCGGTCATGCAGCTGCCCGCCAATCCACATGCCCGCCACTGCCGGCACAATCAGCAGCAGCGAAAACGGTGCGGTTTCCGCCCGCATCACCCCCGATCCGATGTGCGCAAACAGCAGCGCCACCGCGCCCAGGCCATAGATCACGCCCTGAACCCGGATCTGTTCGGTTTTTTCGGTGCCCAACGCGGTCAGATAGGCCACGGTCGGCGGCCCCCAGACGCCCGACACCCCGCCGATCAGCCCGGCGACGCCCCCCACTGCGGCCTCGCTGCGGCGGGTCTGGCCGGCAATGGAGAAGGTTTTGCCCATCAGCTGCATGACGGCAAAAACCGTCACCGGCAGACCGATCACCAGCAGCAGCGCCTGCTGCGGCAGCAGACGCACCGACTGGGCACTCAGCAGCAGGCAAATGAGGCCAATCATCAGAAACACCCGGAACTTCCGGATCGAGGCAACTGCCGCTGCCGGGCCCTGGCGCAGCGCCTGCATCCCGTTGGTGACCAGCGTCGGCAGAATCAGCCCGGCAAGCGCCAGGTCAGGGGCCAGGAACAGGCTGAGGCCGGAAATGAGGATCATCGGCATGGCAAAGCCGACCAGGCCTTTGACCGCGCCCGCCAAAAGAGCAATGCCGAAAGCCGCCGCCGCCTCCGACGGTGAAAGGAGGGAAAACAATGCTGTCATAGCCCCGCATTATCATATCTCTGCCGCGCTGCACGGGCAAAATGCACACGCAAGATTTGATCCAAATGCCGCACCTGCGCGTATTTTTGTTGCGCTGCACCTGCAAAGTGATTTACCACCGGGCGACCGGAAAAGGATCTGATTCATGGCCCACGACGGACAGGACTTGCATATGAAACCGACACTCATCCCCGACCTGCTGGCGCTGACCGCCGCATCCCTGGAACCGCTGGACCAGCTGCTCGAGGCCGCCCGTGCCTCGGTCACGGCAATGGTGAGCGAAGAGGGCCGCGTGTCCGGCCGCCTGATCGAGGAAAACCAGGTGGCGGCGCATGGGCTGTCGTGGCTGGCGACCTATGTCTATTCCTTGCGGCAGATGCAGGCCTGGGCCGAGAAGCTGCAGGGCGAGGGCAAATTCGGCGCGATGGAGCAGCTGATCCACCAGATCGGCTTTGGCGAATACCTGTGCCAGATCCGGGGCGGCATCCAGATGAACCAGGGCGAAATCATCCGCCTGCAGGATCTGGGCCTTGACGAGAACGCCCAGCGCCTGCTGATGGCGCCCGCGGTGATGACGCTGTGCGAGCAGGGCAACAGCCAGTCCGCCCGCACCCGGCTGGTCGAGCTGATGGAGGCGCAGGCCGGGTCCACCATGTTCGGCCACTCCGGCCTGGAAGAAGAGCTGGAGATGATCCGCGACCAGTTCCGCCGCTATGCGGTGGAGAAGGTTGAGCCTTATGCCCATGACTGGCACCTGAAGGATGAGCTGATCCCGCTGTCGGTGATCGAGGACCTGGCCGAGATGGGCGTCTTCGGTCTTACCATCCCCGAGGAATACGGCGGCTTCGGCCTGTCGAAGGCCTCGATGGTGGTGGTCTCCGAAGAGCTGTCGCGCGGCTATATCGGGGTTGGCTCGCTGGGCACCCGCTCGGAAATCGCGGCGGAGCTGATCCTGTGCGGCGGCACCGATGAGCAGAAGGCCAACTGGCTGCCGAAGCTGTCCAGCGCCGAGATCCTGCCGACGGCCGTGTTCACCGAGCCGAACACCGGCTCCGACCTTGGCTCCCTGCGCACCCGCGCGGTCAAGGATGAGAATGGCGATTACAAGATAACCGGCAACAAGACCTGGATCACCCATGCCGCCCGCACCCATGTGATGACGCTGCTGGCGCGCACCGACCCGAACACCACCGACCACCGCGGGTTGTCGATGTTCCTGGCGGAGAAGACCCCGGGCACCGACGAGGCCCCCTTCCCCACCCCCGGCATGACCGGCGGCGAGATCGAAGTGCTCGGCTACCGCGGCATGAAGGAATACGAGCTGGGCTTCGACAATTTCCACGTGAAGGGCGGAAACCTGCTGGGCGGCGAGGAGAACAAGGGCTTCAAACAGCTGATGGAGACCTTTGAATCGGCGCGCATCCAGACCGCCGCCCGTGCCATCGGCGTGGCGCAATCGGCGCTGGATATCGCCATGCAATACGCGCAGGAGCGCAAGCAGTTCGGCAAATCGCTGATCAATTTCCCGCGTGTGTCCGGCAAACTGGCAATGATGGCGGTGGAGATCATGATTGCCCGCCAGCTGACCTATTTCTCGGCCTGGGAAAAGGACCACGGCCACCGCTGCGATCTGGAGGCCGGCATGGCCAAGCTGCTGGGCGCCCGCGTGGCCTGGGCGGCAGCTGACAACGGCCTGCAGATCCACGGCGGCAATGGCTTTGCGATGGAGTACAAGATCTCCCGCGTGCTGTGCGACGCCCGGATTCTCAACATCTTCGAAGGCGCTGCCGAGATTCAGGCGCAGGTGATCGCCCGCCGTCTGCTCGGCTGATCCGCAGCCGCAGCGGATGCCGGAAGAACACCCGGTCAGGCCCGGCGCCCGCGCTGGGCTTTCCGTTTTGCGGGGGCGGCGCGCTTTGCCTGCGGCCTGGCTGCAATGTCCGCCAGGAATAAGTCTGTTTCCAATCCGTGTTGTTCGATCCTTAACGATTCGTGGTTAATAAGGGGGCATGTCCATTTTGCGCCTCTTCCTGTTTCCGCTCCTGATGCTGCTCTCGGCCTGCGCTTCTGCGGTCCCGTCCGAGCAATCGCCCCGCATTCTGGCAATGGGGGATTCTCTGCTGGCCTGGCACAGTCTGGCCGGCAAATCCATTTCCGACACGGTGGCGCGGGAACTGCAGGAACCGGTGGTGGACCGGTCGGTTTCCGCCGCGCGGATCATCTACAAGCTGCCGATTTCCGGTGCCGCAGGGATGAACATCCGCAAGCAGTACACCCCCGGCAAATGGGATTGGGTGATCGTGAACGGCGGCGGCAACGACCTGTGGCTCGGCTGCGGCTGCTTTGCCTGCAACCGCAAGATGGACAAGCTGGTCTCTGCCGATGGCCGCAATGGGGCAATTCCCGGCATGCTGTCGGAGCTGCGCGCAACCGGCGCCAAGGTGATCTACGTCGGCTATCTGCGCAGCCCCGGTGTCGGCTCGCTGATCGAGCATTGCCGCGACGAAGGCAACGAGCTGGAAGCCCGCATCGAAAAGCTGGCGGCACTGGACGAAGGCATTCACTTTCTGTCGCTCAAGGACATGGTGCCCTTCGGCGACCGTTCCTACCACGCACTCGACATGATCCACCCGTCGGTCAAGGCCAGCAGCGAAATCGGCCGCAAGATAGCCGGGATCATCCAGGCAAACTAGCCGCCCGCCCGCCCCTTCCGGCGCCGTCACGGACTGCAGTATCGGCAGCGGGCCGCACGCTGGGCGTCCGGAACGGCGCACGCCGCGCACAGCGCGGCGCCCGGCCCAACGGGAGCAAGGCATTTTCAATGCCGCGGCGACGGGCGGGAGCCGGCCTGCGCCCGCGTCCGTGCCAGCTGCTCCGGGGCGGCCCGTTGCAATTGTCCGCGCCCTCTCCCCCAGTGCGCAAGAGCCCTCTGCCGGCACAGGCGGCGAGTCCTCCTCAGCCTACGGAGCGGAAGGCAGAGGCCGCAATTCTGCGGGGCCTGCAGGAAATGCGCCGGCCGGGGTGTCCGGCAATGTGCTGATTCCCGGCAATGATCCGGGGCGGGAGATGCTGTTCACAGGCGGCGGCTGAGCAGCTCCGCCAGCCGCCCGCGCGCCTCCGGTACGGGCCGGTTGCCCAGCGAGGGCGCCAGATGCGCTTCCAGGAAGTAGCCGGTGGTGCGCAGCGCCTGCACGATCTCCGCGTCCCCGGCATCTCCTTCCCCCCGCAGCACCGGCGGCAGCGGCAGCAGCCGGTCCCTCCAGGTCCCGGCGCCTTCACGTGAAACAGCCCGCCCTGTCTTGGGCGACACAAAGGCAAGCTCTTCCTGCCTGCCGGTCACTGCGCAGACGGAGAGATCCAGCCCGAACCCCATTTCCTCCAGCAGCGCCAGTTCCCAGTGCAGATAGGCAAGCGGCCAGAGGTCCTCATTGTCCAGCAAGTCCAGCAGGCGTTCGCTGCGGGTGTAGAGGCCGGGGTGCGGTTCGCGTTCCGGCAGGCTAAAGGACAGCAGCGCCGTAACCGCGTTGAGGCCGGCCAAGGACAGCCGTCCCGACAGCGCTGCCGCAGTCCGGCTGCGCAGAGGTTCCGCATGGTAGCTGCCGAGGTGATCTTCCAGCCGTGCCCGCCAGTTCAGGTCCAGCTGCGCGCCCGGCTGCAGGATGGGGGCCATCCTGCGGCCCGCCCCGCCGCGCACAACGCCTGCGTGGCGGCCGTGCTGTTCCGTGAACACATCAATAACCGCCGCGCTTTCGCCGTGGCGGCGCATCGAGAGCAATATGCCGTGATCACGCCATTCCACCGGCGGGTCTCCCTGTCATCCGGGGTAATCCCAGCAGACCGCATTGCGGAGCGGCCTGCAAGCCGCGGGATCATTCCAGCCCTGGCTCGTCCAGCAGATGGCGGCCTGCCCGGTCCTCGACCTCGATCACCCAGAGATCGGGGTCGAACTCCCGCTGGCGGCGGATAGAGGCATCGACTTCGGTTTCCGCCCCGTCAGCCAGCGCATCCCATTTCCGGGCGCCGCTCATCAGGTCATAGGTGCGGTGCAAAGCGCAGGCCCGGCCGTCCAGCGTGTTGAGCTTGACCAGCACCGCGCCTGCCGTGTCGTCGCCATGCGAAGTCACGAAGGCGGGAATGCCCAGCAGCCGCAAGCGGGCCAGATAGGCCTGCACCCAGAATTCAGCGGTGAGGCGGGTCATGCCGCACCTTCGCCGGCGGGAGTGCCGGCCGGCAGTGCGGGAGCCTCCGGCGGGAGTATTTGCACAAAGGTGAAAGGCATGGCCGGCTTCAGTTGCCGTCTTTGAAATCAAGGCCCATTTCGGAGTAGCGCTCAGCCTCTTCCAGCCAGTTCGGGCGCACCTTGACCTGCAGGAACAGGTGCACCTTGCGGCCCAGGAACTCTTCCAGTTCGGCGCGGGCCGCCTGAGAGACCGCCTTGATGGTTTCGCCGCGCTTGCCCAGCACGATGCCCTTGTGGCCATCGCGGATCACATAGATCATCTGGTCGACGCGGGCGGAGCCGTCCTTGCGCTCTTCCCATTTCTCGGTTTCGACCGTCAGCTGGTAGGGCAGTTCCTGGTGCAGCCGCAGGGTCAGCTTTTCGCGGGTCATCTCTGCCGCGATCATCCGCATCGGCAGGTCGGCGATCTGGTCTTCGGGGTAGAGCCAGGGGCTTTCCGGCAGCTTGCCCGCCAGCCACTGGCGCAGGTCGTCAACGCCATGGCCGCGTTCGGCAGAGATCATGAAGGTTTCGGCAAAACCGTAGCGGCTGTTCAGGTCCTGGGCGAGGCCCAGCAGCTTTTCGGCGGGCACCCGGTCGATCTTGTTGATTGCCAGCGCCACGGTGCGGCCGGTGCCGACTTCGGCAAGCCCTTCCAGGATGGTCTCGACGCCCTCGGTGATGCCGCGGTGCGCCTCGACCATCAGCACCACCACATCGGCATCCGCAGCGCCGCCCCAGGCGGCGGCCACCATCGCGCGGTCCAGGCGGCGGCGCGGCTTGAACAGGCCGGGGGTGTCGACAAACACCAGCTGCGCGTCGCCCTCCATCGCCACGCCGCGGATGCGGGCGCGGGTGGTCTGCACCTTGTGGGTCACGATCGAGACCTTCGCCCCCACCATGCGGTTCAGAAGGGTCGATTTGCCCGCGTTGGGCTCTCCGATCAGGGCAACGAATCCGGCGCGTGTGGTCATCAGTACTGGTCCTGTTTGCAGAGCAAATCCCCTACAGGAAATTACCCACAGGGGCCAGAGGTGTTTTCTTCGGCCTTGCTGCCACCTTCACACAGCCTTGCTCTATGTCAAAGACCTGTGGCAGGTGCCATGGAACAACCGCAGCGCCGAGCCAGACCCGCAGCCAGGCCTTTCCTCAACCGCGCATCCGGAGGCCTTGCCAATGAACCGACGTGATTTCCTGCTTGGGACTGCTGCATCCGCAGGCGCGCTTGGCGCTGCCGGCTGGGGTGCGGCCAGCGCCGCGGCTGCGCAGCAGCTGACCATCCAGCCTGCCCGCTTTGCGTTCCGGGAGAAACCCACCGAGGGGCTGGTGAGCCTGTTGCCTGATGCGCCGCCTTCGGTGCTCTATGGCGAGCAGGGCAAACCGATGCGGCTGCGGGTGCGCAACGGCACTCCGGATTACACTGCGATGCACTGGCATGGGCTGCGGGTCGCAAACGCGATGGACGGGGTGCCCTACCTCACCCAGATGCCGATCGCCGGCGGCGGGTCGTTTGACTACGCGTTCACCCCGCCGGACGCGGGCACCTACTGGTATCACCCGCACTGCATGACGATGGCGCAGATGGCGCATGGGCTGACCGGGGTGATGGTGATCAAGGAAGCGGAAGACCCTGGCTTTGACAGCGACCAGGTGGTCAACCTGCGCGACTTCCGGCTGGATGACCAGGGCGCCTTCCTGCCGCATTACACCGCCCGTGGCGCCGCCCGGGCCGGGACGTTCGGCAATGTGCTGACTGCGAACTGGCTGCAGGCGCCGGTCTATGACCACCCCGCGGGCGGGCTGGTGCGGCTGCGGGTGGTGAACTCGGACACCACGCGGATCTACAAGCTGCATCTCAGCACCGATCAGGCGCGGATCATCGCGTGGGACGGGCATCCGGTGGAAATGGATCTGCCCCTGCCCTCTGCGGGTGCGCCGCTGCTGGTCGGCCCCGGCCAGCGGGTGGATTTTGCGGTGCGGATGCCCGCGGGCGAAGGCCAGACCGCCAGCCTGCTGGCAGAACTGCCGGGCCAGTCCGCCCGCACCATGGCGCAGCTGCGTTCGGCTGGCGCAAACCTGGGGCGGGATCTGCGGGAGCTGAAGCGGCTGCCGGCCAACCCGGTGTCCCGGCCGGACCTGGCCAAGGCCGACGTGCATGACTTCGTGTTTGGCTGGACCCCCGAGGGCGGACCGCCGAACGACGGCTATTGCGGCTCGATGGGCTACAGTTTCTGGTCAATCAACCGCACCCCCTGGGCCGGCGACGCCGCCAAGGGCACCGGGCCGCTGGCGGTGCTGGAGCGCGGCCGGACCTACGTGCTGCGGCTGAGGAACGAGTCGCCGAACCTGCACCCGATCCACCTGCACGGGCTGGCCTTTGTCCCGATCCGCTCCAACCTGCGCAGGCTGCCGCCGCTGGTCACCGACACCATGCTGCTGCTGAAGGACGAAGTGGCCGAGATTGCGCTGGTCGCCGACAACCCGGGCGACTGGGCCTTCCACTGCCATGTGATCGAGCACCAGAAAACCGGCCTCGCGGGCTATATCCGGGTGGTTTGAGAGGCTTAGCCGAGCTGGTCCAGCAGTGCCTTGGCCGCGGCCTGTTCGGCCTGACGCTTGGAGCCTGCGGTGGCCTGGGCCTCGGTGCCGTCCTGCAGCCGGGCCGCAATGGTGAAGACCGGTGCGTGATCCGGACCGCTGCGGGAGACCTCGACATAGGATGGAGGCTTCTGCCCGCGCGCCTGCGCCCATTCCTGCAGGGAGGTCTTGGCGTCGCGCGCGTCGGTCTCGACCTGATGGATGCGGCTGCCCCACAGGCGCAGGATTATCGCGGCTGCGGCTTCAAAACCTGCGTCCTTGTAGACCGCGGCAATCACCGCCTCCATCGCGTCGCCCAACAGCGCCTGCTTGCGCCGCCCGCCGGACATCATCTCGGAACGGCCCAGCTTCAGCACCGCGCCCAGATCGATCTCCAGCGCGACATCGGCACAGGCCTCCTTGCGCACCAGCGCGTTGAAGCGCGGCGCCAGCTGGCCCTCGGTTGCGGTCTTGTCGTGCTCCAGCAGCGCGGTGGCCATCACCAGCCCCAGAACCCGGTCGCCCAGGAATTCCAGCCGCTGGTTGTCCTTGCGGTTGGGCGAGGACACAGAGGCATGTGTCACGGCGCGCTGCAGCAGGTCGGGACGGGCAAAGCGGTGCCCGATCCGCTCCTCGAAGGCGCGCAATTCCTTGGACAGTTTCACTCGATCCCCTTGAAGAAACGGTCGCTCCGCCAGGTCCAGAAAAAGAGCATCGAGCGCCCGGCAGAGGAGAACATGATCCGATCGGCGCGGCCGATCAGGTTTTCAAACGGCACGAACCCGACGCCGCCAGCGGACTGCGGCAGGCGGCTGTCCGAGGAATTGTCGCGGTTGTCGCCCATGAAGAAGTAGTGGCCTTCCGGCACCTGGTAGACGCCAGTGTGGTCCATGCCCTGGTTGGTGATGTTGAGCACGATGTGCTCGTTGCCGCCCGGCAGGGTCTCCAGCTTGCGCGACTTCTTGCAGATGGCGCCCTGGCCCACCGGCGCGTTTTCGCAGCGCGGCAGCGACCCTTGCGGCCCCTGGCGCTCCATCACTTCCTCGAACTGGCCTGCATCCTGCAGCTTGACCGGCGCGCCATTGATGAACAGCACGCCGTTCTTCATCTGGATTTTATCGCCGGGCAGGCCGACAAGCCGCTTGATGAAGTCATTGCCGTTGACCGGGTGGCGGAACACCACCACATCGCCGCGCTCCGGCTCGCCGCCCATCAGGCGGGTGTTGCCGCCATCCAGAAAGCCGCAGATGTCCTTGGCGTCGATGTTCAGCCCGACCGCCGGAATGCGCACGCTGGGGCAGGAGGCATAGGAATAGCCATAGGCCATCTTGTTCACGAACAGGAAGTCCCCGATCAGCAGGGTCTCCTTCATCGATCCGGAGGGAATCCAGAAGGGCTGGAAGAACAGGGTGCGGAAGACACCGGCGATCAGCAGCGCGTAGACGATGGTCTTCACCGTCTCAAGGATCGAACTGCCGGTCTTTGCTTTGGCCGTCATCGGGCTCTCCGGTTTGGAAACAGGGTCCGGGGCTACATGCGGGCCTGAAGGGGGCAAGTCAAGTTCCGGAAGGCGATTCCGCCGGGACGCCGGCGAGAGGGCGCGCCTCGATCACCACAAAGGCCTGCGCCCAGGGGTGGTCGTCGGTCAGGGTCACGTGGATCACCGCCTCATGCCCCGGCGGGGTCATCCCGCGCAGCCGCTCGGCGGCCCAGCCGGTCACATGCATCACTGGCTGGCCGGTCGCCAGGTTGGATACCGCCATGTCCTTCCAGGCGATTCCCATGCGCAGGCCGGTGCCCAGCGCCTTGGAGCAGGCCTCCTTGGCGGCCCAGCGCTTGGCGTAGGTGCCCGCCGCATCGCGGCGGCGCTCGGCCTTGCGCTGCTCCAGTTCAGTGAACACCCGGTTGCGGAACCGGTCGCCGAAACGGTCCAGCGTGCGCTGGATGCGCTCGATGTTGGCAAGATCGGTTCCGACACCCAGGATCATTCTTCCAGCCGCTTCAGCCCCAGTCTGATGCCATGGCCCAGGAACAGGCGGTTGATCATCAGGATGACCGCCAGCAGGAGCATGAATATCCCTGCGAGGTAAAGGACCGGAATCGTTTCCCGCGCCTCGACAACCATCGGGCTGTTCCAGTAGAGCGGCAGCTGGATGATGGTCAGCACCGCAACAACCCCTGTCATCGCCGCGGCGCAAATCCAGGCGTCCCTGCCGGGCAAGGGCGCGCGGGTGGCTTGGGCGATGCGCATGCCTTCCGCAACCGAGGCAACCATCGGCGGCAGCACCGTTGCCAGCCCGGCCGGCATGCCGGTCCCGAATTGCGCCAGCAGCAGGCCCGCCAGCAGCATTGCGGCGGTGGCCCCCATCCACCAAAGCCCGTAACGGATCAAGTTGACTTGCATGGCCGCATCACCCCCGCGCTTGGTCCATCAGCCGGCGCATCTCCTGCACCGCCGGGGTCAGACCGCGGAAGACTGCCTCGCCGATCAGGAAGTGGCCGATATTCAGTTCTTTCACCTCCGGGAAGACCGCAACCGGCTGCACGGTGTCATAGGTGAGGCCATGGCCCGCATGCACCTCCAGCCCCAGAGAATGGGCAAAGGCGGACATCTCCCGCAGCGCTCCCAGTTCGCGGTCGCGGTCTTCAAACCTGCCTTCGGCGTGATAGTCGCAATAGGCGCCGGTGTGCAGTTCGATCACTTCGGCGCCGATCCGGTGGGCGGCTTCGATCTGTTTCCTATCGGCGGCGATGAAGATCGACACCCGGCAGCCTGCGTCGCGCAGGGGCGCGATGAAATGGGCCAGCTTGTTTTCCTCGCGCGCGACTTCCAGCCCGCCTTCGGTGGTGCGTTCCTCGCGCTTTTCAGGGACGATGCAAACCGCATGCGGCTTGTGGCGCAGGGCGATCCTCTGCATTTCCTCGGTTGCCGCCATCTCGAAGTTCAGCGGCACGCTCAGCGCGTCCATCAGCCCGTCGATATCGGCGTCGGTGATATGGCGGCGGTCTTCGCGCAAGTGGGCGGTGATGCCGTCGGCCCCCGCCTCCTCGGCCAGCTTTGCAGCCCGGACCGGGTCCGGATAAGCGCCGCCGCGGGCGTTGCGCACGGTGGCCACATGGTCGATATTCACGCCCAGGCGCAATTGGTTCTGTGTCATGACAGCTGTCTCATCCGTCTGAAGTCAATGCTTTAGCACAAAGACTAGACAGACAGCCGGCAAGAGCAAGCCTGCAGGCAATAATGGTACAATCCGCAGAACGGCTCAGGAGCCGGTTCCGACCTCGGCGCGCTGTTTGATGGCTTCGAATTTGGCCTTGATCTTGGCCCTGCGGCGCTGCTGGTAGACCCGGATCACCGGCAGGCTGAGCATATAGCAAACCGTCGCTGAGATGATGCCGGGGAGGATGCCGCCGATCATGTAGGGGTAGAACACCTCGTTATAGAACAGATGCAGGCCCTGCCAGTCGGCGGGCTTGTCCATGAACAGGGCAAACAGGTTGTCCTTCAGATCGCCGCCGGCCGCCATGAACTTGCCGACCAGGGACTTGTCGACCTCCTCGTCGAACTCGGTTCCCAGCAGCCAATGGCCGGTCTGCAGGCTGGCGACCCCGATCGGCACATAGGTCAGCGGGTTGCCGAAGAAGGTGGCGCTGAGCGAGGCGAGGATATTGCCGTTCATCACCCGGGCGATGATGGCCGCCACCAGAAAATGCAGCCCGTAGAATGGCGTGAAGGTGGTGAACACGCCGGCCCAGATGCCGCGGGCAATGCGTTCGGGCGAATCGGGCAGCCGCCGGACCCGATGCTTCACATACAGGAAGGCACGGCCCCAGCCGCCGCGCGGCCAGAGAAAATCCGCCAGCGCCCGGAGGGGCGGACGTCTGTCCCGGCGCCTGAATACCAAAGCTGTGCGTCCTTCCCAGTTCCGGCTCAGAGTTTCAACGGCTTACCCCGGAAAATGGCGCTCTTCCGGCTTGTCCCGGAACCGCGCCACCGCGGCAACATCGCTTTCAGCCTCTAGCGTCAGCATCAGCGAGTGCAGCTGCTCCACATCCCGCAGTTCCACATTGATCATAAGCCGGTAAAAGTCTGGTTTCCTGTCGACAAATTCCAGATCCGAGATATTGGCCTTTTTCTCGCCAATCAATGTGCAAATGCGTCCCAGCACACCGGCGTCGTTGCCGATGGTCAGCTCCAGGGTCGTGCCGTAGGCGGCCGGATGGGTGCCGCTGTGCCAATGCACGTCCATCCAGCGCTCCGGCTGATCCTCGAATTCGCCCAGCTTGTCGCAATCCGCCGCATGCACCACCACGCCGCGGCCGCGGTAGGTGATGCCGATGATACGCTCGCCCGGCAGCGGCTGGCAGCAGGGCGCACGCTCAAAGCTCTGCCCCGGCTCCAGGCCGATCACCGCCCGGCGCGGCGAGATTTCGTCACCGTCGCCGGTGGTCAGTTCAGGATAGACCGATTGCACCACGTCATGCGCGGTAATCTCGGCCGCGCCCAGTCTTGCGAGGAGTTCGTTCACGCCGCTGGCGCGCAGCGCACGGGCAGCGGTTTCCAGCGCCTTGTCGGTGGCTTTCTTGCCGACGTGATCAAATGCCGAGCGGGCCAGCTCATGGCCCAGCTTCACAAACCGCGCCCGGTCCGCTTCGCGCAGGGCGCGGCGGATGGCGGTGCGGGCCTTGCCGGTGGTGGCGATTTCCAGCCAGCTGACCTGCGGCGTCTGGCCCTCGGCGGTGATCACGTCCACCGACTGGCCATTGCGCAGCCGGGTCCACAACGGCACCCGGATCCCGTCCACCTTGGCGCCGACGCAGGCATGGCCGATCCGGGTGTGGATGGCATAGGCGAAGTCGATCGGCGTCGCCCCCTTGGGCAGCTTGATCACATCGCCCTTGGGGGTGAAGCAGAACACCTGGTCCGAATACATCTCCAGCTTCACCGCTTCGAGGAATTCGTCGTGGTCGTCCTCGGCGTCGAACTGCTCGGTCAGCGAGGCGATCCATTTGGCCGGGTCAACCGCAAAGGGGTTTTCGGAGCGCACCCCGTCCCTGTAGGACCAATGCGCCGCAACGCCGGTTTCGGCCACATCATGCATCTGGCGGGTGCGGATCTGCACCTCCACCCGTTTGCCGTCACGGCCCGAAACGGTGGTGTGGATGGAGCGGTAGCCGTTGGATTTCGGCTGGCTGATATAATCCTTGAACCGCCCCGGCACCGCCCGCCAGCGCTGGTGAATGGCGCCCAGCGCCCGGTAGGCGTCTTCTTCCGACATCGTGATGACCCGGAAGCCGTAGATATCCGACAGCCGCGAAAAGCCCTGATCCTTGGCCTGCATCTTGCGCCAGATCGAATAGGGTTTCTTGGCGCGGCCGAATACCTCGGCCTCGATCCCGGCCTTTTCCAGCTCCAGCCGCATGTCGCCGGTGATCCGGTGGATCACATCGCCGGTTTCCCGCTGCAGCGTCACGAAACGGCGGATGATCGACTGGCGGCCCTCGGCGTTCAGCACCCGGAACGCCAGATCCTCCAGCTCCTCCCGCATCCACTGCATGCCCATGCGGCCCGCCAGCGGCGCATAGATATCCATGGTCTCGCGCGCCTTCTGGGCCTGCTTTTCCGGGCGCATCGCCTTGATGGTGCGCATGTTGTGCAGACGGTCGGCGAGTTTCACCAGGATCACCCGCAGATCCTTGGACATCGCCATGAACAGCTTGCGGAAATTCTCCGCCTGCTTGGTCTCGCGGCTGCTGAGCTGCAAGTTGGTCAGCTTGGTGACGCCATCGACCAGCATCGCCACCTCATCGCCGAAACGGCGGGCAACTTCCTCGTAATTGGCTTTGGTGTCTTCGATGGTGTCGTGCAGCAGCGCGGTGATGATGGTCGCATCATCCAGCCGCTGTTCGGTCAGGATGGCGGCCACCGCCACCGGATGCGTGAAATAGGGCTCGCCGGAGTGGCGGAACTGCCCGTCATGCATCTGCTCGCCAAAGGCATAGGCCTCGGCGATCCTCTCCGCATTGGTCTTGGGATTGTAATTGCGGACCAGAGCAATCAGGTCGTCAGGGGAAATCATGTCCGGTCCGCAGCCTCAAATTCGCAAGCGCACGCCTCAGCCCTGGCCCTGGGCCTCCATCAGCGCGCGCAGCAGTTTCTCTTCCGACATGTCGTCATCAGCGGGCTTATCGTTGTCCGCACCCATCAGCAGAGCCATGGAATCCTCTTCCGGCTCGTCCACCTCGATCTGGGTCTGGTTGCTCTCGATCAGGCGCTCGCGCAGGTCATCCGCGCTTTGGGTCTCATCGGCGATTTCGCGCAGGGACACGACCGGGTTCTTGTCGTTGTCACGCTCAACGGTGATCGGGGCACCCGCCGAGATCTCGCGGGCGCGGTGCGCCGCCAGCATCACCAGCTCAAAGCGGTTGGGCACCTTGTCTACGCAATCTTCAACCGTCACGCGGGCCATCAGCGACTCTCCAATTCATTCCTGGTCCAGAGGGCAGACATTTACGCCCTAATCTTTCTCTTGACAAGGGCGGAAAACGCCGCATCGCACGGGTTACAGGGGCTTTACTTCCGCCACATCTTCCGGCGGCAGTTCGGACAGCATCTCTGCCGCGGTTTTCCGCAGCACCGGGTGGCGCCAGCGCGGCGCAATATCGGCAAGCGGCACCAGCACAAAGGCACGGTCCTGAATGCGCGGATGCGGCAGGATCAGCTGCCCCGGAGCCTCCTGCATCTGGCGCTCCAGCGGCAGCCCCAGCCAGCGGCCAAAGCCCGCTTCATCCGGCAGCACCTGCCCTCCATGATCGACCAGATCCAGATCCAGCGTCCGCATCCCCCAGCGCTGCTCCCGCACCCGGGCAAACTGCGCCTCGACCGCGTGCAGCCGCGCCAGCAGTTCTTCGGCCGCCAGGGAGGTTTCAACTGCCACCGCGGCGTTCACATAATCCGGCCCGGCCCCGGCCGGGAAACAGGGGGTCTGGAAGAACCGGGAGACACAGCGCAGCGTGATGTCTTCCGACTGCAAAGCATTGATAGCTTTTGACAAGGTGACTTGCGGCGCATTAGCGTCAGCTGGCAGGTTGCCGCCAAGTGCGATGAGCGACGTTTTCCGGTTTCCGGCCATTTTTGACCCTATTTCAGAATGGCAGTATACTTGCGGCAGATGACAAATAACTTACATTAAGTCCACCCGTTTCGCCGATTTCAAGCATTCACTCACGGAACACCCGGCCGAGGCGGAAATACCGGAAGGAACATTTGATGTTTTACAAAGACGAACGGCTCGCGCTGTTCATAGACGGGTCAAACCTTTACGCCGCGGCCAAGGCGCTTGGGTTCGACATCGACTATAAGCTTCTACGGCAGGAATTCATGCGCCGCGGCAAGCTTCTGCGGGCCTTTTATTACACCGCTCTGCTGGAGAATGACGAGTATTCACCGATCCGGCCGCTGGTCGACTGGCTGCATTACAACGGCTTCACCATGGTCACCAAACCGGCCAAGGAATACACCGACAGCCTGGGCCGCCGCAAAGTCAAAGGCAACATGGATATCGAGCTGACTGTCGATGCCATGGAACTGGCGCCGCGGGTGGACCATATCGTGCTGTTCTCCGGCGATGGGGACTTCCGCCCGCTGATTGCCAGCCTGCAGCGCCAGGGCGTGCGCGTCTCGGTGGTCTCGACCATCCGCAGCCAGCCGCCGATGATCTCTGACGACCTGCGCCGCCAGGCCGACAATTTCATCGAGTTGGAAGAACTGCGCGACGTGATCGGCCGCCCGCCGCGCGAGCAAAGCGAACCGCGTTCGGCTACGGTTGCACACGGCTGAGCCTGGACCGCCGGAATACGGACCGGAATAAGGCACCCGATGGGGCGGTGCCTGTTCCGGCAACAGCCGGTTGCCCGGGTGGCGGCCCTCCTGTCAGCCAGGCACATCTCCCTTTCATGACCGCTGCCTCCGGAAATACGGCACCCCGTTTCCGACCAGCACTTTGCCGCTGCAGCTGTGCCGTCCGGGCACTGGACCTTGCCGCCTGAACCGCTTACCTCTGGCCAGCAAGGAGACGCCCATGACCAAGCCAGCCCTGACCCTCTATCTTGCCGCGCCGCGCGGCTTTTGCGCCGGTGTCGACCGCGCCATCAAGATTGTCGAAATGGCGATCGGGAAATGGGGCGCGCCGGTCTATGTGCGCCATGAGATCGTGCACAACAAGTTCGTGGTCGACAGCTTGCGCGACAAGGGCGCGGTGTTTGTCGAGGAGCTGGACGAATGCCCCGATGACCGGCCGGTGATCTTCTCCGCCCATGGCGTGCCCAAATCGGTGCCCGCCGCCGCGGAGGCGCGCGAGATGATCTATGTCGATGCCACCTGTCCGCTGGTCTCCAAGGTGCATATCGAGGCCCAGCGCCACGCCGAAGCCGGGCTGCAGATGATCATGATCGGTCACAAGGGCCATCCCGAAACCATCGGCACCATGGGCCAGCTGCCCGAGGGCGAGGTGCTGCTGGTGGAAACCGCCGGGGATGTGGCCACGGTGGAGGTGCGCGACCCGGACCGGCTCGCCTATGTCACCCAGACCACCCTGTCGGTGGATGACACCAAGGGCATTGTGGCGGCGCTGGTGGAACGCTTCCCCAATATCATCGGCCCGCACAAGGAAGACATCTGCTATGCCACCACCAACCGCCAGGAGGCGGTGAAATCGGTGGCCCCCAAGGCGGATGCCCTGCTGGTGGTCGGCGCGCCGAACTCTTCCAACTCGCGCCGTCTGGTCGAGGTCGGGGCCAAGAACGGCTGCGAGTATGCCCAGCTGGTGCAGCGCGCCGAGAACATCGACTGGCGCGCGCTGGAGGGCATCCGCTCGGTCGCCATCACCGCCGGAGCTTCCGCCCCGGAGCTGCTGGTCAACGAGGTGATCGACGCCTTCCGCGCCCGCTATGACGTGACGGTCGAGGTGGTTGAGACCGCGGTGGAAACTGTGGAATTCAAAGTGCCCCGCGTCCTGCGGCAGCCCGCCTAACATCCGCCGGGTGCAATCCAGGTTGCAGAAAACACTCCCGCTTTGGGCTAACCGTGTTACGCATTAGTCCCCGGGCATTATTTCTGGAGCCGTATTCATGATCACCCTGCACTTTCTGATTACCGCCTTTGTTGTCGTTCTCGCGCCCGGCACCGGTGTCATCTACACACTGGCCCTGGGCCTTGGCCAAGGCTGGCGCGCCTCCATCTGGGCCGCGGTTGGCTGCACCTTCGGCATCGTTCCGCACCTCGCTGCCGCCACGCTGGGGCTGGCGGCGGTGCTGCACAGCTCCGCCCTGCTGTTCCAGATCGTCAAGGCCGCAGGCGTTGCCTATCTGCTGTATCTGGCCTGGCAGGCCCTGCGCAGCGGCGGCGCCCTGGCGATCCGCTCGGACCGCTCCAGCCTGCCGGGTTGGAAAATCGCCTGGCGCGGGGCCTTGATCAATATCCTGAACCCCAAGCTGTCGGTATTCTTCCTGGCGCTGCTGCCGCCTTTCCTGAGTGGCACTCCCGCCAGCGCGACGCTGGAAATGTCGGTGCTGGGCCTGGTGTTCATGGCGATGACCTTCGCTGTCTTCGTGCTCTACGGTCTGTTCGCTGCCCAGGCCCGCACCTATCTTCTGAACAGCGAGCGGGTGCTGAAGTGGATGAGCCGCGGCTTTGCCGCCGTGTTTGCAGGCCTCGCTGCCCGGCTGGCGCTGGAACGCGCCTGAGCCGTCCAGTGCAGGAGAGAGGTGCGGCATGAGCGACCGGCAAACACTGGAGGTCTACACTGAGGCGGCGCAAGCCTACGCGGACGGCTTTGCCCGCGCCGACGACAGTTTCCACGATCCGGATTTCGAGGCTTTCACATCCCTCCTGCCGGCCGGTGCCCGTATCCTGGATCTGGGCTGCGGCCCGGGCCATTGGGCGGCCCGCTTCAAGGCCAAGGGGTTTGAGGTTTCGGCCATGGACGCCTCTGCCGGGATGGCCGCACTGGCAAAATCGGATTTCGGGATCGATGTGGAGGTCGCCGCATTTGAAGCACTGGAGAGTGGAAATGGCTTTGATGGCGTCTGGGCCAACTTCAGCTTGCTGCACGCGCCGCGCGCTGATCTCCCCGGGCATCTGGCCCGCATCCATCGTGCCTTGAACCCCGGCGGCATCTTCCATATTGGCATGAAGCTCGGAGACAGCGAGGGGCGTGACAAACTGGGACGTTTCTATGCCTACTACAGCGAGGATGAATTGAAGAATCTACTGAAAGACGCAGGCTTCAGCGTAACACGGTCCCGCCGCGGCAATGGCCAGGGGCTCGCCGGCGGCGTTGAAACCTACGTGATCCTGACCGCCCATGGCTGAGCTGTTTGCCTATACCGACGGCGCCTGCTCCGGCAATCCCGGCCCCGGCGGCTGGGGCGTGCTGCTGCGCGCGATGGACGGCGGGGAGATCGTCAAGGAAAAGGAACTCCAGGGCGGCGAGGGGGAGACCACCAACAACCGGATGGAGCTCCTGGCGGCGATCAACGCGCTGGAAAGCCTGGCGCGCCCGTCCACGATCACCGTGGTCACCGACTCGGCCTATGTGAAGAACGGCGTCACCGGCTGGATCTTCGGCTGGAAGAAAAACGGCTGGAAGACCTCCAGCAAGAAGCCCGTCAAGAACGTCGAGCTGTGGCAGCGGCTGGACGAAGCCCAGCGCCGCCACAAGGTGACCTGGGAATGGGTCAAGGGCCACGCCGGCCACCCGGAGAACGAACGCGCGGATGAACTGGCCCGCGCCGGCATGGCGCCCTACAAGAAAAAGAAAAGCGCCTGATGCTCGGGACCCCTGAATGACCTTTCTGGCATTGCTGGATTATGCCTCGGTCCTGGTCTTTGCCCTGACCGGCGCGCTGGTGGCCAGCCGCGCACAGCTGGATATCGTCGGCTTTGCCTTTGTTGCCTGCCTGACCGCGCTTGGCGGCGGCACGATGCGGGATCTGCTTCTGGACCGCAACCCGGTGTTCTGGATCGGCAACCCCAGCTACATCCTGCTTGCGGCGCTTGCTGCCATAGCCGTGTTCTTCACGGCGCACCTGCTGGAAAGCCGCCTGCGCTGGGTGGTCTGGCTCGACAGCTTCGCACTGGCGGTGGCAGTTCCTGCCGGCACCGGTGCGGCTCTGGCGCTGGACAGCCCGCCGGTGATCACCGTCCTGATGGGTATGGCGACCGGCACCATGGGCGGGCTGATGCGCGACGTGGTCTGCAATGAGGTGCCGCTGGTGCTGAAACAGGGAGAGCTCTACATCACCTGCGCCATGGCTGGCGCAATCACGGCGGTGGCCGCCATCTGGCTGGGCATTGAACTGCAGTTTGCACTGCTGGCCTGCGCAGGCGTCTGCTGGGTGCTGCGTGCCGGGTCCCTGCTGTTCGGCTGGCACCTTCCCGTTTACAAGAGCCGCCCTCCACGCAGTTAATGCACGCAAGCTGCGCGCAGCACATCACGGCAGGTTGCCGCAAACGCGCTGGCGAGCGGTCCCTTCATCACACCGGGCCGCGCGGCCAGAACAATCGGGATCTCCTCCAGCCCATCCGCCAAAGGCACTGCCACAACTTTATCATTATGGTAGGTTCTCGGGTTTGGCGGCTGAAAAGCCATCAGTGTAAAGCCTGCGCCTTTGCCGACACAGGACCGGGCCAGTTCATATGACCGTGTGGTCAGCGCAACCGTCGGATCCAGCCCCGCCCGCCGGAGCATATCGAGATAGGACCGCCCCGGCCCGGACTCCTTGACCAGAATATAGGGGATATCCGTCAAGTCCGTCAGCCGCAGCGCCTGGCGGCTGGCAAAAGGGTGCATGGCCGGCAGCAGCACTTTCGGCCGCACCCGCATCAGCAGTTCGATTTCCAGCCCCCTGGCCTCAAACCCCTGATCATAGGCCAGCGCCAAGTCCGCCTCGGCGGTTTCCAGCTGCCGCTGTATCTGCTCGAAACTTCCTTCGAACACCTCAAGCGCCACCTTGGGCCAGCGCTGCCGGTGCTGCAGCAGGATCTCCGGGGCAAAGACATAGGCCAGCGCGTGGTAGCAGGCAAAGCGCAGATGGCCGCTGCTGCAGTCCTCCAGCCCGCGCATCTGCACTTGCAGCGCCTGTCCCAGCGACAGCAGGCCCTCTGCCGTTTCCAGTACCGCGCGTCCCGCTGCGGTCAGCCGTACCCCCTGGGCAGGAAACCTGTCGAACAGTACCAGGCCGCTGGCTTCCTCCAGTTTGCCAAGAGACGCCGCAACCGCAGCAGCGGTCACGCCAAGCTCCCGGGCAGCAGCGGCAATGCTGCCGGTGCGGGCCGATGCCGCTAGGTGTTCAAGCTGGCGCAAAGTGAAGTTAAGCAAAAATTACTTTCCTTTTAGCCAAATATAACAAGTTTTTCCTGATAAGCGTCAACCGCTAGACTGGGCTGGAAAACAATTGGAGCTCAACCATGCAAGTACTTCCCTTGACCGGCGGGCTAGGCGCGGAACTCACTGGGGCCGATATCTGCGACCCCGGCCAGTTCCCGGCGCTGCAAGAGGCCTTTGCCCGCTATTCTGTGATTGTCATCCGAGGCCAGGATCATGTGACACCGGAAGACCATTTGGCGTTTGCCCGCCGGTTCGGCCCCATTGACGTCAACCGGTTCTTCAAATCCGTGGACGGATATCCGGAAATCGCAACAGTGCTGAAGGAAGCAGATCAAAAGGAGGCTGTCGGCGAAGGCTGGCACACCGATCACTCCTATGATCAGGAACCGGCAATGGGGTCCATTTTGCGGGCCGTCGAGATGCCCCCCTATGGAGGCGACACCGTTTTTGCCTCGACCGCGCAGGCCTATGACACGTTGTCGCCGCCGATGCAGGCGTTCCTGGAAACTCTTTCAGCCTGGCACAGCTCCAGCCACGTCTTTGGAGCTGCGGCCGCGGACAGCGAAGCAGTCCGGTCCGGCCGCCTGGGCAACGCAGACGCCGCAACCCAGACCGTCTGCCATCCGGTGGTGATCCGCCATCCGCTCTCCGGCCGGAAATGCCTGTTTGTGAACCCGGTCTTCACAACCCGGATCAGGGAGCTGTCAGAGGCGGAATCGGATGCGTTGCTGCACATGCTCTATGCGCATTGCCAGCAGCCTGAACTGCACTGCCGGGTCCGCTGGCAGCAAGGCGATGTAACGATGTGGGACAACAGGGCCACTTGGCACAAGGCCATCAATGACTACCATGGCTTCCGCCGCTTCATGCACCGGGTTACCGTTCAAGGCTGCGCGGTCGCCGGCAGCATGGGCTGACACACGCCGCTGCCATTGGCAGCGGCACTAAACAACCGTAATCACGCGGTTTTGCGGCTGCTTTCGAGCTGCCCGAGAAAGGCTTGGCCCTCTTCGCTGATCCTTGCCTTGCGGCCCTTCCGCCGGTGCCAGACCTGCGCCATTTCATGGAATTCGCGCAGGCTGGCATCCCGCAGCAGATCCTCCTTGATCTGCAATGCGGTTGAGAAGTTATCCGCCAGCCGCCGGTCTTCCTCCTCGTTCCGGTCGAACTTGTGCCAGTAGCCCGGCTCAAGCGCAGAAGTGAAATGGTTCGCCCGGCCGCGGGCTTTCTTGTTCAGGAACCCGTCACGCGACCGCAGCGCATAATGGTTGAGCTGCGCCGCGGAATATCCGTAGCTGCCGCGCACATACAGAGCGCCTTCCAACTCGTCCTCCGGCAGGCGTGTGCCGTCGGCAAGCTGCCAGTTCACCTCATCGGGCTTCACCGCCAGGAACGGGCGGTGGACCCCCATGCGGTTGAATTTTCCATTGTTGCGGAACGCGGTTTTGAAGAAACGATGCTCTCCCGGCTGGCCTGCTGCGGGCTCCGCCAGAGCAAAGGCCTGCGGCACCGGAGGATGGTCCACGGCACCGATCCCTGCATTGCCGAATATGCGCCAGACAAAGGACACCGCATCGGCATCCTGCCGCTCTGCCAGCAGTCCCGGCAAGGTGCCGTCGCCGCCGTTGATCTGCAGGTATTCGTCGACGTCGATCACCAGAACCCAGTCGGCCTCGCTCACCTTGGGCTCGTATTCCGCCCACATCAGCGCACTTTTGTGCGGCCCGCGCCGCATCACCCGGCTGAAGCGGTGCTCGATCACACCCTTCCGGTGCAGGCAGCGCAGAATGTGGTCCGTGGGATCTGAACAATCATTGGTGAAGATGACAAAGTCGCTGACCCCGATCGACTTGTAATGGCTGATCCAGTCGAGAATATAGGCGCCTTCGTCCTTCATGGTGGTCACAACCACCACCTTCGGCGCGCCGCTCCGGCCGCTGTCCTGTGTCATCTGCAAATGCTCTCTGCCTCGGTTTCCGCCGCTTTTTGCGGCAGTTAACCCACCTTAACCTTTCAGCGCCACGGTGCAGCAAAAATCGCATCTTCTCCTTCAGGCTGTGACTTGCAGGCCGCAGACAGGGTCACTTGCCGAGATACCGCTGCCAACACCAGATCAGCACCAAGGCGCCCAGAACCGCGCCGACGAACCCGGCCATGAACCCCATCACCGCCAGCAAAGCACGCAGCACCAGCCCGCCAATGATCGCCCCGGCGATTCCGATACAGACTGTGGTGATGATATCGGTCTCCAGCCGCATCAGCCGGGTTGCAAGGAACCCTGCCGCGGCGCCGATAATGATCAGAGCAATGATGGGCATGCCGGTCTCCCTATCTGCGCCAATGTGTCGGCACGATCACCAGCGCCCCGATGGAGGAGGCAATGGCATTCCAACCCGCCGCACTGAAGCCGATGCCGAACATCAGCCGCACGAAATAGAACAGGAAGGCCCCGCCGGTGCAAATGATGATCGAAGGCACATAGCCGTTGCTGGTAAATCCGCTGCGCTCGGAAGCATAGCCAACCATGCCCGCAATCACCACGGTGCCCATCAGGGTCAGGATCATCCGATGCCTCCGGTTACAGGCGGCTGCCCTTGGGAACCGGGAAGCCGCGCAGGAATACATCCGGATCCTGCGCGCTTTTGCCCGCCCGTTGCAAGCGCAACAACTGGACCGCGCCGCCGCCGCAGGCAACCGTCAGGCTGTCATCCAGCACTTCGCCCGGTGCGCCCTGCCCCTCCGCCAGGCGCGAAGCCAGCAGCTTGACCCGCTGGCCGCCGATTTCGCACCAGGCGCCGGGGAAGGGCGACAGCCCGCGGATCTTGCGGTCGACTTCCGCCGCCGGCAGGCTCCAGTCGATCTGCGCCTCGCCCTTGCCGATCTTTTCGGCGTAGGTGACCCCTTCGCGGGGCTGAACCTCCGGTGCCAGTTCCGGCAGGCGGCTCAGGGCCTCCACAATCAGCCCCGCGCCCATTTGCGACAGCCGGTCATGCAGCCGGGCGGTGGTCTCCTCGGCGCCGATGGCAGTGGCCTCGCGCAGCAGTACCGGGCCGGTGTCGAGCCCGGCTTCCATCTGCATGATGCAGATGCCGGTCTGCGCGTCGCCCGCCATGACCGCCCGGTGGATCGGCGCCGCGCCGCGCCAGCGCGGCAACAGGCTCGCGTGGATGTTCAGGCAGCCGTGTTTTGGCGCATCCAGAACCGCCTGCGGCAGGATCAGCCCGTAGGCGACAACAACCGCCACATCCGCCTGCAAGGCCGCAAAGGCCTCCTGCTCTTCCGCGCTTTTCAGCGAGACCGGGTGGCGCACCTCCAGCCCCAAGGCCGCGGCGCGGGTGTGGACGGGGGTGGGACGGTCCTTCTTGCCGCGGCCCGCAGGCCGGGGCGGCTGGCAGTAGACGGCGGCAATCTCGTGCCCGGCCTCCGCCAGCGCATCCAGCACCGGCACCGAAAAGTCGGGCGTTCCCATGAAGATGATGCGCATCAATGCCTCCGTAGGGCGGGCAATCTGCCCGCCATTCCCTGCCGTCAGCCGGTCAGCTTCTTTGCCTTGCGGATCAGCATGTCGCGCTTCACCTTGCTCAGGTGGTCGAAATACATCCGGCCGTTCAGATGGTCGATCTGATGCTGCACCGAGGTCGCCTCGATCCCGACAAAATCCTTGCGGTCAACCATGCCCTGCTCGTTGATGAAGCGCACAGTGACAGCGCGCGGGCGTTTGATCCTGGCCGAAACGCCGGGCAGGTTGGGGCTGGCCTCGTCATGCTCGCGCAATTCGACCGAGGCATGCAGGATCTCCGGGTTGGCGAGCTTCACGGCGCGGCCGCGCTCAGTCGAGCCGTCCACCACCGCCAGCCGCAGCATCACGCCGATCTGGCTGGCAGCCAGCCCGACGCCCGGCATTGCCTCCATCGTGTCGACCATGTCTTTCCAGATTTCGCGGATCTCATCGGTGATCTCTGCCACCTCTTCAGCCCTGGAGCGCAGGCGCTTGTCAGGCCAGGGCAGGCAGGTGCGGACGGTCATGGCTCGGGTCCCCTCAGGCGCGGGCGCGTTCGCGCTTCAGCTTCTGCATCTTGCGGGTGATCATCTGGCGCTTCAGCGGCTTCAGGTAATCGATGAACAGCTTGCCGTCCAGATGATCGATCTCATGCTGCACGCAAGTGGCCCAAAGCCCGTCAAACGTCTCGCGCTGCGCATTGCCGTCGCGGTCCATCCACGCCACCTCCACCACCCTGGGGCGGGTCACTTCGGCATATTGGTCCGGGATCGACAGGCAGCCTTCCTCATAGACGTTGGTCTCCTCCGAGGACGACAGGATCTGTGGATTGAACATCACCAGCGGACGCGCATCGCCGTCTTCTTCCTTGACGCAATCCAGCACGATCAGCCGCCGCAGTATGCCTATCTGCGGTGCCGCCAGGCCGATGCCGGGTGCGGCATACATGGTCTCCAGCATGTCATCCGCCAGCGTGCGCAGCTCGTCGCTCAGGTCCGGCACAGGCACGCAGACCTTCTTCAGGCGGGGGTCGGGATGGATCAGGATCGGTCGTTTCATGGGGTCCATGTATGCGATCAGCAGCGCCATCGCAACGCCCCCCTTGCGCACGCCGCTGCAGCGATTAGCTTCGCAAACAAAGATACGGGAGTTCACCACATGGATTTTGACACGATCATCGACCGCCGCGGCACCCACAGTTCGAAATGGGACAAGATGGAGACGCTGTACGGCGTCTCCGCGCAGGACGGTTTGGCGATGTGGACCGCGGATTCCGACTACCCGACCGCGCCCTGTGTGATCGACGCGGTCAAACAGGCCGCCGAGCATGGCGTGTTCGGCTATTCCTGGCAGCACCCGGAGTATCTGCAGGCGGGGCAATGGTGGATGAAAAACCGCCACAGCTGGGACATCGAGACGGATTGGATCCTGACGTCCCAAGGCCTTGGCAACGCCATTGCCCTTTGCATTGATGTCTGGAGCCAGCCGGGTGACGGCGTGGTGATCTTCTCGCCCGTCTACCACGAGTTTGCCCACAAGGTGAACAAGGCCGGGCGCAGGGTCACCGAATGCCCGCTGGCGCGTGCGGGAGACACCTACAATCTGGATCTAGACGACGCGCAATCGCGCCTGGACGGCACCGAGAAGCTGCTGCTGTGGTGTTCGCCACAAAACCCCTCAGGCCGGGTCTGGACCCCGGAGGAACTGCGCGCGGTTGCGGCGTTTGCCAAGCGCAACAACCTGCTCCTGGTCTCTGATGAGGTCCACCACGATCTGGTCTACCCGGGCAGCACCTTTGTGCCGATGGACGTTGCCGCGCCCGAGGCGCGTCCATGGGCCGTGACCCTGACGGCCCCCTCCAAGACCTTCAACATTGCCGGCCAGCGCACCGGCAACATGATCATCCCCGATCCGGACCTGCGGTCCGCGATGCGGCACAAGCTGGATACGCTGGACTACGCGCCCAGCGGACTCGGCGTCAGCATGATCACCGCAGCCTATTCCCCGGCAGGCGCCGAATGGGTGGATGCCCAGATCGCCCATCTGGAAGGCAACCGGAAGCTGTTCGATGAGGCGGTGAATGCGCTGCCGGGGCTGAAATCCCTGCCGCTGCAGTCTACCTACCTGGCTTGGGTCGATTTCTCCGGCACCGGCATGAGCCGCGGGGAATTCCTCAAGCGCCTGCGCGAGGACGCCAGGATCGCCACCTCGCCCGGGGACGGTTTCGGCACCGGCGGCGAGTTCATGGAACGGTTCAACCTGGCCACCCAGCGCGCCCGCGTCGAGGAAGCCTGCCGCCGCCTGACCAAGGCGTTCTCGGACCTGCAATAAATGAAACGCCTGCTGCGCCTGCTGGCGCTGGTTGTCCTGACCGGCGCTGCCTGGGCCGCGTGGCAGGCCCTTGCCCCGCGCCCCGGTCCGCCGCCGCAGTCCGCGGCGGCGGACCGGATCGACCGTATCCTGATCGAGAAGTCCGCCCGCCGCCTGACCGCCAGCCGCGGCGGCGAAACGGTGCTGGAATTTCCTGTCGCGCTTGGTTTTGAACCGGCGGGCGACAAGTTCCAGGAAGGGGACGGCAAAACGCCCGAAGGCACTTTCCAGATCGACAGGCGCAACCCCAACAGCGCCTACCACCTGTCGCTGGGGATCAACTACCCGCAGCCCGGGGACCGCGCCCGCGCCCAGGCCGCAGGGGTCAGCCCCGGCGGAGATATCTTCATTCACGGGCAGCCGAATTCAGTGGGCAATCTGATCACCCTGCCGGGCGATTGGACCGCCGGCTGCATCGCCGTCAGCAATGAACAGATGGAAACGCTCTGGCGCCTGACACAGATCGGAACCGAGGTGGAAATCCGCCCCTGAACTGGGGCCTCAGATCTTGCCCTGGGACTGGTCAAAAGGGATCAGCCCGGCAGGCGCGTCCGGCGATTTATAGAAATCCAGCGGCGCCTTGTCTGCAGCGGGGGTTGAGCGCTTGAACTCATACCGCATCTCGCCGCCCTCTTCCTCGCTGGCGACGATCAGGCATTGCGACAGGTGGCGGGTGCCGTCATACAGATCGACCAGGCCGCGCAGCATCGGCGCGGTTTCCGCCTCAACCGAGAAGCCGGTCTTCCATATCCGCAGGACCGGGATCAGCTCCTCGCCCGCCATCACCCGCAACCGGCTTTTCCTCCGCATTCCCTGAAGGCGGGCGGTGTCCAGTGCTTCCTGCACGGCTTTGGGCACATAGGTGTTCATCGTTCCGGCCTTCCAAATCCTTGGGTTTCCTCGGGTCCACTTAATCAACGGTGCGTCGCAAACAGATAAAATCAAGTGAACATTTTCGGAAATTTGACGGACGCGCAACATTGTTGCTGTTGTGCAGTGGCGCAGAGGGCTTGCGCGCAGCGTTGCATAGGCGCGACGCCCGTGCCCGCCTATGTTGGTTCTGCAAAGCAGCAGGAGCAGACGCGATGGGTCTTTTGATCGACGGTAAATGGCACGACCAGTGGTATGACACCGGCGCCACCGGCGGCGCCTTCAAACGCAGCGAATCGCAGTTCCGCAACTGGATCACCGCCGATGGCAGCGCAGGCCCCTCGGGCCAGAGCGGTTTTGCCGCGGAAAGCGGGCGCTACCACCTTTTTGTGTCGCTGGCCTGCCCCTGGGCGCACCGCACCCTGATTGTCCGCAAGCTGAAGGGGCTGGAAGAGCATATCTCCGTCTCTGTCGTGCACCCCGACATGCTCGGCGAAGGCTGGACTTTTGAAACCGACGGGCACGGCGCCACCGGCGATCCGCTGTTCGGCAGCTCCCATTTGCACCAGATCTACACCCGCGCGGATACGGGTTACACCGGCCGGGTGACGGTGCCGGTGCTGTGGGACAAGGCCCAGGACACCATTGTCTCCAACGAAAGCTCCGAAATCATCCGGATGTTCAATTCGGCCTTCGACGGGATCACCGGCAACACGGATGACTACTGGCCCGAAGAGCTGCGCGAACCGATCGAGGCGGTGAACGCCCGCGTCTACAGCACCATCAACAACGGCGTCTACAAATGCGGCTTTGCCACTTCGCAAGAGGCCTATGACGCCGCGGTAGAGCCGCTTTTCGAGAGCCTGGACTGGCTTGAGGACCTGCTGTCGCAGCACCGCTACCTGCTGGGCGACAAGGTGACCGAGGCCGACTGGCGGCTGTTCACCACCCTCCTGCGCTTTGACCCGGTCTATCACCTGCATTTCAAATGCAACCGCAAGCGGCTGGTGGATTACCCGAACCTCTGGGCCTATACCCGCGAGCTGTACCAGTGGCCCGGCGTGGTAGAGACAGTGGGCATGCAGCACATCGTGCGCCACTATTATTACAGCCACGACACCATCAACCCGCACCGGATTATCCCGGTCAATCCGGATATCGATTGGCTGGAGCCGCACCGGCGCGGCTGACCCCGCACCGCCTGACGCCGATCAGCGTCAGATCAGCCGATCCCGTATCAAATAAGGAGTTCACGCACGGCCCCGGTTGCTTTATTAACCGCCTTGTCTCATATGGCATCCGACCAGTTCGGAGAGAATTATCCACCGGTGGCTACCGCGATGCTTGAACTCCCGCTTGATAATGCACCCCTGCCCCGGGATCACGGCGGCAACCTGAGCGCTGCCATGGCCGAATTCGGCGGTGCGCGCGGCGGCTGGATGGACTTGTCCACCGGCATCAACCCGCATCCCTACCCGCTGCCGCAGTTCACCGCCGGCGATTGGGGGGCGCTTCCGGATGCCGATGCCCTGGCCGGGCTTGAACAGGCGGCGCGCGCATTCTGGAACATCCCCGGAGAGGCGGCCCTGCTGGCCGCCCCGGGCGCCTCGGCCCTGATTGCCGCCCTGCCGGCCCTCGCCGCACCGCGCTGGGTACAGATCACCAAGCCCACATATAACGAGCACGCCGCCGCATTCGAGGCCCGCGGATGGAAGATCCGCGTTGACGGCCCGGCCGAAGCCCGCGTTGCGGTGCACCCCAACAACCCCGACGGCCGCCTGTGGAGCGAAGACCAGCTCACCGCGCCGCTTACCATCATCGACGAAAGCTTCTGCGATGTCTGCCCGGAGGAAAGCCTGATCCGCATGGCGGGCCGGCCTGGCGTCATCGTCTTGAAGAGTTTCGGAAAATTCTGGGGACTGGCCGGCCTGCGGCTGGGTTTCGCCATTGGCGATCCGCAGCTGATTGCCAAGCTGTCCAGCTGGCAGGGGCCCTGGGCCGTCTCCGGCCCCGCCCTGCGCACCGGTGCGCAGGCGCTGCAGGACCGCCAGTGGGCCGAAGCCGCCCGCACCCGCCTCAAACAGGATGCCGCCCGGCTGGATGAGCTGGTGCTGGCCAGGGGTGCCAGCCTCGCAGGCGGCACCGACCTGTTCCGGCTTTACGATGTGGAGGATGCCGCCGCCTGGCAGCGCCAGCTGGCCCGCGCCCATATCTGGAGCCGCATCTTCCCCTATTCCCGAACCTTTCTGCGCCTGGGCCTGCCGCCCGCCGATGGCTGGGACCGGCTGGAGGCCGCGCTATGACCACCGCTGCGATGCTGGCGATTGCCCTCTTGCTGGATGCTGTCTTTGGCGAGCCGGAATGGCTGTGGTCCCGTCTCACGCATCCGGCGGTGCTGATGGGCAAGGCGGTTGGTGCCCTGGACCGCAAGCTCAACAACGGCAGCAACCGCCGCGGCAAGGGCGTTCTGGCGGCACTGGCGCTTGTCCTGTGCGGATACATTGCGGGCAAGCTGCTGTCGCTGCCCGGCGCGCTGGTCGAAATTCTGGTAGCCGCCATTCTGATCGCCCAGCGGTCGCTGACCGAACATGTCGCCGCCGTCGCCGCCGGCCTGCGCAGCAGCCTGGAGGAAGGCCGCGATGCCGTTGCGATGATCGTCAGCCGCGATACCGCCGGCATGACTGCTCCGCAGGCCGCCCGCTCCGCCATCGAAAGCGGGGCGGAGAACCTGTCGGACGGGGTCATCGCACCTGCCTTCTGGTTCCTGATTGCCGGGCTGCCCGGGCTGATCATCTACAAGATGGTCAACACCGCCGACAGCATGATCGGCTACCGCAACGACCGCTATCAGGACTTCGGCTGGGCCGCTGCCCGGCTGGATGACCTCCTGAACCTGATCCCGGCGCGGCTGACCGGCCTGCTGATCGCGCTGGCCGGCGGCCAGCTGCGCCAGTGGGGCGCCATCGCTTCGGACGCCCGCAGGCACCGCTCCCCGAATGCCGGCTGGCCCGAGGCCGCCATGGCGCGGGCGCTGGATGCCTCGCTTGCCGGCCCGCGCTCCTATGACGGGCAAATGCGCGACTTCCCCTGGGTCCATGCCGCCGGCACCAAGAGCGCCAATGCCGAGACCATCAACCGTTCTGTTGGCCTGCTGTGGCAGACATGGGCAGTTGCCCTGGCCCTGACCATTGCCATTGCGGCGGTTTTCTAGCACATAAGATCCCGTGGGAGCGGTCAAACCAAGGAGCGCCATAGCCATGCGCCTATTGCCCTTTGTCCTCGCAGCCGGACTGCTGCCTGCGGCGGCAGCAGCCCAATGCGGCGGCAGCTTTCAGAATTTCGTCAATCTGATGAAGGATGAGGCGGTGCAGGCCGGTTATGACACTGCCACGGTCAGCGCCTTTTTCTCGGGCATCCGCCAGGATCCCCGCGTGCTCAAGGCCGACCGCGGCCAGGGCGTGTTCCAGAAACCCTTCGTCGATTTCTCCCGCCGCCTGATCTCGCAGAACCGTCTCAAGCGCGGCCGTCAGATGGCGCAGAAACATGATGCCACCTTCCAGCGGATCGAAAGCACCTATGGCATCGACCGCGGTGTGCTGCTGGCTTTCTGGGCGTTCGAGACCGATTACGGCGGCTATCAGGGCGATTTCAACACCCGCGATGCACTGGTCACGCTGGCCCATGACTGCCGCCGCCCGGAACTGTTCCGGCCACAGGTGTTTTCGGCCCTGGAAATGTTCCAGAAGGGCAATTTCGACCCCAAGCGCACCACCGGCGCCTGGGCGGGCGAGATCGGAATGGTGCAAATGCTGCCCGGCGACATTCTGAAACACGGTGTCGACGCGGATGGCGACGGCAAGGTCAACCTGAAAACCTCCGCCCCGGATGCGCTGATGTCAGGCGCCCGGATGCTGTCGCACATGGGCTGGCAGCCGGGCCAGCCATGGCTGCAGGAAGTCACCATCCCCGAAGATCTGGACCTGTCGCTGAGCGGCACCGCCCGCAAGAAGAGTGTCGCCCAGTGGCGCAATCTGGGCGTCACCGCACGCAACGGCGGGCTGCCTGCGCCATCGATGCGTGCCTCGCTGCTGCTGCCGCAGGGCCACAAGGGGCCCGCCTTCCTCGCCTATCCCAACTTTGACATCTATTTCGAGTGGAACCAGAGCTTCACCTATGTGCTGACAGCTGCCTATTTCGCCAACCGGCTGCAAGGCGCGGAGGTTTATGACGCCGGCCAGCCCGAAGGCGGGCTCAGCGGCCAGCAAATGAGGCAGCTGCAGCAAAAACTGCAGGCCCGCGGCCATAACGTCGGCGACATCGACGGCATCCTCGGAGCGCGCACCCGGCTTGCCGTGCAGAAAGAGCAGGCCCGCCTCGGCCTGCCCGCAGACGCCTGGCCCACACCGGCCCTTCTGAAGAAGCTTTAACGCACCGGGAACCGCTCGCCCTTTTCGGTGATCAGAATCACCCGGCTGCCGTTGCGGACGTACAGGTCGCAGCGGGCAAACCCGTTGGCGAAATCCACGCAGATGCTGCCGTCCCCGGCGATCCTGTAGGTGCCCCAGGCGGTGCCGCCGCCGTTGTCCATCGAATAGGTATAGGCGTATGCCCCATCGCGGCCGTAAAGCGACTCGCCGCCGTCAAAAAAGCGGAAGGACCGGCCCGGCAGCGCCTCCAGCTCATGCCGGGCAAACGGCGTGTCACCAGGCCGCAGCCCCCACTCTCCGGCCAAGGCACTGCCAGCCATCAGGCATAGGAAAAGGGGCATGATCCATTTCATGCCCCTACAATAGCGGTTGATTTTCCGGCCTGCCGTCACGATCCGGTGACAGCCAGAGTCACCAGTCGATGAACTCTTCGAATTCAGCCATGCGCCGTGTCCAAATGCCCACCGTCTGAGCGAAATCGTCCGGGCTCATGCCTTCGCTGCCAAGGAACACATCCATCTCGATCCGCGCCGAGCCTTCTTCGGAGACATAGCCGCGGGCAAAACGGTTTTCCCGGTTCCACTCGTTGATCTTGGCAAGGCGCACGCCGCCGTCGGTCTGATAGCCCGAATAGAACTGGATGGCGTCGCAGTTGATGTTGCCGTCGCAGCCGTAATAATAGACCGAGAAGTCATTGCCGTAATATTCGACCTTGAGGTTCGGATCGCCCACGCTGTCAGTGGTCACCTCGACCTTGGCGCCTTCATCCTTGAAGAAACCGGCGACGCTGTCGCCTGTTTTGGCCACCACATTCTGGGCTGCCGCGGCAACCGGCATCACCAGCACCGCGGATGCAGCAATTGCTTTGAGCATATTCATTTGTCACTCCACCAAATTGATTTTCTCCAGACAGCAGCACCAGCCCCCGCAGCACCGCGTGCCTCAGGCCACCATCGCCTCTGCCTTCTTGAGGTCAACAGATACCAGCTGGCTCACACCCTTTTCCTGCATGGTGACACCGAACAACCGGTCCATCCGCGCCATCGTCACCGCGTGGTGGGTGATGATCAGGAAGCGGGTGTCGGTCTGGCGGCACATCTCGTCCAGCAGATCGCAGAAGCGGGTGACGTTGGCATCATCAAGCGGCGCGTCGACCTCGTCCAGCACACAGATCGGCGCCGGGTTGGACAGGAACACCGCAAAGATCAGCGCCATCGCGGTCAGCGTCTGCTCGCCGCCGGACAGCAGCGACAGCGTTGACAGTTTCTTGCCCGGCGGCTGGCACATGATCTCCAGCCCCGCGTCCAGCGGATCGTCGCTTTCGACCATCACCAGATTGGCCTCGCCGCCGCCGAACAGATGGGTGAACAGCATGGCAAAGCTGTTGTTCACCTGCTCGAACGCGGTCAGCAGCCGCTCGCGGCCTTCGCGGTTCAAACTGGCGATCCCGTCGCGCAGGGTCTTCACCGCGCCTTCCAGGTCCAGCTTCTCCGCCACCAGCGTGTCATGCTCGTTCTGCACCCCGCGGGCATCTTCCTCGGCCCGCAGATTCACCGCCCCCAATGCATCCCGCTGGCGCTTGCAGCGGTCCACCTCGTGTTCGAGATCGTCCGAGGCCGGCATCTCGTCCGGCGACACGCCCAGCTTTTCCAGCAGCGCCTGCGGAGTAATCTGCTGCGCCTCGATGATCCGGCCCGCGGCCTGGGTGACAGCGTCCTTGGCCGCATCGCTGCGCGCCTCGGAGCGCGCCCGCGCCTCGCGCGCCTCGGAGGCCAGCCGCTCGCACTCGCGCTCCTTGTGGACCGCCTCGCGCAGCGCGGCCTCGGCTGCTATCAGCGCCTCTGTGGCCGCTGATTTGCGCGCCTCGGCTTCGGAAATCGCCTCGTTCAGCTCTTCCCGCTTCTCGGCAATCTCGGCGGGAACCGCATTGGCCTCTTCCAGCTCCTCCTGCGAGGCTTCGCGGCGTTCCGCCAGCTCCTCGATCCGCTGCTTGGCGCTGTCCAGCCGGTGGCGCCAGCCCGACAGCTCCTTGGTCACCTCCTGCGCGCGCCTGGTGCGCGCCTCGCCCTCGCGGCGCAGTTCGTCGTGGCTGGAGCGGTGGGTCAGCATGGTGATCCGCGCCGCCTCGACCGACTGCTTGATGTCCTCAACAGCGCTGCGGGCCTGGTCCAGATCGCCCAGCTCCCCCAACCCTTTCTCCGCCTCTTTCAGCTGCAAACGGGCGCTCAGGGCGTCTTCCTCATGGCGGGAGACCGCAATCCCGAGAGTTTCCAGCTTGGCCTCGGCCAGATTCCGGTCTGCCTCGGCACGGCTCAGCGCGCGGGCCGCGTCGGCCACCCGCTGATCCGCCACCCGCCGGGCCTGGCGGGCGTTCTGGTCTGCCAGCGTCACTTCTTCCAGCTTGCGCAGCAGCATTTCGTGCGCGGACCGGGCGCCATCCGCCCTGGCGCTGACGTGTTCCATTTCCTGCTTCAGCGCTTCCAGCTTGTTCAGCTGCTCCAGCCGCAGCGCAGCAGCGCTTGGCGCATCCTCGGCCCAGGCGCGGTAGCCGTCCCAGCGCCACAGATCGCCCTCAACCGTCACCAGCCGCTGGCCCGGCTGGAGCTGCGGCTGCAAGGCCGCCGCGGCATCGCCATCCACCAGCCCAATCTGCGCCACCCGGCGCGACAGGGCATCGGGGCCGGAGACAAACAATGCCAGCGGCTGCACGCCCTCCGGCAGCGTTGCGTCGCGGTCATAACCTGGCAATGCCACCCAGCCGGTTGGCCCGTCCGTCTCCGCCAGCGGCGCGCGCAGGTCATCGGCCAGCGCAGCCCCCAGCGCCTTCTCATACCCCGGCGCCACGGTCAGCTCGTCCAGGATCTGGCCGCCCTCGGCGGTGTCGCGCTCGACCAGCTTGGCCAGCGCCGTCACTTCGGCACGCAGCGCGCCCAGCCCGCCCTCGGCTTCAGACCGCTGCGAACGCGCCTCGGCTTCGCGGCTTTGCGTCTCGGTGCGTGCGTCATCAGCAGCCGCCAGCGCTTCTTCCGCCATTTCCGAAGCCTCTCGGGCCTCTTCTTCAGCGGTCACAGCCGCTTCAAACTTCTCCGCTGCCAGCTCCAGCGCTTCCTGTGCTTCGTCCTGGGCCGCCCGGGCTTTTCCCGCCTCGCCCTCAGACCGGCCAAGCGCCCTCTGGCAGTCCTCGACCGCACGGCGCGCCGACTGGTGGCGGGCAGCCAGACGGGCCACATCCTCGGTCACCTGCGCCAGATGATCCTCGCGCGCCTGCAGGATCGAGCCCGCATCCCGCGCCAGCTCCGCCGCCTCGGCCAGCTTGGCATCATGCCCGCCGCCGGCCTTGGACAGCTCGCGCTGTTCCCACTCCAGCCGTTCGATGGTTTCACCGGCGTCGTTGTTCAGTCCGGACTCGCGCTCGATATCGTTGCCCAGCTGCACAATCCGGCTGCTGAGCCGTTCAATGGCCTGGCGCGCCTGCGCCTCCTGATCACCCAGCGAGTCGCGCTGCACCGCCAGCCGCTGCAGGATGGCAGCGGCAATCGCTTCCTCCTCACGCAGGGGCGGCAGTTTTTCCTCATGGGTTCCGCGCTGCGCCGCCGCCGCACGCACCAGCGCCTCGGCCTTGGAGGCCTGCTCGACCCGCACCCGCATCTCGTCCTCCGCCGCCAGCCGCGCCTCGTCCGCCTCGCGCCAGCGGCGGTACAGCAGCATGCCCTCCGACAGCCGCAGCTTCTCGCCGATCTCGCGGTAGCGCTGCGCCTGCCGCGCCTGCTTGGCCAGCTGCGCCAGCTGCCCGGCCAGCTGTTCGATCACATCATCGACGCGCAGCAGGTTGGCTTCGGTGTTCTTCAGCTTCAGCTCCGCCTCGTGGCGCCGCTGATAGAGGCCGGAGATCCCCGCCGCCTCTTCCAGGATCCGCCGCCGCGCCTTGGGCTTGGCGTTGATCAGCTCGGCGATCTGCCCCTGCCGCACCAAGGCCGGCGAATGCGCGCCGGTGGAGGCATCGGCAAACAGCATCTGCACATCGCGGGCCCGCACATCCTTGCCGTTGGACTTATAGGCGCTGCCGACATCGCGGGTGATCCGGCGCACGATCTCCAGAATGTCGCTGTCGTTGAACCCGGAGGGCGCGAGCCGTTCAGAGTTGTCGATCTGCAGGCTGACTTCGGCAAAGTTGCGGGCAGGCCGCGACGAGGTGCCGGCAAAGATCACATCCTCCATGCCGCCGCCGCGCATCGCCTTGGCGCGGGTCTCGCCCATCACCCAGCGCAAAGCCTCCAACAGATTGGATTTGCCGCAGCCGTTTGGCCCCACAACCCCTGTCAGCCCGTCGGCTATGACCAGTTCGGTGGGATCGACAAAGCTTTTGAAGCCGTTCAGCCTGAGCTTGGAAAACCGCAAAGCTGCCCCTTCGTGATTCCGTATCGAGAAAGTTCAGCGGTTCCTATCGCGTGAGTCAACGCTCCGCACCCCAAATCGGGGCGAATTCGCCTCAACGCCCACCATATCTTGTGGATAACCCGTGCGTACCGGCGGTCTTTCGCCAAATCCGTCCTCAGGCGGAGCCCAGCAGCCGTCCCAGCCGGGCAATCCCCTCCTTTATGGCGGCATGATTGGAATTGGAAAAGCTCAGGCGGATTGTGTTCTGACCGCTGCCATCGGCAAAAAACGCTTGTCCGGGGACAAAGGCCACCCGTTCCGTCTCCAGCGAACGCGCCAGCAAGTCTGCGCCGCTCATGCCATCCAGCAGGGTCACCCAGATGAACATCCCGCCTTCAGGCCGGGTCCACTCCACGCCCTCCGGCATAAGTTCCGCCATTGCCGCTAGCATCACATCGCGGCGGCGCTGATAAACCGCACGCAACTTCTCAACATGTTCGCCGAAACAGGCCTCTGCAACGCCATGGACAGCTATCTGGTTGATCGACGAGGTATGCAGATCCGCCGCCTGTTTCAGCAGCACCATCTGCGCAATCACCGGCTTGGCCGCCACTGCCCAACCGATCCGCACGCCCGGCGCCAGAGTCTTGCTGAAGGTGCCGCAGTAAATCGTCCGGCAGTCCTCGATCGAGCCCTTCTGTTCAATCTCCAGCGCCAGCACCGGCGGCACCGGTTCCCCATCATAGCGCAGCGACTGATAGGCCGCGTCCTCGATGATGGCACAGTCCAGCGTGTCCGCGATGTTCAGCAGCCGCAGCCGCCCGGCGCGGCCCAGCGTATCGCCGGTCGGATTGGCAAAGTCCGGTGACAGATAGGCGAATTTCACCGCACTCCCCGCCTCTGCTGCGCCTTCGGCATAGCTTTCCGCGGTGCGGTTTCCGTTCAGCGACAACCGGTCATAGCGCGGCTCATAAGCGTTGAAGGCCGCCAGCGCCCCCAGGTAGGTGGGCCAGCCGACCAGCGCGGTATCGCCAGGCGACAGGAACAGCTTGCCCAGGTAATCCAGCGCCTGCTGGGAACCGGAGGTGATCAGCACGTTGTCCGCGCTGCAGGCGACACCGATCTTTGCCATTTCGCCCGCAATCCATTCGCGTAGCGGCAGATAGCCTTCGCTCACCGAATACTGCAGCGCCATCGCCTGGCGCTCCGGTGCCAGCGCATGTTTGAAGGCTTCCGCAAATTCATCCGCCGGAAACAATGCCGGATCCGGAATGCCGCCGGCAAAGGAAATGATGTCCGGCTGGTCCAGCAATTTGAGCAGCTCACGGATTTCCGATGCCTTCATCCGCGTGTTCCGGCTGGCAAAGATCTGGTCAAACTGCATGCTGGCTCTCCTGGCGTATGATCTAGGGTCACGGTAGGAGAGCGCAAATTAATGTCAATAATACTGACCTACTGTTACAGCCATCGTGATCCCCGCCTGCCCTTGCAGCCGACGGGCCTGCGTGGTCATATGTTTTGACCAATTCACAAGAGCACGAGATGCCGTTCCAGAAAGTCCAGCCCGAGAAACTCTCCGCCTCCGTCGTCAAGCAGATCGAGCAGCTGATCCTGCGCGGTGTTCTTTCGCCCGGCGAGCGCCTGCCCGCCGAACGCGAACTGGCAGACCGATTGGGCGTCTCCCGCCCGTCGTTGCGCGATGCCATCGGTGAATTGCAGGCGCGTGGCCTGCTGGCCTCCAAGGCCGGCTCCGGCGTGTTTGTGGCCGATGTCCTGGGTTCCGCCTTCTCCCCCGCCCTGATCCAGTTGTTCGCCACCCATGACGAGGCGGTGTTCGACTACCTCTCCTTCCGCCGCGACATGGAGGGGCTGGCCGCCGAACGCGCCGCCCGCTTCGGCTCCGACTATGACCTGCAGGTGATCCAAGCGATCTTTGACAAGATGGAAGCGGCGGGCAATCCGGCCGTGTCCGAAGCGGCGGCCAAGCTCGACGCCCAGTTCCACTCCGCCATCATGGACGCCAGCCACAACGTGATCATGCTGCACATGATGCGGTCGATGTTCGATCTGCTGCGCGAGGGCGTTTTCTACAACCGCCGGATCATGTTCCAGCAGCACACCACCTATGAAGCGCTTCTGGAGCAACACCGCGCCATCAACGCCGCCCTGCAGGCCCGCGACCCGCAGGCCGCCCGCACGGCGGTCGAGGCGCATCTGGATTATGTGAAGCAAGCCCTCACCGACCACCAGCGCGCCGAACGCAATGCCGAGGTCGCCCGGCAGCGGCTGGAGCATGAGACCGGGAAGGGATGAAGTGCGGGACAATGTAAGCAATCGTTGCAATTGCATCAATGCCGGCGTCGGGGATCGACAAGGGGCCGTTTATTGATCCGAATTCTGTGCTGGCCCACAAAAGTGCAGCAATCTCGTTTGAATGGCCAATCTTCCGGAAGGAAACGCGAAGCATGATTGCCTACGTCACAGTCGGTGCGGATGACATCACGCGGGCGAAACGGTTTTATTCCGCATTCCTGCCAGCCCTTGGTTACGAACTGGAGGAAGGGCCTGAGGGCCTCAGTTACGCACTGCCCGTACAACCGGGGCAATCTCCCGTTCTGCCTGACTATTACGTTAAACCAACCTTCGATGGACGTCCGGCCTTGGCTGGCAACGGCTCCATGGTCGCATTCGAGGCGCGCAATCAAAAGCAGGTTCGTGATCTCCACGCCGCCGCGCTTCTCGCAGGCGGTTCCGACGAGGGCCAACCGGGCTTTCGTGCCGCTTATGGACCTCAATTCTATGTTGGCTACCTTCGCGACCCTCAAGGCAACAAGATCGCACTATTCTCCAGCGACCCGAACGAACCAAGACGAGACGGATAGCGCGGGTTGCACGGGCGGCAAAAGCCATTCGCCGCAACACGGAAGATCCGTATTATAGGCTCAGTGCTCCCTGCTCCGAAGCAAAAAAACCCGGCCGCTTATGGCCGGGTTTTTAGTTTCATCCGTGTTCGCTCAAGCTTAGTGCAGCTTGGCGTCCACATCCGCGATGGCGGCGTCGATCAGCTTGTTGGCCTCGGCGGCGGTCATCTGCTTGGAGATCACCTGGTCCGCAGCGGCAACAGCGATGGAGATCGCCCGGTCGCGCACTTCCTTCACAGCCGAAGCTTCTGCCGAGGCGATCTGCTCCTGGGCAGCCGCCAGACGGCGGGCGATGGAAGTTTGCAGATCCGCTTTCGCAGCTTCAGCTGCACGGGCAGCGTCGTCACGGGCGGCAGCAACGATCTGATCGGCCTGAGCCTGAACTTCCTGCTGCTTGCGCTCATAGGACGCCAGAACGGTCTGGGCCTCTTCGCGCAGCGCACGGGCTTCTTCCAGTTCCTTCTGGATTCCCTCCGCACGCTTGTCCAGCTGCCCAGCGATCAGCGACGGAACCTTGGCATAAAGCAGAATGCCGATGAACAGCACGAATGCCAGCGCTACCACCAGATTGGTGTTGGACAGATCCATGCCGCCGCCGGCCGCAAAGGCGGGCGAAGCCGCAGCAAAGGTCAGGGCAAGAGCGAGAATATTGCGCATGTCCTTATCCTTTCGTCCGTTCGGCAACTGCCGCGGCAACTGCGTTTTTATCTGCCGAACCGCCCAGTGCTGTCACCAGCGCCTCTGCGGTATCAGTGGCAACTGCCTTCACGCTCTCCAGCGCGCCGGCCTTGATTTCGGCGATCGCCTTTTCCGACTCGGCAGCCTTGGCGGAGATCTGTTCGTCCGCTTTGGCGATTGCCTCGTCCAGCCCGGCCTGAATTTCCGCGCGGGTCTCAGCAGCGATGCGCTGAGCTTCGGCACGGGCATCCGCCAGAGCTTTGTTGTATGCGTTTTCGGCCTCGACAGCCTTGGCTTTCAGGTCTTCAGCCGCGGCGAGGTCGTTGGTGATGGTCCCCTGGCGCTCGGCCAGCACCGCACCGATGCGGGGCAGCGCGACACGCGACAGAATGAGGTAGATCACGACCAGGGCGACCACGAGCCAGAAGATCTGGTTCCCGAAGGTCGAGAAGTCCAGTTGCGGCATGCCCGGAGCAGACCCGTGCGCTGCGTCTGCGGCGCCGTGTGCTGCGTCTTGCGTATTTGATGCCATGTCGTCCTCCTTGGGAACTTGCCGTTACACCGGGCAGTGCGGTCCGCACCGCCCGGCCGTAAGGAAATAGGTTCCTAAGGTCTTAGACGGCGAACATCAGCAGCAGAGCGACCAGGAACGAGAAGATGCCCAGTGCTTCTGCAAACGCGATGCCGATGAACAGGGTTGCGGTCTGGCCGGCGGCTGCCGACGGGTTGCGCAGAGCGCCTGCCAGGAAGTTGCCAGCCACGTGGCCCACACCGATTGCGGCTGCGCCGGAACCGATTGCTGCCAGGCCTGCGCCGACGAACTGACCGAGTTGTGCGATATCGCCTTCCATGATGTCTCTCCTTACGATGGAATGTGGTGATTTCTAGTGTGGGCGGGGCCGTTCCGGCCGCGCCCGGTAAGCTTTCAGATCCTGGCCTTAGTGGCTCGGGTGCAGTGCATCCTTCAGGTACACGCAAGTCAGGATGGTGAACACGTAGGCCTGGATGAAGGCCACCAGGACTTCGAGCGCATAAACCGCGGTGATGGCAAAGATCGGCAGGAAGCTGAACATGCCCAGTGCTGCGGCAAAGCCTGCAAACACCTTCAGAACCGCGTGGCCTGCCATCACGTTGCCAGCAAGACGGATGCTATGGCTGACAGGACGCACGAAGTAGGAAATCAGTTCGATGATGGCCAGGATCGGGCGGAGCGCCAGCGGCGCGCTCGACACCCAGAACAGGCCGAGGAAACCGGCACCATTCTTGACGAAGCCGAGGATGGTCACGGTGAAGAACACCAGCGCCGCCAGAACCGCAGTCACCGCGATATGCGAGGTAGTGGTGAACGAGCCGGGGATCAGGCCCAGGAAGTTGGCCATTACGATGAACATGAACAGGGTCATGATGTAGGGGAAGAACTTGACGCCGTCCTTGCCGGCCACGTCCTCGACCATCTTGTAGATGAAGCCATAGGCCAGTTCCGCAACCGACTGGGTGCGGCCCGGCACGATGGCGCGGCGCGAAGAACCCAGCACCAGCAAGGCAAAAACAGCCAGAACCGCCAGCCCCATCCACAGGGTCACGTTGGTCGGGGTATACCAGGAGATGTGATCGCCGAACAGAGGCGCCACAATGAACTGGTCCATCGGATGAATTGCCAGCTCTGCTTCCGCCGGAGCGAAAATCAGCCCCGACACGACAACCAGTGCCAGAGCTGCGAAAAAGAATATTTTGCCCATCGGTCCGCTTCTCCTGTCGCCGGTCGCTGATCCCGTCGGATCAATCCCGGTCTTGCGCATTTTTCTTGGCCTCATCGGCCAGTTTCTGTTCCTGGATCTCTTGCGCGGTGCGAAGCATCGTCTTCACTCCAGCCGCCAGGCCCAGCATTACGAACAGCACCATGAAGATGGGCAGGGTTCCAAACAGAAGGTCCAGCCCGTATCCGATGCCAAATCCGATCGCGAGACCGGCCACCAATTCGATCACCATCCGCCAGGCCATGTTGGCCATCGAATAATGCTCATCCGCGCGCGGCTTGGGCTCCTGGGCCTTACGCGCCGCCGCCAGCTTCTCCTCCAGCTGCGCCATGCGCTGCTTTTGGTCGTCGTCGGTCACGGGCGCCATCCTCACGCGAATTTCTGTGAAGGGTGCTAAGGCCAAGGGGCTTAGGAGTCAATTGCCAGGAATGCAGCCCGAAACTTTCACTAAGACGTTGAAAATAATACGATAAAACTGAAACACCTGCCGCCGCGCCAATCTTTCGCGCGGCCCGTTAGCGGCAGAAGCAGGCGGAATCCATATTCAACCAAAAGGTTGATCTTAGCGGACCGGCCGCTTTGCCGCCCCCCAGCGCACGATCCGTCCGTCGATCAGCAAGAGCCCCAGCAGGATCGCCGTCATGCCCCACAGGTGTTCCGCCAGCAGCTGCTCCTCCAGAACATAGGTGCCCAGGAATAGCGCCGAGACCGGCGCGATCAGCGTCGGCAGGGTGATATTGGTCGGCCCCACCTTGGGCAGCACCCAGTAAAAGGCGATGAAGGCCGCCGAGGTCAGCACAAAGCCGATCACGAACAGGGAGGCCCAGGTCTCCATCCGAGTCACATGCGGCAGGCCTTCGCTCCAGACCGCCAGCGGCGCAATCGCGGCGGTCGCCCCGGTCAGCGCAATCGCCACCAGCACCACCGGCTCCATATCCCGGAAGCTGCGCGCAAAGTTGACCGAGAAGGCATAACACAAGGGCGCGCACAGGGTGATCAGCACGGCCCAGGCCTCGGAGGACTGGCCGCCCTGCAACAGCGGCAGCGACAGCAGCACGATCCCGAGGAAGCCGCACAGCACCCCCAGCGACTTCAGCAGCGTCGCCCGCTCGCCGCTTGGCCAGAAATGCGAGACCACCACCGCCATTGCCGGGGTGGTGGCATTGACGATCCCGGCCACGCCGCTGGCAATATGCTGCTGGCCCAGCGCGTAAAAGGCAAAGGGGCCGGCATAGCTGAGAACACCGAAGCCGAACAAACCCAGCCAGCGCCCAGCGCCCGCAGGCACTCGTTTGCGGGCCGCCAGCACATAGATCCAGCAGCCCAGCGCGCCAAACCCCACCCGCCCCATCGAGACCGACAGCGGCCCCAGCTCGCGCAGCAGGATGGCGTTGAACATGAACGACATGCCCCAGCCGATGCCGAGAATGAAAATCACCAGCCAGTATTTCAATGCCATGCCATCAATCCCCGCGTGCAAAGAGCGCCACCATGACGGCTCAGGACAGATTGTCAAACCCGCAGGCTGTGGATAGGAGTGAAGGCATGAGCGATCCCCTCGACACCGTCTTTGCAGCCCTGGCCGACCCGACCCGCCGGGCGATCCTCACCATGCTGCTGGAGGACGACATGGCGGTGACCGATGTGGCGGAGCCGTTCGAGATGTCGCTGGCGGCGATTTCCAAGCATCTGACGATCCTGACCCGCGCCGGGCTGATCGCGCAGGAAAAGCGCGGCCGGGTCAAATGGTGCAAGCTGCAGCCCGATGCGATGCGCAGCGCATCCGTCTGGATGCAGGGTTTCGGCCAGTTCGAGCCGGTCAACCTGGATGCCTTCGAACGCTTCCTCGAAGCGGAGCTCAACGCCGAAGACACTCAGGCCGGCAGCTAGCGGACCACAAACACCGACGCTTCGGAATGCAGCACCAGATGGCTGGCATGGGACGAGAACACATAGTCCAGGATTCCGGGCATATGAGTGCCCATCACCACCAAGTCGACTTCCAGCTCTTTCGCGGTCCGGGGCAGGATGGAGTCGATCTCTGCCCCGACATCCACGGAATAGATCGGCAGCCCCTCGACCCGTGCACCGGTCTGCTCTGCCATCTTGCTCGCCAGAGCGGCCAGCTCATCGCCGGACGGCCCCACGGTATGGGCTCCGTGAATCTGCTGGTCGGTCACATGCACCAGCGTCACGCGCGAGCCGTGGTTCTTGGCGAAATCCGCCGCCACATCCATTGCTTTCACAACCGTTGGGGGCAAGTGCAGGTCGACGGGCACCATGATGTGATGAAACATATCTCCCTCCTTTTCCTGACGCGTCCCTCAGGACCAGTATAACGGAAAACAAGGGATTATTGTTGACTTGCCGCAAGCCCCCAGGGGCGGCGCTCAGGCGCGCACCGTCTTGGCATCTCCTTCCAGCAGCATCACCAGCGCCACAACCGACATCGCCACGCCGATCAGCACCATGCCCGGCGGGGCGCCGCGGCCCAGCGCGATCTCCCACAGGATCACCCAGCTGGGGGTGAGGTAGGTATAGGCCATCACTTTGGCCGAGGGCAGCCGCATCGCCGCGTATTGCAGCAGCACAAAGGTGGCAGAGCTGGCACAGACCGCCAGGTAGAACAGCCCGATCCAGACGATGCCGGGCAGCTGGGCCCAATCGGTGGCCTGGATGTCCCGCCAGCCAAACACGGCCAGCAGCGCGCCGCCCGCCAGCAGCATTCCGAAGGTAAACACCACCGCCGGCTCGCCGCGGTTCAGTTTGCGCACCATCGGCGTATAGATGGCGTGCAGCACGCAGCCCCAGAAATAGATGATCTCGCCCTGGCCGATCTCAAACGCTGCCAGCGCACCCAAATCGCCGCGCACGATAACCCACATGGCGCCGCCCGCACCAATCGCCAGCGCCAGCGCCATCCAGACCGAGGTCACCTGCCGCAGCAGCAGCCAGCCGAACAGCGCGCTCATCACCGGCACCAGCGTAAACACCGCCGCAGCACTCACCGGCGCCGCCGTCTGCAGCCCGTAGAACATCAGCACGAAATAACCGCCGAACAGCCCGCCCAGCACCGCAAACCGCCAGGGCGCCCGGAAATGCGCCCGCTGCAGCCCGGTGGTGGCCATCGCCGCCACACCAATGACCACGGCGGCAATGCCAAAGCGTGCCGCATTCAGCGCCGCGGGCGCGATCTCGTTCGCCACCATCACGCCCAGCGAGAACGAACCCGCCACCAGTGCCGAAAACATCAGCATCGCCAGATGCCCGCGCAGTGCCTCGCTCACAGCTGCCAATCCTTCACCTGCTCCTTCAGGAACTTCAGGAAGGCCTGCACCTTGGTCGTGCGGTGCAAATCCACATGAGTGACCAGCCACAGGGTCCCTTCCCAATCCTCCTGCGGCGGCATCATCTCCACCAGATCCGGCTGCTGCCGCGCCTCCCAGGCCGCCATGAAGCCGATCCCCGCACCGCTTTGCACCGCCGCCTTCAGGGTAAAGCCGTCGGTACAGCGGAAAGCGATCGCCTCCGCCGGGGCATTGGCCCGCAGCCAGCGCGAATACGGCGCCCGGCTGGCCTCATCGTCCTGGCCGACAAACCGGTGGTTGGGAATATCCTCCAGCCCTTTCAGCGGCCCGTATTTCTCGGCATAGGACTTGGCGGCGTAAAGCCCGATCTGCTGCTTCATGAAAGGCTGCACCACGTTGTCGGGCTGATCCGGCGCATTGCCCGCGCGGACCGCCACATGCGCCTCGCCGTATTCCAGCCGGAACAGCCGGTCGCCGGTCAGGTAGCGGATGATCAGCCCAGGATGCATGTCCTGGAATTCCCGCAGCGCCGGCACCATCATCGGCGCAAAAGACGCCAGCGAGGTCACCACCAGCTCCCCCGAGACGTCGTCCCCCTGGCCCTTGAGCCGCCCGACCAGCTGGCTGAACTGATCATCCGTGGCCTGCGCCACCCGCAGCAGGTCCTGCCCGGATTCCGTCGGGGTATAGCCGCGGGCGTGGCGCTGGAACAGCTTCACTCCCAGCCGCGCCTCGATCGCGTCGATGTGGCGGATCACGGTGGCATGATGCACCCCCAGCACTTCCGCCGCGCCGCTGACCGTGCCCATGCGGGCGACCTGATACGCAGTACGGACTTCATCCCAATTGTCCATGGCAGCCTCCTTGCCAGCCGGAGTCGCAATGCGCACAGATGCACAACTCATGTGAATTAAGCGGCGTTGCGTTCGAATTTGCAATACCCCAAATTCGTGACAGCAACAAGCACAGGAACACGAAAATGACCCGCACAGTTCTCCATATCGACTCCTCCGCCCGCACTGAGGGCTCTGTCACCCGCGACCTCTCGGCCCGGATCGTCCGCCGCCTTGGCGCCGGGCAAGTGATCCGCCGCGACCTGGCCGCGCCGCTGCCGCTGCTGGACGGCGCCTGGGTGGGGGCCAACTTCACCCCGGCGGACCAGCGCAGCGAGGAGCAGAAACAGCTGCTCGCCCTCTCCGACTCGCTGGTCGAGGAGCTGAAGCAGGCCGATACCATCGTGATCGGTTCGCCGGTCTACAACTTCTCGGTGCCCTCCACGCTGAAAGCCTGGGTCGACCTGGTGGCTCGTGTCGGCATGACTTTCCAGTACCGTGAAACCGGCCCCGTCGGCCTCTTGGAAGGCAAGCGCGCCATCATCGTCATGGCCTCGGGCGGCACCCAGGCCGGCTCCGACATCGACTTTGCCACCACCTATCTGCGCCACGTGCTGGGCTTCATCGGCATCACCGACGTTGAGGTCGTCGCCGCCGACGCCATGTCTATCGACGCCGACGGCGCCCTCGCCAAGGCGAAAGGCCAGATCGAGGCACTGGCCGCCTGATCCCCGGCGTCCCGGCAATGCCGCCAGCCCTCCCCCGGAGAGCTGGCGGCATTTTTGCGTTTGGCAGTCTCCCGCTGCCGTGCCAGTCTGCCTGCATCAGCTTTTCAGGGGCGGGTCATTTGATGAAGAAGATCGGCATTCTCGGCGGTGTCGGCTGGGCCTCCACCATCGACTACTACCGCGCCATCTGCGAAGGCGCCGGGCGGTTCTTTGCGGAGCGCGGCGCGGGCTCTCCGCTGCCGGTTCCGCCGATCACCATCGAATCCGTGGTGCAGGCCCAGACACGTGCTTTGCGCGGCCGCCCCGGTGACGAGGCCAGTTGGGCCGCCTTCGACGCCATCTTCCGCGATGCCATGCTGACGCTGGAACGGGCGGGCTGCGACTTTGCCATCATCGCCTCCAATACCCCGCATGCCCGGCTGCACGCGATCCGCGACGGGGTGATGATGCCGGTCCTCAGCATTTTCGACGCCACCGCCCAGGCTACCGCGGCAACCGGGGCCACCCAGGCGCTGGTGCTCGGCACCGCCGTCACCATGCAGGCCCGCAATTATGCCAATGTTCTTGCCGGACACGGAGTCAGCGCAAATGCCCCCCTGCCGGAGGCCGAAATTGCCGAAATGCAGGCCATGATCGACGAGGACTTTTATGGCGGCGCCTCTGCCGCCGCGCGGAACCGCCTGCTGCGGTTCTGCGCCAAACATGCCCGGCCCGGCACCGCCATCCTGCTGGCCTGCACCGAACTGCCGCTGGCCTTCCCCGATCACATTGACGACGTCAGTTTCGAGGCCGACGGCTTCCTGTTCGTGAACTCCTCCGCCGCCCATGTGGCTGCGGCGCTGGATCTGGCGCTGGAGCAGGAAAAGGCAGGTTAGACCCAGCGCACGTCAACGCCGATGCGCGCAAGGAACGCCATCACATCATTGCGTTTCATTGCCACCGTGCGGTCATTGACCAGCGGGTGCATGTAGATCACGTCGGCCTCTTGCGCCTGCGCGTCCATATAGAAAATGACGCCTTTCTCCGCCCCGGTGATCATCGCCAGCGGGCTGACCGCACCGGGCCGGATGCCGAGGTTCTCCAGCAGCCGGTCGGCTGAGCCGAACGACAGGTTGCCCGCCCCCAGCTCTGCGCCCAGGCCTTTCAGGTCGATCTCGCGGTCCTGCTGCAGCGTCACCAGGTAGTTCCGCTTCTTCTTGTCGCGCAGGTACAGGTTCTTCAGCCGCAGCGCGTTCTCGCCCGGCACCATGAACTGCTCCTCGACACCCTTGGCATCTTCCACCGTGCGCAGCGGCACATGCTCGTGCAGCACATACGCCAGCCCCCAGTCATCCAGCTGCTTCAGCAGCGCGTCCGAGGAGACAGGCAGGCTGTCCTGATAGGCCGAGGAGGCATCCATGGTCTTACTCCGCAAGTCAGTGTCGAATTGCTGCGCAGATCACGCAAATTGGCGGCGGGGCGCAAGAGGTGTTCCGCCCCCTGCGCCCCGTTTTGCGCCATAGCACCGCTGGGCGGGCGCTTCCACCCGCCGCCCCGTCGCATCACGCCTCGGCGAAATCGGCCCGCCGGGCCTCCTCATAGTGGTCGAAATCGGTGCTGAACCAGCCGGTGCCGCGGGTGGCGCTGGCCAATGTGTTGCACAGATCATCCTGCGCCGACATCGGCAGCAGTGTTTCGAACACATCCCAGCCGGCGACGCCGTCTTCGGCCTCGAAGCCCAGGATCTGGCCTTTCATGCCGCTCACCACCGGCACCAGCCCGCCGGTGAACACCGACGGCACATGGATATGCACCCGCATGATCGGCTGCAAAAGCACCGCTCCGGCCTCCGCAAGCGCTTCCCGGACCGCATTCTTGCCCGCGGTGCGGAAGGCATAGTCGGAACTGTCGACCGAATGATGCTTGCCATCCTTCAGTATCACGCAGATATCCACCACCGGATGGCCGTTCAGCCCCTGCGCCAGCGCCTCGCGCGCGCCCGCCTCTACCGAGGGGATGTAGTTCTTGGGCACAGCGCCGCCCTTCACCGTTTCCTCGAACACAAAACCGCTGCCGCGCGGCAAGGGCTTCACCTCGATCACCACATCGGCAAACTGCCCGGCGCCGCCGGACTGCTTGCGGTGCCGGTGATGCACCTGCACAGATTTCTTGATGGTCTCGCGCAAGGCCGGCGGCACCGGCCCCTCCTCCACTTCGACGCCGAACTCGTCTTTCAAGGCCTGCTTGATACGGCGCATGTGCAGCGGGCCCTGCAGGTTCAGCAGCACATGGCCGCTGGCCTCATCCTGTCCCAGCACCAGCGCCGGGTCGATTTCCGCCAGCCGCTCCAGCGCCCCGGAAAGCCGGGCATCGTCACGCTCGTTCACCGGGGTAATCACCCGCCGGAAGGTCGAGGGCCGCGGCTGCGCCCAGTCCGGCAGCGGCGCCGCGCCATCCGGCCCGTAGGCAAAGCCCAGATTCAAATGATCTGATTTCACCGCCTGCCCCATGTCGCCCGGAGACAGTCTGGCATGTGCCGCCGACCCGACGCCAGTCAGCGATCCAAGCGCAGCGCCGCCAACCGGAGCGCCATTGCCGACACTGCCATCCATCGCCCGCACCACCACGGTCTTGCCCAGATGCTTGACCAGATCGGCCATGCAGCCGACCGCGACCACCTTGCCATCTTGCGACAGCCGCTCCAGCGCCACGCCTACATCCGGCGCTTCATGGCGCAGCGACTTCATCAGCCGCAGGATGCCGTTCTTGTGTTCGGCAGAGCCCATCAGCGCCGGAATCAGGTCATTGTGCTGCAGCACCTTGGTCGCCACGTCATAGACCTCCTCCGGCATCACCTTCTGATCCTCGATCAGCTCTTCCAGCAGCGTGTCGTCAAAATCCGCCAGCGCCTCTAAGAGCTCGGTCCGCGCCTCCTGCTCGCGCGCATACATCGCCACCGGCAGCTCGATCAGCGCCGAGGGCTTGCCCTCCTGATACTGCCAGGCACGCTCCGAGATCAGATCCACAGCACCCACAACTTCACCGTCCTCGCGGATCGGCACCTGCCGCAGGATGATGTTGTGGCTGCAATAGGCCTGCAGCGCGGCAACGATTTCCGCCACCCTGTCCGCCGCCTGGTCCATGCGGTTGACAAAAATAAAGGCGGGAATGCCCGCCTCCTCCAGCTTGCGCAGATACGGCGCGCTGAGCACCGCAGCCCCGGCGTCAGCCGGCACGCAGAGGACGGCAGCGTCACTGGACGCCAGCGCCGGCCCCGCCTGCGCCAGGTTGTCGGCGCCGCCCGCGATGTCGATCGCAGCCCAGTCCTCGCCCATAAATGAAAAAGGCTGCAAAGCGGCGACGCCTGCAACCTCCTGCCTCTTGCCGGCGGCGCTGTCCAGATTGGCGAGCGCCGTGGCCAGCGTTGATTTGCCGGACTGCGACGGTCCCAGAATAGTGAAAACGCGCATGGTCTAAGATCCTCCCTTGGCTGATGCGGCTGCCCGCTGAGGACCGCGGACTCTAAGGTTCGCGTTGCAAGCCTGTGCTGAAGATCTGCCTCGGTGCTCATCCAAGCGGCCCGCACCGCTGAGTGGACGGCAACGGACCAGCCTTCCGATGTTGGCCAAGCCCACCCCTCCGAGTCAAGCGCGCAGACGGCTTAGCCGCGCTGACACGCCCTGGCTGACCGGGTTCATGCTCACCCTTCCCCCGGCTTTTGGCGGCGCCGGCCCAGGCATCTCAGCCAGGGCGGTGAACCAATCCCGCCCGGTGGTATCAGCGCCGACCGCCACCCGGTGGTTAAGGCCTGCGCCAACCGAGGCGGCCTGCAGCATCTGCCCGATGCAATAACCGCATGGCTGCCCGCCGGCCTCCCCGCAAAGGTTGACTCCGGCGGCCAATCGGCGTAACGCCTGCCCCAACATCCGGAAGAGCCCGAGTCTTCCGGTCCCTGCCCGTGCCAGGGATCGCCCCCCACCAGCGTGTTACGCCCGTGGGGGCATTTGCGCATGGATCGCTTGTCGCCTACATACGGGGACGCCACAACTGGAAACCGGCACAGGAGGCCGCAAGGCATGTTTGAAAATCTATCCGAACGCCTTTCCGGCGTCTTTGACCGGCTCACCAAGCAGGGCGCCCTGAACGAAGAAGACGTCAAATCCGCCCTGCGCGAGGTGCGCGTGGCGCTGCTGGAGGCCGACGTCTCGCTGCCGGTCGCGCGCGACTTCGTCAAGAAGGTGCAGGAACAGGCCACCGGCCAGGCGGTCACCAAATCGGTGACCCCGGGCCAGCAGGTGGTGAAGATCGTCCATGACGCGCTGGTCGACGTGCTGCGCGGCGACGAGGACCCCGGCAAGCTCAAGGTCGACAACCCGCCTGCCCCGGTCCTGATGGTCGGCCTGCAGGGTTCCGGTAAGACCACCACCACCGGCAAGCTCGCCAAGCGGCTGAAAGACAAAGAAGGTAAGAAGGTCCTGATGGCCTCGCTCGACGTCTACCGCCCGGCGGCAATGGACCAGCTGGCGGTGCTGGGTGCCCAGATCGGCGTCGATACCCTGCCGATCGTGCCCGGCCAGAAGCCCGTCGACATCGCCAAGCGCGCCAAGCAGCAGGCAACGCTGGGCGGCTATGACGTCTACATGCTCGACACCGCCGGCCGCCTGCACATCGACGAAGTGCTGATGCAGGAGGTCGAGGACGTCCGCAACGTGGTCTCCCCGCGCGAGACTCTGCTGGTGGTCGACGGCCTGACCGGCCAGGTCGCCGTTGAAGTGGCCGAGGAATTCGACGCCAAGATCGGCATCTCCGGCGTGGTCTTGACCCGGATGGACGGCGACGGCCGCGGCGGTGCGGCGCTGTCGATGCGCGCCGTCACCGGCAAGCCGATCCGCTTTGTCGGCCTGGGCGAGAAGATGGACGCGCTGGAGACCTTCGAGGCCGACCGCATCGCCGGACGCATCCTCGGCATGGGCGACATCGTGGCGCTGGTCGAAAAGGCCCAGGAAACCATCGAGGCCGAACAGGCCGAAAAGATGATGAAGCGCATGATGAAGGGTCAGTTCAACATGAACGACCTGAAGATGCAGCTTGAACAGATGATCCAGATGGGCGGCATGGAGGGCATGATGCAGATGATGCCCGGCATGGGAAAAATGGCCAAGCAGGTGCAGGACGCGGGCATGGACGACAAGGTGCTGAAGCGCCAGATCGCCATGATCCAGTCGATGACCAAGAAGGAACGCGCCAACCCCGCCCTGCTGCAGGCCTCGCGCAAGAAACGCATCGCGGCCGGCTCCGGCATGGAAGTCAGCGACCTCAACAAGCTTCTGAAGATGCACCGGCAGATGGCCGATGTGATGAAGAAGATGGGCAAGATGGGCAAAGGCAAAATGCTGAAGCAGGCCATGAAGGGCATGTTCGGCAAAGGCGGCGGCATGCCCGGCATGGACGGCATGGATCCCTCGCAAATGGACCCCAAGGCGCTGGAAGCGGCGGCCAAGGCAATGGGCGGCGGCAAGGGCCTGCCCGGCGGCCTCCCCGGCCTCGGCGGCGGCATGGGCCTGCCCGCGGGCCTCAGCGGTTTCGGCAAGAAGAAGTAAGCCATGCAGCTCCCCGCCATCCCTCAGCTGGAAACCGAACGCCTGGTCCTGCGCGGACCGGAGGCGGCGGATTTCGGGCCGGTGGCAGCGTTCTTCGCCGATGAAGCGCGCTCCTGGGGGTTTGGCGGGCCGATGGACCGCAACGAAGCTTGGCGCTGGTTCACCATGTCGGTGGGCCATTGGGCGATGCGCGGCTTTGGCTTCTGGACCATCACCAGCAAAGACACTGGCGAGGCGCTCGGTATCACCGGCATCTGGCAGCCCGAAGGCTGGCCGGAGCCCGAGCTGGGCTGGGTGGCCTTCCCGGCAGGCGAAGGCCGCGGCATCATGGCCGAGGCTGCCCTGGCCGCCCGCACCCATGCCTATGAGGTGATGGGCCTGCCGGCCCTCTGCTCCAACATCTTCCCGGGCAATACCCGCTCGGTGGCGCTGGCCGAACGGCTGGGCGCGGTGTTCGAGAAAGACTTCGACAACCCCAAACACGGGCGTGAGCTGGTCTACCGCCACCCCGCGCCTGCCGCGCCCTGCGACGGCGGGATGGAGGCCTACGCATGAGCCTCCGTCAAATCTGCGCGAACCACGCCCACCCGGCACTGGCAGCGGCCTGTTTAACCGAATATTACGCAGTCTCCCCGATACTCCTTCACCGGATGGGTGAAATTCATGCCGGGCGGCCCGCCGCCCGGTCAGAGGGGTATAAGATGACTGACGTGCAAAAGCCGTATCCGAGGCTTGTTTCCAATCGGCTTATGCTGATTTCTCCGGCCGATCCGGAGTTTGACGCCAATGCGGCGTTCCTGAACCCGGGCGCACCGCGCTTTATCGACGCGGCGGACGATCCGGATTCGCTGTGGTGGTCGATTGCCACCATCATCGGCCATTGGCGGCTGCACGGCTACGGCCTGTTTGCGGTGGTCGAGCGCAGCAGCGGCTTGACCGTTGGCCTGGTTGGCCCCTGGTTTCCCAAGGGCTGGCCGGAACCGGAATTGTCCTGGCACCTGATGGAACCAGGAGAGGGCAAGGGCTATGCCAGCGAAGCCGCACAATGCGTTCTCGACTGGCTGTTCGCCGACGCCGGCTGGGACAGCATCGTTTCCTACGTGCCCGAGGAAAACGATGCTTCCATCGCGCTGGCCCGCCGCGTCGGCGCCCGGCCGGAAAAGCCGGTCTCTTTCCGCCTGCAGCCTGCGCCCAATATCCGCGCCTGGCGCCACATCCCGCCGGCCCGCGTGTCCGGCCCGCAAGCCGCCCGGGGCCTGCTGCACTGATGCGCCTTCCCGGGATCATATCCTGGCGCCGCCGCGCCCTTCCGCTGGAAGGAGCGCGCTGATGCCGTTCGACATCCCGGTGATCGAAACAGAACGCCTGATCCTGCGCGGCCCCGCGCCGCAGGACTACCCGGACTTCAAGGCCACCTTCAGTTCCTACCGCTCACGTTTCATGGGCGGGCCGCTGAACACCTACGAGGCCTGGATGCTCTATGCCGCCGAGATCGGCCACTGGCAGATCCGCGGCTTCGGCATGTGGATGATCCACGACAAGGCGACCGAAGAGACCTACGGCATGGCCGGAGGCTGGCAGCCCGCAGGCTGGCCCGAACGCGAGATCGCCTGGATCATCTGGCCCGGTGCCGCGGGCAAGGGCTATGCGCTGGAGGCCGTACAGGCCGCACGCGGACATTTTTATTCAAATCTGGGCTGGAAGACCGCGGTCAGCTATATCGACCCGAAGAACCTCGACTCGATCCGGCTTGCGGAACGGCTGGGCGCCCGGAAGGATCCTGAGGCCGCCACCATCGACGGCAATGATGCGGTCTACCGCCACCCCGTGCCGGACGCCCTGAAGGACAGCCCGATTGCGCATGGCATCGACATGGAAATCGCCCATTACGCCGACCCTCTTTTCAAGCCGGAGGGCTGGGCTCTTGACTGAAGTGCTGACTGCTCTGCGCCTGGCAACGCTTGTGCTGCGCCGCAGCGGTGCACACATGGTGCACGGCCGGTGCACGCATGGCACCCCCTCGCTGACACCCCCGCCTGCTGCTTTGCGGAGAACCCGATGACGACCGAAAGCCAAGATCCCGCCGCCCGCGCAGCCCAGCTGCTGAAGGGCCACCGCGAAAGCATCGACCGCCTGGATGCGATTCTCGTCTATACTCTGGGCGAGCGGTTCAAACACACCCAGGCGGTGGGCCGGCTCAAGGCCGAACACGACCTTCCCCCGTCCGATCCCACCCGCGAAGCGGCGCAGATCGCACGGCTCGAAGACCTGGCGGAACAGGCCGATCTGGACCCTGAGTTCGCCAAGGCTTTTTTGAACTTCATCATCGATGAAGTCATCCGCCACCACAAGAAACACCAAGAATAACAAAGACAACAGGAACAACGGGGGCATACCCCGGACAACGCCATCAAAGGAGATGTACCCATGGCAATGAAAATCCGTTTGGCCCGCGGCGGCTCTAAAAAGCGTCCTTTCTACCGCATCGTGGCTGCTGACAGCCGCATGCCGCGCGACGGCCGCTTCATCGAGAAGCTGGGCACCTACAACCCGCTGCTGCCGAAAGACTCGGAAGAGCGCGTGAAAATGGACATGGAGCGCGTGCAGCACTGGCTCGACCAGGGCGCGCAGCCGACCGACCGCATCGCCCGCATGCTGGAAGCCGCCGGCGTCCGTGAAAAGGCCGCGCGCAGCAACCCGAACAAGGGCACCCCGGGCAAGAAAGCCCAAGCGCGCACCGAAGAGAAAGCTGCGAAGGCTGCTGAAGCCGCCGAAGCAGCTGCAGACGCGGAATAATTCCGTGGAGCTGCGGGGCGCTTTTCCCGAGGAGTTCCGCGGCCAGCTTGATCTGCTGATGCGGCTCCGGCGCGACGTGCGCCGGTTCCGCAGCGATCCGGTGGAAGAGGCAGTGCTGATGCGCTGCCTCTCTGCCATTCCGCTTGCCCCATCGGTGGGCCTGAGCGAACCCTGGCGCATCCTGCGGGTGGACAGCGCTGCCGCCCGCGCCGCTGCGCTGAAGAATTTTGAAGCCACCAATGCCGAGGCATTGTCCGGCTACACCGGCGAGCGCGCCACCCGCTATGCCGGGCTGAAGCTGTCCGGCATGCGCGATGCCCCGGTGCAGCTCGCCATCTACTGCGATGACGAAACCGCCCAGGGCCACGGCCTTGGCGCGGCCACCATGCCGGAAATGCGCCGTTATTCGGTCGTCACTGCAATTACCCTGTTCTGGCTTGCCCTGCGGGCCGAAGGGCTGGGACTGGGCTGGGTATCGGTCTTGGATCCTGAGCAGCTGAACCAAGACCTGAACGCACCCGAAGGCTGGCAGCTCATCGGCTATTTCTGCATTGGCTACCCGGAGCGGCACTCAGACACGCCGGAGCTGGAAGAAACCGGCTGGGAAAGCCGGATGGCCTGCCTGCCGCTTGAAACACGCTGAGACCCGGCATGGGACGGTTGATAAGGCTTGTGTTTTTTGTTGCAGTGGCCTTTACCGCGGGCATCTTTTTCGAACGCAACCACCAAACCGAACTCTGCGAACAATCCGGCGGCCACTGGCTGCGCGCGGGGTTCTGTGCAAAGGAATGACACCATGAGCGACCTGATCTGCGTGGGAGTGGTGGCCGGCGCCTTCGGCGTGCGCGGCGAGGTGCGGCTCAAGAGCTTCTGCGCCATCCCCGAAGAAATCGAGGACTATTCGCCGCTCAGCAACGAGGACGGCAGCAAGAGCTATTCGCTGACCCTGACCCGCCCGGTCAAAAACGGCTTTGCCGCCCTTCTGGGCGGGATCGACACCAAGGAACAGGCGGATGCCGTCAAGGGCCTGCGCCTGTTTGCCCGCCGCGACCAGCTGCCCAAGCTGCCGGATGATGAGTATTACCACACCGACCTGATCGGGCTGGAGGTCTATGACACCGGCGGCACTCTGCTGGGCACGGTCAAATCGGTCCAGAACCACGGTGCGTCGGACCTGCTGGAGATCCACGGGCCGGGGCTGAAGGCAACGGTGCTGCTGCCCTTTACCCTGGCCGCCGTGCCAACCGTCGATCTCGGCCAGGGACGCATCATTGCCGATCCGCCCGACGGGCTGTTCTGAAACGGGTCAAAGGGAGCTTTGAGCAAGAGGACGAGACCGGCATTGCCTCTTGCCTGCAATATCCCCGAACGCGAGGCGGGAGCTTCGCACAACTCTGCTTTCTTCGCAGCCCTCCATCGCCTATGACAACGCCATGACCGATACTCCCTCCCGCTCCCACGGCCGCAAGGCTATCCGCCCCACGCTGAAGCCGCGCGAACTGATGACCCCAACGCCGGAACTTGCAGGCGTGTGGAAGGCCAAGGTCATCACGCTGTTCCCCTCGGCCTTTCCCGGCGTGCTGGGGGAAAGCCTGACCGGAAAGGCGCTGCAGGAGGGGCTTTGGCAGCTGGAAACCACTGACTTGCGCGAATTTGGCGCGGGCAAGCACCGCAATGTTGACGATACCCCTGCGGGCGGCGGCGCCGGAATGGTGCTGCGGGCCGACGTTCTGGGCGAAGCGGTCGAACACACCATGGCCGGCGCCAAGGGGAACTGGCCGCTTATATACCTGTCGCCGCGCGGCAAGCGGATGGACCAGGAGATGATGCAGAATTTTGCCCAATGCGACGGAATCACCCTGCTGTGCGGAAGGTTTGAAGGCGTCGATGAGCGGGTCCTGGAACATTTCGCTTTCCAGGAGGTCTCCTTGGGGGATTTTGTCATGACCGGCGGCGAACTGGCCGCGCAGGCGCTGATAGATGCCACCGTACGGCTGATCCCCGGCGTTCTGGGCAACCAGGCCTCGGCCGAGGAGGAAAGCTTTTCCTCCGGGCTGCTGGAGCATCCGCAGTATACCCGCCCGGCCGAATGGAAAGACCGGGGAATCCCTGATGTGCTGATGTCCGGTCACCATGGCAAGATAGCTGAATGGCGGCACGCGATGAGCGAGGATATCACCAAAGCCCGCCGCCCTGACCTGTGGGAAGCATACTGCCGCAGGAAAGACAGCGGGCGCTGACCGGCAGCCCGGCCGCAGTTGTCCTCGCAAGCTTACAGTGCACCTGCCGCGCCAAAACATTGCCGGATGGCTTGAGCCATGCTTTAGTCCCCTCATCTACATCAAGAATTAGGAGCGCACAGGGTGGCTGGAAAATTCGAACTTTATACCGATAACGCAGGTGAATTCCGCTTCCGCCTGAAAGCAGGAAACGGCGAGAACATTCTGGCCAGTGAAGGCTACAAACAAAAGGCCAGCGCCGAGAACGGCATCGAGTCGGTCCGCAAGAACGCCGGCGACGATGCGCGCTATGAGCGCAAGGAAACTGCTGCGGGCAAGCACATGTTCAACCTGAAGGCCTCCAACGGCCAGGTAATCGGCACTTCGCAGAGCTACGCCAGCGCTTCCGGCCGCGATGGCGGCATCGAGTCGGTCAAGAAAAACGCCCCCGGCGCAGCCGTCGACGACCAGACTGGGTGAGTTTTCCGTTTTAACGGTCCAGCCGTGCGCTGCGCAAAAGGCGAGGTGTCCCATTTTTGGGACACCTGCAGACTGCGGAAAGGCCAAACCTCGAACTAGTCAGCAGCGGAACCGATTGCGGTCAAAAGCAAACTCCGCAGGTGCGTCGCACTTCGCCCTCTTGTACGGTATCTGCCCAGACGACAACCCGTAGGGATCGCCTGCCACCCTCGCCACGATGGACCGCTGCGACAACGCGAGAGACTGGCAAGCAAATGGGCCGCCGGTCTGCTTGGTCACCGGGTTGTAGCTGTTTGACGGGTGACGCCAGCAGACAGCCTTTTGCCCTGCAACGGTGTCCAGCTTCCACTCTTCAGGAACCCCGGCCGAGTTTCCGGGATACCACAGCCAAGCGCGCCCGTTTGCAGCGAGATAGTTGACCTGAAAGCCATGGGCGCCGGAAAAGCTCAAATAGGTCCAGCCGCCCTGCGGATAATCCGGGAACGCAATTCCGCGCGAGGCAACCTCAGTGACGGCCGAGGCAGGCGGCGGCGCACATCCGGTCAGAACCGGAACCACGCCGCACGCCAACGCCAGAAGGGCGGTTTTGGCTCCGCTCAGCACGCCAGATCCGTACGCCAGTATTTGAAGTCTGTGACCTTGCCCTGGATAGGCCTTAGATCGGCGGTTTCCGAATAGCCGCCAAGAAGAGCGAGAATTCCGGCCCCATAGGTGGCCTGACAACCGGTTGCCGCCTTGGCTGCCGCCTCCAGATCCAGTGGAGTATAGGAGAATCCAGACGCTGCCGGAGCGATGAATGCGAATGACTTGTCGCTGGAAACCGCAATTTCATACGGCCGTCCGCCGTGGGCCAGCGGCTGGCGGGTTTTCCAGATAGCCGCATTCGCCGCCTTCCGTGCCCGGACTTCCGCACTGTTGCCGCCACCTGTGGAACACGCAGAAAGCACAGCTGCCGCCGCAGCAATCGCAATGAAATGCCTAATCATCAAATTCTCCTGTCAATTGCACGAGCACCCCTGTCACACACGCTTGAGAACTGCAATCGACAGAACGCCGCGGGAGCTGGTCATTTCCGCACACCGTCCCTTGATTCACAGCCCATCCGGGCGTATTAAGCGCCGGTCTGGATTCGCATTTGCGGCTCCGGGCCGCTGGCTGTTGGATCACTCATCTGAAAATCTTCTTCGGTTTTCGCTTTGGACCCTGGCGCCAGCAGCAAGGAACAGACGGCGTGATCTCTGGCGGGCTGCCATTTGGCGGGACCCGGTGAAGACCAGGAGCTCTCATGACGGCACAAACCTCTGCGGCATGAACCGCAGGCAGATTTAGGAGAGTTGCGATGGACCTGATCGCACAGCTGGAAGCGGAACAGATCGCCGCCCTGGGGAAAGAGATCCCCGATTTCAAAGCCGGTGACACCATCCGTGTCGGCTATAAAGTGACCGAAGGCTCGCGTTCGCGCGTGCAGATGTACGAAGGCGTTTGCATCAGCCGCAAGAACGGTTCGGGCATTGCCGGCTCGTTCACCGTCCGCAAGATTTCGTTCGGCGAAGGCGTGGAGCGTGTGTTCCCGCTGTTCTCGACCAACATCGACAGCATCACCGTCGTGCGCCGCGGCCGCGTTCGCCGCGCCAAGCTGTACTACCTGCGCGCGCGCCGCGGCAAGTCGGCCCGTATCGCAGAAGATGCGAACTACAAGCCCAAGAAAGCCTGAGGAGCGGTATCATGAAAAAAGACACTCATCCCGAATACCACTTCATCGACGTCAAAATGACCGACGGCACCATCATCAAGATGCGCTCCACCTGGGGCAGCGAAGGTGATCAGCTGGCGCTGGACATCGACCCGACTGTGCACCCCGCATGGACCGGCGGCACCTCGCGCCTGATGGACGCCGGCGGCCGTGTTTCGAAGTTCAAGAAGAAATACGAAGGCCTGGGCTTCTAAGCCGCCTGCCGTATTTTGCCAAACTCCCGAAGGCTGCCCCGGACGGGCAGCCTTCTTTCTTTTCTCCTGACGCTGAGGCGGTATGCGCCTTGCGGGAAAGACAGCCCTCCTCGTGAAACAAGCCCTGGCCAACGCACTGCAAGAGCGCGGATATGAAACCCTGACCCAAGTGCAGGAGGCTGTGACCCAGCCCGACGTGGAAGGGCGCGACCTGCTGGTCTCGGCACAGACCGGATCGGGCAAGACTGTCGGCTTTGGCCTGGCGCTGGCACAGGACCTGCTGGGAGAGGCAGAGGCATTTGACGACGCCGCGGCGCCGCTGGCGCTGGTGATTGCCCCGACCCGCGAGCTGGCCTTGCAGGTGAAACACGAGCTGAGCTGGCTCTACCGCGAGGCAGGTGCGGTGATTGCCTCCTGCGTTGGCGGCATGGACATGCGCGACGAGCGCCGGGCGCTGGCCCGCGGCGCCCATATCGTGGCCGCGACCCCGGGGCGGCTGCGCGACCACATCGCGCGCGGCTCCATCGACCTCAGCCAGGTGCGCGGCGTTGTGCTGGACGAAGCGGACGAAATGCTGGACCTCGGCTTCCGCGAGGATCTTGAGTTCATTCTGGGCGAGGCGCCCGAAGACCGCCGCACGCTGCTGTTCTCTGCCACTGTGCCGCCGGCGATTGGCAGCCTGGCCGAGACCTTTCAGCGCGATGCGCTGCGGATCAAGACCGCGGGCGAAACCAAGCAGCACAGCGATATCGAATACCGGCTGATGAGCGTGGCGCAAGCGGACGCGGAAAACGCCATCATCAACGTGCTGCGGTACTATGAGGCGCCCAGCGCCATCGTCTTTGCCAACACCCGCGCGGCAGTGAACCGGCTGGCGGCACGGCTGTCCAACCGCGGCCTGCCGGTGGTGACACTGTCGGGCGAGCTCAGCCAGACCGAGCGCAGCCACGCGCTGCAGGCGATGCGCGACGGGCGGGCCCGGGTCTGCGTGGCCACCGATGTGGCGGCGCGCGGCATCGACCTGCCGGGGCTGGAACTGGTGATCCACGCTGAGCTGCCCTCGAACCACGAAACCCTGCTGCACCGCTCCGGCCGCACCGGCCGCGCCGGCCGCAAGGGCGTCAGCGCGCTGATCGCCCCGCCCAAGGCCCGCAGCAAGGCGCTGCGGCTGCTGAAATGGGCCAAGCTGACGGCAGAGCATTGCGAAGCGCCCTCCGCCGACGACATTCTGGCCCGCGACGAAGAGCGGATGCTGGCCGATCCGGTCTGGCAGGAACCGGTCGCTGAGAACGAGCAGGCGGGCGTTCAGACCCTGCTGAACACATTCTCGGCCGAACAGATTGCAGCAACCTATCTGCGCCTGTTCCGCAGCCGCCACTCGGCGCCGGAAGACCTGCGTCCGGCCGGCGCGGAAGAGCCACGCAAAGAGCGCAAGGAACGCAAAGCCTTTGGCCCCTCCGTCTGGTTCTCGCTGTCCGGCGGCCATGAAGCAGGCGCCGACCCGCGCAAGGTGCTGCCGATGCTGTGCAAGGCCGGCAATATCGACCGGGACGCCATCGGGGCGATCCGGGTGCAGGACAACGAGACCTTTGCAGAAATCAGCGAGGCTGCGGTTGATGGCTTCCTGAAGGCGCTGGACGGCAAGACCGAGCTGGAACCGGGTGCTGTTCTGACCCAGCTGTCCGAGGCCCCCGAACTGGCCCCGGCACCGCGCCGCAGCCCCGGCGGGCCGAAGGGCGGTTTCAAAGGCGACCGCAAGCCCAGAACCCACCGCGGCAAAGAGGACGGCCCGAAACCTTACCACGCCAAATCCGGCGATAGCCGGGACTCCCGCCCTCCGCGCAAGGACTGGCAGGAAAAGCGCGCCTTTGACAAAACGCCGTCCGAGCGTGAGCCGCGCCGCAGCCGTCCGCAGGAAACCAGCCCGAAGCCCGATCCGGCTGTGGTGGCGAAACCCAAAGGCGCTTCGGATCCGTCCAAGCGGATGACAAGGCCCGGCGCCCCCGCGGCAAAACCGTTCAAGGCCAAAGGCCCCAAGCCGCCCGCCGGCAAGCCGAACAGCAAAAAGAACCAGGCCCGCGCCGCCGGTGGCAAGACTGGAAAACCCGGCGACGCCCGTCCCAAGCGCAAGCCGGCGGGTCCGGCAAAACACAGGTGAAACACTAATTTCACCAGTCTGCGCGCATTGCTTTTCTTGGCGGAATCCTGCGCATATACAGGGGCCCAAAGATAAAGACGTGCCAAAGGCACGAGCGAAGGGACCTGTACATGGCGCATATCATTGTCGTCGGCAACGAGAAGGGCGGCGCGGGCAAATCCACTGTTTCCATGCATGTTGCAACCACCTTGGCCCGGTTGGGCCACAAGGTCGCGGCGCTGGACCTGGACCTGCGGCAGCGCTCGATGGGGCGCTACCTGGAAAACCGCAGGGACTTCTGCAGCAAGGCAGGCCTGGACCTGCCGATGATCGAGATGCACGAGCTGCCGGACATTGATCCGGCCAGCCTGCAGCCTGGCGAAAACATCTATGACCACCGGCTGTCCGCTGCAGTTTCTGCGCTGGAGCCGGGCCATGACTTCATCCTGATTGACTGCCCCGGCTCGCACACCCGCCTTAGCCAGGTGGCGCATTCGCTGGCCGACACGCTGATCACGCCGCTGAACGACAGCTTTGTCGATTTCGACCTTCTGGCCCATGTGGACCAAAAGGGCGAGAAGATCACCGGCCCCTCTGTCTATTCCGAAATGGTCTGGAATGCCCGCCAGCTGCGCGCGCAGGCCGGCCTGAAGCCGATCGACTGGATCGTGATCCGCAACCGGGTCGGCACTCAGCGCATGGTCAACAAGGAAAAGATGGAACGCGCCATCAACATGCTGTCCAAGCGGATCGGCTTCCGCGTGGCACCGGGGTTTTCCGAGAGGGTGATCTTCCGCGAGCTGTTTCCGCGCGGGCTGACGCTGCTGGACCTCAAGGATGTCGGCGTCAAGCAGCTGAACATTTCCAACATCGCCGCGCGGCAGGAACTGCGCGACATGATGAAGGAAGTGAACCTGCCCGGTGTCGAGGTCAGCATCTGACCCCGCCCGAGGCAGGTCAGCAATCGCAGCTGCAATTGCCTCGGTAGATGGTGTAGAGCTCCATCGGATCAGCCACGCCGCGCAGCATGTAGCGGCCCAGCGACACCAGGTCGTGGTTGGTGCCCTTGGCCGCCTTCTGCACGTCTTCGGACATGATGATGTTCTGGCCGACGGAACGGTGCATGCCGGCTATCCGGGCGGTCTGGTTCACAGCCTGGCCGATCACGGTGAAGTCGAGCCGGTTCTCGGCCCCTATGTTTCCGTAAAGGATGTCACCTGCATGCAGCGCGAGGGTGAAGCCCGCCGTCGGCAACCCCTGCTCCTCGCGTTCAGTGTTAAACGCCCGGACCTTGCCGCACAGCTCATTCGCCGCGGCCAGCGCTGCGTGGGCGTCTTCCTCGATGCTGCCGAGGTTGAACATGGTCAGCATGCCGTCCCCCATGAACTTGAGGATGTTGCCGCCATGCGCCTGGATGGTTTCCACCGCCAGACCGAAATAGCCGTTCAGCATCTCGATCAGCTCGGTGCCCGGCAGCCGCTCCGACAGCCGGGTGAACCCCTTGAGGTCGAACAGGCAGATCACCGCGTCGATCTTTTGCGACGAGCCGCGCTGGATCTCGCCCGACAGCACCCGGCGGCCGGCATCCCGGCCCAGATAGACCTGCAACAGGTCGCTGGCCATCTGCCGGTTGGAGGAGGATTTCAGCGCCAGGCCCAGATGCGGCAGGGTGGTGCGGATCAGATCCAGCTCCCGGTTTGAAAAGCCGCCAGGGCGGTCAGTGGACCAGGAGACCAGCATGCCTTCCTGCGGGTGGCGGGGATCGTTCGGTTCGGCATCCGGCGGTGCAAAACGCACGCCCTTGGCGAAATACTCCGTAGCCCCCCGCTCCCTCAGTTCCGCAAGCAGCGGAAACTGCTCTGGAGCATCCTCTTCGATGTTCTCGCGGAACTCCTCCAACTCCTGGTCCAGAATGTGGAAGAAGGGGCTGCGCAGCCATTCCTCACGCGGGGACTCCCGGTATTCGTAATGCTGATGCGACAGGCCGTCCGCCCGGGTCCAGTTGAAGCCGATACCGCCGAACTTCGGATGAAACGCACGCTGTGCCAGATGGAAGCGCCACAGGGGCACCCCCGCATCTGCCAGCCGCTGGCAATAACCCTGCAGCAAGTCCTGCTGGTGCGCTCCCTGCAGGCCCTGCTCCATCAGCCAGGCAATCAGCGGGCCAGAATTGACATCAATCTGTATCATGTATCCACCTTCAATCCCGCTGCCTTATCTGGGTATTACTGCCTGAGATGTCTACGGTTCGATCCCTGCTAATTTGCGCAGCATATGCCGCAAAATCGCAACCTCGCCCGCGGTGAATCTGGCACACATTCCCGTGTCGAAATCCAATGCATGCTTGCGCAGGTCTTTGTAGGCTGCTTCTCCTGCCGCGGTCAGCGCCAGATGTTCTGCACGGCGGTCGTTTTCATCACGGGTGCGGGTCACAAACCGTTTCTGAGCCAGCTTCGCCACTGCGCGGCTGATCTTGGTCTTGTGGATCTTGGCACGCCCGCCGATCTCCTTGGCCGTCATCTGGCCATAATTGCCCAGATGGAACAGCACCCGCCACTCCGTGCGCAGCATTCCGTACCGGTTCTTGTAGTGCTTCTGGAACCCCAGCGAACTTTCCTCCGCTGCGCGATTCAGCAGATACGGCAGGAAATCCTGCAATGCGAAGTCATCTTTTTCTGTCATATGCGCCCCCTCACCCTTGTTAGTTACAAAACCAACTAATATTCCGCAAGCAGCAACAGGAGAAACGCGCCATGAATCGACCTGCTGATCCCCATGAAATGATCCAGGCCCCCTCGATTGCAGGGCCGAACGAGGGCTATATGCCCGGCTTTGCCAATGACTTTGAAACCGAAGCGCTGCCCGGCGCCCTGCCGCAGGGCATGAACTCGCCGCAGAAGTGCAATTACGGCCTGTACGGCGAGCAGCTGAGCGGCACCGCCTTTACCGCCGATCCGCCGGAGCGGACCTGGTGCTACCGGATCCGCCCCTCGGTCAAGCACTCGCACCGCTACGAGAAGATCGACCTGCCCTATTGGAAATCCGCCCCGCATGTGGTGGATGAGGTGACCAGCCTCGGCCAGTACCGCTGGGACCCGGTGCCGCATTCAGACGAAGGGCTGACCTGGCTCACCGGCATGCGCACCATGACCACCGCGGGCGACGTGAACACCCAGGTCGGCATGGCGAGCCATATCTACCTGGTCACCGAGTCAATGGTGGACAGCTACTTCTTCTCCGCCGACTCCGAGCTGCTGGTGGTGCCGCAGGAGGGGCGGCTGCGGTTTGCAACCGAACTGGGCATCCTCGACCTGGCGCCGCAGGAGATCGCCATCATCCCGCGCGGGCTGGTCTACCGGGTCGAGGTGCTGGACGGCCCCTGCCGCGGCTTTGTCTGCGAGAATTACGGCCAGAAGTTCGAACTGCCTGGCCGCGGGCCGATCGGCGCCAACTGCATGGCCAACCCGCGCGACTTCAAGGCGCCGGTGGCAGCGTTCGAGGACCGCGAGACGCCCTCGACCGTGACCATCAAATGGTGCGGCCAGTTCCACGAGACCAAGATCGGCCATTCACCACTGGACGTGGTGGCCTGGCATGGCAACTATGCGCCCTTCAAATACGACCTGCGCACCTATTGCCCGGTTGGCGCGATCCTGTTCGACCACCCGGACCCGTCGATCTTTACCGTGCTGACGGCGCCCTCGGGCATGCCGGGCACTGCCAACATCGACTTTGTGCTGTTCCGCGAGCGCTGGATGGTGGCCGAAAACACCTTCCGCCCGCCGTGGTATCATAAGAACATCATGTCGGAGCTGATGGGCAATATCTTTGGCCAGTATGATGCCAAACCGCAGGGGTTTGTGCCCGGCGGCATGTCGCTCCACAACATGATGCTGCCGCACGGGCCGGACAAAAATGCGTTTGAGGGGGCATCGAACTCCAACCTCGGCCCCGAAAAGCTGGACAACACCATGTCCTTCATGTTCGAGACCCGCTTTCCGCAGCATCTGACCGCATTTGCAGCCAAGGAAGCGCCGCTGCAGGATGACTACATCGACTGCTGGAACGACATTGAGAAAAAATTCGACGGCACCCCCGGCCTGAAATGAAATGGTGAGGGGGCGCTGCCCCCTCTGGGCCGGTCCGGCCCATTCACCCCCGGAGTATTTCCGGCAAAGATGAAAAGGATCCCTCGGATCCGGAAACTGGAGACACGATGCCTCTGCTGAAATCCTGGGTGGCCTCGGCCAACGATGCGACCCACCCGTTCCCGCTGAACAATCTGCCTTATGGCGTTTTTTCTATTGAGGGCGGCGAGCCGCGCTGCGGCGTTGCCATCGGCGACATGATCCTGGACATGCAGGCCGCCGAGGAGGCCGGGCTGGTTCAGCTGGGCGATGCGCCGCTGTTCGACGTGCCGTACTGGAACGACCTGATGGAGGAAGGCCCCGCCGTCTGGGCGGCCCTGCGCGACCGTCTGACCGCACTGCTGTCCGATGGGGCAGTTGAGCGAGAGAAGGTGGAACCGCTGCTGGTTCCGGCCGCTGATGCCGAGCTGCACATGCCCTTTGCGGTCAGCGAATACACCGACTTCTACGCGGGCAAGAACCACGCCTTCAACGTCGGCACCATGTTCCGCGGTCCGGAAAACGCGCTGCCTCCGAACTGGCTGCATATCCCGATCGGCTATAACGGGCGCGCCTCTTCGGTCGTGGTTTCGGGCACCGATGTGCGCCGCCCCTGGGGCCAGCTGAAGGGCCCGAATGATGCCGCCCCCCGCTGGGCGCCTTGCGCCCGCTTCGACATTGAGCTGGAAATGGGCGCGATTGTCGGCACGCCGTCGGACGACCCGATCAGCGTGCAGGAAGCCGACGACCATATCTTTGGCTACGTGCTGCTGAACGACTGGTCGGCGCGCGATATCCAGGCCTGGGAATACCAGCCGCTCGGCCCCTTCCAGGCCAAGGCGACCGCCACCTCGATCAGCCCCTGGATCGTCACCAAGCCGGCGCTGGAGCCGTTCCGCTGTGACACGCCGGAGCGCGAGGTGGCGCTGCTGGACCACCTGAAGGACTGCGGCCCGATGCTCTATGACATCGATCTGGAAGTCACCATGGCGCCAGAAGGCAAAGCGGCGACCACCATCGCACGGACCAACTACAAGGAAATGTACTATTCCGCCGCCCAGCAGCTGGCGCATCACACCACCTCGGGCTGCCCGATGAACGCAGGCGATCTGCTGGGTTCAGGCACGATCTCCGGTCCCGCCAAGGAAAGCCGCGGCTCTCTGCTGGAACTCAGCTGGGGCGGCAAGGAACCCCTGACGCTGGACAGTGGCGAGGAACGCTCCTTCATCGCTGACGGCGACACGCTAACCCTAAAAGGCGCGGCCAATGGGGACGGCTACACCATCGGCTTCGGTGATTGCACCGGCACCGTCCTGCCCGCGCTTGACGACCCCTTCAAGCGGTAAGATCCGCTTTTCCTCTTGCATCAAATACCCCCGCCGGAGGCTCCCGCACCCCGCCTCTGGCGCACCGTCGAAAGGATAGACACATGGCCAAGGCATTCGCGTCCCAAGGGGACATGAGCGAAAAGAAAATCTCCTTCACCGAAGTGGGCGAGGGCCTTTATGCCTTCACCGCCGAGGGCGATCCCAACTCGGGTGTGATCATCGGCGATGATTCAGTGATGATCGTTGAGGCGCAGGCCACCCCGCGGCTCGCGAACAAAGTGATCGAGTGCGTGCGCTCCGTCACCGACAAGCCGATCACCCACGTGGCATTGACCCACTATCATGCGGTGCGCGTGCTGGGCGCCTCTGCCTTCGGGGCGCAACAGATCATCATGGGCGACACCGCACGCGCCATGGTGGTGGAACGCGGACAGGAGGACTGGGACAGCGAGTTCCAGCGCTTCCCGCGGCTGTTCGAAGGCCATGAGAGCATTCCCGGCCTGACCTACCCGACCACCACTTTCTCCGACGACATGACCGTCTACCTCGGCAACCGCCGCGTCGACCTGATGCACCTGGGCCGCGCCCATACTGCGGGCGACATCGTGATCCATGTGCCGGACCAGAACGTGATGTTCACCGGCGACATCGTGGAATACCACTCGGCTTGCTATTGCGGCGACGGCCATTTCGGCGACTGGGGCAGCACCCTCGACAACATCAAGGCGTTTGACGTCGACGCCATTGCGCCGGGCCGCGGCGATGCGCTGGTGGGCAAGAAGATGGTCAATGCCGCCATCGAGAACACCCGCGACTTCGTCGAAAGCACCTACCGCCCGGCGGCCAAGGTGGCCGCCCGCAACGGCACCCTCAAGGAGGCCTGGGACGCGGTGCGCGCCGAATGCGATCCGAAGTTCGCGGACTACGCGATCTACGAGCACTGCCTGCCCTTCAACGTCGCCCGCGCCTATGACGAGGCCCGCGGCATCGATACCCCGCGCATCTGGACCGCGCAGCGCGATCTGGAGATGTGGGACGCCCTGCAGGGGTGAGACCCGGCCAGCATCGCTCCGGGGCGGTTTGATCCAGATCGTATCGCCCCGGCAGAACCTGTGAGACGCTAGACCATCCTCCCGGCGCACCCCTGCCGGGAAACGGTTAAGCTGTGCCTGACGGCACCCGGAATTTGGGAGGAGACCTGATGAACAAGATCTTTGAAGTCCCTTTGTACCCTTACGAGCGCCATGCGGATCAGGACGCCGCAACACCGGTGCGCCGCAAGGTGGTGATAATCGGCGCGGGGCCCGTCGGCCTGGCCGCCGCCATCGACCTGGCGCAGCAGGGCACCGAAGTCGTTGTGCTGGACGACAACGACAAGGTGAGCTTCGGCTCCCGCGCGATCTGCTTTGCCAAGCGGCCGCTGGAAATCCTCGACCGGCTGAGCTGCGGCCAGCCGATGGTCGACAAGGGCGTGCAATGGAACGTCGGCAAGGTGTTCTTTGACGACCGCCAGGTCTATGACTTCAACCTTCTGCCGGAAGAAGGCCATAAACGCCCCGCCTTCATCAATCTGCAGCAGTATTACTTCGAGGAATACCTGGTGAACAGGGTCCGCGAACTGCAGGAACAGGGCGCGCCGATCGAAATCCGCGGCCGCAACAAGGTTTCGGCCATCGGCACCCATCCCGGCCATGTGGTGCTGGAGATCGACACCCCCGAAGGCGCCTACAACCTGGAAGCGGACTGGCTGATCGCCTGTGACGGCGCAGGTTCTCCAACCCGGCGGATGCTGGGGCTGGATTTTGTCGGGCGGGTGTTCGAGGACAACTTCCTGATTGCCGATGTGATCATGGAGGCGGATTTCCCGACCGAGCGCTGGTTCTGGTTCGACCCGCCCTTCAACAAGGGCCAGTCGGCGCTGCTGCACAAGCAGCCCGATGGTGTCTGGCGCATCGACCTGCAGCTGGGCTGGGATATCGACAAGGAACGCGAGAAACGCCCGGAGAACGTGATCCCGCGCCTCAAGGCGATGCTGGGAGAGGACGTGAAATTCGAGCTGGAATGGGTTTCGATCTACACCTTCCAGTGCCGCCGGATGGAGCAATTCCGCCATGGACGGGTGCTCTTTGCAGGCGACGCCGCGCATCAGGTTTCCCCCTTTGGGGCCCGCGGCGCCAACTCCGGCCTGCAGGACACCGACAACCTGTGCTGGAAGCTGAAGCTGGTGATGGACGGCAAGGCGCCGGAAAGCCTGCTCGACAGCTATGACGTGGAGCGAGTCCACGGCGCCGATGAGAACATTCTGAACTCGTCCCGCTCCACCGATTTCATCACCCCGAAATCGGAGATCAGCCGGGTGCTGCGCGACGCGGTGCTCGACCTGTCGGAACAGTATGAATTCGCCCGCCCGCTGGTGAACTCCGGCCGCCTGTCGGTGCCCTGCACCTATGACGGCTCGCCGCTGAACTCGGCGGATGCGCTGGACGGGCCGGACCGGACCCGCCCCGGCTCCCCCTGCCCCGACGCACCGCTGGGCGACGGGTTCCTGCTGGACAAGCTGGGCGGCAGGTTCGTGCTGCTGACTATCGACGCCGACGCCCCCGATGTTATCGAGGAGGAAGGCATCGAGGTCACCCGCCTTGCGCTGTCGATCAAGGATGACAAGACTCTGGCACTGCAGGAGCGCTACCTGGGCAAGCTTGAAAGCGGCGTCTACCTGATCCGCCCGGACCAGCATGTGGCCGCCCGCCGCCCCAGCTTTGATGAAAACCAGTTCCGGCACGCGATCCGCCGGGCCGTCGGCAAGGAGTGACCGCCATGACTGAGACCGATCAGCTGATCCTGTCCGCAAACACAGAGCGCGCCGACGATTTCTATGCAGATCTCCTGGCGGCGCATGAGGGCCTCGGCAAAGCCGAAAGCGATGCGCTGAATGCACGGCTTGTGCTGGTGCTCGCCAACCACATTGGGAAACGCGCGATCCTGAAACAGGCGCTGGCCGCGGCCGCGCTGAAGCCTGAGGAGGACACCGCTTGAAAATCGAACAGATCCACCACGTTGCCTACCGCTGCAAAGACGCCAAAGAGACGGTGGAGTGGTACAACAAAATGCTGAAGATGGACTTTGTCCTGGCGATTGCCGAGGACCATGTTCCTTCCACCCACGAGCCGGATCCCTACATGCATGTGTTCATGGATGCAGGCAACGGCAACGTGCTGGCCTTCTTCGAGCTGCCGACCAAACCGGAGATGGACCGCGACCGCAGCACGCCGGTCTGGGTGCAGCATATCGCCTTCAAGGTGAAGGACCGTGAGACCCTGATCCAGTTCAAGGAGCATCTGGAGGCCAATGGCGTCGAGGTGCTGGGCGTCACCGACCACTCGATCTTCCACTCGATCTATTTTTTCGACCCGAACGGCCACCGGGTGGAGCTGGCCTGTCCCGATCCCAAGGAAGAGGCGCTGCTGCAGAAGCTGGACGCGGTGAAATGGGAGATGCTGGAGGAATGGTCGAAGACCAGGAAAGCCCCCAAACACGCAGACTGGCTGCACGCCAAGGAGCTGAACAAGGCCTGAGCCGGCTGGCACGCTCGAGGGCAGCCCCGCGGGCTGCCTTTTCAACACGGGGAGGACGCCGATGGGCGACGCAGTTCTTTATGACTATTGGCGGTCATCGGCCAGCTACCGGCTGCGCATCGCGCTGAATCTGGCCGGGATCGGATACACCGCAGTGCGGGTTGACCTGGTCAAGGGCGAACACAAAAGCCCCGAACACCTGGCCCGCAATCCGCAAGGCTTTGTGCCGGTACTGGAGATCGACGGGCTGCGGCTGACCCAATCGCTGGCCATTCTGGATTACCTGGACGAGACTCGGAAACTCGGCTTGTTGCCCCAGGACCCGGGCCGGCGCGCCCGCGCGCGGGCGCTGGCGCATTCGGTGGCGGTGGATGTGCATCCGGTCTGCAATCTGCAGGTGGCCAAACACGCCACCGCCCTCAGCGGCGGCGCTGAAGACATGCCCAGGGCCTGGATGCAGCATTTCATCCGCCCCGGCCTGCAAGCCTTCGAGGCACTGCTTGCCGGTTTCGGCCAAGCCCCCTATTGCACCGGCGCAACACCCGGTCTGGCAGATATCTGCCTGATGCCGCAGCTTTACAATGCCCGGCGCTGGGAGGCGGATTTCTCGGACCTGCCGCGGATCTGCGCAGTGGAGGCCGCCTGCGCCGCGCACCCTGCCTTTGCCGCCGGGCATCCGGATCGAGCCGACTGACCGCGGATCTCGCTGCCGCATCAAGAAGAACGCAGCAGAACCTTGCTGGAATTCAGAGCCTGCGCAATCCGCTGGTAGTGCAGCGCCACATCGCTGTTTCCTGCGGACGAGCGCAGCAGTACGGTTGTGGTTTCCTCAAGAATGGCCAGTGCCTTGGCATTGGTTTCAGCCGCGGTTTCCTGCTTCACGGCTGCCACCGGGCGGCGCGTGGTCTCGCTGTCAGCCTGAACAGTGATGCGCAGCCGGGGCTGGCTGTTGTCCCGGTTCTGACTGGACAGGCTGTTCAGATCAGCCGACGCCTTTGCCAGCGCCTCGCGGGCGGCCGCATATTCTCCACGGGCAGGCAGTTTCTTGGCCAGCGCCTGCAACTCCTTGGCCAGGCAGTCGGTCCGGTAGGCTGCTCCCACGGCCTGACAAGCCGCTGCCGAAATGCTGAGCTGCGACACCACGCTGCTGGTTACGGATGCCGATACCGAGGCAGGCCCAGCCGGTCCAGTGCTGCCGGCCGTCCCGCTGTCCGCTGCACCGCCGCCGCCGGTGCCGCCAGCCGTGGCAGAGGGTTCACCGCGCACCTGTGCCTTCTGCACATAGCCCTGGAAACCGCCTTTCACCACTGCCGCGCCGGGGGCCGCCGCCGCTGCCGCCATAACCGGCGACAGCAGGAGTGCGGCTTGAAATGACCAGGAAATGACCGCGGTGCATTTCTTGCTGTTCATCTGTGTCCCTTTCCCTTGCCTGCTGCGGGCAGGTATGCCCGCCTCCCGCCCGAGAACCAAGCCGAAATCGCCTGTCTTTAAACCTACATAGGGTCGATGGAAATTCCGACGAACTGATCTGATGTCAGTTCCGTCGCTCCCTGAAGCAGGATCTCGAAGTCAATCATGTCTTCATTGAAGTCTGCAGCAACCAGAAGTAGGCCATCCTCATGCTCATCGATGAAAATGTTGATGTCATAGGCTTCGTTTCCATTGGACGGTGTCAGGTCAAAGTCGCCATCATCCAGAGACAAGACGATATAGGCGTCACCTGACGTGATCGAGGTGAGGTCGATCTGATCCTGCGTATCATCGAAATCCGAAATGACATCGCGCTGCCCATCTCCCGCACGGCTTTCGTCGAAACTGCTGAAGATAAAGACATCAGCCTCTGCTCCGCCGGACAGGGTGTCGGACCCAAGGCCGCCTGTCAAAGTATCGGCACCGCCGCCGCCCGTCAGCGAGTCGCTGCCCGCTTCGCCGTTGAGCACATCCGCGCCGCCGCCGCCGTCCAGATCATCGCCGTTCGCGCCGCCCGCGAGTGTGTCCTGCCCGGTACCGCCGGTGAGGCTGTCCTGGCCGTCACCGCCGCTCAGATCGTCTGCTCCGCGTCCTCCAAGCAACGTGTCAGCTCCGTTGCCGCCAGAAAGCGTGTCGCTCCCGGCGCCGCCAATCAGCTCATCCGCACCGCCGTTGCCATCCAGCTGGTCGCCGTCTTCGTTCCCGCGAAGCGCATCGTTGCCTGTTCCGCCGTTCAAGGTGTCACTACCGGAGCCACCCGCAAGGTAATCATCGCCATGCTCTCCGTTCAGCGTGTCGTCGCCATCTCCGCCGTTCAGAGTGTCCGCCCCGGAACCGCCTTCCAGGACATCGCTGCCGTCATTGCCTGATAGAATGTCATCGCTGTCGCCGCCATCCAGCGTGTCGCTGCCGCCACCGCCGGTCAGAGTGTCATTGCCAGCCCCGCCCCAAAGGGCATCAGCCTGGCTGCCGCCGTCCAGATCATCGCTGCCGCCGGCACCGCGCAATGTATCCTGGCCGGCTCCGCCCACCAGCGTATCATCCGAACTGCCGCCATCGAGGCTGTCGTTGCCATCCCCGCCGTCAAGCATATCGAGGCCAGAGCCGCCATCCAGCGTGTCGCTGCCGCCACCGCCGGACAAAGTGTCATTGCCAGCCCCGCCCCACAGGGCATCCGCCTGGCTGCCGCCGGCCAGATCGTCGCTGCCGCCGGCACCGCGCAGTGTATCCCAGCCGGCGCCGCCAACCAGCGTATCATCCGAACTGCCGCCATCGAGGCTGTCGCTGCCATCCCCGCCGTCCAGCATATCGAGGCCAGAGCCGCCTTGCAGCGTATCGCTGCCGCCGCCGCCAGACAGAGTGTCATTGCCAGCCCCGCCCCACAGGGCATCCGCCTGGCTGCCGCCGTCAAGCGTATCCGTGCCTGCGCCGCCGCCCAGGTAGTCGCTGTTACGGCCACCTCGCAGCAAATCGCTGCCTTGCCCGCCGGTCAGACTGTCATCGCCCAAACCGCCCTGGAGCTCATCATCGCCGCCATTCCCTTTGAGCGTGTCGGCAGCCTGCCCGCCACTGAGACTGTCATCCCCCGCTCCGCCGCCAAGCATATCGGCATCCGTTCGGCCCAAGAGGATATCGGATCCAGCCCCCCCGAACAGGGTATCGGCCCCATCCTCCCCTTCCAGGGTGTCACCGCCGGTCCCGCCACTCAGGACATCCGCCCCTCTGCCGCCATTCAGCCTGTCGGCTCCAGCGTCTCCGGAAAGCCGGTCGCTGCCGGCTCCGCCGGACAGGCTGTCGCCTCCGAAGCTGCCCGTCAGTGAATCACTGCCCGCGTTGCCGGACAGAAAATCTCCGCCTTCCCCTCCGTTCAACGTGTCTGCTCCGCTGCCGCCCTGCAGATGATCGCTGCCGGTGCCGCCGCCCAGGACATCCGCCCCGCGGCCGCCGCCCAGGCTGTCGCTTCCCCTACCGCCATACAGGTTGTCCCGCCCGCTTTGGCCAAACAGCCGGTCATCGCCGCTGTTCCCGCGGATCAGGTCGGCTCCGGCAAAGCCGCCGATCGTGTCATCCAGATCCGATCCATTGTAGACGTCCGCGCCGCCGTAGAAGAGCTCCAAAAAATCTTGCGCGGTGATGTCAGGGTCCGCAATCACAGTGTTTGCGTCAAGCGACAAGCCCGTCACCGTGAACACCGGATCTGTCCAGCTGAACGGCTGGTACTGCAGGTAGGATTCAATCGTTCCAGTGACCGAGAAGGCGTCTCCCAGGCCTGGGACCAACTGGAATTCCGTGCCAGTCAGTGCCTTGTATTCCGCTCTGAACCCATCCGGCCCGGTAAACAGGATACTTGTGCTGCCGACCGTGAATTGCGCTTCAATTTCGGTGCCGATTGCAAACGGTTCGAAAAATGTAATCGTCGCCATCAAGGCCTCACCAAAGTTTTTTGCCGTATCAATAAAAGTCCGCCCGGCAAACCCGCGGCGTTCCGGGACCCCCCATCGTTAAACAGGGCCGGACGCGGTTTCCGTCTCTGAAAACAGTCTTATCTTACGTAACGAATGACCAACACGCCAGCCAAAGGGCTGACTGCGCCCGCCGAATAAGAGATGCAAAATTGGCACTGCTTAGATGTGATCCGCTGAGGCCACAGGACAGCTGCATAGCGATCTTCGGCGCTTGTATCCAGTATCGCTTCAAAAGTTCGGGGGACACATTTTCCAGCTGTCCGGTTGTCCGGGCCACTTCGATCAGCGCCACTTGGATCGTCTAATTACCAACAAAAGAGCGTTGAGCACCAGGCCCGAGGCCTTGCGCGATCCCGAATTTTCTGCCTGTCCGGCCGTCTCTGGAGAAACGCAGAACCGCCGCTGCAGGTGGTGCAGCGGCGGTTCTTTTTGCATTTTCGCATCGTTTTTGAGAGATATTTGGATTTTACTAGGTTTGGCGGTGACCTACTCTCCCAGGGCTTGAGCCCAAGTACCATCGGCGCTGCAGTGCTTAACTTCCGGGTTCGGGAAGGGACCGGGTGTTTCACTTGCGCTTTTGCCACCAAACCGAGAAAAATCCACTTGCCTCCGGCAGGTGGATTTGGCGGCAGGCAGCGTATTTGCAAAGCAAATGCGCGTTGCCGCACCTGGGTTGCGTCACGAGACGTTTCCACGAGCGGAAGGCAGTACAATCAACGTTTGTCCAAGTTTTGTTTTGGGATGTGTTTGCTTGTTTGGTTCTGAGTAACACTGTCTGTTACTGGATCAAATCAAGCCTGTCGGGCGATTAGTACCGGTCAGCTGAACGCATTGCTGCGCTTACACCTCCGGCCTATCGGCGTGGTGGTCTTCCACGGCCCTCAGGGATACCTTGTTTTGAGGGGGGCTTCCCGCTTAGATGCCTTCAGCGGTTATCCTGTCCGATCATAGCTACCCAGCACTGCTATTGGCATAACAACTGGTCCACCAGTGGATCGTTCACCCCGGTCCTCTCGTACTAGGGGCAACTCCTCTCAAGTATCCTACACCCACGGCAGATAGGGACCGAACTGTCTCACGACGTTCTAAACCCAGCTCACGTACCTCTTTAAACGGCGAACAGCCGTACCCTTGGGACCTGCTCCAGCCCCAGGATGAGATGAGCCGACATCGAGGTGCCAAACACTGCCGTCGATATGGACTCTTGGGCAGTATCAGCCTGTTATCCCCGGCGTACCTTTTATCCGTTGAGCGATGGCCCTTCCACGCGGGACCACCGGATCACTATGGCCGACTTTCGTCTCTGCTCGACTTGTCAGTCTCGCAGTCAGGCTGGCTTCTGCCATTGCACTCAACGAGCGATTTCCGACCGCTCTGAGCCAACCTTCGCGCGCCTCCGTTACTCTTTAGGAGGCGACCGCCCCAGTCAAACTACCCGCCACGCAGGGTCCCGGATCCGGATAACGGACCGCGGTTAGACATCAAGAGTGCGAAGGGTGGTATCTCAAGGGAGGCTCCACCGGAACTTGCGTTCCGGCTTCGATGCCTACCACCTATCCTGCACATCACAATCCTGATGCCAGTGCGAAGCTGTAGTAAAGGTGCACGGGGTCTTTCCGTCTAACCGCGGGAAGCCTGCATCTTGACAGGCAATTCAATTTCGCTGAGTCGATGTTGGAGACAGCGGGGAAGTCGTTACGCCATTCGTGCAGGTCGGAACTTACCCGACAAGGAATTTCGCTACCTTAGGACCGTTATAGTTACGGCCGCCGTTTACCTGGGCTTCAATTCGGAGCTCTCACCCCTCCTTTTAACCTTCAGGCACCGGGCAGGCGTCAGACCCTATACGTCGCCTTGCGGCTTCGCAGAGCCCTGTGTTTTTAATAAACAGTCGCCACCCCCTGGTTTGTGCCCCCGGATTCCACTTGCGTAGGACCCGGGCCTCCTTCTCGCGAACTTACGGAGGTATTTTGCCGAGTTCCTTCAACATCGTTCTCTCAAGCGCCTTGGTATTCTCTACCAGTCCACCTGTGTCGGTTTAGGGTACGGTCTGATGGAGGGCTATTTCCAGGGACTGATCAGCAGCCCATTCAATCCGATAAGGATGAACTACCGTCACAATCCGTCACATCCTCCTGGCCCACGAATATTAACGTGGTTCCCATCGCCTACGCCTTTCGGCCTCGGCTTAGGGGCCGGCTTACCCTGCTCAGATTAGCTTTAAGCAGGAACCCTTGGACTTTCGGCGAGAGTGTCTCTCACACTCTTTGTCGCTACTCATGTCATCATTCTCACTAGTGATCTCTCCACGGGATCGCTCACGCGCCCGCTTCATCGAAAGCTCCTTGCGTCCAATCTTTCCCGGAGGAAAGTAAGGACGCATGGACCTATGTCACACTACGCTCTGCTACCATGCACTATGTGCATCCTCGGCTTCGGCTCATGGCTTGAGCCCCGTTACATCTTCGCCGCAAGACATCTTGATTAGACCAGTGAGCTGTTACGCTATCTTTAAAGGATGGCTGCTTCTAAGCCAACCTCCTGGTTGTTTTGGACGTCTCACCTGCTTTCCCACTTAGCCATGAATTGGGGGCCTTAGCCGGAGGTCAGGGTTGTTTCCCTCTCCACGACGGACGTTAGCATCCGCCGTGTGTCTGCCATCCAGTACTCCCGGGTATTCGGAGTTTGGTTAGGATCAGTAAGCCTGTGGGGCCCCATTACCCATCCAGTGCTCTACCCCCCGGGGTATTCGGATGACGCTCTACCTAAATAGATTTCGCAGAGAACCAGCTATCTCCGAGTTTGATTGGCCTTTCACCCCTAGGCACAGCTCATCCCGATCTTTTTCAACAGATGTGGGTTCGGCCCTCCAGTGCGTGTTACCGCACCTTCAGCCTGGCCATGCCTAGATCACTCGGTTTCGGGTCTGATCCCACGAACTCATGCGCCCTATTAAGACTCGCTTTCGCTGCGCCTCCGCCTAGCGGCTTAAGCTTGCTCGTGAGACCAAGTCGATGACCCATTATACAAAAGGTACGCTGTCAGCCCTCAAGGGGCCTCCA